>NZ_QBDX01000001.1 GCF_003129605.1 Hyphobacterium indicum
GGACTCGAACCTCCACTTCCTTTCAGAAACCAGCACCTGAAGCTGGCGCGTCTACCAGTTCCGCCACCTGGGCAGGTGAGCAAGGCGGGCGACATACGAATTCCGCGCGCGCCTGTCAATTCGGATATCATCGCCTGAACGGCAACACACGCCGCTGTCTCAGCCCTTGCGGCCGGAGACCTTGCCGATAATGGCACTGGCATCTTCCGCGCCGCGGCGCACATGCACCAGATCGCCGGGTTCCGACCAGGCCGGGCGCAGGCTGTCAGATGCCAGAATGACAGCGGAATAATCGCCCATCTGGTCGAGAGCCGCGCGGTTGAACAGGCGCTGGGAGGCGACATCGCCTTCAAACAGCGCCCGCGGCGCGTCATCCTGCAGCAGCGAGTCGGGCGAACGTGTCGCCGGCGCCGGCGGTAGGTCCTCCCGGGCGTGTTTGCGGTAACGATAGCGTTTCATGTCAGTCCCCCTTCCCCATTCCAGGTCCCGTCAGCGCCTCTATCGGCGCCTTGCGTTTGACCCATTTGAAGCCTTCACGCTTGGTAATTACGGCGGTGTCGACCGGCCCCCCGACGCCTTCCGGACCCAGCGACATGCGCATTTTAACAGAGGTTAGATGCACAAGCGACTCGGCCAGCCAAGCCATCTCGTCCGGCGGCATGCCCTGCAGGGTCGAGGCAAACGGCCCCAGATGCATGTCCTGGATATAATCGCGCAGATAATCGAGAAAGATACGGATGAAATCATCCGACATGGCCGCGTTTTCGTGATGCAGGCGTGATTTTTCCTGCTCGCTCTTGGCGAATTCATTGATCAGCCGGTCGCCATTGGCGCGGATCAGATCGCGGAACACGGTGAGCGAATAGTCCAGAAAGGACGGATCCACGCCGTGCACCATGGAGATCATCACATTGCGCACCGCAAAGGGCAGAACGTCGGCCGGATGATCGACCGTGATCTGGCTTTCCGACCGCACGGAAACGGCCAGCCGCCCGGCAATCACGCCGTCGCTTTCCAGATTGACGAGTGCCGGGAAGGTCTCGTCTCCGCCAAAGCCCGCCACCACCAGGCCGGAGCGCGCCACGGTCTCGATGTCGGCGACCGCCAGACGGTGTAAAAGGCGCGGTAATTGCCGCTTGATGTCGGTATTCATCCGCTCACCGATGCGCGCGTGCAGCAGGCCCTGGTATTTTTCCAGGAGATCCGGGAAATTGCGCAGGAATTCGCCCTCGGTCAGGTCCGCCAGCGCCGGATGGACGCGGCGCGCCTCGACATCGCTGATCAGCGGTTCCAGCGAGCGGTTGACCAGGGCGCTGGCCTCGATCGCCCGCAGGAAGGAGGCGGTCTTGGTAAACACCGCCAGCTCGGAATCACGCAGGGTGAAATCGTGGAATGTCCCGGCAAAGTCGAAGAACGCCGCGCCCCAGTCTGCAATGGTGTCGTGGCCGGTTCCGCCATGGCGTTCGCGGAATTCCTTGATGATGACTTCCCATGGCACGCGCATGAACTCGGCATTGCCGTAGATCATCACCCCCACCGGGTGGGTGCGCGACAGGTTGAACAGCTTGTCGACACTGTCATAGGTCTTGATGCTCATGCCCGAGCCGAACGTAGCCTTGGAGTCCGCGGCCAGTGCCACGGCCTGCTTGTTCAGCAAGGCAACCTCTGCCGTCATCCCCTCAACTCACCCCGGTCGTCACGTTTTTGTTTTCGTTAACGGCCAGCCTAGCGCCGCGATCCGGCCATGAGGAGTCGGTTCGCGCGCCACGGGAATGCGAAACGCAGTGCCGCATGGACAGGCGCGCCGATTTCTGGTCTATGCAGGCCATCTTCTTGAACGCTTTCCGGAGGCATTTGGCTGATGCTGCGCGACGAAATGATCACGGTGTTTGGCGGGTCCGGCTTTGTCGGCCGCTATGTGGTTCGGGCTCTGGTGAAGAAGGGCTATCGCGTCCGCGTCGCCACCCGCCGCCCCCACCTCGCCCTGGACATGAAAGTCACCGGCGTCGTCGGCCAGGTCGAGCTGATGCAGGCCAATGTCCGCAACCCGGCTTCGGTCGCCCGCGCCGTGGCCGGTGCGCATGGCGTGGTCAATCTGGTCGGCATTCTGGCCGAGAGCGGCAAGCAGCGCTTTGCCAGCCTGCAGGCAGACGGCGCGAGGAATATTGCCGAAGCGGCGGCAGCAGCCGGCGTTCAGCGCTTTGTGCAGATGTCGGCCATCGGCGCCGATGCGGGGTCGAAATCGCGTTATGCGGCCACCAAGGCCGCGGGCGAGGCCGCCGTTCAGCAGGCTTTTCCCGGTGCGGTCATCCTGCGCCCCTCCATCATCTTCGGGACCGAGGATGAATTCTTCAACCGTTTTGCCGACATGGCGCGCTTTGCGCCGGCCCTGCCCCTGCCGGGTGGCGGCCGCATGAAGATGCAGCCGGTTTTTGCCGGCGATGTCGCCGCCAGCGTGGCCACCGCCATCAGCGATGCCTCTGTCGCTGGCGTCTACGAGCTGGGCGGACCACGCACCTATACCTACAAGGAATTGATGGCCTTCATCCTGAAGACGATCGACCGTCCGCGCCTTCTGGTGCCGGTGCCGATGTTTGCGATGTCGCTATTGGGACTGGCCGGCGAGCTCGCCGCCATTCTGCCCTTCGTCCAGCCCTTCCTGACCCGCGATCAGGTGGTCATGCTGGGCAAGGACAATGTCGTCGCGCCGGATGCACATGGCATCGGTGATCTGGGGATAACGCCGGAGACCGTTGAAGCCATCGTTCCCGGCTATCTGGAACGCTATCGCCGCTACGGCCAGTTCCACGAAACCGCCTGAGGGCGGCACGCCGTCAGACCAGCAGCCAGAATATGAGACCGGCGAGGATCAGACGGTAGACCACGAAGGGCAGAAAGCCGACGCGCTCGACAAAGCGCATCATCACGGCAATGGAAGCCCACGCCGCCAGGAATGACAGCACCGCCACGATCAGCCCGTCCGCCAGGCTTGCCGTGCCATCGCCGCCCTGCGCCAGGTCGAGCCCGGCGACCAGTGCAAAAGCGGCAATCACCGGGATCGCCATCAGCATGGAAAACCGGGCCGACTCACTGCGGCCAAGCCCCAGCGCCCGCCCGGCCGTCATCGTCACCCCGGAGCGGCTGGCCCCGGGGATCAGCGCGAAAACCTGGACCATCCCGATCAGGAAGGCGCTGCCATAGCCCAGCGTTTCCGCGGTGACATGGGTGCGGCCATACCGGTCAGCGGCCCAGAGCGGGACCGCGAATACAAGGGTCGCAATCCCGATAATCAGGGGCGAGCGGAAGAGATCGGTCTGGCCGGTCAGATAGAGCGCGCCGGCGGCGATGATGATGGGCGGCGTTGCCGCACCGACCAGCAGCGCCAGGCGTCCGCCGGGCGTCATCCGTCCCGACAGCCAGGCCAGTTTGCCCAGCGCGACATCGCGGATATCGCGCCAGAAATAGACCAGCACCGCCATCAGACTGCCGCCATGGGCCATGACATCGATGAGCGGGCTCTGGTCCTCGAGTCCGGCGGCGATCGGCGCGAGAATGAGGTGTGCGGACGACGAAACCGGGAGAAACTCGGTCAGGCCCTGGACCAGGGCGAGCAGCAGGAGTTGGGAAAGCGGCATGGGCGACTCTTGAGGCCGGAATTGATGGTCCCTTCTTGCCGCCAAGTCGTGACGAAAAAGAAAACGCCCGGCCGCGAGGGGTGCGGCCGGGCGCTCGCTGTGCGCCGTCGAAACTTGCGCGCATGCACCGGGAGGGGATTCCGGTGCGATCGGGACGGCAGATCCGTCAGCGGGGGGACGACGCCAATCCAGCGCCCCAATCAGCCGTTACATTAAAGACACGGGTCTGAAAAATGTGCAAATGAAAAATCAGAAAGAATTTGGATGTATCATTAATGTTACATGTTCTGTAACAGAAAGTGATCGCTACTGACGGCGGCCGCGGCGATCATCTTCCGGCTCGTCCAGCACGAAAAGCCGGGGGTTCAGGCGCATGCCGGTCTCTACATCCGACAGCGACACCCGCGTCGTATAGCCCAGCGAATCGGTCACGAACCATTCTTCCAGCGCATAGCTTTCAGGATTGAAGGCGAACAGGGCGGTGCCGTCCATCTCCTCATTCCGGTCCCGCGCCGCGACATAGATATAGCCGTCCTCCTGCCAGACATCGGTGACATTCGCGTCTTCGGCCAGATTCACGTTTGGCTTCAGGATCCACCATAGCGGCGTGGACCTCAGGGGCACGCGGTCAACCGTCTCCAGATCCGCATCCTCGATCGCCACGGTTGTGCCATCGGCAACGACCAGCAGCGGGGAAGGCGCATCATACTCGAACCGCAAACGGCCCGGCCTGCGGATCGACAAAATTCCGGTCGAGGCCGAGAAGTCCGGGGCAATCTGGGTGAAGCGGGCACGATAGGTTTCCACGCTGTTGAGCCAGCCATTAACCCCGGCCAGCGCGGCATCGGTGTCGAAAGCCGTCATATCGGCTTCCGCGGGCGCTGAATCCGAACTGATCTCTGCGGTGGCATCAGCAGGCGCAATATCAGCCGCGGTGTCCGCGCCAGTCTGCGCCATCAGGGCGAAGGAGAAAAAGAGCTCGATCATCATGCCGCCCATAATGCCCGCGAAATTGCGGCGGCGTCATGGCATAAGCGCAGCGTATCAGTGACCGAAGCTGATCTGCCAGGCCGAGACTTCTCCCGGCTGCCAGTGCGGTATGATCAGTACATCTCCCAGCACATAGCCGTCATTCATATAGATGCCGGCCTCTCGCGTATCGGCGAGCACGGTCAGCTGTCCATCCGGCATGAGATGATAGAGCTGCCCCGGCCACTCGCTGGCGAAATAAGCCCCCTGTCCGTCAGGTGCGATCATATCGCCATCCCCCAACCCCTCGCCGAGCACGCTGACGGTTTCACCGTCCAGCGAAATGGAGACGAACAGGCCGCCCATCGTCACCGCCAACATCCGTCCATCTTCAAGCCAGAGCCCGTTGATCGCGCGCAACGCATCATCCTCGGCCCAGACATGGACCATCCCGTCTTCCAGCACATAGATCCGGCTGGTGGCGGAATCAGAAACATAGATACGTCCATCCGGCCCGGCGGCGGCATCATTCAGGAAGCCCGCACCCGGCGCGGGCCAGCGATTGATGATCTCGCCGGTCCGGCGGTCGATACAGACGATCTGGGTGATGTCCGTGACATAGAGCCGGTCCCCCACAAGCGCCATGCCCTTGGGCGCATCCAGCCCTGTCGCCCACTCCAGTGTTTCGATCCCGCCATCAGCGGTGATGCGGGAGATGAATCCGTTGCCGTCGCGCGTATCGCCTTCGCCATTGACGTTCGACACGAAAATCAGGCCGGTCTCCGGATCGGGCAGAACGCTTTCCGGCGAGGCGAAACCGCCTGTGCGCCAGATTTCTGTGAGGCTTGCGGGTTCAACCTGCTCCGGCTCCGCTTGAGCGCAGGCAAGACAGACGGATCCGGCAACCGGGACGATGAGTGAGACAAGGGAGGATTTCAACATGGGCGGGAATATGCCGCATTCCGTGCGCCAGATAACTTCAACTTTATGTGAGCTCAGGCGACGTCACGGTCCGGCAGATAGATATCGCGTTTGCCGGAATGATCTGCGGGGCCGATCATGCCCTCGTCTTCCATGCGTTCGATCAGCGTCGCGGCACGGTTATAACCGATCTGCAGGCGGCGCTGGATATAGCTGGTCGAGGCTTTGCGGTCGCGCGCCACCACGGCCACGGCCTGGTCAAACAGATCATCGCCCGATCCGCCACCGGCCTCGTCAAAAGGTGAGGGCGTGTCATCATTATCCTCGGTGACTTCCTCGAGATATTCCGGCGTGCCCTGTTTTTTCAGATAGGCGGCGACGTCCTCGACTTCCTGATCGGAAACGAAGGGTCCGTGCAGGCGGCGGATTCGGCCTCCGCCGGCCATATACAGGAGATCGCCCATGCCCAGCAATTGCTCTGCCCCCTGCTCGCCCAGAATGGTACGGGAGTCGATCTTCGAAGTGACCTGATAGGAGATGCGGGTCGGGAAATTGGCCTTGATCGTGCCGGTGATGACATCCACCGAAGGCCGCTGCGTGGCGGTGATCATGTGAATGCCCGCCGCGCGCGCCATCTGCGCCAGGCGCTGGACGGCCCCCTCGATTTCCTTGCCGGCGACCATCATCAGATCGGCCATCTCGTCGATCACCACGACGATATAGGGCATCTTGACCGCCTCGATGGTCTCGGTCTCGTACATCGGTTCGCCGGTTTCACGGTCATAGCCCACCTGCACGGTGCGCTCCAGCGGCTCGTCCTTTTCCAGCGCTTCGGCCACGCGTTCATTGAAGCCGGCCACATTGCGCACGCCGATCTTGGACATGCGCAAATACCGGCTTTCCATCTCGCGCACCGTCCATTTCAGCGCGGCGACGGCTTTTTTGGGGTCGGTGACGACCGGAGAAAGAAGGTGCGGAATGCCGTCATAGACCGACAATTCCAGCATTTTCGGATCAATCATGATCATCCGGCACTCATCCGGCGACAGCCGGTAGAGCAGGGACAGGATCATGGCATTGATGCCCACCGATTTCCCCGAGCCGGTCGTTCCCGCGATCAGGAGGTGCGGCATGCGGGACAGATCCGCCACAAAGGGTTCGCCATTGATGGTCTCGCCCAGCGCCATCGGCAATTCCGCCTTGGACGCCTCGAAGGCGGAGGAGTTGAACAGGGCGCGCAGGAAAACCGTTTCGCGCCGCGGATTGGGCAGTTCGATGCCGATCGCATTCTTGCCCGGCACCACGGCAACCCGTGCTGCCGTCGCACTCATCGAGCGGGCGATATCGTCAGACAGGCCAATGACCCGCGAGGATTTCACACCGGCCGCTGGTTCGAATTCATAGAGCGTGACCACCGGCCCGGGCCGCACCTGTCCGATTTCGCCGCGCACGCCGAAATCCTCCAGCACGCCCTGAAGCAGTTCGGCATTCTGCTGCAGCGCCTGCGCATCGACCGATTCCGTGCGCACCTGTGGCCGCACCAGAAGATCCAGCCGGGGCAGTTTGAAGCCGCCACTCTGGACAAAGGGCAAAGCCCCCTGGGCTTCACGCGCCTCCCGGCCGGAGGCGCGGGATTTGCGCACGGGCGCGACTTTTACCGCAGGCGAAACAGGCTCAGCCTTGCGGCGCCTTGTCCGCGGGCGTGGCGCGTCAACAATGTCATCCCTGTCATCGGCCCCGGCCTCGCCTTCCCGCCAGGGCAGGCGGCCCAGCGCCGCATCAACCCAGACCCGCAAGGTCGCCCAGGCCAGGCTCGCCGTATCGGCGGCGGCAACAATGTCGGACGGGCGCAGGCCGAAGCTGAAGAACACGCCGAGAATGGAGACCAGCAGGCCGATCCCGCCGGCCATCGCCATCGGAGCCGGCACGCCCAGCGCAGTCAGAGGGTCGGCGGCAGTAAACAGCAGGCCATCGCCCAGTACTCCGCCCAGACCCACCGCAAAAGGCCAGGCTTCGGGAATCGGCAAGGCGGAAACCGCCATCGCAAATCCGAGAAGGGCAAAACCGGCAGCGAGAAAGCGCAGCAGTTTGAAACCGAAGGAGCGCGGCTGATAGCGGCGCGTCATCTTCATGACGCCCCAGACCGCCAGCACCAGCGGCACACCGCCGGCCGCCCAGCCCAAAGTCTGCAGCAGGAGGTCGGACAGGATCGCGCCGAACGCGCCCAGCGCGTGGGTCACGGCATGAGAAGAAGCGACATTCCAGCTCGGGTCCAGCGGATTGTGATCCAGCAGGGCAAAGCCGGTCAGCCCCGCCAGCGCCAGCAGCAGACCGCCCGTTATCCAGGCACCCAGACGCGACATCCAGCCGGAACCCGCACGGCGGACCCGGCCCGAAATATCGTCGGAAGAGACAGCATCATAACCCGCCATGCGCGCATTCAATCGCGAAAGCGTGAGTCGATGGTAAATACGGGTTAAGATAATGCTGTGGGAGGATGGCCCACATGACCCGCACTTTTGACATCAAAGCCACCGTTGCGGCGCTCGCCCCCGCTTCCTGTCGGGCCCGAATGTTGATGATCAGCAACACTAGCGCTTCCGGCGGCCGCTTACTTGTTAAAATGGGGCCTGCGTGGGCCGGGAAAAGACAGCCTCGCTAATCAAGCGGGTCTCCGCTTCCGCGTTCGCCAGCCAACGATGCCTGTGACGAGCAGTAGGATGAGCGACCCGATTCCCATCCACAATAGCATGGCATCAATGGACATCAGGAACATCAGGCTATCGATATTGCCGGTTTTCCAGAAGACCCATTCACCCGCTAGTTGGGTGGCCAGCATTTCGCTGCCGGTCGACAGAATCACAATCCCGTCTCCGGTCGCCGGGTCGAGGCGGGCAACCGTGTTTATGGCAGGACCATTTTTTCCGTCATGCCCGATTATGTATCCACCCACATTGTTGGGGGCGTAGAGCATGGGCCCGATCCCCCATATATCCGCGCCCATCTGCGACGCATGAGGGGTCTGCATCAAATCCAGTGACGCCTCGGTCAGGACAGATTGAGCACCCGGCGCTGCCTGCGCATTGATGAAAATGGCGAGGTCGTCGGCGGACGTGAAGAGCGATGTGGCCGCCAGCGCCGTATACCAGCGGAAAAGTTGGGTATTGCCGTTCAGGTCATAATTTTCGGCAAGGCCCAGTCGTAGCGCCTCTTCATGATCGAATGTGGTGCGCTCCATGCCGAGCGGGACAAAAACGCGCTCGGACATGAACTCGGCAAAGGACTGACCGGACACGCCTTCGATCAGTAATTGAAGAATTGTGTAGCCGCCGCCGGAATAATTCCATTCACTGCCCGGCTCGGAACCCAGTTCGACAATCCCGCTATTTCCCGGCGACGCATCGCGTGCGCGTATCAGCGACTCTTCGAGCGTCTGAAGGTCCTCCGGGCCATCAAATCCGTCATATCCCAGACCATCGCCCAGCCCGGCGGTGTGGCTGAGCAGCCGCCGGACCGTCACACCGGACGTATCAAATTCGCTGTCAGGCAATTGCCAGCGGGTGAGATAGTCCGAAACCGGATGATCGAGATCGATTGCGCCGTCTTCAACCAGCGTCATGACGCCCCAGGCTGTCAGCCATTTGCCGAGCGAGGCCGCCTGGAAGACCGAAGATCCGTCAACTGGATCACCCGTCGAGAAGCTGTAGCGCCGGGTAACAGCGCCGGCTTCCAGAACCAGAAGGACCAGATTACCCGAATGGTCACGCTCGACAATCCGGGTAGCCGCCTCAACAAAACTCGCGGCGTCGTCTGCTGGCGTCAGAGCGGACCGGCCCCAGCCCTCACTCGTCGCAACAAAGACCAGCACAATCCAGGCTGTGATCGCCGCAACCATGCCAAGAGACAGGAAGACTATGCGTTTCATATCAGATCTCCGATTCTTATGCGGCTTATGCCGGCGCACTGCTGATGAGCGCGATTGCGGCAAGGATGTAGAGTCCGGCGGTCAGAACGCTGCCGAGTGACCGGATATGATTGAGCCGGGTCCAGCGGCGGCCATAGACCTGCCAGTAGGCTGCGGCTTCAGGGCTTGCCGGATCGAGTGAATCCAGACGGTTATTCATCGGCACATTGCCAAACAGCGTCATAAGGAAGACCGACGGAATATAGATGGTCGGTGCGAGGAAGAGCGCGGCGAGCGCCGGGCCCTCGACGGCCGAGGCACCATAGACCGCAAACAGGATCGACAGCACCGGGATCAACAGGATTCCGGCCACGAACTGGGTCCGGATCACGGTCTTGTTGATCTGCTGCATCGCCTGGATACCGGCGTTGGGTTCGGCCCGCAGCAGGCCGGCCATGATGAATTCGGAGAAGGCGGAAAACACACCGCCAACAATAGCGCTCCAGAGCGCCAGGAAGGCGCAGGCATAGAGGGGCCATTCATGGGTCATGATTCTTGTCCTTGATTTGATGACAGAAAAGGAAGGCGTTCAGACGATGACGCCGTCGAATTCGTCCTCGTTCCGGCCTTGCTGTTTCCGGGATGGCGAGGCGAGCCAGAGGGCTGAAAGCGTGGCTGCGATGCCCAGCTCGATCACCATGGCGGCGATGAGGGAGTCCGGCGGCAAGCCGTGCAGCATCAGGCTGATAAGTCGCCCCGCGCCATAGCTGCCGTAGAGGGTGGCTCCGATGGCCAGCGCCAGTTCGGCAAAGCGGATTCTGACGGCGCCGGCCAGCATGACGGCGCTGGCAACCAGAAGAACGCCGCCGGGTGCCGCCAGCTCGGACATCAGTCCGGGGTCGCTGTCGATGACAACATGGCTCATCGCCAGGAAGTCTTGCGGGACCAGGATCAGCGCACCGCCAATCCCGCCCAGAAGTGCACCGGCTGTGGCCAGAGCGGATCGTGTAACAAGCCGGTTCATTGTGCCGTCTCCCACACACCCGTCGCGGCAACATCGCGGGCATAGTCCGCAAAATCTTTCGGAGGCCGGCCCAGCGCACGCTGGATACCGTCGGTCAGATGCGCATTTCGGCCATCCAGAACGGTCGAGAACAGATAATCCAGCATCCAGACAACATCTTTTGGCGCGCCGGATTTTTCGACTTCGGCGACAAAACCGTCATGCGGCACATCCACATAGACAATTTCGCGACCGGTTGCCTGCGACAGGTCGGCGGCGACATCGGCGAGGCTCATCAATCGCGGGCCGCTGACCTCGTAGATTTCGCCAATATGCCGGTCTTGTGTGAAAGCGGCCACGGCCACATCGGCGATGTCATCGACATCAACAAAGGGCTCGACCTGATCGCCGGCCGGCAGTGTAATCGTGCCGTTCTGCACCATGTCGATGAACGCGCCTTCGGAGAAATTCTGGTTGAACCAGCTGGCGCGGACAATGGTCCATTCGAGGCCGGATGACTGGACAATCCGCTCGCACGCTTGCGCTTCTTCCTCGCCGCGTCCCGAAAGCAGGACCAGCCGTTTGACACCGGTGCGTTTGGCAAGAGCGACGAAGGCTGCAATCGCGTCGGCCGCGCCTGGCATGGCGAGATCCGGCGCATAATTGATGTAGGCAGCGGATACGCCGTCGAGACAGGCCTCCCAGCCTTGCTCATTGTGCCAGTCGAAAGACGGCACCGAGCCGCGCGATCCGATGCGGACCGCCTGGCCGGCAGCTTCCAGGCGCTCGGCGACGCGCCGTCCGGTCTTTCCGGTGCCGCCCAGTACGAGGGTGAGGCCTTGTGGGGTGATTTGCGTGTTCATTGACTTGCTCCATTTGGGGTTTGCAAGTCGAGGCATAAGGGTCGGCGGCATCCGTCTCTTGCCCGCGCGCGTCAAAGATTTGACCGATCACGTCAAAGACGGTTTTTCAGTCGTTGCCGGACCCCAGCCGGTAGGAGCGGGGCGTTTCACCTGCCCATCGTTTGAAGGCACGGCTAAAAGCGCTCTGCTCGGAAAATCCCGTCAGGAAGGCCACTTCAGCCAGGCTGTAGCTTGTTTCGCGCAGCAGTCGCCGGGCCAGCTCCTTTCGCGCCATATCCACGACGCTCTGGAAGGAATGCCCCTGTTCCGAAAGCCGTCTTTGAAGCGTGCGCGATCCAAGGCCCAGTTTCGACGCAATTCGCGACAGATTCGGCACGCCATCGCTGAGCTCTTCGGTCACCGCCCGCCGGACTTGCGGTTCGAGCGCGTCATCGACGTTCAGCGAGGCCAGCTCTTTCTCCAGATGCCGATCAAAGAAACTGGCAATCGTTTCATCGCCGAGCCGGTTGGGCGCATCGATCTGCGCCTTACTCACCTGCAGGGCATCGCGGCCGGATTCGAAATGAACCGGACATCCGAAATGGCGCTCATAGGCTGCAACGGGGCCTCTCGGCGAATGCTTGAAATGAACAGAAATCGGCTGGAAATCGGCCGTCGTCACCTCGCGGCAGATCACATCCACTGCCGCCATGCTGGCTTCATTCGACAACAGCATGCCGGCCCGACCGTCGCCGGACTTTTCGAGGCAGAAGAATAATTCCCCGCCGGATTGTTCGAGATGATAGGTTTCAGCGCTCCCCAGAACGTGGCCATAGCGCTCTGAACGCGAATAAGAGCCGCGCAGGCTGGGCGCGGATTTCCAGGCGAGGCCGAAAGCACCATACTCATCCGTTCGCATCGATGCTCCGATACGCCACGGCAATGAAAGTCCGTTCGGATCCCGATCCGCCATCGCCTCGAAGAAATCATAATAGTCTGCCGACGCGATCAGATGCGCCGGGTCAATTGCTCCGCCGGGGTCCAGCCCCAGCGCCTCCAGCAAATCTTGCGTTTCAACGCCCGGCGATACCTGGCTGATGACCTTGTAGACATAGAGAGATGTAATCTTCGACATGTCCAAAGCTATAGGGCATTTTTCGCATCGTCCGAAGCAAATCCGGGTCGAGCCGCTATTTCGTCATTGGTGTAACGGTCTCGGCTGACCCTGCGGCAGTGCGCCCCTTTCGCGTTCAGCCAACCCGTATAAAGTCATGCGCCATGACAACGTCTTTCGATAGTGATGTGATTGTGCTCGGCGGCGGGCTGGCAGGACAGACCCTGGCGCTGGCGCTGGATCAGGCCGGCGTGTCGGTGACGCTGGTCGATGCCGCCCCGCTGGACGATATGCTGGCACCGGAATTCGATGGCCGCGCTTCGGCGCTGGCCTACACCTCTTTCCGCATGCTGGAAGTGATTGGCGCCGCAGACCGCATGCGCGAGCATGTCCAGCGGATCGAGCATATTCTGGTCTGCGATGGCCGCCCTTATGGCGGACCAAGGCCCGGCGGTCCGGGGCCGCACACCCTGCATTTTGACCGCCGTGAAATACACCCGGAAGACGAGGGTGAGCCTTTGGGCTGGATGTGTGAAAACCGCCATACCCGCCATGCGCTGACCGCCTGTCTGAAAGCACGCAAGGACATAAGGCTGGTCGCGCCGGTCAAGGCGGATCGCTGGGCGCATATTCCCGGCGGAATCGAATTGTATCTGGACGATGGCCACGTCCTGCGCGCGCGCCTTCTCTGCGCCAGTGATGGCAAATTCTCCCGCTCGCGTCAGCAGGCCGGCACACGCACCGCCGGCTGGGGCTATAACCAGACCGGCATTGTCGCCACCGTCGAGCATGAACAGCCGCATGAAGGCGTCGCCTATGAATACTTCCTGCCGGGCGGCCCCTTTGCCATCCTCCCGCTGCCGGGCCATCGGTCCTCGCTTGTCTGGACCGAGCGCACAGACATCGCCAACGCCATCCTGAAACTGGACGCGGACGGCTTTCAGGCCGAGCTCGACAAGCGTTTCGGAGATTTTCTCGGCGCGGTGAAGGAAACCGGCCCGCGCTGGGGCTATCCGCTGTCGGTGAAATTCGCCGAGCGGTTTTATGAAGACCGCATCGCCTATGTCGGCGATGCCGCGCGCGGCATTCACCCGCTGGCCGGGCAGGGCTTCAATCTGGGTATTCGCGATGCGGCCGCCCTGGCCGAGGTTCTGGCCGATGCCAAATCCCTGGGGCTGGAGCTCGGCTCACCGGTCACGCTGCAGCGCTATGCCAAATGGCGCAAACTCGATTCCATGGGGCTGGTCGCGGCCACCGACATGTTCAACCGTCTGTTTTCAAACGATATCGGCCCGCTGCGCCTGGCGCGCGGGCTCGGTCTGTCACTGGTCGACAGAATTCCCGCCGCCCGGCAATTCTTCATGCGTGAAGCGGGCGGCGAGACCGGTGATCTTCCGAAACTGTTACGCGGCGAAACGCTCGCGGCTTAGCTCAGGCGACGCCGATCCTTGGTTCGCCGCCATCCTGTGCCTCGGAGGGACCGAACGCCCGGTCCAGCACATTGGTGGAATCCTGCGCCAGCTCGATGGCGGCGGTCAGGTGTTCCAGCACCTTCATGTTGTTGGACAACACTTTCAGTGCCTCCGGACGGTGGTCCCCGGCAATCTTGGTACAGCGGATCAGAACGTCCGACCGCAATTCCATCAATATTTCTTCCAGCTTGTGACCAGCCGGATTAGAGTCTGATTTTAGAAAACGGGTCATATCCGTCTCCTTTCCATCCACAGAAAGCAGCATTAGAGCAGAAACGCGTTAATTTTCGGCTGACAGCAATCGGATACGATTCGAATTGATACTGACTCTAGCCATTCTGGGCGGTGCGATCTGTCTTTTTCTGATCGCCATCCTTGCTGCCAAACGTCCTTTCGGGGCGGCGGATGGCGGCCTGTTATTCTGGCTGGCAGCACAAGGCGGCGCTTTCGGGACAATCGCGGTCAGTACAGGCATTCCCGAATTCTGGCCGATTGTCTGGCTGTCGCTGGGACAATTCCTGCTGTTCTGTCTGGGGCCTGCCCAGCTGATCTATGCACGCGCGAGTCTGTCCCGGCCGCTGGATATCTGGCCACAGATCGGGGCCATGGCCGGTGTCGCAACGGTGCTGGCGCTCCTGCCGCTCATCGTGCAGCTGGAAACGCGCTCGGGCGCCATCATTGCCAATTCCGCGCCGCGCTGGCTGATCTTTCTGCCCCTCGTGGCGCTTCTTGTTTCAGCTGCATGGCCGGTCATGGTGCTGCACATGGCCCGGCAGATGCGGCGCAAACTGAAGGACCGGTATTCCAATCTGAAAGCGATCGATCCAGGCTGGATGGAGGTCTGGGCGATTTCATCGCTGATTGTCATTCTCGCAGCGTTGCTGGCTGTGCCCACGTCCACCTTGGACATTTGGCCGGTCAATGTGCATGTTGTGGCCTTGCTCGGCTTTCAGATCCTGCAAGTGGCCTATGTCGCCCATCGCGGCCTGACTCGGCCCGGCATTTTCCTGTCGGCTCCGGCCAGCCCGGTCCGGCCTGCAGTCGATATCGCGGCCGCCCGCGCCGATTTCGAGGCGGTGAAGCGCCGTCTCGCCGAGAGCCGTCTTTTTCTCGACCCCGTCCTGACCGCCCCTCGGCTGTCGGACGAGATGGGATGGGCGCCCGAGCGCCTGACGCAGGCATTCCGGATCGGCGGCGAAACCAGTTTCCATGACGCCGTTCTGTCGGCCCGCCTTCAGGAGATGGAGCGGCTGGCCCGGGATCCTGCCAATGTGCGCGTGACCACGCTGGCGCTCGGCCTTGATGCGGGATTTGGCTCAAAATCTGCCATGTATGAGGCCTTCCGGCGCGAGTTGAACACCTCGCCCGCGGCTTGGCGGCGGCTTTTTGTGCATAAATAAAGCACTGAATATTCTAATTAAAAACGTCCGGTTTGTCTTTCTATAGCCTTCCGGACGACGCGCTGGCGTTAAGCGGCTTGTCTACGCTCCGACATCTTCAACCGGTCATCACGGAGCCAGAACATGACATCATCTCACACCGCATTCGAACCCCCCAATCGTAAATTCAAGATCATTCCGGCATTTGCTGGCGGGCTGGAAGTCGTCCTGCTGATCGGCGCGTCCACCGGCGCGGCGGTCATGGCACAGTCCCTGTTCACACCCTCGCTGGGCGAAGCATTGGGGCTCGCAGGCAATGAACAGAACCTTCTGGGCGGCGCCTGGACAATGTTGCGGATTTTCGCTGTCCAGTATGGCGTACTGATCGGCCTGGCGGCGCTGTTCGGTCTTCTGCGCGGCCGCCATAGCCTGAAAAGTCACGCGCTGGGCAAGGGCAATCTCTCGACGCTTGGCATCATCAAATGGGGTGTTGCACTGGGCCTCGTCGCCGGCGCGCCGGCCACGCTCGTCCTTTTCCTGCAGGATGTGGCCCCGTTCGGGCAGGACACGCCCGTCTGGGCGGCCTTGCGTGAAACGCCATGGGATATGCGCTTCTGGACATTTCTCTTTGTCGGCAGTTTCGGTCTGGTGCCACTGCTAGAGGAAGTGACATGGCGGGGTTATGCGCTGGGCCGGATGACGGAAGTTATCGCGCCGGGTGCGGCCATCCTCTTTACGTCCGTGCCCTTTGCGCTGTTGCACGTGCAATATGCCTCCACCGATCCGGCCATGATCGCCACCAGCGTTTCGGTCATGGTTGCCAGTCTCGCTTTCGCCTTTGCCACCTTGCGCACCGGCACAATCTGGCCGGCTGTTCTCGGACACGCCATCATCAACTTGCCGGCGGATAGCTGGCTGGGCGCGGTTCAGCTCGGCCTGGCCGTTCTCGTTTTGATTGCCTTTTTCCGGCCGATCACGGCGGAAATCGGCAAATGGATCGCGCTCTTCTTCCGCTGGACCACCCTGCAGGCCTTTGTCGCACTGGTGCCGGTGATCCTTCTCGCGGGACTTGCCATGGCCTTTCAGGCCTATGCCTTTTGGATCGCGCTTGCGGTCTTTGTTCTGACGCTGGGCCTCGGTCTGATCTATCGCTCGGCCTGGCGGCACAAGCCCGCTTGATCCGGGGCGCGCAATCGGCATGCTGCCTCCCGCACAAGTAACGGGAGGCAGTCATGGCTGAAAAGATTGGCGCACAGAAAGCGGTTTCGGACCTGTCCGGATGGGACGTGGTCGACGGCCGCGATGCCATCCGCAAGGTTTTCCGCTTCGCGGACTTCAATGAAGCTTTCGGTTTCATGTCGCGCGTGGCGCTGAAAGCCGACCAGATGGACCACCATCCCGAATGGTTCAATGTCTACAACAAGGTGGATGTCTTGCTGTCGACGCACGACGCCGATGGCGTGACTACGCTCGATCTCGACCTCGCCCGCTTCATGGACGGCATTGCCTAGCGCCTTCCCGGCGGCAAATGCTAGTTTTCGTGTATGATCACCATGCCGAGCAGGACATCGGCTTCTCCGGCTCCCAGCACATCGTCCGTGGCCTGCTGCAGAAGCGCGGCAATCCGGTCGGCATCCGGCACATCGCCATAGCGGTAATTGGCGCCGGTATACATGGCGAGTGCCGACGTATAGCGGTCGCGCAGGCGCGGCATCATCTGCGACGCCCGGCTGCGCTGGCGGCTGTCGCGAATTTCCAGCCCGGCCTCGATATGCAGGATACCGCGCAGGCGGAAGTCGGAATGCACCGTCGCCGTCAGCGGCGTCAGCGGCACATAGGCTTCCGACGACGTGATCGGCCGGTGCTGGCGGCTGCTGCCGGATTGCGCCGGAGCTTCAGCCCCGTGGGCTTCGGCCTGACCGCCGCCACCCCCGCCGCCAATGGCAAGGGCGGGCGCGGCCGGAAGCAGCGCAAGGGCCGCAAGAAGGGGAAGGACATGTTTCATAAGTCGCTCTTTACCAGAAGAGCGTAAAAAACCGGTTCCGAAGTCATCCGGATTTGTCCGGTTCTCGTAAGTATTTGCAAACCATAACCGGAGTGAGCCCATGTTACGCCTTGCCGCCCTTGCCAGCCTGTTGATGGCCAGCCCCGTTCTTGCCCAGGAGGAATCGGGCGGTGCCCCGAATTTCGTGGCCGGCGGTATTGCTGCGCTGCCGGAGTCTCCCGGTGCCGACAGCTATCGCTTCATTCCGTTTGCGGCCGGACGGGCGACGCTCGGCGGTGTGGTCTACCAGATCGAGGGGCCGGGCGTTTCCGCCAGCTTCTACAATGAAGGCAATGTCGAGGCCGGAGCGTATTTCCGTGTCTATGGCGGCCGTGACGAGGACACGGGTGATGTGGTTGTGGATCTGCTGCCGGAAGTTGATGGCGGCGTTGTGGCGGGCGGGTTTGTCCGCGTCCAGGTTGCAAACGGGGTGCTCAATCAATATGACCGGGTCTATATCAGCGGCCGCGCCGGCGGCGATGTGACCGGTGAGTTCGGCGGCGCGTTCTGGTCGGCCTCAGCCGCCTATGCCACGCCCTTGTCACGAACCACGCTGTTCATCGCCAATCTCTCGGTCTCCGGCTCACCGGACGATTATGCTGACCATTTGTTTTCAGTCGATGCGGCCGGCGCAACGGCCAGTGGTCTGCCTGTCTATGCCGCCGGCAGCGGGATACAGGATATCGGCCTCACCCTTTTCCTTGATCAACAGGTGACGGACAGCTGGTCTGTCACCGGCATTTTCGGCGCCAGCCGCCTGCAGGGCGATTATGCCGACAGCCCGATCGTCACCCTGCGGGGCGACGACATGCAATACTTTGCCGGTCTCGGCCTCGGACGGCGCTTCTAGGCCGCAGCATGAAGAGCAACGCCGCGCCTTGTCCGGCGCGGCAGTTTTCGCTCGAATTCGGTGTATTGGCTTGCCGGGCCCTGCTGCGCTGAAGCTTCGCAGGGCACCTCTTCGCCTGTGCCGCCTTCGGGCGGGCGAAGCTATCCGAAGCCGGAGGCGAAGGGTGGTGGAGCTAGTCGGAATCGAACCGACGACCTCTTGCATGCCATGCAAGCGCTCTCCCAACTGAGCTATAGCCCCGAAAACTGTTTGCACCCATGGGACGGTGCGAGGCGCGGAAACTAGTCAAAGCCCCCGCGCCAATCAAGCGGCTTTAGCGCCTAGATATCATCCTCGTCTTCTTCATCGATTTCGAAGTCGTCCTCGTCTTCTTCATCGTCGAGAAGCACGTCATCATCATCATCGTCATCCAGGTCGAGATCGGCGTCAGCGTCGATGTCGATGGCATCCTCGTCATCATCATCGTCGTCGTCATCATCGTCCTCGGCATCCGTCAGCGGAACCACGGTATCGTCGTCGAGTTCGGGGATGTCATCCTCTTCCTCTTCGTCGTCCTCGTCGGTCTCGTCCTCGGCCTTGTCGTCCTTTTCATTGGACTTTTCAGGCACAGGCGCTTTGGTCACGGGCGGCAGAACGGCCTCCGGCGTGAATTCGTGGTCGCATTTCGGGCAATGGGCAGGGTCCTTGTTCAGATCGTAGAATTTCGATCCGCATTCCGGACAAATCTGCTTCTCGCCGAGATCGGGTTTGGCCATGACGATCCCCATTGACAGATGTTTTCGGCGCGCGTCGTTGCCACGATAGCCGCCTCCTGTCAAAAGCCTATGTCTGCTGACCCGTAAAAAGTTCATTACACCCATGACCCCCATCTCCCGGCCTGCTCCCCGAGCCGCCAGATCACAGCCGCTCAAGCCCTTGCGGGGACAGCTGATTACGCCCGGCGACAAGTCGGTTTCGCACCGCGCGCTCATTCTCGGCGCGCTCGCAAACGGCACGACACGGATTTCCGGATTGCTGGAATCCGATGACGTTCTGGCGACCGCAGAAGCGGTGAGTCGGCTGGGCGCATCTGTCGTCCAAACCGGTCCGGGAAACTGGACCGTGACCGGCCGGGGCGGCCGCTTCAGGAGTCCGGACACGCCGCTCGATTTCGGCAATTCGGGAACCGGGGTGCGGCTGATGATGGGAGCCGTGGCCGGTGCCGGGGCGAGCGCACACTTTATCGGCGATTCCAGCTTGTCATCACGCCCGATGGGAAGAGTGACAGAACCCCTGATGCAGATGGGCGCGGATATAACGGCTAACGGTGGACGCCTGCCTGTGCAGCTCAACGCTTCCATCCTGAATGCCATTGATTATCGCCCGCCGGTCGCCTCCGCCCAGGTCAAGTCCGCCATTCTGCTCGCCGCCCTTGGCGCGTCCGGTGAAACCATTGTGCGCGAAGATCACGCCACCCGGGATCACACAGAGACCATGCTGAAACTGTTCGGTGCCGGACTCACGGTGGAGCCTGAAGGCGGTGCCCGGATCATCCGGCTCGGCGGCCCGCAAGGCCTCACAGCCTGCGATGTCGACGTGCCCGGTGATCCGTCGTCCGCTGCCTTTGCCACAATCGCCGCGCTGATCATCCCGGGATCAGACCTGACGCTCTCCCGTGTCATGACCAATCCGGCCCGCACCGGCCTTTATGAAGCGCTTGGCCGCATGGGCGCGGACCTGTCTTTCACGCCCGCGGGGCAGGCGTCCGGAGAGCACATCGCCGATCTGCGTGTGCGCGCCAGCCAATTGTCCGCCATTGATCTCGAGGCGGATATCGCCCCGTCCATGATCGACGAATACCCGGTCCTGGCGGTGGCTTGCGCCTTTGCAAAAGGCACGTCCCGCCTGCGCGGTCTGGCCGAATTGCGGGCCAAGGAGAGCGACCGCCTGGCCGCCACCTGTGCGATGTTGACGGCCAATGGTGCCACAGCACGGATTGACGGCGATGATCTGGTAATTACCGGTGGTGTGGTCCCCGGGGGCGGTGAGGTGATCACGCGCGGGGATCACCGCATGGCCATGTCGGCTCTCGTTCTGGGCATGGCCGCCCGCGGCGGCGCTGCGGTCGATGACATCACGATGATTGCCACCAGCTATCCGGCATTCATGGACGACATGTCGGCGCTGGGCGCCAGACTAGAGGTGGGACAATGATCATTGCGGTAGATGGCACTCTGGCATCCGGCAAGGGCACGGTCGCCCGGGGTCTGGCCCGGACATTCGGCCTCGCCCATCTCGACACCGGCGCGCTCTACCGTGCTGTTGCCGTCGAACTTCTGAAGGCCGGGGCCGACCCCGGCGATACCGAAGCCGCCGCAGACGCCGCAAAAACGCTCGACCCGCAACGCATTGATCAGGCCGCGATCCGCACGGCTGAAGCCGGTGCGGCCGCATCAGTGGTGGCGGCCCAGCCCGCCGTGCGCGCCGCCCTGTTTGATTTGCAGCGCCGCTTTGCCGAACAGCCGGGCGGTGCCGTGCTGGATGGGCGGGATATCGGCACGGTCGTATGTCCCGACGCGGATGTGAAATTCTATATCGATGCCGAACCCCGTGTCCGGGCCGAGCGCCGGTGGCGCGAACTGGTGGCCAGTGGTGACACGGTTCAGCTCGAGGATATCGCGCGTCAGCTGGCCGAACGGGACCAGCGCGACTCCTCGCGCGAAACCGCCCCGCTGATGCGGGCAGAGGATGCTGTCTTGCTGGATACGACTCATTTGAGTATAGACGCCACGCTCGCTGAGGCCGTCCGCATTATCCAGAACAAGACGGGCGCCGCACCGCGCATCTAGCCGGACCTTTTTGAGGAACAGGCCCGCCGCATGAGGGACTCTCCTCCCTTTGGCACCTGACCCCTTGAAAAGGCCCATTGTTTAACCTCCCGCCAACCGGCGGCACAACGCGTATGAAATTGGCCCATTGCGGCAAGACCGCCGGAGACAACCGGCTGGCCGGAATATCGTTTCATACCGGAGTTCACGTCCAATCATGTCCGATACCCAAACCCAAACCCCGTCCCGCGATGATTTCGCGAGCATGCTTGAAGCAAGCTTTGCGGGTCAGGACCTCGCTGAAGGTTCTGTAATCAAGGGCCGCGTCACCGCGGTCGAAAACGATTTCGTCACCGTCGATATCGGTCTCAAGACCGAAGGCCGCATCCCGCTCCGTGAATTCACGGGTCCGGGCTCGAAAGCGCCTGTGGTCGGCGATGATGTCGAGGTTTATCTGGAGCGCATTGAAAACGCGCTCGGCGATGCCGTCATTTCGCGCGACAAGGCCCGCCGCGAAGAAAGCTGGGACCGCCTCGAGAAAGCCTTCGAGAAGAAAGAACCGACGAATGGCGCCATTGTCGGCCGCGTGAAGGGCGGCTTTACCGTCGATCTCGGCGGCGCATCCGCCTTCCTGCCAGGCTCGCAGGTTGATATCCGCCCCGTCCGCGATGTCGGCCCGTTGATGAATATCGAACAGCCTTTCGCCATCCTGAAAATGGATCGCCCGCGCGGCAATATTGTGGTCTCGCGCCGCGCTGTGCTCGAAGAATCCCGTGCCGAACAGCGTGCGGAACTCGTCGGTCAGCTGGCCGAGGGTGAAGCCCGCGAAGGCATCGTCAAGAACATCACCGATTACGGCGCATTCGTCGATCTCGGCGGCATTGACGGCCTGTTGCACGTCACCGACATGAGCTGGAGCCGCGTGGGTCACCCGTCCGAAGTGGTCGAGGTCGGCCAGACGGTCAACGTCCAGATCATCCGCATCAACCCGGAAACCCAGCGCATCTCGCTGGGCATGAAGCAGCTGATGTCCGACCCGTGGGAAGGCATTGCCGCGAAATATCCGGTTGGCGCGACCTTCAAGGGCCGTGTCACCAATATTGCCGAATACGGTGCCTTCGTGGAGCTGGAATCCGGTGTCGAAGGTCTGGTGCACGTCTCCGAAATGTCGTGGACGAAGAAGAACATCCATCCCGGAAAGATCGTGTCTACCTCGGAAGAAGTGGATGTCATGGTGCTCGACGTCGATTCCGACAAGCGCCGCATCTCGCTCGGCATCAAGCAGACCCAGCGCAATCCCTGGGATGTGCTGGCCGAGAAGCACCCGATCGGTTCCACCGTGGAAGGTGAAGTCAAGAACATCACCGAATTCGGCCTCTTCGTCGGAATCGATGACGAGATTGACGGCATGGTCCACCTTTCCGACATCGACTGGAACAAGTCCGGCGATGAAGCGGTCAAGGATTACAGCAAGGGTGACATTGTTCACGCCAAGGTGCTGGACATCGATATCGAGAAGGAGCGCGTCTCCCTCGGCATCAAGCAACTGGCCAGCGATCCGATGGACGAGGGCGGCTATCGCCGCAACGAGACCATCACCGTGACCGTCAGCGAGATCACCTCCGGTGGTATCGAGGTCACCTTCGGTGAAGGCAATAATATGAAGTCCTTCATCCGCAAGTCCGACCTGTCGCGCGATCGTGACGAGCAGCGCCCCGAGCGTTTTGCCGTCGGCGACAAGATCGATGCCCGCGTCACCAATATCGACAAGGGCTCGCGCCGCGTCTCTCTCTCCATCAAGGCGCTGGAAATCGCCGAGGAGAAGGAAGCCGTTCAGCAATACGGTTCGTCGGACTCCGGCGCGTCGCTGGGGGATATCCTCGGTGCCGCTCTGAAGGACGCTGCTCCGGCCAAGGAAGACGCCAAGCCGGCGGCCAAGAAAGCCGCGGCCAAGGAAAAAACCTCCGATGAGGCGGGCGACGACTTCGACGCCATGACCAAGGCCCAGCTGGTGGAATATGCTGAAGCCAATGGCATCGAGATCGTGAAATCGGCGAAAGTCGCCGAGGTCCGCGAGGCTGTGAAAGCGGCAGCCGGAAAGTAATCCGGTTCGGCAGACAATGGAAAATCTGGCCGGGCGCACTGCGTCCGGCCTTTTTCTTGATATATTTCATTGACTCACCGGCCCCGGCTGGCGCAACGTAAAACCCTGACGCGCGCAGGGAGATATTCATGATCAAGTCGGAACTCATTGCCAAGCTCGCCGAAGAGAATCCGAACCTGTTCCAGAGGGATGTCGAACGCGTCGTCAATGCCATCTTTGACGAGATCGGCGACGCCCTGGCCCGGGGCGACCGGGTGGAATTGCGCGGTTTCGGAGCGTTTTCGGTCCGCCACCGCAAATCCCGCGAAGGCCGCAATCCGCGAACCGGGGAATCGGTCTCGGTGAAGGACAAATACGTGCCCTTCTTCAAGACCGGCAAGGAATTGCGCGAGCGGGTCGACGCCTCCGCAAAATAGGCCGTGTTTCCGCTAGATGCGTTCGAGGCCATACTACCTCACTTGGATCGTGAATCCATTCTGAAAATCTATGAAGCGGCACCCGGCGGAGAAATTCGCTCCGGGAAATTTGCGAATCCTGCCTCGTCGGCAGCTCTTGCGGCAAATGTTTTCGGATGGTTTCTGGATCGACCCGAAGAATTAATGATCACGACCGGATCAAACAGCGTTTTCCAGAATGTTCAGAACGTGTCTCTCGAAGCCGAAGTTCGCTTTCCGTGGCGCGGAGGGCGTCACCCCAGTCTCGATGCTTTGATCAGGACCCGTGATAGGGTGATCGGCGTTGAGGCTAAGCGCTACGAGCCCTTCCGGTCCAAGTCAGCGCCCGTTTTCTCTGACGCGTTCGAACGCGATGTGTGGAAGGGACTCGAAGCCTACAATGCGCTTCGAAGGACAATGAAAGCGGGCGATATTGCTTTTCGCCATCTCGACGCGGCTCAATTGATCAAGCATGCGCTCGGACTGGCCGCTGAAGCCGACCGTTCGGGACTCGAGCCCGTTCTCATTTATCTCTATGCTGCACCTGAACTTTGGCCAGATGGCCGTGCCGTGCCGCCGAGCCAGAAAATCGCCCATCTTTCAGAAATAAACACATTCAATGCAGCAGTGGCGGGTGACCGGGTGACCTTTCTGTCTATGTCTTATCGGGAGTTACTTTCAAGCTGGCGTCAGCTTGGCGGCCATAGCGCTGTCCATGCAGACGCTATTTCCAGCGCTTTCGATCTCTGACGGGGGCAAGGCATGACGGACATCAAATTCTGCGGCTTGCGGACGCGCGAAGACGTGTTCACGGCGCAGCGCCTCGGCGTGCGCTGGGCGGGCTTTGTACATTTTGCGCCCTCACCGCGCCATATCGATCCGGCAGCGGCCGCGGACGCTTTCCGGCCCGCAATGAATAAGCTGGAAGCGGTCTCGGTCACTGTGGAGGCCGGCAATGCCCTGCTGGACGAAATCATGGACGTCTTCGCGCCGGACTGGATCCAGCTTCACGGCCAGGAAACACCGGCGCGCGCCGCGGAAATCCGCGAACGCACGGGCCGGAAGATCATCAAGGCGCTGCCCGTCGCCACGGCCGCCGATCTGGACGCCGCGTCCGCCTATGACGGCATCGCCGACATGATCCTTTTTGATGCCAAACCACCCAAAGGCGCCACGCGTCCGGGTGGCTGGGGCGCGGCCTATGATTATGCACTGCTGAAATCGCTGAACATCACCACGCCCTGGCTCTTGTCCGGCGGGCTCGATGCCGCCAATGTCCGCGCCGCTGTCGAGGCGTCCGGCGCAAGCGCGGTCGATGTCTCCTCAGGGATCGAGGCGGCCCCGGGCGAAAAGTCGGCGCAAAAGATGGCGGCCTTCGCAAAGGCGTTGAGGGACTAGTTTGCATGCCGATATTGCACCGTTTTCCTCCGATTCAATCGGAGGACCCCGAGATCATCCGGTCAAGCCGGATGAAGCCGCAGGTAATTGCTCATGACCGCTAAACCCAACGCCTTTTCGCAATATCCGGACGCTCAGGGCCGTTTCGGAGAGTTCGGCGGGCGCTATGTCGCCGAAACCCTGATGCCGAACATCCTCGCGTTGGAAAAGGCCTATGAGGATGCAAAGGCCGATCCGGCCTTTACCGCCGAGTTCGAGGATTTCCTCAAGCATTATGTCGGCCGCCCCAGCCCGCTCTATTTCGCCGAACGCCTGACCGATCATTTCGGCGGCGCGCAGATCTGGCTCAAGCGCGACGAGCTCAATCATACCGGCGCACACAAGATCAATAACTGCCTCGGCCAGGTCCTGCTGGCCAAACGTATGGGCAAGACCCGTATCATCGCTGAGACCGGCGCCGGTCAGCACGGCGTTGCCACCGCCACCATCGCCGCCCGCTTCGGCCTGCCCTGCGAGGTTTTCATGGGCGCCACCGATGTGGAACGACAGGCCCCGAATGTCTTCCGCATGAAGCTGCTGGGCGCCAAGGTGCATGCGGTCAAATCAGGGCGCGGCACGTTGAAGGATGCGATGAACGAGGCGCTGCGCGACTGGGTCACCTATCCGGACGAGACCTTCTATGTCATCGGCACGGTGGCCGGCCCGCACCCCTATCCGATGATGGTCCGCGATTTCCAGTCCGTGATCGGCCGCGAGGCCCGCGAACAGATGCTGGAACGCATTGGAAGATTGCCCGACGCAGCAGTGGCTTGCATTGGCGGCGGGTCCAATGCGATGGGCCTGTTCCATCCTTTCCTCGAAGATGAAAACGTCCGCCTGATCGGTGTCGAGGCCGCCGGCAAGGGTCTGGACACGCCTGACCATGCCGCCTCCCTGAATGGAGGCGAGCCGGGCATACTGCACGGCAACCGGACCTATCTTTTGCAGGACGAAGGCGGCCAGATCGTCGAGGGGCATTCCATCTCGGCGGGCCTCGATTATCCCGGCATCGGCCCGGAGCATGCCTTCCTGCATGATGTGAAGCGTGCCGAATATGTCTCGGCCACCGATGACGAAGCGCTGGAGATGTTCCAGCTCTGCTCCAAGCTGGAAGGCATCATTCCGGCGCTCGAACCCGCCCATGCGCTCGCCCGCGTCCGCGATCTCGCGGTCGAGCTCGATCCGGATGGGGTGATCCTGATGAATATGTGCGGCCGCGGCGACAAGGATGTGCCCCAGGTCGCCCGAATGTTGGGGGTGGAGGTATGAACCGCCTCGCCACGACCTTTGCCCGTCTGAAAGCCGATAACCGCGCCGGTTTCGTCACCTACATCATGGCCGGGGATGGCGAGACGGCGGAGCTGCTCGACCGGCTGCCCGCCGCAGGGGCCGATGTGATCGAGCTGGGCATGCCCTTTACCGATCCGATGGCAGATGGCCCGTCCATTCAGGGTGCCGCCCTGCGTGCACTCGACAACGGCATGACGCTGAAAGGCACGCTCGCCCTCGCCAGGGCCTTCCGCGAGAACCATCCGGACACACCTCTGGTTCTGATGGGATATGCCAATCCGGTCCACCATATGGGCTATGGCGCTTTCGCAAGGGCGGCGGCTGACGCTGGTGTCGACGGACTCATCTGCGTGGATCTGCCGCCGGAAGAAGATACGGAGCTGCGCGAGGCACTGGCGGCAGAAAACATCTCCATCATCCGGCTGGCGACCCCGACGACAAATAATGACCGCCTGAAAACCGTGGCAGAGGGCTCGTCCGGCTTTGTCTATTATGTCTCCACCACCGGTGTGACCGGCATGGGCAAGGGCGCGGCTACTGATGTTGCCGATGCCGTAAAACGCGTTCAGACCGCCACCGGTCTGCCCGTCGCCGTCGGCTTTGGCGTCCGAACACCGGAAGAAGCGGCTGAAATTGCCTCTGGCGGAGCCGATGCCGTTGTGGTGGGTAGCGCCATTGTGAGCGCAAACCATGACGGCGGCACGAAAACTGCGTTAGAACTTGTCAGGTCTATCTCGGCAGCCGTGCGCGCTGCGTCGTAAACAGGATTGTCATGAGCTGGCTGGAACGACTGACCCCGCCCGGTGTCTCGAAAATGTTTTCCAAGCGGGACACGCCGGAAAATCTCTGGGTGAAATGCCCGGTCTCCGGCGAGATGGTCTTCCACAAGGATCTGGAAGCCGGCATGTTCGTGACCCCGGCCGGCCATCACATGCGGATCGGTCCGGATCACCGCTTCAAATTCACCTTTGACGGAGAATGGACGACTCTGGCCATGCCGGAGGTGCCCAAGGATCCTCTGAAGTTCAAGGACGACAAGCCCTATACCTCACGTCTGTCAGCCGCCCGCAAGAAAACCGGCCGCGAGGATGTCATGTCCATCGGCCAGGGGGCGATTGGCGGCGTGCCATCAACGGTTCTGGTACAGGATTTTGCCTTCATGGGCGGGTCGCTGGGCATGGCCGCGGGCGAAGCCTTCATCACGGCCGCCAATGCAGCGGTCAAGGACCGCACACCCCTGATCGCCTTTACCGCCGCTGGCGGGGCGCGCATGCAGGAGGGCTGTCTCTCCCTGATGCAGATGCCGCGCACCACGCTGGCGGTGCAGGACCTCAACGAGGCGGGTCTGCCCTATATCGTCGTCCTCACCGACCCGACCACGGGCGGAGTAACGGCCTCCTATGCCATGCTGGGCGATATCCACATCTCCGAACCCGGCGCCATGATCGGCTTTGCCGGCCGCCGCGTGATCGAACAGACCATCCGCGAAAAACTGCCCGAACGCTTCCAGACCTCCGAATACGTGCTGGAAAAGGGTATGATTGACCGTGTCGTTCACCGTCATGAAATGCGCGAGACCCTGGGCCGCATGCTGCGCACGCTGATGAAGCGCGGCGGCGCGAACGTCCCGGCGCTCAAACGCCCCGCTCAGTCCGCCGACCATGCCGGCGGCTGACACGCTTCAGCCGGTGCTGGACCGGCTGGCTTCTCTTCACCCGAAGAAGATCGACTTGTCGCTGGACCGGCTCGAAACCCTGCTGGAAAAGCTCGATAATCCGCATCTGCGTTTGCCGCCGGTCATCCATGTCGCCGGCACCAACGGCAAGGGCTCGGTTTGCGCCTATCTGACGGCCATTGCCGAAGCATCAGGCGAGCGCGTCCACGTCTACACCTCGCCGCACCTGGTCCGCTTCAACGAGCGGATCGTGCTCGCCGGAACGCCGGTGGAGGATGCCCGCCTGATGGAGGCCTTTGCGCGCTGTGAAGCGGCCAATGACGGCGCGCCCATCACTTTCTTCGAGATCACGACGGCCGCCGCTTATCTGCTCTTTTCCGAAACCCCTGCCGACCGCCTGATCCTTGAAGTCGGCCTTGGCGGACGCTTTGATGCCACAAATGTCATCGGCAAGCCGCAGGTCAGCGTCATCACCCCCGTCAGTCTCGACCATGCAGAGTTCCTGGGCCCGGACATTGCCGGGATTGCCGGTGAGAAGGCGGGCATCCTCAAGAAGGGCGTCCCCGCCATCATCGGTCCGCAGCGCGATGAGGCCGAAGACCGCATCGGGGCCATTGGCCACGCCATTGGCGCACCCTTGCGTCTCTGGGGCGTGGATTATCGTGCCTGGTCCGAACATGACCGGTTGGTTTATGAGGAAGAAAACCTGCTCTGGGATTTGCCACGCCCGGCCCTTGCCGGCGAACACCAGATCATCAATGCCGGGATCGCCGTCGCGGCCGCTCGCGCCGCCGGATATGACGAACCCGCCGTTCGCAGCGGCCTGGAACACGCTGTCTGGCCTGCCCGCCTGCAACGCCTTAGCTCCGGCCCGGTCGTCGATGCCGCCGGCGGCGCTGAAGTCTGGCTCGATGGCGGACATAATGAAGCGGCCGGGCAGGCGCTGGCCCGCGCCCTGGCTGATCTGGAAGCCCGCGCCCCGCGGCCGCTTATCCTGATCTGCGCCTTCTCGCCCAACAAGGATGCCGCCGGCTATCTGGCGCACTTCGCCGGCCTTGCCCGCCGTGTGCAGGCGATCAGCTTTTCCGGTGGACGTGGCGGCTCGCAAAGCCCGGCAGATATCGTGACCGCCGCCCGCAGTACCGGTCTGGTAGCCGAAGCCAATACCGATCTCTTCTCCGCCATTGCCGACGCGATCCGCGACGACCCCGCCCCGCGCATCCTGATCTGCGGCTCGCTCTATCTGGCAGGCGAGGTTCTGGGCCTCAATTCCGGCGTGACACCGCATACTACCTCGGGTTAGAATGACGCCTGATGGCGCATTCCGGTCAACTCCCGCCAGACGCATCTTGCATCCCGAATGCCCTGCCGCCCGAGTCGGAACAGAAATTGATCCGCTGGATTGACCGCCAACCTTGGATTACTGACCTCAAGCGCCGGGTCCAGCATTATGGCTGGCGCTATGATTATCGCGCCCGGCATGTCGATCTGGCGGATGACCTTGGTCCGATACCCAATGCCTTGCGGTCAATATTGCAACTGCCAGATATCGTAAAGGTTTTTGATCGCTCACCCGACCAGATCATCATCAATGAATACAGGCCCAGGCAGGGCATTTCGGCGCATGTCGATTGCGAACCCTGTTTCGGACCGGTGATTGCTTCGCTAAGCCTTGGCGGCGCTACCGACATGGTATTTCGCCATCGTTCAAGCGATGAGCGGCGCAGGGTCAGGCTTGAACCCCGCGGCCTGCTCATCCTGGCCGGAGAGGCGCGCTATGACTGGACGCATGAAATCCCGGCACGAAAGAGCGACATGGTGAATGGCGTCCGCATTGCGCGAGACCGGCGCCTTTCCCTGACCTTCCGGACCGTCAATCTATAAATCCCGAAACAGCGCCGCCACATCCTGCGCGTCATGAACCACGCGGAGGATTGTCACGTTCTCGTGCGAGTGCGTGTAATAGATGGCATATTTCCGGCAGAATGTGACACGAATGCCGGGTGCCAGCGCGCTCCGGTCAGCCCCGCTTTCTGGATAATCCAGTAGGGGAAAGAAACGGGCCTCGATCTCGTCAATAAAGCGGTCGGCCAGTGCGTCTGAATCTGCGGCAATATAGACCCAGATCGCCGCGAGATCGTCGCGCGCCGTATCGGTAATCTTTAACCGGCGCGCCGCGATTGCGCCCTCCCGGCGGCCTTGATGTCGGCGGCGTCAAAATCTTGCACCCGCCCCTGAGTGTCGTCTTCGAGCCCGGCTTGCACAACGCCCTGAAGCGCCTTGAAGGTCTGGGCGCGTTCCTGCCGTTTGTGCCGCCAGTCGCGCAAGGCGTCTCGGATGACCTCGCTCGATGAAGCATAATCGCCTTCACCAATGGCCCCGCGGACCAGCGCGGCCAGCTCCGGTGTCAGTGTGATTGTCAGACGCTCAAGATCGCTCATCATCATACTTTATGATACTAGATATAAAACGCCACCCGGAATCAAAAAGGGCCCGCCAAATTGGCGAGCCCCTTGTCACGGTTATGGAAAGCAGGATCAGGCCGCAGCGGCGACCAGCGTTTCCTTGATCCATTCCTCGATCTTGGTCTTGGCCATCGCGCCGATCTTGGTCGAGGCCACTTCACCATTCCGGAAAATCATCAGGGTCGGGATGCCCCTTACGCCATATTTGCCCGGCGTCATCGGGTTGTCGTCGATATTGACCTTGGCAATCGTGATGTCGCTCGACATGTCTGCCGCGAGCTCTTCCAGCGCAGGGCCGATCTGCTTGCACGGACCGCACCACTCTGCCCAGAAGTCCACCAGGACGGGCTTGTCGGCTTTCAGAACGTCGTTTTCAAACGAGTCATCGCTGACCGCTATGGTCGACATCGCAACTCTCCTCTTGACTGGCGAATCCCGAAGAGCGGGATCCGTTCCGCCGTGACCTAGGAATTGCCGCTTGCCGCGTCAAGCTTTCACACCTGAGACGAGCGCTTTTTCCAGTGCAGAATCCTCCAGCTCCATCAGTCTTGGACCATCGGTCCAGAGCAGCAGGCATCGCACCGCCTTGTCCGGGTGGATCGCCTGCAGAAGCGCCTGGTAGGCCGCCATCTGTGCCAGGTAGAGGCGCGGCACATCCTTTGCTTCGGCCGGCGGTGGCCGGTTTGTTTTATAGTCCACAATCAGGATTTCGTGATCGGTCACGACCAGCCGGTCGACCTGCCCGTTCAGGATAATGCCGTCCGGAAGCCCGGGGGCGGAGCCGGTCAGAGACACTTCGGCGAGACTGTCCGGCCCAAAGAGGGGCGCAAATTCGGGATGGCTCAACACCGCCAGAGTCTCGGCGGCAATCTGATCACGCTGACCCTCATCCAGATCGGACTGCGCCGCCAGATAGGCCCGTGCCGACTCCTCGCGCCGCCCGGCATCCAGATCGGGCAGGGTTTCCAGCAATTTGTGGATCAGAGATCCGCGCCGGAAGCGCCGGCCCCCGTCATCCGCCAGCGGCGAAAGCACGGGGCTCTCAAGACCGTCGGCAAGATGGGACGGTGCCACCATCCGCGCCTTGCGGCTTTCCTCCGGTGCAGGCCGCAACGCCCAGTCGGGCAGGGAAAGGGAGATTGAGGATGTCACTGATTTGCCAAGCTTGTCCGGCACTGTTCCCGACCGTTTGCCGGTCAGGGCATTCCCCTCCTCGTCTGTGACAGGGCTGTCGAAACCGGTCCAGCCTTCACCATCCCATAAAGTTTCCAGCCGCTCATACCAGCTTCGGGGATCAACCCGCCCGGGCGCCGCATAACGCTTCCAGCCACAGACCAGCAGCCGGTCACTCGCCCGCGTCAGCGCGACATAGAGCAGGCGGGCACTTTCCCCGTCCGCACTCGCCGTGTCCGCCTCACGCAGGCGCTCGATAATCTCGGGTCGGACCGACCCGCCCGGCCCCCAGACAATCCCGTATTCAGGGGTGAAATAGAGGCTCCGGTCCGCTCGCGATTGCGGCTTCTGCGTGGTATCCGGCAGGATCACGATGGGCGCTTCAAGGCCTTTCGCGCCGTGGACCGTCATCACCCTCACCTCACCGCGTCCCTTGTCCATTTCGCGCTTGATCTGGCCTTCTCCGGCTTTCAGCTCGGCGATGAAACCCCGCAGGGAGGCCGTGTTCTGCTGCTCGAACGCGATGGCGCGGGCGAGGAACTCTTCCACCGGATCCCGCGCCTCCTCGCCCAGCCGCGCAAACAGGCGTTTCTGGCGCGTCTCGCCGGTGGCCGAATGCTCATTCAGGAAATCGGCGAAGAAGCCATAGACACCCGCTGTCTCGATCCGGCTGCGCGCCCGCATCAGTGCGTCGCGCGCTTCGGTCATTAGAGGATCATCACTGCCGCGCAATGCCTGCCAGAGCGAACCCTTTCGGCCATGCGCCAGTCTGAACAGCACGTCTTCATCAATGGGCGGTGGCGCGCCGGCCGGGTCGAAGAAAGGCGTCTTCAGGAACTCGGCCAGTTTGAGATCATCCAGCGGATTTAGCGCAATCTCGGCCAGGTTGATCAGGTCCTGAACCGCCAGCTCCTCGGTCAGCACCATGCGGTCAGCCCCGGCGACCGGCACGGCCAGTTGTTTCAGACGCCGGATCAGTTCGCGGAAAAACCCGCCGCGCCGAGCAACGAGCACCAGGATATCTTTCGGCTCGGCGGCCCGCATTCCGCCCGCATCATTGTCATGGACCGCATCGCCATCATCGAGAATCCGGCGGATTTCTGCGGCTACGAGACCGGCCAGCCTGTGACTGGGGCTGGCCTGGCTTTCCCGGTCAACGGGTTCTGCCGGATCCGGGTGATCGGCTTTTTTCTCCCGTGGCAGTGCGGGCCATAGTTCAACCAGTCCCGGCCGGTCATGAAATGCTGCCCGATGCGGCTGATAGCGCTCGAAAGCCTCCTGTGAGGGCATATAGGCGGCGCGGGGGATATCTGCGGAATCACGCTCTGGCGGCAGGAATTTCGTTTCCGGTGCTGCTGTCAGGGCCTTCCTCTCCCCCAGCAGGCGCTCGGGCTCGAACGCCTGATCCACGGCTGACAGAATGACCGGTGAAGAGCGGAAGGAGACGGACAGGGACGGGGTCTCGAATTTCTGCCGGGCCGCATCGGCTTCGCGGCGGACGCGCTCCCCCCAGGCCAGAAACTGCCGCGGCTCCGCGCCCTGGAAGGAATAGATGGATTGTTTCTCGTCGCCGACGGTGAAGACCGTCTTCGGCGCGGCATGCGCGATCCCGGTACCGGAAAAATACTCCTCCACCAGCGCGCCGATCACCAGCCATTGCTCGGGGGCATTGTCCTGCGCCTCATCGACGAGCACATGATCAATACCCGCATCCAGCTTGTAGCGCACCCAGTCGCGCGCCTCGGAATCTTCCAGCAATTTCACGGCAAATGCGATGAGATCCGCATAATCCAGCCGCCGCCGTATGCGCAAACCGGCTTCATAACGGCGTATATATTCGGCGCTGATACGGGTGGCCGCCTCCGAGGCCTCGGCGGTCTCGGCAGCGGCGATCCGCAAGCGAAGGTTCGACAGCCTTGTCGCTTCCGAAGTCAGCAATGTGTCGATCTCGGGGTGGGCGTCCCGGACCGGCTTGGTCGCAAAGCTTTTCCGCAAGTCGCCTTTCTGGGTGAAATAAACCGGCAGTATCAGTTCCAGAGCACGGGTAGGATTCTGTGCGTCCAGCGCTGCCAGAATGGCCGTAGCTGCGGCGCTGTCGGTTTTTCCGCCGGTCGCCAGCGTTGCGGCCGCTGACCGAAGCGCTTCCTGCGGTGTTTCCATCCAGCCGCTTTCGGTCAGCCCGGCGGCAGTATCCGTGTCGGCCAGTCCCAGCTCTACCCGCAAGCTTGCCCGCAACCCGTCTTCGCCCTGCTCCAGCAGCAGGCGGGAAAAATCAAGGCGTTTTCCGGCAGCAAGACGGACGATCAGATCAAAACTGTCCGAGCCCCGCACCAGAAGCGTTTCCAGCGCCGCGTGTAGCTGCACATCGGTCTGAGCCGCCAGAAACAGGCCGCGCCGGGCTTCGGCCGCAATGGCCCGGTTATCAGCATCATCGGCGATATCAAAACCGGGCGGCAGGCCGGCCTCCAGCGGAAAGCGCTGCAGCAGGGACTGACAGAAAGCGTGAATCGTCTGGACGGCGAGCCCGCCGGGTGTTTCCAGGGCGCGGGCAAAGAGTTTGCGCGCCTCCGCGAGGTCGCCGGCTGAATACTCCCGGTTGGCGTCATTATAGAGCCTGTTCAGCTTCTCCCGTAATGTCTCGTCATCGGCGATGGACCAGTCACCGAGTGTGTCGAACAGGCGGGATTTCATCTCCCCGGCCGCCGCTTTTGTGTAGGTCAGGCAGAGAATCCTGTCCGGTGCAGACCCGGTCAGCAGCAGCCGCGCCACGCGGTTGACCAATACCCGCGTCTTGCCCGATCCGGCATTGGCTTCGACATGGATGTGATGATCCGGCTGCGCCGCAAGCGTCTGCTGCCCTGTTGCGTGTTCGATCGCGGACGTCATGACACGCCCCCGTCATTCTCCTCGGCGGAGGACCATTCCGCGCGGCGGCTCAGCCGGTCATAATCGTCCCATTCATTCTCGAATTGCGGAAAGATCTGGGCGGGATAGGGTGTGCGCTCCTTGCTGAAGCGCTCGACCAGCCGGCGCAGGATGTTTTCATAGAGATAGACCAGCTCGTCGGTTGATTTCGGTTCCCGTCCGGCATCATTGATCCGGATTTCGCCGCCGGCCTCCTTCCCGCCCGACAGCTTCACATAGATCAGATCGCCCGGCTCGGACGGGTCAATTCCGGCAAAGGCACCGTCCCGCACCATGGCGGCTTCCAGCGGCGTCTGGGGTTCAAACCCCGCGGCCGTCGCTGTCGCAGAAGGGGTGCCTCCGGTCTTGTAATCCAGAATATCGATCAGGTTGAGGTCGGACCGCTGATCCAGCCGGTCGGCTTTTCCCCGCAGGGTGAAACCGGTCCCGGCCACGGCCCACTCGCCGCGGCATTCCAGCGCGACCGGACGGATACCGGCGGCACGCCGGCGCGTCTCCCAGTCTATGAACCAGCGGGCCAGCCGTTCAAAGCGGATCATGTCCGGCACCAGCCCGGCCTCGTCCATCCCCGACGCAATGGCGGTGTCACGCCCGAGCTTCAACAGGTCATGCAGGGCGCTCTCAGGCAGTGGCCCCGGACCGGCGGCGCTCAGGAATAGCTCGAAAGCCTTGTGAATGGCGGTGCCCCGTTCGGCGGCCTGCGCGTCCTGATCAAGATCATCCAGCGGGATCAGCCCCAGTATCCGCCGGGCATAGATGCTGTAGGGATCGCGGATCCAGTTTCGGATTTCCGTGACCGAGAGGGAGTTTGGCCTTGCCGCTGCCGGCGGACAGGGGCGGGGTTCCGTGACGGGCTCCGGGGCGGGCGTATAATCCAGCGCATTCGCCAGCGTCAGATAATCAGTGTCCGGCGACAGCGCTTTTGCCGCGTCCGCGCCCAGCGCGCCTCTGGCCAGAGTTTTCAGCCGCCACAGCCAGCGGGAAGCGACTGCCGGCGCGCCGTCCTGTTTTTCCGAACGGGTAAGAAGGGCTTCAGGCGCACAGGCGAGCTGTGCGAAATCATGTGCGGCGAGGCCGAGGCGCTTTTCACGCGGTGGCAGTCCGGCCTCCGCACGCATGCCGCGTGACATCCAGGGATCAATGCCCAGCCCTGCGGGCCAGACGCCCTCATTCAGTCCCGCCAGAATCACACGGTCGGCCGAAAGGAGCCGGGCCTCGATGGGACCCAGCAGGCGCAGGCGCGGATGCACCTCGCCGCGTGGCCGCACCGGCCGGGACCGGGCCAGCGTATCGAAGAGCTCGGCATAATCGCGAAGTGACAGTTCCGGCAACATGTCGGATTCACCGATCAGTTCGCGGATCAGCATCGCTGCCGCTTCACCATCCTCATTGATCCAAAGGCGGTCCGCCCCCGGGCGCGCATCATCGGCTGCCAGTGCCTCCGCGATCTCCGCCTGCAGGCGCGCCCATTCAGCTACAGGCTTTGCCGCGCCAGACAGGCGTGACAAATGCCCGGTCAGGCCGGTCATCAGATCTTTGTCCCCGGCGGTGTCCAGACGGTCGCAGACCGCCGCAAAAGAGCGTCCGGGCCGCGCCCCTCGCAGGGCAATATCGATGGCGTCAAATCGTCGCCGGGCGGCGCTGCGGGACAATCCGGTCGCAAAGAACGGAGACGCCCACAACGCGGCGAGCGTCTGTGTTGCGCCCGGATCAGCGGCGGCATCCAGTATCAGGCGCAGGAAACTGCCCGCCGGTGTTTGCGACAGCGGCCGACCGGCCGAATCGTCAAGCTCCACGCCATATCCGCGCATGGCAGCGAGCACCCGGTCGGCAATGCCCCGGTCCGGCGTTACCACCATGGCTGTCTTGCCCAGTGTCTCCAGCGTTTCCCGTACCGCCAGGGCGATGGCGCGCGCTTCGGCTTCCGCCGTCGGCGCTTCCAGGATGGACAGGCCGGAAAAGCCGGTTTCAAGAAATCCCTTGCCCCGTCCCTCCAGCGCCGAGATTCGTTTCAGCCAGTCACTGGTCTCTTCAGCAGGCCGCAGCGCCTCTGCCAGAATGCGCTGCCGCGCGGCCCCCTGTGTGCTGGCAGCATGCCCCGGCCAGACCGCGACCTGGTCGCGCGTGAGCTCAATTTTCTCGAGGAAGGCCTGCATCGCCTGTTGCGGATGCTGGTCATCATCTTTCAGCGCCGCCCAGGCCTTGTCATCCATGTCGCGGTCAAGGCCCGGCAACACGACCGCGCCTTTCGGCATATGGGCAATGGCCGCCATCAGATCCGCCGCTGCCGGAATCGAACCGGTCGAGCCCGCGGCAATCACCGGTCCCGGCGGCGGAGCTTCCCGCCAGCGGTCAGCGAGGGCGGAAAGCAGCGCCGACCGTCTCTGGGCCGGATCGCTCATGCCCAGCTCGGCCAGCCGCAAGGGCCAGGCCGTCATGACGATGGAAATGAAGTCGGCGGATTCCCTGAGATGTTCCGGAAGCAGTGCCCTGATGGTCTCACCAAGTGCGGAAACATCACCGGTTTCCTCGGTCCAGATATCATCGATCAACTGGCTCAGCGGCCCGGCCAGCGCAATCGCCCCGGCCGTAGCCATGGATCCGCCCTGCGCTTCATCCTTGGCCAGGATCAGCCGCGCCAGCTCGAAGGTTCGCCGCACCGGATTGATGGCGGGCGGTGCGATGGTAGCGAGCTCGCCCGGTTCGAAGGGTGGATCGTCCGCATCGACATCACCGATCGGACGGATCAGCGGCAGCAGCGTTGCCTGGGCCCCGCCGTCCAGCCCGGCAAATGCCGCGGCCAGCGCCCGGCCGGCACGCCGCGTCGGCGTCAGGATCGTCACGCGGGCCAGCGATTCCGGTGTCGCTCCGAATTCCGCCTTCAGCGTTTCCGCCAGCAGTTTCAGGAAATCCGTCTGTGGCGGCGTGGTGAAGACGCGGGGCGTGGCGGGCGCGAAAATCCGGCTCATGCGAAACGCGCCTCGGCGGCGTCACGCGCCTCCGGATCCCCTACATGCATCCAGAAAGCGTCCATCACACAGCCATGAACCCGGCCCCGGGACAGCAGGTCATCCCAGATGCGATTGAGCGAAAACGCGTCTTCCGGATAGGCCTCCAGCACGGCCGGATTGAGGATTTGCGTGCCGGCAAAAACGAAGGGCGCTGATTTGTCATCCCCCCGGCGGCGGACCCGGCCATCCGTTTCCAGAAAGAAGTCACCCGCCCCGCCATAGCCCAGCGTCAGCTCACGGCGCGCCAGCAGGAGAAGCGCATCCATCTGGCCGCCATCCCAGCCCGCCTTCAGCCGGTCAAGTTCGGAAATGTCCCCATCCTTCCAGATGGCGTCGATATTGGAGACGAAGACCGGCTTGCTGCCCAGCATGGCGCGGGCCTTGACCAGCCCGCCACCGGTTTCGAGCACCTGATCGCTTTCATCGGAAATCCGGATGTCCGGCGCGCCGCTCCGCACGGCCAGATGATCGCGCATCAGATCCGCGAAATGGTGGATATTGACGACCGCCCGCCTGACGCCGGCGGCGGCAAAGCGGTCCAGCACATGGTCCAGCAGGGCTTTGTTCCTGACCTCCACCAGCGCTTTCGGGCGGGTCAGGGTCAGCGGGCGCATCCGCGTCCCCAGTCCTGCCGCAAGGGCCATTCCAGTGTCGATCTCGATCATCCGCCCGCCAGTTCTTCCAGTTCAGGCGCCAGATCATGGATCAGGGCCCGCACGTGCGAAAGGGCGGGATGGGAGATATCTGTGAGGAAGTGCCGCGCCACGCGGGGTAGAAGGCCGAGATATTTCGGCTTGCCGTCGCGGATCGCCAGCCGCACGAAAATGCCGAGGATTTTGGCATTGCGCTGGGCGCCCAGCACGGCATAGGCGGCATCGAACGCGGCGGCATCGGAGAGATGTGCGGCTTTCAGGAAATGCGCTTTCATCGCCCGGGCGAGTTCCGGCGCGACATCGCGGCGCGCATCTTCCAGCAATGACACCAGATCATAGGCGGGGTGCGCAAACAGCGCGTCCTGGTAATCGATCAGACCGGCGCGGGCCGGCCCTTCACGGTCCGGCAGCCAGAGCAGGTTTTCGGCATGATAATCGCGCAGCGCCAGTCCGGTGGCGTCGGTCTCCAGCGCCGGAAAAACGCCATTCCAGGCCGCGCGCCAGCTGTCCCGGTCAGCGGAGGATATATCGCGCCCCAGATGGCGGGTCACAAACCAGTCGAGGAAGAGTTCGGTCTCGGCCAGCAGCGCCGGACCGTCATAATCAAGGATATGCCATGTCCCGCCATGATGGCGCAGCTCGGATGGAAAGCTCGACCGGTAGATGGCCGCCAGCGCTTCGACGCCATGCCGGTAGAGGTCGGCCTCATCCGCGCCCGCGGGAATGGCCCGCGCAAAAAGATCATCGCCCAGATCTTCCAGCAGCAGGAGCCCGCCCGGCAGGTCCGCGGCCAGCAGGCGCGGCGCGGAAAAACCACGTGCCGTCAACTCCTCGCTGAGGCCCGCAAAGGCTGCCAGATTGGGCCCCGCCAGCCGTGCCAGCGCATTATAGCCCAGCGCGGCACGCTGCCCGGGTGTCGCCTCCGGCGGGCAGGCGGGCGCTTCGGCCTGCGCCGGGGCATTCATCAGAACCGCGGTGTCGGCACCGCGGAACAGCCGCCGGTAGCTGCGCGTCGAGGCATCGCCCGGAAAGGCCTGCTGGCGTGCTTCGCCCCAGCCGGCATCCTTCAGGAATGTGGCAATTTCGATCTCGCGGTCAGACATTGGCCAGCCGGCCTCCCCAGTCTCCAACCGGATGAATTTGTGCGATTCTCCGCGTTCCGTCCTGTGTCAGATGTAGATCAAGGCGGCGCGGTGGCAGATAGCGCCCCAGCCGGTCCGGCCACTCGATCAGGCAGATGGCACCGTCAAACGCCTCGTCCAGCCCCAGCTCCTCCAGCTCCTCTTCCGCCTCGATGCGGTAGAGATCGGCATGCAGCAACCAGACACCGCTTTCCGTTTCATAGGACTGGGCCAGCGTATAGGTCGGGCTGGGGGCATCGGTGACACCACAGAGCGCGGCGATCATGCCCCGCGCCAGCGTCGTCTTGCCCATGCCGAGATCGCCATGCAGCAGCACGGTATCGCCGGCCTGCAATACAGCCCCCAGCCGCGCACCGAAGGCTTCGGTCGCGGCGGTGTCCGGCAGGGAGAAGGTCAGGGGATGCGCGGTCATGCATCCGGATTAGTGAAGCGCGGCGCGCCCGGCAAGCACCCTCAACTTGACTTTCGGCGCGCGAGCCGCCAATTCGCCACCGGCTTGCGGAGACAGATCATGGCGAAAATCACCTATATCGAGCACGACGGCACGAAACACGAGATCGAGGTTGCCGATGGCCTGACGGTCATGGAAGGCGCGATCCGCAATATGGTGCCGGGCATTGACGCCGATTGCGGGGGCGCTTGCGCCTGCGCCACCTGCCACGTCTATGTCGACGAGGCCTGGACCGACAAGACCGGAGAAAAATCCGGCGTCGAGGAATCCATGCTCGATTTTGCCACTGATGTGCAGCCCAATTCACGCCTGTCCTGCCAGATCCGGGTTTCGGCCGAACTCGATGGTCTCATCGTCCGCATGCCGGAATATCAGGGCTAGCCTTGCGCTCTAGCCGTCCGCGGCAGCTTTTTGTCCGGCGGGACGCAACAGCCCTGTCAGATCCAGTTCCGGCGCATTCGCAACCCGGGCAATCACCGGCAGATGGCAGACCACCGTCGTGCCCTCTTCCGGCGCCGAGGCGAGATCGACCCAGCCGCCATGCATTTCGACAATTTCCTTGACCAGGGCGAGGCCGAGACCGGCCCCGCCGCGCTGTCCGCGCTCGAAGCGTTCAAACACCCGCGCCTGCCGGTCGGGTGAAATGCCTTCGCCGGTGTCGGACACGGTGATGGATGCGCCATCTTCGTCGCGTTTCACGGTCAGTGTGATGCGGCCATCGCGCGGTGTATGGTTCAGCGCATTCGACAACAGATTGACCGTGATTTGGCGCAGCCGCTTGGCGTCGCCGGTGATCACTGCCTCGCCGGACGGCGCATTGACGGCCAGACGGACGCCGGCATGTTCGGCTTTCGAGGCCAGCAATTCGACGGCATCCGAGGCCAGCGCCTTGAGATCGACATCTGTGGGGTCGAGTTCGAGCTGACCGGCATCAATGGCGGCGACATCGAGAATGTCGGTGACCATTTTCTCCAGCTCGTCAGCGGCCGAGCGCACATAGCCGAGATAATTCTTCTGCTGATCGCTCAGCTCGCCGGCAATGCCCTGCAGGATCATGTCGGCATAGCCGGTGATCGTGGTCAGCGGCGTGCGCAGCTGATAGCTGACATGCTCGACAAATTCGCCCTTGATGCGTTCGGAGGCCTCCAGCGCCTCGGCGCGTTCGCGCAGCGCTTCCTCGATGCGGCGGCTGTCAGTCACATCCTGCCAGGCGATCAGCGTGGCACCATCGGGCAGCGGGCGTGACAGCCAGACCAGAACCTTGCCGTCCTCGCGTTCCATCTCGCCGGTGACATGGCGCCGCGCTTCCGGGCTGGGATCGGCGACGCGGGCTTTCATGTCGGCCCAGACGCCGGGATTGTCGAACAGGGCCGAGCACTTTTCCGCGACGATTTCCAGCTCCGGCTGGCCGTCCAGTTCGGCCGCTTCCAGATTCCACAAACGCTCGAATTCGGAATTGTGCAGGCGCAGGCGGCCGTCTGACCCGAACACCGCCACCGCCTCGTGCAGCTTGTCCAGAGTCGCGCGCTGCACATTGATCAGCGTGTTATAACGCGAGCGCAGGGAAAGCTCGTCCGTCTTGTCCTCGAACACCATGAGCAGGCCGCCCAGCGGATTGCGCTGGCGCGCCACCCGCAGCGTGCGTCCATCGGGCAGATTCCACAGCTCGTCGGGAATTTCCGCATCCGGCGCATCATCATACCGGGCCAGCTCGGCTTTCTTCCAGCTGGCATAATCCGCCTGTTCGGGAATTTTGCGGGCCTCGCGCAGCCGGTCCAGCATTTCGCCATGGCCAGGTCGGCTGTCCAGCAATTGCCGGTCCAGACCGAAGAGATTGTCGAAGGCGGTATTGCGGAAGACCATCTTCTGGCCCCGGTCAAACACGGCGACCGCCTCGGCCAGCTGGTCCAGCGTGTCGTCGAAGGCGCGGCGGAAGCGTTTCAGCGCGGTCTTGGCTTCCTCGCCATCGGTCACATCCAGCGCAAACCCGGCGGCGCCGCCGGAAATCGGGAAGCTGACCAGATCCAGCGCCCGGCGCGACCCTTCGACCACGACCGGTTTCAGCGCCGACACGGCCTCGCCGGATTTCGCCGCTTCCATCGCCAGATCCCTGATCGCCGGTTCCAGCGCGATCTGTTTTTCCAGCACTTCGGCCGGCGTATCGACCTCTACCGCGCGGGCATAAGCGGCATTCGCCCAGACGATGCGGCCCGTCGCATTCATCCGCCAGGACGGATAGGGCGCGCGTTCCAGCGTGTCGAGAATGGCAATCGGATCGGCTTCCAGCTGTCGGCGGGCATCCTCGACCCGGCCCCGTGCTTCGGATTCATCCAGCCCCCTGATGGTGGCATCCGACAGCCAGACAACCAGCTGCGTCCCGGCGGCGCGGGCATCCGCCTCCAGAAAGCGGCCTTCCGGGCCGATAATGGTCATCGAGAAGGGCCGGCCATCTGCAATCAGTTCGGCAAAGCGGCGGCGCAGCGTGGTGTCGGTGCCGCCCGCCGAACGCGCTTCATAATCGGCAACGCCTTCCAGCAGCAGGCCGGCCGGGTCCGGCCCCTCGCTGGCTTCGGCAAATTTCAGCAGGCTGGCCAGCGCGGTCGGTGAGCCGAAAATCCGCGGCCGCCCCCAGCCGTCCAGCTTGCCATCCTCCAGCTCCGGAACCTCGTCCCACACCAGCACCAGGCCGGGAAAGGCTCCGAACACGCCATCGGCGCGGGCAATGCGGTCTTCCAGCTCACGCGATCGTTTGCGCCACAGGGCCTGCGCTGCCCGCGCGCCTGCCGTCAGACGGTAGGCCCAGAGACCCGCAATCAGGCCGAACACAACGGCCGCCAGCGTGACGGAAATCGAGACGATCTCGGTTATGTTGATCCCGCCTTCGGGCATACCGGCGAAGTCCCCCATGGATAAAGACAGCGCGAGCGCCCGCCTTTTCGAATCACCACTCTAACCGCTTCGCGAATCGAGGGGGAGGGGGGATATGGATTAGTCCAAATCTGTGGACAGATTGAATTGCCGATTGCAACCAAGTGGCGACTCGGTGACGTATTCTTGAATGAACAATCGAAACTCATTTCGCCGACTCAGCAACGGAGTAAGAGCCTCTCATGGTTTGAGGCATCAATTGCCACTCAGAATCGTCGGGCATTTACGCCGTCGAGCAATTGTCTGGTCGATATTGGTTATTGGAGCGTTATTGCTGGGTAGTGGGTTTTGGCTTGTCGATTGGATTTACGAGAATGCCAGTAGTCGGGTCCATCCCACAGTTGCATGGATCAATCCGGAGAACATTGCCGAAAGTGTGCGCAACTGGGTCTGGGCACTGTCGTTTCTGATCGGCTCAATATTCGCTGTCGTCACTTTAATTAATGGACTGCGCAGAACCGAATTAATTCACCAAGAGCGTCGGATTGAAAGAGAAGGATTGAACGCTAGCACGTTTGCGAAGGCGATAGAGTTACTGGATTCTGACAGTGTAGATCGGCGAGTGGCCGCAATTTATTCCCTTGAGACCCTCATGAGGGCGGACTTTTCAGATCTAAGCAGCGACAACCATTTCGCCAAGCGCGTCGGTGATAGTCTGGCAGCGTTTATTCAACAAAAATCAATCCTAAACGAAAGTAGCGATGTGGTTAGTCCAAGGCTGGATGTACAAGTCTGTTTGATTGCATTGATACGATCTTGGCCCGTAGCGCAGCGACCTAACATTAATAAAGAAGGTGGAATTAATTTAAGTAATTGTAATTTATCAGGAATTACAATTCCGCCCGAATCCGATCTACGATCATTCAACTTTTCTGGCTCGTGCCTGAAGGAAATCTCTTTTGTTGGTTGCAATTTGTCGAATGCCAATTTCTCACGCACAGATTTTAGAAAAGCGTTTTTGCGGGAGGCAAATTTTTCGGATTGTGAATTGCGTGATTGTGATCTTAGCGAAGCGCTGCTCGCCGGATCAATTTGGCAGCGATCTAGCCTCAATGAGGTAAATTTTAGCCAAGCGTATTTGGACAACGCCATCTTGACTGACGCCAGTTTTGAAGAGTGCGTTTTTAGTAACGCTGGTATTAGGCATGCTGAACTTACAGGCGTCACATTTTCGGCGTTTGAAGCTGACGAAAATGGAAAAGGCTTTCCGAGCCGCGAACAGCTTTTATCCGCGCGTTGGAATCCCCATTCACCTCCCAAGTTTGAAGAGGTTTTGGCTATTAAACGGTTCGTGCCGCCCCATGATGGCACTGGCAAACCCATCCAGCCCAAAGACGACAGCGACACCTGACCACACACCTCGCCATTTGACGTGCCGCCTCTCAGGCGCGATATCAGCGCCAACACCAGATGACCGCCCGCCAGGGCGAGGGAGAGACGAGATGCGCGAGATCAATCACTTCATCGACGGCCAGAGCTTCACCGGCAAGACCGGCCGTTTCGGCGATGTTTACAACCCCAATACCGGCGAGGTGCAGGCGCGCGTGCAATTTGCCGATGAGACCGAGGTGGCGCGCGCCGTGGAAGGCGCCAAGAAGGGGCAGCGCATCTGGGCGGCGATGAATCCGCAGCGCCGCGCCCGCGTGCTGATGGCCTACAAAAATCTCGTCGAAGCCGAGATGGACGAGCTGGCGCACCTCCTCTCCGCCGAGCATGGCAAGGTGATCGCCGATTCAAAGGGCGACATCATCCGCGGCCTGGAAGTCATCGAATTTGCCTGCGGCGTGCCGCATCTGATGAAGGGCGAATACACCGACAGCGCCGGGCCGGGCATTGATGTCTATTCCATGCGCCAGCCGCTGGGCGTGGTCGCGGGCATTTCGCCGTTCAACTTCCCCGCCATGATCCCGATGTGGTTCATGGGCATGTCGATCGCCACCGGCAATGCGCTGGTCCTGAAACCGTCGGAGAAAGATCCGTCGGTTCCGGTCCGCCTCGCCGAATTGTGGATGGAAGCCGGCCTGCCCGAAGGCGTCTTGCAGATCGTCCATGGCGACAAGCAGGCAGTCGATGCGCTGCTCACCCATGATGATGTGAAGGCGGTCTCCTTCGTCGGCTCCTCCGACATCGCGCACTATATCGCCCGCACCTGCACCGAGCAGGGCAAGCGTTTCCAGGCCATGGGCGGCGCGAAAAACCACGGCATCATCATGCCGGATGCGGATATGGACCAGGTCGTCAACGACTTCCTCGGTGCCGCCTTCGGCTCGGCCGGCGAACGCTGCATGGCGCTGCCCGTGGCGGTGCCGGTCGGCAAGGATACGGCGGATGAATTCGTCGGCCGCATGCTGGACGAAGCGAAAAAACTCCGCGTCGGCGTCTCCACCGATGGCGATGCGCATTACGGCCCGGTTGTCTCCGCGGCCCACAAACAGCGCGTGGAAGATTATATCACGCTGGGCGTGGAAGAAGGCGCGGACCTTCTGCTCGATGGCCGCGGTTTCAAACTGCAGGGCCATGAGAATGGCTTCTTCATCGGCCCGACCCTGTTCGACAATGTCAAACCCGGCATGAAGACCTATGAAGAGGAAATCTTCGGTCCCGTGCTGCAGGTCGTCCGTGCCGAAAACCTCGATGAGGCCGCCCATCTGCCCAGCGACCATCAATACGGCAACGGTGTTGCCATCTTCACCCGCAATGGGCTGGCCGCGCGCGAATTTGCCGCCAAGGTCCAGGTCGGCATGGTCGGCATCAATGTGCCGATCCCGGTACCGGTCGCCTACCACTCCTTTGGCGGCTGGAAGCGCTCGGCCTTCACCGACACCAACCAGTACGGCACCGAGGGCATCCGCTTCTTCACCAAAATCAAGACCGTGACCCAGCGCTGGCCCACCGGCGATATCGGCGATCAGGCCTTTGTCATCCCCACGATGGGGTAGGGACGAACCCCTTACCAAGTGACATCGCGACTTTCCCCTCCCCTTGATGGGGAGGGTGGCCCGCAGGGCCGGGTGGGGTGATCAATGTGGTAGCGGGTAATTCCCCCACCCCTACCCCTCCCCACAAAGGGGGAGGGGAATGCAGATCACTGCACCGGTAAGCGCTTGCCACCCGCACACGCCCGGCTAATCTCCCGCCGCATGCACAATTTTTCCTTCCGCACTGTCCCGCACATCGTCTTTGAAGCTGGCGCGTCAAAGCGTCTGGCCCGTCTCGCCGCTCCGGTCCTGAAAGACGCCAAACGCCTCTTCTTCGTCACCGACACCGGCGTCCGCGCGGCAGGGCTGATAGATGATGCGCTCGCTGCGCTGAAAGCAGACGGTTTCGACGTTTTCGTCTTTGACGAGGTGGTCGCCGATCCGCCCGAAGCCGTCGTCCTGGACGCCGCCGCAAAAGCCCGCGAGTTCGGCGCGCAGGCCATCATCGCCTTTGGCGGCGGCTCGCCCATGGATACGGCGAAAGTCGTCTCCCTTCTGGCAGGCGGCGACCAGCCCTTGTCGGAAATGTATGGCGTCGAGCAGGTACGGGTGGCCGGACTGCCCTCCATCATGATCCCGACCACGGCGGGCACCGGTTCGGAAGTCACCAATGTCGCGGTGCTGACCACCGGCGCGACATCGAAGCGCGGCATCGCATCCGGCGCGCTTTATGCCGATATGGCCATCCTCGATCCGGAGCTGACGCTGGGCCTGCCAAGGCATGCCACGGCGGCAACCGGGATCGACGCCATGGTCCATGCCATCGAGGCCTTCACCAACAAGCGCTCGAAAAACCCGGTGTCCGATGCCCTGGCGCTGGCCGCGCTGAAAAAGCTGCAGGGCGCCATCCTCACCGCCTGTGACGAACCCTCCAACATCGAGGCCCGCGGCGACATGCTGCTGGGCGCCATGCTGGCCGGGCAGGCCTTTTCCAACTCACCGGTCGGCGCAGTCCATGCCATGGCCTATCCGCTGGGCGGGATTTTCCATGTGCCGCACGGCCTGTCCAATTCGGTCGTCCTGCCGCCGGTGCTGAAATTCAACGCTGCGGCCGCCGAAGACCTCTACGCTGAAATGGCCGCGCATATGGGCCTGGAAGCCTCATCCGCCGGGCTGATCGCGGAAATGGAGCGCATCGCCGGGGCCACGGGCATCGAGCGCCGCCTCTCCCAGCTGGGCATCTCGCACAATGACATTCCGCGCATGGCCGAGGATGTAGCGGCCAATGACCGCCTGCTGCCGAACAATCCGCGCGCACTGACCTATGACGACATCGTCCGGCTCTATGAGGAAATCGTATGAGCGGGGCACAGACCGGCCGGGCCGACTATCCCGTCTTCATCGAGATCGCCACGCGCTGGCAGGACAATGATGTCTACGGCCATCTCAACAATGTCGTCTATTACGAGCTGCTCGATACGGTCGTGAACCGGCACCTGATCGAGCAAGGCGTGCTCGACCCGGCGACCAGCGACCAGATCGGCCTGGTGGTGGAATCCGGCTGCCGGTATTTTGCGTCGCTCGCCTATCCGGAAGTCATCGATGTCGGCCTGCGCGTCACCCATATCGGCACCTCATCCGTGCGCTATGAAGTCGGGGCTTTCGCGAAGAATGCAGACAGCCCCGCTGCCGAGGCCTTCTTCGTCCATGTCTATGTCGACGCCAAAGCCCGCCGGCCCAAACCCCTGCCGGCCGATTTCCGGGCGGTGCTGGAAACACTTCGCTAGGTCGTCGGTCCTGATCTTTGCGGTCAGAGCGCGGCCGCCTCATCGAGAATGGATTCCGCCAGCCCGTACATATCAGGAACAGACGGCACGCGGTTGAACTGCAGCGCTACCGCCATGTCGAGCGAGGGCTTGTAGGCCAACACCGACTGGAATGCCGGGAACCAGCCGCGATGCCCGATCAGCCGCGGGCCGGGCGAAAGACGTATTTCGCAGGCCATGCCATAGCGCCAGTCCGCGCCATCCGCTTCGATGACGCCGGAACCGCGTTCGGCCTCGGCGATCATGTCATACGCGCCCGACAAGGCCCGTCCGCCAAACCACAGCCAGCCCCAGCGGGCGAGATCACCCGCTCGCGTGGCCATCCCGCCGCCGGTCCACTCGGTCAAAGGATGCATGGCCAATACGCCGTTTTCCGAGCATTTTTCGGGAAGGCCGAATATCGGCTGCGCCAGATAGCTGGAGGCAAGGTCCGGGATCGCGCGCTGCGTCGCGGGCAATATGCCGCCGGTCAGACCGTTCGGCTCCAGAATGCGGCTCGTCACTTGCGCCTCATAGGTGCGCCCGCTGATCGCCTCGATGATCAGGCCGATCAGCAAATAATTCGTGTCCGCATAGGAAAAGCCTTCGCCCGGCGCAAATAACGGCCCGGCAGCAACGGCAATCGGCAGGCTTTCATCGGTTCGGATCGGGCGGTCAGGGTCGGTGGCGATGCGCGCGGCATGCAGCGGTGTAAATTCCGGCTGGCCAAGATATTCCACCAGTCCGGATCGGTGCGTCAGCAGCAGGCGCGGCGTGATCGCGTCGCGGTGGGCAAGATCGTCAAACCACGGCGCGTCTGCGAGCCAGGTGCCGATCGGGGCGTCCAGATCGAGATCGCCGGAAAGGACGAGATCCGTGGCGGATGCCGCCACAAATGTCTTTCCGGTCGAACCGGCTTGCATCACATGGTCCGGACGCATGGCCTCGCCGGTTTCCAGATCGGCCAGTCCTGTTGCCGCGGTCACCACGTTGCCGCCTGGCAGGGCGATGCCAGCTGTCATGCCGGGAATGTTGTGCGCTTCCGGAATGCCGGCAATGCGCTGGGTCAACCAGTTCGAAGTCACGCGATGATTCATACCACAGCCTGTGAGCAATAACCCGCTCATCGCGGCGCTTCCGGCCAGAACATTTCGTCGATTAATCCGCATGTCTCCACCCTCACAGAACCGCCGCCTCTATATAACGTCGACGGAAATTCAGGGTGTTAAAAAGCAGTTATGCAAGGCCGGACTTGCTTGCACGGCCAGCTGCTGCCAATAGGCATTCATGCGAGAGATCAAACGCCCGCTCTATCTTGTGGCCGCTGCCGGACTGGCTTTCGGCCTGCTGCTGGCTGTGTTGATTTTCGCCTCATGACCCCGATTGAAAATCTGCAGCGCCGTATTGCCAGGGGCACGCTGACCGAGGACGCCGGCCAGCTGGCTGCGGCAGATGCCCTGACGGATCTCCACCAGCGCCTGTCGAAATGGCGCATCCGGGATGGCTGGTTCCGGCGCAAGACACCGCCGCCGCGCGGGCTTTACCTGTGGGGCGGCGTCGGGCGTGGCAAGTCCATGTTGATGGATCTGTTTTTCCGCACCGCTCCGGTGGCAAGGAAACGCCGTGTCCACTTTCATGAATTCATGCAGGAAACCCACGCCCGCATCGGAGCCTGGCGTAAGCGGCTGGAGCGGAAGAAGGGTCAGGATGATCCGATCCCGCCCGTGGCGAAAGCCATCGCCGCAGAGGCGCGCCTGCTCTGTTTTGACGAATTCCAGGTCACCGATATTGCCGACGCCATGCTGCTGGGACGTCTGTTCGAGCAATTATTCGACATTGGCGTGGTCGTGGTGGCGACCTCCAATCGCGTGCCGGACGACCTCTACAGGGATGGCATCAACCGCCAGCTTTTCCTGCCTTTTATCGCGGAGCTGAAATCGCGGCTCGACGTGATGGAGATCGCCTCGGGCATTGATCACCGCCTGCGGCAGCTCACCGCCGCGCCGGTCTATTACACGCCGCTGGGCCGTGAAGCGGATGCGGCCCTGGATGACGCCTGGAAACGGCTGACACAAGGCGCCGAGCCGCAATCCTGCACGCTCACCGTTCAGGGCCGCTCTGTGCCGGTGCCGCGCGAGGCAGCAGGTGTGGCCCGCTTCACCTTTGCCGAATTATGCGCCCGGCCCCTGGGCGCGGCGGATTATCTCGCCATTGCCGCGCAGTTCCATACGGTGCTGATCGGGGATGTGCCGCAGCTGACACCGGAAAAACGCAATGAGGCGAAACGCTTTGTCACATTGATTGACGCGCTCTATGAGGCGAAAACCAAGCTGGTCATGAGCGCCGCCGCCGAACCGGACGATTTATATCCGGCGGGCGATGGCGCTTTCGAATTTGAACGCACGGCGTCGCGCCTGATGGAAATGCGGTCCGAGACCTATCTCGCCGCGGCCCATGACGAAGCGATCCCGGAAACAGGAGAAAGCTGATGTCGCGATCCATCAGTCTCGACGAAACCCTCACCAACTATGTCCGCAAGGCCAACCGTGCCGAATCCCCGGCGCTGGAACGTTGCCGCATCGAGACCGATGCACGCGAAGACAAGATGATGCAGATCAGCCCGGAACAGGGCGCTTTCATGAAGCTGATCGCCCGCATGGTGAACGCCAGGACGGCGGTCGAGGTCGGGGTCTTCACCGGCTATTCTGCCCTCGCCACGGCGGAAACCATGAAGGAAATGCATGGGTCAAAGGCCCGCCTCTATGCCTGTGATGTGTCCCATGACTTCATCGGCATCGCCGAGGATTACTGGAAGGAAGGCGGTGTCGCCGACATCATCCAGCCCGTCATTGGCGATGCGCGCCAGAGCCTGATCGGCCTGTTGAATGACGGTCTGGCCGAAAGCGTCGACCTGATGTTCGTGGACGCCGACAAGACCGGCTATCCCGATTACTACACCGCCGGTCTCAGCCTGTTGCGGCCCGGCGGCATCATGCTGTTCGACAATGTGCTGTGGTCCGGCTCGGTTGCCGATCCCGCCAAGTGCGACGCGGACACCGAGGCCCTGCGTGCCATTGCCGACAAGCTGCGCGAGGATGATCGCGTCGAGATCGCCTTCACTGCCATTGGCGACGGCGTGCTGATGGCGATGAAGCGTTAGTCTCCCACACGCTCCCAGCCAAAGCTGAAGGCCTGCTCGCCCGACAGGTCCGATATTGTCGCCGTCAGACTGTCACCGTCGCGCGCATAGCGGATGCGCTGCGGGAAATCATGATCGGGATTTTCGAACGTCACGGCGTGTTCGGTGCTCTCCACCTGGTCGAAGCAGACGGCCTCGCCACCGCCCGGCTGGGCACAATAGGCCGTCCGCTCGTCCGTATTTATGATCCGCAGATATTCGAAACCGCTCGCCTGGCCGTTCCGGAGACTGCGATTGACGCCAAGATAAAGTCCGCCCTCGCCATTGGTCCAGATTTCCTCGGACACGCGGCCATCGGCCTCGCTGCGCCAGTGTCCCTCCATCCAGGACAGGTCATCGGCCGCGGCAAGCGCAGGCAGGGTCATGAAAAGGCTGGTGGCAAGCAGGGGTTTCAGCATGGCATTTTCTCCGGTTTCCCCGCACATTATGACCGGACATCTGCCAGGTCTTGAAGAATATGGACACCGCGCCCGCTTACACATTCCGGCCCGTTGACGGCCATGACGTGATCGAAGGCGTCTGGCAGCTGGAATCGGGACCCGGCGAGGACCGGATTGCGCCGGATACGCGTTGCGAGATCATCTTTCACCTGGCCGAGCCGCCGCTGGAGAAAACCGGTGAGGTCTGGGAGCGTCAGCCCCGCCACATGATTTATGGCCCGCTGACGCGCGTTCTGGAATTGAAGCGAACCTCCCCCATGCGGCTTCTGGCCATTCGCCTGCGCCCGGACGGGGTGGGGGCGATCACGCAGGCCCCGCGGCATCTGCGCAATCGCAGCCGGGATCTGGCGGAGATCATGCCGGGGCCGGTGATCCATGCGCTGGTGGACGCCGCACAACAACCGCTTGCAGATTTCGCTGCGGCCGCTGACAAACTGCTTCTGGACCCTTCGCCCGCATCTCCGGCCGGAGCGCGGGTGCGCGCCTCGATGGCCCGGCTGGAACAGAACCCGGCCTTGCGCCCGTCGGCGCTCGCCGGTGCGGCCCATGTCTCGATTCGCACGCTCGACCGGGATTTCATGCGCCGGACCGGGCTCACCCCTGGCGAATTCCTCCAGATCACCCGCTATCATCTGGCCCGTCAGGCGATCCGCAACGGCACCGGTTCACTGTCGGACATCGCGATGGAAACCGGCTATGCCGATCAGGCCCATATGACCCGCGAATTCCGCCGCATGGCCGGCCAGACGCCACGGCTGAAGCGCGGGGAGGATGCGTCCGACATCTTCTACAGCACCGGGTGACGATCCGCCCTCTTGCCGCATCGCCCTGCCGGGTCTAGACCCGTGCGCAAATTTCCGCACTTGCGAAGGAGCACCCCATGGCCCGTAATAAGATTGCCCTCATCGGTTCCGGAATGATTGGCGGCACGCTCGCCCATCTCGCGGCGAAGAAGGAAATGGGTGACATTGTCCTGTTCGACATTGCCGAGGGCATGCCGCAGGGCAAGGCGCTGGATCTCAGCCAGTGCGGCCCGATTGAGGGCTTTGACGCAAAGATCACCGGCTCGAATGATTACGCCGACATTGCCGGCGCCGATGTGGTGATCGTCACTGCCGGTGTGCCGCGCAAGCCCGGCATGAGCCGGGATGACCTCCTTGGTATCAATCTGAAAGTCATGAAAGCCGTGGGCGAGGGCATCAGGAAGCATGCCCCGGACGCCTTTGTCATCTGCATCACCAATCCGCTGGACGCCATGGTCTGGGCGCTGCGCGAGTTTTCCGGCCTGCCGCACAACAAGGTGGTCGGCATGGCCGGCGTGCTCGACTCGGCCCGCTTTGCCACCTTCCTGGCCTGGGAATTCGACGTCTCGGTCCGCGATGTGAACGCCTTCGTGCTGGGCGGTCATGGCGACACCATGGTGCCGGTTCTGTCCTATTCCACGATCAACGGCATTCCGGTGGCGGACATGGCCAAGATCAAGGGCGTCGATGTCAGCCGCCTTGACGAAATCGTCGACCGCACCCGCAAGGGCGGCGGCGAAATTGTCAGCCTGCTGGGCAATGGCTCGGCCTATTACGCGCCGGCCTCCAGCGCCATCGCCATGGCCGAGGCCTATCTCGGCGACCAGAAGCGCATCCTGCCCTGCGCCTCCTATGTCGAGGGCAAATATGGTCTCGACGGGCTCTATGTCGGCGTTCCGACCATGATCGGCGCTGGCGGAACCGAAGACGTCATCGAGATCGCCCTGTCCGAAGAGGAAAAGTCCAACCTTCAGGTCAGCGTCAATGCGGTGAAGGAACTGCTCGAGGCCTGCAAGGGCCTTGATTCCAGCCTCGCCTGATCACGCGGGCTGACATCTCCGCCATATCCCCGTGAGCGGCCTTGACCGGACAGTGCGATGGCCCCAACTCCCGTGCGGGAAGAAATGGGGCTATCCATGTTGAAATATCTGACGCCGGTCATCACGCTGGGTCTGTTTGCCTGTTCCGGCGGCGGTGACACTCCGCCGGAAAATGCGCAAGCATTGGCGGCCGCCAGCGATACCGCCGAAACGCTCGGTCCGCCCGTCGGCAGTCCGATGCCGGATTTCCGTCTGAGTGATGCCGATGGCGGGATGCGGACGCTGGCAGACATTGCGGGCGAAAACGGAACTGTCATTTACTTCAACCGTTCGCTCGACTGGTGCCCCTTCTGCCAGACCCAGACGATGGAGGTGAATGCCGCCGCCGGCCGGTTTGCCACTCTCGGCTATGGTGTGGTGACGATCACCTATGACAGCGTGGACACACTCCGGGCCTTTGCCGAACGCCGGTCGATCGGCATCACCCTGCTATCCGACCCGGATTCATCCCTGGTGGATGCTCTGGACATCCGCGATCCGGTCTATACTGACCCCGACAGCATGGCTTATGGCGTGCCGTATCCGATCACATTCATCGTCGGTGCGGACGGCATGATCGAGGGCAAATACTGGCACGAGCCGGGATATGGCGAGGAGCGTGGTTATCGCCAGAGGATCACGGTCGAGGATGTGCTGGCACAGCTTGAGGCAGACTAGAAGGCGGCGAGTTGCATGCCGGTATTGAGCCGCATCAGCTCGAACGAGATGGTGAGCATGAAAGTCGTCCAGAAAAAGACCGGCCACATCATGAGGGCGGCGGCTTTCTGCGCCCGTCCGATGACCAGCATTGTCAGCGTTGTCAGCACCCAGCTGCCGAGAATGGCATAAAATCCGAAGGTCAGGTCCCGGAAGATGACAAAGCCGGTAATCCATCCGGCCGAAGCCAGATAGAGCAGCACGATCAGGCCGATGGCCAGGCGGCGCTCCCATCCGTGTCCGAAACGGTCCACCGTCCACAGCGCCAGCGCCATCAGCATGGTCTTGGCAATCCACAGCCAGGTCAGGACCATTACCGGCGGCAGCCAGAGCGGCCGGCTGAGATCCTCATACACCCATGATACAATGCCGGTCGCAAAGGCGAGTCCGGAAATGATGCCGGTCATGGCTGCCGCAAGGATCCAGTACACCGCAAGGCGTATGATTGTGGGACGGTTTGCTGGAGACATGAGAGGGCGGGCTCACTTTCGTGTTGGCGAACATCCCTCATGCGCAATTTTCGCGCCAATTATGGCAAAGCCATGGCAGCCCGCCTTGTCACATGCGGCCGGCGGGCCTATTCCCGCAACAGACAATGGTTGCAGGAGTGAGTCATGGTGATGGATGTGTCGGCATTCGGACCCCGTCTTGAAACAGAGCGCCTGATCCTGCGCGTCCCGGAAGAGCGTGATCTCGAACCGCTCGCCGCCGCCATGGCGGACGAGGAAACCGCGCGCCATATCGGCGGCACGCAATCGCCGCCCATGGTCTGGCGCGCCATCGCCAGCATCATCGGCCATTGGGCCTTGCGCGGATACGGGTTTTTCACGGTCGAGGACCGGGCGACCGGCGAATGGCTGGGCCGTGTCGGTCCCTGGTTTCCGCATGGCTGGCCGCAGCCGGAGGTCGGATGGACGATCAAGCGCGAAGCCTGGGGCAAGGGGTATGCCAGCGAGGCCGCCGCGCGCTCCATCGACTGGGCGTTTGACGAGCTCGGCTGGGAGTCTGTCATCCACCTGATCGACGAGAAGAATACCGGCTCACAGGGCGTTGCCAGGAAACTCGGCTCGCGCAATCTGGGCCGCAAGGCGGAAGTCGCGGGTTTTGGCATGATTGTCGATGTCTGGGGCCAGTCCCGTGAGGACTGGTTCGCGCGGCGTTAGATCCAGCCCTTCTCCCGCAGAAGCGGATAGAAGCTCCGGCTCACAGGCGCCGTAATCCCGCCGGTCAGGGTCAGCTCGGCCCGCCCGCCGGCTTTCTCCGCATTTTCGATCGCCGGTCGCGCCACCCACCAGGAGCGGTGGGTCTGCATACCTTCCAGTCTTTCCACCGCGGCCATGGCATCGCTCAGCCGCATCAGGATCAGCGCATCGCCGCGCGCTGTATGAACCCGCAGATAATGATCTTCCGATTGCAGGGCGAGAATGTCGGCGGTCCGGAGCCGGACCGGCAGCTTGTCGGTCAGCGCCCGTCCGGCCTTTAGCGCAAGGCTGGCATCATCCGGCCGGTCGAGCAGATAGGTCAGCGCCGTCACGCCGCCGGAAATCACCAGTACGAAGCCGTAGATGACCGGCCATTGCACGAGCGGCGGCGTGAAACCGACGGCCGCCTGCAGCGCGATCACGGCAGCGCTCACCGGCACCGCCACCATAAAGGCTATGGCCGTATAGGTGGCGAGCGGGGACAGGCCGGGCGCGAGGCGGCCCAGCAGCCACGCTGCGGCATTTCCGGAGGCCCCGCCGAGGATCATCAGCGACACCCAGTAGAACCACACCCACGGCCAGCCCAGCCCGCCAGTATTATAGGGCGCAAGAATGGCCAGGAATGTGCCGATCCCGGCTACGAACAGATAGCCGGCCCCATGAGCCTTCAGCCAATTGACCAGTCGTTGCACGGAACCCGCTCTCCATTCGCGTTTCGTGAATGGAAACCTAGCGCCATTCGCGACGGGAAACAGCCCGTTTGCGAAGTGCCGGTTCCGCCCGGTCAGAACCCGCGGCAATCAACCGGTATCGCAGATTTGCCGGAGGACAGGCTGATGAACTTGATACGTGATTTCGCAATTGGTTTCGGGCTGGTGGCCATTGTGATCGGTGCCGCCCTCGCCCAGGCCGGATTTTTCAATGGCTTCGGGCTGGGCGAATTTGCCGTTGCCTTTGCCGCAGAATACAGCCGGGTCAGCCTCGACCTTGCCGCCTTCGCCCGCGCCCCGCTGATTGTTCAGATCCATGCTGGATCGGCGGTGGCCGCACTGGGACTGGGGCTGGTTCAGCTTTTTGCGCCCAAAGGCACGATTCCACACCGCACGCTGGGTTATGTCTGGCTCGGCCTGATGCTGACCGCTGCATTGACCGCCATTTTCATTCGCGAGCTCAATAATGGCAGCTTCAGCTTCATCCATATTTTTGTGCCACTGACACTGTTCGGGATTGTCGGCATCATCATGAGTGCGCGGGCGAAACGGACGGCCAAGCACCGCGGCGATGCGCTTGGCCTGTTTCTCGGCGCACTGGTGGTGCCGGGCCTGTTCGCCTTCATGCCCGGCCGCTTGATGTGGCAGATGTTTTTCGGCGGCTAGTCACCGGCATGTGATGAGCATGGACGATATTTCAGTATTCCCCCGCACATTTCGTGTCAGGGTCAGGAGGGGCCTGATCACAGAGGGAGGCATCATGAAAACAATCCTCACAGCCTTGCTTCCGGCCATTGCGGTCGCGGGGGCAGCGGCAGCCCGGGACGACTGGCGCGCAGGAGCCGTGGCCGCCCTGCCGCAATCGGGAGAAATGCACCTTCAGCTGATCAATAATGACGAAGCGGACGGTTTCATGCGTCTCGGCTGGGTGCGGGATGATGAGAACGGCATCATCCGGTTCTATGACCGCTCAATGCTGGCCAGTCAGGAAATCTATGAAACGATGGCCGGATCCATTCACGCCGACACGCTGGCACCGATCGATGTTGCGGTGCGTTTTCACCAGCAATCCGCCATCCTCTCCGTCGAGGCTGCCGCGCAAGACGGGGTGATGGTCGGCAGGCGGACCTTCACCCAGCCGCTTGCCGGGCAACAATCGGCGGAAATCAACACGCCGGTAACCGACGGCATGGTGATGCGGGCGGCCGTCTTCTTCCTGTCCCAGACTCTGCCGCTGGAGCCCGGGGACTCAATCGGGTTTGACTGGTTTTCCTCGCTGGCCGGCGCGGCTGGCACGGTGACCATCACCGCGTTTGAGGGCGGCGCGGTCGACACCATTGCCGGCAGGTTTGACACGCTGCGCCTGGAATTGCGCGGCGCGTCGCCGGAGAACGACATCTACGTCACCGGCAATGACGGGCTGCGCCAGGTGGTCCGGATTGATGTCATCGGCCAGCCCATGCGGTTCGAGGCTTATCCGGCACCGGAGCCGGTAGTGGAATAGCAGGCTTTACCGCTGGCGCTCCGGTGTCAGCGGGTTAAACTCACCCCATGCGTGTTCTTTTCCTGCTGACAGCCTTCTGCCTGAGCGCCGCTGCGCAGGCTCAGGCACCGCGTCCGGTTGTGCTGAACGCCTGCAATGATGCGCCATTCGCGATCGGTATTGCGGCGGCTTATCGCAACGATCCGACGGATCAGCGCCTTGTGCGGGGTTGGTTCGAGATTGTCCCGGGTGACTGCCTCGAAGGCAATCTGGGCAATATCGTGGGAAATGAAGTCTGGCTGGGTGCCGTTTCCGGCAGCTGGCGCTGGCCCGCCAGCGACGCTGCCGATGTCCGCTACTGCATGCCGGCCCAGACCTATTTCGGCCGGGCCAGACCGGAAGGATGTGGCGATGACGAGCGTCTGACCGGCTTCCAGCGAATGCCGGTTTCGCCCTTCCGCTCCGGATGGGGCCGCGTGCAGGTGCGATATGGCTGCGATGATTTTCCCGAAGCCGATGCCGTGCTTTGCCGCCAGACACAGCCAGGTCGCGATGGTCTGGCTGCCCCGCTCAACACGCTGGAAGTCTGCAATACCTGGCCGGTGGACGCTGAGATTACCGCGGGTGCCAGTGCTGATTTCGCCGGCTTCGAGATAACGGGCTGGGTGCGGATACCGGCCACGCTTTGCCGGGACGTCTATCGCGGTTTCCCCGCCGGCGGTGAAGTGTGGTTTGCGGCCCGGCGCGCCGATAATGGCGTGGCCCCGCCCGCCCATGAGGGCAGGCTTTGTGTTGCGGATGAGGATTTTAGTGCGTCCGGACCGCGCGGATCCTTCGTCAATGCCGGACAATGCCCGGCTGACGCCCCGGCCGCCATCGGGGCCCAGAGGGTCCGCTTCGGCCCCAATGTCGAACGCTTTCAGGCCTATGTTCCGCGCCTTGATCCTTAGCGTCGCAGCCGTTTCACATTTCCGGTGTAAGCGGATCGAAACCGGTATGGAGATTTCGATGCGCGCCTGTCTCACCCTGCTCGCGTTTACGCTATTGGCCACGCCCCTTCAGGCACAGGAGGCCGCCGCCCCGTCAGCCGGAGCGCCGCCGCGCACCGTTCTCGAGGCCTTGCGCCCCTTTTACGGCCAGCTTGAGCTCGACCATCCGACCGCCGGGCCCCCGGCATCGCGCGATCCGGCGCTGGCCCTGACCCGTATTGCCTTCGGCTCCTGTCATGACCCGGAACGGGAGGGTATGGAAATCCTCGAGCGGGTCGCCGCCGACAATCCCGATCTCTTCATATATACGGGCGATAATGTGTATGGGGATGCCTGGTCCTTTGACGCCACCCTGCCGGAATTGCGCGCCGCCTATGCCGCACTGGCCGCCGCACCGGAATTCCAGACCCTGCGGGCACAAACCCCGATGCTGGCGGTCTGGGATGATCATGATTACGGGATGAATGATTTCGGCCGCGGATTTCCATTCAAGGAATATGCAGAGCGCCTCTTCCTCGATTTCTGGAACGTCCCCGAAGACGACGCGCGCCGTCAGCGCGCCGGCATCTACACCTCCCGCGTCTACGGGCCGGAAGGGCAACGCACCCAGATCATCCTTCTGGACACCCGTTATTTCCGCTCGGACCTGACGCCGACCCCGGAACGCGGGGCAGAAGGGCGCGAGCGCTATATTCCGTCCGGAGCGGACAATCAGGACATGCTGGGCGAGACCCAATGGGCCTGGCTGGAAGACCAGCTCTCTGTGCCCGCCGACCTCCGGCTCGTTGTCAGCTCGATCCAGGTCCATGCCGACGGCCATGGCTGGGAAGCCTGGCGGACATTGCCGCAGGAACGGGCGCGCTTTTACAACCTGCTGGAGGAAACCGGTGCCGGAGGCGTGATCCTGATGTCGGGAGATCGTCACTCATCCGGCATTTATGTTCGCGAAGACGTGATCGGCTACCCTCTCTACGAGATCACCTCGTCCTCTCTGAACATGTCTTTTCAGGAAGAAAACAGCGAATCCGGCCCCCATCGCATCGGCGACATGTATGCGCCCGTGAACTATGGCGTGATCGATGTGAACTGGGCAGAGCGGTTCGTGAACCTGCAGATCCGGGACGCAGACGGGCGTGCTGTAAGGGATGTGGCGATCTCACTGGAGGATCTCGCACCGCGTTGATCTTACCGATTGTTCACAAACCCCGGCGGAATGATGATATTGCGGTCACGCGGGCGTTAGCGGGTTCGATCAGTCGTGATTGGATGCGGGCGGACAAACACGCCACCTTCCATCTCGCCGGACGGGGCTGAACCCGGCCGGAAGAAATTGAACCCTCAGGAGGTCATATATCATGAACACCCAAACCAGATTTGCCACGCTCGCCGCTTCTGCCATGGCGCTGTCCCTGTCGGCCGCAGTGTCGGCCGACGACGCCATGCAGGGCATGGACGGTATGGAGCGCTGTTATGGTGTCGCTCTGGCCGGCGAAAACGATTGTGCGGCCGGCCCCGGCACGTCGTGCGAAGGCACGTCCACGGTCGATTATCAGGGCAATGCCTGGACCTATGTTCCGGAAGGCACCTGCACCACGATCGAAACGCCTTATGGCAATGGCTCGCTTGAGCCGATTGAGCGTCCGTAAAGGCGTTCCCCGGATGGTCTCTGTCCACCCTGTCCTGGCTCCGGCACCTGAAATGGGTGCCGGAATCGGCCTCAAACCCCAGCACTATCGCAGTGTTCTGGAGAGCCGGGTTGATGGATTGTGGGCGGAAGTCCATCCGGAAAACTACATGATGGCCGGCGGCCCGCGCCTGGCCTGGCTGGACGCGATCCGCCGGGAGCATCCCCTATCGCTCCATGGCGTCGCGCTCTCGCTGGGCGGGGCCGTTCGTCCGGACCGCGACCATCTCAACCGGTTGCGCGCGCTCGCTGACCGCTACCAGCCGACCCTGATGAGTGAGCACCTTGCCTGGTGTGCCCATGACGGCACCTATTTCGGCGATCTGCTTCCCACACCCTATACCGAAGCACAGCTGGACCGTTTCTGCGCCCATATCGACGAAACCCAGGATGCGCTCGGCCGGACAATCCTGATCGAGAACCCGTCCATCTATCTGCCGCTGAAATCGGAAATGACCGAACAGGCTTTTCTCGCCGAAGCGGTCCGGCGCACCGGTTGCGGCCTGTTGCTGGACGTCAACAATGTTTTCGTTACCTGCTGGAATCTGGGCCAGGATCCTTACAGCTATATCGACGGCGTCCCGGGCGAAGCGGTCGGGGAAATTCATCTCGCCGGCCATGAACAGGACGAGAATCTGGGCGATCAATTGCTGATCGACACGCATGGCGCGCCGGTGCGCGACGACGTCTGGAAGCTCTATGATTATACAATCGGGAAAATCGGCCCGAAGCCGACCCTGATCGAGCGCGACAGCCATCTGCCGGCCTTCGACCAGCTGATGGCCGAGCGCGGCCGCGCTCAGGATATTCTGGTGGCCGCGAATGGCTGACTTCCATGATATTTTTGCCCGCGCGCTGAAATCCGGTGATGCCTCGGCGCTGGCGGCCTTTACCGAAGGCGCGCCCGACACGAAATTCAAGGTCTATCGCAATAATGTTGTTAAAGGCGCGGCGGACACGTTGGGTGATGCCTATCCGGTCATCAAGCGGCTCGTCGGCGAGCAATTCTTTCAGGGTATGGCGCGGGCTTACTGGGCCGCGCATCCGCCCTCAGGCCGGACGCTGACGCTGTATGGTGAAGACTTTGCCGATTTCATTGAATTGTTCGAGCCCGCCCGCCCGCTGGTCTATCTGGCGGATGTGGCCCGGATCGAACGCGCCTGGCTGGAAGCCCATCATGCGCCGGACGCCCTGCCGCTGAAACTCGCGGATGTGAAGGGCCTGCCGCCGGATGAACTCGCGGCGATGGCCCCGGGACTGCACCCGTCCGTCCGCACACTGGCATCGGATTGTCCGGCTTTTTCGATCTGGCGGACCAATCGCGAGGACGACACGGTCCGGAAAATCTCGCTCGATGCAGGCGGAGAGATGACCCTGGTCCATCGTCCGCAAATGGAGGTGCGCTACCGGCGGCTGTCGCCCGCGGATGCACTTTTCATCAGCCGCATCGAGGCGGGTCAGGATTTTGCCACGGCGTCAAATGCCGTGGCGGACAGTTTTCCGGGCGTTGAGCCTGTACCGCTATTCATTGCCTTGCTGAAGGAAGGCATTTTCAGGGGAAGAGACACATGAGCACGCAAAAATTTGACGGCAATCCGCCGGTCCTGGGCGCGGCAGGCGCGCTCTATCATCAGGTCTATGGCAAGGTTCAGGAGATCATCTCGCACAATTTCCTCGCCCTGTTTGCACGCCTGTCCATTGCCGGGGTTTTCTGGCGTTCCTTCCTCAACAAGGTCGAGACCATTGGCCTGTTCGACTATGTCGAGGTGATCAATGATTTCGAGGTCCAGAGATCATTGATCAAGATCCCGGCCTTTCCGGTGACAATTGAACAATCGACCTTCAACCAGTTTGCAGAAGGCGGTCAGTTCGCCCTTCCACTGGTCCCGGGAACGCTCGCCGCCATCATGGCCACGATGGGTGAAGGCATTCTGCCCATCCTTCTGGTGCTTGGACTGTTCTCGCGGTTTGCCGCAACAGGCCTGATTGTGATGGCGCTGGTCATCCAGATTTTCGTCTTTCCGACCAATGTCCATTTCTGGGGAACGGTGGCACTGTGGTTGATTCCGTTGCTTTACCTTGCCGGACGCGGATCGGGCGCTATCTCCCTCGACTATGTCCTGACCAGACATCTGGCTCGTTAACCCTCCGGGCAACAGGGCATGACGCGCCGCTGACCGATACCCCGGTCAGCGGCGCTCTTCATTTGGCCTCGGCGCGCAAACCGGCTAGGACGCAGATCAGACTTGAATTTCACGGGGCAAGACGATGAAAGTCTTCTTGAAGACATTGCAGGCGCGGCTGCGCGATCCGCGCCAGTTTTCGGTGAAATCTCCTGACCGCCTGTGCCCGATCTGCGGCTATGAAGGCCGCTTTCTGGCGCTGGGGACACCGCCGCGCTGGGATGGCCGCTGCCCCAATTGCTCCTCCCGGGAACGCCACCGTCTTTTGCATATCTGCCTCGAACGCGAAGGCATTGATCTGACCGATGGCCGCTCCATTCTGCATTTCGCACCCGAGGGCTATTTCAAGAAGATGATGGGCGACAGCCCGGCCTACCACACCGCCGATTTGGTGCCCGGCAAGGCGCGTCACGCCATGGATATGGCCGACATGACGTTTGACGATAACAGCGTCGATGTCGTCATCGCCAATCACGTGCTCGAACATGTTCCCGATGACCGCAAGGCGATGCGCGAAAGCCTGCGTGTGCTCAGATCCGGCGGCCTGGCCATTTTCACCGTGCCACAGAACTGGGCGCGGGCCGAAACCTATGAGAATCCTGCAGTGACCTCCGCGGCGGACAAATACGCCCATTATGACGATGCCAGCCATGTCCGCTATTACGGGCGCGATTTTGCCGACCGTGTGCGCGAAGCCGGTTTCGACGTGACCGAATGGCGCCTGACTCCGGAAGAAGAACCGAAATACGGCCTCTTCAAGCAGGACATCATCTATCTCTGCTACAAACCGGCCTAGGACCTTTACGAGTACCGGCCCTAGCCGCGCTCAAACACCAGATAGACATGCACCGGAAAGACCGGTGTGATCGATTCCAGCCCGGCAATGCCGGCCAGCGCCGCGACGGCCGCTTCCAGACCGAATTCGCGGGCATCGATCAGGGCCGCTTCCGAGGAAATCACGAGCACGCTGTCTTCGCCATTCCGGATCACGCGCACCGGTGCATAGACTGTCCGCACCGTTCCGCGCAGGCTGACCGCCAGTTGCAGCTCGGTTTCCAGGGCATCGCCGACAGCCAGGGCCTCGAAGCTGGACGGATCCAGATTGGCGGCGAGCTGGATCTCGGAAAATTCGCTGACTTCAAAGAAGATATCGCGCAGGCGCTCATTGCGGATGTCGACATAGCTTTCAAGGCTGGCGGCATCGATGTTCAATCGCGCTTCGCCCGAGGCCGACACGGAACCGGACAGGCCTTCAAACCGGCTGATCTCGGCCACATCGCCGTTTTTTACACTGATCACGGTAATATCCGAGGCATTGCCATTTAATTGCCATGAGGTGCCGGTAACCGGCGCTCCGGCGGAACAGGCCGCCACAAGCCCTGCTAAAAGAATTGCGGCCAAACCCTTGAACATGTCACTGCCTTCCTGTTGCTTGGGCAACTGATGCCCGAAACGAATCTAGGACATATATCGTGATTTTCTACCGTAATGTTGCCGTCGTCATGTTGGCCATCGGTGTCTGGCAGATCGCCAACGGTCTGCTGAACGTCGCCTTGCCGCTGACCATGGCAGAGGCCGGATGGTCTGGTGTCGCCATCGGCGCCATCGCCTCGGCCTATGCGACCGGCTTCATGGCGGGGGCGTTCTATGCGCCCAAACTGATTTCACGCATCGGCCATATCCGCGCCTTTGCCGCGGCAGGCGGGCTGGCAGCCGCCGCCACGCTGATTCTCGGCATTGATACCAATGTCTGGCTCTGGTTTGCCCTGCGCCTGGTCTTCGGGGCCAGCGCCGCTTGTCTTTTCGCGGTGGCAGAGAGCTGGATCGCGGATGCCACGCCGGCCAAGAGCCGTGGCGGTGTGATCTCTGCCTATCAGATTGCCGGGCGCGCCGGCATTGTCATCGGTCCCTTCCTGATTGCCGGTGGCGCGGAAGGCATCGGCGCGGCGCTGCTGCTAGCCGGCGCTTTCCTGGCATTGGCCATTTCACCGATTGCGGCCACCGGGCGGGCGCAACCGGCCTTGCCCGAGCATCCGCCGGGCTCGCCCCTGGAAGTGCTGAAGATTGCGCCCGCCGCGGCGGTCGCCGTGTTCGCGGCCGGGCTGGTCAATACCGGTGTGCTGGCGTTCATACCGATCTGGGCCGGCGGTCTCGGGGGTGAAAATGCCAATGAAAGCGCCACCGCTGCCGCAGCATTGGTGATGGGCGTCATCTTTGCCGCCTCCATGGCCAGCCAGTGGCCGGCCGGCAAGATATCCGATCATTTTGACCGCCGTCTGGTCATTGCAGCGCTGGGCGCTGGCTGGGCCGTCGTCTCCGTGGTGCTGACAGTGTTTGTCAATCCGGGACTGGTGTCCGGAATCATTCTGATCGGCCTGTGGGGCGCCACCTCGCTGGCCCATTACGGCATTGCCATTGCCCATGCGGCCGACCGCGCTGATCACGGTCAATTGCCGGCCATGGCGTCGGGGCTTCTGCTCGTCTGGGCAACCGGCTCGGTCATCGGCCCGCTGATCGCCGGCGCGCTCTATGCCAGCCCGCTGGGCATGCGGGGCGTCTTCCTGTTCTCGGCCATTTCCGGCGGCCTGCTGGCGCTCTCCATGGTCTGGCGCAAACGCCAGAAAGCCGCACCGTCAGAGGCCGATCGCGAGGATTTCGTGAATCTTCATGCGACCTCTGCCCAGCTCGCGGAAATCGACCCGGACGAAGCGGGGGCCTGAGCTCTGTGATTGAAGGGGCAAAGGCGCATTGCGCCCCATCATGCCGGTGTTATAAGCCCGGTATATCTTTCCGCCTGAACGCCGATTCCCCACGCGAGGCTTCCATCCATGAATATCCACGAATACCAGGCCAAAACCCTTCTGAAATCCTTTGGCGCGCCGGTCGCTGATGGCGGTGTCGCCATGACCCCGGCCGAAGCCGAAGCGGCGGCGAAAAACCTGCCCGGCCCGCTATGGGTCGTGAAAGCCCAGATTCATGCGGGCGGCCGCGGCAAGGGCAAGTTCAAGGAATCCGAAGCGGGTGAAAAAGGCGGCGTCCGCCTCGCCAAGTCGGCCGCGGAAGTCCGCGAATTTGCCGCCCAGATGCTGGGCAATACGCTGGTCACCAAACAGACCGGTCCGGCCGGCAAACAGGTCAACCGCATCTATGTGGAAGACGGTGCGGACATTGCGCGCGAGTTGTATCTTTCAATTCTCGTCGATCGCGCCACCAGCCGTGTCGCCTTTGTCTGCTCGACCGAGGGCGGCATGGATATCGAGGCCGTGGCCGAGGAAACCCCGGAAAAGATCCATACCGTCCTTGTCGATCCGGCAGCAGGCTACAGCCCCTATGTCGGCCGCAAGATTGCGGCGGCGCTGGAACTGGACGGCGATCTGGTCAAACAGTGCGTCAAGCTTATGGGCCAGCTCTACAAGGCCTTTGTCGAAAAGGACATGGCGCTCCTGGAAATCAACCCGCTCATCGTCACCGAAGGCGGCAATCTCCACGTCCTCGATGCCAAGGTCGGCTTTGACAACAACGCCATGTACCGTCATCCGGACATCGCCGAATTGCGGGATCTGACCGAGGAAGACGAGAAGGAAATCGAGGCCTCCAAATACGATCTCGCCTATATCGCGCTCGAGGGCGATATCGGCTGCATGGTCAACGGGGCGGGTCTGGCCATGTCGACCATGGACATCATCAAGCTTTATGGCGCGGAACCGGCCAACTTCCTCGATGTCGGCGGTGGCGCATCGAAGGAAAAGGTGACGGCGGCCTTCAAGATCATCACCGCCGACCCGAACGTCAAAGGCATTCTGGTCAATATTTTCGGCGGCATCATGAAGTGCGATGTCATTGCCGAGGGTGTGATCGCCGCGGTTAGAGAGGTCGGACTGAAAGTGCCGCTGGTTGTCCGCCTGGAAGGCACGAATGTCGAGAAGGGCAAGAAGATCATTTCCGAATCCGGGCTCGACGTGATCCCGGCCGATGATCTCGACGACGCCGCCCAGAAGATTGTGAAAGCGGTAAAGGGTTAGGTGGTCGACGTGCTTCGAGGCTCGCTTCGCTCGCTCCTCAGCATGAGGTGCAAGAAAGACCTCACCCTGGGGAGCTGCCGCAGGCAGCCTCGAAGGGCGTGGTCTGAAAGCCGGGGAAGTAACCTGTGACGGGCCTCCTCCAGATCCTCGTCATGGTCGCGCTGCCGGTCGCTGCCGGGGGCTATGCCGCCTGGTTCATTCGCGCGCGCCTCGCGGTCATGCGCTGGAATATCTACGCCTTCTCGCTGATGATCGGATTGCTGACCCCGGTTCTGATCGGCCTGCTGGTGGCGCAGGCCATGATCGGCATGGTCGAGACCGGCATGACCCTCGCCATTCCCATGATCATGGGCGTTTCGGCCGGCACCGGCTGGCTCGCGGGCGCGCTCATGTTCCGCTTCAACGGAGATGGCGCATGACCAGCCGTTCTGATTTCACCTTTTTCCACGAACATCGCGTGCGCTGGGCCGAGGTCGATCCGCAGGCGATTGTGTTCAACGCCAATTATTTTGTCTTCGTCGATCACGCCGTGACCGAGTATTTCCGTGCCAATGATCTGATGTGGGACCAGACGCTGGAAGCGGGCTTCGATTTCTTCACGGTCAATGCCAATTGCAATTTCCGCAGCCCGGCCCGTCTCGACGAACTCATCCAGATCGGCTTCCGCTGCAAGCGCTTCGGCACATCCTCGGTGGATTATGCCTTCGGCATTTTCCGCGGCGATGAACTGCTGGCCGACGGCACCATGACCTATGTCTGCGCGGACGCGAAAACCCGCCGCCCGATTCCGCTGCCGGACCATTACACATCCCGCATTCTGGCGTTTGAACGCCATCCGATTGAAACAAAACAAGCTGCCTGAGGTTCGAATACTATGGCCGTACTCGTCGACAAGAATACCAAAGTGATCTGCCAGGGCCTCACCGGCCGCAACGGCACTTTCCACACCGAACAGGCCATGGCCTATGGCACGCAGATGGTTGGCGGTGTGACGCCGGGCAAGGGCGGCCAGACCTGGCACGGGGATGAAAATTCCAGCCTGTCCCTGCCGATCTACGACACGGTCGGCGAGGCGCGCGAGGCCACCAGCGCGAATGCTTCCGTCATCTATGTGCCGCCGCCTTTTGCCGGTGATGCCATACTGGAAGCCATTGACGCCGGGATCGAGCTGATCGTCACCATCACCGAAGGCGTACCGGTTTCCGACATGATCAAGGTGAAACGCGCCCTGACCGGCACAAGATCGCGCCTGGTCGGCCCGAACTGTCCGGGCGTCATCACGCCGGGCGAATGCAAGATCGGCATCATGCCGGGTCATATCCACAAGCGCGGCACGGTCGGGGTGGTCTCACGCTCCGGCACGTTGACCTATGAAGCGGTCAAGCAGACCTCGGATGTCGGTCTCGGCCAGTCCACCTGCATCGGCATTGGCGGCGATCCGGTGAACGGCACCAATTTCATTGATTGCCTCGAACTTTTCCTTGGCGATGACGAGACAAAATCCATCGTCATGATCGGCGAGATTGGCGGCTCGGCGGAAGAAGAAGCTGCGGAATTCCTCAAATCCGAAGCCAAAAAGGGCCGATCCAAGCCGGTCGTTGGCTTTATTGCCGGCCGCACGGCGCCTCCGGGCCGGACCATGGGCCATGCCGGTGCGGTGGTCTCCGGCGGCAAGGGCGGCGCGGAAGACAAGATCGAGGCCATGAAATCGGCCGGAATCACGGTTTCCGACAGCCCGGCCCGGCTTGGCACTACCATGGTCGAGGTCTTGAAAGGCTGACCGCACAGACAATTTTCAATGGGTGGTGGCACACAATCAGCCCTCACCCGGTCCGGTTACGGGTTTACAAGGGGGTAGGCTCACCGGAAACATGGACAACAGGCGAACCAGCGGGGGTTCGGCCAAGCAGGAATAGAAATGTCAGACGCAAAGCGCACTGATCGTAATCAGGACTTCCTCGATACCTCCTTCCTCTATGGCGGCAATGCCCTCTATGTCGAGCAGATGGCCGCCAGCTGGTCGGCCGATCCGTCCTCCGTGCCGGCGGAATGGCGCAAATATTTCGAGGACAATGACACCGACCGCGCCGCTTCCGGCCGCGCCGCCCGCGGGGCCAGCTGGAAACGTGCGAACTGGCCGGCAGATCCCGATGGCGATCTGACCTCGGCGCTGGGGGCCATAGATGGTGCTGCCGAACCGGCCCTGATCGAGAAGGTCGCCGAGCGACTGCCCGACGCCGATCCGGCCGAGGTCCGCAAGGCCACGCAGGATTCCATCCGCGCCATCATGATGATCCGCGCCTATCGCATGCGCGGCCATCTCGCGGCCAATCTGGATCCCCTGTCCATGTCGGATTTCGGCCCGCAGCCGGAATTGCAGCCTCAATCCTATGGCTTTGAGACTGCGGACATGGACCGCGAGATTTTCATCGATGGGTATCTCGGTCTCGAAACCGCCACGCCGCGCGAAATGCTGGACATTCTGCGCCGCACCTATTGTTCCACGCTGGGCGTGGAATTCATGCATATCTCCAACCCGCAGGAGAAAGCCTGGCTTCAGGAACGTTTTGAGGGGCCGGACAAGGGCGTGAATTTCACACCGGACGGAAAAAAGGCCATCTTCTCACGCCTCGTCGAGGCTGAAGCCTTCGAGCGCTTTTTGCACAAACGCTATCCCGGCACCAAGCGCTTCGGCATTGATGGCGGCGAATCCATGGTCCCGGCGCTGGAACAGATCATCAAGCGTGGCAGCCAGATGGGCGTCAGCGACATGATCCTCGGCATGCCCCACCGCGGCCGGCTGAATGTTCTGGCTGCCGTGATGGGCAAGCCCTACCACCAGATTTTCCATGAATTCCAGGGCGGCTCGACGCAAGGCGGCGAATTTGGCTCCGGCGATGTCAAATACCATCTCGGTGCCTCCTCTGACCGTGAGTTTGACGGCAATACCGTCCATCTTTCCCTCACCGCCAACCCGTCTCACCTCGAGGCAGTTGATCCCGTCGTCCTCGGCAAGGCCCGCGCCAAACAGACCAAATACCGCCGCGAGCAGGGCGATGATGCCAGCACCTCACGCCAGGTCATGCCGCTGCTTCTGCATGGCGATGCCGCCTTTGCGGGGCAGGGCATCGTCGCGGAGTGCTTCGGCCTGTCCGGGCTGAAGGGACACCGCACCGGCGGCGCCATCCACTTCATCGTCAACAACCAGATCGGCTTTACCACCGACCCGAAGGATTCGCGCTCCTCGCCCTATCCGTCGGATGTCGCCCTGATGGTGCAGGCGCCGATCTTCCACGTGAATGGCGATGACCCGGAAGCCGTGGTCTATGCCGCGAAAATGGCAACGGAATACCGCCAGCTTTTCGGCAAGGACGCCATTGTCGACATGTTCTGCTACCGACGCTACGGCCATAATGAAGGCGATGACCCGTCCTTCACCCAGCCGCAAATGTACCAGATCATCAAATCCCATCCGACCACGCGGGAGCTCTATCAGCAGCGCCTCGTCGCCGAAGGTGTTCTGACCGAGGCCGATGCCGATTCGATGGCGCGTGAATTTGATGATTTTCTCGATGCCGAATTCGAGAAGGGCAAGGATTTCAAGCCGAAGGATGCGGATTGGCTGGATGGTGTCTGGTCGGGTCTCGGTCTTCCCGAAGAGGATGACCGCCGCGGGGAAACTTCGGTTCCCGAACAGAAGCTCCGGGATCTGGGTCACAAGCTGACCGAAATTCCTGAAGATGTTGATGTCCACAAGACGCTGCGCCGCGTGCTGGAAGGCCGCCGCAGCGCCATCGAGGCCGGCGAAGGTCTCGACTGGGCCACGGCTGAAAGCCTCGCCTTTGCCACGCTGCTCGATGAAGGCTTCCCGGTACGCCTGTCCGGACAGGACAGTGGCCGCGGCACCTTTTCGCAGCGCCATTCCCACATCATCGACCAGACGACAGGCGAGAAATACACCCCGCTCAACCAGCTGGGCACCGAACCCATCCGCTATGAAGTCATCGACACCATGTTGTCGGAAGAAGCGGTCCTGGGATTTGAATACGGTTACTCGCTGTCGGCGCCCAACACGCTGGTCATGTGGGAGGCGCAATTCGGCGATTTCGTGAATGGTGCCCAGGTCATCATCGACCAGTTCCTCGCCGCGGGAGAGCGTAAATGGTTGCGCATGTCCGGCCTCGTCATGCTCTTGCCGCATGGATATGAGGGACAGGGCCCGGAACATTCGTCGGCCCGCCTCGAACGCTTCCTGCAGCTCTGCGCGCAGGACAATATGCAGGTCGCCAATTGTTCAACACCGGCGAACTATTTCCACATTCTGCGCCGCCAGATCCATCGCGGCTTCCGCAAGCCGCTGATCCTGATGACGCCGAAATCGCTGCTGCGGCACAAGAAATGTATTTCCACACTTGCTGCCATGGGGGAGGGCTCCTCCTTCCATCGCGTCTTGTGGGATGATGCCGATCCGTCCAACCGGCCGGAAGGCGCATCCGAAGTGGCCAGCCTGAAGCTCGTCGCGGACGAAAAGATCCGCCGCGTCGTGATGTGCTCGGGCAAGGTCTATTACGACCTGCTTGAGGCGCGCGAGGAAAAGGGCATTGATGATGTCTATCTCCTGCGGATCGAGCAATTCTATCCCATCCCGGCCCGTTCCATGCTGCTGGAATTCCAGCGCTTTCCGAATGCCGAACTGGTCTGGTGTCAGGAAGAACCGCAGAATATGGGGGCCTGGACCTTTATCCAGCCGACGCTGGACTGGGTATTGATGCAGACCGGCAGCCAGCAGGCCCGGCCGAAATATGCCGGCCGCTCGGCCGCCGCCTCGACCGCTGCGGGCACCGCTGCGGCACACAAATCCGAACAATCCGCCCTGATCGACGAAGCGCTCGCCTGATCCCGATACGAAGGACACGAAACCATGACCGATATCAACGTCCCCGAACTGGGTGAATCCGTCTCAGAAGCCACGGTTGGCAGCTGGAATTTTTCCGAAGGCGACACCGTCCGGAAAGACGACATTCTGGTCGAGCTGGAGACCGACAAGGTCTCCATCGAGGTGCGGGCCGAGGAAGATGGTATCCTGACCCAGATCGTCGCGGCTGAAGGCGAGACGGTTGAAATCGGCGCCCGGCTGGCGGTTGTGGGCGAAGACAGCGGCGAAGGCAAAAAAGCGGCAGACTCCGGTGACTCGTCCGGGGAGGACGAGGCGTCAGACGACGACAGCAAGGACAGCGACGACAGCAAGTCTGTCGAGTCCGGTAAGGAAACCGGAAAGGACGAATCTGCTGATGAGGCCTCCGGGGATGAAGATTCCAGGGATGAGACCTCCGCGGATGGCGATTCCAACGAAAAAGATGACGATACGGGCGGCGGCGAAGCGGACAGCGATGGCAGCCTCGTCGATGCCAAAATCCCGGAGATGGGGGAAAGCGTCTCCGAAGGCACGGTCGGTGCCTGGCTGGTCGATGTCGGCGCGGCGGTGAAGAAGGACCAGGCGCTGGTCGAGATCGAAACCGACAAGGTCGCCGTTGAAGTGCCGTGCCCGGTGGATGGCGTTCTGGAAGAGCGCAGGGCCGAAGAGGGCGATATGGTCGCGCCCGGCGATGTCATCGCCCGCATCCGCGAAGGCGGCGCGGCGAAAGCCGATGCCCCGGAAAAGGATCAACCGGAAAAAGACGCCAAGGCCGAAGACAAGGCGGACGATAAGCCTGCCTCTTCGTCCGAAGTGAAGGCCATGCCGTCGGCAGCGCGCATCGCCGAGGAAAACGATCTCGATCTGTCAAAGGTCGAAGGCACGGGCCGCGAAGGCCGGGTCACCAAGGGCGATGCCCTGAAAGCCGTCGAGGCCGGCGCGCGTTCCCCCGAACCGGCGGCCAAGCCTGAGGACAAGGACAAGCCATCATCTCCTGAGTCCGGCGATCGCAGTGAAGAGCGCGTGAAAATGACCCGCCTGCGCCAGACCATCGCCCGCCGCCTGAAAGAGGCGCAGGACACCGCCGCCATGCTCACCACCTTCAACGAGGCCGACATGTCGGCGATCATGAAGGCGCGCAAGACCCATCAGGATGCCTTTGTCGCCAAGCACGGTGTGAAGCTCGGCTTCATGAGCTTCTTCGTGAAAGCCTGTGTCAATGCGCTGAAGGAAATCCCGAACGTCAATGCCGAGATTGATGGCGACGAGATTGTCTACAAGAATTATTACGACATGGGCGTGGCGGTCTCGACCGAGCGCGGCCTCGTCGTGCCGGTGGTCCGCGATGCTGACCAGATGTCTCTCGCCGATATCGAGAAGAAGATCATCGAACTCGGCACCAAGGCGCGCGATGGCAAGCTCTCCATCAACGAGATGCAGGGCGCGACCTTCACCCTCTCCAATGGCGGCATTTTCGGTTCGCTCCTGTCCACGCCCATCCTCAACGCCCCGCAATCGGGCATTCTGGGCATGCACAAGATCCAGGAGCGTCCGGTGGCCGAGAATGGTCAGGTGGTGATCCGTCCGATGATGTATCTGGCCCTGTCCTATGATCACCGCATCGTGGACGGCAAGGAGGCGGTTACCTTCCTCGTCCGCGTCAAGGAAGCCCTCGAGGATCCGCAGCGGCTCTTGTTCGATATCTAGGGCATCCGCCGCGTTGATTTGATTTCCCCTCCCCCTTCGCCTGATTTCGCGCTAACGTAGCGCCCTCAAGGGGAGGGATAATCATGCCTGACGCACACGAAAAAGCACCAATCTGGTTCTGGATTCTGGCCGTTATCGGCTTGCTCTGGTTTGCCATGGGCGCGTTTGATTACAGCGCCACGCAATTGCGGCTCGACTTCTACATGTCGGCCTTCACCGAGGAACAGCTCGCCTATTTCTATGGTTTTCCGGCCTGGTATGTCGCGACCTGGGCGATATCGGTCTGGGGCGCTGTCGCCGGTGCCGTGCTTCTGCTGATGCGGAAAAAGGCGGCGTCGCTGATGTTCCTCATCAGCCTGATCAGCTTCGTCATCGGCGCCATTTACAGCTATGGCTTCACCAATGCGATGGAAATCATGGGCGGTATCGGACCGGTAATCTTCTCCGCCGTGATCTTCCTGTCCATTCTTGGCTATTTCTGGTTGGCGCGGACAGCAAGCGCAAACGGCATTCTGCGCTAGCGCGTATTTCGCAACCGGCTGAGCCCGGCAAGCAGGCCACCGATGATCGCACCCGCCAGACCGGCCTCGAGGCCGAGATAGAGCAGGGCTTCCATCGCCAGCGGTTCGGCCGGGCGCACGGCGCCGATCCCGAGAACAAGGATCGCCGCGCCGGCCAGACCCGCTGCCGCGCCGATCAGCGCGCCCTTGATGATGCCGCGCGCAAGTGTCCGCCTCGGACGTTTTGCGTCGGGTCTGTTTGGGGTGATGGACATATCAACCTCCTTCATCGCTTGTCTGGATAACGGCCACATGCCGCAACCTGTTTCGTTGACAGGCGGTACATTGACGCCCGGCGCGACCAGAGTAGGGTGCGCGCAATCGCCTCTAACCGCTTGCAGCAAGGAAAACTCCCCATGTCCGAAGTCTATGATGTCGTCATAATCGGTGGCGGACCGGGTGGTTATAATTGCGCCATTCGCGCCGGGCAGCTGGGCCTGAAAACCGCCTGCATCGAGAAGCGCGAGACGCTGGGCGGTACCTGTCTCAATGTCGGCTGCATCCCGTCCAAGGCGCTGTTGCACGCGTCGGAACTGTACGAGGCAGCTGCGAAAGATTTTAACGCATTTGGCATCAATGTTGAAGGTCTGAGCTATGATCTTCCCAAAATGATGGAAGGCAAGGCCGAGGCCGTGAAGGGCCTGACCGAAGGCGTCGCCTTCCTTCTGAAGAAGAACAAGGTCGACCATATCCGCGGCACCGGGCGTATTGCCGGGAAAGGCAAGGTCGAGGTTGACGGTCCTGACGGCAAGCAGACGCTCGAGACGAAAAACATCGTGATCGCGACAGGTTCGGAAGTGACCCCGCTGCCCGGCGTCGAGATTGACGAGGAGCGCATTGTCTCCTCCACAGGCGCACTGGAACTGAAAGAGGTTCCCGAAAAACTCGTCCTCATCGGCGCAGGGGTTATCGGCCTGGAACTGGGATCGGTCTGGCGGCGTCTGGGGTCCGAAGTGACCGTGATCGAATATCTCGACCGTATTCTCCCCGGAATGGATGCCGAGATCGCCAAACAGGCCCAGCGCATTTTCAAGAAGCAGGGCTTTACCTTCGAACTCTCGCGCAAGGTCACCGGCATCGACAAAACCGCTGACGGCCTCACCATTGCCACCGAAGCGGCAGAGGGCGGTAAGGAGAAGTCCTTCGAGGCGGATGCCGCCATCGTCTGCATCGGCCGCCGCCCTTATACGAAAGGGCTCGGGCTGGAGAGTGTCGGAATCGAGCCGGACAAGCGCGGCTTCATTGCCAATGATCAGTTCCAGACCAGCGCGGACGGGGTCTGGGTGGTGGGTGATTGCACTCATGGCCCGATGCTGGCCCACAAGGCCGAGGATGAAGGCACGGCTTGCGCCGAACGCATTGCCGGCAAGGCCGGGCATGTCAATTACGGCGCCATTCCTGGCGTCGTCTATACCAATCCGGAGATTGCCTCGGTCGGTGCGACGGAAGAGCAGCTCAAGGAAGAGGGCCGCAAATACAAGACCGGCAAATTCTCCTTCATGGCCAATTCCCGCGCCCGCGCCAATCACGAGACGGACGGCATGGTGAAGCTGCTGGCGGATGCGGAGACCGACGAATTGCTGGGCGCACACATGATCGGGAAGGGCGTTGGCGAGATGATCGCCGAGCTCTGCCTGGCGCTGGAATTCCGGGCGTCGTCGGAAGATATCGCCCGCACCTCTCACCCTCACCCGACCATGACGGAAGCCATCCGGCAGGCGGCCATGGGGGTCGAGGGCTGGACAATGCAGGCATAAAAAACGCCATTCTGACGAAAAGTTCAGAACGCGAATCAGCAAATCGTGCTATAAAGACACCTGTCAGACCGCCGTGTGCGAGGCGTTTTGGTCTGTGTTCGGACATTATGATTTTACGGCGGCCATATTTCAGGCCGCCTTGCTGTGCAGGATATCGCCCATGTTGGCTATCAATGCAGAACGACTGAAACTGGTAGCGCTTGATGCGCGCCTGGCCGGTCTGCAATCGCGGGCACCGGCGGCCTTTTTCGAGGCCCTGAATGTCATGTCCGAAGCCAGCTGGCCGCCGGATCTGATGGATCAGCCGGCCATGAATGCGTGTGAGTTGAAACTTGCAGAACATCCCGATCAGGCGGGCTGGTATTTCTGGGCCTTTATCTGGCCGGACTTTATCGGTGGCATGGATCGCCTTGTCGGTGGTGGTGGATTCAAGGGGCCGCCCGACAAGAATGGCGCGGTTGAAATCGCCTATTCCATGCTGACCTCGTTTCGCGAACAGGGTTTGGCGACCGAAGCCGTCAATGCGCTTATTAACTGGGCCTTCTCGACAGGTCAGGTCCGCGAAGTGATTGCCGAGACCCTGCCCCATCTGATTGCCTCGCAACGGGTTCTGGAAAAAACGGGCTTCGTCGAGGCCGGTACGCGCGAGGAAGATGGCGTAACGATTGTCCGTTTCGCCCTGCAACGCGAACGCGCTGCCGCCTAGCCCCCGGTCAGCCGCCGCAATTCATCCAGATAGGTAATCCAGGCCTTGCGCCCCTCCGGGGTCAGCGACAGCGTCGTGCGCGGGCGTCTCCCGACAAAGCTCTTATCGACCGCGATATAGCCCGCCTCTTCCAGCTTGCGCATATGCACTGACAGATTGCCGTCGGACGCCTCGGTTTTCTCTTTCAGCTCGGTAAAACTCGCCGTGCTTACCGAGGAGAGATAGGCCATGATTCCCAGACGCAACTTGCCGTGAATGATTTCGTCCAGTGCAGCGGCGTTAAAGTCGGACTCATTCATTGCTGGACGCGGGCTCCCTGCCCATCATCCGCATTCCCGGCACGACTGCCGCAAAAAGAATGACCGCAGCGATCAGAAGATAGAGCTCCGGCCGGCCGTAAAACGCCGGCGATAAAGCGGCCCCGGCGATCGACATCCAGGCCGGGCCGAAAAGCCACTTCTCCGACGACAGGGCAGCGGTCACCGCAAAAGCGATGGAATAGCCAAACAGCGCAATCGTCAGAATGGAATCAAACAGGACGGGTGAGGCATCGAGCGCGGTCACGGAAAACACAACGCCCGCGAAATACAGGCCGATACCAATCCCGACATATTGCCAGGCCACACGGTTCACGCGGTTCCCGATCGAGCCGATGCCGGGTTTGCCCGATAATCCACGGGCCGCAACGAAATTGGCCAACAATCCAATGACGCCATAGCTTAGCCAGACGGCGCCGACATATTGGGACTCTATCGGAACCATGCCCGCCTGAATCGCCCAGTGCGCCACACACGCGATGACGGCAAGTCCGCCCCAAATCACCAGAAATCGCCCGCCGATCAGCGGAGCCTGTTCGCCGGATTCGGCCACGCTGCGCAGATAGTTCAGATCCGGCTTGTTTGTGTCTGTCATTATTGCATCCAAAGCACTTTGAAAAACAAAGTAACAGATATGGAGCGGGATGCAAGAGGGGTGAGAAGCGGGGGCGGAAGGCGGGGAAAAGGCGGGGCCGGGCGAGTCTGAAAACGCGGCGGGCACGGCTGGAAGCCCTGCTTTTCCGGTTGGAGCCTGATAGAGAGAGGGGCAGCAGGCCCGGGGCAAGGGCAAATCAGGGCATCTCGGTCTCAGCGCCGTCTCGCACGCGGATGCGCAGCGGCATGAACCGCCGTCAGATGCGCGCCTTCAACCGCGGCATAGACCTGTGTGGTCGACAGGCTGGCATGGCCCAGCAATTCCTGAATCGTGCGCAAATCGCCGCCACCGGCTAACAAGTGGGTGGCAAAGCTGTGGCGCAAGGCATGCGGCGTGGCGCTGGCCGGCAGGCCCAATCGGGACCGCAGATTGACCACCATTTCCTGTATCGCGCGTGCGCCGAGTGCCCCACCTCGCACGGCACGAAAGGCCGGCTCGCCGGGATCCGGGCTGAACGGGCTGAGCACGACATAGGCCGCCATCGCCTCGCGGACGGCCGGCAGGACGGGCACCAGCCGCGTCTTTCGGCCCTTGCCGGTCACGCGCAAGACATCGCCAAGCGGCAAATCCGCTACCGTGATCGCCAGCGCTTCGCTGATCCGCAGCCCACAGCCATAGAGCAGGAGCAGAACCGCCGCGTCGCGGGCGGCGATCCAGTCCGGCATGTCACGCGCACCGGTTTCAACAATCATCTGCCGGGCCGCATCCGTGCTCACCGGCTTGGGCAGGCTGCGCGGGACTTTGGGCGTTTCGACGAGCCCCAGCGCGCTGCAGGAGACACCGCAGCGTTGTTCCAGATAGCGATAGAAACTGCGCACCGACGAGAGGAACCGCGCCAGCGAACGGGCGGAGACGCCATCACGCCGCCGATCGGCCAGCCAGGCACGAAAATCGGTAGCCTTGAGATCGCCGAGGTGCCGAAGAGTCAGGCGTTCGCCGCGATGGGCGAATTGAAAGTCGAGAAAGGCCGAGACATCCCGGCCATAGCTTTCCAGCGTTTTCGGGCTGTAGCGTTTTTCCCCCGCCAGATAGCCCAGCCAGTCCTTCAGCGCGTCATCGGCGGAAGGGGTCAGGTCGCGCTCAGCCATCGATCCAGCAGGCGTTCAACGGCGCGGGCCGTAAAATTGAGGATTTCCGTGCCCTGTCCGGAATGAAACTGATCGGCCTCGCTCGCCGCCAAAGCAAGCAGGCCGGTGCGGCCCGACACATCGATCCGGCACAGCGCATGGCTGCCCATGTCTGTACCATAAAGCGTGCGCGAGGTCCGCGGCGCGCAGGCACCGGTGAAATCATTTTCATCGCCCAGCAATTCGTCCGCCAGCCCGTATCCGCAGGCGTGAATCGATTCCGAGACAATCATCGGCGTTCCGCCCTCCAGAAACAGGCGGACCTTCTCGACGCCCAGCGCTGCCGGAGCTTCCCAGGCCAGCGTGTAATCCAGCGCATCCAGATCGTTACATTCCATCAGCGACAGCACAAAGGCCTGCGTCCGTGCCAGCAATGCCAGATTGCTACGGGCATGGTCGGCGATGGCGCGCTGCCGCTGCTTCAGCGTCCGTACCTCGTGCAGAAGTTTTTCGCGCACCACGAAGCCGAGATCGGCCACACCCTCAGCCGCGGATGCCCCGGCGATATGCGAGAGCAATTCGGTATCCTCACGGACCCAGTCCGGGTTTTCGATCAGCATCTGGCGCAGCATGGCGCGATCCATCGCATCGGGCGCAGCGCCCGGCTGTGTCGTAAAATCTGTCAATGTCCCACCATCCGTTTTCGGATTTGTATTGAGGCCTATCTAGCAGACAGGCCTTGGCGTTCCGTAAACGCGGGCAAAAGCATTTGCAGAAGCAGGTCGAGCGCTCACTATAGGCTCCATGAGTCGCGCGCCCACCCTCAAAGCCAAGGCGTCCATCCTGTTTCCGATGCCCCTGCCGGAACCGTTCGACTATGCGGTGCCCGACGGAATGGAGTTGCGTGTCGGCGATCATGTCCGGGCGCCTTTGGGTCAGCGTTCGTCGCGCGGCGTTGTCTGGGCGCTGTCCTCCGATGATGGCAGCCGCAATCTGAAAAGCGTCGAGAGCGTTTATGATGCGCCGCCGCTTTCCGAAGCGATGATCGAGTTCGTGAACTGGTCGGCGCGCTATCTGGTGCAATGGCCGGGCATCATTCTGCGCATGGTGTTGCGCAGTGAGGATTCCCTGCTGCCCTCGCCCACCGAGCTGCGGTTTGAGGCGGCCGCTGAACGCCCCACACGTATGACAGAGGCGCGGGAGAGGGTTCTGCGCGCCGTGCTCGAACAGGGTCCCGGGAGCGCTGCAGAACTGGCGCGGCTGGCCGGCGTGACGCCCGGTGTCGTTACCGGCCTGGCCAAGGCCGGCGGACTCACTCGGATCGAGCGCCCGGCGGACCCGCCCTTTGATCCGCCGGATCCGGACGGGCCGGGCGTGGCGCTGGTCCCGCAGCAACAGGACGCTGCGGATCAGATCAGGCGCATGATCAATGCGGGCGGGTTTCAGGCTGCCTTGCTTGATGGCGTGACCGGTTCGGGCAAGACGGAGGTCTATTTTGACGCGATTGCCCATGCCTTGAGGCAGGACAGCGACGCCCAGATCCTCGTCCTGCTGCCCGAGATCGCCCTGACCCGTGCGGTCACCGCCCGCTTCATGGAGCGTTTCCGCGCCGAGCCAGCCCTCTGGCATTCCGATCAGGGGCCGAAGGAGCGCCGCCGCATCTGGCGCGAGGTTAATGAAAATCGCGCCCGCATTGTCATCGGCGCGCGCTCGGCGCTCTTCCTGCCTTTCCAGAATCTGCGCCTCATCATTGTCGATGAGGAACATGATGCGACCTACAAACAGGGTGACGGGCTGCACTATCAGGCCCGCGATCTGGCAGTCGTGCGCGCCCGCGCCTCAAGAGCGCCGGTCATTCTGGCTTCCGCGACGCCCTCGATTGAAAGCCTCGCGAATGCGCGTGCCGGGCGCTATGCCTATATCCAGCTGCCGGACCGCATCGGAAAGGCGGTCCTGCCTGATGTCGCCACGATTGATCTGCGCGAGCACCGGCCTCAACGGGGGCTGTGGCTCTCCGACCCGCTGGTCGAGGCCATGGCCGAAACGCTCGGCCGCGGCGAGCAGGTCCTGCTCTATCTCAATCGCCGCGGCTATGCGCCGCTCGTTCTGTGCCGCGATTGCGGTCACCGGATGAAATCGCCCGAGGTCGACGCCTATCTCACCGAGCACCGTTATACCCGGCGGCTGATCTGCCATCTCACAGGCTTTTCCATGCCGCGTCCGGACAAATGCCCGGAATGCGGAGCCATCGATTCCCTGACCAGTGTCGGGCCGGGCGTCGAGCGCGTGGCCGAAGAGGCCAAGGCCCGTTTCCCGGAGGCCAAGGTCGAAATCCTCTCCTCCGACACCGCCCATTCCGCCGAAAAACTGTTGGCGCTGATCGATCGCATGGAACGCGGCGAGATTGACATTCTGGTCGGCACCCAGATCGCGGCCAAGGGTCACAACTTCCTGAATCTCACCCTGATCGGTGTGGTCGATGCCGATCTCGGCCTTGCGGGCGGCGATCCGCGCGCTGGCGAGCGCACCTACCAGACCCTGGTGCAGGTGGCCGGCCGGGCCGGCCGCGCTGATCGGCCCGGGCGGGCGCTGCTGCAGACCCATGATCCGGAGCATGACGCCATCGCCGCTCTGGTCGCCGGGGACCGTGACCGCTTCATGGAGGCCGAAACCATGGCCCGCGAAGCCCTGGGCCTGCCGCCCTATGGACGTCTGGCGGCGATCATCATTTCCGCGAAGGACCCGTCACAGGCCGATGCGGTCGCAAAGGATTGGGCCCGGAACGCACCCGATGCGGACGGCATAAAGATATGGGGCCCGGCCGAGCCGCGCTATGGCATGGTGCGCGGCTGGCACCGCCGCCGCCTGCTGGTACGCGCAGACCGCGATGTCGATCTTTCAGCCTGGCTGTGGGCGTGGAAGAAAAACATGAAACCGGTTTCATCGGTCCGCGTTACAATAGATATTGAACCCTACAGTTTTGTTTGACCGGCACAGCGATGCGCGATGATTGAAATGCTGACATCTCCGGAAGTCTGGATGGCCTTTGCCACACTGACTTTCCTCGAAATCGTTCTGGGCATTGACAATATTGTCTTCATCGCCGTCATCGCATCGCGGCTCGAGGAGAGCCGCCGTGCCCTGGCCCGCCAGATCGGCCTGGGCCTCGCCCTCATTTTCCGCATCATCATGCTGTTCACGCTGGTCTGGCTGGCGCGGCTGGAAACCGACATATTCAGCCTGTTCGGCAACGGTTATTCCTGGCGAGACATCATCCTTGTCGGCGGCGGCCTTTTCCTGCTGGTCAAGGCGACACTGGAAATCCACCATTCCATGGAGCCGGCACACGCGCCCGGCACGTCCATCGCCGTGGCGAGCTTCACCGGAGCCGTCGCCCAGATTGCCCTGATTGACGTCGTTTTCTCGCTCGATTCAATCATCACCGCCGTGGGCATGACGGACCGTATCACGATCATGATCGCAGCGGTCGTCGTGGCCATTGGCGTCATGATCATGGCCGCCGGAACAGTGGGCCGCTTTATCGAGCGTCATCCGACGACGAAAATGCTGGCTTTGTCCTTCCTCTTGCTGATCGGCGTGGCGCTGGTCGCGGACGGGCTCGGCTTCCACATTCCGCGCGGTTATATCTACTTCGCCATTGCCTTCTCGCTGATGGTCGAGGTGTTGAACATTCTCGCCCGCCGCGCCCGGCAGACCAGAGCCTAATGCGGCAATTGCCGCGCTAGCGTGAAGGCCGTCAGGTCCACCGGCAGCGGCGCATCCAGCGCCAATGCCACGGCAGCTTCGCCCGTTGCGGGCGCGAATTTGTAGCCATGCCCGGAACAGGCCGCGAGAATCACCATGCCCGCCTGTTCCGGATCCCGGTCAATGATGAAGCGCGTATCGGCGGTATTGGTAAAGCGGCAGACCTCGAACCGGTCAGGCGGCGGACATCCGGGTAATACGGTCTTCAGACAGGCTGTCAGCAACCGGCGGTCCTCGGCATCAACCTCGCTGGCACCGCGAAACTCCGGCCCGGCCTGCTGGCGGTGATGATAGAGTCCGAATTTCCATCGTCCCGGCGTTCCGGCTGGTAAAAGATAGAGGCGGCGCCCATCATCCAGAACACGCTGGAAGGGCGGCACATCACCGGGCGGACCGTCAAAATAACCGATCACCTGCCGCTCTGCACGGATAACCTCGCCCAGGGCAGGGCTGAATTCATCAGCCCACGGTCCGGCGGCATTGATCACCCGTCGCACCCGGGATTCGCCTTCCGGCGTGATGATCATGAATCCGTCCCCGTCCGGTTGCACGGATGAGACCGGTGTATTCCAGTTGAGCCGCGCACCGCTTGCACGCGCCAGCCGGGCCAGGGCGGCGTTGGCGGCATCGCTCATCAGCACGCCGCTCTCGCGAGATTTTATGACGCCGCAATTTTCCGGAAGATGAAGCGCCGGCCAGCAGTCATTGGCGGTCCTGGAATCCATGAAGATATGGGGGCGGCTGTAGGTGTCGGCGCAGGCGCGGGATTCATTGAGCAATGCATGACCGTCCGGCGCGATATCCAGGCCGCCTGTCTGGTGGAACAGCCGCTCTCCGGCCTCGGCTTCGAGTCTGGTCCATAACGCGTAGCTTTGCTCCAGCAGGGGCATATAGACGCGCCCTTCGCTGTAGATTCGCCGGATCATCCGGGTTTCGCCATGGCTGGAGCCATGACTGTGGCCCGGTCCGAAAGCATCGAACGCAATGACAGAGGCCCCCGCGCGGACGCCCGCCCACGCACTGGCAAGCCCCATGGCTCCCAGGCCGATCACCCCGATATCGTGCATGCCACTCTCCCCGTCGTGCATGCCAGACGCCCCGGTCGCACTTTCCGCCTTTTTGCCTTTCAATCAAGCCATGCCGATAATGACGCAAGCGGGTTGCCGCTGATAAGCCCCTATGCTAAGCGGGCGCGCAACTGGAGAAGCGCGCGTCTTGACGGCGAAAGCGTGCTCCAAATTTCGCAATTATCTCAAGTGTTTGGTGGTTGACCCAATCGACTCGCCAGCACAATCGGCAAAGGCAGGCAACAGAACGATCCGATGAGTGGCGATCACGCGACAATCACCGGCGCAGCCGGACGGTATGCCAGCGCCCTGTTCGAGCTGGCTTCGGACTCCGGCCTGGCGGACAAGATCGAGGCGGATATGGCCGCGCTATCGGCCATTCTGAGTGACAGCGCCGAATTGTCATCGGCCCTGAAAAGCCCGATGGTCGATGCCGGTGCAAAGGCCGGTATCATTGCCGCCCTGTCGGACAAGGCCGGCTTCCAGACAATGACGAAAAACGCGCTGATGGTCGCCGCCGACAATGGCCGCGCCGGGGCATTTTCCGATATCGCATCTGCCTATGCACATCTCGCCGCGCAGGCGCGTGGTGTGGCATCGGCTGACGTTACGACAGCATCGAAGCTGTCAGCCAAGGAAATCGACGCTCTGAAAGCGTCCTTGAAACACGCCCTCGGGCGTGAAGTTGACGTCCGGGCTCATGAGAATCCGGATATTCTCGGCGGACTGATCGTACAGGTCGGTTCGCGCATGTATGATTCCTCACTTCGGACCAAGCTCGACGGGCTCCGGACAGCGATGAAAGAGGCTTAGTGACGCCATGGACATCCGTGCTGCGGAAATTTCCGCAATCCTGAAAGACCAGATCAAGAATTACGGCGCCGACGCGAAAGTCTCGGATGTGGGCCAGATCCTGTCCGTTGGTGACGGCATCGCCCGCGTCTACGGCCTCGACGAGGTCCGGGCCGGTGAGCTCGTGGAATTCCCGGGCGGGGTCAAGGGCATGGCCCTGAACCTGGAGCGCGACAATGTCGGTTGCGTGATCTTCGGTGAAGACCGCGGCCTGAAAGAAGGCGACACGGTGAAACGCCTCGGCTCCATCGTCGACACCGGCGTTGGCAAGGGCTATCTCGGCCGTGTCGTTGACGCGCTGGGCGAGCCGATTGACGGCAAGGGTCCGATCGATGCCACCGAGCGCCGCCGTGTGGACGTCAAGGCACCGGGCATTATCCCGCGCAAATCCGTGCACGAGCCGATGGCGACCGGTATCAAGTCTGTGGATGCGATGATCCCGATCGGCCGTGGCCAGCGCGAGCTGATCATTGGCGACCGCCAGACCGGCAAGACCGCGATCGCAATCGATGCCATCCTGAACCAGAAACAGATCAATGAAAGCGATGACGAGAGCCAGAAGCTCTACTGCGTCTATGTCGCCATTGGTCAGAAGCGCTCCACCGTTGCCCAGATCGTGAAAACGCTCGAGGAAAACGGCGCGATGGAATACACCACTGTCGTCGCCGCGACCGCGTCCGATCCGGCACCGATGCAGTTCCTGGCACCGTTCACCGCCTGCACGATCGGTGAATATTTCCGCGATAACGGCATGCACGCCCTTATCGTTTATGATGACCTGTCCAAGCAGGCGGTTGCCTATCGCCAGATGTCCCTGTTGCTGCGCCGTCCGCCGGGCCGCGAAGCCTATCCGGGTGACGTCTTCTATCTGCACTCCCGCCTGCTGGAGCGTGCGGCCAAGATGAATGACGAGATGGGCGCCGGTTCGCTGACGGCCCTGCCGGTCATCGAAACCCAGGCCAATGACGTGTCGGCCTATATTCCGACCAATGTGATCTCGATCACTGACGGCCAGATCTTCCTTGAAACCGACCTCTTCTTCCAGGGCATCCGCCCGGCGGTGAATGTCGGCCTGTCCGTGTCCCGCGTGGGCTCTGCTGCCCAGACCAAGGCCATGAAGCAGGTGGCCGGCAAGATGAAGGGCGAGCTTGCCCAGTATCGTGAAATGGCGGCCTTTGCGCAGTTCGGTTCCGATCTGGACGCGGCAACACAGCGCCTCCTGAACCGGGGTCAGCGCCTGACCGAGCTTCTGAAGCAGCCGCAATTCTCGCCGCTGTCGATGGAAGAGCAGGTCTGCGTGATTTTCGCCGGTACGCGCGGTTATCTGGACAAGGTGCCGGTGGGCAGTGTCCGCCAGTTCGAGGCCGAATTCCTGCGGCATCTTCATGCCGATCACGCTGCGCTTCTGGCCGCCATCCGCGACGAGAAGAAGCTGAGCGATGACAGTGAAAGCAAACTGACCTCCGTGGTCGAGGCCTTCACCAAGAATTTCGCTTAAGGGCAGGGTTTAGGAGAGCCGCATGGCTTCGCTTAAAGAGCTTCGCAATCGCATCTCCAGCGTGAAGTCCACGCAGAAGATCACCAAGGCGATGCAGATGGTGGCCGCGGCCAAGCTGCGCCGGGCGCAGGATGCCGCCGAAGCCGCTGGCCCCTATGCCGAGCGCATGGCATCGGTGATGGCGAATCTGTCGACCTCCATGAAGGATTCTCCGGGTGCCCCGCCGCTGCTGGTGGGGACCGGCAAGTCGGACACCTATCTCCTTCTGGTGATGACGGCGGATCGCGGCCTGTGTGGCGGCTTCAACACCAATATCGTCCGCAAGTCCCGCGAGCGCATTACCGCGCTGCAGGCCGAAGGCAAGACGGTGAAGATCATCACGGTCGGCAAGAAGGGCGCGGACCAGCTGAAGCGCCTCTACAATGATCTGATCGTCAAACGCTATGATCTCGGTGGCGGCAAGAATGTCGGCCGCGATGCGGCCTCCGAATTCGGCCTCATGGTCCGCGAGATGTTCAATGCCGGCGAATTCGATGTCTGCGAGCTGATCGCCTCGGAATTTGTCTCTGTCATCTCGCAAAAGCCCCGCGTCCAGACGCTGATCCCGGCGGCGGACGCGATTGATGACAGTGTTGCACGCCCCGACCTGCAGGGCGCCGTCTATGAATACGAGCCCGATGAGGAGGAAATCCTCAACGTGCTGCTTCCGCGCTATGTCGACACGGTCATCCTGTCGGCCCTGCTGGAAAACTCCGCAGGCGAAATGGGGGCCCGTATGGCCGCGATGGACAATGCCACGCGCAATGCCGGCGACCTGATCGACAAACTCAACCTCGTTTATAACCGTACACGCCAGGCCAAGATCACGACGGAGCTGACCGAAATCATCTCCGGCGCCGAGGCCTTGTAAGAAATACGTCCGCAAAAGGAATTATGCAGATGGCACAGCTCAAGGGACGCGTCGTACAGATCACCGGCGCCGTTGTTGACGTCGAATTTGAAGGCGGCCTGCCGGATATTCTGAACGCCGTTGAAACCAAGAATGGCGATCAGAAGCTGGTTCTGGAAGTCGCACAGCATCTGGGCGAAAACACCGTCCGGACCATCGCCATGGACGCCACCGAAGGCCTGCAGCGTGGCGCCGTCGTCACTGACACCGGTCAGCCGATCACGGTTCCCGTCGGCCCGGGCGTTCTGGGTCGCATTCTTAACGTGACCGGCGACCCGATCGACGAGGCTGGCGAAGTTTCCTACGAACAGCGCGCCCCGATCCACCGCTCCGCTCCGGCGTTTGACGAGCAGGCGACGGAAGCCGAAATCCTGCCGACCGGTATCAAGGTCATCGACCTGCTCTGCCCCTATGCGAAGGGTGGCAAGATCGGCCTGTTCGGCGGTGCCGGCGTGGGCAAGACGGTGTTGATTCAGGAACTGATCAATAACATCGCCAAGCTGTTCGGCGGTTACTCGGTCTTCGCCGGCGTCGGCGAACGCACCCGCGAAGGCAACGACCTGTACTGGGAAATGATCGAATCCGGCGTCAACAAGGATCCGTCCAAGGGCTCCGTTGAAGGGTCGCGCTGCGCCCTCGTCTTCGGCCAGATGAACGAGCCGCCGGGCGCCCGCGCCCGCGTCGCCCTGGCCGGCCTCGCCCAGGCGGAATATTTCCGCGATGAGGAAGGCAAGGACGTGCTCTTCTTCGTTGATAATATCTTCCGCTTCACCCAGGCCGGCTCCGAAGTGTCCGCCCTGCTCGGCCGCATCCCGTCCGCTGTGGGCTATCAGCCGACACTGGCCACTGACATGGGTGCGCTGCAGGAACGCATTACGTCAACCAAGAAGGGGTCGATCACCTCGGTGCAGGCCGTTTACGTGCCCGCAGACGACCTGACCGACCCGGCCCCGGCCACCACCTTCTCGCACCTCGACGCGACGACGGTTCTGAACCGCGCGATCTCGGAAAAGGGCATTTATCCGGCTGTCGACCCGCTCGATTCGACCTCGCGCATCCTCGATCCGCGCATTGTGGGCGAAGAGCACTATGAGACCGCCCGCAGCGTTCAGGAAATTCTCCAGCGCTACAAGGCGCTGCAGGACATCATCGCCATTCTCGGCATGGACGAGCTGTCGGAAGAGGACAAGCTGACCGTGGCCCGTGCCCGGAAAGTGGAACGCTTCCTGTCACAGCCCTTCGACGTCGCCGAAGTCTTCACCGGCTTCCCGGGCATCCAGGTGCCGGTCGCCGACACCGTGAAGGCCTTCAAGGCGATTGTGGCCGGTGAATATGATCATCTGCCGGAACCGGCTTTCTACATGGTCGGCACCATCGAGGATGCCGTGAAGAAGGCCGAAGCCCTGGCTGCTGAAGCCGCTTAAGCTCGGCTTTCATCGAATATGGACAAGGCCGGTCATCGCGACCGGCCTTTTCTTTTTTGCGCTGACCCGCCAAACTCCTCGCCAAACCGGGGGGGCCTTTATGAAATTCATCGTCGCTGCCATAAGCCTGCTATACGTCGCGGCGTCACCGCCGCCACCTCCGCCACCTGCGCCCGATGTGGCCCAGGGCGCGTTTGACGGGTTTGACGGCCCCACGCTCTGGCGGGCATGGCAGCGCGCGACCTATGATGCCGCAGCCAATGGCGCGCTGGAGCGCTTTGAAGCCCACAATATCGATCAGCCAGGCGCGGCAATCGAAACCGAAGGTCCGCGCGGCCAACGCGGATCGCCATTCTACTGGACGGAAGTTTTCCGCTTTGCTTTCAACGAAGTCTGCGAGAATGCTGATTGCCAATGGCGCTATCATCAGGTCAGCATTGAAGGCGAAACAACAGATTTTGATGCCATAGCTGAACGTCTTTTTGATGGAGCCGCAGCTGCCGACTATCTCCGCTCGAACGGGCTGGAGCCCGGTCAGGCCATAACCGGGGAAAACCGCGCCTTCGGCCGGCAAGCCGAACTGAATGACGCGGTGGCCGATCGCATTGGTTTCGTGACCTATCTGGAAAGCGATTGCGCCGCTGTCGGGCAATGGCAGCAACGTTATGAAGGTCAGATTCCTTCACGTGTTGTGACACCGGAGGGCGAAATACCGCCGCAGCCTCTTCCACCCTTGCCGTTCAATATTGCCATGCAGCTCGATATGCCCGGTTGGGCTGTGGGATCCGATGAGCCCTGGGTCCGACTCGAGGACAGCCGCGACCGCGCCCTTCTGGATTTGCTGGGAGCATTGCCACCAAGCTGCTGAGGACGGCGTCGCCACCGAGTGACATCGCCTCTCCACAAGCGCGAAAAGGCCTGCTAGAAGCCACCGCGAAAGACGAGGATTCTCTGCCATGGCTGACAAACTTCATTTCGATCTTGTTTCGCCCGAACGCCGCCTGTTCCAGGGCGATGTCGATATGGTCGTTGTGCCGGGTGAAGACGGCGATTTCGGTGTCCTGCCGGGACATGCGCCCGTGATGAGTGCCATCCGCTCCGGGGCCATTTCCGTGCATGACGGCGATGATGTCCGCCGCACGTTCATCCATGGCGGTTTTGCCGAAGTCACACCGGACGGTCTGACCGTGCTCGCCGAGGAGGCCATTGATCTGTCCTCTGTTGACCGCGAACAACTGGCAAAAGACCTGACCGAAGCGAAGGAAGATATCGGCCTCGCGCGCGATGATCACGAACGCCATATCGCCGAAGCCAAACTTGCCAAGTTCGAGGCGCTGACCGAAGCGCTGAACGGCTGACCGGTTTTCTCGACAGTCTCGGCCTCACCGACTTCATCGGCATTTCCGGTGTGGCGCTCATCCTCTTTGCCTATTTCTGGCAGCAGACGCGCGGCGTACGCGACGATGACTGGCGCCATCCTGTCATCAACGGCATCGGCGCGGTGCTCTTGCTGGTTTCGCTGGTCTACAAGCCCAATCCGGCGTCCATATTGATCGAATTCTGCTGGTTCGCGATCAGCATCATCGGGCTGGTCCGCGCCCTCCGGAACCGTCAGCGCGCAAAGCGCGCAAAAGCCGCGGCCACGTCTTCATAGACGCTGCGCTTCCAGCCAATGATCAGCGGCGGGACGTTTTCCAGCTTTTCCCAGCGCCATTCCGCGAATTCCTGCGGCGGGACAGCCGTCAGATCGAAATCCGCATCACGCCCGGTATAGCGGAAGGCAAACCAGCGCTGTTTCTGGCCTTTCCACTTGTAGCGTTTCTGGTCCGGCCGCGGCGGCAGGCCGGGCGGAAAATCATAGGCCAGCCAGTGATCGATGGATCCCAGCAATACGAGCTGGTCCGAGCGGGCACCGGTTTCCTCGAAAGCCTCGCGGCGGGCCGCGGCCTCGGCATCCTCACCCGCATCCATTCCGCCTTGTGGAAATTGCCAGATATGCGGGCCGTCGACATCCGCGCGGCGGCCGATCCAGACGAGTCCGTCCGCATTGAACATGACGACGCCGGCATTGGCCCGGTGTTGCGGATAGGGATCGCCCATCAGTGAGCGGAAGTGGCGGAGGCTGCCGATCCGCTGCGTTCCGCCTGCTGCCGCGCCATCACGGCAGACGGCGGGGCCAGCGCATAACCGCGCGCCTCGAGGCCTTCCGCCCAACGAGCAACCTGGTCCACAGTCGAGCGATAGGCAAACCCGGCCCCGACGGACGAACCGTTCTGCAGGGCGAGGGCTTCCAGCGTCAGCAAACGGTCGTCAATGGCAGTCGGTGACGGATCCTCATCCAGCACCCGGTCGGCAATTCCCCACCTTGCCCCGGCATTGCCGCCCGCGGCTTCAATCGTCGACCGGCGGCCCGTCCCGTCATGCAGGAAGGAGACGCCGCGTTCCTCAAGTGTCGCCATCAGATGGCCCAGCGCGGGTTCCGACGTCGAGAATCGGGCGCCGAGATAGTTGGTCATGGCGAAATAGCCGGTCGCCTGGCTCATCAGCCAGTAGAGACGGCGTGAATTTTCCGAATTGGGCGCATCCGCCAGCAGGGTGTGCGGACCCGGATCATTATTGGGATAATCAAACGGCTCCATCGGCACCTCGACCAGAACTTCATGTCCGGCAGCACGGGCACGGTCGATCCAGCTTTGCAGATCACGGGCATAGGGCGCAAAACTCAGCGCCACTTCCGGCGGCAGTTCGTCAATGGCCGATTCGGTTACCGCGCGGTTCAGCCCCATACCGCCAATCACCACCGCGATCATCGGTGTGTTGGGGTCACCGTCCCATGGACGGGCATAGGCCTGATCCGGGCGTGTTCCATCCGGACCGATAGCGGGCAGGGGGCCGGACGGTCCCGGCGTGGTCAGACCTGCCAGCGGTGCCGCGACAAGCGCATCCGGATCGGTTTGGCGGGCATGCTCGGCTTCGGCCTGCGCCGGGTCGGATCCCTGTCCAGCCGGAGCCTGGAAAGTTTCCGGCACACCGGACAGTGTCGGTTCAATATCGGTGTCGGGTTCGGTGAATTCGACCGGGCGGCGTGTTTCCACGGTCTGGACGGCTTCCGGCGGCGGCGCGGGCAGAGGCGCAAGTGCCTGGCGTGCGACCGGCGGGCGTCCGGCCGGATCGCCCAGAAAGGCAATCATCAGCGCACCGATGCCGAACAACAGTGCCGCGCCGAGCCCGGCGAGCGCCGGTGCCCTGAATGCCTGTGTCGCGCGTAGTGGTGTACTGCTCATCTTCACCCGGCAAATCAGCCTGCCAGCCCGACCGAATCACACGGCCGGGCCTTTGTCTGATTGCTGCCCGCTTGCGGGTAAGAAAGGGTTAAGACGGAGGCCGGAAATCCGTGACTACTGCAGCGCGGCCTGTTCGCGGGTCGAGAGGCTGGCCAGGATTTCCAGCGCGCGTTCGAGCTGGAAATCATCGCCTTCATAATCTTCCGGCGGCATCTCGATGGCCGCAATATTCTCGGCTTCGCGCTGGGCCCCGTCTTCATTCTGCAAGGCACCGTCCAGTGCCGACTCGCTGTAGCCTTCCGCGCCTTCCTCGATCCGCCGGAAAGCCACCAGCCAGTCCGGAATGATACCGGTCGCCTGGATGGAGCGGCCCGAAGGCGTGTAATAGCGCCCGGTGGTCAGACGCAGCCCGCCATCCCGGCCGCCCCGCAGCGGAATCAGCGTCTGGACCGATCCCTTGCCGAAGCTGGTCCGGCCGACCAGCGTGGCCCGTTGCCGGTCCTGCAGGGCACCGGCAACGATTTCCGATGCACTGGCAGAGCCTTCATTGATCAGAACGACGATGGGCGCGCCATTGATCATGTCGCCCGGCCGGGCATTGAAGCGCTGGTTTTCGGCCGGATTGCGATAGCGCGTGGTCACGATCTCGCCGCCATCAAGGAAAGTATCGGTCACGCCAACGGCCTGATCCAGAAGCCCGCCCGGATTGAACCGCAAATCCACCACGACGCCCGGGATGGTGCCGTCAAAAGCGTCCCGCATCTCGGCAATCGCTTCGTGCAGGGTTTCCGTGGTGTGCTCGTTGAAACCGGCAATCCGCAGATATCCATAACCGTCTTCCTCACGCCAGGCGACGGTCCGCAGCGGAATGATTTCGCGAACCAGATTCAGATCGAAATTGTCCTCGCCTTCACGGGCAATGGTGATGGTCACCGGCTCACCGACCGGGCCGCGCATCAGATCAACCGCTTCATCGGTCGAAAACCCGACAATGGAGGAACCGTCAACGGCTATGATCTGGTCGCCCGGCAGCAGCCCGGCACGTCCGGCGGGTGTATCCTCATAGGGCGAGACAATGGTGATAAGGTCATCGCGCAAGGTGATCTCCATTCCGAGACCGCCATATTCACCCCGGGTCGAGACCTGCATGTCCTGAAAACTGTCCGGCGACAGATAGGAAGAGTGCGGATCAAGGCTTTCCAGCATGCCCTCAATGGCGGCTTCGATCAGCGCCGCATCGTCCACATCGGTGACATAATCTGACTCAATCCGGGACAGGACATCGCCAAACAATTCCAGCTGGCGATAGGTGTCCTCGCGCGAATTGTCGAAACCTTCGGCGGATACGGCGAGCGCCCCGGCGCCCAGCGCAAAAGCGATAGCTGCAGCAATGAAATTCAAACGCATGATCTAACGAGTCCTTTTTTCTCGCCCGCACTATCCAGACCGCGATCTGACCCTTAACCAGGGCTCGGGGTCAACCGCTGTTTCTCCGCGCCGTATCTCCAGATACAAATCCGGTGCCATTTCGCCGCCGGCCGGCATCTCGCCCACTGGCTCGCCGGCCAGAACCGACTGGCCCGCCTGGGCATACACGGAAGCCAGCCCGGCCAGAACAATATAGTAGTCATCGCCCGTACTCAGGATCAATAGTCCGTTATATGTATTAAATGAACCGGCATATTCAACGCGCGCGTCGAACGGGGCGACCACCTGCCCGCCGGCGCGGGCACGGATCCGGATGCCTTCCAGCGGTTCGCCATTCTCGTCAGCCTGCCGGAAACGCAGGACAACAGGCCCTTCCACAGGCGGCCGCAGCTCGCCCCGGCTGTCGGCAAACCGCAAGGTTTCGATCGGGGCCATTGCCGCCCGCGCAGCCACCAGCCCGTCCTCGGGCCGAAGCGCCGGAGCAGGTATATCGTCGCTCCGGATCAGACGTCTTGGATTAAAGCGGGGTGAAATTTCTGTCATGCCCCGGACCGTTTCCAGCAATTGCCTTAGACTGCGGGCCTGCGCGCCAGCTGTTGCGGCAACATCCGCCAGGCGCTCGGCCTCACCCCGGCGGCGGGCTTCCAGCTCCCGGCGTTCGGCCAGCAACCGGTTGATCTCGGCCTGACGGGCATCCAGCTCGGCTTCCGTGGACGCAAGATCCAGACGCTCGGCTTCGGCCGCCTCGCGGACACTGCGCAGGTTTTCCAGCTCTGCGGCCAGAGCCTCCGCGCGCGCCTGTAATTCCGGTGTGATGGCCGCCAGAAGGCTCGCGGCGCGCGCGGCTTCCTCGGCATCGCCCGGAGCGGCCGCCAGTGCGGGCGGTGTGCCGCGTTCAATTCTTTGCAGGGCCGCAAGAACATCGATCAGGGCTTCACGGTCCGAGAGGAGCCGGTCCAGGATGACGGCTTCCTCGGCGGCCAGGCCGGCAATCCGGCGCTCGATTTCCAGCGCGGTCTGCTCGCTCGCTGACACGCGCCCGGCGGCGCTGACCAATCGCGTCTGCAGATCGACAATCTCGGCGGCGAGGGCTTCGGCTTCCCGGCGTGCCGCAGCGGCGCGCTCTGCCGCCTCGTTTTCTTCCTGTTCCAGGCGTTCGATTTCAGCCGGATCCGGCACGGACGGATCGCTCACCGTCTGCAAGACCAGAATGAGCGCGGAAAGCCACATGACATCAATCCCGGTGATAGGGCGATCCGGACAGGATGGAGACCGCCCGGTAGAGCTGCTCGGCGAGCATGGCGCGCACCAGCATGTGCGGCCACACCGCTTTGCCGAAGGATAACATCATGTCCGGCTTGCCAAAGGCATTAACGTCCAGCCCGTCGGCGCCGCCGATGATGAAGCAGGCCTCCCGCATCCCGTCATCGCGCCAGCGGGCGAGCGCATCGGCCAGATCACGTGAGCCCAGCGCTTTTCCGCGTTCATCCAGCAGGCACAGGGCGGCCCCCTCGGGGATTTGTGCCGCCAGGACAGCGGATTCGGCCGATGATGACCGGAACGGTTTGGGGTCGATCTCCGATTCCACAAGCGGTCCGAGCGCGATCTGGGGCCCGCTGGCACGGATCCGCTCGGCATAACGCTGGATCAGCTCGCGTTCCGGTCCGGACTTCAGCCGCCCGGATGCGATGATCCGCAATTGCATGCCGGATCAGCCTTCCGGTTTATCCGGTGAATCCACCGACCACATGCGCTCCAGATTGTAGAATGTGCGCACTTCCGGCCGGAAAACATGCACGACCACATCGCCGGCATCGATCAGCACCCAGTCGGCCGTGGCCAGACCCTCGGCCCGGGCACGTCCATGGCCGGCTTCCTTCAGCGCCCGCAGGATATGATCGGCGATGGCGCCGACATGCCGGTGCGAACGGCCGGAGGCAATGATCATGAAGTCGGTGACCGATGATTTTCCACGCAGGTCGATGGAAATGATATCTTCCGCCTTGTCGTCCTCCAGAAGCCCGATGATCAGGCTTTCCAGATCTTCTCCGGCGGCGTCCTCATCCTTGAGGATTACCGGGGCGGTCTCGGCGGACTTGGCCGTCCGGTCGGTTTGCGTGGTCAGTGGTCTGCTCCTGCTTAAAGGTCAACGGCTTTCAGCCTAGCACAGACTTCACGCGCGTTCGAGCCAGTAGAGTGTGAAATAGCCGCGCGCATCACTCCAGTCCTGTTTCACGGCCAGACCGGCGCTGGCAGCGAGGGCCGTGAAGCGCGGAATGGTGAATTTGTGCGAGTTTTCCGTATGTATGGTCTCGCCTTCCTTCATCCGGAAAACCTGTCCCGAAACGGTGAACTCAATGTCGCGCCGCGCGGCCAGATGCATTTCCACCCGCGACAGATCGGCATTCCACACAGCCTGGTGCTCGAAAGCCCCGACATCGATTGTGCCGTCCAGCTCGCGATTGATGCGGGTCAGAAGATTGAGATTGAAAGCCGCTGTGACGCCATGCGTGTCATCATAGGCATTTTCCAGAATCTCCGCGGATTTCACCCGGTCCGCACCGATCAGCAGCGCATCGCCCGGGCGCAGCCAGCCGCGCAGCGTTTCCAGCAGGGCTTTTGCGCCGCCGGGCTCGAAATTGCCGATCGTGGAGCCGGGGAAGAAGATCAGGCGTTTCCCGTCCGGGATCGGCAGATCATCCAGGGCCACCGGCTGGGTGAAGTCAGCGCACACAGCGCCCACTTCAAGCCCGTCAAACCGCCCGGCAAGGTCTTCACAGGCGGTAATCAGATGGTCTTTTGATATATCGAGGCCGATATAGGCGGCGGGATGATCCAGCGCCGACAACAGCTTGTCGATCTTCACGCTGGAGCCCGATCCCGGCTCGATCACGACGGCACCGCTGCCCGCCTTTTCCGCGATTTCATCCGCGATGGCGTCCAGAATGCCCAACTCGGTCCGCGTGACATAGTAGTCTTCGGTATCGGTAATGTCATCGAACAGCGCCGACCCCCTCGCATCGTAGAAATGCTTGGGCGGGATGGATTTCTGTGGCTTTGACAGCCCGTCCAGCACATCTTCGCGGAATCGGGAGCGGGGCGGATGCAGGTCCTTGAAAAAGGACAGCGTGCCAGCTGGGCTTGGCGTCGTCATGAATGGGCTCGATTGGTGACCGGCAGACAGGGGCTAGCTCTCGCGCAGGCGCGACGAGGCTTCACTATGTAGAGGTTCTGTCAGATAGGTCCACCCCGGAACCGGCCTGCATCCGATTAGCTTGGCGTGAGTTTCCGTGATCCGTTGCGGTGCCATTTCCCGTGCCGCAGGAGCCAGCCGCGCCCGGATGGGGTCTTGCGGACGGGCAATCACGGCAATCGGCGTCCTGGCGGCAATATCGCGCCAGCGCCGCCAGCGGTGAAACTGTTTCAGATTGTCTGCTCCCATGATCCACACAAAGCGCACCCGCGGATGGCGCGTCTGCAGGACATCCAGCAGTTCGGCCGTGGTCCGGACACCGGTGCGCTGTTCAATGTCGCTGATCACCATGCGCGGTCCGGCGGCCGCGTCCTGGACGCTGATAAAGCGGCGCAGAAAATCGCCCGCCCTGCGGGACTTCAATGGATTCTGTGGCGAAACAATCCACCAGACGCGATCAAGCCGCAATTGTTTCAACGCCGTCCGCGCGACGTGCAGATGACCGGAATGAACCGGATCGAAACTGCCGCCGAACAGGCCGACCGTCATGCCCGGAACCAGCGCCTCGCTCTTCAGCGGCGTGGCCGTGCGGCCGCGCCGGATGGCACCCGCAAACCGGACCGGGCGGGACCGCCGGCTCACGGTGTCCAGTTCTCCTGCACGCCGTCCCCGGTTTCGGCTTGCGCCTCTTTCTCTTCACTCCGGGCGGCCTTGATCTGCTCCCACACGGCAAACAGGGCTTCGCGCATGCCCTTGTTGCTGGCGGCGGACAGCACCATGACCGGTTTTCCGCAGGCCGCTTCCAGCGCGGCTTTCTTGTCATCGACCTCGGCGGGATCAATCGCGTCCAGCTTGGACAGGGCCACGATTTCCGGCTTGTCGGCCAGACCGGCTCCATAGGCCTCCAGCTCATGTCGTACGGTGCGATAGGCGGCGGCAACATCCTCCTGCGTGCCATCCACCAGATGCAGCAGGGTGGCACAGCGTTCGACATGGCCGAGGAAGCGGTCGCCAATCCCGGCGCCTTCATGGGCGCCCTCGATCAGGCCCGGAATATCGGCAATGATGAAGCGCGCATCGGCGGCCAGATCAACCACGCCCAGATGCGGGTGCAGCGTGGTGAAGGGATAGGCGGCAATTTTCGGATGCGCGCGGCTGACTGCCGACAAGAAGGTGGATTTCCCCGCATTCGGCAAGCCGACCAGGCCGGCATCGGCAATCAATTTCAGCCGCAGCCAGATCCAGCGCTCGACACCGGGTTCACCCGTTTGCGCGTGCTTGGGCGCCTGATTGGTCGAGGATTTGAAAAACGCATTGCCCTTGCCGCCGCGTCCACCTTCCATCAGCAGGACGCGTTCGCCCGGCTGGGTCAGATCCAGCAGCACGGTTTCGCGATCCTCGTCGAGGATTTGCGTGCCCACTGGCAGTTTCAGAACGATATCCTCTCCCGCGCCGCCGGTGCGGTTGGAGCCGGATCCGCTTTCGCCCTTGGCGGCCTTGAAATGCTGTTGATAGCGGTAGTCGATCAGCGTGTTGAGCCCTTCCACGGCTTCCGCCCAGACATCGCCGCCCTTGCCGCCATCGCCGCCATCGGGGCCGCCAAACTCGATATACTTCTCGCGCCGGAAGCCGACGGCGCCGTTTCCGCCATCGCCGGATTTGATGAAGATTTTGGCCTGATCAAGAAATTTCATAATTCGCCGTCTTTGCGTTTCGCGCCTCTATACGCGCTATTGCCCCAAATAGCAGCCACCGCACTGAAAATCCGTGCCCGGACACGATTTTTCTTGCCTCCGGCCTGTCCGGGCCAAAAACTTGGTGTGTCGCGGCGCAATTCCAATGGATCGGGCCGGATACTTTCTGTCTCCTGACGCCACGGAGAAACGGACACAATGGCACGAAAACCCCGCAGCAAGAAAAGTGAAGCCTTGGAAATCCGCGTCTCCCATGAAGAAAAGCAAGCCTTCATGGACGCGGTTTCAACGCGGGGAACCACCGCCAGCACCGTTCTCAGAGAGGCCATGGACCTGTTTGTCAGGAATGGCCGGATCAGAAGGAGAAACATCATGATCACCTCAACCCTGATTGCCGTATCGGCCGGCGCTCTGGTCCTGCAGGGCAGTCCGGACGGCGAAACGCAGACCCTCACCGGCATCCCCGAATTCACCGAAATGGATACGGATGGAAACCGTCTTGTTTCGATTGATGAGTTCAGGGCGCATCGCGGCACCGCCCGCGACGCCTTGTCCGGGGCCAATGGGGCCGGTGCGTTCGGTTCGGCTGCCGGTGTTTTGCTGGCCCGGTACAGTGGTTCCGTTCCGCCCGAGTTCGGGCGGATGGCACGTGAAACGCCAGAACAAATCGAGGCCGATTGCTGGGCCGCCATGAATGAAACCTGGCAGCAGAAAACCACGGCGGATCATTCGGCCATGGACGCGGATGGCGATGGCTTTGTCTCCGTCGCAGAATTCAGCGACCGGGCGACAGCGCAGCTTCGCCGGGTATTCAACCGGCTCGACAGGGATGCAAGTGGCTCGCTCGATGCCAACGAAGTCATTCCTGTCAATGAACCGGACGCCGGCGAAACCGATCCGGCGCCTGCGCGAAACCTGCCCGATCACGTCACCATCTGCTTCGGTGAGGCACCTGTCTACGAGACGCCCACGATTTCGGCTGAGCAGATCCAGCGGGGAAGCGCGGCGATGATGACCTTCCTGGATCTGGACGGCGATGGCGCTGTCAGCTGGCAGGAATACCGCACATCAATGGATGTGAACCTGTCCAGATAGACCGTGTACCGACACGAAAACGCTTGCAGAATTTTCGTGCAGACCAAAAAGTCGGGGTGTCACGACGCGATTTGCCTGGATCGCCGACGCGGCACCCCGTTCTTCTGTCTGGCGGATGATATCTGGCGATGGCACGAAAACCCCGAATCAAACGATCCGAAACCATGGATATCCGTGTCTCTCACGAAGAGAAGCGGGCTTTCATGGAAGCGGTCAAACGTCGGGGTGTTTCTGCCAGCACAATGATCCGCGAAGCTATGGCGCATTTTGCGCAAGCCGAACTGGACTGGAGAGAGCGAATGAAGCGACGACTAATTGCCGGCGGAACTGTATTGGCCATTGCCGCTGGATCTGTGGGCGCATGGGAGATAATGCGCCGCGGCGATTTTGGCACCGCCCATGCCGAAGGTGTGACCTCCAGCTTCCAGATGCGGATAGGCGTCGATGACGCTGGCGTTGAACGGGTGTTTCGCTCGAACACGCAAATCGTAATTCTGCCTGGCGAATCCAGCGTCTTTGAGTTCGACCTTCGATCCCCTCAAATGCTGGCAGCATTGCTCGCAGACGGGACGGTGATTACCGGCGGTCTTCTTTCGGTGGGTGTATCGCTGGATGAGGTGCCTGAGTCTGACGACTTCATGTATTCGATCAATGTTTCTGTCATCGATCAGGATGGAAACGTCCATGCAACGCCCATCAACCCCCGAATTGCGACCCGGATTGATGCCGCCGCATCAGTTGAATCGAGATTTGGTACGGATGCAGAAATCATCATCAATCTCATTCCATTGTCGGTTGAGCACTAGACCTCCAGCGCCATGTCCAGACTTGTCGCATAGGCGAGCCGGCCCATGCAGAACAGGCGGGTTGTGCAGCCGGTATAGGTAAAGCCCAGCTTTTCCAGAACCCGGCCCGATGCCGGATTGTCCTCGAAATGCCCGGCCGTGATCCGTTGCGGCGCAAGATCGGATGATGCGGCCCGGATCAGCCCGCCCGCGGCCTCGGTGGCAAACCCCCGGCCCTGCATTTCCGGTCCGACCCAATAGCCGATTTCCCAGTCGGTCGCGGCCGGGTTTCGCTTGAACACGCCGCTCGCTCCGACCAATGCGTCCGATGACCGGTCCGTGATGGCATAGACGTAACTGGCCTTGCCGCCAGAACTGGCCCGGACAGTCAATATATAGAGCTCTGCCGCCAGCAGCGGGTAGGGGTCGGGAATACGCGCCGTATTGCGGGCAATACTGCCATCGCGGCAATGATGGGTGATCGCCGGGGCATCTGTTATCTCCAGCGGCCGCAAGATCAGCCTGCCGGTTTCGATCCTGTCCCTCATGGGTCGGTCTCCGGTGGGGAATGAAAAAGGGGAGGCGGAACCCGCCTCCCCTGAATTCATGTCCAGCCACCGGTTCCGCCTGTTGGTGAGGCGGTCCGGGTCTGTCCGTCCGCCCTATTTGATCTCTTCAGCCGCGACGACCGAGCAGAACATCTTGCCGCCGGCTTTCTTGGCAAAAGCGACGCGGCCTTCGGTCAGCGCGAACAGGGTGTGATCCTTGCCCATGCCGACATTGTCGCCCGGATAGAATTTGGTGCCGCGCTGGCGCACGATGATGTTGCCCGGAATGACCGCCTGGCCACCGGATTTCTTGACGCCCAGGCGCCGGCCTTCAGAGTCGCGCCCGTTACGGGATGAACCGCCTGCTTTTTTATGTGCCATGGATTAGTCCTCCGACTTCTTCGCGGTTTTCTTTGCCGCGGTGGATTTCTTCGGGGCAGCCTTCTTGGCAGCCGGCTTCTTGTCAGCAGCCGGCTTGGCGGCCGCTTTCTTCGGTGCGGCCTTTTTCGCGGCTGGCTTGGCATCGGCCGCAGGTGCGGCGTCGGCAGCAGCAGCTTTCTTCGGCGCGGCGGCTTTCTTCGCGGCCGGCTTGTCGCCCGGTGCGAGGATTTCCGAGATGCGCAGCTTCGAGAACCACTGGCGATGTCCGGCCTTACGGCGGTAATTCTGACGGCGGCGCTTCTTGAAGACGATGATCTTCTTGCCCCGGCCATTCTCGACCAGCTCGGCCACGACGGAAGCGCCGGTCACCAGCGGTGCGCCGACGGTCACGCCCTTGTCACCGCCCAGCATCAGCACGTTCTCGAGAACGATGCTGTCACCGGCTTCACCTTCAATTTTTTCGACAGAGATCTCGTCGCCGGGAGCGACGGTATACTGCTTGCCGCCAGTCTGGATGACTGCGAACATGGTTTTTCCTTTCTGCAACAGGACTTTGCGCCTGCTCTTTTTCTTCCCCGCCTGTCCCGGCGGGCGTTGTTAACCGGCCTGAGGCCGCAATGAGCGCGGGACATACCCTTTCCGGACGGCCAATGTCAACGCGGAACGCGCATGGTTGCGCGCTATTTCCAGTTCGGTCTCTTGATTTTCGCAAACCGGTCGGCCAAAAGGCCTGTCCCCGCGGAGAGGTGCCAGAGTGGTCGAATGGGGCGGTCTCGAAAACCGTTGAGCGCGCAAGCGTTCCGAGGGTTCGAATCCCTCTCTCTCCGCCACCCATTTTCCCATCACTGAAATTGCCCTGCCGCCAATTCGCGGAAGACCGGCCAATCGCATTGGCCCAGTGGCGGCAGGTTGCCGCCTGAGCGGACAAAATCCGGCCGAGCCGGAACTGTTTCGCTTTCGCCTGAAACGACGTCCGGTAAAGCGCCTTCGAATGAGATGGGCAGAGCAAGCCAGCGGCTTGGTGGCAAGTTTATTCCTCGCTGCCGTTACGGGGCGGACTTACACGGGAATGACCATTTTCTGATCCTGATCCGGGGCGTCGATTTGAAGATGATTGTCTGCCAGGACGAGGACATTTTCTGACCCGATAATGTCGCTTCGCGTCTTGTAGCCGATCACTTCCTCTACGGCCATGTCGATATGGCGTGCCATCAGCATCACCTCCTCGGATGAAAAATTCGTCAGACCGCGCGCGACTTCTCTGCCGTCCTCGTCATAGACGTGAAGCACATCGCCCTTTGTGAAACTGCCCTGGATCGAAAGCACGTCCTGCCGGCCAATGCCGCATTCACCCGCCGCCACTGAAGTTGCCACGGCATTCGGAATGACCAGGGTTCCCGCGACTTGCAGGCGGTTGCCCAGCCAGATCTGAAGCGGGGAGGCCGTTTTGCCCGTGACCAGGCAGCGCGTATGGCGCCGCTCATTGTTCAGGAGAGATGAGACTGGCCGCTCAATGATCCCATTCGCGATGAGGGTCTCGACACCCGCATGCTGAGCCATGTTGGCGGCCTGCATCTTGGTCAGCATTCCACCGCTGCCGAGTTCACTGATGCCGGTCGTCGACTCCAGATGTGAACTGACATCCTCGACTTCGTGAATGAATTCGGCATCGGCCTCCGAGGGGTCGCGGTCATAGAGACCGTCGACACTCGTCAGAATGATCAGCAGATCAGCCTCGACCATCTGGGCGACCTTTGCCGACAGACGGTCATTGTCACCGACGCGCAGATCGTGTGTCGCAATAGAGTCATTCTCATTGATGACTGGAAGGATGCCGCTCTCGAACAAGCGCGTCATCGTGTTCTTGATGTTCAGGAAGCGGCGGCGCACCTCCATATCCTCGGCGGTCACCAGAATCTGGGCGACATCCATATTGTGTTCGGACGCAATCTGCCGGTAGGCATTCATTAATAGCGGCTGGCCGCAGGCGGCCGCGGCCTGTTTGTCGAGAATACCTGCCTCATCGGGCCGTTTCCCGACCATGTTCAATCCCAGGGCGACCGAACCGGATGAGGTCAGAATGATATCGTAACCGTCCTTCTGAAGCTGGGCGAAGTCGCTCATCAACCCGTTCATGAAGGCGTAGCGCAGGGTGAGGTTCTCACTGTGTGCCAGCAGGCTCGATCCGATCTTCACGACGATTTTTTTTCTCTTATGCATTGTGATTACCTCGGTCTGCCGGCCAATTTCGGAAAGAATGGCGATCAATTGCGCCCTGCAGCGCAGCCGGTGAACTATGATCTTACATAGACGGATCGCCCGTATATCACGTGTCGGGCCCGGGAATTCAACATGGTGTCGGCATGCGCCGTGCCCGGCAGGCACGGTTATTCAGCGGGATTGACCCTGGTCCGGGTGCCAGTCCGGGGATCAAAGTGCTCGCCGCGCACACATGCGCGTCAAGGTTTAGCCGGCCTGCTCGGGCGGTGTGACCGGGTGAAACGATGTTGCTGCAGCATTGAATTGCGCAGAACGCCTACCCATTTACCGAAGCGTATATAGCCGCCGCCGGACGACCGTCCTGCGAACTGCAAAATCGAAATTGGGCGTTGGTGCTGCCCGTCACCGCCAGCCAGAGCCCATTCCAGGCCCCCGTTTTGGCGATCAGCGAATTCCGGCCGGTCCATAGCCGTGATGTGGCCAGACCGCGGGACGTTGCCGCTTCCATCGAAATGCAAGGACGAAGACATGAATGATATGAGCCCACACACATCCCAGTCCGAGATCGACGCGTTGGTGTCCGCCCTTGGCCGGCGGGCTCAGGCGGCCGCCGAGGAATTGGCCGTGGCCTCTATCGAGCAGCGCAATGGGGCGCTGACGCAAACCGCAGCCGCTTTACGGGCGCGTACCGCCGAGATTCTCGCCGCCAATGCGCAGGATGTCGAAAGTGTCAGGAATAGCGGTAAGGATGCGGCCTTTGTCGACCGTTTGACGCTGACCGCAGAACGCGTCGCGGGCATGGCCGATGCGCTTGATGCCATCGCAGGCCAGGACGACCCGCTTGGCCGGACGCTGGCGCATTTCGACCGCCCCAATGGCCTCAGCATTGACCGCGTCAGTGTTCCGATTGGCGTCATCGCCATGATCTATGAGTCCCGGCCCAATGTCGGTTCGGATGCCGGTGGCTTATGCATCAAGTCCGGCAATGCCGTGATCCTGCGGGGCGGATCGGAAAGCCTGAATTCGTCGCGTGTCATCGTTGATTGCCTGAAAGCCGGACTGAAAGCTGCGGGCCTGCCTGAAGATGCCGTACAGATGGTCGACACCCGTGATCGCGAAGCCGTCAGATGCCTTCTGCACAGCACCGACTATGTCAATCTCGCCATCCCGCGGGGTGGACGCGGCCTGGTGTCCCTCGTCCAGCGCGAAGCCCGTGTGCCGACGCTTCTGCACCTGGACGGAAACAATCACACCTATGTCCATGAATCGGCCGATCCCGCGATGGCCGCCGGGCTTGTACAGAATGCCAAAATGCGCCGGACGGGTATTTGCGGGGCGACAGAATGTGTGGTGATTGACGCTGCCATCGCCGAACGGGTCCTGCCGATGATTGCCGCCTCACTGGGCGATTGCGAGTTGCGCGGAGATGAGGCGGCGCGCCGCATCCTTCCCGATATCGCACCGGCCTCGACAGAAGATTGGGATACCGAATATCTGAGCAATATCCTGTCGATCAGGGTGGTCGAGGGGTTACAGGACGGGATTGCATTCGTGCAGTCCCACTCCTCGGGACATACCGATGCCATCGTGGCCGCCGACCCGGATGCAGCACAGAAATTCATGACCCGGATCGATTCGGCTGTCGTCATGCACAATGCTTCGACCCAATTCTCGGACGGGGGCGAATTCGGCATGGGCGCTGAAATCGGTATTGCGACAGGCAAGATGCACGCCCGCGGTCCGGTGGGGGCCGAGCAGTTGACGAGTTTCAAATACCTCGTGCATGGCAATGGACAGCAAAGACCCTGAGCCACGAGATGGTACGCTTCAGGTGGAGCCGGCTCTTTGCCCTTGTCGGCCACCCCCGGCCGGGCTTCATGGCCGGACAAAAATCGGGGTGAACAGAGGCTGCTTGGCGCTCGTCAGACGTCACGCCACTTACCCTCGCGAAAGTGTTCTCCCGATCCGGCTGCGGCCGGATTTTTGTTGTTTTCGGCGGATATGCGGATGGGGCTGAGCACAGGCCCGACCGCCATGAGGGCAGGAAATAGCCGCTCAGGCGCGATATTCTCCGAAATCATGTCTGCGTCAGCTTGGTGAATCTCCTGTCAGGCTCTGAACTTACGTTATTTCTAGACCGCTTAACCTGAACACTCCGACGCCAGTTGCGCTCGGATAGGCGGGAGCCGCCAGGAGGCATGACGGGCAGAGGCGCCAGGAAAGTGCCGGAACTGCCACCGTGCGAACGGTGGATCGACCGGCGCTACCGTTTCAGGATCGCAGCGAAGCGCTGGCGGTAGCGGGCTGGGGTGATGCCCACGCGCCGCTTGAAGAGGCGGCGGAAGAAGTTCGGATCCTCGTATCCCGCCTCGACGGCGACCAACTCGATCGGGGTTCGCGTCGTCTCGAGCAGATGCTTGGCCTCCTCGATTCGCAGTGTCTGCACGTATTCCATCGGCGAATAGCCCGTCGCGGCGCGAAACCTGCGGATGAAGGTCCGCTCCGAGAGCCCCGAGCGCTCCACCATGTGGGCGACCGGGTTCGTCAGATGGTAATTGTCGGCGATCCAAGTCTGGATCTCCGCCACTACGCCGTCGTCGTGTCTTCGCGGCTTCCTTGCACCGGCGAAAGGCAGCTGACCCTCCGAGTGGTCTCCAAGAAGAAAGATCTTCGCGATGCGGATCGCCTCGGCCGGCGTTGTGAGCCGTGCCACGAGGTAAAGCGCCAGTTCTTCCCAGGCCGTCGCCCCGCCGGCCGTAACAATCTGGTCGCCGGGCCCATCGGCGACGAGGATTTTCTGCGGCGCGAGCCGAACGCCCGGATAGCGGGTTCGCATGAAGTCCACCGTGGACCAGTGCGTCGTGGCCTCGAGTCCGTCGAGCAGCCCCGCTTCTGCAAGAACGGTCGTACCGGTGCAGACCGAACACAGGATAGCCCCGGCGGCGTGCCGCTCGCGCAGCCAGGCGATTTCCTTTTCCCAGATATCCGGCAGCGCTTCGGTGTCGGGAATGGCGATGTCGGTGACGATGACGACGTCGGCATCGTCGAGAAGGCTGTTCGGCGTGATCGCGAACCCGAGCGCACTCTGGATCGGCTTGAGGCTCCGCGCGACGAGGTGTGGCTCGAGATGCCGCGCGTCGGACGGTTCGCCGGTCAGCTCCTCCCATGTCCGCCCGACGGAGGCGAAGACCTCGTAGAGCCCGTAGAGCGCGGCGGGTGTGCTCTGCGGCAGGACGAGGATCGACACCCTCGGAGGCTTATCCTGAAACGGATCGGTCATGATTCATTTTGGCAGAATCGGTCCCTTTTTGTCGAGTCTCGCACTTATGCGATCCGCCTCCACAGCGTAGGGCAGCGTCATCGGGACAAGGAGAGAATCCGATGAACGACGTGACTACACTAAAGGATACAGCCGCTGCCGAGACCTTCGCCGAAGAGGTGTCCACCATCGTCAACCACGGCGCCATCGCCGTGATGATGTCGATCGGCCACCGGCTTGGACTTTTCGAGACCCTTGCGGGCCGGGCTCCTTCGACGAGCCAGGAGATCGCCGCCGAGGCCGGCCTCGCGGAACGCTATGTCCGCGAATGGCTCGCCGCCATGGTGACGGGCGGCATGGTCCGCTACGACGCCGTAACAGCCCGCTACCACCTGCCGGCAGAACACGCAGCCTGCCTCGTCCGGGGCGCGCCCTATGGCAACCTCGCGGTTTTCGCTCAGCACGTTGCGCTCCTCGGCCAGATGCAGGAAAGGGCGCTGACCCTTTTCGAGACCGGTGAGGGAACGCGTTACGACGACTATCCCTGTTTCCACCAGATCATGGCCGAAGACAGCGAGCAGTCGGTAGCCGCGGCGCTGATTGACAGCATCCTGCCGCTGGCTCCGGATCTGGAGGGTCGGCTGCGCGAAGGGATCGACGTCCTCGACGCCGGATGCGGTCGCGGGCTCGCCCTGATCGAACTCGCGCTCGCTTTCCCGGAAAGCCGCTTCGTTGGTATGGACCTCTGCGAGGACGCGATCGCGTTTGCGCGGCTCACAGCGCGGAATTCGGGCCTGGCCAATGTGACCTTCGAGGTGCGTGATCTGACCGGCTATTGCGAGCCCGACCGCTTCGATCTGATTGCCTCCTTCGACGCCGTCCACGACCAGAAGGATCCGGCGGCGTTGGTTCGCGGCTTGCGCAAGTCGCTCAAGCCCGGGGGCGTCTACCTGATGCAGGACATCGGTGGATCGGCGCGGCTGGAGAACAATCTCGATTTCCCGATGGCCTCGCTTCTCTATGCGGTCTCCTGCCTGCACTGCACGCCGGTTTCGCTTGGCCAGGGAGGGCTTGGCCTCGGGACGATGTGGGGCTGGGAGACGGCAGAAGCGACGTTGCGCGACGCCGGATTCGGTTCCGTCGAACGACATGTCCTGCCGCACGATCCGCTGAACGTCTGGTTCGTGTCGCGAGTCTGACAGGCCCGGCGACACTTCATGGACCATGACGGGGCTCACAGGGAAACACCGATGCCGATTTCACGCCTTCTCCGGTTCCGGCCCGGAACCGCATACCCTTTTGCGCGGCTTGTCCGCCTCCGCGCGGTCGGCTGGACGGTCGCGGTCTGGACCCCGTCGGGGTGGCTGGGGGCGCTGGGAGTCGAGCCTGCATTGTTCGACCGCCGCGATGGCTATGCCCGCGCGATGGCATTGACGCTTCTGCCCATGCTGGGGCCGGCGTCCTGTGAACCCGCCTCGTCGCGGCTCCGGTCGGTGTCGGGCTCGCAACGGCCGGCGGGCTTGGCGCAACAGGCTTGTGGATCGGTCTCGCCGCTGGCTCCGCGACAGTCTCGATCCTTACCATCTTTCATCTCCGGCGGGTTCTCCGTTATCAAAACCTCTGAAAGGAAACGATCATGTTCTCCAAGGCATTCACGCTGGCATATGCAGGGATCGCCTACGTCCTTGCGCTCGCAAACATCGTCTACATCGTAGGCTTTCTGGCCGATTTCGGTGTGCCGAAAGGCATAAACGACGGTGCACCGGGTGCGCTCTGGCCGTCGGTTGCGATGAACCTCGGGCTGATCTGGCTCTTCGGATTGCACCACTCGGCCACTGCACGACGCTGGTTCAAGGCGCGCTGGACACGCATCGTGCCGCCCTCGCTCGAGCGTGCAACCTATCTCTACATGACGTCCGTCGCCACAGGCGTACTCGTGATCTTCTGGCAGCCGATCCCGGTTACCGTTTGGCAGATCGAGAGCACCGCCGCCTATTGGGCGATCTGGGCGGCATACCTTAGCGTCTGGGGCATGATGTTTGCGGCCACGTTCCATTTCGGCCACTTCGGATTCTTCGGCCTAGCGCAGGCATGGACGAAGGTGATCGGCCGGGCCCCCACCGAGAGCTCTTTCTGCGCGCGCTGGCTCTACGGCATCGTACGTCACCCGATCAGCCTCGGCTGGATGCTCACACCCTGGCTCACACCCCATATGACCGTCGGACAGAGCGTCTTCGCCATCGGCACCACGTGCTACGTGCTCGTCGCAACTGTCTTCGAGGAGGCGGACCTCGTCGCCGAACTGGGTGACGTATATCTGAAGTACCGGACCCAGGTGCCCGCCTTCTTGCCCTGGCTGCGGCGCCAGCGAAAGACGGTTCACATCCCGGCCGCCCTCACGGACGACGAGTGACATGGCGGGCGGTGGCGCGACGTTGCCATGTGGCTTGCGCTGCCGCCCTTCAGACTCGAGGAGGCCATGTCATGAGAGATGTCAACCGGATGTGTGCGGACACGCCAGCCTGCCCCGCGACCGCGCCGCCTGACGAGACGATGCGCAACCGGCAGACATTCCCTTGAAATGATCCCAAGCCAATTCCGTGAATTCACAAAGCGGTCCGCCGCAGCCGCAGCGCATTGGTGATCACCGAGACCGATGACAGGCTCATCGCCGCTGCCGCGATCATCGGAGACAAGAGAAGTCCGGTGACGGGGTAGAGCAGTCCGGCTGCGATGGGGACGCCAAGCGCGTTGTAGGCGAAGGCGAAAAACAGGTTCTGCTTGATATTACGCAACGTCGCGCGGGCCAGCTTGCGCGCCCGGACGATGCCCATCAGGTCGCCGCCCAGCAGCGTTATTCCCGCGCTTTCCATGGCCACATCGGCCCCCGTTCCCATGGCGATGCCGACATCGGCGGCGGCCAGCGCCGGCGCATCATTGACCCCGTCACCCGCCATCGCGATCTTGTGGCCGTCGCGGCGCAGCTGGTCGATCAGATCCTTCTTGGCTTCGGGCAGGACACCCGCGCGCACCTCGTCAATGCCGAGCTGGGCGGCCACCGCCTTTGCCGTGCGTTCATTGTCCCCGGTTGCCATGATCACGCGCAGGCCCTGGGCATGCAATTCGCGGATGGCCTGCGCCGTCGAGTCCTTGATCGGGTCGGCGACCGCCACGATACCGGCGAGCTTGCCATCGACCGCGAGGAACATCGCTGTTTTACCCTCGGCGCGCAGGCGGTCGGCCTTTGCCTCGGCCGCGCCTGTATCCAGCCCCATCTCCTTCATCATCGCCGCATTGCCGAGCGCTGCCGCGCGCCCGCCGTGGAAGGTGAAATGGCCGCAAGGGTGGACGGTGGAGGGTTAGTTGCGACCTGCCGCCATGGATCCGCCATTGTTTTGCCGTTTTGCCTCGCTCGATGGACGATACTGGGGCGAATAATTTCCCTTATTCGAACCGGCACACGCTAACCGATGGGAAGTTTTGAATCCCGATCGGGCCGTGACGCGTGAGCTCGAATCTCGCTCTCACCGTGGGAGTAACTGCTTGCGCCCAGTTTTGCGTTTTGCAGGCTGTGAACCTATAATCCAAATTCAGTTACTTTGAGGTCGACACACTAAGGGTTGTGGTGAATGCCTAGGATTATGAGTGTTCTGGTTGTTGTCGGCTTGATGCTGGCTGCTCAAGCTGAGGTATATGCCGACAGCGCGCATGATGTCCCGCTAAACCGGGCTACTCCCCAGCAAATCCATGCCGATCTCGGCGTAGAAGCCTACCAGAATATGATCGCAGGCCTTGCCGATCAGGGATTGCAGCTTGCCTCGGCGAGCGCTTCGCGTGGTCCGAATGGAGTCCGCTTTTCGGCAATTGTCGAACCTGCCGAACCTGGACGCACATGGCTCGCGCGTCATGGTCAGACCCGCATACAAGCCTGGGCCTTCATTGACGAGTATGTCGGTCGCCAAGGCTGGAGCCTGAGAGCGCTGGACATTTATCGAACGGTAGACGGCTTCCGGTATATCGTAATTGTCGAAGACCGGCCTAGAAGAGGTCCATACCAATCCCCCCAACTCGCAGTAAGCGGCACGGACTGGCAGTCATTTTTTAATGAACGTGTGGCAAACGGTCAGTACCCGAAATTGGTTTCCATGGCGTCTGATGAGCAAGGTCGGCTAGTTGTTTCCTCCTATTTTGCGGCGGCGCCCAGCCTTGAGTTTCTCGCTTGGCAAGGGCGAACCCAACGGCAGATTATTCGGGATCACCAGCGGGCTGCGCGCCGTGGCTACAACCCGATATCCTTTAATAGCTACCCGGCTGCCAACGGACGCGCTGCATTCTCTGCAGTGTGGACGACTGCTGCTCCGGCTGCCGACATCTTGTTAAACATTCGTGCAGACAGATTGGAATTGATCTTGGCAGAATTGCAGAGCCAAGGCCGTCGCATTTTGAACATTAGCGCGGCCTCAGACAGCCGGGGACAAACACTCTTCAGCCTGCATGTCGCCCGTGGCGCGAACAACTCCCCTCTAAATCCCGATGGGGCTGAGTTTCCGATCTCGACCCATACGAGTGGGTCTAGCGCTGGCCCGAGTGCGACCACGCGCGCAATCCCGGGTTCGGGCGGGCGCGCGCGCGATTTCAGTGGCGGGTTTAGCGGAGGCAACCGCGTTGTCCCGAGTGGTGGTAGCGATGGGTCCGCCGGCGGCGGAGGAGGTGGTAATGCTGGCAGCGTAGGCTCGGGAGGCGGTGACGAGAATGGCGGAGGCGATGATGGAGCAATTCCGGGCCGAGCGGTGCAGCCTGGCGAACCGGTTTGGTGTAATTATTACACGTTTGGTGGATCCCACGTGGATGTAACAATTCGGTCGCCGGGAGACAGTCCGCTATTATCACGAAATTGGGGCGTTTCGTATTGCGACGATGAGCTACATCGAAGCGAAGTTGACCGGGGCCGCCGCGCAGAAGACCATGCACTCGGCATTCGTGTCCCGTGGGCACAAGCTACCAATGTGTCCGAGGCGGCCACGTGTTTGCGAAATCACAGACGGAACTGGATCTGGGAAGCGTCAGATGATCCGGATACGCGACGCGTTTGGGAACAAGTCGCCGGTTCTATCTGGGATGGTGTTGACGCTGATGCCTGCGAAGCCTGTGGTAATATGATCGCTATCGCTGGCATGAATTACTGCCGTCATTATGGATTTGATACCCGCTAAAGCTTGGGAGCGGCAGGCGCTGACTTGTATGGACGATGTCCGTTAGGCGAGTATTGACTTAAGTGCCGATTGATCGGTGCGGGTTGCGATCATGTGCCCTGTCGCTTTGTGCAGTTTGTATTACCGATGGCCCAAGGAACATTTGGGCAAGTTTGACAGGGATAACAGATATCCACGGGCAACCGCGGCGGGAAGGATTTAGGTCGGGATAGTAACGCGCAGCCTATATCGCTATTGTTCCATTTCATTCAGCTAAGAAGGGGCACAATTGATGATAACATTAATCATATCGCTGTTTGCTATGAGTAGCATTGCTAATGATGGTAGCGTGGCTTCCTGCGTTTCCTATGATGAACCACACCATCTCTATCACCGTTCGAATGAGGTGACCGATTATATTGCAGCGATTGATTCTGGTGACCTCGTGAGTTCTGATGGCGCATCGCTCTCGGGATTTCGTAACATTCTCCGACAAGATCGAGTCAATGTGCATAACGGCCACAGCACAGACTCGATCGAGACGCCTGACAGTTTTTTTACAACGCCGGAACGCCGCGCACTGTTTGAGAGCATGAATGTGGTGACGTGGTGCTATGAGCCCCTGGAAGGCCTTGCTGGTCGGATCGAGTCTGGAACGGTCGCAGGTTACCTCGAGGTGACTGTCTTCGAATCTACAGTTCATCCCGGGAACTATTTTATCCATATAGCGACGGTCGGGTGAGACTTCTGGAGCTCGCAGTGTGTGCCGAGAGCCATATTTGGTTGGTCTTGAACCAGCCCCCTCCTCCGTCCTTAATCACTGAATAGCCCCTAGATTCGTCGACGCCTTCTCCCCTAATTTTGAGGCAAAGAGGCCGAGATGGGCAGGAACAGATTTAGCGACGATTTTAAGAGGGACCCGGTGGCGCAGATCACGCAGCGCGGCTACCGGGTTGCGGAAATGTTGGAGCGGCCCGGTGTGAGCCAGCATTCGCTCTACGCGTGGAAGCGGCAGTTCTCGAAGGCCACGTCCGGCGAGACGGGTTCAAGGAGAGCCGAAAAATCGCGCTGGAAGAATGGCCGAAAGTTGCCGCCTAAACCGACTAATGGCTGGTACACAGAGACCGCTTCGCGTTCGTCAGAGATCACCGCCACCCTCACAAATGCGTGCCCGCCCATTATTCGGTCGCGGCCTCCGAAGGTCCGTGCTTTAATCCGGCCGCCATATCAGGACGGGAAATTTCCAGACCATGGTGACGCTGTCCGCATTCCTTGCGGACGCATAGGGAAAATGATCATGAAATTTGTACATATGACCGCCGCCTTGATCCTTCTGATCAGCGGGCTGGGCGGGGCTGCATACGCTGACCCGAACGGACACACGACCAATTTCGTCCGCTTTGCGGAAGGCACGTTCGAACGCACGCATGGGGGCGTTTGGCTGGAATTCGGCAATGGCAACAACGAGCCGCGATACACATGGCGGGAAACCCATCGCGATGAGTGGTCCGTCTATCTGCGTGATGACAGCCGCGAGATGAACATGCAGATCGACATGCACCGCAACTGGATCGGCCTCGAATGGGACGGCCACCCCATGCAGGACCAGTATCCCATCGTTGAAGCCGATGCGCGCATCAATGGCCGCCTTGTCACCCGGGTCGATTTTGATGGGGGCGCCTTCCGGATGACCCGCCCCGGACGCTGGCAGGAATTCAACGCAGCCGGTCAGGCCACGAATGTATTCCGCGAGACCGGTCGCGACGCCTGGTCGGTCTATCTGCGCGACCAAAGCCGCAGCATGGACATGCAGATCGACATGCACCGCAACTGGATCCGTCTGGCCTGGCCGGGTCACGACATGGCAGATCAGTACCGCATCACTGCCTCGCAGTAGGAACGGCTGAACGGTGGCCAGACGCAACGGGTCCGGCCAGGCGGCGTCCGGCATGCCGGGCCCGCTGGCCTGCCCGGTCTGTGCGGCGGAGAGTGAGTTTTTTCTGTCTGAAGACAGCCGGGACTACTTCCGCTGTGCAAGGTGCGAGGCCCGTTTCCTGTCCCCGGACCAGAGGCCCGCGCCCGGCGCCGAGAAAGCCCAATATCTTCTACACGAAAATGCCATAGCTGATCCGGCCTATCGCCGGTTTCTGTCGAGACTGGCGGACCCGCTGCTGGCGCGGCTCTCTCCCGCGTCCAGCGGTCTGGATTATGGCTGTGGTCCCGGTCCGGCGCTGGCGGCAATCCTGGGTGAGGCCGGGCATGAAGTGGCGGTTTATGACCCGTTTTTCAGGCCGGATTCATCGGTTCTGGATACGCAGTATGACTTCATCACCTGCACCGAGGCGGCCGAGCATTTCCATGATCCAGCCGCCGAATTTGAATGCCTCCGGCAACGCGTCCGGTGTGGCGGGTTTCTGGCCATAATGACCTGTTTCCAGACCGATGATGACCGCTTTGCCGGCTGGCACTACCGCAAGGACCCGACACATGTCGTCTTCTATCGCGAGGCCACTTTCCGGTATCTCTCCGGTATCTGGGGATGGGCATGCGAGAGTCCGGCGAAAGACGTCGTATTGATGCAACGCCCCAAGGCCTGACCGGCTCAGAGCACCGTTAAAATCCGGCCAATGACGTTAAGCTTCCGGAAAGCAACAATTTAATTAACCCTTTGGAAACCAATAAAATTAGCTCGAATTTGAATTAAATGCGCGAAAACCGTCCCCACATTCAGGCAATCCTTATGGGGGATGACATGAAAAAGTTTCTGCGCAACACCGCCGCCGCGTCCGTTCTGGCTTTCGCAATCACGCCGCTGACAGCCATTCCGGCGTGGGCCGGCGACGACTCGGAAACCACGGAGACGCCGACCTTCCTGTTCTCCTATCGCGGCGATATCGATCCTTTCCGCGGTGACATCAGCCCCTTCCATGGCGACATCAATCCCTTCCATGGGGACATCAATCCATTCCGCGGCGATATCTCACCCTTCTATGGAGACATCTCTCCCTTCTGGGGCGACATTTCTCCCTTCTGGGGCGACATCAACCCTTTCCATGGCGACATCAATCCCTTCCACGGCGATATCAGCCCCTTCTGGGGTGATATCTCGCCCTTCCGCGGTGACATCGATCCCTTCTATGGCGACATCAACCCGTTCTACGGTGATATCAGCCCGTTCTGGGGCGACATCGGTCCGTTCTGGGGCGATATCAACGCTTTCTGGGGCGACATTGATCCCTTCGAGGAAACATCCACATCAGAATATGCCTCGGTGGCCGAGCAACTCCAGGCCATCTTCGACCGCGCCGAAGAGGTCTTCGGAGCCGCCGTCGAACATGAAACCGGCCAGTCTGTTCATGAAGCGGTGCTCGCCGAGCTCCTCACCCGCTATGGTCTGGACCTGTCCGACCCGGACAGCCTCTCCAGCATGGATGCGGCAGACCGTTCAGCCTTCTTCCTGGACTTCTATGATGGTCTGATGGGCTTTACCGGTCTGGATCGCGTTGATCACTGGATGCCGGCCATCAACTGGACGCCGGCTCTCTCCCAGGCCGCCGGTGCCGGAAACAATGTGATCGTCGGCCTGCTCGACTTCTCCTTCACCAGTGAAGAAGCGCTGAATGTCCGCAATTCCAAGGGTGAACGCGCCTATTTGAATTTTGCTCATGGGGCGGCCGTTGCCAGCCTGATCAATGCGCCGCTGGATGGCGAGGGCCTGATGGGCCTGGCACCGGATGCCACCCTGGTCACCTATAACCCGTTTGATGACACGCTCTCGACCAATTTCGACGATGTCCGTGATGGTATCGATGCGCTTTTGACCGGCGGAGCCCATGTGATCAACATGTCGCTGGGTGTGCCGGGCACGACCTTCTCCCAGGAATGGGCGGATGTGTTCAGCGACAGACAGGTCGCCAGACGTGCTGACGACGCCCTCTTTGTGGTCGCTGCAGGCAATGATGGCTATACGCAGGACTTCGATGTCGACTGGTCATCCGTGGGCTCTGTCGACAATCTGATCATTGTCGGTTCTGTTGATCCCGCCAGCAATATTTCGACCTTCTCCAACCGTCCGGGTGAGGCCTGCTTCACCGTCAATGGCGTCTGTGAAGAGGGTAATCGCCTGATGGACCGCTTCCTGGTCGCACCGGGCGAGCTGATCCTGGTGTCCGATGGCGAAGGCGGCGTAATCCGTCAGTCCGGCACCTCCTTTGCGGCCCCGATGGTGGCCGGAGCGGCTGCCCTGGTTCAGGGCCGCTGGGGATGGCTGGAATCCGGTGATGTGGCCGATGTGCTGCTGCGCTCGGCCCGTGATCTGGGCGATCCGGGCACAGACGCCGTCTATGGCCGCGGCATGCTGGATGTCGGGGCTGCCATGTCGCCGCTTGACCCGGACAATCTCTATATTGTCACAGGGGATCTGAAACGCCGGGACGTCGCGGGCGCTGTCCGTACACGTGGCCGTCTCACCTTCTACTCGGCAGATGAAAACAGCGTCGTCCTGTTCGAGGACCTTAATGATACCTTCCGCGACTTCGTTGTCTCGCTTGACGATTTGACGCTGGACATGAGCGATGACGAGCTGGAATCTGCGGTCAATGCGGAAACCTATCTCATCGAACGCAATCGCGATGCTGACAGCGATGATGATGGCGCTGCCGATTTCCGCGACACAACGGATTATACGGCACCACTTGCGGCACGGGGTGACTTCCGCATCACGGCGGTCATGTCCAGCCACGATCCGCGCGAAAACATCACCGATGGCGAGTTGCCGGTTCAGCTGGGCATCCGCATGACGGACCGCGTATCCGGCCGTGAAATGCGCTTCGGGCTTGGCAATGGCGCATTGGCCTTCTCGGGTCAGAACAGCTTCGGGCTCTTCTCGGACCACCGTCCGGAAACCGGCGGCGTCAATCCGGTCCTCGGTTTTGCCTCCGGCGGCCTTTACGGCATGGGCACCTACACGCTGGATAACCGGACACGCTTCAATTTCGGTGTCTCCACCGAACGGGATGAGGACATGTATGTCCTGCCTTATTCCGGCGAGGAACGGTCCCGCATTTCAGGCCTGGATGCCTATCAGGCCACCGCCTTTGCCGGCGGGATCGAACACACGGTCCGCGAGGGTCTGGATGTCAATCTCTCCTACACGCTTCTGCGGGAGGACGCCGGTTTCCTAGGGGCGCAAGGCACCGGCCCGCTGGATTTCAGCGGTGGCACAATGACCGACGCGGTGACGTTCGGAACGTCGGTCGCCTTGCCCATGGCGCTCAATCTTGACGCCTCGGCAACCCTGGCCCGGACCCGTGCAGGAGACTTCGACAGCGAGGTCCTGGAATTGTCACAAGATGCGATGTCCACGGCCTTCCAGGTCACAATGACCCGAAATGGTCTGGTCTCGGACAGAGATGCGCTGCGTGTCAGCCTGATCCAGCCCCTGCATATTGAAAGCGGTGAAATGCGTTATACCGCTGCCGGCATTACAGATCGCGAAAGTGGTGCGCTGGAGGTTTCGACGCAAACTTGGCGTCTGGGCGGGGAACGTCCGCTTTTCGCCGAGGCGATGTATGGCACCTACCTCTTCGACGGATCGACGGAATTCAGCTTCTATTCGAGGGTTGAGTTGTCGGGCGATGGCCAATCCGACGATATCAGCGGCTTTACGGCCGGGGGCCGCCTCCGCTTCGAATTCTAGACTGCGTGATCTATTGCTGGTCCGCCTTGCCCCCTTCCGGTCACCGGGAGGGGGTTTTCTTTTCAATCCATGGGAATCCGGCCCGGCTGATTTGATAAATCTTAAGGCCTTTGTGATTGGTTGCTGGTTGACCGGCGTGGCCGGAACCGGTGCTGGAGACAGCAATGTCATGGTGGAAATGGATTACGGGGCTTGCTCTTGCCTTTGTGCTTCTGGCGGCACCTGAGGCCTATTCGCAGGCCAGTGAGCTCGCTCCATCACCCTATGCCAATGCCATTGAGGCTGCCCGCACCAACATGATGAGCGATCCTGTGGCCGCGCTGGAGAACGCACAACGCGCTGAACAGCTTGTGCCGGTGGATTTTGACGGCGACACCCGAAACCTTGCTCTGGCGTCTGCTGCCTGGCTGCAATCGGAAGCGATGACACGGCTGGGACGGCCCGGCGAAGCGCTCCCTGTCGCTGAACGTGCCCTGGCGCTATTGGGAGAAGACCCGGCTCCGACAAAGCTTTTTGCCGACACGCTGCTGTCGATCGGCCGCATTCTGAAACTGACGGGCGAACACGGGCAGGCGCTGGAAATCTTGCAGCAGGCCTTTGATGTCTATTCCGCGATCGGCGAGACCCGCAGTCAGGCGATTGTCCTGCAATCCATTGGTTCGATCTACAATGACGCGCGCCAGTATGAACGCGCCATCGAATATTTCGCGGATGCCGTCGAGCGGCACCGGGACACCAATCTCGATCTCGCTGCCTTCAACAATCTGGGCAATGCCTACACGGCTCTGGAGCAATATTCCGAGGCGCTGGAATATTATGATCAGGCGCTGGCCGCAGCCGAAACAATGGGCAGTGGCATGCTGCAGGCGCGCATTCTCAACAATGTGGCGTCCCTGCACATCGCCAATGAAGACTGGGCGGCGGCGGAAGCCTCCGTTGATCAGGCCTTCGCAGCCGCCGGTGATGCCTCGGGGGGCGAGTGGGCGCGTTTTCTGTGGGGCGTCCGGGCGCAGGCTGCTCTGGGCCGGGAGGAATATCAGGCTGCGCGGACAGGAATGGAACGCGTGTTCGAGGGCGTGACGCTCGGCGAAACCAACCACCATTTTACTGATTTTCATGATTCTGCAGCCCGAATCTATGAAGCCTTGGGCGAATACGAGCTGGCGATTGCCCATCTGCGGGCCTTCAAACGCCTGGAAGATGATGGCCGTGAATTTGCCGCCAACGCCAACTCCGCGCTGATCGGGGCCCAGTTCGATTTTGCGGCTCAGGATCTGCAGATCCAGCAATTGCGTGCCGAAGGCCTGGCCCGTGATCTCGCACTGGCGCAGAGCGAAGCCCGCCAGCGGATGATCATTGGTCTGTCGGCGGGTGCCTTGATGCTATTGGCACTGATCGGCATGGTGATGGCGATGCTGGGCTTCCGCGCCCGTGCCCGCCTGATGCGGGAACAGTTGAACACGGATGCAGAAACCGGCTTGCCAACCCGTCATGCCCTGGTCGCGGAACGGGATCAGGCTGTCCGTGAGGGCGTACCCCCGGAATATATCGCGGTGATCCATCTTGAACGGGCCTCCCACATCGAAAGCCTTCTGGGCTTCGCCAGTTTCATTGAAATGCAGCGCTTGCTGGGCGAGCGCTTGCGGGCCATTGACGGTGTGACGAGTGTGGCCCTGATGGGGGCGGGTGAGTTTGGTGTCCTGCTCGATACAACTGACGAATTGGTTGTCGACGATGAAATGAACACCCTGAGCGACATTTTCAGCCAGCCGATCAATATTGACGGCGTGAATGTCGATGTCAGCGCGACGATCGGACTGGATAATGACGCCCGGAGCGAAATTGCGGTCCGCAACGCCATCATCGCGGTGAGCCAGGCCCATGATCAGGGCGCAGCGTTCGCTATCTATAACGAGCACCGCTTCGGCGACCCGGCCGATAATCTCAATCTGATGACCCGCATGCTGGCTGCTACAGAAAGCGGCGAGATGCAGATGCATTACCAGCCAAAGCTCGACCTGCGAAAAGGCGTCTATACGTCAGCAGAAGCGCTCTGCCGCTGGAATGATCCGGAGCGCGGCTATATTTCTCCGGACACCTTCATTCCGCAGGCCGAGGAAACCGGCAAGATTCGGGAGCTGACCGAATGGACGGTACGCAAGGTCCTTCAGGACAAGCGCAGGCTCATCGCCGCCGGGCACGAAATTTCCGTTGCCATCAATATTTCCGGCCGTCTTCTGGCGGATCCGAAATTCGGTCAACGCATTCTGGAAATCGTCGGCTTCGGCGCGACCGGCCTGATCTTTGAGATCACCGAAACCGCCATGATGTCCAACCCGGACCGGGCCATGCACAATCTCGACCGCTGGGTCGATGCGGGTATCCGCCTGGCCATTGATGATTACGGGACAGGATTTTCCTCGCTGGCCTATCTCAAGCGGTTGCCGTGCCATGAACTGAAAATCGACCGGGTTTTTGTCAAGGGCGCGCACACTTCGGCGAAGGATCGCACGCTTCTGAAATCCACCATCGATCTGGCTCACAATCTTGGCATGTCTGTGACGGCAGAAGGCGTGGAGGGGGACGACATCCTGTCCGCACTCAGCGTTATGGGATGCGACATGGCGCAAGGGTATGGTTTGTCAAAAGCCCTGCCTTCAGATCAGCTCCTGACCTTCCTCGAACAGCACACATCCACACCGATCCCTGCCCGTCCGGCGGCCAGCCCGTTCCGCAATGTGAACAAGTGAACGGGTTGCCGGCCTGGTAGACCACGGGCGCAATTGTCACCGTATATCTTCAAACACTGCTGCGTCCGCCGGGCGACGTCGGCGCAAACGCCTAAGATGATCTGTTGCCGGAAGCGGCGTATCCGGCAGCTTCAGGATTGAACCCACGGGTATTTGCCGCGTTGTGATGTGACGCTGTCAACGTTCGAAGAAACAGTCTATTCCGGCAACCGGAGACAAATGGTTGAATAAATTGTGGATCATTTGCCTGTGTCTCACGCTTCCGGCTTGCGTGAGCACCTATACAGGTGCCATCGCCCCGAATGCCTGGGACGAAACCGCTTTGCCATCCATTGATACCGGGATGGCTCAGCCTGAAGACCGGTCGACGCTTCTTTACATCACCGACCGCAACACCGCCGGCAGCGGGGAATACGGAACATCACGCTCGAGTTCGATGGCATTCGGCCGGGTCGGCATCGAAGTGACGAATATGACCATGCCGGCCTATTCCGCCTACATGTCGGGACGGTCACAGGGCCTCGCCCGGCCCCGCTACAGAACGGCTTATGTTGAGGAACAGATCCGTTTTCCGGGCACACCCTTGCCGTTCTCGATCGAAAACAGCGCGTTTACACCCGACCAGTCGGCCATCGGCGCTTATCTGGAGGCTGGCGCCGGGTTCAGCGCCGCCCTTTCCAGCGAAATCCGCAGAAGAGGCTCGGGCCAGATCGTTCTTTTTGTGCACGGATTCAACAATGATTTCGCGGCCGGTGCCTTCAATCTGTATGAATTGTGGGCGGCCTCCGGCTGGAGCGGCGTGCCGGTCCTGTTCAGCTGGCCAACGGGCGAACCCAACCTGTTCAGCTATGTCGGTGACACGCAGGATAGCGAATTCTCGGTGTTCCATTTCAAGGAAACCCTGCGCCTGATGGCCTCAACCGAGGGCGTGGAGGAGATCGTGGTGATCGCCCACAGCCGCGGCGCGTTGATCGCAACGACCGCCTTGCGCGAATTGCTGATTGAATCGCGCGGGTCCGGCCTTTCCATGCGCAATGCCTACCGCATCAACACGCTGATCCTTGCCGCACCGGACATCGATCTGGGGGTGATGGAACAGCGGCTGGTCGCCGAAATGTTCAGCATCGGTTTCGGACAGATCAATGTTTACATCAATCCGTATGACAGGGCGCTCGGCCTGTCCGGTTTTCTGTTCGGCAGCACCCGTTTCGGCGCGGCGCGCCCCGACCAGCTATCGCCCGAATCGCGGGCTGTCTTCCGGGGTGCGGAAGCTGTGCATTTCATCCTCGTCGAGGATGCCAGCGCGGCGGCACGGCATAATTATTTCAGGCTGCATCCCGGTGTGCTGTCGGATATCGGTATCACGATCCGCACCGGTGCGTCTCCGGCAGACCCCGAACGCCCGCTGGAGCGCCTTGAATTCAATTTCTGGCAGATAGACCGGAATTACACACCGGTGATGTCCGGCGGCTAGAGTGTCTGCGCCGCCGTCCCGGCACCCACAGGACTTGCCAATTGACGCTATGGGCCTAGCGTCTGCTCCAGCGGATCGGGAAGCATGATGATGGAAAACTGGGCACTGGAGATCGCGCGCGCTGATATTCGCCTTGCTGAATGCGCAGCGGTGAAGCCACGAAATCTGACCCACGGTGAAGCGCGCCTGAAAATCGACAGCTTTGCGCTGACAGCAAATAATATCACCTATGCCGCCTTTGGCGACATCATGCGCTATTGGGATTTCTTTCCCGCATCGGAAGCGAGCAAGGGACGGTTGCCGGTCTGGGGCTTTGCCGAAGTGTCGGAAAGCCGCCATCCGGACCTGCCGGTGGGAGACCGCATCTATGGTTATTTCCAGGCCGCCTCGGAATTGATCGTCAGCCCGGCAAAAGTCACAGCGGCAGGCTTTACCGACGCCAGTGAGCACCGGAGCGCATTGCCGCCCGCCTATAACCGCTATATCCGGTGTGCCGGAGATGCGGGCTATGATCCGGCGCTCGAAGCGGAGCAGATGGTGTTGCAGCCGCTTTTTCTGACCGGCTGGCTGCTGGCGCGCTATCTGCGCGAGGAGGGCGCTTTCGGAGCCAGCCGCGTCTATCTGACCAGCGCTTCCAGCAAGACCGCCATCGGCATGGCTCAATGCCTGCGGGATGAACCCCTCGACGGCGTGAAGATTTGCGCGCTGACCTCGTCCGGATCGAGCGAATTCGTCGCTGGTCTGGGCCTCTATGACGAGGTGCATCTTTATTCCGATATCGACCGTCTGCCCGCGGGCAGGCCCTCCATGATGGTGGATTTTGCCGGTGATGCTACGGTCAATCGCGACGTCCATTCCCGTCTGGGCGATCAGATGAAGGCTAATATCCGCGTTGGCGGCGCCCATTGGGAACACAGCGCTCCGGCGCAGAACCTGCCGGGTCCGAAACCGGTTTTCTTCTTTGCGCCGGATCACATGGAGAAGGCCCGCGAGGCGCTGGGTCCGGGGGGATTCCAGGCCGCTTACAGCAAGGACTGGTCCGCCTTCGCCGCAAGCGCGCGAAACTGGCTCACCTTTCACGAATTCAGGGGCGCGCGGGCTTGCTTCGATATCTACAACAAGCTCATCGCCGGTGACGCGCTGGCGCGCGATGGTCTGACGATCCGGCCATGAAAAAAGCCGCCGGGATCACCGGCGGCTCTCAAACACTCATGGATGACTGCCTTAGCCGCCAAAACCCTGATCAGGGCTTGCGCCGCGCGCATTGCCGCCGTCAAGACGATCATGGGCTTCCTGGGCATCACGCTCCATCTGCTCCCATTCTTCATCGGTGCGGCAAACACGGCTGCCGAGACGGGATCCGGTCTGACGAATGGTGCGGCACCGCAGTCCGCCCTCTTCGGCGGTCCGGGTTTCCTGTGCCCGTTGATCACGGGCCGCAGCCTGTTCCTCGTCTGTCATGGTGGCGCAGGCGGCAAGTGAAAGCGGCAAGACCGCCAGAAGCAAAGAAGTACGAAACATGATGATCCCCGGATAACTTGTACAACCGAAGCTAGCTGACTGGCCCGTTGAGTCCATTCCCTCATACATGAAAATTCCGTAATCAATTGCGAGCGCCAGTCAAAAGCAATTGCGCCCGCCGGTGAGGGCGGGCGCAATGTTGGGGAATGTGGCGGATCTAGTGATCGCCCTGGATCACCAGGGTGACATTTCCACTACCGCGTTGACGCAGTGAGCCACGATTGCCATTTCCGACCTGGATGATCGCCCCGGCATTGTTATTACCGGCTTGGTCGGTCACGGCCGAATTGTTCGACCCCATCTGGTAGATGCCCGACAGATTGTTATTGCCGGTCTGGACCGCCGTGGCGCCATTATTATAGCCCTGCTGGCCAATGACAGCGTCATTGCGGCGGCCATACTGATCGACATAGGCGTCGTTATAGCTGCCTTGCTGGGCCACTGTAGTGCCATTATAGCTGCCATCCTGCATGATCAAGATGTGCTGGCGATAGCCGTCCTGGCGCAACGAGGCGCTGTTGCGCGAGCCATACTGGCGTCCTGCAACTTCGTTCTGCACGCCATACTGGTTCACGCGAACCTCATTGCGGCGGGACTGGGCGTCAGCGGCACCGGCCATGCTGACAACGGAAGCGGCGACAAATGCGCCGGCGATCAGGGTGCGAAGTTTCATTTGTATCTCCTGTCAAACGGGCCGGTGCGGAATTGCTTGACCGGCTATGTCTCCTGTCTAGACGAACCGGTATGAGGCGATCCTGAGCGCTGTATTCATGATCAATTCAGCTACATAAATGAGCGCAAAAAAACGCCCGGCTCGGGGCCGGGCGTGAGGGGTTCAGGAGGGAAAGAGAATCTAGTAGTTGAAGCGCGAAAAGCTCAGCCGCTGTGTATTGAGCGGCAGATAGGCACGGCCGCGCGGGGGTGTCGCCGGCATGGCCTGTTGATTGATGCCGTCCTGGCAGACCAGTCGCCCGGCGCTGTCATAAACCCGCAATTCTGCGGCGACCGACACATCCACACCATAGGCACCTTCATTCAGGCGCTCATTCTGCGGACGGACGCCAAACGGAGATTCCGGACCATTGCGGGCCGGGCCGCGATACATCGTCGTCAGATAATTGCGCGACAGGGTCGACATATAGCGGCTCGGGCGGACTTGGCCGGATTGCGACATGTCCAGATAGCCGGTCGGCGTGATCTGATACGCAGTCATTTCCCAATGGCCGGGGCGGTCCGCAGCAGCGCTGGCGGTCAGAAAACCGCTGCCATCGCCGGAATGGCGCACATCAAGCGCGCAATCAGCAGCACTGGCCGATCCGGCCGTGATCGCGGCCAGAGCAGCGGCGGAGACCAGAAGTTTCGTTGTTATGCGTGACATGACAGGCTCCTTTCGTGTTGGCGTGATCAAGTCAGTGGCCAACATGCCTGTTTGTGTCTGACCGGGATGTGAGGCTTGCGTTCACTTTCAGTTCAGGCAGCGGACAGGCACCGCCAGTGACAGTCACCCGGCTGGAAATGAACAGCGTTTACTTTACTGTTTCCGATGTCGGAAAGACCGCCAGGGGAGTGAAAATTGGGCAAGATTGATCCGCTGTATCAGGCAAAGTCATGGGGAGACCGGGCCGCCAATCTGCAGATCCTGGCGGAATTGCGGGCCAATGAGCCGATCTGTTTCAACCGCAAGGACGGCTATGTCGATCTCTGGCATATCACGCGTCATGCCGACATTTTCGAGGTGGAGAAGAACACAGACAGCTTCATCGTCGCGCCACGCATGGTGCTGATGCCCACCGAGCGGGAGGAAAGGCTTCGGGAATTCACCGGCGGCACGGTGCATATCATCAAGAGCCTGGTCTCCATCGACAAGCCGGAACACCCGCCCTTGCGCATGCTGACGCAAGGCTGGTTCATGCCGAAGAATCTCGCTCGTCTGCAGGGCGCAATGGACGCCTCGGCGGACACCGCGCTGGAAAGACTGGCGGCTGCGGGAGGCGTATGTGATTTTGCCCAGGATATTGCGCTCGAATACCCTTTGCGCGTCATCATGGCGGCGATGGGCATCCCGTCGGACGATTATCCGAAAATGCTGAAGCTCACACAGGAGCTGTTCTCGCCGGAAGACCCGGATGTCTCGGCGGACGAAAAAACGCAGGAAGAAGTCACCGCCGGTATCATCAATACCTTTATGGAATTCTACGCCTATTTCACGGCGCTGACGGCGGACCGGAAAGCCAGGCCCCGCGATGACCTTGCCAGCGTCATCGCCAATGCCGAGATCGATGGCGAACCCATCGGCGAGGCCGAACAGCTGGGCTACTATATCATCACGGCCACAGCCGGGCATGACACGACCAGCTTTTCCCTGTCCGAAGCGATCTGGCACCTTGCGCAGAACCCGGACGTGCTGGCCGAGCTCAAGGCCGACCCGGACGCAATGGCCCCAAAGATTGTCGAGGAATCGATCCGCCTGGCCTCACCCGTGCGGCATTTCCTGCGCACGGCGACCGAAGACATCAGGATTGGCGGCCATCAATTCCATGCAGGCGATACGCTGATGCTGTGGTTCCCGTCCGGCAGCCGCGACGAGGCTGTCTTCGAGGACCCTGATGTCTTCAACCCGCATCGCGACATGTCGACCCGCCACGCCTCTTTCGGGCATGGTGCGCATATCTGCCTCGGCATGCATCTCGCCCGGCAGGAAAATGCCGCCTTCCTCAAACAGCTGGCCACCCGTGTAAAATCTATTGAGCTGACCGGTGAGCCGGAATTCAATCATTCCCATTTTGTCGGGGGCATCAAACATCTGCCGGTGAAGATGGAGCTGGAATAACGCCGGAGCGGCGGCGCTACTCGGCCGCCTGGCTGATTGGCTCCAGTCCCTCGCGGCACAGCCAGCGGGACCGGTTCTGAAGTGCCGGATTGGCATTCCAGCCGGTAATGTCCGGGCGCACCAGGTCAAAATTGACGGGCACAAGCAAAGGCGCATGAGGCACTTCCGCCAGCAGGATTTCCTCTGCTGCCCCAAACAGGCGTTGCCTTTCGGCGACGTCGCTTGTGGACAGGCCAGCTTCGATCAGGGCGTCATAATCGGCATGGGTCCAGCGGCTGTAATTGATCTCGCCCGCCCGGCTCTCCCACATCAGAAGCGAGGCATAGGGATCGCCATACTCCGGCGTCCAGCCATTATTGCCGAAAGAGAAATCACCGGCCCGCATGGCCGCAAAGTGAAATTGCACATCGCCTACGCTGATATCGACAGACACCCATGGGGCGATCAAGGCCCAGTCCTGCTGGAGCACTGGCGCGATCCGCTGTTGGTACGGCGTGTGCTGATAGACCACGTCCAGCGGGTTTTCGGGCCCGTACCCGGCATCGATCAGCAGCGCTCTGGCCTGTTCCCGCCGTGTTTCCATGTCATCGTCGGCATAGGACAATCGCAAGCCCGGCGCCGCATTCGGCACCGCTTCCGAAATCATCCGGAAGCTCGGGCCGGAGGCACCGTTCAGGATTTCATTGGCGATGAAACGCCGGTCAATCGCCATCGAAAAGGCCTGCCGCACGCGTACATCCGTAAACGGGCCAGCCGCCGTGTTGAAAAGAATATCTTCGGCGGTATAGCTTGCGGATTCCCGGAGCAGCCCGCCATGCTGATCGCGCAGCATGTTGATATTCGATCCCTCAATAACGGTGTGCAGGTCGAGCGCGCCGGTCCGGACCATCCGTTCGCCAGTGACGCGGTCGGACACAGGATAATAATAAACCGTATCAAAACAGATCTGACCGGCTTCAAAGAATTCCGGATTGGCGGTCAGCTCGATAAAGTTGGAGGTACGCCATTGTGACAGAACATAGGGACCATTCGTGACGATATTCTCCGGCTGGATCCAGGCATCGCCATGGATGTCGTGAACATGCCGGGGCAGCGGGTAGCTGTTATTGACGAGAAAACCTTCCAGATACGGCATCGGATAGGCCAGCCGTATCTCCAGCGTCAGATCGTCCAGTGCCTCGACGCCCAGCGCCTCCGGCGGCAAATTTCCGGCAATCACATCGGCACCATTTTCGAAGATAAAAAATTTGGAGCTGTTTTCGTTTAGCGTCGCCGGATTGGCGGCGCGTTGTATACCGGCTGCCACATCATGGGCCGTCACCGGAATGCCGTCGGACCAGCGGCTTTCGCGTAAGGTAAATCGCCAGACCAGTCCATCGTCCGAAGTCTCGGCACCCGCCACCAGCCCTGGAATTGTGTCGCCGTTTTCATTCGCGACATAGAGCCCGGTAAACATGTCCATGATGATCGCAAATTCGATATTCAGAACCGTCTTTTGTGGATCCAGCGTGAGGGGTTCGCCGTCACTGCCCCGATGGAGCGTGCGAGTGTCGTCCGCGCCGCCACTGCATGCGGCCAGAAAACCTGCCGTAAAAACGCCTGCAAATCCAAGATTTTTCATCATGATCTGGCCCCCCGCATTCACCTTGATCAGGATGCCGGGCAGGGTCAAGCGAAAGCCGGGCGGGTGCCGTTATGCCGATTCGCCGGCCAATACCCTGTCCAGCCAGGCACGGGCGCGCCGGTTGGCGGTCCGGCCTTCCGGCAAGAGGGGCTGGAACAGCGGAAAAACGTGCCAGAGCCCGTCCCAGAGCTCGCAGGTGACGTCCACACCTGTCTGTTCCATCCGCCCGGCCAGCCGTATCGTATCATCGAGCAGGACTTCATCCGTACCGGTTTGAATGAGCGTCGGTGGAAATCCGGTGAAGTCGGCAAAGAGCGGTGAACACAGAGGGTGGTCCAGGCTCAGCTCCGCGCCGTAGAGGTCCGCGGCTTCGCTCAGCCAGTGTGCCCGCAGAAGCGGATCGACCGCATCCTTCGCCGCGACATTCTCGCCGCTGACCGTCAGATCGGCCCACGGCGAATAGAGGACCAGCCCATCGGGCAGGCCCTCGCCCAATTCCTTCAGCCGCAGCGTCAGCGCCAGTGCCAACCCGCCGCCCGCCGAATCGCCCGCAACGATGACCGGGCCATCCATGCCCTTGCGCATGTCACGATAGGCGGCGAGCGCATCCTCCACAGCCGCCGGGCAGGGATGTTCCGGTGCCAGCCGGTAGTCCGGTGCGCGGGTTTTCATGTTCAGCGCGGCGGCCAGCCGCGAAATGAAAGGCCGGTGACTATAGGCCGACCCGCGGCAATAGCCGCCGCCATGAAGATAGAGGAGTTGACCCTCGCGCGGCGCTTTCGGCCCGAAGACCAGCGTTCTGAGTCCCGCCAGCTGGACGTCGGCATAGACCACCGATCTGTCCATCGGAATGCGGTCGCCGGCGGAATCCAAGATTTTGCGTCCGGCGGCCATTTCCACATCGGGGCTGAGCCCCAGCGAGGCCTTGCGTGCCATGCGGCGGGCCAGCCGGGTGCGGAACCGGAATCCGCGGCGCGGAGGAATCTGCTCGAAGGTCATCGTCTCTGCCGGCTTTCTTTCGGATTTGTCACTTGCCGGACTGTAGGCTGCTCCTAACTTCCTTCGCAATGAAGACTTTGGGGAGGTTCACATGCTTGTTCGCTTGATTGCGGGTTTTGCCGCATCCCTTTCGCTCGGCGCTGCCAGCCAGGCCGCGGATATTGTATTTCAGTCAGCCGATCTGCCGGAGGCCGGAATCCTCGTGATTCCGGTTGGCAGTGATCTGGACATTCCGGAATCGGGCCTGGCGCCGGATGATGCTGCCTACATGTCCCGGGCCCTCGCGGCCGCGGAGTTTAACGGCGAAGCCGGGGCCATGACGACGCTCTATGCGGTCGGCCCGTTCGACCGGATTATTGCCGTTGGCACGGACGGTCTCGACCGCGCCGCCGCCGAGACCCTCGGCGGAGACCTCATCAATCTCTCCCGCAGCGGGGAAACCGCCCTGTCCGTGATCTGGCCGGAAACACTGGGCGAACCGGTGGCCCTCAGCATCGCACTCGGGGCGGGGCTCGGCGGATACCGGTTCGACCGCTATCTGTCGGACGCCCCGGACTATGAGCCGGTATTGAATTTTCATGTCACCGACCCGGACGGTATGAGGGCGGCCTTCGAGGCCAGTCATGCGCCGATCATCGAGGCGACCGCCTTTGCCCGGGACATGATCAACGCACCGGGAAATGAGGTCTATCCGGAAGTTTTCGTCGAACGCACCCGTTCAGCCTTTGCCGGCGAGCGCAATGTCAACATCCGCGTGCTCGATGTTGAGGATATGGAGGCGCTTGGCATGGGTGCCATTCTCGGTGTTGGGCAAGGGTCTGCACGGCCACCCCGCCTGTTGATCGTCGAATATACCGGCGGTGACAGCGGCACCGCGCCGATCGCTTTCGTTGGCAAGGGCGTCACCTTCGATACGGGCGGCATCTCGATCAAGGGCAATGACGGCATGTGGCGCATGAAATATGATCTTGCCGGCGCCTCAGCCTCGGTGGCCGCCGTGCTCGCATTGGCCCGCCGTGATGCCGGCGTCAACGCCATTGCCGTCGCGCCGCTGGTCGAGAACATGCCCTCGGGCACGGCTCAGCGGCCCGGCGATATCGTCACAACCATCTCGGGCCAGACCATCGAGATCTTCTCCACCGATGCCGAAGGCCGTCTGATCCTTGCGGACGCGGTTCGCTACACCCAGGACCAGTACAATCCCTCCCTGATGATCGACATCGCCACACTGACCGGCTCCGTGCGGGTGGCGCTGGGGCAGGAATATGCCGGCCTGTTCTCGCGCCATGATGATGTGGCGCAGCAAGTCCTTGAGGCGGGTGACTCCGTGGGTGAGGGGCTCTGGCGCCTGCCTTTGCATCCTTCCTACGCGGAGGATATCCGGTCGCCGGTCGCAGACATCCGAAATACCGGCGGCGACGGCGCCGGGGCCGGTATCGGCGCACAGGTCATCGGAACATTCGTCGATGAAACAACACGATGGGCGCATATCGACATGGCAAGCGTCGGCTGGGCGTTTTCCGCGACACCGACCACACCCGAGGGCGGCATTGGATGGGGCGTTCGCCTGTTCGATGCCATCGCCCGTCAGGAAGAAGCCCGCGACTAGTATTCGCGGCCAAAACTTCCTAAATCGGCAAGCCGCGCTGTACAGCAGCGCGGCTTGTTCTCGTCTGCAAAGAGTGGAATCAAGCCCGCTTCAGCCCTTACCCAACGGTATTCACCATGACACAGAAATTTCCCCCGCTTCCATCGCCTCTGTCCCTGCCGGCGATTGACAGGGAAATTCTGGGTTTCTGGGATGAAGACCGGACCTTTGAAGCCTCGGTTGAAAGCCGGCCGGAAAACGACCAGTTCGTCTTCTATGACGGCCCGCCCTTTGCCAACGGCCTGCCCCACTACGGCCACTTGCTGACCGGCTTCGTGAAGGATGTCATCCCGCGCTACCAGACCATGAAGGGCAAGCGCGTCGAGCGCCGCTTCGGCTGGGATACGCATGGCCTGCCGGCGGAACTGGCCGCGGAAAAGGAAATCGGCGTCTCCGGCCGCAAGGCGGTGCTGGATCTCGGCATCGACAAGTTCAACTCCGCCTGCCGGACGGCGGTCCTGCGCTATACCGAGGACTGGGAAGAATATATCCGCCGGTCCGCCCGCTGGGTGGACACGGAAAACGCCTACAAGACGCTTGATGTCTCTTTCATGGAAAGCTGCATCTGGGCGTTCAAGCAGCTCTACGACAAGGGGCTGGTCTACAAGGATTACCGCGTCGTGCCCTATAGCTGGGCGGTGGAATCCCCGCTCTCGAATTTCGAGACGCGGCTGGACAATTCCTATCGCATGCGCACCGACCCTGCGGTCACGGTGGCGTTTGCGCTCACCGATGGCACCGGCTTGCTGGACGGCGCGCGCGTTCTGATCTGGACAACGACGCCCTGGACCCTGCCCTCCAACCTCGCCATCGCGGTCGGCGAGGACATCACCTACGCGGTGATGGGCAAGGGCTCGGACAAGCTCGTCCTGTCCGCCAATGGCCTGGAAAAATACAAGAAGGAGCTCGACGGCTATGAAAAGCTGGGCGAGGTCAGGGGCGCTGAGCTGAAAGGGCTGCACTATACGCCGCCCTTCGATTATTTCATCAATCAGGAAAACGCCTTCCAGGTGCTGTCGGGCGATTTCGTCGTCGATGAGGATGGCACCGGCATTGTCCACATGGCGCCCGGCTTTGGCGAGGATGACCTCAAGGCCTGCAAGGCGGCCGGGATCGGCGTTGTCGTGCCGGTCGATCACACGGGGAAATACACCAGCGCCATCCCCGACTATGAAGGCATGCTGGTCTTTGATGCCAACAAGCCGATCACCCAGCGCCTCAAGGATGAGGGCAAGCTCATCCGCCATGACACGATCGACCACAATTACCCGCATTGCTGGCGCACCGACGAGCCGCTGATCTACAAGGCGGTCGAGTCCTGGTATCTGGAAGTTTCCAGCTTCCGTGAACGCATGGTCGAGCTGAACCAGCAGATCGACTGGACACCGCCGCATGTGAAGGATGGCCTGTTCGGCAACTGGCTCGCCAATGCGCAGGACTGGAACATCTCGCGCTCGCGTTTCTGGGGTACGCCGATCCCGGTCTGGGTCTCGGACAATCCGAATTATCCGCGCGTCGATGTCTATGGCTCGATCGCGGAATTGCAGGCTGATTTCGGCACCGAAGTGACCGATCTTCACCGGCCCTATGTCGATGATCTGGTGCGGCCCAACCCGGATGATCCGTCCGGCAAATCCATGATGCGCCGCGTCGAGGATGTCTTCGATTGCTGGTTTGAATCCGGCTCCATGCCCTATGCCGCCGTGCATTACCCGTTCGAGAACAAGGACTGGTTCGAGGCCAATTTCCCGGCCGATTTCATCGTTGAATATGTCGCCCAGACGCGCGGCTGGTTCTACACGCTGATGGTGCTGGGCACGATGCTGTTCGATAGCCCGCCCTTCAAATCGGCCATCTGTCACGGCGTTGTACTAGACGAGAACCGCCAGAAACTCTCCAAACGCCTGCGCAATTATCCCGATCCGCTCGAATTCTTCGATGAATACGGCTCGGACGTGATGCGCTGGTTCCTGATCTCCTCGCCGGTTCTGACCGGTGGTGATCTTCTGGTGCCCAAGGAAGGCCGTGAAGTAGCCGCGGTCCAGCGCGAAGCCATCGCGCCGCTGCTCAACGCCTATGCCTTCTTTTCGCTCTATGCGAATCTGGAGGAGCGCACCCCGCAGCTCGTAACCGGAGCTGACGATGCGCTCGACAAATACATCCTCACCAAGACGGGCGAGCTGGCCGCGGTCGTGGCCGAGCGCCTGGATGCCTATGATGTACCCGGCGCCTGCCGCGAGACCAAGGCGTTCACCGATGCACTGACAAACTGGTATATCCGCCGCTCCCGCGCCCGCTTCTGGGGCAGCGAGGATGCGCAGGCCCAGGCCGCCGCCTTTGACACGCTTTATACCGTGCTGGTGCGGGTCTCGCAGATCGTGGCGCCGCTGATGCCGATCGTCGCCGAGAAGCTCTACAAGAGCCTGACCGGCGAGCGCTCCGTGCATCTGACCGGCTGGCCGGCCACCGGCCTCTTTCCCCAGGACCATGATCTGGTCGCGGCGATGGACCGTGTCCGCGAAGCCTGTTCGGCAGCCCTGGCCGTGCGCGAACGCTTCCGTCTGCGCGTGCGCCTGCCGCTCAAATCGCTGGTCATCGCTCACCCCGAGGCGGGAAGTCTTGAAATCTTCAAGGACCTGATCGCCGAAGAGGTGAATGTCCGCGAGGTCATCTTTGCCGAAGATCTGTCGAAATATGGCGAGCTGCAGATGAAGGTGAACCCGGTCATCGGCCGCCGCCTCGGCGCGAAGATGAAAGACGTCATGACGGCTGCCCGCCAGGGCGAATTCACGCTCAATGAGGATGGCACCGCCGTGGTCGCAGGCGAGACGCTGGGCGAGGACGATTTCGAGATGCGTCTGGAAAGTGCCGAAGGAACGGCCGCTGAACCCTTCGACAAGATCGGCGCGGCCGTGCTCGATGTCTCGGTGGATGCGGATCAGGAAAGTGAAGGCCTCGCCCGCGATCTCATCCGCGCCGTCCAGACCGCGCGCAAGGAAGCCGCTCTGGATGTCTCCGACCGGATCAGTCTGGGCGTGGATGGCGATGACGATGTTTTGTCTGCCATGGCCGCACATGGCGAGATGATCAAATCGGAAACGCTGGCGATGGCGTTGAACAATTCGCTCGGCGATGGCTTCACCACTGACGCCAAGCTGACGGGCAAGACGGTGAAGCTGTCGGTGAAGAAGGCCGGCTAACACCTCGTCCAGACGGCGCGTGTTTCCCCTCCCCCAATGTGGGGAGAGGGCAGAGAAACCGGATCATTGATCCGGTTTCGAGGGTGAGGGGCGGTCGGACGCGTTTTTCCCTCGTCATTCCGGGGCGCTTCGAAGAAGCGAACGCGGAAACCACTCCGTGATGTCCATGTTCCGGCATGGGTCACGGATCAGGCTGACGCCTGTCCGGGATGACGGGTTAGTCGGCTTTGGGTGCCGTCAATTCCCGTATCGCCAGCAGGCCCTCCACAGAGGCTTCACCCTTTTCCGCCGACAGGTCGGCAGTGGCGCGGGCCAGCGCGGCATAAAGCGAGGCGAGTTCCGTGTCGGCCTGACCCAGTTTTTCCAGATGCCGCGCAATCATGGCCGCATCGCCGCGCGCCACCGGGCCGGTCAGGGCCGCCGCCGGGCCACGCTCCAGCACAGCCTCCAGCGTGTCGCGAAGGATGGGCCCGGTAATCGCCAGCCCGTCCGCTCCGGATATTCCGGCCCGCGCGAACGTCTCCAGCCCGGCCTGTACGAGCGTCGGCAGATGATTGGCCATGAAGACAATGGCGGCGTGATAGAGCGTGCGGTCCGTCCCGTCCGGCAGATCAAGTGTCTGCCCGCCAATGGCCTGAAACGCCTCCGCCAGCGCGGCCCGCGCGCCGGCTTCCCCCTGCAGCGTCGTCATTGTCCCGGCGAAGGTCGCGACAGACCGCGCGGGGTCGGAGAAGGCTTTGACCGGATGGGCACAGACCATGCGGGCACCGGAATCCGCCAGTGGCGCAAACAGCTCCGGCCCCAACGCCCCGGACGTATGCGCGATAATCGCGCCGGGCTTGAAGGGAGTGCCGGCCAGTCCGGCAATCATACTTTCCAGCGCCGGATCGGGGACAGAGACGAGGATGATATCGGCCGCATCCAGCCCCCCTCCGGGCTCGCCCGCACCGATGAATGCCGCAGCTTGCCGCGCCGTTTCATCCTGACGGGCCACCAGCGCGCCGATCTCGAACACGCCGGCCGTATGAAAGAGGCGGGCCAGCGTGCGGCCGACCCGGCCCGGTCCGATGACGGCGAGGCGTTTCATCAGCCCTTGAACCGGGCGGGCAGCCAGGTCGCCGGATCGGCTGCTGCCTGTTCACCGGCACCGAGATCCTTCACCTCATGCATATCCCCGGCAAACCAGAGATAGGGGATGGCCTTGCGTTCGGCATAGCGGAACTGGTTCTTCAGCTTCGCCGCCTCGTAATAGACTTCGACATTGACGCCGCGCGCCCGCAGCGTATTGGCGATCCCGTCCAGCTCCAGCACATCATCGTCCGGAAAGCGGGCAATCAGCACATCGGTCGGCGAGGCTCGCTCACCGGTAATCACGCCTTCCTTCACCAGCTTGGCAAACAGCCGGGTCAGCCCGATGGAAATTCCCACGCCCGGCAGGTCGCGATTGATATAGGCACCGACGAGATCGGCATAGCGTCCGCCCGCGCAAATCGTCGAATACTCCGGATAATCAATCAGCTGCGCCTCATAGACAACGCCGGTATAATAATCGAGCCCGCGCGCAATCCCCAGATTGGCCTCGGCCACACACGCGCCTTTATCAGCGGCATTCAGCCGGTTCATGACCGTGGTCAGTTCGGCCAGGCCTTCTTCAAATAGCGCGTTTTCAACCCCCAGCTTGCGCGCCTCGGCGGCAAAGCCATTATCCGTCGACCGGATCTGCGCCAGCGCCAGACAGGCCTTCGCGGTATCCGCGGACAGGCCGTTCTCCTCTATCAGTATTCGTTCGATCTCGGCCGCGGCCAGCTTGTCGATCTTGTCGACCACGCGGATCACATCCGCGGCGTTCTCGATCCCCAGGCCCTGATAGAACCCGACCAGGATTTTCCGGTTGTTCAGCATGAAGCGGATCGGACCGGCGCCAATGGCATTGAGCGTTTGCATGGCGATCAGCGGAATTTCGGCATCGAAATCATGGCTGATTTCGTCCTGGTCAATGACATCGACATCACATTGCAGGAATTCCCGGAAACGGCCTTCCTGCGGGCGTTCGCCGCGCCAGACGCGCTGGATCTGATAGCGTTTGAACGGGAAGGTGAGAGCGCTGAAATGCTGGGCGACATAGCGGGCGGTCGGCACTGTCAGGTCAAAGTGCAGGGCCAGACGCGGGCCTCCCGGTTTTCTATCGTCCTCGTCCTCGGCATTCAGGCGTTGCAGCCCGTAGATTTCTTTGTCGACATCGCCGCCCTTGGCCGCCAGCGTCTCGACCTCCTCAACCGAGGGGGTTTCGATATTGATATAGCCATAGCGTTCGAAGGTTTCGCGGATCTTATCGATCCAGCGCATTTCCACGCGGCGGATCTCTGGTGTGTATTCCGGAAATCCGCTAATAGGCCTGGGCTTCAGGATTTTTCGCTTTTGCATTTTAAACGTCGCTTACCCATTTAATATATTTCAAGGCGGCGATAGCCTTGGAAGGGTCTGTCTGTCCACTCCTTGGCATGCTTGACGCGGAATACAGGCCTTCTATAACGCGCCTCCTTGCCTTTGTGGCGGCTGTAGCTCAGCTGGTAGAGCACTCGGTTGTGATCCGAGCGGTCGCGGGTTCAAGCCCCGTCAGTCGCCCCATTTCCCTTTATGCGGAATCATTCTCGATCTCCTCGCGCAGGGCTTCCAGCTCCAGCCATTGTGTTTCCTTGGCATCAAGCATGGCCTGCGCGTCCGCGAGCTGTTTCGATGCGGCAGCAAAGCGTTCCGGGTTTTTTGTAAACAGCTCCGGTGCCGCCAGCTCGGCCTCCAGCGCGGCAATGGTCTGGTTCAACCGGTCGATCTCGCCCGGCAGTTTTTCCAGAGCATAGCGGTCCTTGTTGGCCATTTTGCGTTTCTCCGCTTTCGGAGCGGCCGTGCCGGAGGATTTGCCGGATGCAACGGGCTTCACGGCCTTGCGCGCGGCCACATCCGCGCCGCGCTGCGCCATCATGTCGGAATAGCCGCCCGCATAGATCTGCCATTTGCCGCCGCCTTCCGGCGCAATCACGCGCTGGGCAATGCGGTCGAGGAAATCCCGGTCGTGGGTGATCAGAAGGACGGTGCCGTCATATCCGGCGATGAAGTCTTCCAGCAGATCCAGGGTTTCCAGATCGAGATCATTGGTCGGTTCATCCAGCACCAGAAGATTCGAGGGCCGCGCCAGCGCCCGCGCCAGCAGCAGCCGTGCCTTTTCGCCGCCGGACAGCGTCCGCACCGGCGTGCCCGCCTGTTCCGGCCGGAACAGGAAATCCTTCATATAGGCCATGACATGCTTGGTCTGGCCACCGACCTCGATCATGTCCCCGCCGGGTGAAAGCGCCTCTTTCACCGTCCAGTCCGGATTCAGGGCCGCGCGATGCTGGTCCAGCGTTGCGAGTTCCAGATTCGTGCCCAGCCTGATCTCGCCCACATCGGGTTCCAGCTTGCCGGTCAGCAGGTTGAGGAGGGTGGTCTTGCCCGCACCATTCGGGCCGATCAGGCCGATGCGCTCGCCGCGGTCAATCCGGATAGAAAAATCACGGACAATCGGCGTCTTGTCCCAGCTCTTGGCGAGCCCGGTGGCTTCCACCACGCGCTTGCCGGATTTTCCGGCCTCGGTCTGCTCGATCGACGCCAGGCCCGTGCTTTTCTCGTAATTGCGGCGCTTGTCCTTCAGATCGCCCAGCTCGCGCATGCGGCGTACATTGCGCTTGCGCCGCGCGGTCACGCCATAGCGCACCCAGTGTTCCTCACGCGCAATCTCGCGCGAGAGCTTGTGCTGTTCCTCGGCTTCCTTCTCGAGAAGGTCGTCGCGCCAGTCCTCGAAGGCGGCAAAGCCCTTGTTCAATTCCTGCGTGGTGCCGCGGTCCAGCCACACCGTCCGGCGCGACAGATTGGAGAGAAAGCGCCGGTCGTGGCTGATCAGGACGAAGGCGGAGCTGCCCGATTTCAGCTCGTCCTCCAGCCACTCGATCGCCGGCAGATCGAGATGATTGGTCGGCTCGTCCAGCAAGAGTAGATCGGGAGCCGGGGCCAGCGCGCGGGCCAGTGCGGCGCGGCGGCGCTCTCCGCCTGACAGGGTGGCGGTGCGCTCATCGCCGGTCAGGCCCAGCGAATTGAGATAATAGAGCGCGCGGTGTTCATCATCGCCGGGCGCCAGGCCGGCGCGGACATAATCGAACACGGTGGACCAGGCCGAAAGGTCCGGATCCTGTTCCAGATAGCGCACGGTGGCGCCCGGATGCAGGAAACGCTCGCCGCTATCGGCTTCGGCGAGGCCGGCCGCGATTTTCAGGAAGGTCGACTTGCCGGACCCGTTCCGGCCGACCAGACAGATCCGGTCGCCGGTGGACACGGTAAGGCCCGCCTCACGCAGGAGCGGCGTGACGCCAAAGGTCAGCGAGATATTCTGCAAGGTCAGGAGCGGCGGATTGGCCATGGGCGGTCAGACGCCCTCCCCGGCAAAGGCCTTCTCGATGACAAATTGTGCCGGCGCGGCATTCGAGCCCTCGGTAAAACCCTTGTCCAGCATGATCTGTTTCAGGTCCCGGAGCATCGCATCCGAGCCACAGATCATCACCCGGTCTGTAGCGGGTTGCAGGATCGGGCGGCCGATGGCCTCGAACAATTCGCCATTGAGAATGAGGTCGGTGATGCGCCCGCGCTGATCCTGCGTTTCATCCCGCGTTGTCGAGGTGAAATGGATCAGCCGGTCCCCCACCAGCTCCCCGACCAGCGGGTCCTTGCGGAGGTCCGCGACGAGTTGCTTGCCATAGTCCAGTTCGGCACCGGTCCGGCAGGTGTGGGTCAGGATGACTTCCTTGAACTTGTCATAGGTTTCCGGCTCCCGGATGATGCTGGCAAAGGGGGCAATGCCGGTGCCGGTCGAAAACAGGTAGAGGTGGTCGCCCGGGATCAGGGCGTCATGCACCAGCGTCCCGGTCGGCTTCGTGCCGAGCAGAACACCGTCGCCTATCTCGATGTGCTGCAACTCGGTGGTCAGCTTTCCGCCCGGTGCCTTGATGGAATAGAATTCCAGCTCTTCATCCCAGGTCGGGCTGCAGATCGAATAGGCGCGCAGGACGGGTTTCCCCTCGATCATCAGCCCGATCATGACAAATTCACCGGCGCGGAAGCGGAAGGCCGCCGGCCGCGTGATCCGGAAGGAAAACAGCGTGTCCGTCCAGTGTTTGACGGCGGTAACGCGTTCGACCGTGCAGGTCTTCGGCGGGGTGAAATCGTCGGTCAGTATATTGTCGAACATGGGGAGGTCCGGGCGGGTCTGTTGAACGTGCCGGTCTCATAGCCCGCCTTGCGCTCAATTGCACGGGGACGCGCTGTCACAGGCTTTCGCAGGCACATCAGCGTCGAGGGGGGATAAGAGAAAAGATCATCCCTCTTTTATCCAAACCTGTCCGCGTCTTCATTTGCGCTCATAACGGGCAAGGCCCTATGGTCGGTTGAATCGGGACAGGCGAGGGACACGGCGGCAAGTGCCGTGCAGACATCATGCTGGAAATCAAGAATCTTTCAAAAACCTATGGCAATGGCGTGCGCGCGCTGGATGACGTGTCGCTGTCCATTCCCAAGGGCATGTATGGCCTGCTCGGGCCGAACGGAGCGGGCAAATCCACCCTGATGCGGACCATCGCCACCCTGCAGAATGCGGACCGGGGCTCGATTGATTTCAACGGGATTGATGTCCTGAAGGAACCCGCAAAATTGCGCGCCCGGCTGGGCTATCTGCCGCAGGATTTCGGCGTTTATCCGCGCATGTCGGCGCGCGCGCTTCTGGACCATCTCGCCATTCTGAAAGGCATATCCGACAACAGGGAACGCAAGCGCGTGGTCGAGGGCCTGCTTGAGCAGACCAATCTCGCCAAGGTCGCGAAGAAATCCGTGGCCTCCTATTCCGGCGGCATGCGCCAGCGTTTCGGCATTGCCCAGGCCCTGATCGGCGATCCGCAGCTGATCATCGTCGACGAACCCACAGCCGGCCTGGACCCGGAAGAGCGCAACCGTTTCCACAATCTGCTTTCCGAAATCGGCGAGAATGTTGTCGTCATCCTCTCCACCCATATCGTCGAGGATGTCGCCGACCTCTGCCCGCAAATGGCGATCCTCAACCAGGGCCGGATCGTCGCCGAGGGTGCCCCTTCAGACCTCATCAGCCAGCTGGACGGCAAGGTCTGGAAGAAGCGGATCGCCAAGGCGGAGCTGCCGGAACACCGCACCCGCCATAACGTCATCTCCACCCGCCTGACCCAGGGTGAAGTGCTGATCCATGTCGAGGCCGATGCCAGCCCGGGCGAGGGGTTCGAAGCGGTCGCACCCGATCTCGAGGACGTCTACTTCGCCACGATTACGGCCAGCCAGGCTGCGCCGGCTGCGGCCTAGACCGGGGCGGAGGACAGACATCATGCTCGGTAAAATCGCCAGTTTCGAATTCCGCTATCACTTGCTGTCGCCAGCCGCGATTGCCATTTTCTTGATCTTTTTTCTGTTTGTTTTCGGGGCGGCTGCGTCCGATCAGGTGTCGCTGGGTGACACCAATCAGGTTCATGTGAATTCGCCCTTTGCGATCAGCTTTGCCATGCTGATTTTTTCTTTCTTCGGCATGGTCATTCCGACGGTGTTTCTGGCCAGCGGCATTCTCCGCGACCGCAGCTACAAGACCCAGGAATTATTCTACACTACACCGGTGAAGGAGCGCGATTATCTGCTCGGCCGCTTCATTGGCGGCTTCGCCATTACCTGCCTCGTTTTTCTGAGCGTGCCACTGGGCAATCTCGTGGGCGCGCTGATGCCATGGGTGGACCCGGAAACGCTGGGGCCCTTCCGGTTTGAATACTATGCCCAGCCCTTCCTGCTGCTGGGCGTCGCCAACATGCTGATCATCGGCATGATCGTGTTTACCGCCGCCAATCTCAGCCGCTCCCTGATGGTGACCTGGGTGACGCTGGTCGGCCTGTTCATTTTCAACACGGCAGGCGGGTTCCTGACGACGCAACCGGAATGGCGCGATTTTGCCGCCCTCACCGATCCGTTCGGTGGCAATGCCTTCAGCGAAGTTGTGCGCAACTGGACGCCGGCAGAACAGAACAGCCAGCTCATCCCGCTGGAAGGCCTTTTCCTTCAGAATCGCCTGATCTGGCTGGGCATTGCGGTCGTGCTGTTCATTTTCAACCTCGTCGTATTTTCCTTCCGGCTGAGCAATTCGGCCGGGAGCCGGAAAAAGGCGCAGCGTGCCGAAGCCCCTTTCATACCGGCCAGCATTGAATTGCCGATTTCCACGCCAACGCCCGCGCGCGCCATCTGGCAGCAATTCCGGGCCCGCGTCGCCTTCGAGGTGAAGGGTATCGTCTTCAACATTGCCTTCTGGATATTGCTCGTTTTCGGCATGCTTCTGACCGGGTTTGCGGTCTTCCTGATCCAGCCCTTCTACGGCACACCGAATTATCCGCTGACGCAGATCATGATCAATTCGATGATCGGCGGCTTCATCCTCGTGCCGCTGGTTGTCGTGATCTATTACGCGTCCGAGCTGATCTGGCGCGAACGCAATGTGAATTTCTCCGACATTGTCGATGCCACGCCTGCTCCGAGCTGGGTGTTTCTCACCGCCAAGCTGGCGGGAATGATTGTGGTGGTCACAGGGCTGTTGTCCGTCGCCCTGCTGATCACCATCGCGTCGCAGGCCATCCGCGGCTATTTCAATTTCGAGCTCGGGCAATATGCCGTGCGGACGGTCTTTGATCTGATCATTCCGCTGACCATGCTGTCCATGCTTGCCATCTTCCTGCAGGTGCTGGCCAACAATAAATGGCTCGGCATTATCGCCATCGGCGCGGTGTTCATCATCACCGCCTTTGTGCTCGACAATATCGGCCTTTCGCACAACCTCTACCAATTCCCTTTCGTGTCCCTCACACCCTATTCCGACATGAACGGCTATGGCCATTTCATGGGCATTCAGGCCTGGTATCACCTCTATTGGGGCGGGGTGACGCTGTTTCTCTTCGTGCTGGCCAGCCTGCTCTGGAATCGCGGCGCGTTGATGCCCATTCGGCAACGCCTGATCCGCCTGCCGCAGGCCTTCACGCCGGCGGCCGCAGGACTTGCGGGCGTGTCTCTTCTCACCGCCATCGGCGCCGGGGGCTGGATTTTCTATAACACCACCGTGTTGAACGATTACACGCCCAACACCGAGGCCGAGCGGCTTCAGGCCGCCTTCGAACGTGAATGGCGGGAGCAGCTGGAGGGCCTGCCCCAGCCCACGATCACCGCCGTGGAATTCAATGTCGACATCTTTCCGCGGGACCGCCGCTACACGGTCACAGGCACATACGAAATCGAGAACCAGACTGGCACGGACATTCCTGTGGTCTGGGTGTTCTATGGTACCGATGAAATCAATGCCCAGGACATTGATGGCCAGACGGCAGAGCTCCGCGATGACTATGCCAATCTCTATGCCTTCGAGCTGGACCGCCCGATGCAGCCGGGTGAGCGCCGGACCCTGTCATTCGACGTCGCGGTGACCAATCCGGGTTTTCGCAATTCGGGCAATGTCTCGTCCGTCATCTACAATGGCAGCTTCTTCAATAATGGCGAGTTTGCCCCCGCCATCGGCTTCTCCCGGGCGATGCTGATCCAGAATCCGGCCGTCCGCCGGCGGCAGGACCTGCCCGAGCTGGAGCGCGCCTTTGCGTTGGAGGACGAGAGCCGCTGGAATGAAAATTCCATTCGCCAGGATGCCGACTTTGTCGATTTCCGCACGATTGTCTCGACCAGCGGGGACCAGATCGCTGTCGCGCCGGGCTATCTCGAACGCGAATGGACGGAGAATGGCCGCCGCTATTTCGAATATGTGATGGATGTGCCGATCCTGAACTTTTTCAACTTCATGTCAGCCGATTACACGCTGCTGGAAGAGGAGCAGGACGGCATTCTCTACCAGGTCTTCTATCACGCGGATCATGACTGGAATGTCGCGCGCATGATGGAGGCGGCCCAGGATTCGATTGCCTATTTCTCGGACGCCTTCAGCCCCTATCAGTACCGGCAATACCGGATGTTCGAATTTCCGGCCTATGCCTCCTTTGCGCAATCCTTCCCCAACACGATTGCCTATTCGGAATCCATCGGGTTTACCGCCGATCTCCGTGATCCGGACAATATCGACTATGTCTATTACGTCACCGCGCACGAGGCCGCGCACCAGTGGTGGGCGCATCAGGTGATGAGCGCCAATGTCCAGGGCGGCACAATGCTGGTGGAGACCTTTGCCCAGTATTCTGCGCTGATGGTGATGGAGCAGGAATATGGCGAAGACCATATGCGCCGCTTCCTCAAATACGAACTGGACAATTACCTGTCCGCGCGCAGCACGGAATCACGTGAGGAATTGCCGCTCTACCGCGTCGAGAACCAGCAATACATTCATTACCGCAAGGGCGCGCTCATCATGTATGCGCTGCAGGATTATCTCGGTGAGGACGTCGTCAACCGCGCACTGGCGCGCCTCATTGACGAGTTCCAGTATGCCAGTGCGCCCTATGCCCGCTCGGCCGATTTCCTCCGCATCCTGCGCGAGGAAGCCGGACCGGAATACGAACTGATCATCCACGATTTCTTCGAGCGGATCGTCTTGTTCGATCTGTCAGTCACCGAGGCCGAAACCCGCGAGCGGGAAGATGGCCGGTTCGAAACAACGCTGCAGATCGAAGCGCGCAAATTTGCGGCCGATGGCGAGGGCAATGAGACCGAGGAGCCGATTGACTATCTGATTGATATCGGTCTCTTCACCCGCAGCCTCGATCAGGCGCTGGAGGGCAATGATCACATTCTGCATTTCGGCCGGGAGCGGATCAATGAAACACAGATGAGCTTCACCTTCATCACCGATGAGCGGCCGATCTGGGTCGGCATCGACCCCTACAGCAAGCTGATTGACCGCGATACCGACGACAATCTGATCACGCCGGATTTCATTCCGCTGGAGGATGAAGCCGATCTGGAAGACACCGCCCTGCTTATGGAATAGGGCAGGGTGAGCGATGCTTGATGGCGCTGATCGAGAAATTGGTCTCGATCGCGCCAATGCCCGGCACGCCATGAAGCTGCTCGCGCATGAAGCGTTCATAGCCGTCATGGCCGGCGACCACGACTTCGAGCAGATAATCCTCCCCGCCGGACATGAGATGGCATTCAATCACCTCATCTATGGCGGCAATTTTCTGCTCGAACAGGGCGACGGTGGCCGTTGAATGATCTTTCAGGCGGATCCGGACAAAGGCGGTGACAGACAGGCCGCATGCCTTGCGGTCCAGTTCGGCTGTATAGGCGCGGATATATCCGGCCTCTTCGAGTGATCGTACCCGTTTCAGGCAGGGCGAGGGGGACAGCCCGACCAGATCGGCCAGCGCCTGATTGGTCAGGCGGCCATCGGCCTGCAATGCCATCAGGATTTTCCTGTCGATCTGGTCAAGGGCTTTCATGGCAGAAAATGCTCCATTCAGGCATTATGGAAACAGAATACGGCAGCACATGTCATAATGAAAGCGGTAATCTGACTTCAAATGGGAGGTCAGTATGGACGGTTCAGGTCAGATCGAGTGCCCGAAAGGATTTTCCACACGTGCGATTCACGAGGGCTATCATCCGGCGGATGCGGGCGGCGCCCTTACACCGCCCGTGCATTTCACCTCGACCTTCACCTTCCCGGATGTGGAATCCGCGGGTGCCGCGTTTTCCGGAGAGCAGCCCGCACACATCTATTCGCGCATCTCGAATCCGACTGTGGACCTGCTCGAGCGCCGCATGGCCTCGCTCGAGGGTGCAGAAGCTGCTGTCGCATTCGGCTCGGGCATGGGGGCCATTACAGCGGTTTTCTGGAGCTTGGTGGCGCCCGGTGACGAGATACTGGTCGACAAGACGCTTTATGGCTGTACCTACGCCTTCTTCAACCATGGACTCGCCAAGTTCGGGGTCCGCGTCAGCCATGTCGACATGACGGACCCGGATGCCGTCGAAGCCGCTCTGAAATCAAGACCCGGAATCGTCTATTTCGAGACGCCGGCCAATCCGAACATGCGCCTGATCGACATCGAGGACATCGCATTAAAAGCCCATGCCGCCGGCGCGCGCGTTATCGTCGACAACACCTATGCCAGCCCCTATCTGACCCGTCCGCTCGAACTGGGCGCAGATATCACCGTGCATTCGGCGACCAAATATCTTGGCGGGCATGGAGATCTGATTGGCGGAATTGCTTGCGGCACGCAGGAGATCATGGACGAAGTTCGTGGTTGCGGGCTGAAGGACATGACCGGTGCCGCGCTGGCCCCCTTCAATGCCATGCTGATCCTGCGCGGCCTGAAAACGCTGGGCCTGCGCATGCGCGAACATTCCGCCAGTGCGGGCGAAGTGGCCCGCTTTCTGGAGCGCCATCCCGAAGTCAGCAGCGTTGCCTGGCCGGGATTGCAAAGTTTTCCGCAAGCCGCCCTTGCGGCCCGCCAGATGCGGTTGCCCGGTGGCATGATCGCGTTTGAGCTCGACGGTGGGAAAGCCGCCGCCATCGCATTCATGAACCGGTTGAACCTGATCCAGCGTGCTGTCAGCCTTGGCGATGCGGAAAGCCTGATCCAGCATCCCGCCAGCATGACCCACTCGACCTATACGCCCGAGGAACAGGCCGCGCATGGCATCGCCCCCGGACTCATCCGCCTGTCGGTCGGTCTGGAGGACGTGGAGGATATTCTGGCGGACCTGGCGCAAGCCTTCCGATCCTGACAGTCCTGTCACTTGCCGGTCATCCGGGCGCGCACTACTGTCCGCGGCATCAATCCAGCAGATGACCCGGGGAGGCATCATGTTCCGTACGATCGCAGCGCTGACCGCCAGCGCGCTCGCTTTTTCCCTTGCCTATGCGCAAGATGCTGCCACCAGCACAGAGACCGGCGCCGATGAGGAGGGCCCGTGGGACGTGGCCGCGCCGCCCCTGCCGACGCGCTTCATCCCGATACGGGTCGAGGAAGGCACATGGATGAGCCTGGATGTCAGCCCGGACGGACAGACCATTGCTTTCGATCTTCTTGGCGACATTTACACCCTGCCAATCTCCGGCGGGCTGGCGACCAATATCAGCGCGGGCCTGCCCTGGGAAATCCAGCCGCGCTTTTCCCCGGACGGCTCTTTGATCGCCTTCACCTCTGACCGCGCCGGCGGAGACAATATCTGGATCATGAATTCCGATGGTTCCGACCGCCGCCAGGTCACCGATGAGAGCTTCCGCCTGTTGAACAATCCGACCTGGCACCCGTCTGGCGACTTTATTGCCGCCCGCAAGCACTACACGACGTCGCGCTCTGCCGGGGCCGGTGAAATCTGGATGTACCACCTTTCCGGCGGCAGCGGCGTTCAGCTCGTCGAACGTCCCAATGAAGCTTTCCAGAAAGAGCTCGGCGAACCGATCTTCTCGCCCGATGGCCGGTATGTGTACTACACGCAGAACATCACCTCCGGTAACACCTTCATCTATGCGCAGGACTCCAATACCGACCTGTTCAACATTCTCCGCTACGAGCTCGAGACCGGGGAAATCACCACCGCCGTATCCGGCGCCGGCGGCTCGGTCCGCCCGGCCCCGTCCCCGGACGGAAATTTCATGGCCTTTGTCCGCCGTGACCGTCTCCAGTCGCAACTCTGGATCAAGGATCTCCGCTCCGGCGAAGAGCGTATGATCTATGACGATCTCGACCGGGACAATCAGGAAACCTGGGGCGTCTACGGCATGTACCCCAATATGGACTGGACGCCGGACGGCAATTCCATTGTTTTCTGGTCGGGCGGCCGGATCAACCGCATCGATGTCGCCAGCGGTGAAACACAGATCATCCCCTTCCAGGTCGATGACAGCCGCGAAGTCATCGATCCGCCGCGGCCGCAGACGGAAGTGGCACCGGCCACGTTTGAAACGCAGATGCCGCGGTTTGCCACGGTGTCGCCCGATGGGTCTCAGGTCGTCTTCGAATCGCTGGGCCGCCTCTATATTGCCGGCACATCCAGCGGCGATCCGCGTCCGCTGACCCGCAATGATGGCAGCTATCGTGAATTCTTCCCGTCCTGGTCGCGCGATGGCCGCTCCATCGTTTTTGTGACCTGGGATGACGAAGATCTGGGATCAATCCGCGTCGTCAACGCCAATGGCCGCGGCGAACGGACGGTGACGTCCGAACCCGGACATTACCGCCGCCCGGTGTTTTCGCCGGATGGCCGCACCATCGTCTTTGAAAAGGGCTCGGGCGGCTTCCTGACGGCCCGCGAATGGTCGGAAACGACCGGCATCTTTGCCGTTCCCGCTTCCGGTGGGGAGATGCGCCGCATCACGGCTTCCGGCTCCGAACCGCATTTCGGCGCATCGAATGACCGCCTCTTCCTGTCGGTCTCGGAAAGCGGGCAGAACCGTCTGGTCAGTGTTGACCTGAACGGGCAGGACCGCCGTGTTCATGCCCAGTCCGACATGATTGCCGATTACCGCGTCTCGCCGGATGGCCGCTATCTCGCTTTCCGGGAAAACTATGACGCCTATGTCATGCCCATGCCGCCGGGGCCGCAGGAAGTCTCGGCCGGCATGTCGGCCTCGGCGCTTCCGGTGGTCGAGGTGTCCCTCAACGGAGCCACCTATCTGTCCTGGTCGGGTGGCAGCGACAGCCTGCACTGGACCATGGGCCCGGTGCTGTATTCCGCTTCGATCAGTGAGGTGATCCCGCACCGGCCGGCAGGGGAAGAGGAAGAGCGCGAGCCCTTCTCCCCGCCGGAAACGGGACGCTCTCTCGCCATCACGGTCAATTCCGACGTGCCCGCCACGACGCTCGCTCTCACTGGTGCCCGTATCGTCACCATGGCAGCGGAAGACGGCGGCATCATCGAAAATGGTGTCATTGTCGTTCAGGGCAACCGCATCGCAGCCATTGGTGCGGCCGATGAAGTCGAAATCCCGGCCGGCGCGCAAACGGTTGATGTGACCGGCCGCACCATCATTCCGGGCCTGATCGATGCTCACGCACATGGCCCGCAGGGCACGGACGGCATCATTCCGCAGGAAAACTGGTCGACGCTCGCTCACCTCGCCTTCGGCGTGACCACGATCTTCGACCCGTCCAGCTCTGCCAGCCACATCTTCGTGGCCGGGGAATATCAGCGCGCCGGCCTGCAATTGCAGCCGCGCACCTATTCCACGGGAGAAGTCGTCTATGGCGCGCGTGCGCCGGGCTTCTTTGCCCGCATTGACGATGCCTCGGACGCCGATGAGCACGTCTTCCGCCTCGCGGCACAGGGCGCGCATGGCATCAAGAACTACAACCAGCCCCGCCGCGATCAACGGCAGCAGGTTGTGGCCGCCTCGCACGAAGCCGGTGTGATCGTCGTGGCCGAGGGCGGGTCCAATTATCACATGGACATGTCGCTCGTCGCGGACGGCAATACCTCGCTCGAGCACAACCTGCCGGTCGAGATGGTCTATGAGGACGTCCTCCAGATGTTCTCGCAGACTCAAGTCGCCTACAATCCGACCATTGTCGTCACCTATGGCGGTCTGGCCGGCGATCCCTACTGGCGTTCCCGCACCAATATCTGGGAGCATCCCATCCTGTCGCGTCATGCGCCGCCGAACTATCTGCGCGGCTCCATCCGCAACACCTATGCGCCGGAACACGACTATGTCGATGATGACAGCGCGGTCACAGCCCTGATGCTGGCCGATCGTGGTGTCACCATGGCGATTGGCGCGCATGGGCAGCAGGAAGGCCTCGCCGCACACTGGGAAATGTGGTCGCTGGGCCGTGGCGGAGCCACCCCGGTCCAGGCCTTGCGGGCCGCCACCATCGATCCGGCCATCCATCTCGGCTTCGACGCGGATCTCGGCTCCATCGAAACCGGAAAGCTGGCCGACCTCGTCATTCTCGAGGGCGATATTCTCGCCGACATCGAGAATTCCGACGAGATCGGCATGATCATGCTCAATGGCCGTCTCTATGATGCGGAAACCATGAACGAGACCGTCACCGGTGATCGTGTCCGGGGGGCCTACTTCTGGGAGTAATTCCCTTGTACTAGCCGATCCTTGAAAGCCAGGCCGCGAAGCGTTCCATCACCGCTTCGCGGCCTTTTTCATTGATCGTCTCGTGACGGAAATCCTCGAGGATCTCCTGCGTGGCCCCATAACCGGCCTTGCGCAGGCGCATGCCGAGTTGCGCGATGGCCTTGGCATTATTCGTTGCCGGATCATCCGTTCCGCCGACCAGGTGGAAGGGCAGGGATTTGGGGATGGCACTCAGATTTTTATCGTCCGCCGCATAGGCAATGCCACCGGCAAAATCCCGCCACAAGGACCAGCTCGCCGTCCAGCCGCACAAGGGGTCGGCAACATATTTGTCCACCTCGTCAAGATCGCGGGACAACCAGCCCGATTCCGGACGGTCCTCCCGGAAGCGCTTGTCCCAGGCCTTGAAGGTCAGGGCATCGATCAGCCCGGCCGGGTTTTCAGGCTTGTAAAACATCAGGCCCAGCCCGGTGACAAATCTGATCAGCCCTGCTGCGCCCTTGTCGATATTGGCATTCCAGACCGCACAGCCGGCAATCGTTTCCGGATAGCGCATCGCATAATTGAGCGAGACCACTCCGCCCATGGAATGCCCGAACACCACGACCGGCACGCCGGGATGTTTTTCCCGCGCCTCGGCATTCACCGCGGCGGCGTCTTCCATCAGCTGGTCCCAGCCATGCTCATAGGCGAACAGGCGCGGCGCACCATCCGGAGCCACTGTCAGACCGTGGCCGCGGTGATCCTGTGCGATCACCGCCCACCCGGCCTGCGCCAGCGCTTCGGCAAACCGCTCATAGCGGGCGGCATGTTCGGCCAGGCCGTGATTGATATGCAAAACGCCGCGGGTTTCGCCATCGGCGGCCGATTCATAAAGCGCCAGCTGGGCGCCGGTCGGGCTTCCCAGTATCCGCCGGGTAAAGGCCATGATCCGTCTCTCCTTGTGCGCCACGCTAACGCGCCCTGTTCGCGCGCGCCAGCCAAGTTATAGTCATCTGAAGCAGGATTCGGGGAGGGGTGATGTTCAGGGACAAGACGGCCATTCTGGCCATTGATCAGGGCACGACCTCGTCGCGGGCCATTGTGTTCTCGAAAAAAGGCGAGGTGATCGCCCTCGCCCAGCAGGAATTTGCCCAGATCTATCCCCGGCCCGGCGAGGTCGAACATGACCCGGAAGTGATCTGGGCCACGGTGATAGGCACTGCGCGCAAGGCCCTGAAAGAGGCGAGGGCCAAAGGCTGGAAGACCGCCTGTCTGGGCATCACCAATCAGCGCGAAACAGCCATTATCTGGGACCGGAAGACGGGCGACCCCATTCATAACGCCATTGTCTGGCAGGACCGCCGCACCGCGAAAACCTGCCAGCAACTGGCCGCTGACGGCCATGAGGGCGTCATAAGGGAAAAAACCGGCCTCGTCCTCGATCCCTATTTCTCCGCCACCAAATTCGCCTGGATTCTCGATGCCGTGGACGGGGCGCGTGAGCGCGCGGCGAGGGACGAGCTCGCCTTTGGAACGGTGGACAGCTTCCTGCTCTGGCGGCTGACAGGCGGGGCCTCCCACAAGACCGATGCCAGCAATGCCAGCCGCACATCGCTCTTTGATCTCAAGGCGGGCCGGTGGGATGACGGCCTGTGCGAGCTCTTCAACGTGCCAGTGTCCGGCCTGCCGGAGGTCTGTGACAATGCCGCGGACTTTGGCACCAGCCTGACGGCCGCGATTGGCGAGGCCTTGCCCGTGACCGGCATGGCCGGGGACCAGCAGGCCGCCGCTATCGGCCAGGCCTGTTTCAAACCCGGTGAGGTCAAATCGACCTATGGCACGGGGGCCTTCCTGATCATGAATACAGGCCCCGAAATGGCGGTCTCGCAAAACCGCCTGCTGTCCACGATTGGCTGGCGGATCGATGGTCAGACCACTTTCGCGCTGGAAGGCTCCATTCTGTCCGCTGGCGCCACCGTCCAATGGCTGCGCGACGGGCTGGGCCTGTTTTCAAAAGCTTCCGAGATCGAGGCGCTGGCCGCTTCGGCCGACCCCGATTGCGGCGTCTATCTGGTCCCGGCCTTTGCCGGGCTGGGCGCGCCCCACTGGGCCGCCGATGCGCGCGGGACCATTGTCGGGCTGACACGCGGGGCCGGGCGGGCGGAAATCGCGCAGGCGGCGCTGGATGCCGCGGCCCATCAGACCGCCGACCTCCTCGAAGCCATGGCGCGCGACGGTGTCCCGACGGCCAGGCTGAAGGTCGATGGCGGTATGGCAAACAATAACCGTTTTCTCTCCCGGCTGGCTGATTTCTGCGACGTGCCGGTGGTCCGCCCGGTCAATACCGAAACCACCGCCTGGGGCGCGGCCTTCCTCGCCGGCATGGGCGCAGGCCTGTTTGGCGGGCTCGAGGAAGGGCGCAAGCTCTGGCACGCGGATCAGAAATTTGAACCGCAAATCCGGCCGGCTGTCCGGGACGCGCATCGCGCCGGCTGGCAGACCGCTGTCCGGCAAACGCTCGCCGGAATTTGACGCGCGGTAGATTCGTGCCACATCTGGCAAGGTAATGGAGCGGGGGAGAATTCCATGCGAGTAGCCATTCTCGGACTGGCCATGATTCTGGCGGCCTGTTCATCGCGCGAACCGGTCATTGAATCCGACCCGGAAACGCGCCTGTCCACGCCGCAAGGCAATATCGTCGGCTATATCGCGGAGAGCGGTGCCCATGTCTGGCGGGCGATCCCGTTTGCGCTGCCGCCGGTTGGCGAATTGCGCTGGCAACCGGCTGTGCCGGCAGGAGTCTGGGACGGCGAACGCGAAGCCATCACCGCGCCCGTGCCCTGTCCGCAAATGGCCAATGGCCTCAGCGCCGATCTGCTGGGCGTGGAGGCCGGGCAGCTCGCCGGCGCCGAAGACTGCCTCTATCTCGACGTCTACGCGCCGCCGAATGCGGAAAACCTGCCGGTCATGGTCTGGATCCATGGCGGCAGCAATACCTGGGGCTGGGCCGATCAGTATGATGGCGCACAGCTGGCCATGGACCAGAATGTGATTGTCGTCGTGCTCCAGTACCGTCTGGGGCCGCTCGGCTTCTTCTCCCACCCGGCATTGCGGGAGGCTGGTTCGGGCATTGCCAATTTTGCGCTGACCGATCATCTCGCGGCGCTCAACTGGGTGCAGGACAACATCATCAGCTATGGCGGCGATCCGGACACGGTCACGATTTTCGGGGAAAGCGCGGGCGGCACGAATGTCGCGGCGCTGATGGCCTCTCCCCTGGCCGGGGGGCTGTTTCACCGCGCCATCATGCAATCCGGTTCCGCCAGCTCGGTGCCGCTAGCCGAGGCCGAAGGCACGGAAGGCGAAGAGGCCAACCCCTCGATCGAAACCGCCCGCCGTTTTGTGGCGGGTGAGGTGACGGCCGATGCGCTGCGGGAGGTCCCGCTCGCGGATATCTTTGCCGCTTATTCGGCCGGTGGCGGCCGCGTCGAGCTGCCGACCGTCATCGCCGACGGCGTCTCCCTTCCGGCCGGGGGCGTGATGCAGGCCTTTGCCAGTCCGGACTCCTTCAATGCCGTGCCGCTCATTACCGGCACAAATCGCGACGAGGTGAAGCTTTATAACGGCCTTAATGACGAGCTGGTGGCGCGCCGCCTGGGGGTCTTCTTCCGCATCCGCGATGAAGCCCTGTATGAGGCGGTGTCCGAATATCAAAGCCGCATCTGGGCCATTAATGCGGTGGACGAGATTGCGGCCACCATGACGGCCGGCGGCCATGACGCGGTCTGGGCTTACCGCTTTGACTGGGATGAGGGCGGCGCCAACATCTTCCTCGATTCCGCGGCAATATTCGGGGCCATGCACTCCATGGAAATTCCTTTTGTCTTCAACCGGTTCGAATTCTTCGGGTCGCGGCTCGATCCCATCGTCTTCAATGAAAGCAATGAAGCCGGCCGTATCGCGCTCGCCCGCGAAATGGGCAGCTACTGGGCGCGTTTTGCCCGCCAGGGGGATCCCGGCGGCGAATGGACAAGCTGGAGCGAACGCCCGGCGCGTATGCGCTTTGATACCGCGGCCGATGGCGGGTCGGGCATGCTGGCGGGCGAGTTGACGATTGAGGGGCTGGCCCGCGATATCCGCTCAGATGACCGCCTTGAGGAAAACCGGAGATGCGAGCTCGTGGCTTCCATGGAGGGCCGCTATTTCGATGACAGGCGGGAATTGCGACCGCTGACACGTTGTTGAACGCGCCACTTTCCACCTGCAGAACCGGGCCGGCATATTCTATCAATAAATTCTATAATTGAATCGGATAGAATTGATTGGCTAAATAATCATACCGGGTCCAATCTGGTTTCCATGGACTTCAGCGCGCGTCTTCGCGTGCCCGCGCCAGGGAGAGAAATCAATGGACGACAAATCCGGAACATGCCCGTTTGCAGCCCCGCCGCATCGCCACACGGCGAGCGGGGCGCTGTCAAATGCCAGCTGGTGGCCCAACCAGCTGAACCTTAAAATCCTGCATCAGAATGCACCGGCCTCGAACCCGATGGGCGAAGGCTTTGACTATGCCAGGGCGTTCGAAAGCCTCGATCTCCAGGCGGTGAAGGCCGATCTCACCGCGCTGATGACCGACAGCCAGGACTGGTGGCCGGCGGACTATGGTCATTATGGCGGCCTGTTCATCCGCATGGCCTGGCACTCGGCCGGCACCTACCGCACGGCGGATGGCCGCGGCGGGGCGTCGACCGGCAACCAGCGCTTTGCGCCGCTCAACTCCTGGCCTGACAATGCCAATCTCGACAAGGCGCGCCGCCTGCTCTGGCCGATCAAGCAGAAATACGGCGCCAGCCTGTCCTGGGCCGATCTGATGATCCTGGCGGGCAATGTCGCGATGGAATCGATGGGCTTCAGGACGTTCGGCTTTGCCGGTGGCCGCGAGGACATCTACGCACCCGAGGAAGATATTTATTGGGGCGCCGAGACCGAGTGGCTGGCCGACTCCAAAGCCGAAAACAGCCGCTATTCCGGCGAACGTGATCTGGAAAACCCGCTGGCCGCCGTGCAGATGGGCCTGATCTATGTCAATCCGGAAGGCCCGGACGGCCAGCCTGATCCGCTCGCCTCGGGACGCGATATCCGCGAGACCTTTGCCCGCATGGCGATGAATGACGAGGAAACCGTCGCGCTCACGGCGGGCGGCCATACGTTCGGCAAGACCCATGGTGCCGGTGATGCCGCGCGCCTCGGTCCCGAGCCCGAAGCCGCCCCGATGGAAGAGATGGGCTTTGGCTGGAAATCGTCGCATGGCACGGGCAAGGGCCGCGACACGATCACTTCGGGCATTGAGGGTGCCTGGACACCGAACCCGACGGCCTGGGATACGGGCTATTTCGATGTCCTCTTCGGTTATGAATGGGAGCTAGTGAAATCACCGGCCGGAGCCTGGCAATGGACTCCGAAAGACCTGAAGCCCGAGAATCACGCCCCCGATCCGGAAACCGGCGAGCGGAACCGCCCGATCATCATGACGACCGCTGATATGGCGATGCGGATGGACCCGGTCTATGGTCCGATCTCCAGGCGTTTTCACGAGAATCCCGAGGAATTCGCCGATGCCTATGCCCGCGCCTGGTTCAAGCTGACCCACCGCGATATGGGCCCGAAGGACCGCTATCTCGGGACGGAAGTGCCGGACGAGGATCTGATCTGGCAAGACCCGGTCCCGGCCGGCACACCGCTGACCCGTGCCCAGGTCAGCCAGCTCAAGGAAACAATTCTTGGCTCCGGCCTGACCGTGGCGGAACTGGTTCAGACCGCCTGGGCCTCGGCCTCGACCTTCCGCCAGTCCGACAAGCGCGGCGGCGCCAATGGCGCGCGCATCCGGCTCGCGCCTCAGAAGGACTGGGCTGTGAACCAGCCGGACCAGCTGGCAAAGGTTCTCGGCATCTTCGAAGACATTCGCGCCAAAGCCGGCTTCCGCGTCTCGCTGGCCGATCTGATCGTGCTCGGCGGTGCGGCGGCGGTTGAAAAGGCGGCGCAGGATGCGGGCTTTGACGTCTCTGTGCCGGTATCGACCGGCCGCGGCGATGCCACCGAAGACCAGACCGACGCTGAAAGCTTTGAACCGCTGGAGCCGGAGGCCGACGGCTTCCGCAACTGGACGCGCGGGGCGTTTACCATCCCGACGGAGGAAATGCTCGTGGACCGGGCACAGCTTCTTGGTCTGAGCGCGCCGGAAATGACCGTGCTGGTCGGTGGCTTGCGCGTCCTCGGCAACACGGTCGGAGGGGCGCGTCATGGCGTGTTCACATCAAGGGCCGGCACGCTGACGAATGACTTCTTCGTCAACCTGCTCGATATGAAAACCGAATGGACGCCGGCCGGCGAGGATGGGGAGTTGTTCGAGGGCCGTGACCGGGCGACCGGAAAGACGGTCTGGACCGCCACGCGGGCCGACCTCGTCTTCGGTTCGAACTCCCAGCTCCGGGCCATCTGTGAAGTCTATGGCGCCGCTGATGCCGGTGAAAAATTCGTCACCGACTTTGTCGCGGCCTGGACAAAAGTGATGGAACTCGACCGCTTCGATTTGCGCCGGTAGCAGGGAATCATCCACGCTCAGAAGGGGCAGGCTAGAGGTCCGCCCCTAGATATGCTCGTCGCTGGCATAGGGCCCGGCCGCCTGACGCCAGGGATTGATATTCATCTCCTTTTGCATGGACGGAAAAGCCCGGTGGGCGCAGGCCTCGCGTTCACACAGCCGGCAGGTCAGGCCGACCGGGGTCGGCGGCACATGCGATAAGGCGTCCGCATAGACGGTTTCGCTGGCCCGCGGCCACTCACACCCGACCGCGACGACATGCCGGACCGGCGGTTCATGATCCGCGCCCGGCCGGAAAACCGCGCGCGCAATCGACAGGTATTCCGACCCGTCAGGCAAGGCGAAGCGCTGTGTGATCAAGCTCTCCGGGGCCCGGAATGCATCCGAAAGCGTCCATTTCGGGCACGATCCGCCCGAGCGGGCAAAGGGCAGGACAGCGCCGCCGAATCTTTTGGAAACATTTCCCGCCGGATCCATCCGCACCATGAAGAAGGGGACGCCGCTGGCCTCCCGCCTGTGCAGCGTTGTCAGGCGGTGACAGACCGCTTCGAAGCCGAGTCCGAACCGCCTTTGCAGCCGGTCAATGTCATAGCGGCTCTTTTCCGCCAGTGTCAGGAACGCTTCATAGGGTGCCAGCAAGGCGCCGGCGAAATAGCGCGCCAGCCCGGACCGGTAGAGCGCATCCTCCGTCTTTGCGCCAAGTCCGGCTTCGGCCACTTCGGCATCCAGAAGGTCGCCGAATTCCAGCAGCGCCAGCGTCGTCGCCATCTGCATCGGACGCGCATTGGCCGACAGCCGGTCCGACAACATCAGCCGGCGTGTATGAAAATCCATCCGCTGACGGGCGCCGCCCATCACATCATCCTCGAATGTACGGACGATGATGCCGTGCGCGTCTTTCAACCGCTCCTCTAGCGCCGTACTGCGATTGTCCGGCGTCAGTTTCAGCTCACTGCCAAAGGTTTCAGCCGCGGCTTCCAGCTTCGGGAAGTAGTTGTGCCGCTTGTCGATCGCATTGCGGACGGCCTCGGTCGGGCTCAGCTGCCCGGCCCGGTCGCCGCCCTCGAGTTGAGCGGCGAGATCCGCTGAGGAGTCAGCGGCATTGCGGTAGGCCTGATGCAACAGGGTGAGGGCCTCGGCGGCGCGTGGCTGGCTTTCGGCAAGCTCGGTCAGCTCGGTGCGGTCGAGTCCGAGAACGGCCAGGGCCGGGTCGGCTGCAGCCGCTTCCAGATCGGTCACCAATTGCCGGTCCGAGCCTTCGGCGAGACTGCGGACATCAATGTCGAAGGCCGCGGCGACGGCGAGCAGCACACGCGCGGTCAGCGGGCGCTGATTGCGTTCCAGAAGATTGAGATAGCTGGGCGACAGGCCCAGCATGTCAGCCGCATCGGCCTGGGTCAGGCTCCGCTCCCGGCGCAAGCGCCGCAGCCGTGCGCCGGCAAAAATCTTCTCGTTCTGCAAATCCATATTGTCAATAATACACAAAAACACAAAATGACAAGTCACTATTGAATACATCATGGCTTCTTTCAGCTTTCTGTTGTGTAGACAGGAAAACTCATCGCCGTCAGGTTTGCCTCCAGAACCGCCGCTTGTCCGGCTTTCAAATTGGGGATTGCAAAATGACGACATTCAACGACCTTGTGCCCGCCGCCACGCCGGACCGCTTTGCCGGCATTGACCGGGATTATTCTGCCGAAGACGTGCTGAAGCTTCGCGGCTCGGTCCATGTCCAGCACACGCTTGCCGAGCGCGGCGCGGTGAAGCTCTGGACGCTGCTGAAAACCGAGCCCTATATCAATGCGCTGGGCGCGCTCACCGGAGGCCAGGCCATGCAGATGGTCCGCGCCGGTCTGAAAGCCATCTACTTGTCAGGCTGGCAGGTTGCGGCCGACGCCAATGAAGCCGGGGCCATGTATCCGGACCAGTCGCTCTATCCGGCCGATTCCGGCCCCGAACTGGCCAAGAAGATCAATCGCACGCTCCAGCGGGCCGACCAGATCGAGGTCTCCGAGGGCAATCTGACGCGTGACTGGTTTGCGCCGATCGTGGCGGATGCCGAGGCCGGCTTTGGCGGCCCGCTCAATTGTTATGAAATCATGCGCGCCTATATAGAGGCCGGTGCCGCCGGTGTGCATTTCGAGGACCAGGTCGCCGCTGAAAAGAAGTGCGGTCATCTGGGCGGCAAGGTGCTGATCCCGACGAAGGCGCATCAGCGCAATCTCAATGCCGCACGCCTGGCCGCCGATGTTCTGGGTGTTCCCACGCTGACCGTCGCGCGCACCGATGCCGAATCCGCCACCCTGATCAATTCGGATATCGACGAGCGCGATCATGAATTCATCGATTATGATGCGGGCCGGACGGCGGAAGGTTTCTATCGCCTGAAGAAGGGCAGGGGCGTCGATCACTGCATCAAGCGCGGTCTGGCCTATGCCAAATACGCCGACCTCCTCTGGTGGGAGACCTCCAAGCCCAATCTCGACGAGGCCCGCCGTTTTGCGGAAGCCATACAGAAGGAATTCCCCGGCAAGATGATGGCGTATAATTGCTCGCCCTCTTTCAACTGGGAAGCCAATCTCGACAAGGCCACCATCGAGACCTATCAGCGCGAACTGGGCGCGATGGGTTATAAATTCCAGTTCGTCACTCTCGCCGGCTTCCACCAGCTCAATTACGGCATGTTCAGCCTCGCCAGCGGCTATCGCGATCGCGGCATGGGCGCCTATTCCGAGCTCCAGCAGGCCGAGTTCGCGGCCGAGAAGGACGGTTACACCGCCACCCGTCACCAGCGCGAAGTCGGCACCGGCTATTTCGATCTCGTCAACCAGACCCTGTCGGGCGGTCAGTCCTCCACTACAGCCATGGGCGAATCCACGGAATCCGCCCAGTTCGCGGCGGAATAAGTGGGCATCGGGAGCAAGACCATGAACAAGGCCACCCCCAATGGCGTCGATCTGCTCGGGCCGATGGAGCCCGGCTACCGCGCCATCCTCGCCCCGCATGCGCTGTCATTCCTGATCGGCCTGCATCGCCGCTTTGATGGCCGCCGCAAGGCCCTGCTCGAAGACCGTCAGAAACGCCAGGCCGAATTCGACGCCGGCAGCTTGCCTGATTTCCCGGAAGAGACCGCAGACATCCGGGCCTCGGAATGGACCGTGCGGCCCGCCCCGGCCGATCTCAGGGACCGCCGTGTCGAGATCACCGGCCCGGTCGACCGCAAGATGGTGGTGAATGCCCTCAATTCCGGCGCCCGCTGCTTCATGGCGGATTTCGAGGATGCCTCCTCGCCGAAATGGACCAATATGGTCGATGGCCAGATCAATCTGCGCGAAGCCATCCGCCGGCAGATCGATTTCACCGACGAGAAAAACGGAAAGCGCTACCGGGTCTCCTCGGATGCCGCGACGCTGATCATCCGCCCGCGCGGCCTGCATCTCGATGAACGTCACATGCAGGTCAACGGGCAGGCCATCTCCGCCTCGCTCTTCGATTTCGGCCTCTATCTCTATCACAACCATGATGCGTTGAATGTGCGCGGCACGGGGCCATATTTTTATCTGCCGAAGCTCGAAAGCCGGTTTGAAGCGCGCTTCTGGGCGCTCGTGTTCAGCCATGCGGAAGAAGTCTTGGGGCTCGAACGCGGCACGATCCGCTGTACCGTCCTGATCGAGACCCTGCCGGCGACATTCGAGCTCGATGAAATCCTCTACGAATTGCGCGATTATTGCGTCGGCCTCAATTGCGGCCGCTGGGACTATATCTTCTCCTACATCAAGCGCCTGCGTGGTCATGCGGACCGCGTTCTGCCGGACCGCTCGCAAATCACCATGGCGACGCCCTTCATGCACGCCTATTCGAAACGCGTGATTGCCGTCTGTCACCGGCGTGGCGCTCATGCCATGGGGGGCATGTCGGCTTTCATCCCGGTCAAGGGCGATGAAGCGGCCAATGCCCTCGCTTTCGAACAGGTCAAGGCCGACAAGACGCGCGAAGCCACAGACGGTCATGACGGCTGCTGGGTGGCGCATCCCGATCTCGTCCCCGTGGCCAAGGCGGCTTTTGACGATGTCATGCCCGGCCCCAATCAGATCGACCGCAAATTCGCCATCACCGGCTCGGCCGCCGATCTGGTGGCCGCCCCGGAAGGCACGATCACGGAGGCCGGGGCCCGCGAGAATGTCGATGTCGCCATTCGCTATATCGCGGGCTGGCTGGCCGGGCGGGGCGCCGCACCGATCCGCAATATGATGGAAGACGCGGCCACCGCCGAAATCGCCCGCGCCCAGCTCTGGCAATGGCGGGTGTCCGGCGCAAAGGCTGAAAACGGGACGCTTCTGGATGCCGGCTGGATGGAAGAAGCCATCCATATCGCCGAGGCCGAAATCCTCGAGGATGCGGGCTATCGCCTGTCCGGGCCGAATGAGGTGAAAGCCGCAGCAAGTCTGCTGCGCGAGCTCGTTCTGTCAGACGATTTCGACGAATTCCTGACGCTGAAAGCCTATGACCAACTGACAAAAGGTCTGCAGGTCTCTATGCGGCTGACCGAATTCGACTAGATCACACTTGGATGCCCACCGGCGGGACCGGGAGGCAGGCGCGGCAGACCCCTTGCAATCCGGGTCTGCCGCGCCACTTTTTTATCCGGTGTAGAAATCCGGATAGGCTTCCATACCCAGTTCGGATTTATCCAGCCCGGCCACTTCCTCATCCAGCGTCGGACGCAAGCCGATCGTGTGCTTGAGTGCCAGCCATGTGCCCGCACTCAACGCCGCAACGAACGCACCGATGGCGAGAATTCCCACAGTCTGGACGCCCAGCTGGGTCAGCACATTCAGTCCTTCAGCCTGTGTCGTGAGGGCCGCGACCAGCGTCCCCCAGATGCCGCAGACCAGGTGTGCCGGTATGGCGCCGACGACGTCATCAATCCTGAGCTTGTCGAGCAGGGGAACGGTCACAACGACGAGGATCCCGCCGACGGCCCCGATGATCATGGCCTGCCACAAGGCCGGGTCCAGCGGACCGGCAGTGATCGCGACCAGCCCGCCAATCGCCCCATTGAGCACCAGTGTCAGGTCCGGCTTTTTGAACACGAGATAGGCCGTGGCGAACGCCCCCAGCACGCCGGCCGCCGCAGCGGTATTTGTGTTGGCAAGAATTTTCCCGACTGCGCTGACATCCTCGATCGTGCCCGCCGCCAGCTGAGAGCCGCCATTGAAGCCGAACCAGCCGAACCACAGGATAAATGTCCCCAGCGCTGCGAGCGGCAGGTTGGAGCCCGGCATCGGTTTCTGAATCCGCCCGTCCGGCGCATATTTTCCATATCGGGGCCCGAGGATGAGAGCACCTGTCAGCGCCGCCCAGCCACCGACGGAATGGACCAGCGTCGATCCCGCGAAATCCTGAAAGCCCATCACATGCAGCCAGCCCTCGCCCCACTTCCAGGCCCCGGCAACGGGATAGATCAGCGCCGTCAACACCACGATGAAAAGGAGGAAGGGGCCCAGCTTGATCCGCTCGGCGAGCGTGCCCGAGACAATCGATGCCGCCGTGGCCACAAAGGCCATCTGGAAAAACCAGTCGGCTGATGAGGCTATGGACCCGGATGGCTCATCCAGTGCATCGGGTGACCAGACCCCCAGCGTACCGATCAGACCGCCGTCGACCCCGTCATACATCAGCCTGTAGCCGACGAGATAATAGGTCAGCCCGGCAATGGAAAAGAGCGTGATATTCTTGAGCGATATGGTGGCGGCATTCTTCGCCCGCACCAGCCCGGTTTCCAGCATGCAGAATCCGGCGGCCATGAAGACGACGACCATGCCGGAAATCATCAACAACATCGTGTCGGCCACAAAGGCCATGACGTCCGGCTCGGAAGGAGCAGTGATCGCCCCCGCGATTTGTGCTGCTAGTGCGAACATTTTCTCCCCCCATCATGTTGCGCTGCAGCATGATGGCCAGACTTTCAGCCGCTGTAAAGAGATCAGCGGGCGGATAATTCGAAGAATTCCGTTGTGCTGCGGGTAACCCTGCCGCGACAGGACAGCCGATCCGTCAAATTTGAACAATGCGTTTAAACGGCCCTTATGGGGAGATGTGGTGGATTTCCTCAAGACAGCCGGAAAACCGGCGTGGATGGTATGAGGGTGAGTATGGCGAACCGGGCGAATGTCGTCGTTTTCGCGTCGCAAAAGGGCGGGTCAGGCAAGACCACCCTCTCCGGACATATTGCGGTCGAGGCCGAGCGGGCCGGAGATGGTCCGGTTGCCCTGATCGACACAGACCCTCAAGGCTCGCTCGCCAAATGGTGGAACGCCCGCACCAGCGCGACGCCGGCCTATGCACGGGTTTCCATCGGTGAACTGGAAGCCGGTATCAGGCATCTCGAGAAATCCGGCTTCAAACTGATTGTCATCGACACCCCTCCGGCCGTGACCGAGTCGATTGCCGGTGTGGTCCGCCACGCGGACCTGGTTGTGGTGCCGACCCGGCCGAGCCCGCATGATCTGCGCGCCGTCGGACCGACGGTCGATATTGTCGAGAGCTTTTCCAAACCGCTCGTCTTTGTCGTCAACTCGGCCACGGCGCGGGCCCGGATTACCGGTGAAACCGCAGTTGCGCTGTCACAGCATGGCGTTGTCGCGCCGGTGACCATTCATCACCGCACGGATTTTGCAGCGTCCATGATTGATGGCCGCACAGTGGGTGAGATCAATGAGGACTCGAAATCAGCCGATGAGGTTTCGAAGCTCTGGCGCTATCTGCGCGCCCGTTTCGTGCGCAATGGCATACCGCTCAATGGTCAGGATGCGGTCGGCGATCTTGCCATTGCGGCGTTGACGCCGGGCGGCGGCAGTGCGGATATTTTTGGCGACGATGACGAGGACGATAATGTTCCCGGCCTCGGCGAACTTGTGCTGCCGGGATGGAATGAAGACGAACTCCCCCGCCCGGAAGCCGGCACTCAGTCCGGATGGGATGGCGTGGACCGCCGCAAGGGCGACAATGGTCCGCCCAAGGGGGTTCCGGACCGCCGCCAGCCACCGCGGGCGGTGTTTGGCCGCCGCACGGCCTTTGTCCACCGTGTCGCGGGGGAGGGCTGAAAATGAATTCATCGCCATTTGCGTCGCTGCATTCCGGCCTGCTCGTCCGCAAGGGGGCCGCCGTGCCGTCCCCCGCGGGAACACGAACGGCACCGGAACCCGTCTTTGACCCTTTTTCAATCGCCCGCCGCGATGCCTCGGATGCGGACAACGCCCCTCCACCCCAGCCGCATCCGGGGCCCTGCGACGCGCACCATGCCTCTGCCGCGCAAGATGAGGAGTCCGGTTTCGAATTGAGTGATCAGCAGGACCGGCGCCTGCGGCTCGCCGCGGCGAAACTCGATACAACACGCGGACAATTATTGTCGGAAGCGGTCGATAATCTGCTCAAACACCTCGCCGAGACAGAGCTGGCATCGTGTTCCTGCTACCGGGCGCTCGCTGACAGCAGCTAGGGCCTGTATTCATAAAGGTTTCGCGCATATCACGCTCCAAACCCTTTATAAGCACGGGGCCTAGAAGCAGCTGCCATCCATTTCGGCGATCCAGGCCCGGACAAGCTCGACGCCGTCCTCGTGGATCAGCGAGCGGCCCAGTTCCGGCATCATGATATCACCCTGCCTGGAATCCATGCGGTAGATGAAAATCGACTCCTCAGGCGCACCGGGAACAATATCGAAGCGATGCCCGCCCGACCCGGGACCGGCCGCAATCGGGGGCTTGCAGACACCGAGATTGGGGCCTTCAGGCGCGTCGAAATTGAGGTGCAGGCCGGACGTGTCGGCGGCCCCCACCGGATTGTGGCAATGGGCGCAATTGATATCGAGATAGGCGCGCGCCCGGGCCGCAAGCGGCGTATCGGGATCATTCCAGATCGGGGCCCGCGGCGCCAGCTCCGGTGACGCAGCGCCGGACAGATAGCCTTCGGCGATGAAATGGGCGAGCTGGTTTTGCGGGCCTTCCGCATAGGCGAAATCGCGATTGAGATGGCGGGCGGCCGGCCCGATAGGCTGTATTTCACGGGTCGTATTATTGGTGGCGTGGCATCCGGCGCACTGATTCACATTCGGCACCAGATAATTGATGGCCCGCAATCGGCCATCCGCCTCCGCAAGGGTGAGCGCCTCGGAATAGCCTGCCCGCATCAGCCGGGCATCGCTTTCATCTTCATCCCAGACATAGGGCAGAGCCACCCAGCCGGCCTCACGGCGGATCAGCAGACGGGTTTCAATCAGGCGGACACGGTCGAGGTCCAGCGTCTCCGGGGTGCTGGAAACCTGCAGCCCGGCATCACCGCGCAGGACATTCCCCGCATCATCGACCGGATAGTAGAAGGTCTTGGTGATGACGGTGCCGACCGGAAAATCGAGCACCTCGCCTTCGCGATAGGCCGCCGAAACGCCCTCCGGCATCCAGATCGTCCGCAGCTTCCCCGCATGATCGGTGAACAGCGCCGTGTTGAGATCATAGGGCTCGACGCGGTCCGACAGCACCAGATGCCCGTCTGAAACCGTCACCATACCCCATTCCGACAGCATCGCCGGCCGGCCCTCCGCATGAAAGACAGGTGTCGCGGTCTCGCTGCCACAGGCGGCGAGTATCAGGGCGAGGGCAGGAAGCAGTGCACGCATCAGAAGGGCAGGACGATCTCCGGCAGGCGCTCATGCAGGCAGGCCGTATCCTCGACAATATGCGGATCGGCATATCCGTTCGGCCCGTCGGCATTCAGCATTTGCGCATCCCCGTTATCGAGGCAGATCCGGTATTGATCCGGCATTTCGCCTCCGGTCAGAAGATCCGGGTTGGCAAAACCGTCCCACAGCACATCCGGGATATTTCCGGTCAGTCCGAACATCATCACCCGCAAGGCCTGCAGTTCGACATTGTCCGGATTGCCGCCGCCCTCACCCAGCGTATTGCCGGAAATCCAGATGCTCTCGGGATAGGGATCGAAATTCTCCTGCGCGCCGATATCCGAGAAGCCGGTCGAATAGACCGAGGAAATGATGATATTGGCTGTGCGGTGATCGCGGATCTCATTGCTGAAAATCTCCACCTGGTCATTGGAATTGATCACGATGCCGGACCCGGCCGGAACACTCGCGACGGGCGTGCCGGGATGACCGAAATTGCGGGTATTGTTCTCGAAAACCTGGTTGTCATAGACGCGCGTGCCATAGCCGGGCTGAGGCAGGTTCGGCATGTTGAAGACCAGAATGCCGCCCGTATTGTTGGTCGCCACATTGTTGTAGACGTCCGCGCCGATCGTGTTCTCGATCTCGATTCCGGCGACATTGAATTCCGCCCGGCTGTCGCGGACAATCACATTACGCGACTGGCCGACATAGATGCCGGCATCCGATGCGCCGATGGCCACCACGCCTTCAACCAGCGTGTTCGTGGTCTGCACGGGGTAAATGCCATACGCGCCATTGTCCGTATCGGGGCCATTGGTCCATTCCGTGCGCACCCGGCGGATGATGATGTTTTCACCCTCATTCACCTTCAGCGCATCGCCGCGCGTATCCTCGATGGCCAGGTCCTCGATGGTGAAATCGCTGGCCGTGACCAGCAGGCCTTCTGCGCCGGAGGTCTGGTTGGCAAAGGACAGAATGGTTTCGTCCATACCGGCCCCGCGAATGGTGACACCATCCACGGTCAGGGACAGCGACCGGTCGAAGGAAAAGACGCCGGCCGGAATTTCGATCACATCGCCCGGCTGCGCGTCGATCAATTGCTCCATCAGCGTGGTCTGGAAGTCGGTGTCCGCGCCGGACAGATCGCGACCGTCATTGCCACCGCCACACGCGGCGAGCGTCAGTAAAAGTGCAAGACTGCTTCCGATGGCCAAAAGACGCATGGCATCCCCCCTTCTGTATCCCAAGATGAACGCTGTTCACTGCCGCAACACTAGGATGCCTGATGCGTCAATGTCGAGTATTTTAGGACGATGACAGGGCTGCGCTGACGCGCTTCTCGAGCGCATCGACGGGTTCATTGACCACATCCAGATTGAATTCGCCGCGAATCCGCTTCTGCAGCGCTTCGTGATATTTCGGCCGGAGGAAGCCCAAGGACCGGCTGGCGGCATAGATCAGGATTTCGTCAAATTCGTGGTTCAAGGCGGCCTTGTTCAGAAAGCCGGCAATGTCTTCGGCAAAGCGCTTTTCCTGCTCGTCGTGCGCATCGCCTTCATCAAGCGCGCTGCGCTGTCCGCCCTGTCCGTCAAACTTGCGGCCGGGCCGGTCGGTCATGATGTCACGGCTCTGCGGCACATCCTGCTTGTCGATCTCCACAGGCTTGAGGACCGGATATTCGGCATCTCCCTCATTCCGGTATATCAGCCCCTTCGAACCGTCGATTGCTGCGACCCAGAGCGTCTTCTGCGGACCGTGTGACATGCATATCTCCTGTGCTTTCAGCTTTGTATACAGGAAGTGGTGGGCGGCGGCGAGACGTTCAAGCCGGGTTGCAACACAGCAGAATAGCTGGATGATCCCGCTTCGGGATTGCCGGGGGGATTGAACATGGACGCGGTTGCGCTCGACGCTATTCGCGTCTCCGTCAACGAGGAAACCCGTATCGGGCTGACCCTCAGCCTGGCGATCATGATGTTTTCTGTGGCGCTGACGCTGAAGCCGCAGGATTTCATTTTTCTCGGCCGCAATCCGAAAATGTTCTTCGGCGGCGTTGCGACCCAGATCCTGCTGCTGCCGCTGATGTCGGTCGGCCTGGCGCATCTGATCGCCCCGACGCCCTCGCTCGCCTTCGGTATGATCGTCGTGGCCTGTTGTCCCGGGGGCAATGTGTCCAATCTGATGGTGCTGATGGCCCGCGGGAATGCCGCCTATTCCGTCTCGCTCACGGCCGCATCAAGCGCGCTGGCTTTCATCATCACGCCTGTGGCCATTCTCTTCTGGGCCGGGCTCTATCCGCCGACTGCCGAGCTCATCCGGTCCATCGAGATCGACACGCTTTCCTTCATCCTGCAAACGGCCTTCGCATTGGGCGTGCCGCTGGCCATCGGCATGTTGCTGGCGACGTTCCAGCCGCGGATCGCACAGCGCATCCAGCCGGTCGTCTATGCCATGGCGATCGGCATCCTGATCTTGCTGGTCGTGGCGGGCATTGCCAGTAATTGGGAGATCATATTTTCCAGCGGCTTTATCATCGCGCCGGTGGCAATCATCCACAATGCGGCCGCCTTTGCGCTGGGCGCGCTGATGGGGCGGATTCTGCAGATCGCGGCGGCCTCACGAAGGGCTCTGACATTCGAAATCGGCATTCAGAATGCCGGTCTGGGTCTCGTCATACTCCTGACCCAGTTTCCCGCGCTCGGCGGTGCGGCCGCCGTCACGGGTTTCTGGTCGCTCTGGCATCTGTTTGCCGGCCTGGGTCTGGCCGCCGGCTTCCGCCTCTGGGACCGCTATTCCTCCATGCGGGTATAGCGGATCACCCAGCGGTCCGACCACGCTTCCTCCTCGGACGCCCGGCCTTGCCAGCGCCATGTAAAGCTGTCTTCGGTCACATCCTGCCAGATCATGCGACGGTGCGGAGCCGAGTCGGTCAGCCGCGTATTGACGAGAACAAAGTCAAACTCGTCCGATGCGTCCGGCCCGCCGAAGAGCGAATAAAATCCACCCTGGTCATCCACCCAGGCCTGACGCCATAGGCCCAAGGGCGCGAAATAGGTTGAGACCGACATGCCATTCAGCCCGGCACCGGAAAAGCGTTCATAAATCACGCAATCGCCGAATTCATCGCGGGTGATATGGTTTTCGCCAGTCCCGGTCGTGCCGTCGGGATTATCCCATTCCGCGTGCCAGTCGCCGACCCAGAAATCGAGCTGGCGGTATTCCTCGCTTGAGCACGGCGTTGGGGGCGCCGGCGTGGTGCTTTGGCTGTAGGCTGCCGCGCTCAAGCTGGTCCCGGCCACTGATGCAGCCAGAATCATGAAAGTGTTCAATGTCATAACCGTTGTCCTCCAACAGTGTCATTCACGCAGAAGTTAGAACGGCACACGCACCAGCGTCTTGACCCGACTGCGCAGGCTGCAGAAGGTGCCGGCAAGATGACCGCAACCGCTTTCGACCCTCTGGCCCTGTCGGCGAATTTCCGCCGCAGCGATGCCTGCATCCACTTCGTCAAGGATGCTGACCGGCGCTATGTGGCAGCCAATCAGCGGCTTGCTGCCTTTTTCGGCGCACAGAGCCCACAGGACGTCATCGGCGCTCGGACATCGGACTTTTTCGATGAAGCGATTGTCGAGCGCTATGACCAGCTGGACCAGGCGATTTCCAGCGGCGCAACCCTGATTGATCGCTTCGATTTCACCTATGACCATTCCGGACAAGCGCGTTGGTATCTGTATTCCCGCAGCCGCCATCACGATCCCGCCCGGCCTTGCGTCAGGGGTATCTCTTATCCATTGCCGGTCTATACCCATTCCGGCCGCGTTTACCGCAGGCTGGCGCTGGCAACTGATGTAATTGCCGCCTCGCTTGATGAACCGGTCAGCCTGCCGGAGCTGGCAGACCGCGCTGGATGTTCTGTCGCGCAGATCGAGCGCGATTTTGCCCGCGTCCTTCAGGAAAGCCCGAAGCAATACCGGTCGCGCCTGCGGATCCAGCGCGCCATGGATGGTATCCGCAAAGGGCGGAGCCTGACGCGCATTGCGCATGAGTGCGGATATTCCGAGCACAGTGCTCTCAGCCGCGCATTCAAGGCAGCCACCGGCTTAACGCCGAAGCAATTTCGCGCCACACTCTCCTGAAAGACGTCATCGGGGGAGACATTATGAGCTATGATATCAAGATCACGGGCGGCACCGTTTATGACGGATCCGGCGCGCCCGGCCGCAAGGCAGACATCGCCATTTCTGCAGGCCGCATCGCCGCCGTGGGCGATTGTCCGGGGGCGGCGGCACGCGAGATTGACGCCTCCGGCTGCATCGTCACGCCGGGCTTTCTCGATTTGCACTCCCATTATGATGGCCAGGCGACATGGGACGACACGCTCGAACCCTCCTCCCGCCACGGTGTGACCACCACCATTATGGGCAATTGCGGGGTCGGTTTTGCCCCGGTGAAATCCACAGACCATGAGCGTCTGATCAAGCTGATGGAGGGGGTGGAGGATATACCGGGCACGGCGCTGGCCGAAGGCCTGAAATGGAATTGGGAAAGCTTTCCCGATTACATGAATGCCCTGGAAGCGCAGAACCGGACCATCGATATCGCGGTGCATATCGGCCACGACCCGTTACGCGTTTATGTCATGGGTGACCGCGCCATCGCCGATGAGGAAGCCAGCGACGGCGACATTGCCGCCATGCGCAGTATCGTGCGTGAGGCGATGGAGGCCGGGGCCATCGGCTTTTCGACCGGACGCTCGGATGTTCACAAGACCGCCGATGGTGACTGGACACCCTCGTCCGAGGCCACATCCCGCGAGCTCGCGGGCATCGCAGAGGCATTCGAAGGTCTCGATTATGGTGTCGTCCAGGCCGTGTCCGATTTTGACCTCGAGCGCGAAGGTGACCGCTTTGAAGCCGAATGGGCCGTACTGGAGGCCTATGCCAAAGCCGCTGGCGGACGGCCTTTCTCCATGTCCCTGATGCAGCGCGATTTCGCCCCGGACCAGTGGACCCGCATTCTGGAAAAAGCCGAAAAGATGAAGGCGGAAGGCGTGGATATGCGGGTCCAGACCGCCCCGCGCGGCATTGGCGTTTTCCTCGGCCTGCAATGCACCTTCCACTTCTTCATGGGGTATCCCAGCTACAAGAAGATTGCCCATCTGCCCTTCGAGGAGCGCGTGGCGATCATGAAAACGCCGGACTTCCGCGCGCAGATCCTCAGCGAGACCACCGACAAGCTGTCCGGTCCGGGCTCCTCCATTCCCCCTCTGGCCGATATGCTGATGGAACATATCGATTTTGTCGCCACCAAGCTGTTCCAGCTCGGCGATCCGCCCGACTATGAACAGCCGCCGGAAAATGCGCTCGCGGCCCAGGCCGAACGCGAAGGCATTCCGCTCATGGAAAAGCTCTACGACACCGTGCTGGAGCGCGATGGCAAGGAGCTGATCTACTTCCCGATCTACAATTATACCGAGGGCGACTATAACAACGTCATGAAGATGATGACCCACCCCCAGGCGCTGCAGGGGCTGGGCGATGGCGGCGCGCATGTCGGCACGATCTGCGATGCCTCCATGCCGACCTATCTGCTCTCACACTGGACAAGGGACCGCACGCGCGGGCCGAAACTCCCCGTCGAGCGCGCCGTGCAGATGATGACGGGCGATATCGCCGATTTCCTGTCCCTGAAGGATCGCGGGCTTATCCGCGAGGGCATGAAAGCCGATCTCAACATCATTGATTATGACGCCCTTCAGCTCGAGCCTCCGCACATGGTGAAGGATCTGCCCGCGGGCGGTCAGCGCCTCCTGCAGGGCGCACGCGGCTATCGCGCCACGATTGTCAGTGGCGTGCCGGTTGTGCTGGACGACACATTCACCGGCGAGAAGCCGGGACGGCTGGTGCGGGCGGGGAGGTAATTTTGTCGATAACTTTTGCCGACGACGGCCCGCTTTGGCTTGAACTAATACGGCTATTCCTCGCGCCGACGACGATTGCCGCTATAGCTTCAAGCATTGCGGCTGTCGTTGGTGTCTATGTCGCTTGGCGGCAATACAAGATCGATCAGAAGAATTATGCGCGCTTGTTGTTGCCTGATCGAATTGAAATCATTGATGCGGTCCAACAATTTATCGGCGCCGTTTTTCGCGATGGCCATGGCCGACAGGCTGATGAGAAACCGTTCTTGGATGCGAAGGATCGTGCTCAACTCATTTTCAGCGAAGACGTGGTTGCCGACTTAAATGAGGTTTATCGGCTGGTTTTGAATTTGAATGCTGCCGAAGCAATTGTGCAGAATCCAGACCACACCGGCTACGATGATGCAGTCGAGCGTTCGTACCAGACGTCCAAAATCCTCATTCAGAAGGCCGGCGAGGTCACAACAAAAATGCGAGAAGAAGCCAACGTGGCGGGCTGAATGAAATGAAACTCTCCCAGAAAACCAAGATATCGACGCCCCGCCTCGCCGAGGTCCAGGCTTGGTATCAGCGGCTCTTCGGAATGGTCGTGGTCGAGGAATGGGACGACGCGGGCGACAAGGGCGTGATTCTCGCCTTCAAGGACGGCCACAACGAGGCCCTGTTGGAAATCTACGACACGGACGTCGAGCACGACTTTTCCGGTCTCAGCCTGCAATACAGGGCCGAGCCGCTGGACGATTTCATCAAATCCCTGCCAGCCGATATCAAACCGGAAGACCTCAAAGACCGGCCTTGGGGCGCGCGCTATCTTTATCTGCGCGACCCGCTGGGCATCCAGGTCATCGTCTATGAAGGCTGTTGGTAGCCGGCCTCTTTCGCGGGCACATACCGCACCGCCTTCGCAAACCGTTCCGCATAGTCCGGATGCTCCGTCCCCATTACCCTGTCCCAGAAAGTGAAGTAGAGCCCGAAATTCCAGCCCGCCTGCGCGTGATGCAGGTCGTGATGCGTCACGGTCGTCAGCCAGCCGAAAAGCGGTTTGCCGCGCCACGCGGGGAACAATTCGTACCCGCAATGGCCGACCGCATTGCGCAGCATCATGTGGCTGGTGAAGATCAGCATCGCCAGAGGCGAAACCGGCAGGATCAGCACGATCAGCGGCAGATAGGCCGCATTCACCACCGCCTCGGCCACATCGAAGGAATAGGATGTGAAAGGCGAGGGATTGTTCGAGCGGTGATGCCTCCGGTGCACGCGCCGGAATAGGCGCGGATGATGGATCAGCCGGTGCGTCCAGTAAAACCAGGCATCGTGCGCCACGATCAGGACCACGACGCTCGCCCAGAAATACAGCCATCCACGTTCCGTCGGGTCCATATAGAGATCGATCCAGCCCGCAGCGACACCCGCCGCGATCAACAATCCGCCGGCGGTTGCAAAGATGAAGACTGTCCGAAGCGAAACGAAAAACTCGGTCAGCATCTGTTGGGCGGGTGGCGAGTCGGGCCGGATCTTTCGTCCGGCGAGCAGACCCGCCAACGCCAGATTGATGAGCAGGAATACCCCGAGGGCGCCTACCAGATATCGAGCGAGGTCGGTCGCCGCAATGCCGGCCCAGATCAACGGAAGGGAGGAAAGAAAGTCGGACATGTCAGCCTCGTTTGAAATTGAGGCCTTGTCCTGACTGATCTTGCTCACGCGCGCTCGCCGGATTCAAAACCCGGCAGCCACTTTGCGAAATCAGTCAGTCTTTTCCGGAATCAGTCAGCGCCGCGCGGCGGTATTCGGTTGGCGTCTGGCCTGTGACCTCCTTGAAGGCGCGGTTGAAAGGTCCCAGCGAAGCATAGCCAAGATCATAGGCCAGCCCCGAAACAGGCGTGAGACCATTTTCCGGATTCTCCAGCCACGCCTTGGCTTCGCCAATCCGCCGCTCATTCAGGAATGAGGAGAAATTCCGGTAACCAAGGCCCTGATTGATGATCTTTCTCAGACGGTGTTCGGGCACGCCCACATGCTCCGCCAGTTTCGCAACGGTCAGACCTTCCTCGCGATAGATCCCCTGATTCATCAGCGCCGTCAGCTTGTCGAGAAAGTGAGTGTCTTCCGGCATCATACGGCGCCGGGCTTCCTGTTGCGGCAGAACTGGTCGTGGCGCCAGCAAGTCCCGCCGCAAAGTCAGGAAGACCCCGCCAAACAGGGTGGTGATCAACAACAGCGCGCCGCCCTGTTGCGCGACCTGGCCGGTGACCCACTCATTGATCATCAGGAAGATGCCCAGCGCGCCAGCCGCGAGCGAGAAAATGGCACGTAGGGCGCGCCGGCGCTCGATCAGGTCTTCAGCCCGGTCTTGCAGGGGCAGCCAGATAACCAGGGCAAAGGTCGCCACGGACAGAAACACGTGTATGCCCATTTGGATCGGATTTGCGTCCCAGACGGCATAATTGGTCAGCAAAAGGCCGGCCGGAATCAATCGCCAACCAAGAATTGGAAACCGGTCCTTGAACAGCGCGCCGGTAAACCACCATTGGAAAACAGGATTCAGAATCGTGAAGGGGATAATGACTGCGCTGAGCCATTCCGGCTGAATGGGGCCGATAGTGGGAGAAGAGTTGATCGCGTAGCAGGCAATTCCGAATGCGAGCAAAGCGCCGCGCCGCGCCGCATCAAACCCGCGGCCAATCAATCCGAACAGAAAGATGTAAAGCGCGAGGAGCCCCAGAAGGGCGCCGCGAACCAGAAGGTCGATGAGGACCGCGGCATCCATCGCGCCGCCGGTCAGTCCATCGCCTTGACGATGGACTCCGTCATCTTCTTGGCATCGCCCAGCAGCATCATTGTGTTGTCACGGAAGAAGAGCGGGTTTTCCACCCCGGCATAGCCCGAGCCGAGCGAGCGCTTGATGAAGAAGACGGTGCCCGCCTTCCACACCTGCAGCACCGGCATGCCATAGATCGGCGAGGACGGATCATCTTCCGCCGCCGGATTGGTGACATCATTGGCACCGATCACGAAGGCCACATCGGCATTGGAAAATTCCGAATTGATGTCTTCCAGCTCGAACACCTCGTCATAGGGCACATTGGCTTCCGCCAGCAGCACATTCATATGCCCGGGCATGCGGCCCGCGACGGGATGGATAGCATAGGCAACATCAACGCCCTCATGCTTCAGCGTGTCCGCCATTTCCTTCAGCGCGTGCTGCGCCTGTGCGACGGCCATGCCATAGCCCGGCACAATGATGACCTTGCGGGCATTCTTCAGCACAAAGGCGGCGTCATCCGCCGAGCCCTGCTTGACCGTACCGCCCGGACCTTCGCCGGTCGGGCCGGCCGCTTCGCCGCCAAATCCGCCGAGAATGACCGAGATGAAGGAGCGGTTCATGCCCTTGCACATGATGTAGGACAGGATGGCCCCCGACGAGCCGACCAGCGCACCGGTCACGATCAATGCGGTATTTTCCAGTGTGAAGCCGAGCGCTGCTGCTGCCCAGCCGGAATAGGAGTTGAGCATCGACACAACGACCGGCATGTCGGCGCCGCCAATCGGGATGATCAGGGTCACGCCGAGGACGAAGGCAACAATCGTCAGCGCCCAGAAGGCGAAGGTCAGCTGACCGCCTGAAGCGACCAGGAAGATAATCATCAGGGCAATAAATCCGCCCATCGCCAGATTCACCCAGTGCTGGCCCTTGAAGATGACCGGTGCGCCGGAGACGAGGCCCTGCAGTTTCATGAATGCGATCACAGAGCCGGAAAAGGTGATGGCCCCGATGGCCGAGCCCAGCGACAATTCAACCAGGCTGATCTGCTTGATGTCCCCGGCGACACCGATGTGAAAGACATCCGGCCGGTAAAAGGCCGCCAGCGCCACCAGCACGGCCGACATGCCGACCAGGGAGTGAAAGGCCGCGACCAGCTGCGGCATCGCTGTCATCGGGATCCGCTTGGCCACGATGGCACCGGCACCGCCCCCAACGGCCATCAGGCCGGCAATGACCAGGAAGCTGCCGAAACCCACACCGGCGGCCAGCAGCGATGTGATGATCGCCACGGCCATGCCGGCCATGCCGAAATAATTGCCCCGCCGGGCGGTTTCCGGATGCGACAGGCCGCGCAGGGCCAGAATGAACAGCACGCCCGAGACGAGATAGAGAATGGCAGCAAGATCAGCGTTCATGTTTGTCCCCGGGATGGCCCCTTATTCCTCATACTGGATTTCGTAAGTGTTGATATACGTCTCGCCATTCGACGATTCGCTGACCCGCATGGCGAGCGACGCGCCCGGCGTTTCCATGATGTGATAGACGGATTGCAGGAACTCGCTGGCAAACCATCTCCGGACCTGCGCGCGCGCTTCGACATCGTCATAACCAGCGATGCGCAGGGTATAATTGGAATTGCCGTGGCGATCGCTATCATAACAGCGCAGGCGGATCATGACCTCCAGCATCGAGACGGAGCGGATATCCGGGCAGCTCACGAAATAATTGCTGGCGAGGCCGCGTTCCCGGCCCGGCCGATCGCTGTCCTCCGCCTCGTCCGCCTGTGTCGCCAGATCCAGCACACGGCGCGAGATTGTCGGCGTATCGTCATTCTGCTCCAGCCGCTGTGCCGGTGCGGTCTGGATCTGCTGCGATTCAACCCGCCTTTCCTGGGCCAGCGAGGGGCTGGCCAGCAGGCATGCCGTGGCGGCAGTCCAGATTAGACAGGCAGAGGCTCTCACAACAAATCTCCTGCTCGTGGCTTGGTTATAGACATTTCGGACATCCATGATTCGTCCCGCTCGGCCCGCCAGCGCCGGTTTTCATAGTCCAGCTCGATTTCCATCACATCGTGTAGGTTCGGAGTTTCAAAACTGCCGCAGTCGCACGTGATTTGAAGGGCTACCTCCGTCAGCATGGCCTGATCGACGATGCAGCGTGTCACGACGCCCTCGCCCATATCAGGTGCCTGCGCCACGGCGGCACCTGTCATTAGGAAAAAGAGAGCGAGCAAAACGCGCATCCTAGTCCACGATCGCCAGGATGCGATAGCAGGTGATGGCCGAACGGGCGCTGGCGCCACGAAGCCTCGAGGCGTCGCAGATTTCCTGCGTCGCACTGTCGGCGGCCTCGTAATTGACCGTGATCGTATTGCGGGCTGAACCGCTCTGGCGGGATTCCAGCAGCCAGCTCATGAAAGCGGAAATACCGCCGGGGCGCGTCCCCCCGTCGGTGGCCATCAGAGCGCGGCCGTCCGATCCCATATCGCAGACGAAACCGGCCCCGCCACGGGCAAAGACAAGCTCCGCCACCCGGCACTGGGCAGCCCCCGGTCCAGGTCGCGCGTCCTGACTGGTCAGGCGCGCGCGCTGCTGGGCATCGGCCAGCCCGGAGAAAGCGAAGGCAAGCAGGATGATGAAGAAGAGACGCATCATGATTTGCCTCCATCGCCTGCCGCCGGCTTTTCCTTTTTCTTGTACATGGCCAGCATGCGCTGGGTGACGAGGAAGCCGCCGAAGATATTCACACTGGCGAGGATCACCGCGATCGCACCGGACACATTGGCAAAGCTGGAGGCGCCGGAGGTCTCGCCGGTCAGCGCCGGGGCCGCTGCCGCCAGCAATGCGCCGACAATGATCACCGAGGAAATGGCATTGGTCACCGCCATCAGCGGGGTGTGCAGCGCCGGGGTCACCGACCAGACCACATAATAGCCGACGAATATCGCCATCACGAAAATGGCGAGGCGGAGGGTAATCGGATCAACAGCGTCCATGAGAGCGTTCCGTTCTATTTCAGCGTTTCGTGCACGACCTTGCCGTCGCGCGTCAGTGTCATGCCGATAATGATTTCATCATCCCAGTGCGGGGCCAGCGCGCCATCCTCGCCCACGAGGAGCGGCGTCAGATTGACGAGATTGCGCGCATAGAGGCTGGAAGCATCGGCTGCGAGCCGTCCCGGCAGATTCGAGAAACCGGCGATCGACACACCCTTGTGCTCGACGATTTCGTCGGCTTTCGTCAGTTCGCAATTCCCGCCCATCGGGGCGGCCAGATCGACAATCACCGAGCCCGGCTTCATCGCCTCGACCATGGCTTTTGTGATCAGTTTCGGCGCCGGGCGTCCGGGAATGAGCGCCGTCGTCACTACTACGTCCTGCCTGGCGATATGGCTGGCGACCAGCTCGGCCTGCTTGGCCTGGTATTCCTTGCTCATTTCCTTGGCATAGCCGCCGGCGGTTTCCGCCGCCTTGAATTCCTCATCCTCGACCGCAACGAATTTCGCGCCCAGCGAGGCCACCTGTTCCTTGGCCGCGGGACGGACATCAGTGGCGGTCACGACCGCGCCCAGGCGGCGGGCCGTGGCAATCGCCTGCAGACCGGCGACACCGGCCCCCATGACGAAGACTTTTGCAGCGGCAATCGTGCCGGCGGCGGTCATCATCATCGGAAAGGCCCGGCGATAGATTTGCGACGCCTCGATCACGGCGCGATAGCCGGCAAGATTGGATTGCGAGGACAACGCGTCCATCGCTTGCGCCCGCGTGATCCGGGGCGTGAATTCCATGGCCAGCGCATTGACCCCGGCTTCGGCGAAAGCCTTCGCCCGGGCCTTGTCCCCATGCGGTTCCAGCTGCCCGACCAGCAGGCAGCCCTTCGGCAGTTTGGCCAGTGTTTCAGCATCCGGTGCCCGCACAGCAAATACGGCATCGGCGCCTTTCAGCGTTGCGGCAAGCGTGCCCAATTTCGCGCCCACCGCCTCATACTGGCTGTCGGGCATGCTGGCCGAAGCGCCCGCGTCTTTCTCGATCTGGATATCATGTCCGGCCGCAATCAGCTTCTTGACGGACTCAGGCGTAGCGGCAACCCGGGTTTCCCCGTCTCGGCGCTCTTTCAGAATGGCAATTTTCATCGGGTCAGGAATACCTGTCACAATTGGCTGACGCCACCTTGTCGGATTCCCGGAGAAATTAAAAGGGCAATAAACCTGCTTGGGTCAGGACCCTAGAGCAGGCTGCCGACGAGCCCGGCAATGATGGCGGCAAAGAAGCTGACCGCTGCAAATCCGATGACGGTGGCATACCAGTTGGCCTTGAGCCCCAGGGCAAGGCCGAGAACAAGACCCACAACGGTTGTGATGATCAGCGACACCATCCAGCTGACATGAGCCGCAAAGGTCAGGCTCAGGAAAAGGATGGTCAGAACCGTCAGCCCGCCAAACCAGACCGACAGGCTGATAAAGCTCGAAAAGGTACGGGCCTGTTCTGTGACTTCCATCGAGCCGCGTTGATACTCAGCCATTCTTAAAACCCCCTGCAGGTCTGAACCGGATTGATGTGCGGATTATCACGCAGATTCGCGTCCGCCAAGTCTTAAGCGGTGCGGCGTGTCAGCGCTGGCCCCAGCCCGACTGCATCAGCGTTTCCAGAGCCGCCGCGACGGCCAGCGGTTGATCCAGAATCAGATGGTGCTGGGCGTCGGGAATCGAGATCATCGGCGTCTCCGGTCCGAACGTCTCCGCCATGAAGGCCCAGATCTCGTCGGTGACCAGAGACGTGTCCGCACCACGGAAAAAGGCCAGCGGACACCGGGCCTTGTCCCGTAACACTTCCGGATCACGGCGTTGATACTCCAGCTTGGCCCAGAGATTGGGATCGAATTTCCAGCTCCACCCGCCCTCCACCTGTTTCAGCGAATTGCGGGCAATATGGTCCACGACATGGACGGTCTCGCAGGTCTGCGGTGGCAGCAGGCGGAAGCGCGCGACCGCGGTTTCCAGCTTCTCATAGGTCTTGCCGCCCCGCTGCGGAGGGGACGAGGAGCGCTGTTCCTCGGCCGGGCGCACGGGCGAATCAAGAATGATGGCCCCGGCCAGAGCCTCACCGAAAGCCATGGCCGACATCATGGTTACGAAGCCGCCAAAGGAATGGCCGGCGACAAAGGGCTTTCCGGCCTCGAAAAGACCGGCATCCTCCGCAACCGCTCGGACCTCGTCGGCATAAAGCGGCATGCGATAGACCTCGCGATGGCCGCTATCTCCCATGCCGGACAGGTCGATGGCGGCCACACGCCGCCCCGCGCTGATGAAGGGCGCAATGGCATCCCACCATTGCTTGTGCGCGACCCCGCCGTGAACGAGAATGACGCCCGGCTGACCGCGCTGCCCCCAGGCTTTCCAGACAATGTCCACGCCTTCCACGGCGACCCGGCCGCTCTCGGTGGGGGCCGCCAGGGCTTTTGCAAACCAGGCAGGGTGAGGCGGCGCTTTTCCCTCGAAGTTTTCAAGCGGCGGGCGGATATCGCGGAGGGCATTGGAGGCAGTACTCATGCCTATCGGCTAGCCCCGATTGTGCAGTGCGTCAATTCGCTTTTGCCCTTGACGTAAACGTCAAAAAGACAGTGAGGCAACGAGATTATTGACGAAATGCAGGACGATCGGAGCCCATAACCGGCCGGTCAGCCGCCGCGCCAGACCGGCGAATACGCCCAGAACCGTGGCGTAGATCATCGTCGGGACATCGACGAGAATGTGCATCAGCCCGAATCCGCCGGCCGACAGGAGGATCGGCCAGATCCACCCGCCCATCCGCGCGGCCAGCTTGGGCAGCAGCCATCCGCGCATGATGATTTCTTCCACCAGCGGCGCGAAAATGATCACTGAGGCGGCCACCAGCAATGTGCCGGTCAATCCGCCGCCATTGAACCGGTCAGGCGTTGGCACGTCGGGAACCGGCAGCAGGGGAAGCAGCATATCCACGGCGGCAATCGCAAAAATGAAGCTCATACCGAAGAGCACCAGCCCGTATCCGGTCTCGATGCCGAAACGGGCCGGGCGGATATCGAAGACGGCGGCCGCCAGCTGCCGGGATTTCAGCCAGCTGGCAAACCACCAGAGAAATCCGATCTCGCTCGCCATCAGCAGCGCATAATAGGACCGGAAGACGGCGTCATGATTGATCTCTTCGGGCGCCAGACCGAACGCATTCAGCGTTGTGGCGAAATACAGCGCCGTCATGCCGGTCAAGAGAGACAGTGCGGGCCAGAAAAACACCCAGAACAACCGCGAGTCCCGCAGCGCCTCCGGCGCGACGTCGAACATCACATCATGCGGCTCGAACGGCCATATGGGTGAGGGCACCTTGCGGTAACCGGGCGGCGGCGGCGTGCTCATCGCCGGACAATTCCGGCCCGGTGCACCCGGGTCAAGTGGCGTTTATGCTTAACGCTTGGTCACCGGCGTATACACGTGAATTTTACTACCCGTGTCCCATAACGGCACCCGGATGGATTGCCCCCTCGACCGGAGAAAACTCCGGGGAGGGCGAGGCCAAAGGCCCGGCAATTGAATTATTGGGTAGCCGAAAGGGCTTGGGTGAGATGGCTAAGACGGTGCTGATCGTCGATGACGATCCGACGCAACGCCGCCTGTTGCAGGCGGTTCTTGAAAAGCAGGGTTTTGAAGTCGCCTCCGCCGACAGTGGCGAAGCCGCGATGGACATGCTGGCGCGCGGGGGTGTGGACGTCATGCTCCTCGATCTCGTCATGCCGGGCATGGACGGGATGGATGTGCTCGAAGCGGTCCAGCGCAAGGGCATTGAAACGCCGGTCATCGTGCTGACCGCGCATGGCGGAATCGAGACCGTCGTCGCGGCCATGCGCTCCGGCGCCGCCGATTTCTTCATCAAGCCCGCCAGCCCGGAACGGATCACGGTCTCGGTGCGCAATGCGCTGAAGATGCAGACCCTCACCGGCGAGGTGAAACGGCTGAAGAAAACCGCCGGCGGCTCGCTCGGCTTTGAAGACATGATTGCCGGGGCCCCCGCCATGCGCCAGGTGGTACGGCTGGGCCAGCGCGCCGCAGCCTCCTCCATTCCGATCCTGATCACCGGGGAAAGCGGTGTCGGCAAGGAGTTGGTAGCCGGCGCGATCCGCGCCGCCTCCGAGCGCGCCGACAAGCCCTTTGTGGCGGTCAATTGCGGGGCCATTCCGGCCAATCTGGTGGAATCCACCCTTTTCGGTCACGAGAAGGGCTCCTTCACCGGTGCCACCGGCAAGCATATGGGCAAATTCCAGGAGGCCGATGGCGGCACGCTTTTCCTCGACGAGATCGGCGAATTGCCGCTCGACATGCAGGTCAAGCTGCTGCGCGCCCTTCAGGAAGGCGAAGTGGATCCGGTCGGCTCCAACCGTCCGGTCAAGGTCGATGTCCGCATCATTTCCGCAACCAATCGCGATCTGACACAGGAAGTCGCGGCCGGCCGTTTCCGTGAGGACCTGTTCTACCGGCTCAATGTCTTCCCCATCGAAGTGCCCTCTCTGCGCTCGCGCAAGGAAGACGTGCCGGCGCTCGTCCGCCACTTCATCACCCGCTTCAATGCACAGGAGAACCGGTCGGTTGTCGATGCCGCATCGGAAACCATGGCCATGCTCACCGCTTTCGACTGGCCGGGCAATGTCCGCCAGCTGGAAAACACGGTCTTCCGCGCCGTGGTGCTGTGTGAAGGCGATTATCTCAGCCCCGGCGATTTCCCCCAGATCTCCGGCGTCATGCCCGATCTTGCAGACCTGCCGCCGCCGCCCCTGACCGGGAATACGATGGCATTCGAGCATGGCGGTGAAACCTCCGGCCTGCCACCTGTGCCGATCATGGATGAGGGCGGGCATTTGCGGCCGCTGGAATCCATCGAGCGGGACCTGATCGAGTTTGCCATCGAGACCTATGCAGGACGCATGGCGGAAGTGGCCCGCCGTCTCGGCCTCGGCCGCTCGACACTCTATCGCAAGGTGCGGGAATACGATCTCGACGTCGATCAGGCGCGCACGGCGTAAGCATAGAATTTGGTGCGACTTGACCCCCGGGCTCCGTCCGGGGGTTTTCTTTTGAGCGCCTCCGCAATTGGGCGGGGGCGCTTGACTATAATTCTAGCCCGGATTGACCAGAACACTGAGCGCATTATCGGCCAAAACAAGTTGCCGTTGCGCTTCGATCTCGCGCTCGATTCGCTGCAGCAATATCTGTCCTCCTTGCGTGTCCGCCAGACGGCCAAGAAACGGCGATTCCGAAATTTCATGCCAGTCCCGCCAACCCAGATCGATCGCCCGCGCGAGATAACGCAGCGCCCTTTCGTCCTCACCCAGTGCGGCCATGAGTTCAGCCATCCGCAAGGCGCTTTCCGGCCAAGTGTCAAATTCGAGACCCGGCTGATCTGTGCGTCCCGCCAGCTCTAGGGCGGCTTCCACATCGCCCTCGAGCGCACGAACGGCTGCCAGCAGGATAATTCCGCGCTCGCCCGCGGCATTGAAAGCCTGAAGCGCTGCCTCATGATCGCCAAGCTGCAAAAGGGCGCGGCCGCGGATCACGGCAAGTCTTTCTGTATTATGTTCGGCATTGTCTTGTTCGAGTATCGCCAGAGCGCCACGGGCATTCCCCTGGCGGATGGCGGCATCGGCGCGCGCGCCCAGAACAACAGATTGTCCGGGATTGGCACGCTCCGCCCGATCCATCCAATCGCTAGCAGCCGCGAAACCCATCAGGTCCAGCGCCAGAGCAATCTGTATCTCGGCATATCGGGACCGGAAGCCGCTGTTGATAGCTGCCAGCTCCTGCGACAGTCCGCTGTGAAAACGTCCAGATATAATGTCGAGATACGCTGCGCTCGACCCGGCCGCCATTTCCCGTGGATCCAGAGCATAGGATTGTTCATAGGCTGCAATTGCTTCACCAACCCGGCCCTGGCTATCCAGCGCATAGCCCAATGCATGCCATGCAGACGCAGACTGATCATCCATTGCGATAGCGGTTCGGGCCAGTATTTCTGCCCGTAGGGAATCGCTTTCCGCAGGTGTGAATTTTGTCGTCCTTGTTGATAGGGCGAAACTGAGACCTGTTATCGCCTCGAAAGAATCCGGCGCAATAAGCAACGCTTCCTCGAACAGCCTGACAGCCCGGCTTGTTTCTTCGGCCTGTTGGACGGCGAGCTGTTCACGAGCCCGGATCAGCAATGGAGCCAGCTGGTCATTCACGGCAATTGCTGTCGGTTGAGCGGTTGGCGCCTCATTGCCGACTCCTCCGAATGCCATCCAGCCTGCCGATAATAACAGGATGGCGAAAACGGCAGCGGCTCCCAGATTCCAGAGCGATAGGTGAGACCGCGAAGCTATCCAGCAATATCCCTTGCCGCGAATAGTCCGGATAAAGGCCGGGTGCGCCGGGTCATCGCCGAGTGCTTTCCGCAACAGAGCAATACGCTGGGCGATGACCTCCTCGGCCACATGATTCTGTTCCCAGACTTCGCGCGCCAACTCGTCGCGGCTGACAGAAGCAGGGGCGGCTTTGATCAGACACAACATCACCCGCAAACTGAGATCCGGCAGTTTGATCGTTTTTTCATGTCGCCGGACAACGCCCTTGTGCACGTCAATCAAAAGGTCGCCGTGTTGGAGCTGGTTGCGGAAAAAAAGGTTATCCATGAAAGACGGCTTCATCATTCTTCAGAAAAATTTAGCTGACCCGATACCGGCATGCGAGTCCACTTAATGCTCCTCAAACCATCAGGAGTTTCTCGTGAAACGATTTCTCGCTTTGGCCGCTGCATTCTCGGTCAGCCCCTTGGCTCAGGCTCAGGATTTTTCAGACCAGCAAGTTTCGGATCATATCAGGGAAGGTCGCTATGGATCTGTAACCAGCCTTCTGATCCTTCATGGTGGCAATATCACCTATGAAGGCTATTTTCGCGGAACGGATTCAGCCACACGGCATGATACGCGGTCAGTCACCAAGACCATCACTGGCATGGCAGCGGGGTTGGCCATCGCAGATGGCGCAATCGAGCTGGAGACGCCGATAGCACAGATCTTTACCGATGCGATGCCCTTCGAAGACGACGACCCGAGGAAGCACGCCATCACGGTCTTCGACCTTCTCACCATGACCGGGCCGATGGAATGCAATGACTGGGAGCATTTCAGCCGCGGCAATGAAGAACGTATGTATATGGTCGATGACTGGATTTCCTTCTATTGGGATCTGCCGATCCGGGCGGACCGGCCTTGGGAGACGCCTGCGTCCGACCGTCCGCATGGCAGAGCGTTTTCCTATTGCACAACCGGCGTTCAGGTGCTCTCGGAAGCCATTGCCCGCGGGGTCGGGATGCCTTTGGACGACTATTTGCAGGAGCGCCTTTTCGATCCCCTGGAAATCGAACAACCCGAATGGCAAAGGCTCGCCGGACGTGATGCCTTCGCCGGAGGCGGAATGCGTCTGACCACGCGGGAGTTGGCGCGGCTGGCGGAACTCTACCGCGCTGGGGGCGTGCAGAATGGCCAACATCTTTTGCCCGAAGACTGGATCGACAGGTCACTTGCGGAATACGCTGTCATCCCCGATCGCGAAAATACGGGATACGGATTTCTCTGGCGGCGGCGGGAGTATGAATCCGGCGGACAGAGTTTCTTGTCCTGGGAAATGGCCGGGAATGGCGGCAACCGCGTCCTGATAATACCCGCGCTGGATGTTGTTGCCGTTATTACCAAAACCGATTTCAATACACCCGGAATGCACGAGGCCACCGACTCTCTTATCGAGGCCGAAATCGTCGGCCATTTTGCATCAGCTCACTAGCTGGGTGTCCAGGCCAGCTCGAACCGCTCGAATCAGGCGGGACGGTCCTCGGAAAACGCAAATCCTTCCCATTTCATTTTCCTATGCGTCGGTTCGCCAGAGCAGGAAATGATCGCCAAAGCCTGTCTCGACCGGGGTGATTGCAAGGGCATCGGCCTGTGTGTCGGCGCCTCGCTGGACTTCCTTGGCGGCGCGGCCGAACGCACGCCGGTCTGGATGCGGAAAGCGAGTCTGGAATGGCTGCACCGTCTGGCGCAGGAACCACAGCGCATGTGGAAACGCTATCTGGTGGACGGACCGCTCGACACTCTATCGCAAGGTGCGGGAATACGATCTCGACGTCGATCAGGCCCGGACCGCCTGAGTCAGGAAATACGGGGCCGGAAGCCATACGCTTCCGGCCCCTTTATATAACGCTCCAAAAACTATTCACCGTCCCGGACAAAAAGGCGGCTGAAAAAGGCCAATTCATTTACCTCCCCGTCTTCCGGCCGGAAAAAGACCACCATTCCCTCGCCGTCATAAAACTCGACCCGCATCCAGTCCTCGCGTTCTCGATCGGATCCCATTCCGGTCAGGGGGGCGGACAACTGCCCCATTGTCGCGACCAGCTCACCATTATCCATGGCGATATCGATTGTCCCGTACTCCGCATTGATATAGCGGCCGGCATAGGACTCGATGGGCAGGGAAAGCTGGATATCCCGCCGTGGCGGCAGCAATTCCTGCAGTCTCAAAGCCCGGGTCTCACGGCGTAGCTGGGCAGATGCCTCGTTCAGGCGCTCCACGCCACGGGTCCATGCTTCTTCCGGAGCGCGATACCAGTCAAAGACAAACTCGGTGATGATATCGGCAGCGACCGCACCCACGCTGTCCTCATTTGTCATTACGGCGACGCCGACCTCACGTTCGGGCATAAATGCAAACAGCGCGGCATATCCGGTAAAGCCGCCGCCATGATAGATAACCGGGTCGGGACCCGCATGCCCGAGAAACCATCCCAGACCATAATGCTCGCGTGTCAAAAACGAGGGATGGTCCCCATTGATGCCGGCATGAGGCCGATGTGTGGTCTCGACAATTTCGGTGTCTATAACCTGACTGCCATCAAGACGACCGTCATTCATCTGGAAGATGAGCCAGCGCGCTGCATCATTGGCTGTCATGATGTGACCACCGGCAGACTGCATCGTGACGTCGGACTTCAGAAGTTCGGCTGGCGTGGACCCGGAGGCCGAGCCGCCGGCGACATAGGCCGTTGCCAACTGTCCGGAGCGGCGAGCATCGTCTAAGCGGGTTGCGGTTTGTGACAAGCCCAGCGGAGCGTGCACATAGGTTTCGACAATGTCCTGCCAGCTCAACCCGAGCTCATGCTGGGCAATGGTCGTGACAATATTGTATCCGGAGTTGGTGTAATTGAACTCGCCGGGTCCGGCGTCCTCCTGAGGCCGCAAATAACGCAACATCTCCCAGGCAATTTCGGGGGTCCACTCCCCAGAGCGGGTTTGCCGGAAAGACAAGCCATCAGAATGGATGCCGCCGGTATGATAAAGCATCTGGCGCAAGGTGACCTCGCCGGCCGGCAAGTCCTCGCGAAAGTCCACGTCCGGCGCGGCCTCGGCCAGGGTGCGATCCAGTTCGAAAACGCCCTCCCGGTCAAGAATTTCAAGGGCAAGGGCTACAAATGACTTTGTGACAGACCCGATGTAGAAAGAGGTCTCTGCGGAGACGGGCCGGTTATGCTCGATATCGGCCAGGCCGAAGCCGCCCGCAAATTCAGTCTCATCGCCGCGTACGACCGCGACCGAGATACCCGGAACGCGGTCGAGCCGGTCCAGCGTGTACTCGGTGAAAGCTGCGAGGTCGGTTGCGAAATCCTGTCCGCGATCGGCCATATCGGGTGGAGCAGAGCAGCCTGTGATCCAAAAGCAAATTATCGGCAACAACGCAATTCTGAATTTACGCATAGGCAGGTCCTCATTCGAGATTGACGGTCGCAATGACAAGTCTGATCCCTCTGGGCACTGCAGTCTTGAAAGATTTTAACCTTCATTGTGTCGATCATATCTGGACGTTGCAGCAATGGATCATCGCAGGCGGGGCCCTTCGCTGCGTGCCTTGACAACCTCTAATCCTGGCGCGCCATCGGGTGGCGTCGAGGGAGGCAATTTCCCTTCGGCTTCACTAGGCGAAAATCATCACCCCCCGTCCAGACCAGCTCGAACCGCTCGAAACAGGCGGGAAGGTCCTCGGAAAACGCGAAACCTTCCCGCTCGGCTTCCCGCATCCAGTAGGCCAGATGCTCGCGCCACCAGTATTCGAAGGACCGGTCGCCTTCGCCTTCATCCCACGCAAATTGCGCATCGGCCTCGCGCACCGGCTTGATCTCGACAGATGTCGTCCGGATCACGCAGGCGGGTTTTCCGCGTCCATCAAGTATGATCGACAGATCGCCGGACTCGGGAAATCGTGCGCCTGGCTGCTCATACCAGCGGGCCAGCGCACAGGTCGCCCGCTTCTGTCCGATCAGGACGAGGCCGAGCAATTCATCCGCCAGAGCCTCGCTGTCGCCGAACTGATCGACATCAAACGGTTCGCCGGAATGTCCGGTTTCTGCGCAGAAACGGTCCCAGAAGGCGCGTTGATCAGGCGTCATCATCTCCACCCTTGATCACCCGCAGCTTCGGCGGGCCGGTCGGGCGGGACGGTGAAAGCGGTTCCGCCGCCTCACCGCTTTCCAGATCCTCATTGATGTCCCGCACCCGCGGACCAGGCGATTTCGCTTTCGGCTTGAAGCCGGATTGCCGGAAACCCTTGCCGCGTGACATCGGCTTGCGGCCCTTGCCGTCCGCCTTCTTCTCGATTTCGCGCAACTTGGCTGTCTGCAGGCCGGAGAGGGCCTCATCCAGCTTGCCCTTGTCGGGATCATTGAAGGCCGAACCATAGGTTTCCAGCCGGTCACCGACCGAGGTGATGAATTCGTCTTCCCATTCGGACAGCGTGTCCTCGCCCTGCTTTTCGGCGATCTTGCGGCGTGTGCGTTCGAGGCGGCGCAGCGCCTTGCGGGTCTTTTTGGGGTCGACCTCGCGCGGCAAGCCGGGCTCAGTCCTCGACCGCGCCCAGATAGAGCTCGAGCAGGGCTTCGGTTTCCTGCCGCTCATTGCGGTCGATCTTGCGCAGGGCGATGACGCGGCGGAGGATTTTGGTGTCATAGCCCATGGATTTCGCCTCGGCATAGACTTCCTTCATGTCGTCCATCACCTGCTTCTTGTCTTCCTCCAGACGTTCGATCCGGGCGACGAAGGCCTTCAATTGCTCGCGCGCGGCCTGGCCGATCGTGTGGGTGTTGTCGGAAACGGCAGATGGGGATGCATCATCCATGGCGCGGCCTCTGGTCAGTCAGGTTGAATTGAAGGGCGCAGGCTAGGGGCCGTCAACCGATTCCTCAAGCACGCGATCAGCGGCCGGATCAGTTATCCCCGGCCCGGTGCAGGCGGCGCACGGCATTGGCGACCACATCCGGTGCCGTATGATGCAGCATATGCCCCCAGTCCGCGCGGACAATCAGCTCGGCATCCGGCAGGCTGGCCGCGACCGGAACCGAATGGCGGTTTGTGAACACCACCTGATCGGCTTCCCCGGCCAGAAAAACCACCGGGAGGCTCACGCCGGAGTAAAGCGCTTCCTGCCGCGCGAGATGGTCATTCACCTGTGCCATGTCCTCGGCATTGGCCTTGAAGATGTCCGCGCGGAAGAGGCGATTGACTTGCACGGTCTCCGCATAACCGTCCGGCACCGGTTGCGGATGGAAGGTGTCTTCGAGACCCGCATCGATCCGCCGCGGCCCCACCAGTGGAATGATCAGGCGGGTGATAACCGGACCGATACCGAAAAGCCGCGAGGCGCGATTATACCAGGCCGCATCGCCGACACCGGAATGCAGAGGGGCGCCGATCAGCACGATGCCCGACAAGACCTCGCCATGATCAATCGCCATGCGCATGGTGATCGCCCCGCCCCAGGAATGGCCGACGACGACCGGGCGCTCCATGTCCAGGCGCGTCGCCAGTTCGGCGAGCAGCGCAGCTTCCCGCTCCGGCGTTCAGCGCCCGTCCGGCCGCTCGCTCCAGCCAAGCCCGGGACGGTCGACATAAACAGCACGGAATCCGTCCAGATGGTCGCCAAGCGCCAGCCGCATGTCCTCGGCATTGGACGACGCGCCATGCAGGATCAGCACGGCCGGGCCGGTGCCCTCCTCGACATAGCGGATGCGGGCATTGTCGATCTCGATGAAGTGTCCGGCAGGAGGCATATCGTCAGCCAGGGCTTGAGGAGTAAACAGCAGGCACAGGGCCAGAAAAAGGGGCCCGCGAAAGATCAAAGCGACCGGCCCGTCAATTGGGCCCGCATGCGCGCCGCACCGCGCCCGGCAAGCTCATAGGCGGGATAGATGGTCAGCGCTTCCTGATAGGCTTCCAGCGCCGCTTCCGGCCGCTCGGCCGCTTCCAGCGTCGAGCCCAGAAGATAATAGGCATCGAAACGGCGCGGCTCCAGCGCCAGCGTCCGGTTCAGGGCTTCCAGCGCGTAAGTGTAATCCTGCTGTTCGAAAGCCACCTGCGCGGCCCGCAACCAGCCTTCGGCATAATCAGGTTCCAGCCGGGTGACATGATCGAACATGCGCGCGGCAATATCGGCATTATCGGCCGCCATGGCGGTTTCCCCGCGGTCCATCAGAAGGTCGATCGTGTCGCTGCCAGAGGTCGCCCAGAGCGCGAGGATCTCGTCCACCAGAGGCGCGGCGTTTTCCGGCGTGGCGGTTTGCAGATGGTCCAGCCTTTCGGTCAGACGTTCCTGCGGCGTCTGGAAGGGCAGGGCCTGGAGGAGAAGGGCAAGGATGAGGCTTTTCATGGCCGCAGAAGATAAGCGGCTTTGCGCCAAGGTCCAGCCGCGCACGCCGTGTCTGACGGAAGTTTAACGCGGGCGGCGTGATGGGGGCGGAATCAAAAACGCCCCGGCAAGACCGGGGCGCATCGCAGTTCAGGGTCTGCAGCCAGACTAGCCGGCGCGGGCCTTGAAACGCGGGTCTTTCTTGTTGATCACGAAGACACGGCCGCGGCGGCGCACCACCTGACAGGCGGCATGGCGGTTTTTCAGCGATTTGAGCGAGCTGCGAACTTTCATCGGACCGGCCCCGTGCTTTCAATAAAAACCCGGCGCAAGCCGCCGGAGAGGCGCGGTATCTACGGGGCAGGGGGGGGAATGTCAACCGGAGGCTTCGGCAAAAATCAGCGCCTTACAAACCCGTTAGTTGCCCTTGCCATCAACCGCCCCTAGCTTCCCGCGCCATGCGTATGATCACAGCTCTTCTGATCGGACTGGCCGCTTCTGTCGAGGCAGCGGCTCAGGACATGATCGAGGTCGATCTCGAGCTCGTGCTCGCGGTCGATATTTCCTATTCCGTGGATGAAGACGAGGCCCGGCGCCAGCGCGAGGGCTATGTCGCCGCACTGGCCCATCCGGATGTCATTTCCGCAATCGAGGGCGGTCCGCTGGGCCGGATTGCCGTGACCTATGTCGAATGGGCCGATTCGCGTTTCCAGCGCGCCGCTGCCGACTGGACCGTTATCGCTTCGGAAGACGATGCACTGAATTTCGCTGCCATTGTGGCGGCAGCCCCGCTGGAGCGCGGTCATTATACCGCCATCGGCGCCGCGATCGCGGATTCGGTGCGCCGCATCGAAACCAATCAGTATCAGGGCTATCGCCGTCTGATCGATATTTCCGGAGACGGGCCACAGAACCAGGGCATGGACCTCGATGAAGCCCGCGCCATGGCGGACGAGGCCCGCATCATCGTCAATGGCTTGCCGGTTATCTCTGACCAGCCGGGCCGCTGGGTGCGCCCGGTCGAGGTCAATCTGGACGCCTATTTCCGGGAGAATGTCGTCACCGGCCCGGGGGCCTTTGTCCTGCCCGCCCGCACCGCCGACGAATTCCGCACCGCCATTCTGCGCAAGATGACGCTGGAAATCGCCGGCGCCGCGCCCATGCCCTCCGAACTGGTTGGTGCCGCACCGTGAGGTGTCTCGCCGTCCTCGTGTTTGCGTGTCTGGCGGCGATGCCGCCGGCTTTTGCGCAGCATTTTGCGGACCCGTCTGTCTATGCTGGCGATGACCTCATGACGCGCGAGCGTCAATATACCCAGGATGGCCGTCTGATCGTCGACCTCGAACTGGTCTTCGCCGTCGACGTCTCGGCCTCGATTGACGAGATGGAAGCGCTGCAACAGAGGCGCGGGCATGTGCAGGCGCTGGCCGATCCCGACGTCATTTCGTCAATCCAGGCCGGGGGGCATGGCCGGATTGCGGTTCTGTATCTGGAATGGGCCGATGCCGATTTCCAGCGCGTGGTCGCGCCCTGGACGGTGATCGAGACAGAGGCCGATGCGCTCGCTTTCGCCGCTATTCTGGCGGAGGCCGATTTTGTGTCCGGGCGGCGGACGGCCATAGGAGCCGCCGTGTCCAATTCGGTTCAGCTTATTGAATCCAACCCCTATCATGGCATCCGCCGGGTGATCGATCTGTCCGGTGACGGGCCGCAGAATGCCGGCCCCAGCCTTCCCGATGCCCGTGCCGCGGCAGAAGCGGCTGAAATCACCATTAATGGCATCTCCATGCAGAGCGAGCGGCAGCATCCTTTCCGCCCGCCTGTCAATATTGATGTCGCGCGCTATTTTGAAAATCACGTCATTGTTGGGCCACGATCTTTTGTTCTACCCAGCCGGACCCACGAAGATTTCGTGGAAGCTTTGCGCAGAAAGCTTATCATTGAGATTGCCGGATTGTTTCCGGAGGAGATGACGGACAAGGGATGACACGTTTTATCATACTGATATGGCTTGCGGTCTCGCCGTTTGCGGCGCACGCGCAGGACGGGAGTTTTTCAGACTGGCTGGCCGATTTCCGGCCCAGGCTGGAGGCCAGCGGTGCCAGTGCCGCAACAGTCTCGGCCATGCTCGATGGTCTTGAGCCTGATCTGACAGCGATTGAACGCGACCGGACCCAGCCGGAATTTGTCCGCCCCTTGTGGGAATATCTCGACATCGCGGCCTCTGATCTGCGCGTCCGCAACGGTGCCAGTGAAATTTCCGGCCGCCGCGCCATGCTCACGAGCATCGAGAACCGGTTTGGCGTGGATTACGAGATCCTTGTCGCGGTCTGGGGACTGGAAAGCTCCTATGGCGCCATCCAGGGCGACCGCGATGTGGTCCGGTCCCTGGCGACACTGGCCTGGGAAGGCCGCCGCCGGTCCTGGGCCGAGGCCCAGCTGATTGCCGTGTCCCGCATGATTGATCGCGGGCTGGCCCGCCGCGACGAGCTGTATGGCTCATGGGCCGGCGCGATGGGGCAGACCCAGTTCATCCCCGAAACCTATCTGGCCCGCGGCGCGGACTATGACGGCGACGGTCATATCGACATCTGGAACAATGTCGGCGACGCCCTGTCCTCGTCGGCCAATCTTCTGAGCGAGGCGGGTTGGACACGCAATGCGCCGGTGATTGTCGAAGTGGTCCTGCCGGATGGATTCGATCTCACCAGCTGGGATCCGGGCGCGTCACGCATGACCGCGGAATGGTCGATGCGCGGCGTTACCCGTGCCGATGGAGAGAGCTGGACAGCCGATACGCTGATGTATGCCTCCCGCCTGAACCTGCCGGCGGGTCTCAGAGGGCCGGCCTTCCTCACCTTCCCCAATTTCCGCGCCCTTATGCGCTACAATAATTCGACCTCCTACGGTATTGGCGTCTGGCTGCTGTCACAGCGCTTCAACGGCGATTACAGCATTCGCGGCGAGTGGCCGGAAAATGATCCGCCGATTACACGGTCCCAGACATTGGCCTTGCAGGAAGGGCTGGCGGCACTCGGCTATGATCCCGGCACGCCGGACGGCATGTTCGGCCCCAATACGCGCCGCGCCCTGATGGGTTTCCAGCGCGATCATGGCTATCCCGTCGACGGCTATGCCGGGCGCATCATGTATGATCAGGTCGTCGCCACGCTGGCGGCTTCCCCACGTGACTGACAATGGCGTTTGATACCAAGCTGCTGGTTCCGCTGATCTTTGCGGGATTCGCATTGCTGGAGATTGCCACACAGCGGTTTTTCCAGAGCGGCAAGGGCAAGCCCCGCGATGTCTGGATCGAGGCCATCGGCACCCCGGTTTTCATCCTGATCACCGTGCCCGCCATTTTCTACGCCGCACCGGTGCTGATGGAGGGGGTCTTCCCCGGAAGCGCCAATGCCTGGGCGGATCTGCCCTGGTGGGTGATGGTACTGATCCTCCTGGTCGGCGATGACATGACCCAGTACTGGTGGCATCGCGCCTCGCACGCTCACCCCTGGCTCTACAATCTGCACCGCGCCCATCATTCCGGCGAATATATGAGCATCCGCATCGTCTACAGAAATGCGATTGCCTATTACATTTTCATGCCCGGCCTGTGGATCGCCGCCATGCTCGTGCATCTCGGTTTCGGGCCGGTCTATGCGGTCTATCTGCTGATCAAGATGACGGTGATTTTCGGCGCGCATTCATCGCTGCGCTGGGACGCGCCGCTCTACAAGGTCAACTGGCTTTCGCCTGTGATGTGGGTGATCGAGCGCACCATCTCCACGCCGGCCACCCATTTTGCCCATCATGGCATGCACAAGGATGACGGTGTCACTCATTACAAGGGCAATTACGGCAATCTGCTTTTCTTCTGGGATGTCCTGTTCGGCACGGCGCACATCACACGGCGCTTCCCGAAAAAATACGGCATCGAGAATCTCGAGGATCGCAGCGCTGCCGGTGAACTCGCCTGGCCCCTGATCCGGAAGTGATTTTCTAGATCGGTCCGCGCGGTTCCGGAACGGGTTTGGCGACCCGGGTGACCGAACGGATCTGCGGGTGCAGGAAAGCCAGAACCGCTGAGGCCGCAGCAATTCCGGCGCTGAGAATATAGGGCGTTTCCGGCCCGTAGGTCTGATACAGCCAGAGCCCGGCCACAGGTGCGATCAGAAAGCCGAGCCCGGCGGTCGCGGTGATCGTTCCGGCCGCGCGCCCCTGTTCTTCCGGCGCAACCGATATCGATGCGCCGCCGACAAAACCCGACCGCGCCAGGCCGAAGGCGAAAGAGGTCAGCATATAGCCGAAAACGATCGAGGCGTAATTTGCGGCGAAGACCATCTCGATATTGGCCACGATCATCAGCGCAGCTCCGGTCGTCATCAGGGCGCGCGGGCTTGCCTTTAATGCCGGGATGACCACGAGCTGGGCAAATATGAGCGCGCCCGCCCCGGCCGTCAGGGCCACGCCCGCCAGTTGCAGACCCTCGGCAGGCGTCAGATCCATCCGGTCCATGACATAGAAGCCGATGGCCTGCAGACTGATCGCCTGCACCAGCCATAATCCGCAGCCATAGGCAAAGAAGGGCGCAATCCGCCTGTCAAAGGCAAAGGCGAGCTGGGTAATCGGGTTGATCGGCCTTGATTGCTGACGCGGCGGCGTATTCTCCGGCAAAAGCAGGCGGACAAAAAAGGCCGCTGCGCCCACCAGAATGGCGACCGCCACCATGAAGGGCGCGATCCCGATCCGCTCCACAAAGGCTGCCGCCAGCGCCGGACCGACAATACCGCCCAGTCCGAAGGCCGCTGTCAGCCCGGCCAGGGCTTCGGTGCGCTCATCCGGCGAGGTGCGGTCGGCCACATAGGCCTGCGCCGCCGGATTGGTGGCCGAACCCAGTCCGCCAAACAGGGCCCGCGCCGCAGCCATGCCGAAAATGGCAATCAGCGGCGGCGCCCAGCCCATTTGTCCGGCCAGCGCCGCAGCGGCAAAAACCAGGGTCGAGACCGCAAAACTCGCGAGTCCGAAAATGATCAGCGGACGGCGGCCATAACGGTCGGACAACGCCCCCCAGATCGGACTCATGATCAGGAATAAAAGCGCCGATATCGTATAGATCGCACCGATAAAGGCTTCCGCCACACCCAGATCGCGGGCCAGCGGCGGCAGAATGGCGAACAGCATGGAATTGCCGATTCCGGTCGCCATCAGGCACAGGAAAAGCAGGCGGAAGGACCGCCGTCTTTCTTCAGGGCTCGATGGATTGGCAGGATCATAAACCGGAGGCATGCCGATCCATTAGGCCTGTTATTCAGAGCCGTAAAGCAAGCGGCCATAAATTGCGGTTACGATGTATTTCAGGCCGCCCGCATGGCGCGCTCCGGCCGGTTTCCGTAAACCACCTCCTAATGCCGGTTACACCGGGTATTAAACTTAATGCGCCATATTGCGTCCCGAAACCGGACAGTCCCGCCAAAAGAGGACACCGGGAAAAACAACGGGTGGTGGACGTAAGATGTTTCAGATCATTGGGATAGTGGTCGTTGTGGCCATGGTGTTCGGCGGGTTTGCCCTGGCCGGCGGTCATTTCGACATCATCATAGCGGCAATGCCGTTCGAACTGATGATGATTGGCGGTGCGGCTGTCGGGGCCTTTCTCATTGGCAATTCCGGCAAGACGGTGATGAAAACCCTTGGCGATTTCGCCAAGATCATCGCCGGGCCGAAATGGAAGACGCAGGATTACCGCGATCTGCTGGCTCTGCTCTTCCAGCTGACCAAGACCATGAAAACCAAGGGTGTGATTGCTCTGGAAGCGCATATCGAGAATCCGAAGGATTCGGCGATTTTCCAGAATTACCCCCGCATTCTGAAAGATCATTTCGCGACCGATTTCATCTGCGACACACTGCGGATGATGACCATGAATCTGGAAGACCCGCACCAGGTCGAGGATGCCATGGAAGCCCAGCTGGAAAAGCATCACCATGAAGTGGCAGGCCCGGCCCATGCCATGCAGAACATGGCGGATGCCCTTCCGGCTCTGGGGATTGTCGCCGCGGTGCTGGGCATCATCAAGACCATGGGCGCGATCAATTCTCCGCCCGAGGTTCTGGGCGCCAAGATCGGTTCGGCCCTGGTCGGCACCTTTCTGGGCGTGTTCCTCGCCTATGGATTTGTCGGCCCGATGGCCGCGCGCCTGAAGGAAGTCTATGACGAAGAGCATACCTTCTACGTGATCATCCAGGCGGTTCTGGTCGCTCATCTTCATGGCAATGCCGCCCAGATCTCGGTCGAGATCGGCCGCGGCAGCGTCCCGAGCTCTGCGCAGCCGACCTTCATGGAGCTGGAAGAAGCGCTGGGGAATATCCAGACCGAAGCTTGATAAATGGAAAGCTGACGCTTTCAACGTCCTTTGATAGACTCCCTTGTCCCGTGGCGGACAAGGGAGTTTTCTTTTGGGCATCGAGATAGCCGGACCCTTAGGTCTGCTGATCCTGGTTTTCGACATTTATGCGATCCTGAACGTGGCCCGTTCGCAGGCGTCGTCTCTGGTGCGGGTTGTCTGGATCGCCCTGATCCTGATCGCTCCGATCATCGGCTTCTTGCTGTGGCTCTTTCTCGGGCCGCGGGAGGAACGCAGCCTTTTCCGCCGCTGATACCGCGCTATAAGCGCATCCCATGAAAATCCGTGACGCTGACATTCTCATCATTCCCGGGCTCGGCAATGCCTCCCCCCTGCACTGGCAAAGCCGCTGGCAGGACAAGATGTCCACCGCCCGCCGCGTCGAGCAGGACAATTGGCAGCATCCGGTCCGTTCTGACTGGTCCGCACGCCTGAACGCGGACATCCGCGCCGCGTCCAGGCCCGTCATCCTGATCGCCCATTCCGTTGGCGTTTTGACGGTGGCCCATGCGGCCCGGGATTGGGAGGCTGGCAGGGTGGCGGGCGCATTCCTGGTCGGACCATCCGATTGGGAGCGTCCGGACATGGAACAGAGATTTCCCGGGCACGGCTTTGCGCCCGTGCCCCGTGAACCGCTCGGCTGCCCGGCCCTTGTGCTGGCCAGTTCCAATGATCCGGCCTGCGATGTCACAACGGCAGAGCGCTGGGCGCTCGACTGGCAGGCGCGGTTTGCGGTGGCCGGAGATGCCGGTCACTTTGATGAATCCGACGGCTTCGGACCGTGGCCGGAAGGCCTCATGGCCTTTGCCCAGTTTGCGAAAGCCCTGTGAAGCTCTATTGCGACCCACCCCAGCTGGACTGGCGCGAGACGGGGCCGGTCGCCACGGATTTCGGTGACATCTATTTTTCGGCGGAGGGCGGTCTGGAGGAGACCCGCGCGGTCTTCCTCACCGGCTGCGGCCTGCCCGGGCGCTGGCAGGACAGGGCCCGCTTCACCATTGCCGAGCTGGGCTTTGGCACTGGGCTGAACTTCCTGGCCGCCTGGCAGCTGTGGAACCGGACCCGGCCATCGCAAGGCTGGCTGCATTTCATTTCGATCGAGAAATTCCCGCTATCCGCCGGCAACCTCCGCCGGGCCTTGTCAGCCTTTCCGGAGCTGGCGCCATTTTCAGAACAATTGATTGCCAGATGGCCACAACCCCAGAAAGGCGCGCACCGCCTGCGCTTTGATGCGGACCGGATCACCCTGACCCTGTTCCAGGACGATATCGCCAGCGCCCTGCCGCAGATCGAGGCCGGGGTCGACGCCTGGTTCCTCGACGGGTTTGCCCCGGCCAGCAATGCGGAGATGTGGGCTGAAACCCTCTGGCCGGAACTGGCGCGCCTGTCGCGGCCAGAGGCCCGCGCCGCCACCTTTACCGTCGCCGGTGCGGTCAGGCGCGGCCTGCAGTCCGCCGGTTTCGAGGTCGAAAAACAGCCCGGCTTCGGCCGCAAACGGGAACGTCTGGAAGCCCGCTTCAAGGGCGCCCAGCCTGCGGCCCTGCCGGCGCCTTTCCCCCGCCTCCTGCCGCAAGACGGCGTTGTGGTGATCCGCGGCGGTGGCATTGCCGGAGCGAGCCTCGCCCATGCTCTGCGAAAGCGCGGGCGGGAGGCCATCATCCTTGATCCGGGCGGCCTTGCGGGCGGCGCATCGGGCGCACCGTCGGGCCTGCTGACACCGCGGCTGGAAAATGCTGACAGGCCGCAGGTGCGGGCCACGCTGGCCGCGTTCGAATATGCCCGGCAGCTCTATACGGAACGGGGCGTGTTCGAACCGGAAGGCGCACTGCGGCTGCTGGAAAACGGCAAAGACAAGACCCGCTATGCCGCCATCGCAGACGCCATGGGCGAGGGCTATGACATGGGCCCGGACGGGCTTTGGATGGCGCGCGCCGGACGGTTTGACCCGGCTGCGATTGTCCACGCCCTCGCCGGCGATACGCGGGTGATCACCGATACAGGCCGTATGCTGGAAGCTTCCCTTGTCATTGACTGCCGGGGTGCGGACGCGGCGCTGTCGGGGCTCACGCACAGTGCCGGGCGCGTGGTCACATGGGACGGCACGCCGCCCTCCCACCCGATGGTCTGGGGCGGATATGTTTCAGCTGCACCTGATCGCCGCGTCCTGATCGGCGCAACCCATGAGAAAGGCCGCGATCCCGGCAATGCGGATGAGGCGGCCGGGCGATTGCTGGCCGATCTTGAGAACCGCCTGCCGGAGATCGCTTCGGGGCTCTCCGGCCCGCCGCAGCATTGGTCCGGCATCCGGGCCACAACACCGGACCGCCTGCCCGTCTATGGCGCTATCCCCGGGGCCGGTTTCGAGGCGCGCTGGCGGTTATGGGCCAAAGGCGGACCCCTGCCCGGGACGTCACCGGAGACGTCTGGCTGTCCCGCTATTTGCCTCACAGGTTTCGGATCGCGCGGCTTTGCCCATGCGCCGCTTTTGGCCGAAGCGCTGGCCTCAGATCTCTGCGGCGAGCCCTCACCGCTGGAGCGGGCCGGCCGCGAGGCCTTCCACCCGGCACGCTTCGCGATAAGGCGTCTGAAACGCGGTGGTTAACCAGGCAGAAACCATAGGCGTGACGGGCGGTCCGGACCGGCATGGCCCGGCGCACGGCTTGCAGTGACAGGTCTCGAAACCGCGCAATCTGGCGCGAAACGGGACGGTAGCGTTAATGTCACGGCGAAGCACACATCGGGATGGTTCAGAACGGCGCGCCCGCGCGCGTCATATCTGGTTTCTGAACTCGGCCTTCGACAATATCGATTTTCCGACCACGGTGCTGCGTCTGGCGGAACGCGATCCCGACGCGCCTTTCCAGTTTGTGGTGACGCCGAATGTGGATCATCTGGTGCGTCTGCGCCGCGACGGTGTGCTGGCTCCGCTCTATGCCCAGGCTTGGCTGACCGTTTGTGACAGCCGGGTGCTTGAACTCATTGCCGCCCTGTCGGGTGAGGAGGTCGATGTTACGCCGGGCTCCGATCTCACCAAAACCCTCTTTGACAATGTCGTTTTGCGCCACGAACCGGTGACCATTATTGGCGGCACCAGGGAGGTGGTTGAAAACGTCAAGGCCCGCTACGGCCTGCGCGATGTGCGCTGGCATGAGCCGCCCATGGGCTTGCGCAATAATCCGCAAGCCATCGCCGAATGCGCGCAATTTGTTGCCGACAATCCTTCCCGTTTCATTTTCCTGTGCGTCGGTTCGCCACAGCAGGAAATGATCGCCGAAGCCTGTCTCGACCGGGGCGATTGCAAGGGCATCGGCCTGTGTGTCGGTGCCTCGCTGGACTTCCTTGGCGGCGCGGCCGAGCGCGCGCCTGTCTGGATGCAGAAAGCGCGCCTGGAATGGCTGCACCGTCTGGCGCAGGAACCACAGCGCATGTGGAAACGTTATCTGGTGGACGGGCCGAAAATCGCTTTCCTGTGGTGGGAATGGCGCAAGGCCCGCACCAAGCTGCGCGACTTTGAAAAGCGCCTGGCGGAAGCCGGCCTCTAGGCAAACACTCTTCGCCGCGCTAATCACGGCATCGTACAGGTGGCCGCAAGGCCTTGATAGGGAAGTGGGGTGAAAGTCCCCCGCTGTGCCCGCAGCCGTAAGCGGAGAGTGGTCTCACACCAAGTCACTGGGTACACCCGGGAAGACGTGAGCTGCCACATTGACCCGTGAGCCGGAAGACCTGCCTGTGCCGTCGCTCGTCCACCCGTGCGGGATCACGTGGGAATGGCACGGCCTGTCCGTTTGCAGCGACTCCTGAAAACCCGGCCGCGGGATATTTCGCGTGGCCGCACCGGAGTTGTTTGAAATGCGCCTGAAACCCCTACTGCGGCGAAGTTGCGCCGCGATTTTCCTTCTCTCTCCTTCCGCGCTCGCGCAATCGGTAGATGATGACACCATCATCGTCATTGGCGGGCGCATCCCGGCCCTGGCGGAAGATGTCACCTCCGCCACCAGCCTTGTCGATGAAGATGACATCGCTCTGCGCGGCGGGCTGACGCTCGCCGACACCTTGCGGTCGGTGCCCGGCATGGCCGTATCCCGGTCTGGTGCAACGGGCGGGCTGACCGATCTCCGCGTGCGGGGTTCGGAAGCCAATCATGTCCTGGTGCTGATGGATGGCATTGAAGCCTCCGTGCCACTGACGGGCGGTTATGATTTCGCCCATGCGCCAGGCTTTGGCGTCGAACGTGTGGAAGTTCTACGCGGAGAACAATCCGCCCTCTGGGGGTCGGACGCGATTGGCGGTGTCATCAATATCCGCACCGCAGGCTCGACCGGAGAAGAGAGGGCGCAGGGGCGATTTGAAGCGGGGTCCTTTGGCACGCTGTTCGCAGGGGTCAGCGCCTCGGGCCGGCAAGGCCGGTTCAGCGGGGGCGTCAGTGCCTCGCACCTGCAAACCGATGGCATTGATGTCTCCGGTCTGGGCGGTGAAAAGGATGCGTATCAGCGCTTTTTTGTCTCCGGGACAGGAACGGCAAGGCTTGCGGAAGGCGAGTCGATTCAATGGGCTGCGCGATTTGCAGATTTTGAAAGCGAATTTGATTCCGATTCTGATTTCAATGGCTTGCTGGACAACACCAACCAGCACAGCGCCGGTCAGCAATTCGCTGCGGGAGCGCAGCTAACGTTCCGGCGTTTCGGTTTGCGTCATGATCTTGCGCTCAATACCTCGCGCGATGAGCTGGCCAACTTCACTGGCGCCGCTTTTACCGGCGAAACCGCGGCGTCCCGCTGGCAGGCCTTCTATCAGCCCACGTTCAACTGGCAGACGGGATCTATCGGCCACCAGCTGACCGGCCTCGTCGAATTCGAGCGCGAGGAATTCGAGAGCTTTGCCGGGGCCGGGGCGGGCTCCAACCAGTCACGGCAGACCGGAAACACGGCCGCAGCTTTCGACTACCGTCTCGTTCGCGGCCCGCTGCGCGTGTCGGCGTCCATCCGCCAGGACTGGAATGACCGCTTCGACGATGCCGCCACCTGGCGCCTGGGCACGGCCTGGCATTTTGAAAGGCTTGGCGGCCACGTCCGCGCCAGCGTCGGTGAAGGCGTCAAGAATCCCGGCATCTACGAGCTGTTCGGCTTTTTTCCCGGCGTCTTCACCGGCAATCCCGGTCTGACACCGGAACGTTCCCGCGGCTGGGAGATCGGCTGGGATCAGGGGTTTGGACCGGATGCCCGCCTGTCGATCACCTGGTTCGAGGCGAATCTGGAAGACGAAATCTTCACCGATTTCAGCGTGTCGCCGGCCACGGCGCGCAATCGGGCGACGGGGTCTCACCGCGCAGGCCTCGAGCTTGACGGGGAAGCGGATATCACCGGCCAGCTCTCGATTTCCGGGTCCGCCACTTTCCTGCAGTCCGAAGAGAATGGCGTGCCTGAGCTCCGCCGTCCGGAATTCACCGGCAGTCTGGCCCTGAACTGGCAGTCCGCAGACGGGCGCTGGCAGGCGGGTTTTGCCGCGGATCATACGGGCGTACAGCTCGACACCGATTTCGGCAGTTTCTCGACCGTGACTTTGCCCGCCTATACGTTGTTGTCAGCGCGTCTCGCCTGGCAGTTGTCCCCCGCGGCGCAGATTTATCTGCGTGGCACAAATCTGAGCGATGAGGAGAGAGTGGATGTCTTCGGATATGCCTCTGAAGGCCGCGGCCTGTTTGTGGGCCTGCGTCTCGGCCGTTAGCGCGGCAGACGGACCTTCACGCATCGTTTCGGCGGATCTGTGCGCGGATGCCTATGTCTTCGCACTCGCAGACCGGGAGGCCGTTGCGGCGGTCTCCTGGCAGGCAGGGCAGACGGTTTCCGGCGCGCCGGACTGGGCGCTGGACCTGCCACGGGCCTCGGATGACGCCGAGCGCCTGATCGCACTGCAACCGGATCTGGTGGTCTTCGGCCCCGCGGGCGCAGGTGATACGGCGCACTTTCTGGACCGGGCGGGCATTGCCCGTGTGAGCCTGCAATGGGGGGAGGACTGGGATGCCGTGATTGCCAATCTGCGCCTAATCGGCATGGCTCTGGATGAGACAGGACGGGCGGAGGCCCTGATCGCAGAACTGGAGGCCCGCCGCGAGCACCTGGCCATGCGGGCGGCGGAGCATGGGCGGCCGTCCGTCTTCTATCTCAGCGTCACCGGCGGGGCGGCCGGGGCAGACACGCTGGTCGATGAAGCCATCCGCATGGCGGGCGGCCGCAACGCCGCAGCGGAAGCGGGGGCCAGAGGCTGGCTGGCCGCGGATGCTGCCTGGGCCTTTCGCGTGGATCCGGACCTCGTCATTACCAGCTATTTTGTTGATGGATATGCGACGCGCAACAATACGGGCGCGCGCCATTCGGCATTCCGGCGCCTGCTGCAGGACACGCCCCGGATCGATATTCCGGCCTCCGCCTGGTCCTGCGCGGGACCGGCGCTGATGGACGCCGCCGAACAGATCGCCGACGCACTCGATGACGCAGGGCAGGGACTATGAAGGATATCCGCCTGATACTGATTTTGTCGGGGGTTTGTGGTCTGGCGGGGCTGGCAGGCCTGCTCGTTGACGGGTTTCCGGTGGCGGCATTACGGGCGGGCGATGAAACCGCATGGCTATTGCTGACCGAGCTGCGGCTGCCGCGCATCGCGCTTGGCTTTCTGGTCGGAGCGGCACTGGGCCTGTCCGGCGCGGCTTTGCAGGGCTATTTCCGCAATCCGCTCGCCGATCCCGGTGTTATCGGCGTGTCGGCCAGTGCCGGTCTGGGCGCGGTCGCGGCGCTCTATTTCGGACTGGCCAGCCTCTCGGCCCTGATCCTGCCTGTGACGGCGATTGCCGGAGCGGCTCTGGGCGGCACTGCGCTTCTCCTCATTGCCGGACGCGGCGCCACGGCGACCAGCCTCATCCTCTCCGGCGTAGCTGTCGGAGCACTGGCCAATGCGCTTGTGGCACTGGCCATGAATTTCTCTCCCAATCCCTGGGCCCTGTCGGAAATCGCCTACTGGCTGATGGGGTCGCTGCGCAATTCCAGCTGGACCGAGGTCAGGATTGCCCTGCCGCTTGTCGCAGCGGGGGCGGCGATATTGCTGACTACGGCACGCGATCTCCACAGCCTCACCATTGGCGAAGACGGGGCCCGCGCGCTCGGCGTCAATCTGCGCGGCTTGCAGATCCGCCTGATCGCCGGCACGGCTCTGGCGGTCGGCGCAGCGGTCGCGGTCGCGGGCGCCATCGGCTTTGTCGGACTGGTCGTGCCGCATCTGATCCGGCCCCGGGTTCAGCACGAGCCTTCCCGCCTGCTGCTTCCGTCGGCACTGGGGGGCGGGGCCTTGCTGATGACAGCGGATGCCGCCACTCGCCTTGTCTCCGGCGATGGCGTTCCACTCTATCTCGGCGTGATGACGGCGATCCTCGGCGTGCCATTCTTCTTCCACCTCATCCGGCAGACGGGGAGGCTGGCGCCATGACCGCCCGCTTTGAACTGGACCAGGTCCATTGCCGTTATGGCGAACGCACGGCGTTTGAAACCCGCCATCTGTCAATCGCGGCGGGGGAATTGACGGCGATTGTCGGTCCCAACGGGGCGGGCAAGTCCACACTCGTCAAGACGCTGGCCGGACTCATCACGCCGGTTCACGGAGAGATTCGTCTCGACGGTGTGGCGCTGCACCGCTTTGCCGACCGCGAACGTGCCCGCCGCATTGCCTATCTGCCCGCCGATTCGCGTCTCGCCTGGCCGCTGATCGCGGTCCGGGTGGTGGAATTGGGGCGTTATCCCTTCCTGAAGCCGCTTCACGGCTTCACCGATGAAGATGGTGAATACCTTGATGATGCCATTCAGCGGGCGGGCGCAACCGGGCTGACGGCGCGGCGGTTTGACGAACTGTCCTCCGGCGAGAAAGCGCGCATCCTGCTGGCGCGGGCGCTGGCCACAAATGCCGGCACCTTGCTCCTCGACGAGCCCGGCGCGGCGCTGGATCCGCGCCATCAGCTCGCCGTGATGAAGGTTCTGCAAGAGGAAGCGCGAAGGGGCGTCTGCACCGTTTTTGCCGGCCATAGCCTGGAGCTTGTCAGCCGCTTTGCGGACCGCGTCCTGGTCATGGATCAGGGCCGCATTGTCGCCGATGGCCCGCCTCGGGAGGCATTGTCGCCACCGATCCTTTCGGATGTCTTTGGTCTTGATGCGCCGGAAGGGATTACCCCGCCCGACTGGGCGATGGGCTAGGCAGAGAAGACAATCTCCGGCGCCGGCTTGCGCACGTCATCGGCCGACACCAGCATGGCCTGGGCGGCACGGGCAAAAGCCTCCGCGACCGGCCCCTTGCCAAACGCCACCGGCTCGCCGGAATCCGAGCGCTCGCGCAATTCAATCGTCAGTGGAATCTCGCCCAGGAAGGGCACGCCCATCGCTTCGGCTTCGGCGCGTGTGCCGCCATGGCCGAATATCTCGCTGGCTTCACCGCAATGCGGGCAGAGAAACACGCTCATATTCTCGATCAGGCCGAGAATGGGCGTATGCGTCTTTTCAAACATGGCAATGGCCTTGCGGGCATCATCCAGCGCCAGATCCTGCGGCGTGCAGGCGATCACCACGCCGTCAATGGCGATGGTCTGGGCAATGGCCAGCTGGGCATCGCCCGTACCGGGCGGCATGTCGATGATCAGAAGGTCAGGCTGGCCCCAGTCGGTCTCGTTCAGGAATTGCTGTATCGCCCCCTGCACCATGGGCCCGCGCCAGACGACCGGCTGGCCGGGCTTTGTCAGGAAACCCATGGACACGACGCGGACACCATGCGCCTCGGCGGGCTCTATGCCCTTGTCGGTCTTCTTCAGCCCCTTGATATCGCGCAGGCCGAAAAGCCGCGGAATGGACGGGCCGTAAATATCGGCATCCAGTATGCCGACCCGGTGGCCCTGTCGGGTCAGGGCGGCCGCCAAATTCGCTGCGACCGTGGATTTGCCAACCCCGCCCTTGCCGGCGGCCACCGCAATGATCCGCTTTGCCGGACGCGGCCCATCTGCGGCGGCTGTGGCCTGCCGCGGGCGCTCCTTCGGCTGTCCGGGTGCGCGCTGGATCGTGGTGATGACACGGACCCGCTCGACGCCGCTGACCTCGCGCGCCGCCGATTCGATTTCGGCTTTCAGGCCCGCCGCATCTTCGTCCGCTGCCGCCTTGAGGACAATTGTGGCGACGCCCTTGTCGATGACGGCCCCATCGAGGCGTCCGGCCGCGGCCAGACCCTTGCCGCTGGACGGATCGGATATCGCGTCGAGGCGGGCCAGCAATGCATCAGACATGGCAGTCATCCTTCATAACCATCAGCGTCAACATAGGCATGCCCGCAGGACTGCCAATGCGTCCATCACGTCCGGTGTGTTATCGTGTTGTAAACAGGAAGAAAATGGTGGGCGCGGCAAGGATTGAACTTGCGACCCCTACGATGTCAACGTAGTGCTCTCCCACTGAGCTACGCGCCCGTCCACCAAGGGAGGCGAGCTATTAGCCCTGCTGCGGCACGGATGCAAGACGAAGCTGCATTCTGTGCTGAAATGACAGGCGTCTGACGATCGTATGACTTTTATGCAACATTCCCGGCGGAAATACGGCGAAGATGGGGCGCACGCTTTACGAGCGGGAATGCGGCGGCGATAGTGAGGTCAGGAAAGTAGCCACTTTCCGGCTGTGCGCGTTTGCCTCGGTGTCTGTTCTGTCGCGGTGAACCAAAATAAACAAGTCATGAAGGGGTATGACAGTGAGCAATTTCTGGGATCGCGAGCGTCTCTTGCGCTCAACCATTCTGGCGGGCTTCGCGGCAGCGGGTCTGGCCGGGGCGACTGCGTATGCGCAGGCCGTCGAAGAAGATGAGGAAGCCGTTGAGGAAGAGGAAGAAGAGGATACGGTTATTGTAACCGGTTCCCGGATTCAGCGCTCTGAATTCAACTCGCTTTCGCCGGTGCAGGTCATTTCGGGCGAAGTTTCGCGCGAAGTCGGCCTTGTAAATGCCGCAGACATTCTGCAGGCCCAGTCGCAAGCGACCGGTACACAGATCGACACCACATTCGTTGGTTTCGTTCTCGACAACGGCCCGGGTTCGGTTCAGCTAAACCTGCGTGGCCTGAATGCCGAGCGGACCCTGACGCTGATCAATGGCCGCCGTCTGGCGCCGGCCGGTATCGGTGGCGCACCGACCAGCCCGGATCTCACACTGATCCCGGGACTGATCATCGAGCGCATCGACCTGCTGCTTGATGGTGCCTCCTCGATCTACGGTTCGGACGCTGTGGCCGGTGTGGCCAACGTCGTGCTCCGTCAGGATTTCGAAGGCGTCGAGTTTGAATACAACCGCACCACACCCTTCGACAGTGGCGGTGAGCAAACCCAGTTCGCAGCCGCCTGGGGTATCAACTCCGACCGTGGCTTCGCCGGTTTTGCCTTTGAATATTCGCAAACCGAAGTCCAGCGCCTCGGCGACCGTGATTTTACCCGCGGATGTCCGCGCAATTACGAGATCGGCAATGACGGTGTGATCCGCCAGGACGACGTGTCGACATTCGATTTCCGCACGGCAGCCCCGGGCGACATCAATGCCGGACGTAATGTCGGTCTGTTCACTGGTACGAACTCCAATTGTAACACTTCCCTGATCAACCGCCTCTTTATCCCGGTCGGTTTCGGTTCCACCTACTACACACCGGGTTTCTCCAATATCGGTGTTCCGGACTTCTCGGAATCCAATCTTGGGGGCCGTTTCGGCGGTCCGTTGGGGTCGAACGTCTGGAGCCTGGCGCGTCTGCAAGGTCAGCCCGGACCGTACACGTCCGATTTCGACTTTGCTTCGCCGCTGTACAACCAGAATACGGCATCGAACTATAACGATCAGGACTTCATTCCCGAGCAGCAGCGCTGGAGCTTCTACAGCTATGGCGAGCACGATGTCAGCTGGGGCAGCAATACCTCGGCTTACTACGAGTTGCTGGTGGCCAATCGTCAAACGACCATCAATTCGCTGGATCCGGGCTTCTTCCCGACCGTGCCGGGGAACAACCCGTTCAACCCGTGTAACCAGACCAGCAACCCGAATGGCGTGAACTGCCTGGGTACGGTCTTTGGCGTGAACTTCGGCAACCTCGATGTTGTGCCGATCGTCCAGATTCTGGGCGAACGGGACCGTCAGGAAGCGGACATCACACAGATCAGCTCTGTGGTTGGTTTCCGCGGCGATCTGCCCTTCTTTAATTCCTGGAGCTATGACCTCTTCACGAGCTATGCCCGCTCGGAAGGCTTCAGCCGCTTCGTCGGGGTTGATAATGACCGCCTGCAATTGTCGCTCAACACCTCCGTCCGCCTGCCCAATGGCCAGGTGGTCTGCGGTATCGACATCAATGGTGATGGCATTCCGGACAATGAAGTCGGCGCCTTTGGCGGTGAATTCCTTAGCAATACGCCATGTGTTCCGGTCAACCTGTTCCAGCCTTCCCTCTATCAGGAAGGCGGCGGTGTCCTTTCGCAAGCCGAAATGGACTATCTCCTGGCACCGGCGACCATCCGGACTGTTTACGAGCAATTGCTCGTTGGCGGTACAACGACCGGCAATCTGTTCACACTGAACAATGGTTCTGACGTCCCGCTCGTTCTCGGTTTCGAATATCGCCGTGACACCATCCAGTCCCAGGCAGACGATACTTTTGGCCGCGGTGACATCATCTTCCGTTCGGCTGACCAGGGCGCAACCGGTAACCGCTATCTGTGGGAAGTTTTCGCAGAAACGGAATTCCAGCCAATCCTGGGCCGCCGCTTCGCTGAAGAAGTGACGATCAACCTCTCGGGCCGCTGGACGGATGAGAGCAATTACGGTTCAGATGTCACCTACTCGATCAAGGGTAACTGGCGTCCGACCAACTGGCTGAACTTCCGCGGTTCCTACGGCACCTCCTATCGTGCGCCGAATGCCCGCGAGCAGTTCCTGGCGGGTCAGACCGGTTTTGCCACTGTCGCCGACCCGTGTGTGGTTCCGACCGCAGCCCGTGTCGATCATGACAACAATCCGGCGACACAGCTGCAATACGATCCGAATCTCGACACCCGCTCGCAGATCACGATCGCCAACTGTCAGGCCGCCGGTGTCGATCCGACATCACTGGGTCTTGCAGGCAATCTTCTGCCGAACACTTCAGTGGAAACGGCATCGGGTGGTACGACAGCGCTGGATCCGGAAACCTCACGCTCGCAAACTTGGGGCGTTGTGGCAGAACAGCCCTGGTTTGAAGCCTTCGATCTTCGTTTTGCAGTGACCTATTACGACATCGTCGTCAGCGACTCGGTCAATGAGCCGACCGCCGGCTTTATCGTGAATGATTGCTACAATACGATCCCGGGCTTCCAGTCCGCCTTCTGTAACCGTATCCGGCGTGATGGACAGGGCTTCCTGAATTTCATCGATGCCTCCTTCATCAACATCGGTACGATCAACTCGAAGGGTGTGGACTTCAACATTCTCTATGAGGATGAGCTCCCGTGGTTTGGCGGCTGGGGTCTGACCACCGACCTCCGCGCGACGCGCCTGAACGAGCAGGTCTTCAATGTTCAGGGAACGCCGGATGACAACGCTGGGGAAACCGAAGCGCCGCATTGGACAGGTTCTGTCCGTGTCGCACTCGATCGGAATAACTGGCGCTTCACGTGGCTCGCCCAGTACATCGGCGGCGGTGAAGAAAACAATCCGGGCGCGACCGGTTCGACCTGCCGTCAGGTCAATCCGACAGGAACCGGCCTCATCAACTGCGGTACGCCGGTCTACTGGACCGAGGATTACATCACCAATACGCTCGGTGTCTCCTGGACGCCGGATACGTGGGTCGTGAACTTCGGTATCCAGAACGTGTTCGACGTCGCTCCGCCGACGGTTGACCCGGCTGGTGTGTTCGCCATCGGCAATGTGCCGATCGGTATTGGCCACGACCTCCGCGGTCGCCGCTGGTTCCTTGGCGTACGCAAGTCGTTCTAAGAAACGGCAACAGGACTGAGAATGAGCGGCTCCGGAGATATCCGGGGCCGCTTTTTTTTTTGGCAGAGACATTCAAGCACGCTGCGCATTGCGCCCTGACGGGCCTTGCCCTTGGCGGCCAATTTGCGCACTCTATCTTCCAACCGGGATCAGACAGCCTCAGGGGATGTGAATATGCGTAAACTTGTTTTGGGAGCGGTCGCGAGCCTGTTGGCCGCAGGCAGCAGCTACGCCGTTCAGGGCGAAGTCGTGCCGCTGGAATACTTTGCAACCTATCCGGCGGTGGCGAATGTCTCCCTGTCGCCCGATGGCGAGCATATCGCCATGCGACGCCTGACCGCCCGCGATGGTGATTATATTGTCGAGGTCTATTCGACGGACGACTTCTCCGCCGCCCCGGTGCGCCTCGGCGCCGACCGCATGGAAGTGTTGAGCGTCAGCTGGGTGTCACCTGAATATCTGATCGTGAATTTCCGGCAGCAGGTCAGAGACCGGATTGAAGGTGTCAATCAGGGCGTTTTTGAATTCCGGCAGGCCATTGTTCACTGGTCGGGCGAGGGCGGTTTCCGCACGCTGAATGATGACGTCCAGATCGTGCGCCGCATGGCAGACGATCCGGATCATATCATTATCCGCACGGCAGGCCTGGATGCGGACACCACGGTCGAAGATCTCCGCGGCCGGTCAATCGGCCGGGTCAGCACGCCTGATTTCTATCGCTATAATGTCCGCACCGGCCGCCAGACGCGGATCCTTCGCGGCAGCAGCCGGTTCGGCAATTACGTGCTGGATCAGGAAGGCAATCCCCGTTTTGCAACCGAGATCGATGTCGGCAGCGAGGAAGTGATCTATTTCTGGCGTCCCGATCCGGATGATCCGGAATGGCGCGAAGTGATGCGCTGGTCGCTGACGGAATACGACACCTACGGCCAGTCGGGTGTCAGCGTTGTGGGCTTTGATCCGGATCGCGATTACCGCGCCTATGTGCTCGCCCATAATGGTGAAAACACGGTCGGGGCCCACATCATGGATTTGCGCTCGGGCGAATATGTCCGCACCATCTATCAGCGCGAGGATGTCGATATGCAGGGGCCGCGTTTCGAGCCCCATATCGACCGTGAGCCGGAACTCGCAGGTTTCAGCTTCTATGCGGATGGCGAACGCCAGTATGCGTGGATCAGTCAGGAAATGGCAGATCTGCAGGCCGTCGTCGACAATGCCTTTCCGGACACACGCAACACCATTCTCAGCTGTGTGAATGAATGCGCCCAGATGCTGGTCTTCTCGCAATCCGCGCAGGAACCGGGCGTCTATTACTATATCGAGGGTGGACAGCCGGTCGTCATCGGCCGCGCCTTCCCGCAATTGATGGAGGCCGCATTCGGCCGCGAGGAATTCATCACCTATGAAGCCCGCGACGGTCTTCAAATTCCGGCCATTCTCACTTTGCCGCCCTTCGGCGAAGCGCCTTATCCGCTTGTGGTCATGCCGCACGGTGGTCCCTGGGTGTCCGAAACCCGGGCGTTTGATGAATGGGCTACCGTTCTCGCCAATCGCGGCTACATGGTCATGCAGCCGCAATACCGCGGATCGCTTGGCTACGGCATTGATCACTGGCTGCGCAGCTGGGGACAGTGGGGCATCACCATGTCGGACGACAAGGATGATGGCGTCCGCTATCTCATTGATGCCGGGCTGACCGAGCCGGATCAGGTGGCCATGTTCGGCTGGAGCTATGGCGGCTATGCAGCGTTTGCAGCTGCGGTCCGTCAGCCACCGGTCTATAATTGCGCCATTGCCGGCGCCGGCGTGTCCGATCTCGATGTCATCCAGCGCGACTTCGGTGGTGGCGGCATTCAGAGCGAGCTGATTGATGAAGGCTATGCCGGCATGTCACCCAGTGAATTTGCTGGGGATATGCGTATCCCGCTGCTCATCATCCATGGTGAAGTTGATCAGCGCGTGCCGCAATATCAGAGCCAGTTCATGATCCGGGCGCTGGAACGCAACGGTATTCCGCACCGCTATGTCGAATTGCCGGACGCGGACCACTTCTCGAACACGCTCAATTTTGACAACCAGCTGACGCTTTATACCGAGCTGACCAGCTGGCTGGCCAATGAGTGTGGCATGCCGACACCGCAAAACCCGGCGCGGTAGGCATACGAAACTCCAACGGGAAAGGCCCGCTCGAAAGAGCGGGCCTTTTTGTTTTTGCCGATACGATGAAACTCAGGCCGCCATCACCCGGTCAACCTCATCCACCAGCTCCCGCAGATGGAAAGGCTTGGACAGCACTTTGGCATTGCTCGGCGCGCTCGAACCCGGATTCAGGGCAACCGCTGCAAATCCGGTAATGAACATGATCTTCAGTGCCGGTGTCAGCTCTGCGGCCCGTCGTGCCAGCTCGATCCCGTCAATGCCGGGCATGACAATATCAGTCAACAGCAGGTCAAATGCGTCCTTGTTTGCTTCGAAGACCGACAGGCCCTCATCGCCATCGGCGCATGCCACGACATCATGACCGGCCCGTTTCAGGGCCTTGGCCAGAAAGTCACGCATGGAGCCATCATCTTCAGCCAAAAGGATTTTCGCCATTCCGGGATCTCCACCAATCCGTTTCCTGACCCCCGTCTAGCGCATTAAGGTAAAAGTCCGCTGAACGCGCGCTGTCAGTGGCATTTGAAATACTTGACCGGTACACCCGCCCTTCGCCATTGTGCGGCGATGTCACGGCTCTTATCCCCTCAACCGGCTCAGGCCATGGATCCGTCTCCGGCCGTCATCGCCCGGATCACGGATCCCGTGATCGTGCACCGTCCGGCCGAGCGGCGCTCGCCCCTGCTGGCCGCATCACCGCACAGCGGGCGGACCTACCCACCGGATCTCCTGGCGCAGTCAGCCTTGCCGCTGGACCAGTTGCGGCGCTCCGAAGATGCCTATGTCGACAAGCTGATCGAAGCGGCTCCGGGACTTGGAATCACCAGTGTCATTGCGCCTTTTCCGCGGGTCTTCATTGATCCCAACCGTTCGACAAGGGAACTTGATCCTGCACTATTTGCGGACTTGGCCGCCACACCTCCCGGAACGACCCCGCATGTCCAGGCTGGTCTGGGCATCATCCCGCGGGTCAGCGCGGGCGGTCGCGCCCTCTACCATGGCCCGCTATCCACTGCCGAAGCCCGGCAACGCATAGCGGATTACTACCGGCCGTATCATGGGGCCGTAGATGTCGAGCTGAAATCCGCCTGTGATATTTTCGGCAAGGCGATATTGCTCGACTTTCATTCCATGCCGGCCATAGCGGCCGGCGGCGCAGATATTGTGCTGGGCGACCGGCATGGCAGCGCCTGCGACGCAGCCATCATGACCCGCGTCGAGGCGGCATTCCTTGCGCAAGGTTTTCTGGTCCGCCGTAATCGGCCTTACGCCGGCGGCTATACAACGGCGTGTTATGGCAAGCCGGGTCAGAATCGGCATGCCATTCAGATCGAGATCAATCGCGGCCTGTATCTGAACGAGGAAACAGTGACCCGTTCCGGCACATTTCCCGCCACGCGGGAGAAAATCGAAGCCGTACTCCGCGCGCTTGTGCAGGAAAAATGGTCATAAAATGTCACATAAATATCTGAAATAATGCATTAAAACTTCGTCTCGTCATGCGCGGCATGGCCTTTGCTCCCCTCTAGCGCGAACGCGTCGAGCGGACGTAGGTCAACAAGCGATTACTGGAGCCGATAACATGACGAACGAGATTGATTTCCACATTGGCAAGCGGTTGCGCCGCCGCCGCCGTCTCTTGGGGCTGACCCAGCAACAGCTGGCAGAATCCGTCGGAATCCGCTTTCAGCAAATCCAGAAATACGAGTGTGGCGCCAACCGCGTCAGTGCCAGCCGTCTGTTCGAGTTGTCACAGTCCCTCGATGTGCCGGCCCAGTATTTCTATGAAGGCCTGATTCCGGATGATGCAAAAGACGATGATCCGGACGCCATGGCGGCCGATATCCTGTCAAAGAAAGAGACCATGGATCTCGTCCGCGCCTATTACCGGCTCGGCGAACGGCCGCGCAAACGGCTGCTCGAGCTCGCCAAGTCGCTGGAACCGGCAGAACCGGCCAACGATGCCGCTTGAAATCTTGATAGCTGACAATCGCTGACCGCCCTGATAGGTCAGCGGCATGACAGCACGTAATCTCGAAAACGACCTCTCGTTTGCGCACCGGTTGGCAGATGCCGCCGGTGCCGCCATTTTACCGCATTTCCGCCGCCGCCCTCCGGTGCAGAATAAGGCCGCGGCAGGGTTTGATCCGGTCACGATTGCGGACCGGTCCTCCGAACAGGCGATGCGTGATCTCATCAATGTCGAGCGCCCCGGCGATGGCGTTCTAGGCGAGGAATTTCCGCCGCTTGAGAGCCGCAATGGCTGGTCCTGGACGCTGGATCCGATTGATGGCACGCGCGGCTTCATCGCCGGAACCCCGGCCTGGACCGTGCTGATTGCCCTGACATACGAAAACCGGCCCGTGCTCGGCGTGATCGATCAGCCGCATACCGGCGAGCGGTTTTCAGGCCATGCCGGCGGTGCCGAGCTGGCAACCCGGGAGTCGCGCCATGCCATGCAGGTTTCAGGAGTCACGGAGCTCGGCGAGGCCATCCTTGTAACCACCGATCCCTATCTGTTTCAGGACCGCGAAGCCGGTCAGTTCGCCGCCGTCCGGAAGGCTGCCCGCCTGACCCGGTATGGTATGGATGCCTATGGCTATGGTCTTCTGGCGGCCGGATGCGTCGATCTGGTCATCGAATCCGGCCTGTCTGCCTATGACATCCATGCGCTCATACCGGTCGTGAAGGGCGCAGGTGGAATCATCACCAACTGGCAGGGTGAGGACGATGTCAGCACCGGAGCGCTGGTCGCCGCGGCGACACCTAAACTCCATGCCCGTGCGATCGATAAACTGAATTCGGTCTAGCCCTCGTCCTCTGCAGGCACCGGATCGGTCTCCGGCTTGCGGAATAACAGCGTCATCCGGTCGCTTTCGCCAATCGCCTCATAGGGGGTGGAATCAAACCCTTCGGCTTCCCAGCCGCTGCGGGAAGGCGGCAGTGTCCAGACCCCGTTCGGATGATCGGCGGTATCCGCAGGATTGGCGTTGATCTCGCTGCTCCCGACCAGTTCAAAGCCCGCCTCGCGGGCGATCGCGACAACATAGGCTTCCTGGACATAGCCGGATCCAGCCAGCGGATCCTGTTCGCGTGTGTCCGGCAGGCGGTGTTCAACCACGCCCAGCACGCCGCCCGGGCGCAGAACCGCGTAAAAATCCGAAAAGGCACGTTCGGTAAATCCGCCACGCATCCAGTTATGGACATTGCGGAATGTCAGAACGGCGTCCGCGGAACCGGGCGCACCCAGCCCCCGATTTTCCGGACCCCAATCACGGATTACGACATCGCCAAACAGGTCAGAGCCGGTAAACCGGTCTTCAAAGCTGGCCCGGCTGCGGCGGCGGAATTCGCTCTCGCTGTCAGCAGGGAAATGCGCCGCGATATAGGTGCCGCCATTGGCATTCAGCCAGGGCGCCAGGATTTCCGCATACCAGCCACCGCCCGGCCAGATCTCGATCACCGTATTGGACGGCTCGATCTCGAAGAAGGCCAGCGTCTCAGACGGATGGCGGAATTCATCGCGCGCGCCATTTTCGCCGCGCCAGTCGCCAGCCAGAGCCCATTCCAGCGTTCCGCTCTCGGCCGCGCTCTGCGTCTCGGCGACAACCGTTCCGGTGTCCTGTTCAGCAGCAGGTTCGGGATCCGCCGCGATTTCATCAATGGCCGCGTCTTCACCACCACTGCAAGCTGTCAGAACCAAGCTTGCCAGACCGGCCATCCAAAGTGCGCGTTGCATGTGAAACTCCCGGAATTGCTGATTTTTCAACGTCTACGACTAAAGAAGCACAGCCCCTCTTGCAAGCACTGATCGGCATTCCTACCTCGTTTGATGCAGGCCGCCATAACGGGGTCTGCGCATCGGACGATCCGGCCTGAATGGCGGATCAAACCCGGTGCGGAACCTGTCCGGTCCAGGGCAAGGGCCGGACGCAATACTTGTCGCTTCTGAAGGAGGATAAGACTATGAGAAGCCTTGATTACACACCGCTCTACCGTTCGATCGTCGGTTTTGACCGTCTGGCGAACATGATCGATTCAGCCTCGAAAGCTGATCCGTCAGCCGGGTTCCCGCCCTATAATATCGAACAGCTTGGCGAGAATGATTACCGTATCGAACTGGCCGTTGCCGGCTTCGGCGAAGACGAGCTGACCGTTGAGGTCCAGGAAAACGTGCTAACGGTTTCCGGACGCAAGGAGGCCCGGTCAGAGGAAGATGGTCCGAATTACCTCTATCGCGGCATTGCCGAGCGCGCCTTCGAGCGCCGCTTCCATCTTGCGGACCATGTCGTCGTCGACAACGCGGAGCTGAAGAATGGCCTGCTGGCCGTAACGCTCCGCCGTGAGATCCCGGAAAGCGCAAAGCCGCGCCGGATTTCCATCGGCAACACATCCGCGAAAGGCCGGAAGGTCATTGAAGGTGGCAAGTCGAAAGCTGCCTAGACCCTGACACAGCAACGTACACAGCGAGAGCGCGCGCCTTATTCCCTTCAGGCGCGCGCTTTTTGTTGTCAGGCGGCATCCAGATCAACCACGCCATCCGCTGCATCAATGTCGGTCAGAAAGGATTCGCTGACTCGCGCGCCGGTAAAACAGGAGCCGGAGAAATGGGCATGGCGCACATCGGCACCGTAAAGCGTGGAATAGGAAAAATCCGCGCCCGTCGCCTTGATGCGCCGGAGATCGGCACCGGATAGGTCGGAATAGCGCACCTTGGCTGCCGCCAGTGAGGCGGGCAGAATGCGGTCCTCCTCCAGCAATAAGGGCCCCAGCTTGCAGTCGCGCAGATCAGCATTATTCAGCTTCGCGCCAGTCAGATCCGCACCGCGCAAATCCGCCCCCCGCAGGCAGGTCATCCGCAAGTCAGCGCGTTCCAGCCGCGCCCCCTGTAATTGCGCTCCCTCGAGATCCAGGCCGTACAGCGTCGCACCGCGCGCATGGAAGGCGGTCAGCGTTTTGCCAGCCAGTGACACCAGCGGGCGCAGATCGGTATCATCAAAGGAAGAGGGCTGCCCTTCTTTCCCGTTGGTCGCGCACCAGCGGATATGATCCTCGATCATGTCTTCGACCGGGCGGTCGAGCTCCCGCATATTCCGGCCCACGGGCTCGTCCGTCAGGGCACCGGTGCGATCACAATTATCCAGCCGTGCCATCGTCATCGTCGTGCCGATCAGGACGGCATCGGTCATATCCGCATCGGTAAGATCGGCCCCGGACAGGTCCGCGCCTTCAAGATTGGCGCCCGAAAACACGGTTGATCGCAGATTGGCGCGCACCAGCCGCGTACCCAGAAGGACAGCATCCGTGAAATCCGCCCGCTGTGCCGACGAACCGGACATTTTCGAGCGCGAGAGATTGGCGCCCTGGAAATTCGCCATCGTCATCTCGCCGGGCCGGGATTTGTGCTTGAGTACGGAAAGACCCCGCTCGCGGTCCATCTGCGCGATTGTGCCTTCGCGCAGATCGCACTCGGACAGGTCCGCGCCCTGCAGATTCGCCCCCCGCAGGGCGGCCCCGCGCATGTCCGCGCGCCGCAGCGATGCGCCTTGCAGATTGGCCCGCCGCATATCGCACCCGTAGAGACTGCTGGAATTGAGCACCGCGCCGGACAGATCCGCCCCGACCAGTGTCGAGCCCGTAAAATCGGCATCGGAGAGGTCGCGGTTGGACAGGATCAGCCCGTCGAGCACGCAATAGGTAAAGGAGGCGCGCGCCCCGCCGGGCTTGCCGCTCCACAACAGCTCATGACGGCGGCAGATCTCATCAACCTGCGCCTGATTGAGCGTACGGTATTGAACGCGATCCGGCATGAGCGGCTCTAATTCCCTGAGACGAAGGAAAATTATCCCGAAATTGGGTTAACGCAGGGTGTTTAACCCCGGCACTGTCACATCGACGAGACGCGCCGCATGGGCCGCTTCTGCGGCCGGCGAGCCGGGAACAAGCCGTAGCCGGGTGATTCCGGTATCCCCGAGGGCACGAAGCGCTGCAAGAACATCCGGATAATCGAAATCCTTGAGGCTCAAATCATAGCTGACGGGATTGGTATCAATCGCAACAAGCGGCCAGCCCCGCCGGATCCGGTGAAAGAAACCGGCATGCAAGGCTTCCGCCTCTGCCCTGCGCAGACCTGTGTCCACGATAATGCCTGCGGCTTTGAGCCTGTCCGCCCCCTGACCGGCGGTGCGCGGGTCCGGGTCGGCACAGGCGATCACGGCACGGGCGATGCCCGCTTTGATCAGCGCGTCTGCGCAGGGCGGAGTCTGGCCGGTATGAGCGCAGGGTTCCAGCGTGACATAGGCTGTCGCCCCGCCGGCTTCCTGACCTGCCATGTCGAGCGCCAGCCGCTCGGCATGGGGCCGCCCGCCGGGCGCGGTCACACCGGCACCGATGATTGCGCCATTCTTGAAGAGGACGCAGCCGACGCTGGGATTGGGCGCGGTCGTGCCGAGCCCCGATCGCGCCAGGGCCAGCGCTGTATCCATCATGCGAAGGTCGGTCAGCCGACTCAAGGAATATCGGGCAGCGGCTGGGCCCGCTCAGTATCGAGATAGCGGGCGGTCACCGGCAATTTGCCTTCTCCGTCCATACCGATCTCCAGCGGATTGCCGGTCGGAATCTCGATGCGGACGATTTCATCGCCGGTCAGCTGGAAGAGCAGCTTCACTATGGCACGAAGTGAATTGCCATGGGCCACGACCAGCACGTCCTCGCCGGCCTCCAGCAAGGGCGCAATCGTGCTGTCCCAATAGGGCTGCACGCGATCCAGCGTGACCTTGAGGGACTCCGTTGCCGGCAATTGATCGGAGGGCAGGTCCGTATAGCGTGGATCATGCGAGGGGTGGCGCTCGTCGGTGATATCCAGCGGCGGCGGCGGTGTATCAAAACTGCGGCGCCAGATCTGGACCTGGGCATCGCCATGACGCTCGCGGGTTTCATCCTTGTTGAGCCCGGTCAGCGCCCCATAATGCCGCTCGTTCAGCCGCCAGGACTTCTCCACCGGAATCCAGACACGGTCCATTTCTTCCAGGGTCAGCCAGAGCGTGCGGATGGCACGCGTCAGGACCGAGGTGAAGGCCCGTTTCGGGGCAAACCCGGTCTCTGCCAGCAGCGTGCCAGCCTTCCGGGCCTGGGCTTCGCCTTCTGCGGTCAGCTTCACATCCACCCAGCCGGTGAAGCGGTTTTGCAAATTCCATTCGCTCTGCCCGTGACGGATCAATACCAGCTTTGCCATATACACTCCCGAGGCTGTCCTGCTCCGGATAGCGCGGGGGCGGAGGCGGAGCAAGCCAAAGGGCAGCAAACGCCCTTTCCGCCAAGCGCGCCCTTCTGCTATGCCGGGACAGGATCAAGGCAGATGGCAGATGACACAGATAAATTCGCTGGAAGTGGCCCGCCGTGTAATCCGTCTGGAACAGGACGGTCTGGGGCAATTGGCTGACAGTCTCGATGACGGCTTCAATGCGATCGTCGAGCGCCTGAAGAATATCAAGGGCCGGATCATCTGCGCCGGCATAGGCAAATCCGGGCATGTGGCGCGCAAGATCGCGGCGACCCTGGCGTCGACGGGCGCACCTGCGCAATTCGTTCACCCGACAGAGGCCAGCCATGGCGATCTCGGCATGATCACGCCGGATGATGCCGTGCTCGCCCTGTCAAAATCCGGCGAGACGCGGGAGCTGGGCGATCTGATGGCCTATTGCCGCCGCTTCGGAACGCCGCTCATCGGCATGACCTGCGGGGCAGAGTCGGGCCTGGCCAGGGCCAGCGATTATCTCCTGCTCGTGCCCGATGCCCCGGAGGCCTGTGCGGAGACCCGGGCGCCGACCACCTCCACAACGCTGATGCTCGCTTTAGGGGATGCGCTGGCCGTCGCGCTTCTGGAAGCCCGCGGATTCACCGCCCAGGATTTCAAGATGTATCACCCCGGTGGCGCGCTGGGCGCCGCGCTCGCGACCGTTGGAGATCTGATGCATTCCGGCGACGCCATTCCGTTGATCGGGCTCGAGGCGCGCATGGGCGAGGCCCTGATCGAAATCAGCGCGAAAGGGCTGGGATGTGTCGGTGTGATTGACGCCCAGGGATGTCTGATCGGCATGGTGACGGATGGCGATCTGCGCCGCCATATGGGCCCGGACCTTCTGGACCAGCCCGTTGCCGAAGTCATGACGCGTGGCCCGAAAACCGTTCAGCCCGGGACGCTCGCTGCCGATGCGCTGCGGATCATGACCGCGGGTCCGGTCAAGATCACTCAGCTTTTCGCGGTCGAGGACAAAAAGCCGGCCGGGCTGCTTCACATTCACGACCTCTTGCGGGCCGGTGTTAAATAGGCCTTGCGCATTGACCGCGCTGCCCCCTTATCGGTAGACGGTCAGCAACACGGAACAAGAAGGAAATCCCCATGCGCATAGCCATGATCGGGACCGGATATGTGGGACTGGTTTCCGGCGCCTGTTTCGCCGATTTCGGTCACCACGTCACCTGCATCGACAAGGATCAGGAGAAGGTGGACATGCTGCGCTCGGGCGGCATTCCCATTTACGAGCCCGGCCTCGATCAACTGGTCCAGCGCAATGTGCGCGAGGAGCGTCTGGGTTTTGATACCGACCTGACGCGCGCGGTGAAGGAAGCGGATGCCGTTTTTATCGCCGTGGGCACACCGTCGCGGCGCGGTGACGGCTTTGCCGATCTGTCCTATGTCCATGCTGCGGCAAAGGAAATTGCCAGCGTGATGGAGGGCTATACGGTCGTCGTTACCAAGTCGACCGTGCCGGTCGGCACCGGCGACGAAGTCGAGAAAATCATCCGCGAAACCCGTCCGGATGGCGATTTTGCCGTGGTCTCCAATCCGGAATTCCTGCGTGAAGGGGCCGCGATCGATGATTTCAAACGCCCGGACCGGGTGGTGGTTGGCACGGATGATGCGCGCGCCCGCGAGGTGATGAGCGAAGTCTATCGCCCGCTCTATCTCAACGAGACGCCCATCCTGTTTACCAGCCGCCGGACATCCGAGCTGATCAAATACGCTGCCAACGCCTTTCTGGCCATGAAGATCACCTTCATCAACGAAATGGCCGATCTGTGCGAAGGCGTGGGGGCCAATGTCCAGGAAGTCGCCCGTGGCGTCGGTCTCGACAACCGGATCGGCAGCAAATTCCTTCATGCCGGACCGGGTTATGGCGGTTCCTGCTTTCCCAAGGACACGCTGGCCCTGACCCGCACCGCCCAGGAAGCCGGCACGCCCTTGCGCCTGATCGAGACAACCGTGGAGGTCAATGACCGCCGCAAGCACGACATGGCCAAGAAAATCATCAGGGCCATGGGCGGTGATGTCAGCGGCAAGACGATTTCGGTTCTGGGCCTGACCTTCAAACCGGGGACGGATGATATGCGCGAAGCGCCGTCGCTGGACATCATCCCGGCCTTGCAGGATGCGGGCGCGAAAGTCCGCGCCTATGATCCGGCAGGTATCGTGGAGGCTGAAAAACTGCTGAAGGATGTGGAGTTCACCTCCGGCCCCTATCTTTGCGCCGAAGGCGCTGATGCGCTGGTCATCATCACCGAGTGGAATGAATTCCGCGCCCTCGACACCAATCGTTTGAAAGAGATCATGGCCGGCGATGTCGTGGTGGATCTGCGCAATATCTACAGCCCCGATGACATGAAAAATCGCGGCTTTACCTATGTCAGTGTCGGCCGCTAGGCCAACCTCCGGAGGAGTGTCAGTATGAGCCAGCCCCCGCGCGCCGATCTCGTGCCCAATAGTTGGGATTTTGAAACCTCGGCCCAGATCAAGCCGACCGGTTTCCGCGAATATGATGCGCGCTGGTGGTTCGGCCATCCCGGCTCGGACAAGACGCCCGAGATCAACCTCTATGGCATTCAGGCGCTTGGCCTGGGCCTCGGTACGCTGATCCACGAGCTCGGCGTTGCGCCGGAAATCGTCACCGGTCATGATTTCCGCGGCTATTCGCTGGGCGTGAAACAGGCGCTCATGGTCGGCCTGATGTCAGCCGGTATCAAGGTTCATGACATCGGACTGGCCCTGTCGCCCACGGCCTATTTTTCGCAGTTCGACCTGGACATCGATTGCGTGGCAATGGTCACCGCCAGCCATAATTCCAATGGCTGGACCGGCGTGAAAATGGGCGTTGAAAAAGCCCTGACCTTTGGCCCGGACGAGATGGCCCGCCTGAAGGAGATCGTGCTGAAAGGTGAGGGCGTCACCCGTCCCGGTGGCGGCTATGTCCGCGAAGAGGGCGTGGCGCAGCGCTATCTCGCCGACCTTTCAGACGGCGTGAATATCACCCGCCCGTTGAAAGTCGTGGCCGCCTGCGGCAATGGCACGGCCGGCGCATTCGCGCCCAAAGCCCTGGCCGCCATGGGGGTTGAGGTCATCCCGCTGGATTGCGAACTGGATCACACCTTTCCGCGCTACAATCCCAATCCGGAAGACATGAAGATGCTGCATGCACTGCGTGATGCCGTGCTCGAGCATAAGGCAGATGTCGGCCTCGCCTTCGATGGCGATGGCGACCGTTGCGGCGTCGTTGACAATGAGGGCGAGGAAATCTTCGCCGACAAGGTCGGCCTGATGCTGGCCCGCGATCTGTCGGCGCGGCACGCCAATGCGAAATTCGTGGTCGATGTAAAATCGACAGGCCTGTTCCTCACCGACCCGGTCCTGAAGGAAAACAACGCCACCACCGAATACTGGAAAACCGGCCACTCCTATATCAAGCGCTATTCGAAGCAGACCGGCGCCCTGGTCGGCTTTGAAAAGTCCGGCCACTTCTTCTTCCAGCCGCCACTGGGACGCGGTTATGACGATGGCATCGTCGCCGCCCGCGCCGTCCTCGACATGCTGGATCGCAATCCCGGCCAGACCATGGCGGACATGCGCCGCGCCTTGCCGGTGAGCTTTTCCTCACCCACCATGTCGCCCGCCTGCACGGACGAGGAGAAATACGCGATCGTCGATCAGATCGCGGAAGCCTATAAGGCCCGCAGCGAAATCCTCGGACGCAAGGTGCGCGACGTGCTGACGGTCAATGGCGTCCGCTTCACGCTGGAAGATGGGGCCTGGGGGCTGGTGCGCGCCTCATCCAACACGCCCAACCTGGTGATTGTGGTCGAAAGCCCGAATTCCGCCGAAGACATGAAGGCCATCTTCCGGGACATTCAGACCGAACTCGCCAAACACCCGGAAATCGGAGCCTTCGATCAGGAACTCTGAGACGATAGCAGGGCAATCAGTTTCGCTTTCTCGTCTTGCCAGGACAGGGTCTTGGCGGTCCGCTGGCATGCGGATTTCATGGCGGACAGATCAGGGCCGGACAGACTCTTTATCGCCGCGGAAATACTGCCAGCCGTAATCGGTCCGGAAACCACCCGCCCGCACCCGGCATCGTCGGTATATCGCTTCAGTTCCGGCAGGTTGCTGGTCAGAAGCGGCACACCCAGCGCAATATACTCATAGAGCTTGTTGGGGCTGCAATTGTGCTGGTTGAGGCCGGCATCCTCATAGAGAATTGCGCCCATATCCGCACCAGCCACCCAAAGTGGCAAGGCATCATAATCCACCGGGTCAAGGAAGATGGCTGCGCTGTCTTGCGCCATTAGTTCAGCTTTAAGCGGTCCATCACCCAGCACGACGAGCTTCCAGTCGTCCGGAAGATGATTTGACGCATCAATAAGCTCCGGCAAATGCCGCAAGGTCCTCAAAGAGCCATGATAAAGCAGGATCTTCTCATCATCCCTGACGCCCGCCGCAGCCCGCAAGGGCGATGACAGGCGATCAAGATTGTGTGGATCAATGGCGTTACAGATTACCGCGGGATGACTGCCGGAGATGGCCTCAGCATAGAGTTTTGCGATAGATTCGTTGATGGTCACCCATTGGTTTATGCGGGGAGCAGCGTTCTCTTCCTCGCGGGTCACCCATGCCCGGCGCGCGTCATCGCCCGGCGCTTCCTCGCGGTGAAATTCGTGCGCATCGAATATCAGCCGTGCGGCATCACGGTCGGCAACCGCCCGCGCCAGGCGAAGCGATTCCGGGTCAACTGCCCAGACGAGGCCATAGCGTGTCTTGCCGGTTTCAATCCGGCCGAGGAATTCGGATGTGCGGGTGATCAGCGCCAGCCGGTAGCGGCGGCCGAAAGGACTTGCGAGGGCGATCATCACGGCAATGAGCGACCAGAAACCGATCGTCATGGCAACCGGAAAGAAGCGATTGAAATATCCGGCAATGATTCCCGCCATGATCAGCTGGCTTGCGAGCATCAAGAGGCCGGTGGCGCGGGGGCGCAAATCCTTCGTCTCAGGGTCGCGGCGGGCATCGCCGCCGGAGTCCATGGCGAGTGATGTCACGACATAGCCGGCTTCTCGCAAGGCGTCGCGAATCCGGAGCAAGCGGCCATCGCGTTTGTCGAAACGCTGGGCGAGTAAAAGGGCGTGGCGCATGGCGTTGATCCTTGCCGGTTGGCGCGGGGGCGAATAGGGGTTGTTTCCAACTTAGGTCGTTTCGGGGCAAGACCCATGTGCGGGATTTGGGCATCTATCAATGCGCCGGATGCGGTGGCCGGACTTCACGCGGCGGCTCATCGCGGCCCCGATGGTGAAGGCTGGGCGCGGTTTGATACGCCGGCCGGGCGACTGGAACTCGGCCACCGGCGGCTTGCCATATATGATCCCAGCGATGAAAGCGCCCAGCCCATGCAGACTGCGGAAGGGCGTTACACGCTTATCTTCAACGGCGCGCTCTACAATTACCGGGAGCTGCGTGACGCGCTGAAAGCCAACGGCCATGTCTTCCGGACAACGGGAGATACGGAAGTTTTCCTTGCCGCCTTCGCGGAATGGGGAACGGATTGTTTCGCGAAAATCGACGGTATGTTCGCGGCGGTGTTCTACGATGCGCAGAGGCAGGTCCTCACCATCGCCCGTGACCGCTTTGGCGAGAAGCCTTTGTTTGTGGCCGGGAGCGATGGCAAATCACTGGCGTTTGCGTCAGAGGCAGGTCAGCTGATGGCCGGAATGAAAGTGCCCGCCAGGACCGACACCTTCACCCTCGACGCCTTTATCGGTTCAGGTCAGGTAGACAATCGCTACAACTCTACCAGCTGGAAAGACGTAAGCCGTTGCCCGGCAGGGCTTTGGTATGAAGTCGAGTTAAAGAATGGCGCGGTGCCCGATCATAAGGCCGTGTCTGGACACAAGGGGACGACGTTCTGGGAACCGGACGCGGAGTCGCCGATGTGGGAAGACGGCGCCGTTTCGAAGCTACGCGAAGCGATGGACGAAGCTGTTTCCCGTCAACTTGTGGCCGATGTGCCGGTCGGCACATGCCTGTCCGGCGGTCTGGATTCATCCATCATTCTCGGCACGGTTGATCGGCTGCGGGATGCAAACAGTGACCCCTTCATATGCGTTTCTGCCATCTTCGACGAGGCGAATGATGGCGGGCAGTCGCTCTCGGAACGTCCTTTTGTCGAGGCGGCGATCAAGGGGAAGAATGTCGAACTGGTCGAAGTGCATCCCGGTGAGGAGGATGTGGCGGCGCGTCTGGACGATATCCTCCGGACACAAGGCGAGCCGTTCCCCGGGACCTCCATTTGTGCCCAGTATTTTGTTTTCGAGGCGGCCCGGAAGGCCGGCATCAAGGTTATGCTCGATGGCCAGGGCGCGGACGAGCTGTTTGCCGGTTATGCGCCGATGGCAGGCTATGCCATGGCCGACCGGCTGGCGCGGCTGGACCCGTCATTTCTCAAGGAATTCAACGCCCTAATAGCCGAGCCGTCGGACCTGACAACCGGCCGTCTCGGCCGCGGCATCTGGCGGGCGGTGGTTTCCGAGCGTTTCCGGCGCGCCATGTTCAGGGCCATCGGCCGCTATCCACCCAAGGGCGGACCGGTTCGTGAGGCTTTCCTGCCGGAGCCATTTTCGCCTGCGCCCGGCCAGTACCGGCTCGAAACTCTCATCCGCAATCTCGTCCTTCGCGACAGCCTCCCTGGTTTGCTCCGCTATGAAGACCGCAATGCGATGGCGTTCGCGGTCGAGACGCGGTTGCCTTTCCTGTCGCAGGCCATTGGCGATCTCGCCTTCCGGATTCCCGGTGAACTCAAGGTAAAAAAGGGCTACACCAAATACATTCTACGCAAGGCGTTTGAGGACCGTCTGCCACCGGAAATTGCCTGGCGGCGCAAAAAGCTGGGCTTTGTGACGCCGCAGCAGAAATGGATGCGGGGCAAGGTCGGGATCTGGGTCGACCGGCATCTCGAGAACGCCATTGAGGCATTCCGCCCGATGCTCAATGATGACTGGATCGTGCACGAACGCGTCCGGAAAGCTGCAGGTGCCGCGCCGGGTGAAACGGCTTTCCGCGTCGCCTGCGCCGGACGCTGGGCGGAACTGACCGGCGCAGTGCTGGACTAGCTGTCACCGGAGTTCTCGTACGCGCGGACGATGTCCTCGACGGCACCGGACTTCCGGATCATGCCTTGGTCAAGCCAGATAGCCTGCTCGCAATGCTTCAGCACGAGCTCGGGATTGTGGCTGGCAAGAACAACAATTCCGGCATTCGCCACGATTTCCTGCATGCGGGCATCCGCCTTCTTTCGGAAGTTCTTGTCTCCTGTCCCAATCCACTCATCCAGCAAAGCGATTTCTGCACCGAAAGAAGTCGTGAGGGCGAAGGCCAGCCGCATCATCATGCCTTGTGAGTAGGTCCGGACCGGCAGGTCGAGAAAATCACGCAGCTCGACAAAGTCGGCAATCTGGTCAACGCGCGCTTCGGCTTCGTCCCGGGTATCACCCTCCATAAGGGCCCGCAGAATGATATTTCGCCGTCCTGTTGCTTCGATCCGCATACCGAGCCCGACTTCGAACAGTCCGGCGGTTTGCCCTTCTATAAGCACTGCACCCGCATCCGGCGCATAAATGCCTGCCATTACGCGCAGAAGCGTGGATTTGCCGGACCCATTGCGTCCAATCAGGCCGACCCGGTCGCCTTGCCTTATGGACAGCGTGATGTCGTGAAGCGCGCGCAGGCCGAGCCCGCCATGTTTGCGCTTTTCGATCCGGCCGGCACCGTCTGGCGAGTCCTCGACCGTATTGCTGTCGAAGATCGGATAGGTCAGCGAAACGTGATTGAGGGTCAGCGAAACCATGGATCTAGAACCAGAACACGATGCGGCGGCGGAAATGCGCAAACAGGCTGAATGCGATCAGGCAGAACACCGCCGAGAATGTCAGACAGAATAGCCAGCTGCTCCAGGGAATGATGCCATCCACAATCGGTGCCCGGAAGATATCAATGAAATAGGTAAAGGGGTTCCACCACAGCCAGTCGCGCAGTCCGCCCGCCTGTTCCGGTGTCCAGATCAGGGGGGTCAGAAAGAAAAGCACACGCATGGCTGTCTGTATGATCTGCGCAATGTCGCGATACCGAGTGACCAGAACACCGAAGAAGAGATGGCTGGCGACAGCATTGATCAGATAGAGCATCAGGGCCGGCAGAGCGGCGAGCGCCGTCCATGCCAGATCATGACCGGTCAGGACGATGATGGCGGCGGCAATCGCTCCACCATATCCGAATATGATAGTCTCGCGGGCAATGCTCTGGAATACGAAAAGCGAAAAAGGCAGGCGCAGGCCCGCAATCCAGTTTTCTGTATTTATGAAAACAGTGCAGCCATCTGTCACCGAAGCGTTGATAAAATTCCAGGCAAGATAACCGACCGCGACATATACCATGAAGGGATAGAGAGCGGTGCCGGTCATTTGGGAGCCGATCAGCGCGATGGTGACGGCGAAGACAAGATAGGAGACACTGACCCAGAGCGCCCCGAACACGGTGCGGCGATACCGCTGGCGCAAATCGTCAAGGGCTAGCTCGAACCACAAACGCCAAAGCTTCAACCCGCGATGCAAATCCGCTATCGCCCGCGTGAAATCACGGCGTTCGTCTGCATGGTATTTGAATACGGCAGGCTGGGTCATGCGCGCTCCGGCAGAATCCGCACGAGCCTAGCCAGTCTCTGCGCAGAGGCTATGGCGGGATGCAGGCGGTTTTATTCCGCAGCGGCTGGCTTGGTGTTGGCGGCGGCATCCGCCACCGAGTTGGCGACCGAGTCAACAACCGATTCGACCAAACCAATATCATCGCCTTCTGCCATGACGCGGATAAGCGGTTCGGTGCCCGAGGCCCGCACCAGCAAACGGCCCCGACCGTTCAGCCGCATCATGCCATCTTCAATCGCTTGCTGTACGGGCTGCGTGTTCAACGGCGAGGCGTTGGAATAGCGGACATTCTTGAGCACCTGAGGCGCACGTTCGAACAGATTACACAATTCGCTGACCGGTTTTTCGTGCCGTACGCTTGCTGCCAGTACTTGCAAGGCGGCAATCATGCCATCACCAGTCGTGGCATGATCCGTCAGCACGATATGGCCGGAGGGTTCGCCTCCGATATTGATCCCGGTCGCGCGCATGCGTTCAACCACATAGCGGTCACCAACAGGTGCGCGGTGAAGCGTCAATCCCAGATCATTCACAAAGCGCTCAAAGCCGAGATTGGACATCACCGTGCCGACAACGCCGCCACCCCGCAAGGCGGATTGGTCCATCTGGTCCTTGACCACGCGGGCCATGATCTTGTCGCCATCAACAATCTGGCCGTTTTCATCGGACAGGATCACCCGGTCGCCATCACCATCCAGTGCAATGCCGATATCGGCACCGGCTTCCCGGACTTTCGCGGATAATGCTTCCGGCATGGTTGAGCCGCAATCCTTGTTGATATTCAAACCGTTAGGGCTAGCGCCGATAACGGTGATGTCGGCGCCCAATTCCCATAATGTTTGCGGTGCCACCCGATAGGCAGCTCCATTGGCGCAATCGATGACAATCTTGATCCCGTCCAATCGCAATCCGCGCGGGAAAGACGCTTTGACGATTTCTGCATAGCGGCCCTTGGCATCCGGAAAATGCCGCACCTGACCGATCTCGCCGGGTTGCACGAGCGTGGTGTCATCCAGCTCATCCATCATCGCTTCAATTTCGAGTTCGGCCTCATCGGGCAGCTTGAATCCGTCAGGCCCGAACAGCTTGATGCCATTGTCCTCGAACCCATTGTGGGACGCGGTGATCATGACACCCAGATCGGCACGCATGGAACGGGTCAGAATGCCGACGGCCGGGGTGGGGGCTGGCCCGATTCCGGACACATCCATTCCGGCTGACGTGAAACCGGCGGTCAGGGCCGCCTCGATCATATAACAGGACAACCGCGTGTCTTTGCCGATCACCACCGTGTGGCGGTGGCTGCCACGCCGGAAATACTGTCCGGCAGCGCGGCCCAGCTTCAACGCCACATCCGGCGTCATGGGAAAGCTGTTGGCGCGGCCCCGCACGCCGTCGGTTCCGAAATACGTTTTCATAACACCCCCAGGTACACATAAGAAAAGGCTTGGAGAATTCTGTATGCAATTGGCATGCAAACCATAGCCATTTCCATTTCTATCGTTTACATCGCTTGGCGTGCGGCGTCTATTGCAGACGCACAATTTTCGGTGCCGGAAGCGGGGGTGGCTACATGTGCGGAATCGTTGGAATTGCTGGAACTGCTCCGACTTCTGAACGTTTGATAGAAGGTTTACGCCGCCTGGAGTACCGCGGCTATGATTCCGCCGGGATTGCCGTCATTCAGGACGGAAGTGTCCAACGCTGCCGCGCCGAAGGTAAAATCCGGAACCTTGACAATGCCTTGCGCGACAACCCGATCGACGGGGTGACCGGTATTGCGCATACCCGATGGGCGACCCATGGCCGTCCGACAACGGATAATGCCCATCCGCACACCTCGGGAAATGTTGCCATTGTTCACAATGGGATCATCGAGAATTTCAAGGATTTACGCGACGATTTGTCCGCCAAGGGGCACGTTTTTGTCACCGAGACGGACTCCGAAGTCATCGCCCATCTGATTGATCATCATATCCAGGCCGGGCTCAGTCACGACAAGGCTTTTGCAAAAACCCTCTCCGAACTGCGGGGTGCCTATGGTGTGGCAGCGATTTTTGCTGACAAGCCGGATACGGTCATGGCCGCGCGTCAGGGCAGCCCGCTGGCTGTCGGTCTGGCTGAAGACGAGACCTTTATCGGTTCAGACTCCATGGCACTCGCGCCCTTCACGCGCCAGATCGTCTATCTTGAAGAAGGTGACTGGTGCATCGCCACGCCCGGCGATGTCAGGATATTCGATGCATCCGGCAAGCCGGCCAATCGCGAAGTCGTGATTTCGACGGCCGCCGCCGAACTTGTCGACAAGGCCGGGTGCCGCCATTTCATGGAAAAGGAAATCCATGAGCAGCCGGAGTCCGTGGGCCGGACGCTGTCGCAGTATATCTCCGCTGTCGATGAGAGCTTCGCCTTCCAGCCCGGCGAGCTGGGGCTGTCTAAGGCCGACCGCCTGATTTCCGTCGCCTGCGGCACAGCCTTCTATGCCGGAGCGACGGCGAAGTATTGGTTTGAACGCTATGCCGGTCTCGCGGTGGAGGCTGACATTGCTTCGGAATACCGTTACCGGCAACCGGTCATGCCGCAACATGGGGCCGCGATATTCATTTCCCAATCCGGCGAGACGGCCGACACGCTGGCGGCCCTGCGCCATTGCAAGCAGAACGGCGTACGGACCATCGGCGTTGTCAATGTTCCCGAGAGCTCTATTGCCCGGGAGGCGGATCTGCATCTGCGCACGCTGGCCGGTCCGGAAATCGGCGTGGCCTCGACCAAGGCCTATACCGCACAGCTTTCCGCGCTCGCCTGCATTGCGCTTGCGGCGGCTTCCAGCCGCGGCAAGATGACGAAGGAAGAGACAGCCGAGAAAGTTCGCGCCCTTCTGGAAGTGCCGCGCCTGATCAACGAAGTCATGCTCGTCGAGCCGCAGATTGAAGAGCTCGCGCGCGCGCTCACCCATCACACCGACGTCCTCTATCTAGGCCGTGGCCAGTTCTTTCCGCTGGCCATGGAAGGGGCGCTCAAGCTCAAGGAAATCGCCTATATTCACGCGGAAGGCTATGCCGCTGGCGAGCTCAAGCATGGCCCCATCGCGCTGATCGAGGATGGCACGCCCGTCATTGTGATCGCACCGTGGGACGAGTTGTTCGAGAAAACGATTTCCAATGTTCAGGAAGTCGCGGCGCGCGGCGCCGATGTGACGCTCTTCACCGATCCACGAGGCGCCAAAGAGGCCGGCGACAGTGTCCGCACCATCATTATTCCGGAATGCGATCCGATCGCGCAGGCCATCGTCGCTGCCATTCCGATACAATTGCTCGCTTATCATACGGCGGTTTTGATGGGCACGGATGTCGATCAGCCACGCAATCTCGCAAAATCAGTCACAGTGGAATAGCCATGGCCCGAGTCCGAAAAGCCGTCCTCCCCGTTGCGGGTCTGGGAACGCGCGTACTTCCGGCAACCAAGTCCATTCCCAAGGAGATGCTGCCCGTCTTTGACCGCCCGGCTATCCAGTATGTGGTCGATGAAGCCAAGGCGGCGGGTATAGAACATTTTGTTTTCGTCACCGGCCGAAACAAGGGCGCCATCGAGGACTATTTCGACCGCGCCTACGAACTCGAATCCACCTTGTCGAGCAAGAACAAAACCGGCGTCCTCGAGGAACTCGAATCCACCTTGCCGGAGCCGGGCTCGATGAGTTTCGTGCGTCAGCAGGCACCAAAAGGTCTGGGTCATGCCATCTGGTGCGCCCGCGATGTTATCGGCGACGAGCCCTTTGCCATTCTTCTGCCGGACGTCATCGTCAAGGCGGAGCCCAGTTGCCTGGCGCAGATGATCAGCGTGTATGACAAGGTCGGCGGCAATGTGATCGCGGTGGAGGAAGTGCCAGAAGCGCGGGTCTCATCCTATGGCGTGATCGACCCCATGGAGCGTGACGGTGCAATGGTCCGCATGAAAGGCATGGTCGAAAAGCCATCACGTGAGACGGCCCCGTCAAACCTGGCCATTACCGGCCGTTATGTGTTGCAGCCCGAAATCTTCGGTCTGCTGGCCGAACAGGGCGCGGGGGCCGGCGGCGAGATCCAGCTGACCGATGCCATGGCGCGGATGATGGAAACGCAGGACTTCCATGCTGTTGTCTATGACGGCAAGAGCTATGATTGCGGTTCCAAGATTGGCTATCTCGAAGCGACGGTTGCTCATGCCTTGGCTGATGCCGAAAACGGCGCCGCCGCGCGGGCCTTGCTGAAAGCGATGCTGGGTTAGAGCGTCCGCAAGGTCTTCGCCACCATTGCCATCGCATCATCATAGAACAGCACTCCGGACACATCGCCCTCGCCGGAGAATGACGTGACGGCGGCCAGCCGCTCGGCATCACTGCCCGGCAAGTTATCCACCAGCTTACGCCAGTCACCGTCACCCACCGGAATGACCGGTCGGCCGGTGGCCCGGTATTCCTGGAGCTTTCCGGGCGGGACGGGCGCCTCCGGCGCGGCCAGGACGATCAGCGCATCCGCGCTCGCCTGAATCGACAGTGACGTAGCCAGCGGCACTACTCCCATCAGCTCGATCCGGTCCGCTTTCGTGGACGCTTTCACCGCCTCGATCTCGTCGTCCCGCAATCGTCCGGCGAGGTGCAAAAACAGGTCAGGATTATGCTCCAGCGCCGTCTCGAAAGCCCGCAGCAGCGGTTCGATAGATACATCCGGGTCTGACAGTTTGAAGCTGCCAGTATGGACCAGGTGAACGCCATCACGTTTGAAATGGTAGGGGTCGGCGGCGCGGACCACAAAATGCGGCAGGCTTTCGGCATGGGCTTTGGGTGCGTAACCGGCGAATTCATCCCGGATCAGATCATTGACCGCGAAGATCGCGCGGGCGGGCGATAGCATCCGCCGCGCAAAGGCTTGTTCGACTTTTTTGCGCACCGGATTCAGACGCTGCTTGCGGAAGGGCCGCACCAGCCAGTGATCGCGTGCATCAATTGCCCATTTCGCTTCGGGCCAGTGCGCCAGCAGCGCTTGGCCGGCCGCATGGATCGATTCCGGCGGGCTGGTCGTGAGGATCCAGTCAGGCACAAAAGGGCAGGCATCTTTTGCGGCGGTGATTGCGCGTTTTGTCCAACGGATGTCCGGGTCCGGCCACAAGAGGAGATCGCGTGCATGATCGCGCAGGGTTTTCCGCCCGGGCAGACCCGTCGGCGGATCCCGGAACGGATGCGGGACCATATGGCCGGGGATATCATTGGGGATGTCTGGCGCCACAACGAAGACGTCCGCGCCGTTCGCCATCAATCCTTTGGCCCAGAGATACGGCCGCCGCGCACCACCGGAAACGGCGGGCGGAAAATGGCGGGTGAGGAACAGGAATTTCATGGCACTCACCCATAAAGAAAAAACGCGCCACTGTCGCGGCGCGTTTCCAATATTCTCATGAAGACCGTGGCTTAGGCCTTTACGATTTTCTCGCGTAGCTTGCCGGAAATCATGTGCGTTGCATTCCGTGTGTCGACGACAAAGGGGATGTTCTTCAACAGGACATCATAGTCGACATTATCATGATCGGTCGCGATCAGCGCAGCATCATATTTCTTCAGCGTTTCCGTGTTCCATTCAATCGATTTCCGGCCCTCATAATCGGGATGGTCATGATCATAGGGAACAACCGGAATATGCGGGTCATAATAATCGACATTCGCACCACGCGATTCAAGCATTTCCAGAAGCGTGAGTGACGGACTTTCCCGCATATCGTCAACATTCTTCTTGTAGGCGAGCCCGACGAGCAGGATTTTTGAACCCTTGATCGATTTTTCGAGGCGCCCGGACAATTCCTCTGCCACTGTCTGGACAACAATACCCGGCATGTTGGCGTTGATTTCGCCGGACAGTTCGATGAAGCGCGTGGTCATCCCGTATTCGCGCGCTTTCCAGGACAGGTAGAAAGGATCGATCGGAATGCAGTGCCCGCCGAGGCCCGGACCCGGATAGAAGGCCTGGAAGCCGAATGGCTTGGTTGCCGCCGCATTGATGACTTCCCATACGTCAATGCCCATAACCGAATAGACAGATTTCAGTTCGTTCACCAGAGCGATATTGACGGCGCGATAAATGTTCTCGGTCAGCTTTACCGCCTCTGCCGTACGAACATCGCTGACCGGCACAACTTGCGGCACGATGGCCTGATAGACCGCCACGGCCATACGTTTTTCCGCGGCAGTGTCAGCGCCCACCACTTTCGGGATGGTCGAGGTTTCAAATTTGGGATTGCCGGGGTCTTCGCGTTCCGGTGAATAGGCAATCGCAAAATCAATGCCGGCTTTCAGACCGCTATTCTTCTCCAGAATGGGTTTCATCACCTCATCAGAGGTGCCCGGATAGGTCGTCGATTCCAGCACCACCATCTGGCCCTTGCGAAGGCGGGTCGAGATCGCATCCGTTGCCGAGACGACATAAGAAAGGTCCGGATCGCGATGCGCATCCAGCGGTGTCGGCACGCAGATCAGAAGAGCGTCCGGCTCGCTCAGACGGTCAAAATCCGTTGTCGCTTCGAAACGGCCGGTATCTCGCATGACTTTGACCGAGTCATTCGAGATGTGCTTGATGAAGGACTTTCCCTCCTCGAGCATTTTGACTTTGCTTTGGGAAACATCGAAGCCGATGACGCGAAAACCCTGGCGGCAATATGCTTGCGCCAGCGGCAGGCCGACATAGCCGAGGCCAAGCACCCCGATTACGAGCTCGCGCGATTGCGCCTTATTTTCCCATTCGGTCGCGATCATTTCCATGGAGGCGAACTCCGTTTCGGTCGGGGCGTTCATGACAGACTTTCCTTAGCCGTTAAAACTGCGGACCGCATCAATGATCTGGTCCTGCGTATCTTCGTCGAGATAGGGGTGCATTGGCAGGGACATGACGCGTTCCGCTTTTTCTTCCGAGACCGGAAGACCGCCCGGGCCGAGCGGGTAACGGGAATAGATGTCCTGCTTGTGAATCGGGATCGGATAATAAACTGCCGTCGGCACGCCTTTTCCTTTCAGGTGAGCCTGAAGGCCGGCGCGATTTTCGTGCTCCAGCGTATATTGGGCCCAGACTGAGACGCCGCCATCAATGACAAAAGGCACCGATGCAACATGGTCCGCCAGATGCTCGTTATAGCGCGCAGCAATGCGGTTCCGGGCCTCGATCTCGTCAGCGAAAATCGCCAGTTTCTCGATCAGGATCGCGGCCTGGATCGTATCGAGCCTGGAATTCATTCCGATCCGCATATTGAGATATTTCGGATCGTGTTCGAATGACCGGCCTTCGATATCCGACTGCGTGGCCTTTCCGTGAACGCGCAAAGAATCCATGATTTCCGCAGTTTCGTCATCATTGGTCAGAACCGCACCGCCATCTCCATAACAGCCCAGAGGCTTGGCCGGAAAGAAAGAGGTCGTCACCGCATCGGCCCAATGGCCCGGATGCTTGCCGTGAATGGTGCAGCCAAAGCCCTGCGCGGAATCGGCGATCAGCTTCAGACCGTGTTTCTTGGCAATGGCCGAAATCGCCGGGTAATCGGCGGGCTGACCGAATAGATCAACGGCGATGATGACTTTCGGGGTCAGCTTGCCTTCAGCCTTGACCGCTTCGATTGAGGCTTCGAGGTGCGCCGGGTCCATATTGTAGGTCCGTGGGTCGATATCGACAAAGACCGGTGAGGCGCCGAGCCACGGAACGACTTCGCCGGTCGCGGCGAAAGTGAAGGACGGGCAGAACACCGCGTCGCCGGGGCGGATGTCCCAAGCCATTAGCGGCAATGCAATGGCCTCGGTCCCATTGGCACAGCCCAGCGCATGTTTGGTGTTCGAGAACTCGGCCATCTGGGCTTCGAAAGTCTTCACTTCCGGTCCCATGATGTATTTGCCGTCTTCGATCACTTTCATGACGGCGGCATTGATCTTGTCTGCGATACGGGCCCGTTGGGCCTGGAGGTCGATGAATTGCATGGCGGTCTCGCCTTTGTCCTGTTCTGGTTTCGCGGGCCTTTTGACGTGTAAACCCGCTGAATTCAACTCACTTTTCGTGACTATGCCGCCTTACCCTTGATCAGCACGTCCAGCACCCGCAATGCCTCGTCTGCATCAGTGAGCGGCGGATGCTTGCCAGCACAGGCCTCGAGGAAATGGCGGCATTCGGTCTGGAGGGGCTCGTCATCGCCATATACCAGGGGCTCCCACTCGGCTTTTGACGGCACGGGCTCGCGGCCTGACGTGTCGATTGTGTGCCGATAGAGGCGCAGTTTTTCGGCGCCCTGAGCTGAATCCTCGAAGACCGCCATACCGGTTTCACCGACAACGATCAGGCGGTGTTCCTTGAAAGGGTGCAGCCAGGTGGCCAGCACATGGGCCCGTCCGCCGCCAGCAAAGGTCATGTCCAGCCGGCATTCATCTTCAATACCCTCGGTGATATAGGCTCCGCCCATGCCGCGCACGCTTTCGGGCGCTCCGCCAAACAGGGCGAGCAGCATCGATACATCATGCGGCGCAAAGCTCCAGAGCGCATTCTCCTCAACCCGGAATTTGCCCAGTGAGCAGCGGTGAGAATAGGCGTAACGCAGCTTTCCGAGCCCCCCATCCAGCACAAAATTGCGGAGCGCGACGAAAGCCGGGTGGTACTGCAACAGGTGGCCGACCATCAGCGTCTTGCCGGCCTTTTCGGCGGCGGCCTTCATCCGCTCTCCGTCTTCCATGGTCAGTGCGATCGGCTTCTCGACGAAGACATGCTTGCCATTATCATAGGCCTTGATCGCCAGATCGGCATGCAGCTCGGCGGGCGCCGAAATCACAACACCATCTATTTCGGCGGACGCAATCGCCTCATCGAATGACAGGGCGGGGACACCATATTCCTGTGCAAATTTCTCTGCGGTCGGAGCATGCGGATCGACCACGGCAGCCAGGGCGCCCAGCTCCGCAAAATTACGGACATGATTCTTGCCCCAATGGCCGCAGCCAATCACCGCTATCTTCACACTCATGCAAGCCCCCGGATTTCGTCGCCTCGGAATAGTTATTGCGGCGCACCAATTTGCCGGGCTTATAGCAGGCTGTTTGTGACGGTAAAGCGAAGCTTGTGTGACTACTGCAACACATGACCGATAATCACGCTGATCTGGCGCCAATTGACATGATCAACACAACCAAAGGCAATCAGATCAGATAGTTTCGGGTCCGGCAAGCGCGCCGGTCGGGGTTGAAAGGCGTCAGTTTTGCATTCTGGATGGAGGAAATTGAACGGGGGGTCGAATTATGTTTGCCGGCATCATTTCCCGTCAGGGAAGCGTCAAATTGAAGGCCTTTTCCAATGACCTTTTTTCCTCTGGTGAGGCGGGGGTCAGCGCCGCGTGCAGAGCTGATGCGACCGCCTCGGGCGCAAAAGTCGCGATCTTCGTTAATGCGGAGAGATGAAAATACTCATCTGAAGTCGAACGGAAAATCGCGACCTTGTCCTCGACGCTCCAGACAAACTGTGTGCTGTGACCAAATAGCTGGATCGGCCAGCACCGGGACAGGTCCAGACGAATATCTCCGGCAATACCGTCTCGTAGCCGGGGTTCAACATTATCCTGCCAGTCGGTGTCACTAGGGTCGTTCACGCTCCCGGCGGGCACCGGCCTGCCTTCCAGAATGATATTGTCTTGAACAAGGCATATCCGGGAATGGAACCCTTCACCGTATGGGGCCGCTCCGGACTGTGCTGCCTTGACAAGTCCGAGCAGAAGCACGGATTTGAGCAGGTCAGCGGTCAGGATTTTCTGTCCGTACCTGTGCTCCGGATGATGCAACCAAGCTGAAAGCAGCGGCCGGAAACCCTTCACACCCACGATCAACCGCAGAGCCGCGCGGCCTTTGGCGGCTTTCATCAGCGGGTCGCCGCCTGCTTGCCTGAATATGGGGCCGACGAGAGGAGCTCGAACCAGCAATCGGGACTTCTGTTCCTGTCTTTGGATTCGGCGGCCTTCCGCCGTGTCGATATACACCGGACCGGAGCGCCTGAAAAAAAGCACCTGGTTGAATCTTTCAGTCATCATCGATTCGAAGGCTTCCGCATTCACGCGATCTCCCCGATCAATGTCTTCGATATTTCGTTCGATGATCGCGTCGAAGTCGCGGACAAATTTCTCGGCACTGAATCGTCCGCTCTCGATAAGGTGGGCATGAGCCCTGTCTGCCATCCGCCGACAATGGGCGTGATCCCGGATCTGGCGCGCGACATCGTCGAGATTGGAATAGTCGGGTTCAACCGGAATGTAATGTTCGTCGGCATTCAGGTAGCCGCCATAATGACCTTTCACCAGCGCCATTGTGGCCCCGGTCGCGGCATATTCGAAATGGCGTGGCGAGACGGTGTCGATCGTCATTTTGCCTTCATGCGGTTTCAAAACTTTTTCGAAGACTTCCTCGAAAGTCGCATGAGGTTTTTCCGCCCGGTATTGCTGTTCGGCTTCAATCAGCGAGCCATCCAGATCGACGATACTGGTTCCGCTCGGGGAGCCGAGCTGGACGCGTGTATCGCGCAAGAAGTCAAACCATTGCTTGCCGCTTAGCCTGTCATCTTCCTGACACGAGATATTGTGCCGCAAACCCTCGCGTTCGCACAGGGCCGTGAACTCTCGTGCAATCCTTATTTTATGCTGCCCGAGCTGGCCCATGTAATAAATTGGGGGACGCCCGCGATAACCGACATCCCAGCGGCGCGTTCCGAATGCGCGCACTCCCGGTTTTCTAAGCTCGTCTGTGACATACCCGGTAAGATTCTGGTGTATTTCCCTCAGGCTGCGGATCCGGTTACGCGGGTAGAATTTCTTGAAATCCTTCTCTGCCGCGCAGGTAAACATGATTTCGATTCCGACTTCATTCATGACCTTGTTGAAGACGCGCAGATACTGGAATTCATCCTGGAGGAAGAGAACCTTCAAGGCCTTGATGTTCCGGATTGCATGCTTTTGCGCATCCGTCAGTGATGGCATCCAGAAATTATGCGTGAAGACGACAACGTCGAACTTCGAGAAATCCATATCCGGATCAAATTGATAGATGAAATTGTGATAGAAGCAGCGATGTCTCGAATGGCGCGCGAACATTCCGATATGATCAAGGAATGACGGCACGCCGTTATTGCCCACTGAATTGAAAATCAGGATGTCGAGGGGCCGCTCCAAACCCATCAGATCGCTCGCTCTCCGGTCATGGTCCGTTCCAGTCCTGTCCGCACCGGCACCATTGAATGCATGGGATATCGCGACTTCAGCCGTTCGACCGAAGCGACCAGGTCCGGGCTGTCTGCCCCCTTCAATTCGAATTTTGCAGGTTGCCCTGCAATTTCGGCGATGATCTCACTGAATGCGCGCAATGTAATGCTTTCCGGCCCCGCGATATTATAGCTCCCCTGCCAGCCATCATTGACGGCAGCGTTTACGATCCTGGCAATGTCTTCAACAAACAATGGAGAAAATACAAGTCCGTTCTGGCCGGCCAGTGTGACTGAATCACCTTTTCGGATACGGTCAATTATATTTGGAACCATCCGTTGGGTCTGACCGGGACCATAGGGAAAGAACAGCCGGAGCCGGCTGACAGCCATTTCAGAATCATAAGCCCGGGTCAGTATTTCGGCAGCCAGCTTCGTCGTGCCGTTGAGACTCGTGGGTGCCAGGGCGGCAGTCTCTTCAAGCACGCCGTCATACGGCTCATAAACAGATCCGCTTGAAATCAGGCAAAAGCGTTCGACGCCGATCTGCACCGACCAGTCGAGAAGACGGGCGGTGGACGCACAATTGATTGCAAAGGCATCCGCCGCGCCCTCCGGGAATGCGGTATAGTGGCGTGATTGGGCGGCATGGACGATGGCATCCACCTTCGGGAATGTGCCGGGCAAGTCTGTGGCGAGGTCCCATTCGACGGTCTGCGCCGGTTGCTGCAGCCGGGATCCGGGACGGACCGCACAGACGACGTCGTGGCTGCGGGACAGTTCACGTAGCATCCAGCCGCCCAGATATCCTGTGGCTCCAGTCAGAAGGATGCGCATGGCGGGCTCCTGTTTTAAGGTCAAGGCCCGGCCGGATCGACGAATTCGTCCATCCAGCTTTCGAGGCTGAGTAGCGACCAGATAAGAAGGCGCTTGTTCTCCGCACCGCTCATATGCGCATCGACCAACTTGTGAACAGCGGAGGAATTCATGAATTCGTAAATCCGGCTGTTCGGATCATTCACGATACGATTCACATAATCGATACTTTCGCCCTTGAACCAGCTTGCGTCGGGCGCCGAGAAGCCTTGCTTGACGGCATTTGCGACCTCCTCTGGAATATAGCGGCTCATCAGTTTCCGCAGAATCAGCTTGCCATCTCGTGTTTTCTGAAAATGTTTCTGGGATTTGCCGGGCTGGTTCTCGTCTTCCCGCACAACTTCAGTCAGGTTTCCGAGTTTCATTCCGGTCGGCAACCGCATGGCAAAATCGACGAGGTCATTGTCGAGAAAGGGCACCCGGGTTTCGAGAGAATGGGCCATTGAAAGCTTGTCTTCCACGACAAGAAGTCCGTGCAGGAAGGTCCGCGCTTCGAAATACAGTGACTGGTTTATATAGTCTTCTGGGCTGTTGAGCTCGCTGGGCCGGTTGGCGAAGACGTCGCGGAAAATATCTGTTGGTGAAATGTGCTTGACGTCCTCCCAGACCGGTTCGAGCACATCACGCAGCTGGTCCCGATCCAGAAGGCGTTGCCAGAATCCGAAATACTTGTTGATATAATCGTCGAAATCCGAATTCACTACGGCGCGGTAATAGCGCCAGGGATAGCCGGCAAATATCTCGTCGCCGCCCGAGCCGGAAAGAACGACTTTAACGAATTTGCTGGCCAGTTGCGCTGCATAGAAATTCGGGTAGCTCTGGCCAACACGCGGTTCTTCCAGATGGCGGGCGATACGCGGCATGGCGCGTTCCATATCCCCTGCCTTCAAGACCATTTCATATTGCTCTGTCTTGAATCTGTATGACATCAGTTCGGCAGCGCGGCGTTCATCAAACGCCAATTCGACGCCCGAGGCTGAATGCAGATCAAAGCCGACGGTAAACGTCCGCATGTAAGGCAGAGTTTTGGCCGCAATTGCTGTGATTGAGCCGGAGTCCATACCACCAGAGAGATAGGAGCCCACATCTACATCAGCGACAAGCTGGCGCGTGACCGCTTGACGGAAGAGATGATCGAGTTCTTCAAGGTAGTCATCTTCGCTGCGGGCTTCGGTCGGTTCCTGAAAACAGTAGTCCCAATAGCGCGTAATGACCGGCTCCCGGCCATCGGTTCGAACGTCCATGACCGAGCCAGCAGGCAGCATCTTCACATTGCCGAAAATCGTCCGCTCGGTGAAGAAATTTTGAAACGTCAGGTACTCAACGAGACCTTCCGCGCAGAGGTGCGCCTTGACGAAATCGCTGGCGAGAATGGCTTTTATCTCTGATCCGAAAACAAACTGGCGGTTTGCCCGGGCATAATAGAGCGGCTTTATGCCATAGCGGTCGCGGGCAAGCTGCAGGACGCGTTCCTTGCGGTCCCAAACGGCAATGGCAAACATCCCGTTGAAGCGAGACGCAGCGCCCGTGAGCCCCCATTCGTCAATGGCTTCGAGTACGACCTCCGTATCGCCCGTCGTTCGGAAAATATGCCCCTTCGCGGCCAGTACGTCACGTATTTCGGCATAATTGTAGAGTTCGCCATTATAAACCATGACGTAGCGGCCATTGGCCGAAACCATCGGCTGCAACGAGGCGTCACTGAGGTCAATGATGGATAGACGGCGGTGGGCAAGACCGCAGGCGCCTTCCACGATCTGGCCTTCACCATCCGGCCCACGGTGGATAATTGCATCCGACATGGCCTTGAGTGTGGCAAGGTCGGCGGATTCACCGTCATTGTTTATGTAGCCTGCTATGCCGCACATGAGATGTCGACCGGTCCCTAAATCTGTGCTTTGCGCTGGCGGGACTGGACTTCCTCAATATGCGAGGCCCGCCATTCAATGAGATGGCGCAAACCTTCCTCAAGCGTCACTTCGGCGGTGAAACCTATCTCCTCGGACGCCTTTTTCGGACAACCGATTCGATTGCGGACCAGCGTTGCCTGGCTACGTTCCTTGTACTGGATTTCCTGATTGGAGCCGGTGAGATTGAGCAGCATTTCAGCCAGCTCCTTCAGCGTCGTACGCTTACCCGTGCCGACATTGTAGAACTCGTCTGTTGCGTCAGCTTTCATGGCGCACACATTGGCGCGTCCGCAGTCGCGCACAGCGACAAAATCGAAGGCTTCGCTGCCATCTCCCAGAATAGTGGGGCCTTCGCCGCGGTCGATCGCATCGAGCATTTTCATGATCACGGCGATATAGGCGCCGCGATAATCCTGACGCGGGCCATAGACATTCATATAGCGCATGCCGGTATAGTTGAGGCCGTAACGGTGGTGATAGGCCCGGGCCATCGCTTCCCCGCATATCTTGGTTGCGCCGTAAAAATTACGGTTATTGAAGGGATGGTCCTCGGTCATCGGCTCTTCGACCGCGTCGCCATAAACCGATGCCGACGACGACCAGACCAGGCGCGAAACGCCATTTCGCACGCAGGAATCAAGTACGTTGAAAGTACCTTTGACATTCACCTCGAAAGCCGAGCGAGGATAGTCATGGCATTGCAGAAGCCACAGCGCGGCAAGGTGGAAAACGCCATCGGCATTCTTCAGGGCGCTGTCGAGAATGTCGGTATGGAGGATGTCACCGCCCACCTCATAGACCTTGACGCGCGGGTCTTTGAGCGCATCGGAAAGGTTCTCGATCGTGCCGCGGACGAAATTGTCGTAGATCACGACCTCGCCGACATCTTCCCGGATCAGTTCATCGACCACATGCGAACCTATGAGGCCGGCACCGCCGATGACCACAAGGCGTTTGCCGCGGATATCCATGCTGAATACTCCTGTTGAGAAATGGCTGGTAGGAAATGATCTCGTGAACTGGCGTCGCCAATTTGCCCCTACCGAGGGTCAGATAGCCTGTTAGGGTAAATGGATGCAACCGCCTATCTTGGCCATTGCTGAATTAGAGGAATGAGTCATTGATCATCCTGACGCCAGACAGGTTCGTCTTTCATCAGCCGGTCATAAACGGTCTCGAATCGTGCCGCGCAACTCTCCTTTGAATGCCATTTGATCGCATATTCACGGCTGGCCTGTCCCGCGGCTTCGCGCTTCTGCGGATGATCCAGCAAATCCTTCAGAGCGTCATAGACGGTGGTTTCATCGGCATGGATAAGAGGGCATTCGGCAAGAGCGTTTGAGGCCGGAACGTCATCGGGCTGTTCGGGGATGAACCGTGAAATCACGGGCAGACCCAGGGCCATGCATTCGCGTGCGCTGGCTCCATAGCGCCCGTAATTGAGCTGGTCGACCACAATATCAGCCTGGACCTGGTAGAATCTCATATCCTTGCTTGGAACCCCGGTCTTGAACACGAGGCGAACAGGGTAACCTTCGGCCTGCAGCCGTTCGATCGCATCTATGACAGCACCGGTCCCCTTGATGTTCCTGCTGTTTTTTGCGCGCTTGTCGAAATTTCCAACAGCATGGAAAACGAGAATCTCCCCCGTCTCCCGTTCGAACTTCATGGCATCCGGAACGGCAAGATCTGGCGACCAGATTTCCGTATCCACGCAATAGGTCAGCGGATCATAATAGGAAGCCTTCGTATGGCGCGATGTATCGGCGGGCCAGTCGATCTCGAGCGCATTGAGGTCAAGCAGCGACTCCAGCATGGTGTTCTGGGCACCGATCAGAGGGTCCGAGCAGATCTCGGGGTGCAGTTGCCAGATACATTTGTCGCAGACGCCACCCGAAGCCTTGTATAGCCGCGACGGACGCTGCCCCGTATTGCAGCCGCTTATGGAGTGACCAATCTTGACGCCGCGCCGCTTGAGTTCAAGGAAATCCCAGGGGATCGTGTCGCGGGCCCGCGGTTGATAATTCTGTTCGAACATCGTCGCGACTTCAGCGCCGTGGAAATGCAGCATGTCAAAATGTTGGGTGACGGCCTCCATCAGATCATAGGCGCGGGCCTTGCGAACGGCGGGGTCCGGATGCCAGAGATTGAGATCTTCGCCATGATAGAAGGGAGCGTTTGCGCTGTCAGGTGATTCAAAGCTGACGAGAAGGGCATGAAAACCACGCTCCCGGAGCGCCCGAGCGAGATGGTAGAAGTGATAATAGGAATGATTGAGAAACAATACCGATTTTTGCCCATCCCGGGCCGGAGCGAGACTTTCGACGAGCGAAGTCTCGAGCTTTGTTTCTTCGATTGACGGCAGCGGCGGAATAATGAACCGTCGGCTGCGTTTGCCGTTGTTATATTCGACCACCTCCTTTTCATAAGGAGGTGCCGGAACAGGGGTTTGAAGCGCCATGAAGTCGGAAGCTGCTTCCGGGAGTGTGCCCAGATTTTCAGCCAGAGTCTTGCCCAGCTCGACATTTGAGCTGCGGGGCTGAATTCGCTTCAGTTCGGTGAAGCTATTAAATATCTCCAGCGTTTTGTTTGGTGCGGGGTTTTTCCCCTCGTACAAATCAAGCAATGTGGAGGCAAAAACAGAAAAGCTATACATGGCTGCAGCGTAGCTTTTTCCGGCTTCTCCGTATTGGCGCACGAGATCCGGGGCGGCAGCAAAACGGTTGATCTTATCTGCCAAGGCTCCGTCAGTTGTGTCATCATACACTTCACCGCATTGCGCGGCATCGAGGATGGGCTCGATCGATGGAAGATTGACACTCAGGATCGCGGCCCCGGCCTGCATGTATTGAGAGAGCTTGTTCGGACTGGCGCCTTTGTGATTTTCGACATGCGACCGGTAGGTGATCAGGCCGACATCGGCGTGCCGCGCGGATGCAATCAGATCGCCTTCACCAATGCTCGGCAGGAAGAATATGGACTTGTCGAGGCGGCCTGTTGCGCGGGCCTGCTCGATCAGGCCTTTCCGGTGAGCGTTTTCAGGTCCCCGGATGAACAGAACGGCCTTGCTGTCATCGACCTGCTTCCACTCCTCGATCAGCTGATCAATGCCGCGATGCGGGGCGATTCCGCCCTGGAACATGAATCGCATCCGGCCCTGAGCGGCTTCTGCAATGTCCGGGAGCTCAATATGCTTTTCAGGCCGTTCGATCGGTGCGGCATTTGGAACCGCATGAAATCCGACGATGTGACCGTAATGACGATTGAATTCGGAGGCGATGGGTGTCGAGACGGTGACTGCGCCGTCGACGTGATTGAACATGTGACGTTCATAGGAGCGAAAAAGCCAGCGTGGCCGCGGATGCATCAAATAGGCGTCGGGCCCGAATTCGTGGGCATCATAAACAAGCCTAGCGCCATATTCCGCTTTGAGCAAAGCACCGGTGACCAGCGTGTCCGGATCATTGGCGTGGACGACGGTCGGCGCCCATCCCGAGGCGCGGATTTCATGTAGCACATGTCCGGCTTGCCGCACCGCATAGTCCAGCAGATACCAATAATAGCCATCCCACCCCTTGAACGGCAGTCTTGATTTGATGGGCCTGCGCCACAGATGTTCAAGCGCAATAGATGCCCAGCTGTTTATTCTGTCTGTTGTAAATCTGGCGATGCGTGCCTTTTGTGCCAGCCAGCAGATGGCCATCCACGGGGAGCCCAGCAGCGCCATGATCGCGCGCCGCGCCTGGCGAATCCGTTTGAGCAGAACAAACCAGCGCGGGATGATGCGGTGCTTGATCAGAAGCGCCCACAATTCCCGCTCGGATATGGTCTCGTCGCTGCTGCCATAACGCAAGACCACAGCGCCTGCCGGGTCTTCGGTTTTTGGATCGCCATACCCGTCGGTCCACCCGAATATCCATGTATCATACAGTTTGCCCACGGCGGTCTGTGCGGTCCAGACCACTCTCGGATCGACAGTGGGCTCATGCCCGCAAAGGATGGCCAGACGCGGCGTTCCATCATCGCTATCGCGGCTGGCGGCGCCAGCATTCCCGCTGCCCAACAAGATGGTAAAGCGGTGAGGTGTTACATGTCCGGGTGTCACACCGACCTTGCTGAACGCACCATATTTTCTTTGAAAACGCGCTTTCAGCTCGCCAGATGAAACGCTCAACGCCTGGACCGATTTAAGAGCCGCTCGTTCAAGGTAATGGAAAATAGCCCGCGGGCGGGGCGAAACCAGCATATTGTCCGGCCCGAAGCTCTGCGCATCATAGACGATCCGGCATGAATATTCGGCCTTGAGTCCGAGCGCCGCCAGCAGGGAAATGCTGTCTGTCGCAATGACGATCTCGGGCGGATCATCGGTGCCCCGGAAGTGAGCCAGAACCTGACGGGCCCGGGGAATTGCATGGCTATTGATCAGCCAGCTATACCCAGCCAGTCCTTCTGCCGACGGGCAGACGCGGCCCTCGGCCTGTGCGGCTTCGACTTTGGCAAGTGCCCTTGCGAGCGAATCCAGCTTTCGCAGATCTCTGTCCGTAATTATTTCCTGGTCCCGGAGCAGGGATACGAAATCATCAGAAGGAACTTCGGGGCTTCCTGCACGGCAGTAAGTGACCGGCGTACCATCCTCAAACCCGGCATCCGGCACTTCATCCGTGTCGGTAAACCCATGCGCGGACGGCACGAAGCCGGCCGAACGCACCGTCTTTGCGATCCACGAACACCGCGGATCGGCAAGGGGGTTCATGCTCGATAGTATGACTACCCGTGTCCGGTCCCGGTCCATTTTGTGCCCCTGTCATCTCGATCGCTCTCACCTTCTGTTGCCGGCAAGGCGGTCGAGTCCCCCGTATTTGCAAAACAACTATGTCTTGGTTGATTTCTCTGTTGTCTTTGCGCTGCCGCTCTGCGCCGCTCCGGAAGGCTTTTTCCCGTTTTCACCGGGCTTGCTTGCCGATTTCACGGCGCGTGTGCGGGCAGGCTTTTTGCGGGCCGGAACTGACGGCTTCGCGACTGTCTTCTCTGCAGGCGTCTCACTTTTTGCCGATGCTGGCCTGTCGGCCTTGGTCGCCGAAGGCGCGCTGGGCGCGACAGCGGATGGCTTCAGAGCAGCCGTCTTCGCAGACGACGCATTTTTGCTGGATGCAGGCTTTCCGGCTTTGGTGCCGGAAGGCTTGCGTCGCGCTGCGGATGCCGGTTTTACGGTTGTCTTCTTTGCAGAAGTTTTTGCCTTGTCGGACGCTGGCGGGTTGGCCTTGGTCCCGGAAGGTTTGCGGCGCTCCGGTGTCGGCCGTGGCTTTGATTTTCTGCCCCCGGGCCGTTTGTCTTTGACGACCGTCTCGCGAGGTCTGAAAACGCCAAACACATCGGTGACATTTCCGCCTGCAGGTATATGCCGCATGTCCACGACGTCGAACCATTTGGCGAGAAGCGGCTGGAACCAGACATCATCGATATGGAAGAGGTGATAATTATCGACCGCAGCCCTGTCGGCCGCCGGAGTTGACGGGTAATCCGCCATGCCCGGGACATCGGCATACCAGAGAACCAGCCGTCCATCCTTTTTCAGAACGCGATGCATTTCTGACAGGGCACGCTCAAGGTCCATGACATGATCCAGGGCCGTCGCGCATATTACGGTCGCAAAGCTCTCCGCCGGCCATGGCAGGAATTCTGCGACCCCGCGTGTCACATCAAATCCGGCATCTTGTTTCACTTCGAGAGGCTCGATGCCCATGATCTGGCCGGGATCGTAACCTTGCAAATATACCGGGATACCGACGGGGCCGCATCCAATATCCAGCATCGGGCCTTCGGCGAATAATGACAGATAATCACGGAATCCGCGTGCCACGGCTGACGTCCATGTGGCGCAATTCTCATTCGGATTATCAGCGTAAGACGCAGCGCCCGCCCGAAACACCGGTTTCCATTTTTCAAACGTGACCGGATCAAGTGCCTTCAGGCGGTCCTCGAATCTGGTTTCGTCGTACGAGCCGGACTTGGCCGGAGCTTTTGCAGCCGGGTTCCGCTGCCACGCCATCTTCTGCAACGCGGCGGCTTCAATGGCAGCAAAACGGCCTGTGCGGTCGGCAAAAGCGGGGTCAACCGCTCCAACTGACGATGTTTCGCTGCTTGAAATCTCCGCTATCGCGCGATTGGTTTCCTGATAATAATATCTCATGGCATCAGCGACTTGGCTGCCGATGTCAGTGAGCAAATTTCGAGTATCCGTGATTGAAGATTGAAGCATTTCCATTGTCGGAGCAGCAATACTCTCATCGGTTTCGGAAATAGGCGTTCCGGCATTCAACACGCGGGCAATCTGGCCGATCTGATGGTCGATATCCTCGATCGATTTCAGGGTCCGGCGCGCCATCGGCGGGCTGGCCACGTCTTCCTGTATTGACGCCAGCTTGTTGCCAAGCGCAGCAACATTCTGGCCAACGGATTGAAGTGTCCAGTCGAGCTTGGAAATTTGAGCCCTGATTTCGTCGGACGGAAGGCTGCTAGCGGGAGACGTCATTTCGTCAAATTGTGCAGTCAAGCTACTCAGCTGTTCGCGAAGCCCTTCCTGACCAAGTGTCAGATCTCTAAGAGCAATGGAAATCTGACCTTGCCCACCATGTAGGTTATCTAGCTGTGTGCCGAATTCATCGAAGCCTTGGACATTCAATTGTTCGACGGTACTCAATGCAGCTCGAAGCGATGTGGCGGCTGTTGTCAATTCAGATTGGCCGCTTGCAAATTGCTCACTGAAGGGGCGAAGAATATCCAGAATCTCATTCGAGCGTTCCGTGAGCTGGTTCACAGTGTTCGCGCTTGATGATTCGACCTGCTTCAATTCGACCGAATATTGTTCAATTCTTAGCTTTAAATCCTGAATTGCGGATGAAAGCGCATTGTCCTGTTTCTGGAGTTCTTCAAGTAACGGCCAGGAAACGGCCAGATTCTTTTTCAGATCCTGGGAAAGCGGCGCAACCACTTCCTTGTAGGCGATAATCTGGTCGCGCAACGGCGTGACCAGTTTCTCGACGCTAACGGATAGCCGGGCGTGCAGCGCCGAGATATGCTGTAGCAATTGCTCTTCGGCATCCCGGTCCACTGCACTGGGCGTCTGGTTTGATGATCGCGAATTCACAGGTAAAAACTCTCCATAAAGCTCAACGCTGGCAATCAGGGTGCCTAAGGATACCGTCTAACGAGACTGAAAGAAAGCAGGGCCTTCATGCATCCCCACGCTTCGAGATGCGGCGGAATAGCTCTGAAAGCAAGGTTCTGGCTGGCACCTGGGAAAGCGACAAAACCTTTCTATCCATGGCGGATTCGTCCGGGCCGGGTTGTACCTGTTCGGCCGGGACCTCCGGATCTGCGCTGGGCATTTCGTCATCGGCCTGCGTGTCAGGCGGTGAAGCCTCCGGTTCGCCATTGTCGATTTCCCCGCCGTCCGATGGCGCATCTGGTGGTGCGGCGTCTGTGTTCTCGGCTGGCACCGCTGCAGGTGGCTCTAGAGCGGCAGGGGCAAAATTGGGCCAGCCATAGACAGGGCCGGCAGTCTGCAGTTCGAGATCAATTGCCGCTGCTTCGCCCGGCGTTAACAGATCGGCAAGTGGTCTCCGCCCATCAGGGCAGGGACGTTGCGTCACTAGAGCATCTATGCCGTCAAGCAGCCTCGGTGACCGCTGATCCCAATTATAGCTGGTTTCAAAAAACGCCCTGGCCCGCTCACCCATGGCGCGGCGTTCATCGGCATTATCGATAAACCACTGGACTTGCGCGACAAGATCGGCCGGGTCAAGTGTATCGTAGATGCGTCCGATCTTCTCGGCGTCGAGCAGGCTCCGCACGAATGTCAGATCGGTTGAAAGTGTGGGCAGTCCGGCCGCCGAGTACTGGGATAACTTGTTGGGGCAGGCATGCTGATAATTGAGCCCATTGTGCGGGCTGTAGGGAATGATGCCGACATCACCGGCGCGGGCACTCTCGATCAGTTCGTTCTCTGCGGCAGGCTCCGGAAAGAAAATGCGTTTATCAAGAAGGCCGTTGGCGCGCGCCAACTCGATCAGCTCGTCACGCAGCGGTGACCTGATCGCCCGGATCCACAAAATCGCGCGCTCGTCCGTTTGCGGCCAGGAATTGACAAGAAATTCGACCGGGCGTTCGCGGTGAAGGCCACCGTGGAACAGGAAGACGACCTGGTCTTCCGTCCGGGGAGGAATGTCGATGGCGGCCTTGACGTCATCCGGCAGGGGCTTTGAAGCTTCGAGTGACGCGCAGTTGGGCAGGACGATATAGTCGCGCGCGTATTCTGCAGACATGATGTCTGCCAGTGGTTTTGAAACCGTCGCGGCGAGATCGAGGCCGGCCACCAGCGCCTGTTCGATTTTCGACCAGAAATCGAATTCCCAATTGGTCGTGGAACGGGCAGCGGGCCAGTATTCGTGGGCGTCATACACACTCACGGCGCCGATCTCTCGGGCGAGCGCATTGGCGACGGGCGCACCGTGAAGATCGACCCCGATGACCACGTCGAAATCGCCGAGTTGACGGCCAATATCCAGCAGTATGCTCGGACCGTTGATCATCTCCCAGCAAGCATGGCGGAAACTCTCGGTGTCCTTGCCCGGATCGACAGCTCCGAAGCGTTTTTCGAGCGCCGAATTGGGCGCGAATACACACTGGGCCATCAAAGACAGAACATACTCCGGCAAGGCAAGCGGCTGACCAGCCTCGGGCAGTCGCAGGCCGGGCCATGTGTGGGGGACCAGCCGGCTGCGGATCTGCACACGCGTCTCGCTGACCGTTTTCAGTTCGATCGGCGAGGTCAGATCGTGATGAACGCCGAGCTCTACCACTTCATAACCGCGGGCTTCGAGGCTTTCGCTGAGCCAGGTGACCCGAGGATCAACATCCGGATCATGGTACATGGCGACCAGTGCCCGCTTCGGAAGAGCCGGGCGGGGCAAAGTGCGCGACGGCCGCGCCCGGATCATAATGCCTTTTTCATCCAGCTTCTCGCGGACCGCTGCATCAAATGCCTCGACGAAACGGTCATAGGTATGATTGTCGGAAAGAATGATTTCTTCGAAAGCGGCAGACGTCATCTGCGTCCACGCTTTTTCGTCTCGTATGAGATCGAACGCTTCGTCAAGATTGGAGAGGTCGCGTTTCAGCGGGAAGAAATGGCGCCCCGGTATGAAAATATCTGAATATCTTCCCTCATACAGGATTTGCAGCGCCCCGACAGCTGCGGCTTCGAAATGGCGCGGAGAAATCTGGGCGTAATCGATATTGTCCTCGTATTTGTGAAGGAAAGCCTCGTGAGCTTTCAGGTAATAGGCCTCACTGCCGGGATCCATATCGGCGTTTTCCGCCGCGAATTCGTCGCACGCGGCAGTGACGGACCCGTCGAAATCAAACAGGTTGGAGCCGCTTTCCACTCCCAGCACAGCTTTGGAAGATGCCAGGAACCGGGTCCAGGCTTCGCCATTGATCCGGTCCTCCCAACGGCTGGAGATGTCGGTTGTCAGCCCGGCAGCCTCCGCTGGCCCCCGCACAGCCTTGCCAATGGCCCGCTTTTCGAATCCGAGCCGACCGCAAATCAGGGGTTGGATAGACCCGCGATAGCTGATGTCTATGGGCCGGCGGTCGTAAGGCGGGCGTTGCGCCTTGCGCATGTTTTCAGAAACGAATGCGGTCAACTGCTGAACGACGCGTACGCCTTCCAGCGCTTCGGCTGTGTAGGCTTTCTCCAGCTCGTGCGGCGGAACGCAGGTCACCAGAATGTCGAACCGGTTTGCCTTCAAAAAGGCCCCGAACTCATGGGTGCGGAAATGTTCATCCTGCTTCACCAGGATTTTCAAGCCATCGTAATCGGGAAATTTCGTTTCTAGATTGGCGTCCAGGCTGACCAAATTGGTCGGGAAATAACAGACCGCCGGATGAATCATGACGCCGGCATATTCATTCAGATCGATATGCGCCGGGATACGCAGTGGCGAAAACCCGCATTTCCAGAGATTTAATACTTCGAAATCATATGCGCTCGCCTTTGCCCAAGCGGCAACGTTTTCCCGGATCGTCATGAGACCGATCGGGTCAAAATAGGCGATCAACAGGATTGTGTTCCGCCGAAATGCGGCTCTGCCATGTTGGGGTGTAAGTGGAATGGCGTGAGTCGTGGTTCCGGTCATGGTGTCCCCCATTTCAAAGTCGGCATCTTCTTTACCGTTTCACAGCCCAAACACAATGAATCTTGGGGCCCGGTGCCAATGTTTGGTCAGCTTGCCCGGTTCAGTATTTTCTGGCACGAGGAAGCAGGAGCAGGTTGATGTCAACACTGCCATGTTTTTCGGGCGTATCGGCCCGGCCGACACTCAGGGTGTAAGTTAAGTGTCTGATAGCAAATCACCAATCTCATTTGGCGCCGATGAGCCGGAAATTCTCGTTGTTTTGCCGAAGTCGGCGAACCAGTCGAATCTGGCAGTCGCATTTAACGATCTGTTTTCGTCTCTCGCCAACTGGAAGCTGTGGCTTCGGCTCTCAGTGATCGATATTCGCAATCGCTATCGCCGGACTGTTCTGGGACCGTTCTGGAATGTCCTCAGCATGGCGATCCTGATCACGACGCTGGGTGTTCTGTGGTCAACGATTTTCCAGCAGGACTTGCGCACCCACGTGCCCTATTTCTCGGCCGGCTACGTGACCTGGATTCTGATTGTGTCCGTGTTCAATGACCATACGCAGGCATTCGCGGCCAATGGGGCCATTATCCGGGCGATATCGCTGCCGTTTTCTATTCATATTGTCAGGCCGATATCGCGAAATCTCATGGTATTCGCTCATTCGCTGATCGTTCATATTGTCGTTATGATCGTCACGCAGACGGCAATACTTGAATATATTCCCGGAACCGGCGAGTTGGTGCCCGTCCAGTATAGCTATGATATCGTGACGCTTTTGCTTTTCCCTGTAGGGCTTCTGATCCTGTCGCTGAATTTCATCTGGATCGGTTTGATTTTGGCCACGGTCTGCGCGCGATATCGCGATGTCTCGCAGGTCGTGGTCGCGCTTCTTCAGGTTGCCTTTTTCGCGACACCGATATTCTGGCCGCGCACGGTGATCCAGGATAATGTCGTTGCGGACACGATTCTGGCTAAATTCAATCCATTCTTTCATTGGGTGGAGGTTGTGCGGTCCCCCCTGCTCGGCAGGGTGCCTTCAGAGCTGACATATGCTGTGACACTGGGCGGAATGGTTTTGGGCTTCATGGTGGCCATTTTCATTTACAGCCGATATCGCAAACGCATCTCCTACTGGGTATAAAAAAATGAGTGGAATAAAAGTCGACCGCCTGACGGTCGAATACCCTGTGATCGATATGAGCCGCAGTTTCCGGCGAGAGATCATGCACAATTGGTTTGGATCCATAACCATGCGTGGCGAGGGTAGCAGCAAATATGCAACCGTGCGGGCGCTGCAAAACCTTTCCTTCGATCTGAAGGACGGCGACCGCTTGGGATTGATCGGGCCAAACGGGGCAGGCAAGTCGACATTGCTGCGGACTTTGGCCGGCGTTTATACGCCAACATCAGGAAGCGTTCGCGTCGAGGGAAGAATTTCAACTCTGCTGACGATCGGCGTCGGCATGGAGCTGGATGATTCCGGTTATGACAACATCAAGACCTGCGGTCTCCTCCTGGGATTGTCTGTCGACGAGATCGAGGAAAAGCGGGCCGGCATCATCGAGTTCTGCGGCCTCGGTGACTATATCCATCTCCCGGTGCGGACCTATTCCTCTGGCATGATGGTACGTTTGTCTTTCGCGATTGCCACGGCAATAGAGCCGGACGTGCTTTTGATCGATGAAGTCATTGGTGCCGGTGATGCCCGGTTCTCGTCAAAGGCTGCTGAGCGCATCAATACGTTGATGTCCAAGGCCAGCGTCCTTGTTCTGGCGTCTCATGCCAGCGAAACCATCCGGACCTTTTGCAACAAGGGGCTGTTTCTCCTTGGTGGGCGGTCCGTTTTTCTTGGTGATGTAGATGAGGCCCTCGAAATCTATCACCAATGGGTTGCGCAGGGTGATGCTGCCTGACTAGAGACTGCGTGCGAGCCTGATCCGTGCGGAAAAGCGCAGATTGCCGGAGAATAGCAATGCCGATTTGCGCCATACACCAGCCGAACTTCTTTCCGTGGAGCGGCTATTTCGACAAGATCCGGCGTGCCGACGTTTTTGTTATCCTTGACGCTGTCGATTATCCTCGTGCCGGGTCCGGCGGGATGGGGTCGTGGAGCAACCGGGTCAAGCTCGATTTCAATGGTGAGCCGCGCTGGTGGGGGGCTCCAATGGTCAAGCAATCCCAGCCGACGCCAATTCAGGACAGCTGGATTGCCAATGACCCCAAATGGCGGGTGAAGGCCGTCCGGTCGATGCAGCAGGCCTATGCGAAAGCGGCGAATTTCAAGGCAGCCTTTGCGCTGGTTGAACCGCTGGTGATGAATCCCGAGCAGAATATCTCGCGCTACAATGTTCATGCTATCCGGACCATTTCTGCGGCGCTGGGACTGACTGCCGAGTTTGTGCTGCAGTCCGAACTGGACACGGTTGCGGCGAGCACTGACCTCCTGATCGAGATCGTAAAGAAGGTCGAATGCGATACTTATCTCGCCGGAGGCGGAGCAGGCGGCTATCAGGAAGATACGAAATTCGCGGCGGCAGGGCTGGAATTGAAATATCAGGATTTCAAGCCGGTCGCCTACCGTCCGGAGGCGGCTTTCATTCCCGGCCTGTCCATCATCGACTATATGATGCACGTGGCCGACTGGTCCCGTTTTCCCGAAGGTGATGCATGAGCCGGATTATTCTTCTTACCGCGCCGCATGTCAGCGAGGCTCTCGTTGCTGCAGTGAGGAAAAACCTTCCGGACCTGGAGCCGGTTCTGGTTTATGACCGGGGTGAATTCGACGCAGCTGTGCAGGACCTTACGCCCAATGATTTCCTGCTCTCTTTCTGCACGAATGTGATCGTTCCCGCAGACGTCATTGGAACACTTGGCCCGCGGGCGATCAACATCCATCCGGCGGCGCCGGACTATCCGGGCCGCGATCCTCATCATTTTGCCTTCATCGACGGGGTCAGGCGCTATGGTGCAACGGCCCACCGTATGACGGAATCCGTTGATGCCGGGCCGATCTACGATATTGAATGGTTTGATGTGCCGGATGGCGCATCACCGCATGATATCATGCTTTTGGCAGACGAGGCGGGGCAGCGCCTCGCGGAACGGATATTTACCCGCCTTGGCTGCGGGGAGAGGCTGGAACCCAACGGGGTGGAATGGGGTCCGTGCAAGACGTCGCGTAACGATTTCCGCCGTCTGTGCCGGATTTCACCGATCGCCTACAAGGCCGAATTTGATCGCCGGATGGCTGCCGTCGCCAATCCGGAATACCGGAATGCCTTCGTCGATCTGCACGGGCGAGTGTTCAGGGACACTGGCGAGACATTTCAACCGGTTCGGGTGAAAGCCTCCAAAGGCTGGGAGGACTTCACGGAAGCGGCCTATTGCGAGATTCTGGATGCCGCGAAAGACCGTTATCGCTTCACCACTTATGACGACTTGCGCGACGACGATCATGTCCTGTGGCGTCACGACATCGACTATTCGGTCCATCGCGGGGTTCGCCTTGCCGAGCTGGAGGCCGAGCGCGGGCTTGTCGCGACCTATTTCTTCTGGATCCGCGCGCCCTACTACAATGTGCTGGAACCGGCGATCAAAGCCTGTGCGGCGCGCCTGCTGGACTTGGGACATCGCATCGGCTTGCATTTCGACATCCAGGGATATGGCGACGAAAAGTGGACCTACGAAAAGCTTGACGTCCGTATACGGCGAGAGGCCGACTTCCTTGGCGCGGAATTCAATACCAGAATCGGAGTCGTCAGTTTCCATGACCCGGAGAATGGCGGGCTTTTGAACTTTGATGCCGATCGCATAGGCGGGTTGGTCAACGCCTATGCCGCCCGTTTCAAGCGTGATTATGGCTATTGCTCGGATTCAAACGGCTATTGGCGCTTCAAACCTATCCCTGAGGTCATCCGGTCGGGCGAATACCGCAAGCTCCAGGTCCTTACTCATCCGGCATGGTGGACCGGAGACATCATGTCGCCGCGGGAAAAGATCGAGCGCGCCGTTCTTGGACGCGCCCGTGCGACGATGGCCGAATATGACGACCATCTCACCCGGTCGGGCCGCACCAATCTGGACTAGGCATCAGCGATCAAAATGTCCCGCTTCGGCAAGGTCGACAACTTCGGTGAGGCTCTTGCTCTCGACGCCTGCATCGCTCATCGCCGTGCGCAGATCCTCATAGAAGGATCGCACACCATAGCCGGGCAGGGCGACATCCCACGGAGACGCGCCCGCCTGCAATTTGACCCGAACCTCCTTGTAATCATCATAGGATGTCGTGTTCAGAGCAACATGCAGTGGATGAATGTCAAACACTTTCAGCCCGTCCCCGTCGAAGGCGCGCTTGATCGTGTCCTTGCTCAGCGGTGTGTGATTGTCATTCGGCCAGTTATCCGGCCAGCACAGGTCCATATTATCCATGTAGTATATCGGCACTTCCCACACGCCCCAAGCCTCCTTGTAGGGCTTGATGTCCTGGCGGAAGAGCTGCGACGTCACGGAGACATACCGCAGACCGCAGCGGTGCGCCGCGCCGGAGACGATATGGGAGTACACGCAGGAATGTGTGCGCATCCCGGTGGCCGGAATGCCCAGCTCGTCGATGAATCTGCGTAACTTCCCCTCGGCGTCCGTCAGGTCGTCATAGAAGGGGTGGGGCTGAGCCTCGTGACCGCGCCAGTCCATGCCGGGATACGGCTTCCACAAAAAAAAGGTATCGGTTCCGGGACCCGAAAAATCATCAAGAAACCGCTCCATGCCTTCCGGGGACATGTAGTCGGTGTCGTGCGTCAGACAGATCATTCGGAGTACTCCGGTGTTTCGGGACTGGAAAAGTGCTGCCGGCCTTCAGGGTGGCTGGCAATGTAATCGGAAAAGGCGTTCAGGGTATCGCCGATACGGACCTGATGGACGAGAACACTCCCTTCGGCGCAGCGGATCGCAAGACCACATTCGGTGATCAAAATTGATCCCGGTATTCCGTGTTGGCCGAGGCGTTCTTGGGGCAACGGAATAGCTGGGCCCATTAAGCCGATTTCTTTGCCGCCAGCATCATATGTGCGTGCGCAGGGGTGTGGGAAATAAGTCAGGGCATTGATGAGGCGTGCCACGCGGGGGGCGGGCTGAGCCCACTGTATCCAGCGATCATGCGGGAAGCGCATCTTGTGATAGGTGACGGCTGTCTCGTCCTGGGGGGTTGATTTAAAAGCCCGCGTTTTTGACCAATCTGCCCAGAATTCACGAAACAGACCAAAACCCAGATGAGCGCAGGCGGAATAGATGTCGGCGGCGGTAAGCCCTTCGGTTAGCGGTGCCCGTGCCTGGGACAGGATCGCGCCCTGATCGAGCTCGGCTGTAACTTCGTGAAGTGTCGCCGCGTAATGGTCCGCGCCGCTCGCGATCGTCCAAACGACGGGCAGGCAGCCCCGATTTTTTGGTAGGTCGGCAAAGTGCACATTCAGGAAGCCGGACTTAGGGAGATCTATGATCTCCTGTGGAATGATCCGGGCATAAGAGAAGGACAAGCCGAGATCGGGCTCAAATTCGCGCAATGATCGCTTTACCTCCGGATCACCAATACCTGCTGGCTGGATGGTCCGGATACCCCAGGCCGCGGCGCGACGTTTCAGGGAAATTCCGCCTGGCCCGTCAACGCCATCATCATCGGGATTAAGCACCAGAAGAATTTCAACTCCCTCTAGAGCCGCCAGAAAATCGAGGCACATGCCACCGAGTAAACGATTGCCAAGTATCAGAACTTTTGCGCTCATATTCGGTGCCTTGCCCACTGTTAGACCCATTTAGAGGAAGCGGAGGACACGGACAACTGCCATTCAGGCTTCTATCATGGCATACCCCATGATCCACATAAATTTCTGACAAACCCGTGGAAAATATCTATATAAATTGAATCTGTTTAATATATAAAATTATGAACATTATAAATATAAGTATACATTATTATTTATACCAGCAATTATACGCCAATCATTGATGTGATCCGCAACGGCGGCCATGAAAAACTGCAGGTCCTGACCCATCCGGTCTGGTGGACCGAGGACGCCATGTCGCCGCGTGAAAAAATTGAGCGCGCCGTTCTTGGGCGCGCCCGTGCCACCATGGCCGAATATGACGACCATCTCGCCCGGTCGGGCCGCACCAATCTGGACTGAAATCTGGACTGATGGCGCCGGGCCGTGAAGCCGGCGTGGTGATCTGGATCGTTTATGCGTTCGGAATAGGGAAGGGCCGGGATCGTTGCGGGATCGACGCCGCCCGGTGATCAAGCAGGCAACGCCAGACCGTCATTGCCCTGCCTATTCCTCTTCCGGCTCAAGCTTGATGGCCTGCAGAACGAGTTCACCCGTCGCGGATCCGATGATCGTCAACGTGTCACGCCCGGCATAAAATGCGAAATCGACGGTTTGTGGCTTGAAGGTTTCCGATGGGTAGCCTTTTTCTTTCAAAGCCATCCGGAAACTTTTTGCATTCTGTTCAGTCAGGTGCAGCGTCAATGCGGGAGCTATGTTGGCCCCGTTCTTGTTGGAATAGGCCGAAGCGATCCACAGCCTCAATCGATACAATCGTCCCGGGACCAGTTTTCGCAATGTGTAGAGATGCTCGACCCGGTAGCCGAGCGACGTCTGGCCCATAAGATACGCCCAGGACAGATAACGCCCGGAAGGGTATTGCCAGCTTGCAAGCACGGACCAGGGGTTGGGAGATATGGAATCCGGCAGCATCCAAGCCGGATCACCAAGTATGTCGCCGGGTTCGAGGTGAATGTTGACGAAGCTGACAAAGCCGCTGTTCGCGCGCCCCACGCCGTCAGCCTCCGAAAAAATCGCGGGATAATTGAAATCTGACCGGCCATCCTCATCATGATCTGAATAGACATTGGCGCGGCTGAGGGGCTCATTCCGGTTCGCCGATCTTCTGACATAGAAAATCGGCTCTGGATCAACCGGCGCCTTTTGCTCGAGGTCAAAAATCGATAGCGGGCGGCCCTCTTCGTGGCTGTAATACGCGACCCCGTGGTAGGGGTCGAACAGCCCGTGGACATCCTCGGTAAAACTGACCTCGACCATCGAGTGGGCGACCGCGCCGCCATAAGTGTAAGCGTATTCAGCGTGCAATCCGATCTTGCGCAGCATCTCTCTGAGCGTCATGGCCATACCGCCGCAAACGGCAGCACCGGATTGTAGCACTTCGCTGGCATTGTTTGCCGTCGATCCGCTGATACGCTCAATAGTCAGATGGACATAGGCATTCAGGGCCGCTGCGCGATCATACAACGAGGCGGAGCTTTTCAGTCCAGCCAATGCCTTCTCGACATGCGAGCTAACTGTTGACGACAACTTCGAAGCGTCTTTCATACGGAATCCATCAGAATCTGTCAGCGGCATGCGGCAAGTTTAAGTATATCAGCGTAAGCCCAGCATGCGTTTCCAGAAGACACCGGATTTTGACCGCTCACCCTGCCGCATTATTTCCGGCACGCCCATGGCGCTCTGCACTTCGTCTAGCCGGTTGCGCGCTTCGGCATAGCCAAGCGAGACCGCCTTTGCATACCATTCCGCGGCCAGTTGAAGATCCGGTTCTCCCAGTTTTCCGGCATGGATCAGCGCTGCATGGTTAGCTGCCGCATGCCCATTTCCAAGCTCGGCCCCTTTGATATAGGCATTGCGGGCCTCTTCGACGTTCTCGGCTGTCCCCAATCCGACTTGATACAGAATGCCCAGATTCAGCCAGGCCTTGGCATGACCGGCTTCACCGGCCGCGCTATAGTGCCGGATGGCTGATGCAGGGTCTTCCGGACCATACTCGCCGGTTTGGGCCCAAACGCCCAGGAGGAACAGTGCGTTAGGATCGCCATGCTCAGCCGATTGGACAATCAGCGATCGCGCACGCTCGGTGTCGCGTTCGACTCCGTCGCCGGAAAGAACACGTTGTGCAAGAGCGTAAAGCGCCTCGGCATCGCCGTCAGCCGCCTTCTTTTCCAGTTCTTCGATGGTGACCTGACTCATGCTTGATCCTTAGACATTTGGCGAATTTTGAATACCGGTCCCCGAACCACGATACAAGCTGGCAAGTATCGGGAAATAGCTCTCGAAATTGTAGTGTTTCCTGGCAAAAGCCCGGCCATTTTGACCCATGCGCATAAGAATGTCGGGCTGTTGTATGAGTTTCATCAGCGATTCATGCAGGGCATTTTCGTCGAGATCATCATAAATTTCGCCGCATTCGCCCGCTGACAGAAGCGCTGCCACATAGGGAAGGTTTGCGGACACAATGGCAATTCCGGCTTGCATATACTGACCGACCTTGTTGGGGCAGGCACCTTGATGATTTTCGATGTGTGAAAGATAGGGCACAAGTCCGATATCGGCGTCCATCGCGGCGATTGTCAATTTGTCTTCTGACACGCTTGGAAGGAAATAAATGGACTGGTCAAGGCGGCCCGTTCGCGCTGCAGCACGGATCAGCGCATCGCGATGCGCATTATTGGGGCCACGTAGAAACAGCGCCGCCTTCGTGTCATCCACCTTGGCCCACCCGTCTATGACTTGTTCGAGGCCGCGCCCGGCCGCAAAACCACCCTGATAGAGAACTCTTATTCGCCCATGAGCGAGCTCGTCGAGCGAGAATTGCGGATCCGGTTTCAGCCCATCCGCGAGCGGGGAAGCGTTTGGAACGACCACAAAATGCGGCTTGCCATTATACGTCTTGTTGAATTTTTCCGCGATCGGCGGCGACACGGTCACAGCTCCATCCACATGGCGCATCAACAGTCGCTCATAAGCGAAGAACAATGCCCGCGGCCTGGTATGCAGAATATAGGCGTCCGGGCCGTACTCATGTGCATCATAGATAACTCGGCAACCAAAAGCGGATTTGGCCAGGACTGCCGCAAGAAGGGCGTCAGGATCATTGGCGTGAATGACATCTGGCCGGGATTCAGGGTGGTTTTCGAGCCATTGAATGTAACGCCTCGCAAATGCACCGGCATGGGTAAAGAAGTACCAGCGGTAGGCATTCAGCCCATTGATCAGGCGAACAAGACCCCCGTCCGCTAAATCGTCAACCCGCCAGAAAAACCAGGCCCGCACCGACAGGACCAGGCGTTCGATGCGCCGGGTCGTTCGCTCATGCTGGCCAAGGCGCTCGGCAACGTAGTCGAGCATGCGCCAGGGAAGAAGCAGAAGTGTTATTACGAGCCAGAGCGGGGCCATGACGACGGCTGCCAATACCGCCAGCGGCAGGAGGATGGGATTCAGTCGTGACAGCATTTGAATTGCCAGCCACGTTGCCGGCTTGGCGGCATCTATCTGTCCGAGTCTTTTGACCAAATACGAAGCCGCCCGGACTTCTCCCGCCGGCCTGTCGGCGATCCACCCGACAACGCTCACTTCGAAATGGTTATGCGCGGCGGTATCTGCCGTCCAGCCAATCCGGGGGTCTGCGTCGGGTTCGTGCGCGCAAATCACGTGCAAGCGCGGGCTGGAGGCAGTTTCGGTCATGAAAATCCGTCAGGAAGACTTGTTCGGCACAAGCCTGCAATAGATGGGTCTCAACAACCATGCAAACGGGCGGAACAGGCGCGGGTTGTCCAGATAGAAACACTCGGCCTGAATGATGCGCCAATTGAGCCAGTCCTTAAAATTGCTCGCCATCCGGGCGATCGCTGACGGGGAATGGCTGGCAACCGGTAGCGGGTCAATCCAAGCTGTATCTATTTCCGCAACGAGCGACCGGTAGGTATACAGACCGCTTTCGACGATTTCCTGATAAGCCCGCTCGACGATAGTTGAAACAGCCTCATCGTCCTTGAGCACGTCGATGACAGCATCGAGGTTGGAAAAGTCTTCCTCAATTGGAACATAATGGCGGTCAGCCTCCAGAATTCCGTTATACCGTCCTCGTACGAGAGCCTGAACGGTTCCGGTTGCGACCGCTTCGAGGTGGCGCGGCGACAGACAGGCGAGCTTGAAATCTTCATTGTCCTCCGGAAAACAGGCTCGTCGGACGTCTTCCAGCTTCGCATCCGGATTGGCAGCGACATAATCGTCGACACACGCCTTGATCGCACCATCTGGATCAATGAGGGAGGCACCGCCCTCCACGCCTACGGTTGCTCGGCTATTACCAAGAAACTTCAACCATTTTTCGCCGGTTATCGTGTCAGCGGCAGTCATGGAGATGTCGCTTGGAAGATCGCGGTGCTCCAGAGCTGCACGCATGGCCTCGCCGACGCGAACCTTGTAGGTGCCATGTTCGCCCAGCCAAAATCCGGTATCCCAGGCTCTGTACGAGAGGAAAATATCCCGCTTTCTGACCGGCAAATTGTATTTTTTTGCTTTCTTGACGATACGGTCGTCCAGATAGCCGGTAAGCACCGTACGAAACTGGATTCTATCGCAGAGTGGACCATACAGCGTTGACCAGTTTGCCGGTTCTGCACAACTGAGCACAACATCCACGCGCAATTTTTCCAAAATTACGTGAAGCCGCTTAACGAGGTAATATTCGTCCTGGGGAAATGCAATTTTTAACGCTGGTATACGGCCGATAAGTTCAAGGGTTGGCTCGAGGCGGGTGTATTCTGCTTGGTTCCAGCGAACGCCGCAAAAGCTTGTATGGACGATTATCGCATCCGGCTGGATAGCCCGCAGCGATTCAACCGGATCACACATGGCTGCATTGACATAGGCGGTGTGATTACGGCTGTAGCGCTGCCATGCGTATAAATGGGATTCAACCGCCGACCGAAGCGGATAAGACCCTCTTGAATGATAGAGAATCGCAACGGTTTTGCAGCGTGTCATTGCGCTTGGCTTCCCCGGGTGAGTTTGGAGTTTATGGCTGACTGCGAGCGTCTGGGGTTGTCAATAAGGAGTTCAGCGCGCTTTTGTCCAGTGAATGGGTCAACTTAGTCACTTGACTCGTCAAGCTTCCCTACTCATACCGCCGTCGAACCGTGGAGGGGCTTCTCCGCTTTGGGGCGTGCCAGATGCCTGAATTATTACCGGAGTGACAGCATGTGTGGTATTGGCGGAGCGGTGAGTCTCAACGGTCAGCCGATTGCGCAACTCGACCGGAAACTGACTGCAATCAGCCAGCTGATAGAGCACCGCGGCCCGGACGGCCATGGCAGCTGGGCCAATGATTCCGGCAGTGTTGGTCTGGTCCACCGCCGCTTGGCCATTATTGACCTCACGCCGGACGGTGCCCAGCCGATGGCTGCCCCGAATGGCACGGTTCTGACCTATAATGGTGAAATCTATAATTATGTCGAATTGCGGGACACTCTTTCGCGCGGCTGGGATTTCCACTCCCATTCGGATACCGAGACCATTCTTGCTGCATATGAAAAGCACGGGGCCGATTGCGTTGAACACCTGCGTGGAATGTTTTCCTATGCACTCTGGGATCATCGCCGGAATGTTCTGGAATGTGCCCGCGACCGGTTCGGCATCAAGCCGTTCTACTACACGGTCGTCGACGGGGTTTTCTACTTTGCTTCGGAGGTCAAGGCGCTTGTCCCGATCCTGCCCGAGGTCGAAATCGACCGCAAAGCACTCACTGAGTATCTGACTTTTCAATATCCGATTACCGAGCTGACCCTGTTCAAGGGTGTGCACCAGCTTCATCCCGGTCATGCTTTGACTGTGAAGAATGGTCAGGTTTCAATTCGCAAATACTGGGACGTGCGATATGAGCACGATCATTCCATAACGGCCGATGCGGCGCGGCAGCGGATACATGAGCTGCTCAGCGACTCCGTCAATGTCCACCTTCGCGCGGACGTGCCGATCGGTGCATATCTTTCGGGCGGTGTGGATTCCAGCCTCATTGCGTTGCTTGCCGCCGAATACAGCCCGGACAACAATCTCGCCTTTCATGGCAAATTCACGGCTTATCCCGGCTATGATGAAAGCCATCATGCCGAGGTTGTGGCCCAGAAGGCCGGCATGAATCTCCATCAGATCGATATCGGTGCGATGGATTTCGAAAACAATCTTGCCAAGGTCATCTACCATCTCGACTATCCGGTCGCAGGTCCGGGGTCCTTCCCGCAATACATGGTTTCCAAACTCGCCAGCGAACACCTCAAAGTCGTTCTGGGTGGACAGGGTGGCGACGAGATTTTCGGTGGCTATGCCCGCTACATGGTCGGCTATCTCGAGCGTCTGATCCTCGGCGCCCTGGATGGAAATCTTGACGATGGATCCTATTCGGTCACCTTCGAGTCCGTTATTCCCAATCTGGGCTTGCTGCGCGAATATAAGCCGCTCATGCAGCAATTCTTCTCGAAGGGAATGTTTGAAACCCTGGACCGGCGTTTTTACCGATTGATCGACCGGTCGACGGACATGGCCGACGAAATTGACTGGACGGCGCTGGATGGCGCACATGCCATGGAAAGCTATCTCGGCGTATTCAACGACCGGTCGGTGATCGCGGAAAACGCGCACCTCGATTCGATGAGCCGCTTTGACTTCAAGCGTCTCTTGCCCGCGCTTCTGCAGGTCGAGGACCGGATGAGCATGGCACACGGGCTGGAATCGCGAGTGCCGCTGCTGGATCACCCGTTGGTCGAATATGCAGCGACGATCCCGCCGGAAGTGAAATATGAGGGTGGCCGCCTGAAAGAGCTTCTGCGCACCACCTATGCCGACACGCTGCCCTCGAGCATCTTCGAACGGCGCGACAAGATGGGCTTCCCTGTGCCGCTCAAGGAATGGTATGCGGGCGAGCTCAATACATTTGTCAAAGACATCTTCCATAGCCAGTCTGCAAAGGACCGGCATTTCATGAATTCGGATGCTGTGCTGGCCAATTTCGACAAGGATAGCCGCTTCTCGCGCAAGACTTGGGGACTGCTCAGCCTTGAGCTCTGGCATCAACAATTCGTCGACAAGGCGCACGAATTCCGGGCGATGGCTGCCTGACCGGGACGGCCGCGCCTTTCAACACAACAATCGCCAAGGAGAATGATCCAATGAAAGTGCTCGTAACCGGGGGGGCCGGACAGGTCGGTTCACACGTCGCAGAAATGCTTATGGAACGCGGCGATCATGTCATCGCCATCGACAATCTGGAAACCGGGCGGCGTGAACACCTGCCGCAATCGCATCCGAATCTGACCTATGTCCAGGGCGACATCGCCGACAAGGCACTGATCGATTCCCTGTTTGAAGAGCACAAACCCGACATCGTCGTTCACACGGCCGCGTCCTACAAGGACCCCGACGACTGGTATACCGACACGGTAACCAATGCCGTCGGCGGCGCCAATCTCGTCAAGGCCGCCAAGATTCACGGCACCAGGCGTTTCATCTATTTCCAGACGGCCCTGTGCTATGGCACCAAGCCGACCGAAAGCCCGATCACGCTCAACCACCCGAAGAATCCGGCCAATTCCTCCTATGCGATCACCAAGACCGCTGCCGAAGATTTTCTGGAGTATTCGGGCATCGACTTTGTGACTTTCCGCCTGGCCAATGTCATCGGTCCGCGCAATGTCTCCGGGCCGCTGCCGATTTTCTTCCAGCGCCTTCGCGACGGGAAGAAGTGCTTCATCACGCCGGCACGCCGTGATTTCGTTTATGTCGGTGACCTGGCACGAAATGTTATCAAGGCCGTCGATGGAACGGGAAGCGGTGCGTATCACTTCTCCTCGGGCACCGACATCGCGATCAAGGAGCTGTATGATGCTGTCGTCGAGGCTCTGCAGATCAATGAATATCCGGAACCGGACGTCCAGCCGCTCGGCCCTGACGATGCGGCTTCCATCCTGCTCGACCCGTCGCGCACCTTTGCCGATTTCGGACAGATAGAGTTCACGCCGCTCAAGGAATTCGTGAAACTCGCCGTCGACTATTACAATGAGCACGGCACGCTGGGTGAATACACGCACCTGCGCCTTCAGGACAAGAAACAGTAGGTTCGGTCACCATGCGCATTCTCATTACTGGCGGGGCGGGCAGCCTCGGGGCCAACATTATTGACCATCTCCTGCCGCGTGACGGCTACGAGATCCTGGTCCTCGACAACTTTGCGACCGGCAACCGCTTGTCGCTGCCCGAAGGCCATCAGCGCCTGTCGGTCGTCGAAGGCTCGGTGGCCGACAAGGCTCTGGTCGATAAGTGCTTTGCCGACTTCCAGCCTACCCATGTCATCCATTCGGCCGCGGCCTACAAGGATCCCGACGACTGGGAAGAAGATGCGCGTACCAACATTCTCGGATCTATCCACGTCGCCAAGGCGGCTGAGGCGGCCGGGGTGAAGCGTCTGGTGAATTTTCAGACAGCGCTGAATTTCGGACGGCCGAAGACCGTGCCGATCCCGAATGACGCACCGTCCGCGCCTTTCACCAGCTATGGCATTTCGAAAACAGCCGGCGAGCAGGTCATGCTGATGGCCAACCTCAACACGGTGTCGCTGCGTCTGGCCAACATTACCGGCCCGCGCCTGGCAATCGGCCCTATTCCGACCTTTTACACGCGACTTAAGGCCGGGAAGAGCTGCTTCTGTTCCGATACCGTACGCGATTTCATGCACATGGATGATTTCATCGCCATCCTCGACAAGGCGCTCGACGAAAATGGTCCGACCGGCGTCTTCAATATCTCGACCGGTGAGGGCAAGTCGATCAAGGACGTCTTCGATCAGGTCGTGGCCTATCTTGGCATCGAGTTGGCGGAAGACGTGCCCATCGTTCCCGTTGGCGATGATGACGTGCCGGCCGTTGTTCTGGATCCGTCGGTGACCGAAAAGGCTTTTGACTGGAAGGCCCGGGTTTCTTTCGAGGACACCATCCGCAAAATGCTCGAATGGTATGACACCCACGGTGTTACAGCGATCTATTCACACGTCCGCGTGCCGCCGAAAGCCGGTTGAGAATTCCAGCGCGCTTGAGACTTAACGCAGACAAAGCCGAGGCAAAAATGGCCGAAAAGACGTTTGACGGAAAAAAACTGATGATCGCGGGCGGTGCAGGCTTCGTGGGCTCCAACCTCGCCCGCGCGCTCCTCAAGACGGATCTGAAGGAATTGATCATTGTCGACAATCTCTTGTCATCGGATCCGGTGAATATTCCGGATGACCCGCGTGTGACGTTCATTCCGCGTTCCATCACTGACGACGAGGTCCTGTCCCGGATACCGGACGATCTCGATTTTGCCTGGGCGCTCTACTGCCTTCACGGCAACCAGTCGTCGATTGCTGACCCGATGCTGGACCATGACAACAATACGCTGCCGAGCCTCAAGCTGTTCAACCGCCTGAAGGACATCAAGTCGCTTGATCGCGTCGTGTATGCGGCGGCGGGCTGTGCAGTTGCCGAAAAGACATTTGGCGAAGCCGCGGCGACCAAGGAAGATGCGCCCGTCTCGCTCTATCACGACAGCCCGTATTCGATTTCGAAGCTGATCGGCGAATTCTACGGAAACTATTTCTGGAAGCAGTACGGGTTGCCCTTCGTGAAAGCCCGTTTCCAGAATGTCTACGGACCCGGGGAAATCCTCGGTGCAGGACGCTGGCGTGGCACCCACCATTCGGTGTGGCGCAATGTGACGCCGACCTTCATCTTCCGCTCGCTGCACCACGAAGCGCTGCCGCTCGACAATGGCGGCGATGCCAGCCGCGACTTCATCTTCGTCGAGGACATGGCGCGTGGCCTGATGGCCTGTGCGCTGAAGGGCGGCGCTGGCGAGACCTACAATCTGGCATCGGGCGTCGAAACCACAATTCTCGACCTTGCTGCCAAGATCAATGCACAGACAGAGAACCCGACGCCCTATGATCTCAAGCCCAAGCGCGACTGGGACACATCCGGCAAGCGTTTTGGCGACCCGACGAAATCGCGCGAGGAGCTGGGCTTCGAGGCGCAGATCTCCATTGATGAGGGGCTGAAACGCACGGTCGAATGGACCAGGGAAAACATGCCGACGATCAAGCGCTGCATGGCTCAGCACGTCCACTTCGTGCCTGACATCAAGAAGTATCTGAAGGACTAGACCACAGTTGACCCGTACCATCTTCACCGTCGTCGGCGCGCGTCCGCAATTCATCAAGGCGGCTGCCGTCAGCCGTGTCATCGCCGGCCGGCCCAATCTCAACGAGCTGATCGTTCATACCGGCCAGCATTATGACCCGGACATGTCGGACGTTTTCTTTGACGAGTTGGGCATTCCGGTCCCTGCGCGGCGTTATGAATTCGGCGGCGGAAGTCACGGGGCGATGACGGGCAAGATGCTCGCTGCGATTGAGGAGGCGCTTGTCGAAGACAAGCCTGATGCCGTGCTCGTCTATGGTGACACCAACTCGACGCTCGCCGGTGCACTTGCTGCTGCGAAGCTGCATATCCCGGTCATCCATGTCGAGGCGGGTCTGCGTTCGTTCAACCGCCGCATGCCCGAAGAGATCAACCGCGTCATGGCCGACCATTTGAGCGCGCTTCTGCTTTGTCCGACCCAGACCGGCGTCGACAATCTGAAAGCGGAAGGCATTACCCGGGGCGTTCACGCCGTTGGCGACGTCATGCATGACGCGACGCTCTATGCCATCGAACAGGCCAGGGCGAAATCCGACGTCATCGAGAAGCTGGATCTCGAGGGCCGCGACTATGCAGTCTGCACGCTGCATCGCGCGGAAAACACAGATGATCCCGACCGGTTTACCCGTATCATCGCCTTCCTTGAGGAACAGGCCAGGGAACGTCTCGTCGTCTTCCCCGTCCATCCGCGCACCCGAAAGGTGATGGCTGAACGGGGCATTTCACCGAAGGGCGTAAAGCAGGTCGACCCGATGGGATATTTTGATCTGAACCGTCTGATGGCGGGCAGCTCGCTTGTGCTGACGGATTCCGGCGGTTTGCAGAAGGAAGCCTATTTCCACCGCAAGCCGGCGATCACGCTGCGCGACGAGACTGAATGGGTCGAAACCATCGAGGCGGGTTGGAACCGGCTCTGGACGCAGAAAGACTGGAAGAGTCCGCGCCGCGACATCCTGGACTATGGTCAGGGTGATGCCGGTGAACGCACAGTCGATGCGATCGAGGCCTTCCTGGGATAGCGGACCGGATATCGGCACCTTTTCGGGTATCACGCATTTGCTGGAATTCAGTTGGGTCGCCCGATAGCGCTTACCCGATCGGATCGTCGCCTAGAGGCGGCGCGACCGGACAGTCTGCGGTATATCTGGTACGGGCTGGAAGTTGCCGCAATAACGCCCCATGACCGTTAACGGGTGGATGCAGACAAAGGCAAAATAGAATCAGGTCGCCCACTAAACCCCGGTAATTGTCGTCAGGGATTTGCCATGCTGCCCGTTTAGGGTGTAATGTCACAAGTGAGCCAATCCTGCCTTAGCTGAAAGATACGCCTTGTAGTCCATTGCCTTTTGCAAATGCCCTCACACTCGTCAACCTGTCGGCATTCGCCGCAGCTCTTGTTATCATCGTGGATAGTGCGGCGCTCGCACGCGTCCAGACTTCGCCCGTGCCGGACACTACAATAGAGGCGGCTTTGGACTGGTATGAGGCCGCAGGCCTCGACGCTGATCAAATTGCCAGCCTTCCTGTTGATGAGCGCGCAAGGCGGCTCACCCAAGCGGTCTATGCTCATTGTGAACAGGGCACACAATCCGTGTCCGATATCGATGAACTTTTTCAGGAATGCGTAACGGCATGCGGTGGATTTTCTTACGTTCTCAGAGGGCTATTGGAGGCGACAGGTGCCCAAACCCGCTATGTAAATCTCTATAATATTCCAAATCAGGGCAATCACACTGCTGTCGAGGTCAAGATAAATGGGCATTGGGCGTTCTACGATCCGACGTTCGGAGTGTACTTCACAGAAGACGGAGACCCGCGAGGACGAATTCTTTCGCTTCGCGAGATCACAGCTAATTACACAGAAGAGGGGCTCGCGGACCGCGTCAATCAGGCGCGCGAAGCCCGACTGGACATTCTGGAGCAGTCTATGGGGGAGCTGTTTTCTGGTGAATTTGACCATCCCTTTATGTCGCTGAAAAATTATCAGCTGGCCGAGGCCAGAAGCCGGCTCGACTCCCGAGAGCTTGTGATTCTGGACATACCACTGGAATTAACTGGCGGAACAGCGAGTATCGGCGACTTTGAAGCGCGCACCATGGCCGATGCGCAGGCAGCATGGCTGCAACAGACCAATGCACTGCTTGTTGATAATGACCTGTCCAACGACGTCTCCTATCTCAGCCATCGGCTGTCCAACAATCAGGGGGAAAGGCTCACAACAATAAGCGTTTCCGGTCTCAGACCGGAGCAAAGATATGAATTGACACTTTTGTTTTTCGCAGCCGCGGACAGCGAAGTACAAATCGCGTCGCTGGGCCGTACCGCCTTCTTCGGGGGCAGAAATGTGATACCGATTGAGGCTGGCCGCACAATTCAGGTGGGTCCCTTTGTTGCAGTTGAGAACATGGCGCAATTTGCCGTGCGAAATCTGGATGACACGGGAACCGTCGGGCTGCTTGGCGTTGAAGTTCGCCGGTTGGACGGCGGACGCCAATAGGGGCCGGTCGAGTGGAGATAGAGCTCGACACAACCGGCCAACACACGAAAGAGTTTATATGTGTTCTTTGTCCTTCCGCGTTTTGTATCCCGGCTACAACTTGACCCGCTTCGCGGCGATGGCCATGGGAGAGCCGCGAGCAAGCCGAATGGTGCCGTGAAGCTCTGCTTTCGCTAGCGTATGATCGTTGCGCAAAACGCCCAAGGTCGGCTGAAAGCATGCGCCCGATTTCCGGTATAAAGTCTTGTTTTGCCAAACATGGCTGAGAGCTTGGGACGATTACCAGCGTAATTACCAGTCCGGTGAAATTCGGTGGCGCGCCGAATTCTTATGGTAATTTGGGCTGTAAGACCGGTAGTTCTTTCCGTTGACTTCGTCGTCGCTCTCATCGACTCCTTGTCATGGGTTGAGAAAGGTATGCAGTTCTGATGACATCAGGGGGCAGTTCTGTAAGCTCGAGTGGTTATATCGCGTCTCTCGACGGCTTGCGTTTCGTCGCATTCTTTCTCGTTTACCTGCATCACAGCTTTTACACCGGATATGACGCGCTGTCCTATTTTCAGGGCAATATGTGGTTCGGTGTCGAGCTGTTTTTTCTGCTCAGCGGGTTTCTCATCACCCGCCTTCTGCTCGACGAGCGTCAGCAAACCGGAACCATATCATGGAAACGATATGGCATGCGGCGGATACTGCGCATCTGGCCGCTCTATTTCACCGTGATACTGCTGTTCTCGGCAACCGGCTGGTTCAATTACGAAGACAATTACTGGCCTCATTTCCTGAGCTTCATGACCTTTACGAACAATATCCATTCAGCGTTTGCGGGATGGCCGAGCTCACCGGTTATTTCGCCGCTTTAGACAATTTCAAGCGAAGAGCAATACTATCTCATTTTGCCGTTTCTGGCCGGGCTCGCCGTCACTTCACGCCGCGCCTTCCTTGCTGTTGCGCTGGCGTGGCTGGCGATCGCTCGTCATCGGGGCGCTCACTGCCGTGTCTGTGGGAATACTTTTCTTCGCGGGCCTGCTTTGGGTGCCGGGCTGGCATCAGGCGATTCTGTTCTATGGCTCGGCAGGACTCGCTGCGGCGATGCTTTGGCCGGTTTTGTCAACCAGCCTCCTGTCGGTCCCGCTGGGCTGGCGGCCGATTGCCTATCTCGGCCGGATTTCATTCGGGCTTTATGTCTTTCACCGCTTGTCAATGTATCTCGCCGATCTCTTGATACCTCAAATCTACGACCGCGATGCCGTCACCGCGAATGGATGGGTCATGGCCGACACCGGGCTATGGGCCCAGGGGTTCATCATAGTGTTCCTAATCACCGTAGGTTTCGCAGCGCTGTCTTATCAGTTTCTCGAAAAACCCTTCCTGAAGCTCAAGACACGCTTTGAATACATTGAAGGCCGGCCGGTTTGATGCCGGTGTGAAATGCCGCTTGCGGGCAAGCGGAACGCGCGGGATAAACGCTCCGGATTTTTTGACCGGAGGGGCAAGCCGCATGACTTACTGGGCACACGAGACAGCCGTTGTCGATGACGGCGCGGAAATTGGCGAAGGCACCAAAATCTGGCACTTCGCCCATATTCTCCCCGACACGACGGTCGGGCGCAATTGCTCGCTTGGCCAGAATGTCATGGCAGGCCCGGGGGTGACGATTGGCGACAAGGTCAAGGTCCAGAACAATGTATCACTCTATAAAGGCGTGCACCTTGAAGACGGTGTGTTCTGCGGCCCTTCCTGCGTGTTCACCAATGTTCTGACGCCACGCGGCTTCGTCGAGCGCAAGAGCGAATTTGGTGAAACCATCGTGCGCCGGGGGGCGACGATCGGGGCCAACTCGACCATCGTCTGCGGCGATCCCAACGGCCGCACCGAGCTTGGCGAATACTGTTTCATAGCCGCCGGTGCTGTCGTTACAAAAGATGTCCCCGCCTTTGCCCTGATGGCCGGCGTCCCTGCCCGGCGCATTGGCTGGGTCAGCCGTGCCGGCGAAGTGCTGGGCAAGGATCTCAAATGCCCCCGCACGGGTGAACGCTACGAAGAGCGGGACGGCACGCTGGTAATCGTGGACGAAGTGGCACAGGACAGCCCCCATCTTGAGGACTGACCGGTTCGGCATGGAAATCGGACGGGTTGAATGCCTTGTTGTTGGCGCAGGGGTTATTGGTCTCGCCATTGCGCGGCGGCTCGCGAGGGGCGGACAACCGCCGCTCGTGGTCGAAAAGGCGGGGTGTATCGGCTCGGAAACGAGTTCACGCAATAGCGAAGTCATACATGCCGGGCTGTATTATCCGCCGGACAGCCTTAAGGCACGGCTCTGCGTCGAAGGGCGCGAAGCGCTTTATGCCTATTGCGAGACGAATTCCATTCCACATCGGCAAATCGGAAAACTGATTATCGCCGGTGCCGCGCATGAAATACCACGCCTCGAGGCCATTGCCGAAAACGCGCAAGCCAGCGGTGCGGGAAGGTTGGAGCGGCTTGATCTTGCAGATATACGCCGGCGCGAACCGGCCCTTCGGGCTGAAGCCGCGCTGTTTTCTCCCCGAACGGGTATTATCGACAGCCATGCCCTCATGTTGACATTACAGGGCGAGGCCGAAGCGCATGGCGCCCAGGTTGTTTTCAATACAAGGGCAGTCAGAGCGATTCCGGAGGCAGATGGATATGCCGTCGAGTTTGCCGATGGGAGCTGGCTCAAGACGCGCACCCTCGTCAATTCTGCCGGGCTCTTCGCGCGCGATTTCAGGGTTGAAGGATTATTGCCGCCCGCCCTCCACCTGGCCAAGGGCAGCTATTTCACTCTGGACGGAAGATCACCCTTTTCGCACCTTATTTACCCGATCCCTCCGGAGGGCGGGCTGGGCATACACTTGACCCTGGATTTGGCCGGTCAGGCGCGCTTTGGTCCCGACGTCGAATGGGTCGATGAAATCGATTACGCTGTCGAACCTGGCCGCCGGCTAGCATTTGCTGAATCGGTACAAGCTTGGTGGCCGGCGCTGGATCCTGATCGCCTTCAGCCCGGTTATTCCGGCATCCGCCCGAAACGCTCCGGTCCCGGCACTCCGCCGGCGGATTTTGCCATAGAGGGCGCCGAAACTCATGGCCTCCCCGGGCTGGTGCAGCTTTTCGGAATGGAATCTCCGGGCCTGACGGCCTGTCTCGCGGTTGCCGACGCGGTTGCAAAGCGTTTGGAAACGGACGACATCACAGCATAGCCACCGCGGGTCGATGGAATCGGGAAGGGTGAATCATGTCGGAAGATGCGCCTCGCGCAGACATTGTCATCGTCAATTACAATGCAGGCGAATACCTGATTGAGTGCGTTAGGTCGCTGGAAACGCAGACCGAGTCACGATTCCGTTGCTTCATTGTCGACAACAGCCCCGGCAATGGCGATGTCGAGGCACTTGGCGCACTGGACGATCGATTTGTGATCGAATCCCAGCCGGGCAATACGGGATTTGCCGCCGGTTGCAATCGGGGCGCGGCGCTGGGATCGGCTCCCTGGATCGCCATGCTCAACCCCGATGCTTGCGCGGAACCGGACTGGCTGGAGAAACTGCTCGCCTGTGTCGAAACCCATAATGTCGCCATGGCAGGCTCGACCCAGATTATGGCTCAAAATCAGGACAGGCTGGACGGGGCGGGCGATGTCTATACGGCCTATGGTGTGGCCTGGCGGGGAGGGTTTGAACAATCGATTGATCGGAATCCGCCAACTGGCTATTGCTTCAGCCCATGCGCCGCCGCTTCAATCTATCGCCGTACGGATTTCAACCGGGTCGGCGGATTTGACGAGCGCTTCTTCTGTTACATGGAGGATGTCGACATCGCTTATCGGCTGCGCTTGCTCGGCGAGCGGGCCATCCACTGCCATGAGGCGAGAGTGACTCATGTTGGCTCGGCAACCTCCGGGCGCGCCTCGCCTTTCGTGATCTACCACGGCACGCGAAACCGCATCTGGACCTTCCTGAAGAATACACCGCCGGTCCTGTTGGTGCTGATGTTGCCGCTACATGTCCTGGTCAATCTCGCTTTTCTGGTCCGCAGCGGTTTTCATGACCGTTTCGGCCAGACTTGGAAAGGCACGCGCGACGGCATTGCCGGCTGGTCATGGATCCGGACAGAGAGGAAACGCCTGGCTGCCACCCGCAACACCGGGAGCTGGAAGCTGGCCGGGGCGATGTGCTGGTCGCCCGTCAAACTCCTCCAGCGGGCACCGGACGTCCGGCCCCTTGGCAGGTCTCAGGCCTTGAAATAGGCTTGGTACCAGTCGACAAACGCTTGCACGCCGTCCTCGATCCGCGTGGTGGCGGCATAATCGAAATCGCGTGCAAGAGCCGAGACGTCGGCGCTCGTCCGGGTCACGTCGCCTGGCTGCATCGGCAACATGATCTTTTCGGCTTTCCGCCCGACCGCTTTTTCGATTGCTGCGATAAAGTCTTTCAGGGGCCGCGGGTCCGATCCGCCGATATTGTAGAGCGTGTGAGTGCCTGTCTCTGCACCGGCCTCGACAATCTTGACCACGGTCCGGATGACGTCGTCCACATAGGTGAAATCGCGTTCCATATTCCCGTCATTGAAGACCTTGATGGGTTCGCCGGCCAGAATAGCTTTGGTGAACAGCCAATAGGCCATGTCCGGTCGCCCCCAGGGGCCGTATACGGTAAAGAAACGCAAGCCGGTTTGCGCCAGCCCGTACAGGCGGCAATAGGTGGCACTCATCAGTTCATCTGCGCGCTTGGTCGCGGCATACAATGACATTGGCGTTTCGACGGGATCGGTTTCCCTGAAAGGCGCATCGTCACGTTCACCATAGACGGATGAAGAGGACGCATAGGTCAGATGCCGGACGCTGGATGTGTGCCGCGCAGCTTCGAGAACCGATAGATGCCCCAACAGATTGGAACGCGCATAGGCCATCGGGTTTTCAATGGAATACCGCACCCCCGCCTGTGCCGCGAGATGCAGAACACGGTCCGGCGCATACTTTGTCATCAGCGCACCAAGGGCGGCATCTTCGGCAATATCCAGTTTTTCAAACTCAAACAGCGGCTGACCGGAAAGCCGGGCGAGGCGGGATTCTTTCAGAGCCGGATCATAATAGTCATTCAGACTATCTACCCCGAGTACGTGATGGCCCCGGCCTGTCAGTGCGAGCGCAGCATGAGAGCCTATGAAGCCCGCAGCCCCTGTCACTAGAATCTTCATCGCTCTAATCCGGTCGATCCGTGCAATCTGCGTTAGCTATAATTTCTATACGGATTTCATAGAGATCGACACTGTTCGCACCAGCTTCTGCTGCAGGCCAGACTCCGGCCCAGCCGAAGGTCGGATTGCAGTACGGGGCGTCCACGGTCAGCGCATACTCGCCTGTGCCGTCCTCCAGCGCATGCGGGGTCCAGTAGGACTGGCCCAGCCCGTCTTCAAAAAATCCAAGATCAACCGTTTCTGCACCAGCCTCTCCGGAGGGGCGCAGCACATAAATCACGCGTAGATCAAAGCCGGCAATCGCGTCCAGCTCGTATGGCCGCAAGGCGTCAAATACCCCGGCTGAAGCCGTCAGATTCGGGTTGCCGCGTTCGATATCAGCCGAAATGCGCGCAAACAGGCGATTGTCCTGATCACGCAATAGCTGCGTGGACACACCTTCCCCCGCCGCCAGGTGCTGAAGTCTGTCGCCGGATATGGTGATGCCATTCTCGCGAATATCGGTTGTTACACCAATGCGGTCGGCACCGGTAATCACAAGCGGAATCCCGATTGCGCAGGCTGCCAGCGCTGCCATCAGCGGATAGAAGATATAGTCATTGGATCGTAGGAGCATGGCGGTTAGAATCTGATCCGGGCGAGGGATGGAAAGAACTATATGGACCCCCTAACACGATTGGAGAGCCGGAGCATATATATCCTTCGGGAGGCGCGCCGGGCTTTTACACCCATGGCGATGCTGTGGTCATTGGGGAAAGACTCCAATGTCATGCTCCATCTGGCTCGTAAGGCCTTTGGCGGGCGGGTGCCCTTTCCCGCAGTTCATGTCGATACTGGCAAGAAATTTCCGGAGATGTATGCCTTCCGCGACCGGTATTCGAAGGAATGGGAGCTGGATCTCATCGTGCGCGATTGCCCCCCCCTGGCCGATACGGATGACACATTGCCCCCGGCCGCCCGCTCTGCGGCGCGCAAGACAGCCGGACTCAAGAATGTTTTGAAGGAATTCAAATTTCGCGCCTTGATTGCAGGGATCCGCCGCGACGAGCAGGCGATCCGGGCCAAGGAGCGCGTCTTCAGCCCGCGGGATGCATCGGGGGCCTGGTCGGCCCGGCATCATCCGCCGGAATTCTGGGACCAGTTCTCAACCGGTTTGCCGGAAGGCGGCCATATGCGCATTCACCCGCTGCTCGACTGGACCGAGCGTGATATATGGCTCTATACGCGCCGCGAGAAGCTGCCGGTGATTGAACTTTATTTTGCCCGGGACGGAAAGCGCTACCGTTCCCTTGGAGATCAGGACATCACCTCTCCGGTCGCTTCCGCAGCGCAAACCGTTGATGACATCATATTGGAACTCGAAAGTTCGAAGATCGCCGAGCGGGCGGGGCGCAGCATGGACCACGAGGCGGAAGACACATTCGAACGCCTGCGGTCTGACGGGTATCTCTAGGCCATGGATATGACAAAAGCGCTTACTCCGGTTGTCTTTGCCGGCCATGTTGATCATGGCAAATCCACGCTGATCGGCCGCTTGTTGGCGGACACCAATTCGCTCGCCGATGGCCGCCTCGAGGAGGTCATCGCCAGTTGCAAGCGGCGTGGTGTCGAATTCGAGCCCGCCTTCCTGATGGACGCCATGCAGGCCGAGCGCGATCAGGGTGTCACCATTGATGCCGCGCGTATTCTCCTGAAATCCGGTACGCGGCAATTCCGAATTATCGATGCGCCCGGCCATGAAAGTTTTTTGCGCCATATGGTATCCGGCGCTGCTGAAGCCAGTGCCGCCGTTCTGGTCGTGGATTCGTCCGAAGGTGTCCGTGAACAGACTCGCCGCCACGCCATGCTGCTGGGGCTCCTCGGCGTCGTGCGGATTATTGTCGTGGTCAACAAGATGGACCGCGTGAGAGAGCCACAGCCGGTTTTTGATCGCATATCGGCCGAGTTGAAGACACTGATGGCGGATGCCGGGCTGGAAACCCATGCCGTCATTCCGGCGGTGGCGCGATCCGGCGAAATGGTGGTCCGGCGCGACGGTGAAAAGGGTTCTCTGCTGGCCTGGTGGGCGGGACCGACCCTTCTGGACGCCATGGAAGGCCTGCCGGATGAGGCCGAGGCCATCGAGCGGCCATTGCGCATGCCCGTGCAGGACGTGCTCAAGGAGGGAGACCGCCGGATTATTATCGGCCGGGTGGAGTCGGGCAAACTGTCGGAGGGCGAAACCGTCCTGCTGTCGCCCTCGGGTCAGACCGCCAAGATTGCCGGGCTCGTGGCCTGGCCGGACGACGCTCCGACCGCATTCGGTCCTGGGGATGCTGCCGGGTTTGTGACCGAATCCCGTCTATTCATCGACCGTGGCGAAGTCATATCCGCAGTCTCAAGTCCCGCGCGGGAGGGCAACCAGTTCGATGCCCGCCTGTTCTGGCTCGCCGATCACGCCTTGCGCCAGGGCGATGCGGTACATGTCCGGCTCGGTACGGCGGACGCGCTGGGTGAGGTGTTGAAGGTTCACAAGGTCAGTGATGCCGGCCGTGAAGGCGTCGTCGCACAGGATGAAATACCGACAGGCTCCATTGCCGATGTCACCCTCAGACTCCGCCGGCCTGTGGCGCTGGATGATTATCGTGATGACCCGGTCACCGGGCGTTTTGTTCTGGTGGAAAAGGGCGTTATCTGCGGCGGCGGTCGCATCTCGCTGGAAGGCTATCAGGATCAGGGTGCGGCACGCCGCGCAAAGGCCAGTCATATCCACTATTTTGCCAGCGCGGTCACGCGTGCAGATCGTGAACAACGCACCGGCCACAGAGGCGGGGTGATCTGGCTGACCGGCCTTTCCGGGTCGGGTAAGTCCACCCTCGCCAATGCGCTGGAACTTGCGCTCCATCGCCGTGGCTGGTCGTCCTGCATTCTGGATGGCGACAATCTGCGCCACGGACTGAACGCCGATCTCGGCTTTTCGCCGGATGACCGGACCGAGAATATCCGCCGGGTCGGCGAGGTCGCGGCCCTGTTCGCGCAGGCCGGCATGATCGCGATTTCCGCCTTCATCTCGCCCTATCGCGAGGATCGCGACCGCGCCCGGGCCGCCGCCGGTGAAGGCTTCCACGAAGTCCATGTCTCAACCTCTCTGGCGGTCTGCGAAGAGCGCGATCCGAAAGGTCTGTATCAAAAGGCCCGGGACGGGGTGATCAAGGAATTCACCGGTATCTCAGCCCCCTACGAACCGCCGGAATCCCCTAATCTGGAGATTGATGCCGGCAGTCAGCCGATCGAGATTTGTGTTGAACAATTGCTGGATTATGTCGACCGGAACTTCCGGCTGTGAGTGTGGATGCCGCCTTTCTCGATGCTCTGGAAGCCGCTGCGCGCGACGCCGGCCGAGCGATTATCAGTGTACGTAAAGCGGGGTTTGAAACCGAGCGAAAATCCGATGCTTCTCCCGTAACCGAGGCGGACCGGGCTGCCGAGGCCGTGATCATGGAGCATCTCCATCGCATCGCGCCGGGTGTGCCGGTGGTTGCCGAAGAGGCGTTTGCGGCCGGACAGATACCGGAGACAGACGGCGAGTTTTTTCTCGTCGACCCGCTGGACGGCACACGGGAATTTGTCGCCGGGCGTGACGAATTCACTGTCAATATCGGCTTGATTGTGAAAGGTGTTCCGACAGCGGGCCTGCTGTACGCGCCTGCGAAGGACCTGATGTATGCGGCCAGCCCGCAAGCCGCCTGGTTCATAGACGGGACCCACCGCCGTATTCTGGCAGGACGCCAGCCGGACATGGCTCAGCTGGTTGCCGTCGCCAGCCGGTCACATCGCGATCAGGCGACCAATGAACTGCTTGAGGCCTTGAAAGTGTCGGACACGGTCGGCGTCGGATCCTCTCTCAAATTCACACTGCTGGCAGAGGGGCGTGCGGATCTGTATCCACGCTATGGCCGGACCATGGAGTGGGATACGGCCGCCGGTGACGCCATACTGCGTGCGTCAGGCGGACAGGTGCTCGATATTCATGGCAATCCGGTCCGCTACGGTAAGGCTGACATCGACGATCCCTTCGCTCATGCGGGCTTCATCGCCTTCGCCAGTGAAAAAGCCGCCCACGCTTACCTTTCACACATCAATTTGCGATAGAAAACTTCCCGAAACGGATAGTCCGGGAATGGGTATGACGGCGCCAAAATCACTCATTGATACCGCCGCGCGCTTTTGCGACTGGATGCGGGACGCCGCTCTGCCAGTCTGGGCAGAGGCAGGCTGGGATGAGCAGCGCGGCGGCTTCCATGAACGCCTCAATCTTGACGGTACACCGGATCGGGAGGCCGTGCGGCGTGTGCGCTCGCAAGCGCGGCAAGTCTATGTCTATGCCCATGCCCATGAGCTGAACTGGTTCGATGGCAAGGCGCTGGCTCTGAACGGGCTCGACTATCTGGTCGACAAGGCCTGGCAGACGGGGGGCGCCGGGGGCTGGGTGATGAAGCTCAATCCCGATGGCTCTGTCGCTGACAGCACCTGTGATCTTTATGAGCAGGCCTTTGCTCTTCTGGCGCTGGCGCACGTCTATCGCATTACGCAGGACGCCCAGATCAAGGCCCTGGCCCGTGACACGCTCGCCTTCATTGATGATACGCTCGGCCATACCGCCGGCGGATGGCGCGAAGCCGAGCCGGACCGCCAGCCGCGCCGCCAGAATCCTCATATGCACATGTTCGAGGCCAGCCTTGCCCTGCATCAGGCCTTTGGCGGGCAGGGCCATCTCGCCCGCGCCGGAAATATCCTGCGGCTGATGCGCGATCACTGGCTGTTTCCCTCGGGCGGGCTGCGGGAGGTGTTCAACCCCGACTGGTCGCCACTGACCGGTCCGGAAGGCCGCAAGACCGAGCCTGGACACCAGTTTGAATGGGTCTGGCTGCTGGACCGCTATGCCGCCTTGTCCGGCGACGAAACCGGACCGGAAGTGTCCAGTCTCTATGCCTTTGCCAAAGCCTATGGCCGGTCACCGGTGACCGGACTGATCGTTTCGGCCGTCCGCGATGACGGCGTTGTGCTCGACGGAGCGGCCCGGACCTGGCAGCAGACCGAACACCTCAAGGCCGCGCTGGTGCAGGGTCAGACAGGACGGTCCGGTGGATGGGGTAGCGCCCAGGACGCCCTGCATCAGCTCTTCACGAAATTCCTCAACCCCGCCCCCACGGGTTGCTGGGTGGATGCCTATGACGCAGCTGGAAACCCGGCCGTAAAGACTATCACCGCATCCACGCTCTATCATCTGCTGGTGGCGGCGGCGGAGACCGACCGCATTCTCAATCAACAGGGCCAGGCCGGCCTCAGGGTGGTGAAGTGATCCGCGTCCGTCCAGCCATTCTGTGTGGCGGTTCCGGCGAGCGGCTCTGGCCGCTCTCGCGCAAGGACAAGCCAAAACCGTTTCACCGGCTGCTCTCGGACCGGACCTTGTTTGAAGACACCTTGATGCGGTGCGCGGGGGAAGGTGAAGGCATCGGTTTTTCGGCACCGCTCATCATCGCGGGGGAAGCCATTGAAACGCCGGTGCGCGCCGGGTTGAAAAGCACCGGTATCATACCGGCGGCGCTGGCATTCGAGCCGGCAGGCCGCAACACCGCACCCGCCGCCGCAATTGCCGCCCTGCTCGCCCAGAAGCAGGACGGGCCGGAAGCGCTGGTCCTGCTGGTACCGTCTGATCATCACATTGCGCCTGTCACCAAATTCCGCGAAACCATTGCCGCGGCTGCTCCGCTCGCAGCAAACGGAAAGATCGTCGTTTTTGGTATTCCACCAACGCGGCCGGAAACCGGCTATGGCTATATCAGGCAGGGCGCGCCGCTGGGCGAAGGCTTTGAGGTTGCGGCGTTCGAGGAAAAACCGGACGGAAAAACCGCAAAAGCCTATCTGGAAAGCGGTGATCGGCTCTGGAATGCAGGCCTGTTTCTGTTCCGCGCCGATATCCTGCTGCAGGAACTGGCGCGTTTCGAACCGGAAATTCTGAGCGCTGTAAAGGAATCACTCGGGGCCGATGGCCGCATTGATGCGGCCGCTTTTTCGCGCAGCCCGTCCGTACCGCTGGACATTGCCGTGATGGAGCGCACCGCCCATGCTGCCGTCATCCCGACGCGTTTTCACTGGTCGGATGTCGGTACATGGCCATCACTGGCCGATGCGCTGGAGACCGATGAGGACGGCAATATCCTCACCGGCGATATTGAAGCGATAGACTGCAAAAACAGCTATTTACGCGGTGAGGGCGTGACATTGACCGCGCTGGGTGTGGACGATCTGATTGTCGTCGCAACCGGTGATGCCGTCTTCGTGGCCCCGCGATCACGGGCCCATGATGTCAAGAAAATCCTTGCCGAACTGAAAGTGAAAGGCCCGCCCTCTCTCCTGTGACAGCTCGAACTTCGAGTCATACTTGAAGTTTTGGTCATTCCGGCTGATTTTAGCGCAACATGTCTAACACCACCGATCCGATGGCGCAGGCCATAGCGCGGCTCGACCGGGCTTTGAGCCAGGTCGAGAACCGCCTTCATCGCCTGCAGGCCGAGGCGCGCGACAGCGGCGACAGCGATGCCGATCGCGCCCGGCTCGCCGAAGAGCTCGACAAGGCGCGCGCCAGCGAAGCGGCCATGGCTGAAGCCGCAGAAGACGCCTCGCAGGCCCTCGGTCAAGCGATCGCGGAATTGCGGGCCGCTGCAGAGGCGGCGGAGGCTGCCGTGGAGGCCGGAAATGGGTAAGGTCTCTGTCACATTGAATGGCCGGGCTTTCACCATTGGCTGCGAGGACGGGCAGGAAAGCTATCTGCGCGAGCTGGCCCGCCATCTTGACGGCCATGTCACGGATCTCTCGAAGCAGGTCGGACAGATTGGCGATCTCAGACTGCTGTTGATGGCTTCGCTGGTGGTCGTCGACGAGTTGAAAACCGCCCAGAACCGGCTGGAAGCGCTGGAATCCCATCTCAACCGGCTGAAAAGCGAGGGCGTGCCGAAGGAAAACGCCGGTTCTGACGGTCTGGTCGAAGCGCTGAACGGCATTTCCGCACGCCTTGAAGCACTGGCCACAGATGATCCCTCTTGAGGATGTCCGCGGGGCAGCCCACATATGTCCGTGGCGGTCCCTGCGGCACTCGTCAGGACTTTAATTCCCCGCGGCCTTACATCTCGTCGAGGGAGCTGCCTCTGATTGGGATCGTGGTCCCTGATACGCGGCGCCCACCTGCATCTGTGGGTTCGATGGGAATTTACAAAGTCCAACGGTGACTGTGGGGCCGCTACATGTTCCTGAACTGGCGAAAACAACGGGCACGGAAAACAGCCCTCGAGCGGCGCAAGGCCGCACAGGCGGCGCATCCCGAGGCCGCCAAAGCCCTCGTCACGCACTTTCCCGACGCGATATGGCCCGGCGTGGGGGAGGTCGTGGCCGGCTACTGGGCGGCGCATTCGGAAATTGATGCCATCCGCCTGATCGAGACCTTTCACTGCGAACAGGCCCGCATTGTCTTGCCGCGCGTCGCGGGGCCCGGCCAGCCACTGGAATTTCATGCCTGGCACCCGGACGATACTTTGGAGACCGGCGCGCATGGCATCGCTGTACCCAAAAAAGGCACGGCACAGCTCGTCCCGAACCTGCTTCTGGTGCCGCTGCTGGCCTTTGATGATCGCGGTTATCGTCTGGGCTATGGCGGCGGCTATTATGATCGCACCCTTGCAGCGCTGAGAGCGGCCGGCCCCGTCACCGCGGTTGGCCTCGCCTTCGAGGCGCAACGGGTGAAAAAGCTGCCCGTGCAGCGCCATGATCAGCGCCTTGATTGGATTGTCACCGAAAAAAGGGCATATCGCTTCGCCTGAACAGGAAGGCAGTCATTATGCGGATAGCGTTTTTCGGCGATGTCATGGGCAAGTCCGGGCGTCAGGCCGTGCAGGAATACCTGCCGGGCCTTATCACCACGCTTGATCTCGACTTCGTCGCCATCAATGCCGAGAACGCGGCCGGGGGATTCGGCATCACCGAACGCACGGCCAATGAGTTGTTTGACGCCGGGGCGGACGCCCTGACGCTTGGCAACCATGCCTGGGACCAGTCCGAAGCCCTGACCTTCATCGAGCGAGAGCCGCGGCTCCTGCGCCCGTCGAACTATCCGCCCGGGACAGCACCGGGCCGCGGGGCCGGCGTCTTTCCGGCAAGGAATGGCGCCATGGTCTTCGTCATGAATGTCATGGGCCGCTTGTTCATGGATCCGCTGGATGATCCCTTCGTCTCGGTGGAAAAGGAACTCGCCGCGGCACCGCTGGGCGAGGTCTGTGATGCCGCCCTGGTCGATTTTCACGGCGAGGCGACGTCGGAAAAGAATGCCATGGGTTATTTCTGTGATGGACGCGCCAGCCTCGTGGTCGGCACGCACACCCATATCCCGACGGCCGATCACCGCATCCTCCCGCAAGGCACCGCCTATATCACCGATCTCGGCATGACCGGTGATTACGAGTCCATCATCGGCATGGACCGGGAAGAGCCGATGCGCCGCTTTACCACGCGCATGCGCTCGGGGCGGTTTTCGCCAGCCGAGGGAGAGGGGACATTGTGCGGGGTCGTGATCGAGACCGATGACCGCACCGGATTGTCAAAGACCGTCCATCCCGTGCGTATCGGCGGCATTCTTCATCAGGCCGAACCGGCGCTCTAGAGCGCCCCCTTGCCGGCTTCGGCCCAGTCTTTCAGGAAGGCGTCCAGTCCCTTGTCCGTCAGCTCGTGCCGGATCATCGCATCGAAGATATTCGGCGGAATCGTGCAGGCATCGGCTCCGGCCAGGGCGGAGCCTTCGACATGCGCCATCGTCCGGATCGAGGCCGCGAGGATATAGGTCACAAAGCCATGCTCGTCATAGAGCGTGCGGATGTCCTTGATCAGGCCCAGCCCGTCCTGTCCGATATCGTCCAGACGGCCGATAAAGGGCGAGACGAAGGTCGCCCCTGCCTTCGCGGCCAGTAGCGCCTGTGACACCGAGAAGCAGAGCGTGACATTCGTGGGATGGCCCTCATCGCTCAGCGCGCGGCAGGCTGTCAGCCCGTCCACGGTCAGGGGCAGCTTGACGACGATATTGTCGTGAAGGGCGCGCAGCTTCTTGCCCTCGGCAATCATCGTCGCGGCATCGGTGGCCACGACCTCGGCGCTGACCGGACCGTCAACCGCTTCGCAGATCGACTTCAGGCCGTCGAAGAAATCACCGCCGGCCTTGGCCACCAGGGACGGGTTGGTGGTCACGCCATCGACCAGCCCGCCCGTAGCACGATCAGCAATCAGTCCGGCATCGGCGGTGTCCAGAAACAGCATCATGGCAGCATCTCCTTGGTGTCCTGTCCTTCGCATATCGGCTGCCGGTGAAGGAAACGTGACGAGACGGCTTGGAGGATGCCCCCCACATGCGCTAACTAGCCGCCACACCAATTCATGCGTCCCGGACGGGCACGCTGCAAACGGAGGCGACCGGACATGGCCGGACACTCGAAATGGGCAAACATCCAGCACCGCAAGGGCCGTCAGGACAAGGCCCGCGGCAAGCTGTTTTCCAAACTGTCCAAGGAAATCACCATTGCGGCCAAGATGGGCGGTCCCGACCCGGACATGAATCCGCGCCTGCGTCTGGCGGTGGCCAATGCCAAGGGGCAGTCCATGCCCAAGGACAATATCCAGCGCGCCATCGACAAGGCGTCGGGCAATGATGTCGATGCCTATGAGGAAATCCGCTATGAGGGCTTCGGTCCCGGCGGTATCGGCATCATCGTGGAATGCTCGACGGATAATCGTAATCGTGCCGCGTCCGATGTGCGCACCGCCTTCTCCAAGAATGGCGGCAATCTCGGCGAAACCGGTGCGGTCGCCTTCATGTTCGATCAGGTGGGCGAGATCCGCTATTCCGAAGAGGTCGCCGACGAGGAAGCGATGTTCGAGGCCGCGATCGAAGCCGGGGCCGAGGATGTCATCTATGAAGCCGGCGATGAGGATGAGGGCGAGCCCGGCGAGCGCATTGTCTTTTGCGCCCGCGATGATCTCGCAGAAGTGGCCGGCAATCTGCAGACCGCTCTGGGCGAGCCGAAATCGGTGAACATCATCTGGAAGCCCCAGACGCTGACCCCGGTCGAAGCCGACAAGGTCGACAGCGTCGTCCGTCTGCTCGAAGTTCTGGATGATCTCGACGACGTCCAGAATGTCTACGCCAATGCCGACTTCCCGGACGAATAGGCGTGCAACCCGGTCTGACCTTCCTTGATGCCGTCAACGTTCCGTCCGGCCCAGGCACGGGCGATGACCGCTACGGATTTGATGAAGGGCAGGGCACAGCCTGGGTCATTGACGGTGCCACCGATGTCGGCACGCGGCGGCTTTTCCCGGACATTGGCGAGGCTCCCGATGCGCCCGATTTCGGCTGGGCAAGCGATGCGGCCTGGTATGCCGACCGGCTCTCCGGACAGTTTCTGAATCCGCCGCAACCGGATGAAACACCCAGAGCCTATCTCGAACGCGTCATCGCAGATATTGATCGTCTGGCCCGCCGGGACGCCGTCGTCCCCATTGATGAACAGCCCCGTCACAATCTGCCCAGCGCCGGCGGCATCTGGATGCGGCGGCAGGAGGATGTGCTGGAATTTGCCGGGCTGGGCGATTGCGTCGCCATTATCCACACAGGCGGCCACACGCAATTCATCGGCAATCTGGACATGATCCGGGCCGAGCATGCGCTCAATCGCAAGCAATTGGCCGAACCTGCAGGCAAGGCGGGCGGCTATGCCAGCGCCCGCGAAACCCGCGGCCGGATGAATACGGAGGGCGCGCACTGGGTGTTTTCCCTGCACCCGGAAGCAGCGGCCCATGCCGAGGTGACGCAGGTACAGATCCGCGGCGAGGCCCATGTGCTCCTGATGTCGGACGGTTTCTTCCGTCTGGTCGAACCCTACGGGCTTTATGACATCAACACGCTGATGGACCGGGCGCTTGAGGATGATGCCCTGCCGGACCTGACGGCGCAATTGCGTGCCGCCGAGCAGAACCCGGAGGACGATATCCGCCTCGGCCGTTTGAAAACCTCCGACGATGCCTGCGCGGTACTCGTGGAAATCAGCTAGTCTGCGGGCAGCGCATACCGCCCGATGACGGGCCGCGTCAGCGAGCCGAGCCAGAGATTGCCCTCATCATCCGGCACCACATTCGCCAGCATGCCGAACCGGCTGTCCGGATCATGGAAGCTGTCGAGATAATTACCGTCCTCGTCGACAACGAGCACGAAGGCCTTTGTTTCGCCGGGGCGCAGCCACACCCATTCCGGCAATTTGGTAATCATCCGCGTCCAGAACGGGTTGCGGTGCAGGAAGCGCATGATGGGCACGCGCTGTGTGTCCATGGCGATATAGAGACGGCCCTGACCATCGCCCATCAGCCCGTCGGGAATGCCTGGCAGATTGTCAGCCACGATTTCCAGTTCGCCCGCTTGCGGACCCTCCAGCCAGTAGCGCGACAAGCGATAGCGATAGGTCTCTAATACATAGACGGCGCGATTATCCGCCGACATGGCTACACCATTGGCGAAATACAGCCCGTCCGCCAGCACCTCCATTTCGCCCGTTGCCGGATCGAGTGCATAGAGCAGTCCATAGGGGCGGTTTTCGGCCATGTCATAGGCATATTGCGGCGTGCCCTGACCCGCACCCCAGCGGTAAGAGGCTTCGGAAAAATAGATCGTCCCGTCCGGCCCGATATCGAGATCATCGGCAAAGGCCAGCGGATGCTCGGTTTCACCCGTTGACAGCCGGGTGACCTCCCCGGACTCGACATTCACGCCATAGATCCCGTCAATCGCGGCGGCGATGAGCCGGCCTTGCGCATCCCATTGCAGGCCGAGAACGGAAAAGCCGTCCGTCACCTGTGCCACCGTGTCTCCGGCCCAGCTTTCACCCGCCCGGACCAGCCGCACGATGGAACCGTCATGCTGGCCGGAATAGACGGCGCCGTCCGGTCCGATCGCCACATCCTCGGATGTGTGCAGCAGGGGGTGGGAGATCAGCTCGGCATCGGCCAGCCGTCCGCGCGGTTCCAGAACGCCGGTGAGGGGCGGGGGTTCAGGCTCGTCCCAATGGGCGGGGTCAACCCGCGCCGGCCACGCCCACCATACCAGAAACAGCACGCCGAAAATGCCCAGAATGATTGCCAGTGTCCGCATGATCCCCGCCTCCCCTTGATCCGGCAGCCTAGCCGCAACGGCGGGCCTGCGGAAGCACCGCTTTTATCTGTGGGAAATCGGGCCGTCGCGCGTTAGGGCAACAGCCGAATCCCTTTATAGCTTCCGCCGGTACAACGCACGGGAATGGTTGCCATGACGTCTCTTGATCTCAACACCCTGAAACCCATGGCAAATGCCGTTCGCGCCCTGGCGATGGATGCGGTCGAAGCCGCCAATTCCGGCCATCCCGGCATGCCGATGGGCATGGCGGATGCCGCAACCGTCCTCTGGGCCCGCCATCTGAAGTTTGATCCGGCAGATCCCGACTGGCGTGACCGCGACCGCTTTGTCCTCTCGGCGGGGCATGGCTCCATGCTGATCTATGCGCTGCTGCACCTCACCGGTTATGCCGATGTGACGCTGGACGAGATCAGAAACTTCCGCCAGCTCGGCTCGAAAACACCGGGCCACCCCGAATTCGGCCACACCACCGGCGTCGAGACCACGACCGGGCCGCTGGGACAGGGCATTTCCACTGCGGTCGGCATGGCGCTGGCCGAACGCATTCTCAACGCCCGTTTTGGCGATGATCTTGTCGACCACCGCACATGGGTGATCGCCTCTGACGGTGATCTGCAGGAAGGGATCAGCCATGAAGCCATCTCGCTGGCCGGCCATCTCGGGCTCAAACGCCTCACTGTCCTGTGGGACAATAATTCCATCCAGATCGATGGCGATACGGCGCTGGCCGAGACCTCTGACGTGCTCAAACGCTTTGAAGCGGCCGGCTGGGCCACCGATGCCGTGGACGGTCATGACATGGAAGCGGTCGATGCCGCGCTCGCCCGCGCCAAAACCTCTGACAAGCCGGTCCTGATTTCCTGCAAGACAGTGATCGGGTTCGGAGCCCCCACCAAGGCCGGCAAGGCCTCCAGTCATGGTTCGCCGCTGGGCGGTGACGAGCTGGCCGGGGCCAAACAGGCGCTGGGCTGGCCGCATATCGCGTTCGACATCCCTGAAGAGATCCGCGCCAACTGGACCGCCGTCGCCGAAGGCGGAGCCATCGCACGGAAAGCCTGGGAAGGACGTTACAGCAACACGTCACGGCGCGAGGAATTCGATGCCGCCTTCAAGACCGGCCTGCCGGTCAAGGCCGCCCGCAAACTGGCTGACTGGCGCCGTGAAGTGGCGGCCGAAAAGCCGAATCTCGCCAGCCGCGCCTCTTCGGGCCGGGTTCTGGAGCAGATTGTGCCCGTCATGCCGGAGCTGGTCGGCGGCTCGGCGGACCTCACCGGCTCCAACCTCACCAAGACACCGGATCAATCGCCCATTCAGGCCGGCGATTATGGCGGCCAGTATATCTATTACGGGGTTCGCGAGCACGGCATGGCGGCGTGCGCGAACGGCCTGTCCCTGCACGGCGGTGTGCGGCCCTATATCGGCACCTTCCTGGTCTTTGCCGATTACTGCCGTCCGGCCATCCGTCTCGCGGCGCTGATGAATCAGCCCGTGACCTATGTGTTCACCCACGATTCCATCGGCCTTGGCGAGGATGGACCCACCCACCAGCCGGTCGAGCATCTCGCCTCCTTGCGGGCCATGCCCAATGTCCGCGTCTTCCGTCCGGCCGATGCAATGGAGACCGCGGAAAGCTGGGAGCTGGCCCTGTCCCACCAGACCGGACCAACGCTTCTGGCACTGTCACGGCAGAAACTGCCCTTTGCGCGGCAGGATGACGGGTCGGAAAACCTGTCGGCGCGCGGGGCCTATGTGCTGCGCGACGCCGAGGCGGCAAAGGCCGTGATCATTGCGACCGGCTCGGAAATCGGTATTGCCCTTGAAGCGGCGGACATTCTGGCCGGGAAGCAGATTCCGGTTCGTGTTGTCTCTGCGCCTTGCGTGGAAATCTTCCTCGAGCAGGACCGCGCCTATCAGGACAGCGTGTTGCCGGAGGGATTGCCGCGCATCGCGGTCGAGGCCGGACTGCGCTATGGCTGGGACGCCCTTATCGGCCGCGAGGGCGGCTTTGTCGGCATGACCGGCTTTGGCGCTTCGGCCCCTGCCGAAGCACTCTACGAGCACTTCGGCATCACCGCGGACAACATTGTCAAAGAGGTGCTGGAGCGCGTCTAGCCGACCCGCTCGATCACGCCATAGCCGAAGAGCTGGTTCAGCGCCTTCTGGGCCTCTTCCTCTCCCGCCGCCTCGAAGGCGGAGAGGTTGAACACTTCGCCATCCAGCACCTTGTCGAGCCCGGCTTCAGCCGCGGACGGGAAGATCAGTTCACCGCCTGCCGTGATCAGCACAAGCCGGTCCTCATCCTCTGCCAGCCGCCAGGGAATGTCGGGGCGAATCCGGAATTTCGCACCCGGCGTTGTCGCCGCACCCCGGCCGGTAATGGCGCCTTCGGAATAGGGCGGCCGCGAGCGGATGAAATTGTCGACAAACAGGTCGAAGGCATTCTCGAGATTGGCTTCTTCGGCAATGATTTTGACCAGTGAGTTGAAATGCGCCTCGGCCTGCGCCCGGTCATAATCGGCCCGCGCATAACCGGGCGGCAGCGACTGCCGGAATTCGGGATGCCGCAAGGCGACTTCGGACACGGCTTCCAGCATGAGATCGGCCCAGGTTTTCACAATCATGCCAACCGTGATGTGCAGGCTGTCGGCCGAGCCCTGTGCCTGCGCATCATGCATCAGGCCGCGCGGAACATAGGCGCAATCGCCCGCCTTGAGGACGAATTCCTCGACCAGTTCCCCGGGCTGGACATGATCCGGATTGAAGCCTTCGCCGCGATAGGGCTTGTCGACCGATTGATCATAGAGCCGCCACAGCTTCTCGCCTTCGACCTGGAGCACGAAGACATCATGGTCATCATAATGGGTCCGGAAGCCCTGATTGTTCGGCGGCGTCAGATAGATATTGGTCTGCACATGGCTGGTGAAGATTGATTCCATCGCCCGGCAGAAACTTTTCAGCCCCAGATCGGCCTGGTGCAGATGCGGCAGGATCAGCGTGCCGCCTTCCTGGTAGAGATTGGCGATTGCGCCGCGGTCCGCATATCCGTTCGAGAGCAGGAACTGGTCGCGCGTGATCGGAGGATCGGCACGGGCCATATCGACATCATCGCCATGGAAATCGCGGCTGGCGAGCAGCGTATCGATCCGCGCGACCGACAACAGCTCCTTGTAGCGGTCCGGCTCGTTGCGCGAAACGATCAGCGCCTTTTGCTCGAAATAGCTCTTGAAGAAGTCCTCAGACCCGTTCGGGCCGATGCAGTAATCCAGAACGTCGCGTCCCCAAGGGTGGTCAGCCATATTGTCCCCACGCATTTGATGATGTCGCAGAGCGGTTGCGCGGCGACTTTGTTCCAGTGAAATCAGGAATGAAGCAACTGTCCAGCGATGATTGCGGAAAATAGCGCAGCCAGAGGACATTGGCGTCGATTGGCCGCATCATCACCCATTCCGGAGCCTGCGGCCGGGCATTGCGCGCAATTGACCGGCCCGGAGACCGGCCAACTCGCGCGTCATAAGAGCGGAAATGCCGGTCCTAGCAGCGCCGGCCACGGCCGATCGGATCGGCATAGGTCCCGGTATCGCTATCTGTGCAATTGCGGCGGCGTCCACCCCGGCCATTGCCGACAGGATCGGCATAAGTGCCCGTATCGCTGTCGGTGATGCCGGATGTCCGCCCGCGCCCGCCGCGGCCATTGCCGACCGGATCAGCGTAGCTGCCGGTATCATTATCGGTAATACCCGATGTGCGCCGGCCGCGTCCGCCACGGCCATTGCCCGCCGGATCCGCGTAGGGACCGGTATCACTGTCGGTGATACCGGTATTGCGGCGCCCGCCCCGCCCGTATCCGGCGGGGTCGGCATAGGCCCCGATATCGGCATCAGTGATGCCGGTATAAGCGCCGGTAGTGGTGCAGCCTGTGACCAGACCGGCAGCACCGGTCGCCAGCCCGGCCCCCGCGACTTTCGTCAGAAAGGACCGGCGGCTGAGTTTGGACTTCCTTGCCATGTCATACTCCTCGCCGGCACGTTGTCCGGCATCAATTGGTTAACAGCGGCGGCCCCGTCCGATCGGGTCGGAATAAGTGCCGGTATCGCTGTCGGTGCAGCGGCGTCTGCCGCGGCCATTGCCCACCGGGTCGGCATAGGTACCGGTATCGCTATCGGTGAGGCCTGTCCGGCGGTTGCCGCGTCCGTTTCCGGCCGGATCGGCATTGCGCCCGCTGTCGCTGTCAGTGATACCCGACCGGCGGCTGCCCCGGCCATTCCCCGCAGGATCGGCATAGGCCCCTGTATCGCTGTCGGTAAGGCCCGTCCGGCGGCTGCCCCGGCCATTTCCAGCCGGATCGGCATAGGCCCCGGAATCACTGTCGGTAATGCCGGAATTACGCCGCCCACGGCCATATCCGGCGCGGTCGGCATTGCTGCCACCATCGCTGTCGGTAACGCCGGTGCGTCCATATCCCGCGCGGTCCGCATAACTGCCGCTGTCGGAATCGGTCCGTCCGGTGTAATTCTGCGCGAGTGCATTGCCGGTAACGGTTCCGGCAGCACCGAGCGCGACACTGGCACCTGCCACGCGCGTCAGGAATGAGCGCCGGCTGAGCTTACCCTTTTTGGCCATGATCCGGCCTCCCTGTTGTCTGTCATCCGGACGATGCCGGGTCCCTCGCCGGATAATGTTAGTCCTGTGGAGGCCGCGGCGTCAAACGCTAACAAGCCATTTTCTTAAATATATCGGCAATTTAGACTGAAATTTATAAGATTGAAAATCAGTCGCACGAAATGCAGGGGGGCTCGCAGGGCAGTATTCGCGTAACAAGGGCCGGGCACAAAAAAAACCGGCGGCCCGAAAGCCGCCGGTTTCACTGTATCACTGGATTGGGACGACTAGCCGCCGCGGCCACGTCCTGCCGGATCCGAACAACCGGATGTGTCGCTGTCGGTATAGCCGGAATTGCCACGGCCATGCCCGGCATTGTCGGCGCAGCCACCGGTATCGCTGTCGGTGTAACCGGTATAGCCGGTACCGCGGCCAGCCTGGTCGGCGTAGGAGCCGCTGTCATTGTCGGTGATGCCGGTGCGGCCATTGCCTGCCGGATCCGAATTGCCACCGCTGTCGGAATCGGTACGGCCACGGATCATGGTGGCACCTGCGACGGCACCAACGGCGCCGGTGATGGCGACGCCACCAACAACGCGTGTCATGAAGGAACGGCGGCTGAGTTTACCTTTTTTGGCCATGAGAATGGGCCTCCCTTAGAACTGACTGAATAAGCTGCGCATCCCCCGCGGAGCTGATTTCGATGAGGAGTTATGCGGCGAATTGTCTCTGGGTCAAATAGAAATTTGTATTTACTTGGCTTATGATAGTCATTCTCATGAAAAAGCGCTCTCAGGTTGAAAATAATGGCTAAATTCTCGTTTCTGATAATCATTATCAGAATCAATGCTTGATTACTGATACTCATTCTCAATTTCGATGCAGTGTCAGAACGGGGAGTGTGCGATGCGGATCAATCAGCGCTAGTCTCTCCCGCATGAGCGCAGTGATTCGCATTCTCGGCATTGATCCCGGCCTCCGCCACACCGGCTGGGGCATCATAACACTGGAGGGGTCGCGCTTGCGGCGTGTGGCCGACGGGTGCATTTCGGCGAAAACCGGTCTGCCGCTTTCCGAGCGCCTGATGGTGATTCACGCCGGGCTCGAAGCCGTCATTGCCGAGCACGAACCACATGAGGCGGCGGCCGAGGAAACCTTCATGGCCACCAATGCCGCCAGCGCGCTGAAACTGGGCCATGCCCGGGCGGCGGCCCTGCTGGCCCCGGCCCGCGCCGGATTGCCGGTGGCGGAATATGCGGCGCGCCTGGTCAAGAAGGCCGTGGTCGGGACCGGCCGCGCGGAAAAGGAGCAGGTGGCCGCCATGATCGCGATCCTGTTGCCGGGCTGTACGGCCCGTGACGATGCTGCGGATGCGCTGGCTGTGGCCATCTGCCATGCTCATCACCGCACTGCGCAGAAGCTGGGGAGTGCCGCATGATCGGAAAATTGCGCGGCATCGTCGATGCCATCGGCGAAAGCGAGGCGGTAATCGACGTCAATGGCGTCGGCTATCTGGTCGGGATGGGCGGTCAGGCGCTGGCCCGGCTGACGCAAGGAGCCGAAATCGAGGTCCATATCGAGACCTATGTCCGCGAGGATTCCTTCCGGCTCTGGGGCTTTCTGTCGGAACGCGAGCGCGCCTGGTTTGCCCGGCTTCAGCTCATCCAGGGCGTGGGTGCCAAGGCGGCCCTCGCCATACTCGATGCGCTCGGCGTGGACGAGCTGGAAAGCGCCGCCGCTCTGGGCGATGCAGCGGCTTTCGGCAAGGCCAAGGGCGTCGGGCCGAAGCTCGCCGCCCGACTGGCGCTGGAAATGAAGGACAAGCCCCCGCCCGCGGGCCGCGCCTTTGCCTCGGGTTTCAGCGTCGCCGCCCATGCCGGGCTCGCCTCGGCGCAGACGGGCGAGACGTCATCCCTCAGCAGCAATGCCGCGCGCGAGGAAACCGTGTCCGCCCTGCTCAATCTCGGCTATGCCGAAACCGAGGCGCGCCGCGCTGCCGCTGCGGCCACACGTGCCAGCCCTGGCGCCGATATTGCGGCGCTGATCCGCCTGGCTCTGAAGGAGTTGTCGAAATGAGAACTTTGCTGACCGCGGCTTTGGTCGCCGCCAGCCCCGCCATCGCCTCTGCCGATGTCACCATCCGCTTCATCGCCAATGAAGGCGTCCATATCAGTGATGGTGAGACCGGCGTGCTGATCGATGCGCTGACCTGGAATTCCTATGACGGCACTTACGCTTTGCCTTCAGATGAAGCCCGCACAGCCATGATCAATGGCGAGGCCCCTTATGATGATGTCGTGGCCCTGCTGTTCACCCATATTCATGGCGATCATTCAGATCCGGCCGCGGCCGTCGAGTTCCTGAACGCACAGACCGGCGCGATTGTTGCCGCATCCTCCCAGATCACCGATGCGATGCGAAATAATGAAACCGCGCTGGCTGACGGTGCGGACCAGAGGATGATTCCCGTTGAGTTGTCGGCCTCGGAGCCCGGCCCCTGGCCGTTGCCCGGATATGAGTTCATCGAAGGCGCGTGGCTGTTCCACCGCGAGGGCATCGACAATATCACCTGGCATGTCGAAATCGGCGGCGTCTCCATCCTCCATCTCGGCGACACCCAGCCGCAAGCCAGCTTTCCGGTCTGGGCGGACACGGAATTTGACGTCATCCTCTATCCCTACTGGTTCGCGCAGACGCCCGAAGGCGTTGCCTTCCTCGATTCGCGGCCCGAGGCCCGCGCCATCGCCTTCCACATTCCCGCTGCTGCCACGCCGCTGACCATCCGCGCCGGGCTCGGCGAGCGGGACTATCTGTTCGGCGAAGGCAGTGAAGTGGTGATTGAAACCGAATGACGGACGCCCGCGATATCTCCTCCGAACTGCAACCGGAAGACGGACGCGACAAGGCGATGCGGCCCCTGTCCTTTGCGGAATTCGTCGGCCAGCCTGCGGCAATCAGCAATCTGAAAGTCTTTGTCGAGGCCGCCCGCCGCCGCGAGGAAGCGCTCGACCATGTCCTGCTCTCCGGCCCGCCGGGCCTGGGCAAGACCACTTTGGCGCAGATCGTTGCCCGCGAGCTCGGCGTCAATTTCCGCGCCACTTCCGGCCCTGTGATTGCCAAGGCCGGCGATCTGGCCGCCATCCTCACCAATCTGGAACCGCGCGATGTGCTCTTCATCGACGAGATTCACCGGCTTGCGCCGGTCGTCGAGGAAATCCTCTACCCGGCCATGGAGGATTACTGCCTCGATCTGGTGATCGGCGAGGGGCCCTCGGCGCGCACCGTGCGCATCGACCTGCCGCCCTTTACGCTGGTCGGCGCCACCACCCGCGCCGGTCTGCTCGCCACGCCCTTGCGGGACCGTTTCGGCGTGCCGGTGCGGCTCGAATTCTATGACACGGCCGAGCTGGCCGGCATTGTCGGCCGTGCCTCGCACAAGCTCGGCCTCGCCATGACAGAAGATGGTGCTAAGGAAATCGCCCGCCGCGCCCGCGGAACGCCGCGCGTCGCCGGCCGCCTCCTGCGCCGGGTGCGGGATTTCATCGAGGCCGATGGCGTCACCCGGATCGACGCGGATGCGGCCGACCGGGCGCTCAAAAGGCTTGAAGTCGACGAGATCGGCCTCGACAGCCTCGACCGCCGCTATCTCAACGCCCTGACCGGGCATTTCGGCGGCGGGCCGGTCGGGCTCGATACGCTGGCGGCGGCTCTGGCCGAGGCCCGCGATGCGCTGGAAGATGTGGTCGAGCCCTTCCTCATCCAGCAGGGCTTTATCCAGCGCACGCCGCGCGGACGTGTTGCTGCGGCCCGCGCCTGGTCGCATCTGGGGCTGAACATGCCGCAATCATTGCAGAACACGCTCTTCGACGAGGGCAAATAGCGTCAGGCCGCCTTTGTGTCCCGGCGCGCGTCCGCCTTGCGCAAAGGCAGCCGCGCCACAAAGCGCGAGCCGGTGCCCGGCAGGCTGGTTGCGGTCAGCTGCCCGCCCATCAGCTGGCAGAGCTGGCGCGAGATCGACAGGCCCAGCCCGGTCCCGCCATGCAGGCGGGTGGTCGAGGCATCCGCCTGCGTGAAGGGCTCGAACAGGCGTGCCAGTTTATCCGGCGCAATGCCCATACCGGTATCCTGCAGGATAAATTCCACCGCCTCCGGCTCGACCAGGACCGACAGCCGCACCTGACCCTTCGAGGTGAATTTGACGGCGTTGGACACGAGATTGTTCAGAATCTGGCTGGTCCGCAGGGGGTCTCCGACAAACTGGCCATAGACCTGTTCGGGCAGGTCGGTTGAAAAGGCCAGGCCCTTGGCTTCGGCCGTCAGGCCGTGAAGCGAGACCACAGTGTCGATGATATCCGCGAGGTCGAAACAGACCGCCTCGACCTGCAGCTCCCCGGCCTTGATCTTCGACATGTCCAGAATGTCGTTGAGCAGCGAGAGCAGCATCTCGGCGGATTTCTCGATGATCTCGACCTGACCGCGCTGCGCCTCTCCAAGGTCCGACTGTTTCATAAGGGCTGCCATGCCCAGAATGCCATTCATCGGCGTCCGGATTTCATGACTCATATTGGCGAGAAATGCGGACTTGGCCGCATTGCCGGCATTGGCCGCTTTTCGCGCCAGATCCAGCCGCTTGTTCGCCCGGTCCATTTCCCGATGGAAAAACACAACAAATAGCGACAGCATGACCACGAAAATACTGAGCGTTATGGTGTTCCAGCGCGCCGCCACAGCTTCATCAAACCCGCCGGGAAGCCCCGGCAGGTGCGACCGGAACAGATACAGGCCGGCCACGGTGCCAATCGTCACAACACCGGCCGCAAATCCCGCCCGGTAGCCGATAAGAAAAGTCGCCAGAACCGGAATCCCGGCAAAATACAGGATCACCGGATTGGCCGGTCCGCCCATTGTTGTGGCCGGAAACAGGATCAACAGGAAGATCAGGGAGACAACCAGGGCGGAAATCAGTTTCAGCCGGCCGGTCCGGTAGAGGGCGAAAGGTGCGGCGAGACACAGCATCGGGCCGACCGAGCCGACCCAGGTTTGCACAGGATAGGCCTCAATCGTCTCGCCAAAGGTGGCCAGAGACGGCAAAACCCCCATGAGACCAATCCCGGTCGACAGGACAGCGAGTAATCTTTCCTGAGTGGTGCGGACCACATCGCCCTGGCGCTGTGACGGCCAGTAAACCTGTTTCAGCTGAGAAAGCCCCATGGATCGCGCCGCGCCCGTCTGCCAATCTGGCAAAGCTACAGGCCGCACGGCTACGAGGGAGTTAATCCGGATGCCAAAACTCGATCCGTCCTGCGGTGCATGGGGTGAGGACCTCATTCACCGCCTTCCCGTACGCGTCTATTATGAAGACACGGATTTTTCGCAGATCGTCTACCATGCCCGCTATCTGCATTTTTTCGAGCGCGGCCGCACCGAAAGCCTGCGGGCGCTGGGCGTGCACCATTCCGAACTGATCAATTCCGATGACCCGGTCGCCTTCGCCGTCCGCTCCATGGACATTCAGTGGATCAAACCGGCGCGGGTCGATGAAGCCCTTGTCGTCGAAACCGTCTACCGCCCCAATAAAGGGCCGCGCCTGCGCATGGACCAGACCATATGGCGCGGCGAGGACACGCTGTGCACGGCAAAAATCGAGGCGGTCATCATCGATCCGGCCGGCCGCCCGCGCCGCCCGCCGAAATGGATGATCGAGGTCTGGACGCCTGTGGTCACGGCGGCGCCGGAATGACATCTGTCTCACAAATCCGCCGCATTGTGACGCATATTTAAGACGCGTTTCACGCGCATCTGCTTGACGTGCCGCACCCGGTCCGGTTGGAAGCACAGGATTAACGCTTATCGGCGAAACCAGTGGCGTGTTTGCCGGGATGGAAAGGACGACGGATGGAAACCGGAATTATCGAGATCGCGCCGGTCGCGCAGGAGTTCGGCTTTCTCGAGCTCTTTCTGAGGGCCGACTGGGTGGTAAAGGCGGTGATGGGCATTCTTGTCCTGATGTCCGTCTGGTCATGGGCCATCGCCATCGATAAATGGCTGTCCCTTCGCGGGGTCAGATCCAGGGGCGGCGCGTTCGAGGAGGCTTTCTGGTCCGGCCGGGATCTGGAGTCGCTCGCCAATGAATATGGCAAGCGTCCGCGCGACCCGTTTTCCCGTGTCTTTGCCGCCGGTCTGCGCGAGTGGAAGGGCCGCAATAGCGGCGACCGCGTGTCCAAGGCCGCCAGTGCCGAAGCCGGGCGGGAATTGTCCAAGCTCGAAGGCGGGCTGGGCATGCTGGCCACCATTGCCTCTTCCGCCCCCTTTATCGGCCTGTTCGGCACGGTCTGGGGCATCATGAACTCCTTCCGCGCCATTGCTGCTTCACAGGACACCAATCTCGCCGTCGTCGCACCGGGCATTGCCGAAGCCCTGTTTGCCACGGCGCTGGGCCTGCTCGCCGCGGTGCCGGCCGTGATTTTCTTCAATGCGCTGACCGCCAATCTCTCGGGTATCGGGGCCCGGCTGGAAGCCTTCGTCGATGAATTGTCCGCGCTGGCGGACCGGGGCGAGGACTGATCCATGGCCGGATCTGTCTCCTCAGGCGGCCGCCGCGGGCGCTGGCAACCCAAGGCCGAGATCAATGTGACGCCCTTTGTGGACGTCATGCTGGTCCTGCTCATCGTTTTCATGATCACAGCCCCGCTTCTGACCGTCGGCGTGCCGGTGGAATTGCCGGAAACCGAGGCCCGCAGCATGGCGGCTGATGACGAGCCGCTGACCGTCACGATCGGCGCCAATGGCGAGATATTCCTTCAGGAAACTGCCGTCGAACTGGACCAGCTGGTGCCGCGCCTGCAGGCGATAGGCGGCGCAGGCTTCGAAGGCCGAATCTTCATCCGTGCCGATGAAGCCGCCGACTATGGCTCCGTCGTGCGCGTGATGGCCCGGATTTCGTCTGCAGGCTATAGCAATCTCGGCCTTGTCACCGATCCGCTCAGCACGGGCAATCGGACGCGCGGCACAGCAGACAATTGACGGGCGGGGTATGCGCACAGCTCTCGTAGTTCTCGCGTCGCTGCTCGTGCATGCCGGCTTTATCCTGGCGGGTCTGTTCTATTTCCCGCAGACCGTCCGCCAGTTCACGACCAGCCAGATCGTGCCGCTGGAGCTGATCACCGAAATCGCGGAAGTGACCAACCTCCCCGAGGAAGAGGTCGAGGAAGATCCCGTCGAGGAAGAGGCACCACCGCCGGAACCGGAACCGGAGCCCGAACCGCCTCAGCCCGAGCCGGAAATCGACATGACCGCGGCGCCGGAAACAGAGCCGGCACCGGAGCCTGTACCCGTGGCCGAACCCGTGCCCGACCCGGAACCCGAGACACCTCCGGCGCAGTCCACGCCGCAACAGCCCGCGCCAAGCCGGGAGCAATCCTTCGATGACATGTTGCGCGATCTCGCGAATACGGTCGACAATGATCGCGCCGGTTCATCCGGCAACCAGCAGCGGGCGGCCAATTCCAGCGAGGCCATCGGCGTGACGCTGGCGGACAGTATCCGCAGTCAGGCCCAGCGCTGCTATCGCGGCTCTGCCGATGCGCCCGATCCGGAACGCCTGATCGTGGTGATCCGCGTCCGGCTCAATCGGGACGGCAGCCTTGATGGTCAACCGGATGTCTTCAACCGCCAGGCTATCGACCTGTCGGGTGACCGATACTGGCGTGTGGCAAGGGACCGGGCGCTGGCGGCGGTCATTGATTGCGCGCCCTATCGTCTGCCTGCCGAACATTTTTCCATCTGGCGCCGCATAGATGTCACTTTTCGCAACGAGACTTGATGTTATCCTGCTCGCGCGTTTCCGGAGACCCGAAACCCATGACCCTTATTTTCAGACTTTTATCCGTATTGATCCTTCTGTCCGTGCCATCAGCCGCACTGGCGCAGCAGCCGCTGCAAGTGGATATCGCCCGGGGTCACCTCGAGCCCACACCGATCGCCATTCCCGACTTCATCGACGCGGGCGGCACGGATTCACGCGGCGCCGATATTGCCGGTGTGATCGCCGCGGACCTGGAAAGCTCCGGCCTGTTCACCACCGTCGATGAGCGCGCCTTCATCGAGGACATCCAGGACTTCAACCTGCGCCCCCGCTTTCAGGACTGGCGCGTCATCAATGCCGATGCGCTGCTGATCGGGCAGGTCACGCGCCAGAATGATGGCCGCCTGCTGGTCGGCTTCCGGCTCTGGGACACACGCCTTCAGGAACAGATGGTCGGCCTGCAATTTGTCACCGCGCCGGAAAACTGGCGCCGGGTGGCGCACCGGGTCGCCGACGCGGTCTATGAGCGCCTGACCGGAGAGAGCGGCTATTTCGACACCCGCGTCATTTACGTCTCCGAAGGGCTCGGCCCGCGCGGCGAACCCGTGCGCCGGCTCGCCATGATGGATCAGGACGGGGCCAATCCCTCCTTCCTGACCGACCGGTCCTACTGGTCGCTCCTGCCCAATTATTCGCCAAGCGCCCAGCAAATCACCTATGTGTCCTTCCTCGACGGGCAGGCCACGACCTATGTCTACGATCTGGAAAGCGGCCGCCAGGAAGCGCTGTTTGCCTCCGGCGGCACCGGGCTGGCGCGGGTCGATCCGGACGGGCAATCCCTGTCGGCACGGTTTTCGCCGAATGGGGAGCAACTCGCCGTCTCGATCGAATTGCAGGCCGGTCACGACATTCACCTGTTTGACCTGCGGTCGCGCAATCTGCGCCGCCTCACCGAGCACCCGGCCGATGATGTCGAACCCAGCTTTGCGCCGGACGGAGACCGGATCGTGTTTTCGTCGAGCCGCAGCGGCGGCTCGCAGCTTTATGTCATGCCGGTCAATGGCGGCGAGGCCCAGCGGGTTTCCTTCGGTGAAGGCCGCTATACCGCACCGGTCTGGTCGCCGCGCGGCGATCTCATCGCCTTCGTCAAACAGCATAATGGCCAGTTCTCCCTCGGCGTGGTCGATGCCGGCGGGTCCGGCGAGGAACGCATCCTCTATCAGGGCTACTATGTCGACACACCGGCCTGGTCGCCGAATGGACGGGTGATCCTGTTCACACGGGGAGATCGCGGCCGCGAGGGAACCGAGTATGAAATCTGGAGTGTGGACCTCGCCGGCTTCAATTTGCGTCGTATGCCGATCTCCGGACAATCGTCCGATCCGGCCTGGTCGCCCTTGATCGAATAGGGGTTTTGGCAGTAGCGTGTTGCAAGGCACGCAAGACAGACCGTCATCAGGCGGAAAAACAGCCTGAAATGAATGTTCTGTCTCGAAATTGGCATAATCGTGCGTATTGGTGGAGGTTCCGGGGGCTGGCTTAGACCCGGTTAGATGAGGGATAGCACTCCAATGAAGTTCAAACTTTTCATGATTGCGGGCATGTCGGCGGTTCTGGCCGCCTGCGCGTCCACACCGCCGGCGACAACCGAAGCCCCGCCCTCGGAACCGCCACAGACCACGCGGACCGATACGCCGGGCACGGTTGACCAGGGGCCTGTTCCGGGAACGGAAGCCCATTTCGTGGCCACGGCCGGTGACCGGGTTTTCTACGATCTCGACCGGTCGACGCTGACCGCCGCAGGCCGTGAGACCCTGCGCCGTCAGGCCGACTGGCTGAACGCCTATCCGGGCACCGACATCCTGATTGCGGGCAATTGCGATGAGCGCGGCACGCGCGAATACAATCTCGCACTCGGCGCGCGCCGGGCCAATGCGGCCCGCGACTATCTGGTCAGCCTCGGCGTTTCGCCGTCGCGCATCCAGACGGTCTCCTATGGCAAGGAACGCCCGACCTGCCGCGAGTCCAGCGAACGCTGCTGGGCACTCAACCGCAACGCCATCACCATGATATCCGGTGGCGTCACGGGCTAGGTCCGGACCTCCGTCCAGAACAACGCCCGCAGCCACATGCTGCGGGCGTTTTTCTTTGTTAATCCCGCCGCCGTATTTTCGCCGCCTCCATGACTTATCCCGTGCCGGAACCGGCCGAAGACAGGGATGACCCCCACGATGATCCGATACCTCCTTCTCCCCCTTTTGATTTTTGTGTTCAGCGCCCCTGCGGACGCCCAATCGCGCCGCGAGCTGGCCCGCCGTCTGGATGCCGTCGAGGCCCGGCTCGCCGAAACCGAAACGCGGCGAATTGCCCAGACGGATCAGTTGCTGACCCGTATCGCCGATCTGGAATTCCAGGTGCAGCAGGCCACCGGCCAGACCGAGAGGCTGGAGTTTGAAAATCGCCAGCTCGGCCAGCGCATCGACGCCCAGGACCGGGAAATCCAGCGCCTGCGCACGCAGCTGGAGGCCTATCGCAACCCGCCAGAGCCGCAATTTGATGCCGAAGGCAATCCGGTTGACCCGGTCGCCGAAGACGCGGCCATGACCGGTACGGGAGAGCGCACCTCCAACAGTGGCGGCCCGCGTGACCTGACCGGGGGGCGGCTCGCCGTGACCGATGCCAGCGACCCTTACGCGGATGAGCGCGCCGCAGCGACCCGGCCGCTCGGCAGCCATCTGGCCAGTGCCGCCGATGCGACGCCATTGATGACTGCGGACCAGGCCTATGGCCAGGCGCGGGCGCGGCTGATGGATGGCGATTTCGACGGGGCCCAGGAGGATTTCACGGCTTTCATCGCCGAATTCCCGGAGGACGGGCGGATGGATGAGGCCTGGTTCTGGCTGGGCGAGACCCATTATGTGCGCGGCGATTACGCTTCGGCAGCGGAGGCCTATATCACCTCCCTGCGCGAGGAACGTGATGGCGCAGTGGCACCGGATGCGCTGGTGCGCCTCGCTTCATCGCTGGGCGCGCTGGGCCGCAATGAAGAAGCCTGCCAGACGCTGGCGCGCTTCTCGCGGGAATTCCCGTCCGCGGGTCCCAATGCCACGGCCCGCGCCGAGCGCGAGGCGTTGCGCGCCGGGTGCCGCTAGAGCCGCTGGACTTCAATCCCGATACCGTCCGCCACCGGCTCGGAGGGCTGGGCCCGGCGCCCTGTCTTCTCGGACTGTCAGGCGGCGGTGATTCCACTGCGCTTTTGCTGATCGCAGCGGGCTGGGCCCGCAGACAGGGCGCCACCCTGATCCCGGTGGTCATCGACCATGGCGTGCGGCCGGAAAGCGCCGGTGAAGCGGACCGGGCGGTGTGGCGCGCGCGTCAACTCGGCCTGTCACCCGTCATCATCCGGTGGGAGGGTGAAAAACCGGCCACCGGCCTGCAAGCGGCGGCGCGTGATTTCCGGCTTCAGACCTTCGCCCGCCTGGCAAACCGGCATGGCGCAAAAACCGTCCTGCTCGGCCATACACGCGATGACCAGGCGGAAACCGTCTGGATGCGCCTGCAGGCGGGCGGCGGTCCGGACGCACTCTGCGGCATGGCCATGCACAGCGCCTTGCCGCTCTGGCCAGAGGGCCGGGGCGTGTCGATTGTCCGGCCCTTGCTGGACATCTCCCGGGCGCAATTGCGCGTCTGGCTGACGCAGCAGGGCGAAAACTGGGTGGATGACCCCTCCAATGACAACCGCACCTTCACGCGGGTGCGTAACCGCCAGACGCTCGCCCGCCTCGCGGCAGAAGGGTTTGACCCGGACGCTCTGTGTGCCCTGTCAGAGAAGTTCCGGGCTGTCCGGACGCAGATGTCAGAGGCGGCGGCAAGGGAAATCATGACGTCCGTGACTCTGCTGGGCTGGGGCGGTGTCAGATTGCCTGCGGACATGGCGGCGCCTCACGCTGTGAAAATCATGGACGCGGCGCGGGCGGCGGCCAGCGGCGATCCGGTTTCGCGGCCGGAAGCCTCGCGGCGTTTGTGGGCGGCCTTTCAGGCGGAAAAACCGGCCACCGCCGGGGGCGCAGCGCTGAGCCGGCACAGGGAAGACTGGTATCTGGTTCGTGATCCCGGCGCGGTCGGCGGCCGTGCCGATGGCACTTCAGGCCCGGTCAGCTTCATTGAAGCCGGAAATGTCCGGATCTGGGACGGCCGGTTTGAAATCTCCGGCCGGAATGTTCAGATCAATTGTCTGGGAAAGGCCTATCCGCGCGAAATCAGTGCGGAAAGTCTGGCCGGTATTCCGCCCGTCGCCCGCCCCGGCCTGCCCCTGATGCGTCCGCCCGGCGGCGCGCCCGGCATTCCGGGAATCACAGCAGAGACCGGCGGATTGGCGAAATGGCTTGCGCCGGAGCTGATTTGCCGGAATCTGTTTGAGGACAGGCCGCCCGCATGGTTTGATATGCAACTGCGCGACGAAACGGCGCAAGGCTCGCAATAACCGCTTTTATACCCCATATCGGGACAGAGACGACGTATAGCGACGGAAAATGACATGAATATTCGCAATCTGATGATCTGGGCCATCATGATCCTCCTCCTGGTGGCGCTCTTCAATCTGCTGCAGCCCTCGCAGGCGGGAACCGGTTCGGAAGAATTGAGCTATACCCGCTTCATCCAGCGGGTGGAGAATGACCAGATCAACAGCGTGGTCATTGATGGCGGCACGATCATCAGTGCCGATGGCACCGTGCGCGCCTTCATTCCGGAAAACGATTCCGGCATGTATGAAATTCTCCGCGCCAACGAGGTCGACGTCACCACCCGTCCGGCCGATTCCGGCTTCAGCTTTTTCAGTGTTCTGCTCGGCTGGTTCCCCTTCCTCCTGCTGATCGGGGTCTGGATCTATTTCATGCGCCAGATGCAGGGCGGTGGCCGCGGTGGTGCGATGGGCTTTGGCAAGTCCAAGGCCCGCCTGCTGACCGAGAAATCCGGCCGCGTCACCTTTGACGATGTCGCCGGTATCGATGAAGCCAAGGAAGAGCTCCAGGAAATCGTCGAATTCCTGAAAGACCCGTCCAAATTCCAGCGCCTCGGCGGCAAGATCCCGAAAGGTGCTCTGCTGATCGGCCCGCCCGGAACCGGCAAGACGCTGACCGCGCGCGCCGTCGCCGGTGAGGCCAATGTGCCCTTCTTCACCATTTCCGGTTCGGACTTCGTCGAAATGTTCGTCGGCGTGGGTGCCAGCCGCGTCCGCGACATGTTCGAACAGGCCAAGAAAAACGCCCCTTGCATCATCTTCATTGACGAGATTGATGCCGTCGGCCGCTCACGCGGTGCCGGTCTTGGCGGCGGTAATGACGAGCGCGAACAAACGCTCAACCAGCTGCTGGTCGAGATGGACGGGTTCGAGGCCAATGAAGGCATCATCCTGATCGCCGCGACCAACCGCCCCGATGTGCTCGACCCGGCGCTGCTGCGCCCCGGCCGCTTTGACCGTCAGGTTGTCGTGCCCAATCCGGACATTATCGGCCGCGAGAAAATCCTCAAAGTGCACATGCGCAATGTGCCGATTGCCGAGGATGTCGAGCCCAAGGTCATTGCCCGCGGCACGCCCGGCTTTTCCGGTGCCGATCTCGCCAACCTGGTCAATGAGGCCGCGCTGCTGGCCGCCCGCCGCAACAAGCGCATTGTCTCCATGGCCGAGTTCGAGGATGCCAAGGACAAGGTAATGATGGGGCCGGAACGCCGCTCCATGGTCATGTCCGACAAGGAAAAGGAACTGACCGCCTGGCACGAGGCCGGCCACGCCATTGTCGCGCTAAACGTGCCGGAAACCGATCCGGTACACAAAGCCACCATCATTCCGCGTGGCCGCGCACTGGGCATGGTCATGCGTCTGCCGGAAGCCGACAAGCTGTCGGAAAACTACACCCAGATGACCTCGCACCTGGCCATCGCCATGGGGGGGCGGGTCGCCGAGGAGCTGAAATTCGGCAAGGAACGCATCACTTCCGGAGCGTCATCGGACATCAAGCAGGCCACGCAGGTCGCCCGCGCCATGATCACCCAGTGGGGCTTCTCCGACAAGCTCGGCACCATCGATTATTCCGATGGCGATGGCCAGAATGTCTTCCTCGGCCAGGAGCTGACCCGCTCCAAATCCGTGTCCGGTGAAACCGCGCGCATCATCGAGGAAGAAGTCCGCCGCCTGATCGACGAGGCCAATGAGACCGCGCGCAAGATCCTGACCGAGAAGCGCAAGGACTGGGAAACGCTGGCCGAAGGCCTGCTGGAATACGAAACCCTGTCGGGTCCGGAGATCACCGAACTCCTGAAGGGCAATCCGCCCGTCCGCGAGACCAGTGAACCGCCCTCCAGGGATGATACGCCCTCCGGTGCCGTGCCGGTGACCGAGGATGACGAGGCCGACGACAAGGGCTCCGAACCCTCCGGCGGACCGGCTCCGCAAGGGGCGTGATAGAAAAGGGTGCCCGAGGGGCACCCTTTACACAACGGGGCTGACCGTGGTGCCCGTCAGCCGGGTATCAGCCCCTCTGCGTCCCGCAGAACGCCTGTGACACCCCAGCCGCCAAATCCCTCGCTGACCGCCATGGTCAGCGTGTTCTCGCCGGCCTGTAGTCTCAGCGGAACGGAATAGCTGCGCGTGATCGTCCCGAGATAGCGATAGTCGCGGCTGCGCCACTCATTTGCGCCGGAAAAGATCAGCGCGCCATTCAGGAAAACCCGGACCCGGTCGGAATAGCCGAAATCCAGCATCACGATGCGCGCACGGTCGGATGTCAGAATGGTCTCGGCCAGCACGGTGTTTACATCACCATCGCGTCCGGCCAGCCGTGCCAGATTGGCGATGCCTTCATGCTCGGCCGCCAGCGCGGTCCGGCCTTCCGGCAGGGCGTCCGGCAAGACGAATGTCTCGGCGATAAGGCTTTCGGGAAACACCGCCGAAACCTGCCAAGTCTCGATCAGGCGGCCATTGATGTCTCCCGGCTCAGCCGGGTGCATGTCCGGCAGGTGATCTGCGGCGCTCAGCGGATTGATCTCCACATTGCGAATCCACGAGCCGGTCTGGCCAAAGACACTCAGGGCGAAATCACCGCTATCCGTTTCGCCGATCAGTTCAGGAATATCGAACACGGTCTCGCCATCAAGGCTGAGCTGTGCCTGGCTGCCATCGACCACGAGGCGGACATGTACCCATTCGCCGACCGGAAAATCGATGGCTTGCCAGTAGCCGGAACCTGTATAGATCTGCCAGCCGCTCAGCCCGTTTAGAACAGGCGTGTACTGGGCGGAGTCCGGAAGCCCTGAGATATGGTGGCGCAGATAGACCTGTTCGGCATTCTCTTCATCAATGCGGAAATTGATCGCGGAAAATCCGTTCCCGGCCTCCATCGCCAGATCAAATTCAAGCACGAAATCGGCCAATTCCGCGCCGTCCAGCCTAAGGCCTGATTGATAAAGCCGCAGGGCTTCCTCATTGCGATAGTTTGCCGTTATCGGCGCACCGGAAACGGTCCAGCGCTCACCGAACACTTCCATTTGTGCGCCATCCTGCGCCATGACCGCGCCGGGCAGGCTGGCCGCCAGCACCAAAGCTGCAATACGTCTCATTTTCCCTGATCCTCTCATTCCTGACAGTGAGGTCCAGAATGACGGAGGCCTGGTTTTCCGTATTGGATATTTCGGACTCGGCGCGGCGTTCGGCATGAAGCCGGGCCGGGCTGGTGCCGGTCAGCTCCCGGATGTCGCGGATCATGTGGCTCTGGTCGAAATATCCGGCCATGCAGGCAATATCGGCCCAGTCGGGAATCGCCTGACGATCCGCCAGGCTGACTGCGGTCAAATGCCGGATCAGCCGGGCATAGGCCTTTGGCGTGATCCCCATGACGGCTTCAAACCGGCGCCGCAATTGACGTTCACAGAGATCCAGCCGGCGCGCCAGGTCCGCGACCGGAATACGGCCGCCGCTTTTACGGATCATCGCGGCGGCCCGGTGCTCTGGCCGTAATGTCACGTCGCGGGCCTGCGACAGGAAGCGGCTGACCAGTTGGGCCACAACAGCGCCGGAGGGAAGGCCGGCACCGGGGTCCGTCAGAGGTTCCAGGTGACGGCCCATGCCCTCAGGCGGCGGTTCGGATATCCCCCGGAAATCCCGCGGGCAGATTCCGGCGCATTCCGCCGCCAGTTCGGGATAGAGCCGCAATCCCGTCTGGCAATCGCCCGCAGCAGGCCGGTACCAATCCGCCTGCATGCGGCTGCCGCTTACGACAATGGAGCTGTCAGTCACGCGGCCAAGTGCATCATGCCGGGTATAGAGAATCAGAGAGGGCTTGTTGTCGGGCAAGAGGCGGTGCGGCGGTGCAGCGCGGCGGCCATCATAATGCCAGACGGCTTCGCAATACCGGGCGAGTGGACCGGCTGGCCGCCATTCGCGATAGCCGCCAAGACTGGCCGATATGTCATGCGTCCCGATCACCATGCCGGCTTTTGTAGACGCATCCGGCCCCAAAATCGTATCACTAAATCGCGATGAAATTTCCTGCCACCCACCCTGATCGCCCGCTTGTCATGGGCATTGTGAATGTCACGCCGGATTCGTTTTCCGATGGCGGGCAGTTTGCCGGCAGTGATGCCGCGATTGATCATGCGCTGCAGCTGGTCCGCGACGGGGCGGACATGCTCGACATTGGCGGCGAGTCCACGCGCCCGGGGGCCAACCCTGTCGGGGAGGATGAGGAGTTGCGCCGTGTTCTCCCGGTGATCCGGGGCATAAGGCGGCACAGCCAGATTGTTATTTCCATTGATACGATGAAGCCCCGCATCGCCGAAGCCGCCATCGGTGCGGGCGCGGATATCTGGAATGATGTAAACGCCCTGCGCGCGCCCGGCGCGCCGGCCATGGCGGCAAAACTCGGCTGCGGCGTGGTGTTGATGCACATGCAGGGCGAGCCGCAAACCATGCAGCAAAACCCCCGCTATGATGATGTGGTCCGGGAGGTGTCCGCCTGGCTGTCAGGGCGCGCCGATGCCGCTATTGCGGCGGGTGTAACGGCCGGAAATATCTGGCTGGATCCCGGCATCGGCTTCGGAAAAACGCTGCAGCATAACCTGCAATTGCTGCGCAGCATTTCCCGTCTGCCAGCAGGGTTTCCGGTGCTGATCGGCGCGTCCCGCAAACGCATGATCTCCGATTTGGACCCGGGCGCAGGCACCGGTAACCGCCTCGGCGGGTCGCTCGCCATCGCGCTTCATGCTGCGCAGCAAAAAGCCGCCGGCCTGCGCGTGCATGACGTCCGGGAAACCGTTCAGGCGTTGAAAATACAGGCGGCGCTCAGCCGGGGGTCCTGACCCGCGAAGCCTCCAGCGTGACGATCGCCAGATCCAGCGCATCGCCTTTCACGAGATTCACCCCCTCGACCCGGCCGAGCGTACGCACGGCTTCGCCGGACAGTGCGATATCGAAGGCCGCACGCTCGGAGGCATCGACCACGGCAATGCCGCACTCGGGATGCAGGAGCAGATTGGCCGCCGCTCCGGCCCCGTCAGTCAGCGCCACATCCGTTCCCAGATAGAAAACATTGGAGGGTTCGCGATAGCCCGCCGTGGCCGCCGGAAACGCTTCACAGCCTTCCAGCGTCTCAACGATTCGCGCCACCCGGTTGGACGGCCAGGCGGCATCGACCGCGGGAATGGCAATACCGAAGGCCGCAAGATACTGGATCGCGACAATCCCGCTCAGGGGCAGCAGACGCGCCAGGCCGGGTTTCAGGACAAACCAGATCATCACCGCCACGCTGAAAACGCCGAGAGCCGCAGCAATCGAGACCCGCAAAAGCTGATCCTCGCCGAGCTGGAGCGCGCCCATGAGCGGGAAGGTCGCAATCGCCAGCCCGGCGATGACGGCCAGCACGATCCACAGCCGGTGCAGGGTTTTCGCTTTCCAGCCCGTGAGCAGACCCGCCGCCTGCATCATCCCGGCGGCCGAGAGGATGGCCAGCGCCGGAAAAGCCGGCAGCACATAGTGCGGCAGCTTGGTCTGGACGAATTCAAACACGATCCAGGTCATCATCGCCCACAGGATCAGAAACCGGATTTCCGGTTTGCCGCGTCCCGCCCATGCGGCCAGAATGGCCAGGCCCAGCAGGGCCGAGCCGGGCCAGAACATCGCCGGTGACAGCAGGGTGTGATAGAGGAAGGGCCCGCCATGACTGTCATCCGCTTCGCCCACCTTGCCGAACAGGGCGTGACCGACCGATTCCTGCAGGAAGGCCCCGTCCGTGGCGATATTGATCGCGATCAGCCAGGGCAGGGCGATGGCGGACAGGACCACCAGTCCTTTCAGCCAATGGAACTTCGCCAGTGTGACGCGCATCGGGCTTTGAAGGATCAGGTCGAAGACAAAAACGCCGGCCAGACCGCCCATCATCACGGCGATGCCGCCGGGCAGAAAGCCGAGCCCGGCAAGCTTCAGGATTTCGATCAGAAAGGCCGCGGCGATAATCCAGACCAGCCATTTGGCGTGATGCTTGAAGACGAAATATCCCACCAGGGCCAGCGCCGAGACCATGGCGATGATCGGCCCCTTGATCATGATCGCCGCGCCGCTCGCCGCCCAGAACAGCAGCGGCCAGCCGATGAATTTCAGTCTTGTCCCGGCTTCGGCCTTGAGCAGCATCATCATCAGGCCAATCTGGGCCAGCACGCCCGCCGCCAGCAGCATGGCGTCCGTCTTGGCGGTGCGGGCCTCGACCTGCATCATCAGCGCGGTGGCCATCAGCAAACCGGCGGCCAGTCCCGCCTGCGGACCGAACAGCCGGGCCGCCAGCCAGGCCGTGCCGAAGACCGCGACCAGCCCGCCGATCAATGACGGCAGGCGGAAGGCCCAGATTCCCGCCTCCGCGCCGCCGAACGGGGCCGCGGCGATCACTTGCATCCAGTAAATCCCCGCCGGTTTCACGTGCCGCGGATTTTCCTGGAAGCGGATATCGACATAATCGCCCGTCTCCATCATCTGCGTTGAGGCTTGGGAATAGCGCGCCTCGTCCCGATCCATGACCGGCAGCGAGGTCAGTCCCGGCCCCATGGCGAGAAGCGCGATAAAGGCGAGCACCATCCAGGCGCGGCCGGTCATCCCCCAGCGCGCCCGGCTGTCAAACAACCAGTCGGAAACCGCCTGCATCAGCGCTTACTCCCCGGCGTGAACAACAGCGCCTTCGCGGGGATATGCGTCCGCCGCATCAGCCAGTTCACGCCCATCAGATCGAAGAAGCCGGCAAAGGCGCGGCCCAGATTGGTATATTTGGTTTCGCCGGAAATCCGCGCCCGGTTCACGACATCGACATAGATCTGGTCAAAGCCGAGATGGCGCGTGAAGGGCGGCAGATAGCGGTGCAGGGAATCAAAGAAGGGCAGCGCCAGAAACAGGTCCCGCGGGATCAGTTTGAGGCCGCAGGCCGTATCCGGGCAGTCGTCGCGCAGCATGGCGCGGCGGATGCCATTGCCGATCTTCGACGCCCATTTGCGGTTCGCGCCGTCCGTCCGGTTGGTGCGGCAGCCACAGACCAGCGCCGGACCCTCCAGCGAGGTGAGGTCGATGCGCGAGGCCATGTCCACAACCGATTGCGGATCATCCTGGCCATCGCCATCCATCGTCGCCGCCCACAGCGTCTTCGCAGCCAGAAAACCGGTGCGCAGGGCGGCGCTTTTGCCGGCGCGGTCAGGGTGCCGGATGGCGGTCAGTTGCGGATATTGCCCTTCGAGCGCTGCAAGCTTGCCCCAGGTGTCATCCGTCGATCCGTCTTCCACGGCGATGATGTGAAAATCCTCGAACGCCGCCGAGAACACCCCGGCCGCTTCCGCGATCACCGCGTCGATATTTCCCGCCTCGTTGTGAACCGGGATAACGATGGAAAGTGTGCCTGCCTGCATGCCTGCCCGCTCTGTGCTATTGCGTTGTGAATAGCGCGTTTCGGCGTAAGGGGATACAGGCAGAGTTCAGCAAGCCGGGCGGATTACTCGCTGCCCGGCGCGGGCGGCAGGATGCGATCGAACAGGTTCTGCCAGTAATCCTGACGGCTATCGACCGAGGTTTCGATCGCCCGTTGCCGAAGCAGCGGTATGATTGCCTCGCTGGCGCGCAGCCGCTCTGCAACAGCCGCTATTGCCACATCATGGCCGTCGATTTCACAGGGATAGTCAAGGATTTGTGGTAAGGCGGCGTAGTCGCCGATTTCCAGCAAACGGGGCTCCGCGCAAGTATCGGCGAGCGCATCATAAAGCGCCCGGTCGGCAAGGCGGTAAAAAGCATACCGGTAGGGACGCGCCGGGTCTTCCAGGCTGATTTCGCCTGACCCCGTCTCGTAATATTCGACCGCCGCAGCGATAAGATCTGCGTCCTTGATCAGATCGACCGTGCCGGTCGATACCAGTTCGTTATATGTGGTCCGGATGACGGGAAAGCTGAAAATCTGGGTCGCCCGGAAGGCCTCGATCACCAGCGTTTCGTCGTCCACTGTCCGGCGGCCTTCAAGGGCGTCGAGCGCGCGCTGGGCATTGTCGGCAACCTGCGCGCTGTAAAGGCTCGTCCCCTCGATCCGCCACTGTTCGGCCCTGAGGTCGGCGATCAGCCGCTCCGTCAGGATGTCCGCGCGCTCGGCGGCGGCCCGGTCCGCATTCCACGCCGTGATCTGGAAACCGATGACGACACCGGCGATGACGATGACGAATTCCAGCGCAACAGCGAACCAGTTCTGCGTCCGGATGGCATGGGCGAGGCGGGCGAGGATCATGGGGCGGCCTCGCTGGCATGATCGATGCCCAGAATCAGATCGATTTGGCGATGAAGCTGGGCGAGCTGGTCACTCCAGGGCCGCAACCCGTCCCGCACATAGGCGTCATAGGCATCCGCATTGGCCGATGCGGCGTTGAGAAAATGCCGGTTGGCGCGCATGCCGCCAAGATCGCAGGAAGTTTGGTTACGGACTTCATCGCTTGACGCATCATGCCGGGCCGAGACCGAGATCAGGTCCGGGAAGAGTTGCGGCAAGGCAATGCCTTCTGCGGAAAGGAGCGTTATCAATTGGTGCAATCTTGTGCGGACCTGCTCGTATTGAACCAGAGCCCGGCGCAGTTCGGCATCGCGCAGAATTCCGACCCGGCCGATGCTCGTCAGCTCGGTAAAGGCGGCAAGGTCGGCCGTATAGATGTCGTAATAGTGTGACGCGCCCAGTGCTGCACACTGCGTGTCCGTCAGTGCGTCGGCATCGGATCGCCCGAACAGGATGTCGATGGCCTCGACAATCTCGCCGATGCGCTGAAGGCGGCGCTCGCGGACCCGTTGGCTCAGATTTTCCGCCAGTTCGATATCGGCGTGCAAGCGCGCGAGAAAGGCGGCTTCATCCACCCGCTCCTGACGCGCGCTATTCCACGCCGTGACCTGAAAACCGATCACCACGCCCAGGATGACGATGATGAATTCAACGGCCACGGCGAACCAGTTCTGCTCGCGGATGGCGCGGGTGAGGCGGGCGAGGATCATGGTGTTTCCGAGTTTGGATCAAGCTGTTCAAGGGTCGCGAGCGCACTAACGCGCAGGGCGACCAACCAGCTGAGATAGGTATTGTTGAGGTCGCGGCTGGCCACGAACATATCGCGCAGGGCAGGATCAGCCTGCAGGGCCTCCAGGTCATAGTGTTCCAGAGTGCTGCGCACACCTTGGGCTGCGCGATAATTGTCCGAGCTCAGAAATGCGCCGGATTCACGAGCGCGTTCCAGATCAGCGACACTGCCAGGCTCCAGAGACACAGGAAGCGGGGCGCGCTGCGCATTGTTGAAGCGGGCTTCAACAAGCAGGTTCGCCATGCCGTCAACGGCCTCATACCGTTCCATGAATCGCGCCAGCGCCGCCCGCAAATCGGCGTCCGACAAGCGTGACAAGCCGCCCGAACTGACCAATTCCTGCAAGGTGCTCGGTGATTGCGGTGGCTGCACGGCCCAGACCAGTGAAATCAGTCCCTCTTCAAACTGGTCGATCCGATCTTCCGGAACCACATTGCGATCAATCGTCTCCACGACCACTGTGGCATTTCGTGCGATCTCGAAGGTCCGCTCGATGACGTCGTCGATATCACTGACCAGGGTCTGAAAGTCCTCTTCCAGATTGGCCAGAATAACGGCCTCCTGGATACGGGCCGTCCGGTCGGCATTCCACGCCGTGATCTGGAAGGCCAGCAGGACACCCGCCACGACGATCACGAATTCGAGCGCCACCGCGAACCAGTTCTGCTCGCGAAGGGCGCGGGTGAGGCGGGCGAGGATCATGGCGCTTCTTCCTCGTGCACTATGCCCAGCTCGACATCGACGGCTTCATGGAGGGCAAGGAAACTGTCATTTGGTCCACTGAGAACCGCAAACTCAAAGAAGCCCGATTTGGAAATATTATCCGCGAGTTCGTTGAGGAATCGACGATCATTTCGCATGCCATCCGTATCGCAGCGAGCCGACCCGTCGAAGATCGGATTCCAGTTGTCAGCGTCATCCGGGACCACGAAATAAAAATAATCGGAATGTCTCGCCGATAGATTGAAAACCTCGTGATTGAGAGCGGTATCCATCTCCGACGACCATGCGGTCGCCAGAAAATTCGCGGTGACGGCAGTTCGAATTCTTTCGCTTCTTATCAGATCCAGGTCGCCGGTCGATTCCAGCTCCGCCAGAATCGGCAAGGCCAGCGATGGCGAATTGAAAACATGTGACTGAGCCAGCGCATTACATTCTGATGGAGACAGGTCTGACAGATCATCGCCGAACAATTTGTGGCTGGCCGAGAGTAGCAGTTCGCGAGTGGCGGTGCGGTCGGCCGCCCAGTCCCAGCGCACATTGCCGACGCTAGCAATGTCGTTATGAAGGCGTGCCATGATTTCGGCCTCGGTCGACCGTTCTGCCCGCGCCGCATTCCACGCCGTGATCTGGAAACCGATCACCACACCGGCGATCACGATCACGAATTCGAGCACCACGGCGAACCAGTTCTGTTGCCTGATGGCGCGGGAGAGGCGAGCGAGGATCATGGTGTAGCCTCGCGAAGACGGGCGGTTTCGCCGTCATCAACGGCCTGAAGAAAATCGCGGGAACAGGACAGTTCGCTATCATGCGGCGATTCAAGCCGCAGGTTGAGGCAAGTGCTCCAGATGATCAGGGATTCGGCTTCATTCCGATATTCGCGCAACCTTTCCAAATTGGCCGCGAACTCTGGACGCAACTGGCCGCTTTCCAAATAAAATACCGACGTATCGGTACTATAGTAGGGAAGGATTTCGTCTTCCACAAACTCCACATACCGAACATAACGCTGTCCGATACCTTGCCTTTCGGTGAAAAAGAAAGCGAGGTCGAAAACGAGGTCAGGGCGAAAGACCTCTCCCACGCCCATGCTCAACAGCGTCTCCCAGGTATTGGCAGGGGCGGTATCCGATCCGGGAACACGAAAATAATAGGGAGAAGGACGTTCGCCGGCTTCATAGGCCGCCGTCCATTCCTCCAATCCGGCGTCTATGGTGGTGATAAAACGACGCTCAATCGTTCCGGAATTGAGCAGGTCTCCACGCAGGGTTTCGATCACCTCAGCGGTTTGCTCGCGCTCTGCTTCGCGGGATTGATGGCCCTCAATCCAGACGGCTGAATAGACTCCCGCGACAACGACGACGAATTCGAGCGCCACCGCGAACCAGTTCTGCTCGCGGATGGCGCGGGTGAGACGGGCGAGGATCATGGGGCGATCGCTTCCAATTCGGTCAGAATGGCATCGATTTCCGCCAACGTTTGCAAGGTTTCGAAGTAGAAATCACGATTGATGTCGGCCATTTCCCACACGGCACCCCTCAGTTCGAGATCGCCGCAATGCGCCGTCACATCCAGTGTCGCCAGGGTGTTGGCGGCAGCGGGCACGGCATCTTCTTCATTGCCGACCGACTGGATGCTGTCTTCTTCCATCGAGAATGCCATACGCGGCCAGAGAAGACGCGCGGTGGCCAGTTGATCGACGCGGCCAGCTCCCTCGATCACGGTAGCGCGCTCGAGCGTGGCGTAGAACGTTACAATGGCTTCCTGCAGCGCTTCATTCCTCAGTGCCGAAAAGGCACCGGCCGCGCTCATTTCATCGAATGCAGCCCGATAGATGGGCGGCGCGTGCGTGCGCTGATAACGAGCGATGGCGAACCGGATATCGCCCTGTGTCGTGTCGATCGGCTCGCAGGCCTCCAGGGCACGCAACAGGTCGATCCAGCCATCATATGTGCGTTCGGTATCCGGCAGCGTCGCTGCGTTGGCAGCGCGCATCGCATCAAGATCCCTTGTCAGCCGGCTGATCAGCTGGGCGTCTCGGGCGACGACTTGCCGGTCCGCATTCCACGCCGTGATCTGGAAACCGATCACCACACCGGCAATGACAATGACGAATTCCAGCGCGACGGCGAACCAGTTCTGTGTCCGGATGGCACGGGTGATGCGGGCAAGGATCATCGAGCCGCTCCTTCGCGGTCTGATTCAATCGCCTCCAGAAGTCGACGGAGCGCGCCTATCTCGAATCTGAGAAGATGCAACATCGCCCCCTGACGGTCGTAATTGTTGGCGATGGTGTTAAACACAGCAGGGTTCGCGCGCATCTGCGCCCAGTCACAGGTTACCGGCCATTCATTGGGCCGTGCATTACCGGGGGCGGCCGGGCGCACCTCCAGTAGTTCGGGGAACCGCAACCGGACAATGTTTTCGACGCTGCGGATGATTTCGATACGGTCACTCGCGCCCGTCAGATCGGCGTCGAGGGCAATCACCGCGTTTCGCACATCCGCGCTAGAGATCAGGTCCAGCGAGCCAGTGGCCGTCATCTCGGCAAGCACCGGCATTCGCACGCGCTGCCACAGATAAATGTGAGACTGGTCAATCAATCGGCAAAGCGCTTCGGAACCCGCTTCTACGGCGTCCGGGGCGACCACCTCATTAAACTGCGAAAGCGCGTCGTGACGCTCGATCAGCCGCTCAAGGTCGCGTTCCTTTTCATCAAGCGCGGCGGCAACCTCCTCTCCTAGTCTTGCAAGCAAAACCGATGCTCGCGCATCGGCCTGCCGCCCCTCATTCCACGCATTGATCTGAAAGCCGATCACGACACCGGCTATGACGATGACGAACTCCACCCCGGCGGCGAGCCAGTTCTGGGTCTTGAAGGCGCGGGAGAGGTTGTCGAGGATCATGGGGCGCCTCCGGTTATGACAGGGACCGGCCTCATTCCGGCGGTGGCCCGATCATCAGGAGAATACCGATATAGACCAGCGTCAGACCCAGACCGGTAAGGGTGGCAGTCTTGATCTTCCGTTCACGGATCAGGTCGTAGGCGGGTAGCGCAAACAGCAGGACCAGCCACATTGGCAGGACGGCGAACGGGTTGAGGTCGAACACATATCCCACGCGCGCCAGCGCCGGGAACATGATCGACAGGCTCGCCAGCATCATGAAGCGCTTGTGCAGGGCCGGCGTTTTCCGCCAGTTCAGGGCCATCAGATAATAGGTCATGAAGAAGGCCGCATTGACGCAGTTTCCGTAAAGGATTTGCGCCGCGCCGGTCCGCAGCATGTTTTCGTAACTCACCCAGATCCCGGCCGGCAGCATGACGGCAACGAGCACCAGGCTTGCTGCGCCGAGTGTCTTGTGAAGCGAAACCCGTCCCTGTCCGATCAGTCTGGTCTGGACCACGATCAGGGCAAACCAGCTTCCCGTCAGAACCGCATGCACGTGCAGGAGGGGCCGGATGGGTGGCAGATAATCGGCATTTACCAGCGCGTGCAGCGGAAAAAACACCGCGACAATCCCGAACAGAACAAGGCTGTAAAAGAAAAAGAAGCGCTCACCGCGCTGTGGCTGGCTCAATGTCCGTCCCCCGCATTCCCCGGATAGAAGTGAATACGGTCCGGAGGGCCTGTCAATGCGGAAGTTGAGGCGGGCCGGGTCGGGAGAGGACCATCAAAACGGCTCCTCCGGCGGTTCGCAGGCCCGGCCGGTGAGGCGGGAGGTCTCGGCGCACAGCGTTTGCGCACTTTCCAGCGTGTTCTGCCACCAACCGCTCATGGCGCGCATGGAGTTATTGCTGGTCAAAAGATATTGCAGGAAATCCGGATCGTTCGCTGCGGCATTCCAGTCGATCACATGAGACCGCTCGCGGGAGGTGCCGGGTGCGTATTCCAGCCACACATACTCGAAGTCATCAATGTCAGGGCGCGCGTTCACTCTTTCTCTGAAATAGTCGATCTGGCCCTGCAGGAAAACGACGCTCGACTGGTAATCGCCCAATGCCTCCCGGAAAGCTGCGTCGCCCAGGCTGGAGAGCATGCCGGAACTGACGATTTCGGTATAGACGCCTTGCCGCGGTGAAAAGGCCGGATAAAGGGTCGTGGCCACCGTCGCGGCGTTGTTGATTTCGGTGTCGATACCGTCCAGATCGCCGGCAATCATGCGCTCGATCACCCCGGTCCGGGCGGTGTTCAATTCCTCATAAGTGTCCGTCATCCAGACAAGGACGCTGACCGCGCCCTCGACCTCGTCATGCAGCCGGTCGAGCACCATGGCCCGCCGCTCGGCCTCGGCCCGCGCCGACGCCCATTCCGTCACCTGAAATCCGATCACGACACCGGCGATGACAATCACGAACTCGAGCGCCACCGCGAACCAGTTTTGTTCGCGCACGGCGCGAGAGAGGCGGGCGAGGATCATGGGGCGTTCTCCGCGTTCGCTTCACCAGTCTCGTGGTTGTCGCCGAGCACCTCCGAGATCCGCGCGATCAGCGCCTCGACCCGGTCATTGTGCTCCGCCACCACCGATTGGTAATAGTACTCAAACCGCCAGGCATTCTCGGAAAACGCATTCCGGAACGCGCTATCGCGGCGCATGGCTTCCAGATTACAGCTTACCTCGGGCCAGATCGTTTGCCGCTCCGGATCGACATACGCCGATTGCTCGATCAGTTCGGGAAACCTCAGGGTGAGGTTGACCGATCCGCGCACATACCAGTCGACGGTGCGGGGAATGCTGGCGCGGTATTGCAGGTAGTCGGCCAGGGCTTGCCGCAATCCGACATCCGAGATCAGGTTGAGACCTCTCGCATCGCTCAAAAGCTCTTCCATTGCTGGGACGGAGGCGCCCGCCGAGGCATCGGAATAATAGTTCGACGTGGCTATCGCATTGCATTGCAGCGCGGTCAGATCGGCGCCCGCGTCGCCGCGCATCACCTCGACCGCGCCGCGAAGCCTCTCGAGCCGGAACGAATTGTTCAGGCTGCGGGCACGCTCACGCTGATCGGTTTCCAGTTCGTCGCGGAGCCGGACAAGCAGGGCGGTTTCGCGTTCGTCGGCTACCCGCTCTCCATTCCACGCCGTGATCTGGAAACCGATCACCACACCGGCGATGACGATCACGAATTCCAGCGCGACGGCATAGTAGTCTTGCTCGCGGATGGCCCTGGAGATGTTCTGAAGGATCATTCGGCGAGCTCCGCATCCAGCAGGGCGAGGAGCCGGACGGCCTCCGCCTCGCGTTGCAATGTGCCGCTGACTTGCGCCTGGCCCAGCTCCCGCGCCGTGCGGATATAGGCTACCAGCTCGGGATCGCTGTCCGCCGCGCCGGTCACACCGGCCAGCGGGGTGTTCGAGAACAATGAAAAGCCATGCCGGTAAAGCACGGGGATGGCCGCCGCGCGGATTTCGCGGAAAATCGAAAGATTGCTCTGCAGGTCCTCATACCCCGCATAATAGCTCTGGATCGTGACCCGTAATTCGCTGTTCCGGATCAGGCGCAGATTTCCGCTGCTCACGAGGGAGTTATACCCTGTATTGCGCACGGTCTGACCGCGGATCAAATTCACGCGGGCCAGCAGGGTGGGATGGTCCGCCGCGGTGATCTCCGGCAAGGGCGCGGATTCATATCCGGTGAACGGTACGACCGGCGTATCGGCCAATCCGTCCTCGGCGTCGATCCGCACCAGCAGGTATTCAGCGGCCGCGAGCCGCCAGAGGGCGGCATCGCGCGCGGTTTCCAGCGACGCGACCTCCGCCGCCACGTCGGCGCGCACCTCGCTCAATTGCTGGCGGATGATTTCGCGCTCGGCCCGCTCGCCATTCCACGCCGTGATCTGGAAACCGATCACGACACCGGCAATGACGATGACAAACTCAAGCGCAACGGCGAACCAGTTCTGATCGCGGACGGCGCGGGAGAGGCGGGTAAGGATCATTCGACGAACTCCGTCACAATCTCGCAGGGACGCAGGGTATGTTCGGCGATGGCATCGCAAAGCGCGATAGCCGCCTCCAGCGTGTCTTCCCACCAGTCGGCGGTGGCACGCATCCGGTTATTCCCGTTCAACAGGGCTTGCATCAGTTCCGGATCGTCAGCAGCCGCCTGCCAGTCGACCACATAGCGGCGCTCTCGGACCGTACCGGGCGCGTATTCAAGTCTTACGGCAGGGAAATCCATCGTTCCCGGCGCGGCCAGCCCGCTATCGCGCATGTAGTCGATCTGACCCTGCAGGAAAGTGACTTCGCGCTGATATCGGCTCAGCGCATTGCGCAGCCGCTCGCCGGATTCATTGTCCCCGCCAAGGGAAGATAGCATGCCGGAACTGACGATTTCCTCATAGACGCCTTGCTGAGGTGAAAAGGCCGGGTAGAGATTGATCGCCACAAGGCCGGCTGCCAGCCGGTCTTCGTCCATGTTTTCGAAATCGCGGGCCAGCAGACGCTCGATCGCTTCCGTTCGCGATACATTCAGCCCCTGATAGGCGTCCACCAGCCCTGCCAGCATGCCCGCAGATTGTTCCACTTCGACCTGGAGACGGACCATGGCGCGGTCCATGCGAGTCTGCATGGCGGAACGTTCGGCTCCGGCCGTGATCTGAAAACCGATCACCACACCGGCGATGACGATGACGAATTCGAGCACAACCGCGAACCAGTTCTGCGTGCGGATGGCGTGAGTGATGCGGGCGAGGATCATTCCTCGGCATGCGCCTCTTCATAATGGGCCTGCAGCCAGTCCGAGCCATATTCATTGGAGGGATCGCGGATCACGATATGGAAGTGGTTGGGACGGTCCTCTCTGCCGGTGCGGGTGAAGTCGATATGCAGGGAGGGTCCCGTGATGCGCAACATGAAGCGCCGGGACAAATCCGTGTAATCGCCCCACCAGGCCAGCATGATATTGTCCAGCCCGTCCGCCTCGATGCGGGCCATCTGCGCGTCCGCAGCGGCCAGCGTCGCCACGCCGATGAATTCCCGGATGGCATAGGCCAGCAGGACTTGCTGGTCTGCGCTCAGATCAGCGGCCGACAGCCCTTCCGGTGCCGCCTCCATGTCCGGGACCCAGTTCGGGCCGGCAAATCTGAAACTTTCCAAGGTATCAATCGGCTGGTCCAGCTCATCCATCTGCCCAGTGTCGAGCGACGCCATCAGGTCGGCCACACGGTCCAGCTCGTGTTGAAGCGAGCGCCGGCCGGCATACAGTCCGGTCTGGATTGTCTGCGGATTGTTTCCGAGGAAAACCGGCGTGAAGGCGATCCGGCCCTCGACCACGGTCGCGGTCACCGCCAGATGATGCCCGTCAAGCACCAGCGACCAGGTGCCGGAGGCCGGGTCGCCGAAAATCCGGACCCAGTAATTCTCCGGATCATACGCTTCCATCAGGCTCGTCGCCCGCGCCCGGTTCTCGTCGGACAGCTCATCGCCCCGTTCCGCTATGGCGGCCTCGACACCGGCCCGGAGATAGGTTTCCAGCGTCATGATATGCATGGCGTCGCCATAGCCCTCGCTGGACAGTCCGCGCGCCAGCAGCCCGTGCAGCGCAATGCGCTGGGCGTCGTTCAGCGTGGCGATCTGCAAACCCGCTCTCGGAGCCATCACGGTTGGCAGATTGCTCCAGCCTTCGCGTGCCTCGGTGTCGGCAAGGTCAAACAGCACGCTGGCGCGCTGATCCTCGTCCAGTGTTGCGAGAAACTCGCCCGCGGCCGCCGCCATGGCGGCGGCTTCCTGCCGCATGCCGGCATCCGCATGATCCGGATGCGCATGGGCTGCGCCCGCCAGAATCGTGCCTAGCACGATCAAGATAATATGTTTCATGATGTTCCCCCCGAGATTTATTATGCCAGTTTGGCCTGTGAAGTCATCCGCCGCGTGAATCGGCGTATTCGCGTGCTGTTTCCATGTCTGAAATGCGGGACTCTCTCCCGGCGGGCAGATCGCGGCGGAGGGCAGGCGGGCGAGGATCATTCCGGATGCCTTTCATCAATCGCCGCAAGCAGGTCCTGCGTGGCGGTGTCGAGGCGCCGGTTCGTCGCCCAGAGGTATTCCAGATTGAGCGCGAATATGGCCAGGTGATCGGAAAAGGCCGCGTCTTGCGACAAGGCCAGCCAGTCGGTATCGAAGCTGACAGGAACAGGCTCGACCAGTCCAATGCGCGGAAAGGAGTCGACCATCGCGGCAATGGATAGAGCCTCGAACGTGGATCCGGCATTGGTGACTTCGATCAGGCTGTCGATATTTTCTTCAGTGTCGCGCACCAACTCAAATACCTGCCGCCAGTCGCGCATCTCGGCTTCCAGGCGGCTGCCACTCAGCGATGCGCGGCTATCCATGATTTCCAGTTGGTCAAGCGCGAAGTGTTCGGCGTCTAGGCTCGGATTCATGAAGGCATAAAGGGCCAGTTCATTCAGACGTGTTGCATCGGCCCCTGCGGTGTAGGCCGACAGCTGGACCCGTAATTCGCGCACATTCGCATTGTTCCTCTCCAGAATGTCGATGTTTTCCTGAATTTCCGCGAGGTTCGCACGCATCTCCGTTCGCAGGAGTTCAATCTGGACGTCGATCCGCTCTTGCACAGCCTGCCGTTCGCTCAGCAGCGAGATCTGGAAGGCCAGCAAGACACCGGCCACGACGATGACGAATTCCAGCACGACCGCGAACCAGTTCTGTGTCCGGATGGCATGGGAGAGGCGGGCGAGGATCATGGGGCGTCTTCCAAATCACACGCGCGTCCCGTTTCTTCCGCCAGGCGGCCGCACAATGCGACGGTATGGTTTTCGAGCGCGACGACATACTGCGCGAAAATGGCGTGCATGCGGGCGATCTGGACGAGCGCACTTTGACGGCGCGGCTCCGCCAACAGGCCTTCCAGATCCACCCGCACCCGGGTGACCGTCGGGTCATCCGTCGGTTCATGGAAGGTGAATTCGCTCAGGGTATCGGAAAAGGTTGTCAGGCCCCGGCGGAAACTGCCGTGTTGGCTCTCGATCCATTCCAGCCGTCCCCGGTAACGGTTCAGCTCGGTCACAAGGCCGCGGTCGGTGATCAGCGCGAGATCACCGGATTGCTCGAGCGCCTCGTAGGTGCTCTGCTGCACGGGCGGCCTTGAAAAATACATCACTTGCGCGATCGCCCGTTCAAAGACCTCCCGGTTTTCAGGCACCAGCTCACCGCCCATCGCAACACGCACCATTACCGACTGATCGGCCTGACGCGCGGCATTCACCGCAATGCGTTGCCGCAGGGCACGGATTGTCTGTTCGGTTTCTGCCTGAAGCCGGATCAGGGCCTGGTCGACACGCGCCGCATTCTCGCGCTCTCCATTCCACGCCGTGATCTGGAAGCCGATCACGACGCCGGCGATGACGATGACGAATTCCAGCGCAACAGCGAACCAGTTCTGCTCGCGGATGGCGCGGGAGAGGCGGGCGAGGATCATTCGGTCAGCTCCGGCATGTCGCAATCAAGCGGGCCGGTGTCCGCGCCGATTTCCTCGGCGACAGTGATCCGTAGCCGGTCAGCCGTCTCGGCCATGTTCTCCAGCCAGAGAACGTTGACATGTGTAATCCGCAGCGCATGGCCCAGGGCATTGAGGAAAGTGTCGTCCGCCGCCAGCGCCTCGAAATCATAGGTGATGCCGTAGACCTCGCCTGGCACGGGCCGCAGCCGGTTCTGGACGTCACGCACGAAACTGTCCTGCGCGCCGATCAGAACATTGATCAATTCATCCAGTGACGAGAAATGGGCGTCGGCGCTGGCGATCCGCGCCCGCAGGCGATCATCGGAAATCAGGTTCATCTGCCCGCCATTGACCAGTTCGTTCAGTGTCGCGCGATTCAACGAACTGGTACGGACACGGGTGGAAGCGATCAATTCGAACCCTGTATCGTCTATAGCCTCGGGATTGTTGGTCAAAAACGCATCCAGCGTCCGCCGGGCCCGCGTATGCCAGTTATGGGTCGCATAGGCATCAAACTGAAGGTCGCAGGTCGATTGCACCATGTCCTGGTGAAGGCGCGTCAGATAGGTTCGCTCGCTTTCCCGGTCGGCCTGCTCGCCGCGCCATTCGGTAATCTGGAAACCGATCACCACACCGGCGATAACGATGACGAATTCGAGCGCGACGGCGAACCAGTTCTGCTCGCGAAACGCGCGGGAAAGGCGGTCGAGGATCATGGTGCGGTATCCTCCGGATCCGGGAGCACTTCCATAATCATGGGACTTGCCTGGCACACCCGCTCCAAATCCCCGGCAACGGCATGGCACAGGTTCGATGCGCTCGTTCGAACCGCCCGCCTGTAGCTGATCATGGCCATTTGCCCGTAAAGGCTACCGGTCATCTCGCGCACGAAGCGGTCATCAGAGGCAAGCATCTCGAAATTGGCCCGGGTCTCCCTGCGTTCTGGCAGGTCGGGCCGGTAGACCGATGCAAATGCGGCGCCACCCAGCTGATCGGGTTGTTCGGCGAGGTTTCGAAAATAGGGAAGCTGTTGCGCGTAGTGGTCTATTGAACGCTGATATCGTGAAAGCGCTTCGCGAATGGCTGGATCTTCGATCAAACCAATGCGCCCGCCGGCAATAATTTCGTCGACCACAGCGCGTGGCGGTGTGAGCGCGGGATACCGCGCGGATCGCCATATGCCGTTGACGAACTCGGCTTGTGTCAGGTCGCCGAGTGTGCCGCTGTTCAGCGCAGCCACAGCCTGGTCAAGAAGATTCAGGCTTCTGACACTGGTAGCGATCTCGGCGTCGATATAGGCGATGGCCTCATGACTTTCATCGAGTAGGCGATGCAGGACGGCCTGCTCTTCGCGCTTTTCCTCCTGATCCTGTGCCCAGGCCTGGATCTGGAAACCGATCACCACGCCGGCAATGACGATGACGAATTCGAGCGCCACGGCGTAGTAATTCTGCTCGCGGACCGCCTTTGAGAGGTTCTGTAGGATCATCGGAAGCCTCGTATTTCGATTTCACTGCGCACACGCTCCCGGATGGCTTCGATTTCGCTGCGGTAACGCACAAAATGAGCCGCCTGAAACCGGTTCTGCAGGGCGGCGTAATTGACCCGGTTCAGGAAGACTTCGTTCTGCGAAACCGCGTCGAAATCAAACTGGATGGTGTGCTGGTCGTACCCGCCCGCGGAGAGGTCCGCCACATCCTCGAGCCGGGCTTCGAACTGACGGGAAATCTCGAAGGCAACCGGCGTCAGGTCAGCGGCCATCTGCTGCAGCGAGGCCTGCGACCGGCTCTGCAATTGAGGGATTGAAGCCAGGTCCGAGCGTAAATCCCTGTTTTGTATGATCGTCAAATCACCCGCGCTGATCATTTCACGCAAGCTGGCGGGCTCCAGATTGATCATTTCAACATCGGTGATCGCATTCAGGCCCCAGGACCCCGCCTGCGCCTGGTCCCGGTCCCCCGCCTCGACGCCCTCGAGGAAAAGCCCGATCCAGTTGAAATAGGCGTCGATTGCGCGCTGCGCGTCGTTCAGGTCTTCGATGACCGCCGTCAGCTCCACCTCCAGCCGGTAGAGATATTCGGCCTCCAGTTGACGTTCCTGGCGGCCCTCATTCCACGCATTGATCTGAAAGCCGATCACCACACCGGCGATGACGATGACGAACTCCACCCCGGCGGCGAGCCAGTTCTGGGTCTTCAGCGCGCGGGAGAGATTGTCGAGGATCATGATCTGCGCCCTTGTTCCGGACATTCAGGGCCGTCGCTGACATCGCGCCCAAGCTCTTCTCCTACCGCAACCCGCAGGCGCTCGGCGGCATCCGCCATATCACCCAGCCAGTTGATGTTGGCATTGGTGATACGCAGCGCATGGCCCAGCGAGTTGAGAAATTGCTCATCCTGCGCCAGCGCCTCGAAGTCGTAGGTGATGTCATAGGTGTTGCCCGGCGTCGGGCGCAGCCGGGAATGAACCTCGCTGAGGAATGTGCCCTGGGCGTTGACAAGGATCTGGATGTATTCGGCAAGCGAAGTCAGCAGGGCATCGGTTTCCGCGATTTGCGCACGCAGGACCGGGTTCGAGATCAGGTTCACCTGCCCGCCATTCACCAGTTCGTTCAGCGTCGCGCGGAAAGGAGAACCGGTCTGGATACGCGTCGAGGCGACAAGCTCGAACCCGGTATCATCGATGGCGTCGGGATCATTCAGGAGCAGGGCATCAAGTGTGGCCCGCGCGCGCGTGTTCCAGTTGTTGACGCCCCTCTGTTCATACCGGACCTGGCAAACGGATTGTTCCATGTCGCGATAAAGGCGCGCGAGATAGATCTGCTCGGCCTCCCGGTTGGCCTGTTCACCGCGCCATTCCGTGATCTGGAAGCCGATCACGACACCGGCTATGACGATGATGAATTCAACAGCCACGGCGAACCAGTTCTGTTCGCGGAAGGCTTTGGAGAGGCGGGCAAGGATCATGGCGCCGGCTCCACGCGGGCGGCGAGCATCCCTTCGGTCTCCCGCATCACCTCCAGGACACCAGCGTGTACGCGCTCTCGGCTCCGGGTGGCGTGCCAAAGGTCAAGCATGGCGTTATTCAGCTCCAGGTGATCGCACAAGGACTGGAACTCGAATCCAGGCGCCACGGAGACCTGGAACAGGCTGTCCGGATCAGGTGCGAACGGGACGACGCCGACGATAACGGCGCTTGCGCTCACTGCCAGCGCCGCATTTGCCGCGCTCGATACGCGCACATTATTGTTCAGAAGCGAGTAGGTGTATTTGATCTGCGCCTTCAACGCGGTGTCTTCAAGCCGGGCGAGTGCGCCGCTTGCGACCATTTCCTCATAAGTCCCGTCGACCACAAAAATTTGGGTGCGTATGCGATGGCGGGCGAGTGCCTGCCTCACGGGGGCCCACGCCGCCTCGTCCGGCGGGCAGGACCGCAGCACGTCGATCGCCTCGGCGAGATCAGCCTCGTACCTTGATTGGGCTTCCATACGCTCCAATGCGTCCGTCATCGCGCGAAAGTCGGAGAGCAGCTCGACGAGATACTGCTCCTCGCGCCCTCGCAGCTCACGCGCCTGCGCCCACGCATTGACTTGAAAGCCGATCACGACACCGAGGATGACGATGATGAACTCCACCCCGGCGGCGAACCAGTTCTGGGTCTTCAGGGCGCGGGAGAGGTTGTCGAGGATCATGGCGCCTGCCTCATCTCGTCCAGATAGGCGCGCGCTGCGGCGAGCTGGTCTCGCCCTGACTGAGCGGACGCGCAGGTTTCTGATCGCGCGGCCGAAAGGGCCTCGCACATCTCATAGGCCGTCCTCAAAGCCCCCATGCGGAAGAACAGAAAGACCCGCTGATTGCGCACAGCGTCGACAATCGAGCTGACGACAACCCGGTCTTCGGACAGCGATGCGATGTCGAAATCGAAGCGGCGTAGGGTGAGATCGCTGAAGTCGATTTCACTGAACACCTGGCGATCCAGAATGCTCAGCCCATCCGGCGAGTTCGACCGGAATTGGTCCAGCTGGCCGGTGATGAAGGTCAGCTGGTCGGCATATTCCGAAACAGCGGCGTTGGCACCGGGATCGGAAATCCGGCTCAGCCCGCCTGATGCCAGAAGTTCGTCGAACACGGTACGCGGCGGCGTGATCGCGGCATAGAAGTATAATCCCTCAATCCCGTCATAGACCGCATCTTCAAAGCCTGGTTCGATCCGGGCGTTCTGAAGTGCGCGGAGAAGCGAAACGCGGTGGCGATCATTTTCCATGGCGTCGGCCACGTCTTCGACCCAGAAGTTTACGACCGCCTCGGACTCTGCGCGAAGCCGGGTGACAGCCTGCGCTGCTGCAGCGTTAGCCGCCCGATCCTCGTTCCACGCATTGATCTGAAAGCCGATCACGACACCGGCGATGACGATGACGAACTCCACCCCGGCGGCGAGCCAGTTCTGGGTCTTTAAGGCGCGGGAGAGGTTGTCGAGGATCATGGCGCGGTCTCGTCTTCTGGGGCGCTGGATCGCGGCAGGTCCAGCTCCGCTTCGATGGCGACGCGCAGGGCCTCAATGGCGTCATCGAGAAAACCGTAGGTGAAATCGACATGCGTCCAGAGTATCTCGGTGTTCTCGATGAGGGCGGCCTGGAAGGACGTGTCTGATCGCATGACGGCGAGGTCGCACGCGGCGCCGCGGCTATAGCCGTCTTCTTCGTCCTCCGGATCGGCGAACAGGGTCGCGCGCACCGCGTCGGGATACTCCTGAGGCAAATTGACGACCCGGCCGGCGTCCACTGCGGAGCGCGTGCGCACGGCGGTTCGCTTTGAATACAGCTGCATCGCGCGATGTCTGAGCGCTTCGGACCGGATGGCCTCCACCGCTCCAGAACTCACCAGCTCGTCCAACGAGGGGAAAGCGTCGGGTGAATTGCCGATTCCGTAGTGGGAGACCGCTATGGAGAAGCAGTCTGCATCGCTCAGCGTGTCGGGCCCGCCCGCCTCCATGATGACGGGGCGCGCTTCCAGCAGGCGCGCGAGCCGGTCAGCCCGAGGCTCGAGGAGCCTGGCGCGCACCTCGGCCAGGCTCGACAGTTCACCGTGAAGGCGGCCTAGCACATCGCGGACATAGGCGCGCCGATCAGCTTCGTTGCTCCAGGTGGAGACCTGGAACGCCAGAAACACGCCGGAAACGACGATGACAAATTCCAGCACGACGGCGAACCAGTTCTGTTCCCGTATGGCTTTGCTGATGCGGGCGAGGATCATTGCACCGCTCGCGAAGCGGCGAAATCAGCAAGGGCCCGGCCCAGCAATTCCTCGAAATACAGGAGATTTATCTGGCTCTGATCGGCCTCGATAATGCGCCCGCGCAGGAGGTCTGCAAATCGCTGGTCGCCTCGCAATCGATCGGCGAGCGTCGCGATTTCCTCTTCGAAGTCATTGATTTCACATGGGAAGGTGAGGAAGTTATCGAGCGCTTCGTAATCTCCGATAGTAATATTCGGATCTTCCGCACAATTTGCCACTAGCACTCTGTGCAACGCCGGCGGTACGATCTGGCGAAAGGCATCTCGGTATGGCGTGTTGCCAAGCTCGGAAAACAGGCTGCGCTGGGAACTGTTGTAATACTCGATGGCGGCTTCCCGGAACGGCCCGTGCCGGATGAGGTCGATTTCACCGCCCGCGACCAGCTCGTCATAAGTCGGCCGGATCACGCCGGCCCAGAAGTACTGGCTGCCCCGGAAAGCCTTGATCACCAATTCTTCGTCGGTGAGGTCACGGCGGCCCTCAAGGGCATCAAGCGCTTCCTGGGCTTCCGCCACGACATCTTCGGAATAAAGAGATGTTGCGGTGATGCGCCAGCGTTCGGCTTCCAGATCGTCGGCCAGGCGCGCCATCATGGTTTCGGCACGGACCCGTTCCGCGCGCTCCCCATTCCAGGCCGTAATCTGAAAACCGATCACAACACCGGCAATGACGATGATGAATTCCAGTACAACCGCGAACCAGTTCTGTTCGCGCACGGCGCGGGTGATGCGGGCAAGGATCATTGGAAGCTCCCCGGATCGACGTCCCAACGCGCTTCGACCTCCCCGGCGATCAAGGCGAGAAAATCGCCGTAGATGTCTATTAGCGGCCTGTAGGCGGCCATGCGTTCATAGGTCATATAGCTGACGGAGGAGATGGAGTTGATCAGAACGTCATCTTCACAGAGCGCCGCGATATCGTAGTCCACGCGCGCCCGGTGATCCGGCACGAAGGGGTTTTCCAGCACTTGGTCCAATCCGAAGCGCAGGTGCGGTTCAATGCGCTGGCGGTTGTTCTGCATGCTGTTCATCGTGTCGTCATAGGCGGCCGCGCGCCATTCAACCGTCGCGACAATGTCAGCAAGCTCGTCGAGAATAAAGCGGTTGCTGATAAGTTGCGTGCGGCCCGAAGCCAGCATTTCATCAATCGTCCGCCGATTGAGGCGCGGCGGATTGATCCAGCCGAGCGTCGAGATACCCCGTTGAAACAACAACTCGTCTTCGGGTGCGACTTGGCACGCTTCGAGGGCGGTCAGGACAATGGCTTGGTCTGCCAGTTGCTGCTCGATATGGCCAATGTCGCGCATCTGCGCTGTTCGGCTGGCGTCAATGTCCTGATAGAGCCGGATCAGCGTGTCGCGCTCTGCGGCGCGCTCTATGCGCGCTTCATTCCACGCATTGATCTGAAAACCGATCACCACACCAGCGATGACGATGACGAACTCGAGCGCGACGGCGAACCAGTTTTGTTCGCGGATCGCACGTGTGATGTTTTGAAGGATCATGGCGCGGCCGCCTCGTCATGCACGCCCGGCAGGGCGTCGAGCGCCGCATGTATGGCTGCCAGCCGCCGCTCTTCGACCTCGAGTGCGTTCATGCGGAAAAATCCGGCGCGCCCGACCACATCCAGCAAGTCAGCGCCAAAGGCGTCATCCTCCCGCATGGCCAGAAAATCACAATCCGTCGCCGCGGGCCGCAAATGGTCGTCTCCCCGGTCCGGTCCGGTTGTGAAAATGTGGTGATAGGATCGCACGAGGTTCGGCATGTCCAGCCGGATTTCGGAAAACCGGTCTGCCGCGGTATCCGCGAATCCGCGATAGGCGATCAGAGCCTGGCGAAGCGTGTCGTCGCCGATCATGTCGAGATTGCCGGTGGCCAGCAGCTCGTCGAGCGTCGGCAAGGCATAGGCTTCGAGATAGAAGATTCCGAGCCGGGCCACACTCGTGCAGGCGCCATCCGGCAATGTCGCAGGGTCGCGGCCGTCATAAATGACCGCGACGACCGCGCTGGCGTCATCGACCCGCCGGCTCACTCTTTCGAGCAGCCCCAATCGGCCCGCCTCGGCGTCGATGACCTCGGCATGCAGCCGCTCGATATAGGCTGTCTCCGCGATCCGGTTGCTGCGCGCCTCATTCCAGGCCGTGACCTGAAAGGCCAGCAGCACGCCCGCCACGACGATGACAAATTCAAGCACGACCGCAAACCAGTTCTGCGTCCGGATGGCATGGGTCAGGCGTTGTAAAATCATGTCCCCGAGTCTCCCCGTTTCGGACGCTAGCAGGGCGCGCGCGAAAAGGGAAAGGGGAATGAACCCGGCACTTTACCCGGGACGGGCCGTCTGCCGGTCCCGTCTATCTAGCCGCACTCAAAATCATCCGCGCCGATGGGGCGGCATTGCGGCGGGAAGCCGTGTTCGCGCCAATAGTCGAGAATGCCGGTTTGACGCATATTGTTCTTGAAACTCCCGGTTTGGCGCCACGCGCGCAATTCCGGCTGCCACTGCGTAAATGGATGGGCATTGGTTGCGGTTGGATCGAGTGGAAGCAAGAGCACCGGGACCAGCGAGCTCGTGTCATTGCCAATGCTGGCCGCATACCGCCAAGCATCTTCTCCCAGATCGGAATGGTCTTCGTCCAGAGTCAGATAGGCGTGGTAGATCTCGCCGATGCGGGGATAGCGCGGCAGCACGGACGACAGGTTCACGGCCTGGGCAAAGGCGGTGTCTTTGCGGAAATGGGCCAGCATCCCGAAATTGGACCATTCGCCCGTAACGAGGCCGGCGAACAGCGACTCCTGGTAGGCTGCCAATGCCTCCCCGGTTCGGCCAAGGGCATAAAGCGTGTCGTAATTATTCTCGGCGCACGGCGCATAGCGCGGCTCCTGCGACAGGCAAGCCTGAAAATCGGCGAGCGCCAGATCCAGATAGCCCATGTTGAAATAGGTGAGGCCGCGCCAGTTGCGCGCCGATCCGTCATGCGGGTCAATGTCCAGTGCACGGGTATACTGGGCAATGATGTCCGAATAATCAGCCCATCTTCCCAGAAGACGGGATTCCTGCGCCCGTGTATTGGCCAGCACGGCGATGGCCGTCGAATTCTCCGGATCAATGTCCAGGGCTTCGCGCGCAAACCGCCTCGCTTCGGCGTTCAGATCCTCCCTGGAGCGGGCGGTCTCACTGTAGTCCGGCAGCAAATGCGTGGCACCGGCCCGGATGGCATAGGCCTGCGCAAATCCGGGGTCGCGGGCAATGGCCTGGTCAAGCAAGTCCATGACGCGGTCAAGATCACGGCGGCCGAGATAAAGGGCCCGCGCCTCCAGATAGAGCGTATAGGCGTCGACATCATCCGTGACGGCTTCGACCGTGATGACCGGCGGCGCGGCATCGTCATCGAAGAACACGCGCAACGCCTCGACAATGGCCGTTGCGATTTCATCCTGCACCGAAAAGATCGCGCCGGCGGTCAGCGGGCGGTCATAGGTTTCCGACCATAAATGCCGGTCATCGCGCGCATCGATCAGCTGGGCGGTAATGCGCACCGTTTCGCCATCGCGGCGGACCGATCCTTCGAGAATATGACGCACACCCAGCCCGTCCGCGATCTCGGGTATGGAATAATCCTCGCCGCGATACTGGAAGGCGGAGGTGCGCGAGGCGACGTCCAGCCCGTCAATGCGCACGAGGACATTCAGGATTTCTTCGGCAATGCCGTCAGAAAAATATTGCTGGTCGCCCGCAGGTGACAGGTCCGCAAAGGGCAGCACCGCGATAGAGGAATCGGAGACGCCCGGACTTTCCGGCACAGGCGCGGCATAGGCCATATCCGGGGTGCCATCGCCTGCGTCTCCGCCCGGATCGCGGATCAGTTGCGCCCCGCCAATGCTGAGGACCACCAGGACAGCAGCGATCAGCACGTAATCACTCGGACCCAGCGGCTTGAACCCTGACGGTGCCTCGATCGCCTCGGTCTTCTTCATGCCGTCAGGCGTCAGCTCGAACGCCCAGGCGATGAACAGCACGATCGGGAAGCCGGTGACCAGTATGATCAGCGCCAGGCTGTCAGCCCAGTCCGGCAATCCCGCCGCCGTGCCAATCGTTGCCACCACCTGCATGACGATCCAGCCCGCCACCAGATAGCCTGCCGCAACGCGGAACACATTCCGGCGCCGGAGTTCTGTGAGAAAGCGTGTCATTCGTCCGGCCAATCGCACGCAAAATCATCCTCGCCAACGGGCCGGCATTGCGGCGGGAAGCCGCGCGCTCTCCAGAGATCATCCAGGTCCCCACGGCGGACCCAGGCTTTCCATCGTGCATTGGCGTACATTTCGCCGCGGAAAGTTTGCCAGAACGGGTTGAAGTTCGCCCAATTGCTGGGCCGGTCGTCGGCGGCCTCGACCGGGGTCTGCGAGAAATAATACTCCATGTCGGACGCCAGCAAGGCATACAGGGTGCGGATAAAACCCCGGCTTTCCGCGGCAAGCGGTTGCATCTCTGCCAGGTTTTGCGCAGCGATGAAGCGCTCGATCAAATCCTCATCTGCCGGAGCCGGGTGGCCGCGGTTGAGCAGGGCGGTGAGCGCGGACTGGGTTCCGGCCATGTCCCCGGCTCTGGCACGGCTCCACATCAGGTTGGCATAGGGGAAGCGCAAACCCGGGTCGATGTCCTTTGCGGCACGGAATTGCGCGTCAGCTTCCTCGAACCGGCCCTGTAAGGCGAGCAGGTTTCCCAACGTATTGCGGAAAATCGCCCCCTGCGGGTCCAGCGCGACCGCATGCTCGGAGAGCTCCAACGCCTCCGCTGCATACCCCACCTTTCCGAGTATCTGTGCGGCCGTGTCGAGGACGTCGGGATCATTGGGAGCCAGGGCCACGGCCCGGTCCAGCATGTCCAGCCCCTCGATCCAGTTCCAGTTCTCGGCCAGCGCCGATCCAAGAAAGGCATGGGCCTGGGCGTCGGCCGGATTGATTGCAATCGCCCGGCGCGCCGTCTCTATGGCCAGGGAATTCCATCTCACCCGAAGCTCGGGCGCAGCTTCGTTGTTGCCCTGACGGTAATAGGGCATCACCCCATAAACACCAGCCAACAGAGTCCAGCCGGGCCCGTATTCCGGGTCGCGCGCCAGCGTTTCGGTCAGCATGGCAGCGGCGAGTTCAAGATTGGCCTGACCGCGCTCTCGAAAGAGCTGCCGGGCATGAAGGAAGGATTCATAGGCGGCCAGATCAGAGGTTCGGGCAACACTGACCGCACCCGTGTCGAGCCCCAGCGAAGTGGCGAGCTCATCGGCAACCGCTCCGGCAATGTCGTCCTGGATGTCAAAAATATCGGTCAGCTCCCGGTCATAGGTTTCTGACCAGATGTGGAAACCATCCGCTGAGCGGATCAGCTGGGCGGTGATGCGCAGCCGCGTGCCCGACCGCCGCACACTGCCTTCCAGCACATGACTGACATCGAGCGCGTTGCCGATTTCGCGCAAATCCTGATCCTGACCCCGATAGGCAAAACTGGAGGTGCGGCCCGCGACCTGAAGGCCGGGAATGCGAACGAGGACATTCAGGATTTCTTCGGAAATGCCATCGGCGAAATAGGCCTGATCGCTATCCGGGCTCATGTCGGCGAAGGGCAGGACGGCGACGGATGCGCCTTCGCCGGCCTCCGCCCGCGCCGCGAGTTCAGGAGCGGTGGCCGCTTGCGGACGGGCCACCTGCTGCCAGATGATAGCCCCTATCAGCACCACGATGCCGCCCGCGATGACATAGTCCAGCCGCCGGGCGGTTTTTCCGGCGATGCTCTGATCTTCCGGTACGGCCGCCGTCAGTTTGACGCCATCGGGCGTGACTTCGAACGCCCAGGCTAGGATCAACGCAATGGGAAAGGCGATGCCGATCAGAACGATGACCAGCGTATCCGTCCAGTCCGGCAGGCCCAGCGGCGCCTCGATCAACGAGACGATCTGCAGCGTCAGCCACCCCACCACCAGATAGGCGGCGGCAACGCGAAACACGTTGCGGCGGCGGAGCTCGGCGAGAAAGTGGTTCATCGCACAATCTCGGGATCATCAATCCAGCCGCACTCGAAATCATCACGTCCAACGGCCTCGCATTGCGGGGGATAGCCGTGCTCGCGCCAGAATGCCGGCAATCCCATTTCGAATATGACAGCCCGCCGTGCCGCCAGAAAGGCGTCGCGGCTGGCCGGCCGGAATCGATCCGGCGAGAATGGGCTCCAGACAAGGTCATGGCTGTTAAGGGTCGGAATAGGCCTTTCATAGTCGCCGTCCCGGCCGTTGAAGCCGTCAAGAGACCCATTCTGACGCAGATAGACGGTGCGGAGCATTTGGTTGACCGCTTCATTCGTCAGGCTGAAATCGGTTTGAAAGCGATACGTCGCCTCGAGATAGGCACCGACCCCGCTTCGCTCCAAAGCATAGGCCAGATTGAGGATTGCCGCAGACTGGTCGCCACGTGCGAAATAGACCGGAACCATGATGAAGTTATTGGAGTTCTGCCGCTCCAGAATCCCTTGCTCGTAAAGCTCCAGCGCCCGGTCGGTATGGCCGCGATAGAGCTCGGCGAAGGCCAGGTGGCGACGGCAAATGGCATAAGCCGGATCACGCTCCAGACAGGTTTCAAAATCCGCAGACGCGGCATCGAAAAACCCGGAGATCAACCAGGCGTAACCCCGGAAATACCAGGAATCGGCACTCGTTGGATCGCGGCTGATCCCGTCATTCAGTTGAACGATAGCTTCGGTCCAGCGTCCTTCCGGGTAGGCCAGGATGCCGCGAACCGAAAACGGCAGCGCCAGATCCGGATCGAGAGCCGTGGCCCGATTTGCTGCGGCAAGGGCGAGCGCATCGAAGTCGCGTTCGTCTGATGGCCCCAGCCATCCTTCCCTGACGCTGTACATCGCGGCGAGCCCCGCCCATCCGCGGGCAAAGTCCGGATCCGCCGCCACAGCGCGTTCAAACTGATCAATCCCTTCGGGAATAGTGTCCGCGGATCGACTGTGGAAAATCGCCTGACCCCGCAGGAAGAGTTCATAGGCATCCAGGTTTTCCGTTCCGGCCGCGACTGCGATCTCTGGCGCCGGAATCCCCAGCGCTTCGCTCAGCGCGGAAACGATTTCAGTCGCAATCTCGTCCTGGATGGCAAAGATGTTTTCCGCTGTGAGGGGCCGGTCAAACGTTTCCGACCACAAATGCCGGTCATTTTCGGAATCGATCAGCTGGGCGGTGATCCGCAGCGTGTTGCCGGCCTTGCGGACCGAGCCTTCCAGTATGTGCCGGACATTCAGTTCCTGTGCGATGGCGGGAATACCCAGCTCGTCACCGCGGAACTGGAAGGCGGACGTACGCGAGGCGACGTGCAAGCCATCGACCCGGGTCAGAACATTGAGTATTTCTTCCGCGATGCCATCGCCGAAATAGGCCTGATCACCCTCCGGTGACAGATCGGCAAAGGGCAGGACAGCGATCGAGGCGGGCGCCGGGCGGGCTGGGTCCACCAGATCCCGGGAGGCTATTACCTCATCGGATGACGTGGGGGCTGGTCCGCGAGTGACGAACTGCGCCCCGCCAATGCCAATGACAACGACGACCGCCGCGATCAGCACATAATCGCTGGGGCCAAGCGGCCTGAAGCCGACGCTTTCACCGCCAGCTTCGGTCTTTTTCATGCCTTCGGGCGTCAGTTCAAACGCCCAGGCGATGAACAGGACTATCGGAAAACCGGTGACCAGCAGAACAAGCGCAAATCCGTCGGTCCAGGACGGCAGGCCGGCCGAGGCCTCGATAGCCCCCACGACCTGCAACACCAGCCAGCCCACGACCAGATAGGCTGCCGCGACGCGAAAGACATTGCGACGACGCAATTCAGCCAGGAGGCGGCTCATGAACGGTCCTCGAACCGGCATTCGAAATCGTCTGCACCTACAGGCCGACATTGAGATGGAAAGCCATGGGCGCGCCAGTAATCAAGAACACCGCGCTGGATAACGGCATTTTTCGCGGCGTCGGAATTCTGGAGGCCTCGATAACCGGTAAAGAACCACCAGCCCGGAATTTCTTCGAGCGGTATTTCGTCATAAGCGCCGAACGCCAGCAGATAGGTCATGGTGATATAATTGTCGCTGCCGGGTTCAAAACCTTCATCGCGCAAGCGGGCTTCGAAACGCAGCCGCGCCGCCTGCCGATCATAATCTTCATCACTGAGGGCGCGCGACAAATCGTCGATAATCCAGCGACTGTTGGAACCTGGTAGAAAGTCTGCCGTTTCGCGCAGCATCATGCGCAAGACGATATCGCGTCCAGACCGGGCTGTGACCCCAAGGAAAGCCGGATAAGATTCAGCATGTTGCGTCGACAGGAGCGGCAGTAAACGCTCAAATGCAACTCCCTCATTTCCCTGACTCAACGCCGCGGCGGCATAATCATAAAGGCAAACCCCATAGCGCGGTTCAATGTCCAGACACCGTCGGGCGCTCTCTTCACGGCGGTCATGAAAGCCGAGATCACGCCAGATTTGACTGAGCCAGAGATGGGCTGTGGCATTGTTGGGATCGGCGGCGATGGCACGCTGATACAATTCAATCGCCAACGCCCAATCAGGGATGTCTCCGTCCGACGCATTTTGAGCCATTGCCGTCAGTCCCAGCGAATTGTCAGGGTCTAGGGCCAAGGCGCGCTCAGATGCCTGTCCAGACAGAGTCGAATAGTCCCGGTCTGAAAAAGCCCATCCGGGTGCAACCCCGTAAGCGACGGCCAATAAAGCCCAGGCACGGGCAAAATCCGGATCGGTCTGCGTAGCGTATTCCAGGCGCTCAATCGCGAGCGGCAGATTTTCATAGTTTCGATTGATGAACAATGTCCGGCCTTCAAGATAGGCATCAAAGGCGCTGATCTCGCTTGTCCCACCGCTTGCTGTCGACGGCAGATTGGTGTCGACGTCCAGCCCCAGCTCGCGTGTCAGCTCGGTCAGGATCGCGGCAGATATCTCGTCCTGAATGGCGAAAATGTTTTCCGCATTGCGCGCCCGATCAAACGTCTCGGACCATAAATGCTGGTCCGTTTCGGCATCAATCAGCTGGGCGGTGATCCGAATCATATCACCGGACGTTCTGACCGAACCTTCCAGGACATGGCGCACCTGAAGACTGGCGGCGATGTCGCGAATACTCAGCGCGCTCTGGCTCTTGAAGGCAAAGGCCGACGTGCGCGATGTGACGTCCAAGGCATCAATCCGGGCCAGTACGTTCAGGATTTCTTCCGCGATCCCGTCGCCAAAATACTCCTGATCTCCGGCTTCTGATAAGTCGGCGAAGGGCAGGACCGCGATCGAGGCGGCCGCCGGGCGGACCGGGTCCACCAGATCCCGGGAGGCTGTTACCGCACCGGATGATGTGGGGGCTGGTCCGCGGGTGACGAACTGTGCCCCGCCAATGCCGATGACAACGATGACCGCCGCGATCAGCACGTAATCACTGGGGCCCACGGGCCGGAAACCTTCATCCGGTTCGGCGGCACCGGTCTTTTTCATGCCCTCGGGCGTCAGTTCGAACGCCCAGGCGATAAACAGGATCACCGGAAAACCGGAGACCAGAATGATGAGGGCCAGACTGTCGGCCCAGTCCGGCAAACCGGCGGCGCTGCCAATCGTGGCAACGACCTGCATGACGATCCAGCCCACGACCAGATAGGCGGCGGCGACGCGGAAGACATTCCGGCGGCGCAGTTCTGATAAAAATGACATCATGCCCGGTCGGCTCCCCCTGCAGCGCGTTTAGCACACGCCGCAGGGGAAAACGAGCCTTCAAATAGAGGGGGTTAGGCCCGGCTGGATTACAGTGGAAACATCAGGGTCCAGAGTGTGCCAGCCGGTTTTCGAACCAGTCCCGGGCCTCGTGCCCGGCGATTTCTTCCAGCATCGCCAGAAGATCGGGTGTCGTATCGATGCCATCGACCATGTAGCGTGTGATGAAGCGGTCGAAAGCCGGACGGCCCAGATAGGTTTCCAGGTGCCACAGCGCGACAGGACCGGCGCGATAATTGACCAGTTCCGGACCGCGGTCGGTGGCTCGCGGAGTCCAGATGGCGGGCAAGTTCTGACCATCAATCTGTGACACAAAGAGATTCATGCGATCAAGAAACACCGCTTCGCCGAATTGCTCGCGCACCGCCATATTGCCGATATATTCGGCGAAGGATTCATTCAGCCAGTTCTCGACGGTGTTGAAATTCGCTCCGAAGCTCCAGTGATGGGACAATTCGTGACACACGAATTGTGTCATGGTTTCAGGCGCGGCATCGGAAATATCTGTCAGCGAAATATAGCTGCGGCGGTTATAGGCGCTGCCGGACCGTCGATTGATCGTGAAATTGATGTGCGGCAGACGATCCATTCCGCCATAGAGCCCGTTCAGATAATCCACACAATAGCTAGCGGCGCCGATCAGAACGCCAGCGCCGTCATTGGCATCACGCAGATCATGCAGGGAAAAACCGTCATGATGCGTGGTGCGGAATGACGGTGCCAGTGTGAAGGCAATATCGAGCGACGGGTCGGTATTGATCACGCGAACACCAGTGGGCATTTGTATCACTTCGCCATTGGCGATGCCTGACCAGGGCGCGCCGACATCAATCGTCAGGTCCGCCGTGAAGAAACCCTGGAAGCTGGCATCTATCGGTAACCAGAATCCGTCGACGGATAATTCGACCCGCTCTGGCGAAATATCGTTGATGTCTGTGTCCATGGGCGCGGGGAACAGGACGCCGTCATAGGTCATCTGGATTTGCCGGCGGCCCCCGGCGTCCGCCGCATCCAGCTGGATGACAATGGCATTGAACGGGCCTTGCGGAGCTATCTGGACATTGGCGACATCGCCGCTCACCTCGACATTGCCGAGCGTGGCGCTCAGCAGGAAGGTTACCATTTGCTGGTCGGGGTCCAGAATCTGGATGTCCCAGTCCAGGTCGATAAAGCCGGTTTCGGTCTGCGCCTCCATCTCACCCTGATAGTGATAGACCGGCTCGCCATACTGGGCATTGGCGCCCGCCGTGATCAAAAACGCGGCACCTGCCGCCATGGAAAGAATTTTCATCAATCGACTCCCTTGTCTGTTCTTTTGGACAAGGATGCGGCCATTCGGCGGATCGGATGCAAGAAGCATCCAATCCGCCGGCGCCGTGCGGGGTGCAGGTCAGGCGCGCAAGCCTACGCCGCCGCCAGCGCGGCCAGCCGCGCATAGAGACCATCGCCCTGCGCCGCGAGCTCGTCATGCGTGCCCTGTTCGACGATCCGGCCGCGGTCGAAGACCAGAATCCGGTCGGCATCGCGGATCGTCGACAGCCGGTGAGCGATGACAATGGTGGTCTTGCCCGCCGTCGCGCTTTCCAGCGCCGCCTGAACATCACGTTCCGTCTCGTTGTCGAGGCTGGACGTGGCCTCGTCGAAGATCAGGATCGGCGCATCCGACAGGATGGCCCGCGCAATGGCGACGCGCTGCCGCTCTCCGCCGGACAGCTTCACCCCGCGCTCACCCACCAGCGTGTCATAGCCTTGCGGAAGACGCTGGATGAAGTCGTGCGCATTGGCACGGATCGCGGCCGCCTCCACCTCCGTGCGGCGGGCCGTTGGCCGGGCATAGGCGATATTTTCCGCAATCGTGCGGTGAAACAGGGCCGGGTCCTGCGGCACCAGCGCCACGGCTTGCCGCAGGCTTGCCTGGGTGACCGAACGGATATCCTGGCCATCAATCCGGATCGCCCCGTCCTGAACGTCATAAAGCCGCTGCAGCAGCTTCACGAAGGTGGACTTGCCCGAGCCCGTCGGTCCGACCAGCGCCACACGTTCCCCCGGCGTGATATGCAGGGAAAACCCGTTATAGAGCCGGGCCTTCTGGTTCTCATAGGCAAAGCCGACCGCATCGAACACGATATCGCCCGCGCCGGGCGTGAAATCCGGCGCATTTTCGGCATCGGCAATCTGCACCGGCAATTCGTCGAAGCCCGCAATGTCCTGGATCTCGTCAAGACCGCGCTGGACATTCTGAACCTCTTCGCCGAAGCGGCGCATATAGCCCGCCATCATCATAAAGGCGGTGATCGCGAAGACGACATCGCCGGGGCTGGCCCGGTCCGCCATCCACATATTGATCAGAAGGCCCGTCAATCCGGCCTGCAGGCCCAGAATGGCGATGATCTGGATCAGCCAGGTATTCACAAAGCGCAGCCAGGTCTTCTTGACCTCCGCCCGCCAGCGCCAGGCCAGCCGCGAAAAACGCGCATCCTCGCGCGATTCCGCACCGAAACTCTTCACCGTCGCAATGCCGCCAATGGCATCGGCGACCGCACCGCCCAGCTCGGAATCAATCGCGTTGGAGCGGATATTCTGCGGCCGGATATAACTATTGGCCGCCCACACCGTCGCGGCCACGAACAGCACGGTGATGCTCAGCGAGAACAGGCCGACCACCCACCACTGGGTCAGCATGTACACGCCCAGCCCCAGCATGACGAAAATCGACGGGAACAGGCCGAACCACATGGTCGCGGTGATGGTGTCATACGCCCACATGCCGCGCGTCACCTTGCGGACCACCGAGCCGGCAAAGGTATTGGCATGCCAGTCCAGCGAGAAGCGTTGCACCTTGGCAAAGGCCTCCGAGACCATGTCGGCCATGTTGGCCGAGGAGAAACGCACCTCGAAGCGCACGGCGATCTGGCGGAACAGATTCACCGTCGCCGCCAGCCCGATGAAGGCCGCATAGGCAGACCAGTGCAGGCCATTGCCGGTATTCAGGGCATCGATCAGCGCCCCGGCCGCGATGGGAATAAAGACATCTGCGCAGGTGGCGATGACGGTGAAGCCGACCAGCGCGGCAAAGAACCACGGACGGCGGCGCCATTGCCGGAACAGGAATCGGACAACGGAAAGATTGGACAGGATGCGCGGGGCGCGATGAGCAGTCTGGGTCATTTCAGAATCGGACAAAACCTGTCCGCCTCATGCTGGTTCGGTCTTTGAAAGGTGGAGGGGATCGCGGGAGAAACCGGAGCGGGCGCGATGCGGGGCATCAACGCGGACAGGTCCGGCAAGAGGCGATCGATCAGCCGCCTTCTAAAGTCGAATCTTGTGCATGGGTCTGAAACGCGCTCCAATGACTGTCTGGGGAGGCGGCTCTTACACGCGCAAAACGGAAAGGGCCAGAAAAAGGTGCGCCGCAAATCGCCATTGGCGCGAAAGCGCGGCATTGAGGCCACACATCTGTGGCCGGGGGGCAATATGGCTGACTATCCAGGGCGGGTGCTGATCATCGCAGGCTCCGATGCCGGCGGCGGTGCGGGCATCCAGGCCGACATCAAGACGGTGACCGCGCTGGGCGGCTATGCGGCAACCGCCATCACCGCCATCACGGTCCAGAATACGCTTGGCGTGTCCGCGGTGCATGCTGTGCCCGTGGATATTGTCGTCGCACAGGCCCGGGCCGTGCTCGATGATATCGGTGCCGACATCATCAAGACCGGCATGCTGGGCACGTCCGAACTTGTCGAAGCCGTGGCAGATCTGCTCGCGGATTATCCCGCTATCCCCCTCGTGCTCGACCCGGTCATGGTCGCCACCTCCGGCGATCAGCTGGTCAGCGAGGCCGCCGCCAGAGCCATCGGTGCCCGCCTGGTGCCGCGCGCCGCCCTGGTCACACCCAATGCGCCGGAAGCGGAAAAACTGACCGGCCTGACGGTGGCCACCACACAGGAACAGGCAGACGCCGGCAAGGCGCTGGTGGAAGCGGGCGCACAGGCGGCGCTGGTCAAGGGCGGGCATCTGGCGGGTGACATCATCACCGATGTGCTGGTAACGCCGCAAATGACCATGATGTTTGAAACCGGACGCCAGCACACCACGAATACACACGGCACGGGATGCACGCTGGCATCGGCGATTGCGGCGCATCTGGCACAGGGACATGATCTGCCGGATGCCATCGAACAGGCTGGCCGCTATCTGTCGGAAGCGATACGCCGCGCGCCCGGCTTCGGTTCGGGCCACGGACCGGTCCATCACGCCTGGAGGGCGGACCGGTAACACTGCGGGGGACGGGCGATGAGGCCTGACCGTGCCCTGCGGATGCGCCGCCGCAATGTCGAGCCCGAGGACTGGACCCCGCCGCGGCGCTAGAACGGAGGGCGCGGGATTTGCCGCCGTGCAATCGCAATCCCGGCGAGAATGATGAACAGGCCGAGATAGGCGTTCCAGCCGATCGCTTCGCCGAACGCCAGGCCGGTGAACAGCGCCACGATCGGTACCAGATAATTGACCAGCGACATGAAACCGGCCCCCGCCCGCGCGATCAGGCCGACATAGAGCACCGTGGCCAGAGCCGTCGGCCCCAGCGCCAGCCAGACCAGCGACCCCCAGCCTGACGCCGTGGCCGGCAGATCATTCACCGTCAATTGCCAGATCCCGAAAGGCGCGCCCCAGAGCGAGGAGCAGATCAGCGCGCCCGAGGCCAGCACGGCCGGATCGGTGCGCGGCGTGCGGCGCGTCATGATTGCATTCAGCGCATAGGACAGGGCGGCACCGAGAATGGCGAGCTGCGCCAGAAAGGTGGGCCCGCCCAGCCCGACGAGGGCGGCGGGCCCGATGAGGATGACGGCCCCGGCAAAGCCGACCGCGAACCCGGCCAGCTTCCAGGCCGTCATCCGTTCATTGGCGAAGAAATGGGCCAGCGCCACCGTCGCCAGCGGCATGATCGCCAGCAGGATTCCGGCCAGCGCCGACGGCAATTGCGTCTGTCCCAGCGGGATCAGGAAAAAGGGCAGGGCATTCCCGAAAAAGCCGAGAAAGGCGAAATACAGCCAGCGCGGATCGGAAAGCGGCGGCAGCCGGTGGCCGCGCAAGTGCGCAAAAGCCGTCACGCACGCAGCGGCAATCGTCAGCCGCGAGAAGGACAGAGCGGCCGGCGGCAGGCTTTCCAGGGTGAAACGGATGAACAGGAAGGCCGTGCCCCAAAGGGCCGCCAGGAAAAGGAGCAGCGCCCAGTCCCTGGGTCCGGCGTGTTCGATATCGCTCATGCGATTGCGGCCGCCATGGCATCGGCGAAGCGCGCAATATCCACGTCATCGGTGTAAAGGTGCGGCGTGACACGCAGGCGCGCGCCGCGCTGGGATACGGAGACGCCTTCCCGGCTCAGGCGCTGTGCCATATCGCCCGGCGCATCCGATGGCAGGGCGAGGCAGAGATAATGCGCCGCCCGCTCTGGCGCATCGCAGGTCACGCCCAGCGGCCGCACCGCCTCTTCCAGTGCCCGTGTGCGCTCCAGCAATGCCGCGCTGAGCGCTTCCGTGCCGAGCGCATTCAGCCATTTCAGCGATTCCAGCGCCGCCGGGACCAGCTGGAAGCCGGACCGTTCACCCATGTCGAAGCGCCGGGCCCCGTCCTGATAATGATCGGAATAGTCCACCAGCCGGGCAAAATCCTCGGCCCCTTCGCGGACAATCCATCCCTCTTCCAGGGGCCGTCCGCCCTGATGCTCCGGTGCGATATATGTATAGCCCAGCGTGTACGGGCCGAGCAGCCATTTATAGCCCGCGGCAACCGCAAAATCCGGCCGGATCGCGGCCAGATCAAATCGCGACGTGCCCAGCGATTGTGTCAGGTCCAGCACCAGCCGCCCGCCCTGCGCGCGCAGCTTGTCCGAGACCGCCGCCAGATCCAGGCGTCCGCCATCCGCCCAATGGGTCTCGGGCAGGGCAGCGATCGCGGTCTGCGGGCCGATGGCGTCCAGCACCGCCTCGGTCCAGCTCTGGTTGGCGGAGCGCGACACGGCCTTGACCGTAGCGCCTGCGCGGGCGGCCTTCTCGCGCCAGATATAGACATTCGACGGAAACTGCTCTGCCAGGGTGAGGATGTGCTGCCCTGGCTCCAGCGGCAAATTGCGGGCGGCCAGTGCGAGGCCATAACTCGCTGCGGGAATGAGGGCGATGTCATTCGCCGTCGCGCCAAACAGTCTTGCCGCCTCGGCGCGCAGCGCTTCCGGCTGGTCGAAGAACTGGTCCTGGATGCCCATTTCCCACGGCCTCATGCGGCGGTCATAGGCCGCTTGGCCGGCCGCGGCGGCGGCGCGCGGCATCGGTCCCATATAGGCGCAATTGAGATAGGCGAGATCACGCGGCAGATCGAAGAGCGGGCGGTAGTCGGAATTCATCATGCGCGAGCATCTGGACCGCCGCGCCCATCGCGTCAAATCAACAAAGCCGGAGGTTTGAAACACATTGCGAATTGACCGTCCGTATGTGGCGGGGCTAGTCCGGAGAAAACGCCGGGACCCGTCATGACCGAATATTCCAAACCGCATCTTCGCCCTTTTGATCCGCGCTTTTCCTGCGGCCCGACCAAGAAGCATCCGGGCTGGTCTGCCGATCAGCTGGCCAATGGCATGCTGGGGCGCAGCCACCGTGCCAACGGACCCCGCCAGCGCATCGTCGAGGCCTATGAGCGGACGGCGGCGCTGCTCGAATGCCCGGCGGATTACAAGGTCTCGATGGTGGCCGGATCCGATACCGGGGCCATGGAATCGGCCATGTGGTCGTTGCTTGGCCCGCGCGGCGTGGATGTCTTTGCCTGGGATGTGTTCGGCGGACGCTGGACCAAGGATGCCCGCGACGAACTGAAATTGCAGGATTTGCGGATTTTCGAGGCCAACGGCGGCAAGACACCGGATTTCAGTCAGGCCGACCCGTCACGCGATATCGTGTTTACTTGGAATGCCACCGCATCCGGTGCACGTATTCCGCATACGGACTGGCTGGGCGAAAACCGCGAAGGCCTGACCATTGTCGATGCCACTTCGGCAGCTTTCGCCATGGAGCTCGACTGGTCGAAAATCGATGTGCTGACCTATTCCTGGCAGAAATCCCTTGGCGGCGAAGCGCAGCACGGCATGATCATCCTCGGGCCGCGCGCCATCGAACGCCTGTCGCAGCACAGGCCGGCCTGGCCGGTGCCGCGCATCCTGCAGCTGCACAATGCCGAAGGCACGGGCGTCAACGAGGAAATCTTTGACGGCAAGACGCTGAACACCCCGTCCCTGCTCTGTTTCGAAGACTATCTGATGGCGCTGAAATGGGCCGCGCGGGAAGGCGGGCTTCCGGCCCTGATCAGCCGCGTGGACCGGAATTTCGCCGCACTGAGCGGCTGGGTCGAGCGCACGGACTGGATTGACTGGCTGTGTGAAGACGCCGCCACACGCTCGCCGGTCTCGGTGACGCTCAAATTCGCCGAGCCCGACATCGCCGCGCTGGATCAGGACACACAGTGGCAGCTGACCCGCAAGATGGTCGCCCTGCTGGAGCGCGAGAATGCGGCGCTGGATGTCAATCCGCACCCCTCGGCTCCGGCCGGACTGCGCATCTGGTGCGGGCCGACCGTAGAGGCCGATGATATTGCGGCGCTCGGCCCCTGGCTCGACTGGGCCTATACCGAAGCGCGTGCCGAAATGTAGCTTTGCGTGAGGCGCAACGCGTTCTAGACTGATGGCCAACGTCAGACTGGCGTGACCAGGTAGGGGATAGGTTCATGAAAACATGTGTTCTGGCTGCAATGGGCGTGGCGCTATGGTCTGCGCCGGTACTGGCAGATGACCATGACTGGGAATTCCGGCTCGGCGTGACGGCCCATGACCTGTCCGATCATGTCGAGGATGGTCCGAACATCACGCTTGGCCTGGTCGGTCCGCAGATCGAGGCCTTGCGGATGATCTGGACCCCGCGTCCCTATCTCTATTTCTCTCACAATACGAATGGCCTGACCAATTTCGGCGGCACCGGCCTGGAATGGGATTTCGATATCACTGAAAACCTGTCCTTCCAGCCCGCTTTCGGCCTGTCCTACAATGACGGTGTCCGCGACATTGACCGCACGGCCCCGCCCAGCGATCCCAACCGCATCCGTCTGGCCACCACGCGGTCACTGATGGGCGAGCACATTCTCTTTCACACCACATTCGCCCTGAATTACGAGCTCTCCGACCAGATCACGGTCGGCGCCTATTACGAGCACATTTCCCATGGCCAGATTCTCGGCAGCGGCCGCAACCAGGCGCTCGACAATGCCGGTATCCGCTTCGGCTATCGCTGGGGTGGCCGCTAACCCGTTCCGTACTGCCGGCCGGATGCAAGAGCGCCGCTGATCCGGGGGTGGATCAGCGGCGCAACGCATTCCGGGAGGACAGACAAAGGGACCGGGAGTCCTACTCCCCGGAATGCGTGTCCGGATCATCCTGCTGACGGACATAACGTCCCGTAAACCAGACATCCCAACTTTCGGTTTCAGCATTATACTGTGTGAAATGCTGTGTCACGCTGCCATCCTCATTCGGGGTCCACAAACCCCGGAACGGAGCGCGATTACCATTGCCATGGTAAAAAATTTCACCTTCCAGCGCCATCGCGCCGTCTTCATTCAGCCCGCCCGTATAATCGATATAGGCCCCCGCGCTCATCCAGGTCTGGCGCCAGGCATCTTCCAGCGGATCATAGTAATTCATCGAAAAACCGCGGCCGCCGCGAAGCCCGCTCCAATGCTCCTCGATCAGGCAACCGCCCTGGGTCTTGCGGATGGAATTTGTGCCCGCCAGCTGGCCCTGTGGATTGTAGACATTCCACTCTCCGACCCAGAAATTGAAATCACCACGGTTTTCCATCCCGTCGCATCCCGGCGGGGTCTGGGCCCATGCGGCGGGCGAGGACAGGGCTAGCAATCCGGCAACAGCCAGCATTTTCCGGTACATGATATCTCCTTCGGTTCTGGAGGCTTTCAGAACCCAGATTAGGCTGATAGACCGCGCTTGGCGTCTCACATTCCCGTGAGGCGGTGCGGCATGAGCGGAGAATTTCCAGATGGCCAATGTGACCGTCGTCGGCGCGCAATGGGGAGATGAGGGCAAGGGCAAGATCGTCGACTGGCTCTCGCATCGTGCAGATGTCGTGGCACGCTTCCAGGGCGGGCATAATGCCGGGCACACACTGGTGGTCGGCGACAAGACCTACAAGCTCTCCCTGTTTCCATCGGGGGTCGTGCGCGGCAAGCTGTCCGTGATCGGCAATGGCGTGGTGGTGGATCCCTGGGCCTTCCGCGACGAGAAAAAGCGGCTCGAGGATCAGGGCGTGAACATCACGCCGGATCTGGTGAAAGTCTCCGAAACCGCCAGCCTGATCCTGCCGGTTCACCGCGAGCTCGATGCCCTGCGCGAGAATCGTGATGACGGCATGGCCATCGGCACCACACGCCGCGGCATCGGCCCGGCCTATGAAGACAAGGTCGGCCGCCGCTCCATCCGCGTCTGCGATCTCGCCGACCCGGCCTCGCTCCCCGCCAAGGTGAAAGACCTGCTGCATCACCACAATGCGATTCGCAAAGGGCTCGGCCAGCCGGAATACGAAGCCGCCGAGCTGATTGCCGCGCTGGAAGAGATCGCCCCGGTTATCCTGCCCTATATGGCACCGGTCTGGCGCGATCTCGATGCGGCGATAAAAGACGACCTGAAAATCCTGTTCGAAGGCGCACAAGGCACCATGCTCGACGTCGATCATGGCACCTACCCTTACGTCACCTCGTCCAATACGGTGGCGGGGCAGGCCTCGGCCGGAACCGGTGTCGGACCCAAGAGCGCCGGCTATGGGCTGGGCATTGTGAAGGCCTACACGACCCGCGTGGGCGAAGGCCCGTTCCCGACCGAACTGAAGGATGAAACCGGGCGGCTGCTGGGCGAAAAAGGCCGCGAATTCGGCGTCGTGACCGGCCGCCAGCGCCGCTGCGGCTGGTTTGATGCCGTTCTGGTGAAACAGGCGGTGACGGTCGGCGGCATTGACGGCGTGGTGCTGACCAAGCTGGACGTGCTCGACGGTTTTGATGAGCTGAAAATCTGCATCGCCTACGAGATTGATGGCGAGCGCTATGACCGCCTGCCGCCGGAACGCGGCCTGCAGGCGCGCGCCAGACCGGTCTATGAGACGATTGAAGGCTGGTCGGATTCCACCTTCGGCGCTCGCGAATGGGGCCAGCTTCCCGCCGCCGCCGTCAAATATGTGCGCCGCGTCGAGGAACTGATCGGCGTGCCGGTGGCCATGCTGTCCACCAGCCCCGAGCGCGAGGATGTCATCCTCGTCACCGATCCCTTCCGGGGCTGATTTCCCGACGGCTCATGGCCAAAATCTCCTGCCTCTGTTAAGCTGGCCGCCAACAGGGGAGGAATCCGATGACTGACAAACGGAAGAAGAATCGCCGCCTGTTCCTGAAATCTGCCGCAGCCATGGGCCTGGCGGGCATGGGCGCGAAGGCGGGTGCCCAGGAAATTCAGCGTGTGCCCCGTCCGGTCCTTCCAGGCCGTGTCCTGCCACAAACCGGCCGCGCTGTTTCGCAATCCCGCAATTATGCCATGGTGAGCGCCCGGCAAGGCCTTGATGCGGTGAACCGTCAGGCAGCAAGCCTGTTGCGCAATGACAGTCTTGTGCCACAGGGCGAAGCCGAGCGAACCACCGGACTGGTGCGCGACCTGGTATCCCAACTCGATAATGATTTTACCGGCGTTATCCGTATCGATCTGGCCTATGGCCCGGACGGCGATCCGCGCGTCTTCAGCTGCGGAAACAATACGTGCGGAAGCAATACGTGCGGAACCAATACCTGCGGTACCAATAATTGCGGATCGCAGACCTGTGGCTCGAATTCCTGCACCTCGAACGCGTCAGCAGGCATGCTCAGCGAAGGCCGGTTACCCGAAGCCGGGCGTGAGCAATGGCGGATCATGCAACAGATGGAGCGTGAAATGGACAACCGCTATATCGAGCTCAACGTCATACAGGTCGATTAGACCAGCTGTTGCTGCCAATGCATGATGGCCAATCCAGAGCCGTGACCGGCGATCAGCTGGTCGCTTCGCAATTCAATTGCTTTGTGCCGTCGGCTTTCGACGGGATTATCCTCATGTACAATACGGCCAGCGGGGCTTTTGCGGCTGTCAGCGCGGGTGAATTCGAGGACATTGCAGCTCTGTTCGACAATCCGGGCTCCGCATCGCCGGAGGATATCGCCGGTCTGGTTGAAGCCGGCTTCCTCGTGCCCGCCGGTTATGATGAGCGCGAAGCGGTCCGCCAATCCTATTTCGAGGGCCGGGCGGCCGAGACCGGACTGAATCTGACGATTGCGCCGACAGTGAGCTGCAATTTCGCCTGCTCCTATTGTTTCGAGGAACATCCCAAGCGCCATTTCTCCGATGCCGACCTGCGCGCCGTCTCCGCCTATGTCCGGGACAATCTGGAAGCAGGCGCGCCGCTCAACGTGACCTGGTTCGGCGGCGAACCGCTCGCCGCTTTCCGGCAGCTCACCGAACTCGATGCCGCTTTGCAGGAAATCACGGATGAGCGCGGCTCGGCCTACACACAATTCATGATCACGAACGGGTCGCTTCTGACAGAAAAACGCATTGCCTATTTTGCTTCGCGCCCGGGCTTTACCGGAGCGCAAGTCACGATCGACGGCCCGGCGGACATTCATGATGGCCGCCGGTTCACCAGCGCCGGCAAGCCCAGCTTTGACAAGATTCTTGTCAATCTGAAAGCCATCAAGGGCCGCTTCCCGGTCAGCCTGCGGATCAATCTCGACCGTGAAAATGTCAATCGTATTCCCGAACTTATTGATCTGGTCATCGCGGAAGGCCTGGCGGGCTATGTCAGCCCCTATTTCGGGCATGTCGTAGATTATACGGATGAGTGTGGCGATCTCGGCGGCACCATGTTGTCGAGGGAAGAATTTGCAGCCGCAGAAGTGAGATTGTTGAACCTGATGATCCGCAAGGGGTTGCGCCCCGGCTTCGAATTGCCGCGCCCGCATGCCGGAAGTCTTTGCGTCGGTGATGCGCCGGGTGGAGCGGTGATTTCACCCGGAGGACTGGTCTTCCGTTGCTGGAACGAGACGGCTCTGCCGGAAAGCGAAGCCTATGCCCGCATCGGCGAGAACGGAGCGGTCGCTGTGAATAGTGTGAAGGAAAGCCGCGACCAATTCTGGAAGGATTATGACCCCTTCACGCATGCTGAATGCCGGACCTGTTCCGTTCAGCCCCTGTGCAAGGGCGGCTGCCCATGGGAGGCGGAAAAGCGTCCGGTGGACGGGCCAGGGCATTGCACGCCGCTTCGCTATAACTTGCCCGACATGCTGCGTTTGATCCATCTGCGCGACAGTATCGACGAGATCGGCTCAACGGATTTGCCACCCCTGCCACGTCAGACCGTCTAACCCAGACCGCGGGCAATCTCCTGTATGGCCAGCCAGCCCGCCTCGACATGGCGCGGCTCGGTATAGATCTGCCCGGTGACCATGCGCAGCACGACGCGGCCATGGGCGGTGGTCCGGGTCAGATAGAGCCGGCCGCTGTCATTGATCGCCCGCACCAGCCGCATGTTCAGCGCGTCCAGCGCGGCCTCGTCCATCCCGCCCGGATTGTACCGGAAGGCGGTGAGCGCAAAGCGCCGCGGCGCCATGATTTCAAAGTCCGGCGTGGCCGCGATCCGCGTTTCGAGCGTCTTGGCCATATCGATATGCTGGCGGACCATGGCGCGCAGCCCGTCGGCCCCATAGCTGCGGATCACGAACCACAGCTTCAGCGCCCGGAACCGCCGGGCCAGGGCCACGCTCCAGTCGCGGTATTCGGGCATCTGTTCACCGTCCGGCGATTCCAGATAGGCGGGGGAGATGGCCAGCGCATCCACCAGCTCCGCCGGATTGCGCATATAGAAGGCCGAACAGTCGAAATTGGTGAACATCCATTTGTGCGGGTTGAAGACATAGGAATCCGCCAGCTCGATCCCGTCCATCCAGTGGCGTTCCTCCGGCAGGATCATGGCCGTGCCCGCCCAGGCCGCATCGATATGCAGGAACACCTCCTCCTGCTGGCAGATTTCACCGATGGCGCGGATCGGATCGACCGAGCCCAGCCCCGTTGCGCCGAGGCAGGCGACCACACAGCTCGGGGCCAGCCCCGCCGCCCGGTCGGCCCGGATCGCGGCGGCCAGCTCTTCCGGCCGCATGGCAAAATCGGGGCCGGGCGTCATCTTGCGCACATGGTCCGAGCCGATGCCGCAAATCCGGGCCGCTTTCTCGACCGAGGAATGGGCCTCGGCCGAGGCATAGACCACGGGCGCGCTTTCCCCCGCCAGGCCGCCATGCGCGGCGCGGCGCTGTGTGACGCGCTCGCGGCCGGCGATCAGGGCGCACAGATTGGAGGCCGAGCCGGAGTCCTGGATCGTGCCGGTAAATGTATCGGGCAGGCCGGACATTTCGCGCAGCCATTCCATCATCCGGGTTTCCAGCTCGTTGGCCGCCGGCGAGGTCTCCCACAGCATGCATTGCGCGCCGAGAGTCGCGGTCAGCATTTCCGCCAGCACCGAGGGCGGACTGGAATTGGCGTTGAAATAGGCAAAGAAACTGGGGTGCTGCCAGTGCGTGATGCCGGGCATGATCAGCGTTTCAAAATCGGCGAAAATCGCATCCATGGGCTCGCCGCCAGAAGGGGCATGAGCCGGCAATTGCTTCAGAAGATCACCAGGACGGACCTGCGAACGCACCGGGCGGGTTTCAACCGTCTCCAGATAATCCGTCATCCAGTCGGAAAAGCGGTGCGCCTGCGCGCGGAAGTCCTCGAATGTCATGCGGGCCGTCCTGCGAATGGAAGATTGGGCGGAAATTGCGGCGAATTGGGATCAGCGGCAATCCCGGTATCGGTCTTGTGATCCCGCAATGCTCAAATCTGTCGGTAATTTAATCATCCGGCAGCATCCCGGTTGGCATCACAGGGATGAAAGTGAGGGCAGATGACTCATCGGCGCGTTAGAACCCTGCTGTCAGATCCGGATCTGACACTTCGTCTCAGCTGGTATGAGCCGGGTGAGACCATGGCCGCCCATGCGCACGGCCACGGGCAGGTCTCCGTGCTCATGGCCGGCGGTTTCCGGGAAATTTCCGATGCCCGGACCGCCGATATCGCCACGGCCCATATTGGCTACAAGGCAGCGGGTCTGGATCATGCCAATCATTACGGAGAGACCGGGGCGCTGATCCTCTCCCTGAATTTCGAAACCGGCCGGCAGGTACCACAAAGGGCCTGGAACTGGCGTCATGCCGACGCTGACGAAGTGGCTCTGACCCGGCAGATTGTGGGTGCGGCGCTCATGCCCGGCGAGCTGCGCAATGCCGCTGCGGACCTGATTGCCGCGGCCGCCACGTGCGCCTCGCCCTCGGGCCCGCCCCCCGGATGGGCGCTCCGGCTTCGCGATCAATTGAGAGCAAATGAGTGCATCGATCTCGACCGGGCGGCCGATGGTTTCGGCATTCATCGCGGGCATTTGTCCCGCGGTTTCCGCAAATGGTTTGGCGTGCCGCCCAGCCTCTATGGCCTGCGCTGCCGCATGAGCCATGCCGTGCGTGAACTGGCGCGCGGAGAAACCGCCGCGCAGGCGGCGGTCACGGCGGGCTTTTCTGATCAGAGCCACATGATCCGGGTCCTGAAACGCGAAACCGGGCTGACCCCGCAACGTCTGACCCGGATGCTCGCCGCCTGAGGTGAAATCCGTTCAATTCAACAGCATGCTGCCTTCCTATCCTGATTGCCGATATGACAATCAGGAGCTACCTCATGAGAATGATCGCTGTCTGCGCCGTTCTGGCGGCGGCTATGACCGGACCAACAGCAGAGGCGCAGGATATTCCGGCTGCTACGGAACGGATGAATGATTATCTCGACCGGTTTTCAGACAGTGTTGGTCCCGGCTATGCCGTCGTCATTGTTACAGCGGACGATGTACTGATCAATCGGGCAGAAGGGCTTCGCCGGGCGGCAAACGGCGCACCGCTGACCTCGGATACACCAATGTATATTGCTTCCCAGACCAAGGCGTATGTCGGCCTGCTGGGGGCAGTGCTCGATGAGCGGGGCATTCTTCCGCTGGACACACCGATCGACACTTACTGGCCGCAGGTCCGCTGGCCGGACAGTATGGACCCGGCGGACTACACACTGCGCGACTTGCTGACCCACCAGGTCCCCTTCCGGAATACGCTGATCACATTCCTCGAAGCCAATATCATGAATATCGCCATGGAGGACTATCCGGAGTTGATGTCGCTTGCGGCCACCCCGCGCGATCCGGGATTCCGCTATGACAACATCGGATACAATGTCTATGCAGCGATACTGGAAACGGCGACCGGCCGCAATTGGCGCGACTGGCTGGATGAAATTGTGTTTGAGCCGCTTCAGCTTGAGCACACATCCACGCGGACATCTGATTTTGGCCTGGAAGAATTGTCCTGGGGCCATCTCTGGTTGGGCGAGGAAAACGGCTGGTATGATGTGCAGCCCAAGACGGATGGCATGATGCAGTCGGCGGGCGGGATCGTCACATCACCGAATGATATGATCACATGGCTCCAGCTCCAGCTTCGGGGCGAAGCTCCCGAGGCCGGCCTGACCCACAGCATGTTGCAAACCGCCCAGACGTCCTATGTTGAAACCGGCCGGGAGGATGCCGAAAACCCTTATGACATGCCTTGTTCAGGATATGCTCTGGGCTGGGAATTGTGCACTTATCAGGATTTCGACGTTCACATTCACGGCGGAACCTTCACCGGAAACCGCAGCATGATGGCGTTCGTGCCGGAGGAAGGTGTCGGGATTGCCGTGTTCAGCAACTCCGACAATATGACGGGCTGGTGGACGCAGACCGCCGTCAGGATGTTCCTGCATTTCCTGTCCGGTGATCCTGAAGCCGATCAGATGGTGAGCGACAATATCGACCGGTATGCGGCGATAACCCGGAATTATCTTGGCTGGCGGCTCGAGCAGGTCGCCGAAAATGAGGCGGACAGTGTCTGGCAGGGTTGGGACTGGAGTCCGGACGCCGAACTCCTGTCGGAATACGCCGGCAGCTACCGGAATGCGAGCCTCCCGATCAATCTTGATCTCCGCGTCTCCGGAGATGGCCTGGAAGCAACGATGGGCGGCTATTCAGCCAGCTTGCGGCCGGCACGGATTGATCTGTTCGGTGGACGCTCGCACCCGCTTGAACCCTTCGACCAGGTGCGCTTCGAACGTAACGAAACCGGCGAGATCATTGCGTTTGACTGGGGCGGACGCAGGTTTGACCGGCGCCACTGACCGTCATCGGCGTGTTGCCGCGGATCGTCCCGAAGCGGTCAGCCCGCTTGTGCCAAGCTCTTGACTCGGACATGGTTTTGCCGCCGCGGCTTCAGCGCCATGGCCGGTTTTTCGACCCCCACCCGCATCAGCCAGCCGCTGACGAGCGCGCCGGGCACCATGACGGCAAACAGCAGGGCCGCGCCTGCGCCGGGAAACAGCGCCAGCGTCATCTGCCCGATCGGCCAGTGCAGGATATAGACGCCATAGGAGACATCCTCGACGTCGCGGATGGCCGTACCGGCCCGGCCCGGGATCCGAGCAAATCCGGCCCACAGCGTGACATAGGCCATGGCGATCTGCCCGGCGATCATGGATGAAGGCGTGTCGCGCAGAAGAAAGGCGGTCAGGACCAGCAGGACGGCCCAGCCCGGCGCCAGCGGAATCCGGTCGCGCCAGGCAAACATCACCGCCCCGGTCATGAAGGCCCCGCCAAAGCGCGCCGCGGCAAACAGCGTGCCTTCGCCAATGCCATTATAGGGCATCAGCAGCTCGACATCGGACAGAAGCGCCGCTGCGGCGAAAATGGCGAGGATGCCCCACTTGTTCCGGAACAGGCCGACAGCCGCGAGCAGGCCCGCTGCCAGATAGGCCAGCAATTCATAGCGGATCGTCCACAGCGGGCCATTCATGTCGGTCAGCGGGTGGCTGGCGAACACGCCGGGCAGGCTCGCCTGCGGGTCCAGCTGAAAGACGATGAGCAAGGGAAACAGCCAAGTCTCCGGCGCGCTCCAGTATTCGGCCAGCGGCAAGGCGGTAAACAGCGGTCCCACCACCATCCACAGGATCAGCATGGCGGCGATCAGGCCCGGGAAGATCCGGAACACCCGCGCCAGCGCATAATGTGTCATGTCGCCCGAGCGCATCAGGCTGGCCGCGATCATGTAGCCGGACAGGATGAAAAAGCCGTCGAGCGCAAACTGCACCGCGCCATCGACGAATGCCGGGAAGGCTCCGGTGACCGGCAGACCCATGGGCAGCATGATGGCGTGCCCGGCCAGCACCAGAAAGGCAAAACTGATGCGGATCGCCGTGAAATTATTGGCACGGTCTTCCAGCCGCCCGTGGGCGCCGGCAAACAGATTTCCGGTCCGGTTTGATACGCGCATCTGGCGCCTCCGCTTCAGGGAGGGTTGGCACGCAAGAAGCGCGCCGCGCGCCTGAAGGCGCTCAGTTCATTGCCTGATGGCGGACCTCGATGCCGTCTGCGGTCCAGGTCAGAACCTGCCAGACCCATTGGCCATCCGCCTCGACCGGCGCGGCAAATCTGGCCCCGGCGGGCTGTCCGGAATCCGCCAGAATCCAGTCGAACCAGGCAAGGCCGTCCAGAATGACCTGGCCGCCTTCCGGTATGACGGTAGCGGCAGAGGCGGCGAGATTCGGGCTCCATGTGGCGTTGAGCGGTTCCGGCGGATGGGCGGTTTTCAGGGCCTCGATGATATTGGTGGGCGACTCCCAGCTTTCGCCTTCGTCAAAGGAGCGGTCCATTTCGAACCGGTAATCGCCGCCCGGCGCGAATTCATAGCGGGCGCGTTCCAGAAAACGGCCGCCCGCATCAAAACCGTCGCCGGTCGTCACCAGCACATCCCCGTCCCAGTGCTGTACGATTTCGGTATAGCCGGCATCGCCGACCATGGCCCACAGCGTCCGTCCCTCGGTGCGGTCCGCATTCCAGACCGTCAGCGAGACGCCGAAGAAGACGGGCTGATTGTCCGGTCCCAGCGACCGGTATTCCGCCAGTTCCGCGCGTCCGTCATGGAAGCAATAGCGGTTCGAGCGGTCGTGATTGCCGCTCATTTCGCCCTGCGCATTGCGCGTCTGGCTCAGTGCCTCCCACACCCCTTCCGTGCAGCCCTCCGCATAGGGCATTGATTGCAGGACAAGCGCGCTGAATGCCGCAATGATCATGAAAAACCTCCGGATTGCCAGATGATACAGGCGCGATCATCACGACGGACCAGACCGGCACAAGCCGGATCACGCCATTGTGAGGCTGCTGTCCACGATACCCGCCGCGCGCCTTGCATCGCGTCATCGTCTCTGCGATGGTCATGTCATCCAGGGGGTGTCTGCGCAGACGGGCTGCACGGGCTGAGATCTTACCCTTAACAACCGGATCCGGGTCATGCCGGCGGCGGGATGGAGTAAAGACGCGATGACGCGCGAGGACTTCGATGAGTATTGCCGCGGCCTGCCGCACACCACCCATGTGGTGCAATGGGGCAATGCCTCGGTCTGGAAAGTCGGCGGCAAGGTCTTCACCGTCGGCGGCTGGAATGATGATCAGGGCGCGTTCTGCGTCTCCTTCAAGACCTCTGATACCTCCTTTGAAATCCTGTCCGAGCAGCCCGGCTGCCGCCCGGCGCCCTATCTCGCCTCGCGCGGCATGAAATGGATCCAGCGCACGGGCACGGACACGCTATCGGATGAGGATCTGAAAGCCTATCTCGCCGAGAGCCATCGCCTCGTCGCGGCGGGCCTGACGAAGAAATTGCAACGCGAACTCGGATTGATGGAGAGCAAATCATGACCGCGATGAAAGCCCTGGCAGTGGCGGGCCTGGCCGGCCTTCTCGCCGCCTGCAGCCCGGCCCCTGACGCGGATCAGGACGCGGCCGCCAGCCTGTCCGGCGAGGCCGCCGCCCTTCACGCCCTGCTGCTGGACGAAGCGGACAATCTTGTCCCGTCCGACTGGCAGTCCGGCGCACCTGTCCCGGAAACCGCCCTGGCCTACTGGCACCTGCCGGAGCTGGATCTGGCCGGACAGGTCTCCCGCACGGCGGAATGCACGGCCTGGCCGGGCCAGGGCAATGCCCATGACTGCACCCTGACCTTCATCTCCGACAATTCCGCGGCGGAAGATGAGGAGGACCGGCGCACGGTGACCGCGTTTTACCGCTTTGATGTCCGCCAGAATGAAGATGACAGCCTCACCCTGCTCAGCCCGAATGTGCGCTGGGCGGTGCAGGGCTGACGATAATCCCGAAAAGAAAGCCTCTCCATGAACAAGCCCACCAGCCAGAACGCCTTCGAGACGCCGAACGTCACCACCGGCCCGCTGCCGGGATCGCGCCGGGTCTATACGCACCCGCAGGCCGCGCCGCACCTCGCCGTGCCGCACCGCGAGATCGAGCTGCACCCGACGGCGATGGAGCCACCGGTGCGCGTCTATGACACCTCCGGCCCCTATGCCGATCCGGACGCGGCCATTGATGTCGAGGCCGGCCTGCCGCGCTGGCGCACCGAGCGCATCATGGCGCGCGGCGGGGTGGAATTCTGCGAGGGCCGCGAGCCGACCCCGCTGGATAATGGCGGGGCCACCGGCAAATATCTCGCCCGCGCCTTTCCGGTGCGGCACAAACCTCTGAGAGCCACCACTTTTCCCTCCCCCTTGATGGGGGAGGTGGTTGAGCGCAGCGAAACCGGTAGGGGTGAAGCCACCTCACCCCACCCGGCCGGATCTGGCGATCCGTCCACCCTCCCCATCAAGGGGAGGGGAAAGGCAGACCGCCATCCGGTGACGCAACTGGAATTCGCCCGCGCCGGCATCATCACCGACGAAATGATCTACGCCGCCGAACGCGAAAACCTCGGCCGCACACATGCTTTGCCCGATGCCGCGAAAAACCTCGCCGATGGTGAAAGCTTCGGCGCGTCGGTACCGGAATTTGTCACACCGGAATTTGTCCGCGACGAGATCGCCCGCGGCCGCGCCATTATCCCGGCCAATATCAACCACCCGGAGCTGGAGCCGATGGTGATCGGCCGCAATTTCCTCGTGAAGATCAACGCCAATATCGGCAATTCCGCCGTCGCCTCCTCGGTCGAGGAAGAGGTCGACAAGATGGTCTGGGCCATCCGCTGGGGCGGGGATACGGTGATGGACCTCTCCACCGGCAAGAATATCCACAACACGCGCGAATGGATCTTGCGCAATTCGCCGGTGCCGATCGGCACCGTGCCCATCTATCAGGCGCTGGAAAAGGTCGGCGGCGTTGCCGAAGACCTCACCTTCGACATTTTCGCCGACACGCTGATCGAACAGGCCGAGCAGGGGGTGGATTATTTCACCATCCATGCCGGTGTGCGGCTGCCCTATGTGCCGCTGACCGCCGACCGGGTGACGGGCATTGTCTCCCGCGGCGGCTCCATCATGGCCAAATGGTGCCTCGCCCATCACAGGGAGAGCTTCCTCTATGAGCGCTTCGAGGAAATCTGCGAGATCATGCGCGCCTATGATGTCTCCTTCAGCCTCGGCGACGGGCTGCGCCCCGGCTCCACCGCAGATGCCAATGACCGCGCCCAGTTTGCCGAGCTGGAAACCCTCGGTGAGCTGACGAAAGTCGCCTGGGATCATGGCTGTCAGGTGATGATTGAAGGCCCCGGCCATGTCGCCATGCACAAGATCAAGGCCAATATGGACAAGCAGCTGGAAACCTGCGGCGAGGCGCCCTTCTACACGCTGGGCCCGCTCACCACCGATATCGCGCCGGGTTATGACCATATCACCTCCGGCATTGGCGCGGCGATGATCGGCTGGTTTGGCTGTGCCATGCTCTGCTATGTCACGCCGAAGGAACATCTCGGCCTGCCCGACCGCGACGATGTGAAGGTCGGCGTCGTCACCTACAAGATCGCCGCCCATGCCGCCGATCTTGCCAAGGGCCATCCGGCGGCGCGCCTGCGCGATGATGCCTTGTCCCGCGCGCGCTTTGAATTCCGCTGGGAGGACCAGTTCAATCTCGGCCTCGATCCGGAAACCGCGCGTGATTTCCACGACCAGACCCTGCCCAAGGACGCCCACAAGGTGGCGCATTTCTGCTCCATGTGCGGACCCAAATTCTGCTCGATGAAGATCACGCAGGAAATCCGGGACGAGTTCGGCTCGGCCCGGGCGCCCAATTCGGTCGACGAGGCCGAACAGGGCATGGCCGAAAAAGCGCGCGAATTCCAGGAAAAGGGCGGCGAGATTTATCTCGAAACGAAGGAATAGAACAAAACACTCGTCATCCCTGCGAAGGCAGGGACCCAGTTGCGCCCTTTCAACCGGCACGCCCTGCGCCAACCAGCCGCCAGCGTCATCGCCGCGCAGATTGCGCGCATGGATTGACGGGTTTCACCGTTGCTCTGGGTCCCTGCCTTCGCAGGGATGACGGGCAGGGGGCGCGTCAATCGTATGGAATTTCGCCGGAGACGTCTTTCCAATCCGGATTGTATTGCTCGATCAGATCAAGTTTCCAGGCGCGCTTCCACTTCTTGATCCGCTTTTCGCGCAAGATCGCCTCGCCGATTTCCTCGAACAGCTCGAAATGGACGAGGCGGGTGACGCCATATTTCCGGGTGAATTTTGATGCGCGTCCCTGTCTGTGTTCTTCAACGCGTGCAGCCAGATTGGATGTAACGCCGGTATAGAGCGTGCCATTCCTTCGGCTGGCGAGAATGTAGACGCAGGGCCGTTTCATATTTCAACTATAAATGGCAATCATAATCTCGTCATCCCGGCCTCCGCAGGGGCGACGGTAATCAAGCCACACCCTTCTCCCGCACCCTTCCCCCATCACGCCATTCGCGCGGATCGCGCGCTGGCATTCGAAACTGCCGGCGCGGAAGGCGCGGCAGGCTTCGGGGCGGTGCTCATAGACGCCGCACAGCGCCTGTCCGGCCTCCAGCTGCAGATGCGCGCAATGCCCGCAGGAAAAATCCATGAAGGTGCGCCCGCCCTCTTCAAAAAGCTGGTCCCGGGGCAGGGGCCGGCTGGCATCTTCCGGCAATAAAACGAGATAGCGCGGATTGCGGCTGAAACAGCACGCGCCGCAAGAGACGCAATCAAACGCCTGGACCGGCATGCGAAACACATCCACCGCCCGGATACGGCCTCCCGTATCGGCCGGCGGCAGCGGGCAGATAGGGCGTCCGGCCCCGTCTGGCAAGCCGGATTCATCGCCCGCATGAAACCGTTTTGCACAGAGCAGGGCGGGGTTAAGGTTGGCGTCCCGCCACCCGGCCGAACCGGAGACCGATATGGCCCCATTACCGCCGCACACCGGCGCCTGCTTTTGCGGCGCGGTGAGATACGCATTGTCCAGCGATCCGCTGTTTGTGCATGGCTGTCATTGCCGCGATTGCCAGAAACAGACCGGCGGACCCTTTGCCGTTAATGCGCTGATCGAGCGCGACCGGATCACTCTGACCGCGGGCGAGCCCGTGCGCACACAGCAGACAACCGATAGCGGCCGCCCGCATGACATCTGGCGCTGCCCGGACTGCCTCACCGCGCTGTGGAGCGATTATGGCCGCCGCGAGGTTCTGGCCTTTCTCCGCGTCATGACGCTGGACGCGCCGGACGCCTGTCCGCCCGACGTGCATATTTTCACCCGCACAAAAGCGCCCTTCATCGACCTGCCAGGGGATGTTCGCGCGTTCGACGTGTTTTACAGCATGCAGGCGGAATGGCCGGCCGCTGCGCTGGCGCGGTTCGACGCGCTCGGGACGCGCCGCCTGGGCATGGGGTAGGGGCATGATCCGGCGGGTCGCCAGCTGGTCCTGTTTTGCCGCCGGCCTGGGTCTGGCCGCGCTGACCGTTCTCTTCGGCTATATCTGGGCTGAGCGCGCATCGCTGACCTATAATGCGCAAGGCCGGTTCCTCGGCGGCGAGGTCGTTTACGACGCGCAAGCCACACCGGTTTACGCCGCCATGACGCTGGCGTGCGGTCTGCTCGCCCTCCTCTTCGCCGCGCTCGGGCGATGGCTCGGCCGCAAAAAGCGGAGACCGGACGGCTAGGCGCGCCGGCAAGGGGGGTGACAGAGCCCCCAAGCCCGTCATCGCACAGTTTAACCGGGTGATCTCATCCTCGAAGAGGTCCTCCGGTCAAGCCGGAGGATGACGGGGAGGGGGGAGGTGCCAGCGCTGCCTATTTGCGGTTTTTCATATGCTCCAGACCGCCGACCTGGCCCGTTTTCTGGGACGGTTCGGAGGCATTGTGCTTCTTCTTGATATTCTTTTCCGCTTTCGGCTTTTTCGCCTCGCGGCCCTGTTTCTGTTGGCCCTTGGCCATGGGAATAACCCTTCAGGAAGGCCGAGCGCCTTCCGCTTTGCGCCGGCCCGATGCCGGCAACAAGCAGAATATATCACGCCGCGTCACCGGCGTATGCGGAATTTATCCGCAAGGCGTGTATGAACAGGCTGGGGACGAACCGCGTTCTTTCACCGCAAGTATTTTCACGGAAAATCTGCTAGCCAGTTTCGGTGTGAAGAGGGGGAGCTGACAATGACACGGAACGCAGCAACTCGCTCGGCTCGGATCTGGGTCGGTGTCCGCATCACTATTGCATTTGCAGCGCTGCTGTTGTTTGCTGGCTTGTTCTATGTGTTGGGCGGAACGGAAGCCGGGGCTGGCTGGGCTGTCGGGTTCTCCATGCTTTTTACCCTGCCATTTGCGCTCGGCGCGATTTTCCGTTTTGCAATCGATCCCAACGGACAGAGGAAAGCCGGAATCCGCGGTTATATTACAGCCCTTCTGGCTCTGGCGGTTCTGGCCACCATATCGGCGCTGGCGGGTGAGGGATTGATCTGTATCGCCCTGCTTGTCGGACCTTGGGCAATGAGCGCTGTGATAGGCGCGGCTACCATAAGCTGGCTACACCACCTTTTCCGTAAAAGAGCTATGCTGCATTGTAGTGCGCTGGTGATGCTGCCATTTCTGGCATTTTTACCAGGGTGGTCCGCCGACAATCCAACCCATCATTTCGAGGTGAAGCGTTCTATCATCATTGACGCGCCGGCCGAGAACATCTGGCCGCATCTTTTGACCCTTGAAGAGCTTGGTGACGATGAGGGTGTCTTCACCATCGCCCAGAACGTATTCCGGATTCCGCGGCCGCGTTCCGCAGTGGTAGCCGGTGAGGGTATTGGCGCGCGGCGTTTGGCTCAATGGGGCGACCGGATCACCTTTGAAGAGCATGTCACCGACTGGCGGGAAGACACCTATCTGGCCTGGCGCTTTGTTTTTCCAAATGACTCGGTTGCCCGCTATACGGACGCGCATATTGGTCCCGACTCCGACTATCTGGGCATCGAAACCGGAAGCTATACACTGTCGCCGATGGCAGACGGACGAACCCGGCTGACGCTTACAACCCGCTATCGCGCATCCAGTCCGGCCAATCACTACGCCGCCATCTGGGGCGAAATCATGCTAGGCGGCATCCAGCGCAATATCCTCGTTATTATCTCCGATCGCGTGGGCGGGGGCTGATAGGAGCGGTTCGCCGCAAAATTTATCCGCAGCGGCGCATTGGGCCGCATACTGTCACCCGGCGCGGTGCCGTGCCGCCGCCGGAATGGCCGTCTTGGCCGCCGTCGTCATTGTAGTAGTTGTAGTAGGAGACGGATTTGCAAAAACTGGAGTCCGGAAAATTTTCCGCCGCTCGATTTTTCCGCCCGCCCCTCTAGTTTCCCAATCCTAACCCGCACCCGGAGCCCGCGCCATGATCATCGTCCACCATCTTGAAAATTCGCGTTCCCAGCGCGTCCTCTGGCTGCTTGAGGAACTGGGCCTGGACTATGAGGTCAAGCGCTATGAGCGCAATCCAGAGACCATGCTCGCCCCGCCGGAACTCTATGCCATCCATCCGCTGGGCAAATCCCCGGTGATCGGGGAGGACGGCATTATCGTCGCCGAGACCGGCGCGATTTTCGAATATATCCGCGACACCCATGGCGCCGGCGATCTGGCCGTCGCGCCGGGCAGTGCGGCAGCGCGGGCGGTGAGCTACTGGCTGCACTATGCCGAGGGTTCAGCCATGAATCCGCTCTTGATGAAGCTGGTCTTCACCCAATTGCCCAACCGCGCGCCGCTGCTGATGAAGCCGCTGGTGAAAAGCGTCGCCCGCAAGGCGCTCACCGGCTTTGTCGATCCGCGCGTCGCCGAACATGTCGCATACTGGGAAGAGGCGCTGGCGAAAACCGGCTGGTTTGCCGGCGATAAAATGACCCTCGCCGACATCATGATGAGCTTTCCGCTGGAAGCCGCCGCCGCGCGCGGCGGGGCCGGGGCGCTGCCGAATATCGCCGCTTTCCTCGAACGCATCCATGCCCGCCCGGCGTATCAGCGCGCGCTGCAGCGCGGCGGCCCTTACGCGTATGCCTGAGCCGGTGCCGGGCGCAGGAAGGCCCAGAAATTGTCATTCGTGGGCAGATTGGTCAGCTGCGGGAAACCGGTTTTGAAACCCGCTTTTTCCGCCATCCCGGCCAGCGAGGCCGGCGTGAAATAATTGACATGATCCGGCAGCCGGATGCCGCACCAGTTCTGCTTCATCAGGGCCGCATTCCAGGACGCGAAATTCGGCACTTTCACAACCGCAACACCGTCCGGCTTCAACACCCGGCGCAGCGCCCTGAGCACGGCCAGCGGCTCGGTCTCGTGCTCCAGATAGGAATTCAGCATCGCCCCGTCGAACAGGTCCTCGTCAAATTGCCCCAGTCCTTCCGCCGAGGGCGCATGCTGGCAGGATCCGCCGCGCGCGGAAAAAGCGGCCTCCGCTTCCCCGGCGAGGGTTCGGGAAATCTCGACGCCAAAGGGCGTGTATCGGTCCGGCAGGGCGAGGCCCTGCTTGCCACTGCCGCAGCCGATATCGACCACTTTTCCGCCCGGCACCAGCGCCTGCAGGAAGGTGCGGGTCTCCGGCCGCGGAAAAACATGCAGCCGCCAGCGCGTGGCCCCGTCGAGCCATTGCACAACAGGCTGGGCCTGCTGGCGCCGCTTGGCCTCGAGCAGGATGGCCTTGTCCCAGGAATAGAATTCCGAGAGATCCGCATAGGACGCCGCTGCCGTCAGATAGGCAAAACCGCAGGGCGGGCACGCGCCGATCGTCCATGGCGTCCGGCCCAGACCCAGATCACGGGGCTCATCCGCGCCGCAATTCGGGCAGGCGCGCTGGATGGGCCGCAATTCGACTGTCATGAATACCCCGCTCCCTCATTCGACATCTAGCGCCCTTGAAACACTCTGGCCAGTACAACAGCACACTCTCGACATCCGGGCCCTCACATCGTTTGATGGGCAGATAAAGCGAACTCACGGGAGAGATGATGTTGCGTTTGGTTCTGGCCGCTCTGTGCCTGGTTTTCATGACCGCACATGTTTCCGCGCGGGATGGTGGAAACGGCCCGTTTGACGCGACCGCTGATGCCCGTGCGGATCTCGACGCGGCACTGGCAGCGGCAACAGAAAACGGCAATCGTGTCCTGCTCGTTTTCGGGGCAAACTGGTGCCATGACAGCCATGGCCTCGCGGATCATTTTGCGCAAGGCGATCTAGAGGAGATCATTGCCGACCAATACGAGCTGGTGCTCGTTGATGTCGGCTGGCGGCACCGCAATCTCGACATCGCCCGGGATTATGGTGTTCCGACGATCTACGGCACGCCGACCGTCTTCGTTATCGATCCGGAACTGGGCCTGCTGAACCCGGACACCATGCACTCCTGGCACACGGCCTATTCAAGGCCGCACGACGATGTTGTCCGCTATTTCCGCCTGATGGCGTTTACTATTCCCGGTGGCGGTGTGGTCGAGAACACACAGACCTATGCAGCACTGGTGGAAGACATTGAGGACTGGGAACACCGTGAAGGCACCCGCCTGTCAGAAGCCTATGTCAGACTGCAGGACTGGCGCGCCACGCTGGACGAGGACTTTGCATCTGCCGGACAGGACACGGACGCTGCACGCCGCGTCGAATTCTATCGTTCCGTTGAAGCGGCCATCGACCGGCATCGGGGTCGGATGCGGGAAGACCGCAATGCACTTTTCTCCGATGCTCGCGAGGCTGTGCGCGATGCGCTTTTTGAGCTCGGAAGCGATCTGACACCGGAACTGGCCGCAGAACTCGATGCTGCCCGGCCCGATATCCGGCTGGAATTTCCGGATTACAGCGGAGTCCGCTTTCCTTGGGAAGAAGACGGATGGGCGCTATGATCCGCTGGTTGGTCACTCTGTCCCTGGCGATTTTCGCGGGGCTGGGTTCGGCGCTTTTCATGTCGGGCTGGCTGGCCTTCAATCCGCCCGGCCTGTTCCGCACGATCGAGGTCAATGACTGGACCAGCGATCCGGCGATCGGGTCTCCCGCGGCCGGCCCCTATACGCGCGCCTATGTCGCGCGCCGGGGCCTGTTGGGGCTGCGCCGTGAAGAAGCCGTTTATTATCTGCGCGTGATGGACGATGACGGCCACCGGCTTCGGGAAAATTGCGCCTATGTTCTGGAAGGCGGAATGCCGGATGCGCGCTGGTGGTCGGTCACGCTTTATGCTGCCGACTATTATCTGGCACAGAATAGTGACAATGCGCATTCCATAGACGGGACGCGCGCGATGGCGGGAGAGGACGGGCTGTGGCGTGCCACAATCCAGGCCACGGATCCGGGTGATGGTTCTTTCTGGATTTCCAGCCGAAATGCCGGACAATTCGATCTGATCTACCGTCTCTACAATGCCAGCCCGGCCGTGCTCGAAACGCCGGAAACGGCACTCGTGACACCACGCATTATCCGGCTGGGTTGCACGGGAGCGGCGCTATGATCCGTTACTTCTTGGCTTTCATTCTGGTTGCGGCCGGAATTCATGCCGCCACGGTCTGGTATCTGCCGCGTCTGGCGATGAAGACGGCGATGGCTCGTTTCGAGGACACTGGCATGACGGCGAATACCATCGCGCATGTGCCGCCAACGGACGAGACCAGCCGCCGCGTTGTCCGCCCTTCACCGGATCTCTTGTATTCGGTCTGCATGCTCGATCTGTCAGACGGGCCGGTGCATATCCGCGCGGCCGGTTGGGACGGCTACATGTCGCTTTCGCTATTTGCAGCGAATACCGACAATATCGCTGCCTTCAACGATTCTCAGATTGCCGGCGATATCGACGTTACAATCGTCCAGAGCGGTGATGCCGGTGTGGCGCTGGGCAGCGAACGGGGCATTGCGCTGATCCGCCGCCTGGCCGCAGACGATGCAGCGATAGCCCGCGCTGATACCGCCCGCCGTGAGGGCGATCTTTGCGGGGAAGCAGACCCGTCATGAACCGGATTCCCTATGCCGAACTCCATGCCTTTGCGGATGGCGAAGCGCCCTTTACCGGCAATCCGGCCGGCGTCTGCCTCATGGATGACTATCCTTCCGATGACGTGCTGCTGGGTATCGCATCTTCCAACAACCTGTCTGAAACCGCTTTTCTGGTGCCGCAGGGCGGCGACCGGTGGCATTTGCGCTGGTTGACGCCAACGGTCGAGGTGGCGCTCTGTGGTCATGCCACTTTCGCGTCCGGTGCCTGGGTTTTCGAGAAGGGGCTGGTGACAGGCGATTCCGCGGTTTTCGAAACCAGATCCGGCGATCTCATCGTCCGGAAAGCAGGCCAGGACCGGTTCGCGATGGACCTGCCGGCCATTCCTTTTACACCCGCTGATCCCAACCCCATTGTGGTCGAGGCGCTGGGCGCGGGTGCGCCCGTCGAGACCGTGAACATCAACCGTGTCCATGGCGCAGACTATCAGATGATGGTGTTCGCGGACGAAAAGACGATTGCGGAAATGTCCCCCGATCAGAGTCTTCTGAAGAGCGCCTTCACCAATGTGATTGTGACCGCCCGCGGCACGTCGGCTGATTTCGTGTCACGATTTTTCGCCCCGGCGTCGGGCGTAGCGGAGGACCCGGTCACCGGGTCCGCTCATTGCACGCTTGCTCCCTATTGGTGCGGCAAGCTGGAACGCGAGCGGCTGACCGCCCGGCAGATCGGACCGCGCCCGGGCGCCTTGATCGTCGAGCCGGCCGGTGACCGCGTCCTTCTGACGGGACGGGCCACCTGCTTTCTCGAGGGTGAAATCCGGCTCTAGAAAATCTGCAGGCGGAATTCTGCGCCATAGCCCCGGCCACGATACGGATGGTCATACCGTCCATATCCACGATTATGCACGATCACGTCGATCGGCACATAACGGCCATTCCGGGCAATCCGGTAAAACTGGTTATAGCCATTGGTGTAAACCACACCCGGCGTGCCGCGCCGTGCTCCGGAACCCCGTTGTGGGCCGTAGCGATACTCATAGTGGTCGGCGACATAGGTCCAGGACCGCGGCGGACACTGAATGACGCGCATGTCGCGATAGTCCTCTCTCCGGTCATAACGCCCGTGGCCATAGCGGTAATCGCGGCGGTCTTCCCGAAGATCCGGGCAGGACGCGGCATCCAGATGCCAGACACCGGCGGTTGCCGCGGGCGCTGCAAATGCCGCGAGCGAGAGAAAGCCCGCAGCGGACAGAATTTTCGCAAAGCTTTTCATCGTGAAGCCTCCTGATGCGACATCCCTGACGCAATCACGAGACTGGCAAACCGAAGCTGTATGGAGTTTGAACACCCGGTTCAGAATGCCGCAGGATAAGCCCCGGCGCGGCGAATTATCCGCACTCGGTCATGGACCCGCCAGATTTCTGCCGCTAGGTTTCTGCGTCAGGGACAGGGTATTTTCCGGGGAAGAATATGCGGATATTGGCAAGTCTGGTTTTTGCGTTGGCGCTTTGGTCGCCGGCGGCACTGGCCGCGAATGAGGAGGATCGGCTCACCTCCAACGAGATTGAACGCTGGATGCGGATTGTCCAGACCAAGCCGGGCATGACGACAGCGCCCGTCACTCAGCAGATTACCGGTGATGACAGCTGCCGCTGGGCCAATGACAATGAATGCGATGACCCGCGCTATGGCACGGGCGCGTGTGCCGAAGGCACGGATTATTCCGATTGCTGGCGCATTCTCTCCGGCGCGGAAGACGATAGTTGCCGCTGGGCCAATGATGGTGAATGTGATGAGCCGGGCCTTGGCACCGGCGCATGCGTGCAAGGTACGGATTCTTCCGACTGCGGCGATCTGGTCCGCCTGCGGTTTCAGACCGATAGCTGCGACACGGCTTTTGATGGCATCTGCCAGGAAGCCGAACATGGCGGCGACGGATCGTGCGCACGCCGCACCGACCGGTCCGACTGTATCGGTCGCGAGCGCCCGCTGACGATTTTTGATCACTATTTCGGCTATGATGACCGCGTTTTCATGGACACTTCGGTCTTTCCCTGGGTCGTCGTGGGGCAGGTCCGGTTTGATTCCGGCGGGGCCTGTACGGCAACGCTGATCGGACCTGACATTCTGGTCACCGCGGCGCACTGCATTGCAGAGGGTAATTCGGTTGATGCCCGGGGCACATTCGAGACGGGATATGACCTTGCCGGTGGTCCGCGCGAAGCGAGGGTGATCGATTACTTCATGTCACCGGACTGGGATTACCCGCGCTATTCCTCGACGGACGAGATCGATGGCACTGACTGGGCGCTTCTGCGCATTGACCAGCCACTGGGCGATGAGCTCGGCTTTGTCGGCATCCGCGCGCTGGTCGATGAAGAAGGCGACCGGGCGGCGCTGGAAGCGGACATCTATCAGGCGGGCTACAGCCATGACACGGGGGCCCATCTGTCCGGTAATATCGGCTGTCACATGATCGCCATCTATCCTGACAACACGATGGCTCATGAATGCGATACGACGCGCGGCGATTCCGGCTCGCCCTTCATGATCCGCGAAGGTGATGAGTATTTCATCGTGGCGACCGATTCCAATTTCCGCGCCAATCCGGACGGGCCGTATATCTATATCGCGGCACGGTCGGACGAGTGGGTGCCCTATTATCCCGGCTTCCTTTCCGGAGAGCTGGGCGAGGGTTCCACCCGGCCGCGTGGACCGGGCAAGCCGGGCGGACCGCAGGATCCGGATGCGCCGGTGACCGGCAAGGCTGGAGGCGAATAAGCCATGTTGCAGGGCCGGTCCGGACTCCTTCTTCTCTCCGTTTCGGCCCTGCTGGCGCTTGCCTACCTGTTTGCCGGCTGGCTGCCTGTTGCCTATCCGGCCACAGTGGCCCTGAAAGCGTCAGGCATTCTCCTTCTGGCGGTCTATGCGGCCCGGCAGAATGCCTATCTTCTGGCCATGGCACTGGCCTTTTCGGCGATCGGCGATGCCATGCTGGCGCTCGAACCCTCGCGCATGACGCTGGGGATTGCGGCTTTTGGCCTGGCGCATCTCCTCTATGGCACGCTCTTCCTCCGCAAATTGCGCAGCGCCGGTGTGCGGTCGCCCTGGGGGGTGCCGCTCGCCTTCGTCATTCTTGTTTATGGAGCCTTGATTCTTTACTGGTTCCAGCCCGGAATGGGCGATCTGCGCATTCCGGCGACCCTCTATAATGGCATCATTCTGGTCATGGCCGTGCTGGCGGTTCTGTCGAAGGCGCGGTGGCTGGCTGTGACCGGCGCGCTGCTATTCGTCGGCTCCGACACGCTGATCGCGCTGGACCTGTTCAGGGATTACGACCCGGCCTGGCGCGGCCCGGCGGTCTGGATCAGCTATGTCGCGGCGCAATTCTGCCTGACTCTGGGTCTGGTCCGGGAACGCACCTAGAATTCCCGCACGACCGAGATGTCGAAGCGTGAATCGCCTTCCTCGAAGCCGGGCAGCGGCTCGAATTCATACCGGTAGCGCCAGGCGGCCTCGATCGCCCATGCCTCGCTCAGCGCGGTGATAAAGGAGAATTTCTGTTCGGCGCGGGAGGAGTCCGCAATCAGCAGCGTGGTTTCCGACGCAAAGCGGCTGGTATCGGTGACCTGCCACTCATAGTCCGATCCCAGGTCCAGCGCGAACTGGCTTTCTTCCGGCCCGGCGACCGGCGAGACGTAGCGGATGCCGGGACCGGCCCGCAGCACCCAGTCCATCGTCTCCGGCAAGACCGGGCGATAGGCGAGGCCCGCGCTCAGAAAAGCGGTGTAGTCAAAGCTGGAAAGCTGGTCCTGATCAAATTCGCCGCCCAGGAAGAGTGAAAAGCGGTGGCCGATATCCCGTTCGCCGCGTGCGTCTAGCGACAGCTGATCGCGGGAAACAGTGCCGCCTGATTCCGAATAGGCATAGTCGATACCGGCCTCGAAACCCCACTCGGCAAGATCCCGTGTTACCGCCAGTCCCAGCACATAATCCTGCTGGTCCGAATTGCCGCTATCGACGCGCAGACCGGCGGATAACCGCCCGGACCAGCCCGAAAGCGGCGGCAAGGGAAGAAAACGGTTCTCGCGCGCGGGAGCACTTTCATCTGGCGCGGCTTCAGGAGCTTCAGCCTCCCGGTCGCCCGCATCGGCGAGCTGACTCGGACCACCGGCATCGGTGGCCGCAAACCGGTTCTCCGCCAGGGTCAGCCTGTCAGGCGCGATGCCGGCAAGGGCGTTCAGAACCGCCACTGCCCCGCCCGGCGCCACCCTGGCCAGCAAGTCCACGGTTTCCGCAAAACCCGCATCATCCTGGCTGACAGCCGCTTCGGCGAGCAGCCGCCGATAATCTTCGGACAGGGCCTGACCGAAGGCTGGCGCTGTGAAGAGAAGCGGCAGAATGACAAGAGAGATGCGCAATAACATAGGTCCTGCTCCATAATATACGGAGCAGGACCTAGGACGCCCGGGGGGAGATGTCGAGCAGCCCTAGGCCTCCTGTGAGAGGAGGCCTTTTTCAGCGGCCGCGCGTTTCATGGCCTGCTGCAGTTTTTCAAAGGCGCGCACCTCGATCTGCCGGATGCGCTCGCGGCTGACCTTGTAGACTTCGGCCAGTTCCTCCAGCGTCTTGGGCTCATCGGTCAGCTTGCGTTGCTGGATGATGTCACGCTCCCGCTCGTTGAGATCACTCATCGCGTCCTGCAGAAGCAGCATGCGCTGATCAAATTCGTCATGCTCGGCCAGTTCGGCTTCCTGGGAGACGCCGTCCTTGTCCTCCAGCCAGTCTTGCCATTCGCTATCGCCTTCCGAGCCCTTCAGAGGCGCATTCAGGGACGCATCCGGGCCGGACAGGCGACGGTTCATGTTGATGACGTCATCATCGGTCACGCCCAGCTTGGTGGCGATGGCCTCGACCTGTTCCGGCTTCAGATCACCATCCTCCAGCGCGGCCATTTTCGATTTCATGCGGCGCAGATTGAAGAACAGTTTTTTCTGGGCAGCGGTCGTGCCCATTTTCACAAGCGACCATGAGCGCAGGACATATTCCTGGATCGAGGCGCGAATCCACCACATGGCATAGGTCGCCAGCCGGAAGCCCTTGTCCGGATCGAATTTCTTGACCGCCTGCATCAGTCCGACATTGCCTTCGGAAATCACTTCCGCAATCGGCAGGCCATAGCCGCGATAGCCCATGGCGATTTTCGCCACGAGACGCAGATGTGAAGTGACCAGTTTTTCGGCCGCGCCTGTGTCTTCATGCTCGCGCCAGCGTTTGGCCAGCATGAATTCCTCGTCCTTTTCCAGCATCGGAAATTTCCGGATGTTGGTCAGATAACGATTGAGGCCTTCTTCGGGAGAAAGCGACAGGGAGATTGCATTCGCCATTTTTGTCCCCTTACACTCCGTGTTCCACGCCTAGTTAGGCATTGCTTTTGTGCATTACTAGGGCTTCACGGCGAAGTTATGACATGTGAGCGAAACGTATCGCCCGCAGGTTTGTTTCAACGCAATTGGCGCTTCCGGCAAGGCCGCGTCTCCGGCAAACTGGTTCCATGGCACGCACAAACAGGAAATCGAGGGATGCGGCAGCGTCGAGGGCCGCGCTGATGGACGCCGCTGGCCGGCTTTTTGCCAGACGCGGGTTTTCGGCCACGTCTCTGGATATGATCGCCGCCGAAACCGGGCTCAACAAGGCCATGGTCGCCTATTATTTCGGTTCGAAGACCGGTCTGTACCAGTCTGTCCTCGATGCCGGTGTGTCAAAACTGCTGGAGCGCGTCGATATTGACGCGCTGGAGGCCAGCCCGCCCGCCCGCAGACTCCCGGCTTTCGCCAGAGTCCTGGCGCGGGGCTTTGAGGCCGCGCCTTATCTGCCGGGCATGCTGGTGCAGGATTATCTGTCCGGTACCCAGCAGATGCGCCCGGAAGCCGCGGCCAGCCTTGCCCGCAATTTCGAGGTCACGCGGGCGATTGTCGAGCGCGGGCAAATGGCGGGTGTGTTTCGCGAGGCCGATCCGCATCAGGTGCATCTGACCCTTGTGGGGGCATTGGTCTTCTTCAGCATCACCCGGCCTTTCCGCAATAAAATGCAGTCGGAAGGGCGGCTGCCATTCACCAATCCGGATCCGGAGGAATTCGCTGAATTCGTTGGTGAAATGCTCGCCCGCGGCCTTGTGGCGGAAAACCCGTCCGAACCCGGTTAGATGCATCACAGCCCGCCTTTGGATGCAGGTTGAAAATTTATTTTCCTTATTAAAAATAAGTACTTGCCAAAACGGTATCTTGTTTACTAAACACCCGGTTAGTTAGCGCTCGGGGGGCGCTCGGACAAACGAGAGGTCGATATGTCTGTTTTCAAAACTCTGATCCCGGCAGCCGCCGTGATCGCATTTTCCACCGGATGGGCGAGCGCCCAATCCACCGATACGGCTTCCATTCTCGAACGCTATGCGGCCGATTATGTGATGAATGACGTCACCTTTACCGGCGACGAGGAATTCGGCGTCCAGGTCAATGGTGAAATGTGGACCGTCACACTGGACCATGAAGATCACAGCTATGAGGTTCGCCAGGGTGATCCCTCATCCCCCACCTTCTTCTACACGGCGACGGGGGATATTCTCGAACGGATCAATCGCGGGGAGATCAGCGCCTATACGGCGATGGCCAAAGCGTTCTCGACCGATGTGACGCCGATGGATATCGGCCTCATGGAGGGCGCGGATTTTGACCCGGCCATCCTCACCCACGTTTTCCATTTCTGGACCCGCGGATTTCCGGAAGTCGTCAATTACGCTGAACAGGCAACGCGCGAGGTCCATGGCGGGAATGCGGGTATTATCTATTATCAACCGGGTTTTCGGTCCGGTTTCGGATCAATTTCGCCGGGCCAGCACATCAACGAAGACCCGCGCAGCCGTACAAATCCGTTCCCGTCTCTCCTGATCGTGACGGATGGCCGCGTGACCGCGCGGATCAACGGTGTGGATTCTGAATTTTCCGAGGGCCAGTTCATGATCATCCCGGCCGACGTCAGTCACGAATTCCTGAACCCTTATGACGAAGACGCGCACTTCTTCCTCTTCATGTTCGGCGAGGGTGCCTAGAGCGTTTCCAGGAATTTCTCCAGCTTCTGCAAATCCTTCGGCAGATCCGTCTCGAAGCTCAACCGCGCCTGCGTGATCGGGTGAACAAAGCCGAGAAGGCGGGCATGCAGGGCCTGGCGGCGGAAATCCTTGAACGCCCGGCCATCATCCAGCTCCTTCAGCTTCTGCGAGCGGCCCCGTCCATAAACGGGGTCGCCCAGAAGCGGGCAGCCGATATGGGCCATGTGCACGCGGATCTGGTGGGTGCGTCCGGTTTCAAGGCGGCATTCCACTTTCGCCGCCAGCCCCCGGCCCAGCATCGCCCCGCCTTCGCGGCCATAGGATTTCAGCGTCTGGTAATTGGTCACCGCCTGCTTGCCGGCAATACTGTTCTGCCGGTTCACCACCGCCATTTTCTTGCGGTCCGTGTCCGAACGCGCAATCCGCGTGTCGATCCGGCCGGAGCGGGGCTCGGGCGAGGAGCGGGTAAAGGCGGTATAGGCGCGCTCCACCGTGTGCGCGGCAAACTGATCGGATAGCCCCTGATGCGCGGCATCGGACTTGGCCGCCACCAGCAGGCCCGACGTATCCTTGTCCAGCCGGTGGACGATGCCCGGACGCTCCACCCCGCCAATGCCCGACAGCGTGCCGGCACAGTGATGCAGCAGGGCATGGACCAGCGTCCCGGTCCAGTTGCCCGCTGCCGGATGCACGGCCATGCCGGCCGGCTTGTTGACGATGATCAGATGCTCATCCTCGAACGCCACCTCCAGCGGAATCGCTTCCGGCTTCGGCTCGGGCGCGGCCAGGGGCGGGATGGTGATGACATATTCAGCCCCTGCCAGCGTCTTGGCTGCCGCATTGGTGACGGGCACGCCATTGCAGCTGACCTGACCGTCCTCGATCAGCGCCTTGAAGCGCGAGCGCGAATACTCTTCCAGCTCGTCCGCCAGCCAGCGGTCGAGACGCAGGCCTTTGGCCGGGGCAATCAGGGTGATGGGGGCGGTCATGCGCGCGGGTTAGCGCAACTTTCCCGCCCCGTCACGTGTCTGTGGCTTCTACGCCCGCTCCACCAGACGCATGAAACGCCCGCGCAGCTCGTCATCGGACTTGAACTCGCCGGCAAAGGTGGTGGTGATGGTCGAGACATTGGGGTGATGCACACCGCGCGTCGTCATGCACTGGTGCTTGGCGTCGATCAGCACCGCCACGCCGCGCGCATCCATGGCTTCCATGATGGAATCGGCGATTTGCGCAGTCATGGTTTCCTGCGTTTGCAGGCGCTTGGAGAAAATCTCCACCACGCGGGCAATCTTGGAAATGCCGACCACATTCTTGCGCGGCAGATAGGCGACATGCGCCACGCCCATGATCGGGGCGAGATGGTGTTCGCAATGGCTTTCAACATCGATATTGGTGAGCATCACCATATCGTCATAGCCCTGAACGTCTTCGAAGACGCGCGACAGCTCTTTCGCCGGATCGGCGGCATAGCCGGAGAACCATTCCTCGAACGCCTTGGCGACGCGCTTGGGCGTATCCAGCAGGCCTTCGCGATTGGGATTATCCCCGGCCCAGGCGATCAGCGTGCGCACAGCGGCTTCGGCCTCTTCGCGGCTGGGGCGGGCGGGAGCTGCGGTGTCGGGGCGCAGATTGACAGGTGTTTGGGCGTCCATGTTGACCATGATCCTTCCGTTTTCGGGTTGGGAATGCCTTCACATTCCGTGTAGTTCCGGTTTCCGGACCGAAGTACAGGACGTCAAAACTCAGCCGCCCGAAGTTCTTCCGGTTTCGCTTACCGTGCGAGACCGCTATGTAGGGCGTGAATTCGCGCCGTCCATAGGGAGGGGAGCGACTTTATACGCAAATGTCTGGAAACGATAGGACTGGCTCACATGCCGACGCTTCAACTGCACGACACGCTGACGGGACAGAAACGGGCCTTCGTGCCTGGCGATCCGAAACGGGTGACGATGTATGTTTGCGGGCCGACGGTCTGGTCCTACGCCCATATCGGCAATGCCCGTCCGCCGGTCGTGTTCGACGTGCTGTTCCGCCTGTTGCAACGCACCTATGGCGCAGACCATGTCATCTATGCGCGCAACATCACCGATGTGGATGACAAGATCATCGAGGCAGCGCGTGAACGCGACGAGCCGATCGAGGCCATCACCCGCAAATTCGCGGACATCTACCGCCGGGATACCGGCGCGCTCGGCGTCCTGCCGCCGACGCTGGAACCGCATGCCACAGAGCATATCGGCGAGATGACCGACATGATCGCCCGCCTCATCGAGAGCGGGCATGCCTATGAGGCGGAAGGCCATGTCCTGTTTTCCGTGCAGAGCTATGACCGCTATGGCGCGCTGTCGAAGCGCGACCGCGAGGACATGATCGCCGGTGCACGGGTGGAAGTCGCCCCCTACAAGAAGGACCCGGCCGATTTCGTCATGTGGAAGCCGGCAAAAGACGGCGAGCCCGGCTGGGACAGCCCCTGGGGCCGCGGCCGTCCGGGCTGGCATATCGAATGCTCGGCTATGGCGGAAAAACATCTCGGCGAGATTTTCGACATTCATGGCGGCGGCACCGACCTCAAATTCCCGCACCATGAAAACGAGATCGCACAATCGGTCTGCGCCCATGGCGGCAAGGCGATGGCGCGCTTCTGGCTGCACAATGGCTTTCTGTCGATGGACTCTACCAAGATGTCCAAATCACTGGGCAATGTGAAACTCGTCCATGACCTGATCAGGGACTGGCCCGGCGAAGTGCTGCGCTATGCCTTGCTGACGGCGCATTACCGTGCGCCGCTCGACTGGACACAGAAGCTCTTGCACACCTCGCAGAAATCGCTGGACCGCCTCTATGGCGTGCTGCGCCGGATCGAGGCCAAGCCCGCCGCTGACGTGCCCGAAGCGGTGGAAGCGGCTCTGGCCGATGATCTCAACACGCCAAAGGCACTGGCGGCGCTCTTTGCGCTGGCGGGTGAGGCCAACCGGGCGGAAACGGACGAGGCACGGCAGGCGGCGGCCGCGTCGCTGCTGGCGGGCGGTCATGCACTGGGCCTGCTGACCAGCTCGCCCGATGCCTGGTTCGGCATTGACGCGCTGTCACCGGAAGACCGCGCGGAGATTGACCAGCTCATTCTCGACCGCACCGCAGCGCGACAGGCCAAGGACTTCGCAAAGGCCGATGCCCTCCGCGAGGCGCTGGATAAACGCAAGGTCCTTGTCGATGACGGCCCGGAAGGCACCACCTGGCGGATGGGGTAACCGCAGGGTTTTCCTCCCCTGTTTACGGCGGGCGGCTGGCCGATCAGCACTCACGGATCAGAATCCGCGACTCCCTCCGACTTGATCGGAGGGTCTCCTTGATCACGAGATGCTCCGGTCAAGCCGGAGCAGGACGCGCATAGCGAGTATTTGGCCGCAGCGCGGCATGGAAGGTAGCACTTCTGCCACAATTCGCTTATATCCCCTGCCACAATGAAAGACGCACTCTATTCCAGCGGGATTTTACGTCTCGCCGCGGAGATTCCGCATATCGGCCGGCTCGCCCGCGCCGATGGGTCTGCGCGCCGTGTCTCCCGCCTGTGCGGCTCGGCGGTGGAGGTGGATGTGCGGCTTGAAAAGGACCGCATCGCCGATATCGGCCTCGAGGTGAAAGCCTGCGCGCTGGGCCAGGCCTCGGCCTCGGTGCTGGGGGCGAATGCCATCGGCGCGTCTGTGGACGAGATCCGCGAGGCCCGCGACGCGCTGGCCGCCATGCTGAAGGGCGGTCCCGCGCCGCAAGGCCGTTTTGCCGCCCTGTCCGAACTGGACGCCGCGCGTGAGTATCCGGCCCGTCATGCCTCCATAAGGCTGGCGTTCGAGGCCGCCGCAGAAGCGTGTGAGACCGCGCTGACCCCCACCGCGACCGGTTAGGGCCGGTGGCGTCTGCCCTGCCAGCAGACATTTCCCGCCGGTCCGGAATTCCCGAATCCCGCCAAATCACATACACAACCGGCCAGCCTGTGTTTTCCGCTGCTGGTCAGGATCAGCCAAGCCGATGAGTGGATCGTCATTCAAACCCTTCAGCGCGATACTAATCGCGGCCGTGCGCGTCTATCAATGGACGCTCTCGCCCGTTTTCTATGCGCTGGGCGTGCGCTGCCGTCATGAGCCGACCTGTTCGGCCTATGGCGTCGATTGCGTGCGCCATCAGGGCGCATGGCGGGCTATCTGGCTGACGCTGGGACGCATCGCCAGATGCCGCCCCGGAGGCAGTCATGGCTATGATCCGGCACCGGAAAAGCAGACGAAAGTGCCCTGGTGGGCGGTTCACCGCTTTCGCCTTCCGCACGAAGCGGCTAGGAACCCTTCAAACGGCCGGTCCGAACAACAGGACGAAGAGACATGATCAACGTAACGCTGCCCGATGGGGCTGTCCGGGAGCTTCCCGACGGCGCCAGCCCGATGGACCTCGCGGAGGGCATATCCAAATCACTGGCCAAGAAGGCCATCATCGCCAAAGTCGATGGCCAGGAATGGGATCTGACACGCCCCCTCGACGGGGATGCAAGGGTGGAGCTGGTCACGCGCGACCAGCCGGAAGCGCTGGAAGTGATCCGCCATGATGCGGCGCATATTCTGGCGCAGGCCGTGCAGGAGCTTTTCCCCGGCACCCAGGTCACGATCGGCCCGGCCATCGAGGACGGCTTCTATTACGACTTCGCCCGCGACGAACCTTTCTCGACGGAGGATTTCGAAGCCATCGAAAAGCGCATGGCCGAGATCGTCGACCGCGACCTGCCTTTCGTGCGGGAGGTCTGGGACCGCGACGACGCGATTGCCCACTTCGAGAGCATTGGCGAAAAGTACAAGGCCGAGCTGATCAGCGATTTGCCCGAGGATGAGGTCATCACGATCTATCGCCAGGGCGACTGGATCGATCTCTGCCGTGGACCGCACCTGCCTTCGACGGGCCGGATCGGTAAATCTTTCAAGCTGATGAAGGTCGCCGGCGCCTATTGGCGCGGCGATCACCGTAACGCCATGCTGCAGCGCATCTACGGCACGGCCTGGGCAGACGACAAGCAGCTCAACGCCCATCTCATGCGCCTGGAAGAAGCCGAAAAACGCGATCACCGCCGCGTCGGCCGCGCCATGGATCTCTTCCACATGCAGGAAGAGGCCCGTGGTCAGGTCTTCTGGCACGACAAGGGCTGGACGCTGTACCGCACGCTGGAAAACTACATGCGCCGGCGGCTGGAAGACGCGAATTACGAGGAGGTCAAAACGCCCTCTCTCATTGATCGCGCCCTCTGGGAAAAATCCGGTCACTGGGAAAAATTCCGGGAGAACATGTTCACGGCCCAGACCGAGGACGGGGAAGTCCTCGCGCTCAAGCCGATGAATTGCCCGGCCCACGTCCAGATTTTCCGGTCGGGCCAGAAATCCTATCGCGACCTGCCGCTGCGTATGGCCGAGTTCGGCTCCTGCTCGCGCTATGAGCCGTCCGGCGCGCTGCACGGTCTGATGCGGGTGCGCGGCTTTGTGCAGGATGATGCGCATATCTTCTGTCTGGAAAACCAGATCGAGAGCGAAACGGCGTCCTTCATCGAATTGCTGAATTCGGTTTATGCCGATCTCGGCTTCGAGGATTTCATCGTCAAATTCTCCGACCGGCCGGAAGTCCGCTCCGGATCCGACGAGACGTGGGACAAGGCGGAAAAGGCGTTGAAGGACGCCACCGAAGCGGCCGGTGTCGAGATGATCCTCAATCCGGGCGAGGGGGCCTTTTACGGGCCCAAGCTGGAATTCGTTCTGCGCGATGCCATCGGCCGTGACTGGCAGTGTGGCACCTTGCAGGTCGATTTCGTGCTGCCCGAGCGCCTCGATGCGGAATTCGTCGGCGAGGACAATGACAAGCATCGCCCGGTCATGCTGCACCGGGCGATTCTCGGCTCGTTCGAGCGCTTTATCGGCATCCTCATCGAGAATTATGCCGGCAAATTCCCGCTCTGGCTGGCTCCGTTGCAGGTGGTGGTCGCAACGATCACGTCCGAAGCCGATGGCTATGGCGAGGAGGTGGCCGCCACGCTGCGCAAGGCCGGCCTGCGCGTGAAGACCGACTTCCGCAACGAGAAGATCAATTACAAGGTCCGCGAACATTCTGTCGGCAAGGTCCCCGTGATTGCCGTTGTCGGCATGAAGGAAGCCGAAAACCGTCAGGTCGCGCTCCGCTTCCTGGGGGAAGGCAACAAGCAACAGGAAATCCTCGGTCTGGAGGATGCTGTGAAGCAACTGGCCGAAAGTGCCACACCGCCCGACCTCAAGCGCAGCTAGGATATCATCACGATGACCGCTTTTCCGGATACAGGCCAGGCAAGGCCCGGAATAACAGCGGTCATCGTGATGTTTTTTGCGGGTGTATCGGCCATTGCCGGCGGCCTGCCGGTGCCACCCTTTATCGCCCTCGGCGGCCTCATTGCCTTGCCGTGGAAACAGATCCTGCGGCTGCGCAGGGACATTCCCTGGGAAGCTCTGCTCGCAGCGCTGTTTGTCGGCTGGGCCGCGCTGAGCTGGACATGGTCGCCCTATGACAAGGCGGATCAGGCCATCAAGCTGCTCACCGGACTTCCGCTCTACGCCGCCTTCGCGTTTGCTGTGGCCCATCTGCAGGGCCGCTGGCGGGCCCGGGCAGAAGCCATGTTCCTGTTCATGGCCTTTATGGCGTCCCTCTATCTGTTCGCCGAATTCGTGTCCGGCGGCGAGGCGACCCTGGCCTATAAAATCGCAATCGAAGGCGCACCTGCCGGCGACCAGCACACCATCAACCAGGTCAATCGCAGTCTCGGTCACGGCGCCTTGCTGGCCATATTGTTTGCGGGGCCGGCAGCGGCACTGGCCTGGCGCGAGGGCGGCCCCCTGATCGGCCTGCTCCTGATCGCGCTGACCGGCATGGTGTCTCTGGGTTTCGGCCTCGAAGTGAACACGGTGGCCTTTATCGCCGCATCCGCTGCGGCGGCGCTGGCTTATTTCTGGCCACGCGGGGCGCTCTCGGCGATATTCGGCGGCATGGCCGGGGCGTTTGTCGTCGTGCCATTGACCCTGCCATCCGTGGCGGCCGCTTTGCCGCCCGCGATCCGGTCACGTTTGCCGGAATCCTGGGAGATCCGCCTCGAAATCTGGCGCTTCACAGGGGAGCGCCTGTCCGAACGCCCGTGGACGGGGTGGGGGCTCGATGCCGGCCGGGTGATTGACGGGGAAGCGGAAATCCGCGGTACGGTCCAGCAACTCCTGCCTTTACATCCGCACAACGCCCCGCTTCAGGTCTGGATGGAGACCGGGGCGTTTGGCGCCATGCTGATTGCCCTGGCACTCGTCATGATGGGCGGGCGCATAGCCGGTGCGCCGCTGTTGTCGCGCCTGCAGGCGGCCGCCATTGCCTGGGTCGCGTCCGCCTATTTCTGCTTTATCCTTTTCAGCTACGGCATCTGGCAGGAATGGCATGCGGCGGCGCTCGCTGTCGCCATCGGTGGAACCACATTACTGGCCGCGCGCCCGCAGGTGAACTGATCATGACGTCGATCAGCGCCATCATGGTCAGTTGGCACACCGGCCCGGTGTTGTTTGATGCCATAAAGGCCGTGCTCGCGGATCCCGATATCACGGAGCTGGTGCTCATAGATCATGAAAATCCGCCGGCTGTCCGAAAAATGCTGGATGACCTCGCCAGGGACCAGACCCGGCTGCGCATTGTCCGGACGAACAAAAACCTCGGATTTGGCCGGGGCTGCAATATCGGCGCGGCGCATGCCAAAAGTGATTTTCTGTTCTTTATCAACCCGGATGCCGAGCCTGATACCGGTGCCGCCCGGCGGCTTGTTGCAGCGCTGCCGCCCGGAGAAATTACCGCCATCGCCGGTGCCCGGATTCTCGGCACGGATGGGCGGGAGCAGAGCGGATCGCGCCGCCGCGAACTGACGCTCTGGCGGGCCTTTGCAACCTTCAGCGGATTGGCGCGGCTGGGACTGGCCAGGCCTTTCGGAATGGAAAACGATGCCTTGCCGGAGGCACCGCTGCGGGTCGGCGCCGTGTCCGGCGCCGCTTTCGTGATGGCAAAACCCGGATTCGATCAGCTTGGCGGCTTTGATGAAGGCTATTTTCTTCATGTCGAGGACATTGATCTGTGCCGCCGCGCGTCGAGCGTCTGGTTCGTCCCCGATGCCATTGTACGGCATGTGGGCGGCACAAGCGGAGCCAGCCGGTTTGCGGTCGAACTGGAAAAGGCCAGAAGTTTTTTGCGCTATTTCTGGAAATTCAATACCGGCGCTGCGGGGCGGATGACGACGATCGTGGCTGCCCCCTTCCTTTTCACGGCCATCATGCTGCGGGCCCTGATCAGCGAAATCACCGGCCTTCTGCGGCGTTAGCCCGGAAAACCACCGGCCTTTGCCAGGGCAGAATCGACCGGATGTCTGAGACCTTCGGTTTCCAGCCATTTGGCGGTTTCGATCAGCTTTGACAGATCCAGCCCGGTGTCATATCCGCCGCGTTCCAGCATATAGACGACATCCTCGGTGGCGACATTTCCCGTGGCTTTAGGTGCGAAAGGACAACCGCCAATGCCGCCCACCGAGGCATCAATCACATCCACGCCGGCCTCCACAGCCGCGTAGATATTGGCCATGGCGGTATTGCGCGTATTGTGAAAATGCAGACGCAGGCGCGCATCCGGGGCGGCGGCGCGCACGGCATCAATCCGCTCCCTGACATCCCAGGGATTGGCCACGCCAATCGTGTCACCGAGCGCGATTTCCACGGCACCGGCTGCGGCGGCACGCCCCGCGAGCATGGCCACACGATCAACAGGCACTTCCCCGTCAAACGGATCGCCAAAAGCGACAGAGATCGTCACCGAGACAGGCACGCCATCGTCATGCGCGAGCACCGCAATCTTGTCGAACAGGTCGGCCGTTTCTTCCGGCGTCGCATTCTGATTGCGCTTGCCAAAGCCTTCTGACGCCACCATGACGAAATTCACCTCATCGCATTTCGCGTCCAGCGCCCGGCGCATGCCACGCTCATTCAGGGCCAGGCCGATATATCTGATGCCCTTGCTACGCGGGACCTGCGCCATGATGGCATCGGAATCCGCCATCGCCGGAACCAGTTTCGGGTGAACAAAACTGGCCGCTTCCATGCGCTTGACCCCGGCACCGATCAGCCGGTCTATGAATTCCAGCTTCACGTCCGTCGGCATCAATACCGGGTCATTCTGCAGCCCGTCGCGGGGACCAACCTCTACGATTTCGATAGCGCGGGGCATGTCTCAGCCTCCCTGTTCACAATTGTGCAGCCGGACAATCAGTACCGTCTCGCGGCCGCGTGAATAATTATAGCCGGCCACTTCCTGAACGGCGCAGACATCGGCCGCCAGCCGGTTCAGCGCGGTGATATCGGCACCGGATCGCGACGAGTCCTCGATCGATATCACGGGACCCTCAGCCGCCGAAACCGCATCAGCCAGCTCGGCAAACTCCAGCAGGCGCGTCTCGGTTCCCAGCGCAAAGACGAGGCTGGGCTCAGTATAGCTCGACAGATACGCCTCCGGCGTTTGTCCCGCCGCCGCGATCATCTGGCGTGCCGCCGCCGCCGCCCGTTCCGACAGGTTGAGATCGGATGCGCCCGGAATGACAACACCCCTTAAAAGAAAATGCCCGCCCAGGCTGGCACAGAGCGCCAAGGCAAGAGCGGTCGCGGCTCGCTTCCGGAATACTTCGATGGCCTGCCCCAGCACCAGCAAACCGAAAATTGCCGCCGCGACGTAACCGGTCACGGCAGAGCCGCCATAGGTCAGGCTGCCGGCAATCATCAGCGCGGCAAACAGCACACCGCCGACCAGCCCGGCCGCGATCGAGCCATAGCGGCTCCAGACCGGCGCCTCCCGCAGCGCCTGCCAGCCCAGTCCCGCAATCAGCGCAAGAGCCGGATAAAGCGGAAGTACATAGTGCGGCAGCTTGGTTGGCATCAGCTCGAACACGATCCAGGACGGGATGATCCAGGCCAGCAGGAAACGCGCTGCGGGGGCAGTCTCGACTGTTTTGAGATGCGTCCAGATCCGGTGCAGTCCTGGCAGGAGAAAAAACCCGAACGGAAGGGTCAAAAGCGGGATCAGAAGCAGGTGATATCCCGGCCAGGCGCCGTGGCTTTCATCCCCTGACGCCAGCTTCGGCGCGAGGTCGTCCAGAAAGGCTTCGCGGATAAAATTCCCGCCCGTGGCCACATCAATGGCGATAAACCAGGGCAGGATGATTAGGGTGGCGAGAACCGGGCCGGGCCAGAAAAGCAAAGGTTTGAGCCAGTCGATACGGCGCTCCCAGATGGCCAGTGCCCCGATCGTCAATCCGGCGACCATGGGGGTAATCGGGCCTTTGACCAGAACGCCAAGCCCCAGCATGGCCCAGAAAATCAGCGCTGCCGATCTGCCCCCGCCATATCGCAACTGCACCAGCGCGGCCATTGCCATTGTGCTGAGGCCGGCGAGCATGGCATCGGTTTTCGCAATTCCGCCTTCGGCCGCCAGCAACGCGGAGACGGCCAGCAAGGCGGCAGCCACAAAGGCCGCCTCTCGGCTCATCAGCCGTGTCCCGGCCCAGAAACAGCCCAGTGCTGCCAACATGGCGCCTATGACGGATGGCAATCGATACGCCCAGATTTGCCGGGAATCAGCGTCCGACAGAAGCCCGACTGCCACCGCCTGCATCCAGTATATGCCGACGGGCTTTTTATGTCGCGGCGCATCCTGAAAATTGATTTCGACGAAATCGCCGGATTCCAGCATCTGCGCCGTGGCTTGCGCATAACGCGCTTCATCCCGGTCCAGCGGCTGGATTGTGAACACCCCTGCAAGAGCCGCCAGCGCTGCCAGCGCGCCGATTATCCACCAGGCTCTCTGTCCGGCAATCAGCTGATCCATGGGTCTCTTCCAGCTATCGGGTGGAGAAACGCCTCGCACCTGCGATGTTTTCAGGTATGTAACGGGTCAGGGCCCGACCGCAAGGCGCGTATCGGCAGGCAGGACCGGAAATGAACGAAACACCTGATATCTCCGTCATCATTCCCGCACACAATGAGGCAGGAAATGTCACAGCGCTGGCAAGGGAAATTGCCGAAGCGCTTGAGGGCCGCAGCTATGAAATGATCTTCGTCGATGACAAGTCGACCGACGGGACTCTGGCCGAACTTGTCGCGGCAAAAGCCGAATTTCCGGCCCTGCGGGTTCTCTCTCACCGCAGGAATGCCGGCCAGTCGCGGTCGCTGCGCACCGGAATCCAGGCTGCCAGAGGCCGGATTATCGGCACGATGGACGGCGATGGCCAGAATCCGCCTGCCGATCTGCCGGCCCTGATTGATGCGTTGACGCGGCCGGATGCGCCGGAAAATCTGAAAGTCGTCGGCGGTCGGCGCGCAAAACGTCAGGACTCCGCCTGGAAAAAATTTGCTTCGCGCGTCGCAAATCACGTCCGCAAAGCGCTATTGCGGGATGATGCAGACGACACTGGATGCGGGCTCAAGGCCTTGTATAGAGACGCTTATTTGCGCCTGCCCTACTTTGATCACCAGCACCGTTTTCTCTACGCCCTGATGAAGCGCGAAGGCTATATTTGCGAATTCCGGGATGTGGGACATCGGCCACGCGGCGCAGGAAAATCGAAATATACCAACTTCGGTCGGCTTTTCGCCTCATTGTCGGACATGCTAGGGATAATGTGGCTGAACTCGCGGGCGCGGAATTCCGGCGGTTCGGACGAATTATAAAGGGAGTGTCTTATGGCCAATGGCGGCGATCAGGGGTTTTTCCTCGGGATGATGGCCAGCCGGCGCGCACAGGAACGTCGCGCGGCGGGCAGTAACGGCCAGCAAAGAGGGGGTGGAACCTTGTTCAATATCTTTCCTAAAATGGTAATTCCGATGATCGTATATGTGATCATCGCCTATATCACCGCAGCAACCGGCGGCACTGAAGCGTTTGTCGGAAGTTCGGAAACGGCAGGCCTGCTGCGCGAAAACCTGTTCACCATCGGCATGGTCAGGGGCGGCAGCTGGGGCCTTTCAACCGGCGACATCCTGTTGCTGCTCGGGCTGGTTTTCCTGTTCATCGAAATGGTCAAGGCGGCCGGATCGGGAACGGCGACCATCATGAATCACGCCTTGTCGATGCTGGTCTTCGTGATCGCACTGGCCATGTTCCTGTTGCTGCCGCTGTTTGCGACATCGACCTTCTTCCTGCTGATGATGATGGCCCTGCTGGACACACTGGCCGGCTTTGTTGTCACGATCGTTGCGGCCCGCCGCGACCTTGCCGTGGCCGACTAGGCCAGCAGAAGCAACAGCCCGCCGGCAATCACCGCATCAAGGGTGAGCGCCAGGCGGCGCTGGAAGATGGTAATTCTGATCATGCGCGCCGCTCCCGGACCGGGGGCGGCGTTTGCATATGGACCGGACGGGCATAGGCTTGGTGGTAACGTCCACGTTCCGTCATGTCGGCCCGCAAGCCGCGGCGGCGCGGCTGGCTGGCCAGTTCGACAATGACCGCCGCGGAAACCAGCGTCTCATTCGTGTGGCTGTTCTCTGCCGGGACAACAGAGAGAGACGGGAGGTCGCGCCGCGGCGGCCGGTCGTTCGAATCCGCAGCCGGGCTGACCGGCGCAATCCGGGAGGCATTGCGCGTCGGGACATAGGTCAGGAGGCCACGGATCGTTGTCATGACCCTGACATCGCAAACCCGATGCCAGCGATTAATGCAGAATTAACCGTGTTTCAGGCGCAAAACAGGCCAATCCGTGCGGGATTGGCCTGTGGTGTTAAGATTTGCGTAATGCTTTGGGACAGCTATTGACCGGACAGCTTGTCGATCTTGGCCCGCATCGCATCCAGCTCGGCCCGCATCGCTTTCAGATCGTCGCTTTCTTCCGCCGTCCGAGTGTCTTCGGCGGTTTTTTCTGGCGCACCGGCCCCCGGCACGAACGGTGCGAACATCTGCATGGCCTGACCGAACATTTCCATATTCCGGCGGCTCTGCTGCTGAAACGCCTCCATGATCGCTTGCGGTGATTGCAGGCTGCCGGCGAATCGTTCGCGCATCTCTTCCTGCTGGCTCGAGAAGGCCTCCATCGTCGCTTCCAGATAACTGGGCACAACGGATTGCAGGCTGTCGCCATAATACTGGATCAGCTGACGCAGAAAGGGCAGGGGAAGCAGGTTCTCGCCCCGCGCCTCTTCCTCGAAAATGATCTGGCTGAGCACGCCATGGGTCAGGTCCTCCCCGGACTTGGCATCGACCACCGTGAAATCACGTCCGCTCTTCACCAGCTCGCGCACATAATCCAGCGTCACATACTGGCTGGAAGAGGTGTCGTAGAGACGCCGGTTGGCATATTTCTTTATGATCACGGGGTCCGCAGCATTTTTTTTCGCGCTCATATCCGGCGAACTCCTTTTCGACGCCCCGCTGCACTGCTATACGCCAGAAAGGCGGGAAGAGCGCGGGGCTGTTTCGCGGCGATAATTGCTTTCCTTGACGTTTGCTGCAAGTGCGTAACGCAAGTGCAGGAAATTCAAGGCTAAAGGCAGAGAAAAGGTGGATTATGGGACGCAGGGCACTGGTGACAGGTGGCACAAGGGGTATCGGCGCGGCGATTGCGCTGAAGCTGAAATCGGCCGGTTACGACGTTGCAGCAAATTATGCGGGCAATGACGAAGTCGCGAAGGCGTTTTCGGATCAAACCGGCATTTCCGCCTTCAAATGGGATGTCGGCGATTATGACGCCTGTGCTGCAGGTCTTGCTGCGGTCGCGGACGCACAGGGCGGGCCACTCGAAATCCTGGTCAACAATGCCGGTATCACGCGCGACGGCATGTTCCACAAGATGACGCCGGAGCAATGGAATGATGTGATCCGCGTCGATCTCACTTCGCTGTTCAACATGACGCGTCCGGTGATCGACGGCATGCGCGAAGCGGGATGGGGGCGTATTGTCAATATCTCCTCCATCAATGGCCAGAAGGGTCAGATGGGACAGGTCAATTATTCCGCAGCCAAGGCCGGAGTGATCGGTTTCACCAAGGCGCTGTCCCAGGAGACCGCGCGCAAGGGGATCACGGTCAACTGTGTCGCGCCGGGCTATATCGATACCGACATGGTCGCGGCTGTGCCGGAAAATGTCCTGCAGGGCATCATTGCCGGCATTCCCGTGAACCGGCTCGGCAAGGCTGAGGAAATCGGCGCAGCGGTCGCCTATCTGTGCAGTGATGATGCCGGTTTTGTCACTGGTGCAACACTCTCGGCGAATGGCGGTCAATACGTCTGCGGTTGATCTTAGCGCCCTATTTTCGCCCATCTGACGGGGCAGAGACGGGTCCATGATATCACGTAGACGTCTCCTGCTGGGCATGCTTTCGGGTTTGACCATACGTCCGTCTGCCGCCTGGGCAGGGGCGGACAATCCTTTGCGGAACCGCCGGGAACGCCGGGTGGAAGTGCCCGATGTTGCCCAGTTCCACCGTCAGGATGGCCGCCGAGGCTTCATTCTGGACCGGACAGGCGAGGTCTGGTTGCTCAAACCGCTGGACGAAGCCGAGGTGCTGGCCCTCACCGCGCAACGCGCGCCCGGCGGCGGGACCAGCTTCGTCTCCGATTGGGGCGATGAAGTGATTCGCGTCTCCTCTATCGGCGCCGTCACCTACTATCCCGAAGACCAGCCCAATGGCGTGATCGCCGAGGCGTGGGAACCGGCCCGCCCGCTACGCACCCCGGAAGCCGGTGTGGACGAACTGCGGGATCGCTCCACCCGCGCGGCCGTCGAGCTGGCAGAATTGTTCGGCCGCCCCATGCAGGTGGAATACGGTGCGGCGCCCCGTGACGGTCTTGGCCTGATGGTCGAGGCGTTTGACCTGACCGTCGAGGGCTTTCGCCAGGCCGTCGGACTTGGCGCCGAGCTGGACGGTTTGCAGCGGGTGAAGATTGCCCCCGCCGAGGCGGCGGACATCGAGATCGAGGGCGATCTGTTTGTGGTCAAAGTCAATCCGCTTGGTGGCTATGCCGGGCGGCCTTCATCCACACGCATTGCCCGGGCATTGCTGGCGGCATCAATCCCCGCCTGAGGGTGCCCAGCCGGCAGGCGCGAGCTCGAATCCTGAAAAATCAAATCCGGGCGCGACGGTGCAGCCAACGAGGCTCCAGTTTCCGAGCGACTGCGCGCTTTGCCAGGCGTGCCCGGGCACAATACCCACGGGTTGATGTCCGGCGTTCAGATCGGCAGACAGTGTCAGACAGGTCCGGGTCTTGCCATCCTCCGCAATGTCCAGACGCAGGGGCGCACCCGCATACCAGTGCCAGACCTCTGCCGCATCGACACGGTGCCAGTGTGACACCTGGCCCGCCGCAAGCAGGAAATAGATCGCCGTCGAATGGGCGCGGCCCCCGTCCGCGCCGGGATCGCGGAAAATCTCCCGGAACCAGCCGCCTTCGGGATGCGGCGAAAGATCCAGCGTCCGGATGATCTCTTCGGCGGTCAAAATGAATCCTTCCGGGCCCGCACTTCTGCAAACACGGCAACAGCGTCCTGACCGGTCAGCCCCAGTTGCGCCGCCAGGTCCGGGTCATCAGCACGCAGGAAAGGATTGGCGGCCTTTTCCCTGGACAGGACCGTTGGCACGGTGGGCAGGTTTTTCGCACGCCGCGCCGAGACGTCATCGGCATAGGTCTTCAGGGCGGTATTGGCGGGGTCGACGCTGAGCGCGAAAGCCGCATTCGCCTGTGTGTATTCATGCGCGCAGTAGATGACGGTCTCGTCCGGCCATTGCCGCAGGCGCGAGAGGCTGGCCCACATATCCGCGGGACTGCCTTCAAACAGCCGCCCGCATCCCAGCGCAAACAGCGTATCACCGACGAATGCGATATGCTCGGAGTCAAAATGATAGACGACATGACCCATCGTATGACCTGGTGTGAAAATAACCCGCGCGGTGAAATTTCCCAGCGTCACCGTATCGCCATCCTTGACGAAGACATCGGACGGGCTGATCCGGTGCCGGTCATAGGCCGGTGCTGTAATCCGTGCGCCGGTCGCCGCTTTCAATGCCGCATTGCCACCCGCATGATCAAAGTGATGATGCGTGTTCCAGATCTGTGTGATCGTCCAGCCGGCCTTTTCGGCTTCCGCCAGATAGGCGTCCGCATCCGGCGTGTCGATCGCCACGGTTTCGCCACTTGAAGGATCGTGAACCAGATACCCATAATTGTCGGAAAGACAGGGAAACTGGCGGATTTCAGGTTTCGGCATTGAATTCGTCCTTTTATCCCAAAGTCCTGTTAGCCTGCGCCGCCCAGACTGGCATGTCCGGGCCGAGAATGGAAACCGCTGATGCGAACTGATGCACTGCAGATCGACCGTTTTTATCAGACGGAGCAGGGACGGGCGGCACGCGCCATGATCGTGCGGCGGCTGGCGGCACTGTGGCCGGATCTGAAAACACTGGATGTCCTGGCCATGGGCTATGGTCCGCCCCTGCTGGAAATGCTGGAAACCGGGACCCGCCGCGCCGTGGCTTTCATGCCGGCAGACCAGGGAGCCATACGCTGGCCGGGTGACGCACCGTCACGTACGGTGCTGGGCGAGGATGCCCATCTGCCCTTCCGCGATGCCATGTTTGACCGCATCGTCCTGATTCATGCGCTGGAAGAATCACAATCGCCGCCGCACATGCTGCGTGAAATCTGGCGGATTCTCGCACCGCAGGGCCGTCTCGTCCTTGTGGCTCCGAACCGTGCCGGCCTCTGGGCCCGCATGGAAACCACACCCTTCGGCCATGGCCGGCCCTTCTCCAAAGGCCAGTTGTCGCGTCTTCTGACCGATGCGGCATTGACCCCGACGGCCTGGGCAAGGGCGCTCTATGCGCCGCCCTGGAAATGGTCGTGCAAGGGTGATCGTGCGCTGGGCTGGGAGAAAACGGGTGAGGCCATTGCCCCGCATCTGGGTGGATTGATCATGGCCGAGGCGGTCAAGAATACGGGCGCCTTGACGCCGCGAGCGGTCCGGCCTGTGCGCGTGCGGTTGCCAGGCCTTGAAGGCAGGCCTGCCACCGCGCTATCTCCCCACAAACAGATTGCCAAGGAAACCTGATATGAGCCTCGAACCGCGCCCCGGAATTCTTGATATCAAGCCCTACAAGCCCGGTGCCGCTGACGCTCCCGGCATCGCCAATCCGGTCAAACTGTCGTCGAATGAAAATCCGATGGGCTGTTCGCCTCTGGCACGGTCGGCCTTTGAGGCGACGTCAAAAAATCTCAATCTTTACCCTGATGGCGGGGCAACCCGTCTGCGCGTGGCCATCGGTGAAGCCAACGGGCTTGATCCCGACCGCATCGTCTGCGGAACGGGTTCGGACGAATTGCTTCAGCTCCTCGGCCGGGCCTATCTCTCGCCGGGCGACAAGGTCGTACAATCGCAATACGGGTTTCTGGTCTACCGCCTGGTCGCCATGCAGTCCGGCGCCGAACTTGTCAGTGCGGAAGAAAAAGATTTCACGGCGGACGTGGACGCCCTTGTGAAAGCGGCGGGTGACGATGCCCGTATCGTGTTTCTGGCCAATCCCAACAATCCGACCGGCACCTACATATCGCATGATGACGTCCGCCGCTTGCGCGAAGCCTTGCCGGAATCCACCCTACTCGTGGTTGATGAAGCCTATGCCGAATATGTCGATGAGCCCGATTACGGGACGGCGTTCGGTCTCGCCAACGAATACGATAATGTGGTGGTGACGCGCACCTTCTCGAAAATCCACGGCCTGGCCGCCTTGCGCCTCGGCTGGGCTTATGCCGACAAGTCCATCATTGACGTGCTCAATCGCGTGCGGGGACCCTTCAATGTCAACCTGCCTGCCATTGACGCCGGGATTGCGGCGATCAAGGACACCGGATTCCAGCAGCGCTCTGCGGAACACAATCGTCAGGGTCTGGCCTTCATGCGCCAGCAGCTCGGCGGCATGGGACTGGACGTAACGCCCAGCGTCGGCAATTTCCTGCTGGTGCATTTCCCGGAAACCAAGGGCAAGACAGCCGCCGATGCGGATGCCTGGCTGACCTCGAAAGGGTTGATTGTCCGCCCGGTCGCGGCCTATGGCCTGCCCGGCGCATTGCGGATCACGATCGGTCTGGACACCGACAATCGCAAGGTCGCTGACGCTCTGGCCGAATTCATGGCAGCCTAACGCGCAATGGAACCGGTTTCGCCCAGCCGGACCGGTCCGAAATAGACCCCGCCATTGCGGAAGGACAACGGAATTGCCGTGCCCGCATCGCTGCGCGGAGCGGACTGTGCGACCAGCCGCAAGGCGCCGGAATTTTCCTCGGAAATGGCACCGGATTCGATCATCGCATCGACCACTGCTTCCGGATCCAGAATATTGAGGCTGATACGGCCCGTCGGGCGCAAGGCCTCGTCCAGCCCCATCTCGCCCTCGGCATCCATGTTCAGACGGCCCCAGCCAATGTGAAACTCGCGCAGCGAATACAAACCGCCGGCTCGGGCCCATGTACCGAGGTCAGCGCTGCGTGCCAGCTCCGGCCATTGCGAAATCACGAAATCGGCCTGCAGCTGCGTGATATGGTCACCGAAACTGCCGGCCAGGATCGGATCGATCTGCTCTGCTGCCAGTTGAACGCCATCGAGTTGCAGCCGGATCGCCATATCGCCGCTCTCGCCGGTCGCAGCGCTCAGGCGCAAAGCCTCGACGTCTGTGACACTGACCGGTGCGCTGCCAAGGGATTCTATTTGCAGATTCGTGATCTGGCTGCCGATCCGCTGGGTGACCCCGTCCGCGCCGGATACGCTGAAACGGGCATTCTCTGTCGTCAATGCAAGCCCCTGACCGCCTTGCTGGAAGCGCACGGTATCGCCCAGGGAAATGATCCAGTGCGAGAAATCATAGGGCATGGCATTGGCTTCAAATGCGTTCAGCTCCAGCACCCAGCCTCCGTCAATCTCGGGCGCCCGCATGACCACATTCTCGGCGGACACCGAAAACCGGTAGGGATAGCCGCCGACACGAAGATCATTGCGATCGATCGAAAAACCGGCCTCGATCTGGGCAGCCTCCCAAGCCTCGACATAACGGACGATTTCCGACCGGGCATAGACCCAATAGGCCGAATAAAGGCCCAATACGATCAGAATGGCGAGAAGGGGTATCGCGAAACGCTTGGGCATGACACATCCGTTATGGAGGCCTGAAACTCAGGTCCGGTTGGCACGCAAGGCGCGCGTTCCGCTTTCAATACGCGATTGCAGCAGCTTCATGAAGTCCTCGCGTGACAATCCCGGTGCAATGGGTTCCAGAAACTCGATCACGGCCTTGCCGGGGCGCCGCACAATGCCGTTGCCGGCCCAGTAGTCACCACTATCCAGAGCCACCGGAACACAGGGCACATTCATGGCCGCATAAAGGCCGGCGACGCCCGGCTTCAACGCGCCGAATTCGCCCGGCTTCATGCGGGTGCCTTCCGGAAAAATCAGGATCTGGCGGCCTTCTGCGGCCCGCTGCCGGGCATCGCGCAGCATCTTCCGCAAGGCCTTTGCCGCAGCCCCGCGATCCACCACGATATTCTCCAGCTTGACCGCAAACCAGCCGAATACCGGCAGCCAGGCCAGCTCTTTCTTCAGAATGATCGCCGGATCATCCAGTATCTGCCAGAAGGCTTGCGTTTCCATCATGCTTTCATGACGCGAGGCAATCAGCGCACCGCCCTGCGGCAGATTCTCCCGCCCGCGCACTTCATAGCTTTGTCCGCAGATGACTTTCAGCCCGCCAAAGATCAGGGCCAGCCAGAACCGGTAGACCGCACGCGACCAGCTTCGCGGCATCACCAGCAGCCAGATCACGGCAAAGCCGACAATCATCATCGAGCCATACATCCAGAGGACGAACAAGAGCGAACGGATAATCGTCAAAGGACCGGCCGGTTTCATCATTCGTCTCCGCTGAAAGCGCCGCGTGCCATTTCGCGGAAGAAAACCGCGCTGAATTTCAGATATTCCAGAGCCCAGCGCCGCGCGGCGGTGGCGTTTTCCCATGGACGGGGTGAGGGCACCGGCCAGGCGATCAGGTCATGCTCCGGCATCAGGGCGCGCAGCTCCAGTATGGCGCGCGGCATGTGATAGTCGGAGGTCACGATGACGATGCGCTCGAACCCGTTGGCGTCCGCCCAGACCACGGCTTCGCGAGCATTGCCGATTGTGTCGGCCGCATCCCGGCCCAGATCAATGCAACAGGCAAACAGATCCGGATCAATGTTCGATGTCGTCCGCACAGCCTCTTCGCTGACGGACGGATTGACGCCGGAAATCAGGACGCGCTCGCCGGCACCGCTCTCCAGCAACCGGACCGCGGTCTGCAACCGGCCTTCGCCACCGGTCAGCACGATGATGGCGTCCGCCTCGACCTCCTCGGGCGTACTCAGGGCGGAGACATGGCCGGAATAGCCGGCAAACCCGGCCAGCAGGCCGAAAACGATCAGGAATGACATCGCCCGCACGATCTGCCCGGCAGGGCTGGAAGACGTCCGCGACAGGCTCATCTCAACTCATCTCCGATCATATTCACCAGCGTTTCCGCAATTCTTCCGATACCGCCAGCCGCGCCGACAGCGCCGCGATAGCGCCGGCGACCAGGGGCGCCGCGAGCAGCGACGCAATCTCGACCGGCGCAAAGACCAGTTCCGGAAGAAAATACATCGCATCCGCATTTCCGCCACCTACGGCGACCAGTATGGCGATCAGAGCCGCGAATCCGGCTCCGGTTGCTCCGGCTTTCAGGCCGAGCCCGAAAAAGCGCCGCTCGAACAGCCCGGCAATATAGGCATCGGTCGCGCCGACAATATGCAGCGCATCAGCGACATCGCGGCGGGCCGCCAGCGACGCGCGCGCGGCAAAGGCGATGACTGCTGCCGCCGCCCCCAGAATGAGCGTCAGCAGGCCGAGTGCGAGCATCCGGGCGAGATGACTGGCGCGGGCCACCGCATCGGACCAGCGGCCGTGATCGTCCACCGTGGCGTCAATTCCGGCTTCGGCCAGCACCGTTTCAATGTCCTCGACCGGTAATATGTCCGGGTTCGACAATTCCACATCGACCAGCAACGGCACGGGCAAATCTGCTGGCAGGCCGCCGGCGCCAAACCACGGCTCCAGAAGCGCTTCGGACTCCGCCCGGCTTCGCGCTTCTGCACTTTCTATGTCCGGAAGCGCTGCGATCAGGCGCGCGGCCTCTGACGCATCGTCATCTGCATTACGGCCATCCACAGGACGGACCTGCAGGGTGAGGCTGCCTGCGAGATCATTCATCCAGCGGTCACTGGACGTCCAGGCCCCGCGCGCACCCAGCGCGGCAAGGCAGGCGAGAAACACCAGAATCGCCGCCACGGCAAACAGCGGCCGGTCGCGTCCGGCGTCCGGCGGCAGCAGCCGTGCATGGCCGCCCGCAGGCGGCATTGGCGGAGATGTCTCACTGTCGCTCATGCGGCCCGCCCCCGGAAGGTCAGGCGGCCATCGGCCAGGGACATCACCGGCGCGTCCAGGGCGCGCACAAGAGTCAGGTCATGGGTCGCGATCAGCACGGTCGTGCCCAGCCGGTTGAGCTCGACAAACAGGCGCAAGAGCCGCCGCGCCATGTCCGGATCGACATTCCCGGTCGGCTCGTCGGCGATCAGCAATTCGGGCTGGTTGACGACGGCGCGCGCGATCGCCACCCGTTGTTGCTCGCCGCCGGACAGGGTTGCGGGCCGCGACTCCATATGGTGTTCCAACCCCACCCAGCTGACAAGCTCGGCGACATCCTCGGCATAGGCGGACCGCTTCTGGCCGGCCACGCGGAGCGGCAGGGCCACATTCTCGAAAACGCTGAGATGATCCAGCATGCGGAATTCCTGGAACACGACGCCGATGCGGCGACGCAGATCGGGCAGATCCTTCCGCCGCAATGCGGCAGTGTCATGGCCGAAATGCTGGACCACGCCGCGGGAGGCCTTGTGAGCCATATAGATCAGCCGCAACAAGGAGGTTTTGCCTGCCCCGGAAGGGCCGGTCAGGAAGGTGAAACTGCCCCGCGGCAGCTCGAACGACACGTCTTTCAGGATTTCCGGCCCGCGCCCATAGCGCATACCGACAGCATCGAAGCGGACAATCACTTCGGATTCACTTTGTGGAAAGGGGTTCACGCCAGTTTCAGTCACCGGAAATCCTGCAGCTCCTGCTGCCAATAAGCTGAATCGGGCCCAGATGATACTGAGCTGTCCAAGTTGTGACACGCGTTATCGCGCAAATCCCGGCGCTATCGGCGTCAACGGGCGGCGTGTGAAATGTGCCGCCTGCGGCCATATCTGGACCGCGCGCAACGAAGAAGAACCGGTTCTGGAGCCGATCGACCCGATCCCGCCAAAACCCGAGCCCGAGCCCGAGCCGGCTGCGCCCAAAGCCCCGCACCGGGCTTTTCGTGAGCGCGCTGAACAGCGCCGGCAGGATCAATTGAAGACAGCCGCGATGGGGGCCTGGGGTGGTCTGGCCGTCGCGGTCGCGGGTGTGTTTGCGGCAGCCTTCCTTTTCCGTGCCGATATTGTCAGTGTCTGGCCGCGTGCGTCCAGCGCCTATGCGGCGGTCGGCATTGAAGCCAACGCCTTTGGCGTGGCAATCGAATCGCTGGACGTTTCGCGCGGTGAAGAACATGGCATTCCTACCGTGGTGCTCTCCGGCGCGGTGCGCAACATTGATCGTCAGGCTCGCACAGTGCCGCAATTGCAGGCGCGGCTTCTGGGTGAAAACGGTGAGCCGGTTCTGGAATGGACGATTATTCCCGACGCCGGAGTCATCGGTCCCGGCGGCCAGCTTGAATTCGCGTCTGTAGTGACCGACCCGCCTTCCGGCGCCGTCGAGGCGGAAGTCACGATTGCCGGTCTGGCGGACATGCCGGCCGCTATGGATGAAGCACCGGCAGAGCAACGCCATGCCGCAGCCGATCCCGGCGGCCACTAGAGTCAGGAGCCGAAGCGGTCCAGCAGGCGCTCAATGTAATCGAGCTCGTCCTGATCCAGTCCTTGCTCGGCGGCGCGTTCCCGCAATTCTTCCAGAATTTCTCTGGCCCGCAGGCGTTCAGCCTCGTCAGGAATCTCGACACCTGAACCGTTGGAGAATCCGCCGGAATCCTGCGGGCGGCCCAGAGGGTCTGTCTCGTCACCCTCCGCGCCGGCCTGATTTGCGTCCTGCGCCCGTTCCAGAAGGCCTTGCGCCAGGCGCTCCGCGCCATCGCGCAGGGCCTGCAGGGCCTGCTCCTGCTGGCCAACGGCCCCCTGTGCATCGCCATCTTCCAGAGCTTCCTGAGCACGGCGCATGGCCTCGGCCGCCTCACCGAAGCTTTCGCCGCTTTCCCCGGGCAGGGCCTGAGCCAGCGATTCCAGCCGGTCCGCCAGCGTGCCCTGGGAGTCGGCGAGGGCTTGTGCGCCTTGCGAGCCGGCTCCGGCCTGTCCGCTCTGGCTGCCGCTTTGCCCGGAGGGCTGACCCTCGCTGTCACTGCCGGGCTCACCGGCCTGACCCTGACTCTGACCTTGAGGCCCGGCCTCGGCCTGTTCGAAAGTTTCATCCTGAAGCTGGCGCTGTTCGCCGATCACATCACCCAGCTCCTCCAGGGCATCGCGCATTGCCTGGCTGATTTCATCGTTTTGTTGGCCATCGCCTTCCCCTTGCTGCAGGGTCAGCTCCATATTGCGGAGCATTTCGCCCAGTGCTTGCAGGGCCTCGCGGGCATTCGCGGTGTCGCCCAGCTCGGCGGCGTCCCGCAGGGCGTCAAGCAATCCCTGAAGATCGTCAGTATTCATTTGCGGGCCACCGCCCTCGGCCACCCGGCCTTCTTCCGCGGCTTCGCGGGCCAGAGCGGCCATGTAATTGTCCATGGCCTGCTGATAGGCCTCGAACAGGGGCGCCAGCTCGGTTTCGTCAGCGCCGCGGGCGAGGGCTTCCATCAGCGCCCGCTCGGCAGCGCGCAGCGCCCGTTCCGCATCGGCCAGCGAGCCCAGTTCGGCGCGCAGGGCAATCTGCCAGAGATTGGCCTCGATCGGGCCGATCTCGTCAAAGTCCCGGGCCCGGCGCAGGCTGTGCAATTCATGCCGCAGCCCCAGATAGACGATCGGATCCTCGAAGAAATATTCCGGCGCATCGGTGATTGCATCCAGCGCCAGCGCCACGCTTTGCAGATCTTCCGGCGCGCGCTCGATCCGCCGTTCCGGCTCCTCCCCCTGGAAGGGCGGCAGGGCCTGAAGGTCTTCCAGATACATCGGGCTGCGTTCCGGCAACGGCGTATACTCCCGGCTGGAGCCGATCACGATGCGGCGCTGTTCGGACACGGCGCGGGCCAGAGGGTCAAGGAAAACCCGTTCCGGCAGGGTCAGGGCAATCGCCGGAGAAATGCCGGTATTGCCGCCGCCATCCATCGCCGCCAGCCGCAGATCGACGCGCGATCCGGCAAGCGCATGCTGGGCGGTCAGCACGGTCGCGCGGTAGCCCTCGTCGCCGCGCGTCATATCTCCCGGCGATATATCAATCGACGACCATTCAGCCGCCGCTTCCCCTTCCGGGCGGAATTCGACGCGGAAATCGGTCGCGCCATAATCATCCTCGACCGTGAATTCGAGCGTCAGCTCGCCTTCAACATTGGCTTCGGGCGCGGCGACAATATTGATGTCCGGTGCCGTGTCAGGGGTTGCATCGACACGGTAGGCGGCCCGCTCCCGGCCTGCCCGCAGCGTGACCACAGCGTCTGATTCTATAACCAGATGACTTTGCCACACGCCATCTCCTATGGAGCGGTTTTCGGCCCGCTCGGATCCATTGCGGACATTGGGCGCACGGCGCACGCCGGCCGTGCGGATCACGAGCTCGGAGCCCTCCGGAGCCACGGCTTCGGTCTCGCCATCTTGAAAGAAGATCGGGGCCATCCCGGTATAGGCGGGCGGGTTCAGCCACGCATCGACCTGAGCGGTTTCGACGCCGCGATAGACCGGTGCAAAGCCGAAACTGTCAAACAGGCGGCCCTTGGCAAGATCGCCGGACACCATCCAGCCCGCAGCGATCAGCACAACAATTGCGCCACGCAGGCCCCAGGAATCCGCCTGCGCCCAAGCGGCATGCGGACGCCGGGCTTTCGCCCCTTTCAGGCGCTCGGACATGCGGCGCTGGTGCGCCTGCCACACAGCCTGCGATTCCGCTGAGGCATCCGCCGGCCGGTCGGACAAGGCCTCGTGCGGACGGGCGGAAATGCCGGAATCCGCTTCCACCCGCCGGGCGGCATCCTCGTCATCCGGCCAGTCGGTTGTCCGCCAGCGGCGCCAGCCAATCCAGACTGACAATCCCACTGCCGCCGCATAGGTCAGCGCCCGCCAGGGGTCTCCCAACCGGTCCCAGAGACCGAAGATCGAAATGCCGGCATAAAGCCCGATCAGCAGCACGGCAGGCCACAACACCGGGGCAAGGCGTTCCCACAGCAACGCAAAGCGCGCCTGGATCAAGGGCCAGAGTTTCATGGCGGGAAATCTATCACGTCAGACAGGCGCGCCTAGCGGCACCTGCATTACATATTGGTGAGCTATTCGTCCGTTTCCGCGGGCGGCGGGCTGCCCCAGATCGGGGGCGGCCGTTCCAGATCGCCACGCAGGCCACAGCCGGACACCACAAGCCCGCCAATGATCACGATGAGAGTTGCCAGCTTTTTCATGATGCCTGCCTTTCGCGGAGACGGTCCTGCCAGAGTTTCACCTGCTCTTTTACGCGGACCGGCGCGGTTCCGCCATAGCTCGTCCGGCTTTCCATGGAGGCACGGGCCGAGAGGACCGAATAGACGGCCTCCGTCAGCTCCGGTTCGACCGATTGCATATCGGCCAGCGCCAGCCCGGCGAGGGGCACACCTCGGGATTCGGCCAGCTTGACCATCGCACCGGCGATATGATGCGCATCGCGGAAGGGCTTGCCCAGCTCGCGCACGACATAATCGGCCAGATCGGTCGCATCCGAATAGGCTTCACCGGCGGCCTCGGCCATGGCGTCCGTGTTGAAAGTCAGGTCCGCAGCCATGCCGGCCATCGCGCCGAGTGCGAGCTCCAGATCATCCATCGCCTGAAAGACCGGCGCCTTGTCCTCCTGCAGATCCTTGGAATAGGCGAGCGGCAGGCCCTTGACGACAATAATCAGCGTCTGCAGCGCGCCGGCGATACGGCCCGGCTTGGCGCGGACCAGCTCGGCGGCATCCGGATTGCGCTTTTGCGGCATGATGGACGAGCCCGTCGACCAGGCATCGGAAAGCTGCGCGAAGCCGAAGCGGCGCGAAGTCCAGAGCACAATCTCCTCGGCAAAGCGTGACAGGTTGACGGCGCAGATGGTGGCCGCCGACAGCACTTCCAGCGCAAAATCCCGGCTTGCCACACCGTCTAGCGAATTCGCCATCGGCCGGTCAAAGCCGAGGTCAGCAGCAGTCTGATGGCGGTCAATCGGAAAGGCCGTTCCAGCCAGTGCGGCGCACCCCAGCGGGCTTTCATTGAGGCGTTTGCGGGCGTCCCGGAAGCGGTCGCGGTCACGTTCCGCAGCTTCCACCCAGCACAGGAGGTGATGCCCGAGACTGACGGGCTGTGCGGTCTGAAGATGGGTAAAGCCCGGCATCACCGTTCCGGCATGGGCTTCCGCCTGCGCCACCAGCGCCGCCTGATAGGCTGTGATCAATACGTCGATGCGGTCGCAGGCGGACCGCAGCCACAGCCGGAAATCGGTGGCCACCTGGTCATTGCGTGACCGTGCCGTGTGCAGACGGCCGGCCGGCGTGCCGATAATTTCTTTCAGCCGCGCCTCGATATTCATGTGAACGTCTTCCAGCGCTTTCGACCACTGCATCTCGCCGCGTTCGATCTCCCCACGAATCTGAATGAGACCCTGCTCGATTTTTGCCGCATCTTCGCTTGAAATGATGCCCGTTGCGGCCAACATTCGCGCATGGGCCATGGATCCGGCAATGTCCTCGAAGGCCATGCGCTGATCGATATCGATCGAAGCATTGATGGATTCCATGATCTCTGACGGGGAACCGGAAAACCGGCCGCCCCAGAGCGCGTTGGATTTAGTTGTTTTTCCGTCCGTCATGGCCGGTTCCAGTCAAAAGGTTACTGCGATGAATGTCTCGCCCGTCAAAATCGGGATTATCACATGCACGGTCATATTGCTGGCGGCAATTGCCTATGTGCTGTTTTCCGGAATGCAGAGCCCTCCGCCAACCGGCTTGGCAAGTCATGCCGAAGGCGAGATGTCGGCTTTCGTCTCGCTGGATGATGCGCCGCCGCGGCCCGGACATACCTTTGTCGATCCCGACGGGGTTGAACGGACATTGGCTGATTTCGAGGGTCAGGTGATCCTGGTGAATTACTGGGCAACATGGTGTGCGCCCTGTGTGGTGGAGATGCCGGCGCTCGACGCTTTGCAGGCGCGTTATGGCGGTGAGGATTTCCAGGTGGTCACCATCAGTGCGGACCGGCGTATCGAGGAGGCCGAAGCCTTCTTCGAGGAGACCGGCCTCGAATATCTGCCGATCTATCATGACAATTCCTTCGCCGGACCGACTGCGGTCGGCGCCCGCGGCTTGCCGATGTCGATTATCTATAATCGCAATGGCGTCGAGATGGGCCGCATGCCGCGCGATGCCGAGTGGAATAGCGAAGATGCCCACGCCCTGATCGAGGCGGCGATAAGACTGGGATAATAAAAAACCCCGGAGCGCGGCTCCGGGGTTTTCTTCAAGAGATACAGGGCCAGGCTAGAGCCCGATCTTGGTGAGCTCGGCCTCCAGTTCCGGCAGGGCGTTGAAGAGATCTGCCACAAGGCCGTAATCCGCGACCGAGAAAATCGGCGCTTCTTCGTCCTTGTTGATCGCCACGATGATCTTGGAATCCTTCATGCCGGCGAGGTGCTGGATGGCACCGGATATGCCGACAGCGATGTAGAGCTCGGGCGCCACCACCTTGCCGGTCTGGCCGACCTGGTAATCATTTGGCACATAGCCGGCATCAACGGCCGCCCGGGAGGCCCCGACAGCGGCATTCAGCTGGTCGGCGATCTTGTCCAAAAGGACGAAATTGTCACCCGACTGCATGCCGCGCCCGCCGGAAATGACGATCTTCGCAGCGGTCAGCTCCGGCCGGTCCGATTTGGACAATTCCTCGGAGACGAATTCCGATTTGAACGGGCCAGACGGCGCGTCGATCGTCTCGACACTGGCCGAACCGCCATCACCGGCTTTCTCGAACGTTGTCGGGCGTATGGTGATGACTTTCTTCGCGTCGGTCGATTGCACCGTCATCATGGCATTGCCCGCATAGATCGGGCGCACGAAAGTGTCCGCGCTTTCAACCGCCGAAATCTCGGAAATCTGCGTCACGTCGAGCTTGGCGGCAATCCGCGGGGCAAAATTCTTGCCCATGGTCGAGGCCACCGCCATCAGGACGTCATACTTGTCCATCAGGGGCAGGACTAGGGCTTCCATGGCTTCCGCCGTTGGCTTGGCAAACGCCTCGCCATCCGCGTGCAGCACTTTGGAGACGCCTTCAATTCCGGCAACGGCCTTGGCGATATCGCCAGCGTCCGATCCGGCAACAAGGACATCCACATCCCCGCCAACCGCCTTGGCGGCGGTCACCGCGGCGCGCGTGGCGTCATTCAGGGCGGCGTTATCGTGTTCGGCAACGAGGAGTATGCTCATCAGATAACCCCTTCCTTGTTCTTCAGCTTGTCGACCAGTTCGGCGACGCTCTCGACCTTGATACCGGCTTCGCGCTTGGGCGGCTCGGTCACTTTCAGCACTTTCAGGCGCGGCGCGATATCCACACCGAAATCCTCAGGTGTCTTCGAGTCGATCGGCTTGCGTTTCGCCTTCATGATGTTCGGCAAAGACGCATAGCGCGGCTCGTTCAGACGCAGATCGGTGGTGATGATCGCCGGCAGTTCGACAGAAATGGTCTGTAGCCCGCCATCAATCTCGCGGGTGACATTGGCCTTGCCATTGGCAACAGCGACTTCCGAGGCGAAAGTCGCTTGCGGCCAGTCGAGGAGGGCGGCCAGCATCTGTCCGGTCTGGTTGGAATCGTCATCAATGGCCTGCTTGCCGAGGATGACCAGCTCCGGGCCTTCTTCGGCAACGACCTTGGCCAGCAGCTTGGCCACCGCCAGGGGTTCGACCGTCTCGTTTGTCTGGATCAGGATGCCGCGGTCAGCGCCCATGGCGAGCGCGGTGCGAATGGTCTCCTGCGCTTGCTGCGGCCCGATGGAGACGACGATGATTTCATCAACGCCGCCCTTTTCCTTCATGCGCACGGCTTCTTCCACCGCGATCTCGCAGAAAGGGTTCATCGACATTTTGACATTGGAGAGGTCGACACCGCTCTGGTCCGGTTTAACACGGACTTTCACATTGTAATCAACCACCCGTTTGACGGGCACGAGTATTTTCATGGAGCTTCCCCGGTCTGCACGGGACAGGCCGCCCCGCATCAATCCACTGGTCAACGAAATAGGGCGCGAAACTGCAATCGCCCACAGCGGAAGTCAACGCCTGTGCGGCACTGCACAATGCCGCATGCAAAAAGGCCGGCCCATGCGGACCGGCCTTTGATCAGACTGACGTTAACGTCACTTATTCGGCGTCATCTTCCGCAACCGACAGTTCGGTATTGATGGTCAGGATGACTTCATCAGATACCGGGCCGGCATAGATGCCGACCGTCGGACCCCAGTCACTGCGGACAAGTGTTCCGGTGGCTGTGAAACCGGCCGTGCCGTCTTCGCGTAAATCGTTCAGCGTCACATCCAGGGTAACCGGAACCGTCACACCGACAATCGTGAGGTCGCCAGACATGGTGCCGGTCACGCCGTCTTCGGTCTCAAATCCGGTCGCAACAAAACGCGCGGTCGGAAATTCGGCGGTATTGAAGATTTCGTCTGAGTTCAGATGCCGGATGAACCGGTCATGATGAGCCCCGGCCCACAGCCCATCAATGAGATTGAAGGTAATATCAACCGTCGAATTTTCCGGATTGTCGAAATCCAATAGCAGCGTGCCGTCATAATTGGTGAATTGCAGCGACTGGCGTGACAGGCCCTGATGGTCCCAGCTGGCCGAAATCTCGGTGTGACCGCGATCAAACTCATAGGCGACCGGATCGGCAAAGGCGGCCGCGGCGGCAAGGGCGGCGACGGCGGTAGCGGTCAGGAATTTCATGGGGGAGGCTCCCTGTAACGGATGGATCAAGCTGCGGCATCACGCCGCAATGGCTCAGATATAGGACGGCCCCTGTTCGCGACAATCGGGTGTAGATACATATCACTGTTTCTTGAACGGAATTAATCCCGGGATGCGCCCGGCACCCATTTCACATCGGCGCGACCATCCGCATTGGCGATGCGGGCCAGCACAAAGAGCAGGTCCGACAACCGGTTGAGATAGCGTACGGTTTCCGGATTCAGCCGGGCATAGGCCTGTTGCAGCGCCACAGTCCGGCGTTCGGCCCGGCGGCACACCGTGCGGGCATAGTGAAGGCGGGCTGATGCTTCCGAGCCCGCCGGCAGCACGAAGCTGTCGAGCGGCTCCAGCCTCGCATTCCATTCGTCAATGGCCGCTTCCAGCGCTTCGACCTGTTTTGCCGTTATCCGAAGGGGCTCGAAGCCCGGATCTTCGCCGGTGTCGGGCACGCACAGATCCGCGCCGAGATCGAACATCTCGTTCTGTACTTTCTGCAGCAGCGCATCGGGCGGCGTCCCGGCGAGCGCCGATCGCGCCAGGCCGATGACGGCATTGGCTTCATCGACCGTGCCATAGGCCTCGACGCGGATATCTGTCTTGCCCACTTCGGACATGTCGCCCAGCCGCGTCCGGCCCTTGTCGCCGGTCTTTGTGTAGATCTTGGTCAGGCGCACCATGGGATTTACGTCCTCATTGTTCCGGTTGCCGGGCAAACTGGATCAGGCAGGATAGGCTTTCAAGACAGGATATGGTCAGGGACAGTCCGATGCTCCGTTTCACGCTTCCGCTCTTGATGCTTCTGGTACCGGCCGCCGAGGCACGTCAGGACATCCAGTCGCTCGCCGACGGCCTGGTCGAGGCCGGATCTCCGGGTGCCGTGGTCATGCTCATCGAGGACGGCAATCCGCAAGTGGCGGTCTCCGGCCTCCGCCAGTCCACGGGCGAAGCCGCCATCGAAGTGTCCGACGCCTGGCATCTGGGATCAAACACCAAGGCGATGACGGCGGTCCTCGCGGCGCGCCTTGTGGAGCAGGGCCTCATCGATTGGGACACGACCATCGGGGAGACGCTGGGAACGGAATTCGACTCCTTAGCTCCCGGTCTCGCAGAGGCGACACTGGCCGATCTTCTGCACCACCGGTCGGGGATGCAGAGCAATACCGGCCGGCTGACCACACTGGGGATATCCGGCCTGTTCGGCACGCGCGATCCGCAAGCCGACCGTCATCCCTATCTGCGGGATGTGCTCCGCAACCCGGCGGGCGCACGCGGAGACTTTCTGTATTCGAATGCCGGCTATGTCGCCGCCGCCATGATGCTGGAAACCGTGTCCGGGCAAAGCTGGGAAGATCTGATCCGGACCGAAATCTTTGATGTGCTGGGTCTCGAGAGCGCCGGTTTCGGTCCGCCGCAGGATGAAAATCCGCAAGGCCACCGGACCAGCTGGGGCCGTCTGTCGCCAGCCGGGACGGATGCCGGAGCGGATAATCCGCCCGCCATGAATCCGGCTGGACGTGCGCACATGTCGATGCCGGATTATGCCGTCTTCCTGCAGCTCGTTCTGGCCGGCGCACGCGGTGAGGAGCGCGATTACCTCTCGCAGGAGAGCTGGCAGACCCTGCTCACGCCGCCGGAGGGCGCTGATTATGCCATGGGGTGGGGCGTCAATGCCGACGGCTCGCTGCGCCATGCGGGCTCGAACACGATGTGGTTCGTACAGGCCGTGATCTGGCCGGCGGCCGACCGAATCGCCGTGGCCGGCGTCAATGACGGGCGTCTGGACGAGGTCGCGCCGCGTGTCCGGTCTGTCCTGTCCGGACTGGCACCGGAATAGGCACTCAGCCGGTCATCGCGCCTTTGGCGATGAAACCGAGCACCATCAGCATGATGGCGGCAAACTGGATGCCGACGCGGTAGCGCATAAGCACATTCGAACGCGCCGAAGCGCCATCCCCGCCCCGCGCCATGTTCACAAAGCCGAGGATCAGCGTCACCAGCACCGCCAGCAACGAGATCACGATCAGTATATTCAGAAAAATCATCATGACGCCTCACATAGGCCCGCGGCAGCGAATGGTCCAATCACGCATTGTCACACCTTTGGTGCCTAGCTCCGCCACCGCAATGTGGTCGGTTGTTTCACCGGATTGACGAAGTCCGCGCCCTCTTTCCGGTGCTTCTCCCAGTTCCGCCGCAGCGCCAGATACCATTTCGCCGGAATGTCGCTGTCATGGATGAACATTTGCGGTGGATCATAGGACATGCCTATGGCCTGCGAATCCACAGCGGCGGAATCCTGCGCCATGAAGATATGCATGGCCCGGCGGATCAGCCATTTCGGCACAAAACTCACCGCCGGATGATTCCAGTAGAGAATGACCGAGATGATCGTCTTGGTCTCATTCACCGGCGTCACAATGGTAACGGTCGTGACGTGCTTGTCCCCGGCTTTCATGTATTCCGGACGCAGGCCGGGCAGTTCCAGCCGGATTTCGGTCGTGATGTCCGTGCCGAACAGCTTGTAGATGAAGGAATTGGATGACGGCTTGTGCGGCAGCATGGAGAAGCCGCGATCAATCGGACCGAACGTCTTCTGCTTTTCGTGCATGGTTTTCGGCGTCCGCCACCATGACTGGTTATGGATATAGGGGATATGCGCCGGGTCCATCAGGCTGATGACGGCCGCATCCATGTCGCAGTTGAAGTCGCATTCATCATGCATCCGGATCCGGGAGTCCGCCGGAATATCGAGACGGGGCGGATCAAGGCAGGGCTCTGCCTCCGTATCATATCCGAACCAGATCCAGATCACGCCATAACTTTCATGCACCGGATAGGTCCGCGCCCTGATTTTCGAGATATCCATCCCCTCGGTCTGGTCCGCGGTCAGCGAGGGAATGTTGGCGCACTGGCCGTCCGGGCGGAACCGCCAGCCATGATAGGGACATTGCACCTGCGTGCCGGTCTCTGTTTTCACCATTTCGCCACCCGACAACAGGATGGCGCGGTGCGGACAGATATCCGTCATCGCGAACGCCTGGCCGTCATGGGTGCGGCCAAACAGGACCAGCTCCCCCAGGCGTTCCTTCTGGACCATCTGGCCGGGTTTGATCTCGCTGCCCACGACGCCGAAATACCAGAGGTCGCGCAGGAAAGGGTCGTCTATGGCGTTTGACTTTGTCATGGCCCTGTCTCTACCCGCCCTCGGGCGGTTTGGCCAAGCCGCGAGTTGCCGCAGTCCGCGATTTGCGCTGCACCCACCACACACCGGCCAGGACCAGTGCCGCTCCGGCATATTGCAGCGGCGCAAAGGCTTCCCCGAACATCAGCCAGCCCGCAATCGACGCCACGACCGGCTGGATCAGGATGATGATGGACGCCACCGGAGCCGGAACCCGGCCCAGCCCGAAGGCCACGCCGCCCTGCCCCACGATCTGCACACCGATCGCCAGACCCAGCAGCACCAGCCAGTCGGTCAGCGTGCCCGGCAGCAGGTTTTCCCCGAAACCAAGCGCGGCCACGGCCAGAATCGGCGCGGTCACCAGCGTTGTGAAAAAGATCACCGTTCCCGTCGAGGCAAAGCGCCGCGCCTGCCGGATGGCCAGGATATAGGCAGCATACCAGACAGCGGTGCCGACCGAGAGCAGGTCGCCCGGCCAGCGTTCCGGAGCAACGGTGATATTCCCGGCCGACAACAGTGCTGCCCCGGCCAGCGCCAGCCCGGCGGCAAACAGGAATTGCCGGGTCAGGGTCTCCTTGAAAATCAGCCAGGTGGCGAGGACGACGAAGACCGGCTGCAGATTGGCGAGGAAGGTTGCATTGGCCACGCTCGTGATCTTGATCCCGGCATGCCAGAAGGCGAGATCGCCGGCAAAGAGCAGGCCGGGCAGGCACAGATAGAGCCAGCGCTTCCAGCCGGTTGGCGTATCCGCTTTCGCGGGCGGATTGCGGTCGAACTGCATCCACAGGAAAGCAAAGGGAATGGCCAGCGCCATGCGCCAGAAGCCGACCGTCTGCGGGCCCAGCTCGGACAGCTTGACCAGCGGCGCCGCCATGCCAATGGCGATAGCCCCGAGGATCAGCACGATCAGTCCCGTCAGGACGGTTTTCTCGGACGTTTCGGTCATAAGGCCTCCCCCACGCCCCGCTAATACTCATTGCGGCAAAAGGGAAGTCACCATTTGAAACCGAGCTGCAGGCGGATGTCCTCTGGCCGGGCGCCGCTCTCCCGCATCGAGCGCAGGGTTTGCGATTTGTCGCGCTTGGTGAAGCGCGCCCCGTCTGCTCCGGAAATCAGGCCATGATGGCGATAGACCGGCACGGGCAGGCCGAGCAGGGCCTGGAGAATGCGGTGAACCGTTGTGGCAAAGAACAGGTCCTGCCCGCGGATAACATGGGTTACGCCCTGGAGGGCATCATCCATCGTCACGGCGAGATGATAGCTGGTGCTGATATCCTTGCGCGCCAGAATGACATCGCCGATCAGGTCCGGCTGTATCGCGCAGCTCCCGCTTTCACCATTCGGGCCTTCGCCCTCCTCGGTAAAGGTCAGGCGTGGCAGATCGCCCACCGCCTCTGCGGCCGCCTTCATCGACAGCCGCCAGGCAAACGCCTCTCCTGCCGCGATGCGGCCGGCTTCTTCTTCCTGGCTCATGGGTTCCGCTGGCCCGGGATAGATGACACCCTCCGGGCTCTCGCCGGGATGATGCGGTGCGCGGCCGATATCCTCAAGGATTTCCTTGCGCGTCTTGAAACAGCGATAGATCAGGCCGCGCCCGGCAAGTTGATCAATCGCGGCGGAATAGCCGCTGAAATGCTCCGACTGCCGCCGCACCGGCGTCTCCCAGCTGAGCCCCAGCCAGGCAAGATCCTCATATATGGCGGCTTCGAATTCGGGTTTGCAGCGGATCGTGTCGATATCCTCGATTCGCAAAAGGAATCGGCCGCCCGCCTCCTGCGCCGCCTGCCAGGCGGTCAGCGCGGAATAGGCATGCCCAAGATGCAGATACCCGGTGGGCGAGGGTGCAAAGCGGGTGACGAAATCACGCATGTCCTCTGTTTCGCGCCTGCGCTTGCCCGCTTCAAGTCCCCAATTCGCGCCCTATAGTCCGCGCCATGATGATCGACGGTCCCAGACAACCGCCCGCCAACGGGCAGCGCCCGCGCAAGCTCGCCATTCTCGTGCATGGCTATGGAGCCAATGGCGAGGATCTGATCGGTCTGGCCGGCCAGTGGGCGCAGGATTTGCCGCATGTGCAATTCGTGGCGCCGAATGCGCCCCAGCCGGTGCCGGGTGCACCCAATGGCTATCAATGGTTTCCGATCACGCGGCTGGACCCGCAGGAGACCAATCGCGGTGTGGAATCCGCCGCCCCGGTTCTCGATGCCTTCATCGACCAGGAAATCGCCCGCTATGGTCTGACCCCGGGGGATGTGGCGCTTGTCGGGTTTTCGCAGGGCACGATGATGGCCTTGCATTGCGGCCTGCGGCGCGCACCAAGCTTGGCTGGAATCCTGGGCTATTCCGGGGCCATGCCCAGCCGCATGACGCTGAAGGACCAGATCCGCTCCCGCCCGCCCATCCAGTTGATCCACGGCGACCGGGACGATGTGCTGCCGCTGGGCATGATGTTCGATGCCGCACAGGGCCTGTGTGATGCCGGCGCGTCCTGCCAGTGGCATATCTCGCCGGGCATTCCGCATGGCATCGGCCCGGACGGGCTGGAAATCGGCGGCCGTTTTCTGGGTAAGGTCTTTTCCGGCGCCTACGCCTGAGTCCTGCGAAAAGGTTAACGCCTGCGTCATAGGCGTGTTACGTCTAAGGCGGTATAAATTGACCAACACGGTTATCGGCGCGATTCGCTGAGAATCCCGCCGCATCGCCGGACAGGGAGGTGTGTGTTCAGGATTTTTGATTGGCATAGGCACGGAACCGGCCCCGCCCATAACACGGGAGGGCGTCATGCAAGTGCTTGATAAGGCCCCGTCGGGTTGGCCCTGTCTGGTCCTCAATGCGGACTATCAGCCCCTGTCCTACTGGCCGCTTTCGGTCTGGAGCTGGCAGGAGGCCGTCAAGAATGTCTTCCTCGAACGCGTCACCGTGGTGTCCAATTACGACGACCTCATCCACTCACCGTCGATGGAAATGCACGCCCCGTCCGTCGTCGCGCTGCATGAATATGTCACCCACAACCGGGCACCGGCCTTCACCCGCTATAATGTCTGGCTGCGCGATGGCTTCAAATGCGTCTATTGCGGCCGTGACAGGGTTGATGACCTGACCTTCGATCACGTCGTGCCGCGTTCGCAGGGCGGCGATACCTCCTGGGAAAATATCGTCGCCGCCTGTTCGCCCTGCAATCTGAAAAAAGGGGGCCGCACGCCCCGGCAGGCCGGCATGAACCAGCCAAAGCCGATCCGCCCGAACATGCATCAATTGCAGGCGCAGGGCCGCCGCTTCCCGCCGAAATACCTCCACGCCAGCTGGCTGGACTATCTCTACTGGGATACCGAGCTGGAGCGCTAGATTTTCGTCGTAATGCCAATTGCCGTGCGGCAACCCGCTTCAATCAGCTTTGACAGCAGCGGATAGCCGAACGCCTCTTTCGCGCCTTCATCCACGGCCAACGCCTTGTGCGCGACTTCCTCGTCGCGGAACTGTGTGAAGCGGGTGGCCAGCTCATCCTCGCCTGCGGCCTCCAGCTCGCCGATCTGACCGGTATAATGACCCTCGATCACCGTTTCGACGGCCTCGGTGCAGGCATGGGCGGCTTTCTCCCCCATCAGCGCGGTGGCAACGCCCAGCGTGCGGCCGGCGATTTTCCAGACCGGCATCAGCGCCGTCGGGCGGACGCCACGCCTGCGGATGAAGCCGTCAAACGCATCGAGATGCGCCTGCTCGTCCTCGGCCATATGGCGCAGCTGATTGGCAATGCGAACCTTGGACGGGATTTTCCCGAACACCGCCAGCTGGCCTTCATAGATCGCCACCGCGCCATATTCCCCGGCATGATCGACGCGGATCATCTCGGCGATGCGGTTGGCGTCAGCTTTGCGGCCGGGCAAAGGCGGGCGGGGCGCGCGGCTCATTTGCGCTTAACGCCGATGAAGACTGAGGCAGCAGCCAGTACGGCCGACATAAGCGCATTGTAACCGGCCATGGAAATCCCCAGCAGCGTCCAGGCGGCCTCGTCGCACAACACCACCGGCCCGCCGCCATCGAGCACGGAGAGGAGGTCTGCTGTTGACAAATTGACGCTCGCCCCGGCGGTGCAGGTCGACGGCCCTTCCCACCAGTCATACTCGATCCCGGCATGCCAGAAGGCAAAACCGGCCGAATAGACATAGATCGCGCCGATGATCAGGCAGATCCACATCGCATAGGCCCGCAAGGCCGGCACAAATATCAGGCCCAGCCCGCCAATCAGGCCCACGCCAATCACGGCCTTGTGGATATGACGCTGGTCATAGCACAGCGCGCACGGATCATAGCCCAGCACATACTGGAAGAAATACGCGCCGCCGAGGATCAGCGCCGAGGCCAGCGCCGCCACGAACGGCCAGCGTTGGGCGGTGAGGAAGGATGTGATCGTGTTCATGGCCCGGACACTAATGCGCGACGGGCCAGACGAAAAGCGTGCAATGCGCCGCAGCCCGCCGCTAGCTGTTCACAAAGCCGCGACCCCACTCGATCAGCGCATAGATCAGGGCCGGACCGCCGACGACCAGTATCGTGATCCAGACCAGGCCGAGCACCAGACCGGCGAGGATCAGCAAGCCGTCCCGCGTGATCAGGCCCAGCGAGGCGATGGCCACCGCAATGCCCGGCGTTGAATTGGTCAGCGGCAGGGGTACGAGAATTGACGCGCAGAACAGGCAGAACACGCCGCCCACAACCCGCTCGCCGGTCGGGCCCGAAAGAAAGAGCAGGCGCGGGCGCGCCACCGCCTCGATCCAGCCGAACCAGCGCTTCGCCTGGCGGCCCATTTTCTCCAGGCCGCGCTTCTCCATCCGCCGGGCACGGAATTTCACCGGTACCCATGGTTCCCCGCGTCCCGCTGCCATCTGGAAGGCCAGCGCCATCATGGGCAGGGAGAGCACTTGTGGAATGCCGTAGAGAAAGGGGATGCAGACCGGAATGGCAAAGGCAAACAGCAAGATGCCGAAGGCGCGCTCGCCCAGCGCTTCCATGAATTCGCTCAGGGACAGGCCACTTTCCGGCGCGTCTTCGCCAATACGCACCAGCCGGGCGACAAGACCTTCTGGAGCGTCAGGGATGGGGTCTGAATCATCGCTCATAACCGCCGTTTAGAGCGATCTGCGATCCAATGCGAGCCTTCAGCGCGCCGCTATTGAATTTCGTGGCAAGTGAAGGCAGTTTCCGCGCCTGCTCGGGATTGCCCCTGTGGCGGAACTGGTAGACGCGCCGGATTCAAAATCTGGTTTCTTCGGAAGTGCCCGTTCGATTCGGGCCAGGGGCACCATTCCTAGCCGGTCTGCCGGAGGCAGAAAAATTGATCCGGTGAATCAATTTTAGGCGGAGAATGCCCCGGCAGGGGCCTTCACTCGCTGCGCGAGCTTCGGCTGGGCAAGCCAGCTCATGTTGATCCTACCTCGCCTCCGCTCGGTCGGTCCTCGCTAAAGCTGCGGGCGCGCGGTCGCGCTTGCGAACCCTGGCGGGTTCGTGAGGGATGGATCTCAACAACTCTCCATAGACACCATCCGTCTTCCTCCGACTTGCCTGCCCTCGCGGAGGCGAGGGATCGGAGGATCTCGAAAATCGTCGCCTTTCGTTCGAGATGCTCCGGTTAAACCGGAGCAAGACGCGGACAGGGTTTGACGACGACCGTGCTTGGCCCTCGTCCTTCGTAGCCTTTTATTGTTTCCGCTGCGCGCGGCCCGGGCGCTTGTCTGCTCCGCTTACGCTGCGGGCCGTGCTCACATGAAACGGGCTCAAGGCTGGGGCGTTGGCGCTTGTAAATCAGTGTGCTTGGACGCGAGCTTCGGCATTTCGCGCTATTGCCTCGTCAGCAGCGCACCTTAGACTTCATTTCATGACCCAACCCGCCGACATTCTCCGCTTCTGGTTCGAGGACACCGATCCGAAGCTGCACTTCGTCTCCACACCGGAATTTGATGCCCGCATACGCCGTCAGTTCGCCAGTGTCATCGAGGCCGAGGCCAGGCGGGTAAAGGACGGCGGCCATCCCTGGATGGAGACCGCCGAGGGCGGGCTCGCGCTTCTCCTCCTGTTTGACCAGTTCACGCGCAATGTCTGGCGCGGTTCGGGCAAGGCCTTCGCCTTCGATGCCAAGGCCCGCGAGATCGCGCAGGCGATGATGGACAAGGGCTTTGACACGGAATTGCCGGAAGCGCGGCGGTCCTTTGTCTACATGCCCTTCATGCATTCTGAAGACCTGGCCGATCAGGAAAAGACCATCGAGCTTTTTGCCACCCGCATGCCGGAGGGCAATACCAACCTCCATCACGCCCGGATGCACCGCGATGTGATCGCCAAATTCGGACGCTTTCCCTATCGCAATGACGCGCTGGGCCGGACGTCGACCCCTGACGAGATCGCCTATCTCGAGGGCGGCGGCTACGCACCCGGCACGAAACGTCCGGCAGAAAAGACCTGACGGCAAAGCTGGCCCGTTTCCGGTCATCCGGCATTCAGCCAAGTTATTGAAAATACGTCTCCGAAAGGAATCCGGGACTGGCGCGCGGCTTGCGTGGCTCCGGTCCAATCCCGAGACCGGAGCCGGATCAGACCATGACCATAGCCAGCCACATCACCCCCGCCGACATGCTTTCTCTCGCCTTCCTGCTGGTTGACCGCCATGGCGCCAAGGCGCTGGGCTATGCCGACCTGGCCGTCGGCGAGATGGAAGAGGCAGGAGATGATCAGCGCGCCGATGCCTGGCGGGCGCTGAAAAGCGTGGTGGAAGATGCGCTCGCAGGACGTCTGGAGCGCGATACCGAGGTCACACTTCACTAGGGTGATTGCACATCCGGCCCGCCGCGCTTAATTCCTGCGCATGGCAAACTCATTCAACTGGTCTGACCTGATCTCCCGCGCCGGGCTGAGCGATCCCTTCGCCCCCGATACCAGCGCCCGCAATGGACGGGCCGCCCTGCGCAAACTGGTCCCGGTCATGGAGACGTCGCCGCCGGACGTCGCCGAAGTCCGTGACCTTGTCATTCCCGGACCGGCCGGAGATATTCCGGCCCGCCTCTATGTGCCGGAAGATACCAATGTCCCGGCCCCGCTGACGGTTTTCTTCCATGGCGGAGGTTATGTTTTCGGCGATCTGGAGAGCCATCACCGCATGGCTCAGCGGCTTGCCGCGCAATCGGAATGCCGTCTGCTGGCCGTCGATTACCGCCTGGCACCGGAATGCCCTTTCCCGGCGGCTTATGAGGATTGTCTGGCCGCTTTGGACTGGGCCGCCGGAGAGGGCGCGGATGAGCTGGGGGCTGACCCGGACCGCCTGGCCGTGGCCGGCGATTCGGCAGGCGGGGGACTGGCTGCCGCCATCGCGCAGGCGCGCCGCGGCCGTATCCGTTTCCAGCTCCTCATCTATCCGCTGCTGCAACTGGCCGAGACCCGCAAGATCAAGCCAAAAATGCTGGAAGGCCATATGCTGTCAGCCAATGCGCTGGACTGGATCCGCGACACCTATTGCGGAGAAACTGGTCCGATGGATCCGCGCATCTCGCCGCTGTTCGAAACCGATCTGACTGGCCTGCCACCGGCCCATATTGCTGCCGCCGAGCTCGACCCGCTCTTCGATGAGGGGCAGGCCTATCGCGACCGGCTTCAGGCCGCCGGTGTGAAGGTCAGCTATCATCTTTCAAAAGGGCTCCCGCACGGCTTTTTCAACATGACGCGCGTGGCCATCGGCGCGGACAAGCAGGTGCGGCTGGCGGCCGAAGCCTTGCGCACCGGCCTGACGGCATGAGCTTCACGCCGGAATCCGCCTTTGCGCTTCTAGGGCCCGATTTCGCCGACGCGGTCGAACCGGCAGATTTTCCCGACCTGAAGCTGCGTTGGTGGAACAAACGCTGGGCCGAGGAGATCGGTCTGGGCGGGCTGACCCCGGAACAGATCGCCGGTCATTTTGGCCGTTTTGACCGCCCGGACGGCTATCCCCATGCACCGCTCGCCATGCGCTATCACGGCCATCAATTCCGGCATTACAATCCGCAGATCGGCGATGGTCGCGGCTTTCTTTATGCCCAGATGCGCGATCCGGCCGGCCGCTTGCTGGACTTCGGCACCAAGGGATCGGGCCAGACGCCGTGGTCGCGCACCGGCGATGGCCGCCTGACGCTGAAAGGCGCGGTGCGGGAAATTCTCGCCGCAGAAATGCTCGAAGCGCTGGGCGTCTATACCTCGAAAGCCTTTTGCGTGTTCGAGACCGGCGATCAGCTCGCCCGTCATGACGAACCCTCGCCCGCGCGCGGGGCGGTGCTGACCCGGTTGCAGCATTCCCATGTCCGTTTCGGCACATTCCAGCGCCATGCCTATGAGGGCGCGCCCGACAGGATCGCGGCCCTGATCGATCATGCGATCACCAGCTATTACCCGGATCTGTCCGGCTTTGAAGGCCCCGAAAAGACTGCGCAATTCCTTGCAGTGGTGTGCGCGGCGTCGGCCCGTCTGGCCGCCCAATGGATGGCGGCGGGTTTTGTGCATGGCGTCCTCAACACCGACAATCTCAACGTCACCGGCGAGAGTTTCGACTATGGGCCATGGCGGTTTTTGCCGACCTACAAGCCGGGCTTTACCGCGGCGTATTTCGACGAGAACGGGCTTTATGCCTATGCGCGCCAGCCCGAAGCCGTCTTCTGGGCGCTGCAACAGCTCGCGGTTGCGCTTCTGCCGGTGGGCGACAAGGACCAGATTATAGATGTGCTCAACACCTTCCCGGACGCCTATACAACGGAGATGACGGGGGCGTTCTGCGCGCGTCTGGGTGTGGCGGTGCAGGACAATTCCGAAGACATGGTGAAGGCGTTTCTGGCTTTCCTCTCGGCCAGCCAATTGCCGTTCGAGGCGGTCTTCTTTGATCATTTCACCAATGATTCCGAGCGCATCAGGGCCGCTGCCCGCGAGTACTCCGGGCCGGAATATGCGGCCTTTTCAGATTTGTTCGCGGATCACACATCCGTCCGGCCAGAGCGCCTCGGCCATGCCTATTTCGCGCGCGAAAACCCGGTCCACATGACGATCGAGACCATGGAAGGAGCCTTTGCGCCCATCCACGAGCGCGATGACTGGTCAACGCTGCACGGCCTGCTGGACGATATTGCGCAGGCGCGCGCGGGTTATGATCTGGGGCGGGATCGCATCGGGTTTTTGCCGGAGGAGGGTGGTGAATGGTAGGTTTCATCTCCGCACCGAATCTGAAACAGGACGGTCTGGTCCACGCCTTCACCACCCGCGAGGGCGGGGTCTCCACCGGCACATTTGAAAGCCTCAACCTGTCCCGCCGCGACGGTGAAGCCGATGGCGCGGTGGAAGAAAACCGCGCCCGCGTGAAGGCCGCTCTGGGGCTCAAATCCCTGGTCTTCGCAAAGCAGGTCCACGGCAACACAGTGCTGCGCGTAGATGCCGCTCCCGCCAATGGCGCCGCCGGGGAGGGAGATGCGATGATGACCGATGTGCCGGGCATGGGCCTCGCCGTTCAGACTGCTGATTGCGTCCCGCTGCTTATCTTTGACGCTGAAAACCGCGCCATCGCAGCCGTCCATTCCGGCTGGCGCGGCACGGTGCAGGAGATTGCCCGTCATACGCTGGAGTCCATGAACGCCGCCTATGGCACCCTCCCGGGCAAGATCCAGGCCGCCATCGGCCCGTCCATCAGCCCGGCGCATTACCGCGTCGGACCGGAAGTGATTGAACAATTCGGCTCCCTGTTTGGCGGCACGCAGGGGATCATAGGCCCTCGCGATGCCGAAGGTGGTGGCAAGCTGGACAATGCAGGCGCTGTCAGGCGTCAGTTGATCGAAGCGGGTGTGTTACCGGACGCGATCTGGATGTCAGATGCCTGTACCTTTGCTGATGACAACCTCTTCTCTTGCCGCCGCGCAAAAGGCGGCCCCTTCGGCGGTCAGGCCGGGGTGATCGGGCTCACCTAAACCACCCGACCGCCATTCATCTCCATCAGCATACGGCGCAGCTTGCGCATGCCGCCGAGCCAGCGATTGCGGTCGCCCGCTTTCTTGGCGAAGTGATCGGCGACGACCGGATGGGTGAGGATGAGGAAGTCATTCTTCTCCACCCCGTCCGCAATCGTCCGCGCGGCGTCTTCCGCCGTGATCATGCCATCCACCGACGTCATCACTTCGGGCAAATCCTTGGTCATGTTGGTTTTGACATATTGCGGGCAGACGGCGTGGGCCTGAATGCCGTCATCGCCATGACTGATGGCGATGCTTTCCGCGACCGATATGGCCGCGGCCTTGGTGGCGGAATAGGCGGCATCGCCGATCTGCGCCAGCAGGCCGGCGGCCGACGCGGTAATCAGGAAGGCACCCGAGCCGCGTTTCGTCATGCCGGGCAGCACATGCCGCGCTGCATAGACGCCGTGCATGACATTGATCTGCCAGGCCTTCTCCCAGTTTGAATTGGGCGCGCCCGCCGCGCCGCCCACCGGGCCGTCGGTATAGCCGACCCCGGCATTGGCGTAGAAAATATCGACCGGCCCCAGATCGCGTTCGACCTCGGCAATGAAGACCGCCATCTCGCCTTCATCGGCGACATTCACGCGCTTTCCAAACCCGCCGCATTCCCTGGCAACGGCGTCCGCCGCCCCGCCGTCCAGATCGCAGCAGGCCACTCGCGCCCCGCGCCTGTGAAACTCGCGCGCCGCAGCAGCACCAATCCCGCCCGCACCGCCTGTGACGATGGCAATTTTCCCGGTGAATTCCATGAACGCCCCCTGCTTGTGTGAGGACAGCATGGCCGCGAATGCGCGCCCGTGTCGAGCCTTGATGCAAGGGCGGGCGCACCCGATCTCACATCAATGTGAAACCCTCCTCCCAAATCCGGTGGTAGCTTTCATCCCGTACTTGAGGGAGAGCGGCATGCATAACTGGGTATGGGGTCTGGTGGCGGGGTTTCTGGTCTTGCAACCGGCCGCCGCACAGGAATTGTTTGAAGTCTCGCCGGATTTGACGGACGGCCGGTTCTTACGCTTGGCCGATGACGCCTTTTCCCTTGAACCGGGTGAGACGATCTTCCTGACCTTGCCGGCGGCCGGACGGCACGAGATTGCCTTTGATCGCACCGCCATGTCAGACAGCGGCGACCGTCTCTGGGTCGGGCATCTGGCCCGTGAAGGCGAGCCCTACCGCGTCATTCTCACACACGGCGCGGCTGCGACCTTCGGCTATATCGCCACGCCGGAAGGGGCCTGGACGCTGGCACCAACCGGGCCGGGCGGTCCGCTTGAGCTGACGCGCGATCTCGGCGCGCCTCTGGAGCCGGGCAGCGATGCGCTGACACGTCCCATTGGTAACGCCGCCCGCCCCGCCGCCAGTCTCGACCGCGAACATATCAGCCAGGCCGTGGCCACAGGTTCCAACGGAACCATAGATATCGCCATTGTCTATACGAATGGCATGCGCAGCTATTACGGTCTGGGCCTGACAACGCGCATGCAGCATCTCGTGAATGTCCTTGATCAGGCACTGGTCGACAGTGATACGGGATTACGCGCGCGCCTCGTCGGGGCCACGCCCGTACCCGGCGCGTGGGACGAATTCACCTCGACGCTCGAGACGATCGATGATCTCTATGCGGGCGCCAGTTATGGCCATCCCGGCACGGAGCTGGATGTCGATGGCAATTGCTCGGGTGGACCCAATGCCTGCATCAATAATGGCGACCTTTCCAGCCTTCTGGATTTCAGGAATGCGGTCGGAGCCGATATCGTCGTCATGCTGCGCCGCTATTGGCGCGCCCAGCAGACCTATTGCGGTGTCGCCTACCTGCCGGGGGGTGGCGCAGAGGGGCAAATCGATCCCGCCGAAGACTGGGTGCTCGGTGTGGCCGTCTCCGGAGATGGCCCGGATGGGAACGGGACCGGCCGCAGTTGCGGTGATCTGACCTTTGCCCATGAAGTCGGCCACAATCTCGGTTCGACACACAATATTGAAAACACCAACGGTCCCGGCGTTTTCAACTTTTCCTATGGACACCGGGTCGACTGCAGTTTCCGCACGATCATGGGGTATGATTCGACCCGTTCCAACGTGAATTGCGCGGGCAGTTTCGGGCAGAATGAAACCTGGCTGGCCCGGTTTTCCAATCCGCAACAGGCCAATTGTGCCGGACAGGCCTGCGGGACGCTCCCGCAATCACCGCACGCGCCTGGATCCCCCCAGGACAATACCACATCGCCGACGGATAATGCCCGGTCCATGCGTGAAGCTGGCTATAATGTCCGTGATTACCGTCCCGGTGGCGTCACGGTCCGTTCCGCTGTCCTGCCCTACAGCCGGACGGTTGCAGCCGGAACATCCGCCACCGCCTTTGTGTCGGTCGTCAATCCGGCATCAACCGGATCGCCGGCGCTGGGCTGCGGACTGCGGGTGCATGGGGCGGCCGCGGCCGACTTTTCCTTCCAGCGCACGGATCCGGCGACCAATGCCGCCATCGGCAATCCCGGTGATCTGGCGGATATTCCGGCCGGCAGCATCCAGACATTCGTGATATCTTTTTCACAGGCCGGGGTAACAAATGTCCCGGATCTGCAGATTGACACCGCCTGCCGCAATCGCGGCAGCGCGCCCGTCATTGCAGGCGTGAATACGCTGCGCTTCACTTCAACGACACTCTCCCTGCCGGACATTGTCGCCCTGGCTGCCACGACCGGAAACAATGGCATAACCGAATTGCCTGCAGGCGGCGGTGCCGGCGCATTCTCGGTCGCAACAGCCAATCTGGGCGCAACGGCAAATGTGACGGTAATACCGGAACCTGGCCCGAATACTTCGGAATTCGACCTGCTGGAAATCTGCCAGACCGATGCCGCGACCGGCCAGTGCGCCACGCCGCGCGCTGCCAGCCTGACCCGGCTTTTCCAGGCTGGCGAAACCCTCACCTTCGCGGTTTTCGTGCGCAGCAATACGTCCATTGCCAACGATCCGGCGAATAACCGCGTCTTCGTCCATTTCCGGACTCCGGCCGGTCAGTCTGTCGGCGCGACCAGCGTGGCGGTGAGATCGCAATAAGCCCTAGTCTTCGAACAGTTCGTTGAGATAGGCGGCGAGACGGATACCGCCCTGTGACAGGCGCATCCGCATCGTGGCGCGATGCTCGAACACGTAATTCCATTGCAGCTCGGCATCATCGGGATAGAGCGTCGGGCGAATTTCCGCACTCTCTGATATCCAGACATGCGGGTCGGTGACCGACCATGCTTCGGCCAGCTCAGGCGTGATCCGGCGGTCCAGCCACTCCGTCATCTCCGAATAGGAGAGCTGTTCATAATCGACCATGTCCTCGTCCCAGACGAGATGAAGCGTGGTGACATTCTCGAAGAAGATCACCGTGACATCATTCCCGCCACGATCCGTCCCGTCGCCGACATGCATGGGCTGGTGCAGATCGCCGACAAGGTGGATAACGAACCGCAGGGCGCGCTGGCGGTCAGCCGGCGGGGCCGTTTCGTCCGCGGCGATGGCCGAAAACATCTGCAGCGCCGTAAAGGCGTCGCCGGCCTCGGGCGCCATCGACACATCATAGTCTGTGCCTTCCGGAATGGTCACATAGTGAAACGGCCCGGCGGCCCGCCAGAAATCCTCGCTGCTGGAGCGCATGAAATCCGGCCAGTTCGAGGCCTCCGCCAGGTCTTCCACCCCTAAAATCTCCCGGATCGCGATGCGGGCGTCTTCGGAGAGGTGACGGTCGGCGATCGCGCCGGTCACCCGGTGTCCGGTCTTGCCCCAGGCAAGCGCCGGTGATGCGGCAAGCAAGAGGGCGGCAGAGGCGGTGAGAATCTGTTTCATGGAATCCGTCTAGCTGGCAATTGTAACAAACATTTATCCCGCAATCTGAACAATGCAGAGGCATCGCGCAATCTGTTGCCCGCACAACGGCATTCCGCTTTTGCGGCCCCTGATCAAGCCTTCTATGGTCGGACACCAGAACACGCGGAGCCTGCCCCATGCCCACACCCGTCATCCTCGATTGCGATCCCGGGATTGATGATTGCGTCGCCCTGATGCTGGCACTGGCCTCGGGCGGGGAGCTGACGGTCGAGGCCATCTGCACCGTGGCGGGAAATGTCGAGGTGGATATTTGCACCTGCAATGCGCTCGGCCTGCTGGCCCTGACCGGCCACACGGATGTGGCGGTCTATTCCGGGTGCGCCCGGCCGATGCGGGATGATCCCGTCTTTGCCAATCACATCCATGGCGAGAGTGGTCTGGGACCGGTGGTTTTTCCCGAAAAACGGCCGGCGGCCCGTGCCGGATCCGCCGTTGACTTCCTGGTCGGCCGGCTGTCGGACACGGCGCTCCCACCCGCGACTTTGGTCATCACCGGTCCTTCGACCAATCTGGCCACCGCACTCCGTCAGGCACCGGAAATCACGGCCGGAATCGACCGGATCGTGTTGATGGGCGGGGCGCGCCGCGAGGGCGGCAACATCACACCCTCGGCGGAGTTCAACATCTATGCCGACCCCGATGCGGCGCAGGCTGTGCTGCATTGCGGCCGGCCCGTAACGGTTATCGGGCTCGACACGACCTTGCAGCTACGCTGCACACCGGACCGCATGCAGGCCCTGCGCGCCATCGGCAATCCCGCATCCAGGGCCGCTGCCGGAATGATCGAACATGTCAACGCCATCTATGGCGAGATTTATGGCACGGCAGGGGCCGCGCTTCACGATCCCTGCACCGTTGCCTGGTTGCTGGCACCCGGACTCTTCAGCGCCCGGCCGGCCCGGATCGAAGTGGAAACCCGGTCACAATTGACCCGTGGTCACACAGCTGTCGATCTGCGTCCCGGCGCGGACAATCCTGCCAACGCCGTCTGGGTAGACGGTCTGGATGCGGATGGCGTATTCCGACTGCTTCTGGAAAGGATGGCCCGTCTATGACTCTGCCCCGCCTGACCGTCATCGGCTCGGTCAATCTCGACCTTGTTGCGCATTGCCCGAAGCTGCCGGAACCGGGGGAAACCGTCCTCGGCGGTGATTTCGCCATCTCGCCCGGTGGCAAGGGGGGCAATCAGGCGCTGGCGGCGCGGCTTCTGGGCGCGGATGTCGACTTCATTGCCTGCATTGGCGCAGATGATCATGGCGCGGCGGCAACCCGCTTGCTGCGCGAGGCGGGCGTTTGTCTGGATCATTGCCGTGTCAGCAGTGCGCATCCCACAGGTGTGGCGCTGATCGCCGTCAGCGAGGATGGTGAAAACCAGATTGTCGTGGCCCCCGGCGCCAATTCGGCGCTGACCGCGGACGACGTGCCTGCGCAGATTGCCACTGCCCTGATCGGCCAGCTCGAAATTCCCCTTCCGGCGCTGACCGCAGCGGTGGAGCGTTGCACCGGTTTCAGGGTGCTCAATCTCGCACCGGCCCGGGACGTGCCGGACGCCCTGTTGGCGCAGGCCGATCTGCTGATCGTCAATGAAACCGAGGCGGCCTTTTACGGGCAGGACAGGCTGCTGGCCTTCAATAACCGCGTCGCCCTTACACTCGGCCGCGAAGGCGCCGTCCTGTTTCACCGGGGCCGCGAGGTGGCGCGCGCCCGGCCGCCGCAGGTCGAGGTGGTCGAGACAGTGGGGGCAGGGGATGCCTTTGTCGCAGCCCTCACCATAGGCCTTATGGAAGATATGGGCGATCAGCGGGCTCTGGAATTTGCCTGCGCAGCGGGTGCCCTGGCGACCACCCGGCCGGGCGCACAGACCGGCCTGCCCGGCCGCGGCGCTGTCTTCTCCCTGATGCAGGAAACGTCATGACCAGCCCCATCACACATCTCGATCTGCGTGATTTTACGGATGGCGGTCCGGCGCAAAAGCAGGCTTTTGTTTCCTCCCTGATGACCGGTCTGCAACGCTATGGCTTTCTCACCCTCTCGGGCCACGGAGTGGACCCGCAATTGCTCCGCCAGAGCTATGCGGTGTCAGCGGCATTCTTCGCCCTGCCGGAAGCCGAAAAGCGCCGTTATGCTGGCGCCCTGCGTGGCTACACACCCTTCGGAACCGAACATGCGAAGGATCATGCCGCACCGGATCTGAAGGAGTTCTGGCAGATCGGCCATGACGCCGGTGCCGGACCGGTCCAGCCCAATGTCTGGCCGGACCGTCCGGCCGGTTTCCGGGAGACGTTCGAGACCCTGTTCAACCGCCTGTTCGAGACCGGCCGCCAGCTTCTGGGGGCCATCGCTCTGGGCCTAGAGCTCGAGGAAGACTATTTCGACACCCGGATCCGCAATGGCACATCGCTCTTGCGCCTTTTGCACTACCCGCCTGTGCCGGAGGGCGTGGATCCGGCCTGTATCCGCGCCGCCGCGCATGAGGACATCAATCTGATCACCCTGCTGGTGGCGGCGGAAGGTTCCGGCCTTGAATTGCTTGACCGGGATGGAAACTGGCTGGCGGTGGAAAATGCAGCGGATCATCTGGTGATTGATACCGGCGACATGATGGCCCGCCTGACCAATGGCGTCCTGCCCGCCACCACGCATCGCGTGGTCAATCCGTCAGGTCCCAATGTCAGCCGTTATTCCATGCCCTTCTTCGTGCAGCCGCGCATGGACGTCTCGCTTGCCTGTCTGCCGTCTTGCCGCAATGTGAAGCCACCCGAGCCGGACATAACAGCCGGTGACTTCCTCAATCAGCGCCTGAAAGAAATCGGCTTGCCGGGAGCCTGATCTCGGCCGCTGCCGCATGGCCGCTGCGGAGGTCGAATAACCCTTCTGATCAGAGGGTTGATTTTGTGTGCTTTTCACCGTCCATTTGCGCTCTTCCCTGACAGGTTTCACAGGAGTGCCCAGATGGCAGGTGCCCAGCCGCAATCGCCCGCGCCCAAGCGCAACGCCTTTACCCGCTTTCTGGACGGAGTCGAATGGCTCGGAAATCTGCTGCCGCATCCGGTGACCCTGTTCGCATTGCTCGCGGTCGGAATCGTGTTTCTTTCCGGCATTCTGGGCGGGATCGGGTTGACGGTGGAAGACCCGAGGCCGGTGGGCACGCCGGGCCGGGCCGATGATGGCATGATCCGGGCGGTCAGCCTGTTGAGCGGGGACGGCATAAGGCGGATTTTCACCGGCCTGACCACCAATTTCACAAATTTTGCGCCGCTCGGCGTTGTGCTGGTCGCCATGCTGGGCGTCGGCGTGGCGGAGCGCTCCGGCCTGTTATCAGCTGCCGTCCGCTCCATGGTGCTGGGCGTGCCCAAACATGTTGTGACGGTTGCGATCGTCTTCGCCGGCATCATTTCAAACACCGCATCGGAAGTCGGCTATGTGGTCCTGATCCCGCTTGCCGGCGCGATCTTCTATGCGCTGGGCCGCCACCCGCTGGCCGGAATGGCGGCGGCGTTTGCGGGCGTGTCCGGCGGATACAGCGCCAATCTGCTGATCGGCACGATCGACCCCTTGCTGGCCGGCATCACCCAGGAAGCCGCGCAACTGATCGATCCGGATTATATCGTGGTCGCGACCGCCAACTGGTATTTCATGGTCGCCTCGACCTTCCTGATCACGGCGGTCGGCTCGCTGGTGACGATTTTCATTGTCGAGCCCAAGCTGGGCAGATTCGAGGTTGAAAAAGCCGACCCCGACATTCTCGACGACCGGATGATGGAGCCGCTCACAAAGGATGAGAACAAGGGGCTGAGATGGGCCGGTATCGCGCTGATCGGTGTTCTGGCCCTGATGGCGCTCACCCTGGTTCCGGAATGGGGCATATTGCGCAACCCGGAGACTGGCGACCGCATCAATGCGCCTTTTTTCCGCGGCTTCGTGGTCTGGATCCTGATCTTCTTCGTGGTCACCGGCATCGCCTATGGCCGTGCGGTCGGAACGATGAAGAATGACCGCGATGTCATCAATGCCATGGCCGCGGCGTTGTCCTCGCTGGGGCTCTACATTGTGCTGGTTTTCTTCGCCGCCCAGTTCGTTGCCTTTTTCGGCTGGACCAATCTGGGGGCCATCACGGCGGTGACAGGCGCCAATTTCCTGCAGGATACCGGCCTGACCGGCCCCGTGGTCTTTATCCTTTTCATCCTGATGTGCTGTTTTGTGAACCTGATGCTGGGATCGGCGTCGGCCCAATGGGCGGTGACCGCGCCCATCTTCGTGCCCATGCTGATGCTGATCGGCTATTCACCGGAAGTCATCCAGGCCGCCTACCGCATCGGCGATTCCACGACCAATATCATCACACCGATGATGAGCTATTTCGGGCTGATCCTGGCCTGGGCCACGCGGTATAAAAGCGATCTCGGCGTCGGCACGCTGATCGCCATGATGCTGCCCTACACGATCTTTTTCATCCTCATCTGGTCGGGCTTCTTCTTCCTGTGGACTTTCGGCCTCGACCTGCCGGTCGGTCCCGGCTCGCCAACCTATTATCCGCCGAATTGAGGGGGCGAATCCGGCTTGCCGAGCCGAAGCTCGCGCAGCGAGCGAAGGCTGGTGACCCCGGCGCGATTCGAACGCGCGACCTCCAGATTAGGAATCTGATGCTCTATCCTGCTGAGCTACGGGGCCATGGCCAACGCCTCTTGTCCTGTAAAACCGGCCGGGCTGCAACCGCTACAAGCTGACCGGTCCTCTTACGGCTCCGGAAACCTTGTCACATTCCTTTTATGGTGAGACGCGACGGATTGGCATAGCGTGGCGCGTATTGCGTTTGCGGTTTGAAACGGGAGGATGCGGACCATGCGCATACAGTCTTTGCTGGCCGGCCTGGTGGCGGTTCTGTCATTTCTGATGCCCTCGATGGCACAGGCTGGCGATCTGAATGCGGCGATTTCGCCGCCGGTCCGCTCGGTTGCGCTGCCCGAGGCGGGCACTGCGACGGCAACGACATTTGCAACCGTCGTTAACCGCACGGACCGGGCGCTTGGAAATTGTAAGGTCGAGCTCCCGGGACGTTTCAGAAATCTGACCCTCGACTACGCCTGGACCGACCCGGCCACGAACGCTCTGGTGCCTGGAAGCGAAAACACACCCTTTTCGCTCGGGCCTCGCGCGTCACAATCGCTCTTGATCGCCATTTCTGCCGACGCGGAATTTGATGGCGTCGTTCCGCCCGTCTTCCAGTGCAGCGGTGGTGCGACTGCGGACTCTCTTTATGGCGTGAATACGTTTGAACTGAATGTCGCCAGCACGCCGCCAACGGATATCGTCACGATTGGTCTGACATTGAGCGGGGATGGCGTTATCCGGGTTCCGCGTGAAGGTGGCCGACAGGCGTTTGCCGTCGCTGCCGTAAATATTGGCGGAGCCGGAACGGTACGGATCACGCCGGTTGGGCTTTTCGGCCAGAATGCAGACCTCCCGGCTGATCTGACCGTCTGCATGACCAATGCGCAGGGGCAGTGTTTCATTTCGCCGGAACCCTTCATCGATACCTTTTTTGGCACCAATGATGTCTATACCTTTGCTGTGTTCGCACAGGCTCATAACGGATTTGCCATTCCACTGGCGCCGGCAAACAACCGCGTCGAGCTTCAATTCCGGGTCGATGGAGAGTTGGCGGCAGCAACGAGCGCGGCGATAACGGCTCCAGGGCCAGATTACGTTCTCAATTCGCGCGATGCATTGCGTTTGGCCCAACAGGCGACATTCGGCGCGAACCAGACGCTGATCGAACAAATCCGCCGTGCCGGTGTTGAGGTCTGGGTCGACGAACAGCTGGGCCTGACCGAGTCGACCTATGCCGATCTGGGGGCGCAGGCTGTTCCGACCAATTTCTGCCGCGACATGCCAAATCCCTGCCGCCGCGATCATTTCACCGCATTCCGCTTGCAGATGCGGTTTTTCGAGAATGCAATGCAGAATGGCGACCAATTGCGTCAGCGTGTGGCGTGGGCACTCTCTCAATTATTGGTGGTCTCTGAACATGAAGTGCCTCTGAATTATGGTCTCGCAAATTATCAGCAAATGCTTCTTGAAAACGCGTTTGGGAATTACCGGGATATTCTTGAGCATGTCGCCCGATCACCCGTTATGGGCGAATATCTCGACATGGTGAATTCGCGGGCCGAGGCACCGAACGAGAATTTCCCGCGCGAATTGCTTCAGCTTTTTTCTCTGGGCGAGGTGCGGCTCAACAGGGATGGCACACCTCAGGTCGATGGGACGGGCCGGATCATCCCCGCCTATACCGAACAGGACGTTCTGGAACTATCCCGCGTATTGACCGGGTGGGTGTATCCGTCCGACGGCAACTTCATCCCGTCATTCAACAACCTGCCGAATTTCACCGGTCCGATGGAATCAGTGCCGGCAGAGCATGATAACGGGCCAAAGACCTTTTTGGGATCCGGCATGATCGGCGGACAAAGCGCCGATGCTGACCTTGAACAGGCTATCGACATCATCTTCGCTCACCCCAACGTGCCGCCTTTCATTTCGCAGCAGCTGATCCAGCAATTGGTAACGTCCAACCCAACGCCGGCTTATGTTGATCGAATTGCGTCCGTGTTCGAAGATAATGGCCAGGGTGTTCGGGGTGACCTTCATGCCGTTGTACGGGCTATTTTGCTGGATCCCGAGGCGCGCAATTCCACCCCTGATCCCGCGCGCGCTGGAAAACTACGCGAACCTGTATTGCTGATGACGTCGGTCCTGCGTCTGATCGGCGCGGAGTCTGACGGCTATGCTTTTTTGCGGCGGCTGGGTGTTCTTCATCAGATGCCGTTTGAAGCGCACCACGTTTTCAATTTCTATCCACCTGATTATGCCCTGCCGGGATCGGGCGAACTTGTTAGCCCTTCGCAGGCGCTGGTAAATATGAGCACGGTCTTTGAGCGCCATAACATACTGTATGACTGGACGTATGACGGACATCCAAACCGTTGGGACTGGCGTCCGGTATCCGATTTTCCGGGCGCGTCGGGAACACAGGTTGATTGGTCGGCCTGGGGCCGATTGGCGCAAAATCCGGAGCTTTTTGTTCAGACCCTGGACGACCTCATTCTGGAGGAGGATTTGACCACAGATCAGCGCGCGCTGATTGTTCAGGCGATGCAGGCCCAAACCTATTGGGGGGACCCGTTGGAAGAATCCCGACGTCGCGCGCGGCTTGGAATGTATCTTTTCGTCACCTCTCCCTTCTTCCAGATCGATCATTAGGAGCCCGTTATGACGATTGATCGCAGAGAACTTCTCAAGCTGGTCACCGGGTCGAGCCTCGCAGCTTTGATGCCCAGTCTGGTTCGTGCACAAACGGTCGGAACGGGGTCAGGTTACAAGGCTATCGTTGCGCTGTTCATGCACGGCGGAAATGACTCCAATAACATGCTTATTCCCAATGATGAGCGCCATGCCGGTTACGCCGCTGTACGCGGCAGCGCCATCGCCATCAATCGGGGCGATCTTTCGCCCCTTGCCGGCACGCCCATGGGCATGCATCCGTCGCTTGCGCCGCTGGCACAGCTTTGGTCGGAGGGGGATCTCAACTGGGTCCAGAATGCCGGCGTACTGTTACAGCCCCTGACGCGGGATCAATATAATAACAGCCCGCAACTCCGGCCTGTGAATCTCTTTTCGCATGATGCCCAGCAAAACCTCTGGCAAACCGGTGGCGCGGCGTCCGAACTGATTACGGGCTGGATGGGCCGGGTCGGAGACCGATTGGTCGATGTCGGGCACGTCTATCCCTCGGTTTCGCTTTCAGGCGCGCAGCGAGCATTGATCGGGGATCGCAATTCGCCTCTGCTCATTTCCAGTTCAAACCTCGCACTGCGCAATTACGATCCGACCGATATGGACGCGAATGATGTCGCCCGGCGCGCTGCGCTGGATGGTCTGTTGGCCGCACCGCAGCAATCCAATCTGGGAAATCTGACCACCGATATCATCCGTGGTGATCTAGAGGCCGGCGCGGTTCTGAACGATATTCTGAATGGTGACCAGTCGATCGTCGATGCCAGTTTTGTCGACCCGGCAGGCAATCCTGTCGATAGCAGTCTTGCCACAGCTCTGAAGCATATTGCGCGCCTGATCGAAGCACGAGACGAGATCGGCGCGACCCGCCAGACATTTATGGCGGAAACCGGAGGATTCGATAATCACCGCAGCCAGGCCGGAACACATGCTGAATTGCTCTCGAATATCGCCCGGTGTGTTTATGCTTTCCACAATACGATGAGGGCGCTTGGTGTGGCTGACGAGGTTGCACTCTTCTCCATGTCCGATTTCAACCGCGTGTTCAAAGGTAATGGATCTGCGGGTTCCGATCATGGCTGGGGCTCGCACCATTTTGTGGTCGGTGGCGATCTGCGACCCAATCAATTGCTCGGCACTTTCCCGGATCAGACCATCGGCGGTCCGGACGATGCGCGATCTGACGGGCGCTGGATTCCGACCACCTCCGTCGAGGAATATGCGGGCGCGCTTGTTCGCTGGCTGGGCGTATCCGATGCCGATATGCCTTACGTCTTCCCCAACTGGTCGAACTGGAATGGTGGCGGACGTGGGCCGCTGGACTTGTTTGCGTGACCTCCGGACTCGACTCAGGGGCGAGTAAGCGCTTTTCTGCCCGGTATGCGGGCAGGGTGGGTGTTCATAACAATCAGCCTCTGGCTGATGGCGGGCGCGCAGGGTTTGGCGCAAACGGTGACGGCGCATCGCCTGAATGATTTCGGCCTGATCACGGTGCCGTCCGCGGAGGGCGAAACCCTGACCCTCAGACTCGCCGGCATTGAATTGCCGCGCAATGGCACCCCCGGACACGGGCTCGCCATGCAATTCATCGATACAGAACTGGAGGCACGCCCGGTCACGCTCCTGTCCGGCCCTGAGGAACGCCTCGACCGCTTTGGCAATCTGATCGGGGATCTGGATCTGGGCGGGCATACGCTTGCGGCTCTCCTGGTCCGGGAAGGCTATGCCATGGCCTATTCCTGGCCGGACACACGGGAGGCGGCTGCGCGCCTCCTGCCCCTGGAGGCGGAGGCACGGCAGGCCGGCCGGGGCCTCTGGGGGGCGGGGGTTTTCGAGATACGCACACCGGAGCCCAACACGCTCGCCCTCTATCTGGAGACCGTCCAGATTGTCGAGGGCCGGGTCATTTCCATCGGCGATACCCAGGACCGGCTCTATCTCAATTTCGGATTCGATTACCGGACGGATTTCACCGTCTCGATCGAACAGGGTGATACCGCCCGCTTTGAGGAAGCCGGCCTGGACCTGCGCGCACTTGAAGGGCGCATTGTCCGCGTGCGCGGCTGGGTACAGGCGATCAATGGTCCGTCAATCTCGGTCGATCACCCGGAACGGATTGAAGTCCTGACCCCGTGAATGCGGCTAGATCAGCCCGGCTTCTTCCGGGTCGCCGAAGCGGTTGGTCAGCGACTTTTTCAGCTTGGTCAGGGCCTGATGCTCGATCTGCCGCACGCGCTCCTTGGAGATGCCGAGGCGCTCGCCGAGGGATTCGAGCGTCACGACCTCCTCGCCCAGCTTGCGCTCGGCTATGATCAGCTTTTCCCGGTCGGTCAGGCTTTCCATCGCCTCGTACAGCCACTGGCCCCGCTTTTCAGCGTCATGCGATTGCATGACCGATTCTTCCGGCGCCGGGCGGTCATCTTCAAGCAGATCCTGCCATTCGCCTTCGCCATCTTCGGTGAAAGGCGCATTGAGCGACCGGTCGGAGGCCGCCAGCCGCGAGGCCATGGCGTCGACATCCTTTTCCGGCACGCGCAGAGCCTTGGCGGTCTTGGCCCGGTTTTCCGGGGACATCTCGCCGCCATTGATATCATTGATCATCGCCCGGATGCGGCGGAGATTGAAGAACAGCGTCTTGTGCGAGGAGGTCGTGCCGGTGCGCACAATGGACCAGTTGCGCAGCACATAATCCTGGATAGACGAGCGGATCCACCAGGCCGCATAGGTCGAGAACCGCACTTCGCGTTCCGGCTCGAACCGCGCGGCCGCCTGCATCAGGCCGACATTGCCTTCCTGCACGAGATCGGAAAAGGGCAGGCCGTATTTGCGGAATTTCGACGCAATCGCGATCACCAGCCGCATATAGGCTTGGGTCAGGGCGTGCAGGGCTTTCTCGTCACCATCATCGCGCCAGCGGATCGCCAAAACCTGTTCTTCCTCGCGTTCAAGCAGAGGCTCTGCCATGGCATTGCGCAGGAATGCACGGTCCGGGTCGACAGAGCGGGGGCGGGCGGGGGTTTGTGTGTTCTGAGCCATACCCGATTTACGAATGTGGCGGGAATGTGGATCACTGGGCGCTGAAAATAAAACACCCGGCACGATGGCCGGGTGTTTCGATCAATGTGTGGACGAAAACCGGCTATGCGGCTTTCTTCAGCAGCGTCTTCGACAGCATGTCGCGCGCCGCATCATGTTCGATGCTTTCAACCGCGGCCACTTCACGCACCATCCGGTCAATCGCCGACTCATAGAGCTGGCGTTCGGAATAGGATTGTTCCGGCTGATCCTCCGCGCGGTGCAGGTCGCGAACGACCTCCGCAATGGAGATCAGATCCCCGGAATTGATCTTTGCTTCGTATTCCTGGGCGCGGCGGCTCCACATGGTCCGCTTCACCTTGGCCTTGCCCTTCAGGGTTTTCATTGCGTCCTTGACGATCTTGTCAGAGGACAGGGGACGCATGCCCGACGTGTCGGCCTTGGCGGTCGGCACGCGCAGGACCATCTTGTCCTGCTCGAAAGACACGACATAGACCTCGATATCGAAGCCTGCCACGGAATCCTTTTCCACGCCCACTACGCGGCCGACGCCGTGCGCCGGATAAACAATATAGTCGCCCTTCTTGAAGGACCGGTTGTCATTCGCCGTCTTTTTGCTCATGGAAACTCTCATCTGGACCAGGGAAAAGGCGCACACATCTCCCGCCTCTGAAGACCTCTTTTGTGAATAAAGTGGCCCTCAAAAGGGTATGTGACCTTCTCCCCCGGGAAACGGGCGTGCAGCCTGCGCCGCCCAACGCGACCAGTGTATAACATAATTTTTGGTTAAAAACAATTCGTTGCCGGACGAATAGTTTACGATCCCTTGCCCGGCTTTTCCGAGAAGTATTTTTCGAACTTGCCGGTTTCGGTCTCGAATTGCGCCGCGTCTTCAGGCGGATCGATCTTTACAGTAATGACCGGCCAGAGTTCTGCATACTTGGAATTGATGGCCAGCCATTTGCCGTCCGGATCATCTTCGGTATCGGGCTTGATGGCTTCCACCGGGCATTCCGGCTCACAGACGCCGCAGTCGATACACTCGTCCGGATGAATGACGAGGAAGTTCTCGCCTTCATAGAAACAGTCGACGGGACAGACCTCGACACAGTCCGTGTATTTGCAGCGCACGCAGGCGTCGGTGACAATATACGTCATCGAAAAATCATTCCGATCAGTTCACTAAGGGCTGCGCCGCACATGTGCCCGTGCAGCAGAAAAGTCAACGTGTCCGGGCTGCGGCTTCTGCGCGCGACCGGGCGAGAACCCGCTCCCGGTCGCTCACCGCCAGCAAGGGGGCGACGCGCCGGATAAAGGAATCTTCAAGGTGCGACTTCTCTCCATCGGCCAGGGCCACCCGCCACAAATGCTCCACCAGGGCGATTCTTTCCGGTCCGGGCAGGCAGGCTTTGACGACTTTCGTGAACTGGTGATGGTCCGCGGCATTCTCCGCCAGCGTTTCGGCCCGGGACAGCATGTCGGCGGCTTTTTCCGGATCCAGTTGGAACGCCGCCATCAGGATATGACGGATCTGCTCGGCCTCGATGTCGGCATAAATTCCGTCAGCGAGCGCTGCTTCGACCAGCAAGGTCGTGGCGGCCACATGCGGGTCGAGCTCCGAGCGCGCCTCGGCCTCTCCACCACCGCTCATCATCTTCCTGATGGCATCAAACATCGGGGGCATCCTCCTCGCTGACAAGCTCATACAATCCGCGCGCCTCCGCCGGAGGGCCGCGCCGTTCACCCAAGGCCATGATCTTCAGACTAACGATGCGGCTTCGCAAGGGAAAGGTCAGCCGGTCGCCCGGGCGGACCAGTGCGGACGGTTTTTCTATGCGTCTGGGATGCCCGCCGCCGCCGATCCGGATGCGGCCCTTGCTGACATAGGCGGTGGCGAGGCCCCGTGTCTTCATGAAGCGGGCGCGCCACAACCAGATATCAATGCGCACGGATGATTCGCTCACCGGCCACTCGCCCGCTTTTTCCGCCGTTTGGGCCGCTGGACCGCCAATTCCGGCTTCAGGGCGGCGAGGGCCGCAAACGGTGTGTCGGCGGCCGGAACCGGCCGGGACGGCACAGGCGTGGACCGTAACCGTCTCTTGGCCCAACGTTCGCCTACCGCTTTTTCAGGGTCCGGCCCTTTCCTGACCCGGCGGAATCCGAGACTCGAGAGCACGCCGCGCAAATCCTGAACCGAACAGCCCAGCAGCGAGGTCATGGCCGGTGCCAGTTCGAAATCCCGATTCTTGCCGGCCGCCCGTGCGTCGCGGACAAGGTCGGCCAGCCGTTCCAGGATATCAATGCGGACAATGCGCGGGCCACAGCGCTGGAATCCGGCGGCGGCATGATCGGCAGCTGGCCGGGACTCGTCCGCCGCGACGCTCATCAGCCCGGGCGCTGGCTGGAAGGCGCGCAGGCGATCCCCCTGGTATACAGCGCGCAACAACCCGGACAGGCGGGCGATGCGGGGCTTGATGAGGGCCGGCATGAACACCGAGAATTCGCCGATCCTTATACCCAACCGGCGCAGCGCCCGCCGCTCCGCGGCTGACAGCGCCCGGACGTCCGCATCAATTTCGTGACGGGCAATTGCGCCGCCATTTTCAGCGAGACGGAAAGCCAGCCCACGTGCCATACCGCTCAGCGCCTGATTGGCCTCGTCGGAGGTCAGCCGCAACAGCGGCTGCAGATCACGCGATATCTGCGCGCGAATGCAGCGCTCGATATTTCCTTGCGCCCGCACCTGGGCTTCCGGCGCGCCCAGCTCGCCGCCGATCAGCGCGATATCCGGCCGGAAAGGGCTTGCGCCGGCGGTCAGCTGCGCCACGGGCCTGTCCTGCCAGGCGATACGGCCCTCGGCATCCAGAGTCAGATCGTCCGTTCCGGCCTTGGCCAGCGCCCCGAGACGGCGGTTGATCTCCGGCCGCAGGGCTTTTTCAGCCGCCTGCCGCAAGGCACGGGCCTCCAGCGCGGAGCCTTCGGCATCGGCCCTGAACATCAACCCGTCCAGATGCCCGACGACATGGCCCTCAACCGTGACAGCGCCGTCCGTGCCGAGCTCTGTCTCCAGCGCCTTGTCCGCGCGCAAGCCCTTGACCAGCGCCGCGGTGCGGCGGTCGACAAAGCGCTGGGTCAGATGATCGTGAAGTGCATCAGACAGACGGTCTTCAACCTCTCGCGCCCGTTCGCGCCAGAAATCCGCCTCTTCGGTCCAGTCACCGCGGTGCGCGACATAGGCCCAGGTGCGGACCTGAGCGAGCCGCTGTGACAACACATGAACATCGCCGCCAATCTTGTCGAGCCGGTCGAATTGTGCGGCCATGAAATCGGTCGGCAACCGGCCATTCGGTGATCGTAAATGGGTCAGGATCTGGCTGATCAGGCGCACATGGGCATCCAGCGAGACCTTGCGGAAGTCGGGAATCCGGCAGATGTCCCAGATCAGTTCCGTGCCCTGCGGTGTCCGCCCGAGATCGCGAATGGCCTCATCCCTGGCCAGAAGGCCCAGCGACAATTCATCGATCGGCTCTCGGGTGCGGCGCAGCAGGGGATTGCGCGAGGGCCGTGACAGGCTGAGCTGAAGCTGGTCAATCGAGCGCAGGTCGAGATCGCTGTTGCGCCACTGGATCTGGTCCAGATAGGGGAAGGCATGATTTTCGATGGCGCCGATCAGCTCGTGTTCAAACGGCTTAATCTGACCGGTTTCACCGAATGTCCCGTCCTGCCGGAAGCGGCCGGCCCGCCCGGCAATCTGACCCATCTCGTTGGCAAAGAGCCGCCGGCGTCGGCGGCCGTCAAACTTTTCCCGCTCGGCAAAGGCAACATGATCGACATTCATGTTGAGACCCATGCCCACCGCATCGGTCGCGATCAGGTAATCCACTTCGCCGGACTGATACAGGCCGACCTGGGCATTGCGGGTGCGCGGGCTCAGCGCGCCCATGACCACGGCCGCGCCGCCCCGCTGCCGCCGGATCAGCTCGGCAATCGCGTAAACACTGTCCGATGAAAAGGCGACAATGGCAGAGCGGCGGGGCAGGCGCGCCAGCTTGGTGGGACCGGCATAGCTCAGTGTCGAGAACCGTTCACGGCTGACAATATCGGCATCCGGCACCAGCTCTCGGATAATCGGACGCATGGACTCCGCGCCGAGCAGCATGGTCTCTTCCGTGCCGCGCGCATGCAGAATGCGGTCGGTGAAGACATGGCCGCGTTCCGGATCTGCCGCGAGCTGGATTTCATCGATGGCCACAAAGGCCGCATCGAAGCTCAGCGGCATGGCCTCGACCGTACAGATGAAATAGCGCGCCGTCGGCGGCACGATCTTTTCTTCGCCCGTCACCAGCGCCGTGGCCCGATAACCCTTCTCCCTGACCACGCGGTCATAGATTTCTCGCGCCAGCAAACGCAGGGGCAGGCCGATCATCCCGGACCGGCGTGCCAGCATGCGCTCAACGGCGAGATGGGTCTTGCCGGTATTGGTCGGGCCGAGAATGGCGGTCAGGGGTGCATAGGCAGTCATGCCCGCCATATAGCGGCGTTTGCCCTATTCGGCGACCGGCTCCACGGAAATTGACCGCGCTTCGATGGTGATGGCCCCGAATCCGGAATTGGTCCGGATCCGCACGGGCAGGTGAATGCCGCCGCCATTGAAGGGCGCCAGCCACAGGACGACGGGTTCTGCGATATCCGATTCCGAGGGCATGTCTTCCGGATCGTATCCGGCGATCGGCTCGTAGAAGGCGTGGCAGCGTATGGCTTCCCCGCGCCAGGCGCGGGTGCGGATGTCATTGGCACCGGCCACTTCCAGGCGCAGATCATAACGCGCCTTGCCGTCGAACACCGGAATCCGGCCGGAACACAATTCACCCGGCTCGGAGGATTGCCGTAATCCCAGACGCAGGAGTGCGCTCACCGGGTCCACGGCACCGGCCCGCTGGCTTTCATTCGCTGGCGGTTGTCCCATAGATCCGAACGGTGGAACGACATCCGGGGTGGCGACACCTGCGGGGAAATCGATGCCCACGACCCGGCCGGACCCGCTGGAATGGTTCAGATGCTCATACCGCCAAGGCTGCAGTGCGCCGCCCGTATAGCCGGAAATGCCGGCTTCAATGTCGGCGTCCGAGAACAACGCCGCGAGTCCGGCTGTCGTGAAACGGGCCGTCGCGCCATAATTCTCGCCGCCGATCTGGCCGCTGAGCTGTATATTCGCGACGCGGAATATGATGACCGAGCCGGAATAGGATATATTGATATTCATCGGTGGTGCGGGCGGCGCATCAACATTGTCACGAGCCGCGGCGACATTCGAGGCAGCGAGAGCGATCACGCTGGCTGCCAGGATAGGAAGACGCATAGACACTACTCCGTAAAACACATCCCGCCCGCTGAAGCCGGAAGAAACCCGTATCGCGCATTCAACATGGCTGCAAGATGAATGCGGATCACGCCCGCCAGTGCTTGACGAATGCATCCGCCTTGGGTAAGTCCCGCCGCTCCCCGCCGAACGGCTCCGTTTGGCGGGAACGGTTTTCTTTGAACGAAGGTATTGGCCATGTCACGGCGTTGCGAACTTTCTGGTGTTGGTCCCGCTGTCGGAAACAACGTCTCCCACGCGAACAACAAGACCCGGCGCCGGTTTCTGCCGAATCTGTGCGACGTGACCCTGTCGTCCGATGCGCTGGGCCAGTCCTACAAGCTGCGCATTGCCGCCAAGACGCTGCGCAGCGTCGACCATGTCGGCGGTCTGGACGCCTATCTGATGAAGTCCAAGGACGACAATCTGTCCGACCGCGTGCTCAAGATCAAACGCGCCCTGAAAAAGAAGACGGCTGCGGCATAGCTCCCTGGATCAGGTGAAGATTTCAACGCCCGTGGCCCCGGCCGCGGGCGTTTTTCGTTTCGGAGACAGATCATTATGGTCATCCTGCCCGTCGATATCCAGCAAGGCCTGGATGAATGGTCCTATTGGGGCGGAGATCGCTCGACGCCGGGTTTCGAATCCAATGTTGCGACCCTGCTGGCCGCGGCGCGCGCACAAGGCCAGACACTCATCCATGTCAAACACAACTCTACAAACCCGGACAGCCCGCTGCGTCCCGGTCAGGCTGGAAATGACTTCAAGCCCGAAGCCCGGCCAATAGACGGTGAGCTGGTTATCGGCAAAACGGTCAATTCGGCCTTCATCGGCACCGGGCTTGAGCCGCGTCTGAACGCGATGGGCGCAAACCAGCTGGTCATTTTCGGTCTGACGACCCAGCACTGCGTTTCCACCACGGTGCGGATGGCGGGGAATCTGGGATTCGAGACGTTTCTGGTGGGCGACGCCACAGCCGCCTTCCCGGTTCGCGACGCCAATGGCCATGTCATGGATGCCGAGACAGTGCACCGCGTTCACCTCGCGAGCATTGACGGAGAATTCGCCACCGTCATTTCCACGCAGGAAGCGGTTTCGCTGATCCATCCGGCGGGCTAGGCTGCCGCACATCATTCAAGGGGAACACAATGCGCATTGCGATTCTGGCTACCGCTTTCCTTCTGGCCGCCTGTTCCATGGAAGGAGCAGAGCGTGACACCGCTGTGACCGTGGAGGCCGCTGACACCATCTTTTCCGGCGGACCGATCTACACCGCCGATGAGGGGCAAGAGCAGGTCGAGATCGTGGCCGTGCGCGACGGGCGCATCGTCTATGCCGGCGCGGAAGCCGATATCCCGGATGGCCTGATCAGCGAGGCGACCACCGCCATCGATCTGGACGGGGCCGCCATGTATCCCGGCTTCACCGACTCACATGTCCATGTCATCGGGCTGGGTGCGCGCGAACGCCTGCTCAATCTGGAAGGCACAACCTCCATCGCGGATTTGCAGGCAAGGGTAGCCGAGGCGGCCGCGGATCTGCCGGACGGTTCGGTCTTGCAGGGGCGTGGCTGGATCGAGACCCACTGGCCCGAAGGCCGCTTCCCCACGCGTCAGGATATCGATGCCGTGGCCCCGGATCTTGCCGTTTTCCTCATCCGCGCTGACGGCCATGCGCTGGTCGCCAATTCGCTGGCGCTGGAACGCGCCGGCATTACGGCTGACAGCGTCGCCCCGGAAGGCGGCGACATTCTCCGCGATGCGGATGGCGAGCTCACCGGCATGCTCATCGACACGGCCATGGCACCCGTCGGGGCGCTGGGGGGCACATTCGAGGGTGAAGACCGCGCGCAAGTCTATCTGGAAGGGGCCTGGGCGGCGGCGCGTTATGGCTGGACCGGCGCGCATGACATGTCCGTACCATGGGCCGATGTCGCCATGATCGAGGGCCTTTCGGAAGACTTGCCGGTTCGTGTTTACATCTCTGCCAATCCCGACGCCTTCGGCCCGCTGGTGCGCGATGGCCATGTCATCAGCGACAACCGCCGCGTCATCGCCCGCGCCATCAAGCTCTACATGGATGGCGCGCTGGGATCGCGTGGTGCCGCCCTGCTCGAGCCCTACAGCGATGATCCGGGCAATTCCGGCCTCATGCTCAGCCGTGAGGACGAAACGCTCTCGGGCATGGTCACGGCGCTGCAGGAGGGCATTCAGCTCAACATTCACGCCATCGGTGATCGCGGCAACCGCCTTCTCCTCGACTGGATCGAGGAGGCCCGGGCCGCAGTGCCGGTGGAACAGCGCGCCATTGCCGAACCGCGCTGGCGCAATGAACACACCCAGATCGTCGACCCGGCAGACATTCCACGCTTTGCCGAGCTCGGCGTCATCCCGTCCATGCAGCCCAGCCACGCCATCGGCGACCTCTTCTTCGCCCCGGACCGTCTGGGTCCGGACCGTCTGGATGGCGCTTATGCCTGGCGCGCCCTGATCGATTCCGGCGTGATCATTGCCGGCGGGTCGGACGCCCCGGTGGAACGTGGCGATCCGCGCATAGAATTCTATGGCGCCGTGGCCCGCCGCGGGCTGGATGGCACGCAGACAGAAGACTGGCGCCCGGATCAGGCCGTCACCCGCGCCGAGGCCCTGCGCATGTTCACGGCCTGGCCGGCCTATGCCTCCTTCCGCGAGGACGAGCTCGGCCGGATCGCTGAGGGCCTGCGCGCCGATTTCACGGTCTTCTCCGCCGACATCATGACCATTCCGGAAGAGGAGATCCTCACCGTCGAGCCGGTGATGACGGTGCTTGATGGCGAGATAGTCTGGCGGGCGGAGTAGGCTTGTGTCATTTTTCCTCCCCCGTTCACGGGGGAGGTGGCAGCGAAGCTGACGGAGGGGGCATGCCCCCCTCGGCCTTTCAGGCCACTCCCCCCGCAAGCAGGGGGAGAAAACTACTGGGAATCGCTCCCGATCCGACCTTGCGCGAACGCAAAACTCATGAGCAGCGTCCGCTGGCCGGGATTGTAATTGTCGTCCGAGAGGATGAAGAGGCGCATTTCGCCATTCACATTGCCAACCGCAATGCCTTCGAAATTGTCGACCGTCATGCCCGGCGTAAGGATGGCCAGCGTATCGATATTGCTGCGCTGGTCCTCGGTTTCCAGACCGAACTCGTCAAAGCGCATGATGCGGATCGTATTGCCGACGCCGCTGATATAGATGCGCTCGAGCAGATAGATGTCGCCATCCGGTCCGCGATCCAGACCGGTCACGCCAAATCCGGGTTCCGCCGGATACGGCAGGCCGGTGGCTTCGCCGTCATCGGGCATCACCCACAGCGTATGGGGCCGGCCGTCAATGATGGGATATTCCACGCCGGCCCAGAGGCCGTAATCGGCGGACGCCAGTCCCTCAATCCCGCCATTATCACGCAGGCGATCCGTGCCCGGCGGCGGCGTGATCGGGGTGGGCGTGGCGATGGCGACCCCTGACCAGTCCGGTGAAATGTCATAGCGCGCCATTCGGTGCTCGCGCTCGAAACTGACGGCATAGGCGCCATTGCCAAGTGCGGCGAGCCCTTCGGCATCAGCGGCCCGGTCTACCAGTGCCTGACCATTGGCATCGAGCATCGGGGCATAAAACGCGTTCGAAAGACCGGTGAGCATGCCGGCATCGTCATATTCCAGATGCGCGGTCAGCCAGTAGGCGGAATCGGAAATTGCCAGCAGGCGGCCGCCTTCAATTTCCATGCCGGACAATCCGCCGAAGCGCTCATCCGGTGAGGCCAGCACCAGCCCGCCGCGATATTCCAGAGCGCCCACATCCTGACGCTCCGGCGCATCGGGATAGAGCGCGACCTTTTCGGCCTCGATCAGAATCGGCCCGGCACCGGGATCGCCCGAACAGGCGGCCAGCAATAACAGCGCGGCGAATCCGGTCAGATATTTCACACCTTCGCTCCCAGCTCGGCCCAGTCGGCCCGTGTCAGCCCGCGTGTACCTCTGGATGATGACGAGGATATGGCGGGCCCGCGCGGGCCCGGCCCGTCCTTGTCGAACAGGGCGGCCAGCTGTTCGGTCATCGCCCCGCCCAATTGCTCGACATCGGTGATGGTCACCGCGCGGCGGTAATAGCGCGTCACATCATGGCCGATCCCGATGGCCAGCAATTCCACATCCGAGCGGTTCTCGATCAGCGCGATCATTTCGCGCAGATGCCGTTCCAGATAGGCGCCGGGATTGGCCGATTGCGTGCCGTCATCCACCGGCGCACCATCGGAAATCACCATCAGGATGCGCCGCTGTTCCGGCCGCATGGCGAGGCGTTTCCACGCCCATTGCAGGGCTTCGCCGTCGATATTCTCCTTCAGCAGGCCTTCGCGCATCATCAGGCCGAGATTGACGCGGGAGCGCCGCCACGGCTCGTCGGCATTTTTGTAGACAATATGCCGGATATCATTGAGGCGGCCCGGATTGACGGGCTTGCCTGCCTCGATCCAGGCTTCCTTGGCGCGTCCGCCCTTCCACGAGCGCGTGGTAAAGCCGAGAATCTCCGTCTTCACCCCGCAACGCTCCAGCGTCCGCGCCAGAATGTCGGCACAGGAGGCCGCCGTCATGATCGGCCGTCCCCGCATCGAGCCGGAATTGTCGATCAGCAGGGTGACAATCGTGTCGCGGAAATCGGTTTCCAGCTCCTGCTTGAAAGAGAGCGGCGACATCGGATCGGTGACCACCCGCGTCAGCCGCGCCGGGTCCAGCACGCCTTCTTCCAGGTCAAAACTCCAGGAGCGCGTCTGCTGCGCCATCAAACGGCGTTGCAGCCGGTTGGCCAGACGGCCGACGACATTCTCCACCCCTTTCATGTGCTGGTCGAGATAGCGCCGCAGGCGGGCCAGCTCCTCTTCATCGCACAGATCCTCGGCGCGGATGATTTCATCGAATTTGGTGGTGAAAATGCGATAGCTCTCGGCAGGCCGGTCCTCGAAGCGGGCATAATTGGGCCGTTCGGCGCGCGCCGCTTCACCGGCCTCCTCATCGCTGTCCAGCTCGCCCAGGGTCTCATCGGACTGGTAATCGATCTCGTCATCATCGGCGCTGTCGCCATCGGCATCGACATCCTCGCCCTGATCACTGTCGGGTTCGGAATCGCCATCCTCCTCGCCGGTCTGCTGTTCGCGCTCGGTGCCGGAATCCTCGTCATTATCGCTGTCGGAGTTGTCCGGATCCCCGCCCAGCTCGTCGGCCAGATCGAGATCGCGGATCACCTCTTCCAGGGCTTTTGCGAAGGCCTTCTGGTCGTCCGCGCTGTTAGCCAGCGCATCCAGAGCCTCACCCGCGCGGGTTTCCAGATCCTCGCGCCAGACATTCATCAGGCCTTCGGCCAGCTTTGTCGTCGGGCGGCCGGTGATGCGCTCGCGGATCATCAGGCCCACCGCCTCGTTCAGCGGCGCTTGCTGGCGGTCCTCGACCCGGTTCCAGCCCTTCTGGACGGCCTTCGCCTCCAGCGCGGCTTCCAGATTGACGGCCACGCCGCGCATTTCGCGCGCGCCCAGACTTTCCACGCGGGCCTGTTCAGCCGCATCGAAAATCGCCCGCGCCTGTGATCCCGGCGGCAGGGTTTCGGCCCAGGTCTGCTTGTTGTGGTGCAGCAGTTTCAGCGCCATGGCATCCGCCCGGCCCCGCGCCGCGCGGGCCGATCCGGCATCCACCTCGCCCGGATTGGGCAGGGTCATCTTTCCCTTGGCATAGCTTGCAATCTCGCCGCCAAAGCGCACTTCCAGATCCTTGTCCTGGGCAATGGCCCGGGCGGAAATGGCCAGGGCGCGCTTGAACGCATCGGCGAGGGGGTTGTCGGTCATCTCACGGCTTATGCCGCGCTGGCCGGCTTGGCGGGGCTCGGCTTCAGCGGCGCTTCAGGCAAATCCTCACCGAAGACGCGCTGGTAGAATTCGGCAATGGTCGGCCGCTCGAGCTCGTCGCACTTGTTGAGGAAGGTGAGGCGGAAGGCATGGCCGACATCACCGAAGATATCGGCATTCTCTGCCCAGGTCAGAACCGTGCGCGGGCTCATCACGGTGGAGATATCGCCATTCATGAAGGCATCGCGGCTCATATCCGCCACCTTCACCATATCGGCGATTGTCTTCTTGCCCTCATCGGTCGCGGCCATCTCCGGCAGGCGTGACCGGATGATTTCTTCTTCGGTTTCTGCCGGCAGATAATTCAGCGTGGCGACAATCGACCAGCGGTCCATTTGCCCCTGATTGATCTGTTGCGTGCCGTGATAGAGGCCCGTGGTATCGCCCAGCCCGACCGTATTCGTCGTCGCAAACAGGCGGAAATAGGGGTGCGGGCGGATCACCTTGGTCTGGTCCAGCAGGGTCAGCGAGCCCGAGGCTTCCAGCACGCGCTGGATCACGAACATCACATCCGGGCGGCCGGCATCATATTCATCAAACAACAGGGCGACCGGGCGCTGCAGCGCCCAGGGCAGAATGCCTTCCTGGAATTCGGTGACCTGCTTGCCGTCACGCAACACGATGGCGTCCTTGCCGACCATGTCGATGCGGGAGACATGGCTGTCCAGATTGATGCGGATCAGGGGCCAGTTCAGGCGTGCCGCGACTTGTTCGATATGGGTGGATTTCCCGGTGCCGTGATAGCCTTGGATCATCACCCGGCGATTGCGCGCAAATCCTGCCAGAATCGCCCGTGTCGTGGCCGGGTCGAAGACATAGGCCTCATCCACCGGCGGCGTGTGCTCGTCGGGCCGGGAAAAGGCCGGCACCTCGAATCCGGGGTCGAAGCCGAACAGGGCTTCGCAATCGGCAATCACATCGGGCTCATTCAGGGGGAATTGGTCGCTCATGGCACTCATATATCGGGCGATCCGGCGCAATCTCCAGCGCGGATTTCATGCGTACGGGATGACTAGCACGGGCCTTGCGGGCGCGGAAAGTGCGCACCTGCTCACAAGCTGTTACGCCATTCCCGCATTCTTCAGGATCTGGTAGGCGTGGATCACCCGGCCCAGCTGTTCCTCGGAGGACCGGTCGCCGCCATTGGCGTCGGGGTGAAAGCGTTTCACCATCTGCGCATAGCGTTTCTTGATGATGGCCTTGCTCTCGCTGCCGTCCAGATTCAGCGTTTCCAGCGCCATGGATTGCAGCTTGCCATAGCGCTTGCGGCGCTCCTCGGGCGGCACATCGCCCTCCGGCCGTTTGCCGAACAGGTTATACGGGTCGGTAAAGCCGTCCCGGAAATCCTTGGACGCTTTGCCCGCTTTCGCCCGCTTGCCGGTATTGGAGCGGAAATTCCAGGTCGGGCGATGGCCGTAATGTGCCGAGGCATTGAAGGCCGCCACCGCGTCCTCGTCCATGTCCTCGAAGAAATTCCACGACTTGTTGTATTGCCCGGCATGGCTCTGGCAGAACCAGTGCACATCATCGAGATCGGCCGTGCCCTTCGGTGCGCGGCTATTGCCATGCGCGCAGCAGCCGGGCCATTCACAGACACGCTCTTCCGGTGCCGCTTGGTCCTTGGGCGGCTTGATCCGGATATCCTTGAACCGCGGCTTGTATGTAAATTCGCCTTCCATGGACCTAAGTATGGGGCGACACCGATTAAGCGGCAACTAAGCGGAGGTGTAATTGTCGGGTGAAATTCAGCAGCGCATCGAGAAAAAGCTGCGCGAGGCCTTTGCGCCGGAGGCGCTCACCGTCACCGATGAAAGCGCGCTGCATGCCGGGCATGCCGGTGCGCCTGATGGCGGGCAGAGCCATTTTCATGTCGAGATCCGTGCTGCGCAACTGTCCGGACTGTCGCGCCTGGACCGGCAACGCGCCATCAACAGGGTTCTTGCCGACGAACTCGCCGGCCCTGTCCATGCGCTCCGCCTGACGGTGAAATGACCCTCTATATTGATGCCGATGCCTGTCCGGTGAAGGACGAAGCGATTCGCGTGGCCGAGCGCCACGAGACCGAAGTGAAGCTGGTCTGTGATGGCGGGCTGCGGCGGCCGCAAAGCCCGTGGGCGCAGCTGGTCATCGTGCCCGAAGGCGCGGACGCGGCGGACAACTGGATCGCAGAGCATATCAGGCCGGGCGATATCTGCGTCACAAGCGACATCCCGCTCGCTGACCGCTGCCTGAAGGCGGGCGCGCTGGCCATTGATCACAAGGGCAAGGCCTTTGATGCCGATAATATCGGCGCGGTTCTGGCCACGCGCAATCTGATGTCGGACCTGCGCTCCGCCGGTGCGATGGAAGGCGGCGGCGGACGGCCCTATTCCCAGCGCGACCGCTCGGCCTTCCTCAACGGGCTCGAAATCCTGTTCCGGAAAGTGAAGCGCTAGGCTTCTTCCGGCAATTCCTGCACCCGCATCAGGATGATCTGGTTGCGGACCCGCTCGACGATTTCAAAGCGGACGCCATGGAAGCTGAACACCTGTCCGGTCTCGGGGATGGTCTGGCTTTCATGGATGACCAGTCCCGCCATGGTGACGGCTTCCTCGTCCGGCAGATCCCAGTCCAGCACCCGGTTGACGTCGCGGATCGGCGTGTGCCCGTCAATCAGCCAGACGCCCTCCGTTTCCAGCCGGACGCCTTCGACCGTGATGTCGTGCTCGTCCTCGATCTCGCCGACAATCTCTTCAAGAATGTCTTCCAGCGTGACCAGCCCCATCAGCGCGCCATATTCATCGACCACCAGCGCAAAGTGCTCGCGCTTCTCGCGGAAGGCATTGAGCTGATCCAGAAGCTCTGTCGTTTCCGGCACAAACCAGGGCTCACGCATGACCGTATTGAGATCAATCGCACTGGCATCGCCGCCCGCATTGAGCAGCGCCCGGGCCAGATCGCGCGCATGCAGCACGCCGACAATGTTTTCGGCATCATCACGGTAGAGCGGCAGGCGCGTATGCGGGCTGTTCAGCGCTGCCGCGACAATCTCGCCCGGCGGCAGGCCGGCATCAATCATGGTGATATTCTTGCGGTGAACCATGACATCATCAACGGTCAGCTCGCGCAGATCGAGCACCCCGCCCAGCATGTCGCGGTCATCCTTGACCACCCCGCCTTCCTGGTGGTGCAGATCGATATGGCCGCGCAACTCGTCATGCGACGACAGGACCGGGCCCTCGACCCGGGCGCCGAGCAGGCGCAGGGCGAAGCGGACAATGGCCTGGACCGTCCCCACGATTGGCGCGAAAATCCGGACAAACAGCATGATGGGCAGGGACACGGCTTGCGCAAACCGGTCGGGATTGGACAGCGCATAGGTCTTGGGCAGCACTTCTGAAAAGATCAGCACCAGCGCCGTCATGACCAGCGTCGCATAGGGCACGCCGGCGGGACCGAACAGGACCACGAAGACCGACGTCGCGATCGCGGACGCCATGATATTGACGAAGTTATTGCCCAGCAGAATGCCGCCGATCAGCCGCTCACGATCCTCGGTGAGCAGCGTCACGCGGCGCGCCGCATGCTTGCCCTCTTTCTCCAGCTGCAGCATCCGCGCCCGCGACACGGCGGTCAGCGCAGTCTCGGAGCCCGAGAAGAAGGCGGACATGAACAGGAGGAGCACAATTCCGCCAAGCGAAATCAGGATCCATGTCTCGGTCATTGTATCTGGTCTTTCAGAAAGTTGAGGAGATCGGCCGCATCAGCCTGATCGTGAATAAAGGCATTGCCGATGCCGTGCGCAAGAACAAGGCGGATATGACCGCCGGAATTCTTCTTATCATGCCGCATGCGGTCCAGCATAGCCGTGGCTGAAAACGGCGCCCCGGGCAGGTCAGGGAGCCGTGTCCGGAGGCCCGCCAGTTCCAGATACGCCCGGACGCGGGCGGCATCCTTTTCCGGGCACAGGCCGAGGCGGGCCGAATAATCGAACGCCAGCGCCAGCCCTGCCGCGACCGCTTCGCCATGTAACAGGGCGCCCCCGGCCTCGCTTTCCAGCGCATGGCCGAATGTATGCCCGAGATTGAGAAGGGCGCGCTGGCCGGCTTCGCGTTCATCGGCGGCCACGATGCCTGCCTTGAAGGTAATCGCCGTCTTCAGATGGGCTTGCAGCTGCGCTGCGGTCAGCCCGTCGCGTCCGGATTTTTCCAGCCGCTCGAAGAAATCCCGGTCACCGATCAGCGCTGCTTTGACGATCTCGGCAAACCCGGCCTGGCGCTCCCGCTCCGGCAGGGTGTCCAGGAAGCCGAAATCGGCAATGACCAGGCTGGGTTGATGGAAGGTGCCGATCAGATTCTTGCCCTGCGGCATATTGATCGCGGTCTTGCCGCCAACAGAGGAATCCGCCATCGCCAGAAGCGTGGTTGGCACCTGGATGACATCCATGCCGCGCTTGTAAAGCGCCGCCGCCAGTCCGGCGAGATCTCCGGTCACACCGCCGCCAATCGCCAGGACCGCATCGCCGCGTTCCAGTTCAAGATCGAGCATCTGGCCCAGCACCTGTTCCAGCGTGGCGAAGGATTTTGCGCGCTCGCCCTCCGGTATCTCGATCGGAGGTCCGGCGAGGCCGGGACCGTCCAGCACATCCGCAACCCGGGAGCGGTGCAGGCGCAGCACATTGGCGTCAGCCAGCACAGCATGGCGGCGGGCCCCCGACAGTGCCGGATGATGCCGCGCAGCCCTCAGCGCGCCGGGGCCGAGGAGCACGTCATAGCCCCGCTCGCCCAGGTCTATCCGGATCCGGTCAGTCATTGCCGGAGGTGGCCTCGAATCCATAGTCCCTGAGCGCGTCGAGAATGCGTTGAACCGCTGTCGCATGCGGTCCGGCATCGCCGGCGATCTGAAGATCGGCCTCGGCATAGGCGGCTTCACGCCGGGCCATCAGATCGGCCATGACCGCACGCGGATCCTCGGTCTGCAACAGCGGCCGCGTATCCCTTCGTGACACGCGCTCCATCAGCGTGTCGAGATCGGCTTTCAGCCAGATGGAAATCGCTTTCTCGCGCACCAGCCGCCGGGTCTCGTCATTGACGAAGGCCCCGCCGCCAAGCGCGATGACGGCCTGAGGCTCGTCCAGCAGGCGCGCAATCACACGCCGCTCGCCATCGCGGAACGCTGCTTCGCCAAAATCCGAAAAGATTTCCGAAACCGGCCGGTCCGCCGCTTTCTCGATTTCCTCATCCGCATCAATGAAAGGCAGATTCAGCGCGGCCGCGAGACGGCGGCCGACCGTCGTCTTGCCCGCCCCCATCAGCCCGACCAGCACAATGGGGCGCGCCGCCGGTGGCAGATCAGCAGAATCTTCACTCATATGCGCATCATATAGTCGTCAGCCTTGGTCTGGAAATTGCCGCATTCACCCGTAATGTGACGATAAGCACTGGAGCATGCAATGCGTAACACACTGATCGCCCTGATTGTCGGCGCCGCTGTTCTGGTGGGAGGATTTTTTGTCCTCGCCATGATTGGCGGCGGTCTGGAACCGCAAACCGAAGAGGTCCGCGTTGATGTCACCGACGAATTGTCTCGCTAGCATCCTTGCCCTTGTGATCGCCGGCAGTGCCGCCGGGCAGGATATCGAGGTCCGCCAACTCGGCGCGCTGGATCCTCTGGAAGTCGGCGTCGCCCAGAACGGGTTGGGCGAAAACCTGTGGGCCGGTTCGACCATCCAGACCGCTCTCAATGCGCTTGAGAACCTGCCCGCCGCATCCGGAACAGGATACACCTCGCCGGCGCGGGCCAATCTGGTCGCCCTGGCCCTTTTATCCGGCGGCACGCCTCCACAGGGCGGCCGCGGCAATGAAACGCTGGCCACACTGCGCGCCGACCGCCTGCTGGCAGCCTCCGGCGCGGAAGCCGTCTACAGTCTTCTGGAGCGGACGCCCGGCCTCGACCGCGCCCCGCAACTGGCACAGCTTCATGCAGAGACCGCTTTTGCGCTGGCGGCGGGTGATGCCGGTTGCCGCACGGCGAATGCGCTGATCACCGGCCGCGAACAACCTTACTGGCTTCGCGCCCGCGCCTTCTGTCATGCATTGGATGGCGAGGATGCGGCCGCGGAACTTTCGGCCGATCTGGCACGGGCCAGCGCACCGGACGAGAATTTCGACGGTCTGCTCTACGCCATCACAATCGGCCGGTGGTCGGTGGACAGCGTTTCGGCCGATACCGGGCTCGACTGGGCACTGGCCGCCGTTTCCCCGGCGGAAGGCCGACCCGTTGTGGATCTGACAGACGCGCCGCAATGGCTGGTGGAGGCCGCCGAGGCCAATTCTGCACAGGCCGAGCTGACGGCTGAGCCGGCTCTGGCGTTCGAAGGGCTTGCCATGCAGGAAGGCGTGGCCCGCGAGCAGATGCTGGAACAGCTGATCGGTCAGGACTTTGACCGTCTGGTCGCGGCCAGGGCGCTGGGCCTCGCCTTGCAGGAAGCTGACCGGGATAATGATTTCATGCGCGTTGCCCGCCGTTATGGCCGCGAGGTCGCGACGCTTCCCATTGCCTATGAGACCATCGAATTCGGCGGACGGTTTGCACTCGCAGCGCTGGCTGTGGGCGACATGGCAACAGCGCGCGATTGGCGGCAGGCGCTGGACGAGGGCCCGCCGCTGCGGCAGCTCCCGACGCATTATGACCCTACCAAGCCGGACATGATCATGGACACACCCTCGCAGGATCGTCCGGAGTGGAATCCGCCTTCGCCCGCCTATCTGGTCGGCCTCGACCTCGCTTTCGCCGTGGCACAGGATCATATCCGGCGGTCTTCGACGGCGGCATTGATCCAGGCCCGCCTCGAAGCCGGTACAGCCGGTCTGGGCGATGTCGCCGGTCTGGCCGGTCTTGGGGCAGGTGCGCCGGCCGATCTGCGGCTCGCCCTTTTCAATGCGGAGACTGGGGATGTGTCGAACGCGCTGGCGGCCATGGATGCCGCTGCACTGGCCGGGGCACGGGCGGAAACCGCCTTGCTGGCCGCTCAAGTGCTCGAGGATGGCCCCGCTGGAGCCTCTCCATTGGAGCTGATGCGTATTACCGCAGCGCTCGACCGTGTCGGCCTGCGTGATACCGCTCTGTCCATCATGCTCGAACGCCTCATCGTGGAGCTCGCGTGACGGACGATCAGCTGATCGATCTGTTTCTCGACATGATGGCGGCTGAACGCGGGGCGGCCCGCAATACGCTGGATGCCTATCGCCGCGATCTGGAAGATATGTCGCTGCGCCTGTCAGCGCATGGCACCGAGCTGATCGAGGCGGACACACGTCACCTGGAAACCTGTCTGGCGGAAATGGCCCGGGAAGGTCTGGCGGCCTCCACCTCTGCCCGGCGCCTTTCGGCCACAAGGCGATTTTACCGCTTTCTGCTGTCGGAAGGCACGCGCAGCGATGATCCGGCCCGCGCCATGTCCGGCCCGAAACAGGGACGGCCCCTGCCCAAAGTCCTGTCCGAGCAGGATGTTGAAGCGCTGTTTGCGGCAGCAGAAACGCTCGACGGCTCGCGTGGTTTACGGGCCCGTGCGCTGCTGGAAATCCTCTATGCCGGGGGATTACGGGTCAGCGAGCTGGTCAGCCTGCCGCTCAGTGCCATCGCGCGCTCGGAAAGTGCCATCTATATCACCGGCAAGGGTGGCAAGGAACGACTGGTGCCCCTGACCCCGCCGGCCCTGGAGGCCATTACAGCCTATCTGACGGTGCGTGAGGATCATTTCCCGAAGGCACGGGCTGCACAATTGGCCAAAGCCCGGCGCTTCCTCTTTCCCTCGTCCAGCGCGGCTGAAGGCCATCTGACGCGTGAACAGTTTGCGCGCATCCTCAAGGACCTGGCCATTGCGGCCGGGCTCGACCCGGCGAAAATTTCGCCGCATGTCCTGCGCCACGCCTTTGCCACGCACCTTCTGGCGAATGGCGCGGATTTGCGCAGCGTGCAGGCCTTGCTGGGGCATGCCGACATCTCGACCACGCAGATTTACACCCATGTGCTCGAAGAGCGTTTGCGCACTCTGGTGGAAACGGCGCACCCGCTGGCCAGGCGCTGATAACAACCGCACACACGGCTTGTTCCTTGCATTGGGGATAGCTAGGTTGCGCGGCGCTTCCGCAACCGGATGCATAACAAGACAGGCCAGAGCCGGGTTTGTTCAACCGGAAGCGGTTTGATGGTGAGGATTTTTTGGGCTGGCAAGGAGAATACCGCAGCATGATGATGACCATCATGCGAGGATTTCGACAAAGCCGGCGCGGAAAAGACCGCCAAGCCGGAAGGAGACAACAGCTTGATTGACCCGAGCAAACTTCCATCGTTTCACCTTGGTCTTTCGCGCCCCGGACGGTGTCGCACAAAACTCACGGTGTTCACACCGCATCGCTTTGCGCTCCTTGCCGGACCACGAAATACCGGCGGTCAAACAATGCCGCTTGAACAAATCAGGCTCTAAATGTCAGACCCGACCCGGACCTATCTCGATTTTGAACGCCCCGTTGCAGAACTCGATGCCAAGATCGAGGAGCTGGAAACGCTGGCAGCGTCCAATTCCGCTGACGTGCCTGATGTGGCGGACGAGATCGCCAAGCTGCGTCAGAAATCGGCAGAACAGCTGGCCAGCCTCTATGAGAAACTCGATCCCTGGCGCAAGACCCAGGTCGCCCGCCATCCTGAACGCCCGCATTTCCGCGATTACCGCCGCCTCCTGATCGAGGATTTCGAGGAATTGTGCGGGGACCGCCGCTTCTCCGAAGATCCGGCGATTGTCGGTGGCATCGGCCGTTTTCACGGCCGGTCCGTCGTTGTCATGGGCCATGAAAAGGGCCGCGATACCCAGTCGCGCCTGAAGCACAATTTCGGCATGGCGCGCCCGGAAGGCTACCGCAAGGCGATCCGCCTGATGGACATGGCCGAGAAATTCAAGATGCCGGTCCTTACATTTGTTGACACGGCAGGGGCCTATCCCGGTGTTGGTGCGGAAGAACGCGGCCAGGCCGAGGCCATTGCCCGCTCCACCGAGCGCTGCCTGACGCTGGGTGTGCCGCTGATTTCGGTAATTGCCGGTGAGGGTGGGTCTGGTGGCGCCGTGGCGCTGGCCAGCGCCAACTCTATCATCATGCTCCAGCATTCCATCTATTCGGTGATTTCACCGGAGGGCTGCGCTTCCATTCTGTGGAAGGATGCAGCGCGTGCCCGGGATGCGGCCATCGCCATGAAGATCACGGCGCAGGACTTGAAAGAGCTCAAGATCATCGATCACATCGTCAAGGAACCGATCGGCGGAGCCCATCGCGCGCCCGACGATACGGTCCGCAAGATCGGCGAGAAGATTGATTCGGTTCTGTCCGGTCTTGAAGGCCTGCGGGCCAGCGATCTGCGCGCCCGCCGCCGCGAGCGCTTCCTCGCCATCGGCCGTCTTGAGGCCAGTGAGGGCTAAAGGCGCATCTCCAGCCATGGCAGAGTACGGCCCGGAAAAACATCCGAGGGACGGTTGGCGATGAAAACCGCTCCCATGGCTTCGTAAAACCCGCGCGCATCCGGGTCCGACAATATCGTCATGGTTTCCACGCCCGCTTCGCGCAGCCGCTGGGCGGCTTCCTGGAACAGGACACGCCCGGCCCCGGTTCCGATCGCATCCGGATCTATGAACAGCAGGTCGAGATTGCCGGACTTTCCGTCGGGATCGAGCTGACAGACGCCAACAACCCGGTCTTCATGATCCAGCGCCACAAAAGCATGTCCGGCGCTGACACATTGCGGCTCCACCCGCAGATAGGGGGCACAGGCGTCTATGAAGGCCGCATCATAGCCCCAATGCGCCTTCGACTTCAGACAGAGCGCGGACAGGGCGTCGCACTCTTCCATCCGCGCATCGCGAATCCGGAGCGGCTCAGGTCGAGACGGTGGGGCCGCTGATGGCGCCATGACATTGCTTGAATTTCTTGCCGGAACCGCAGGGGCAGGGCGCATTGCGGGGCACTTTGCCCCAGTTGGCGGGATCATTGGGATTGCCGGCCATGGATGTGCGCCGTTGCGTCGGGGCAACTCGGGGTGCGACCGGACCGGCATCGGGACCGTCCATCTCGTTGCGGCCCGTGCGCGGATCGATATGGGTGGCTTTCATGTCCGGCAGCGGAGCCGGCTTGGGCGGGGCGGCCTGGACCCGGACCTTCATCATTACCTTGGTGACATCCTCGCGCAGACTGCTCAGCAAGTGGTCAAACAGCGAGAAGGCTTCGGTCTTGTATTCATCCAGCGGATTACGTTGGCCATAGCCGCGCAGACCGATGATGGACCGAAGGGATTCCAGGCGCTGCAAGTGTTCGCGCCAGCCCTTGTCGATGGTTTCCAGCAGGATCTGCTTTTCAACGCGCCGCATCAGCTCCGCGCCGGTTTCGGCCGATTTGGCAGCATAGGCCTTGTCGGCTGCGTCTTTCAGGCGCTCGATAATCTCCTCGTCGGCAATACCTTCTTCCTCGGCCCAGTCCTTGACCGGCAGGTCGAGATTGAAAATTTCGATGATTGCGGCGTGGAGGCCATCCACATCCCATTGGTCCGGGAGCGCTTTCGGCGGGATGAAACGCGCGACAATGTCTTCGGCCGTTTCATTGCGCATATCGCCGATCACGTCGGACACGTCGTCATCGGTCATGAATTCGATGCGCTGCTCGAAGATCGCCTTGCGTTGATCATTCATAACGTCATCGTATTTCAGCACGTCCTTGCGGATCTCGAAATTGCGCTGCTCGACCTTTTTCTGCGAGGTCTCGATGGCTTTCGACATCCACGGGTGCTGGATGGACTCGCCTTCCTTGAGACCAAGCGTCCGCATGATCGTATCGAGGCGTTCCGGTGCGAAAATCCGCAACAGATCGTCTTCAACGGAAATGTAGAATTTGGTACGGCCCGGATCGCCCTGCCGCCCGGAACGGCCGCGCAGCTGATTGTCGATGCGGCGGCTTTCATGGCGCTCGGTGGCCAGAACGTATAGCCCGCCTGCCGCCAGCGCCTGTTCCTTCAGCTTTTTCACTTCAGCGGCGATTTCCGCGCGCTTGGCCTCGATGGCCTTTTCATCCGGAGCTGCCCCCTTCTGGGTTTGCTCGTCAATCCAGTCGGCGATGCGGTAATCGACATTGCCGCCCAGCTGGATGTCGGTGCCGCGGCCGGCCATATTGGTGGCAATGGTCACCGCCCCGGGCACACCGGCCTGGGCGATGATACGGGCTTCCTGCTCGTGATAGCGGGCATTCAGCACCTGATGCTTGATCTTTTTCTTCTTCAGGAATTCCGACAACACTTCGGATTTCTCGATCGAGACCGTGCCGACCAGAACGGGCTGGCCCTTCTCGACCGCCTGTTTGATATCGGCAACGACGGCCTCGTTTTTCTCCCGCGCCGTGCGGTAGACTTCGTCATCGTCATCCTGCCGGGCGACCGGGCGATTGGTCGGAATTTCGGCCAGTCCGAGACCATAAATCGAGTGAAACTCGTCGGCTTCGGTGGCCGCTGTGCCGGTCATGCCCGCCAGCTTGCCGTAAAGGCGAAAATAATTCTGGAAGGTGATGGAGGCCAGCGTCTGGTTTTCCGGCTGGATGTCGGCGCCTTCCTTGGCCTCGATGGCCTGGTGCAGGCCATTGGACAGGCGGCGGCCCGGCATCATCCGGCCGGTGAATTCGTCGATCAGGATAACCTTGCGGTCCTTGACGATATAGTCCTTGTCCTTCTGGTGCACCTTGTGGGCGCGCAGCGCTTGGTTGAGATGGTGAACCACCATCACATTCTCGGCGTCGTAAAGATCGCCATCTTCGAGCAGCCCGCGCTCGCGCAGCAGGTCCTCGATCTTGTCATTGCCTTCTTCGGTGATGAGGATGGAGCGCGATTTCTCGTCGATCTCGTAATCCTCCTCACTGAGCAGCGGGATGATGCTGTCCATCGTCTTGTAGAAATCGGTCTTGTCCTCGGTCCGTCCCGAAATGATCAGCGGGGTCCGGGCTTCGTCGATCAGGATGGAGTCGACCTCGTCAACGATGGCATAATGGTGACCGCGCTGGACCATCTGATCCAGCGAGTATTTCATATTGTCACGGAGATAGTCGAAGCCGAGCTCGTTATTGGTGGCGTAGGTGATGTCGCAGGCATAGGCTTGCCGGCGTTGTTCGTCCTGCAACCCGTTGAGAATGACCCCCGTGGTCATGCCCAGCTTGGCATAGACCTGCCCCATCCATTCCGCATCGCGGCTGGCGAGATAGTCATTCACCGTAACTACGTGAACGCCCTTGCCCTGGAGTGCGTTGAGATAGACGGGGGCTGTCGCCACCAGCGTCTTGCCCTCGCCGGTTTTCATTTCCGCGATATCGCCCTCGTGCAGGATGATCCCGCCGACCAGCTGCACATCATAATGGCGCTGGCCAAGTGAACGCTTCGCTGCTTCCCGGACCGCGGCGAAGGCTTCCGGCAGAAGCTTGTCGAGGGTCTCGCCATTTTCCAGCCGCTGCTTGAATTCAGTGGTTTTGCCGGCAAGCTGGTCGTCGGTCAGCGTCTCGAATTCCGGCTCCAGCGCATTGATCGCCTCGACGCGCGGCTGAAGCTTCTTGATACGGCGGTCATTGGGTGAGCCGAACAGTTTACGGGTGATGGAGAGCATGAAAAAACCTGTGCAAACGGGCGGGATGAGGCCGGAAAGACAGGGTTGCCTGCTTGACGCCACCCCGGAACCGGCTTCACTGGAAACCGGATTTGACTTAAGGACGCGCGGTATAGGTGTCAATGAAACGCGGCTGCAATATCCCTACTTCGGCAAGGACTTTGGCGGGTCTTTCATTTTTGCTGGTCTTGGCGGCCTGTAGCGGATCGCCATCCGGCGAAACAACGGATGCCGGCCTGCCGCCGCCGGACAATGCTGTGGCGCAGATCGACCAGACCATCATCTACAATGCGGCTGTCCAGCGCGAAGCGTTGGCACAGGGTGTGATTGCTGAGGGGGAACGCCTGCCCCCGGATGATCCCGAATATGAGCGGATTGTCGAGGAATTGATCGATCAGCGGCTGTTGGCTCTGGAAGCCCGCCGCCGCGGTTTGCAGAACACCCCGGAAGCGCGCCGCCGCCTGGCTGCAGCTGAAGAGCGTATCCTCGGGAATATTCTGCTGGAGACCGAAATTGCCGCGCAGGTCACCGAGGAGGCCGCCCAGCGCCTCTATAGCGAGCAGACAGAGCTGTCGCGGCCGGGTGAACAGATCCGGGCCCGTCATATTCTGGTCGATAGCCGCGAGGATGCTGACGCCATTATCGGCCTCGCCAATGATGGCCGCGATTTCGCCGAGCTGGCCGTGCAGTATTCCACCGATATTGCCACCCGCGTCCAGGGGGGAGATCTCGGCTATTTTTCACGCGATGGTGTACTGCCGGAAATCAGCGCGCTGGCCTTCTCGACCGAAGAGGGCGAGATTACCGGCCCCGTCCGCACCAATGCCGGCTGGCATATTCTCTATATCGTCGACCGGCGCGCCCCCGAAGGCCCGCCTTTCGAGGAAATGCGCAGCTCGATTGTCCGCTTCCTGACCTTCGAGACGATCTCGACTCTGGTCGAGGAATTGCGCGCCGCCGCCCGCATCGAGGTCATCCAGCCCGGCGCACCGGAATCCCTTGTCATCGATCCCGCCGGAACGGCAGAGACGGAACCGCCCGCCGAACCGCAGGATTAGTGCGGTCCGCTCACCCAATATTAAGGACAAGTCGCCAGAATGACTGATGTAAAGCCGGTTTTGCTGGTAGCAGCCTGTGCCCTGCGCGATGCGGATGGCCGGGTAATGCTCGCGCAGCGGCCGGCGGGCAAGGCTTTGGCCGGCAAGTGGGAATTTCCCGGCGGCAAGGTCGAGGCAGGGGAAACCCCCGAACAGACCATCGTTCGGGAATTGCGTGAGGAGCTCGGGATCGAACCATGCGAAAGCTGTCTGCAGCCCTTCGCCTTTGCCTCGCATCCCTACGAGGCCTTCCATCTCGTGATGCCGTTATTCATATGTCGCCGATGGGATGGGTTTATCTCCCCGCAGGAAGGGCAGAAAATCGCCTGGACGATGCCCGCCCGGCTGCTGGATTTCGACCTGGCGCCCGCAGATCGGCCGCTCGCCGCAGAAATTCGCGATCGCTTGTAAGGCGCTTTGCGGTCGATACGCAGGGGGCCACGGCAATCGAATATTCCATCATCATTGCATTGATTGCATTCCTGACCGTTGCCGCCCTGGCATTGATCGGTCCGCAAGTCCTGCAGATGCTCACCGACGCCGGAGCAGCATTCTAGCCGCCGGCTTTTTCGCCCGCTGATCTCTCGGCAACGCCCAGCGCATCCGCCAGTCGCACCGTCGCAGAACCGGGCCGTTTTGGCCGCGGCTGATCAGGATGCGGCGCCCAGCCTCCGGCATGGATGATTTCGAAGCTCGCCCGGATCTTGCGATCCGCGTCAGCAAAGCGTTCTGAATAGATTTCGGCCATGCGCACAAAGAATTTTCTGCCCCGCGGCGCGCGGGGGCGGTCAGCCAGAATACTGGTTTCGCCCATCTTGCGCAGATCGCGCATCAATACGAACGCATTGCCATAGCGCACCGTGACGCGGTCGACATCGCTTACCGGCATGGCAAACCCCGCCCGTTGCAGCAGACCCGCCATGTCCACAGTGTCGGCAAACGGCGAGACCCGTGCCGCAGCGCCGCCATATAATTCGGTTTCAGCAGTCATCAGCGATTGACGCAGCTCTTTGAGGCTGGCGCCGCCGATCACGGCACAGGCAAAGAAGCCGTCACTCTTCAGCGCGCGGTTGATCTGGATCAGCGCACCCGGCAGGTCATTCGTCCAGTGCAGGGCGAGCGGGGACAGGACCAGATCAAAGCTTTCATCGGCAAAGGGCAATGCCTCTTCATCGACACACACATCATTGGCCAGCCGCTCCGCCAGATCGGTCTCAATGAGCTGGCCGATCTTGGCGGCCGCGCGGGGCCGGTCCTTCAGCGCCCGCCCCACAGCGCCGCCCCCGCCGAGGACCAGTGCGCGGGGAAAATCGCGGGAAATGCTCTCCACCCGGTCCAGCAAATCATCAATGGCGCGTTGCAAAAGGAAGTCATAATCGTGCAGGCTGCCGGCGGCACGATTGCGGCGCTGCCTGAGAAGGCGCCGGTCAAACAGGGCGGGAGGCGATGAGGTCATGGCACCGATATGGCGCGTTGGGCGCGGTTAGAAAAGCCGGGACTGCGGTCGGCAATCTGATCTGGCCACCGGTTTCGCCGCTGACCGGCTGCAATGTGGCCGCGACGGGCCAGCTGGAAGCGGACAGCTGGGCCGCCATTCATTTCCTCGATGCGCCCTGGTGCGACACGTGCGGCCTGCCTTTTGCCTATTGGGTGGGCGAGGGGGCAGAGTGCGGTGCCTGCCTGGCAAGAGCGCCAGCCGTACACAAGGCGAGGGCCGCCCTTGCCTATACGGACCTGTCCCGCCGGCTGGTACTGGATTTCAAGCATGGCGGACGGCTTGATGCGCTGGATCAGCTCGCCGCATGGATGGTCCGTGCCGGAACCGGCGTACTCGCCGGAGCACAGGCGCTTATACCGGTGCCGCTGCACCCGACTCGGCTTTTCACCCGGCGCTACAATCAATCCCTGCTGCTCGCCAATGCGGTGTCCCGGCGTACGGATATTCCGGTTGAGCCGGGCTGGCTGATCCGCAAGCGCCGCACGCCCACACAGGCCGGGCAGTCCGGCAAGGCGCGCCGCCGCAATGTCGCCGGAGCCTTCGCCGTGACCGCCCGGGGACACGCCGCCCTGGCGGGCAAGACCGTCGTGCTGATCGACGATGTGATGACGACCGGCGCGACATTCGAGGCCTGCGCCAAACCGCTTTTGCGGGCGGGCGCCGTCTTTGTGAACGCGCTGGCGCTTTCGCGCGTTGTGAAACCTGCCGATCCCACTACATAAGGGAGTGAGTCTCACCGGAGAGCGTTGGAATGGCCAAAGTCACGATCTACACCCGCCCGCTATGCGGATATTGCAGCCGGGCGGTCAGCCTGCTCAGGAAGAAGGGCGCGGATTTCGAGGAAATCAATGCCGGATTTGACGCCGGCAAGCGCGCTGAAATGGTGCAGCGGTCAAACGGCGGGCGCACCTTTCCGCAAATCTTCATTGGCGATGAGCATATCGGCGGATGCGATGACATGATGCGGCTGGAACGCGCCGGCCAGCTTGATGCGCTGCTAAGCGCCTGACGCGATGCGTATTGCCCTTGTCCAGATGCGGTCCGGGACGGACATCGCGGCCAATCTTTCCGACGCAGAGCGGCTGATCCGCGATGCTGCCGGACAGGGGGCGGCTTTTATCGCCACACCGGAAACCACGCATCTGGTTCAGAAGGACGCAGCAAGGCTGTTCGATGTCCTGCAGCATCCGGACGATGATCCGGCGCTTCCCTTTTTTGCAAAGCTGTCCAAGGAGTTGGGCATCACTCTGCTGATCGGTTCACTGGCCTTGCGCACAGCCGGCCAGCGCGCCGTCAACCGCTCCCATCTATTCGGCACGGATGGCCAGCTGATCGCGACCTATGACAAGGCGCACATGTTCGATGTCGGCCTCGGGCAGGGTGAAACCTATTCAGAATCAACAAATTACGACGCCGGCGACCGGGCTGTTCTGGCCGATATTCCCGGCGCGAAACTCGGCCTGACCATCTGCTATGATGTGCGCTTCCCCTATCTCTACCGGCAATTGGCGCAGGCCGGTGCGCAGATCATCACCGTGCCTTCCGCCTTCACCCGCCCCACGGGCAAGGCGCATTGGGAGGTGCTTTTGCGCGCCCGGGCCATCGAGACCGGCAGCTATATCCTGGCCCCGGCCCAGGGCGGGCTGCATGAGGATGGCCGCAAGACCTGGGGCCGCTCCATGGTGATCGACCCCTGGGGCGAAGTGGCCGCTCTGCTCGACCATGACAGGCCGGACGTCCTGCTGGCCGATCTCGATCTCTCGAAAGTCGAAGCCGCCCGTACCCGCATTCCCTCGCTGCAGCACGACCGGACGCTTTCCGGGCCCTAGTGACGGGCCAGCTTGGCGATTGGCGCAATCTTCCCCATATAGGGAGCATGATCCGCTATGCGCTCATATGTGACGGCTCTCATGAATTCGAAGCCTGGTTCCGCAATTCGGAGGATTTCGACATCCAGTCCGGAGCCGGGCTCGTGGAATGCCCGCATTGCGCCTCGGTGGATGTCAGGAAAGCCATCATGGCTCCGGCCATCGCCAAGGGCGGCAGCAGGCCAGCAGCTGATCCGCAAAGGATGATGCTGGAAATGGCCGGCAAGATCCGCAGCCATATCGCCGAGAATTTCGACTATGTCGGTGATCGTTTCGCCACCGAAGCGCGCGCCATGCATGCGGGCGCAAAGCCGGAAAAGCCCATCTATGGCGAAACCACGCCCGAGGAATCGAAGGCCCTTGCCGATGAGGGCGTGCCCTGCGCGCCGCTGCCCGATCCGCTGGTGCCGCTTCAGGCGAAGAAGTTGAACTAACCCGCCTTCGCCGCCACCATCATGTAATTCACCGACGCATCGCCGGTGATCTCGAATTCGTCCTTGAGCGGATTATAGGTCACGCCTGCGGGTGAACGTACCTCCAGACCTTCACCGGTCAGGGCGCGCCGAACTTCCTCCGGCTTGATCAGCTTGTCGAAGCGGTGTGTGCCGCGTGGCAACCAGCGCATCACCCATTCCGCGCCGAAAATCGCGAACACAAACGCCTTGGAGGTGCGGTTGATCGTGGCGACAATCATCAGCCCGCCGGGCTTGAGCAGCTTTGCGCAATCGCGCAGGAATGTGTCCGGATCGGCAACATGCTCCACCACTTCCAGATTGAGCACGACATCGAATTGTTCAGCGCCTTCGGCAAGCAATTGCTCGGCCGTGCCATGGCGATAGTCGATTTTCAGGCCCTGCTCTTCGGCATGGACCTTGGCGGTCTTGATATTGGGTTCGGCGGCATCAACAGCGGTGACGCTTGCCCCCAGCCGTGCCATGGGCTCGGCAATCAGCCCGCCGCCACAGCCGATATCCAGCAGCTTCAGGCCTTTCAGCGGCTCCACCCCGGCCTCCAGATTGAAATGGCTGATCAGGGCATCGCGGATATAGCCGATGCGCGCCGGATTGAATTTGTGCAGCGGTTTGAATTTGGACTCCGGATCCCACCATTCCGCCGCCATCCGCGAGAATTTTTCGACCTCATCCGGGTCGATGGAGGGGCTCGTCAGCTTTTCCGGGGCTTCGGCATGGGCCATGTCGCACACTCATTTCCGCTATGAATTTCTGTTCTGCCATAATATGGCCTCGCAGAGGCGCACTTTCGAGCCCGGTGTGAAGCGGTTATACGCCGCAGCACAGTATGCGAGGGTCAGGTTTGACCACAAGGGTCATGAAATTCGGCGGCACATCGGTCGGCTCACTCGACCGGATCCGTGCCTGCGCAGCCATTGTCGCGGCGGAACGTGCCCGCGGCGAAGCCGTGGCTGTCGTGGTGTCCGCCATGGCGGGCGAAACCGACCGGCTGTTATCGCTGGCCGGCAATCTCGGCTTCGGTCTTGGCGATGAGGAAACCGATGTGGTGCTCAGCGCCGGCGAACAGATCAGCGCCGCCCTGATGGCCATGGCGCTCGGCCAGAGCGGGTTGGCCTCGCGTTCCTTCCTCGGCTGGCAGGCACGTATCCGCACGGAAGGCCCGCCCGGTTCGGCCCGGATCAGCGGGCTGGATGCCGCCCCCATCCAGAGCGCCATGGGAGAGGGCTGTGTGCCCGTCATGGCCGGTTTTCAGGGGGCGTCCATCAATGAGCGTCTGCGCACGCTGGGCCGGGGCGGCACGGATCTGTCCGCTGTCGCGCTGGCGGCCGCACTGGGCGCGCAATGTGATATCTATACCGATGTGGACGGCGTATTCACTACGGATCCGCGTATAGAGCCGAAGGCCCGGCGGATTGACAGGATCAGCTATGACGAGATGCTGGAACTCGCCGCCCAGGGCGCAAAAGTGCTACAGACCCGCTCGGTGGAACTTGCCAAGGCGCGAAGCGTCCCCTTGCGGGTCTTGTCCAGCTTTGCCGAACAGGGCAAGTCAGAGGGCACCATGATCATGCAGGCAGAAGATATTGCCGAACGCCGGATCGTCTCCGGAATCGCCTATGCGCGCGACCAGGCCCGCATTGCCCTGCGCGGCCTGTCATCCGAACCGGGTGCCGCTGCCGCGGTTTTTGCCGGACTGGCCGACGCGGATATCGGCATCGACATGATCGTCCAGTCACCGTCCAGCGAGTCCGGGCGCGCCAATCTGGAATTCACCGTTGACCGCCGCGATCTCGACAAGGCGCTGGTCTGCATCGGCGAGAGTGATGCCCGTGATGTTCTCAGCGAAACCGGGCTTGCGAAAGTTTCCGTGGTCGGTCTCGGCCTGAACCGGCGCGCGGATGTCGCCCGCATCCTCTATGGTGCTCTGGCAAAGCAGAAAATCGCCATCCGCACGGTCTCGACCTCGGAAATCAAGATCAGCGTGCTGATCGAGAATGATGCCGTGGAGAATGCCGTCCGTGCCTTGCATGCTGCCTACGGCCTGGACGGTGCGGCATGATGGATGAGGTGATGGATACGTCCGGCATAAAGAATTTGCCTCCGGGACCGCGGCGTCTTCTGAAACGCCTGCGCGCCCTCATGGCAGCGCAGGAGAATGCGCAAAAGCGGCTGGACAACCTCACCGCCATGATCGCCGAGGAAACCGGCTCGGATGTGTCCTCCATCTATCTGGCGCGCCGCAGCGGGTCGCTGGAGCTGTGCGCAACTCACGGCCTGAAACAGGAAGCGGTCCACAATACCCGCCTGCAACATGGCGAGGGACTGGTCGGGCAGGTCGCCCTGACGGCCAAACCGCTGGCGGTTGCCGATGCCCCCGCCCACCCGGCTTTCTCCTACCGGCCCGAAACCGGCGAGGAACCGTTCAAATCCTTCATCGGCGTGCCCATCCTGCGGGGCGGCCGCCTGGTCGGCGTGCTGACCAGCCAGACCATACACGAGCGCCGGCTCGCCGACGGCGAAATCGAGACCCTTCAGACCGTCGCCATGATCCTCGCGGAGATCATTGCCTCCGGCGACATCATCGCACCGGAAGACCTCGCCGGTCTGGATGTCCGCCCCTCCCGGTCCGAGCGTTTCCAGGGCGGCGCTTTTTCACCCGGACTCGCCATCGGCGTTGCAGTCGTGCACGAGCCGCATGTCTCGCCGGTGCGACTGATTGCGGATGATCCGGAAGACGAGGAAGCCCGGCTCGACATCGCCATCAACGAGCTCCGCAAGGGCATTGACGACATGCTGGATGCCGGACGTCTGCCCTTCGGGGGGCCGACCCGCGATGTGCTGGAAGCCTATCGCATGTTCGCGCATGACCGGGGCTGGCTGACGCAACTCCGGGATGCTGTCCGGCAGGGCCTGACCACAGAGGCCGCCGTTGAACGGGTCCGCAATGAGCATCGCGCGCGCCTGATGCAGGCCAAGGACATGAATTTCCGTGAGCGCCTGCATGATCTGGAGGATCTCGCCAACCGCCTGTTGCGCCATCTTGATGAGAATTCCGGCGATGCCGGTGCGCCACTGCCGGACAATACCATTCTGATTGCCCGCTCCATCGGCCCGGCAGAATTGCTCGACTATGACCGGACCAAGCTGAAGGGGTTGGCGCTTGAAGAGGGATCGGCGTCCAGCCACGCAGTGATCGTCGCCAAGGCGCTGGGCATTCCGCTGGTCGGACAGGTCGAAGGCGCGCTCGATCGCGTCGAGACCGGTGATACAGTCATTCTCGACGGCGAATTCGGCCTCCTGCACATCCGCCCGAATGAAGAGGTCCGCGAAGCCTACACGGATCGGGCGGAAGCGATTTCCCGCCGTGCCGCCGCTTTTGCAAAGCTGAAGGATGCGCCGTCTGTGACCGCCGACGGCGTTCCGTTCGAGCTGCATCTCAATGCCGGCCTGCTCGTGGAATTGAAACGGCTGGAGGAAACCGGTGCCGCCGGAATCGGCCTGTTCCGTACCGAATTCCAGTTCATGGTTTCCCACACCCTGCCCAGCGTCAGCGAACAATGCGTCCTTTACAAATCCGTGGTGGATGCATGCGGCGACCGCCCGGCCGTGTTCCGGACACTCGATCTGGGCGGTGACAAGGTGACGGCGAGCGCGCCGGCCATGCGCGAGCCCAATCCGGCCCTGGGCTGGCGGGCCATCCGCATGGGACTTGATCGCCCCGGTCTTCTGCGGCTGCAATTAAGGGCACTGATCGAAGCGGCGGACGGCAGGGAGCTGGACGTGCTTTTCCCGATGATCGCCGCGCCCTGGGAATTCTTTGCCGCGCGCGACATGCTGGAAATGGAAATCCGGCGCGCCGAAAAATACGGGCACAAAAGGCCGCGAAAATGGCGGGCCGGGCTGATGCTGGAAACCCCGGGCATGGCCTTCGCCATAGATGAGGCACTGCCGCGGGTGGATTTCGTTGCTGTCGGCGCCAATGACCTCATGCAGTATTTCTTCGCTGCAGACCGGCTGAACGCCCGCGTTTCCAACCGCTATGATATCCTGTCTCCGGCCGCTTTGCGGCTTTTCCGTTCGGTTCAGAAATCCTGTGCCGAACACAATGTGCCGGTCTCGGTTTGCGGCGAGACGGCCAGCCGCCCGCTGGAAGCTGCGGTATTGCTGGCTCTGGGCTATACCAAACTCTCCATGGCCGCTTCCAGTATTGCGCCGGTGCGGACATTGCTCAACGGTCTGGAAGCGGAGAAACTTGGCGCATGGCTTGCATGCCGGCTTGATAAGCCGGGTCGCACTTTACGCGACGAATTGTTGAAAGCAGGCCCAGATGCTGGTTTACCGCCCGACTCTGTTGATAACTCGCGCATCATCTGAAATTATAAGGAGCTACGCGCGTAATGGGCGATTACGGCGCGGATCAAGAGTATCTGGCCAGAAGAGCCATGGAAAGCTAGGTGGATGATGTCCCAAGGGACGTCCAAAACAGGATTTGTGCCTGTCGACGCTGTTTATGCGGACTCGGGCAATGCCTATACGCGCCTGTCGGCTGGCGAGCGGCTTCGCGAAGCCCGCAGCCGGCTCGGTCTGACACTCGACAGCGCCGCGGCCCGTACCCGCATCCGCCGTGATTATCTCGAAGCTCTGGAAACCATGGATCCGCGTGGCCTTCCCGCACAGGCGTATGCCATTGGCTATCTGCGGACCTATGCCCGTTTTCTGGAGCTGGACGAGGCAGCGCTGGTCGAGCAATTCAAGGCGGAAGCCGACACCCAGACCGGCCGTGCCACACCGACCGCCCCCCAGCAGCAACGCGAGATCAAATTGCCGCGCGGCCTGATCGGGGTGGTGGTGATCCTGCTGCTCGTGACCCTGATCGCCTGGTGGTATTCCAATGCCATATCCGGCGAGACCGTTTTCGACGACATTCCCCCGCCGCCTGATGATGTTCTGGGCGAGACTGCGGGCAATGCGGTTTTTGCCACCGATCTGCCCCGCGTGGCGTCAGCCGACATCTGGTCTGGCCTGCCTTCCCTGAATCCCACCGAGGATGAAATTCCGGATATCATCCTGCGGGCCAGCGCCCCGGTTTTCCTCGAAGTGCGTGACAGCGCAGGGCGAATCCTGTTCTCGCGAGAGTTGGGCGTGGATGAAACCTACCGCCCGCTGTCCGAGCCGGGTGTCACGGTCACAGCCGCGGATGGCGGCCGCATCATGGTCGAGATCGAAGGCGAGGATGCCCAACCGCTCGGCGAACCCGGCCAGCCCGTTGCGGACATGCCATTGCTGAACGAACCGCCGACTGACCCGGCATAGGGACGCACCCCCTCGCAAGCCGGATCAATCGCGTCTATATCCGGGTTCAAAGCCCGAATGAGCAAGTCCATGCATGAACAGCATCGCGAAGTCCGCCCCTGGCGCATGATCGAGCGCCGCAAGAGCCGCAAAATCCATGTTGGCAATATTGCCGTCGGCGGGGATGCGCCGATCAGCGTGCAATCCATGACCAACACGCCGACGCAGGATGTTTCGGCGACGATTGGCCAGATCCGCCAGCTGGAGGAGGCCGGGGCCGATATCGTGCGCGTTTCCTGCCCCGACGAGGAGTCCACCGCGGCGTTTTCGGCAATTGCAAAATCGGTGTCGGTGCCGCTCGTGGCGGACATCCATTTCCATTACAAGCGCGGCATCGAAGCGGCGAAGGCCGGTGCAGCCTGCCTGCGCATCAACCCCGGCAATATTGGCAAGATGGATCGCGTGAAAGAGGTCGTCCAGGCCGCCAGGGATCACGGCTGCTCCATCCGCATCGGGGTGAATGGCGGTTCGCTGGAACGCCACCTGCTGGAAAAATATGGCGAGCCCTGCCCTGAAGCCATGGTGGAGAGCGCGCTCGATCACGCGAAAATTCTCGATGATCTCGACTTCCACGAATACAAGATTTCGGTGAAGGCGTCCGACCTGTTCCTGACCGTGGCCGCCTACCAGATGCTGGCCGAAGCCACGGATGCGCCCCTGCATCTCGGCGTCACCGAAGCGGGCGGAGCACGCATCGGCTCGGTCAAGTCCGCGATCGGCATGGGCAATCTCCTCTGGTCCGGCATCGGCGACACCATCCGCGTATCGCTATCAGCCGATCCCGTCGAGGAGATCAAGGTCGGGTTCGACATGCTGAAATCGCTGGGCCTGCGCACACGCGGCGTCAACATCATCGCCTGCCCGTCCTGTGCGCGGCAGGGCTTTGACGTAATCCGCACCGTCGAGGCGCTCGAAGCGCGCCTGTCGCACATTTCAGAGCCGATCTCGCTGTCGATCATCGGCTGTGTCGTCAACGGGCCGGGCGAGGCCATGTTCACCGATCTCGGCTTTACCGGCGGCGGCAAGGGCTCGGGCAAGATGTATGTCTCCGGCAAGGCGGATCACAACGTTTCCAACGAGGAAATGGTCGAGCACATTGCCCGCCTGGTCGAAGCCCGCGCTGAACAGATGCGTGCCGCCAGGGATGCAGCGGAGTAAACCCATGAAACTCTACGGGCTGAAGAATTGCGACACCTGCAAAAAAGCCATGAAGGCTCTCGACGCCGCCGGGCAGAGCTACACCTTCGTCGATATTCGCGCCGAGGCGGATGTGGCCTCGCTCGCCCCGCAATGGCTGAAGCAGGTTGATTCCGCAAAGTTGATCAATACCCGCTCCACTACATGGCGGCAGCTGGACGAGGCCGAGCGCGCCAAGGCCGAAACCGATCCCGTGGGCCTGCTGGCGGCCAACCCGACGCTCGTCAAACGTCCGGTGATCGAGCGCGGCGATGAGGTTTTCGTCGGCTGGACGAAGGATGTTCAGGCGTCCTTGGGCGTCTGATCGTGTCCGGGCTGCGTGATCAATGCGATATCCGGATCGGTTTTCCGCGCGGCGATGAAGGCACGCCCGCGCAATGGCTGCGGACCATCGCCGATTATCTGGAAAACGAAAACGCCACCGACGAAATATATCTCGCCGGCAAGCTTGCCGAAAAGCTGGAGCGCTACTGCGCAGAAATGCTTGGCAAGCCCGCTGCGCTCTGGTTTCCGACCGGCACAATGGCGCAGGCCGCTGCCGCGCTGATCCACGCAGACGCAACAGGCCGCAAAACCCTCGCTCTGCACCCGACGTCTCACCTTCTCCTGCACGAAGATGACGGCGCGCAGCAACTCCTGAAGCTGGATGTCGCGATCCTGGGCGAGTGGCCGCGCGTCATTGACGCACGCGACGTGCAGGCTCTCGACGTCGATCCCGCCTGCGGCTTCATCGAGTTACCGCAGCGCCATAATGGCGGACTTTGCCCGGATTGGGAAACGCTGACCGGAGCAGTGAGTGCGATCCATGCAAGAGGTGCCAGAGCCCACATGGACGGCGCGCGCCTGTGGTCGACTCGCGAGGCCCTCGGCGGGCGCAGCTATGCAGACATCTGTGCGCCCTTCGACAGTGTTTATGCCTCTTTCTACAAGGAAATCGGCGCGCTGGGCGGGGCCATCCTCGCCGGAGAAGCAGATTTCATCGCGCAGGCCAAACTCTGGCGGCACCGGCAGGGCGGCTTGCTGATCCGGGGCTGGCCGATGATCGCCGATGCGTTGCGCTGCCTGCCGCGCGTCATTGACGCCATGCCGGGCTGTATCGCCGCGGCAAGGGAGATTGCCGGCCAGATCCGCAACATCGGCTTTGAAATCGAGCCATGGCCGGTTCAGACCAGCATGTTCCATGTCCGCCTGCCGCTCACCAAGGCCGAGTTCGCGGCGCTTCGCGATGCCATAGCGCGCGAAACGAACGTCTGGATTGGCGGATCCGGCTGGGAGCTGGACGGGCGCCCGGGCATGTCGCTGGAAATAGCGGTCGATGCACAGCTGGCTGCGGCGGACCGGGGCCGGCTTGTCGAGGCCTTTGCCATGCTGAGACGCCGGATCGCCGCCTAGTCCACCAGCGTCACAAGTGGCAGAGAGATATCGGTATTCTCCCCCTGGCGGCGGACGGTGATCGCGTCCGGCATAGGCTCGCCGCGTGCAACACCGCATCCCCGTTCGGCGACCGGCAAACCATCAAAATGGGTCAGCACATCGCCTTCGGCGAGCCCGGCCCCGGCTGCCGCACTGCCCGGCAGGATCGCATCAATGGTTATGGTCCGGCCCGGCGTCGGGCGCAGTGCCAGACCGTGGGTGACTTCGGCATCCATGGTAATCGGGCCCCCGCTGTCGATCCGCTCGATCCGGACGCGGTCATTCTCGAGGTCGAAGGTCCAGGTGAAGTGGCGCATCATCATGCCGCCGATAATTTCCGTTTCCGGAAGACTCTCGATCAGGGGTTGTTCGAACACGTGGGGGCCGATACGGGCATTGCCGGCCAGACGTCCACCGTCCCTGTATTCGATTCGCGAAAAACGGATTGAAGCGCCAACCGGCCGCGGCGTTTCGGTGAGGTTGTAGCGGTCCAGATTCTGGACTGCCAGCGGTGTACCTCCCGCTCCGGAATCAATCAGCAGGCGCCGGGTCCGCCCGTCGATATCCACCCGCAGGAAAGGCCGCACGCCGGGACCGCGTGTTGAAAAAACCGTCTCATTATCCGGCCGTGGCAATTCGCCTTCGGTCAGGCGGATCGTGCCGGCCTCATAATCCAGCGTCATGAGAAAATCGCGGAAAAACGTGTAACCGAGAATACCGTCAATCTCCCGGCCGAGCCCGACGGTAAGATGGTCGAGCTGGCTGAGCCGCACCGGCAAGCGATTAATATCCAGCGGTCCCATCGTGGCATTGGTGATATTCACACCGTCCAGATCGCTGACATCCATGTTTGCCACCCGTGCGATGGAATCGGGGTCGATATAGGTCCGCTCGGCGCCGGTATCATAGATCAGCCAGAGCGTCCGGTCCGCATCGCTAGCCGGTCGTCCCTCCTGCGCACTGACCACAATCGGGACGAAAAAATAGTCGCGGCACATCTCGGTGGGAATAACGAGCTCTTCCTGCGCCAGAGCGGCGACAGGAAGGATGAGCAAGGCGAAGGTGGTCGAGATGATTTTCAGCATAAGGGGAGTATTGCCGGACTTCTTTTATGAGAAAAGGGGGCAGGCTCTTTTCATTTTCCATGGAATCCGGCCACATGCACCGATGACAGCACTCAATGCCATCTGCGTCTATTGCGGCTCGAATGCCGGAACGCGCCCGGAATATGCTGCCGCCGCGAAAGCCATGGGCGAAGCTCTGGCCGAACGGGGCCTCACCCTTGTCTATGGGGGTGGCAAGGTCGGCCTGATGGGCGCCGTCGCGGATGCCGCCCTGGCCGCTGGCGGCCGCGTGATTGGCATCATCCCTGAATTCCTGGCCCTCAAGGAGGTGGCACATGCCGGCCTGACGGAGCTGGTCGTGGTCGACTCCATGCACACGCGTAAGGCCGAGATGGAACGCCGCTCGGATGGCTTCATCGCCCTGCCGGGCGGTATCGGCACCATGGAAGAACTCTTCGAGATCTGGACATGGAGCCAGCTTGGTCAGCATAAAAAGCCCTGCGGCCTGCTCGATGTTGACGGCTATTTCAGCCATCTCAATGCCTTCCTCGACCGCATGGCGGAAGATGGTTTCGTCAACGCGGATCACCGCGCCATGCTCCACCGCAGCGAAAATGCCAGCCAGCTTCTCGATGCCTTTGCCGGCTACGAAGCGCCGCCGGCCGATATCCGCATCAAGGTGCAACAGACGTGATGACATTACAGGCCGCCGAGTTCACACCGGATTACGATTAAAGGGGAGACTTCCATGACCGATTCCATTCTCACACCCGCCCTTGCCCTGATCTGCTGGACGCTGGTCATGTGGATCTGGATGTATGCCACCCGTATCCCGGCCATGCAGAAGGCGAAGATCAACCCGGCGAAACTGCAGGAAAAATCAGAGCTGGATGTCCTGCCGAAGGAAGTCCGCCGCATCGCCGACAATTACAACCATTTGCACGAACAGCCGGTGATTTTCTATGCGCTGATCTTCTACGCTGCCCTTGCCGGGTCGGCATCAGTAGTGATGATCTATGCGGCCTGGGCGTATGTCGCCTTGCGCATCGCGCACAGCCTGATCCAGGCGCTCTGGAATTTCATCCCGGTCCGCTTCTCCGTGTTCATGCTGTCCTCACTCGTTCTCCTGTTCATCGCAGCCATCAATGTCGGCTATTTGCTGGGGAGCTAACAGCAAAGAGGCGTTTTCAGTTTTCACGGTCGGTGATAACCACGCTCCATGCACGCCCCAGAAGCCCGTCTGGAACAGGTCCTTGACCGGTTCGATCAAGTTGAAGCCCGCCTCGGCGCCGCCAGTGACGGCGAAGAGATCGTGCGCCTGTCCCGTGAACACTCCGAGCTGAAGCCCGTCGCCGAAAAAGCCCGCGCGCTGAAAGCCGCCCGTGCCGAGCTGGCCGATCTCGAGGAAATGATGGAAGGCGGCGACCGCGAAATGGCGGAAATGGCGCGCGAGGAATTCTACGCGCTGAAGGAACGCCTGCCGGATCTGGAGCACGAGGTGGCCTTGCTCCTTCTGCCAAAGGACAAGGACGATACCGCCAATGCCATGCTGGAAATACGCGCCGGGACAGGCGGGGACGAAGCGGCGCTCTTTGCCGGCGATCTCTACGAGATGTATCGACGCTATGCCGAGTTGCAGGGCTGGAAGTTCGAACTGGAATCCGCCAGCGAGGGCGAGGTCGGCGGCTACAAGGAGGTCATTGCCTCGATCTCGGGCAATGGCGTATTTGGCCGCCTGAAATTTGAATCCGGCGTGCACCGTGTCCAGCGCGTCCCCGCCACCGAAAGCCAGGGCCGCGTCCACACCTCCGCAGCCACCGTTGCCATCCTGCCCGAGCCCGAAGAGATCGATATCGAGCTCAAGGACGATGATATCCGCGTCGATACGATGCGGGCGTCCGGCGCCGGCGGCCAGCACGTCAACAAAACCGATTCCGCCGTCCGCATGACCCACATACCCACCGGAATCGTGGTGCTGTGCCAGGAAAAGTCCCAGCACCAGAACCGCGCCCGCGCCCTGCAGCTGCTCAAGACCAAACTCTATGACATGGAGCGCGAGGCGGCGGATGCAGAGCGTGCCAATGCCCGCAAATCCCAGGTCGGCTCCGGCGACCGGTCGGAGAAAATCCGCACCTATAATTTCCCCGAAAACCGGGTCTCCGACCACCGTATCAAGCTGACCCTCTACAAACTGCAGGACATCCTTTCCGGCAATGCGCTCGACGAGGTGATTTCCGCTCTCATTGCCGAGGATGAAGCTGCCCGTCTTGCTGCCCTGGCGGATGCATGACCGGGCGCGTCGCTGCGCTGGCCCGCCACCCGGTGAAGGGCTTTACACCGGAACCGCTGTCCTCTGTTCATTTGCGCGCCGGTGCACACTTTCCCGGCGACCGGCTCTATGCCGTCGAGGACGGCCCGTCCGGCTTCGATCCGGAAGCGCCTGAGCACATAAAGAAGATGGCCTTTACCGTTCTGGCGAAATTGCCGGAGGTCGCGGCGGTCCGCACGAAATGGAATGAGGACGAAGGCACACTGACAGCCTGGCATCCGGATTTCGGGGAAATAACTATAGATCTCGAAGATGATTCCGGCCGCTCGGTTTTCGCCACCTGGCTCTCCGGCGTGCTGGCAGGCAAGGTGAGGGGGCCGCTGAAAGTGCTCGCAGCTCCGAATGCTCACCGCTTCATGGACAGCCGCACCGGCTTTGTTTCCCTCATTAATCTGGAAAGTGTCCGCGATTTCGAAGCGAAGATCGGCCGCCCCGTCGATCCGGCGCGTTTTCGCGGCAATGTCATGGTTGAGGGTTGGCCGGCCTGGTCGGAACTGGAGATGGCGGATCAGGAGATCGTTATCGGCGGGGCCCGCTTGCGGGGACTCAAACCGATTGAGCGCTGCACCGCCACCCATGTCGATCCGCACACGGCAGTGCGGGACATTGATGTCGTTCCGCTCCTGCGCCAGCATTATGGCCACTTCGATTGCGGGCTGTATGCGGAGGTAGCTATCAGCGGAAATATCCATACCGGCGACGCTGCCGGACCACTGTAATGATTGACGCGGCTCGCAAGGCGCGCTGGATCGCGCAGCTGAAATCCGCTGGCATCGATGAAGCGGCCCTGGATCTGCGCCACATTCTGCTGGCCGCCGCAGATGATACCGCTGTGGACACCATGGTCACCCGCCGCGCCAGTCGCGAACCGCTTTCCCACATTCTCGGTGACAAGCCGTTCTGGACGCTGGACCTGAAGGTCACGCCCGACGTGCTCACCCCGCGGGCCGACACCGAAACACTGGTTGAGACATGCCTGAAGCAGATCAGCAGCAGAAATGCAGCACTGCGCATCGCCGATTTCGGGACCGGGTCCGGCGCCATTCTGCTGGCGCTCCTGTCCGAATGGCCCAACGCAACAGGGCTCGGCATCGATATCAGCGAATCGGCCTTGGCGATTGCGATGGAAAATGCCGTTCGGAACCGGCTTTCAGACCGCGCTGATTTCCAGACCGGGAACTGGGCTGAGGGCATTTCCGATAACAGTCTCGACCTGGCTGTTTCCAATCCGCCCTATATCGCCAGCGCCGTGCTGGAGACACTGGACCCGGAAGTGCGTGAGTACGAGCCCCGCATCGCCCTCGATGGCGGCGCAAACGGCCTCGATATCTATCGCATTCTTTTGCCAGAACTTTTTCGGGTTCTGAAATCCGGCGGACGCATGGCTGTCGAAATCGGATATGATCAGGCAGAGGCCATTATGGCGCTGGCAGAAAAGGCCGGATTTGCCGGGATTGCCCTCGCGCGGGACCTCGGCGGGCAGCCACGTGTCGTCTCCGGGCTGAAACCGTAAACCGCAACCGACAAAGCCCCTTGGAAAATGATCCAATGCGGGCTAGCTTGCCACCCAAGTTGAGGGAAGGCGCACCGGGCAAGGCTGTCGGGCGCACAGATTTCCCCTCCAGCTTATCGTCCGTTTTCGTTATCGGTATTGATCTTCAACGGATGATGCGCGCCGCTAGTACACGGGGGAACGCGGCTTGGCTTGCAGCCTGACAATAATGAGGAATTGACGACGATGAAGCGTCAGCGCGGACGGGGCCGGGGAAAACCTGGCGGCAATCAAGGTAACCGCTCGTTTGAAAGCAATGGTCCGGACGTCAAAATCCGGGGCAATGCCTCAACGGTTTACGAGAAATATATGCAACTTGCCCGTGACGCATCGTCGTCGGGGGACCGGGTCATGGCCGAAAACTACTACCAGCACGCGGATCACTATTTCCGTGTGGTGGCCGAGCAGCAGGCAGCTCTGATCGAGCAACAGCAGCGCCGGGAACGCCAGCAGGGCCAGCAGGGTCAGCACAATAATAGCAATAATAACCAGAATGATGGCGGAAATGACCGCCGCCGCAATTACCGCAATCGCAATGAGGCGGATAACAATGCGGACGATCAGCCCTCCCGCGGCGCGCAAGATGAAAACAGGGGCGACCAGCCGGACAATGAAACGCCGCGCCGTGGCCGCCGTCCGCGCCGCCAGCCGATGGAAAGCCAGCGCGATCCGCTTGAAGTGGTTGATCCGGAAGCCGGTGGCAAGCCGGAGATGACCAGCTCCGGGGATGAGGATGACCAGCCCAAGCCGCGCCGTGGCCGCCGTCCGCGCAAGGCGGCAGACGCAGAGGGTTCCGGAAATGCCTCAGGCGACGGATCCAACACTGAAGCGGCCTGATCAAGCTGATCGCAAGCCTTCTGAAACCCCGGCCGGTGTGCCGGGGTTTTTGTTTGCGCCCACACCCTTGTGTGATCAATCCGCAACACCTATTTCAGCTTCAGGATAGGGGCCGGGCCTGGCGAAGGACGGCCCCGGAATTGCAATCTCGCCTGATCGGGGGATGGAACAGACATGAATTTTGAAACCTATACGGACCGGGCACGGTCCATCATCCAGAATGCTCAGCAATCGGCTCTGGCCGCACGTCACCAGCAATTCACGCCGGAACATGTGCTTGCGGCACTGATGGACGATGAGGGCAGCCTGGCCGTCAATCTCATCAAGGCTGCCGGGGGCAATCCGGCGCAGGTCCAGGATCTGACGGCAGAGGCGCTGAACCGCCTGCCCAAGGTCGAAGGCACCGGTGCCGGCCAGATCTATCTGGCACCGCAGACCGCCGAGGTCTTCAAGACGGCGGAGGAAGCGGCAAAGAAAGCCGGGGATCAGTATGTCTCGGCCGAGCGGCTGCTGCAGGCCCTGTCCATCGCCAAGGGAGCGCATGCCGCCGATATTCTGAAGACTGCGGGTACCACGCCGCAATCCCTCAATACCGCCATCAACGACATGCGCGCGGGCCGGACGGCGGACAGCCAGTCGGCGGAAGACAGCTATGAAGCTTTGAAGAAATATTCCCGCGACCTCACCGAGGCCGCCCGGGCCGGCAAGCTGGATCCGGTTATTGGCCGCGATGAGGAAATCCGCCGCGCTATCCAGGTTCTCTCCCGCCGCACCAAGAACAACCCCGTCCTCATCGGCGAGCCCGGCGTCGGCAAGACCGCTATCGCAGAAGGTTTGGCGCTGCGCATCGTCAATGGTGACGTGCCCGAAGGCATCAAGGAGAAAAGACTCCTCGCTCTCGATATGGGTTCGCTCATTGCGGGCGCGAAATACCGCGGCGAGTTCGAGGAGCGCCTGAAAGCCGTGCTTGGCGAGGTTGAGGCTGCGGGCGGCAATATCATCCTCTTCATTGATGAAATGCACACCCTTGTCGGGGCCGGAAAGACTGACGGGGCGATGGATGCCTCAAACCTCCTGAAGCCCGCCCTCGCACGGGGTGAATTGCACTGCATCGGCGCCACCACGCTGGATGAATACCGCAAGCATGTGGAAAAGGACGCCGCCCTGGCGCGGCGCTTCCAGCCGGTCTTTATCGGCGAACCGACGGTGGAGGACACGATCTCCATCCTGCGCGGCCTCAAGGACAAGTATGAGGTCCACCACGGCGTGCGCATTTCCGACGGCGCGATTGTCGCCGCAGCGACGCTGTCCAACCGCTACATCACCGACCGCTTTCTCCCGGACAAGGCCATCGACCTGATGGACGAGGCCGCATCGCGCCTGCGCATGCAGGTCGATTCCAAGCCCGAGGAGCTCGACGAGATCGACCGCCGCATCATGCAGCTGAAGATCGAGGCCGAAGCGCTGAAAAAGGAAAAGGACGACGCCTCGAAAGCGCGGCTGGAAAAGCTGGGCAAGGAAATCGCCGAACTGTCCTCCAGGTCCGATGAAATCACCGCCGCTTGGCGCGCGGAAAAGGATAAGCTCGCCTCCTCGACCGAGGTCAAGGACCGCCTCGACCGCGCCCGCGCGGAACTTGCTGATGCCGAGCGCCGGGGCGATCTCGGCAAGGCATCCGAGCTGAAATACGGCATCATTCCAGAGCTTGAAGCCAAGGTGTCAGAATCCGACAATGCCGAGGACGGGGCGCTGGTGAAGGAAGTCGTCGATGAGGAACAGATTGCCGGCGTTGTCTCGCGCTGGACCGGTGTGCCGGTCGACAAGATGCTGGAAGGCGAGCGCGAGAAACTCCTGAAAATGGAGGACGCCCTGCGCGGCCGCGTCGTCGGGCAGGATGAAGCCCTGGCCGCTGTCTCCGACGCCGTCCGCCGGGCCCGCGCCGGTCTGCAGGATCCCGGACGCCCGATCGGCTCCTTCCTCTTCCTGGGCCCCACGGGCGTCGGCAAGACCGAGCTGACCAAGACACTGGCCAATTTCCTGTTTGACGACGAACACGCCGTCACCCGTATGGACATGTCCGAATACATGGAGAAGCACTCCGTCGCCCGCCTCATCGGCGCACCGCCGGGTTATGTCGGTTATGATGAAGGCGGTGCCCTCACCGAGGCGGTCCGCCGCCGGCCCTATCAGGTCATCCTGTTTGACGAGATCGAGAAGGCGCACCCTGATGTCTTCAACGTGCTCCTGCAGGTGCTCGATGACGGCCGTCTGACCGACGGGCAGGGCCGCACGGTCGATTTCCGCAATACGCTGATCATCATGACGTCGAATCTGGGGGCTGAATTCCTGATGCAGGCCGAGGATGTCGACGACGCCCGCGAGAGTGTCATGGGCGCTGTGCGGGCGCATTTCCGCCCGGAATTTCTCAACCGAGTGGACGAGATCATCCTCTTCCGCCGCCTCGCCGAAGAGCATATGGGGGCAATTGTCGACATCCAGATGAAGCGCCTCGCCAAACTCCTCGCTGACCGCCGCATGACCATCGAGCTCGATGAGGCCGCCCGGACCTGGCTGGCCACAAAAGGCTTTGATCCGGCGTATGGCGCGCGGCCGCTGAAGCGCGTCATCCAGAAGGAGCTCCAGGACCCGCTCGCCCGGCTCTTGCTGGAGGGCGATCTGAAAGATGGCGATGCGATCAAGGTTTCTGCAGAAGGCGGGCATCTGGTGATCAACGGGCATGTCATTGCCCGTGAAGCCGCCGCCCCGCCGGATGTGATGGTGAACTGATCGAGCGGACCAAAAGAGCCTGTGCCAAAAGACACAGGCTCTTTTTCTATCCGGCATTCGCCTGAAGCTGCATGAACACGCCCAGCCGGTCGCAGACTTGCCAATGGCCGTTGAGCCGCAAACCCTCAAAACCATAGACCGTCAGCCCCGTCATCTTGATGACCTTGCCGCTGGCGGTGAAGCCGGAAACGTCGCCCAGATGGGTCCCTTTCCAATGCCAGGATACGGCGACTTCATCCCCGTCCGCCAATATCGAGACCGGCGTGAAAGCCTGATCCGGAAAAGGCGCGCGAGAGGTTTCGATGCGGTGCCGGAAACCGGCATGATCCAGTGTCTGCCCATGCCAGGGGTCACCGGGGTCATTGCGGATCACATATTGCGGTGCAATGAAGTCCGGAATCGCGTCGTATTCACCGCCACTCCAGATCCGGTCTAGAAATTCGGTCAGCCGGGCTTTGCGTTGTGCATCTTGCATCACACCGTCTCCCGCATGTTCAACCGCAAATGCGGTTCGCCATCAGAGGTGCGGGTCACCGTCGAACCATCCGGCCTGATCGTCGCCTGAATACGCTTTCGATAAGCCGAAAAGCTGTCGAACTTTACGACATCGACCGCTTCGTCGAGATCGAGCGAAATCCGCAGATAGCCATCATCTGCCAGCGTCTGCAGGCTGAGGATACGGGCCTTGAAGGGCTGGCCCAGATAAAGGCCGGACACATTCTGGCCGACCGCCAATGGCACCGGCGGACGGTTTCCGGCGGCAGCATGAAGCGTGTTCCAGTCGCGATAGCCTAATTGCCTGGCAACCAGCTCCAGTGCTTCGCCATGCTTGATGAAATCGCCGTCTTCCGCGAGCGCGCTTCGCAGTCGTCTGGCTTGCGCTTTCAGCGCTTCAAGTGAGGGCAGGGATTGGGCAGGGGGCATCATATCGATCCTTGTCAGGATCCCGAACATTTTGAAGGGGGCTCGCATTGCCTTCATTCCGGGATCTTTCAAGAAACCGAAAATAAAATTCGAGAGGCTTTCACCAGAGACAAGAGTCCTGCGAACGGCCGGCAGCCTTGGCCGGCGGGCTGAATACGTCCGCCCGGCCAAGGCGTCAAGTTATTCCTCCGGTGCACGGCGCATGATACGCCGTCTTGGATTGGCCGGCTCGGCGGTTCCGCTGATGGCGAAACGCTGTTCGCTCCAGTCGATCTCCAGATAGAGCCCGCGGAGGGCACCAGAGCCCATATTGGCAAAGGGCAGGGGAAAGCCGGTTATATCCGAGAGCGGGATTTCCGCATCGCCGACGCGGGCAACAGCATCGATGGGGGCACCCATGATCTGCATTACACGATCAATAGTGCGGGCTTCGCCTACCACTTGCAGGGGGCCAGCCAGTGGCAGGTCATCAATGCGGTCCTTGGGAAAGTTCAGAACCGACGGATTACCGGTATCTATATGCACCGGCACAGTTACATCGCCAATCGTCAGCGGTATCTCGATGATCGGCGCAGTGGCAGAAAAATCCATCCAGCTCGCACCCTCGCCATGATGCATTGCGCCGCCAATCTCGACCCGGTTTCTGGAGAAGTCGAATGCTACGCGGCCATGACCGGCGAACGCATTCGGACCGATGACGCCGACACTGCCCATCTGGCCCGGATCCCCGAAATCGATAATGATCGAACGGATATTGCCGGCTTGCGCCCCGCCGAGATCAACGCTTTCCAACATAGTGTATTCGACCTCGACGGGTTCGCCGCCAGCCGGGCTGCCAACCTGCCCCGTGCCGGTAATTTCCAATCCTAATTCCTCGACCATGTCAGATCGGATCATGGCACCGCTCGCGCCGGTATCGAATACAAAGGGGTAAGGGCCCTGGCCATTGACGGTCAGTTCAATGACCGGTCTTCCGCTGGACAAGTCGAACGGGATGCTGTGTGTGGGGTCATCGGCGGCGCTGATCGCCAAGCCTGTGACTGCTAGGAAGGTTGATATCATCGGTAGACCTCAATATTACGAATCGTAATAACCGTGTCTGATAAACTCCGATCTGGAAAGTGAAATTTATGTTATCGACACCGCCATTAACTGAGCTGGAGGGCGCCGCACTGGCTTTGATAAAGCGTGAAACCGCTCTAACGGCCTATGAGATCAAGGAAGGATTTCGTCGATCGCCCTCATCCTACTGGTCGGGCAGTGCCGGGGCCGTGTATCCGATGATGAAACGGCTTGAAGGCGCGGGGCTGGTAGTGTCGTTGGATGAATCCAATTCTCGCCGGCCGAGAAAAGTATTCCGCCTGACAAACGGAGGCGAGGCTGCCCTGCGGTCATGGCTGATCGACGAGGAAAGGGCGGCAGATGCCGGTTATGACCCACTGCGCACACGTCTGCCGTTTCTGGTTCACGTCGAGCGACGTGCAGCGCGGGAACTTCTCGATAGTGTTGAAGCGCGAACACGCGAGATGCCGGCACCATCAGAAGACAGGCATGCTGCATTGGTCCATGAAAGCTGGCGCGTCATGCGTCTGGCCTGGATCGCCGAGCTCAAGTGCCAGTTTGGCTGATTACTGCGCGCCTTCGTGATTTTGAGCCGATACGATGCGGGACGCTGCGACATCACCGATCTCGGCCGCATTACGGGCGCTGTCGCGGATGGCAATGATGCGGTCGCGTTCAGCTTCGAACAACGGGATTTCTTCCGATTCCAGCGTTCGGCCGGTAGGCAGGTCCAGCGCCATCGGGTTCACCGACGTGCCGTTGTGATGGACTTCATAATGAAGGTGCGGGCCGGTCGATCGGCCGGTCGTGCCGACATAGCCGATAATCTGTCCCTGCTGCACACGGGCACCCGCCGTGATCCCGCGCGCAAAGCCCTGCATATGGGCATAGGCGGTCTGGAATCCATTCGTATGCCGGATCCGCACATAGTTTCCGAAGGAACCAAAACGGTCAGCGCGCTCAACCACGCCATAGCCGGCGGCGAAGATCGGCGTCCCCCGGGGCGCGGCAAAGTCGGTACCGCGGTGCAGGCGGTTATATCCCAGCACCGGGTGGCGCCGCATTCCATAGTGCGACGAGAGCCGCGCGCCATTGATGGGCGTCATCATCAACAGGCGCTGGGCGCTTTCGCCGTCCGCGTTGAAATAGGCAATCTGCCCGTCAGCGGATTCATAGCGGTAATATTCCAGCGGATCGCCGCGTCCGGCATACATGACATAAAGGATATCGCCCGTGCGCATGACATTGCCGTCTGAATCCAGGAAGCGCTCGAAAACCACGTCAAAGCGGTCGCCCTCGCGGATGGAGCGCTGGAAGTCGACGGCATAGGCGAGAATTCCGGCGAGCTCGACCACGATACGGTCCGTGGCACCGGCGGCGAGTGAATCGACATAGAGGCTGGTCGTGATGGAGCCTGACGAGCGCACAAGTTCGCGTTCGAATTCGGCCGTCATTTCCCGCGCCCGGTAGGACCCGTCTTCCAGCCGTGACACGGTGATCGAGCGTTCGATATCGGGGCGGAAGGAAAACCCGGCAAGGCGGGGTCCGCCCTCTTGCTCTGCGGTGGTCCGCGGCGTTTCCAGATAGACTGTAATTTCCTGTCCAGCCCGCAGGCGGCGGACTTCAAAAACCGGATCAAGGGAATTGACGGCGCGGGCGACATCCCCGCCCGCGGCACCGGTATCATTGAGGACACCGGCCAGCGTGCCACCACTGGGCACGGTCGCCAGGATTGTCTGCGTATCCAGGGGACAGGCCACACAATCGGTGTAGAAGGCGGCATGTTCCAGATCGCGAAGGTTTTCAACCGGCGTGATTGTGTATTCCGGGGCGTTTCTGACCAGATCAATGGATTGGTTTTCGGCAGCTGCTTGTGCCGCGAGCGTGTCCGGAGGCTGTGCAGCACCAGCACTTCCATCCCCGCCAACCCGGCTGAAGATCAATGCAATCAACAGGATGAGTGAAAGCACAATACTCGCGATGATCGCCGCGGACCGGCGGCGAACAGCATCAAGGGAACGTACATCAAAACCGGACATCACTGGCCTTTAATGGATAGCTAACTTGCTTCGTTCAACGATTAGCAAGAACCGCGCCCGCGGCGGGTTCATACAGTCAGTTTCCAACGCGGGCACCACAATGACGTGACGTAAGGAAGTTGCCAAGAGCTTACTGACAGTGAGAATTTTCAGGGTCAGGACTTCGCGGCAGAATCATGTATCAGGATAACACATGACCCAGATCAAACCCGCCGAACTTGCCCCCGAACAAATGGCCGCGCTGTTGTGCGCCCGTCTCTGCCACGACCTTGTCAGCCCGGTTTCGGCCATGGGCATGGCCTTCAGCGTGCTCGATGACGAGGATGCCGACTCCATGCGCGAGGATGCCATCGAGCTGGTGCGCGAAAATGCCCGGCAGGCCGAGGCCAAGCTGGAATTTGCCCGCATCGCCTTTGGCGCAGCGGGATCGGCACCGGGGATCATGGAATCCGATGAGCTTAAGCGCCTGGCAGAGAACTACTTCTCCACTCTGCGTCCGGACCTCGTCTGGAAAGTCAGTGCGCGTGGGCTGGAGAAAACCGCCGCCCGCCTTCTGCTCAATCTGTGCATGACGGCTGCGACATCCGCTGCGCGCGGCGGAACGGTCACGGTCGAAGCCAATGATGACGGAGCAGGGGGTGTACGCCTGCACCTGGTTGCGGAAGGCCCGAAAGCGGACCTCAAGCCGGACTTTGAAGGCGCGCTGGAAGGTCACGAGCCCGAGGACGGTTTCAATGGCCGCTCCATCCAGCCCTATTACACCGGTCTGATCGCCCGCTCGGCGGGGGGGCGCGTCACCGCGCAAAAAAGCGAGGACCGGGTGGAATTCGTTGCGCTTGTGGCTCCGAAAGCCTCGCTCGCAGCCTGATCTCTCAAACCCCTGTTAACCAAAACGGGTGACGATTCTTCTCCAGACGCCTGTTCGTGCGTCAGGGAGAGAAGAGCGACATGAAAACCTGCCTTGTCGTCGACGATAGCCGGGTGATCCGCAAGGTCGCCCGCCGGATCATCGAAGGGTTCAAATTCCAGTGTGATGAAGCGGCAGACGGCGCAGAAGCGCTGGCCTATTGCCGCAACAGGATGCCGGACGCCATTCTGCTTGACCGCAACATGCCGGTCATGAACGGCATCGATTTCGTCAAGGCGCTGCGCCAGGAACCGGACGGCAGTCAGCCCATCGTGGTCTTCTGTACGACCGAAAATGATGTGCCCTCGATCACCGAAGCGCTGCGCGCCGGGGTCGACGAATACATCATGAAGCCCTTCGACACCGACATTGTGCAGTCGAAATTCCAGCAAGTCGGCCTGATCGGGGAATAGCGCCATGTTGGACACAGCCGCCATCAACACCATTTCCGCTGAAGCGCGCCGCCGCGCCGGCATCGCCATCCCGCAGGCCCAGACCTATCTGGTCGAGGCCCGCCTGGCACCGGTCGCGCGGTCGGAAGGCTATGACAGCCAGGCCGACCTTGTCCGCGCCCTGGAAAGCACGAGGGATGACCGCCTCTGGCGGCGCGTGGTGGAAAGCCTGGCCGATCACGAGACCTGGTTTTTCCGCAATCCGGCCCCGCTTGACCATTTCATGTCCGACATTCTGCCGGTGCTGGCGCGGGTCAAGGCGCGCAAGGCCCCGATCCGCATCCTCAGCGCCGGGTGCGGCACCGGACAGGAAGTCTGGTCGCTCGCCATGCTGATGGAAGAGCAGAAAGCCCGCCTGGGTGCCATGGATATCGAGATTATCGGCACCGATATATCCCGCCGCGCCATCGAGCGCGCGCAGTCCGCGGCCTATTCCCAGTTCGAGGTTCAGCGCGGCCTCTCCATCCAGCGTCTGATCGAGCATTTCGAACCCTATGGACAGCAATGGGTGCTGAAAGACTCGGTCAAGCGCTGGGCCCGGTTCGAACGCGATAACCTCTTGAAACCATCAGAGAGTCTGGGCGAATTTGACATCATATTCTGCCGCAATGTGCTCTCGGGCATGACCCCGGATGCCCGCCGCCACACCTTGCGGATGCTGGCCGAGCGCTCCGGCCCGGCCGGATATCTGGTGCTGGGGCAGGGGGAAACGATTTCCGGTGCCGGTGAGCTTTATCGCTCCCTGTCGGGCATCAAGGGAGTCTATGCCCGAACCATGGAGGTGGCCCGGCAGGCCGCCTGAAAGTGACAGCCCCCGGGTAAAGAATTCAGACAAAGAAAAAGCCCGGAGCGGGGGCGCCAGGCTTGTCCTTGAGTTTGGTAAGAGGAGAGGCGGGTTACGCCACGTCCTTCTGCTCGACCGGGTCGCGCAGCACATAGCCCCGTCCCCAGACGGTTTCGATGTGATGCTGTCCGCCAGTGGCAGCCGCCAGTTTCTTGCGCAGCTTGCAGATGAAGACGTCAATAATCTTCAATTCCGGCTCGTCCATCCCGCCATAAAGGTGGTTCAGGAACATTTCCTTGGTCAGCGTATTGCCCTTGCGCAGCGAGAGCAGTTCCAGCATCTGGTATTCCTTGCCGGTGAGGTGAACGCGATGTCCGTCCACTTCCACGGTCTTGGCGTCCAGATTGACGCCGATATCGCCGGTCTTGATGATCGACTGGGCATGACCTTTCGAGCGGCGGACAATGGCGTGGATGCGCGCCACCATCTCGTCCTTGTGGAACGGCTTGGTCATGTAATCATCGGCGCCGCAGCCGAGGCCGCGCACCTTGTTGTCGATGTCGGCATTGCCGGTGAGGATGAGGATCGGCGTGTCGATCTTCGCCATCCGCAATGTCTTCAGCACGTCAAAGCCGGGCATGTCCGGCAAATTCAGGTCCAGAAGAATGATGTCGTAATCATAGAGTTTGCCGAGATCGACACCCTCTTCCCCCAGATCCGTCGTATAGACATTGAAGCCTTCCGACTTGAGCATCAGATCGATGGATTGCGCTGTCGCGCGATCGTCTTCAATCAGCAAAACCCGCATGGATATTCTCCGCCCCGCTAGTCCGGCGAATCACTTCGCCGTTGGTTCCATGGTTAACGTGCTTCGGACGGTAGATGCAAAGCGTTAACGAAAGTTAACCGCGAATTGACTCAAATAGCAGAATCGAGTCCGTCCTCGATTCGTTCCGCTTTGATTTTTGACTCGGCTTTTTGCCTGTCTATGCATAAGGTTGAGTCAGATCAGCGGAGGCAATGCGCCATGCAGCTCGGGCTCGGCACGCTCATCGCGTTAATATTACCTGCAGCTGTTTTTGCGCAAGGCACCGTTAGTTGGTCGATTTTGCCCAATGCGCGAACCGGTGCGCCAAACGAAGAACTGACCTTTCTTGCGACCATTTCCAATTCCCGCGATGTGACGATGACCTGCCAGCCGCGCTTTGGCGGCTTCTTCACGCGTCCGGGTGGTGTGAGTGGCCGGGCGCAATTCTTCACCTATGACGGCACCACTCTCGGTGATACGGCGAACGCCTTTGTCGATATCCCGGCTCAGTCGAGCCAGAATTATGTGGTGGTACTGACGGTGGACCGCGCCTATAGCGGTAATGTCCTGATCCCGATCCGTTGCACTGATCCTGACAATGTCATCCATGATTTGCGCCGCATCCCGCTGGTCAACGATTTCCAGGTTGTGATCGAGGCCGGGAACCCGCCCGATATTGTCATGATCGGTGATACGCTTTCAAATGATGGTGTCGCCCGAGTCGGAGAGACAGGGCCGCGCGCGGCACTGATGACACTGGCAGCGGTCAACATTGGCGGCCCAGCAACGGACTTCATTGTCGTGCCGGAAGTTACTGGTTTCTCGACGCTCCAGGCGGGTTACCGCCCCACGATTTGCGAAACCGACGCCAATGGCCATTGCATCGGCCCGGAAGATACCTTTGTGAGCGTCGCGGATTGGCCCACGAATGAGGTGCGGCTCTTCGCCGTGCGCCTGCGTGTGCCGCCGCAGAACGGCGTGCCCAATTATCCTGATCAGCTGCGCTTGCGGGTGCGGGCAGCGCCCGAGCCGGACACAACCGGGCTTGATCGGCCTGCTGATTTCGCGGGCGACTGGAACCAGCTTCTGGATGCCATGTTCGGCGGGTACAGCTCTGGCGTGGAAGCCAGGGCACAGCCTCCGTTTGACGATATTATTGCGCCCGTTCAGCAATGCGTCACACAGGTCAATGGTGATACCGGCGGCGAGTTTGCGCGATCCGGCGGTTTCCTTCTGGTGTCGCAGGAACAGGGCAGTGGCGGACCGGTCGAACTGGACGGATTTCTGGAATTCGCCGACGGCCAGTTCCAGACGGGGGTCATTGGTTTCTTCCGTCCCGTTCAGCTGGAATTTCCGTCCGAATCCGGTGCTGGCACAGTCAGTATTGCGGGCGGCGGCACCGGCACGGTTCAGGAAACCGATCGGGCATTTCCCGCGACATTGATCGCGCAGAACGGCGATCGCGGTGTCAGAATTCACTGGGACGCGCAGGGCGGCGGGCTGGTCGATATTGCACAGGCCGGGTCAACGCGATGTGCCGGGGCACCGCCTATTCCGGATATGCCGGCAGAAGAACCGAACCAGGCCCGAAGACTGCTGGCCGGCTTCTTCGGCGGTGGGACGGATAATGAAGTTCACGCGACCCCGGCGATCAACGGTGAGTCCCCGGTCGTGTTAGGCGAAGAAAATGGTGTCGGCTTTGTCGCAATCGGCACGGGCGACGCGCCGGCCCTGCTGGATGGCTTTGTGCCGCACGAGCCGCCCGTCAGCGGTCTGACCCTGACACAGATCGATCTCATGTATGACGCATCGCTCGGCGCGTTGCGAATTGCCAATCAGGCCGGTTATGGCGGGGTATTTGTTCCGGCAGATGTTGATACCAGTGGTAATACACCTGCGTTTCGCTGCGGCGTCATGAGTTTCACGGGAACAATCCCGACCCGCGACACGCCCGGCTCCAACCAGGATGGCGGCGTAACGATCCTTCTTCCCCTCGACGAGGACCCGGATGAGCTCGGCGACGGAGAGTGCATTCAGTAACGGGAGGGACAGCTTTCCTGCAATTCCCCCTTATCGGGCAGTCCGGTTTCACTAGATATCGGAGTAATCCGCTTGAAGGAGCTCGCCCCATGAAATGCCCGATCGATGGTGAAACCCTGGTGATTGCAGACCGGTCCGGCGTCGAGATCGACTATTGCCCGAAATGCCGCGGCGTCTGGCTGGATCGCGGCGAGCTGGACAAGATCATCGAGCGCGCCGAAGCACCGCGCGCTGCCGCACCGCAATCGGCGCCGTGGGATGGTGATCGCCCGCGTGACCCCCGGCGTCAGGACGAACGCCGGCCCAAGCGCCGGGAGAGCTTTCTGTCAGAACTGTTCGATTTCGAACTCTAGCTGCGGCGTTTACGTGGTCCTAACCGCAATTTGCTAGCCTGATCCTTCATTGCGCTCAAAACGGGCGTTCGAGGATCAAGAATGCAGGCGCTGATCGACCGAATCGAATCACTGGACCCGCGCGTCATGACCGGACGCGTGACGGGGATCAATGGTTTGCTGGTCGAGGTTGAAGGCCCGGCTGCGGGTCTCGCGCTCGGCTCCCGCGCACACATTGATACGGCCCGGGGCGAAGCCACTTGCGAAGTGGTCGGCTTCAAGGGGCAGTCAGCCATCATGATGCCGTTTGAGCCCGTCGATGGTGTCCGCCCTGGCGCGCCCGCCCGGCTCGATCCCGATGTCGCCACCGTCCGCCCGTCTTCGGGCTGGCTCGGCCGGGTCATCGACAGTTTTGCCAATCCGCTGGATGGCGGTGAGCCGCTGGCCAAGGGCGCGGTCTCCTATCCGCTGCGCGGCCGCCCGCCCTGTGCCCATGGCCGGGGCCGACTCGGTCCGCGCATGGATCTCGGCGTCCGCGCGCTCAATGTCTTTACCCCCATGCGGCGCGGTCAGCGGCTGGGCGTCTTTGCTGGCTCCGGCGTTGGCAAGTCAGTGATGATGTCGATGCTGGCGCGCAATGCCGACGCCGATGTCATCGTCATCGGCCTGGTCGGAGAACGTGGCCGCGAAGCCCGCGAATTCGTCGAGGATGTGCTCGGCCCGGAAGGCCGCCGCAAGTCCGTTGTCATCACTGAAACCTCGGACGCTCCGGCTCTGGCCCGTCGTCAGGCCGCGCAACTGACCCTGACCGTGGCCGAATATTTCCGCGACAAGGGCAAGAATGTGCTCTGCCTGATGGACAGTGTTACCCGCGTCGCCCTGGCACAGCGTGAAATCGGCCTTGCGGCCGGTGAGCCGCCGACCACGCGGGGCTATACGCCTTCTGTCTTTGCCGAGTTGCCGCGGCTTTTGGAGCGGGCAGGGCCGGGACCATCGGGCACAGGCTCAATCACCGGAATTTTCACCGTTCTGGTGGATGGCGATGATCACAATGAACCGGTCGCCGATGCGGTGCGTGGTATTCTGGACGGCCATATCGTGATGAGCCGCGAGATTGCCGAACGCGGCCGCTATCCGGCGATAGACATCCTGCGCTCGGTCAGCCGGGTCGCTCCTGAAGTCTATGAGAATAACGAGGCCGAACTGGTGCGCGAAGCCCGCCGCAGTCTCGCGACCTATGCAGACATGGAAGAATTGATCCGCCTCGGCGCTTATGCCGCCGGATCGAATAAAGAGACGGACCAGGCCATTGCGCTCAACGGTCCGCTCGAAGCATTCCTCGGCCAGGGGAAAGACGAAGCCACATCCATTGATGAGAGCTTTGCACGCCTGGCCGGGATTTTGGGTGGTGATGGAGGTATCTCATGACACGGTCTCATGAGCCATTGATCCGGCTGGCCCGGTTCAAGGTCGAGGAATTACAGAAGCAGCTGGCCGATATTGATCGCGTGCGCACCTCGCTCAACGATCAGATCGAGCGGCTGGAAGCATCCGTGCCGGAAGAACAGGCAGCGGCAACCGACAACAAGGACGGCTATATCGCCTATGGCAGCTATGCCCAGGCGGTGATCAAGCGGAAGCAGAATATCCGCGCCTCCCTGGACGAGGTTGACCAGCAGGCCGAAGGCATCCGCGAGCGTCTTGAAGGCGCCTTCCGCGAGCTCAAGAAGTATGAATTGCTGGAAGAACGCCGGGTCGCCCGTATCGAGGACGCCTTGCGGGCCGAGGAGCAGGCGGAGCTCGACGAAATCGCGCAAACACGCCGCCGCAACGCGCATTGAACCACTGAAATGCCGTTATCCTCCGGCTTGACCGGAGGATCTCGATAAGGCTGGGATCCCCCGAATAAATCGGGGGATGACGCAGTTACTGATCAGGCCTACCGCCCGCCTGACCAGCTGACATCGATACGGAAGCTGCGCCCCGCCTCGCTGGTGCCGGCAAAGACGCGGGCATAATCCGCGTCAAAGACATTATCGATCCCCGCCGACAGCGTGACCGGTGACGTTTCCGCCGGACGCCAGCGCGCATAAAGATCCAGTGTCGCATAGCCATCGCGTGCCTCGGCCAGAGTCGCTGTCTTGTCAAAATCATCGGCGATCTCGGCGCGTGCGCCCAGTACCAGGCGATGCTGGTCGAGCCGCCAGCGGCCATCAACGAACAGGCGTGCCGGTGTCAGGGAGCCAACGGGCGCGCCCGTGGCATCATCCTCGCCATCGGTTTCCGACAGGGCCGCCGTCAGGCCGAAGATCCCGCTTTCATAATCGAGCTGGATTTCATACCCGGTGAGTGTCGCCGAAGAGACATTGGCGCTGTTTGTCGTGCCAGCCGAACAGGGCAGGAAAGGCGGTGCAAAACAGGTGGGGTCGAAGGCAAAATTGACCGACAGATTGATCAGGTCTTCGGCCTGTGTCTCGAACCAGGAACCCTTGATTTCCAGCCGGTCTCCGGCACGAAAGGCGCTGTCGAAGCCCAGACCTGCCCCGATCTCGATCGTTTCGGTCGTTTCGGGACTCAGTGCCGGATTGGCGATGAATTCATTGGAGATGAAGACCGGCGCACCGAGTATGGGGTGAGGCAGCGAGAAGTGCGTGCCATCAAGATAGATCTCGTTGATGGACGGCGCACGGAAGGCTTGCGCCCAGTTGGCAAAGATCAGGACCGTATTGTTCGGCGCATAGCTGACCCCGAAGCGTCCGGAGGCCTGATCATCGCTATTGCGACCCGCGACGGCGGACGTGCTTTCATAATCATCAAAGCGGACGCCCGGAAGGAAGACGATTTCACCGGGCAGGCCCAGCGGCTGATAGGCGGTGACTTCAAGCTGCGCAAACAGCCCGGAAAATTCCGTCGTCGCATCCGGCACACCACCCCGCACATTGCCGGGCGCGGTGGAGTCAAAGCCCGCCTGTTCATCGCGATAGATTTCACCTCCTGCAGTGAGAGCGGCGTCGGCTGACCCGAGCCGGAATTCGAAGCGCTGATCGGCGCGCACGCCCCAGCTGTCCAGTTCGCGATCAATGATGCGGCCCCCCACGGTCTCCGTCTCCTCAACAGCAGACGATGACTGGAACAGGGTCAGGGTCAGATCCAGCGGCGTTCCGGCCGGCGAGATGTCGCCGGACAGACGGAATGTGTCGGTGGTGATGTCCTTGTCGACCAGCGGATTGAGCTGCCCGGTGGGATTGTTGCCCTGACCATTATTGGGCTCGGTCGCTTCGGCCCGCAACGCTTGCCATGAACCTTCGAACCGGACGCCCGGCGCAGCATCAAGGCCCAGCTTGAACAGGCCGGAAACCGACTGGTCATCGGCCGGCAGGTCATTCCCGGACCCGAGGCGGATATCTCCGCTCTCCCGGCGCGACAGATAGGCCAGCACGTCCAGCGGACCATTCACGCCATAGACGGCACCGGAAACAGAAAATTCCTCATCCACTGACCGGTAACCGGCGGTTGCCCGGGCCCCCAGCATCTGCCCGTCGCCGAGCAGGTCGGCCGCATCCGCTGTTTCAAACGCGATAACACCGCCGGACGCGCCGGAACCATAGAGCGCCGAAGCCGGGCCGCGGACCGATTCAACCGAGGAGAGCAGGGCCGGGTCGACAAAGAAAATTCCATCGTGCGCGGAGTTGAAATTCTGCCGCGCCCCGTCCAGCAGCAGGGTGACGTTTTCACGTGACTGCCCGCGGATGGTCAATGTCTGTCCCGTCCGGCGTGGCCCGCCGCCGGCGTCGACACCGGGAATTTGCCGCAGAAGGGTTTCCAGTGAATAGGGATCGGTCAGTTCCAGCGTTTCCTGGTCGATGACCGAGACCTGCCCCGGGTAGCTGAAAGCGGGAATTTCGGTCCGCGTCGCGCGGACAATGATCACATCGTCATTCCCGCTGGCTTCAGGTGTTTGCCCGGCGTCCTGTGCGAAAGCCGGAGCAGCGATGGACAGGAAGGCGGTGCTGCTGATCGCAGCGAGCAGGACAGAACGCATGAATAATCACCCCGATAGTGTTGCGAATAGTTCGCATTAGCGATTTGCGCCCTTCTGCCGCATCACTTTTGCGATTGCAAGTAAGAATCGTTTGCGATAACAGTCAGCCAGCTTCATGATCAGATGACGGGGAATTCCATGACTTCCAGACTGTTTCTCGCGGGCGCGCTCATGTTGGGACTGACCGCTTGCGCGACGACCAACACGGCTGACATGCCCGGGGCGCAGACCCCGCCTCCCGCCTATCAGCACAGTCAGGCGGAGTTCGAACGCGACCGCGAAGCCATACTCGCCATGACCGGCGAATACGATGTCACCTTCGACTTCCGTGAAGTCGTGGCGTTGCAGCCCGGCTATGAATTCGCCGAACCCAAGCTCAGCGGGGCATGGGAAGTGGTCCGTGTCATTGAGGACCGCGGTGATTTCATTTCACTCCAGCATTTCCTGCTGGTCGGTGAGGAAGAGGCTCCCATGGTGATCAAGCACTGGCGTCAGGACTGGGAATATGAACCCGCCCGCATCATGGCGTTCCGGGGTCATGATAACTGGGACATGGTCGATGTGCCGGCTTCTGAGGCCGCCGGTGCCTGGTCGCAGAGCGTCTATCAGGTTGACGACAGCCCGCGTTATGCGGCCGTCGCGCGCTGGGACCATGAGGCGGCGATTTCAACCTGGGAGCCGGACCTGTCCTGGCGCCCGCTGCCGCGCCGCGATGACACGACGCGGTCGGATTATCATGCCATCGAGGCGGTCAACCGCCACGTCATCACCGCCTGGGGCTGGGTGCATGAACAGGACAACACGAAACTGATCGTTGACGAGGATGGAGCCTCAACCCCGCTCGTCCGGGAAGTGGGTGTGAACACCTATGTCCGCACCGATCTCGCCCATGATGACGCGGCCGACGAATATTGGGCCGCGACACAGGATTACTGGACTTTGGTCCGCGCCTACTGGGACAATCTGGAAGCCAGTGCGGATGGCTTCCATGTCGAGGATGATGCCGAAGGCACGCTGCTCTACGGCCCGATGCTGGATGCCTCCATGCGCCTCTTCTTCGGGGCGGAAACCACCGGGGAAGCCTGGACCGAAGCGCAGGAATTGCTGAACGCCCAGGTCGAAATCGACGGAGCCGCCGACAGGACGGCGGCCGCTGAATAATAGACCAGCACACTGTCACCCTCCGATTCCGCCAGAGGGTGACAGTGGCGACGGCTTATTGTGAGAAAAAGCCCTCAAACAGCGGCGCGGCAGCTTCGCCGTAATAGAGGGCTTCGGGTACATCCCGGCGCAAGGCTGCGCGTTGTTCAAAGAATGCCGCGAAGACGGGTGCCTGAACATCCGGCATTCCGAATGCATCGACGAAGGCGGCTTGCAGCGGATCCAGATCGCTTTCCTCGACAAGCACCCAGACATGGGTCAGTGCGCCATCGGCGAACACAAATTCGGCCAGGCGCCCAGCGCCAAAATAGTCATAGCCATGGCAGTCGACCTGAACGTGGCTGGTCGTCGCAAGCGGCATTTCCGCCGGATTCATCTCCCGCACTGTATGCGTCTCACACAAGGCTGAAAAATCATGGGCGTCCTGTCCGGTGCCAAACTGGAAATCGACCGGGAGGGCAGGATTGAAATTTGCAGCGCTGAGCGCCGCAGCGAGGAAAGCGTACAACATAAGGAACTCCTTCAGAGATAATGCTCCGTTGGATGCACGCCAGTCGCAATGTGGATGCAATCAGTTGCCGCCAGTGAGCAGAACCGGTCCATGACGGGGGTCCTGTGCCGTTTCTTGCGGAATGTCCGGCGTTTCTGCAACATTTCCCTCAGGCTGAATGACCAACGTCTCTGTCGCAACTGGCACCGCCGCTTCGAGGGTAGCCGCTTCGGTAACAGGCCTGACGGGGCCCAGGGCAGGACACATTCGCGGGTCGCAGGACCGAAGCGTCAGGATCAAATCCTCGGCTTCCGAAATCTCTCCGCTTTCCGATGCTTCGATCCAGGCATGAAGAAATCGCGGAATACCGGCCGATTCGGCCCAGACGCGTTCAATGTAATAATCGATCCGGCCCTCACCATTAGCCTGCCAACGCACCGTCTCCAGACCCTGACGCCGTTCCGACCACTGGCCGCCATAGACAACCTCGGTGGACTGGCCGACCGCCACGAATGCGTTCGAGCCGTCCGCCATTTCGAACCGGTAGATGACAGGATCGGACTGATCCTGTGCGACTTCCATACGGGCATCGGCGGGCATCCGCACACAGAAACTCCAGCCCGGCATTGAGCATCCCGTCGGCAGAAAGAGGCTTGCAAGCAGGGAAGTCAGGAGCGGGATCATCACCTTCGCCCGAAACGCCCCCGCGCCGCAAACAGAAGGCCGATCAGAACAAAATAGATGAACAACCGGGCCAGCAGCACCAACCCGCCACGCTCATCAAGCCGTGCCAGCATCAGGTCGAAGGCAAAGTCCGGCGTCACCCCGGTGGCGATGCGCAGGAAGTAGGGGGTAATCGTGTCGGCCACGAAAGCCAGGCCGACAACGACCGGCAATTGCGTGGCGCGGCGCATGATCAGCGCGCCAAACAGTGACCAGACGAGGATCAGCCACCAGTCCGTGGCTGTGAAACCGCCCGAAAGTCTGTCGAGTATTGCGTCCATGGGACTACCTTACGCGGCTTCGCGCCCTGCGGCGAGGGCCGAGGCAAGATTGGCGATATCGCACATGGCGTCACAATCCGGCGACCGCTGGCTCAATGGCATCTGGGCGCGGATTGTCAGCGGTACATGTTCGTCGCGCGCGACTATGCCCGCAAGCGCCGGCGCAAAGCCGAGAAAACTCTGGCAGGTCTTGCGGAAGGCGGCATAGGCTTCGCGGGCCTTGTCGGCGGTCGGCGCGTTGTTGACGACCACCAGCGGTGCTGCGCTTTCGTCGCGGATACGCAAACGTTTGACGAAAGCATAGGCGTCGGTCAGCGAGGTCGGCTCATCATTGATGACGATCAACACATCGTCGGCCGCCATCGCCATGCGCATGGTGGAATCGTCGGCACCCGCGGCCAGGTCCAGCACGGCCCGCTCATAGGAAAGAGCGATAGTCGCACAGGCCGCCGCCAGCCGGTTCACGGCATCCGGTCTCAGCCCTGCCAGCCCGCCAGACCCTGATCGTCCGGCGATCACGTCAAACCCGCCGCGTTGCCGCGCTCCGCCCAGGACAGGCTGACAGGCATCTTCCAGCAAGACCTGACCGGACATGACCGCGGCCAGGTCGGCATCCGGCGACAGGCCCAGTTGCACATCGATATTGGCCATGCCGAGATCGCCATCAATCAGCAACAGGCGTTCGCCCTGTGCCGAGAAGGCTTGCGCCAGTCCGGCGGCAATGACGGTTTTCCCGACGCCGCCCTTTCCGGAGGCAACCGCGAGAATGCGTCCGGCCGGCGCCTTGCTGTCGGGAAGGAAACTCATGCCACATCTCCCTCAAGGCTGACATCATCAGGCAGATCGTGAAGGTCCAGCAGCGTGCGGGCCAGCCGCAATGGCGTCGCCGGTGCCAGGCCGGATCCGATATAGGGGCTGGCCGAGACATGCGCAAAAGCCAGTCCCGCCTCTCCTGTAGCCAGAATAGCCCCCTTGCGGCGCGCACAATCCGCCTTGCCGATAATCGTCCGGCGGGCCCCGACAGAGGCATAGAGCGAGGCGGCTTCTGCCGCATCCTCTGGGGCCTGCCCGGCATCGGCGACGGCAATGATTTCCGCTTCGGCGGCCGCGGCAAAAGCCGCCATCATGTCCAGATCATCCAGATCGAAGGGATTGCCCGCCGGGGCATCAATCAGGAGCAGCTGATCTCCGGCATCCTGGGCATAGGCTTCGGCCTCGCGCGGATCGTCGGCCATCGCATAATCAAAGCCCAGCTTGGCGGCCAGCTCGGAAATGCGGGCTTCGGCGCCGGCGCGCTCGCAATCCGTCGCCAGGATCAGCACCGGCACATCAGCAGCCGCAGCGCGTGCCGCAATCCGCGCCAGCGTAGCGGTCTTGCCCGCGCCCGGGGCTCCGGCAAACAGGTAGGACAGGCCGGATTCGACCTCCAGCGGCGCAAACCGGTACCGGCTTTCCAGCGCTTGCGCCAGCGCATGGGCGGCGGGCGCCTCTTCCTGCAATTCACAGAACCGCGCCAGGGCCTCGATGGCAGCATCGGGCACGCGGTGAAAGCCGAGCGCGCGGATGATCCGGTCAAGCCCGTCGCTATCATCACCGCGTTGACGCCGTATGTCGTTATGAATACGGGCAGCCCGTTCGCGCGGCGCTTCGATGACATCGCCGCCGCGCGGCGCATCGGACGCGGCCCGGACCTGGACGCCGCCACCCGGTGCATCGCCGGTCGCGACAATGATGGCATCCTCGCCGAGGTCGCGGCGGACATGGGCCATCGCCTCGGCAAGGGAAGGGGCGGAAAAGGTCTTCAGGCGCATGGTCTAGACATGCCCCATGGTTTTCAGCCGCGCACTCGGATGGATTTCATTCTGACCCATCACGATCGTGTTCGGACGGAAGCGTTCCACAAGGGACCGCACATAGGGCCGTGTGCCCGGACTGGTCAGCAGCACCGGCGTCTCGCCCTGCGAGGCCGCCCGCTCGAATGCATCGCGGACAGCGGCAACGAATTCATGCAGTTTTGACGGAGCCAGTGCCAGTTGCTTGCGGTCGCCTTCGCCGACCATGGCTTCGGCAAACGCCTGCTCCCATTGCGGAGACATGGCCAGAACCGGCAATTGTCCATCGAGACCGGCATTCGCATGACAGATCTGACGCGCCAGCCGGCCGCGCACGTGCTCGGTGATGGCATCGATATGCTGCGAGAAGGCGCTGGCTTCGGCGATGCCTTCCAGAATGGTCGGCAGATCGCGAATGGAGATGCGCTCTTTCAACAGGTTTTGCAGCACACGCTGGATACCGGCGCGCGTGATCTGGGAGGGCGCAATATCGTCCACCAGCTTTTTGTGCTCCTTGGACAGGCCGGCAATCAGCTTCTCGACCTCCGCATAGGAAAGGAGCTCGGCCATATGCTCGCGCAGAATCTCGGTCAGATGCGTGACCAGGACCGCTGACGGGTCGACAATCGTATAGCCGCGGAATGTCGCTTCCTCGCGCAGATTTTCGTCGATCCATGTGGCAGGAAGGCCAAAGGCCGGTTCCTTGACATGATCGCCGGGCAGATCGATTTGCTGGCCTTGCGGATCCATGACGAGCAAGTGTTTCAGCTTCACCTGGCCCTTGCCGGCTTCCATTTCCTTGACCCGGATCGTGTAGTCATTCGAGCCGAGACGCATATTGTCGATGATGCGTACGGACGGAGTGACAAAGCCGGTTTCCTCGGCCATTGAGCGGCGCAGGGCGCGGATCTGGTCCGTCAGCTTGCGGCCTTCCACATCATTGATCAGCGGCAACAGCCCATAGCCGAGCTCGATCTTCAATTCGTCCAGCGCCAGAGTTTCCCCAATGGGCGGCTCGGCCGCCTCGGACGCGGCATTTTCCTGCGCACTTTTTGCCACGACTTCGGCTTTGGCACTGTCCGATTTCCGTTTCGCCGTTAGGGCTAGGCCGACGGCCCCCGCCGCCATCAGGGCGAACGGAATGAACGGCATGCCGGGCAGAAGACCGATGACACCGGCCGTCGCCGCGACCATGTAGAGGCCTTGCGGATTGCCGGCGAGCTGAGTGTAGAGCGCCTTGTCGGCTTCACCTTCGACACCAGCTTTGGAGACCAGAAGACCGGCCGCCACCGAGATGATCAGTGCCGGGATTTGCGAGACCAGGCCGTCGCCGATCGTCAGTGTGGAATAGGTGGAGGCAGCCGTCCCGAAATCCATGCCGGACTGCGCAATCCCGATCACCATGCCGGCGATCAGATTGATCGCGGTGATCAGAAGACCGGCAATGGCATCGCCGCGCACGAATTTCGAGGCACCGTCCATGGCGCCGAAGAAATTGCTTTCGCCTTCCAGTTCCTTGCGCCGCCGGCGCGCTTCGTCCTCATTGATCAGCCCGGCCGACAGATCGGCATCAATCGCCATCTGCTTGCCCGGCATGGCGTCCAGTGTGAAGCGGGCTGCGACCTCGGCAATGCGGCCAGAACCTTTTGTGATTACAACGAAATTCACGATCACCAGGATGATGAAGACAATCACGCCGATCACGACATTGCCTTGCATCACAAAGGCCCCGAACGCCTCGATCACCTGACCGGCGGCATCCGTGCCCTCTGCGCCATTCGACAGGATCAACCGCGTCGAGGCGATATTCAGGCCGAGACGGAGAAGTGTTGCGATCAGAAGCACCGCCGGGAAAGCGGAAAATTCCAGCGGCTTCTTGATGAAAAGCGACGTCATCAGGACCAGCACGGAAAGCGAGATCGAAATCGCCAGCGCGATATCCATCAGCAAGCGCGGCATGGGCAGGATGAGCATGACCAGAATGGCCATGATGCCCACGCCGAGCGCGATATCGCCGCGCAGACCCTTTTTCAGGAATCCCAGCAGATCAAACCCGCGGACGCCGGTTTGGGAAGAGGCCGTTGTGTCAGCCATTCAGATCAGGCCGCTCCCGCGCGGGTGTCACCGGGGGCAGGTACGGAAATGCCCTGCTCGGTATAGAGTTTCAGCTTGTTGCGGAGTGTCCGGATTGAAATGCCCAGAATATTGGCAGCATGGGTCCGGTTTCCAAGGCAATGGTCCAGCGTTTCCAGGATCAGGTCCTGCTCCACATCCGCAACCGTCCGGCCGACCATATTGCGCTGCGCGACATCGGCGGTCTCGGCAGCTCTGGCGGCCGGGTTCGAGGCATTTCCGGTAAACAGCGAACCGTCCGGCATGCGGATGGCTTCCGGCCCGATTTCCTGGCCCGAAGCCAGCAGTACGGCGCGATGCATGGTGTTTTCCAGCTCGCGCACATTGCCCGGCCATTCACGGGCGAGAAGCGCTGTCTTGGCACTCTCCGAGATCGGGCGGTCGCCCAGACCGTTTGCGGCCGCATATTTGCGGGCAAAATGTTCGGAAAGGGCGACGACATCCGCCGGCCGCTGGCGCAGGGGCGGCAGCGCCAGATTGACGACATTCAGTCGGAAAAGAAGGTCTTCACGGAAAGATCCGTCGGCCACAGCCTTGCGGAGATCGCGGTTCGAGGTCGCCAGCACCCGGATATCGATCTTGACCGGACCGGAGCCGCCAACGCGGTCGATCTCGCGTTCCTGCAGGGCGCGCAGCAGCTTGGCCTGGAGGCGCGCATCCATTTCCGAGATTTCGTCCAGCAGCAGCGTACCGCCATTGGCTTCCTCGAACTTGCCAACACGGCGGGCAACAGCACCGGTGAAAGCCCCTTTTTCATGACCGAAGAGCTCCGATTCCAGCAGGTTTTCCGGAATCGCCGCGCAATTGACGGAGATGAAGGGCGCGGCGGCGCGCCTGGACTTGTTGTGGACATAGCGCGCCATGACTTCCTTGCCGGACCCGCTCTCGCCCGTAATCAGCACGCTGGCATCGGAGCCGGCAATCTGGTTGGCGAACTCGATCACCTTCTGCATCGACGGATCCCGCGCAATCATCGGCTGCTCGTCATCGGCGACGGCCGCCAGCACGGCGGCAATGAGATCGGCTTCCGGCGGCAGCGGAATGAATTCCTTGGCTCCGGCGCGGATCGCCATGGCGGCAATATCCGGTCTGACATTCACACCGCAGGCCACCACCGGGACGGTGATCCGTTCCGCTTCATTGGCGGCAATCAGCGCGGCGATATCCAGTGACGCATCGACCATGAGGAGATCGGCACCGCGGCCGGCGCGCAAATGGCTGGTCGCCTGGTTGATGGTGTCGACCTGCGCGACTTTTGCGCCGCGGTCGATGGCAATCTTGGCAGCGGTATGGAGTTGGCCTCCGAGGCTTCCGACGATGAGCAAGCGCATGGTTAGCCCTCCTTGCCGTTACAGGATGAAATCGCGGTCATGCGGCGTCTCCATCCTTGATGATTTCTGTCATGGTCACACCGAGCCGGTCATCGACAACGACGATCTCGCCGCGCGCGACCAGCCGGTCATTGACGTAGATATCGATGGCTTCCCCGACTTTGCGTTCCAGCTCGACCACTGAACCGGCCTTCAATTTCAGAAGCGAATTCAGCTCGATATGGGTTTTCCCAAGCACGGCGGAGACATTGACGGGGACATCAAATACCGGTGACAGGTCCGTCGCGGTCTTTTCGTCCTCATCCGCCAGGGTCTGGGAAATCTGAGAAGCGTCGCTGCCTTCGGTCGTCGTGGCCGGCACATCGGTGCTGGTGTCGGATTCAAACTCCGGCAGATCGAGATCACTATCCTGGGACATTCCGGTCTCCTTTATCCTGTCGCCGCCTGAGCGCCATCCGCGGCGGGGGCGCTGTCGCTGTCAGTGGCGGAATCATCGTCCGGCGCGGCCAGCCAGTCGGCGATCAGCGCGTCTATCCGGGCTTCAATGTCTTCCTGTGAGCGGTCAATACTGCCGCTGCCCCATTCGAGGCGGCAATCCGCACCGGTCATTTCGGGGTTGGCGCGGACAATGACAGCGCCGTCAAACCCGGCCTCGGCAGCGGTTTTCTCGAGCAACTCCGCGACCGGCCCGGCAATCACCTCGGCGCAATGCACATTGAATCTCGGCTCACCGCGTACATCTTTCATAACGCTGGTACAGAACGCAGCGACGGCATCGCCTGCATTGGCAGCAATCGCTGCACCTGCGAGTTTTTTCGCGGCGGTGAGCGCCAGTTTCGCGGAATCGCCGCGCAGTGCATCGGACTCGGTCTGCAGCCGCGCCAGAATCAATTGCATCTGGGACGCGATTGCGCGCACCGCATCCGCCTGCACAGAGGCAGCTTTGGCAGTCTCCGAATTTTCGCCTTCGGCAAAGGCCTGCTGGCGCACTTGCTCGACTTCGGCCGCTGTCAGGAGTTGCTTGACCCGGTCGCCATCGCGCAGCACTTCGCCATCGGCCGAGAAGACCCTGTCGAAGTCGAATTTTGGAAGCGAATGGGTCATTCAATCCTTGTCCTAGTAAATCAGCTCGTCTTCGCCGCCGCCTTCGGCCAGCAGGATTTCGCCCTTCGCGGCGAGGTCCTTGGCAGTGGCGACCATGGCAGTTTGCGCCTGATCGACATCCTTGAGCCGTACCGGCCCCAGGGCGGCCATGTCGTCTTTCAGGATTTTCGCCGCGCGTTCCGACATGTTCGAGAAGAACAGGTCGCGCAGACTGTCCGATGCGCCTTTCAGTGCCAGGCCCAGCTGGCCCTTGTCGACGGCGCGCAGAAGGGTCTGGATGCCGCCCGGGTCGAGCTTGGAAAGGTCCTCGAAGACGAACATTAGCGCGCGGATTTTCTCGGCGCTGTCGCGATTGCGTTCTTCCAGTGCGGCCAAGAAGCGGTTTTCCGTCTGGCGATCGAAATTATTGAATATGTCCGCCATCATTTCATGGCTGTCGCGCTTGGATGTCCGCGCCAGATTGGACATGAATTCGGTCCGTAGTGTCTCCTCGATCTTGTCGAGGATTTCGCGCTGCACGGGCTCCATCCGGAGCATCCGCATCACCACTTCAAGGGCGAAGTCCTCGGGCAGGGCGCCCAGCACCCGCGACGCGTGCTCGCCCTTCACCTTGGACAGAATGACGGCGACGGTCTGCGGGTATTCATTCTTGAGGTAATTGGCCAGCACCACCTCGTTCACATTCCCCAGCTTGTCCCACATGGTCCGGCCGGCCGGTCCACGCAGCTCTTCCATGATGCCATCGACTTTTTCGTCGGGCAGGAAGGTGTTGAGCAGGCGTTGGGTCGCTTCAAACGACCCCATCAGGGAGCCGCCCTGCGAAATCTGGCTGGCGAAGTCGACGATCAGTTTCTCGACTGCCTTGGCGGAGACGCTGCCGAGATTGGACATGGCCTGGGAAATCTCGCGGATTTCCTCCTCGTCCATCATTTCCCAGAGGGAATGTTGCTCCTCGCCGAGTGCCAGCAGAATGACGGCCGCCCGTTCGGGGCCGGCCAGTTTCTGCGGGTCGTCAATGACGCGTTTGCCTTCGCGAACAGCCATCAGCCCTCACTCATCCAGCTACGGATTATGGAAAGGGATTCATCCGGATGGGAATTCACCACGCCGGAGACTTTCTTGATCGACGAGGCTTTGACCTGACCATCAATCTTGGCGATGTCGATCCCGCTATCTACAAACGCAGGCGCCATGGCGGATGAACCGGATCCGCCTCCCTGGGCCTGCTGGGGAATCTGCTGGCCGCTATCATCCGTGATCGCCGCCTGGCCACCCTCGCGTTCGATCGCGCCGCCACCACCGCCGCCACCAGCGCCGGCAATGGCCATGGCCGGGCCGGCGGATGCCGCGCTCTTTGCCAGCGGGCGGGCAACCAGGAAGATGACCAGCAAGGCCGTCAGGAACATGACGCCGATCTCGGCGGCCCGCATGATGTCATTCTTGTTGAGCGAAAAGCCGGAGGCTGCGGGCGTGCCCATGGTCGGGTCGGCGCGCGAGAAGCGGATATTGGTGACCTCAAGACTGTCCTGACGCCCGCCATCGACCTGGGTAAAGCCCATGGCGGAGCGAACCAGAGCGGTGATCTGAGCCATTTCCGCTTCTGTGCGCGGCACATAGGTACGGCTTCCGTCTTCGGCGATTTCCACGGTGCCATCAACAGCCACCGCCACTGAAAGCCGCTCGATCTCGCCAGCCTCTGTCACGCGCGTTGTGGTCGTGCGGGACAGCGCAAATTCCTGCTGATCATTTGACGTGGAGGATTCGTTCAGCGATTGCGGGCGATCCGTATCAGCTGCCTCATCATCCGGCAGGTTCTCCGAAGCAGACACCGCGTTGGCGGCACCATCAACCTCGCGGCCCGTCTCCTCCGAGCGCGTCCGGCTGCGCAGGACCGAGCCATCAGGATCGTAACGCTCTTCGCTTTGCGTCACCGAATTCCGGTTCAGCTCGGCGCTCACCTGGACGCGGGCCGCGCCCGTACCGACAACGCCTTCGACAAGGTTGAGAATGCGCTGGCGGTATTGTTCCTCGATCGAGGCACGCTGGCTTTCCAGTGCGATCGAACCGAGACCGTCCCCCTCGTCCGGGCTGGCCAGAAGCCGGCCGGTCGTGTCGGCAATGGTAATGTCACGGGCAGACATGCCATCGACCGCGCTGGCGACGATATTCCGGATGATACCGGAGTGTTCGCGGGTCAGCTCGCCCCGTGCGGAAATGACAATGGACGCGGAAGGTTGAGCGGATTCGCGTTCGAACAGTCTGCGTTCCGGCAAGACCAGATGTACCCGCGCGGTGTCGATAATATCCAGGAACTGGATGGTCCGCGCCAGTTCGCCTTCCAGGGCCCGCTTGGCATTCATGTTCTGCACGAAGCTGGTCGCACCCAGGGCGTCCGTTTCATCGAAGATTTCATAGCCCACCGAGCCGGAATTCAGTGCCCCGCCGCTGGCGACACGCACGCGTGCCTCATCAACCTGGTTGCGCGCGACATAAATGGTCGAGCCGCCGCTGCGGAATTCATAGGGGATGCCGGCAGTGTCCAGCGCCTCGCTGACGCGCGCTGAGTCGGACGGATCCAGCCCCGCATACAGCAGGGCCTGGCTGCCCCCGCCCATATTGAAGCTGAAGAAAAGGAGTGCGGCGGCCAGACCTGCGCTCAAGCCGAAAATGGCAATGAGGCGCATGGCACCGAGTGACCGCAATTGTTCCATCAGACTGTTCACGTGGGCGTCCCGCCGATTCGCTGCGCTGCTTTCGAAGCAGCAACCCGGCAACTTTTTCCCACTGCCCGCGTAAACGAGGGTTTAATATCGAAGCGCCCGGCTCAGAGAACCGGGCGTTTTTCGCAGTTTTTTCTGAAATATGTGGCTCAGGCGCCCAGATGACCCGGCTTGGCGCGGTAATGCTGAATCCGGGTGGTGCGCAATCCGGCGAGGCCGTGCTTGTCGATGGCGCGTTGCCAGCCCAGGAATTCTTCCACCGACAGGCGGTAGCGTTCGCAGGCCTCTTCCAGCGACAGGAGTCCGCCCCGGACCGCTGCGACCACTTCGGCCTTGCGGCGGATCACCCAGCGCTGCGTCGACGGATTGGGGAGGTCGGCCAGCGTCAGCGGGCTTCCATCCGGACCAATGACATAATTTTCCTTACGCCGAGCTTGCATATCCACCACCCTTGATTTCACCCGTTGGACGCTCTTTGTCGTCCTTGTTGATGAGGGTTATACGCGCAGCCTCTTAAATTCCGCCTAAACGCTGTGGTAAATCTTCATTTAACTCAATGACTAAAAAGCAAAGGACCTCCCGCCGCGGCGGAAGGTCCATCACTCAGGAAGTATAGGTCAGATCAGCGCTAGCGCTTCATCCGGATCGCTTCGTCCAGCATCTCGTCTGCCGTCGTGATGATTTTTGACGATGCAGAATAGGCGCGCTGCGTCGTAATCAGGCTGGTGAATTCGGTGGCAATATCGACATTCGAATTCTCCAGCGTTGAGGACGCAATGGTACCCGCCGATGCGGTGCCCGGCACGTTGAAGGTAAAACCGCCCGAATCCGGTGTGACCGAATAGGCTCCGCCGGCTTCAACATTCAGCCCGTTCGGGTTGACGAAGGTCGCCACCGGAACCTGGTAGGTCTTGCGGACGATGCCATTCGAGAACTTGGCATAGACAAAGCCGTCATTGTCCACTTCAACACCGGTGAATGTGCCGAACGCCGAACCATTGACCTGGGTCGAGGTCAGCGTTGACGGGCTGTCATACTGCGTCATGCCGCCCGGTTGGGTCGGCGAGCCGAGATCCATGGTGACCTGCTGTCCGGCCACGCCGGTCCCTGATGCCCATTGATATTGGGTCGCCCCGAGGGGAGCTGCATTTGTGGAGGACAGGAAATCGAGCGTCAGCGGCAGGGTGGTGTTGGTCAGATCAATCTCGCCTTGCGCGTTGAACGCAATGGTCCCGGTTCCGATCTGACCATCGACCAGTCCGGCACCCGTCGTGATGTCAGAGGCCGGTGTGACGTGCAGTTCGGCATGCCACTCATTGGCCGTCGAACTCTTCAGCATGGACAGGGTAATGGTCCGTGCGCCGCCCTGGCTGTCATAGATCTGGATCGAACGCTGGAAGTCCGGGGTCACATTGCCGGAGGCCATATTGGTTCCGCTGACTCCGGGGGCATAGGTGGCTTCGGCCGCCGAAACCGGCTGGCTGGCTTGCAGATTGCCATTGACCCCGGCCTGTGTGGTCGCTTCGGCCGCGCCGCCGATGGAAGACAGGTTGATAGCTTCCAGACTGGACAAATCGGAGGGATTGGTCGTCACCGATCCATCTGCCGAGACCGGCCAGCCATAAAGGAAATGACCGGCATCGTTTCTGAGGTTTCCCTGCGAGTCCGCAGCAAAGGACCCGGACCGGGTAAACAGCACGGCATCAGTCGCCTCTACATTCGCGGCAACCGGCCGCACGACGAAGAAACCGTCTCCGGCAATCGCCAGATCTGTGGGTGAGGTCCCTGGCGTCAGAAGTCCGCCGGTCGATATCTGGAAGCGGTTATTGGTGGTGACGCCGCCCGCAGCATAGCGGGAATTCACGCCATAGGATTCATACATTGGCGAAAAAACGGCCTGGGCGCGCTTGTATCCGACCGTGTTGACATTGGCGATATTGTCCGAGACTGCGGCCAGCGCGCTTGAATTGGCCAGCAGACCGGACGCACCGGCCCAAAGGGCTGAATTGATACTCATTTTGTGCTCCCTGAGTGTTCAATTAGGAGCGTTCTGCTTTCATCATCCACCCGGCAGAATTCTTGCCGCCAAGCGTCGGGTTCTTGGGGCCCGATATTATACTGCACCTGCCTCCCGCAGGCTTCGGACCGAGGACAAACGGACAAACAGCCCGTTCAGCTCGACCACGACTTCAGAGCCGGAAAAATCGACGCCCGTGACACGGGCCGTCGTCAGAATGTCCGGCTGCATCGCATTGCCATCAGCATTTACCGCAGAGATTTCCAGCGTGTAGATACCGTCCTCCATGGCATTGCCGGTCTGGTCTTCACCATCCCAGGCAAAATTATGGCTCCCGGCCGTGGCTTCGCCTTCAAATGACGCGATGGTCCGGCCATTGGCGTCTTTCACGGTCACAAGCGTTCCCTGGCTGTCTTCCGGCAGAATATAGGTCCACTCCGCCGATCCGTTCTCGAGTGCCGCATCCGGAGACGCGACTGTGGCTTCGCGGCCAATAAAGCCGACCGCAGCACCCTGTGCTGACGCCGCCTGGATGGAGATCAGCGATTCCAGATTCTGGTTGGACCGGATTTCCTGCTCGACGCTTGAAAAATTGACCAGCTGGTTCACGAATTCAGTGGAATCCAGTGGATTGAGCGGGTCCTGCGCCTTCATCTGCTCGGTCAGCAAAGTCAGGAACATCTCGAAATTGTTCGCCAGCGATGCTTGTGAATTCGCGGTCTGGCTTCCGAAGGCCGCCCCGAGGGCGTCAATTTGCGACATGTCTGACTCCTATAATCTTATATCGATTCCGCTGCGCGCGCTCAGCTGGAAGCCGTAAAGCTCCCGCGGCAATGCGGCGGCGGTGATGGAACCGGAAAGGTCCTCTGCAAACTCAAGGCTGGAGAATCGCCCACCGCCCTGCGGCGTCTGGCCGGGCTCCTCCTCGCCTTGCGACAACTCGAATGACAGGCCGTCATTGCCAAGCTCAAGCCCGGCGTCCTCGAGGGCCCGCTCCAGTTCGCGAGCATACTGGCGCAGATCATTAAGGGTTTCCGGGCGTTCCGCGCTCAGTATTGCCTGCACACGATTGTCATTGCCGACCTGCAGCTTCACCTCAATCCGGCCCAGTTCAGGCGGATCCATGCGGATTTCGAAGCGGCGCTCGCCATTCTGGAATTTGGCGGCAATCTGAGCAGCCAGAGCTCCGGCCGCGGCAGGCGTGAAGCGTGCACTGCCAGCGGCAATGCCGGGACGCTCGGCAGCGCGGCTCGCATCAGCCGCGCGCAGATTGGAGAGGTCGGCCTGCTCGGTTTCGGACGCAGAATCCGGATTTGCCACATCCAGGGGCGGCGGCGCGGTGCGGGCCGCGTCACCTTGCGCCTGGCGCGCCGCTTCGGCCGGCAAGTCGGCGGGCGGTGGCGTGGCCGTCTGCGAAGCGGTTGGCTGTGGCGCGGTCGGTGTGGCGGCCTCCGGCTTCACAGCAGAAGCTGACGCCGTCGCGGCGGCATATGCACCGTTCCCGCCAGCCCCCGCGCTGCTTTTTGAAGCGGAATTCGTTCCGGCCGGTTGCATCTTGTCCATGCCGCTCGCTTCACGGCGCGCTTGCACACCCGCCTGGACCGGCGCTTGTGGCAAGGCCGTTGCGGCCGTATTTCCGGCGGCTGCAGGCGTGGTTGCGGCAGCGCCGGTCGTCGGCGAAGCGGCGGTTTGCGCAACAGCGTTACCGGAACCGGCAGATGCGGCAGATGCGGCAGATGCGGCAGAGGCAGGCTGAGCCGAGCCTGCGGCCTGAGCCAGCTGTGCCGCCTCATTGGATTTCAGGGCCGTGTCTGCGGCGCCATTGGGCACAGTCGCCAAATTCGTTTTTACAGCGCTCTTGTCAGCGCCTTCGGCCAGCGGAGTTGGCGCGCCATTGTCTGACGCAGGCTGAGCCGGTCCGGTCTTGCCGGATGCGTTTGTGCTGGCACCGGGCTCCCCGGGGACGGATGTTGGAACCTGCGGTGATGACGAAGTGCTCTTGTCCCCGCCATTCGCCGCATCCGGGGTCGATCCATTCCCGGCAGATCCGCCACTGCCGCCAGTTGTCGCCGTGGCCGCTGGGGTGGCCGATTGAGCGCCGGAAGTCTCTCCCGTGGTGGGGGAGGCAGGAAGGGATGCGGCCGCAGCAGCGTCACCCGCTGCAGATTGAGGGCCGGCCGCCAGACCGGACAGCGCAGGTGTTTGTGCCAGGGCGGTAAGAACCGGACCGGTATCGGCCGTTGTCGCCGGGCTGAAAACATTCCCGCCATTCGGCCTGGACGGGATGGCCGGAACCGGAGCGACGGGCGCGGTCTGGCCCGCCAGAAGGGCGGCAAACGCGCCATCCCCGGCAGCATCGGGCGCAGCCGTTCCGCCAGCGCCACTGGCGCTTTGGGTCTGTGGCAGGATCGAAAGAATCGCGTCCATGCCGTGCCTTGGCTCCCTTTATGGCTTGGGCCCCGATAGCCCATGCACCCGTCAGGGGGAGTCGCAAGGAGTGTGCCAGTTGCGCATGGATATAAGGCATTGAAAAATATACAGATTAACTTTGTTGCCAATAGGGGATAGGTGCCGCCCGGCAGGAATCTCCCCCTGCATGATGGCGAAATCTGCCCAGCTTGACCGCTATGCCCAATCCGCCCTGAAACTGGCCCCGGCATTGCGACGTCCTCCGCCAGAGATATCACTTTTGTTGTGAGGCGAATGAGCCGGAATGCTGAAAAGCAACACAAATACAAGGTATAAGCTCCATCAGGAGCAAATTGCAGGCAGCGGGCCCGCGCGTTTTGCCCCGGCAGATTCTGCCCGATACCCGGCATCTTTCCACCACTTCCACTGTTCTGAAGGGGAGGCGTAGTCATGTCGCTGAGCTCTATTCTCGGGAGCGCCCTGTCGGGACTTCAGGCCAGCCAGATCGGGCTGAGGTCCGCCTCCAACAACGTCGCCAATGTCAACACACCGGGCTATGCGCGCACCGAAGCGAATTTTACCACGCGTGTCATTGATGGCCGGGGTTTCGGCGTCAGCGTGACCGGCGTCGTCCGTGTCGCGGATGCCTTCCTTCAGGCAGCGTCAGTCCGCGCGTCAGCAGAACATTCAGCCGCCGAGATTATCGGCCAGTCCCTCGACCGTTTTCAATCGCAGGTCGGCACATTTGACGATCAGGGCTCCATCTTCTCGCGGCTCAATCAGGCCTTCTCGTCAATATCGTCCGCAGCGCTGGAGCCCTCGCTCACCGTTTCTCGTATGTCCGTCGCTGCGGATCTGCAATCCTTCTTTGAAGAGGGTCGCCGCCTGAACAGTGAATTGCGCGTCTTGCGCCAGGAGGCCGATAGCCGGATTGCCTCCACCATCAACCGCGTCAATGAACTCACGGCCGAAATCGCAAACCTCAACCGCGAGGTCCAATCCCTGACATCGGCGGCCGCCGACTCGACAGGGGCACAGAACCGCCAGGCCGAACTGGTCGATGAACTCGCCCAGTATCTCGACATACGGACCACAACAAATGGCGATGGCCGTGTTTTCGTCTCGACCACCGATGGCGTGGCGCTGGTGGAGAACGGTGCCGCCATATTGCGTTATCCGCCGACAGGCTCGGGAGCCGCCGGCGTTGACTATTCGCGCATCACCATCCAGTCGCCGGGCGGAACCGGGCAGATGGATTTCAACCCGCATATCCGGTCCGGTGAACTGGCTGCCTTCCTTGAACTCCGGGACAATGAATTGCCGGCGCTCATGGAAGAGATTGCCGAGCTGGTATCCACTGCTGCGGACGCGCTCAACAAGGAACATAACGACGCCACAGCCTACCCGCCGCCCACCAGCCTGGAGGGCCGTAATACCGGTCTTCTGGGTACGGATAATCTCGGTTTCAGCGGTGCCACGACGATTGCGGTGGTGGATAACACCGGCGCAATGGTCAAGCAGATTGATGTCGACTTCGACGCAGGAACCCTGAGTGTCGATGGCGGTGCTGCCACGGGTTTCGGCGGAACAACGATTGCCGATTTCACAACAGCGCTCAACACCGCGTTCGGAGCTGATGGCTCGGCCAGTTTCGCCGATGGCCGGATGACGGTTTCCGCGACCGGAACCGATGGCATTTCCACGCTGCAGGATTCCAATGCGCCGTCAGACCGGGGTGGCCGGGGGTTCTCGCATTTCTTTGGGCTCAATGATCTTGTTGAATCCACCCGCCCGCTGTTTTTCCAGAGCGGCGTATCCGGTGCCGATGCGCATGGATTCACACCGGGACAGACGCTGGACTTCCGCGTCAACAGTGCAAACGGAACGGTCGCCCAGGACATTTCGATCAGCGTCGGCGCTGGCAGCTTCAATGATCTGCTCAATCAGTTGAACGACCCGGTGGCCGGTCTCGGCCGCTATGCCACCTTCTCCATCAACGGCGCCGGCGAACTGGTCCAGACGCCGGTTCCGGGTTTTGACAGCTTCGAGGTCGAGCTGGTTGGCGACAATACCCAGCGCGGAACGACCGCCATCGCTTTCAGTGATCTGTTTGGCCTTGGGCTCTCGGCGCAGGCCGGACGAACGGACCTGCCGCAGGTCGCGCCGCGTATCCGCGCCGATTCCTCGCAGCTGGCCATGGCAAAGCTCGATCTCGACGGGGCACCGGCCGTGGGGGATATTGTGGTGACGTCTGGAGATGGCCGCGGCGGTCACGCCCTGCAATCGGCCCTGACCAGCCAGCGCGCCTTCTCCGCCGCTGGCGGCTTTGCGGCCAGCTCCGGCACGTTGGAAAATTTTGCTGCAAGGGTCGCCGGCGATATCGGTTCGCGGGCCGCGCGCGCTGAACGTTCGGCGCAATCTGCGGAATCCCTGAAATCCGCGGCTGATCAGAAACGCGCCGATGTCGAAGGTGTCAGCCTCGACGAAGAACTCGCCAACATGACCATTTTCCAGCAATCCTACAACGCGTCCGCGCGGCTCCTGCAAACGGCAAAAGAGCTGACCGACACGCTGCTGAGCATCATCTAGGAGAGGTGAGATGACCCGCATCGCAACATCCGCCGCGGCCCAGACCGCGCTCTTGGATCTGATGAGAGCACAGCGCAATGTCTTCGAGAGCCAGCAGCAACTGGCGACCGGAAAACTCAATCCCGACCTTAAAGGTGCAGGCCACCGTGCCGAATCCATTTCCGCGGCCTATGGCGCGCGGGACCGTGCGGAATCGTACAAATTCTCCGCCGAACGCGTGGGAAGCCGGATGGAAGTCACAGCCCTTGCCCTCGACAAGCTGTCAGAGTCGGCAAGCGATCTGCGGGTGGCGATGACCACGATTGATGGCACGCACATCATGAACCAGGCCCGCGAAGCCTTCGAAAAGTCGCGCAGCGCACTGTCGACCCAATATGCCGGCGGCTATGTCTTCGGCGGCACACGTACGGACACAAATCCGATTGCGGCGGACACGCTTGCCGATCTGGTTGCTGCGCCCACGGCGGCAGACGTCTTCGTCAATTCCGGCCGCCGCCCGGTGGCGAAGCTGGATGATCAGGTGACGATGGAAGTCGGCCTGCTGGCTGACGAGGTCGGGGCCGACCTCATGGCCGCGTTCAAACGCCTGGCCGAGTTCGATGCCGGACCGGATGGTCCGCTTGATGGTCCGCTGACCGATGCCCAGCAGACCTATCTGCAGGGCGAAATTGCCAATGTGTTGTCCGCGTTTGACCGGATCAGCGACAGGGTCGGCGAAAACGGGGCCCAGCAATCACGTGTCGAGAACATGGTGCGGAGCCAGGGTCAGAAAGCCGACTATCTCACTAGCCTGATCGGCGATCTGGAAGATGCCGACATGGCGGCAGCGGCCACCCGTTTCCAGCAGGCGCAAACCGCGGTCGATGTCGCCGCCCGCACCTTCTCGACCCTCAGCCAGGTCTCGCTCCTGCCCTTCCTGAGATAGCCGCTCTGTAGCTAATCAAATCATTGTCATTGGTCACCAATAATCATTCGTATAAATCGCTCTGCACCAAATAATTATTTAGTCAGGTGTGAGCATGCGCAATTTTCTAGCAGTTCTTCTGGTCGCCTTTTCCGGAGTCGCTTACGCGCAGGACGATGCCGTCGACCGGCATCAGGCGTCGCGGGACTTTTTCGACCATTTCGCGTTTCTGGAAGGCGACTGGCAGCTTGAGAACTTCATCATGCGCGGCCCGAATAATACCCTTACGCTGGAATTTACGGTCACGGTCGAGCGCATATTCGAGGGCATGGGGCATCAGTCTCACTGGGTCCAGAATGATACCGGCGCGTGGATCGGCGACATCATTAACACCTATGATGTCGAGACCAATCTCTATTCTGTCCGCTTTTTCGATGCCCGGGCTAATCGCTGGGTGGAATCGGCACAGGAAATCACTCTCACTGAAACCGGCTTTGAATCGCAATTTTCCGGCGAGGACCAGCATGGACCCTTCGACTCGCGCACCCGTATGGAACGGATTTCCGACGATCACTATCGCCAGACAATCGAACGCCGTTATCCTGGCACGGACTGGTTTGTGACCGACCGCGTGGAAGCCACGCGCGACTGACCCTTCCTAAACCCGCGCCTTTCGCCTATATCCGCCGTCCCTTTAACGACTGCTTCGGGCCTTGACCCCGTGGGAGACGAGTATGACGACGACTTTGACGCGCGCTGGCGATAGCCGCGCCGACACCCTCATTCGTGAATTCGGCCTCGATGGCGACATCTTGGGTCTGGGCGGTAACCCGGCCGATCACCGCGTGGTCGTGGCCATGTCCGGCGGTGTGGATTCCACGGTTACTGCCACCCTCCTGCACAAGGCGGGATATGACGTGGTGGGCGTGACCCTCCAGCTTTATGATCACGGTGCAGCGATCAAGAAGAAGGGCGCGTGCTGTGCCGGGCAGGACATTTATGATGCCCGCCGCGCCGCCGAGGAAATGGGCTTTCCCCACTATGTGCTCGACTATGAAAGCCGTTTCAGGGAAGCGGTAATGGACGAGTTCGCCGATACCTACCTGGCCGGCTATACGCCCATCCCCTGCGTGCGCTGCAATGAACGCGTGAAATTTGCCGACCTCCTGAAGCAGGCCAAGCAACTCGGTGCGGCCTGTATGGCGACAGGGCATTATATCCAGCGCGTTGAAACGCCGGAGGGTCCGCAATTGCGCCGGGCTGCAGATCCCGGCAAGGATCAATCCTACTTCCTGTTCGCCACAACGGCAGAACAGCTCGATTACCTGCGCTTTCCGCTGGGCGGTCTGACCAAGGACCAGACCCGGCAACTCGCCGAAGCCTTCGGCCTCGCCATTGCCGACAAGCCGGACAGCCAGGACATCTGCTTTGTGCCGGACGGCAATTATGCCGATATCGTCGAAAAGCTGCGCCCCGGTGCCTCCGCCCCCGGCGACATCATCCACATTGATGGGCGCGTGCTGGGCCGCCATGAAGGCGTCCTGCGCTTCACCGTGGGGCAACGCCGCGGGCTGGGCATTGCCGCGGGCGATCCGCTTTACGTGGTCAGGCTGAACCCGGACGAGCGTCAGGTCATTGTCGGCCCGCGCGATGCGCTGACGGTAAAGGAAATCAAGCTGCACGAGGTCAACTGGCTCGGCGAGGGCGGTCTTGCCGCCCAGGATGGCGCGCCCATCCTCGTCAAGGTCCGCTCCACGCGGCCGCCCGTGCCCGCCGTCATGCAGGTTGCGGACGGCAAGACCAGTCTTTTGCTAGACGAAGGCGAGGAAGGCGTCGCCCCCGGACAGGCGGCGGTCTTCTATTCACCTGCGGATGCGGGTGATCGCGTGCTCGGAGGTGGCTGGATCACCGGGACGATTTAGTTTTTCTCCCCCGTAAAACGGGGGAGAAATCAATCCACCAGCCGCCGCATCGCCCATTCCACCGGGCCGCGCGCATGATGGCGCCGCCAGATCGTCGCGAAGATCATCGACGCGATAAAGAAGGCGATGACGATACCATACAGCCAGAAGATGGATTCCATCTCCTCGGGCAGGAACCATTCAATCCCGGTCACGCCGATGAAGACGTGGGCGAGATAGAGCGTCAGCGCCATCTGCCCGGCATGGATCACCGGCTGGAACAGGCTGCGCCGCCAGTCCGCTGCACAGATCATCAGCGACAGCGACAGGACGATCATGCCGACACCGAGCCCGAACATCACATAGAGCGGCGTGGGCGGATAGGCTGAAGTGCCGAACAGATCAGCAATATAGTTGAGCGCATAGCCCGGCCCCCAATCCTCGACCGGCACCAGCTTGATATAATTGAGGTCCAGCGCCACGAATTTGATCGCCTTGGCCAGCGCGATCAGCGCCACGCCGCCGATCAGCAGCCGCCAGTGATTGGCTGGTTTGTGCAGGTCCAGCCGCCCCACCGCCATGCCGGTGAGGAAATAGGCGAACCACGGGAAGACCGGATGATGTCCGGTGAAGAAGACGTCCCGGACCGCCACCAGCGGATTGTGGAAGCTCGGGCTTTCCCAGTAATCCCAGCCCAGTAGCGGCGGGAAGGCGAGATATTCCGCCACGAAGAGCAGCGGTGTGATGATGGCAAAAACGACCAGCCAGCGTGTGCTGAACGTGAAAAGCAGCGCCGCGAGCGCCAGATAGACCCCGTAGAAATGCAGGATGTCATACGGCCATTGCGCCCGGAAAGAGACGCCGACGATAAAGAGGAAGAGGCCGCGCTTGAGGAGTGACAGGCGCGCCGCCCGCCGGTCGTCCAGGCTGCGGGTCCGGCGCCAGCGCGCCGTCAGCAGCGCCGTGCCCACTCCGGCGACAAAAACGAAGGTCGCTGCGGCCCGCCCGGAAAACAGGCTGGCCAGCTGGGTCGCCCAGGCCGGATCGGTATCGGCATTGTTTATGTAGATGTGGAAATTCACCATCATCATGCCGAGAAAGGCGATGGCGCGGGCAAAATCGATGCCTTCCAGCCTTGCGGCGGACGGAGCGGTAATTTCCGAGAGGGACGGGTCGGAGACGATCGTGGTCGTGGCCATTACCGGTCTCCGTCCGTTTGGGGTTCGGTCTCCGGGCAGGGACGGCTGGACCCGGCCCTGATCCGGTCACCGCCCTGTCCGCGCCCGATCGGATCCGAGCCGAACCCCGTATCGGTATCTGTCACCCGGACCGGCCCCCGGCCTTCACCTGCCGGGTCGGCATGGGCACCGCGATCCCGGTCGGTGAAGCTGCGCGGTCCGCGGCCATAACCGGCGCGGTCGGCGCTTTCACCGCTATCCTCATCGGTCACGCCTGTGCCTTGCCCGTATCCGGCCCGGTCAGCCACCTCGCCGCTATCGCTGTCGGTAATGCCCGTGCCGCGGCCATTGCCGACCGGATCCGCTTCCGAACCGCCATCTGAGTCGGTCACGCCCGAGCGGCAGGCGGCATATTCCGCGCTCCAGCTGCCATGCTGGGCGTAGGCCCCGTTGATGATCGACGTGGCACCCGACAGGGCCGCGCCACCCACGACCGTGCGCAGGAATGATCGCCGGCTCGGCCGGCCTTTATGTCTGGACATGAATTTCCCCTGATCCCGGTGTGGGTTTAGCGGACGCCGATCGTTTGGAAAAGCGGCTTAATTCCGGAGGCTTGGTAAAAATACAGCTTCGGCCTTGTGTGCGCTGCAGCAATTTCACCAGCGCCAAGGCTTGACGAAATGCGCCGCGCGCCTTTCACATGCGCGCCCAATTCCCATATCATGCTTCCACCCAGGAGTGATTGAACATGAGTGCCAAGGAAGATCCCATTGTCATCGTCGGCATGGCCCGTACCCCGATGGGCGGTCTGCTGGGCGATCTCGCGCCCTTGTCTGCCAACGAGCTCGGCGCCATTGCGGTCAAGGCCGCGCTGGAAGAAGCCGGTGTCGCCGGTGAAGATGTCGAGATGATCTATATGGGCAATGTTCTGCCTGCAGGTCAGGGTCAGGCGCCGGCGCGCCAGTCCGCCATCAAGGCCGGCCTGCCCAAATCCGTCGAGGCCACAACGCTCAACAAGATGTGTGGTTCCGGCATGCAGGCCGCGATTATGGGCCGCGCCTCCATCGCTTCGGGTGATGCCGCCATCATCGTCGCGGGCGGCATGGAATCGATGACCAATGCGCCGCACATGCTGCCCACCCACCGGGCCGGCTTCAAATACGGCCATGACACGATCAAGGACCACATGGCGCAGGACGGGCTGGAAGATGCCTATGAAAAGCAGCCCATGGGCGTTTATGCCGACATGATCGCGCAGGAGCACCAATTCACCCGCGAACAGCAGGACGCCTATGCGCTGGAAACCCTGGCCCGCGCGCAACGGGCCACCGAAAAGGGTGATTTCAAGCGCGAAATCACGCCGGTGACGATCACCACCCGCAAGGGCGATGTCACCGTCGACACAGACGAATTGCCGCGCAAGGCCATGCCGGAGAAAATCCCGAGCCTGCGTCCCGCTTTCACCAAGGATGGCACCGTAACGGCGGCCAACGCCTCGGCGATCTCCGATGGCGCAGCCGCGCTGGTCATGATGAAGCTGTCAGAAGCCGAACGCCGCGGACTGAAGCCGCTGGCGAAGATCGTGGCAACAGCCGCGCATGCGCATGAGCCTGCCTATTTCACCACCGCGCCGGTGCCCGCCATGCGCAAGGTGCTCGACAAGGCCGGTTGGTCGGTCGGCGATGTCGATCTCTGGGAAATCAACGAGGCTTTCGCCGTTGTCCCCATGATCGCCATGAAGGAGCTCGGCCTCAGCCATGACATCGTCAACGTCAATGGTGGTGCCTGTGCGCTCGGCCACCCGATCGGAGCCTCCGGTGCCCGGATCATGGTGACCCTGCTCGCCGCGCTGGAAAGCCATGGCAAGAAAAAGGGCGTGGCGTCGCTGTGCATCGGCGGCGGTGAAGCCACGGCGGTGGCACTGGAACGCATGAATTAACGACAGCTGCCCAACGGACTGACAAGACCCCGGGTCGAAAGGCCCGGGGTTTTTCTATCCCAGCACGGAGCGAACCAGATCCGCCCAGGCCGCGCTCGGCCCGAAACCGAACAGCAGACCGACCCGCAACAGGCTCAGACCGAATACGATCAGGGTTGCGGGATGCAAGGCCCGGCGGGATATGAGATCGTAGGCCATGACGGCCAGAAACAATACGATTTGTAAAATCAAGCCAATGAATTCATTGGAAAAATAGAATATTCCGATTCGCGCGGTCGCGGGCAGGATCGCATAGACCGTGGCCAGCAGCATCAGCCGCTTGTGGGTGGCCGGCCGCCCCCGGAAGAGCAGGCCGGCGATATAGATGCCGGCAAATCCCACAATATCCATGAATGGCACGATGACGAATTGTTCCGGACTGCCGAAAGAATCCACGCCGCGCGCATAGGCATCACCGATGGCAAGAAAGCCGAAGACGATCATGGCCGCCACCAGCGGCAGGCTGAGCAGGCCCATGGCTTTGTGAATTCCATAGCGCCCGGCCGGTATCAGGCTGGCCTGGGTGATCAGAAGCAGCATCCAGAGGCTGAAAATCACGCCGTGGATCTGCAGGGCAGGGGATAACACGCTCCTGTCCGCATCCGGAAAATAGAAGCTGGGCCCGAACCCGGCCAGTACAAGCCCGGACAGCACCAGCATCATCGCCAGAAAGAAGGGCTCCCCATGCGCCCTTACACGAACCGCGTTCATGAATGTCTCCCCATGTCTTCAGAATGCAATACGAAGCTTGTCGTGTCGAGCGCGGCGTCTGGCGCCGGATTTGGCAAATCGCCTGCTAGGAGAAAAGCTGTCTCTCGGCTACTATCGGGCCGCGAAGGTCATGACAGGGGAGATCCTCATGCGGACTCTGATCGTGCTTGCAGCCATACTGATAGGCACACCGGCATTTGCGCAGACGTTCAATTACACAGCGAGAACCACTCATACGGTGCTCCAGTCCGGCGACGTCAGGGCCGGGTCACTGACCTGGAATTGTGCGGGCAATGCCTGTCGCATTTCCGGTCCCTGGCCCCAGCCCGGGCAAGGCGCGTGCGCGCAACTCGCGGCAATTGTCGGCGAGATCACCGAATACGGCCATCCCGGCGCGCGGCTGAGTGCCAGCCAGCTGGCGCAATGCAATCGCAGCGCTGCTGCCCAGCCGGTTATGGTCAGCCCGCTGATCCAGCAGACGATCCAGCGCCCCGTGACACAATTGCCGCAGGGACAACAGCCCCAGCTCAATCCCGATGTCGTCCGCCCCCGCCCGACCGTAACAGCCGTGGATACGATGCGGTATGAAGCCCCGCGCATCACCCGCCAGACGGTCAGCGTCGAGCCACGCCCGAGCGGCCGGCTTTATGCCATTCGCGACGGGGGAGGGGATGGCGATTTCGGCGGTAATGGTCCGCGCGTGGACCTTTCGGCCGAGATCAGCGCCCAGGATCATTGCCTTTACGCCGATATAGAAATGATTGCCGAGGAAACGCGCTCCGACTGGACGCGGGGCCGTGTCGCGGAACGCATCCGGATCTGGTGCAATCCCGAAGGAGGCGCAATCGAGCGGATTGTGACACCATCCCGCGCAACGGCCAGCTATACGGATACGGACTGGGAGATCGACACGATTGTGCCCGGACGCGGCGAGATGGATGTGCGCCGTGGCGTGCCGGCGACGGACGGACCAGTGCGGGCTTTCATGGTCATGGGCGATACCAATGGAGATGTATTTTCCAATGACAATGATGGCCGTGATGTTGGCGATCTTGATGCCGACGGAAACCGGACCGTCTCACGGACCAGCGTGCAGGTGCAGTGGAACCCGATCGAGGTGATTGTGCCCTATGTGCCGCCGGTCACGCCGTCGGGTCCGGCCGGGTCCCAGGTCATCACTCTCAACGGACAGCACAGCGATTTCCATGTTCTCGACCACACTGGCGGCGACCGGGAGTTTTATGGCAATGGCCCGCGGATGACCGTCACCTCGCGTTTGACCCTGTCGGGTGATGGCCGCCGCATTCTGGCCGACATCACCGGCGAGGCCGAGGAAACAGGCGGCGACACGCGCGCTGCCGGGCGCTGGCCGGGCGAGACAATCTGGCAGGCCCCGCCAGGATGGCGGATAGATGCCGTCGAAGTCGCGTATGAATGGTGGGAAGACGATGTCTGGCAGCGCGAGACCCGAAGCGCGCTGGACCGCAATACACGCGTCAGTTTCACAGATACGGATCACGAACAGGATTTTCTGGTCGAACGGGCCGGTGAAGCCCGGCGCAATGGCGATAATTCCATCTATTTCCATGAGGCCACACTCACAGTCCGGCGCGAAGCGATGAGCCCGGTTGCGGCGTTCCGGGTCGTCGGTGATACGAACGGTCAGGAAGCAGGCACCCGCACCGGCGTTCAGGTCTTCTACCAGCCCCTCATCGTGGCGCTCTCGCCGACATCACCGTCTGCAAATGCAAGCGATCTGGAACCTGACGTCTTTCTCAACGTGCCAACGGGTGACTTTGCCAACCGGCTGTCCGGCGGCAATTCCTGTGGTCCGCAAGCCGGCTCCCGCGTTCTGCGCTTTTATGGTGTTGCCACCACGTATGAGCAGTTCAAACGCCGCGTTCAGAGCTCTGGCAATTTCGTTTCGGATCAGAGTCTTGGCACGCCGCCGGGCACCTTGCGCGACCGTATGAGTGATCTGGCCCCGGGCTTCGTTCATGATGTTCTGCCGCTGGGCAATGCAAGCAACAATGCCCGCGCGCTCGACACCATCCGCAGCCATCTTGATCAGGGCCGGCCGGTGATAACCCTGATCAGCTGGGGCAGCCAGTTTGCGAACGATATTTTCTCACCGCATGACGCGGCGGCGATGTCGCACTGGGTTGTCGTCAACGGTTATGATGACCGCTCACAGACCTTCCACATCGTGGATAATGGCCATGCCGTCGAATGGTCCTACACCCTGTTCGAATCGCTCTTCGATTATGGCCAGGACCTGCAGTATGAAGCGGTGCTCGCAGCGATGAATGTCGAAAAGGGCTCGATCATCTACCGGCGCTAGACATCCAGTTCATGACAGGGTCGGCCTGATGGCGGTGATATAGCTTTCAATGCCGGCAACCGGGCAGCCGCCCGGGCAAGGCAGAGCCTGCCGATGGCGCGCCTGTGAGTGGACAAACACCGGCTTTCCGCGCTAAGGCCCGCGCGCGAAAGGTGGCAAGCCTGTCACCGGATGAGCTATTCGATCAGAGGCATTGCCCATGGCGACCCAAGAACCGCGCTATCGCGTTCCTGTTCCGGAGTTCCGTCCCGGAGACGAGCCGGATTTCTCCCATCTGAGCATCCCGGCCGCCGGCGAAGCCAAACGCCCCGGCGTGGATGTGGACGGCAGGGACACGATCGATCTGGCGCTGGGCATGGTGCGCGTCCTCGATCACAATCACCAGGCCGTCGGCGAATGGAATCCGGAGATCAAGCCGGACGTCTTGCGCGAGGGATTGCGCCACATGGTGCTGACCCGCGTCTATGACGAGCGCATGCTGAAGCTTCAGCGCCAGGGCAAGATGAGCTTCTATATGAAGTCGACCGGCGAGGAGGCCGTCGCCGTCGCCGGTGCCATGGCGCTCAAGGACAGCGACATGGTTTTTCCGTCCTATCGCCAGCAAGGCATTCTCTTCGCCCGGGGGCGCGACATTGTCGACATGATGTGCCACTGCATTTCCAATAGCCGGGACAATCTCAAGGGCCGCCAGTTGCCGGTGCACTACACCTGGGCGGAAGGCAATTTCTTCTCCATTTCCGGCAATCTCGGCACCCAGTTCCCGCAAGCCGTCGGCTGGGCCATGGCGGCGCGCTACAAGGGCGAGGACCAGGTCACGGCCAGCTGGATCGGCGATGGCACGACCGCCGAGGGTGATTTCCACGGCGCCCTGACACTCGCCTCGACCTATCGCGCGCCGGTGATCCTGAACGTGGTCAACAACCAGTTCGCGATTTCCACCCACCAGAATATGGCCATCGGTGACGCCCCGACTTTCGCCATGAAGGGGCTGGGCTATGGCATTGCCTCGCTGCGCGTTGACGGCAATGACTTCCTCGCCGTCTATGCCGCCATGCAATGGGCGGGCGAACGCGCGCGCAAGGGGCATGGCCCTACCTATATCGAATATTTTTCCTACCGCGCCGATGCGCATTCGACCTCGGATGACCCCTCCGGCTACCGCCCGAAAACGGAAGCCAAGGCCTGGCCGCTGGGCGATCCGATCGAACGGTTGAAGAACCACCTCATCGGCCTTGGCGAATGGGATGAGGAGCGCCATGAAGCGCTGGAAAAAGAGCTGAATGAATTGGTCGTGAAATCCTACAAGGAAGCGGAAAGCCACGGCACGCTGCATGATGGCCCCCTGTCACCCGTGCCCTCCATTTTCGAGGACGTGTTCGAGGAACCCGACTGGCGCCTGATCCGCCAGCGTCAGGATCTGGGAGTGTAGCCAATGCCCAAGATGAACATGATCCAGGCGCTCAATTCGGCGCTCGACATCGCGATGGAAAAAGACCCGAATGTGGTCTCCTTCGGCGAGGATGCCGGCTATTTCGGCGGTGTGTTCCGTGTCACGGCGGGTTTGCAGGAAAAATACGGTCTCGACCGGTCGTTTGATACGCCAATCAATGAGGCCGCGATTGCCGCCATGGCCATCGGCATGGCCGCCAATGGTTTGCGTCCCGTCGCGGAAGTCCAGTTCTCGGACTATATCTTCCCGGCCATCGACCAGATCGTGAACGAGATGACGCGCCTGCGCTATCGCTCCGCCGGCCAGTACACCCAGCCCATCGTGATCCGCTCGCCCTGGGGCGGCGGCATTCGCGGGGGGCAGACCCACTCCATGAGCCCGGAAGCCTTCTTCACCCATGTGCCGGGGTTGCGTGTGGTCATTCCGTCTAATCCGTATGATGCCAAGGGACTGCTGCTGGCGTCTATCGAGAACAATGACCCGGTCGTCTTCTTCGAACCGAAGCGGATGTATAACGGGCCGTTCGACGGCAAGCCGGACGGCGCGCTGCAAAGCTGGGCCAATCACCCCAAGGGCGAGGTGCCGGAAGGTCATTACACCGTCCCGCTGGACACCGCCGAGGTGGTGCGCGAAGGCAATGATGTCACCGTCATCGCCTATGGCACGTTGGTCCATGTCGCTCTGTCGGCGGCGGAGAAATCCGGCATTGATGCCGAGGTGATCGACCTCAAGACGCTCACGCCATACGACATCGGCACGATTACTGCCTCGGTGAAGAAAACCGGCCGTTGCATTGTCAGCCAGGAAGCGCCGCGCACCTCCGGTTTCGCAGCCGAGTTGTCCGCCCAGATCCAGGAAGACTGCTTCTGGTCGCTCGAAGCGCCGATCGGCCGGGTGACGGGCTGGGATACGCCCTATCCACATGCGCATGAATGGTCCTACTTTCCGGGGCAGGACCGCTTTATCAATGCGCTGAAATCCGTGATGGAGGTCGCCTGATGTCTGAATACCGCTACAAGCTTCCCGATGTCGGCGAAGGCGTGGTCGAGGCCGAGATCGTCGAATGGCGCATCAAGGTCGGTGACACGGTCGAGGAAGACCAGCCCATTCTTGACGTGATGACCGACAAGGCGACGGTCGAAGTGCCGTGCGCGGTGAACGGAGTTGTGACCAAGATTGTCGGTGAACCGGGGGATGTGATCCCGGTCGGCACCGAAATCCTCTTCATCGACACGAGTGGCGCGCCTGCGCCCTCGGAGGACCCGGAAGAAAAAGAGGCTGCACCCAAGGACGAGGCTCCGAAGGAAGACAAGAAGGCCGAACCGGCAAAGGAAGAGAAAAAACCGGAGCCGAAGCCGGAACCCAAAGCCGAACCTGTCGCCCGCGCCGAAGGGGACAAGCCGCTAGCCAGCCCGGCTGTGCGCCAGCGCGCCATGGAAGCCGATATCGATCTTGCCACCGTTCCCGGTACCGGCCCGGCCGGACGGATCACGCATACCGATCTGGATGATTTCATCGCTGCCGGTGGGCGTCTCGCCGCCCGCGCAGGCGGTGGTGGCTCGGGCCGTGCCAAGCGCACCGGCGTCGAGGAACAGAAGATCATCGGCCTGCGCCGCAAGATCGCCGAGAATATGGTCAAGGCGAAGACCACCATCCCGCACATCGCCTATGTCGAGGAGATCGATCTCACGGCGCTGGAGGATTTGCGCGCGCATCTCAACGCCACCAAGCGCGAGGACCAGCCCAAGCTGACGCTGATCCCTTTCCTCGCCGCCGCCCTGTGCCGCGCTTTGCCGAAAACACCGCAGGCCAATGCACACTATGACACCGAGGCCGGCATTCTGACCAAATATGAAGGCGTCCATCTCGGTGTTGCGACGGCCACGCCGAATGGCCTGATGGTCCCGACCATCAGGCATGCCGAAGCCCTGGATGTCTGGGAACTGGCGGCCGAGCTGGGCCGTCTGGCCAAAGCCGCCCGCGATGGCAAGGCCACCAAGGACGAGCTCTCCGGTTCCACCATCACAATCACCTCGCTGGGCGCCATTGGCGGTCTGGTCACCACGCCGGTGATCAACCTGCCGGAAACCGCCATTATCGGCGTCAACAAGATGCAGGAATTGCCGCGCTTTGATGCCGGTGGCCGCGTCGTGCCGCGCAAGCTGATGAACCTGTCTTCCAGCTTCGATCACCGCATTGTCGATGGCTATGAGGCGGCCGTCCTGATCCAGAACGTCAAGGCCTATCTCGAAAACCCGGCGACACTGTTTATGCCATAGCTTGCGAAGGTCCCCGCGAAAGCGGGAATCTGAAACTTGCTGTTTCATCCGGTGCATTTTTCCCTCTCTTTGCAGGGAGAGCGGTCTAATTGCGTGCTTCGAGGCTTTTCTTCGAAAAGCACCTCAGCATGAGGTGAGAGGGATATCTATAATCACCTCACCCTGAGGCGCCGCCGGAGGCGGCCTCGAAGGGCGAGGTGTTTCCCCTCACACCATCGTGACGCCACGGCGCGAATAATTTTGGCATGATCTTCCACAGCTCGGGGAGATCAACATGAAACACGCAATTTCCATTCTTGCATTCACGCTTTTGTCCAGCACCGCCGCCCAAGCTCAAGCCGTGGGTGAGGGCGTGCGCTGGTGCGGCGATTATGGATCACCGGCCGAAGGCATGCCGGAGGAATTCGCGCAATTTGCCTTCATCATTGGCGACTTTGACGTCCAGTTTCTGGATTGGGATGCCGAGACGGAAAGCTGGTCAGAGCCGCGCCCCTATTTCGCCCACTGGAATGGCCGTTACGGTCTCGGCGGGCGGGCCATCATCGATGAATGGTATGATCCGGGCTTTGGCTATCGCGAGCAATCGGGCGGCGGCATCAATATTCGCACCTGGGACGCAGAGGAAGGTCTCTGGAAAACCGCATGGATTCACACTGGCGGCCTCATCGTGCAGGATTTGCGTCAGCAGGTTCTGGAGGATGGCCGCCTGCATTTGTGGCAGGTCTATCCCGATGTCCCCGAACGCAATGTCTGGTTTGAAACCTATGACAATGGAGAATGGGCGCGCATTACGCAGGTGCGGGATGAAGAGACCGGTGCCTGGGTAAACGCCGTGAAGCTTTACGCCCGCCGGGCCAGTTGCGCCGGCGAATAGAATTCCGGCCAGTCTGCAGCGAACGTTTCCAGCCACTCACGCGCTTCGTCGCGGTCACGGAAGATTTCAAGGTCATAGGCTCCGTTGACGAAAGGCATGGATTGCCATTTCAGCAAGAGCGACCGGGAACTGGGCTCCTCGGCCACCCAGGCGACCTTGTAGTCGGGACCACGAAGCGCATGCAGGCGTTCGACTTCCTCGCGGAAGGCACTGCGGAGCCGCTTGGCGTCCACACCGGTCATGTCGGCACCTTTTTCGATGATCGACAGCAGATTCATGCCCGTGCGCCATTGCCCGCCGTAAAACAGATCGGCATGCATGTCGCGGAAGGATTCAAAGGTCAGCGCGCCACTGAGGCGGACTTCGACGATATTCCCCGTTTCCGGGAAGATGATTTCACAGGCCATGACAGACCCTCGTTTTCAGCGGGACGCGGCCTCTAGATTGCAAACGTGTCGCAAAAATGACGGAAAAGCGGCTTCCGGCTGCATAGCGGCTATGCATTTGCGGGATGCAGCCTGAATACCCGCCATGCATCCTCGCCCCTTCCCCTGAAACCGCTCCCCGGTTAAACCCACGCCGAACATAAAGACGAGGATTTCGGCATGAGCGATCTCACCTGTGACGTACTGGTCGTGGGCGGCGGACCGGGCGGTTATCCGGCGGCCATCCGCGCGGGCCAGCTGGGGCTGGACACCATTATCGTCGACAAGGATGGCTGGGGCGGCACCTGCCTCAATCGCGGCTGCATTCCGTCCAAGGCGTTCATCCACGCTGCCGACAAGTTCGCTGACATGGTCCACCATGCCGAGAGGGGCAAGCTGGGCATTTCCCTGTCCGCCAAACCCAAGCTCGACATGAAGGGCCTTGTCGCCTGGAAGGACGAGATTGTCGGCAAGCTGACCGGCGGCGTCGAACAGCTGCTCAAGGCCGCCAAGGTGAAATCCATTTCCGGCTGGGCCGAATTCGAGGATGCCAAGACCTGTACCGTCACGCTGGAAGACGGCTCGAAACAGAAAATCACGGCGAAGAACGTCATCCTCGCCACCGGCTCGGTCGAGGTTGAACTGCCCTTCCTGAAATTTGGCGGCAAGGTCATCGGATCGACCGGCGCGCTGGATCTGGACACACTTCCGAAAAAGCTGGTGGTCGTCGGCGGCGGCTATATCGGGCTCGAGCTCGGCATTGCCTATCGCAAGCTGGGATCGGAGGTCACCTTCGTCGAGGCGCTGGACCGCATCCTGCCCGTCTATGACAAGGAGCTCACCCGGCCGATCACCCGCTGGCTGAAAGAGAATGATGTCACCGTTCACACGTCCTGCAAGGCCAAGGGCGTGGTGGAAGAAGACGGCAAGACCTTCCTCGAATTCGAAACCGCCAAGGGCGAGACCGAGCGTCTGGAAGCCGACAACATTCTTGTCTCCGTCGGCCGCAAGCCGAACATGTCCGGCTGGGGGCTCGAGAAGATGGGCATCCCGAATGACGGGAAATTCCTGAAAGTGAATGAGCGCTGCGAAACCGGCATGCGCGGTGTCTATGCGCTGGGCGATCTGACCGGCGAACCCCTGCTGGCCCACCGGGCCACCGCGCAGGGCGAGCGCGTTGCCGAGATCATCGCCGGACACAGGACGGTTTTCGATCCCGTCGCCATTGCGGCTGTCTGCTTCACCGAGCCGGAAGTCGTCGGCGTCGGCCTTACCCCCGACGAAGCGAAAGAACAGGGCGAGACCGTCATCACCGGCAAATTCCCGCTTGTGGCCAATGGCCGTTACCTGTCGATGGAAGGGGGCGCCGATGGCGGCTTTATCCGCATCACGGCGCGCGAGAGCGACCATGTCATTCTCGGCATCCATGCCGTCGGCAAGCATGTCTCCGAACTCTCCGGCGAATTTGCGCTGGCCATGGAAATGGGTGCGCGCCTGGAAGACATTGCCGGCACCGTTCACGTCCACCCGACGCTGACCGAAGGCTTTGCCGAAGCCGCGCTCGCCGCGCTGGGCCACCCGATCCACATCTCCGCGCCGAAAAAGTAATGACGGCGCTGGCCACCAGTTTCGAGACCGCCTTCTGCCACACCCTGACGGTGGAAGACGACGCCATCGATTTCATGGGCCATGTGAACAATCTGGTTTACTTGCGCTGGGCGGCGGAGATGGCCGAGCGGCATTGGGAGAGTGTGGCGAGCGATGACATGCAGGCCGCCGGGCTCTGGGTCGTGCTGCGCCACGAGATCGATTATCACCGCGAACTGAAGCTGGGCGATCAGGTCGAGCTGCGCACCTGGGTCGATCCGGTGAAGGGCGTGCGCTGTCCGCGCCATGTCGATATCCGCAAGGCGGGGGCCGACAAGCCCTCGGCCAAAGTCCTCACCACATGGACCTTTATCGATATGGAAACGCGGCGTCCCCGACGCCTGCCGCCGGAAATGAAGGCCCTTTTCGGCATGTAGTTCTTGCGTGGGCGAGGCTGCCTTAGGCAACTCCTCAACATGAGATGGATATTATCCTCGTCATCCTCCGATTTATTCGGAGGATCTCATGAGGCCCTCCGGTCAAGCCGGAGGGAGACGAATGAAACAATTAACTCATCCAGAGGCGGAAACGTAGCGAGCTTCCGAAGGAGAAGCTGGCTGCATTGTTATGTTATAACCATCATATTGATTTAATTGTCTGAATATGATCTGGAAGCGGCATGCCCCACGATCATCATCATGACCACAATACCGGCAATGAACACCGCGCCCTCATCGCAGCGGCGCTGACCGGCAGTTTCATGCTGGTCGAGGTCGTCGCCGGTTTCCTCACGGGCTCGCTCGCCCTGATTGCCGACGCGGCGCACATGATGGCCGATTCCGGCGCGCTTATCCTGGCCTGGCTGGCCTTTCGTATTGCGCGCCGTACCGCCGATGCCCGCCGCACCTTCGGTTGGGGCCGGTTTCAGGTACTGGCGGCCTTCGCCAACGGGATCGCGCTGATCCTGCTGACGCTATGGATTGTGGGTGAGGCCATTGGCCGTATCGGTGCGGCGCCGGAAATCGACGGCGGACCGATGGGCGTGGTCGCCGTGATCGGCCTGATCGTGAACCTTATTGCTTTTGCGGTCCTTCATGGCGGAGACCGGGAAAACCTGAATATGCGCGGTGCACTGCTGCATGTCGCGGGCGATATCCTTGGCTCCATCGCGGCCATTATCGCGGCCATCGTGATCCTGACCACGGGCTGGACGCCGATTGACCCCATCCTGTCGGTCTTGATCGCCATGCTGCTTTTGAAAGCCGCTTCCGGCCTTGTCATCCAGTCCGGCCGTATCCTGCTGGAGGCGACGCCGGATCATGTGGATCGCGATGCCATCGCGGCCGATCTCGCTGAACATACGCCCGGCGTCGTCCGCATTCATCACATGCACATCTGGGCCATTGCGCCGGGCCGCACAGTGGCGACGCTGCATGCCGTTCTCGAAGCGGCCGTGTGCGAACAGACCGCCGCGGCGGCCTTGCGCCGCCGCCTCGCCGGACATCACGGCGTCGGGCATGTCACCATCGAGGTGGAGCGGGATCACTAGTGGCTATGCGCAGCCTTTCCGCTCCCCATCAAGGGGAGGGGAAAAGAAACTTCGCCTACTCCCCCAGCACCCCGTCCAGCCAGTCAATCATCGCCGCAACATCAAAATCGGGATTGTGCTCGCCGCCCTCCGTGCGGACATGCTCATAGCGGGCGCCAGCCTCATTCAATACCGTCAGCATATAATCGCCCTGGCTGACCGGCACGACGGGGTCATCGGCGGAATCGATCATGTAGAGCGGCGGATCATTGGCATCGGCATAGGTGGCCGGTGAGGCTTGCACGTGGATTGGCGGTGCCGCCTGATAATGATTATCCGCTCCGAAAAACGGCACGCCCGTATACATGGTGATGGTCTGCGCTGCATAGGAATCCGCCTCGGCCGGATCGCCCGCCAGCATGAAGGGCGTGGCGATGCCGATGGTCGCCTGCACGGCGGCAGAGGTCTGGTCGATCGCATCCACGCCTTCGCCTGGCGCATCATCCATCAGCGCAGCCATGGTCGCGAGATTGGCACCGGAAGAATGGCCGAGCGTGGCGATCCGCATCGGGTCCAGCCCGAGGCTCTCGGCCATCGTCCGCACATAGCGCACGGCGCGGCGCGTATCATTCACCGCCGCCGGAAAACGGTTGCCGGGCGAAGAGCGGTGATTGATGACAAACACCGTATAGCCATTCATCTGCAACTCGCCGACGATATTGCGGATATAATCATAGCCCGACAGGTCCTTGAGTTGCGGCGCGGAATAGATTTCCGGCCGGTACCAGCCCGAGCCCGGCACCACGATGACCGACGCGCCATTGGCCTCTTCCGGCACATAGAGGTCCATCAACATGGCTGCGCCCGACACCATGCCGTAGACGATATTGTCCTCGGTCGGCTCGATATTCTGGGCATGGGCCGTCGTGGTCAGAAGGGCCAGCCCGAAGGCGGCAGCAACAATACGTTTCATGTGTGATCTCTCCCCGGAGTCGTTTGGCCACATTGTGAACGCCGTTCACCGGGAAGGGAAGAGCGGAAAATCCTCGCTTCAGTCGGAATCATTGTGGCTTGGCATTTTACGGTTGCTATGAGCATTCCCAAAGTTGCTACCGGTCGACTGATAAAAAAACCTGCAATAATGCAGCTCATCAAAAACGTCTCGATAGGAAACCTTTCCAAACGCTAAAGCATAAACTTCGCCGTTGGAAATTTGTTCCAATATTTCGTGATCAGGTTGAGCAAAGTGAACATACGCGAAGTGGTTTTCATTCGCCCCGATAGGAAAGTCACTACTGACAATCATGGGGGTAATGCCTGTATCTTCGACACTCAAATTGCCAATGTTATCTGTCTGACATAGCCCAAACTCAATATGTTCAACAAAAGCTGGTGAGTTCCCGCTATTTTTAATTTCGATACCGAATTTGAGATTTTCTTCCGATCTTTCATCGGAGAAGTAGCCATGAGGAGACACCGTTAAGTAAGCACGGGTTTGCGACTGTCCAATGCGGCGGGTTTCCTCAACAGTTTGTTCAGCCGCGGAGGTGGTCTTTTGTGCTTCGCTGACCATCGCCCGTGATGCGCTCAATGTTTTCCACAACAATATTACACCGATCAATGCGGTGGCCGCGATCATCCATTGGGCCAACAAGTTTGATAGCGGAAAATCGATTTCTGCGAATCCAAATGCGATAACGAAAATTGTTATTGCCGCCCCAAAACCCGAGAAGAAAATGATAATCAGCAGGATTTTATCGGATATCCATTTCCTGATATTCATCCCAACCGCTCCGTCACTCCCACAGCCTCCGCGGCCGCATTGAGCTGTTTCAGTGTTTCGGCATCCAGCGGCACGCCTTCTGCCGCGCGGCGCTTGCGCAAGGACCGCTCCGGATCACCCGGCGCGACGACGGGTGAGTCCCAGTCGGCGGGCGGAGAGGCGAGCGCATAGTCCCACATCGCTTCCATCTCGCGCTCCATGGCCGAAATATCGCCAAAGGCATCGGGCTGCATCACCACGGCCATCATCTGGTTGCGGATACCGCCGCGGCGTTCATGTCCGGGCTGGATCGTGCCGCCGCCGGAATAGACCCCGGCGAGGAGTTCTGCGGCGAAGGCGAGGCCGTAACCCTTGTGATCGCCAATCGGGGCGAGCGCGCCTTTTTGTTCAAACCCTTTGAAGCCGGCCGGATCATCCGTCGGCAGACCGTTTTCATCAAGGATCGCGCCGAACGGCACGCGCAGGCCCTTATTGGCCGCCACGCGCGCCTTGCCCATGGCGATCCGGCTGGTGGCCATATCGAGCAGGAAGGCGGGCCTGGTGCCGGTCGGGGGCAGGGCGATGCAGACCGGGTTGGTACCAAAGCGCGCATCCGTGCCCTGATAGGGGGCCACCATCGGGTCATGATCGGTGACATTGACGAAAAAGAGCGCCGTGAACCCCGCATTGGCCGCCATCTCGCCATAGGCGCCGATACGCCCCAGATGATGCGCATTCGACAGCGTCACTGCACACACGCCCAGGTCTTCGGCCTTTGGAAACGCCGCCATCATGGTAAATTCGCCCGCCATCCGGCCCCAGGCGTCATGACCGGCGACTTTAAGGATCGCGCCCTTGTCGTGCAGGATTTCCGGCGTTGCATTGACGTCCACCAACCCGTCGACCGCATGCTTCACATAGGCCGGCAGAAGGCCGATGCCGTGACTGTCATGACCGCACAGATTGGCCATCACCAGATGCTCGGCCACCGCCCTTGCATCCCCATCCTTCGCACCCGCCCCGGCCAGCGCCGCGGCACAGAAGGTGGTCAGGTCGGCGGCAGAGATGCGGATATCACCCGGTTGCATCAGTCCTTGTCCACTTCTTCCTCAGGCCGCACATCCGGCGGCATCCAGGCGCGCTCCAGCGCATTGCTGCGCGCGGCTTCGCGGTCGGATCGCATCGTATCCATCATCATTTCATTCTGGCGTTTGGCGATGGCGACATATTCCTCATTGTCGAAGACATCGACATTCTCTTTCCACGCTGCCGCCAGCTTGCGCAATGTCTCGCGGTCATGGCGCACGAAATAGCGCACCGCCTTTTCGACCTCGAAAGGATGCTCGCCCATCGCTTCCAGCGCACTGCGTCCGGCCCGGACGGCACTGTCAAATGTCTCGCGGATAATGTCATTCGCCCCGGCAGCATAGAGCTGGTAGACATGATGCCGGTCAATCGCCCGCGCGACGATATGTATGTCGGGCCGCTCCCGGCGCACATGTTTGACCAGGGCAGTAATCTGGTCCTTGTCGTCAATCGCCGCCACGAATTGCCGCGCCTCATGCAGGCCGGCCGCATGCAGAAGATCGGGCCGTGTGGCATCGCCATAAAAGGTCTTGATGCCGAATTTGCGGACGCCATCCACCAGATCGCTGCGATGTTCCAGCACCACGGTCTCATAGCCCGAGGCGCGCAGCAGGCGATTGATGATCTGCCCGAAACGGCCATGCCCGGCGATGAGGGTTGTGCCACGCTCATCGATCTCGTCGGCATTGCGCGTTGTGGCTGCTTCTGTGAATTTTCGCGCAAACACCTGTTCGTAGAGAATGAAGAGCAGCGGTGTCACCAGCATGGAGAGGGCCACCAGCAGCGACAGGATTGGCTGCAGATCCGGCGGAATAACATTGTTCTGCACGTTGAAGGATAGCAGCACGAAGCCGAACTCGCCGGCCTGTGCCAGCGCCAGCGTCATCAGCCAGCGATCCCGCCCGCGCAGCTTGAACAGGACAGCCAGCATCATCAACACTGCCGCCTTGACCGCGATCAGCGCCGCCAGCAGGCCGAGGATCAACGCCCAGTCGGCGATAAAGACATCAAAGCGGATGCCGGCCCCGACCGTGATGAAGAACAGCCCCATCAATAAACCACGGAAGGGCTCGATATCGGCTTCCAGCTCGTGCCGGTATTCCGAATTGGCCAGCACCACACCGGCCAGGAAAGTGCCCAGTGCCGGCGACAGGCCGACCAGCGTCATCAAAAGCGCAATCCCGATGACAATGAACAGCGCCACCGCGGTGAACATTTCACGCAGGCCTGACCGGGCGATGAAGCGGAACAGGGGCCGAGTCAGATACATGCCGCCGCCCACCACCACGCCGATGGCGGCCAGCACCACCGGTCCATAGGCCCAGCCCGGCAAGCGATCGACAATGCTGAGGCCGGCCCCGTGCGTATCTCCATGGTCCGCTGCTCCATGCGCAGCGTCCGCCACACCGTGCGCGGCATCCTCGGCGCCTGTGCCCATCAGCTCCGGCAGGGCCAGGAGGGGGAGGAAGGCCAGCATCGGAATGACGGCAATGTCCTGGAACAGCAGGACGGAAAAACTGCCACGCCCGCCCTCCGTCTTGTCCAGCTTCTTTTCGGACAGGGTCTGCATCACGATGGCGGTGGAGGAGAGCGAGAAGGTCAGCCCGATGGCCACCGCGACGGTCCAGCCCAGCCCCAACGCGACACAGGCCGCGGCGATCAGCCCGGCGGTCAGTGTCACCTGCAAGCCGCCCAACCCCAGAAGCCGCGTCCGCATGTCCCACAGGGCGCGCGGTTCCAGCTCCAGACCGATCAGGAAAAGCATCATCACCACGCCGAACTCGGCAATATGCTGCACATCCTGGGTTTCGGACCCGACCAGGCCGAAGACCGGCCCGATCAACACGCCGGCAATCAGGTATCCGAGCACGGAGCCGAGCCCGAGGCGTGAACAGACCGGCACCATGATGACCGCGGCGACCAGATAGATGGTGGCACTGAGAAGTATCCCGTCCATGGCCTAGTCCTCCACCGTCAGGGATTTGAGCTGCCCGTTGAGCAGGGGCAGGGCGCGCGCCGCCTCAATGTCCAGCCGGCGGTCGCGCAGGGCGGACAGAAGCCCTTTCCACTCGGCGACATGTTCATTCAGGCGATTGTCCTCTCCGGCATGGCCGGCGCGGAAAAACGCGAAGGGCGGCAGATACACCATGCCGCAATAATCCGCTGTCTGTTCCAGCGGCGTCAGCATCTGGCGCACCGTAAAATGGTTATAGCCGTCTTCGGCATAGCTTTCTTCCGGGTTCCCGGCGGTCAGGGCGGAGAAGAAGATCTTGCCCGTCAGCGCCTTCCCCGAACGGCCGAAAGCCCAGCCATGCTCCAGCACGATATCCTGCCATTCCTTCAGGATGGCCGGCGTGGAATACCAGTAGAAGGGATGCAGGAAGATCAGAACATCATGCGCTTCCGCGCGCTGTTGTTCGCGGTCGGCATCAATGTCGAGGCGCGGATATTCGGCATGAAGATCGGCCAGTGTGACGCCGTCCATTTCGCGGGCCGCCTGCCGCAAGGCCCGGCCCGCCACAGACCTGCGCGGGGCCGGATGGGCGGCCAGGATCAGGATGCGCCGCGGGCCATCGCCATCATCCAAAAGGCTCATTTCCCCTCCGAATCCCCTGAATCAGGATCTCAACATAAGCGGGCAGGGGCACCCCCGCCATGTAAAACCCGCTGCGCGTATGAAACCGGGTGCTTGCACGCGCCCGATCAGCACAGTATATCGCCTCCCTCGCATGGCGCGCCCGCAAGGGTGATGTGCGGCGTGTGGCGGAGTAGCTCAGCTGGTTAGAGCAGCGGAATCATAATCCGCGTGTCGGGAGTTCAAGTCTCTCCTCCGCTACCAAATTCCTCAATATTCTGCATGACAGCCATCGTCCCCAGGGATAGGATCCTCCGTCCAAAGGGGAGGAGCCAATGCTCAAGGAATTCAGGGAATTTGCCATGCGCGGCAATGTCGTCGATCTCGCGGTCGGCTTCATTCTGGGTGGCGCGTTTTCAACCATCGTCCGGTCGCTGGTAAACGACATTCTGATGCCGCCGCTCGGCCTGGTGCTGGGAGGCGTGGATTTCACCAATCTCTTCATTGCGCTGGGGGATGTGCAGTATGAAAGTCTCGCCGCCGCGCAGGAAGCCGGTGCGGCGACCATCAATTACGGTCTTTTCATCAACAATGTGATCGCCTTCGTGATCCTGGCCTTTGCCCTGTTTCTGATTATCAAGGCCATGAATTCCATGAAGAAAAAGCAGGAGGAAGCGCCCGCTGCCCCGCCTGCGCCGTCGAATGAGGAAGTCTTGTTGACGGAAATCCGGGACCTTCTGGCAAAGAAATAGGCGCGCATGAGGCGGTCCGGCGGCATTGAGCGCGCCGGACCGTTTTGCTCAATCCCAGCAAAATTAACCTTCTGGCCACCATGGCTATGCCCTTCTGATCACGAGTGATTCGCTTTCACGAATGGCGGGGACCAGCGTGTTCGGCTTGAAAATGACTGACAGGGCAGAGCGGAAGGCCGAAGAACAGGCCTCGAGAGCGCGCACCATCACCGAGGGCGCGCTGGAAGAGATCGACCGCGCCCGCATGAAGATATATTTCCGAACCGGGTTGTCGGCGGTTCCGCTCAATGTCGTCAACGGCCTCATACTCGGAGCCATGATGTTGACCGCGGCACCGGTACTTCACGTTGGCGTCTGGTTCGTGACCGGTGTGTGTCTGGCGCTCTCGCGTTTCCTGTTGGCGAAGAATGCGATTGCGCTTGGCGGCCGGCTGCCCCCGCTCCGGGACAAGCTGTTTCTCCTTTTGTCCGCAATGTCCGGCTCGCTCTGGGGCGCGGCCTTTTTTCTGCTCCCCATGTCACAGATTTCTGTCGTTCATTTCGCGGTGGCATTTATCCTCGCGGGCATGACGGCAGGGGCTGCTCTGTCGTCTGCGACCCGCCCGATCGGTATCATTGCCTATAATGTGCCAGCAATATCGCTGGCGGCCGGATATATTGCCATGATCGGCACGCTTCCGGCTTACGGCCTGGCCGCGGTCCTTTTCCTCTATCTGGCCGTGACAATCCGTATCTCCAGTCAATACCGTAACACGCTGAAAGAAGCCTTCGAGGCCAATGCCTTGCTGGAGGGGGCCAAGCTGCGGGTCGAAACCCAGGCCAAGGCCCTGCGCGAGCTTGCCCGCCGCCATGAGCAGACGGCCCGCAAGGGCGAAGATGCGACCCGCGCCAAATCGGCTTTCCTCGCCGGTGTCAGTCATGACATCAAGAATCCGCTCGCCGGCATTATCGGTGTTTCGCGCCGCCTGGCGGAAGACGAAACGCTGGATGCGGACACCCGCAAGAAAAACCGCCAGATCTATGATGCCGCAGAAATGCTGATGCGCTTTGTCGGCGATCTGCGCGATGTCTCCATCATCGAATCCGGACAGCTCAACCTGATGAATGGCGAGATTACCGCCGAGCGTCTGGCGCGTGATACCCGCATGCTGTGGGAACCCAAGGCCCGGGCCAAGGGGCTGCAATTCAATCTGACGCTGACCGGGGACAGCCAGCTCGTCCTGGCCGGTGATTCCGCCCGGCTGAAACAGATGCTGTTCACCTATATCCGCAACGCCCTGCGGTTTACGGCCAGCGGTCAGGTCGATGTTCGTCTCGATGTCCAGATGAATGCCGGCAAAGCCCGTCTGAAAGCGGTCGTCGAGGATACCGGACGCGGGGTCCCGCGCGAAGCGGAAGGCCGGTTGTTCAAGAACTTCTTCGAATCCGATGCGGATGGCATCCGGGTCATGGACGGCACCGCGACCGGGCTCACCATCACCCGCCATCTCGCGGAAATGATGAATGGTGAAGTCGGATATGAACGCCGCAAGGAGGGCGGATCCCACTTCTGGTTTGCCGTTCAGCTGACCAGCCTGGACAAGCATGAAAAGCGCAGCGGACCGGAAGCGGTCGACACCTCGCCCTCGGCCATTGAAGACGCCCCAACAACGCCGTCCCGTCAGAATGCGGCCGCCGCCAGCCTGCCCGGCCGCCCCTTGCGGGTCCTCGCAGCAGAGGACAATGCCATCAACCGGACGGTCATTGAAGGCTTCCTCGTGGCCAAGGGCTGGTCGGTCGAATTTGCAGAAAACGGTGAACAGGCCGTGGAAGCTGCCACCAACAGGGCCTTTGACCTCATTCTCATGGATATGCGCATGCCGGTCATGGACGGGCTCCAGGCCACGCGCGCCATCCGGGATTTGCCGTCCACAGCGGCGATGACACCGATCATCGCCCTGACGGCCAATGCCCGCCGGGAGGATGAGGCCCAATGTCTCGCCGCCGGCATGGACGGCTTCATATCCAAGCCGATCGACACCCAGCGCCTGTTTGACACCATTGCCGCGGTCATCAGCGATGGCAGTGGCGGATCCATCGCCCGGGCAAGCTAGCCAAGCGTTTCCGAGCGCACCCAGTCGAGAAAGCCCGCAGAGCTGCCATCCGGCTCGACCAGCCATTCCAGTATGGCCGGTTCCTCATAGGGATGCAGCGCCTTGATGCGTTCCGTGCATTCCGCTGCCCGCGCCGTCTTCAATATCATCACCCACTCGGCCTCGGCCTGCATCTTCCCCTTCCATTGATAAAAGGAGGTTCCGCCGGGCAACAGGTTGGCGCAGGCAATCAGGCGCGCTTCCAGCAGCTTCCCGGCTGCCGTTCGCGCGCTCTCTTCATCCGGCCAGGTGGTATAGATGAGGCTGACATCTGACATGGCGGCAGTTTTAGCCTTATAAGGCCGGGCTATGAAGTCAGATGACACACCTTCCGCGCTGGTATTGTTTTCCGGGGGTCAGGATTCCGCCACGGCACTGGCCTGGGCGCTGGAAAACCATGCCCGTGTGGAAACCATCGGCTTTGCCTATGGCCAGCGCCATGAGGTCGAGCTGGAAGCGCGTCAACGCGTGCGCACGGCGCTCGCCGGCCTTGATCCGGTCTGGGCCGGACGGCTGGGGCCGGACCAGGTGGTGGATCTGTCCGGCTATGGCGCTCTGGCGGAAAGCGCATTGACGGCAGAAATGGAAATCGAGTGCAAACAGGGGGGCCTGCCGTCAACCTTTGTGCCGGGCCGCAATCTGGTCTTCCTGACCGTTGCATCCGCCCTCGCTTACCGGCGTGGCCTTGACCGTCTCGTCGGGGGCATGTGTGAAACCGATTATTCGGGCTATCCCGATTGCCGCCGCGAGACCATTGATGCCGCCCAGGCCATGATTTCGCTCGGCCTCGACCGTCCGATGCCCATCGAAACGCCCCTGATGTTCCTGACCAAGGGTGGGACATGGGCGCTGGCGCATCAGCTCGGCGGCGACCGCCTGATCGAGATCATCGTTGAAGACACCCATACCTGTTATCTCGGTGACCGCTCGCACCGCCATGACTGGGGCTATGGCTGCGGCGTCTGCCCGGCCTGTGAATTGCGGGCCCGGGGGTGGGTGGAGTGGCAGGCACGGACATGACCTATGCGGTGAAAGAGATATTCCTGACCGTTCAGGGCGAAGGCGGTCAGGCCGGGCGTCCGGCGGTCTTCTGCCGCTTTGCCGGCTGTAATCTCTGGTCCGGGCTGGAACGCGACCGGGCGAACGCCGTCTGTAATTTCTGTGACACGGATTTTGTCGGCACGGACGGGCCGGGCGGTGGCAAGTTCAAGACAGCCGGCGCTCTGGCAGAGGCCGTCGCCGCGCAGTGGCCGGGCGGGGGTAAGCCGCTGGTCGTGTGCACCGGCGGTGAGCCGCTGCTGCAGCTTGATGCGCCGCTGATTGCCGCCTTCAAGGGCGCCGGTTTCGAGATCGCGGTAGAAAGCAATGGCACGCTGAAAGCGCCGGCCGGCATTGACTGGCTGACGGTCAGCCCCAAGGCGGAGGCCCGGATCATCCAGACCAGCGGCGAGGAATTGAAACTCGTCTACCCGCAGCCGGGTGTCGATCCGGCCCGGTTTGAAGGCCTCGATTTCAGGCGCTTCTCGCTTCAGCCGATGGACGGGCCGGACCAGATGAAGAATGCGCAGGCAGCGTTTGAATACTGCCTGGCGCATCCTCAATGGTCATTGAGCCTGCAGACCCACAAATGGATCGGCGCGCCCTGACAGAGGGCTATGAGCCGGAATTCACCGCATCACGGAGGCTGGCGGCCAGCCGTGAGGAAAAGCGGTCGAATGTCCGGTTGGTGTCGGTCCAGACATTGGCAAATTGCGCATCCTGGATGCTGGGCGTCGTCCAGCTGTATTCATACGTTGCCACTAGCGAACCATCCGCAGCGCGCAGTTCGGCCATCACATGGGCACCGCCACGGCCATAGCTCTGGAAGCTGAGCCCGGACGTTCCGCCTTGCTGTGCCATGGTCGGGCGATTGGGCGTGGCATCCTCGATCACGACATGCAGCGTTGCGCTGCCTTCGCCGTCGGCCAGAAGCGCCGCCTCGCGCAGCTCGCGCTGCAGGTCGGATGACAGCGTCCGGATCAGACGGTCGAATTCGCGCGCGCCATACTCGTCGCGCTTGGCCTCCAGCGTTTCACCAATGGTGATATCCGCCAGGCTGACGGGCCCGGTGGGCGTGGCTGAATAGGATGCCGAAAGGCCCTGGGCGAAAACCGGTGCCGCAAACAGCACCGCTGCCAGAGCCGATATGAGATAACGCATGGTAAGTCTCCTGATCGTCGGCCTGTCCCCGTGATTATAACCATAACAGAGGAATCAGGCGCTGTCAGGAACTACTCGCGATCATGATCATGATCGTGATCGTGATCGTCGTCATCATCTTCGCCATCACCGGGAATGGCGGTGCGGACAACAGCACTGCCGACATTGCCCGCGGTTTCCAGCGCCGTGCCGGTGGTGCGGACGGCGGTTTCGGCGACCATCGATGTGGCACCGATCACCAGGCAACCGGACAGCGCCGGTGCGGCGAGCAGAAGCGAAAGAACAACAGATATACGCCGCGCGGTCATGGGACACTCCATATCAGACGGTCATTATGATGGTGCGGCAGGGATTCACAAAGCGTGAAGACGCCGGCATCCTTGTCAGTCTTTCCGGATCCGCACCGAAACCGGCTCGCCGCCGCGGAAATGGATGTCGCGCTGCGGGAAAGGGAAGTTGACGCCATTTTCGGTGAAGGCTTTCCAGATGGCGAGCAGGACTTCACTCGAGACATTGTTCACACCCTGCCCCGGATCGGCAATCCAGAAGCGGATTTCCAGATCGATGGAATTATCGCCGAAGCCGCGCAGAAGGCATTTCGGTGCCGGCGAGTTGAGCACACGCGGCACCGTCTTGGAGGCTTCGACGGCCAGTTCCATCGCCGTCGGGATATCGGTGGTATAATCGACGCCGATCATGCGCTTGATCCGCACGGCATGGTCGGAAAAGGACCAGTTGATCACCTTGGTGGTGATGAATTCCTCATTGGGAATCAGGTGCTCCATACCGTCGCGTGTGATGACCGAGGCAAAGCGCATGCCCAGCGAATTCACCCGGCCATAGGTGTCTTCCAGTGTGATGACATCGCCCGGCTTGATGGAACGGTCGAGCAGCAGGATCACACCCGAGACGAGGTTTGAGAAGATTTTCTGCAGCCCGAAGCCGATCCCGAGACCCACGGCACCGGAGAAGATGGCCAGCGCACCCAGCGGAATACCGAGACTGGACAGCGCCAGCAGGATGGCCGACGCAAGCAGCGTCACTTGCACCGATTTGCCGATCAGCAATCGCGCAGACGGATTCAGGCTGGGCAGCTTGTTGATGCGGGCCGAGAGGATGGCGGCAATCCGCGAGGCGACCCAGTAGAGCACGACCAGCAAAACCAGCGCCTGGATGGCGGACATGACGGAGACCCGGCCGCCGCCGACGCTGACCCCCAGCGAGTCCAGAAAGCCGGTTGTCGGATCCAGCCAGCCCACGATATTCATGGCGGCAATCGTCCAGCTCATGATCGCCGCTGTCCGCGACCAGAAGGGCTCGGCGATAAAGCCGGTGATGGCCCGGATCACCGCCCATGCCCCGACGAGATTCGCCGCCAGCCGGACCCAGAAAAACTCCATGTCGAGCTGTTGCAGGGTAAACAGCACCGCCGACAGGAATACCCAGCTCAATGCCGGTCCGAGTACAGGCGCCAGCAGGCGGACCGCATCGGCGCGCACGCGCCGCAGAAATCCCAAGCTGAACAGGCGTTGCAAGAGATTCGCGACCGGCTTGCGTACCGCGAAGGCCAGAAGGATGCCGACGACAATCGTGCCGGCCTGCACGCCGAATTCGACGCTGAGCATTTCCGAGCGCAGCCACTCCCACAGCGATTCCAGCCGGCTGCGCCAGAGCGCCGGGTCGGTGAGCTGTTCGAGATCGGGTGTCTCGATTGTCGGAGGCGGATTGGTGGCCATGAATCAGAAAGATAGGCCGGAATACGGGGTAACGTCGAGGGGCTATTGACCTTCGCGCCGCCAACCCCAGCCAAGGGCCGCCACGATGAGTAGCAGGAGCGGCAGGGCCGGCAGAAGCGGCGTGCGTTCCGCACCGCGCACGATATAGCGCTCATTGCGTTGCAGCCCGTACCAGTTGCGTCCGGCGGCGTCCGCCCCGGCCCGGGTGCGCCGCATGCCCGGCAGATCCGGAGCTTCGCCTGTGCCGAGGGCGTAACTGCCGCCGCCCGTGGCGCGGACAAGCGGCTGTATCACCTCCTGCGTCGGGCGCAGATTGGCGTATTCCTGCGGATTGAGCGGACCCAGCGCCGCAACAGCGGTCAGATCCCCCGAGCGCAGGCGCACCAGGCCGGATTGTTCTTCGGCCCCGGTCGTGGCCGAGAAGCGTCCGGGCTCGCCGGTGGCGGTCATGTCCAGCGTTTCGGTCCGCCCGGACGGCCATTCCAGCTCCAGTGGCGGCGGCGCATCTGACAGCGTGGTGCGTTCGGCCATCAGCTGACCGTTGAAGGCAGACGCGGACAGGCGCTCTTCATCCAGCTCGGGCTCGCCCATCAGCCAGTGCGCCACGCGGCGGAACATTTCGCCATGCGGGCCTCCGCCCTGATAGCCGCGTGCCCACAGCCAGCTCTGATCCGACAGCAGGATGGCCGAGCGTCCCTGTCCGGCGCGGGCCAGCACCAGTAAGGGACCGCCATCCGGCGCTTCAAGCAGGGTCTCCCCGCCCAGCACGGAGGCATCAATCCGGCGGAACCATTCCCCCCACGGGTCTTCGCCTTCCGCCGGAGCCAGATTGGCGGTGACCGGATGCCGTGCACCGGCTTCGGTGATTCCCGGGCGATAGGCCCCGGTCGCAATGACACCTGTGGGCCGCGCCGGTAGAACCGCCGCCAGCGGAGAGCGGTAGATCGAGGTCGCCTGCCCGAAGGGCGGACCGGCCGTGACCAGCAAGGCGCCGCCATTGTCGACATAGCGGGAGATGTAGTCGAAATAGAGGGGCGGAATGAGCTGCCGGCGCCGGTAACGGTCGAAAATCACCAGATCGAATTCGTCCAGGCGTTCCTCGAACAATTCGCGGGTCGGGAAGGGGATCAGGGACAATTCATCCACCGGCGTGGAATCCACCGCTTCCGGCGGGCGCAGAATGGTGAAATGCACCAGATCAACGGACGGATCGGATTTCAGAAGGTCGCGCCAGGTGCGCGCGCCATTATGCGGTTCACCCGTGACCAGCAACACCCGCAGCCGGTCGCGCACACCGGTCACGGAGACCGCCGCGCGATTGTTGATCAGGGATAATTCCTCACGGCCCGGCTCGACCTCGATCTCGATCACATTCGCGCCGCGATGCTCGACCGGGGCCGTGACCGTTGTGTCGGTACCAATGGTGATACGGGCTGTCTGCGGGTCACCGCCATCCACCCGGAAGGTCAGCGTCGCGGTCCCCGTCATCGCATCGTCTTCGACACGGATCACGAATTCGGCCGGCTCGTTGACCAGGCCATAGCGCGGCGCTTCAACAATCACCAGACGCCGGTCGCCCTGGCCGGGATCGCCGGTCAGCAGGTGATGAACCGGCGCGGCAATGTCCAGCGCGTCAACATTCTCCGGCATGTCATGAACGCGGCCATCGGACGCGATGATGATGCCGGCGAGACGGTCGCGCGGAATACCGGCCAGCGCCGCCTGCACGGCATCCATGGCCAGCGTGCCATCGGGGTCATTTCCGATCTCCGCCTCGACCAGTTCCAGTTCCGGATCCGCTGCGGCTCGGGCGCGCAGATCCGCCAGGGCAGCGTCTGCGGCCTCGCTGCGGCCGGGAATATCCATGGAATCCGAGCGGTCGATCACGGCCAGTGCGATATCCGGCAGGGCTTCACGCTCCTCCTCGACCAGGGACGGATTCATCAGGACGGCCGAAATCAGCAGGATCGACAGGCTGCGCCACAGCCAGCCATTCAGGCGGCGGATCGCACCGGCACCGGTAACGGCCAGCGCAAGCACGGCCAGCGACCCGATGACCCAGGCAGGGATGAGCGGCGCAAAGTCCAGCGTGGTGGCCGCGACACTCATTGGCCCAGCCTTTCCAGCAGCGCCGGGATATGGACCTGGTCGGCCTTGTAATTGCCGGTCAGCGCATACATCGCGACATTCATGCCGAAACGCCTTGCCATCTCGCGTTCGCGTTCGCCGCCCTCGACCGGATAGAGGGATTGCCCGTTTTCGTCTGTTGCCCAGGCCGAGGCCCAGTCATTCGAACCGATAATCACGCCCGAAGCGCCGTCCCGCGAGGCGCCGTCGGGATCCGCCTCGACCCAGACCGGCCCGCCGCTGATCCGGCCGGGAAAGTCCTGCAGAAGATAGAAGGAGCGGGTCAGCACATGGTCGGGATCAATCCGGGCCAGCGCCGGGATGTCGACCGATTCCAGCAAGCGAGCGAGGCCGGGATGTGGGGCGCCGGCGCGCGTCGCGGCAATGTCGGCATCCTGGGTATCGAACAGGATCAGACCGCCGGACTGGATATAGCGGGAGACGCGTTCAGCGGCCTCGGCCGACAAGGGCGGCGCGTTTTCCAGAACCGGCCAGTAGATAACCGGGAAGAAGACCAGCTCATTGTCTTCCACATTCACCGCCATGGGTTCCTGTGGCTCCATGGCGCTGCGGCGGGTGATGTCGCGGCTGATCCCGATCAATCCGGCGCGGCTGCGCGCATCGACTTCGCGATTGCCGGTTTCGACATAGGCGAAGCGCAGCTCCAGCGCGGCATCCATTTCAAAACTGTCGAGATATTCCATCTGCTGGGCGTGAGCCTGAGGCAGGAACCAGACAATGCCGGCTGCCGCAATCAATGCCGCCACAGCGCTGCCCCGGCGCGGCAGGCGCAGGCGCGGCAACCGTCCGGCCAGCGCCAGACCGATGATCGCGTCAATTGCCAGCAGGAAGAGCGCCAGCGCCAGAAGCGGCCCCGCAAACCGCCGTTCTGCGGGCGCTTCCAGATTGGCAAAGGTCACGCCGGGCAGGTTGCGCGGCAAGGCGGTGATCTCACCGCCGGTGCGCATCACATTCAGGGCTGCACTCGCGGGCCCCAGACGGTAGATGCCGGGCGGTGTTACGGCGCTGGCGCGGGCATTGTCCCAGCTTTGTGCCGGAACCGGCCGTGCGGAAACCGGTGGATCGGAAAGTCGGCCTTCGCCATCCAGCGCGCGCTCGATGACATAAGCTCCGGATTGCGTCGGGGTTGCCGTTCCGCCCTGGGCCAGCGCGGAGATCCGGCGCAGCATGCGCGGGAACAGCCCGGTCAGTGGCAGATCCGACCATTCCGGTCCGGCCGTGACATGGAACAAGACCACCCAGCCTTCGCCCTGGCGCATGGCCGTGACCAGTGGCGTCCCGTCCTGCAGGCGCGCCCAGACCCGGTCCACAGCCGCCGTGCCGGGTTCCGCCAGCACTTGCCGCGACACGGTCGCCTCGGGAGGCACAGTCAGGCCGGCAAAGGGCGAGTCGGCTGCAAAGGGTGCCAGCGTTTGCGGCTCTTCCCAGGCCAGCGCGCTGCCGAACATGCGGCCGCCCTGACGAAGCTGAACCGGCAGCAGTTCGTCGGCCCGCGCTGCCAGACGCGGTCCGGCAAAGCGGATCAGCAATCCGCCCTGATTGACGAAATCCAGCACCCGCGCATCGTCGGTGCGGGCGGCATCCACCATGATCAGGGCCGAGACATTGTTCGCCAGCAAGGCGTCGAGATCATCGCGCCGCGCCTCGGTGAAGGGTTCGATGGCGCGCATGATATAGTGCAGGTCCGACAGGAGCGGTTGGCCATCCTCGCTGGCGGCGTCAATCACGCCCACGCGCGGCCGACGCCAGGCATCATCGGTCAATTGAGTGCCGCCGGCAGAGACCTGCCCCTCGATCCGGATGGCCGCCACGCGGTTGCGCAGGTCCAGCGGCAATTCGATATCGGCGCGGGCGCGGGTCACGCTGGTGTCGAGCTCGACCTCGGTGCGGGCAACGGCGCGGCCATCGCCCGCTGTTGCGACCAGCGAAACCGTGCGCGGCAGTTCGGCATCAATGCGCATCACGTCCACCGCAAAACCGTTGGGCGTGGCGATCGGTGCGCTCAGGGCTACGGGTGAGCGGCCCGGACCCGGCGAAATGGCGGTCACCGGCCCCAGCGGGTCCAGAATACGGGCAAGGCTTTCCGATCCGGCCGTGTCGATTCCGTCCGTGATCCAGACCACCTGGAGATTGCCGGTCAGCCCGCCCGCATCAATCGCGGCATCAATCCGCCCGGCGGCAAGCTCCCGATCCGGCGGCCAGGCCTGGACATCGGCGCTTTCCAGACGTCGGCGGGCGGCATCGGGATCGCCGAGGACCAGCTCGGCATCCGGTGTCGCGTCCGCGGTAAAGAGGATGGCGGCCGTGCGGCCATTTTCATTGGCCAGATCAAGCCGGTAATTGGCTTCCCGCACCATGTCGCGCCAGGCGGGGGCCGAGGCCCAGCCATTATCCACCACCAGCAGCAGGGGGCGATCAGTCTCGATATCGGTGGCAGGCTGCCAGACCGGGCGGGCGAGGGCGATGATCACAATGGCCGCCAGAAGCAGGCGGAACAGGATCAGCCACCAGGGCGCATGATGCGGCGTCTCGGCATCATCCGGCGCATCCTTCAGCAGGCGCAGCGGCGGAAACACGGCCCGGCGCGGCGGTGGCGGGGTGGCGCGCAAGAGCCGCCACAAAATAGGCAGCGTCAAAAGCCCGATCAGGGCCAGCGGCGCGGCAAAGGCGAGGGGACCAAGCGCCAGCATCTATACGTCCCTCGCCAGCGCGCGATGCAGGGCGAGCACGGCCTGAGTCGCGGGCCGGTCAGTCCGGTGAGTGACCAGCGTCCAGCCATAGGAGCGCGCCAGATCGGCCAGCCGGTCACCATGTTCCTGCCAGCGCGTGCGATAGGCCTTGCGCGCTTCCTCCGCACGGCCGAACAGAAGACTCTCACTGTCGTCTGCGGCCTCGAACCGGGTCCGCCCCTTGAACGGAAAGTCTTCTTCCATCGGGTCAATAATGCGAAGCAGCGCCCCGCTGGCCTGCAGGGCGGCAAAGCGCGACAGGCGCGCGCGCCAGGTCTCGATGGGATCGAGGAAATCACTCGCCAGCACCACCCGGCCATAGCGCGAAACCGGTGCCGATTCGACTGAAGCCAGGCTGCCCGGTCCGGTGCCGAGACGGATGGCGGTGCGTTCCAGACCCATCTCGCCGCCGCGGGCCCGGGCGCTTTCGCCCAGCGCGGCAATACGTTCGCCGCCGCGCGATAACAGCGCTGCCATGGCGATCATGCAGACGGCGGCCCGGTCCTTTTTCAGCGGCAGATCGCGTGAGGAACGGAAGTCCATCGTCGCCGACCCGTCCCGCCACAGCCACACCGTATTGGCGGCTTCCTGCTCGTTCTCGCGGACATAGAGCTCCGACGATTTCGCCGACATGCGCCAGTCAACGGCTTGCGCCCCGTCTTCGGCGCGGTGATGGCGGTATTCCCAGAAGGTCTCGCCCGTACCGCGCCGGCGCTGGCCATGCACACCCATGACAACGCTGGCCGCAATGCGCTCGGCCTCGGCCACCAGCTCGCCAAAGGGCGCAGCCGCAGCCTCGCCGGCCTGACGCAGGTCGGCCGCGCGTTTGCTTTCGTCACGGGCAAAGGGCGAGCGCATGGGCGCGTATGTCCTCTAGGCGGCTTTGGCAGCGAGGCGGGAAATCAGCGATTCCAGTGTCAGACCATCAGCGCGCGCCGCGAATGAGAGTGCCATGCGGTGTTTCAGCACCGGCTCGGCCAGAACGGCCACATCCTCGGTCGAGGGCGCAAGGCGGCCCTGCAACAGGGCGCGGGCACGAACGGCCAGCATCAGCGCCTGACCGGCCCGCGGACCCGGACCCCAGGAAACGCCGGCTTGCACATCCTTGTCATCGCTTTCTTCCGGGCGCGCCAGATGGACGAGGTCCAGAATTGCATCGACGACTTTCTCGCCGACCGGCATGCGGCGCACCAGTGCCTGCAGGTCAAGGATTTCCGCGGGCGACAATACCGGCTCGGCCCGGTTTTCCGACGCGCCGGTCGTCGCCAGCAGGATCTCGCGCTCATCGCCGCGCTGCGGATAGGGAATATCCACGCGCAACAGGAAGCGGTCGAGCTGGGCTTCGGGCAGCGGATAGGTGCCCTCCTGCTCGATCGGATTCTGGGTGGCCAGCACATGGAAGGGTTCCGGCAGGTCATAGCGCTGACCGGCCACCGTCACATGATGTTCCTGCATCGCCTGCAAAAGCGCGGCCTGGGTACGCGGGCTGGCGCGGTTGATTTCATCGGCCATCAGCAGGCGGCAGAAGACTGGCCCCTGGATGAAGCGGAAGGAGCGTTTGCCGCCCGCACTCTCTTCCAGCACTTCCGAGCCGAGAATGTCTGCCGGCATCAGGTCCGGCGTGAACTGGATCCGCTTGGTATCAAGGCCGGTGGCGATGGCGAGGGTTTCCACCAGCTTGGTCTTGGCCAGGCCCGGCGCGCCCACCAGAAGCGCATGTCCGCCCGACAGGATGGCGGCGAGACACAATTCCACCTGGTCTTCCAGGCCATAGATGACCTTGCCGATGGAGGCCCGCGTCGCGGCAAGGCGTTCCGTTGCAATATCAGCGGCTTCCACCACATCCATGGCCGTCAGGGACGGGGTTTTGGGGGCAGCTGCCTTGCGCGGCTTGCGGGCCGCTGATGTCGTTTTCGCAGGACTTGCCGGTTTTTTCGCCAAGGTAATCTCCCTAAATCCCTGTATGAACTAGCGCACGGCGTCGACCGGTCACGTTGGTTCGTGAAGAATGACAATGCAAATACGGAGTGTCCATGCCCGCCGACCATACATCACCCGACCTGATGCAGTCGCTGTTGAAAGCAGCGGAGTCATCCGGCGAGGGATTGCCGCCCGTCGAGACGTGGAACCCCACCCATTGCGATACAATGGATATGGTGATCCGCCGCGATGGCAGCTGGTGGCATGAGGGACGTCGCATCACCCGCGAACGTCTCGTAAAACTGTTTGCGCGTATCTTGCGAAAAGATGACGATGGCGTTCATTATCTCGTAACGCCGGTGGAAAAGCAGGCGGTTCAGGTTGAGGCCGCGCCTTTTGTGGCGGTCCGGGTCGATAGCGGTGAAGAGAGTGGCGAGCCGGTTCTGATCTTCACAACAAATCTTGGTGATGTCGTCGTGGCGGGACCGGATCATCCGGTCCGCGTCGAAACCGATCCGGAAACAGGCGAACCCGAACCCTTCATCCTGATCCGCGGGCGTCTGGAAGCGCTGATCAACCGGCCTTCCTTCTATGAGCTCGTCGAACGCGCGGCGATTCGCGATGTGGACGGCAGGAAAACTCTCTTCATCCGCTCGCGCGGGCAGGAATTCGAACTGGGCCGCGCCGAATGACACCGCAGGCCCTGCGCGATCTGCTGGAGGAAAAGCTCGACCATCCCGACCGCCCCGCCGCGGCGGCTTCGCGGGGGGATGGCGATCTGGACGGTCGCGTCATTCCCTCAGGCGCCCGGCTGAACCAGGCGGCCGTGCTGGCCCCGCTCATCCTGCATGATGGCCCGCCACGATTCCTGTTCACGATGCGCGCCGCCCATCTGACCAAACATGCGGGGCAGATCTCCTTCCCGGGCGGCCGCCGGGAGCCGGGCGAAACCCTGGCGCAGACCGCGCTGCGCGAGACGCATGAGGAAATCGGCATAACGCCCGATCATGTCGAAATCCTCGGTTGTTTCGACCCGTATGAAACGGTGACCGCCTTCCAGGTCACGCCTTTTGTCGGTGTCGTAAAACCCGGCTACACGGTCACGCCGGACCACAGGGAGGTATCGGAGGTGTTCGAAACCCCCTTTGATTTCCTGATGAATGCCGCGAATCATGAGCGTCATGAAATGGAGTTCCGCGGAAAAATCCGCCGTTTCTGGGCAATGCCCTGGCAGGAGCGCTATATATGGGGCGCAACGGCGGGCATGCTGAAAGCCCTGCATGACCGCCTGTTTGGAGACAGATAATGATCAGACTGGCCCTTCTCGAGATATTGCTCTTTGCATCGCCCTTCATCCTGTTCGCGCTCTGGCGGCTCTCGATGCAGGCCACGCAGGAGGTCGCTGAGCACAAGCCGGCCCCGACACTTGTCCTCTCCGCTGTGGGCGGACTGCTTGCCGCTGCCGGATTTGTCGCGCTGGTCCTGACAGCGGATTCCGGGGATTCGGCACACACCACCTATGTGCCGCCGCGGCTGGGTGAGGGGGGCATCGAACGGGCGCAGTTCAACAATAATCCCGGCGAAGCCGCACCGCGGGACCGGCGGATTTTTGCACAGCCGGAGACTGGCGATGACGGCGCCACACCGGATGAGGATGGGGATGAGGACGGGGATGATGGCGGCGCGCCTCAACCCCGCTGACCATGACTGGCTGACCGCGCCCGCCACGGTGCGGGTTATGGCGGCCCTGGAGAAGGCCGCGCCCGGTGGCGCGCGCTTTGTTGGCGGCTGTGTGCGCAATGCGCTCCTGGGCGAGCCGGTCGCCGATATCGATATCGCCACCGTGCTGGAGCCGGATGCCGCCAGGGCAGCGCTGGACGCGGCCGGAATTGCGGTTCACCCCACCGGCATCGAGCACGGCACGCTGACGGCTGTCGCCGATCACCGGCCCTTCGAGGTGACCACGCTGCGCCGCGACGTTTCCACCGATGGCCGCCGCGCCACGGTCGCCTTCACCACCGACTGGGCGGAAGATGCCGCCCGCCGCGATTTCCGGCTCAATGCGCTCTATGCCGACATGACCGGCGAGATTTTCGACTATGTTGGCGGGATTGCAGACATTCCGGATCGCAGGATTGTCTTTATCGGCAAGGCCGAAGACCGTATCGCCGAGGACTATCTCCGCATTCTGCGCTTTTTCCGCTTTTACGCGAGCTACGGAAAGGGTGAACCGGACGCCGAAGCCCTCCGCGCCTGCGCCGCCATGACCGGCGGGCTTGCGCAGCTTTCCGCCGAGCGGGTCTGGATGGAGACCAAGAAGCTCCTGGCCGCACCCGACCCCGGCCCGGCGCTCCGCCTGATGGCCGAAACCGGCGTCTCGGACGCGCTCTTCGGCACTGCCGGTGATGCCGGGCGCGTCTCGCGCCTTGCCGGACTGGGCGGAGACGATCCGCTGGTCCGCTTTAGCGCCTGGCTGGGAGAGGCAGCTGCTGTCTGCGCCCGCGCACTGCGCTTGTCGAATGCCGAAGCCCGGCGCATCAACGCAATGGCCGATCCGGATCTGGCGCGGGAAATCGCACAGGACTGGCCCGTCCGCGGGGCCCTGGAAAAACGGGTCTACCGGCATGGCAATGTGGCGGTGGCCGATCAGCTTTTTCTGCTGTTTTCCCGGGAGGAGACACCGCCGGAAGGCTGGGGCGGGGCGATTGCCCACGCCCTGTCCTTTGCGGCACCGGTCTTTCCGGTGACGGGGACGGATCTGAAGCAGGCGGGCATTCCGGCAAGCCGGGAAATGGGCGGAATACTCCGGCGTCTGGAAGATGCATGGGTCGACAGCCGTTTCCGGCTGTCAAAGGCGGAATTGCTGGCGCAAGTCTAGTACGCGGCTAGATGTCCAGATCCAGATACATTGCCGTAAAGGCCAACGTATCGACCGCACCATGGGCAATGATCAGCGGCCAGATATTGCGCTTGTAGAGAAGGTAGAGCGTGCCGATGGCAAGACCGATCATGCCGGTCACGACCAGGCCGCGAAAGCCCTGATAATACATGTGCGCGACACCGAAGCCGACGGCCGGAATGATGACGGCCAGCGGCAAGGCCCATTTCGCATGCGGCAACAGGGCTTCAACACGATTGATCATATAGCCGCGAAAGAAAACCTCTTCGCCAAATCCGGCACTGACCCAGGCAATCGCCAGCCAGCCCAGATAGACCGGCAGATTGCCGACGATATTGCCCCAGCGATCTTCGACTCCGCTCATGGTCTCATCTGTGGTCCAGAGTCCCAGCGCATCCCCGGCGAAAGCCGTACCGGCACCCAGCCCGATGATGGCGACAATCCCCAGAAGGGCTTGTGGTGCGAGCAAGGCCCAGGATTTCCAGCCCGGGAGTTTGCGCAGGCCGAACCCGGCCCAGCTTTCGCGATAGCGCCAGGTAAAAAACCCGATGGCGATGAAGGTGCAAAGCAGGGAGAGCGGCCCAGCAAATTTCCAGATGATCTGATCGAACACCAGTTTCGATCCGACCAGAACGGACAGAACAATGAGAACTTCGATCAATACGGAAAACCGTGTGCGGGGGGAGACGGTCGACATGGCAATTCACCTGTTCAGGAGGTTGATACGTCCTGCCAGTGTGGCCGATACGAAATGGCGTTTCTTGAACGATCGTGCGGAAGCGTCAGCGGACCAGCGCCTGCCAGGCTTTCGGGGTGATGCCGTATGCTTTCCTGAATTCCCGCGTGAGATGGCTCTGGTCGGCAAACCCTGTGGCATAAGCCACCTCGGCTAGCGGCATTGCACACCGAATCAGGGCGCGGGAGCGGTCCAGCCGGCGCAGCTGGCCAAAGCGATAGGGGCTGGTGCCGAATAGCGCCCGAAAATCCCGGCTGAGTTGCCACCGATTCCGGCCGGTGACGGCTTCCAGCTCTCCGAGTCCGATTACGCGCTCTGGCGTTTCGACAATCAGGTTTCGCGCCATACTTGCCGCCCTGGCATCCGCAATGGGTTCAGAGCCGGTTTCGGCGCCGAGCGACAGCATGGCACTAGCCAGATCGGCCAGTGCTGCTTCGAATTCGGCCTCTCCGAGCGGTGTATTCATGTCCGAAAGCAGGGGCGAGATAACGCCGATCAGTCGGGTGTCCCGCGTTACGCCTCCCTCGATGAAGGGCAGGGCCCGCCCGCCGAGCGCCCTCTGCAGTGCAGCCGGGTCGATGGAGATACCGCGGTAATGGAAACCGGCATCGGTGCCGGCCCGGCCGTCATGTGTTTCATCGGGATGAAGTACCACCAGTTCACCGGGGCGTGACACACGAGTTTCACCGCAATAGTCAAAACACTGGACGCCGGAATATGTGAGCGCAAAAACATACGCGTCGTGCCGGTGTGGCGAATAGGATTGATGCTGCACGTGGATATCGACGCGTTCCGGGCGCGCGTCGGGCGCTAATACCCGCGGCTCAGCCGGGCAGTCGTTCAAGGCATGGCAACCGTTCATGCAATCAGGATGCACGCGGTGCGTGGCCGGATGCAAACCGGCTGCGAAAACCATCAAACGGCCAGGAGCGGTCCGGATCAGTCTTCAATTTCGTCGGCGGGAAAAACAGGGACATACGTCGCCGGCCGCGCACCGCGCCAGAGCAGCAAGCCGGTCAGTGCGGCCGACAGCATGGTGGCGATTTCCCGTGTCGGCGAGGGCAGTTGCGAGACCAGAACCACATCCGGAATAAAGGGCATCAGGACGCTGGCTCCGTATCCGATCAGCACCGCACCCGGGATCACGATCCAGATCCGCCACAGTCCCGCGCGGCTCAGCCCCGCCCATGCGCCGACGCCAATCGGAATCACGACCAGCGCCATGATCGGCGTGGCGAAAAACAACAGGGTCAGCACAAACATCACCATGCTGTAGGCGTCAGGCCGGCCACCGGTATCGGCAAATTGCAGCCCCTCCACAATGGTCGCGCCCATGAGGATGGCTGCGCCGGCAAGGCTCGCCAGAAACAGCGACAGGATAACATTTTTCAGCGATCCGGTACGGTCGGGATCTAGGGCCATTTTGCCTCGGGTGGCATGGAGGAGAGGATGGATTTCACATTCCCGCCGGTTTCAAGTCCGAACTTGGTACCACGATCATACAGCAGATTGAACTCGGCATAGCGGCCCCGGCGGATCAGCTGTTCCTCGCGGTCTTCTGTGGTCCAGGGCGTTGCCATCCGGGTGCGGACAATCCTCGGATAGACTTCCAGAAAGGCACGGCCGACATCCTGGGTGAAGGCAAAATCCGCGGCCCAGTCACCGGTATCATGGCGGTCATAGAATATGCCGCCGACACCGCGCGGCTCATTGCGGTGCTTCAGCCAGAAATACTCCTCGCACCATTTGTCGAAACGGTCGTGGAAATCATCACCATGCCGGTCGCAGACCGCCTTGCAGGCGGCATGGAAGGTCACCGCATCCGCAAAGGACTTGTCGCGCTGATAATCCTGTGTGGGATTGAGATCCATACCGCCGCCGAACCAGCCCTTTGTCGTGGCGATGAAGCGTGTATTCATGTGCACCGCCGGAACATGCGGATTGTGCATGTGGGCAATCAGGGAGATGCCGGACGCCCAGAAGCGCGGATCGTTTTCCGCACCGGGAATCTGTTTGGCAAATTCCGGCGAGAATTCGCCATGGACAGTAGAGCAGTGGACGCCGACCTTTTCAAACAGCCTTCCGCGCATCATCGACGCCACGCCGCCGCCCTGGTCCGACGATCCATCGCCGCGGGTCCACGGGTCGCGCTCGAAGCGGCCCGGCTCACCCGGATAGAGATCGCCCGGCGCCTCGTCCTCCAGGCGCTCGAATTCGGCGCAGATTTCATCGCGCAGCGCCTCGAACCAGCCCCTCGCGGCGGCTTTCCTGTCGTCCAGTGTCATGAACAGCGTCTCCATCCCGTCCGGCATTATTCCCGTTCCTTCGTGGCCGAAACCGGCGGCAAATAAAACCCCGCTTGGGCTGTTGAGGTATGTGGCGTGCGGCCGCGGAGCGTTGCGCCTCGGCTTCAATTTGGGCAACGTGAAAGTTGCACCTATTGGGAGATTGCAGCGAATGGATTGGGCATCTGTAATTACTGCCGCCATTGCGGGAGCGATTGGCGGTGGTGTGGGAGGACTGATTTCCGGGTTTCTGGTTCGGATATTTGGCGACAGAGTACGGGGATTAGGGCGAATTTTGGTGATCATCGCCGCCATTGCGTCCTATATTTTCCTCACTCCCTTCATTGAGCCGGCCGTCGGTCCACTGGTGCGCAGCTTTTTTTCTGACAATGTCAGGGAAGAAGTACGCTCGGAACTGATGGAGCAGCCTTTTTTTGCTGCGTATATTGAGCGTTTCCCGGAGCGATCTGAGCCCATGCTGGGACGCGCCGAACAGGCCTATCGCACGGGCGGACAGGAACAACTACTGACGGTTGCGCAGCAAATCGGTCAAGAGATTGGTGTCAGTGTGATTTCAGATTTGGGACCGTATTCGAGTGATGCGGATTTGCGACGATTCTTTGACGCGACGGAAGCAATCGGTCGTCGGAATCGTAACGATCCAAATCTGTGTTACACGTTTTATTACAACCAGATAGCGCCACAGAACGTCGATCTGAATGATATGGCTCGTTTCGCGACCGCGCCTGGTTTTGACGACCTGATGAATGCAATGACTCGCATCATTTACAATGCTGGTGACGAAGCGATCCCGGTTGATTACGCAACCGCGCAGGCGGCAATGGAAGAGGCGCTTGCCGACTTGTATGAAGGGGGTGATCCAGCAGACTCTCGCTTCTTGATGGGCGCAATGCCGCGAAATGACATTGAATACCTGGCGGCTTGTGATCTGATGTTGCTGATATTCGAGCGGTACCGCGAACATCCACAAAACGAGGAGATCATCCGCATGTTGTTCGGCTCGGGTGGCTAGCGCGTCTGCCGCATCGCCTCGGCCAGCGCGATGCCGGCACTCATCGACACGTTCAGCGACCGGGCCTCCGGCCGGATCGGAATGAAGACCCGCGCATCGGCATCGGCATGGACATGATCGGGCACACCGGCGCTTTCGCGCCCGAATACCAGCTGGTCATCGGGATCAAATGAAAAATCCCACAAGCAGGCCGCCGCTTTTGTTGTGAACAGAATCATTCGGCCGGACCCGCGGTTTTCCCGCCATTTCCCGTACGAATCATGGCGCTGAAAGTCAGCCAGAGGGGCGTAATCCAGCGCTGCCCGCCGCATCGCCTTGTCATTGAGCGGAAAAGCGCAGGGCTCGATCACGTCAATGCCCGCACCAAAACAGGCCGCAAGACGGATCGATGCGCCGAGATTTTGCGGAATATCTGGTTGAAAAAAAACGAGCCGCATTTTAAGCCGCGCTGGATATGGGTTTGGGGGACGTGCGGCGGGATGCCGCCTCGCCTCCAATACCGATACGAGTTAGGTGACGCGGTGATGCCTGTGATGGGCGATCCGCGTCAAGCGGGGTTTTCCGGTTGCGTCCGCAGCCGGACTGCAAGGCAAGATAACCAAGAGGTCGGCCGTGACAGACCATACCACCGAAGAACCGACACGCCGGGACTTCATTTACATTGCTGCCGGAGGCGCAGCCGCCATTGGCGGAGCGTTGACGATCTGGCCCTTCATCCACCAGATGAACCCGGCCGCCGACACACTGGCGCTGGGTTCCATCCGCAAGGATATTTCCAGCCTCGGCGTGGGCCAGGAAATCACCGTGATGTTCCGTGGCGGACCGGTCTTTATCCGCCGCCGGACGGAAGCGGAGATCGCCGAGGCGCGCGCTGTCGAGCTGGATCGCCTGCCGGACGATCTCGCCCGCAACGAAAACCTGCCGGATAATGCATCCGCATCTGACGCCAACCGGGTGCTCAATCCGGAATATCTGATCGTCAAGGGCAATTGCACCCATCTAGGCTGTGTTCCGGTGGGCAATGGTGCCGGTGATTATGATGGCTGGTTCTGCCCCTGCCACGGCTCGCACTATGATGCGTCAGCGCGTATCCGCCGCGGCCCGGCCCCGGAGAACCTTCCCGTGCCGACATATATTTTTGAGAATGACGGCGCTGTTGTGAAACTGGGCGCAACTTCGGATGAAGTGGCCGCCGCCGGATGGAGCGTCGCATGAGCCATCAGTCTACCTACGAACCGAAGACCGGCATCGAGAAATGGCTCGATTCCCGTCTCCCCATTGTCCGTCTGGGCTATGACTCCTTTGTCGACTTTCCGACCCCGCGCAATCTGAATTACTGGTACACATTCGGCGGCATTCTCGCCGTCTTCCTGGTCATCCAGATCCTGTCAGGCGTCGTGCTGGCCATGCATTACGTGCCGCATGTCGATCACGCCTTTGATTCCGTCGAACGCATCCGCCGTGACGTGAATTATGGCTGGCTGATCCAGTCCATGCACGCCAATGGCGCCTCCTTCTTCTTCGTGGCGGTTTATCTGCACATGTTCCGGGGCCTCTATTACGGCTCGTACAAGGCCCCGCGTGAAGTGCTCTGGATCATCGGCGTGGTCATCTATCTGCTGATGATGGCTGCGGCCTTCATGGGCTATGTGCTGCCCTGGGGACAGATGTCCTACTGGGGCGCCACCGTGATCACCAACCTGGTCGGTGCCCTGCCGGTCGTGGGCGAGGGGATCCGCGAATGGTTGTGGGGTGATTTTGCCGTGGGCAATGCCACGCTGAACCGCTTCTTCTCGCTGCACTACCTCATCCCCTTCCTGATTGCCGGACTTGTGATCCTGCACATCTGGGCGCTGCACGTTCCGGGCAATAACAACCCGACCGGCGTCGAGGTGAAGGGCAAGGGCGATACGCTGCCTTTCCACCCGTATTACACGGTGAAGGACGGGTTCGCGATTGTCGTCTTCCTGATGATTTTCGCCGGTTTCGTCTTCTATCTGCCGAGCGTACTGGGCCATGCCGACAACTCGATCGAGGCCAACCCGCTGGTGACGCCGGCGCACATCGTGCCGGAATGGTATTTCCTGCCCTTCTACGCCATTCTGCGGGCGGTGACCTTCGATATCGGCCCGATCAGCGCCAAGCTCGGCGGTGTGCTGGCCATGTTCGGTGCCATCGGTGTCCTCTTTGTCCTGCCATGGCTGGACCGGTCGCCGGTGAAGTCGATGCGCTACCGGCCGATCGCCAAATGGTGCTTCCTGATTTTCGTGATTGCCTGCCTCGGTCTCGGCTGGTGCGGGGCGGAGAATCCGGACAATCTGGTGTTTGAATTCGGCGGCATCGGCATGCCCTTTGTGGTGCTGTCGCAAATTCTGACGGCATATTACTTTGCCTACTTCCTGGTCATTCTGCCGGTGCTCGGCTTTGTCGAGAAACCGAAAGAACGTCCGGAAAGCATCGAGGCCTCCGTGCTGGGATCATCCCCGGCTGCGGCACCGGCGGAATAGGACAGGAGAGAAACGATGAAACGCTTTATCGCGACCCTTGCTGCCCTGGCTGCCCTGGCCACTCCGGCTCTCGCGGCACCTGGTGAAACCCACGCGCCGCAGGAATACACATGGTCCTGGGAAGGCCCGTTCGGCACATTCGATGACCGCCAGCTGCAGCGCGGCTTTCAGGTCTATCAGGAAGTCTGCGCCTCCTGCCACTCGATGGACCTGCTCAGCTTCCGCAATCTCGGCCAGCCCGGCGGACCCTTCGAATTCCTGCCGGACCCGGAGCATGAAGGCGAGCTGATCACATTTGCCAATCCGAACGACAACCCCGTCGTGATGGATATTGCCAGCCGCTACACCTACACCGAGATCGATCTAGAAACCGGTGAGGAAATGGAGCGTCAGGGCATTCCGGCCGACCGCTTCCCGAACCCCTATGCCAACGACGCGCAGGCGGCCGCCTCCAATGGTGGTGCGGCACCGCCCGATTTCTCCGTCATCGTCAAGGCCCGGCCCGGCGGCGCGGAATATATCCGCTCCCTCTTGCTCGGCTATGATTATGAAGTGCCGGAAGACGTCACCCTCCTGCCCGGACAGCACTACAATCCCTATTTCCCGGGCGGTGTGCTGGCCATGGGCCCGCAATTGTTCGACGGGGCCGTCTCCTATGCCGATGATACGCCGCAAACCGCAGAACAGTATGCGGCCGATGTGGCGGCTTTCCTGGCCTGGGCCTCCGAGCCGCACATGGAACAGCGCAAGCGCATGGGCCTCGGCGTCATGATCTTCCTCCTGATCTTCGCCGTGCTGATGTGGCTGGCCTATCGCCAGGTTTGGGCGAATGTGAAGCACTAGGCGTCTTTGACGCTGGATCGATCAAGGCCGCAGCCCGCGCTGCGGCCTTTTTCATTTGCCCCCTCACCCTCCCGACGCTGAAATGCTATCGCAATTCAGCATCGGGGCCCTCCCTCTCCCTCGAGGGAGAGGGCAGAGGGCGGCAGCCCTCGGGGTGAGGGGAACTTTGATAAATGAACTGGAAATTCGGCATCATTGGCGGATCAGGACTCTACGACCTTCCCGGCATGCAGCACGTCGAAAAGCGTGATGTTGAAACGCCCTGGGGAGCGCCGTCGGATGCGCTGACAACCGGCACGCTGAACGGTGTGGAACTGGTCTTTCTGCCGCGCCACGGACGCGGGCATCGCATTCCACCACACGAGATCAATTTCCGCGCCAATATCGCGGCGCTCAAACTCGCGGGCTGCACCGACATCCTGTCGATTTCCGCCTGCGGCTCCCTGAAGGCGGAATTGTCGCCGGGCCGGTTTGTCGTGCTGGACCAGTATATCGACCGCACCCGGTCCCGCGCCAACTCCTTCTTCGACGCCGGATGTGCGGCGCATGTCTCCATGGCCGAGCCGGTCTGCCAGCGCCTGGCTGCACTTGCCGCCGATGCCGCAGAGGCGGCTGGCGCGCCGGTGACGCGTGGCGGCACCTATCTGGCGATGGAAGGCCCGCAATTTTCCACCCGCGCCGAGAGCGCCCTCTATCGCAGCTGGGGGTGTGACGTGATCGGCATGACCAACATGCCCGAGGCCCGGCTCGCGCGTGAGGCCGAGCTGCCCTATGCCGCCATTGCCATGGTCACCGATTATGACAGCTGGAAAGCGGATGAGGCGGCCGTGGATGTGCCCGCCGTGCTTGCCGTGATGAAACAGAATGCCGGTCTGGCCAGAGAAACTATTGCCCGTCTGGCGGAATTGGTGTCGGATATGCCCCGGACGCCCTCACCGCAGGGGATCGAGACCGGACTGGATACGGCCATCATCACGCCGCCGGACGCGCGCGATCCTGAATTGGTCGAAAGACTGAAAGCGGTTGCGGGGCGCGTTCTCTAGGGGGTGTTGTGTGTTCCGGATCTGTTTGTGTTTTCTGTTTCTGGCGTCGGCGGCGGCTAATGCCACCGATTCATTGCCCGTTCCCCGTCAGCTTGCGGAAAATGCCAGCGCCTCGGTTGTTGATGTCATCTGCCGTGTCGGGCTGACCAATCGCGGCTCGCGCAGCCGGGGTGTGCTGGTCGCCGGCGGGGGCGAGGAACGCCGCTCGGAAGTCATCATCACCACCGGTCATGGCGTACGCTATTATAACAGCGCCGATCCGCGCCAGTGCTGGATCGTCGATGCGCAGGGGCAGAACCACGACATCATCTCCGTCATCCGCCCGCAGGGCATGAATTCCTCCTTCGATGACTGGGCAATCATCCTGACCGAGGACGATTTCGCCCATCCCGAATGGCGTCTGCCGATCGCCTGGATGCAGCCGGACCAGACCACACCGCGGCATGTCGCGCTGCTGGGCCGGGACCATCTGGCGACTGGTTGCACCCTCACGCGCAGCGAGCGCATCATGGATGGCGGCGAGCTGGTGCGGATGCATGATTGCGGGTCCCGCCACGGCCTTTCCGGTGCGCCGCTGCTGACGCTGGAAAACGGGCGTCTGTCGGTGATCGGCGTCAATGTCGGCCGCGTCACCGGTTTCAATGGCCAGTCCATCGCCGTGGTCTTTGACGAAGGCCTGATCGCCGCGACCCTGGAAGGCACGCTGCTGCGTGCCAGCGCTGCCGCACGCTGACACAAGTGTGATTTGTGGGCGCCAATGTCGGAGCCTAGTCTTTCCGGATGATCATTCGCGCACTCGTGATCCTTGGCTTTGTGACCTTTCCCGTAGGGGCAAATGATATCCAGCCGGCGGCCATGGAAAGTCCGGTCCCCGGGCGAGACGGGCTGGTCGACCTGGTGTGCCCGTTGCCTGGCTCCAGCGACCGCTTTGTCAGTCAAGCCTTCGTCGTGGAATTCCCGCAGGCACAGAATTTCGAAGTTCTGGTCGCCACACGTCATGGCGCCGGTGGCTTGCAAGCGCTGGACAATGCCGCTTGTTGGATCCGGGGGCCGAGCGGCGAGACCTACTCTATCTCAGATTCCCGCTATTCCCGGTCGAATGCGACGGATGACCATGACTGGCTGGTGATCCGTACTGAGCAGGAATTTGAACCGGAAGTGGCAAGGCTGACGCTGGCAAGGGTACAGGTCCCCCTGGTTGATCTGCCCGATATCGCACTCGTCCGCCAAAGCCGGATACCGACCGCCTGCCATGTGCTGGCCCAAACGGAAATCTTCCATAATGACGGAAGCCTGTTTGCGCATGATTGCCGGACCCGGCCGGGACTTTCAGGCTCGCCGATCATGATCGCCCACGATGGCGTCAATGTCGTGGTTGGCTTCCACCTTGGACGTGTGACGCAGTATTCCGCCGGGACATCGCAGCAATATGGCCTCGCGCGCTTGATAGATGCGGAAATAGAGCAGGCCATCATGGACTTGGCCTCGCAGGCCAATTAGCGTCATCGTCATGGGTTTGGACGTCTCCAGCCTTTACCGGTGCGGGTGTAATCATGATTGAAGCGTTTTTTCTTTTAGCGGTTCTCGGGCAGGACGCGCCGGTCCCGGAAATCGTCCGGCCCGCCCGCCCGATGATCGAGTGTTCCGAACACATCAATGACGACCGCGCTCTCCGCCGCTGTCTGGAGGATTTGCTGTCATCCGCAGAGGCGCAGGTCGGCGGCGCGCTGGACGCGGCGCGCAATGAGGCCGCCGAGATCGATCTGGACATGCCGGGCCTTGCCGAGGCCACCGCTCATCTCGATGCGGCTCATTCGGCCTGGATCACCTATCGCGATGCTGAATGCCAGCGCCGCGCCTCCCTGTTGATGATCGGCGATGACAGCGAGATGATGGCGCTCGACTGCCGCATCGCGCTCACGCGCGCCCGCACAACCGAGTTGCGCGAGCAATGAGCCTTCCAGTCCTGCACATCGGCAACAAGCGCCTGTCGAGCTGGTCAATGCGGCCCTGGCTGGCGCTGAAAAAGGCCGGTATCGCTTTCACAGAAAACCTCATTCCGCTGGATCAGGAGGACACGCGCGAACGCCTGCTGGCCCTGTCGCCGGCCGCCACGGTGCCGGTTCTGGAAACGCCGGACGGCCATATCTGGGACAGCCTGGCCATTTGCGAGTGGGCGGCCGAGCAAACCCCCTCGCTCTGGCCCGAAGACAAGGGTCTTCGCGCCCGCGCCCGGGCCATCACGGCGTCCATGCATTCCGGCTTCTCCGCCTTGCGCAATGAACTCGGCATGGACCTCCAGCGCGAACACGCCGCCATCGATATGAGCGTGGCCTGCTGGGCGGATATTGAAACCATCCAGACGCTCTGGGCACATGTGAAAACCGGCGAGGGGCCCTACCTGTTCGGCACATGGTCGATCGCTGATGCGTTCTTCACGCCTGTTGCGACGCGCTTCGAGACCTATTGCGTGCCGTTGTCCACAGATGCGGACGCCTATGTGAAGACGTTGCTGGCCGATCCTGTCTATAAGGAGTGGCACGACGCGGCCCGGCTTGAAACTTGGGACGCGCCCTTCCACTAGAGGCAAGATATGGACTTCATCAAGGACGCCATCCGCACCATTCCGGACTATCCCAGGCCGGGCATCCAGTTCCGCGATGTCACCACATTATTGAAGGATGCGCGCGCTTTCCGCGCCGCCATCGACCAGATGGTCCAGCCCTGGGCCGGCGCCAAGATCGACAAGGTCGCCGGCATCGAGGCCCGCGGCTTCATCCTCGGCGGGGCGGTGGCGCACCAATTGTCCGTCGGCTTCACGCCGGTGCGCAAGAAAGGCAAATTGCCCGCCCGCACGCTGGAAGAGGACTACCAGCTCGAATACGGCACTGACACTGTCGAGATCCACACCGATGCCGTCGCCGAAACCGAGCGCGTGCTGCTGGTCGATGATCTCATCGCCACCGGCGGCACCGCCGAAGCCGCGATCAAACTCCTGCGCCGCGCCGGTGCCGATGTCGTCGGCGCCACCTTTGTCATCGACCTGCCCGATCTCGGCGGTGCAAAGCGCATCGAAGCCCTCGGCGTGCCCTGCGCCAGCCTTGTGAGTTTCGAGGGGGAGTAGGGCGGTATTTTATCCGTCATCCCTGCGAAAGCAGGGACCCAGATACACCATTGAAATCCGCAGGCCCTGCGCCAACCTGCCGGCAACATTACCGCTGTGCAGATTGCGCGCATGGATTTGATGCGTTGCCGCCGCTCTGGGTCCCCGCTTTCGCAGGGATGACGAAATAAGGTCCCCTCGAACCACGCACGTCAGTCTGCTACCCTCCTCTCATAACAGGGGAGTGATTCATCATGTTTGTCGGTCATTATGGCCCCGCGCTCGCCGGGCCGCGCTTTGTCAAAACCGTGCCGGTCTGGGCGATGTGTGTGGCGGTCCAGTTCCTGGATTATCTGTGGGGCGCCTTCGTCTATTTCGGCATCGAGCATGTCCGCATCGAGCCGGGTTTTACCGAGGTCAGCCCGCTGGATCTCTACGACATGCCGTGGACGCATTCCCTCCTCATGGCCGTCGTCTGGTCCATCGTGCTCGGTTTTGTGTGGTCGCTGATCGCCCGCACACAGAAACGTGCCGGCGCCATCATCATCGGGCTGGGCGTCTTCTCGCACTGGCTGCTGGATCTGCTGGTGCATGTGCCCGATCTCGCCCTCTGGCCCGGTGGTCCCAAGGTCGGCTTTGGCTTGTGGAACAATGAGCCGGTCGCCCTGACGCTGGAATTCGGCGTTCTGGCGGTTGGGCTCTTGCTCTACATCTCCGCCACGAAGGCAAAGGGCGTGTTCGGGAAAATCAGCCCGTGGATTTTCGGTGCGCTTCTCGTCGGGCTCTATTCGATCAGCTTCTTTGCGCCGCCACCGGAAACCGCCCAGCAATTCGGCCCGATGGCGATTGTGCTCTACACGCTGGTCGCCGTGCTGGCCTGGCTACTCTGCGACCGGATGCGGGAGGCGCGGTAACCTCTCGAGGCCACCGAAAACTTTCCCCTCCCCCTGGTGGGGAGGGGGAGGGGTGGGGGGTAATTACCGGCATGGTATTTGCCATCATCACCCCACCCTGACGGCTGCGCCGTCTTCCCTCCCCATCAAGGGGAGGGGAATTTATCAGCGCGTCGACTTGAACGGCCGAGAAAACGACTACTCCCCGCCCAACAGCTCCCGCACATCCGCCACGAAGGCCTCCAGCGAGGGGTGGTGGATATACATCATGTGTCCGGCCTCATAATAGCCGAAGGTCACGCGGTCGGGATCAAAGCCGGGCTGGTTGAACATCAGCTCGGCGGCGAAAAACGGCGTCGCCAGATCATAATACCCCTGCGCCACCAGCACTTCGAGATCGGCATTCTGCCGCATTGCCGTGGCCAGCCAGGGCGTCACATTCACATAGGACGAGCCTTGCCCGGTCGACCGGTTCCAGCCTGATGCGGTCGGGATATCGATCACCGAATATTCCTCGGTAATGTCGACGCCGAGCGTATCGGTGAAATAATGCAGCATGGCGGCGGTATAGCCGCCATCAATGCCATAGGCGGACGGGTCGTATTCCGGCCCCTCGCTGACCGCATCGGCCTCCGCGCCGGTATAGCGGCTGTCCAGGCGCCCGACGGACAGGCCCTGATCGCGCAATAATTCCCGCATGAAGCGCTGCAGGCTGACACGCAGATTGGCGCGCAGCAGATACTCCTCCGACAGGCCGATATAGCCGGAAAGCTCTGCGGCCACGGCGCGACGGTCGGCTTCCGGCAGGCTCGCGCCACGAAGCAGCGCCGGCATATAGCGGTCATAGGCGAAAGTGCGGGCATCAGAGAGGAAGGCCTCGATATCGCCATTCCAGGCCGCCCGGTCGACGCGCTCATGATACCAGGCCGTGGCCGCAAATCCCGGCATCAGCCCGACAAAGCCGACATCATTGCCCTCGGACGTATCGTCATAGCGGAAATCCAGCACGGTCGAGATCAGCGCCACGCCGTTGAAGGAGACATCCGTCCAGCCGCCCTGCATCTCGTTCAGCAGGGCCGCGATCCGCGTCGTGCCATAGCTCTCGCCCAGCAGGTATTTCGGCGAATTCCAGCGCCGGTTCTCGGTCAGCCAGCGGCGGATGAAGGCACCCAGCACTTCGGCATCCTCGCGAATGCCCCAGAAGCGCCCGGTATCCGCCTCGCCCAGCGGGCGGCTCCAGCCCGTGCCCACGGGATCGACAAACACCAGATCCGTCTGATCAAGGATGGAGAGATTGTTCTCGATGATGGAATAGGGCGCCGCGCCGTCATCGCGCGCATCGGAAGGCAGGTCGAGCCGGTAGGGGCCGAACACGCCCATATGCAGCCACAGGCTGGCCGAGCCCGGCCCGCCATTGAAGATGAAGGCGACCGGGCGCGTGGTGCGGTCATCCACCCCTTCGCGGATATAGGCCGTGGAGAAGATGGACGCATAGGGCGTGCCATCATCCCCGGCCATGAAGGTCTCGCCGGCCACAACAGAATAGCGCACGCGCTGGCCATTGGCGGTGATCTGGCCGGTGCTTTCATAAACGCGGGAACCATCCTCGCGGGTTGTCGATCCCTCATCCTGTGCCGACGCCGTACAGGCGCTCAGGGCGATAACAAGAATAATGGCTGTCCAGCGTGTCATGAAGGGCTCCCCGCAATTTCCGGACGCAAGATAAAGCCTTCGCGCCGCAACGCAAATGGCGGTGCGGCAAGGCTGCGTGGCGTCAGTCCGCGTCTACAGGGTGGAGCACGGTGTTGAAGACAAAGGGTTCGCCAATCCGCTCGGCGATGGCCAGACGTGGCCGCATACCGGACTCCCGGCTGCCGATAATGCTGACAAGATACTGAACGACATAATTTCCTGACTGCAACTGATACAGATACGTTCCTGTGAGCATGCCGGTTTCGGGATTGCGTACGCCGGTCCAGCATACTCGCAGATTCAGCTCATTGCCTTCGGGATCGGTCAGGGGCTGATCAATGGCCTTGCCGGGATCGTCTGAGGCACAATAGGAACCGTCCGTATCGGCGCCGCTTGGCAGATAGGCCACACCGGCATTGATCTCGAAGTCGTAAACATCATCGTCTTCGCTCTCGACGGCCATCAGATTATCAAGCTCGGTGGCAACCATCGGGATAATGTTGTCTTGATCCAGCAGGACGAATCGCTCCGGATCGGACGCATCGAAGGCAGCCTGGACAAAATCGACCATGGCGCGAGCCGTTGCGAGCGAGGAGTCATCGCCTTCCATATCTTCCGCCACATGGCTGGTCGAGTCGATCAGCCTGCCGAAACGCTCCAGCGTATCCGCCGCCGACCCGGATGTGAAATCGGAGTCCTGCCCGAGCAGGCTCAATGCGAGAATCAGTTCGATCATCTCGGTGTCCTCCTTGCGCCCGACATTGCTGTGTTCTTGGTCTCTCGTCGAGGCGAAAAGACTCTGGCCAGAGCAATGTTGTCCGCGCTAGAGCAGGCGCATGAATTATCGCCACGCCTTCCATGCCGGAAATTTCGCCGATGTGCTGAAACACGCGGTTCTGGCGCAATGTCTCACCCATCTGAAGAAAAAGCCCGGGGCCTTCCGCTATATCGACACCCATGCCGGAGTCGGGGCCTATGATCTCACCTCCAGCGAGGCGCAGCGCAATCCCGAATGGGAGGGCGGCATCGCCCGCGTGCTCGCGGCAGAACGTCCGCCAGCTGTGGATGCGGCGCTGGCCCCCTTCCTCGACGTGGTCCGCGCCATGAATCCCGGGGACACCCTCACCACCTATCCCGGCTCGCCAGAGCTGGCCGCCCGCCTGCTGCGCGAACAGGACCGCGCCCATCTGTGCGAATTGCACGAGGCCGACGCCCGCACGCTGGACCAGCGCTATATCCGCAATGCCGCCGTCAAGGTGGAGCGCCGCGATGGCTACAAGGCCCTCGCCAGCCTGGTCCCGCCGCGGGAAAAGCGCGGCGTCGTGCTGGTCGATCCGCCCTTTGAACATCGCGACGAGATGGCCCACATGGCCGAAGCCGTCCGCAAGGCCGTGCCGAAATGGCCAACCGGCACATATATTTTCTGGCGGCCGCTCAAGGATTTGTGGGCCTCGGAACGCTTCGATGTCGGGCTGGCCGAATGGCTGTTCGAGGAGAATCTGGCGACACCGGAAAAAGTCCTGCGCGCCGATCTCTGGGTCCGCGACCTCGAAGCCGAGGGCAAGCTGGCCGGGGCGGGCGTCGTCATCCTCAACCCGCCCTATACGCTGGAAGCCCAGCTGCTCGAGCTACTGCCCTGGCTGGCGGAAACCCTCGCCACGGGTGAGGGCGCCGGCTGGCGGCTCGATGGCGCGGCAACGGATGAAAGCCTCTCGGTGGAGGAATTTTAGGCGACACGCTGACCGTTCCTGCGAAGGTGTTCAGGAAAAATCAATAAGGTGGCGCACTTTCCCCTCCCCCAGTGTGGGGAGGGGTAGGGTGGGGGAGAACATCAAACCGCTGCGCTGATCACCCCACCTTGACGGCTGCGCCGTCTTCCCTCCCCATCAAGGGGAGGGGAATTACGGATCCCGCATGTGAGTGCGGCGCCGCAACCGATGAAAGCCTCTCGGTGGAGGAGTTTTAGAGGCGGCATTTTTTCTCCCCCTGCTTGCGGGGGGAGTGGCCCGGAGGGCCGAGGGGGGGGCGAATAGCGGATGTGATCTTGCCCCCTCCGTCAGCTTCGCTGACACCTCCCCCGTGAACGGGGGAGGAAACCAACCCTAATACTCTTCCTCCTCCCAGAAGGGGTACCAGGGCGGCATGTCGGCGGATGGTTTCAGCGGAAACTCGGGCGGACGTTTTTCAAGAAAGCTCATCACGCCTTCCGCCGCATCCGGGCCGATTCCGGCATGCAGAATGGCTTTCGATTCAATGCGGTGCGCATCAATCGGCGTGTGCGGCCCCAGCATCCGCCACGCCATCTGCCGCATCACCGCCACCGAGACGGGCGCCGTCGTCTGCGCCAGCGTGCGCGCATAGTCCTGTGCAGCAGGCAGCAGATCCGCCGGCGCGTGCAGGCTTTTCAGCAACCCGGCCTGATGCGCTTCCTCGGTTAGGAAGGTCCGCCCCGACAACGCCCAGTCCATCGCTGTGGAAATGCCGACCACGCGCGGCAGAAACCAGCTCGCCGCCCCGTCCCAGGCGATCCCGCGCCTGGAAAACGGATAGGCCATTTTTGCGCCCGGCACGGCGAAGCGTACATCCATCGGCAGGATCATGGTTGCCCCGATCCCGACCGCCGGACCGTTGATGGCGGCAATCACCGGCTTGATCGAGTTGAAGATCCGCAGATTCATCAACCCGCCCGTATCGCGCCAGCGCGGGTCAGTATCATCCAGCTCGCCATCGGCTTTGGCCTGTGACACGGCATTGAAGGTTTCCGCGCCCAGCGACAGGTCCGCGCCTGCGCAGAAAGCCCGCCCTGACCCGGTGAAGATCACGGCGCGGACATCGTCATTGGCATCGGTATGATCGAGCGCCGCAATGACCTCGCGCATCATGTCATGCGTATAGGCATTCATGGCCTTGGGCCGGTGCAGCGTGATCGTGGCCACCGGCCCGTCAATCTCCAGCAGGATGGTGTCGAATGTCATGGCCATCTCCTAATCGTCAGTGCCGTCGCCGAACCATTCGCCGCGCTCGGTGACAAACACCACGGCCAGCGCCGCCAGCCCGGTCAGGGCCTGTCCGGCAATCAGCGGCAGGGTCGAGTCATTGTAGAGCTGGCCGATCACCGCGCCGATAATCGCCCCGATCACACCTGTCCCGAAACCATAGGCCGCAGACGCCGTTCCGGCCACATGCCCGACCGGCTCCATCGCCAGCGCGTTGAAATTGGCGGCAATCAGCCCCATCAGCATCATCGCCAGAGTCAGCAGCCCCATGAAGATCAGGAGGTTTTCCGACGCAAACACGATCAGCGCCACATGCGCCAGGCTGATCACGGTAAAGCCGATCAGCGCGCCCTGCGACAGCCGCCGCTGGCCCAGCCGCATCACCAGACGGGAATTGATGAAATTGGTGATTGCCATGCAGGCCGCCATGCCGGCAAAAGCCAGCGTCCACACCGTTCCTAGGCCGAAATACTCCGCCATGATCTGTTCGGACGAATTGAGCAGCCCATACAGCCCGCCGAAGAAGAAGGCCCCGGCCAGCATATAGCCGACCATGGCCCGATGCCGCAGGCTTTCCCGGTAGGCGCGCAGCGAATCCATGAAGTCCAGCTTGCGCCGGTATTCCTCGTGCAGCGTCTCCGGCAGCCGGATGCTCAGCCAGATCGCCAGGCCCGAGGCGGTCACCAGCAGGAAAACGAAAATCCACCGCCACGGCGCGATCAGCAGGATCGCCTGACCCAGGCTGGGCGCGATCACCGGCACGGCCATGAACACCATCATCGCCATGGAGACGACCTGCGCCATGCGCCGCCCGGAGGTCAGGTCGCGCGCAATCGCCGTGCCGATCACCCGCGCCGCGGCAATGCTCATCCCCTGTAACAGGCGGCCAATCAGCAGGATCTCGAAATCCCAGGCGATCAGACAGAATACGGTGGCGGCGATATAGAGCCCCAGAGCGCCGAGCAGGACCGGCTTGCGCCCCCAGCTGTCCGACAGCGGCCCGTAGATCAGTTGCGCCAGCCCGAAGCCGACCAGAAACGCCGTGATGACCAGCTGGCGCCGGTTCGGATTTTCCAGATCGAGATCATTGCCGATGGCTGGCAGGGCGGGCAGCATCATGTCGATGGACAGGGCCACAATGCCTGTCGAAAGGACCAGCAGCGTCACCAGCTGCCAGAACGTCATCAGATGACGTTCACCTGCAAATTCTGAATCCTGCATCTATCCCTCGTCCCCAACCCTAGGTGCGGGATTCAGCTCAGGATGGCAAGGCAGCGGCGCAGGCGGCTAATCGCCGGACGGGATCGCAAAGGTTCCCGGCTCGAACTCCGGATTAATCTCGACCGAAACGATACGGACAGTCTGCACGGTTTCGCCGGTACGCAGATCGACCGTCTCCTGCAGCATCGGGAACATCACGCCCTCGATCATCGTGAAATCCGACCGCCGGGTCTCGTGATATTCCTCGTCCGGATTGACGTCGGGATGAAGGGCATATTCGCTGCGGTCCCGAACCGGCAGGTAGGTCTCCGGATCGAGATAGAGCCGCTCCTCGAACCCGTCAGCCATCGCGAAATCCAGCGTGGGATAGACGACACCGTCAATCTCGACCGGCTCACCCTCGGTGATGGTGTGGCCCAGAGCAGCATATTCGTGCGGGCCGTAAAGATTGCCGTGTAAGCCGCGCAGCAGGATATCAGCGGCCGCTTCGGTGGTGGCATGTGCATCGCCATCGGCAAACATCTGCCAGCTCTGCCCTTGATCTAGCGCCTCGGTAAAGACCCGCGTGCCATCGGCATAGATGTCGATACGCATGCTGTCCGGACGTTCGGCCTGATAGACACCACGCACGTTAAAGCTGGGCTCGGTAATATCGAGTTCCAGCCGGATGCCGTTCACAGCCTCCAGCGCAGACTCGCCGCCCATGGCCACAACATGGCGGTCCAGAAGCTCCGGTTCGCTGGAACAGGCCGCGAGTGTCAGGGCCGACAGGGCCAGAATGCGCTTGTGCATGGTGAACACTCCTCAAATCGGGGAGCGGTCTGACGTAATTGATCTTGTCGTAAAATGACCGGCAGATTACCGATCACACATTGAACTTGAAGTGCAGGACATCGCCATCCTTGACGAGGTAGTCCTTGCCTTCCTGGCGCAGCTTTCCGGCCTCGCGGGCCCCGGCTTCGCCATTGTGGGTGACATAATCCTCATAGGCGATGGTTTCCGCCTTGATGAAGCCCTTCTCGAAATCACCATGAATGACACCGGCACAGCGCGGTGCGGTCCAGCCATGCTTGAAGGTCCAGGCCCGGGCCTCTTTCGGCCCGACCGTAAAAAAGGTCTGTAAGTCCAGAAGATTGTATCCGGCGTGAATCAGCCGGTCGAGGCCGGCCTCTTCCAGGCCGAGCGCGTCGAGATATTCAGCCCGCTCCTCATCTTCCAGCAGTGCCAGCTCGCTCTCGATCTTGGCCGAAATCACCACCGCGTCGGACCCCTGTTCCGCCGCATAATCCACCACGCGCTGGGAATGGGCATTGCCGGTGGCAGCGCTGTCCTCATCGACATTGGCGATATAGAGAACCGGCTTCGAGGTGAGGAGTTGCAGCATCCGCCAGGCCTTGCGCTGGTCGGCCGGCACGTCGGCCTTGCGCGCCGGGCGGCCCTCGGTCAGCTCCGCCAGGGCCAGATCGATCAGCGCCAGCGTTTCTTTCGCCTCCTTGTCGCCCGTCTTGGCGCGCTTTTCCAGATTGCCGCGGCGCTTTTCCAGGCTCTCCATATCGGCCAGCATCAGCTCGGTCTCGACCGTATCCAGATCCGCAATCGGATCCACCCGGTCCTCGACATGGGTGACATCGTCATCCTCGAAAGCGCGCAGCACATAGGCGATGGCATCGGTCTCGCGGATATTGGCGAGAAACTGATTGCCCAGCCCTTCGCCCTTGGAGGCGCCGCGCACCAGGCCGGCAATATCGACGAAATTCATCCGCGTCGGAATGATCTCCTTCGAGCCGGCGATTTTCGCCAGCACGTCCAGCCGCGGTTCCGGCATGGCGACATCACCGACATTGGGCTCGATCGTGCAGAAGGGATAATTGGCGGCTTGCGCCGCCGCGGTCTGCGTCAGCGCATTGAACAGGGTCGATTTACCGACATTCGGCAGGCCGACAATTCCGCATTTGAAACCCATCAGTCTTGTTCCTTGTCATTGTTTCCCGGCGCGGGCGCCAGATGTGTCACACGCGTCTGGAAGGCATCAAAATCGCCAGCGGCAAGCAGGGGGATGGAGCGGGCAATCGCATCCATCAGATCGCTGGCCCAGCCCTGATCGGCCTTCGGAATATCGGACAAGACATAGCCGGTGACGCGATTCTTGTCGCCGGGATGGCCGATGCCGATCCGGCCGCGGCGGAAATCGCCCTCGATATGGGCCTTGATCGAGCGCAGCCCGTTATTCCCGGCATGGCCGCCGCCCGTCTTCAGGCGGAATTTGCCGGGCGCAAGGTCCAGCTCGTCATGGAAGACAACAATCCGGTCAGCCGGGATATTGTAATAACGCGCGGCTTCGCCCACGGCCCGGCCGCTCTCATTGTAATAGGTGCCGGGTTTTAGCAGCAGGACTTTTTGCGGACCGGACGGCGTCTCGATCACGCCGTCACAGGCCGCGCCCTGGAAGCGCGCCTTCCAGGGGCCCAGATGCCAGTGACCGGCAATCGCATCCAGTGTGAGAAAGCCGATATTGTGGCGGTTATAGCGGTATTTCGCGTCCGGATTGCCCAGACCAACGACAAGCAGCATGACGGCCCCCGTTCAGCGGGGAGGCGAGGCCCCTAATCTTCGGAGCCTTCGCCCTCTTCTTCGCCTTCATCGGCTTCCGCCTCGGTGCCTTCATCGCCGTCTTCACCCTCTTCGACCTCGTCCTCTTCATCTTCGAGCGCAACGCGGGCGCCAGCCAGCGTGGCAATCGTGAAGTCGCGGTCGGAGATGGTCGGCGTGATGCCTTCCGGCAGGGTCACGTCGGAAATATGGACCGAATCGCCGATTTCCATGCCGCTGAGATCGATCTCGATCGATTCCGGGATGGAGCCGGCCGGGCAGGACAGCTCGACCGAGTGGCGGACCACGTTCAGCGCACCACCGCGTTTCAGGCCCGGAGCCTTGTCTTCATTGATGAAGTGAACCGTCACCTCGACATCGATGACGGAGTCGGCCTCGACGCGGAACAGGTCGACATGCAGCGGGAAATCGGAAACCGGATCGAACTGGACGTCCTTCGGGATCACCGTCTGCTTTTCGCCTTTATGCTCCAGCGTCACCATGTGCGACAGGAATTTGCCGGAATTGATCGCCTTGCGCAGGACGTTTTCGCGTACCGCAATGGCCACCGGGCCCAGCTTTCCGCCATACAGCGTGCCGGGAACGAAGCCGTCACGGCGCGCAGCGCGGGCGGCACCGGTGCCGGTGTTGTCGCGAACGTCGACGGGGAGAACGATGTCACTCATCGGTCTGATCCTTGAAACAAGAAAGGCCGCACCAGAAGCGGCCTATCGGGGCCACGCCCCAAGCCAGTTGAATTCGAGCCGCGGCGTATAGCCGATCACTTCACCGTGCGCAACCGCTCACAAGCGGGATTCACAGCCCGAAATGCGGCTAGTCGAACAGTTTGGAAACCGACTCTTCATTGGCGATGCGCCGGATCGCTTCACCGAGCAGGGGCGCAATCGAGATTTGCCGGATTTTCTTCGCCTTCAACGCCGCATCACTGACGGAAATGGAATCGGTGATGACGATCTCCGAGAGCTCCGAGCCTTCAATGCGTTCCACCGCCTTGCCCGACAGCACGCCATGCGTGACATAGGCGGCAACGCTGGTCGCGCCCTGTTCCTTCAGCTTCGCGGCGGCATTGCACAGCGTGCCGCCGGAATCGACGATATCGTCGAAAATGATACAGCTGCGGCCTTCGACATCGCCGATGATATTCATCACTTCCGACTGGCCGGGCTTGGGCCGGCGCTTGTCGACAATGGCGATATCGGCACCCAGCCGGCTGGCCAGCGCCCGCGCCCGCACCACGCCGCCCACATCCGGCGAGACGATCATCAGCTCGGACGTGTTGTAATGGCGCATGAGATCGTCCTCGAACACCGGCGTGACAAAGAGATTGTCGGTCGGGATGTCGAAAAAGCCCTGGATTTGGCCAGCGTGCAGGTCGAGCGTCAGCACCCGGTCCGCGCCGGCCTCGGAGATCAGATTGGCGACCAGCTTGGCGGTGATCGGCGTACGGCCGCCGGTCTTCCGGTCCTGCCTTGCATAGCCGAAATAGGGGATGACTGCCGTGATCCGCTTCGCACTGGCGCGTTTCAGCGCGTCAATGCAGATCAGCAACTCCATCAGATAGTCATTCGCCGGTTTCGACGTTGACTGGATCAGGAAAATATCCTCGCCGCGGATATTCTCGCCAATGCGGACGAAGATCTCGCCATCGGCGAAGCGTTCGATTTCACAATCGGTGAGAGGGGCGTCGAGATGTTCGCCGATCGCCTTCGCCAGAGGTGTGTTGGAAGTGCCTGAAACCAGTTTCAGAGGGGTCCGTCCCGCCATCGGTCCGCCTTTATGTCTGCCGCGCAGAGGTCCGATAGCAGAGCCCGCGCAAGTATTGAACCGTTAATTCATCCGTCCCCGGTAAATCCGGGCGGTTTTGGCAGGCCCTGTGCCGAGATCGTCATAACCTTGAACAATTCGCCCATCTGGTCGGGCTCGGACAGCCGCATCACCTGGCGCGCGATCCTGGTTTTCAGCTCCGGTGCCTGACCGATCAGCGCTGCCGCCCGCACTTCCAGCCCCATCGCCCGCAGCCAGTCGCCCTGCGGCGCGGGACCGGTGACCGCCAGCCCGCTCTGCCGCGCGAAATGCGCCAGCTGTTCGAAATCCACCCGTGCCGTCAGATCCGCCGTGCCCGGTGCCTCCAGCGGGTCGGCCTTCTGATGCTGGCGGATGGCCTGGAAGGTGTCGCCGGCCTCGCTGTGCGCCGGGCCGTAATCAATGAACAGGGCGTGGCCGGGATGATCGGCAAAGCGCCGGGCGAGATGATCCACCACCTGCTGATCCCCGGGGCGCAACTCCGCCAGCGTGCCGTCCGGCGCCTCGCGCAGACGCTCCGGCACCAGTTCTGCCTCCGTGCCGAGCCGCGGTCCCATCACGAAGCGGAAGGCCTCACCTGCCTCATCAAGGCCGATCAGGCGTTCATGCCACTGGCCCTTCTGTTTTATGGCCTGACGCACGGGCAGGCAGTCCAGAAACTCGTTACCCAGCAGGATGGCGGGTCCGGGCGGGATATCCTCGATGCGGTCCAGCCAGCCGATCTCCACCCCCATCGGCGTGAGTGTCCGGCCCTGCACCATCTTCAGCGCCGGACTCGCCTCGATGAGATGGAATTGCGCCGCCGCCATGAAGCCCGGAACCGCCCGTCCGGCGCGGATCACATCGCTCATCATCTGGCCGGTGCCGGGCCCCAGCTCAACGAGATGGAAGGCGGCGGGCCGGCCCATATCCATCCACACCTGGCCGCACCACAGGCCGATCAGCTCGCCGAACATCTGGCTGACCGCCGGCGCGGTGATGAAATCCTCGCCCGCCCCGATCGGGTTGCGGGTGGCGTAGAACCCCTCGCGCGGGTCAAACATGGCTTCGGTCATGAAAGCGGCGACCGATATCGGCCCGCCATGGCGGATCCGTTCGGCGATACGCCCGGCAATCCCGTCCATCATTTCGCCGCGACGGCCTTGGTCGGGGCCGGAGCGGGACCGGAGGTCAGCGCCCGGCGGATCAGCCAGGCCCCGGCAAAGATCATCGGAATCGATAACAGCATGCCCATCGTCACATAGCCCTGCAGGGCTTCGGGCATGTGCGCATCGGGTTCGCGCACGGTTTCCAGCACCGCGCGGGACAGGCCATAGATCAGAAGGAAAGCCCCGGTATTCAGCCCGGGACGCGACAGCGACCGGAATTTCCAGGTCAGCAAATTCACCACGGCGAAGATCAGCACGCCTTCCAGCGCTGCTTCATAGAGTTGGCTGGGATGGCGCAGCGCGCACAGCCGGTCATTGGCAAACCGCATCGCCCACGGCACATCCGTGACACGGCCCCACAATTCGCCATTCACGAAATTCGCCATCCGCCCGAAGAACAGACCGATCGGCGCGACAACGGCGGCGGCATCGGCGATGCGCCACAAATCCAGCTTGCGCGCCCGTGCCGTCAGCCACAGCGCCAGCCCCACGCCGATCAACCCGCCATGGAAGGACATGCCGCCTTCGGTGATGCCGGTAATCACCCATAGCGGACGCTCCCAGAAGGCGTCGATCTGATAGAACAGGACATAGCCCAGCCGCCCGCCGCCAATGACGCCGATCGTCGCCCATAACAGCAGGTCGTCTACATCATCCTCGTCAAACGGGGATCCTTTCGGCTTGCCCGCCCGCGGCACCCAGAGTTTCGGCCGCCGGGCCAGCGCCACCATATAGCGCCAGCCGATCAGCAGGCCGGCAATGTAGGCGAGCGCATACCAGCGGATATCGAAGGCCCAGCCCTGCTGGATGAAATCCAGCGGGATGGAAAGCAGGACCGGATCAAACTCGAAGGTCGGCTCGCATATCTGCTGCATATCGGCTCCCGCGCTGGCCTGTCACATTGCATCTGCGCCCTGAATTCGCATATACGCACAGACAAGGAAAGAAGGCCACGACATGCAAACCCGCAATCCGCTGCTCAACGACTTTGCCGAACTGATGACCGACGCCTTTGCCGCGGCGCAGGCTGCCGGTGAAGAGGCGCAGTCCGTCTTCCGCGCCCAGGCCGATAAAATGGCTGCGCGCATGGACCTCGTCAGCCGCGAGGAATTCGATGCGGTCAAGGCGGTGGCACAAGCCGCGCGCGACGAGGCCGACGCCTTGAAAGCGCGCATTGAAGCACTGGAAAAGGCGGCCACGAAGCCGGCGGCGAAAAAGGCACCGGCCAGCAAGGCCGCGCCGCGGAAATCCACAGCCAAAAAAGCCGCAACCGGCCGGAAGGCCAACTAATCCACGACCACACACCGCCCTGGCTATTGCCGCGGCAGAAAAACCGGCCCTAGGCTTGTCCCAAGGCCCGCGCGATTCGTCCGAATCGCTTGCGGAGGCCGGGACAGGGCAACCGGCGCGAAAGGATAACAAGGCATGGAACTCGCGACAGAGACCACATCGTATGACAGCGATCCGCTCGATGCCGTCGAGCAGGCCGTGATCGCCGAGCAATTGCCCTATGAGCGCGATGAAGGCGGCGAGCTGCACCTGTCGGCCCCCGGGGCCTGGCGCGATCACCAGATCTGGTTCGCCTGGCGGCCCGATCATGACGCCATCCACATCTGCGCCAGCCTGGAGCTGAAAGCGCCGAAGGCCCGCTTCCGCGAGATTTGCGAACTCGTGGCCCGCCTCAATGAAAAACTCTGGTATGGTCATTTCGATGTCTGGGAGGAGGATGGCGGCGTGGTCTGGCGTCACGGCATCCCGATCCCGCCGGGTGAAACCCTTTCACCGGCCCAGGCGGCGGCGCTGATCAGTGCCGCCCGCGAGGCCGGCGAGCGTTTCTACCCCGCTTTCCAGTTCCTCGTCTGGGGCGGAAAGACCGTCGAGGAAGCGGCCCAGTCGGCCATGTTTGAAACCATTGGAGAGGCTTGAGCCTTGACCACGGATGGACGCATTGCCCTCATCGGAGCGGGCCGCATGGGCGGCGCGCTGGCCTCTGGCTGGCTGCGGGGCAAGGGAAAGCTCGACCCCTCGCGCCTGATTATCTGCGCGCCCAATCCCACTGACGGGATGGCGGAGCTGATCCGCGAGCATGACCTCAAGCGCGTGGACGCGCTGGAGCCGCGCATGGCGAAGGATGTCTCGCTGGTGGTACTGGCGGTGAAGCCGCAAATCTTCCACCAGATCGCCGGCGATCTCGCCAAGGTCCTGCCCGGGGGCTGCGCCATCATATCGGTCATGGCCGGCGTCACCATCCGCACCATGACCGAGGCGCTGGGCGACCGCCCGATCATCCGCGCCATGCCCAACACGCCCGCCGCCATCGGTGCCGGCATCATCGTCGCCGTGGCCAATGAGGCGGGCGAGGCGCGCAAGGCCGACGCCACGAAGCTGTTGAAAGTCGGCGGGGCGGTCGAATGGATTCCGGATGAGCGCATGATGGATGCGGTCACGGCGGTCTCCGGTTCCGGCCCGGCCTATTTCTTCCTGCTCGCCGAAGCCCTGGCGGGCGCTGGCGAGAATGAGGGCCTGCCGCGCGAGCTCGCCGAGAAGCTGGCGGCCAACACGCTGACCGGTGCGGGCCAGTTGCTCAAGGCGTCCGGTCTCACCCCGCAGGAACTCCGGCGTCAGGTGACCTCGCCGAATGGCACGACACAGGCGGCGCTCGATGTGATGATGGGCAATAGCGCCCTGCCGGAATTGATGCGCCGCGCGGTCAACGCCGCCGAACGCCGCTCGCGTCAGCTCAGCGACCCGAACCGCTAGCTTTCGGAGCTGGGTGGAATGCCCGGCAGAAGGGCGCGCAGGAAAAGCTGGCCGGAAAAGCCGACATCGCCTTGCAATTCGCGATGTATGCGCACGCCGCGCGTCATGCGCACCACGACCAGATCATAATCCGGCAGGATAAAGAGCCGCTGATCGCCAGACCCGGCGGCGGCGTAGACGGTCGGGAAGTTTGCGGGTGCGGCGGCAATTCCGCCCCGGGCCGTGCGGAAGCGGCTGCGCGGCTCGACGCCCTCATGATGTATCCACCAGCCCATGCCATACATGCGCATATAGCGTTGCTCGAACATCGCGGCAGTGGCCTCGGCATCGAGCAGGCGCGTTCCGCCAATCTCCCCGCCCTGTGACACCAGATAGCCAAAGCGCGCCCAGTGCATGGGTGAGATCTCGACGCCTTCGGACAGCAGCGGGTCGCCTTCGAAATGCGACCAGGAGGCGACATCGGCATTGATCGGGATCAGCACGCGCGAGCGAAAATAGTCGGCCGGCGACATGTCGCTTCCCGCCGCTTCCAGCTTTCGCCGCATCACCTCGCCGAAGACGGCAAACGGGCGTGGGCCATAGGCAAAACGGGTGCCGGGATCATTCCGCGCATTCGAACGGACCGCATTTTCGTATGAGACATAGCGGTCCTGCACCACGTGAATACCGCTCACCAGAGACAGAAGTTGCCGTATGGTGATCTGCGACAGGCGCTCATCATCCTGCCATTCGGTCAGCGTGTCCGCGACCGGCTCGTCCAGCGTCAACAGACCGTCTTCCACCGCCGCGGCGGCCATCGCCGCCGTGAAACTCTTCACGCCACTGGCCAGCTCCCAGGCCTCATCGGGCTCGCTATTGCGGTAGTGTTCGCAGACCACCACGCCGCGATGCACAACCACCACCGCCTCACCGCGATAGCGGTCGCTGTAGGTTGCCGCCGCGTCGCAATCAATCTCGAACGCCTGCGCGCTCTCCGTCTGCGCCATGGCGGCTGCAGAGGCGAGAAATCCCAGCAAGATGATGAAGACGATACGCATAGAATCTCCCCGGGCCGCTTGTCTGGCCATGCCGGGGATGCTGCCTGCCGGATCGGTGCCGTTCAATTCACAAGGCGGTGAGGATTAACCGCCCTTCGACACGTCCCGGTGACGGCGCATCAAATGCTCGCCGCCATCGACGAGGATGGTTTCCGCCGTCATTGCCGGACTGGCGAGGATGAAGCGGACCGTGCGGACGATATCGTCCGGGGTTGAGCCACCCTGCATGGGGTTGTTTTTGTGAGCGGCCTCAAACGCGGCATCGCTCATATCCGGAGCCGGCAGGGTCAGGCCCGGCGCGATGCCATTCACTCGCACACGCGGTGCAAATTGCATCGCCATCGTCTCGGTGGCGGCATGCAGCCCGGCCTTGGCCAGCGTATAGCTGAAATGATCCGGGTTCAGATTGAACAGTTTCTGGTCCAGCAGATTGATGACGCAGCCCGAATTGCGGCCGCTATGGGCTTCCGCCATGACCGAGGCCAGAAGGCAGGGTGCGACCAGGTTGATATCGAGGATGCGCTGCATGTCTGCCGGATCGAGCCGGTCCGCCGTGTCATGATCGAAGACCGAGGCCGAATTGACCAGCACGTCGATCCGGCCAAGCCCGCGGACCAGCTGGGGCAGGGAGGCGGTCTCGGCAAGGTCGAACTGGACCGCCTCAGCCTCGCCCCCTGCCGTGCGGATATCCTCCACCGTCCGGCCCGCTTCGCCGGCAGAGCGGTTGAAATGCACCCATATCTTGTAACCGTCTGTGGCCAGTGCTTTGGCAATGGCTGCGCCCAAGCGCTTGCCAGCGCCGGTAACCAGAGCGATTTTAGATCCCATGAAAGCCTCCCGGCCAGCCCGTCCCCCTACCGTCGCGGAAGATACAGCGGCCCCGCCCGAAGAGGGGACAGCCGGCCTGACCGGACCAGAGGTGATTGCATCTTACGTCAAGCGGCTGCCGGCGAAACCCGGCGTCTACCGCATGTATGGCAAAGATGGTGATATCCTCTATGTCGGCAAGGCAAAAAACCTGAAAAACCGGGTTTCGAACTATGCCAAGGGGGGCGGACACAATAACCGCATCGCCCTGATGATCGCGCTGACGCGGTCGATGGAATTTGTCGTCACCGAGACCGAAACCGAAGCCCTGCTGCTGGAAGCCAATCTGATCAAGCGGCTCAAACCCCGCTTCAATGTCATCCTGCGCGATGACAAATCCTTTCCCTACATCCTGATCCGCACCGACCATGCGGCGCCACAGATCCGCAAGCATCGCGGCGCGCGCAAGGCGAAGGGTATGTATTTCGGCCCCTTTGCCAGTGCCGGGGCGGTCAATGCGACGCTCAACACGCTGCAGAAAGCCTTCCTCCTGCGCACCTGCACCGACAGCGTCTATGAAGGCCGCACCCGGCCCTGCATGCTTTATCAGATCAAGCGCTGCGCCGGCCCGTGCGTCGATCTGGTCCGGCCGGAGGCCTATCAGGAACTGGTCGATGAAGCCGAGGCGTTCCTGCGCGGCCGGTCCAATGCGCTGCGCGAGCAATTGAGTGCCCAGATGGCGGCCGCCTCCGAGGCGCTGGATTTCGAGGCCGCCGCGAAATTGCGTGATCGTATCCGTGCCATTGCGGCGGTGACCACCGAACAGGGCATCAATCCGGAAGGCGTGGAAGAAGCCGATATCGTGGCGCTGGCCCAGGAGGGTGGTAAATCCTGTGTCCAGGTCTTCTTCTACCGGGCCGGTCAGAACTGGGGCAATCAGAGCTTCTTCCCGAAACACGAAGCCGAGGCCGAGCCATCGGAAATCCTCGCCGCCTTTCTCGCGCAATTCTATGATGACCGTCCGGCCCCGGCGCTGATCATGACCTCGCATCCGGTCGAGGAGGCCGCACTGATTGGCGAGGCGCTCACCCTGCGCGCTGACCGCAAGGTCACGGTGATGACACCGCAGCGCGGGGAAAAGAAGAAACTCGTCGAGCGCACACGTAGCAATGCCCGCGAAGCCCTCGGCCGCCGCCTGTCGGAAAGCGCCACCCAGGCGCGGCTTCTCAAGGGCGTGGCCAAGGTTTTCATGCTGGACGAACCGCCAAGGCGCATCGAGGTCTATGATAATTCCCACATCCAGGGCACGAATGCGCTGGGCGCGATGATCGTCGCCGGGCCGGAAGGGTTTTCCAAAACCCATTACCGCCGCTTCAACATGAAGGGCGATGATGCCGCCACCAATGATGATTTCGCCATGATGGCCGCCATGCTGCGCCGCCGCTTCTCGCGTCTGCTCAGGGAGCGGGAGGAGGGCGCGCCGGTACCGGATCTGGTGCTGATCGATGGCGGCAAGGGCCAGCTTTCATCCGTGATGGCAGTGATGGAAGAGCTGGGCATCACCGATGTGCCGGTCGCCGCCATCGCCAAGGGGCCGGAACGCGATGCCGGGCGCGAAGCCTTCTACCTGCCGGGCGAAGCGCCGTTCAAACTGCCTATGAATGATCCCGTGCTCTATTATCTCCAGCGCCTGCGCGATGAAGCCCACCGCTTTGCGATTGGCGGCCATCGTGCGAAACGTCAGAAGACACTGCGCGACAATCCGCTCGATTCCATTCCCGGCATCGGCCCGTCACGCAAGAAAGCACTATTGGCGCACTTCGGCTCCGCCAAGGCGGTGGAACGCGCCGCGCTTGCCGATCTCGAAGCCGTGGAGGGCGTCTCCGCCGCCATGGCCAAACGCATTCATGACTGGTTCCAGCAATGATCTTTACCCTGCCCAATATTCTCACCGCTTTCCGTCTCGTCGCCGGACCACTGGGCGCGCTGTTTTTGTGGTGGGGGCTGAATGCCGCCGACAATGAAGGCCTGATCCGCTGGTGGTCCTATGCGCTGGCACTGTTTATCGGCGGTGCGGTTTCGGACTGGCTGGATGGCTGGCTGGCGCGCCGCCTGGGGCAGGTCAGCGCCTTCGGCGCTTTGCTTGATCCGATGGCCGACAAGGTGTTTGTCGGCGCTTTCCTGATTGTCTTCGCCATCTGGTCGGGCCTGTGGCTGGTGAGCTGGCCGGTCGCGGTCATCCTGTCGCGCGATATCGTCATCACGGCGATCCGCCTGTCGCGCCTGGGCAAGGAAAGCGTGCCGGTGCCGGTCTCCCTCGCCGCCAAGGTCAAGACCGCCGTGGAAATGCTGATGATCGCCTGGTTCTTCGCCCTCATCTTCCTGGTGCGCGGTGACAGTGTCTGGGCCTATGAAGCCTGGATCGTCTTTTTGTGGATCGCCGCCGCGCTCAGCCTCTATACCGGCCTGACCTATCTCTGGGCGATGCGAAAGACTTCGTCGGGATAAGTGATCCCGAATTTGGGTGTTAGAGAGCTATAAGCCGCCGCAGACAGCGGCAAGGACGCAGCATGACAGAGATTTCCGATACCCATATCCTGGTCGTGGACGATGATGACCGCATCCGTGACCTCCTGAAACGCTTCCTGTCGCGGCATGGCTACCGCGTCTCTACCTCTGCCGACGCATCGAAGGCGCAGGCGAAGATGCGGTCCATGGATTATGATCTCATCGTGCTGGATGTGATGATGCCCGGCATGGACGGGTTCGAGCTGACCCGGATTGTCCGCGAAACCCGCGAAACCCCGATCCTGCTGCTCACCGCCCGCGGCGAGGCCGAAGACCGCATCAGGGGCCTGTCACTAGGGGCGGATGATTATCTGGCCAAGCCGTTCGAGCCGGAAGAACTGGTGCTGCGGATCAATGCCATCCTGCGCCGCGCGCGCCCGGCCGCACTCGAACCGAAAAAGGTCCGGTTCGGGCATTTCCGCTTCGATATCGGCAATGGCGCGCTGACCCGCAATGGTGAGGCCGTGCGTCTGACCGGCGGCGAGGAAACCCTGCTGAAAGCGCTGGCCCGCGCAGTGGGCCAGACCGTGTCGCGCTATGATCTGTGCGAGCTGACCGGCGGCGGCGAACGCGCCGTGGATGTGCAGATGACCCGGCTGCGGCGCAAGCTGGAAGCTGATCCGCGCCAGCCGCTTCATTTACAGACCATTCGCGGTGAGGGATACAAGCTGATCGCCGAGGCGATTTTCGAGGATCAGGGCTGACACCGATTTGGGACCGTTGAAACGATATCTGCCGAAAAGCCTGTTTGGCCGGTCCCTGTTGATCTTCGTCGTGCCCGTCGCGGTCATGCAGGGGCTGATTGCCTGGGCCTTTTTCGAGCAACACTGGGAAACCGTCACCCAGCGCCTCTCGGAAGGCGTGGCCGGTGATGTCGCCATGATGACGGAATTGTTCGAGCAGAGCAGCGGCGACCTATCCACCTTCGACATGCTCGCGGACAATGCGTACCGCAACATGCAGCTCTCGGTGGATTTCCGCGAGGGCGAAGTCTTGCCCACCTCGCGCCGCTCCTCCTTTTTCCGGACGCTGGACCGCACCCTGCGGCGCTCCCTGACCGCGGCCATGGACAATCCGGTCTGGTTCGACACCACGCGCTATCCCGCCTATGTCGATATCCGCGTCCAGACGGAGACCGGGGTGCTGCGCTTCATTGCCGTGCGCGAGCGCGTCTTCGCCACCACGGGGCATATCTTCCTGCTCTGGCTGTTCGGAGCGACGGCGCTGCTCAGCCTGGTCTCGGTGATTTTCATCCGCAATCAGGTCAAGCCGATCCGGCGCCTTGCCGACACCGCCAAACGCTTTGGCCGCGGCGAGGACGACACCGATTTCAAGCCCGCCGGCGCCCGCGAGGTGCGGGAGGCTGCGCACGCCTTTATCGACATGCGCCAGCGCATCACACGCCATCTGGACCAGCGCACCTCGCTGCTGGCCGGGGTCAGCCATGACTTGCGGACGCCGCTGACGCGCCTGAAACTGCAGCTCGCCATGATGCCGGAGGGCAGCGAACGCGATGATGCCATCCGCGATGTCGCTGAAATGGAACATATGCTGGAGGAGTATCTGGCCTTTGCGCGCGGCCAGGTGAGCGAGGAAACCGTCGAGGCCGATGTCTCCGCCCTGGTCACCGAAACCGTGGAGGCGGCACGCCGCGCGGACCCCGCCATCGCTCTGGAAGCGGAAGCGGATATCCGCGCCAATATCCGCCCCGGCGTGCTGAAGCGCGGCATTGCCAATCTCATCGCCAATGCCTGCGCCTATGGCACGCAGTGCGAGGTCTCGGTCCGGCGGCTGAACCGGCGGCTGGAAATCATTGTTGATGACAATGGGCCGGGCATCCCGGCGGACAAGCGCGAGGAAGCGTTCAAACCCTTCTCGCGGCTGGATGAGGCGCGCAATATGAACCGCGAAGGGGTCGGCCTCGGGCTCGCCATTGCCCGCGATGTCGCCCGTGGCCATGGCGGCGATGTGGAATTGTCCGACAGCCCGCTGGGCGGCTTGCGCGCCGTCATGCGCCTGCCGCTGGCTTAGCGGAGATTACCCTCCGGATTATTCGATATGCTCCGGTCGAAGCATCTTTAGCGGTTTTCCGGCCCCCCGCTTTCACAAGGGTGGGCATGCCCGAGGATGACGGGGAAGCAGCTAAGGTCACCCCACCCTGACGGCTTCGCCGTCTTTCCTCCCCATCAAGGGGAAGGGAAAAGACGCCGGCGCTGCCAACACTTTCCCCTCCCCCACCGTGGGGAGGGGTAGGGGTGGGGGGTAATTACCGGCATGGCTGTTATCGCCATCACTTCGCCCGCCGCGCCATCGGCAAACTCGGCAGCCCGGGCCACGCGCAGCGGAAACTAAAGGATAGCGTCTCGAACCCGTCCGGGTTCGCAAGCGCGACCGCGCGCCCGCAGCTTTAGCGAGGAGCGAAGGCCCGGAGGGGCCTGAGCATCGGAGAAAAGTGTGCGCCCCCGTGGTCAGATCGCACCAATTCTTCCGCTTCAAGGAGGAGGGTGAAAGTGGCTGCGGTGCCCGTCTGCCTGCATCCGGCCCCTGCGAGGGAGGGTGGAGCCGGAAACCGGTTTCGGGGCACCGCAACCGGGAGCGCACACATGGGAAACTGCCCTGTCAGGGCTGAATGGCAGCTGAGCGCAGCGGACTTTGTTTCGCCCATCATGCGGCGCGAATAAGGCGGCGCTCGTGGCCGTCTGTGCCTCTCTTATGACGCGAGTGCAGCATAAATTCTTCGCCAGACAGGCTTTATATCCGGATTAACCCGTGGTTAAATCCCTCCGTCGCGCTGGGGAGCGAGCAAGGAACGACAAGGGATTTGCATGAAAAAGTTTATTCTCACCGCTGCCGCATTGGGCCTGATGACGTCGGGTGCCGCTTTTGCGAATGGCATGGACAATGCCGTGGGCAACACCGTCCGGATCATCGTCAATGATGCCGGCGAAGGCTTCGATGTCTATTTTGACGCCGGCGGCGTCTATTCCGACAGTCTTGGCCGCACCGGCGCCACATGGGCGTTTGACGAGCAGCTTTGCATCACTCCGCCGCCCGACGCAGGTGCCGAAACCAGTTGTGGACCCTGGAATGAAGATCTGGATGCCGGCGGCAGCTGGCAGACAGATGGCTGGTCCGATGACGGCACCATGATCACGATTTCTATCCTTGAAGGACGCGGCCACGAAGCGCCGACCCCTCCGACGCCACCGGCTGAATAATCCGCACCACTCACCCTTCAGGGATAATGAAGCGGTCAGCCTCCGGGCTGGCCGTTTTGTTTTGACAGGAGACTGCCCATGAACCGGCCGGACCGCACCGCCATCCATAACGCCATGACAGACAAGGGCTATGTCATATTCGGCAACGCGAAGGGATTTGATCTCAACATCGTCGGTATCCGGTCGGCGGAGACCAAAGCCAATGCCTTCGATGACTGGCTGACGGTTTCCTACAGGGACGCCGCGCATGGCGACTGGGCCTTCTATGCCTTTGCCTGCACCACCGATCCCGGCCTGACCCATTTGCAGACCCTGTCGCATCCCGATGGCACGGCGGTTCTGAAGGAGGGCCAGTACCGCTCCTCCCACATGATCCGCAAGCATCAGGGCAAATATGACGCGATCTGCCAGAAGCCGGGCTATGTGCTGCAGACCTGGCGCGACCGCAATGAGGACGGCACGATCGACCGCGACGCGGGCAATGTCTTCACCAATGCCACCGGGATCAACATCCACCGCGCCAGCGCCACGCGGCGGTCGACACAGGTTGATCGCTGGTCGGCCGGTTGTCAGGTCATCGCCGATCCCACCGATTTCGATATCCTGATGACGCTCGCGCGGCGGGCGAAAGAGATTTACGGCAACAGCTTCACCTATACCCTGCTTCACGAAACCGATCTCTGACAGGCATGGTTCATGCAGATGTGCTAGACTTGTGCCGTCCTGGCGTCATGTAAGGGGAAATCCATGTTTATTCTTGGCCGTGTCGGCTCTGTCAGCGCCACGCTGTTCCTGGCCTTTATCCTCGCCCTCGCCATGCTGGTCACGCTCGGCCTGTATGCACCGGACCTGCTCAACTGGATCCTGAACTGGGCCGATCAGGTCGAGGACTGGCTGACCCATACCGCGCTGCCCAACCGGTACAACAATCTGGTCCGGCTCTTCCTGTCCAATCAGCAGATCACCTTCCTCTTCTTCACCATCATCGCGCGCATTATCATCGCGATCGTGGCGAGCCTGTTCATGTCGGCCGTGAAGCCGAAATCGAAGATCGACAAGGCCTTCGGATAACGAAAACGCCGCCGTGGAGACCACGGCGGCGCATCGTCAGAACAGAATTCAGAACCGCTTACGGGCGGTCGACGGGCGTCAGCGAACCGTTGCCGAACGGCGTTTCAATGGATTCGCAGGTGCCTTCCGGGACATAGGTCCAGGCATCGCCCTGATAATCAATCGTCGATGTGCCTTCGCACGACGTGCCGGGGCCGGCCGCACAATCATTCTCGCCAGCCAGGGCAATGCCATAGCATTGTTCCATGCCGTCAGTGTCCATGTCGTCCATGGCCATTTCAACTTCGTCGGCCATATCCGAGGCCATGTCACCGGCATCGTCCATGGCAGCTTCAGCGGCGTCACCGGCATCGTCCATCATGTCGCCAGCGGTATCGCCGGCATCATCCATGGCATCGCCAGCGGCATCCGCCGCATCTTCCATGGTGGCTTCGGCTTCATCCATCATCGTGTCGTCAGTCGCAGCCTCTTCACCCGAAGAGCAGGCCATCAGGGCCAGCGCGGGCAGGGCAGCGGTAAGCATCAAACGTGTACGCATAAGTCTTCCCTTCCTTGACTCGCCAAAGAAATTATTCCGGCGGCGGGCATCCTTACCATAAATTCATATTCTGTGCAGGGGTATATTTTCAGAGCGAGACCCGCGCTGACAGACGCTCCGCCGGAACAGTGCGCGGTGTCTTGTGAACCGTCGCCGTCACGCGCGCAACATCCGGGAAGGCCTTCACCCGCTCGGCAATGGCCAGGGCCAGCGTCTCGATCAGATCATAATGTTTCAGATCAGCCGTCTGCTGCACGGCAGCGGCGACCTCGTCATAATGCGCCGTCTCGCCAATGGAATCATTCGCCGGCACGGATTTCAGCGTCATCACCAGATCGACCGTAACATCCTGGCGCGCCTTGCGTTCAAAATCGTGAACCCCCAGTGCAACAGGCACGCGCAAGGCGGTGATTTCGATTTCCATCTGCGGCATGGCGGCGGGGTCCCGGTGCTGGTTTCTGGCGCTGTGCATAGGCGGGATAAGGCAGTGTTTCAAGCAAGAGCGGCCTTGGCGCAGGGTCACGAAACCATTAGGTTAGTTTCAAATGTAACTAATCGGAGGCTCACATGGTCGAGCTACGCGTCCCCACATCAGATCCGGTCGTCCAGCGCCAGGTCGAGGCCGGTCAGGTGCGCGATGATTACACGATCGACCAGTGCTGGGATGAATACACCGATGAAGAGCATGCCATGTGGCACAAGCTCTATAACCGCCAGACCGGCATGCTGGGCAACCGGGCGGTAAGGGAATTCTATGACGGGCTCGACGCGCTCGGCCTCGACAATACAAAGATCCCCGACTTCCGGGAGGTCAATCCGAAGCTGGAAGCCCTGACCGGCTGGAAGCTCGTCACCGTGCCGGGCCTGATCCCGGACGAGCCCTTCTTCACCCATCTCGCCAACCGGCAATTCCCGGTCGGCCGCTTCATCCGCAAGCCGCACGAGATCGATTACCTGCAGGAGCCGGACATCTTCCACGATGTCTTCGGCCATGCCCCGCTGCTGGGCCTGTCGACCTTTGCCGATTACATGGCCGCCTATGGCCGCGGCGGCCTGCGCGCGCTGGAATTCGGCACGCTGGAAAACATCACCAGGCTCTACTGGTACACGGTGGAATTCGGCCTCATCAAACAGGGTGACGCGCTGAAAATCTATGGCGCCGGCATTGTCTCATCCTATTCGGAAAGCGTCTTCTCGCTGGAGGGCCGTTCGCCCAACCGCATCGGTTTCGACATCGAGCGCATCATGCGCACACAATACCGCTATGATGATTTCCAGCAGACCTATTTCGTCATCGACAGTTTCCAGCAATTGCTGGACGACACGGTGAAGCAGGATTTCGCGCCGCTCTACGAGCGCATCAAGGGGCAGGGCGACATCCCCGCCCGCGCCACGACTGACGGCGATAACGTGATCCACAAGGGCACGCAGGAATACGCCGACGCTGGCGGGCGATGGGAAAACGCGCCGCAGGTGTAGGGGGCAGGCATTGACGTGGACTGCGGCACTGCCGGTCCGGGGCTTCGGTCGCTGATCCGCTAATGGCTATTGGTCAGGGGTGACGCAATCGCCGCACTAGTGACAGATCGCGGTACGGCATCGCTACTGAATCGAAGAAATACGCGCCGGTCTGCTGCGGCCAAAGGCATGTCTGCCCCTTCGTTTGCGCGCACAAAAACGGCGAACAGGCGCGGATTATCAGGATGGAAAACAACGGCAAATGGACTGGGCGTACGGCTTGAAGTGCACAAGCCCTGACTGTCGGTCTCGCAAACCTCCAGCGACACCGGCAAATCCTGACCGCCGGTATCGGCGCTGACGGTCACGGTTACCGGATCGCTGGCACCGACCGTTACGGCTGCGGCCGAAAGAAATCCGATCCGGTTTCCGTCGCCAGGAATTCTGATAACACCGTCTGATGTCGGCGTTACGCCGATAGCCAGAAGGTCGGGCGCTCCCGGATCGGATGACAGCACGAAATCGGTGAGACCGGGAATGCGTGCTGCCTGCACGCCGGCCTCACAGGTAAAATCGATATGCACACTCTGGCCCACGAAGACCGATCTGGGCGTCAGGCTGAAGACGAAGCTCTGTGACAGCCTTGGCAGCACGTCAACAGGCGTACTGGGCGTTCCAATCGGCATATTCGCCGTATCGGTTGTCTGAAAGGCGAACGCAGCGTCCACGCCATCCGACATGTTCAACCGGCAATTCTCGGCGGTCTGCTGACCCGCATTTACGACGGAGGCGAAAGCGGTCGCCGGCTGCCCAGCCGGAACCGAACGGGCTCCCGGCAGGAGTGAAGCGGCAATTGAAGGCGGCCCGAATGCAGCGTCGTCACACAGCTGTTGCCGATCTGCGAGGCAACGTGAGCGGGTTGTCCCGGCGCGACCGAATACCGCATCGAGAAATGCCACCGTGTGGTCAGCGACAGTAACGTCCCGAACGGTACGCGTTCGCGGCTGAACTGTGGATAGGCCGTGGCCGACTCCGTCAAGCGGTAGATACCAGATATCGGTCGCCGTTGCTTGTGCAGCAGCAGCGAGGGAGAGGGCGTTCTGGAACGCGACCGTCTGATCGGCGTTTCCATGCACGACCATCAGCGGAATGTCGTTTGCCTCCATTGTGAAGAAGGGCTGCAATCCACCCCAATAATCGACAATGCCGACCAGGTCGACGGGGAGGGTGACACCGCGTTCCTGCTGGCCGTAACCCACATTCAGCGATGTTCCGGCACCGGCAGATCCGCCCCAGAGCACGGCACGGGAGGTGTCGATCCCCATCGCGCCCGCATTGGCCGCGAGCCAGCCGATCGCCGCTTCGGTATCCTCGATCGCTCCGATCGCTGCGCGGGCCTGGCGACCTGCACCGCTGTTGGCATTCAGGAGTTGCCACTGCGATGTGGAGAGCACGGTTTCCAGAAAGCCGAGTGTTGCCGAGGCCAGTACCGGACGGTCTCCGGCGAGGCGGTAGTCGATCGCGGCGACGGCGTAGCCAGCTGCCAATGCGTCCTGAAGCAAGTCTATGACTCCGGCCAGATCCTTTGAACCGCTGACAAAGCCGCCGCCGTGAATAAAGACGATCAGCGGGCAGTCACTACTGCAGCCCGCATCCGGTCGATGAATGTCGAGCTCCAGCGGAAGGGGACCGTTTTCCGTCGCGGCTTGCGTATAGACATGTGTTGTCGTCGCGTTCTGCGCGGAAGCAGCCGAAGTTGGAGCCAGCAACATCAAGATGGCGAGCAGCTTTAGTGTCACGCTGGAACAAGCTCGCTGCACGTGGATCATAATTTCACCCTTCCGGTTCGCGGTTTGCATTCAGACAGGTAACGTTGAAGCTGAAAAAATCCGTCGCCAAGCGATGCAAATGCGCAGTTTGGGGGAAGACCGACGCAGCGCGCGATCTCTGGTGGCTTGTTTCCCCTTGCACCCCAAGTTGAGTCATTGATGCGCAGGATAGAAACCCTCCTGGTGACTAGCTGTGGACCGACCGGCCTGCCTCGAACGCCGCGGCTTTCCATCTGCTCCTTCGCGTAACCCGGACAGGCGGACCTTAGGACGCCAGAGCGCAGAATTTTCGCGGTGATTCCGCCCGCCACAATCCGGACACAATCGGGGCGCTATAATGCGACCATCGTACTGGTTAGATGATTATTCCTGAAGGACGGCCTGCCGCCTTCATGGCTTTTTCCCTTCCAAATTCGACTCGTGGTTTTCGGCCTCATGGCCGGGAGCTTGCCAATTCTGTTATCAATTGAAAGGAAATTGCTATGACAACAGGAACCGTGAAATTTTTTAATTCCAGCAAAGGTTTTGGATTCATCCAGCCGGAAGATGGTTCGACCGACGTTTTCGTGCACGCAACGGCACTTGAGCGCGCGGGCATTCACTCGCTGGACGAAGGTCAGAAAGTGACCTTTGACGTCGTCAAGGACAGCCGTTCCGGCAAGAATGCGGCCGACAATCTCGTCCTGGCCTGATCCGTCTTCGCCGGGCGGCCTGTCCGCCTGGCACAAGCGGAATTCGTCCGAAAGGCCGGGGCATGCCCCGGCCTTTCGCTTATCCCCATCCCGGAGAAAGGCCCCGCAAATGCCCGGCAAAAATTATGATTCATTCTTTTCGGTGGAAGCGAAGAAACCGCAGACAAAGGCCGATATTACGGATGCGGCGGTCCGCGATATTCTGCGCGAGGAATCCGGAGAACGCGCGGCGTTGTCCGCCAAGCTTCGCCAGCAAAGGCTGGCCCGGGACAAGAATGCCGGGGCGGCCGCTTCCAAAAAGCCGTCAAAGCCGGCCCGTCCACGCAAGGCCAGGTAACAGCGGCGCACAAGCCTCTGCCTGACTGTCTGTTATTGTGAGAGTCTGACGCTCTCACAGTCCCTTGTCTGAAGGCTGGCGCGCGTGCCGGGAGCGGAGCCCTCGGACAGCCCGAGTGACCGGCGCGCTGCGGCCGTCAGCTCCGTATCCGGGAAGCGGACACGCAAAATTCACCAATGGAGCGGACAGCGGCGAATTTCTTACGATTTCGCATTCGCCTGGAATTACGCCTCAGCTACAGTCATCGACGGGGTCATCGTGAGTGATCGCACAGATCATTAACGCAGCCCGTTCCTGCCCATAAGCAACAACAAGCATCTCCTGGAACGTCACCCACTTGTCAGCGCTATCCTCGATGGCGGCCATCACAGCGCGTTCGAAATTATCACCGATGGCGCCGCGCACTGTCGTTCCTTCGCCAATATGCGGATCAATTGATCCAGTGTCCTTGTTCAGATCAAGATGCCGCAGCCGGTGGGTTCCAGCACCCTCATCGCCGTATAGACACCCGGTATCCTCGCTGGCGAATGACGCCATGTCGAAACAACCCGAAACCAGCCCGGAAGGGAAGGCCGGATTGGCAACACGCAAATCCAGCCAGGGCGCCCGGCCGGTATTGCCGAGACCCGGCGGATTTTCGATCGCAACGGGTTGCGCCGGATCGGGCTGATCCACCCAATTCGAATGGGAATAGAAATCCTGACTGGCATGGAGGATGCGCCCGAGATGGGCCAGTACGTTGCATTTCGCACGGCCATGTTCCTGACCCGCATAGACGCAAGAGATATATGACGGAATCTGGCTGGAGCGTATCTCCCCGTCATCATCCAGCAGGTCCGCTGCATCAACAACAGCGTGGCGTATGTTCTCGAGCATGTAATCGCGGCATTCCCGCAGCGAAGCTTCGGCCTCGGACCGGCTGCGCGGATAGCCCGGAGTGTCGAAATAATCCCCCGCGCTGCAATGCGCGAAGGACGTCAGCATGCCCCGGCCCCGGTCGGGCGCCCCGACAGCGCCGAAATTTCCGCGGCTGCCGGCGAGCGAATCCAGGGTGTCGGACTGGAAACATGCGGAGGGCGGTGATGCGCCGTCGCAAGCCAGCGCGTGACGGGTTATTCGCCCGTGTTCGGAATTCTGGCCACCGCTGTTGATCGTCCCGAATCCGGTCGAGATCACGATGGCGCTCGCCACAGCGATTAATTTAAAAACAGTCATGTGTTGATTGAAAATCATACCGTCCCCCTGAATTTACATTCATAGCAGCAACGTCGTTTTCATGGAAATAAAATAAAATAAAAATTGTCAGTTCATTCTGAACGGTCAAAATAAAGAACGCCCCCTTATTATTTCAGTATTTTGATCGACGCATCTTGCCTCGATTCACGACGGCGAGCGGGTCCCGACGTGCGCGGGTTGGGCGGACGCCCGCTTCGGAATCCGCGTCCGGCGGCCCTGTGCGAGGCTGGGGAGGGCTTTCCCGGAGACGGGCATGCCTATGAGCTTGCTATAAATAAAATACCCTATACAGTCAAAATGTATTTAATAAAACAGAAATTTAGAATATATGGAGTTTAATAATGTTTCGTAATACATTTATTCAAGGCACAATACTCGGGTCGGTACTTTTTGTGTCTGGTTGTGCCACGCCCGGCATAGAGTTTCAGGAGCAGCGCCCCATACTGCGACTTCAATCAGTAACTGCCATCAGCACAACAATTGGCAGCAATGAAGATCAAATATACCTCCAATTTAGCGATGGTTCCCGATATCCGGACAATAACTATGTCATCCGGTCAGGTGATACTTGGGTTCCTGAAGGCATTGTCCTCGATACCACGGTCGCCGGGTCGGTCAGCTTGTTTGAGAGCGATTCACTTTCGAGTGACGATCTGATCGGCATCTACGAATACAACCGGACCGAGGCCGGAACCTACACACAAACCATGACAGGCGACGGCTCGCGATACGAGCTCATTTGGGTCGTGACTGTCGAATAATCGAAGGGACAAGCCTGTTCTGTAACAGGTGATTCACCCCGAGATTTCCGTTCGCCTGATGACTCGTCTCGCGTGAATACGTTTCGTCCAGGCGGAGAAAGTAAGAGAGTTCGATATGTATAATTCAAGATTGGGATACAAGACTCCCCTGTTAACCGCCCTCGTGATCGGCGGGATGCTGCCGGCAGCTGCCTTGGCCGATGAGAGCTGGAATTCTGCTCAGTATGGCGAGATCGTCTATGAGAAAGACATTGGCGATGTCGCCCTTCTTTCCATGGCGGGCGGACACCCCGGCAGCCGGGTTTATATCTACCTGCCCGGATTGGCGGGCAACACCACCGAACGCGGTGCGTTCAATGGCTATTGGATTGAATCCGCTCCCGGTGAATGTGCGACGGAGAGAACCGGCGCCGACGGTCTGCAATCCAACCTCTGGGGCGATGTGCAGGTGGAGTTCGCCCATCCTGCTTACCCAAGCGGGTTCATCATCAGGCTTGGAAATTGCGGCGGCGACTTCACGGACGAGGCTTGGGCCGATCCGTCCTAGTTCCATTTGGGAGGGGCGGGATTCGAACCGGCGATCTGGATGACCCAAATCGTCGAAACCGGCATGCAATGGCGGAAAAATCCGCCTCTGCCCCCGCCGCAGCACTGGCAGCCGACGTCCACCGCGCCGTGTCTGGCGCCTGCCGGTTAACCCGTCTGATTTCCCTCGGGAAAGATCGACAGGATATCCATCCCCTTCATCGCCTCCTTCTTGAACCGGCCCGCGGTAGCGAGCTGCGCATAACCATGTACGAGGCTCCAGACAAAAACCTGTTCCCTAGCCTCGAGGTTCGGGTCGCCTGAAGGAAAGAGGCCAAGTTCCTGCGAAGTATCCGCCAGCACGGCAAAACACGCCCCGACCTGTTCCAGCAGCGCGGGGTCATCGGCAAGGACCCGGTCACGCGCAAACATCAATTCGTAAAGCGCCGGATTCTCCAGCGCAAAGGCGACATATCCCTGCAGGGCGGCGGACCGGCGCTCGGCACGGCTGGCATCGGGCGGGAGGGAAGACCGCATGCGCGCTACCAGCTCGGCATAGCCCTGTGTCGCAAGCGCCGTCAGCAAGCCGCTCTTGTTGCCGAAATGATTCTGCGGTGCCGTCGCGCTGACGCCAACGGCTTTCGCGCATTGCCGCAGGGACAGGGCGCTGTGACCGGACTCCTCGAGAATTTTTCGCGCCGACTCGAGCAGTGCTTCTTTCAGATTACCGTGGTGATAGCCGGATCTGGCGGTTGCGTGATCATCCATATTTACACTGTAAACTTTTTCTTGACGGCGCCGCAACCCTGATCTAGGCATATATTTACAGTGTAAACATAAGGTGGGAAGAATGATCAACGCGCTGAAATTTTCCGGGATCGCCGTCGCGCTGGTGGCGGGGCTTCTGGCCTTTGTCTGGTTTGCCAATCCGTTTGGCGTCCGGGACGACTTCCTCGTTGACCGGATTGTCGCCATGCGCGTTGCGCCGGAGCGGCTCGATCTACCGGAAACACCCGAAGACCATGGCATGGCCTATCGCGACGTGGATATCCTCACCGACGACAATATCCGCCTCAGCGCCTGGGAAATCCCGGCGCCGCGGCCCTCGGACCGCACCGTCATCGTCAATCATCCGCTGACCACAACGCGTTATGGCTCCGTCGAGGGGCTGGACGGCGTTTCGGCGGAATTCCTGCCCATGCTGCGCCACCTTCACGATGCCGGCTATAATATCATCACTTATGATCACCGCGGGCAGGGTGAAAGCGATGGCGGGCTCGGCGCGCTGGCCCGGGGAACAGAGGCGCCGGTCGGCGCCGGTGTAACGGAATGGCAGGACGTCGTGGCTTCGCTGCGTTACGTGCTGGGCCATGACGCCTTCGGGGATGACCAGCTTGTCTTCCTGTCCCAGTGCATGGGAGCGAACGCCACCTTTCTGGCCTGGCAGAATGAACCGGAGTTGTTTTCTCACCCGCAGATCCGGGGCCTCGTCGCCAACCAGCCGACCCTGTCCGACAACATGACCGACCGGTTTATCCGTGCCCGCACCGGTCTCGACCTGGTCGACCAGGTGGAAGCCGTGCAGCGGGAACAATACGGTTTCGGCTTCGCCAATGCGCTGGAAACCGTGCCCAGCGTAACCGTGCCCATCCTGTTCAGTCAGGTCGAACGTGACCGCTATACCTTCGATCCGGAGACCGGCCGCAATGATATCGAGCAGATCATGGCCGCCGCGACGGTCGAGAACGAGATCGTCTGGATCGGGCCGGAACACCCTCATGCCTTCGGAACGGGCCAGCGTTTTGATGCCTACCGCTTCTTCAACACGCACCCCGAGCCACTGCTCGACTTTCTCGCCCGGCAATTTGCGGAGCCGGAATGAGGGGCAGCACACATCGGATTGCTTCTGATATTGCCGGTGCGGCCATCAGGGCGGAGGGTCACAACATCGCCCGATGATATAAACCGGCTTGCCCGCAGGGCCCGAGTCGCGACTAGTATTTCGTCTCTTTAACCGTGAAAGTTTTCCCATGCGCTCTTTTGTCTTCCCGGCCCTGGCGGCCGGCCTGTTCGCCGCTTTCCCGGCTTTCGCCGATGAAGCCTGGGACTCCGACGCCGGCCAGATCATCTATGCCGAAGACCTGGATACCCATGCCGTGCTCTTGCTGACCCAGGCCGACGGGATCGAGCGCCGCTTCTTTATCCGCGACCTGGCCGGCAATTTTGATGACCGGACCGGCTGGTTTGACGGCTATTGGGTGGCGTCGAACATGCCCGGAAAAACCACGGGCGATCCTTGCCCCTTCTCCATCATCGCCGCCAATGGCGAGGCCTATGAGACATGGGGCAGGGTGGTCGTCACATTCGACTCGCCGGCCTTCCCGTCCGGCTTTACCGCCCTTTCGGGCATGTGCCTGGAAACGCCGGCCGAGGAATGGACAGCGTCGCTGCGCTGAGGCCGGGCGGCTACATTTTTGTCGGGCGGTCTCGAGCCTGATGAGGCCCTCCAGATAATCCTTAGGGAGACTCGGATGAGAGGAGTGAAAGCCGGGCCTAACCCCGCCTGAGCACCGCCCGCTCCCCGCAGCTTGGGCAGCCGACTTCGACAGCGACGAGGCCAGGCAGGTTTGGCGCATTTCTTCCCCGACGGCGACATGGCCCCGAAGCAACGCCGTCAGGGGCTGTGCCATGAGATGGTTCGGATCTTTCGCCATCTCCCCAGATCCTTAAGCGAATATCCTTTTCACAGATCCAGATTCCGCCGCGCTTTTACGCAACACCGGACATTGGCGCAGAGACGTCAGTGCGGCGTGCGGCGCGAACCGATATCGTCCAGAACCCATTCCATAACGCGATCTCGTTCGGCGCGGTAATCCTCGATTGTAACCGGTATCAAGACGTCCGGCGGCAAGGTGTCACCAGCGACGCGCGCGAAACAGTAGCGGCGTTTCGAGGTCGTGATCAGAAGACCGGAATTCGGCAGACTGAAACTGGCCATATCTTGATAACCGCACGGATTGGCGCCGGTCGGCTGGCCGATTCTGCGGGCATTCAGGATGTCGGAAAACTGGGCCGAATTGCTCATGGCGGCCGAAAAGGTCGTATTGCTGGTCAGCACATAGAATCCGTTTTGCCAGTCCAGCCCGTCTTCGAGGATCAACCAGGAAGAGAGTAGTAGGCCCATGAAGAAATTGCCGCCATAACTGCCGCGAAAATCGATGATCAGCGCCTCGACATTCTGATCGCCGATATGAGTGGTCACAGCCTCGGCGAAGGCATTCATGTCGGCTTCGCCCGGATAGGTATCAAAGCGAATATATCCGGCGTTCTGCTCGGCAATCCACGAATAATAGATGCCCGGTGCTTCTATCATCGCAGACGTCAGATACTCCTCATCGCGCATGTCCAGGCGGGCGAAATCAGTGCCGTCAATCGCGGTCCGATCCATAGCGGCGAGCGCCAGAACGGTATGCTGGCCATCGCGTTCGAGTGCGAATCTGGCGCGATCTGGATCACTCAGAAACCCCAATCCGGAGAGCAGTTGTGACGCGGAGAAATAATCGCCGGTGCGCCGTGCCCGGGAATGTTCGTTTTCCACAAAAGGCACGACCTCGCCCAAAGCCTGTGTGATTGCCGACGCGGCCGTCCCGTCGACCGAGATCACCCTCGCGCCCAGCCATTGTGCCTGCGTGGCATCAATGCCGGTGATATAGGGCATGTCATCGATCAGGGTGACTTCCACCGGAAAGCGCCGCATGGGGTAGGGACGCCAGAGCGGCAGGCTGGTATGGCCGTCACCGATCCGCCGGGTCAACGCCATCAACCGCACAATGACCTCGTCCTCGGTCAGATCATCAAGCGCTGACGAGAGCTGCTCCAGCTCGGCCAGAAACGCCGCTTCGCTGATCCGGTGATAGGGGTCGATATGGTTGGCGAGGAGGCCGGCATGATAGGCCTCAAGGTCTTCGCGCCAGGCACTGGCTTCGTCAGGCGGCAAGGCGGTCGCGGCGGGGACGAGAGCAGCGATGATCAGGGGCAACAGGAAGAGCGTGCGGATACCGGGGAGATTCATGGAATGCGCTTTCGTAAGTTAGCCCCGCCGCAGAACCGCCCGCTCACCGCAGGACGGGCGGCCGACCTCGACCGCGACCAGGCCCGGCAGTTTCGGGGCGAGGCGGTCGAACAGCCAGGCGCAGATATTTTCCAGCGAGGGCTTGGCCAGCCCCTCCACCTCGTTCAGCAGGCGGTGGTCGAGATCGGCTACCACGCCGGCCACGATCTGCTCGATCTTCCAGGTATCCTTGATCCAGCCCTTGTCATTGGGCTCGCCGGCCAGCGTCACGGATCCGGCGAAGGAATGGCCATGCAGCCGCGCGAAGGGATGGTCTTTCGCCTCATGCTCGAAATAGTGAGCCGCCTCGAAGGTGAAGTCCTTCGTGATTTCCAGCCGGGAATGGGTCATCAGCCTGCGCGCGTTACAGCATCTGGATGGGGTTCAGCCAGACAAGGGCCGCGATATACGCAACATAGCCGCCAAAGAAAAGCAGCCCGGCCAGCCGGCCGACATTGCGGCCCGCGAAAATCAGCAATGCGAGCACCGCGCTGGCGCCCAGCATCACCCAGAAATCCAGCCGCATGAACTGGTCCGGCACCGGCATGGGCACATTCGCCAGCCCGGCGGCAAGGCCGGTCGCGCCGCCCACGGCGAAGACGTTGAACACGTTCGAGCCGAGCACATTGCCGATGGCGAGATCGCCCTGGCGGCGCAGCACGGCGGCAACGACGGTGGCAAATTCCGGCAGCGACGTGCCGATGGCCAGCGCGGTCAGCCCGATCACCGCATCCGACACGCCCAGCAATCCTGCCGCGGCGGTGCCGCCGGTGACGATGATATGCGCGCCCAGCGGCAGGGCGATCAGGCCCACGATGAGGGCGAGGAGTGTGCCGGGCAGAGAGCCCTTGCCCGCCGCTTCTTCCAGCTCCGCCACCTCGGCCAGCAGCGGATCATCCTTGGCGCGCATCGCCGACACCGCCAGCAGCCCGATAAAGACGAAGATCAGCGCGAACAGAACCGCGCCCTCCATCATCGAGATCGACCCGTCATAGCTGACCACGACCAGCGCCACCCCGGCCAGAAGCGCGAAGATGGCATTGCGCCGCACGCCGCGCGTCTGTGTGCCGATCACGCCGATCAGCGCAGGCAGGCCCAGCACGAAGAGCACATTGGCGATGTTTGAGCCGACGATATTGCCCAGCGCGAGGCCCGGCGCGCCCGACAGGGCGGCATCGACCGAGACGACCAGCTCCGGCGCCGAAGTGCCGAAGGCGACGATGGTGAGCCCGACCAGCAGCGCCGGGATTTTCGCCCGCCGCGCCAGCGCCGCTGCGCCGCGGATCAGCATGTCACCGCCGAACAGCAGGACCACGATCCCGGCGAGCACGAAGCCGCCAGCCAGCAACAGGGAGTCGTCAACTGCCATCATATCCGCCTCGCTTGCTGCAGAATCAGCTTAGTCGAAACGCTTGTAATCGATGAAGTTGAGGATGCCGAAGGCGATGAGGGGCAGGGCGAGCGCAACGAGAGCATACATGGCAGACTCCATAAATCACAGACAGACCGGCCTGCTGTCTAGCCGGGATTTCGCGCGCCCGCTAGGGAGGGATTGCGGCGGCAATCGTCCCCCCTCATGAGCTGGCGTCTGCGCCTCGAACCCGTACTGCGGCCGCTGATGCAGAGCCATTGGCGGCGCACCCGCGGCCTCACCCTCGGTGTGCAGGGGCTGGTCTTCAACGAGGCGGGCGAGGTCTGCCTGGTGCGCCACACCTACCGCCCCGGCTGGCATTTCCCCGGCGGCGGAGTGGAGCGCGGCGAGACGCTGCACCAGGCGCTGGAAAAGGAATTGCGCGAGGAGGCGGGGGTTGCCCTCACCGCCCCGCCCCAGCTCGTCCACGTCTATTCCAATGCGGCGCGCTTTCGCGGCGACCATGTCGCGCTGTTCATCGTCCGCGAGTGGCAGGCCTGCCCCGCAGATCACGGGCATGAGATTGCGGAAACCGGCTGGTTTGATCCCGCCGCCCTGCCGCCCGGCACGGCGCGCGCGGCCACGGAGCGGCTGGCGGAAATCCTCCACGGCCAGCCCGTCAGCGATCACTGGTAGCGGCCAATCCCGTCATCACAGGGCCGCCCTTTCCCCTCCTCCTGTACGACTTAAACTCCGTCATCCCGGGGCGAGCCTTCGGCGAGAACCCGGGACCCATTCCGCGAAGTCAATCCTCCGGAATGGGTTCCGGATCGTCGCTACGCTCCGTCCGGAATGACGGAATTTGAATGGGCATCGAAACGCTTTCCCCTCCCCCATTGTGGGGAGGGGTAGGGGTGGGGGGATATTTTTTGGCGCAGCGTTTGCCATCGTCACCCCACCCTGACGGCTACGCCGTCTTCCCTCCCCATCAAGGGGAGGGACTGGAGATACGGGACCGACCGGCCTAGCCGTCGGCGTCAGGCTTCGGCCCGGCCTCCGTCATCCCGTCCATCGCGGCCAGTTCCGCCGCTTCCACCGGCTTGCCGGCAGGCGTGCCGTCAGCAGGGATGACCGGCTTGTCCACCGCCTCCGCCGCCACGGCGGGTTGCGGGTCGGACGCGGCCTCGGACCGGTCTGTCTGGCCCTCCGTATCGGACAGGGCAGATGCCGCGCCGGTCAGCGCGAGTGAACCGAGTGCGGCAAGCATCAATGAGGATTTCATCAAGACCTCCCTTGGATTGTTCACAATGTCTGCAAGCGCGCCGCAAGGCGGCACTTGTGGCCCGCCCGGGCGTGTTGCGCGCAAGAGATGGGCAGCGGTCTTCCCGTCGCAAGCCTGCCAGGATTAAAAATTCGTCATCCACACCACCCCCGTCATCACAGGGCCGCGCCCTTTCCCCTCCCCCTCTGTGGGGAGGGGTAGGGGTGGGGGGCGTCCAGATATCACCCCACCCTGACGGCTACGCCGTCTTCCCTCCCCATCAAGGGGAGGGGAAGGGAGCGCCCGCCCCACCCCCTCATCCCTCCGATGCCTCCGGCGGCCATCCCATCACCTCGTCGAGACTGCATCCATTGGCCTCAGCAATTCTATGGAACCCCAGGGGCACGCCGCCTCCCGGATCGGGATCGCCGGCCGCCCGGCGCTCATGATAGTGCTGGATCACCCGGCGGAAGCGCTCCTCCAGTTCGGCCCTGATGTCTTCCGCGTCCGCCTCCGGCGTCTCCGGGGCGGCCGCACCGCCCACCCGGCCCAGCAGATATTCCGTGCGCAATATCCGGTCGGCCAGCCGCGCCGCCGCCTCGGCGGGCCGGATCTGCCCCGCTGCTGCCAGATCGGCACTCCTCTGGTGCAATTGCCGCGCCGCCTCCAGCGGGGTCAAAGGCTCTGTGGAATGTTTCCCCTCCCCCTCGTGGGGAGGGGTAGGGGTGGGGGGAGGATTTGCGGCGTTATTGCCATCACCCCACCCCGCCGATCCGGACGGATCGCCGACCCTCCCCATCAAGGGGAGGGGAAAAGCCGCGCCGGGCGGAGCGGGAACAACGGGGGACTCCCCAATCCCCTCCGCCTCCAGATCCTCGACGCGCCAGCCGCCCTGCGCCGCCCAGCCATAGATGGTCGAGGGCGAGCGCCCCACGGCGCGGGCCACCTCGTGGACGGGCACGCCGTCGCGGCGCATCTGCTCGGCCCGGGCTTTCAGGGTGAAGATCGGTGGCGTCACCGGGGCAGTATAGCCGCGCCCGCGCCCGCGTGGATTATTTGCGTTTTGGCGGGCGCTTTCCCCTCCCCCAATGTGGGGAGGGGTAGGGGTGGGGGGATATTATTTGGCGCAGCGTTTACCATCTTCACTCCACCCCGCCGATCCTGACGGATCGCCGACCCTTCGGATGTCAAAAGCTCCACTGGAGCTTTCTTTGATCCTCAGCCATCAAGGGGAGGGAAGGTAACTACCCACCGTCATCCCTGCGAAGGCAGGGACCCAGTTACGCCCGCTCCATTGGCACGCCCTGCGCCAACCTGCCGCCTGCGTCCACGCCGCGCAGATTGAGGGCAGCACAGCGGCAGCGTCACCCTTGCTCTGGGTCCCTGCCTTCGCAGGGATGACAATAAAATATATTCCACCGTCATCCAGCCTGTCCCCGCGGCTTGTGCCCGCGGCTTGTACCCGCGAAAGCGGGTAAGGCGGGTAATGCGGGGAGCCGCGCCCCGCTTTTGTCCGGGCCTTAAGACTTGAGAGATCTGGATCAGCCGTAGGATGGGGAAGGTGTGGATTACGACTATCATTGATCCGGTGTTGACTCTGATTGCAACCTCAACATTAATTGAAACATGTTTGTGTTGAAAGCGAGCGTCTTGGAAAATGGTGGCGACAGTATTTGTGGAATCAAATGCAGCACTCTTGCAAGGCGACATATTGAAGTCGTCAGACGATGCAAGCGAGTGCGCTTATTTTGTGTTTACTGCTGATTGTGACTTAGTGCAGGGCAAGTGCGATAATATAGTAACCTGTTTAAAAATACTACCGATTGAACAGTATATCGAGAGATATATACTAGAAGATCAAATTGAAGAAATAAGAAACAATCAAATAAATAAATATGAAGAAAAAATAAACAAATACGTAAGAAGAAAAAATAAAAATGCCAATCATTTACGTATAGACGATTTCATTTCTTGGGTTGAAGATTCGGGTTTTGAAGCAGTTTTTAGTGCTCTCTCAGTGTCACCCGGAGATCAAGACTTTCTGCGGGGAGTAACTTCCCTCAACAATGCGCTTTCTGAAATTTGCGTTCGAGAGCGTTATAGAAAGTTGGTCGCGGCGGCCAATTTGAGCACCAATAAAGAAATCGCCAATCTCGGAAAGGCGGTTTCAAAGAGCCTTCCTGCTGATGCCGTAGTGCTTCCAGCAATCGAAGGTGTTTCCGGGCTGGCAAATGTCGTCATGTTGCGTCACGTTATCGGCATTGATGCCGAGCGTTATGGAAAAGACCGCACATCATCAGTCTTTAGGGTCGCCCGCCTTCGAGAGCGGTTCAAGTATTTAGTTGCCAGTAAAGCCGCAAATTTGTTTTCTCGGATTGGCGTTCCGGCTTCAGACGAGACTGAAATTGAGGATGCTGTAGCTCTTCATTGTCAGTTTATAGTTGAGGGATCTTAGAGATGCGATGGTTAGTACTAGATAATCAAGCGCTTGAAGTTCTTGCCCAAGCACAAGTTGACGAGTCTTGGTTCGAGAATTTCAATCTTCCGAGCGGTGAGAATAGAATAAAAAAAGTAACCCTTAAAGATGCAATTGTTTTATTGGGGTCCGAACCATGTGTCGATGCTCGTTTGGTTTTTTTTCGGATTGACCGCAAGGGGCTATTTTATGACAGGTTAGAGTCGTCTTACAAAGATGGTGTGAATTCAAACACACTTGATCGGTGTGTCACCTTAGCGCTGTCAATCTTATCGAATTCGGTCGCATTACCAAAGTCATTCAAACCCCATAGGCAGGGTAATTTAGTTTCAATTTATGCGAACCGATTTCAGGTTCAGGAGAAAGATCGCGTTCACTTCGCGTTGTTCCAAGATGCTAAACATATTGTTGGTTTCCATAGATCTCCCGAGGTTGTTGACTTTAGAGATCTGACAGTTCCTCAACACCTTGATATTGACACGATTTGGCTAGAGGCGGTTGAAGCTGTTGAAAGTGGCAACGTAGACGATTCGGTTGCCAGCGGGTCCGGTATCAATTTGGAGCCTCTTCTGGGCAAGTCCTTTGTTGGTGAGGCTACTCTCGATGATTGGATATCGTCCAAACTTACCACGCAACAGCGCAGCTTCGTAGATGCTCCGCTTGATAAGCCGCGCCGACTGCGAGGTGTCGCAGGTACTGGCAAAACACTAGCATTAACGATCAAGTGCTTAAAGGAGCTTTATGCGTCCATGGAACGTGAAGAGCCGCTTAGGGTGGCGTTTCTGACTCATACGGCTTCTGTCGCAACCGACGTAGTCTCTGAGATGATCCGGGCGTTAGATCATCGACATCTCGTAAGTTCGGCTGAGCCTGGAAAGCTACTCTGGCTAGGTTCTTTGTACCAGCTGGCAAAAGAAACGCTTAATTACGATACCAAGGGAATTCTGCCTATCTCTGACGATGGTGTGGAGGGGCGACTAGAGCAGCGTGAGTGGATAGCCTTGGCGATTGAGGAAATTAAAAATGACATTCGCGTCACCGAGGATTTTCTTAAAAGGGCGTCGCCAAGCATTGCGAGTGAGATAAACGCAGCAAGGCCTTCCGATCAATTTTTGAGGGAACTAGCAAACGAAATTGCCTGCGTTCTCGACGCCGAAGGTATAAGGAAGTCAAAGCCAGAATTGTATAAGGCTTACCTTCATAAGGAACGGCAGGCTTGGCAAATGAGATTGCCAAATGAGGCAGACCGCCAAATTGTAGTGGAAATTTATGAAAAGTATTATAATTTCTTAATTCAACATGACGCTATTAGTTTAGATCATATGATTGCAGATTTTGCAAAATATTTAGAAACGCATGAGTGGGTATATCGAAAAAAAGATGCAGGCTTTGATATAATATTTGTAGATGAATTGCACTATTTCAACTTTATAGAAAGAATGATATTTCACCACTTATTCAGGCACGCTGCAGCAGATGGGGCCGTTCCGTTGTTTATGGCCTATGATTTGAAGCAGGGCACAGACGATCGATTCCTGAATACTGGAGTTAAAGGTGAAGCTGCCCGTTTCTTCAAGCAAATAAACGTAGGCCCGTCAGAAGTTGACGTGTTGGATAAAGTGTTTCGCTCTACTCCCGAAATCGCTCGCTTTCTGTCCAGTGTTGATAGCGCTTTTCCTGCGTTGGATTTGGAGGGTGAGTGGCAGGATTATTCTGCTACATCGGCACGCAGTAGTGGGGACATTCCCGTAAGCAATAATTTCGACAATGACATCAGCATGTTAGACGCTGCAATGTTCGAGGCTGCTAAGTTTGCAAAGGCCGGTTCGGGCACGGCGGCTGTTTTATGTCTAAATGAAGAAAAGTTTCAAGAATATAAGTTGGCAGGAAGAGTGCAAAATCTTGATCCTATCGTTATTGATAGCCGAGATGAAGTCAAACAAACAAGATACGCAAAAAAACGCCCCGTCTTTGCTATGCCTGAGGCTGTGGCAGGATTGCAGTTCGACCACGTGATTTTAATACACGCTGATCGTTCCGAATATGACGATTCAGAGAGTGCAGGTTTGCGCAGACGCTTCCTCTCGAGATTCTATTTGGGTGCAAGTCGTGCTTCAAAATCACTAAGTGTTTTCTCTTCTGAAGGCCGCGGAGGAGAGCTTGCTTTTGTTAAAAGTAGCAAAAACGCAAATATAATTCGGTAGACTTCACTATTTTTTCTGGGTTCCTACCTCCCACCCTCCAGCTCTTTAATCTCATCCTCCCCGCTTTCGCGGGCACAAGCCTCATCCGCCTTCGCGCCTCGCGGCGCTGCGACGGGATAAAACCGCTTATCCGCCTTCGAGTTCCTTGATCTCATCCCTCAGCCTTGCCGCCTCCTCAAATTCCAGATTCGCCGCCGCTTCGCGCATCTGTTTCTCCAGGTCGGCAATCGTGGCCCGGAGATTGTTCGGCTCGAAGCGTTTCTGATCCTCGGCGACGCGGCCATCGCGCCGGTTCTTGCGGTCCCGCGCCTTGGCCGACCGCCCCGCCGCGGTCTTCTCCATCACCCCTTCGAGCACGTCGGAAATGCCGCGCACAATGGTTTTCGGCGTAATGCCGTGTTCCAGATTGTGCGCCGTCTGTTTCTCGCGCCGCCGGTCGGTCTCCTCCATTGCCCGTGTCATCGAGCCGGTGATCGTGTCGGCATAGAGGATGACTTTCGCATCGGCATTGCGCGCCGCCCGGCCAATGGTCTGCACCAGGCTGGTTTCCGAGCGCAGGAAGCCTTCCTTGTCGGCATCGAGAATGCCCACCAGCCCGCATTCGGGAATATCCAGCCCCTCGCGCAAGAGATTGATGCCGACCAGAACGTCATAGACGCCGAGGCGCAAATCCCGGATCAGCTCGATCCGCTCCACCGTATCGACATCGGAATGCATGTAGCGGACCTTCAGGCCCTGCTCGTGCATGTATTCGGTCAGATCCTCGGCCATGCGCTTGGTGAGGGTGGTGACCAGGGTGCGGAAGCCCTTTGCCGCCGTGGCGCGGGCCTCGTCGATAATGTCATCGACCTGGCTGGCCCCGTCTTTCGACACCGGGCGGACCTCGACCGGCGGATCGACCAGCCCGGTGGGGCGGATGACCTGTTCGGTAAAGACGCCGCCCGTGCGCTGCAATTCCCAGCCGCCGGGCGTCGCCGAGACACAGATGGTCTGCGGCCGCATCAGATCCCATTCCTCGAATTTTAGCGGGCGGTTATCGAGGCACGACGGCAGGCGGAAGCCGTGATCGGCCAGGGTTTTCTTGCGCGAAAAGTCGCCCTTGAACATGGCGCCCAGCTGCGGAATGGTCTGGTGGCTCTCATCGACAAAGACGAGGGCATCTTCCGGCAGATATTCAAACAGGGTGGGCGGCGGCTCGCCCGGCTTGCGCCCGGTCAGATAGCGCGAATAATTCTCGATGCCGGCGCAGGAGCCGGTGGCGCCGATCATCTCCAGATCAAACTCCGTGCGCTGGGCGAGGCGTTGCGCTTCGAGCAGCTTGCCATTCTTCTCCATCCATTCGAGGCGCACTTTCAGCTCCTGCCGGATGGACGACATGGCCTGATGCAGCGTCGGGCGCGGCGTCACATAGTGCGAATTGGCGTAGATTTTCACCGATTTGAGCTCGGTCTGGGCGCGCCCGGTCAAAGGGTCGAATTCGGTGATGCGCTCGACCTCGTCACCAAAGAAATCCACACGCCAGGCCCGGTCGTCATAATGCGCCGGGAAGATTTCGAGAACATCGCCCTTGAGCCGGAAGGTGCCGCGCTGGAAAGCGGCGTCATTGCGCGTGTATTGCAGGGCGACGAGTTTCTTCGCGATCTCGCGCGGATCGGCACTGCTGCCGGTCTTCAGCTCGAACGTCATCGCCGTATAGGTCTCGACCGAGCCGATGCCGTAGATACAGGAGACAGAGGCGACAATGATCACATCATCGCGTTCCAGGATCGAGCGGGTGGCGGCGTGGCGCATCCTGTCGATCGCCTCGTTAATCGAAGATTCTTTCTCGATGTACGTGTCGGTGCGCGGCACATAGGCTTCCGGCATGTAGTAGTCGTAGTAGGAGACAAAATACTCGACGGCATTACGGGGAAAAAAGCTCTTGAATTCGCCGTATAACTGCGCCGCCAGCGTCTTGTTCGGCGCCAGGATCAGCGCCGGGCGCTGCACCGCTTCAATGATTTTCGCCATGGTGAAGGTCTTGCCCGTCCCCGTCGCCCCGAGGAGAACCTGGTCTCTCTCCTGCGCATTGAGACCGTGGACAAGTTCGGAAATCGCCGACGGCTGGTCTCCGGTCGGCGTATATTCGGCGACACAGTCGAACCGGACTCCGCCCTCCGATTTCTCCGGACGGGTAGGGCGGTGCGGCACCCAGGCTGCGGGCGTCGGCACCGGGCTTTCGATTTCGAATTTCGCCTGCCCCATATCGCGGACGGCGCTGTCATCTGTGGTGAGTCGGGCCATGCGTCAGATATACGGACTCCGGCGCAGGGTTTCCAGTTTGTTCCGCTTACGGGGTCACCGTTTCCGGCAGCCCGTCCCGCGGGGCCGCTCCGGCGCTGGGCCATTGATCCGGATAGATCAGGCCTTCGGTATCAAAACCGAGCGCCTGCAGATAGGCTAGGCGGGCCTCCAGAATGTCCGGATCCATCTGCGGTTCGCGCGCCAGGATCCACAGATAGCGGCCCTGCGGTTCGGAAATCACCGCCCAGGAATAATCCTCCGCCAGCTCGACAATCCAGTAATCGCCGAAAAACGGTCCGAAAAAACTCACTTCCAGCTTCGCACTGGTCTCCGGATCGGCAATCCGCGCCCGGCCTTCCGCCACGTCCAGCTCGCCATCCAGCCCGCCCTCCCAGCAGCGGTTGATCACCCGGATCAGCCCGTCCTCCCGGCGCTCGTAAAAGGCGGAAACGCCATGGCAATTTTCCTCGAAACTGTGATCCGCGCGGGCGATCTCGAACCAGGTCCCGAGATAGCGCTCGATCTCCACCGACGCCACAACGGGCGGCGGTTCATCCCCGGCCAGCCGGTCGCGCGGCGCATTCATGCAGGCGGTCAGGATCAGGGGCAGGGCACTCAGAAAAAACAGACGCAGTTTCATGGCGATACCTTCCACTGATGAGAAATCCCCTCATGGGGTAAGGAAATATACACTTGGTTAATCCCGATCAGGGCAATTTGTTCCCTTGGGGCTGGAAGCAAACAAGAGGCGGGTCCGCAAAAAATGGCGGGCAGTTTTGATCGAATCCGGGTTCTCATTGTAGAGGACAATTCGCATATGTCAGCGATCCTGCGGACAATATTGCAGGGCTTTGGCGTGCGTACGATTCACGAATGCCGCGATGCCGAAACCGCGCTCAGCAACATGGCCGCTTTCAACCCCGACATCCTGTTGCTCGACCTGTTCATGGACGAAATGGACGGGCTCGAACTCGCCAGGCATATCCGCAATGATGATGACAGCCCCAACAAATACCTGCCCATCATCATGGTCACCGCCCATTCCGAACGCTCGCGCGTGCTGCAGGCGATCAATGCCGGCGTGAATGAATATCTCGCCAAACCTGTCCGCCCCATCGACCTGTTCGAGCGCATGGTCTCGCTGATCGAACGCCCGCGGCGCTTTGTCCGCGTTCCCGGCTATTTCGGACCCGACCGCCGCCGACGTCAGGAATCCAGATATGAGGGACCGTGGCGGCGCTCGACGGACGAGAAATACGATGATGGGTATGATGATGAAGAAGCGGTCGCCTAACCGGAGACAATTTTCTCGAATGCCCTGAGTTCCTCATCAGATGTAGACCAGCTCGCCACCAGCCGCGCCGACCCGTCCGGCCACTGGTAAAATCCGGCCCCGCCGGCCCGAAGCTGTTCTGCCAGAGCGTCATCCATGCGGGCAAACACTTCATTGCCATCGACGGGATGCAGGATGTCCGCGCCGGCCTTGCGCAGAATCTCCGCGATCTCCGCGGCCGCCGCATTGGCATGACGCGCCAGATCCAGCCACAGATCATCGCGCAGCCAGGCCAGCATCTGCGCCGCAATATAGCGGGCTTTCGGTCCCATATGCCCCGCCCGCTTCTGGCGCGCTTGCAATTCGCTCAATCGCGCCCGCGGCTCGCCGAACAGAAGAATGGCTTCAGCGCCGAGCGCGCCATTCTTTGTCGCCCCGAGGCACAGAATATCCGCGCCGGCCTGCCAGCTCATCGCGGCCGCGCTCTCCGTGGACGACACCAGCGCATTGGCAAATCGCGCGCCGTCAAAATGAACGCCAAGCCCCTTGGATTTCGCCGGTCCGGTCAGCGCTTTCAACTCGCGGACCGAATAACGGCATCCGGATTCATTCAGATTCGACACCGACAAGACTCTTGGCGGGGGCGTGTGCACGAAGTCCTGCGGCCACTGCGCCAAGGCCTGCTCGAGCTCGGCCGGATCGATCTTGGCGTGTGATCCGCGTAGCGGAAGCAGCTTTCCGCCACCGGTGAAGAACTCCGGCGCTCCCCGCTCATCGCGATGGATGTGGGCTTCATCATGACAAAGGATCATACCATGCGGTGGACACAGGATGGAAAGGGCGAGCGCATTGGACGCTGTACCGCTTGTGGTCAGAACGAGCTCAAGCTCCGATTCAAAAAGGCTTTCCAGACGGCTTTTCAACTCAGCCGTCAGCCTGTCATTCCCGTAGCTGGGCGCATAACCGTGATTGGCGTCGGCAAGTGAAGCCAGAATGGCCGGATGAGCGGGAGATGTCGTGTCAGACAGAAAATTCATAGCCGGCAGACAGTCGGCATTTCCCCCGCAGCGTCAATCCCCGAATGCCGGATCCGGACTCGACGACGGCAGCGTTTCCCGCATCGAGTCGGCATTGGACAGGGATCGGCGTTGCGTTCCGTCCGAAAGTGTGGATTGCCCGCGCAGAGCATGAGGCGCCTGACCGAACATGGCCCGGATGGCCGCCACATCAATCGGATAGAAATCCGACGCGCGCTCGCCTGACGCCACCATCTGCGAATGACGGCCGGCACCCTGGGGGCATATCCCGGTCCGGGCAAAAGCGTCCGGATCGCCAGGGCATTGCAACCCCCTCAGAACCGATTGCGTTGCCGGGCTCAGGATATAGGTATCTTCATTACTGTTCGTTTCTGCAGTCACGGATTCGGATGTAGAGCGGGCAGATACCGGCGTTTCTGCCGGCTGCAGAACGTCCCGTTCTGGAGTGATGGAATCGGCTGGCGGAACAGCGGGAGCGTCAGCGGGCGTCTCAGGTACGGATTCTATGATCGGTTCAGGTGCAATATCCGGCGTAAGCGCGGCGGGCTCCACGGGTTCAAAAAGCAGCGTCACCGGAATGGACGGCAGGATAAGAGGCGGCAGCCTGCTTTGCGCATTCAGAAACAGGATGGCAAAGAGGCCATGCACCAGGATCGCCGATGCAATGGCCGCAACAGAATGAGCCCTTGCCCTGAACCCCGACGGCATCAGGACACCGTATAACGCGCGAAGCTGCAAATGCCTGCTCCGGTCTGACAAACAACCCCGCCACCATCAACCTAGAGGGATGGAACTCAGAAGGCGACCATCCGGAGCAGGAAATCAGGGTTTCTGGGCTTTTTCCGCTCGGCGGCGTGCATCATGAAGTACGGAGACGCAAACGCCCGTGCGATTGAAGACACCGAAGCTTCGAATATCGGGCAATCTGACTGGCGGAGTGATTTTCCGAATTATGGTCATCGTCTTCTCCTTAGCTATCGCGTAGCAGTTTTCGCCGCAGCGACCTCAGGGCTGGCGACCGGCATCACCAAGCGGGATGAGGATTGAGTCTGATTCAGAAAAAGTGTGACGGCGAAAACCGCAGCAGCGATAATCAGGCCAGCTATCGCACTTGGACTTGTCGATCCCGGTTTTGCCATCTGTCTGTTCCCGATTGCTGTTTCATAGCCGGATCGTCGAGCGGATTCCCGGCACTCGGAGGGCCAATCCGGGCCAAAGTGAAGAATTTAAGGGCCATTCCGAGGCAAATGCGGCAGAAAAGGGGCTCGGCGCTTGGCCGGTGGCCTCACGCCCGCTAGGTTCGCTCCACATTTTCCGCGCAAAGGATTCCCGATGACGTTCAAACAATCTGACGCTCTGGCGCGGGTTCAGCCATCAGCCACATTGGCTGTGACCCAGAAAGCCCGGGATCTGAAAGCCAGGGGTGTGGACGTGATTTCCCTAGGCGCGGGAGAACCGGATTTCGATACGCCGGACCATGTCAAGCAGGCTGCGATAGAGGCAATCAAAGCCGGTAAGACCAAATACACAGCGGTGGATGGAATCCCTGAACTCAAGGCGGCGATTGTCGCAAAATTTGAACGCGAAAACGGGCTGAATTATTCCGCTGCCCAGGTCTCGGTCGCGCCGGGTGGCAAGCCGATAATATACAACGCGTTGGTCGCGACGCTGAATCCCGGTGACGAGGTGTTGTTTCCGGCACCCTACTGGGTGTCCTATCCGGAAATGGTGCGGTTGTGTGGCGGTGAACCCAAAGTGATCCGGGCGGGGATTGAAACCGGATTCAAGATTACGCCGGCCCAGCTGGAAGCCGCGATTACGCCGCGCACCAAATGGTTCATTTTCAATTCGCCCTCAAATCCGACCGGGGCGGGTTACACGTCCGAAGAAATCCGCGGACTGACGGACGTTTTGCTCCGGCACCCGCAGGTCATGATCATGACCGACGATATGTATGAGCATATCGTCTATGACGGTTACGAGTTTGCAACCGTCGCCCAGGTCGAGCCCCGGCTCTACGACCGGACGCTGACGACCAATGGCGTTTCCAAGGCTTTCGCCATGACAGGTTGGCGGATCGGCTACGCTGCCGGGCCGGAAGGGCTGATTGCGGCGATGCGCAAGGTGATTTCACAGACAACATCCAATGCCTGTTCGATCAGCCAGTGGGCGGCAGTTGCCGCACTCGAGGGGCCAATGGATTTCATCAAGGACCGGAATACGGCCTTCAAGCGCCGGCGCGATCTTGTCCTCGCCGACATAAATGCAGCGGATGGCCTGACGGCACCAACGCCGGAAGGGGCTTTCTATATCTTTGCGGAGTGTTCCGGCTGGATTGGAAAGACCACGCCGGATGCGGTGAAGCTGGAGACCGATATTGATGTCTGTAATGCTTTACTGGGCGAGCAAGCAGTCGCCGCAGTTCCGGGCACCGCTTTTGGCGGGTCGCCCTGTTTCCGCATTTCCTATGCCACCGATGATGCCTCGCTCAAGGAAGCAGGAATGAGGATCAAACGCTTTGCGGAAAATCTATCATAGAAAAAAATGATATTTGTGACGAATATTAGTTATTTGATCTATATCCGTAATTGGGCCATAGAAGGTAGTGAGAAATAACGGCGCACAAGCGTCGCCGGAAAGGAGTGTCAAACATGACAATGTCGATGGGTATGGACCAGACCAAGCGCGAGACGATGGCGAAAGCTGTCACCGAGGTGCTGGCCGACACATACGCCCTTTATTTCAAAACGCACGCGTATCACTGGAATGTGACGGGACCGAGATTCCACGATCTGCATATGCTGTTTGAAACCCAGTATAATGAAATGTGGACGGCAACAGATGACATTGCCGAACGGGTCCGGGCGCTGGGCGTCAAGGCACCGTCATCCTATATGGAGATGGACAAGTTTGCGAAAGTGAAATCCGAAGCAACCAAGGCAGACGCCAACGATATGCTGGCGGATCTGCTGGCCGGTCATGAACAGGTCGCTACGACCATTCGCTCGGCTCTTGAGCAGGCATCCGAGCTGGGCGATGAAGCGACGGCAGATATTCTGACCCCGCGCCTCACAGCTCACGAAAAAATGGGATGGATGCTGCGGTCGACACTCGGCTAGCAGCCGAAAATTTCCCGGCAAAAAGAAACCCCGGCCAAGACGGCCGGGGTTTTTTCACAAGTGTGAAAATTGAAGCGCCGGGCCCTAGGGGAGGAGAAGGGTCCCGGCGCAAAGTGCATACAGTGTCGGGGAGGAGACAGTATGCAAACTCAGAAGGGGAACGTGGTGGCTGTCGCCCGTTCGCTGAGGCATATGGCGCAGCTTGGCTTGCGGGACCAGAGCCAAAGCCGAATATCGGATATGCAGATTTGCAGACCTTCAAGACTCAAAGGCAGGATGCCGGGATAACTCAGCTTTCCCAGCGTTTTGCTTCTGCAACAAGGAAATCGCGGAAAACAACAATCCTGTTGGAGCCGCGCAATTCTTCCGGATAAACGAAGTAAACTTCGAAAACCGGCCCCTGAACATCGGGCAGGACCCGCACCAGCTTGTCATTCTCGCGGGCGACATAATCCGGCAAGCTTGCAATTCCCAGCCCCGCTTCAGTGGCTTTCATGACGGCATTGATGGTATTTGCCTCGACGATGGCTGGCCGTGGCGGCGCACCGGGAGCACGGCCCAGACGTGCCGCCCAGTCGAGATTGGGAATCGGGGCAAGTGATGGCGGGCCATATTGCACGATGGCATGGTCATCGAGCGCCTCGGGGGAATTCGGCGTGCCGCGCCGCTGCAAGTAGCTGCGGCTGGCATAAAGATGTTGCGGGACCCGCATCAATTTACGCTGGATCAGATCATTCTGGGTTGAGGGCCAGGGACGAATGGCACATTCGGCTTCCAGATTGGCAACATCCAGCTCGTGATCATCCAGCATCAGCCGGATGCGAATATCGGGATAGGCGGTATTGAAGGCAGCCAGGCGCGGTGCCAGCCATATGGCGCCGAGAGCTGTTGGCGCGGTTACGCGCAAATCACCGGATGGCTTGTCTCTGGAATCAGCCACCATGGCTTCCGCCAGGGCAACTTTCGCCGAGATATCGTGAGCCGCCCGGTAGAGAAGCTTGCCGGGCTCGGTCAGCATGAGACCGCGGGCATGCCGGTGAAACAATTTGATACCCAGCTGATCTTCCAGCGCCGTGATTTGCCGGCTGAGTGCCGACTGGGAAAGGCCAAGCGTGTCGGCTGCAGCTGTCAAGGAGCCAGCTTCTGCAGCGGCGTGAAAGGATTTCAGCTTGTCCCAGTCCATGGCGTTCACCGGCCCTAGCGATTGATCGCGGACATGCCGGATTCATTGTATCGCGCGCCCTGCACCCTGTCCGCCAGACCTTCCAGTCTTGAAAGTTGCTCCGGGGAAATTCTGACGGACGCCGCGCCAAGATTGGATTTCAGATTGGCAAGCTTGGTCGTGCCTGGAATGGTGACAATATTGTCCGCCCGCCCCAGTACCCAGGCCAGCGCAACCTGGCCCGGCGTTGCATTGTGTGCCGCAGCGACGGCTTTGACTTCCTCCACCAGGGCCAGATTGGCTTCGTATGCACCATCAGCAAATCGGGGCTGCATGGCGCCCTGACGGTATTCACCTTCACCGCCGGGTTTGTTGTCCCGCGTCATGGCCCCCGTCAACAGGCCGCGGCCCAGTGGTGAATAGGCCACCAATGTGGCACCCATTTCCTTCAGCGTCGGCAGGACCTCAGCTTCGATATCGCGCGAGAATATGGAATATTCGCTTTGTACCGCTGAGACTGGGTGTATGGTGTGCGCCCTGCGGATTGTGTCGGCAGAGGCCTCTGACAAGCCGATTGCGCGGACTTTTCCCTCGGCCACGAGCTCACCCATCGCACCGGCCGTTTCTTCAATCGGTACGTTCGGATCGACCCGGTGGAGATAGTAAAGGTCGATGATGTCGGTCTTGAGATAACGCAGCGAATTCTCGACCGCGCGCCGCATGTTGGCCGGTGTGCCGTCAACCGTTGTTCCGGTCGGTTTGCCATTTTCGTCAAACAGGAATTTCGGACCGAACTTTGTCGCAATGCGTACCTTTTCACGCCGGTCAGCGAAGGCCTCGCCCAGCAATTTTTCATTGGCTCCCAGGCCGTACATTTCTGCAGTGTCGAAGTGATTGACGCCCATCTCGATGGCTTCGTGCAGCAGTTTGATTGCGTCGGCCTGCTCGGTGGGCGGGCCATAAAAGGCGGACAGGCCCATGCAACCGAGGCCTATGGGGGAAACGGTGAAGCCGTCAATTTTGCGCTGATCCATGAAACTCTCCTGATGCCGAAGTCAGTCTAACGGGCATCGGCAGTTTTGACACCTCCTCAAAAGAAAAGCGGCCCCGAAGGGCCGCCGGAAGATTGCATCGAGGACGGTGTCAGTTGGCAGTGTCTTCTGCCGCCTCTGTGTCTTCTTCCTCATCCTCATCCAGATTGATGACAATCTGTTCGCTCCGGTCCGGCAGGTCACGGATGAAGACATCACCGGACAGACCGTTACGCATCTGCCGAAGCCGGCGTTCGATGACGAAGTTCAGCAGGATACGCGCATTGTCCGGAAGATTGCTGCAGAAAGAGGCATCGCGCTGGGTACCGTCCGCGGTTGTTGTTGTCTGGCTGATCGCGCCTCCGCATCGGCTGGAGCCGTTGGTCATATCGGCGAGGCCCCATTCATTCACATTCGCCCGCAAAGGCATGTCCCGCTCAACCAGCTCCGCGACGTCGTCATTGGCAAGACTCAGCAAATGCGCCCGGACCTGATTTTCCCAGTCAGGGAAAAAATACGGACGTGCCATCCGGTAGTGCTCTGAGATATCGAGCCGGTTGGGTGTGCTATCTACGCCGCGCAAGGCATTCACAAATTCACGGCCATTCGATTCCAGCTGACGCCAGACAGTGTCACCTTCATAGGCATCGCGCCGGATGCGGGGGCTGCCGACACTGCCATTGAAAAAGCCATAGATGACCAGAGGGTCGTCCCAGAACCGGTAGACGATATTGAACTGTATATCGTTGAGGCTCAGCGGCTCGCCCATGACGGTCAGGATATTGGCCTCATACAAACGTTCATTCGTGCCATGCGCATTCATGCGGTCGAGTTCGTGCCGCGGATAATTCAACGCGACCTGTTCGACGATGGTGGCCGTGTAGAGGTTCAGCCAGTAGGCAAGTTGCTCATTGGGATGCAGGGCGCTGAAGTTCAATTGATCAGGTAATTCTTCCAGCTCCGTACGATAGGCGGAAATGGCCTCGGTATGAAAATCCTCAAACAGGTGGAGAATGATCCGGTTGTTTTCATAGCGATAGCGGCTGTCATTGCCGGTATAGATGCGAGTTCCGGTGAAAATGGGATCACCGCGTGCCGACCGCCGGTCTGATAATCCGACATTGAGCACGATATCGCTGAGCATGTCGGACCAGACCGAGTAGTCAATTTGCTGGCGGCCATGATCGCCTGCCGACGGATTGAAGATGTCAAATCGTGCCTCGTCAGCTGACTGAGCCTCGGCGACCAGTGGCGCGAGAAGGATGAAGACCGCGATCAGACCGGCGCGCGCAAGTTGAAACATACCTCAATCCCCAAAATCCAGACGTGCAGAAAAACCACCCCCTATTGCCATAGAGGTGACCTGCGCCCGAATTAATTCAACTTAATGATAAATCCAGCCTATTCCTGCGCGGCGAGGAAGCGTTCGGCCTCCAGCGCCGCCATACAGCCCATTCCCGCCGCCGTCACGGCCTGCCGGAAGACATCATCGGTCACGTCGCCCGCGGCAAACACACCGGGAATGGACGTCGCGGTCGAATCCGGCCGGGTCACGAGATAGCCGCCAGCCTTGGTCTCCAGCTGTCCGGTAAACAATTCGGTCGCCGGCGCGTGGCCGATCGCAATGAAGACGCCATCGGCCGGGTGTTCTGAAACCGCACCGGTTTTCAGATTCTTCAGACGCACGCCGGTCACACCTGGCGGGTTATCGGTTCCGGTGATCTCTTCTAGCGTGCTGTCCCAGATCACCTCGATTTTCGGATGCTTGAACAGGCGTTCCTGCATGACTTTTTCGGCGCGCAATTCATCACGCCTGTGAACCAGCGTGACCTTGCTTGCGAAATTGGTCAGGAACAGCGCTTCCTCCACGGCGGTATTGCCGCCGCCAATGACAAAAACCTCTTTTTCGCGATAGAAAAATCCGTCGCAGGTGGCACAGGCAGAGACGCCAAAGCCTTGGAATTTCTGTTCGGATTCCAGGCCCAGCCATTTTGCGCTGGCCCCGGTGGCGATGATGACACTATCAGCCGTATATATTGCGCCGCTATCGCCTTTCAGCGTGAAGGGGCGTACCGACAGGTCCGCTTCGACAATGATGTCCGCCACGATTTCTGTGCCCACATGCTCGGCCTGCGCCCGCATCTGTTCCATCAGCCAGGGCCCCTGGATGACATCCGCAAAGCCGGGATAATTCTCGACATCCGTTGTAATGGTCAGCTGCCCGCCCGGTTGCAGTCCGGCAATCAGCAAAGGGTTCAGCATGGCCCGTGCGGCATAGATGGCGGCTGTATACCCGGCGGCACCGGAACCGATGATGATAACTTTGCTGTGGCGGGGTTCAGACATTCAAGCATTCCTGTTTGGTGAGGGCACAGTGGCGGATATGGCGGCCGCGTGGCGGCGATACAATCCTTCGGCTTTAGCCGGCATTCGGGTGATCTGGAAAGAATCGTTCAGACAGCAGCGTCGCAATCCGCCGGGTTTCGTCAAGCGGTACATACGTCCAGTCATCAAGGCGCCCGAGGAAAGGACGCAGTGCGTCGCGCGCTTCCAGTCCGGCATGAAGCAGGCGGAACTTGCCCGGATTGCCTTCCAGCGGCAGGGAGTAGACCGGCCGTCCGGTAAAAGCCGCTTCGGTCAGCATATTGGTGGAATCCTCGGTCACGAAAATCAGATCTGCTGACCCGAGGAAGGCAAAATACGGATTGTCGCCCTCGCCGGTATAGAAGTCGCAGCGGTCATGTTCCGCGAGGGCAGCCAGCTCCCGCACAAGACCGGCCGGTGTGCGCCGCGATGTTGTGACCATCAGCGAATAGCCTTGAGCCAACAGCCATTCCGCCCGTTGCCGGATGGCGGCTTGTACTGTGGCGGACATCTTCAGGCGTTTGTTAGGGCCACCGATCAGCAGCGCCGCACGCGGGGCGGGCAGGACCGCTAGACGGGCGGAAAACTTTTCCGTCTCGGCCGCAATCCTTTCCTGCGTCAGCCGGTTGGGCGATCCGGTCATGGCGATCGCGTTCCTGACTTTCAGCCGGTCGTGATCAGGTGCGATAATGACGTCAAACAGATCATACTGGCCGCGCGGATCCTGAACATAGACAAAGCAGGCCCGCGGATAACTCTTGCGGTGTTTGCGGGCGACCCGGATGGCCGGCCGTCCGCAACCGATCCAGACGGCGGGATTTTCGGCATCCGGCAGCGTCACAAAACCATCGTCCCGGATCAGTGCCCGGTGCGCCCGCCCCCCGCAGGTCCGGGCCAGCGCCTCGGCAAGGCCAATAGCCTGGTTTTCAACGCCGCGGCGTGCATCGGCGACTGCCCAGATTTCAGGACCCTCTGTCATGCTTTCATCTGACCGATCCCGCCGGGCGGGGCAAGGGCGTTGACATGTAACCGAACAGTTACATAATGAAGTTATGGAGCAGGCTGATATTGTCTTCTACGCACTTGGGCACCCCATACGCAGGGCTGTGTTGGCGCGCCTGCAAACCGGTGAAGCTCGCGCAGGCGTGCTCGCGATCGAACACGATATAAGCCGGCCAGGCGTTTCAAAGCACCTCGCTGTTCTCCGGCGTGCGGGCCTGATTATTGAGCGAAAGTCCGGCCGTGAACTCATCTATCGCCTGAATCCGGAAGCGGCCTCGGAGGCGCGCGACTGGCTTAATGCGTTCTGGGAAAATCGTCTTTCAGCACTCAAGCAACTTGCGGAGGCTCGCCATGAACGGGAAAAATGACGCGGTCGAGGACATCGTCTGTGAGATCGGGATAAACGCCCCGCAACTTGTTGTCTGGGAGACCTTGACCGCTCCGGAGACCGTTCCGGAATGGCTCGGATGTATCGGTTATAGCGGTAAGATTGGCGGTTTGTTCTACATGCAGCCGGATGAAGCCAAACGGCAGGCCGGCGATCTCGATGGTGCAACTCATTGCGAGGTCGAGACCATGAACAAGCCAGACACCTTTATTTTTTCGTGGTTTTTTCCGGACACACCAAAAACATATGTGAGGATAGATTTGGATGAGGATGGGCCAGACCGGACAAAGGTCAGGCTGAAGCATTTCGGGTGGGATCAGTTCCCCGCACACATTATCCGCCAGGTTCGCGACGGACTGGCCGGTGGATGGGAGAGCGCTGTTCTGCCGAACTTCAAAGTGGCTGCGGAATCACGCTCCGCGTGAGTGATAGCGGCATTAGCCCACAAGCCCCGCCAGGTCAGCGCAGCGGATGGGTGGCGCGAATAGGCAGTGCTTGACGCAGGAGTGTTACGAGCGTAACGATATGACAAACGTAACACGATCGTGACCTGTAATGTCAAATATTCCTTCCCAGGCTGAGCTCGCAATTCTCAAACACCTCTGGTCCGCCGGCGCGCAGAGTGCCCGCGAAGTCCAGAACGCCATGGGGCCTGAAACCGGCTGGTCCTATTCGACGACCCGGACCCTGCTTCTGCGCATGACGGAAAAGGAATTAATCCGCCGCGAGGACAGCCATGGTCTCGCGGTCTTTTCAGCGAATGTGGCAAAAGTCGCGCTTATGGGGCAGCTCATCCGGGGCTTCGCCGCCAATATCCTCGATATGGACGGGCCCATTCCAGCCACCGCCTTTGCGTCCAGCAAGCTGTTTACCGAGGAGGAAGCCGAAGAGCTCACCCGATTGCTGGAAGACTCATCTGGTGAGGATGAAGTCTAATGGCGGACTTTGCCCAAGCCCTCACGATCGGCGGATTAACCTCACTCGCGGCTGGGGCAATTATCTGGCTCGTCTTCAGCCGGTCCATGTCGACCGGCACGAGTCCCGCCACATGGCGGCTGGCTCGGCTTGCCTGCCTCATGCCTTTGATGGCGGCACCGCTGATTTACCTTGTGCCTGAACCGGCAGTTCCGTTGACGGCAATAGGGACGGTGGATCATTCCGCTCTGGTTGACGCTTTTCCGGCCAGCGAACCTGCCCCCGCCATAGTCACACCGCATCTGGCAGTCAGTGCCGTCACATGGGTGAAGATATATCTCGCGGGCTTGCTGGTTTCGCTCATTCTGGCCTGTCGGCGGCATTACCAGCGGGCACGGCTTTTGAGGGCTTGCCGCCTGCCGGATGCGGTCGAATGCAAACAGCTGGAAGCAGCAATGCCGGCCGGTGTGCCATCACATATCCGTATTCTGGTCAGCGAACGCCTGCCGGCCGCAATTCTGACTGGGTGGTTCCCGGTGATCATTCTGCCGCAATCACTGTTCGAAAATGCCGCAGCACTCCGGTTTGCGGTCACCCATGAATGCGTACACGCCAGACGCGGGGACGAGCGTGACCGCCTGATCGGCGCCGCACTGACCACACTGTTCTGGTTCCATCTGCCGCTGAAATGGATCGAGCAGGAACTCACAACAGCGCGTGAACTCGCTTGCGATGCTGAAACCGTACATGTGCTGGGGAGCACAGCGCGGCGCGCCTATGCCGCCACGCTGATCGACACAATGCGAATGGCTGCGCCCTCAGCCTCCGCTTTTGGACCACAAGACAGGAGACATAGAAAAATGCGTATCAAGGCAATACTCTCAGGCCATCGTCCCGCCCGGTTTCGCAGCGCTATCATTGCTGCCTCGGCAATGACCGCGGTCATTCCAATGACTGTTGCCCAGGCGGCCTGGATCGACAGGCGGGACACGCCCGCAATGGTTCAACAGATTGAGCCCGTTTTAGATATGACGGCTCCAGCACAGAGCCCAGCTGATATCTATCGCGTGGAACTGGCGCAGAACATGGCGCCTGTCGCCGTCACTTTCACGGCGCGCCCGGTGGAAGGCGGCCGGATATCCAGTAATTTCGGCCATCGTCCGGCCCAACCGGCCGCAGCCCCACCTTTCCATTCCGGCACTGACATTGCTGCACCGGAAGGTACCGCCATTCTGGCTCCGGCGGCGGGCCGTGTCGTCCACGCTGAATACGGCTATGGCGGCAGTCAGGCATGGGGCAATACGCTGGCCCTGGATCACGGCAATGGCTGGCAAACCGTCTATGCACACATGCAGGGGTTCGACGTCACACCCGGGGAGACGGTTACGCCCGGTCAGCAAATCGGCCGTGTCGGAAATACCGGCAATTCAACCGGCCCGCATGTCCATGTGGAAGTCCGGTTCAACGGCGAGCGTCTTGATCCGGCAGATCACGTGCCGGGCCTGCGTTAAAGTCTGGCTCTAACGAAAACGGCCGGGGGAAACCCGGCCGTTCCTGTGCCAGCTTGCGACGGGTTAGATCCAGTCGACCTTCAATATTTCGTAGGATTTGAGCCCGCCCGGCGCATTCACCTCGATCACATCGCCGACTTCCTTGTTGATCAGGGAGCGGGCAATCGGAGAGGTGATGGAAATCTTGCCATCCCGCACATTGGCTTCGTCTTCGCCCACGATCTTGTAGACGGCTTCGGCTTCCGTATCCTCGTCGATAACAGTGACGGTGGCGCCAAACTTGATTGTTTCACCATCAAGCTTCGAGACGTCGATAACCTGCGCCCGCGCCAGCTTGTCCTCGATTTCGGCCAGGCGGCCTTCAATCCAGCCCTGACGTTCCTTGGCCGCATGGTATTCGGCATTCTCGGACAGATCACCGTGCTCGCGCGCTTCGGCAATCGCCTGAATCACCGCCGGGCGTTCAGTCGTTTTCAGGTGCTTCATTTCTTCGTCGAGGGCCTTGAAACCGTCGGCGGTCATAGGAATTTTTGACATGTCTGATTCTTGGCAGTTCTTATCTGCATGGAGGAGAGATCAAATAGAGTAGGATTGCAAGGCGTACGGTTCAAGCGCTCCGTCATCAATCTTCTCGAGAGAACGCACCGCTGCGATTGCAGCAGAGGCCGTGGTATAGCAAGGAACCTTCAATTCCAGCGCTGTACGCCGGATGGAATAGCTGTCTTTGTGAGACAACCGTCCTTCTGTCGTATTGACGATTAACTGCACTTTTCCGTTCTTGATATCATCGACAATGTGCGGGCGGCCTTCATAAACCTTGTTGACGGTGCGGACGGCGATACCGGCGTCGCTGAAGGTTTTGGCTGTGCCTTTGGTGGCCAGGATTTCAAATCCGAGCTTGGCCAGCGCTCGCGTTGCTTCGATCATCAGTGGCTTGTCGTTTTCCTTGAGCGAGATGAAGACTGCGCCCGTACGCGGCAGGTTGACGCCCGCCGCCAGCTGGGACTTGGCAAAGGCGCTCTCGAATGTCTTGTCGATTCCCATGACTTCGCCCGTCGACCGCATTTCCGGCCCGAGCACCGGATCCACACCCGGAAAGCGCGCAAACGGCATCACGGCTTCCTTCACGGCGACATGCTTCGGGTCGGGCCGTTTCAGGCCGAAACTGGCCAGTTTGGCACCTGCCATCACCTTGGCCGCGATCTTGGCAATCGGAATACCGATGGCCTTGGCCACGAAGGGGACGGTGCGCGAGGCCCGCGGGTTGACCTCAAGTACATAGATGATGCCGTCCTTGACCGCGAATTGCACATTCATCAGGCCGCACACGCCAATCGCCCGGGCCATGGCAATCGCTTCGGACTCAAGCTCGGCAATCATATCTTTCGACAGCGAGAACGGAGGCAGCGAGCAGGCAGAATCGCCTGAATGCACGCCGGCTTCCTCGATATGCTCCATCACGCCCGCCACAAAGACATCCTCGCCATCACAGATGACGTCGACATCCACCTCGTCGGCATTGTCGAGATATCGGTCCACAAGAAGCGGCGTTTTCCCGGAGACCACCACGGCCTCGCGCAGATAGCGCTCAAGGCCTTCCCGGTCACGAACGATCTCCATGGCCCGGCCGCCGAGTACATAGGAGGGGCGCAGCACCAGCGGGAAGCCAAGGATTTCAAGCGCCGCCATAGCCTCTTCTTCGGAATGCGCGATCTCGTTGGGCGGTTGTCTCAGGCCGAGCTCATTGAGCAGGGCCTTGAAGCGTTCGCGGTCTTCCGCAAGGTCAATGGCATCCGGAGATGTCCCCAGAATGGGAATGCCCGCCTCCTGGAGCTCACTGGCCAGTTTCAACGGCGTCTGACCGCCATACTGGACCACGACGCCCAGAAGCTCGCCGGACTGCCTCTCCGTTTCGATCAGCTCCAGCACGTCTTCGGCTGTCAGAGGCTCGAAATAGAGACGGTCGGCCGTATCGTAATCTGTCGAGACGGTCTCGGGATTACAATTGACCATGATCGATTCAATGCCTTCTTCCTTGAAGGCAAAAGCGGCGTGACAGCAGCAATAGTCAAATTCGATCCCCTGACCGATCCGGTTCGGGCCGCCACCGAGAATGATCGCCTTTTTCCGGTTGGTTGGCTGGGCCTCATCATCGGCAACACCACCCAGCGGTGCGGTCTCATAGGTAGAGTACATGTAAGGGGTGACTGCCTCGAACTCGGCGGCACAGGTATCCACGCGTTTATAGACCGGACGCACACCCAGCGCCTTGCGCGCCGCGCGGACATCGCTCTCCTCCATGCCCATCAGGGCCGCCAGCCGCGCATCCGAGAAACCGTCAGCTTTCAGCGCGGTAAATCCGGCAGCATCAACGGGCAGGCCCGAGGCCCGGATTCCGGCTTCGGTGGCCACCAATTCCTCGATCTGGCGCAGGAACCAGGGTTCGAAGGCGCAGGCCGCGTTGATTTCCTCAACCGTAAAGCCTTCGCGGAAGGCCTGGGCGATGACGCGCAAACGATCCGGTGTCGGACGCGACAGTGCCGCAGAAACCGCTTCGCGCCGGGCTATGTCATCGACCGCCTCATCCAGGTCGGCGATGGCGATTTCGTCGAAGCCGCTCAATCCGGTTTCCAGCGACCGCAGGGCTTTCTGGACCGACTCCTTGAAAGTCCGGCCGATGGCCATGGCCTCACCGACAGACTTCATCGAAGTCGTCAGGATATTTTCAGCACCCGGATACTTCTCGAAGGCAAAGCGCGGAATCTTGGTCACGACATAGTCGATCGTCGGCTCGAAACTGGCCGGGATGGCACCGCCTGTGATGTCATTGCCGATTTCGTCCAGCGTATAGCCGACTGCCAGCTTGGCAGCGACGCGGGCAATCGGGAATCCCGTGGCTTTGGAGGCCAGGGCCGAGGATCGCGAAACGCGCGGATTCATCTCGATGACGACCATGCGGCCATCTGCCGGATTCACCGCGAACTGCACGTTTGAGCCACCGGTTTCCACGCCGATCTCGCGCAGCACGGCGATCGAGGCCGTCCGCATGCGCTGGTATTCCTTGTCGGTCAGGGTGAGGGCGGGAGCGACGGTTACGCTGTCGCCGGTGTGGACGCCCATCGGGTCGATATTCTCGATTGAACAGATGATGATGCAATTGTCCGCCCGGTCGCGGACCACTTCCATCTCGAATTCCTTCCAGCCCAGCAGGCTTTCATCGATCAGAACCTGGCCGGTGGGTGATGCCTCGATGCCGGCCCGAACAATGGTTTCAAATTCGTCGAGATTGTAGGCGACACCGCCACCGGTTCCGCCAAGCGTGAAAGCCGGGCGGATAATGGCGGGCAGGCCGATTTCGTCGATGGCCTGCATGGCCTTGATGATGCCGGCGGCACGGTCATAGCCGATGATCCGGCCGTTCTCGTCTTTCACCTTCGGCGAGGAAATCACCAGGGCGCGCGGATTTTCCAGTCCGATCCGGTCCATGGCTTCGCGGAAGCGTTCGCGGTCTTCGGCCTTGTCGATCACATCGGCTTTGGCGCCGATCATCTCGACGCCGTATTTTTCGAGGATGCCGCGCTCATCCAGTTGCAGGGCGCAATTCAGTGCGGTCTGTCCGCCCATGGTGGGAAGCAGCGCATCGGGCCGTTCCTTCTCGATGACCTTTGCCACCATCTCCGGTGTGATCGGCTCGATATAGGTCGCATCGGCCAGTTCCGGATCGGTCATGATCGTTGCCGGGTTGGAGTTCACCAGAATGACCCGGTAGCCCTCTTCCTTCAGCGCCTTGACCGCCTGGACGCCGGAATAATCGAATTCGCACGCCTGACCGATAATGATGGGTCCCGCCCCAATGATCAGAATGCTGTTAATGTCGGTTCTTTTCGGCATTCCGGCCCCGTAAAAATTGCGCGCATCTGTCCACCGCTGGGGGCGCTTGGCGCGCGCGGCGGTGCCAGAGGCATTCGGTTGTCGTGCTAGGAGGCGGTCTTAGACCGGATTCGATCCCTTGGCGAGAGGGTTTACCGCATTCCAATGCTGGCAAGTTCCCGCGACATGTTCTCGCGCGCCTGTGCGCCATACCGTGCCTCGAAATGATCGGTATGGAAGAGGCGGGGCCGGTTCAGCGCACCTTCAAGGAATTTCCTCCGCCCGGAATCATACATCGGACGGGGTGCCAGCCGGTATTCCTTTCTAATGGCCTCGGCATAATCGTCATAGACATCGGCCGGTGCACCCAGAATGGAAAAGTCCGCATCCAGAAAGAGCGCGTCATCATGGTCCGCCCCGCCGCCTGCATGATGAGCGGTGGCCTGTATGAGACGGGCAACCCGGGTGACAAGACCGGAATCAGCACCACATCCGGACAGGCGGCGGACGGCCAGCCTGGCACTCTTGTCTTCGTTATCGCTCCGCAGGGGCTTGTAGACGATGTCATGATACCAGATTGCCAGTTCGACCCGGGCAGGTTCGGAAACGTCATCCCAGACCGGGTCGAGCACGTCGAAAAGCGCCTCCAGATGGCCGAGGCCGTGATATTTCCGGTGCGCTTCGCTGTGACGTTTGACAATCTCGGCAAACAGCTTCTGTGAGGCTGTCTTGCCGAGCAAAAGCCGGGCGGCTGTTTTGTCCCATTTGGATCGCAGAAATTCGGTCATGTTACGCCCAGCCTGCGCCAGAGTTGTGGCTGCACGCCGGGCGTAAGGCCGGTGACGCGCTCCGAAATGAGCCAGTGCGCCTGTTCGTGCAAAAGGGGGATGATGACCTGCTGGTTCAGAAGGATGGATTCCGCCTGCCGGTAAAAGCCGGTCCGCGCATTGTCCTCCACGGCCTGGCGCGCAGATGTGATCGCCTCATTAAAGGCGGACGTTTCCGGTGTGCCCGTCTCGAACCAGCCGGAATCATCAGCAAATCCGCCTTGCGTAAACGGCTCCATAAGGAAATTCGGGTCGCCCTTCAGCCCGCGGTCAAAATGCGACAGCGCGACATCGAAATCGCCGCCGTCAACCGCGGAATAAAGATCGACCGGCGCTGTTGCGAGCAATTCAGTCTCGATCCCGGCCCGGTTCCAGTCATCCGCGATCGCTATGGCCAGCCGTTCACGGTCGCCGGATGTGGTCCGCAGCGTGATCCGCACCGGTTCGGTCGCCGCGTTTATCGGTGATGCCGTCTGATCCGTCGGAGGGCGCGGACTGTCGGGCAGGACGGTCTCTGCCACACTGGCGGTTCCATCCATGATCCGGGCAGCAAGAAAGGCGCGATCGGTGACATCTGACAGGTAGCGGCGCAGCGCCGGGCTTTGCAGAGCCTGTCGCTGCAGATTGAGTTTCAGATAGGTGAATTTCGGTGCCGGAAAACTGTGAACCTGCTCGCCCAATTGCGCTCGCAACAACGCGATCTGCGTTGGTGGCGGAGCTTCTGCCAGGTCAAAATCGCCAGCCCGGAACATGCGGGTACGGGTGGCGGCATCATCGACGATTTGAACACGGGCTGTGGCCACGGCGGCCGGCGCATGGCTGTACGCATTGCGGACAAGGTCAAAGGACAAGGCTCCGGCATCCGCAAGCGTGAAGGGACCGGAACCGGCAAAGTTTTCGGGCCGCACCCAGTCATTGCCATGAGCTTCGACGATGTGGCGTGGGAAGGGATAGAATTCACGCATCAGCGTGGGGAAGATCCCGAGCGGTTGTTCCAGACGGAATTCGACCTGCCGGTCGCCGATCTGCCGGACACCGGCCTCGGAGGGGGCCAATTCCCCTGCCAGCACAGCGCGCGCATTCTCGACCGCATAGAAATCGCCGAGCTCACCGCCCGCCGTTGCCGGGTCCAGAATGCGGCGTACCGACCAGACGACATCATCCGGGGTCAGGGGTTGACCATCTGACCAGCGCAGCCCCTCCCGCAGTGTGAAAATCCAGCGCCGCCCGCCCTCCCGGGCCTCCCAGCTTTCCGCCAGTCCCGGTGCGAGGCCCAAATGATCGGAATAATCGGTCAGCGGTGTGAAGAGCTGCTTGTAGAGCAGGGCGGAGGCCGCAAACTGACCGATCGCGGGATCCAGTGAATCCGGCATATTGCCGATCGCCACACGCAACAGGCCGGGCGGCGCATCGCGGCGGCCGGAGCAGGCGGCGGCCCCCAGACCCGCGAGGCTCGTGAGGATGGCACCGCGCCGCGTCAGGCCAAAAGAAGGGGACATCGGGCCTCCGGTTTTCAGACAGTTTCGACAAGGCGTGAGGGATCCGCATCGCGCTTTCTGCGTTCAACGAAATACAATCCGCCTGTGTCCCAGCGCTCGACCGGACCATAATGCTTCATCGCGTCCAGCGCGGTGTAGTGCGAGATGATGGCTTTGCGCAAACGATCCGGGTTTTTCGCCACTGTCCCGCGATGCAAGAGTCGCGCATGCCAGATCAGCACATCGCCTTTTCCGGCAGTGAAATCGACTTTCTCGAGATTCTCCTGCGCGATCTTTTCTTCGAAAAAGGGCGTCAGGACGCGTTCGGAATGGATCGGCCAGGCGCGGGTTTGGCGCACTTCTTCGGGCACAAAACTCAATATCTTGCTTTTCTTGATATGTGGCCATTTGTGGGACCCGGGGACGAACTGGAAGGGTCCGGAATCCGGCGTGATCGTATCCAGCGCAAACCAGCAGGCCACATAGCGTCCGCGGACCTCGTCCGGATTGAGATAATCGTCTTGGTGCCAGTCGCGCTGGGTCGTTTTCCAGCCCGTCAAGTTGAGATTCATCACCATTTCCTCGCCGATCAGCGATTGCAGCGTATCGACGAGGGGTTTGTAGAGGCAGAGATCGCGGATTTCCCGGACGTCCATATAAGGGGTTTCGTCATCCCAACCGCCATCGGCCTGCACGCGTTCGCGGACGCGGCAATAGGCATCGACAATCTCTTCGGGAATGAAATTGCGCAGGATCAGATAGCCATGCTCGCGCCAGTGCCGTTGCGGCTCCGTCAACCGGCTTTCATCGACCTGACGCCGGTCTAGCGGCGGCAGCATATTGTCCGATGGCGCGTCCTCGGCAATGTCCGGCCAGCGGATCGCCGCCTTGTGCGGATTCTGGGCATAAAAGAGCAATTCCTCATCGCCGCCAGCGCCACCGGCAAGCTGCACGCGGCAGGCACCGAACCCGGCCGTGCGGGCGGCTTGCTCCAGACTTTCCGGTGTGAAGAACCAGCGCCGCACATTGGCCGCGAGACCCGGCCATTGCGGACCTTTCTCCTTGCGGATTTCAGATCCGTAATTGGGCGTTGACACCATCAATAGCCCGCCCGGCTTCAGCCTTGCGCGGCAGGCCTTCAGAAATGCGACCGGATCATCCGTGAAGCTGATTACATCGAGTGCCGTTACGACCTCATAGGCGCGCTCCGGCAATTGGCTGTCCTCGATCCGCACGGGCTCCACCGGAATATCGAGATGCCGGGTGCCCCAGTGCGCGATCTCGATCCACGGATCGAGGCCCTGGACCTTCCAGCCATGGGCCCGGCAGTGAAACAGGAAATATCCGGGCCCGGACCCGACATCCAGGACATGCTTGTCCCAGGGCCCGGTCTTCACCACCCAGGGCGTCAAATCCCGGGCAGCTTCCATCATGCGGTCGAACTTGAACGACAGGCCGGAAAGGTCGAGCGCGTTCCAGTCGTCAAGATAATGTCTGGCCGGAAGATGGGTGAAATCGAAGGCGGCGGCCGGCTCACGCTGGGCAAGGCCGCAACGATTACAGGCATTGATACCGGCTTTCTGGCCCAGAGGAATGTCAAAAGCGGGATAGGCGGTTTCAAAAGCGCCGTCGCACGATGGACAGGTCCGGGCTGCCTCCATCAGGCCGTCTCTTTGGCGAGCGATGCGACAAAGCGGTCAAAGACGGCATAGCTGTCCTGCGGACCGGGGCTGGCTTCCGGGTGATGCTGCACCGACATGACCGGACGCGAGGTCAGGCGGAAACCGCAATTCGAGCCATCAAAAAGCGACACATGGGTTTCGACGGCATCGTCGGGCAGACTGCTGACATCGACCGCAAATCCGTGATTCATGGACACGATCTCGACCTGACCGGTCTCGTGATTCTTGACCGGGTGGTTGGCACCATGATGGCCTTGCGGCATCTTGAGGGTCTTGCCGCCCAGCGCCAGCGCCAGCATCTGGTGACCAAGGCAGATGCCCAGAACGGGGATGCCGGCATCAATGACGCCGCGGATTGCGTCCAGCGCGTATGTCCCGGTGGCAGCAGGATCTCCGGGCCCGTTGGACACCACCACACCGTCCGGCATGAGCGCCAGAATGTCGGCGGCGGAGGCTTTGCCGCTGACCACTTTCACCTGCGCACCGGCGGAGACGAGCCGGCGTAAAATGTTGGCTTTCACGCCATAATCGAGCACTACGACAAGCGGACCGTCTGTGGACCCGGCCGCGTTTCCGCCCTCCCAGTCCCAATCACCAATGGACCAGTCGGCGTTTTCGCTCGACATGACACCGGCCGCCAATTCGCGGCCTTCCATGGAGGGGGCGTTGCGGGCTTGGTCTTTCAGGGCTTCAAGATCGAAATCATCCGTTTCGGAATGCGCAATCACAGCCATGGGCATGCCGCTTTCGCGAATACGCCGGGTGATGGCGCGGGTGTCGACGCCGGAAATGCCGATAATGCCGCGCCGGGCCATCCAGCCGGCAAAGTGAGCGGTCGACCGGTAATTGGCGGGCGCGGTCATGTCCGCGCGCATCACCATGCCCGTGGCAGCCCGCATGGCAGCATCGCAACTGGCTTCCTCGTCTTCATCATTCGTGCCGACATTTCCGACATGCGGGAAGGTGAAACACACGATCTGGCCCGCATAGGACGGGTCGGCGAGAATTTCCTGCTGGCCCGTCATGGCCGTATTGAAGCACAACTCGCCGACTGATTCGCCAGTCGCGCCAAGGCCATGGCCCGCAAATACGGTACCGTCCGCCAGCACGAGCCGGGCGTAACCTGTTGGCTTTGGGGCTTGATTTTTTTGCGTCGTCGTCATACGAGCGCGCTCCTTGCAAAAAGAGGGCGGGGATCGCTATCTTTTATATCTTGGTGGCGCGCGAAGCTAGGAGACGCGCCGCAAAGCGTCAAGAAACGATCTGAGCAGGAAAACGCTTTAAAAATAAAAAGCTTACGGATCGTCCGCTAGGCATTGAGGTTATGGGTGACATGTCCATACGTGAAAGAATTCTCTCCGATCTGAAAACGGCGATGAAAAACAAGGATGCTGTGCGCCTCTCGACGCTCCGCCTTGTTTCGACCGCGATCAAGGATCGGGACATCGCTGCCCGCGCGGAAGACCGCTGCCAGGGCTGCGAGTCCGGCGAGATCATGGCGATACTGCAAAAGCTTGCCAAACAGCGGGATGAAAGCGCCGAGACTTACGAGAAGGCCGGCCGGCTGGATCTGGCGGAAAAAGAGCGCATAGAAGCCGAGATTGTCCGCGAATACCTGCCCAGGCCCATGGATGAAGAGGAAATCGAAGACGCTGCGCGCGGCGTGGTCGAGGAACTCGGTGCCACGGGTCTGAAGGATATGGGCAAATGCATGGGCGCGTTGAAGGAACGCTATACCGGCCGCATGGATTTCTCGCAGGCCGGCGCGAAGATCAAAAATCTCCTCACCGACGCAGCGTGAGCCGTCGCCAATCTGCGCCTGATGTCGTAGTCTGCCGTGTTCTGGAACGGCCGGTAACCGCATGCGTCTGACTGACGATTTCAAGGATGAGATACGTGCCCGGGTCCGGATGTCGGACCTGGTCGGCAGGAAGATTCAGCTCAAGCGCCAGGGCCGCGAGTTCGCCGGCTTGTCACCGTTCAAGAAGGAAAAGACGCCGTCCTTCTTCGTCAATGACGAGAAGAAATTCTACCATTGTTTTGCCTCTGGTGAACATGGTGACGCGTTTGACTGGCTGATGAAGATGGAAGGCCTGTCCTTCATGGAGGCCGCCGAGCAGCTGGCGTCCATTGCCGGCCTGCCCTTGCCCAAGGCCGATCCGGATGCCGCCCGGAGGGCGGAAGCGTCCAAATCCCTGATCGAATGGATGGAGCTGGCCCAGCGTTTCTATGCAAGGCAATTGCGATCCGGTTCAGGATCGGACGCCCGCCACTATCTGGAGCGCCGCGGCTATGGCCCGGCCGAATGGGAAACCTACGAGATCGGGTATGCGCCCGATTCCCGCACAGCACTGAAGGACGAGCTGATCGCGGCCGGCGCGAAACCGGCCGAGCTGATCGATTGCGGCCTTTTGATTGCGCCGGATGATGGGGGGGCGCCGTATGACCGCTTCCGTGGCCGTATCATGTTCGCGATCCGCGATCCGCGAAACCGGCTGGTCGCCTTTGGCGGACGCGCCATGTCTGCGAATGCGCGCGCCAAATATCTCAACTCACCGGAAACGCCGATCTTTCACAAAGGCAATAATCTCTACCGCTACCCGCAAGCCCGTAAAGCCGCTGCAGACCCCAAATCCGGTGCGCGCGGCCTGATCGTCGCGGAAGGCTATTTTGACGCCATTGCGCTGGCACGCGCCGGGCTGGAACATGCCGTGGCGCCGCTGGGAACCGCGCTGGGCGAAGACCAGATGCAGCTCCTCTGGCGCGCAGGCGGTGAGCCGACGCTCTGCTTTGATGGCGATAATGCCGGGCGTATGGCGGCCAATCGCGCAGCGGAACGCGCGCTGCCTCTATTGGAGCCGGGCCGGACTTTGCGTTTTGTCTTCCTGCCCGAAGGCAAGGATCCCGACGACATTTTGCGCGATGACGGCGCATCCGCGCTGAAAGAGGCGCTGGGTCATACGCGGCCGCTGGCGTCCATATTGTGGGATATAGAGGCCGAAAAAGAACCGCTGGATGATCCCGACCGCCGCGCCGGTTTTCGCAAACGGCTGCGCGCCTTGCTCTACCGGATCGAGAACCCGGCCGTGCGCGAGGAATACCAGCGGGAGTTTGACCAGAAGCTGGAACAGATTTTCGGCGCAACGCGCCGGTCCGGCGGGCGGTATTTCAAGAAAGGCGCAGCACTGGGGGCGACGGCTGAAACCAAGCGTCTGGTTGAAACCGGACCGGTTCCGGCAAAGCTCCGCCACTTGCTATTGGCGGCCGTGGAATATCCGGAAATTGCCGAAAATCAGGCTGAACGGCTCTCCGGACTGAAATGCGGTCCGCTTGATACACTTCGCGATGCCATTCTCGATGCGATGGCCGAGGGCCATGTTGAACTTTCCGGCGGCATGCGGAATTATCTTGCAGGACAGGGGTTTGCGGCCGTTCTCAAGCGCCTCGATCTGGAGAAACAGCCCATGCGCGCCGCTCTTGGAGGTGACACGGCTACTGTTATCCAGCGCGAAGAGGCTTGGACACGCATCGCAAGCGATTATATGGAACAGACGGGGTATAATATAAAGCGGCAGGAAATGCGGTCTCGGCTCGCCGAGGAGATTGAGAATGACGACGCCGATACAGTACGTGGCTTGATGGAAATCCATCGCCGCGGCAAGGCGCGCCGTCAGACAGACCAATAGGTCAGTCAAGGTCAGGAATTGCGAGCGGCACCACGCCGCCGGACGGGAAAATCAGGTAATGGCAACAAAAACGAAATCGGCAGCGGCAGGCAATTCCGGTGAAACACCTCAGGACGGACCGCTGCTCGATCTCACGGATCAGTCCGTAAAGGCGATGATCAAGGCCGCGAAAAAACGCGGCTTCGTCACGCATGATGAAATCATCAAGGTTCTGCCCGAGGAAGAATTCACGTCCGAGCAGATCGAGGATGTGCTGGCGCAGCTTTCCGAAGTGGGTGTCAACGTCATCGATAACGAGGATTCGCCCGAGGACGAAGACGAGGCCCGCGCCAAGGAAGACGGCGACGCCGCCGATGAGGACAAGGACGAGGATGATGATGACGGCGGCAAGGCCGTTGCCGCCAAGGGATCAACCGCGGTCACCGGACAGAATACGCCGTCCTCTGCCGACCGCACCGATGATCCGGTCCGCATGTATCTGCGCGAGATGGGCACGGTGGAGCTTTTGTCGCGCGAAGGCGAGATCGCCATCGCCAAACGCATCGAGGCCGGCCGCAATGCGATGATCCGCGGCCTCTGCGAGAGCCCTCTGACCTTCGAGGCCATCATGGTCTGGCGCGAGGAAGTGGCCGAAGGCCGCGTGCTGCTGCGCGATGTGATTGATCTCGACGCCACCTATGGCGGCAAGAACCCGCAGCCGGACTATTCCGAGACCGGCCGTCCCGATCAGCAGCCTGGCGGCAAGCCCGAGGACAAGCCCAAGCCCAAAATGCCCGAAGGGCATGAAGAAAAGCCCAAGGACGATCAGACCGAAGGTGAGACCAGCGACGAAGATGATGACGATGACGAGGAGGGCGTAAACCTTTCCCTCTCCGCCATGGAAGCCGAGTTACGCGAAGAAGTGATGGTCACGCTCGACGCGATCGCCGCTGACTTCACGGCCTTCCGCAAGCTTCAGGACAAGCTCGTCACGGCGCGCGTCGAGGGCAAGGACCTCACAAAGCAGAGCCGTGAAAAATACGAAGAGCTCGAAAACCGGATCGTGACCGAGCTCAACAGCCTGCACCTCAACAATGCCCGGATCGAAGCGCTGGTCGAACAGCTCTATGCGATCAACAAGGAATTGATGGCGCTGGAAGGTAAGCTCCTGCGCATGGCGGATGCCCATGGTGTTCCGCGCACCCAGTTCATGGAAGCATATTTCGGGAACGAAACAAATCCGAACTGGCTGGATGACTATAAGAGCAAGTCAAAGGCCTGGACCCGTTTTATCGAGCGGGAATCGGTCGAGGTGGAGAAGGTCCGGGAAGAGATTTCCGAGATTGCCACCCGTTCCGGCGTACCGGTGGATGACTTCCGGCGCATCGTGAAGGCTGTCCAGAAAGGTGAACGCGAAGCGCGTATCGCCAAGAAGGAAATGGTCGAAGCCAATCTTCGCCTGGTTATTTCGATTGCGAAGAAGTATACCAATCGCGGCCTGCAATTCCTTGATCTGATCCAGGAAGGCAATATCGGCCTGATGAAGGCGGTCGACAAATTCGAATACCGCCGGGGTTATAAATTCTCGACCTATGCGACCTGGTGGATCCGGCAGGCGATTACCCGTTCCATTGCCGATCAGGCCCGCACCATCCGTATTCCCGTCCACATGATCGAGACGATCAACAAGATCGTCCGGACTTCACGGCAATTCCTTCACGAATTCGGCCGCGAGCCGACACCGGAGGAGCTTGCCGAGAAGCTCGCCATGCCGCTGGAAAAAGTGCGCAAGGTGATGAAGATCGCCAAGGAACCGATCAGCCTGGAAACGCCGATCGGCGACGAGGAAGATTCCCATCTCGGCGATTTCATCGAGGACAAGAATGCCGTTCTGCCGATCGACGCCGCGATCCACGCCAATCTGCGTGAAACCACGACGCGTGTGCTCGCCAGCCTCACCCCGCGTGAGGAGCGTGTGCTGCGGATGCGCTTCGGTATTGGCATGAATACCGATCACACGCTGGAAGAAGTCGGCCAGCAATTCTCGGTGACCCGCGAACGCATCCGGCAGATCGAAGCAAAAGCCTTGCGCAAACTCAAACACCCGAGCCGGAGCCGCAAGCTGCGGAGCTTCCTGGATAACTGATGCCCGCGCGGGCGTCATTCCGGATATGAGCCGGAATCTGGAGCATACTGCGCGGCCCACCGGATCAACCGGTGGGCCGCTCTGTATTCAGCCATAGGAGCAATATATGACCGGCATCACCATTCGCGCTGCGCGTCCGAAGGATGCGGCGGCCATTGCCCGCCTCTCGGCCGAGCTCAATGAAGTCGTCAACGACTCGACCGAGCACTGCACGCCGGAAAACATCAAGGCGACACTCTTCTTCGACGACACCAGCTTTCATGTGCTGGTGGCTGAAAAGGACGGCGAGCCCGTTTGTCTGGCATGCCTTCCTTTTCGTCCCACCTACGCAAGGCTCTGAATGATGACCCGGTCAATTTCATTCTTTTGCGCTTTGCTGGCCGTCCCCCTGGCGGTGGTCCTACTTGCTTTGGCTCCCCACGCTTTCGGCCAGGACACGCCCGAGCCGGACGGCGAGATTGTGCTGGAGGAGGCGGCGCCTACCGATACCGCCATCGCGCAGCGCATCGAGACGATTTTCGGTCAGATCGAGACCCTGGCGGATGTCGAGGCCTCCGTCACCGCAGGCGTGGTCACGCTGACCGGCGAGACCCTGACCGCCGAGGCGGCCGAGCGGGCGATGGCGCTGGCCGGCCGGGTGCAGGGCGTCGTCACGGTGGAGAACCGCATCGAGCGCGATGTCTCGGTCAACACCCGCATCGCCCCGGCAGTCGGTGCGCTGGAGGCGCGCTTGGAAGGGATGGTACGTATCGCGCCGCTGATTGCGCTGGCCGTGGCGGTCTTCGTAGCCCTCGCGCTACTCGGCTGGCTGCTGTCGCGCTGGAAAGGGTTGTGGCGGGCGATCACGCCCAACCGCTTCATCGCCGACCTGCTGGGCGGTACGGTGTTCGCGCTGCTGCTGATGCTAGCCTTTGTGGCGGCCTTGAGCCTGCTCGACGCAGCGGCTTTCCTGGGCGCACTGCTGGGCGCGGCCGGCGTCATTGGCCTCGCCATCGGGTTCGCGGTTCGCGACACGATCGAGAACTATGTCGCCTCGGTCATGCTGTCTGTACGCCAGCCCTTCCGGCCGAACGACCATGTGGTGATTGACGGTCATGAAGGCCGCGTGATCCGCCTGACCTCGCGCGCCACCATATTGATGACGTTGCAGGGCAATCATCTCCGCATTCCCAATGCGACCGTTTTCAAGGCGGTGATCCTGAACTACACGCGCAATCCCGAACGCCGCTTCGAATTCGGGCTGGGCCTCGATCCGGACGAGGATCCGCTCGACGCCATCGAGACCGGGGCCGGCGCGATGGCCGCGCTCGATTTCGTGCTGTCCGATCCGGCTCCGCTGGGCGTGATCGAAGAGGTGGGGGATTCCACCATCAATCTCTTCTTTGCCGGCTGGGTCGACCAGGACCGGGTCGATTTCGCCAAGTCGCGTTCGGCCGCCATCGCCGCGGTCAAGACCGCCCTGGAAACCGCCGGCTTCACCCTGCCCGATCCCGGCTACCGGGTGAGTCTCGAAGGTGCGGTGCCCTCAGGCATGCCCACCGAGGCGGCCCCCCGGGCCATACCGTCCCGTCCGGCCCATTCGGAGACCCACCCCGACGTCGCGCCTGACACCGCCATTGCGCGCCGCGTCGCCGAAGAGCGCCGCGAGGGCGATACCCCCGACCTGCTCTCCGAGCAGGCCCCGACCGAGTAGGAGCGATCATGACTGCCCCCGATCTCAAAGTACGTGCCGCGCGACCCAAGGACTCTGAAGCCATTGCGCGCCTCTCGCGCGAGCTGAATGAAGTCGTCAACGACTCCACCGAGCACTGCACGCCGGAAAATATTCGCAGCACGCTCTTTTACCACGATGCCAGCTTCCATGTTCTGATTGCCGAGAAGGAGGGCCTGCCCGTCGGTTATGCCGTATGGCACGCCTATTATGACAGCGGTCACGGTGGCGCCGGGGCATGGTTGGCGGAAGTTTGCGTGGGCAAGGACGGACGCGGCGAGGGCGCCGGCCGCGCCCTGTTCGAGGCGGTCGTCGAGGATGTGCGCGACAGCCCGGCCACCTTCATGATGTGGACGAGTTCGGAAACCGACGCCGCCGAGGCGCTTTATGAGAGCTCTGGCGGTAGCTCCAAATCGGTCAAACGCTGGGAATTGAACGGGTTGTAGTCAAATGCCGCAGACCGTTCTGACGCTATCCACCTCGGGGCCCGACCTGTATGATTTTACCGCCTCTGCCGCCCGCTTTGTTGCTGAGACTGCAGGCAGGGAGGGCCTGCTCACCTGCTTTGTCCGGCACACTTCCTGTTCGCTCCTGATCCAGGAAAATGCAGATCCGGATGTGCGCCGCGATCTGGATGAATTCTTCCGCCGCCTGGTGCCGCCCGGAGACAGCGCGTCCATGTCCTGGCTCCGCCATACCGCGGAAGGACCGGATGACATGCCGGCCCATATCAAGGCCGCGCTGACCGCCTCCTCGCTCTCCATCCCGGTGACAAATGGCCAGCTGGCACTCGGCACCTGGCAGGGCCTTTTCCTGTTCGAGCATCGCGCCCGCCCGCATGAGCGGGAAATTGTGTTGCATCTGTCCAAATGAAAACGCCGCCCGGCATGGGGCGGCGCATTCGATGGCATTTGCGGCCGCGTATCACGCAGCCTTACGGGTGTCCTCCCCGGCAATTCCGCCGAGCGCTCTGCCAGCAGCAGATGCATCGGACCGCTCCGCAATGTCGGCGAGGCTGACCATTCCGACCAGGCGCTTGTCTTCATTCACCACCGGCAGGCGGCGGACTGCGTTATCGGCCATGTTGCGCGCCACATCCGCGGCATCGTCACCGGCACGGCAATACAAGACGTCCTGAGTCATTGCAGACTGGACCGGCTGGTCGCAATTAAGGCCTTTGGCCACGACATTCCTGACTATATCCCGGTCGGTGATGACGCCGATCAGCTTGTCGTGCTGATGAACCGGCAAAATACCGACTTCATTTTCCGACATGATCACCGCCGCGTCGTGGACGGTCGCGTCCGGCGTCGTGATATGCGCCTCGGGGGTCATGATGTCTTTGATTTTCATGCTTGCACTCCTTTCATAACTGAATGGGTACAGCCTCCGACGTGGGAAATCGTAATGCGGTGTCAACCACCGGACTTTTGAGGCCCTCCTGGATTCCGGACATCAATTCATATGAGAACGGGCGGTCCTGCAGGGACCGCCCGTTCTCGAAGAATGGCCGTCACCGTCAATAGCCGAGCGAGATCACCCGGGCGCACTGCCCGGCCTCGAACATGTTTTCATATCGCGTGTAATCGACTTCGGCACAGGCGGCATTGTCCGGGTCCATCTGATAGCGTACGAAAATATTCGATTCATCCGCGCGGTATTGAAGCAGGAGCGATGTGGCCGCGGCGATACCGCCGGGTTGGTTTCCGCCGGTGAAGGTCATGGCAATACCATTGCAATGGAAGACCAGCCCGCTTTGCGCCATCCAGATCCGGAAGACGCGGCAGGTCGTGAATTCAGCCGGTGTCACCGGGGCGTAGCTCCCCTGGACGCGGGCCGGCTGCTGAGCAGGCTGAACGCGTTGCTGTGCCTCCGCAATCGCTGTGAAGCCAGCCAGTGTCAGGCCGAAGGCCAGAGCGGTCGTCGAGAGTATCCGTTTCATTTCAGTCTCCGTTTTCGGGTCGAATGTGCTGGATCCACGGGCTGGAGGACGTCGCCGCCTGAAAACCATAGGGTCGCCATAACCTTATAGTCTCTCCAGCCCGAAGATTGGAGCATTAATCGATCAGCACTCCGTCATGCGGTCGATGGCGTCGTCGGCCAGGCGTTCCCGTGTCGTCCGGCGATCCCGGTTGCGGTCGTTGGCCCTTGAACCGAAAAGCGCCCCGGCAAGAGCATTGGCAGCTTCCCGGCGCACGACATTGCCAATCGTCGGGCAGTCCGGATCATGCGCGGCTTCCTGCGCAAACCGGTTGTCGATTTCGTCGGGTTCGACGCCGGCGCTGGCATTTTTTACTTCCGTATAGTTGAGCGACATTTGCTCCGCAGGAAGCGCAGCGCTAGCAGCCTGAGCATGTTGAACCGCTGGCAGGATCAGCCCCGCCTGGGGCGTGTTTCCAGAGATTTCCGCGCGGTGGGGTGGCAGGTTGTCGGCAGCAACCGGAAAAGAGATGAGAGCAGCAGCCGCCATCATGGTGCCGGAAAAAATCATGCGTTTCATTACAGTTTTCCTCTTTCAGGGACCGCGGCGCGATCCCTGTCTTGATGTTGAAGGGTGGGGGAGCAGGCAGCTCCTCAGAGCTGCCTGACTGGAGGGTAACGGCTAGTTGCCGTCACTCCGCGGGCTGTCCTGCAGGGTATCCATGTAAGCATCCTGCGGTTCGGCGTCGGCTTCCTGTGCCACGGAGTTATCGATCTCGTCCGGCTCGATACCGCCGGCCCGGTTTTCAAGGCCGGTGTAGTTGATCGTCCCCTGGTCTGCGGATGTTTCGTCCTGTTCAGACCGGACTTGTTGAACCGCCGGAAGTAACAGTCCCGCTTGTGGCTCGGCCGGGCCATTAACGGTATCGCGGCGGCCTCGACGCACCGGAGCCGGCCGGTCCTGTTTGGACACATCGGCCATCTTGCGGCCGTCATTATTGACATCGCCGGTCGCGACATGGACCCCGCCTGTGTATGCGGCCCGCGGCCGGCCGCCGCCATCATTCGCGGGTGTTCTGACCCTCTGCGGGCGGGCACGGGCCGGCGGCTCGCTTGTGGCGGGCGGTTGACTGTTGGCGCCACGGGCCGTTGACGTGCCGCGTGCCCGGTTCGGGACAGGCGCGGTCAGCGTGTTGGCCCCGCCAACCGAGGTGATGACGTCCTGGATGTCCGGATCGCCATGGTAGAAGATGTGAACCGGTACTTCGATGGCGCGGAGGCCCGCATACTCGCCAGACGTGCTTTGGCTCTGATAGCTGCACCAGCCGACCGCGTTCAGCGTGATTGCCGTTTCGAACACATCATCCACACGAAGGAAGTCCGCTTCGCTGCCGGCCCCTTGCTCGACATAGTGATCGAGGCGGCCTTCGACGTATTCGACGGGATTGAAGGTGCCGAGATTGAGTCCTCCATTCCAGCTTGACGGCAGGTCAAGCGTGGTCTGGATGGAAAAATTCTCCAGCGTGTGATTGCCATTGAAAGTCTGCGTCTGAGAAGCTCCCCATGTGCCGAGTGGAAGCAGGTCAGCACCATTGGGTGCGGCAACCACATTGGCATTGCCGAACAGGATGCGGGCCCGAAGCGCGCCGGTCTGGCCCTGGTTGAAGGATTTGCACCACACTTGGCCGGTCACATGGAATTCCGGATCATCCGATACCATCCGCAAGTCACGGTCAGCCGGATCGGTCGAGTTTGACATATTGCGGACCGAGATATTCACGGCCGGTATGTTTGACGTCACGATGATATCGTGCACAGCAAAGCTGAAATCGGTTTGATCAGCAATAACCGGGGCAGAAAGGGCCGAAAGCGCAAGGCTTCCGATCAGGGTATGTTTCAGGCTCATATTTTTCTCCATTGAGCTGGACCGGCTCGTCCCTCAACGAAAGCGCGGCAGTAACGGCGCGCTCTTTGACGCGGTCTGCAGCCTTCGCCAAGGTGCAGGCAGGCACAACAACGCGCTCCCGGGGTTGCACCTGCATGCAACTTTGTTGCATCGGAATGCAACCCGTGACAAAATTTCTGGATGGGATCGATATCTTTCTCCGAAAAGCTCCGCATGGTGCTGAAATCACTGTCGATCAGCCGGGCCGGACTGGCGGCCGGGCTGAATGTCGACAAGTCACTGGTTGGCCGCTGGGCATCCGGCGCGGTAAAGCCCTCCGAGCATAATCTCTCCCTTCTCACCCAGTTTATCGCCGAGCGGGTGGACGGTTTTTCGATGCTGGACTGGGATGCCGATATCGGCGCTTTTTCGGCACGGCTCGGCGTGGATGGCCCTGTCAGCGACATTTCCATGCGCAACTGGTTGCCTGAAGCCTTGCTGGAAGAAGCCACGCGGGGCGCAAAGAGACGGGCGGTCTCATATGACGGGATCTGGCGCTCGACACGCTTTTCCAGCGATCTGCCCGGCCGTTTCCTGCACGACATTACAATGATCCGCTCCAATGAGCTCGGTGTCATCGATTTCTCGTCCGGTATAGAGGGCATCCGCTACCGGGGCCGGGCGCTGCTCTTGCAACACCAGCTTTTCTCCATGGCGGCGGACGAGGACAGCGTGACCATGATGTTCGGCATTTTCAACGGCGTGGCCCGGCAAAAGGCGGAGGTGCTGGACGGGCTGTCAATCGGCACCTTGCGCGATGCCGGCAGTTCACCTGCCTGTTCGGCGGTCATCATGCACCGGATTTCGGATCTGACCGGTGATGCCGCCAATGACGAGAAATTGTTTGAGGCCTCGGTGGCAGCGCAGAACCCGCTGGCACCTGAAGGGTCCGTGCCGGACGATATCCGCGCGCACCTCGAAAACACGGCAAAGGGCTCCCCCGGCCTGATGCGGATGTTCTTCCAGAATTCCATGGCCCGCGGCCCCGTTCTGGACTCCGGCATATCGGGCTGAACAATCCGGCCAGCCGCGCTAGACTGCAGGCTCTGATTCGCATCGAAAAGGGCTGCTGCCATGTCGACCGACCGCACGCTGGGTTCCAAATCCAACAAATCCAAATATGACTGTTATGACGATCTCGCCGACAATGAGCCCTACTTCGTCATCCGCGCCGATGATCCGTTGTCCAATGCGCTGGTCGAGCTGCACGCCTATATCGGGGCCGGTCAGCCGGGCGCAGCGCATAACAAGCTGGCCGAGATCATGGAGCTGACCCGGGATCGTCCGCCGCGCCCGTCCGACAGCCCGAAATACCGCGAGACCTTCGCCATTTCCTCGGCGATGGAGAAGTGGCGGGAAGGCTAGATAACGCGTCTACATTCAGATGTTTGAAGCGTAAGACGGCCTTATGGAGTGACCGCATCCAGGCGCCATGAAAACCCCGTGGATGATTGATCGTGAAATACGCTGCGGATCATGACGCCGGGCTGCCCGCCTGGCGTTTCGGTTGCCTGTTCACCGTCCACGCCGGTATCGACTTCATGCCAGGTTGAGCGGGCGAATGCAGGGGCAGCGGTATAGTCGACAACCCAGGCGTTCTCATCAGGGTTCCAAGAATAGGTCATGACACCGACCCCGCGCGGCGAATACGTATGATTGATGAAACCGTGCCCGTTCAAATAATACTGGCCGCGAACCTCGGTTGAGTACGACACCGGCTCTTGCCCGGGATTTGTCCGCACATCATTGCACGCAAAATATCCGACCATGAATTCATAGTCGTCCAGCGCTTCTGCCGCGTCCGGATTGCGCTGGCCAAATGGATGCGCGGCGCTCGGTTCGTATGCGTTCTGAAGGGTGGGTGGCAAAGGGCTTGCCACCTGTATCGCGGCCGTCATGGCGGAAACAATAATCAAACCCGGCATCTGCGCCTCCTCTGCAGTTCAACGCGTGCCGGGATAGCAGCACAGGGTTGGCGGTCTTTCCATGGCCTTCACGGGGATGTGACGGGTGCCGCCTGCGTAAAATGCCTATCCCTCATCAGAGAGCTTGCCCGGTGCCGGGTTTTAGCCACGGCTTCAGCTCTGCCTTCCAGCCCGAAGCTGCCGCAATGGCGGCACGCTGTTTCAGATCGAATTCGGCGGTCAGCACGGCTTCATCGCCTCCCGCCTCCGCCAGCAGCCTCCCGTCCGGTCCCGCAATAACGGAATGACCTCCATACCGAATTCCGTTTTCGGTTCCGCACCGGTTGGCCAGTATGGAATAGACGGAATTCTGCCGCGCCAGCACCCGCATTTCCCAAGCAAAAAGATCCAGCGGTTCGCCTGCGAGATTGCAGGTCGGCGTGGCAATGATCTCGGCACCCTGCAGGGCGCAGGCGCGATAGCTCTCCGGAAAGTGCCGGTCGTAACAGATCACAATGCCGACTCTGCCCGCGGCGGTGTCGTAGACATCGAAGCCCGATCCGGACGCATAATAGTCCTTCTCCCAGAAATGCTCGAACTGGGCGATATGCACCATTTTTGAAATACCGAGCAGCCGCCCGTCGGCATCAAAGACCGGTGAGGCGTCAAAGCGTGTGCCGTCCTCGTCCTCGAAATAGATATTGGCCACGGTCACGATACCGTTGGCTTTTGCCATGTCAGCCAGTGCCGCAAATGCGGGATGGCCGGTCGTCATGGCATAGTGGCCGGCATCCTCATGGCGGCGGACCGGAAAAAAGGGAGACAGCTGGACCTCGGGGAATACCGCCAGCTTCGCGCCGGCGCGCGCTGCAGCGCCGAGCAACCGCCGGGCGGTTTGCAGATTGTCACCGATATCCGGCGACATGGCATATTGCAGCGCGGCAAGGTGGGTCATTGGCTATCCTCGTTGCAGAATTCAGATGAAGCACTATATCCGCGACGCCCTATGGGTTATATGCGCCGCAACATCTTGAACGGACCGGGTTCGCCATGCGCCTGAAAATGATGAAATCCAAGCTTCACCGTGCCGCGGTGACCGAAGCCGATCTTCACTATGAAGGCTCGATCTCGGTCGATATGGATTTTCTCGAAGCATCGGGAATCCTGCCTTATGAGCAGGTCGATGTGCTGAACATCAATAATGGTGCCCGCTTCACCACCTACACCATCCCGGCCCCGCGCGGCTCGCGCAAATTCGGCATCAATGGTGCTGCGGCCCGTCTTGCCCAGGTCGGCGACCGGATCATCGTCGTCGCTTATGCCGAGATGGAGGCGGCCGAGGCCGAACGCCATCAGCCCGGAGTTATCGTGTTTGATGAGCACAACCGGCCGGTGGAAGCGCCTGAAGCTGCTTAAGATTATCTAGACTCATTTCAGATAGGGTGTCCGGAACAATCAATGGCTTCCGGAGCAAAAGTGACTTTCCGCGTCGATAAATCCATTATTGATCCGCCGGGTATTTTCCAGGCCTGTCTTCACGGATCCAATGATTACCGGATCAGCATCGAGAACGCGCAGACACTCGTGCGGCGCTTTTCCACGGCTCCCCTCAATGGCGTGATTATCGATTATTCCGGCTGCACACTGGGTCATACCATGCAGCAATATAGCGATATCGCAGCGACATTTGGCGATGGCCTGCCGGACGGCCTGCCCTTTGCCTATGTCTTCAACGAAAAGCAGGTCGCCCACGTCCTTTTCATGACGCGTCTGTTAACCGGAAAATCCCTCCAGGCGCGCGCCTTCCCGTCAATGGAAGAGGCGCACGCCTGGATTATTCCGGCGGCCGGATTGTATCGCGAAAACCGCGAACAGGCCGCTTAGTCCGCGATCGCATAAACGCCGTTGATGGTCACCGAAATGGTCAGCTGACCGGCGGCGACGGGCGTGGCCGAGTCCATGCTTTCCAAGCGGGCAAAATTCGCCATCGGTTGCGGACGGAACCCGCCGCTTTCGGAAAACTCCAGCAAGCCACCGAGTTCGATCCCGAGAGCACCGGCATAGAGTTCCGCAATGTCCTGCAATTCGGCCACGGCATTCAGGCGGGCCTGGCGGCGTGCCGCGCTGTCATCGTCCACCCCGAAGGTCACGCCCTGGATCTGGTTGGCGCCCGAGCTCACGAGCGCATCAATTGTGGCACCGAGGCTGCCGAGTTCATCGACGCGGGCGGTGACGGTATTGGTGGCCTGATAGCCGGTAATGCGGCGCTCTGCACCGTCGGAATAGTTTGACCACACCGGATTGATCTGAAGGTTGGAGGTCTGGATATCCTGACGCGCGATGCCGGCGTCTTCCAGCGCGGCAAAAACACGGTTCATCGCCACCGAATTGGCGTTCAGGGCTTCAACAGCACTGCGCGCCTCGGTGACCACACCCGATTGCACCGTCGCCATATCCGGCGTGATGTGTACTTCGCCTGTGGCCGACAGCGACAGCCGGCCGGGCTCATCATCCTGCGCGAGAGCGGGCGCGGCGGGCAGAATAAGTGCGGAAGCAAGAATAAGAGCACGAAGCATGGAAATCTCCTTTTTGGCGATTGATCTGACTATAACGCATGAAGCAGGGGTTTGGCTCCATTATGGCGGAGATGTTCATGTCACCGTCATCACCGCTTGGCGGATCGCTTGCGGACCGGTATTGCTCTGATCACTCCGGTGAAACGGGGGCCTGTAGCTCAACTGGTTAGAGCTGGCGGCTCATAACCGCTAGGTTGGGGGTTCGAGTCCCTCCGGGCCCACCATTATTCAATCGTTCAATATCTCCCATAACCCCGATTCCGGAAATTACATCTCCGCCCGCAAGGGGGACGCATGGCCGCCCAATCCCGTCTTGCCGGACTTATGGTCTCGCGTATATCCGGCGCCAGAAGTGCAAGTCATTCCGAATTGCATAAACCGTACTGGGAATAGGGAGACTCTCGATGAGGACGCTTTTACTGTCTGGAGCGAGCATTTTGTTTGCAGGCGCTGCAATGGCGCAGGACTATAGCTATGCCGGCAGTGATGGACCGGATAACTGGGGCGGAGTTTGCGCCGCCGGTATCCAGCAATCGCCAATCGATATTACAGGCACGACTGAAGCCGAGGCGATCATGCCAGCCATTGCCTGGCAGACGGCAGATGCGGTCGAGCTCACCCGCAACAGTCTGAATTTCACCGCGCATACCGATGCCGGCGCGCTGATCCTCAATGGCACGCGTTATGATCTGATCCAGTTTCACTTCCATTCACTGAGCGAGCACACCGTGGAGGGCGAAGCCTATCCGCTGGAAGTCCATTTCGTGCACGCCTCGGAAGACGGCAACCTTGCCGTGGTCGGGGTCTTCTATGAGGAAGGCGAGGAAAATGCCGAGCTGGCGGCCTTGTGGAATGCCATCCCCGCCGCAGGTGAAACCGGAAATGTCGAAGGCCTGGAGCTCACGAATTTCCTGCCATCCAGTCTCGACGGTTACCGCTATTCGGGTTCGCTGACGACACCGCCTTGCGCGGAAATCGTAGCCTGGACCGTGCTCTCCGAACCACTGGAAGCGTCGGAAGCTCAGATTGAAGCTTATCAGGGCCTGTTCGGCGACACGGCCCGTCCCGTGCAGCCGCACAATCGCCGCTTCGTCCTCGAAAACGATTAATGGCAATGCCTGCGGCCCTGACTGCAGGGCGGCAGGCTGGCCATGGCCTGTAAACACGCTAATCTTCCCGGGAAGCATTCCGGGGAGATTTTCGTATGCGCCACTGGCTCGTCACTGCCGCCGTCCTGACCACATCATCCTTGGCGATGGCGCAAACCGCACCGCCATCGGAAGTGCTGGCGATTCACGACGTCGTCGCCGATGTGTCGGCGGAGCGTATCGGATCGGACATTCAGACCCTGGTCGATTTTGGAACCCGCCACACGCTTTCGGAAACAGAGAGTGAAACCCGCGGCATCGGTGCCGCCCGACGCTGGATTTTTGCAGAATTCGAGCGCATCTCCGCCGATTGCGGCGGTTGTCTCGAAGTCATCTACGTATCCGACACGATTTCCGGCGAAACACGCATCCCCGAACCCACTGAAGTGGTCTCCGTCCTCGCCATCCAGCGCGGCACGCTGGACCCGGACCGCTATGTCATGATGGCGGGCGATATCGACAGCCGCGTCACCGATCCGCTGGATGGCACGTCCGACAGTCCGGGGGCCAATGACAATGCGTCCGGCGTCGCCGGCGTTATGGAAGCTGCACGGGTGTTGTCGCAGCACGAATTTGCCGGCTCCATCATCTACGCGGCCCTGTCCGGAGAGGAGCAGGGCCTGTTCGGCGGCCAGATCGTTGCCGCCCATGCGCTGGAGCAGGGCTGGCGCATCAAGGCCGTTCTCAACAATGACATGATCGGTAATATCGCCGGCATTGACGGCGTCATCGACAATTCCACCGCACGAATCTTTTCCGAAGGCACGCGCGCGACAGAAACCCCGGAAGAAGCCATCACGCGCCGTTTCCAGGGTGGCGAGGTGGATAGCCCCTCGCGCAATCTGGCCCGCCTGATCGACCGCGTGGCCGATCAGTACATACCCAATCTGGACACCATGCTGGTTTACCGGCTCGACCGCTTCCGCCGCGGCGGCCACCATCGGCCGTTCAACGAGGTCGGCATTCCCGGCGTGCGCATCATGGAAGTGCACGAGCATTATGATCGCCAGCACCAGGATCTGCGCAATGAAGACGGCCGCCATTACGGCGACACGATCGAATTCGTGGATTTCGATTATGCGGCCAAGCTGACCTCTCTGAACGCCGCAGCGCTGGCCATGATGGCCGGAGCGCCGCCTTTCCCGGCCAATGTCGAGATTGAAGGTGCGGTGTCACCGGACACAACCCTGCGCTGGTCAGCACCGGATCCGGATGCCGCCGCCAATCTGGCCGGTTACCGCGTCTACTGGCGCTATACCGACCAGCCGCAATGGCAGTATTCCCGCTTCGTCGGCAATGTCACCGAATACACGCTGGAGAATGTCGTCATCGACAATTTCTATTTCGGCGTGGCCTCGGTCGCAGAAGACGGCTCTGAAAGCCCGGTGGTCTTCCCCGGCGTAATGGGCAGTTTCGGGGAGTAGACATTATTCAGGCGCGGTAACGGCGGCGCTTGTCACACTCCTCACAACGCCATTGGCATCACGAAAGCGAAGAAACACGCGCGCGCTGCCGGGATTGAAGTTGATCGCCGATCCTGCCTGCGCACGGGCAAAGACGGCGAAAAACTTCGCGTCTGATCCGAACACGCTCGTGACCTCGGCGGATCGCGGTGCCAGGCAACCGCCCTGAGGCCCGGTCTCACAGACCTGAAGCGTGAGTGGTAGATTCGCGCCGCCATCATCTGCCGTGACGGTTATGGTCGCTTCTTCCGTACCCGCAGAGCCATCACCTGCACCGATATTCACTGCTGCTGCGGACATGAAGCTGATTCCGCCGCTGCCGGCGATCCGGATGACGCCATCGGCAGACGGTGTGGCCGAGATTGAAAGGATGTCCGGGACGGGCACCGTATCAATGGACAATGAGAATGTATTGACACCGGGCACACCCTGCAGCTGGGCATTTTCGCAACTGACGACAGGTGCGAATACATATCCGTCAGCTGGCGTTTCCGTGGATGGGCTGATCGCCAGCACAAACGAAGCAGATCCCGAAGCGGCAAGATCAAAGACCGGATTGGGTGGCCCAATGGCCGTATTGCTTGAGTCGACCCGGCGGTACCGCAGATTTGCCGGCGCGTTGTCAGGCGCGGCAATCGTGCAGCTTTGTGCAGGCGTTGACGCACGGCTGACGACAGACGCGAACACGGTCACATCGTTTCCACCCACATAGGTGGACCGGGCTCCGGGAAGGACGGCGGCGACAATTCGCCCGTCAGGAACGGTGTTCAGTGTAAAGCGGGCCGTCAGTTCGGTATTCCGCCCGATATTCCAGCTGCAAGTGCCAGATTGTCCGAAACACGGACCGTCCGACCAGCCGGCAAAGGATGAGCCGGATTCGGCCTGACCGGAAGCAGATACTGGCGCGTCGAGACGGAAATTTGCCGAGCAGCCTGAAGGACCACCGGAACAGCTGAGCCCGGCAGGATTGCTGCTGACCTGGCCGCCGCCCAATCCCAAAAAAGCGACATCAGCCTGAGCCGTAGCAGCTGACCGGATATAGGTCGCATTGAACCAGCTGCTCCAGACGCCCCCATTCTGCTCCTCCATGAACTGGACCATTGCTGTTTCGGATTGAGGCGTCCAGGACGCACGAAATGGAGCTGTCCGGCCATTGTGATAGACAATATTGCCCAGCATGCTCATGGCGCCGTTGGATGGAGATGCCTGCCCTGTCATATCGATGAAAATGGACGGGCTGATCCAGACCTGACGCCATTGATCCGTGAAGGGGTCATAAAAGTTATAGGACACACCGGTGTCATTGCCGCTCGCCTGCCAGCGTTCCCGGATCAGACAGCCTGATTGCAGGCTGGAAAGGCGGTTTCTTGCAGCGCCGACCTGCCAGTCACCAGCAGCGAAGGCAAAATCACTTCGGTCTGCAAGGCCCCAGCATCCCGGTTGGCCAGGTTGATACTCAGAAGCGGAAGGCGCAGCAGGTGAGTCAGGGTCGCTTGCGGCGGGACGTGCTGTCAGGGTTCGTTCCACAACCCAGCTATCCGAGCTTGTGCTGCGGCGCTCGAAAACCTGTTGCAGGCGACCATCGCCATTGGCTGAAACACTCCACCGGCGTTGTGCGAAAGTCTGGGTTTCCGGCTCGAACAGATTTCCCGACAAAGTCATAGTGCCGCTGGTGAAACTGCCGCGTAGATCGGCGATTTCCGTCGGGCTGATATGTAGCTGCCGCCAGGCCGAAAGACCGGGGTCGTAGACATTCATGGACTGAGCGGTATCGCCGCCCACGCCGGTCCAGACCGCTTCAATCAGGCAGCCAGCTTCCCATTCTGTGACGTCCTGACGTCCCAGAAAGGCCCCGGCTTCCGAATAGATATTCCAGCTACCCACCCAGAAATCGAGTTGCTGGCGTGAAGACTGATTGGCGCAACTGCCGGCCGTTTGAGCGGTCGCGGTGCCGGATATCAGACTCACAACACTAATGAGGGCGATCAGGAATAAAAAATGACGGACTGAAATCTGGCCAGCATGAAACATGCCACCCTCCTATTGTCGCGCCAAGCATTCCCCAGACTCACGCTAGGCCACGGCAATAGGCGTCTACAACTCACGTTTGTGTGAAGCCTGTCAGCCGGTTGCTAACGCCCGCCTACAACATAATCGCGTATAGCACCGTCAAGCACCTCGCTTTGCATCCACGGAAAATCACGCAATTCCATGGCCACGAAGTCATCGGCCTGATCGGCATAATGCGGTGAGGTCCCGTCCAGCGTCGCCGAGCCGAACTGGTGGATGGACCGGCTCTCCAGATGGCCGTCGGCATCCCATTCCACGGCCATGATGTAGGTGTCGCCGGCGACGCCAACGAACCGGCCGTCTTCGTTCAGTTCCTGGCAGCCGCAATAGATGGCGCGCAATATGTCCGGCCCGCCATCGATAGGCAGATCGACCTCGCCGCGCACATGCCGATTGACCTCGCCCCATTCCGGATCGAGCCGGCCGTGATGGGCCATCAGGTCTTCGGCGGAGGCCCGCAGTGCCTCTTCCGGCTCGCAGGTGAAGGGCCGCGTATCGTGACGGTTCTCGATACATTTGATCGCCGTGAGCACTCCGAGCGCGGCAGACCGGTTTTCGATATTCGTCGAGAAATCCCAATCCCGCAGCACGTCCTGCGCCTCGATCAGCAGGCGGTCCTCGTCCAGATCCATGGCCAGGAGCTGGCTGACCAGGCGCACGACAGGCGAATCCGGCGCATAGGACAGGTCGAACTTGTACTCCAGCGTATCGGCCGCGCTGATCGATGGGTCATTGATCAGCAGGTTCAGCAGCCGCTGACCGCGATTGGTCATTTCATGTTCGATCCCGAATGTCGCTGAAAAGTCTTCCCGGTCGAGATCATCTGCCGGGTCGGTCGCGCGGAAGGGTGTATTGTTGGCATTTGCCACAAAACCCGATGCCGGATTGAGCAGGAGCGGCAGGGCGTCAAAGGGCTGGTATTCTGTCCAGATCAGATCGGACCGGTCGCCGGGCAGATAGTCCCGCCAGTCATACCCCTCGGCCCGAACCGGCATGCGCGCATTGTAGAGATAGGCGATATTGCCTTCGCGATCGGCATAGACAGTGTTGAGGCTGGTGATGGCCCGCATTTCCATGGCCGCGCGCCATTCCTCCCAGCTGGACGCCCGGTTCATGCGATACCATTGTTCGACGCCCCGCACCTCGTCATGGCCGGAAAACCGGATGGCATAAGTGCCGTGCGGCCGCCGGACGACGGGCCCATGCGCGGACCATAGAAGCTCGCGATTGAACACCCATGAAAACGGCCCGAACAGACGCACACGGAGTGCGGCGTTTCCGGTCTCGAAATCCATCCATTCGCCATCCAGGCGGTATTGATTCTCATTGTCCGGATTGATCTCGAGCACATAGATGTCGGCCAGGTCAGGGGCGTTCACGGTGTGCGCCCAGCCCAGATCGGCATTGTGACCGTGCAGGACAAGCGGTGCCCCCGGGAAGGTGCCACCGGCCGCATTCCAGCCTTCCGCGCTGTGCAGGCCGATTTCGTACCAGGCGACCGGCCCGGTGAAGGGCTGGTGCGAATTGATGATCAGACGGGTGGCCCCGTCCTCCGAGCGGGAAGGGGCAATGGCAAACGCATTGGATCCGAGTTCCGGATTGGCACCGTCGATCATCTGGAACGCTGTGTCGCTGTCGCCGATGGAAATGGTACGTTGGCGTTCGTCCTCGAACAATTCTGCCAGGTCGGCGTCCAGCCCGTACATGAAGGGCGTCCGCAACACGAAGCCGGCGACCACATCCTCGCCCGTCATGGGCAGGACGCCGGGGCGGATGCGGGACGGATTGTCCAGCGCCCAGGCATTCATGCCGTCGGCATAGGCCTCGACTATGGCACGGGCTTGGGGTGACAGGTCGCTTTCATATCGCTCTGCGACCGTCTCCCGGATTCGCAGGAGCTGGACAATGTAGTCGGTCGGGGCCGCTGATTGCCCTTCATATCGGGCCAGCTCGCCGCGTGCGGCGATCAGCGTGGGCTCGATCGTCTCCCAATCGTCCTCCGCATGGGCCCAGGCCAATCCGAAGGCCACATCCGCATCTGTCTCGCCATATATGTGCGGCACGCCGAGGGAATCGCGGATGATACGGGCGGAATACTCTGCGGCTGCAGCGCGGATGGTTGTTTCATCAACGCGCGGCGGGGCCGGGGTCCAGGCCAGAAACGCCAGCACAAATATGGCAAGCACCAGCAGGCCGCCGCCGATAGACAAGATCAAACGCATGAAACCCTCCCCGGGAAATTCAGACCGAGCCGGCCAGCCAGGCAATATATCCGGCATAAAGCGCCAACAGCAGAGCCCCCTCGCGCCGGTCGACGCGCTGACCCGTAAAGGCGAAGACCAGCAATATCGCTGTCGCCGCCAGCATGACCCAGACATCCTCGCCCAGAATCCGTGCCGGCGTTTCCAGCGGCCCGACAAGCGCGGCCGCGCCCAGAATTCCGGCGGCGTTGAATATGTTCGAGCCGATGATATTTCCAAGGGCCACATCGCCCTGACGCTTTATTGCGGCCGCAATGGTCGCTGCCAGTTCCGGCAGTGAGGTGCCGACCGCCACAATCGTCAACCCGATAATGGCCTGCGAAATCTCGAAAGATTCCGCAATATCTATGGCCCCTGTTACCAGCAAGCGGGCCCCGATGAGAACGCCGGCCAATCCGCCGGCAAAGAACAGCATGGAAAGCCACAAACGTTCCGGCGCGCCCGCACTGACCGCTTCGGCTTCATGCAGGGCCGCGGCCTTGTCACCACGTCTGCGGTCGAGCATGTAGCTGAGGCCGATATAGGCCAGCAATAGCGCGATCATGACTGCCCCCCAGACCCGGCCAACCGGGGACTGGAACAGCAGGAAAACCGCTGCGGCCGAAATAATGGCGAGCGCCAGCCCGTCCCGGAGCAAGGCCTCGCGAACGGCAAGAATGGGCCGTATCACGGCACCGATCCCCATGATCAGAAGGATGTTTGCGGTGTTCGAACCCACCACATTGCCGATGGCCACATCCGGTGATCCGGCAAACTGCGCCTGCAGGCTGGTCGCGAGCTCGGGCATGGAGGTGCCGAAACCGACAAGGACCAGCCCCACAAACATGGGCGAGAGTTTGAGCCGGGTGGCGATGCCGACCGCACCGCGGACCAGCCCGTCCCCGCCAAAGGAGAGCAGCACCAGCCCGGCCAGAACCAGAAATACAGACATCATCCCGCTTTGACCTTCGGCGGTTCCGCCTGCTTGTAGAACTTGCTGTCGCGCCAGGTTTTCAGGGCATGTTTGGCCACAACGCTGCTGACCGCCACCATCGGCAGCGCCAACAGGGCACCCAGGAAGCCGAACAGGGCACCACCGATCAACAGACCCGCCATGATCCACAACGGGTGCAGTTTCAGCTGCCCGCCCACCAGACGCGGGGCCAGCCAGACGGTCTCAAGCACCTGAGCCACGCCATAGACGGCAATGACGGCGAGGATCGGCCAGATGGAATCGAACTGGCTGATCGCAACCAGCATCGCCAGCGAAAACATGATCAGATTGCCGACCACCGGAACAATCGCCGACAAGCCGGTCAGAATGCCGATCGCCACAGAATAATTCAGGCCGATCACGGCCAGCGCCGCCGCGTGGTAGATCGCCTGCACAAGAATGACCAGGCTTTGCCCCCGGACATAGCGGGACAGTTGAAGATTGATTTCCCGGACAATCCGCCGAAGCTCGTCCGAATAGCGGCGGGGCGGAAGGCTGGCGATGGTTTTTTCGATGCCCGGCCAGTCTTTCAGGAAAAAGAACAGGGCCACCGGAGTCAGAAATGTCAGAAGCAGGCCGGAAAGGGCGCCGGTCACCGATCCGGCGATCCGGCTGCCAATCGCTTGCGCCGGATTATTCTCGCCAGACAGGCCTTGCAGCGTCAGATCCGGCAGATCCAGACCCATGGCAATGGCCAGCTGATCGGTCGCTTCAAGAGCATTTTCAATCAGCGTCGGCAGGCGCGAGATCAGGTCCCGGCCTTCAATAATGACAATCGGTGTGACCGCCACGATCGGGCCGGCAATCACCAGCACGGCCAGAAGCGTGGAGGCCAGAGCAGCAAGGGTGCGCGGCGCCCCCCATTTGCAAATCCGCAGCGTCAGGGGTTCAAGAATGACGGCCAGAAATCCCGCGACCAGAAAGGGCAGAAGCACATCGCCCGCAGCCCGCAAGGCCCAGGCCAGCGCCAGCAAAAGCAGCACCAGCACCAGAAAACGTGCATCAAGGGTGAGTTTCATTCCCTATGAGCTACCGCCCAGAAGCTTCTTGCGCAAGCCGGGCTTGTCGATCTTCTCGGTGCCGCCGCGCGGCAGCGGCTCGTTGAAATGCCACAGATGTTCGGGCCGTTTGAAAGCGGCAAGATCGCCTTCGAGGAAGTCATTGAGCTTGTCCAGCGTGACGTCGGCCCCCGGCTTTGTATAGATCGCTGCGCCGACCGCTTCCCCCAGTCTTTCATCGGGCACGGCGAAAACGGCCGCTTCCAGAATCTGGGGATGTTTCACCAGCGCAGCCTCGACCTCGAGGCAGGCGACATTCTCGCCGCCCCGCACGATCATGTCTTTCAGCCGGTCAACAATGGTCACTTGCCCCTCGGCATTCATCGTGCCGACATCCCCGGTCTTGAACCAGCCATCCGGGGTCAGCGTTTTGGCGGTTTCTTCGGGCAGGTTGAGATAGCCGGCGAAGATGCCGGGCGTCTTGATCCAGACCTCGCCGGGCTCATCCGTAGGCATGTCAGTGCCATCCGGGCCGACAATGCGGACATCGGTCACCGGCGGTACGGCGCGGCCGCAGGAGCCCGGATTGTTCTGGTAATCATCCAGACCGTTATAAGTGCCCAGCGCGCTCGTCTCCGACAGGCCATAACCGGTCGAGGAATAGGCCCGCCTGAAACTGTCCGCCAGCTTCTTCACATGGCTGGCCGGACGCTTGGCACCACCGGCAGACAGATCGGTCAGCGTATCCAGCGTTTCGCCCATGCTTTCTGCCGCCAGCATCAGCTCGTGCGACATGGTCGGCACGCCGACGAAATTCGTGATCTTCTCCTGATTGATCAGGCGCACCGCTTCTTCCGGCTTCCATGACCGCATCAGCACCATCTTCCGGCCGAGGATCAGCGACAGCATGAAGACCGGGTGTGACCCCGTCACATGGAAGAGCGGCACGGACACGAGGATGCCGAGATCACCGGCGGCCTCGGCCATGGCTGCGCCTTTGGCCGTTTCCTTGGCCGCCGACATGACAAAGCCGAAGGACAGAAGGGTCGACCAAGCGCCGCGATGGGTCAGCATCACCCCCTTGGGGTCGCCGGTCGAACCGGACGTGTACATGATCGACATCAGATCATCGGGCCCGACCACTTGGGTCGGAGGCGTTTCATCCTTTCCGGCATCGCGGATAGAGGCCCAGCTGTGATCCTGCCCGTCAAATTCGCCATGCCCGGAAATCAGGGTCAGACCGAACCTGTCCTTGAGCGGCAGGAATTTGGGGGCCTGTTCGGCATCGACCAGGAGCATTTTCGCGCCGCAATCCTTCAGCGCGAATTCCATTTCGTGCGCCGTCCACCAGCCATTGAGCGGCACGATCACGCCGCCGATCAGCGTAACGCCCAGATAGGTCGCCATGAATTCCGGCGTATTGCGCGTCGCCGTGGCGACAAGGTCGCCCTTCTTGACGCCCATTTTTGCAAGACCGGCCGCCACAGCGCGGCTTTCGCGGGCAAGATCGGCAAAGGACCAGCGCACTTCACCCGAGACCACGGCGGTCTTGTCGGCATGCAGGTCACACATGAAAAGAAGGCCGTCCGTATTGTTCGGCGCATTCTTGAAGACCCGGTATGTCGCCCCGCGGATTTCGGCTTCACCGACTTCGAAGAAGGGATTTTCGGCCATGATTTTGAGGCCGGCCTGCGTGATCTCGTCACGTGTGGGAGCGGGGAGGCGTTCGCCCATTTCTGTGATCTCCCTATGCCACTTCGAACAGGCCGGCGGCACCCATGCCGCCGCCTACACACATGGTGCAGACAACATATTTCGCACCGCGGCGTTTGCCCTCGATCAGGGCATGGCCGACCATCCGCGCGCCCGACATGCCATAGGGGTGTCCGATCGAGATGGCACCGCCATTGACGTTCAGAGTCTCGTTCGGAATGCCCAGCTTGTCGCGGCAATAGAGGACCTGCACGGCAAACGCCTCGTTCAGCTCCCACAGGCCGATATCATCCATGCTGAGCCCGTTGGCCTTCAAGAGTTTCGGCACCGCGAAGACCGGGCCGATGCCCATTTCATCCGGGTCCAGACCGGCGACGGCAATGCCACGATAGATGCCGAGCGGTTCCAGACCGCGCTTTTCGGCCTCCTTCGCTTCCATCAGGACCGAAGCCGAAGCCCCGTCCGACAATTGTGAGGCATTGCCCGCCGTAATGTATTTTCCGGCGGCGATCTGCTGACCATTGGCATGGACCGGATTCAGCGATTGCAGGCCTTCCAGCGTGGTAGAGGGGCGATTGCCCTCGTCTTTTTCCAGCATCACGTCCTGGATAGTGATTTCCTTCGTCTCCTTGTTGAAGACGCCCATTTTCGAGGCCAGCGGGACGATTTCGTCGTCGAACTTGCCTGCTTCCTGTGCCGCTGCCGTGCGCTGCTGGCTTTGCAGGGAGTATTCGTCCTGCGCCTCGCGCGACACGCCATAGCGTTCGGCGACAATCTCCGCGGTTTCCAGCATCGACATGTAAAGCGCCGGCATATGCTCATTGATCCACGGATCAAAGGCGCGGTGCAGATTCATGTGTTCATTCTGGACCAGCGAGATGGATTCCAGCCCGCCGCCAACGGTGATCTGCATGCCGTCGGTAATGATCTGCTTGGCCGCTGTCGCGATCGCCATCATGCCGGAGGCGCATTGCCGGTCCATCGTCTGACCGGCGACCGATGCCGGCAGGCCGGCCCGGATCAGGCATTGCCGCGCCGTGTTCTGGAAGGTCGAGCCCTGCTGCATGGCCGCGCCCATGACAACATCATCGATTTCCGCCGGATCAATGCCCGAGCGTTCGACCGCATTCCTGATCGCATGGCCGCCCAGCTCCTGGGCCTGGGTGTTGTTGAAAGCGCCGCGATAGGCTTTGCCGATCGGCGTGCGGGCGGTGGAAACAATGACAGCTTCGCGCATGATGAACTCCCCGGATTATCGTTGTCCGACATGCTGATTGAAATACCGGCTTTGTCCAGTCTGACGCTTACGTCAACTTGCTGTGGGGCGGCAGGGATCGGCATCGCCTGCCGCGCGCTCGTGCGGCGGAAACCAGGTGAGGATCAGGTCCGTTTCCGGTGCGCCCAGCGTTGCGACTGGACCTGTTTCACCATCTTGGCAAAGCCTCGCTGCTTGTTGCGCTGCTCGTGGATGGAGGCCTCATTGCGTTCGATTTCCCGCTCCAGCTTCCGGAATCGCACCAGGCGGGCCTCATCCAGATCACCGCTGTCGATCGCCGCCCGGACGGCACAACCCGGCTCCCGGGCGTGCTGGCAATCTGAAAACCGGCACTCGCGAGTCAGCTCAAGCAAATCGCCGAAAGTGGATTCCAGCCCCTCCTGTGTTCCGGCGAGGGCCAGTTCCCGCATGCCCGGAAGGTCGATCGCCCAGCCGCCGGACGTCAAGCGGTGCATCGACCGGCCGCGCGTCGTGTGACGCCCCTTGGCATCGTCTTCGCGAATGCTGGATACGGCTTCGCTCTTGCCGGAAAGGGCATTCAGAATCGTTGTCTTGCCAACGCCTGACGAGCCCAGCAGGGCCAGGGTCTGGTTCTTTCCTACCCAGGCCATCAGCTTTTCGAGTTCCGCCGGCTCGCGCGCATTGACGGTCTCAACCGGGCAGTCCCCGGCAATCTTCCGGGCGCGCGCCGCAAAGTCTGCCGCATCCTCCGCGAGGTCGGCTTTTGTCAATACGATGACCGGGAAGGCGCCGGCATCCCGGACCAGAGACAGATAACGTTCCAGCCGCGGCAGATTGAAATCATCATTGCAGGACGACACGATAAAACCGGCATCGACATTCGCCGCGATCAACTGAATGCTGTGATCATGTCCGGCGGCTTTCCGGGCAAACAGCGTTTGCCGGTCCAGCACGCGTGCGGGCCGTTCCAGCGCCGTGTCCACCAGCACCCAGTCGCCTACCGTGGGCCGGTCTTCAACCGGCGTGTCAGCCGGCATCGGCCGCAGGCGGAGTTCGCCTTGCGGAGAGAGGGCTTCATACGTGTCGCGGTGAACCGCAGAGATGCGCGCCGTGTCGTCAACCGACTCCCGGTCGAGATCGAGTGATTGAAGGAAGGCCGGGCGCCAGCCCAGCTCCTCGAGAGAATAAATCGTCATTTCGGACTTTCCGTATTGGCCGTGCGGCCAGACATCATTGCGCCACCGCTTTCGCGGCGACGTCTGCAAGGATGAATGAACGGAACGAAGGAGAGGGCGCAGTCAGAACTGTATTGCCCCGACGGATCATCGTCAGATCGCGCCGCCATTCAGGCGGAACATTACAATGGCCATGATCTGTCCTCCTGATCCGGATGCGGGGCAATTATCGGCCCGCGCGGCAGCAAACACAAGCAGAAAGCGCGATCACGCCTTCTCCGCCTTGTACCAGACCATTTGCTGTGTCGTGGCCAGCAGCTTTCCGGAGCGCGACCAGATGCGGGCGTGCTGATCATAAAAACCGCCACCGCCGCGCCCGGCATTGGCCTCGATCATGACCCAGTCACTGCCGGCCTCTGCAAGATCGGCATCGGATGCATGCAAATAGACGGTCATCGAAATGGTGGAGAGCACGGTAAAGCCATGGACGATGAAAAACACGCGCGGCGTCGGCGTGTCAGCGAGGCAGACCAGCGCCACATCATCCAGCGGCCGGGCATCGGTAAACCTCACCCACAGCGCATTGCGGGTAGAGGTGGCGTTGAAAATATCGGCATTGAGGCAGGGCCGGATGGCAATATGTTCGGCCCAGGGTCGCGGCGGTACAAAAGCCTCGCACGCCTCCGGCGGCGGGGCATCGGGCATCTCGCCTTCGGTCCATTCCACGGTTTCCCGGCGCTCTCCGAACACCGCGGTTGCCCGCAGCGCAGGGCTGGACGCGTCGGACTGCTGGATGTTAGCGGCCCAGAATTCCGTCGACCGGCCTGCGCGGTGACAGATCGTCGACAGGCTGTAGGGCCCGTCCTTCATCCCGGTCATGAAATCGGTGGTGATCGAGACCAGCTTCAACCCGTCACGGGCGGACCGCATCATGCCTTGCGCCAGCAAGGCTGCGCTGACGCCGCCGAAAGGGCCGATCATGTTCTGATAGGCTTGAGGCGTGACACCCGCATAGCGGACGCGGCCTTCTGCCGCTTCCGCAACCGTCAAGGCCAGCGCGTCGTCAAAACTGTGGGTCATTCCTGCCCCAGGGACACGCCGAAATGCTTCGCGGCGGCAGCGACGAACTTCAGGGTCTGTCCCGATCCGTCCGTGAACATTTCCTGCCCGTCCGGATCGAGGATGCGGTCGAAATTCGCTGCGACCCCTTCCGGTGTCTGCTCCTCCGGCGGCAGATAGATGCCCGGCGTTTCATAGATGCGCGTTGCGGCGTAACCGCCGGCACCGGCACACAGAATGGTCCGCTCCGGACTGTCCTCTGCCACCAGGAAGGCGAGCCCCGCTGACACGCTTTCCACCGACATCAGATCCAGCGCGGCCTGTGGCAGCAATCCCTCCGTCATCCGTGTGGCCGCGGTCGGCGACAGCGTGTTGACGCGGATATTGTTCTTCTTGCCCTCGAGGCTGAGGACATTCATCAGCCCGACCAGGCCCATTTTCGCCGCCCCGTAATTGGACTGGCCGAAATTACCATAAATGCCGGAGGACGAGCTGGTCATGACGATGCGGCCATAATTGCGCTCTTTCATGTGATCCCAGACCGCCTTGGTACAGGTGACAGAGCCCATCAAGTGCACATCGACCACCAGACGGAAATCATCCAGCTCCATCTTGGCAAAGGATTTGTCGCGCAGAATGCCGGCATTATTGACCAGGATATCCACCGCGCCGAAGGTGGAAATGGCCGTATCGACCATGTCCGCAACCTCGTCCGGCCGTGTGACATTGGCCCCGTGGGCGATGGCCTTGCCGCCCCTGCCGGTGATGTCCTGCACCACCGCCTCGGCTGCAGAGAGGGAGGAGCCCGAGCCATCAACCGCGCCGCCCAGATCATTCACAACCACATTCGCGCCGTGCTCGGCCAGCAACAGGGCATGGCTGCGTCCCAGCCCGTTGCCTGCCCCGGTAATTATGGCTGTGCGCCCATCAAAACGGATCATTCCCGTCTCCTCCTTGTGAGTCCCGGACGGGAAACTAGCGGGCCAGCGCCTGTGCGCCAGCCCCCGGATTCATATCGCGATGCGGGCGCCGGACTTACCGGCCAGCCGGGCGCGGGCCGTCGACCGTGAAAATCGCGCAGACCGAAGCGGTGACCCGTTGCGGTTCCCGGTCGGCGGCCAGCGCATAGCGATCCAGATCGACAAGCAATTGTTCAGCCGTCAACTCGCTCCCCGGAGCCGCGGGCGGCGGCGGGGGAGGAGGGGGCGGAGGCGGTGGCGGCGGCGCGCTGCTGTAACGCGCATAATCATCATACCCGGCCTCGGTAGATGGCGCGCCCATGCAGGGGCCGCTGCCTTCCTGCAGCGTTGCGATTTCACCCAGTATCGAGCCGGCGGCGTCCGCCACGATCCGGGCGCGCTCGGTCGCATCATTCACCGCTGCTGCAAAAGCCAGGCGCTGATCCTCGGCCGTCGGTTCGAGGAAGAATTGCACATTACCGGAATTGACCGGACCGGCCGCCAGCGCCGCGCCGCGCGCCGCACTGGTCAGATCCGGCTCCAGCACCGTCACATTCATCGAAACCGTGGCGACATAACCCAGCAGGGCGTCGGGATGCCGGTTCTCGACCAACCGCTCATTATTCTCGCCATAACGCTGGACGATCTGCTCATAATAGGGCTGCACCGACAGGTTGGATGTGATCCGGACCTGACCGTCTGTTGCGAGCCGGACCGCCTGGGCGGCCAGATTGGCGCGCGTGACCGCCTGTTGCGAGGCATCGGGACTAGTGTCGGCACGGCCCTCGAATGTCACCTGGAAGCGGGCGCGGTTGGCCGGTACCTCGACAAAGGCGCGGCCTTGCGCCTCGATCACCGGGCCGCGCGCCCAGACCGGAACCGGCTCGCCGGCCAGCCGTTCGCACCCGGAGAGCGCCAATGCGCCCAAGCCCGCAAGTAGATAACTGGCTTTATTCATGATGACCCCCTTGTATTCACACCCCGCCCTTACGATACACGATCTGTATAATCTGGATAGAAGGCAGATCGATGACCGGTCAGGAAAAGCGCGCGCGCTACGAAGAATTACGCAAGGAAGTGGCAGCCGTTGTGGCCGGCGAAACCAGCCGCACCGCGCGTTTTGCAACAGCGTCCTGCCTGTTGTCGGAGGCCTTCAGGCCGCGGTTTTTCTGGACCGGCTTCTACGAGGTTGATCCGCACAAGCCGGACGAGCTGGTGGTCGGTCCCTATCAGGGCACGATGGGCTGCCTGCGTATTCCTTTCGGACGGGGCGTTTGCGGCACAGCCGCAGCGACTCTGCAAACCCAGCTGGTGGCCGATGTGCACGCCTTTGACGGTCATATTGCCTGTGATGCGCGGACCAATTCGGAAATCGTGATTCCGGTCCTGGATGCCAGCGGCACGCTGGCAGCCGTTCTGGACGTGGATAGCGAACAGCCCGATGCTTTTGACGAGATTGACCGTGAAGGGCTGGAAGCGATTTGCCGGGACATACTGACCGTCTGAGGGTTGATATCGATGGTAAAAGCGTCGATTGCGCCATTGTACGCAGTCCGCGGCGGCGCACGATCGCGCTTCAGATCGACCATCAGGGCCTGAGCATTCGTGCGCCGCTGCGCGCCAGTGAACGGCGCTTGCGGGCCGCTGTACTCAGCCGGTCAGACTGGATATCCCTGAAACTGGCAGAATGGGAAGCGCGGCCAAAACCGGCCGTCCGGGAATTCAAAACAGGCGAAAGCCTGCCCTTTCTCGGCCGTCATTTGACCCTTCATATCGTTGACCACCCGAGCCGGGCACGGACAAAGGTCGAGCGTCAAGACACCACACTTGTTGTCGAGATCGACCGGCATCTGACCGGTGAATTGAGAACCCGCACCATACGCAAGGGCCTGGAACGCTGGTATCGCCGTGAGGCAGAAGACCGGTTTCCCGGCCGCGTCCGGCATTATGCCGCTTTCCTTGGCAAGCCGGTTGCGAGTGTTCAGATCCGCGATCAGAAGCGGCGCTGGGGCAGTTGCGACTCCCGCGGCATCATCCGCCTCAACTGGCGGCTGATCGGCGCGGATACGGACATTATCGACTATGTCTGCGCTCATGAAGCCGCCCATCTCGTGGAGCCCAATCATTCGCCCGCCTACTGGGCCGTCGTCTCCCGCCTCATGCCGGACTGGAAGATCCGGCGGAAACGTCTCAACGACACGGCCGGCGAATTCGTGCCATTCTGATCACTCGCCCGGCTGCAAATGCCGGTCAAAGAAGTCCAGCATGGTCCGCAAACGGTGCCGGGACCGCATTTCGCCGCGTATGCCGTGGCGCTGGCCCGGATAGGTCATCATCTCGAAAGGCAGGTCGCGTTCCTGGAGGGTATTGAAGAGTCGGGTTGAATTTTCGAAGACGACATTGTCGTCCGCCATGCCGTGCATGATGAGAACCGGTGTTTCCCAGCCATCAAGATGCGCGAAGACCGAGGATTGTTCATACCCTTCCGGATTGTTCTGCGGCGTGCCCATATAGCGTTCCGTGTAGTGGGTATCGTACAGCGCCCAGTCTGTGACAGGAGCACCGGAGACGGCAGCGGCAAACGCGCCCGGAGCCTGCAGAGGGGTCATGAGCGACATATACCCGCCATAGGACCAGCCCCAGATGCCGATCCGGTTATCCGCGACAAAATCCAGCGATTGCAGGAAGGCGAGACCGGCCAGCTGGTCCTCGACCTCCACCCCGCCCATGGCACGGTGAAGCGCGGTCTCGAAAGCGTGCCCGCGATCCGGCGTTCCGCGGTTATCCAGCATGAAATAGACATAGCCCGCCTGTGCAAAAACCTGATGGTCAAGCGGTGCCCAATTCAACCGCGTCCTGCGGCCAACGCCGGGGCCGCCATAAACATGGATGATCGCCGGATACTCGCGCGCGGGATCAAAGCCGGAGGGCAAATACATGACGTAATGCAGTTCGGACCCGTCAGAAGCCGCCAGCGTGCCGCGCTGCGGCGTGATGTGATGGTCCAGAAAGGGCGCATAGGGGTGGTCCCCGTTCAGCGCATTTTCCTCGATCCAGCGCAACCGTTCGCCCGAGGCATCGTAGAGCGCGGTATTGGGAGGAGTTGTCGGACCGGAAAAGCTGGCAACAAAAGTCTGGGCTGCCGGACCCATGGAAATTCCCGACCACCAGCCCTGGCCCGAGGTGACTTGTACCGGTGTTTCGCCTGCCTGAGCGTAGGAAACAGAATAGAGATGGCGTTGCCGCGCATCGCGCATCCATCCCGAGAAATAGACACGGCCGGAATCCGGATCAACGCCCTCGATCGCGTTGATCTGCCATTCCCCGTCAGTGATCTGTGCGATCAGGCCGCCAGCGGAATCATAGTGGTAGATGTGCCGGAATCCGGACCGCTCCGAGGTCCATAGAAAGCTGTTATCATTGAGAAATATCAGGTCGTTTGTCAGATTGATCCAGGCGGGATCGGTCTCGGTCAGGATTACCGTGCTCTCTCCGGTTTCCGGATCTGCTAAAAGCAGGTCCAGCCGGGTCTGGGCGCGGTTCTGCCGTTGGACGGCCACTTGTCCGGCTGGCGTCCAGTTCACGCGAGCAAGATAGATATCAGCCTCGTCGCCGAGATCGGCTTCGACACGTACGCCGGTTTCCAGATTTTCGATAAACAGGCGGATGCCAACATTGGCCTCGCCGGCATAGGGGTAGCGTTGCTCGGCAATGCTTGCGCCATCGCCCTGTATATCGACGCGGTAGGAAACCGGAATGGCGCTCTCGTCGATTTCCGTGAAGGCCACGTACCGGTCATCTGGCGAGAACCAGTAACCGGTTGACCGTCCCATCTCTTCCTGGGCCACAAATTCAGCCATTCCGTAAGACAGCGTATCGCCGCCTTCGGACGTGATGGGCCATTCATTGCCGCCTTCGAGATCATGGACGAAAAGATCCTGGTCGCGGATATAGCCAACATACCGGCCGCCCGGAGAAATCCGGCTATCGGTTTCTGCCGCGCTGGTTTCCATCAACCGCCGGGCCGTACCGCTTTCCAGGTCATAGTAGAAGACATCGCCATCCAGGGGGAAGAGCAGGGCATTGCCTTGCGCATCCCAGTCATAAGCGACAATGCCCGAACCGGTGATCCGCGCCCGCTCGCGCAGCTGGATTTCCGCCTCTGACAATTCGCGCTCTTCCGGCACAAGTTCGCGGCTGTCGACCAGCAGGAAAGGTTCGCCGCCATCGACATCAATGGCCCACAGATCATGGACGCTGGCATCCTCTTCTTTACCCTGCAGGAAAGTGATCAACCCGCCATCCGGTGAAAACCGCGTCGCCGTCGCTTCCGGCCCGTCCAGGTCCGGGCTGGCAAACAGGCGTTCGATGGTCAATGCAGCGGGTTCGGCTTCCTGGGCAAGTGTAAGGCTCGCCAACAACAACAGGGCAGGGCTCATAGTCTATCCTCGCATTCCTGATCATCATCCTTAAAACGGACGCAGCCCGCTGGGAAGCGGGCTGCGGGTTGAGGCGGACAAGGGCCCGCTATGGTTCATGGCCTAGAGTGGCGGAAGCATCCGGGTGGGCGTCCATGGTGCCCCCGCTTCATCCAGTGCGGCTTCGAATGCCGGGATGCGTTCCTGAATCAACGTATCGAGACGCTGCCGGATGTCCGCGTACTCGGATTCCGCCAGTCCCAGCTGCCGTTCATGAGCCGGATTTGGTCCATAGGTCGCATAGGCCGTACCGGTTTCGGCAAAGCCGATCCGTGACGTGACAGTGGACGGCTCGGCCCCGTATTGGCCATTGCTCGACTGGTTGCCGGTCAACGCTTCCTCGATGGCGAAGAGCTCCTGACGCAAGGCTTCGTACCGGGCATCAAGCTCACCCGGCGCGGTGCGCGACCGGTAGAGCGCGGATTCGAGGCGGTTCAGGCGTTCGCGGGTCAAGCCGATAGCCGACGTCGAAGCACTGACGCTGCGCTGCAGCGTGGCAAGCCGCTCCCAGAAGGCCGCCACCTCGTCGTCGGGAGAGCCGGGCAATGCGCCTTCATACATACGCTCGACTTCGAATTCCCGGGCTTCGCCGATAACTTCTGTCTCACCCTGATACTGGCGCACCAGAGTGACCGAATATGTGCCCGGCGCGACGAGATATCCCGATGGTGCATTCTCGGCATCTTCCTGTTGCATCACCGGAGAATGGCCGGGGAAGGAAAGATCCCAGTTGACCCGGTGGAATCCGGCTGTGACGGGGCCTTGCAGGCGGCGGACCACCCGGCCCTCATCATCACGGACCACCAGCCACATGCGAGGCGGCGCTTCGCGGCGCTCGCCCTCGATGACATCAAATCCCGGGAAGGGCGTGTCCTCGCCTTCTTCAACTAGCGGACGTTCGGCCTCCTGCCGGATTTCCTCCGACGTCTGGAGCGCTTCGCTCATATAATAGGTGAAGACAGCACCGAAGGGCGGGTTCTCGGCGGTGAAATAGCCATGGCCCTGCCAGTGGCCACTATCAAAGCCCAGCGGGTGCTGTTCCTGATACCACCAGGCCCGCCGCACCGGGAACAGGGCGGTGCCATTTTCCATCATTTCCGGGGTAATTTCGCGCAATGGCGAATAGTCATCGAGGATGTAGATTCCCCGGCCGAAGGTCGCGACGACAAGATCATTCTCGCGGCGCTGGATCTGGAGATCACGGGCCGAGATCGTCGGAATACCCGCTTCCAGCTGGGACCAGTTTTCGCCACCATCAATGGTGAAATAAACACCGAATTCGGTGCCCACAAACACCAGATCCGGATTTACATGGTCCTGCGCAATGCGCCAGACCTGTTCGTCCTCGGGCAAGCCATTGGAAATGGACCGCCAGCTGCGGCCATAATTGTCGGACCGCAGCAGATACGGCGCGAAGTCACCGTATTTGTGGTTGTCCAGTGCGATAAAGACCGTGCCGGCCTCGTGCAGGGATGGCTCGAAATCATTGACATAGGCCCGGTCCGGCACACCCGGCAGACGGCCAACTTCCGTACGCTGCCAGGTTTCGCCGCCATCTGTGGTGATCTGTATCAGGCCATCATCCGTGCCGGCATAGATGACATTCTCGTCCACGGGCGATTCCGCAAGCGCACTGATCGTATTGTAATTGGACATCGCATAGACGTCCCAGCCTGCATCCCACGACCATTGCCGGCCCATAATGGGCAACAGCATCCGGTCTTCATTACGGGTCAGGTCTCCGGAAATTGCAGTCCAGCTGTCGCCGCGATTGTCCGAACGCCAGACGCGTTGCGAGGCGTGATAAAGCCGGGTCGGTTCATGCGAGGACACCACGATCGGCGCATCCCAGTTATAGCGTTCCGCCGGCTCGCCGGGTTCGGGCTGGGCGCGGATATACACGATCTCGCCCGTCGTCCGGTCAAAGCGGACCAGATTGCCCTGCTGCCAGCTGGAATAGGCGATGTCGGGATTGCCGGGCTCGATATCCGGCTCATGACCGTCGCCGAACAGCGTCACTTCCCAGTCCGAATTCCGGATGCCGTGACGATTGTCTGTGCGGGACGGCCCGACCTGCGTCGAGTTGTCCTGTGTGCCGCCATAGATATTGTAAAACGGTTCCGCGTCATCCACGGCGATATCGTAGAATTGCGTGATGGGCAGGTTGGATATGAACCGCCAGGTGCGTTCATCGTCCACGGTCTCGTAAAGGCCGCCATCCGAACCCACCAGCATGTAGTCGGGATCGGTTGGATGAAAACCGATGGCGTGATCATCGACATGTTTGAATTCATTATTGATGTCGCGGAAGGTCGCGCCGCCATCATCGGAAATCTGCGTCGTATTGCTGACCAGGATGATCCGGTCGAAGTGATGCGGGTGCGCATAGAGCTCCATATAGTAATGCGGCCCGGTCCCGCCGGAGACCGTGTCCGACATCCGCGTCCAGCTCTCGCCGCGATTGGAGGATCGATAGACCCCGCCCGTCCGGCGGTCCTGTTCGATGGCGGCATAGACAATGTCCGGATTTTGCGGCGAGATGGCGAGGCCGATCTTGCCCAGATTGCCGGTGGGCAGACCTGTTGTGACCTGCCGCCAGGTGACGCCGCCATCCTCGGAGACATGAATGCCGGATTCCGGTCCCGCGCCCATATAGGCAGCTACGGTGCGGTGCCGCTGCCAGGTGGCGGCATACAGCCGGTCCGGATTTCGCGGATCGATGACAAGGTCGGTCACGCCGGTCCATTCTCCGGCGGAAAGGACATTCTCCCAGCTTTCCCCACCATCGGTCGACATGAACAGGCCCCGGTCACCCCCGGACGACCAAAGCGGGCCTTGCGAGGCCACCCAGATCGTATCGGGGTCGTCGGGGTGAATGATGATTTCGGAAATGTGTTCGGAGTTTTCGAGGCCCAGATGTGTCCATGTCTGGCCGCCATCGCGGGACCGGTAAATGCCATTCCCATAGCCGTTATGGCGCCCGCCATGATTTTCGCCAGTCCCGACCCAGATCGTATGGGGATTTGACGGATCAATGGTCACCGTTCCGATCGAATACACATCCTGATCGTCAAAAATCGGAGTCCATGTCGTACCGGCATTCTCTGTGCGCCAGACACCGCCCGAACCAACACCGACAATCCAGGTCGACGGATCGTCCTGGAGTATGTCGATATCGCCGATCCGGCCCGACATGAAAGCGGGCCCGATACTGCGGAATTCCAGGCCATTGAAATTGGCAGCGGCCATCGGATCGGTTGTTGTTTCTTCTTCCGATTGGGCACAAGCGGTTTGCGGCAAAGCGCCGAGCAATACGGCACAGATAATGGCGCGCATGAAGTCCTCCCCAGGAAATTTTCTGGCTCAACTCTATCACCGGGGAGTCGAATGGAAAGTCGGTCGGCGTATTTATCGCGCATTGTGATGCATTCGTAATCTTGACGGTTGGCTGAAGGTCAAGAGGATGCGCGCCATGACCGTGAACAAGTTATTCCGCGACATTCATCATTGGGGCTCTCTGGCCGTCATGATACCGCTTGGCATCATGATCGTTGCCGGCATTTTCCTGATGCTGAAGAAAGAGTTCGACTGGATCCAGCCGTCCTCCCAGAGCAGCACCATCGAGGCCGCAGGGGCGCCGGAGACGACGCTGCTGGAACTGTACGAGGCGGCTGCCGCAATCCCCGAGCTGGAGACCACGGACTGGGCCCGATTTGACAGGGTCGACATCCAGCCGGACCGCGGCATTGTCAAATTCGTATCCACCAATCGCTGGGAAGCGCAGATCGACCTGATAACGCTGGAAGTTCTGTCGCTGGAATACCGCCGATCAGACCTGATCGAGCAGATCCATGACGGTTCCTTTTTTGCGGACTGGGTGAAGCTCTATGTCTTTCTGCCTGCTGGCGTTGTTCTGTTCGTCATGTGGCTGACCGGTATATGGCTCTTCTTCCTGCCCCATCTGAAACGATGGCAACGACGGAAAAAACGCGCGGCAAAGCTGGCGGTCCGGCTGGATACGTAGAGCTCGATTGCCCCGCGCGCCCGCCTCGGTTATACGCCGCGCCAACAAGATATCCCTGACTGTCAAAGGATCACGCGCCCCATGGCCGCCTATCAATACGTCTATCACATGGACAAGCTCTCGAAGACCTATCCGGGAGCTGCCAAGCCGGTATTCCAGAATATTTCGCTGCACTTCCTGCCCGATGCCAAAATCGGCGTCGTTGGCGTCAACGGGTCCGGCAAGTCCACCCTGCTGAAAATCATGGCGGGCATGGACACCGAATTCACCGGTGAATCCTGGGCCGAGAAGGGTGTGCGCGTCGGTTATCTGCCCCAGGAACCGCAGCTGGATGAGACCAAGACCGTCTGGGAAAACGTTATTGAAGGCTCGGCACACAAGAAGCTCGTCGATGACTTCAATGCCATCTCGATGAAGCTGGCGGAGGACTATTCCGACGAGCTGATGGAAGAGATGAATGATCTTCAGGAGAAGATCGACGCCGCCGATGCCTGGGATATCGATTCCAAGATCGAGATGGCGATGGAAGCCCTGCGATGCCCGCCGGGCGAAAGTGAAGTCACCAATCTGTCCGGCGGTGAAATCCGCCGCGTCGCGCTCTGCCGCCTGCTGTTGTCCGAGCCGCACATGCTGCTGCTCGATGAACCCACCAACCACCTCGATGCAGAATCGGTGGACTGGCTGCAGCACCATCTGGAAAACTTCCCTGGTGCCATTCTGGTCGTCACCCACGACCGTTACTTCCTCGACTCCATCACGACATGGACGCTTGAGCTCGATCGCGGTCGTGGCGTCCCATATGAAGGCAATTACTCTGCCTGGCTTGAGCAGAAGCAGAAACGGCTGGCCCAGGAAAGCCGCGAACAGGGCGCCAAGGAACGCGCTCTGGCCCGCGAACTCGACTGGATCCGCTCCTCGCCCAAGGCCCGTCAGGCCAAGTCGAAGGCGCGGATCAAATCCTATGAAGAATTGCGCGATCAGGCGGATCGGCAGGAAATCAACCATGCCCAGATCAATATTCCACCGGGGCCGCGTCTTGGTGGGGTTGTGGTCGAAGTCGAGAATCTCAAAAAGGGTTTTGAAGACAAGCTGCTGATTGACGGTCTCTCCTTCAAATTGCCGCCGGGTGGCGTTGTGGGCGTGATTGGTCCGAACGGCGCCGGCAAATCAACCCTGTTCAAGATGATCACCGGACAGGATACGCCGGACGAAGGCACGATCCGCCTCGGCGAAACCGTGAAACTGTCCTATGTCGACCAGTCTCGTGATGCGCTGGACCCGAACAAGAATGTCTGGGAAGAGATTTCCGGCGGCAATGACATGATCAATCTCGGAGGCAAGGAAGTGCCGAGCCGGGCCTATGTCGGTGCGTTCAATTTCAAGGGCGGCGATCAGCAGAAGAAGGTCGGCTTGCTGTCGGGCGGTGAGCGCAATCGCGTGCATCTCGCCAAGACGCTGCAGACAGGCGGCAATCTGCTGCTCCTCGATGAACCGACCAACGATCTCGACGTGGAAACTCTGGCGGCGCTGGAACAGGCTCTGGAGAATTATCCCGGCTGTGCCGTGGTGATCTCGCACGACCGTTTCTTCCTTGACCGTCTGGCCACCCACATCCTCGCTTTTGAAGGCGATAGCCATGTGGAATGGTTCGAAGGCAACTTCCAGGAATATATCGAGGACAAGAAGCGCCGCCTGGGCGAGGATGCGGTCACGCCCAAGCGGGTCAAGTTCAAGCGTTTCAGCCGTTAGAGGAATGGAGTGGCCTAACGGTCACCCATTTCCGACAGTTGGGCATCCGCCGCGCTGCGCAGTTCGCTGGCGCTCTGGAAAATATGTGCGGCCTCTTCGCGCTCAGACGCGTCCATTTCCCGGGCATGGCGCATACGGCCGGCATTCTGGGCGACCAGATTTGCGTTCGCCCGGAGATTTGCAAAGCATTGCTGGCCTTGTTGGGACGCCGAGCGGTCGGCGTCATCCATGCCCTGAATAAGGCCATCGCAAAAGTCGCGTTGCTCGAAGGCCCGGTCCCGAAAAGTGCCGAGCTCCGAGAGACTGGCAGAGCCGACGGTCTCATAACTGAAACGCTCGCTTGCCAGACTCATGTCTTCGGGCATCTGGACGCCAGCGCTGCTGCTACTCCCGTCTCCGGCGCCGTTGCCCGCACCGGAACCGCCTCCACCGTCACCTCCGCCCGGACCGCCGCCGGGGGAGCCCGGTGCGGCTGGAGGTGAGGGCGGAACTTCGGTGGTTTCATTGCGCGTACACATGGCGGTGCGAGGATCGCCTTGCGGTGCAAAGTCCTCACCGCGTGCCCGGCATTCCGCCGGCGTGTAGGTGCCATCAAGCCAGACGCCTTCGCTGACATGACAGCACCGGCGATCATCCTGTGCCGATGCCTGGGGCATGAAGGCCAGAGCAAAACAGACAACAGATAGCCATTTCCACATATTCGCCTCCTGAGTTTCCGCTCGAGCATATCACAGGCTGTAGACGACGCGGAAATCGGGAGGCGAGGGAGGCGTCAGTTTCCTTGATGTCCGAGCCGTTCAATTAGTTGACTGATTTGCTCATCCCGCGTTCCGGAGAGCGGAATATCCGGGACGACAGGGGCCGATGAGCGATCCCCCGAAGGGCGGATGAAAATATAGATTGGCGCAGCGACTTCCAGACCGGAGTTGGCAAGCCGGTATAGCTGAACCTGTCCAGTGGAGTTGGCCCGGCCTTCGGTGCCCGGGCCCGCAACGGGGGCAATGTCGAAATCCTGCGCTGTTACGGCCATGACAATGGCCTGCGAATACGTTCCGGGACCAACGAGAATCGCGACATTTCCGTCAAACCGGTTGTCCAGTTCTGCCGGCGGCTCGACCCATTGGGCAAAAGGCACGGAGACCACCTGACCGATTTCCGAGCCCGGAATGAGGGCCTGATTCTCGGCGACAATGCGCGCGGTCACCGCCGACAGCGGCGTATAGCGCTGGTCCGTAATGTAAGCAAACAGCCGGTCTGACAGCTGATGCGCGCCGCCGCCATTCTGGCTGAGATCAATGATCAGGTTTTCCGCATCATGCTCGGCTATGGCCGCGAAACTTGTGTCCAGAAATTCCCCGAACGCCTCTTCCAAATCCGGCATGAAGGTATTTATGGTCAGAACTGCGGTTACATCCCGGAATTCCAGCGTCCATCGGTCGTTGCTCTCTACAGACGTATCGCGAACCGGATCAATCCGGATGGTTCGTTGATGTCCGTCCGGCCGCGCGACGTTGACGTCCCAGCTCTCGCCGCCACCTGTCACAGTCCAGAGGTAGAGCGGAAACCGGGTTTCGAGCAAATAGGCACGGAGCCCGCCTGTATCACCATTCATGCGCTGCATGATGCGCCCTGCAATTTCCGTCGCGGAATGACCATTGATCGCCAGAATTTCATCTCCCGCCTCGAAAGAGCTATCGGGAGAAACGGATGGTGCGACGGTTAACCGCCCCCCTTCAAAAGCAACCGGCAGGGTGAAGTCAGCGCCGCCGGCAGCAATATACGCATCATAATCGTTCTGCGGCGCGCGGATCGCAATATGGCCGTCATTGAATACCGGATTCAGAATGGAGAGCGCCAACCAGGCCTCACGTCGCGAATATTCCCCTTCGAGAGAGGCCGCGACCGCGGCAAACCGGGCCTGAAGGAGATCAACATCGACCGAAAAGGACGGATCCGGGTGTGTGGCAAAAAACCAGTTACGCCACTCCTGGACATCTGCGCGCAGCGCATCTGCAGTGATTGTTTCGGCCGGTTCCTGCGCGCAGGCTTGCGTGAATACAAGGCTGGTTGCGACCGAGAACAGGATGGCCGCGCTTTTGGGGAGGAGCTTGATCATCATTTGTTTTCCACCTATTATGTTACAAGTAACGTAACCAGTAACATAAAAGTTTCTGAGGAACAAGATGTCATGAACTCACAGTCAGAAACCGCGCTTGATGATTATGCGCCTGCTTTTCTCGGCATGATCATGAGCAGACTCGTGGACGAGATTGTCGCGGCCGGCAGCGCAACGGCGAGAGCGCTGTCAATCGACCTGCCGCCGCGGTCCATGTCGATCATCACGCTACTGGCCGAGCGCGAGCGGAGCGTCACAGAAATTGCTCTGGCCGTTGGCCAGACGCATGCGGGGGTCATCAAGAATATGAAGCCGCTCTACGAGAGCGGGTTAGTGACGCGATTTGACGATAACAGCGATGGTCGGAGAAAACCTTATGGCTTGACCAAAAGGGGGCGAAAGATTGCGGCCGAGCTGGACCATCTTCTGAAGGCCGGCGCGGCGGCCTTTCGCGAGCTGTTCGAAGAAACCGGAATTGATCTCTACGATGCGGTTGTGCGAACAGATGCGGCGCTCAGGCGGCAATCCATGTCGCAGCGCATGATGGCAAAAGCGCTGCCGGCGAAAAGATAATCATGCGATTTCTGATCCTTTCCATTGAAACCGCCGCAGAATGACATAAAGATATCTTTATACCTTTTTCAGGTAGGATATCGACATGGAACATCTGATTGGACAATTGAAGGCTCTCGCGGAGCCAACCCGGCTTCGCGTCGCGACGCTACTGGCCCTGGGCGAGTTGACGGTTTCGGAACTTGTGCAGGTCCTGGGGCAGAGCCAGCCCCGTGTCAGCCGGCATCTGAAATTGCTCACCGATGCGGGACTTGTTGAACGACAGCCCGAAGGTTCATTTGTCTTTTATCGTCTGGTGTCGGCAGGCCCTGGCCAACGTATCGCCAATGTTATTGGTGATCTGACGCCGCCGGATGATCCCGTGCTGAAGCGAGACCTTGACCGGTTGGCCACCGTCAAATCCGCGCGGGCAGCCGCTGCTGAAGCCTATTTCGAAAGAGCCAATGAGGACTGGGGCCGGATCCGCGCCTTGCACCTGTCCGAGCATGAGGTCGAGGCGGCGATGCGGGATGCCGCGGGAGCCGGACCCTTTGGCCTGATGATCGATGTCGGCGTGGGAACCGGCCGTATTCTCGAGGTCTTCGCGGACCGCACCAGTGAGAGCGTCGGTATTGACGTCAATCATGCCATGCTGAATGTCGCGCGGCTCAATCTGGAACGCGCCGGTCTGTCCGGTGCGTCCGTGCGTAAGGCCGATGTGTCGGCATTGCCGTTTGATGATGGCGTGGCCGATCTCGTGACCGTTCACCAGGTTTTGCACTATCTTGATGACCCGGCGGTTGCGATTGCCGAATGCGCCCGTGTCCTGAAGCCCGGTGGTGTCTTGCTGATCGCGGATTTCGCACCTCACCAGCTCGAATTCCTGAAAACCGAACACGCACACAGAAAACTCGGTTTCTCCGATGAAGAAATCACCGGCTGGGTGGAAGACGCCGGACTGGAAATGCGCCGCCGCTCCTCCCTCCATCCAGAAGAGCCGGAAAACCGATTGACTGTGAAAATCTGGTCCGCTCGTCGCGCGCCTGTCCGTTCAGATACGGCGAGCAGCACAAGGAAGGCCACAAGCGCATGACCTGTGAACCGCAACCTTTTGCTTTCGGGCGTACATCCGCGCCGACGGTCTCGTTCGAATTCTTCCCGCCAAAGACCGATGCCATGGAGGCCCGCCTCTGGGAGACTGTTGAAAAACTGGAACCCTACCGCCCGGATTTTGTCTCGGTCACCTATGGTGCGGGCGGCTCCACCCGGGAACGCACGCGCAACACGGTCAAGCGGATCCTGAAGGAAACCGGATTGGAGGCGGCGGCCCACCTGACCTGTGTGGGAGCCACGCGCGATGAAACCACCGGCATCATTCATGACTACAGGGCCGCCGGTGTGGATCATATCATTGCCTTGCGTGGTGATCCGCCGGCCGGTGTCGGAGAGACCTATAAAACCCATCCGGGCGGTTTCAGTTGCACCTCCGAGCTGGTGCGGGCCATCCGCGATGCCGGCGTCAGAGAGGTCTCCGTTGGCTGTTATCCCGAGCGTCATCCTGACAGCCCGTCAGAGGAACATGATCTCGAGGTTTTGAAACGCAAGATTGACGCCGGGGCCACCCGCGCTGTGACGCAGTTCTTCTTCGATCCGGACGTCTTCTTCCGTTTCCGTGACCGCGCTGTGGCAGCCGGTATCTCCATCCCGATCATTCCCGGCCTGATGCTGCAGTCCAATTTTGCCGGTCTGCAGCGCATGGCGGGTCTGTGCGGAGCATCTGTTCCGGGCAGCCTTCCACCACTTTATGAAGGGCTGGAAGACGATGCCGCAACCCGCGATCTGGTGACCGCTAATGTCGTCGCCAAGCTCGCACGTAAGCTGGAAAAGGGCGGCGCGGAGCATTTTCATTTCTACACGCTGAACCGCGCCAGCCTGGCGATTTGTCTTGTGCGCCTTCTGGGTGTGCGTTCGTTCGCGGAGGCTGCCTGAGCCATGCCGGATCGATGTACACGCATTGCCGCGCTGAAAGCGGCGGTCGAACAACGCATCATTGTTCTGGATGGCCCCAAAGGCACGGAAATCCAGGGCAAGGGCTTGACCGAGGCGGATTTCCGCGGCAGCCGGTTTGCCGGACATGACCGCGATCTCAAGGGCAATAATGATATCCTCAATCTGACACGGCCGGATGTGATCGAGGCGATCCACCGCGACTATGCCGAGGCCGGGGCGGAAATCATCTCCACAAACTCCTTCAACGCCAATGCCATCAGTCAGGGCGAATATGGCCTGGCGGACGAAAGCTACGCCATCAACAAGGCGGCCGCCGCGGCCGCGCGCAAGGTCGCGGACGAATTTACCACGCCGGACCATCCGCGCTGGGTGGCCGGCGCAATCGGACCGACGAATGCCACACTCTCACTGTCGCCGGATGTGAACCAGCCGGAATACCGGGCCACGGATTTTGACCATATGGTCTGCGTGTATGCCGAAGCGGCGGCCGGTCTTGTTGATGGCGGTGCCGACTATCTGCTGATCGAGACCGTGTTCGACACGCTGAATGCCAAGGCCGCCATTGCCGCCGTTCTGGACCTTGAAAAAGCGCGCGGCGAACCGATACCGATGGCACTTTCCATGACCGTGGTTGACCGCTCGGGGCGCAATCTCTCCGGTCAGACGGTTGAGGCCTTCTGGGCCTCCATCCGGCATGCAAAGCCGCTCAGTGTCGGGCTCAATTGCTCCCTGGGGGCTGACCAGATGCGCACCTATGCCGCCGCACTGTCACGGGTTGCGGATACGCTCATCCATGCCTACCCGAATGCGGGGCTTCCCAATGATCTGGGCGGTTATGACGAACCGCCGGAAACGACCTCCGCCCATCTGGGCGAATGGGCAGGCTCGGGTCTGTTGAATATTGTCGGCGGCTGTTGCGGGACCACTCCGCAGCACACGCGCGCCATAGTAGAGGCCGTCTCGGGCGTACCGCCCCGCAAGCCCCTGACACACCCGCAGCATATGCTTTTGTCCGGTCTCGAGCCGTTCAGGCTGGCGTCATGAGTGCCGCCCAGTCCTTCATAAACATTGGTGAACGCACCAACGTCACCGGCTCGGCACGCTTCCGCAAGCTGATCACCGAGGGGGATTACAACGAAGCCCTCTCCGTGGCGCGGCAACAGGTCGAAAACGGCGCGCAGATCATCGACATCAATATGGATGAAGGCCTGCTGGATTCAAAAGCCGCCATGCGGACCTTCCTGCGCCTGATTGCCGGAGAGCCGGACATTGCCCGCGTGCCGGTGATGATAGATTCCTCCAGATGGGAGGTCATCGAGGAAGGGCTGAAAAACGTCCAGGGCAAGGCCATCGTCAATTCCATCAGCCTCAAGGAGGGTGAAGACCAGTTTCTGGAGCAGGCCCGCCTGGTCCAGCGCTATGGCGCCGCCGTCGTGGTCATGGCATTCGACGAATCCGGTCAGGCGGAAACCGCGGACCGCAAATTTGCAATCTGCCGGCGCGCTTACCGCCTGCTGGTCGATAAACTGGATTTCGAGCCCTCAGATATCATCTTCGATCCGAATATCTTTGCCGTCGCGACCGGCATTGCCGACCATAATGATTATGGCGTCGCCTTTATCGAAGCCACGCGCCGGATCCGGGCGGAACTGCCTCACGCCCATGTCTCGGGGGGTGTCTCCAACCTGTCTTTTTCCTTTCGCGGCAATGAGCCGGTCCGCCGCGCCATGCACTCGGTCTTTCTCTATCACGCCATTCAGGCCGGGCTCGACATGGCCATCGTCAATGCCGGCCAGCTCGACATCTATGATGATATTGACCCCGAACTTCGCGACGTGGTCGAGGATGTCATTCTGAACCGCAAGGCCGGCGCTTCCGAACGCCTGCTGGAGATGGCCGAACGCTATCGCGGCAGTGGTGAGGCCGCCGAGAAAGTTACGGCCGAATGGCGCGAATGGCCGGTTGCCAAACGTCTGGAACACGCGCTGGTCCGCGGCATTACGGACCATATCGACGAGGATACCGAGGAAGCGCGCCTCGCTTTTGATAAACCGCTCGAGGTTATTGAGGGGCCGCTGATGGACGGCATGAATGTCGTCGGCGATCTGTTCGGGGCCGGAAAGATGTTCCTGCCGCAAGTCGTCAAGTCCGCCCGCGTGATGAAGAAGGCTGTCGCCTGGCTGCTGCCATATCTGGAAGAGGAAAAGCGCCGGTCGGGGCTGGAAGGCCAGTCCAATGGCAAGATCGTCCTCGCCACGGTGAAGGGCGACGTCCATGATATCGGAAAGAATATTGTCGGCGTCGTGCTGCAGTGCAATGGCTATGAGATCGTCGATCTCGGCGTCATGGTGCCGGGCTCGACCATTCTCGAAACCGCTATCGCTGAAGGCGCCGACATTGTCGGACTGTCCGGCCTCATCACCCCGTCCCTTGACGAAATGGTCGATGTCGCCAGCGAGATGCAGCGCCTTGGTTTTGACCTGCCGCTGCTGATCGGCGGCGCCACTACGAGCCCGGCCCACACAGCGTTGCGGATCGAGCCCGCCTATTCCGGTGGTCCTGTCGTGCATGTAAATGATGCCAGCCGGGCCGTCGGGGTCGTCTCAAAGCTTCTATCGTCTGACCGGGAAGCCTACGCCAAGGGCGTCAGGGACGAGCTTGCCCGCATTCGTGAAGTGCGCGCCCGCACCCAGTCTGGCCGCAACCGGCTCTCGCTTGCAGACGCTCGCGCTAACGGCCGCGCCATTGAAACCCCGCCCGTTGCAGCTCCGAAAACTCCCGGCCTGACGGTGGTGGATGATGTCAGCGTCGCAGACCTTGTACCCTATATTGACTGGACGCCGTTTTTCATGAGTTGGGACATCAAGGGCGTCTATCCGCAAATCCTCGATGATCCCAATCGTGGAGAAGCGGCCCGCGCCCTGCTGTCCGATGGCAAGGCCATGCTCGACCGCATCATTGCCGAAAACTGGCTGCGGCCGCGCGGCGTGGCCGGTGTGTGGCCTGCCAATCGCGAGGGCGATGACATCACCGTCTGGACAGATGAAAGCCGGAGGGAAAAGCGCGCCAGCTTCTTTGGCCTGCGGCAGCAATCAGCCAAATCGAATGACCGGCCACACCTCTCGATCAGTGATTTTCTGGCGCCGGAAGGGGCAGACTGGATTGGCGGCTTTTGTGTCACCGCAGGCGATAATCCGGACATTATCGCGCAATTCCGGGCGGATAATGACGATTATTCTGCCATCATGTTCGCGGCCCTCTCCGACCGGATCGCCGAGGCACTGGCGGAATATCTGCACGAGCGCGTGCGCAAGGAAATCTGGGGGTATGTACCCGAGGAATCCCTTTCCTATGCCGATCTTATCCGGGAGGCCTATCAGGGCATCCGCCCGGCGCCCGGCTATCCCTCACAGCCCGACCACTCGGAAAAACTGACCCTGTTCGAATTGCTGGAGGCGCCTGCCACCTGCGGTGTCGAGCTCACAGAGAATTTCGCCATGACGCCGCCATCATCAGTCTCCGGCCTTTATCTGGCGCATCCGGACAGCGAATATTTCGTGGTCGGCCGCATCGGCGAGGACCAGGTCGCCGATTATGCGCGGCGCAAGGGCTGGACGCTGAAGCAGGCCGAAAAGGCACTGGCCCCCATCCTCGGATACGATCCGAAGACAGAGGCCAAGAAGGACGCGGCCTAGAACCGCCCTGTCTGGTAATCCAGCATCGCCTGGCGGACTTCGCCTTCCGTATTCATCACGAAAGGTCCGCCGCGAGCGACCGGTTCCCGCAAGGGTTTTGCCGCAATCAGCAACAGGCGCGCGCCATCCGGGCCCGCTTCCAGCCGCGTCAGGCTCCCCTCGCCCAGCACGCCCAGCTCGCCGCGATTGACGGCCATCGGTGCCTCGCTGCCGGTCCGCGGCAACAGGATGGCCCCGTCATGGACCGCAACGATGGCCGAATGATCCGCGGGCAACGGCTCTTCATAGACCGCGCCTGGTTCGAGATGGATTTCGGCGAAAAAGGGCTGAACCGTGATATTCTTCACCGGGCCCTCGACACCCGTCGACGTCGTCCCGGCAACGATTTTCGCCGCCGCGCCTTTGCGTGTATCGGTCGGGATCTGGTCGGCGCGGTATTCCTGATAGCCTGCGGGCTTCATTTTCTCCGCGCGCGGCAGATTGATCCACAACTGGAAGCCGGACATCAGCCCGTCCTCCTGTTCCGGCATTTCCGAATGGACGATACCACCGGCGGCCGTCATCCATTGCACACCGCCTTGCTCGATCACGCCTTCATGACCCTTATTGTCCTTGTGGCGCATACGGCCGGCAAACATGTAGGTCACGGTTTCAAAGCCGCGATGCGGATGCGGTGGGAAGCCGGCGAGATAATCATCCGGATTGTCGGAATGGAAATTGTCCAGCATCAGGAAAGGGTCGATTTGCGGCAGGCGCGGTGTGCCGAGCAAGCGGTTAAGCTTGACGCCCGCCCCGTCGCTGGCGGCCATGCCGGGTTCAAGATGTACAAGCGGTCTGATCGTTGTCATGTCAGGTCTCCTTTGCCGCCAATATGGGTTAGATAGCATTCAGCAATAGGCTGATCACCGAAAACCCCGTTTTTCCACGCTGGAAGCAATGGCGTCCTTTGGCAGTCTGGCTTACTATCCCGGCAATCAATAAGGGGAATCAGATGTTCAGGACATTTGGAACAGGCTTCATTTCACTTTTTGCACTGGCCGCTTGCGATAGCGCCGCCACGGATGCGCAACCCGCACCGGGATCGGTTCAGACGGATGTCGACATATCGTCCATTGCGGCAGATCTGACCGGTCAATCCTATACCCTTTCCGAGGAAATATTCGGCTATTTCCTGCCCTATGACGATGTCGCAATCGGTCCCATCCAGATGTCCAGCATCTCACTGGCCATGGATTGGGAAGTGGAAGCCTATATGAATGGCGAGCCGGATGCCTGGCCGCCCATAAGTGTGGGGTTTGATGACACGTCCAGCCCGACAGGCATCGGCGAGCTCGGAAATACCTATTACGAGGTCACCTACAGCCTTGCCCCCGAAATATTCCGCATATCCGATGAAGGCATGGCATTCGCGGGCCAGCACGAAGTGTTGGGCGAGATCCGGTTCGAGGGCCAGTGGCAGATGGACCAGATCCGGCAGATGATGAATGGCGATCCCAGCTCGTCTTCTGCGCTCACGGGTGATCTGAAAATCGGGGATGTCATCTTCGAGGGCGTCACTTTCCAGGGCTGGCTGGGGGATTAGGCGATTTCCGCCCCCCGCAAGTCCCAGTTTACGATTGGCTGGCGCGAGTGGATCGTGCTGCCGGAATTCGAGGATGCGCGCATCAAGGCCAAGATCGACACTGGCGCGCGCACGTCTGCCGTCCATGCATGGGACATCAAACCATTTGAAAAAGACGGTGTGAGATGGGTGCGGTTCGAACTGCATCCGCTGCAGAAGAATAATGCAAAGCGCATTTTCTGCGAAGCCCCGGTGGTGGATGAACGCATGATCCGGTCATCCAACGGTCAGATTTCAAAACGCTTCCTGATCCGGACCAGGCTGAAGCTGGGCAACCGGATCTGGCCCATTGACCTGACATTATCGCGGCGTGACGAGATGGGCTTTCGTATGCTACTGGGGCGCACGTCACTGAGTGGCCGAACGCTGATTGACCCGTCAGCTTCGTATCTCTGCGGCCGATAACCTTTTCATGCACGCCATAATTGAACAGAAGCCACCATTGGAAACGTCATGCGTCTAGCTCTTCTATGCCGGAACCCGGACCTCTATTCGCATCGGCGGCTTGTCGAGGCGGCGGAAGCCCGCGGCCATGAAATCGATGTGCTGGATACGCTGCGCATCTACATGAATATTACATCCCATCGTCCGGCCCTGCATTATCGTGGCGAAGAGCTTCCCAGATATGATGCTGTCATTCCGCGGATCGGCACATCCATTACTGCCTATGGCACAGCGGTTGTCCGCCAGTTTGAAATGACCGGTGCCTGGACGCTGGCTGAGTCCGTGGCCATCAACCGCTCTCGCGACAAGCTGCGTTCGCTGCAATTATTGTCCCGGGAAGGGATCGGCCTTCCGGTAACGGCCTTCGCCCACGACACGCGCCAACTGGATCACCTGCTCGAAATGGTGGGCGGCGAACCCGTCGTCATCAAACTGCTCGAGGGAACCCAGGGCGTCGGCGTGGTTCTTGCCGAGACACGCCGGTCGGCCAAATCGGTGATCGAGGCCTTCCGGGGGGCCAAGGTGAATATTCTGGTCCAGGAATTCATCAAGGAAGCCGGCGGGGCCGATATCCGCACCATCGTGGTCGGTGGCAAGGTTGTCGCCGCGATGAAACGCCAGGGCGGGGAGGGGGAATTCCGCTCCAACCTGCATCGCGGAGGCGGCGCATCGAAGATCAAGATTACGCCGGAAGAGCGGGCAACGGCTGTGCGTGCGGCCAAGATCATGGGCCTCCATGTCTGCGGCGTGGACATGTTGCGGTCCAATCACGGCCCGGTGGTGATGGAAGTCAATTCTTCGCCGGGGCTCGAAGGCATTGAAGGCGCAACAGGCTTTGACGTGGCCGGGCAGATCATTGATCTGATCGAGAAAACCGCCAAACCGGGAAAGACCAGAACGAAGGGCACGGGGTGAATCAGCCGCCATTTGAATTTGCCGGTCACTCGATCGCGCCGGGGACGCGCGCAAAAATAGAATTGCCGGTTGCGGTCCTGTCCGATCATACACCTGTCACCATGACGGTCATGATCATCCATGGCAGGAAGCCGGGGCCGACCGTCTTTGTGTCCGGCGCGATCCATGGCGACGAAATCATCGGCGTCGAAATCATTCGCCGTCTGGTCCGGACCAAACAGCTGAAATCACTGAGCGGCACGCTGATTTGTGTCCCCATTGTCAATACATTCGGATTCATCAATCATACCCGCTATCTGCCGGACCGGCGCGATTTGAACCGGTCCTTTCCGGGGGCCGCCAAGGGCTCGCTCGCCGCGCGTCTGGCAAAACTCTTCATGGCCGAGATCGTTGCGCGCTGTGATGTTGGCATTGATCTGCATTCGGCAGCAGAACACCGCGTCAACCTGCCCCAGATCCGGATTGACGGTGGGTCAAAGCGGGCGATGGAACTGGCGAAGGCCTTTGCCCCGCCGGTCATCATGGTATCGAAACTGCGCGACGGCTCCCTGCGGCATGCCGCGCGGGAACTGGGCAAGGATGTTCTGGTCTATGAGTGTGGTGAAGCCCTGCGGTTCGACGAAACTGCGCTGCGGATCGGCGTCACCGGCATTTTACGCGTTCTGCGGGAGGTCGGAATGATCCGCCAGGCGAAAGGTATTCGCTCGCCGCTCACGCCGGATATCAGCCAGTCATCCGAATGGGTCAGGGCACCCATGGGCGGTGTACTGCGCGCCTTTAAGACCATTGGTGCCTGGATCGAGGAAGGTGAAGTGATTGCCGCCCTGGCTGACCCTCTGGGCGACCGGGAGGTTGAAGTGCTCTCGCCTCTGACCGGCATCATTATCGGCCGGACCATGTTGCCGGTGATGAATGAAGGCGATGCGTTGTTTCACATAGCGGAAATCGTCAAGCCCCGGACAGAGGACGGTCACACCGGGCTGGAACAGGCCTTTGAAGGCCATCCCTTGTTCGACGAGGACGAAATACTCTAGCCAGAAAAGGTGCGCCCGCAGACGGGGCGCGTCTGCGGGCGGTATTCGGAAGCGGGCTTTAAGGACAGGGAAGGGACAGCCACACTCCCGTTTTCAATATGATCTGCCTCGCATCTAGTCGGGCATGATCACCTGATTGATGACGTGAATGACGCCATTGGATGCATCGACATCCGCAGAAATCACAGTGGCACCGTCAATCAGGACGGCGTCACCGGTGGCATCAATGTCTATGGTATCGCCCTGGACGGACGCGACAGACAGGGATTGCCCGGCCAGATCGCCCGCAAAGTATTCGCCCGGCACAACATGGTAGGTCAGAATGGAAACCAGCTGGTCACGGTTTTCCGGTTGCAGAAGTGTGTTGATCGTGTCTTCGCCAAGTGCGGCAAACGCTTCATCGGTTGGCGCGAAGACGGTGAACGGACCCTCGCCTTGCAGGGTTTCGACCAGGCCCGCAGCCTGAACGGCAGCGACGAGGGTGGTGAAGGAGCCGGCATTGATGGCGGTTTCGACAATGTCGTCCTGCATCGACGCATGATGGTCGACCTTGGCGGCGGCGGCTTGATCACCGGCGAAGGCCGGCGCGGCCAGAACAGCGGCGGCAGCGGCGGTTAGAAGAAGATTACGCATGAATAAAACTCCTGAGTTCGGGGGGACGGGGCCAACAGGCCCCCTGCCTCGACGCGTTAACGTCAGACATCCCTCTCTACGCAGGCTCAGCCGGTTCGGATTGCCGGATTAAACATGTTTAATAATAAGGGGTTCGAGGTAGAAATGCCCGGATTTCGCCCTAACAGGCCTTGCCGTAACCTCCGCCGCCGGGCGTTTCGATCTCGATGCGGTCGCCCGGATGAACCTGGATCGAAAACAGCCCTTCCAGACCTTCGCTTTTGCCATCCGCACGGATAACGCGCTGTGCACCACATTTCGCATCTCCGCCACCGGACAGTCCGGCGGGCGATTTGCGCCGGTGCGAAGACAACAGCGCCACGTCCATGGTTTCCAGAAATTCGAGGCACCGGACCGAGCCATTCCCGCCGGTATACTCACCCGTGCCGCCCGAGCCGGACCGTATACGGTGATGGATGACGCGCACCGGATAGCGCCGTTCCAGCACTTCCGGGTCCGTCATGCGCGAATTGGTCATATGGGTATGAATGGCGTCCGTTCCGGCAAAGCCGTCTCCCTCCGGACCGATGCCGGCTCCCGAGCCGCCGCAGATTGTCTCGTAATACTGGTGCCGTTCATTGCCGAACGTCAGATTGTTCATCGTCCCCTGGGCCGCGGCCATCCGGCCTGTTGCGGCAAAGAGGGCATCGACGACCATCTGGCTGGTTTCGACATTGCCGGCCACAACGGCGGCCGGGTATTGCGGATTCAGCAGGCAGCCCTCCGGGATGATCAACTCCAGAGGCTTGAGGCAGCCCTCATTAAGCGGGATCTGGTCGCCGACCAGACAGCGGAAAACATAGAGCACAGCCGCTCGCGCAACGCTGGACGGGGCATTGAAATTATTGGCAAGCTGCGCGCTCGTGCCGGTAAAATCGATGACGGCCGATCGCGCCGCCTTGTTCACACGGATGGCGACCTGGATCTGAGCGCCATCATCCATGCTGATGGTGGCGCTGCCATCATCCAGCGCTTCGATCACCCGCCTGACCGCCCGCTCGGCATTATCCTGGACATGGCCCATATAGGCCGCAACCACGTCCCGGCCGTGATCGGCCACCATGCGTTTCAACTCCGCTGCGCCTTTTGCACACGCCGCCAGCTGGGCTTTGAGATCGGCAATATTCTGGTCCGGATTGCGCGCCGGCCAGCGGCCGGCCGTCAGCGTATTGCGGACGGCATCAGTGTCGAACTGCCCTTTGCGCAGAATTAATTCGTTAGCAAAGGAAATGCCTTCTTCTTCGATGGAGGTTGAAAAAGGCGGCATGGAGCCGGGCGCTATGCCGCCGACATCGGCATGATGTCCGCGCGCCGCAACATAGAAGAGACGTTCCGCCGACAGCTCGTCATGCACCGGCACGACGACGGTGATGTCGGGTAAATGTGTGCCGCCCTCATAGGGCGCATTGACAGCGACAGCATCCCCCGGGCCAAGATCAGGATGAGCGGATGCGGCCGCTTTCACACTCGCCGACATCGAACCGAGATGCACCGGCATGTGCGGGGCATTGGCCACGAGACCGCCATCGGCATCAAAGACAGCACAGGAAAAATCCAGCCGCTCCTTCATGTTCACCGAGTGGGCGGTCCGCTCCAGCGTGACGCCCATCTGTTCTGCCACCGACATGAATCGCTTGTTGAAAAGCTCCAGCCGGACGGGATTGAGCGCCGTGTCGGCATCGCCGGTTTGGCCGCTGCCCTCATATTCCAGGACCAGCATGCCATCCGGCAGGCGCTTTGCCCGCCAGCCAGGGTCGACAATAATGGTCGAGTTGGGCTCGACGATGAGGGCCGGGCCCGCCAGTTGCGTACCCGCCGCCATTTCGTCCAGCCGGTAGACCGGCCAGTCCTGCCAACGTCCCTGATGAAAAACCCGGCGGGTCTCCGTGACCGCAATAGCCTCTCCGCCATGCGGCAGATCAATCATCCAGCCACTTGCCCCGGGAGGGTCCGCCTCGGCCTCTGCAGCGACCGACTCGATGATCAATTCGCCCTCCGGCACGAAGCCGAAAAGGCGCTCGTGAGCGGCCCGGAATCCGGTCTGCATGTCGGCCGCATCAGACAATGACACCGCAATGGCAGTATCAGAGCCCGACACACGCAAGCGCAGACGGCTTTTGACGCGGACCGTGTCAGCCTCTGCGCCCTGATCCAGCAAGGTGGAGCGGGCCGTCTCGCCCAGCTGGCGGGCGGTCATGCACGCCGCATCGAAGGCAGCGTCAAACGCATCCTCGACGGCCGCCTCGCGGGTTTCCCGAAGCTCGGCCAGGCCAATCCCGAGCGCCGACAACAGCCCGGCATAGGGGTGGATCAGGACGGTTGTCATACCGATGGCTTCGGCGACTTTGCAGGCATGCTGTCCGCCCGCGCCGCCAAAGGCGGAAAGCGCATAGCGGGCAGGGTCCACACCTTCGCCTATGGAGATCTGCTTGATCGCCTGCGCCATGTTTTCCACCGCAACGGCGAGGAAGCCCTCGGCGGCATTTTCAGCCGACCCCAGCCCGGTCTGGCGCGCCAGCGCATCGAGCGCCTTGCGGCTGGCCGGCAGATCAAGGGCAGACCGCCCGTCTTCCCCGAAAGTCCGCGGGAAGTGACATGGCTGGATGCGGCCCAGCACGATATTGGCGTCCGTCACAGTGGCCGGCCCGCCGCGTCCATACCCTGCCGGGCCGGGCAGGGCGCCTGCACTGTCGGGGCCGACGCGCGTGCGTTCACCATCAAAACTCAGGACAGAGCCACCTCCGGCAGCAACCGTATGCACCGCCAGCATGGGCGCGCGCAGACGCTGGCCGGCGATTTTCGCTTCGCTGACACGGGCGTATTGATCCCCGTCATAGCGGGAGACGTCCGTGGAGGTTCCGCCCATATCAAACCCGATGACACGCGGATAACCGGCCGCCTGCGCCGTCTTCGCCATCCCCGCCACACCGCCAGCCGGCCCTGACAGAACGGCATCCCGTGCCGCGAACTGGTCCGCTGATGTCAGCCCCCCGGAGGATTGCATGAAATACAGCGGTGCCCCTTCCATCCGGCTCGCAACCCTGCCGGCATAGTCGCGGAGCACCGGCGTCAGATAGGCATCCAGCACGGCTGTTGAGGCACGCGGTACAATCTTGACCAGAGGGCTGGCCTCGCTCGAGCAGATGATGGTTTCGAACCCGGCTTCCAACGCCAGGGAAGCAATATATTTCTCATGTGAAGTATTTGCATAGGAATGCATCAGAGCGATTGCACAGGTGCGCGCGCCCTTGGTTTTTGCGGCGGCAAGCGCGCCCCGGAGCGCTTCTGCGTCAACGGGCCGGATCTCCCTGCCGTCGGGATCCATCCGCGCCGTTGTGGTGACGATGTGGTGGTGCAGGGGCGAGGGCCGGTCAATCGCCATGGCAAAGATGTCTGGTCGGGTCTGATCGCCGATGACCAGCAAATCCTCAAACCCTTCCGTGACCAAAAAGCAGGTCTCGGCACCCTTTCGCTCCAGCAGGGCATTGGTGGCCACTGTTGTGCCCATTTTCACGGCATTTATCTGCGCCGCCGGGATCGCCTCATCAGGCGAAAGGCCCAGCATGCGGCGGACGCCTTCTGAGGCGGCATCGGGATAGTCCGGGCTCTCCGACAACAGCTTGAGCGCCTGTAATCGGCCATCAGGCCGGCGCGCAATCACGTCCGTAAATGTGCCGCCGCGATCAATCCAGAATTCCCAGGTGCCTGACACGCCTTCTATTCCCCAGCCAGCGGCGTTACATGGAGAGACGGAGACTAGACTCATGGGCTTCTGGCGCAAGCTGACAGACTTCATTACCGGTGAGCCCGACCCCTTTGATTGCGAGGGCGAGGATTGCGGCCCCGGCCACCGCGTCGATGATGCGGATTTTGCCATCGCCCTGATCGGTCTGGGCGCGAAGATGGCAAAGGCGGACGGCGTGGTCACGCGCAATGAAATCGCCGCTTTCCAGCAGGTCTTCCGCGCGCCGCCTGACGGGGCCGAGGTTTTGACGCGGGTCTTTAATCTCGCCAAGGAAACCACGCTGGGATTTGACGGCTATGCCCGGCGGCTGGCGCGCCGCTTCCGCCAGCACCCGGCAGTGCTGGAGGATGTACTCGACGGCCTGTTCCACATCGCCAAGGCGGACGGGGCCGTCACAGAGGACGAACTCATTTATCTGCAAACCGTTGCCGAGATTTTCGGCTTCACAGCGCGGGAATTCCGGCGCATGCGCATGTCGCATGGGCTGGTCGATTCCAGTGATCCCTATGTCATTCTGGACGTCAATCCCGATGCGGATGACGAGGAATTGAAGCGCGCTTATCGCCGCATGGCCGCCCGAAACCATCCTGACGCCTTGATGGCGCGTGGTGTTCCGGCAGAATTGCAACGCCTTGCTGTGGATAAAATGGCGGCGATTAATGCCGCCTATGCCGCAGTGAGGGACGAAAGGGCCGCAGAATCCCGCTGAATAATTTGGTCCAGGTCATTGACCTTGGCCGCATTGGCCCCGAAATTGTAAGCAAGACGTTAATGCATCAATCGATGTGTGAGATGTGCCGAAAGAGGCGAACATGACCCAGACACAGACATTCCGATTCCCCCACACGGCCGGAAACTGGCTGCGGGCTCTTATCGCCGCCGTCCTCGCGGTTGCCTTTGCCGGTCTGGTATTGATGTTTGCTGCCATATTCGCTGCGGCCGCACTGGTGGTGATTGGCGCTGCGATGCTCGCCGGGGGGGCGTGGTGGCTGTGGCGCAAGGTTCGCGGACGCAATCAGCAAGCCGAAGATGATGGAATCACGGTGCTGGTGGCCAGGCGTGGACCGTCCGGCTGGACCGTAGACGGCGAGTCCGACCCCCGCGGCTGATTCAGAAACATTCCGTCACTTGGTGAGTTCATGAATGCGGTCTAATCCGCTGCAATGAATTTACGCGACCTTTCCGCCTTCATCGCTGTCTGCCTGTTCTGGGGCCTTAATTTCGTTGTCGCAAAATTCGCGATCACGGGCGTGCCAGGCTGGATGCCCGGCTTTGACGGCGTGCCGCCCATTGCCTTCGCCTTCCTGCGCTTTCTCGCGCTTGCGATCGTATTATTCCCGTTCCTGCGTCCGCTACCCAAACAATGGGGCATTCTGATCCTCGTCGCCATGGGCATGGGGTGTGTGCAATATGCTTTCATCTTCATCGGATTGCAGACTGCCACCCCCTCCGGCATGGCCCTCGTGCTGCAAAGCGGCGTGCCGTTCGTGACCTTGCTGTCGGTTGTGTGGCTGAAGGAAAAGATCGGCTGGGCCCGGGGCACCGGCACGGCTCTGGCCATTGCCGGTGTGGTGCTCGTCGTCGCTGACCCGGCGGAGTTCACCCTGGCGATTGGCCTGCTCTACGGTCTCGGCGCGGCATTCGTGGCCTCGGTGGCCATGATACTGATCCGCCGGATCGATATGAAACCCTTGCGCCTGCAGGCCTGGATCGGCCTGTTGTCCACACCGGTGCTCTTCATCGGCACCGCAGCCTTTGAAACCGGACAGGCTGAGGCCGTCATCTCCGGTGGCTGGATGTTTGCGGCGGCGCTGGCCTTCACCGTGCTTCTGGTGAATGTCTATGGCCATGGTGTCTTCTACTTCGTGCTGCAGAAATACGAAACGACCCTGGTCGCGCCCCTGACCCTGCTGGCACCGCTGATCGGCGTGGTCTCGGGCATACTGTTGACGGGCGATCCCTTCGGATGGAGGCTGGCGGTCGGCGGTATGCTGACTTTGATCGGAGCAGGCATTGTCGCGTCCCGTCCCAACCGGCAATTGCCGGACGCTGCACTGGTACGCGAGGAATCGCTTTGAATATCATCGAGGCACCGTCACCCAATTTCAATGAACGGACCCGGCCGGTCAGCCTGATCGTCCTGCATTACACCGGCATGGAAAGTGGCAAGGCAGCGCTGGAACGGATGCGCGATCCCGAATCAAAGGTTTCGGCTCACTACATGGTGGAAGAAGACGCACGCGTCTTTCGACTGGTCGATGAGGACAAGCGTGCCTGGCATGCCGGCGTCTCCGAATGGGCGGGAGAGACCGACATCAATTCGCTTTCCATAGGCATCGAAATCGTCAATGGCGGTCACGATTTCGGCCTGCCGGATTACCCGGATCGTCAGATTCATGCTGTTATTTCGCTTGTGAAAGAATTGATGGTCCGGCATGACATCCCTCCCCATCGCGTGGTCGGGCATTCCGATATTGCCCCGGGCCGCAAGCAGGATCCGGGCGAGAAATTTCCCTGGCCACTCCTGTCCGAGGCCGGATGCTCGATCTTCCCGAAGGTTCTCATTGAGGCCGGTGATGCCGTCGAGCAGCTGGCGGCCATCGGCTACGGGTTTGATGCCGGCGAGACGGCAGTGATCAAGGCCTTCCAGCGCCGCTTCCGCCCGCAATGCGTGGACGGTCAGCTCGACGTTGAGACGAAAGCGCTCATCCACGCTGTGGCCGGCCTTTCACGGCAAGCTTGACCGCTTCCCGGAAAACACCCACATAGATCGCGATCAGGCGGCCGGGCGGCCGCTCTTGCGAGGCCCGAAAGGGCGCAAGGGAGGAAAGTCCGGGCTCCGGAAAGGCAAGGTGCCAGGTAACGCCTGGCGGGGGTGACCCCAGGGATAGCGCCACAGAGAACAGACCGCCCGCCATAGCTTTAGCGACGGCGGGTAAGGGTGAAACGGTGCGGTAAGAGCGCACCGCCCCGACCGTAAGGAAGGGGGCACGGCAAGCCCCACCTGGAGCAAGACCGAATAGGGATGGATGCGGGTTAAACCGCACGCACGCCTTGCTGCGCCATCCGGGTAGGTCGCGTCAGGCCCGTCGTGAGGCGGGTCGCAGAGGAATGGTCGCCGCGTTCTTTCCGTCATGGAAAGAATGGCACAGAACCCGGCTTACAGGCCGCCTGATCATACTTTTCCACAAGCTTTCCACAGATATGTTCTTTATCTGTTCTTTTGCTGCGCTGCAGCAGGGCGCGCCATTACTTGTCTCGCCACAGAAAAAATGGCGAAAATGCGCCTTTCTCCATTGTTTCCCATGAAATCCCATGTTATCCCATTATTAACCGCTAGGCGTCTGCGGGCAGGGGAGATCGTCGTGTTTGTGTCCACCGCTACCAATGGAATTGATGCCAAGGGCCGTGTCTCGGTCCCGGCCGGATTCCGTTCGAATGTAAGCGGTGGACCTTTCGACGGGATTTACGTCTGGCCCAGTTTTGACGGCCCCTGGCTGGAGGGCGGCGGTCAGGCGCTGATGGATGATTATCTCGAAATGATCGAGGCCATGGATCCCTATGACGAGGCACGCCAGGCGCTGGAGCAGTCCATTTTCGGCGCGGCCCGCACCCTGTCTTTTGATGCAAATGGCCGCATAACCCTGCCGAAAGACCTGGCCGAACATGCCGGGCTCGACGGCAAGGCGACTTTTGTCGGTCTCGGCCGCCGGTTTGAAATCTGGAATCCCGACAGCCATGCCCGCCGCGCCACCAGCGCTCGGGCTTTCGCCAAAGAGAACAAATTAAAGCTGCGCCGCCCTTCGCGCATGACGGAGGCCGGCTAATGAACCATGTGCCCGTTATGCTTGATGAGGTTCTGACCGCGCTCGCGGCGCGGGGCGGGGCGATCTATATCGATGGCACATTCGGGGCAGGTGGATATTCACGCGCCATATTGTCGGCTGCCGATTGCCGGGTCATCGGCATCGACCGCGATCCTGCGGTCCGGCCCGTTGGCGACGATCTCAAGCGGGCATCCGGCGGCCGGTTTGTGCTGGTTGAGGCGCCTTTCTCCGCCATGCGGGATGTCGTCGCCGAGGCCGGTGGCCACCTGGTCGACGGCATTGTGCTGGATCTGGGCGTATCATCGATGCAGCTGGATCAGGCCGAGCGTGGATTCTCGTTCGCGAAATCCGGCCCGCTCGATATGCGGATGAGCGGCAAGGGACCATCCGCGGCCGACGCAATAGCCCGGCTGACCGAAAAAGAACTGGCCGATATCTTCTATATCTACGGTGAAGAGAAAAAGTCGCGCCGGGTCGCGGCGGCGATTGTGCGGGAACGCGCCGAAAACCCGTTCACGACCACCGATCATCTGGCGTCCGTCGTGGCAAAGGCGGTTGGCGGCAAGCACACCAAGACACATCCGGCCACACGGACATTCCAGGGATTGCGTATTTTCGTCAATGACGAACTCGGCGAACTCGTTCGTGCGCTCAGCGCCGCCGAGCAGCTCCTCTCGCCGCTGGGCCGGCTGGTGATTGTGACCTTCCATTCGCTGGAAGACCGGATCGTCAAGACTTTCCTGCGGGCCCGCGCGGGTCTGAATGCCGGAGGGTCCCGCCACATGCCTGAAATCGAGCGTGGACCTGAACCTTCCTTCCGTCTCCTCACCCGCAAGGCTATCGAGCCTTCGGCTGAGGAGATTAACGTTAATCCCCGCGCCCGCTCGGCCAAATTGCGCGCTGCCATCCGCACCGAAGCGCCGGCATGGCCGATAGATATTTCGCTTTTCCCGAACGCGCCGTCCCTGTCACGGCTGGAGGCTTCCTCATGATACGTGCTCTCAACGTGCTCGCTTTCATCGTCGCATCCGTGCTGGCCATCGCGCTCTATATCGCAAAGACGGAGGCGCAGGAGGCGCGCCAGCGTCTCGTGGAAATCCGCTCCGAGCTGGCGGAAGAGCGGCGCCAGATCAATGTGCTCAATGTCGATATTGCTCACCTTGAAGATCCCGACCGGCTGCGGGCTCTGGCGCGGCAGTATCTTGGCTTTGAGCCACTGGACCCGCGTCGCGAAGTCGCCATGTCCGATCTGCCTCTGCTGGTCGAAACGCCGGCCCGCCCCTATGCCGCCATTGGCGAAATCCCCAACGGGACCGCCGTCCATGAGGCCGGGGGGCCGCGATGATCAGCCGCCTCTGGCCCAGGCGGAAAAGTCCGCCCCGGTTTGAGTCCTATGCCGACAGCGCGCCGCTACCTGAAGCCGCGCCCGACAATCTGACGCGGGTACTCCGTATCGAGAATGAAGATGCCTCTATTATGGAGGATGCCCGCCGCCGGATGGCGGTTATCGGCTTTGCGATGGTAATTGCCTTCGCCGCGCTGGGTATCCGCGCCATTGATCTGGCCTTCTCTGGAGGAGAAGCGGCTGCCGCGCCGCCAGTGCTGGCGGAAGTGCGCCGCGGTGATCTGGTTGACCGTAACGGACAGGTGCTGGCGACAACGCTCGAAACCTGGTCCCTCTTTGCCGATCCGCAACTCGTCTGGGATGCACGGGAAACCGCCGAGGCTTTGGTCACTGTCCTGCCCGGCCTTGATGTCGATGAACTCACGGCGGATCTGTCATCGCGCCGGCGTTTCGTCTGGATCCAGCGCAATCTGACTCCGCGCCAGCGCCAGGCTGTTTTCTCGCTGGGTCAGCCCGGCCTTGAATTCCGCACCGAGCCCAGCCGCGTCTATCCCCGTGGCCGGCTCGCTGCGCATGCGGTCGGCCATGCCGGCCGTGATATGACGGGCCTGGCCGGGGCCGAGCAGGCATTCAATCTCGCCCTCTCCAATGACGGCGGACGCCCGGTAGCCCTCTCCATTGATATGGGTGTCCAGTTCCATGTCGATGAAGTGTTGCGCCGCTACATGGCGGAATTCCAGGCCATTGCCGCAACCGGCATTGTCATGGATGTCGACACCGGAGAAATCCTCAGCCTTGTTTCGCTGCCCGACTTTGACCCCAATCAGGCCGGAACAGCCAGCGCTGATGAGCGTCTGAACCGTGCCCTCCAGGCCCGCTATGAAATGGGTTCGACCTTCAAGGCCTTCACCGTCGCGCTGGCGCTGGAGAGCGGCATCGCCGAACCCGGGGAAACCTTCGATGCAACAGCGCCATTGCAGATCGGCGGCTATACCATCGAGGACTTCCACGCCGAGAACCGTGCGCTGACGCTGGAAGAGATATTTACCCACTCCTCGAATATCGGCTCGTCCCGCATCGCGCTTGAAGCCGGCGCGGACCGTCAACGGGATCTTCTGGGCCGGCTTCGCCTGCTGGAGCGCGCACCGATCGAACTGGCAGAAAGCGCCACGCCGCTCCTTCCGCAGCGCTGGGGCCCAACCGAGACCGCAACCATTTCTTATGGCCATGGCATTGCTGTCAGCCCGCTTGCGGTCGCGTCGGCATTCGCGGCCATCGCGAATGGCGGCACTTATGTGCGGCCGACCCTGCGGCCGGTGCGGCCGGATGAAACCGTTGCCGGTGAACGCGTCCTCGCGCCGGAAGTGGCGCAGAGCGTGCTCACCATGATGCGGGATGTTGTCGAAAACGGGACGGGCAGCCGGGCCGATGCACCGGGATTCCGCGTGGCCGGTAAAACCGGGACGGCGGAGAAACCCGGCCGCGGCGGCTATGATGAGGACCGTCTGATCTCGTCCTTTTCGGCCGTCTTCCCCTATGATGATCCGCAATATGTTGTGCTGGTCATTCTGGATGAGCCGCAGGGAACGGCCGCCACCTACGGGTATGCAACCGGCGGGTGGACGGCGGCCCCTGCAGCAGGCGAAATCATAACGCGCATCGCATCGATTCTGGGTGTGGAACAGCAGGATGATCCGCTGACCCGCTCGGCGCTGGTGCGGGCGGCATTGACGCCCGATCCTGAACCCGTGGTGAGAACAGCCCAGTGAAGCTCTCTGATCTGATATCTCCGGATCACTGCTCCGGACCGGATGCGGAAATCACCGGACTGACGCTCGACAGCCGGGCGGTACAGCCCGGTTTTCTGTTTGCCGCCTTGCCGGGGCTTCATGTTCACGGCCGGGATTTCATACCGCAAGCCGTAAAGGCGGGGGCAGCGGCCATATTGACGGAGCCTGGCATTGATACGGGCAGCGTTCCGGCCATACATGATGCGGATGCGGCCGGGCGATTTGGCAGACTGGCCGCGCGCTTCTATCCGCGTCAGCCGGAAGTGATCGCAGCGGTCACAGGCACGAATGGCAAAAGCTCGACGGTTGATTTCCTGCGTCAGATCTGGCGCGGTGCCGGGATTGACGGCGCCAGCCTTGGCACGCTGGGTGTGGCGCGGGGTGAAGGCTGGGTCGAGACCGGCTATACGACGCCGGACGCAGCCGCCGTCCACAAGGCGCTGGATGCGCTCGCCGCGGACAATTGCACACATCTGGCCATGGAAGCCTCCAGCCATGGACTCAAGCAAAAACGCATGGACGCCGTCCGGGTCACATTGACGGGCTTCACCAATCTCACTCAGGACCATCTCGACTACCATCCGGATTTTGACGACTATTTCGCTAGCAAACTCAAGCTGTTCCTGGAGATTGCTCCGTCCGGATCGCCGTCCATCATCAATGTCGATTCGGAATGGGGCGAGGCCGTAGCAGACAAATGCGCGGCCCGGGGTCTCGACGTCATTCAGGTCGGGTGGCGCGGCCGCGACTGGCGCATTCGCGAGATCACGCCAAAAGCGGCCATTCAGCAGATCACGCTTGAAGTGAACGGCCAGACGAAGCGTATAGAATTGCCCCTGGTGGGGGAATTCCAGGTTGCCAATGCGGTCGGCGCAGCGGCCATGGCCGCCCACTCCGGGGTTTCTCAAGATGACGCCATTGCGGCAATCGCCCGGCTGCAGGGCGTGCCCGGGCGGCTGGAGCTGGCGGCAAAAACCGCTGCGGGTTGTCCGGTTCTCGTTGATTTTGCCCACACACCGGACGGACTCGACAAGCTGATCCGGGCGGCGCGCCCTCACACCCGCGGCCGTATCTTCATCGTGTTCGGATGCGGCGGCGACCGAGATCCGACCAAGCGCAAACCGATGGGAGAAATCGCCGTGAAGCTGGCGGATCATGTCATCGTCACGGACGACAATCCGCGCTCGGAAAAGGCCGCCGATATTCGCGCAAAAATCATGGAAGGCGCCATCGGCGCGGAAGAAATTGGTGACCGCGCGGAGGCTATCCGCGCCGCATTGCGTCAGATGAAAGCCGGCGACACGCTCCTGCTGGCCGGCAAGGGACACGAGACCGGCCAGAAAATCGGCGATGTCATCCATCCTTTCGATGACCGCGAGGAAGCCCGAAAGGCGGTCGCCGGAATGGAGGGCGGCAATGGCTGAACCGCTCTGGACAGCCCGCGAGGCGGCCGCGGCAGTATCTGGCCAGTTGATCGACCGGCAGGACTGGACCGCCAGCGGCATTTCCATTGATACGCGTAGCCTGAAGCCGGGCGACCTGTTCGTTGCACTGCAGGACCAGCGCGACGGACATGATTTTGTGCCCGATGCCATGGCCAGAGGCGCAGCAGCGGCGCTGGTTTCCAATCCCGATTGCGGTCCCGGAGCGAAACTGGTCGTCGGTGACACGCTGGACGGCTTGCGCGGGCTGGCCCGCGCTGCCCGGGAGCGCAGCCCGGCCGTGCGTGTTGCGGTTACCGGCAGCGTCGGAAAGACCAGCGTCAAGGAAGCCCTCGCTGCCGTTTTCCGGAGCGTGGGCACATCCCACGCATCACAGAAATCCTATAACAATCATTGGGGTGTGCCGCTGACGCTGGCAATGATGCCGAAATCGGCCGAGCGGGCGGTTTTTGAAATGGGTATGAACCATGCCGGGGAGATAAGGGAGCTTTCAACCCTGGTCCGCCCGCATGTGGCGCTGATCACCAAGATCGCGCCGGCTCATCTGGAAAACCTCGGATCAATGGAGGCCATTGCAGACGCCAAGTCTGAAATTTTCGAAGGCCTGCACCCGGACGGTGTCGCCGTTTTTCCGGCAGACGATGAATTTACGTCGCGTCTCGCCGGACACGCCGGACAAAGCGCTGCCGCTTTCATGCTGGAATTCGGAACCGCCGCGCACGCCGCCGTCCGTATCCTCGATTTCGAAACCGGTCCGGAAGGGGGCAGGGGACGCATCAGCGTGCTGGGCAAGGAGATCAGCTTCGCCATTGCGGCCCGGGGGGATCACTGGGCCTGGAATGCGGCGGCGATTTTTGCCACCGCCATCGCCGCAGGGGTCGATGCCGAAGCAACCGCCGATGCACTGGCACAGCTGACAGCCGGGGCTGGCCGCGGGGCCATCCGCCAAATTCCGCTCCGGAATGGCTACTTCACGCTCATAGACGACAGTTATAATGCCAATCCGGCCTCCATGCGCGCCGGTCTGTCCATTCTGGGATCGGCCGAGCCGGAGAGCGGCCGCCGCATCGCCATTCTCGGCGAAATGCTGGAACTCGGCCCGGATTCACCTGCGCTTCACGCTTCGCTGGCAGACCCGGTCAGCCAGGCCCGCGCGGATGCTGTTTTCCTCGCGGGGAAGGGGAATATTCCCTTGCGGGACGCCTTGCAGGTCGGCCGGTTGGCGGCCTATGCCGACACGGCCGATGAGCTGCTGGATCTGGTCGCAGGATTTGTGGCACCGGGCGATGTGGTGTTTGTGAAGGGATCAAATGCATCGGGTGTTCACAGAATCGCCCGAATGCTCGCCGAAGACGATCTTGGCGCTCGGGGACAGGGATAGATATTCGACATGCTGGAATGGCTGCTGCTGCCTTACGCCGAAGACATCACGCTCTTCAATCTTCTCAATTACATCACCTTCCGTACCGGCGGGGCACTGATGACCGCTCTGGTGATCGCCATTTTCGGCGGTGCGCCCTTCATCCGCTGGCTGAAGAAAAAGCAGCGGGAAGGCCAACCCATCCGCGAGGACGGGCCGGAACGCCATGTCATCGAGAAAGCCGGCACGCCGACGATGGGCGGTTTCCTGATTCTGGTCGGAATTGTCGTTGGCACCCTGCTCTGGGGAGATCTGACCAATCAGTATCTTTGGGTCGTGATGTTTGTCACGGTTGGCTATGGCGCGATCGGTTTTGTCGACGACTACCGCAAGGTCACACAACGCTCGACAGCGGGTCTGTCCGGCAAGGCCAAGCTGTTGCTTCAATTCGTAATTGGCGGCATTGCGGTCTGGTGGATGACGAACCTTCTGGGGCAGGCACCGGGTGTGCCGGACGGCTTCGCGACCTCGGTTGCCGTGCCCTTTTTCAAGGACGTCCTGATCCCGCTGGGCTTCGGGCTTTTTCTGGTCTTCGGGACGCTGGTTATCGCTTTTGCCTCCAATGCCGTGAATCTGACGGACGGCCTCGACGGCCTGGCCATTGTTCCGGTGATGATTGCGGCCGCGAGTTTCGGTTTTATCGCCTACATCGTCGGAAATGCGATTTTTGCCGACTATCTGCAGCTCAATTTCACGCCCGGAACAGGCGAGCTTGCCGTCTTCTGTGGCGCTCTGCTCGGCGCGTCTCTGGGGTTTCTCTGGTTCAATGCCCCGCCCGCCATGGTGTTCATGGGCGATACCGGCTCGCTGTCGCTCGGCGGGGCGCTGGGCACGATTGCAGTCGCGGTCAAGCATGAAGTCGTGCTTGCCATTATCGGCGGGCTGTTCGTGCTTGAGGCCGTTTCGGTGATGGTGCAGGTCGCCAGCTTCAAGATGTTTGGAAAACGTGTCTTCAGAATGGCGCCGATCCACCACCATTTCGAGAAGATGGGCTGGCAGGAACCGACCATTGTCGTCCGTTTCTGGATCATCGCGGTCATTCTGGCCCTGATCGGGCTGTCGACGCTGAAACTTCGATAGGCTGAATGATCCCGGTCCCCGGATATGAAGGCCAGGCCGTCGCCGTCTTCGGACTGGGCCGGACCGGCATAACCGCGGCGCGTGCATTGATCGCAGGCGGTGCAAGAGTGCTGATCTGGGATGACAATGCGGAATCCCGCACACGGGCGCAGGCGGCCGGCCTTGAACTTACGGACCTTGATCGCGCGGATTGGGACAGCATTGCCGCACTGGTCTTGTCGCCCGGCGTGCCGCTGACCCATCCCGAGCCACATCGCTTCGTGATCCGGGCCCGAGAGCTCGGAGTGTCCGTGATCGGCGACATGGAATTGTTTGCCATCGCCATGCAGGCCCTGCCGCAAGAGCGCCGCCCGTCGATCATCGGCATCACCGGCACCAACGGAAAATCCACCACGACCGCCCTGATCGGACATATTCTGAGGAAAGCCGGGCGGGATGTTCGGGTGGGCGGTAATATTGGCGACGCTGTCCTCGGTCTCGAGCCACCCCGCGCGCAAACGGTTTTCGTGCTGGAATTATCCTCCTACCAACTCGACCTGGTGCACTCGCTCCGTTGCGATGTCGCGATCTGGCTGAATCTGACCGAGGATCATATCGACCGTCATGGCGACATGGCGGGTTACAAGGCCACGAAATTCCGGATTTTTGCGCATCAGACCCGTGATGATCTGGCCGTCATCGGTGTCGACGATGATCCCTCATCCGCGGTGATGAACCGTTTGAAGGCGGAGCATGTACAGCAAGTGACGGCGATTTCCTCCGGGCGCGCGCTTAGCCGGGGCGTTTATGCCCTTGGCGGGAAGCTGTTTGATGCCACTGGCAAAAGCTGCGTCGAGATCATGGACCTCGCCTCTGTTGCCGGTCTGCCGGGAAATCATAATGCCCAGAATATTGCGGCCGCTTATGCCGCTGTTCGTCATCTTGGAGTCGAACCGGATCAGATTGCTGCTGCGATCCAGAGCTTTCCCGGGCTGGCCCACCGGCTCGAACTTTCCGGCACATACAAGGGCATCCGCTTCTTCAACGATTCCAAGGCCACAAATGCCGATGCTGCGGCCAAGGCTCTGGCCAGTTTCGACAATATCTACTGGATCGCCGGAGGGCGGAAAAAGGAAGGCGGGATTGGTTCACTCGCCCGTTATTTCCCGCGTATCGCCAAGGCCTATCTGATCGGTGAAGCCGCTGGTGAGTTCGCATCGACTCTGGGTTCGGCCGTTCCGCATGAAACCGCAGGCACGCTCGAGAATGCACTCGGCCTCGCGCTTCGTGATGCCAGTTCCGGCGGCCGCACAGCGCCGGTCATTCTTCTTTCACCTGCATGCGCGAGCTTTGACCAATTCAGGGATTTCGAGCATCGCGGAGACGTTTTCCGGACGCTGGTCCAGTCCCGGATCGGAAAACCGTAAGAGGCAGGTATGATCGCAATCGAGGCACGGCATTTCGGAGACTGGTGGAAATCCATCGACCGGACGCTGCTCTTCGTGGTGTTCGCCCTGATCAGCGTCGGTCTGATCCTGTCGCTCGCGTCCAGCCCCGCTGCAACCGTCCGCGAGAACATCTCCGATCCCTTCCATTTTCTCTACCGGCACAGCTTTTTTGCCGCCATCAGCCTCATCGTTCTGCTTTTTGTGTCCTCGCTTGATCACCGCAATATCCGGCGGCTCTGTGCGCTGACGCTGCTGGGATCGCTCGCATTGGTCGTGGTGACTGTTCTCATGGGGCATGAAGTCGGCGGCGCTTCCCGATGGTTGCGCTTTGCCGGTTTCTCGCTTCAGCCCTCGGAATTCCTCAAACCCTCGCTGATCGTCATCGCGGCATGGCTGTTTTCCGAAGCCCGCAACGGGGCTCCCATACCGGGGCGGCTCATCGCCTTTGGCCTGTATCTCGCCAGCGTTGTGTTATTGATGATGCAGCCGGATTTTGGCCAGTCCATCCTGATCACCCTGTGTTTCGGCGGCGTTTTCTTTGTCGCGGGGCTCAACTGGCGATGGATGCTGGGCCTCGCCACGACGGCGACGGCCGGCGTGATCTCCGCCTGGATGTTCCTGCCTTATGTCGCGACGCGGGTGGAGCGCTTCCTCAATCCCGATTCCGGGGAACGCTATCAGACCGAAACCGCGATCGCGGCGATTTCCCGTGGCGGCCTGATGGGGGTTGGCCCGGGGGAGGGCATCATCAAACGCTCCCTGCCGGATTCCCATTCCGACTTCATTTTTTCCGTCGCAGCGGAAGAGTTCGGCCTGATGGCCTCGCTGGCCATTATCGGCCTGTTTTCGATCCTCGTGGCACGTGCCTGGATGAATGCGCTCAAGCTGACCGATCATTTTGCGCAACTGGCCGTCACCGGGCTGGCGCTTCAGTTCGGTCTTCAGGCGGTCATCAATATCGGCGTCAATCTCGATCTGATCCCGCCCAAGGGCATGACGCTGCCCTTCATTTCCTATGGCGGCTCATCCATGCTGGCACTGGCGCTGGGGGCCGGGCTGATGCTGGCATTGACCCGGCGGCGTCCGGGCGCGTATCTGCGCGCATGACGACACCCAAACGCGCATTGATCGCGGCAGGCGGCACCGGCGGGCATATCTTCCCGGCGCGCGCCGCTGCGCAAGAGCTGATCTCGCGCGGCTGGCAGGTCCGGCTGGTGACCGACGCGCGGGGCATGAAGCATACGGACGGCTTTCCCGCTGTTTCGGTGGACCAGATCCGTGCCGCAAGCCCGGTCACCAGAAACCCGGTCAAACTGGTCCGGGCCTGGATGGAATTGCTGTCTGGTCTGGCAAGCTGCCGAAGGATTATCAAAAACTGGAAGCCCGATGTCGTTGCGGGATTTGGCGGTTATCCTGCCTTTCCGGCACTGATGGCAGCGCGGCAGAAAAAACTGCCTTTTGCCATTCATGAGCAGAACGCGGTACTGGGCCGGGTCAATCGGGTTTTTGCCCGGGATGCCGGCTTTATCGCTTCCGGATTTGAGCGCCTCGATCGCGCGCCGAAAAAGGCGCGCCGGCTGATTACCGGAAATCCGGTCCGTGCAGAATTTGTCGCGGCCCGCGAAAAGTCCTTTCCTGACCAGACGGGCCCGCTCCGCATTTTCGTGCTCGGGGGCAGTCTCGGCGCGCGTATCCTGTCGGAAACAGTGCCGGCGGCCCTTGCAGAACTCCCGGAATGGCTGAAATCCCGCCTTGAAGTCGCCCAACAGACCCGGGAAGACTCGCTGGTCATGGCTCAGGACATTTATCAACAGGCGGGAATATCCGCGGAATGCGCGCCCTTCTTCAATGACGTGGCCGAACGGCTGGCTGCCGCACATATCGTGATCGCACGGGCCGGCGCGTCGAGCGTATCGGAGATTGCCTGTGTCGGCCGTCCGGCGATTTTCGTTCCGCTGGCCATCGCCGCCGATGACCATCAGACCGCCAATGCCGAGGGGCTGGTTGATGCGGGCGCGGCGGATTCCATCCCCGAACACCAGTTTTCGGCTGAGGCGCTGGCAGCCCTTCTGGAAGTGCGTCTAGCCAATCATGCCGAGTTGGCCGGCCGTGCCGCAAAGGCGCGATCACTGGGACGGCCCGACGCCGGTTCGCTTTTTGCAGATGCGCTGATCTCGCTTGAACAAGGACACTGACCGAATGCCCCATAGAAGCCTGCCCGTCCGCGTTGGCCCCATCCATTTTGTCGGCATTGGCGGCATTGGCATGAGCGGCATCGCGGAAGTGATGCTCAATCTCGGCTATACGGTTCAGGGTTCCGACATCAAGGAAAACCCGAATGTCGCACGCCTGCGCGAAAAGGGCGCGGAAATCCATATCGGCCATGCGGCCGAGAATGTGCAAGGCGCCGGCGCCCTGGTGGTGTCCACTGCGATCAAACCCGGAAATCCCGAACTGGTCGCGGCGCGCGAAAAGAAGATTCCGGTCGTCCGGCGCGCCGAAATGCTCGCCGAACTGATGCGGCTGAAATACTCGGTGGCCGTGGCGGGAACCCATGGAAAAACCACCACGACCTCGCTGGTTTCGGCGCTGATGGACGCCGCCGGGCTGGACCCGACCGTTATCAATGGCGGTATCATCTCGGCCTACGGCTCGAACGCCAAGATGGGCGAGGGCGACTGGATGGCGGTCGAGGCCGATGAGAGCGACGGATCCTTCCTGAAGCTGAGGGCCACAATCGGTATCGTCACCAATATCGATCCCGAGCATATGGAGCATTATGGCGATATCGACACGCTGCGCTTTGCCTTCCGGCAATTCGTCGAGGGTTTGCCTTTCTACGGTTTTGCGGTGCTCTGCACCGACCATCCGGAAGTTCAGAGCCTGGCCTCCAAAGTCACCGACCGGCGCGTCATCACCTATGGCTTCAATCCTCAGGCCGATGTGCGGGCGGAAAACCTGGAAATGACGCCGGACGGATCGCGTTTTGATGTCGTCTTCCGCGACAATGGGCATTCCGAACGCTGGGACGGCGTTTTCCTTCCGATGATGGGTGAGCACAATGTCCTCAACACGCTGTCGGCCATTGCTGTGGCGCGCGAGCTCGGGGCCAGTGAGGACGCGGCGAAATCCGCGCTGCGGGGCTTTGGCGGCGTCAAGCGGCGCTTTACCAAAACTGGCAGCTGGAAGGGGGCCGATATCATTGATGATTATGGCCACCACCCGGTCGAGATCGCAGCTGTTCTGAAAGCGGCGCGGCAGGCCAGCAAGGGCAAGGTCATCGCCGTTGCCCAGCCGCATCGCTACACCCGCCTGCACGACCTGTTCGAGGATTTCTGCACCTGCTTCAACGATGCCGACACTGTCTTCATCGCACCGGTCTACGAGGCCGGCGAAACCCCGATCGAAGGGGCCGATTCTGCGCATCTGGTTGAAGGCCTGCGGGCGCATGGCCATCGCGATGCCCACACCACTACGCGCGAGACCGTCGCCAGGGCGGTTGCCAAACGCGCGGGCGCCGGAGACATCATCATATGTCTCGGGGCTGGCGACATTACCGCCTGGGCTTATGCCCTGCCAGATGAGCTGGAGAATCTGGGGTGAGCCTGATGCCGCCGTCCCGATTTCTCCCCCTGCTTGCGGGGGGAGTGTCCCGGAGGGACGAGGGGGGGATTTCCCCCTCCGTCAGCTTCGCTGCCACCTCCCCCGTGAACGGGGGAGGAGAAAGGTGCCTCCGTTGACCCTGCTAGCCTCACTTCCCCCCGTTCGCGGCAAGTATCTGGAGAACGCACCGCTCGGCGATATGACCTGGCTGCGCGTCGGCGGTCCGGCGGAAGTACTTTTCCTGCCGGCCGACGAGGCCGATCTTGCGCGCTTTCTCGCGGAAACCCCGGACGGGATTCCGGTTCACATTCTCGGCGCAGGATCGAATACGCTGGTGCGCGATGGCGGCGTTCCCGGAGTGGTCATTCGTCTGACCGCGCCCTTCGGCAAGGCTGAGGCGATTGGTGACAACCGCCTGAAAGCGGGGGCGGCGGCGCTGGACAAGAAAGTGGCGCAAACCGCTGCGAAGGCCGGCATTGCAGGGCTTGAATTCTTCACCGGCGTACCCGGTGCGATCGGTGGGGCCATTCGCATGAATGCGGGCTGCTATGGCACCGAAACCAAAGATGTTCTGGTTGAGGCCGTTGCCCTCGACCGTTCGGGCCGCCGTATGATCATAAAGCCGGACGAGCTGGGTTATGCCTACCGCCATTCCGATGCGCCCGGGGACTGGATCTTTGTCGAGGCGACATTTGAAGGAACATCTGACGACCCGGCCGCCATCCAGCAGCGTATGGACGACATCACCGCCCGCCGCGAGGCGACCCAGCCGATCCGGGAAAAGACCTCCGGTTCGACCTTCAAGAATCCGGACCCGCCGGGCACGCCGGATCAACGCAAGGCGTGGAAGCTGATCGACCAGACCGGCTGGCGTGGCAAGCGCATTGGCGGTGCGCGTTTTTCCGAACAGCACGCCAACTTTCTGATCAATGACGGCACCGCCACCGCCGCGGATCTCGAAGCCGTGGGCGAGGGCGCGCGCGCCGACATCAAGTCTGCCACCGGCATCGACCTTCACTGGGAAGTGCGCCGGGTTGGCGTGGAGAAAGCGAAATGACCAAACGCATCGCCGTCCTGCTTGGCGGCATGTCCGCTGAACGTCCGGTCTCGCTGGTCTCCGGCAAGGCATGTGCCGAGGCGTTGCGCCGCAAGGGCTGGGATGTGGTCGAGATCGACCCGACACGTGAACTGGCCCGGCAGCTTGCAGAAGCCGCGCCCGATGTCGTGTTCAATGCCCTGCACGGCGAGTGGGGCGAGGATGGCAAGGTGCAGGGCATTCTCGAACATTATGGCGCTCCCTATACGCATTCCGGTGTGCTCGCCTCGGCTCTCGCCATGGACAAGCAGCGGGCAAAGGCGGTGCTGGAAGTGTTCGGCGCAAAATGCCCGGAAGGAAAACTGGTGGATCGCTTCGAGGCCGCCAGGGAACACGCCATGGCGCCGCCCTATGTTGCCAAGCCGAATGCGCAAGGCTCCTCGGTCGGCGTCTTCATCGTCCCGGAAGGCAGCAACCGGCCACCGGCGGAACTGGCGGATCCGGACTGGGAGCTCGGCAGTGAAATCCTGATCGAGAAATTCATCCCGGGCCGTGAACTCACCGTCGCCGTCCTGGGTGACAGAGCGCTGGCGGTCACCGAGATCATTCCGAAAACCCGTTTCTATGACTATGAAGCCAAATACGCGGCCGGCGGTTCGCTGCACGAGATTCCGGCAAGGATTCCAATGGCCGTCGAGGAGGAGGCCAAACGCCTCGCTCTCATCGCGCACCAGGCCATGGGTTGCCGCGGCCTGACCCGGTCGGATTTCCGCTATGATGAATCAGCGTCCGACCCGCTATGGTTACTCGAAATTAACACCCAACCGGGCATGACTCCGACTTCCCTCGCCCCCGAACAGGCGGCGTGGAGCGGGATCGGTTTTGACGATCTCGTTCAGTGGATGGCGGAGGATGCGTCATGTCCAAGGTGACACGCGCTTCGGCCCGGCGAAAACCGGCCCGGCGCAAATCACCCCGGAAGCAAACCGCCGCAGCGTCCGCGCCGCGGCGTTTTCGTAACTGGGTGGAAGCCCGGCTTCGCGGTGCGCGTTACAGCGCCGCCAATGCCGCACGCCTGGCTGCCGGTTTCGCCGCGCTTCTGATCTTCCTCATTCTCGGCGGCTTTTTCATTTTTGGCGGACTGGACGATCTGGGCGCATCGGCGCACCGAATGGCGGCGAACCGGACCGCCGCCATGGGGCTGGCCATTGACCGCATAGAGGTCTCCGGTGTCGAGCCCGAGCTGGCTGCAGAAGTTGCGGCCGCGATTTCAGTATTCCGCGGCCAGCCCATGCTGGATTTTGATCCCGGAGTGGCCCGGGCTGAAGTCGAGGCGCTGGCCTGGGTGCGGGAGGCCAGTATTGTACGCCTCTGGCCGGACCGGATTGCGATCGTGATCGAGCCACGCGCCGAGTTCGCGCTGTGGCAGATCGAGGGCGATATCCATGTCATTGATCAGGATGGCGCCGTTCTGGGCGAAGCCGATGCCAATGACTGGCCGGATCTTCCGATGGTTGTAGGTTTTGGTGCCAATGAAGAAGCCGGCTCCCTGATTGATATGCTCGAACACTATTCCGAGATCGAAAGCCGCGTTTCCGCAATGGTGCGCGTCGGGGACCGGCGCTGGAATCTGCGCCTGATCAACGGGCTGGATATCAAGCTGCCGGAGAATGAAGTGGGCGCAGCGCTCGCCTTGCTTTCGGCCATGCATTCCGAACGCGGCGTGTTGCGCCTCGATGCCGAGAGCATTGATTTGCGCCAGCCCGGAGAGATGATCGTCCGCGCCCGGCCGGAACGGGCCCGCGCCGCCGGTATGGAGGAGCGCGAAGCGTGAGCCTGCTCCCCTTCTTCTCCAATGAAAAACCCAAGTCTGCCGGCCAGGCCAAGCCGGGAATCTGTGCCGCGCTGGATCTCGGATCCTCGAAAACCGTGTGTTTCATTTCACGGACCGAGCAAACCGCAGAAGGTCCGCGGCCGCGCATCATCGGTGTCGGGCATCAATCCTCCCGCGGCATGCGGGGAGGTGTGATTTCCGACCTCGAACAGGCCCGCGCCAATATCCGGGAGACCGTCCAGCGCGCCGAACGTATGGCCGGTGTCGCCGTCAGCCAGGTCAGTGTGGCCCTGACCGCCGCGCGCGCCAGAGGCGAGGGGATCACACTTGAATCCGCCATCGCGCGCGGTGAGATCACCGAGCGCGACATGCGGCGATTGCAGGATGCCGCCATTGCCGAATTCCAGCGGCCGGACGAGGTGATCCTCCATGCCATCGCCGTTTCCTGGGTCGTCGACGGTCAGGATGAAGTCAGTGATCCGCGCGGAATGTATGGGCGTAATCTGGCTGTTAACATGCATATCGTGACCGCGCCGGTGGGGCCGTTGCGCAATCTGCTGGCCTGTATCGAGGGCTGTCATCTCGATCTGAAAGCCGTGATCGCGTCACCCTATGCGGCCGGGCTTGCGGCCCTGAGCGATGATGAAATCGAACTCGGCGCAACGCTGATCGACATGGGAGCAGAGACGACCTCTGCAGCCGTTTTTGCATCCGGCAGCCTCGCACGCCTTTGTGCCATTCCTGTCGGCGGGCGGCATGTGACCAGCGATCTGGCGCGTGGCCTGCAGACGCCGCTGTCCTCGGCGGAGCGTATCAAGATCCTCTACGGGTCGGCGCTGGAAAGCCCCAGCGATGACCGGCAAATGATCGAGGTGCCGCCGGTGACCGGTGATGGTGACCGCATGAATGCGGCCCCGCGCTCCATGCTCAATTCCATCATAAGGCCACGTCTCGACGAGACGTTCGAACTGCTTCGCGACAAGCTCAATGTGAATGGCCGTCTGGACCAGAACCATCGGATCATTCTGACCGGAGCGGCTGCGCAGCTGCCGGGCGCAAAGGAGATCGCGTCCCGTGTTTTCGGACACACTGCCCGCCTGTCCCAGCCGCACAGCGTGTCCGGGCTTGGCGATGCGGTCAGCGGTCCCGGCTTTTCGGTCGTTGCCGGCATCATTTTACGCGAGACGCGCGGCGCCGCAGAGGCCATTTCAGGCCCGCCCCGGCTGAATTCGGCCCGTACAAGGCGGGGTACACGGCCGGCCCAGTCGCAACGCAGCACGGTCTGGCGCTGGCTGGCTGAAAGTTTTTAGACGAAATCCACAAAGAATCCTGTGGATTTAACCCGCAATTAATGGCTGCAGGCAGACATTGATGGCGAATCCCGTGTTAACCTTGAGGCTTCGTATACGGAGCGGCCATGCCCCTGAATATTTCTGTTCCCGAGACTACAGAGCTTCGCCCCCGCATCCTTGTATTCGGAGTCGGTGGCGCTGGCGGAAACGCCGTCAACAACATGATCGAGTCCCAGTTGGAGGGCGTCGATTTTGCTGTTGCCAACACAGATGCGCAGGCGCTGACCCGGTCAAAGACCGAACGGCGGGTACAAATGGGCGCGGCGATCACCGAAGGGCTCGGTGCGGGCGCCCGGCCTGAAATCGGGGAACAGTCCGCCGAGGACTCCCTGGCGGAAATCATGGAACATCTCGCTGGCGCCCACATGGTGTTCATCACCGCCGGCATGGGCGGTGGCACCGGCACCGGCGCGGCACCGGTCATCGCCCGCGCGGCACGCGAACAGGGCATTCTGACCGTTGGCGTTGTGACCAAACCCTTCCAGTTTGAAGGCTCGCGCCGCATGCGGATCGCCGATGCCGGGATCGAGCAGCTGCAGGAGCATGTCGACACGCTGATCGTCATCCCGAACCAGAACCTGTTCCGCATTGCGACCGAGAAGACCACATTCGCCGAAGCTTTCCAGATGGCAGATGATGTGCTGCATTCCGGCGTCCGGGGCATCACCGATCTGATGGTCATGCCCGGCCTGATCAATCTTGATTTCGCCGATGTCCGCGCCGTGATGAACGAAATGGGCAAGGCCATGATGGGCACCGGCGAGGCCTCGGGCGAGAAACGCGCCACCGAAGCCGCGCATGCCGCCATTGCCAACCCGCTGCTGGATGATGTCTCGCTTGAAGGCGCGACCGGCGTCCTTATCAACATCACCGGCGGCTATGACATGACCCTTTATGAGGTCGATGAAGCCGCCAACGAGATCCGCAATCAGGTCGATCCGGATGCCAATATCATTGTCGGCTCGACTTTTGACGAGGCACTGGAAGGGACGATCCGTGTCTCTGTTGTCGCCACCGGGATTGATGCCGAGCGGCAAGTCGTTCAGGACCCGCGGCGGGCACAGTCACGCACATCCGCAACGGCCGCGGATCCACATGCCGGCATTCTGCCGTGGAAACGCGATGGCGTTGGCGAACGGCCCGGCAAAGCCGCAGCCGCAGCGTCGGCAGAGCGGCAGGGACCGCTGGTGCGCCGCCTTCACGAGGAAAAGGCGGAATACCGCCCCGCGCCGCAGGCTGAACGCCAGGAGCCGGAAATCGAACGTCACCCGGATCCGATAGCGGCTGAAATCGAGGCGGATCCCTATATGGATCAGGATATGCGTCCACAGGTCATCCGGGATCAGGAGCGCGTAGCCGCCGAGGCCGAACGCCTTCGTCCGGCCGCGGCCCCGTCATTTGACGGCCGCGCGCCTGAACGCGAGGAATCTGCCGAAGAGCCGGAAGAAGAGCGCAAGTCGGCCTTCTCCCTGTTCGGTCGCCGCAAGCGTCCGATGGCCCCGCTTCCGAAAACGCCACCGCGGCAGGCCGGACAACCGTCTGAACAACCGCGCGCCAGCCGTCCGGCAACAGGTGATCTCTTCGGTGAAGAGGGCGAGGATGCCGATCTGGAAATCCCCGCCTTTCTGCGCCGCCAGGCCAACTGACCGGACAGGCCGCAACGCGTAACAAACTGCAACAATGCTTTAATTGCGGCTTGGCATCCCTGTCTCTAGGACAACGCGTGAGGCAATCGGCGCTTAGGCGCATGGCCATTACTGGCCAGCCGGGCGTTGTAGAGGGTGTTGGGTGTGAGTTACCGGAAAACATTGGCAGCCGTATCGGTCTGTGCAGGCATTGGCCTGCATTCCGGCGAGCGCGTCCGCATGGTGTTGAAACCGGCAACGCCCGGGACCGGCATCCATTTTGTCCGCACCGATTTGACAGGCGATAACCGCATTGCAGCTCATGTCGACAATGTTGCGACCGTGCGCCTTGGCACGACGATTGCCAATGAGGCTGGGGCCAGCGTTGCAACGGTCGAGCACCTGATGTCGGCCCTCGCGGGGCTGGGTGTGAACGACGCGATTGTCGAGATTGACGGGCCGGAAACGCCGGCCATGGATGGATCGGCAGCACCTTTCGTCGAATTGATCCGGCAGGCGGGGCTGAAAGAAACCGCCGCACCGCTTCGTGTCATCCGCATTCTGAAGCCGGTCTCGATCGAGATGCAGGGCCGGACGGCCACCTTCCTTCCGTCAATCAAGCCGGCGATTGATGTCGAGATTTCCTTCCCGCATCCCACTGTCGGCCGCCAGCGCTATGCATTCGATATTTCCGACCGCATTTTTGCCGACGACGTAGCGGCGGCCCGGACATTCGGCTTCCGCAAGGACGTCGAGGCGATGCATGCTGCCGGACTGGCTCTGGGCGGTTCCATGGACAATGCTGTCGTGATTGATGATTCCGGAATCGCCAATCCGGAAGGCCTGCGTTTTGCGGATGAGTTCGCCCGTCACAAGGCACTTGATGCACTCGGGGATCTGTCTCTGGCCGGGGCACCGATTTTTGGCCGCTATTTTGCCCATCAGCCGGGTCATGCGCTGAATGTTGCCTCTGTGCGGGCGCTGCTCGCAGACAAGTCGGCATGGAAAATGGTCTCCTATGCGGATGCCGGCGCCCGCCAGGAAGCGGCATCGCTGGAAGGCTGAACCAGCGCTTTCAACGCCGGTTCGCTTGCGCTACAACACACACCGAATTGAGTGACCCTGCCGGGTCGGTTGACCCTTGCGCGGAGCAATTATGACCTTTCTGACGCGTTCCCTGATTGTGTTGATGGCAGCCGCAACTGTCACGGCTTGCCAGTCCCGCCGGATTTCCGAAACGACGGTTTATGTCGAACGCGAGGTCGAGGCGATCTATGCGGCCGGCGTTGAACAGCTGGATAATCGCCGCTGGTCGGACGCTGCGGACCAGTTCGATGAGGTCGAGCGCCAGCACCCCTATTCCGAGTGGGCCCGCCGGGCGATGCTGATGGCAGCCTATGCCAATTATCAGGCCGGGAATTATGATGAGGCCATTTCCGATGCGGAACGGTTCATTGCCCTGCATCCGGGTAATCGCAGCGCGCCCTATGCCTACTATCTGGTGGCGATCAGCCATTATGAGCAAATCATCGATGTCGGCCGCGATCAGCAAGCGACCGTCAATGCGCTGAACGCGCTTCAGCAGGTCGTCCGCCGTTATCCGGAATCGCGCTACGCGCAGGATGCCCGGCTGAAGATCGACATGACCCGCGATCACCTCGCAGGCAAGGAAATGTCGATTGGCCGCTGGTATCTGCGCCGGGGATTCTATCTTGCGGCGATCAACCGTTTCCGCAATGTGCTGGAGAATTTCGAAACCACCACGCATACGCCGGAAGCGCTTCACCGCATCGTCGAATCCTATGTCGCGCTCGGCGTTGACCAGGAAGCCACGCAGGTTGCCGCCGTGCTCGGGCATAATTTCCCGGGCAGTTCCTGGTATGAAGACACTTATCGTCTGCTGACCGAGGAAGGCATTGCAATTCCGAATCCGGATCTGCAACCGGAAAACCCGTCCTATTGGCAGCGGGCCATGGACCGGCTGTTCGGCTAGGGCGTTTGCCGGATGCTGACAGCTCTCTCGGTCAGAAATATCGTTCTCATTGATGCGCTGGACGCGGAGTTTGACGCAGGTCTTTGTGCCCTCACGGGCGAAACCGGTGCCGGAAAATCCATCCTGCTCGGCGCGCTCGGCCTTGCGGCCGGAGAACGGGCAGACCGCGCCCAGGTTGGCACCGGACATGAGGAAGGCAGCGCGACCGCGACATTCGATGTCCCGCCGGGGCATGCTCTGGCTGAGGTTCTGAAAGAGGCCGGCATTGACGCCGAGCCCGGAGAGGGACTGATCCTGCGGCGGCGGGTAACGGCCGACGGACGCAGCCAGGCCTGGATCAATGATCAGCCCGCCAGTGTCGGCCTTCTCCGCCGGATCGGCGAGACGCTGGTTGAAGTCCACGGCCAGCATGATGGCCGGGGGCTGCTGGACCCGAAAACCCATCGCGGCCTGCTCGACGAATTTGCACAGAACGGGAGCGCCCGCACAGCCGTTGCGGCGGCATGGCAGCAATTGAGCGAGGCGCGGGACCGTCTCCGGGAGCTGGAAGACAGCCGCAAGTCGGCTGCTGATCAGGAAGCCTTCCTGCGCCACGCTCTGGAGGAGCTTGACCGGCTGGAGCCGGCACGCGGCGAGGAAGCCGTGCTCGCGGAGGAACGCAAGTTTCTTCAGAATGCCGAACAGGCGCTTGGCGAGCTTGATGAAGCCCGCAATGCGCTGGAAGCCGATGGCGGGCTTTCTGCGCGTTTGAATGGGGCTTTGCGCGGCATGGAAAAAGTGCGTGCCGCCCTCGGCGAAGGCGATGCCGGCAGCGCCGGCGCAGCGCGCCTTGCCCTTGACCGGGCCACTGCGGCGCTTGACCGGGCACTGATCGAATTCAATGAGGCTGAAGATGCGTTGGCGGATGCCGCTGGGACATTCGAGATCGAGCCCGGCCGTCTGAATGAAGTCGAAGAACGTCTGTTCGGCTTGCGCGCTGCGGCCCGGAAACACGATGTACCGGTGGATGATTTGCCGGCCCTGCGCACGGAGCTCGCCGCCAGGCTGGACGCCATCGAGAATGCAGATGACCGCGTGAAGGAAGCGCAAAAAGCGCTCAAAGCCGCAGAGGCGAGCTATAACACGGCAGCGAGCCGCCTGACCACGTCCCGGGAAAATGCCGGGAAAGCCCTGGCCAAAGCCGTAATTGCAGAGCTGCCGCCGCTCAAACTGGACAAGGCGCAGTTCCGGGTCGCGATCGAGACGGATCCGGAGCGGTCCGGGCCAAACGGCCGGGACCGGGTCGCCTTCGAGGTCATGACCAATCCCGGCACGCCTTTCGGACCGCTGGACAAGATCGCCTCGGGCGGCGAGCTCGCGCGGTTTGCGCTGGCCATCAAGGTCAGCCTCTCCGGCGGTGAGGACGGCCTGACGCTCATCTTTGACGAGGTCGATCAGGGCGTTGGCGGCGCTGTCGCCGCCGCGGTCGGAAAGCGGCTCAAACGTCTCGCAGAAACCGGCCAGACCCTGGTCGTGACCCACTCCCCGCAGGTTGCCGCCATCGCCGATCATCACTGGAAGATTGAAAAAGCGGAGGACGGCAAGGGCCGGGTGCGCACGACCTTGCGTGCCCTGTCGGGGGAAGAGCGCCGTGAGGAAATCGCCCGTATGCTGTCGGGCGAGAATGTCACGGACGCGGCCCGGGCACAGGCGGATGAATTGATGGCCGGCTAGTTACCGTCCCAGTCATCCGCCAGAATTTCCGCATAGAGTTCGATTCCGTCCCACAGATTTCCGATCCGCAGATTTTCATTTGGCGCATGTTGCGAATTGTCGGGATTGACGATGGGAACGATGGCAAAGGGCGTTCCCGTCACATCCTGGATCGGGGCCAGGGGCAAGCTGCCGCCCAGCAGGGGCACGACGCGGACGGGACGGGCGCTCGCCGCGTCCACCAGACCGATCAGATGGCCAATCAGCGGATGGCCGGCATCTGTGCTGGCGGCGGAATAGCCCGCGCTTGACCAGCGGATTTGCGCGATCATCGGGTGTTCAAGCCGCTCCGCATCCGTCGGTTCCCGGTCCAGGATCATATAGCCCTGCGCTTCGATATGGCCCGTCACCTGTTCCCGTAATCGTTCCAGCGACATGCCGGGGACAATCCGGAATCCGATGGCCGCGCTGGCGCGTTCCGGCACGGCATTGCGTGTCCCCGGTCCGACGCTGCCGGCATCAAGCCCGAGAATGTTGAGGGCCGGCACCATGACCGCCTCCCCGTAGGGCGCATCCGGCCCCCATTCGGTGCGGGCGATGCCGGGTTCGGACAGCAGGCTGGCTTCATCAAAGGCACCCTCCTCGATATAGCGCCTCGCGGCGTCTGAAATGGGCAGCACATCGTCGTAGAATCCGTCGATCAGCACGCGCCCGGTGTCATCCCGCATCGAGGCTATAAGGCGGGCAAGCCGGGCGGCAGGATTGGGCGCCACATTGCCGTAATGGCCACTGTGCAGAACCCGCTCGGCCCCGTGAATCGTGATCTGCATGGACGTCACGCCGCGCACGCCCAGCATGACGCGGGGATCACCGCGCGTATCAATCGGACCGTCCGCAATCAGCCACAGATCGGCGTCCAGCAGATTGCGGTGGGCTTCCAACAATTCCCGCAAATGCGGAGACCCGGCTTCCTCCTCGCCTTCCAGGAAGAACCGCAGATTGACGTTCGGCCCGTGGCCGTTGGCGCGCAGCGCATCGATTGCCGTCAGGATGGCGATGAGGGGAGATTTGTCATCGCTTGCGGAACGCGCATAGATTCGCCAATCGGGATCAATGGCACCTGATAAGGGCGCCTCGACGGTTGCCGCGCCGTCTTCCAGCCGGCCCGCCCGGATAATCGGGTCATAGGGATCACTGGCCCAGTTTTCCGGCTCCACGGGTTGTCCGTCATAATGGATGTAGAGGAGAAGTGTGCGCGTTGCACCGGGAACGTCCATGGCGCCATAAACGGCGGGTGAGGCATCCCCGGCTTCAAGAATTTGCGCGTCTATGCCGCGTGCCTCCAGCAGCCCCACGATATGCCGGGCATTGACGAGGATGTCTTCACGATTGGCAGCGTCATTCGGCAAGCGCAAGAGATCCAGCGTCTCCTGCAGAATGGCGGCCTCATGGGCCTCGCGATAGGCACGCGCCGCCTCGGTGACGTCCGTCTGAGCCAGGGCGGTGCCGCCAATTGTCAGCCAGCCAAGGGCTGCAATCCATCGCTTCATGTCAATCTCCCCGATAATATGACTGCCTGCTTGCCCCGAGCCTAGCAGGACCGCAAACTTGGCCAAATGGATTCTTTGTGAGGTTTGTGAATGAGCGCGCTCAAGGATGTCGGTGATCTCACCACGGATGAGGCAGAGGCCGAGATTGCGCGCCTGTCGGCAGAGATCCGCAAGCATGACCGCGCCTATTATCAGGAGGATGCGCCGAGGATATCCGATGCCGCCTATGACGCCCTGCGCCAGAGGCTGGAAGCGATCGAGGCACGCTTTCCCTTGCTGGTGCGCCCGGACAGTCCGACCCGGCAGGTCGGGGCCGCCCCGTCCGGCAAATTCGGCGAAGTGCGTCATGCCCGCCCGATGTTGTCGCTCGGAAATGCATTCAATGACGATGATGTCACGGATTTTGCCGCGCGGGTCCGCCGGTTTCTGGGTCTGACAGAGACCGATGAAGTCAGATTTACCGCCGAGCCCAAGATTGATGGCCTGTCGGCCAGCCTGCGCTATGAAAAGGGTGAATTGGTGCTGGGCGCCACGCGCGGCGATGGCGAGACCGGCGAGAACATCACCGCCAATCTGAAGACTTTGAAGGATATTCCCCACCGGCTGGATGGCGACGTGCCGGACGTGCTGGAAGTGCGCGGCGAGGTCTATATGAGCCATGCCGAATTCGCTGCCCTGAATGAGCGTCAGCGCGAGACCGGCAAGCCGGAATACAAGAATCCGCGCAATGCGGCGGCGGGTTCGCTGCGCCAGATTGATCCGGCCATCACCGCTTCACGGTCGCTGAAATTCTTCGCCTATGCCTGGGGCGAAGTCAGCGCGCCGCTGGCGGACACCCAGTTTGACGCCGTGCAAAGGCTCAGGCAGCTTGGCTTTACCGTCAATCCGGAAATGATCGTCACCGGCGAGGTGGCGGAATTACTGGCCGCCTATCGCGATATCGAACAGCGCCGGGCGACGCTTGATTATGATATTGACGGGGTGGTCTACAAGGTTGACCGGCTGGACTATCAGGAGCGCCTGGGTCAGGTCGCCCGTGCGCCGCGCTGGGCGATTGCGCACAAATTCCCCGCCGAACGCGCCACGACCCTCCTGAACAACATAGAGATCCAGGTCGGCCGTACCGGTGCGCTGACCCCGGTCGCCAAGCTGGAGCCGGTCACGGTCGGCGGCGTTGTGGTCTCCAATGCCACCCTGCACAATGAGGACGAGATCGCGCGAAAGGACATCCGCATCGGCGACACGGTCGTGATCCAGCGGGCTGGCGATGTCATTCCGCAGATCGTGGAGGTGATACTGGATTTGCGGCCGGAAGGGGCGCCGGTTTTCGAACCGCTGGAAACCTGCCCCTGTCCGCTGCAGACGCCGACGGCGCGCGAATTCAACGAACGCACCGGCAAGATGGATGCTGTGCGCCGATGTACGGGCGAGCTCGCCTGCCCCTTCCAGAAGAAGGAACACCTGAAGCATTTTTCATCCCGCAAGGCGTTCGACATTGAAGGTCTGGGTGAAAAGCAGATCGAGGCGTTCTTCGAGGAAGGTCTGATCCGGGAACCGGCGGATATTTTTACCTTGGCGAAGCGCAATGAGTCCGGTGAGGTCCAGCCACCCTTGCAGGAACGCGACGGCTGGGGAGAGACCTCTGTCCGCAACCTGTTCAATGCGATTGAGGATCGCCGCAGCATCGGCCTGGCCCGCCTGCTCAATGCGCTCGGCATCCGGCATGTGGGTGAGGGGACAGCGCGCCTGCTCGCCCGCGCCTATACCAGCTGGGAAGCGTTCAAGACCGCGGCCATGGCGGCTTCCGAAGACGGCGAAGCCCGCGAGGGCCTGCTTGGAATTGACGGCGTTGGCGAGACTGCGACTGATGCCATCGGCCGCTATTTCTCCGAGCCGCACAATCTCGAGCTGGTGCAGCGCCTGGAAGACCAGATCACGATCGAGGATGCAGAAGCCGTCGCAGCCGATAGCCCGGTGGCAGGTAAGACCGTCGTTTTTACCGGCACGCTGGAACGCGTCACGCGCGATGAAGCGAAAGCCAAAGCCCAGTCCCTCGGTGCCAAAGTCTCCGGCTCGGTCTCGGCCAAGACCGACATCCTCGTCGCCGGTCCGGGCGCGGGCTCGAAGCTGAAAAAGGCCACGGAGCTCGGCGTCCAGACCCTCACCGAAGATGAGTGGTTCGACCTGATCGGGGGTTAATCCCCGACCCGCCGGTAAATTCCGTCAATGCGCATGTCCTCGCCCTCGAACAGGGTGAGATAGGCGCTCATGGCGCTTTCCAGCGTGCCGAGATCGTCCACCTTGCACAGGCCTTCCTCGTCCGGCGTCACGCCGATCTCTTCGCGGACGGCGGCTTCGAGCTCCGAGCAATCGGGAATGTGATAGGCGATCACCCCACCCTCATAGACCCAGAGCAGGCCGTAGGAATAGGCTTCCGGGCCATCGCGGGCGGGCACCTGCGCCAGCCAGACATTCGCCCCCATGGATCGGAAGCGCGCATTATTGTGCGGGAAATTGTCGGCACGGGAATAATAGCGCATGCGCCGCCCGCGCCGGATTTCGCCTTCCCAGGTGGCACCGGCCCACTCCACGCCGTTTTCCGGATCGACCGGGGCATGGACGAAATAGCCGGCCTCCAGCGGCTCCCCCGCCAGACGCTGGGAGATCAGTTCCTCATCGGAATAGAAACACCCCGCCGTCACCAGCGCCAGCGCGATAACGGCGACAATGCGCATCAGGGCGTGGCACCGGACAGCGGCTCGCAGGCGCGGATCAGCCAGATGGCGGCATCGCCATCCAGCAGCGGCAGGATCCGTTCCCGCACGCCGGCATGATAGGTGTCCACCCACGCCATTTCCTGCGGTGTCAGAAAATGCGTGTCGATCAGCGCCTTGTGCAGCGGTGCCCAGGTCAGGTTTTCAAAGCCCATCATGTCGATCTCGCCGCCCTCAATGGGTTGCGGATCGGTGACATAGATCAGGTTTTCAATCCGGATGCCGTATTCGCCTTCCTTGTAATAGCCCGGCTCATTGGAGCAGATCATGCCCGGTTGCAGGGGTTCGTCAGAGCCCGCCTTGGCAATGCGTTGCGGGCCTTCATGCACGCCGAGGAAGCTGCCAACGCCATGACCGGTGCCATGGCCATAATCCAGTCCCGCCATGTAAAGCGGCAGGCGGGCGAGAATATCCAGCTGTCCGCCCGTTGTGCCTTTGGGAAAGCGCACCATGGCCAGCCCGATATGCCCTTTGAGCACCTGCGTGAAGCGCGTGCGCATTTCCGCGGTCGGTTCGCCGATCGGCACGGTCCGGGTGACGTCCGTGGTGCCGTCCGGATACTGCCCGCCTGAATCCACCAGATAGAGCGAGCCCGGCGACAGCATCAGATTGGAAGCTTCCGACACACGGTAATGCGGCAAAGCGCCATTCGCACCATAGCCGGAAATCGTGTCGAAGGAGAGATCGCGCAACTCGGTCAGCTCGCCGCGCAGGCTGGCGAGTTTCTGCGCCGCGGTAATCTCGTCGACACCGCCCGATTGCGCCACGGTATCCAGCCAGTGCAGGAAGCGCGAAAGAGCCGCGCCGTCGCGCACATGGGCGGCGGCCGCCCCCTTGAGCTCGGTTTCGTTCTTCATCGCCTTGGGCAGCGCCACGGGGTCGCGGCGGCGCACAGGCGTGGCACCGGCTGCGCTCAGCGTATCGAACACCCAGGCCGAGCTCGACGCCGGATCGACACTGACCTTCTTGCCGGCGAGTTCTTTCAGCCCGGCCTCGAATTCGCTTTCCGGGCGCAGGGACACTTCATTTCCAAGATGGGAACGGACGTCGTCCGTCACCTTTTCCGGCTCCACAAAGAACGTCGCTGTGCCGTCCTTATGGATGATGGCTGCGCCCAGCGGCAGGGGCGAGCGCATCACATCGCCGCCCCGCAGATTGAACAGCCAGGCAATCGAGGCCGGTGCCGTGATCGCGGCAGCTTCCGCGCCATCTTCGGCAATCGCCTCGCCGATACGCGTGCGTTTGTCGGCATGATCTTCGCCGGTAAATTCGGTGGGGTGAGCGACCAGTTTCGCCATCGGCGCGGCCGGACGGTCCTCCCAGGCCGCATCAATCGGATTGGTCTCGACGGCGACCAGTTCGGCGCCGGCCTTGCGGGCGGCGGCCATCAGGCGGTCCAGCGCATCCGGGCTGTGCAGTTTCGCATCATAGCCGATCTTCGATCCCGACGGCGCATTCTTTGCCAGCCAGTTGGCCACGCCGCCACCGGTCAGATCTTCCAGGCTGAACAGGTCCTGATCCACCTGTTCGCGCGATTGCACCGTATAGCGGCCATCGACGAAGACGGCGGCTTTATCGGCCAGCACGACCGCTGCTCCGGCCGAGCCGGTAAACCCGGTCGCCCAGGCCAGACGCTCGGCACAATCGGGCAGGTATTCGTTATTATACTCGTCTTCGTGCGGGATGATGAACCCGTCGAGCGCGGCCTCGGCCAGTTGCGAACGGAGTAGCGGCAGGTGGTCCCGGCCCAGTTGCGGGCCGCCCTTCACCTCGAAAGATTGAGCGCGATAATGTGTCATGGCGCGGAAACTACGCCGCGCGCGGCGCGCTTTCAATGACAGTCATCTTCTATGCAAAACTTAATGGCAGGTCTGAATTTTTTGCACTTCTCAGACGGGCCGGGCGGGCGCATGTGCAGCGCAACAAAGGAGCCCACCCATGTCTTCCACGAACTGGCTTGTTGCCCTCAATGGCGGTGACGCCTTCACCCATCATCTCGACCGCACCCGCGCCCGCACCGGCATCCGCCGCCGCGCCGCGACGACGGATGTGAATGCTTTCCTCGAAGCGTCCGGCATCAAGGGCCGCAAGCGCTAGCCGCAACAGGCAGCTGAAGGCTTGGGATTTTCCTCCAGCCGTGCACGCTCGGGGGCCGTATCGTCGCCATAATTCGTGGTCTGACCGGTCGTATGGAAGGTTTCCCAGGCGACACCGTCCGGATCACGAATCCACGCCTTTTTTGAGTCGGCATAGCAGCAATTGACCGCTTCCTGATCGAAGATCGGGCGGTCGGCCTTGACCAGCCGCTCGCGAATGGCGGCCAGTTCAGCCTCGTCATTGGCCTGGATGCCGACATGGTCGATGCCCGCGACCTCGCCCTTGGTCGAGACAGAGAAATTGATGAATGGATCGTCCAGCATCCATTTCGCATAATCATCCTTGCGGACGGTCGGCTGGGTTGCGAACAACTCATTGTAGAACCGGATGGATTTATCCAGGTCCTTGACGGTCATATTGACGTGAAAGCGTTTCATACCGGCCTCCTTCAGGCAGTGGAGAATTCGTCTGCGAGCGGCTGGATCACCTCCGGCACGCCGCTGCAGCAATCGGTCATCAGAAATCGGATCAGACCCTGCATGCCGTCAGAATCCGCAGCATAGCGGATGCTTCGGCCCTGACGCTCGCGGCGGATCAGCCCGGCGCGCGTCAGTATGCCCAGATGCGAGGACATCGTGTTCTGCCGTACCCTCAGGTGCGCCGCGATATCCCCTGCCGCCAGGCCCTTGCTTCCGGCCTTCACCAGCAGGCGAAAGACATCCAGCCGGGATTCCTGGGACAGGGCGGAGAGGGCGTCGAGTGCATTTAACGTATCCATAAATCGAGAAATATCGAAATAAAAAGCAAGAGTCAAGCGGGGATGGAAGAGGGGAGTGGTCAAAAGCCTGGTTACTGGCGATTTTCCGTCATTTCGGGGCATGCTCGTGTGCCCGCGAAAGCGGGTATAAGCGTGAACCCGGAACCCATGCCCTGATATCAGGCTACCGGAATGGGTCCCGGATCGTCACGGCATTCCGTCCGGGGTGACGAATTGCGACGAATGATTTTCCCCTCCCCCTGTGTGGGGAGGGGTAGGGGTGGGGGCATCCAGACATCACCCCACCCTGACGGCTTCGCCGTCTTCCCTCCCCATTAAGGGGAGAGGAAAACACACCCGGCTACCTCAGTATGCAGGGTCCCGCATCGCCGCTGAACGGCGTCCGCGACACCTCCCCGTAAACAGGGGAGCCCCCAAACCGTCATCCTCCGATTTATTCGGAGGATCTCGCTCTTTGATGAGATCATCCGGTCACGCCGGATGAAGACGCGGCCTAAGTTTTCCGCACCACCAGCGTTGACCAGCCTTCCAGCGGATCCTTGCGCTCAATGTGCAGGCCAAGCGCCAGATAGGCGGCGCTGACCTCGTCGGCCTGGCTTTCCAGGAGGCCCGAGAGAATGGCCACACCGCCGCCATGCATGGCCTGGTCAATGCGCGGTGCCAGCTCGATCAACGGTCCGGCCAGGATATTGGCAAAGACCAGATCGAATGTCTTCGCGACCAGCTTGACGTGATCGAACCCGTCCGCGGCGAAGAAATCGATATCCGCTGCCCCATTCTTTTCGGCATTGCGCCGGCTTTCTTCCACCGCATCGGGATCGATGTCGGTGGCGAGGATTTCTGCGTCGGGCAGGGCCAGCCGCGCGGCGATGGCCAGCGCGCCCGTCCCGGTGCCCACGTCCAGCACACTGGCAGGCGCAAATCCGTCCTCCAGCAGCGCATCGAAAGCCAGCAGGCAGCCGCGCGTCGTACCGTGATGGCCGGTGCCAAAGGCGGGCCCGGCTTCGATCAGGATGGCCAGCTTGCCCTCCGGCGCCGCATCATGACTGCCATGCAGGGCAAAGCGTCCGGCAATGACCGGCGGCAGGCCCGATTGCGACAGCTTCACCCAGTCTTCATCGGGCAAGGGCTCACAGCTCGCGGGATAAGCCTTTGAAAGTCCTGCGGTCTGGCGTACCGCCTCGGCGTCGGCCTCGGCCTCGTACAACAGTTCGATCCAGCCTTCGGTCTCATCCTCCTCGCGCTCGAACAGGGAGACGGACAAAGGCCCGTCCTCCAGCGCCATCATGGTTTCGGATGCGGCATAGAGCGGGCCCATCGGGCCGGAGAAGACAAGTTTCCAGAGGGTCATCGTTCAGCCGCTTCCCATCGAAGATATTCCCCCAGAACCTGTTGGCCGTGCGAAGTCAGCATTTGGCCAAGTCCAAAAAGCGGTTCGTCGCCTGTGACTTGAAACCAGAATTCGCAACGATGCACGCCGACTGAGAAGGTAAAAAACCAAACAGTTCCGTCAGGACCCACGCCATTTTCTCTGGGTTGCCCGCAGTCTTCCCGAGAGGTGTCAATTGTTAGAATTGACTCTCTCAATGCTGCGGAACCGCTGGAATGGATTAGGATGTATTCCGGCTGATCGCGAATGAAGTGATCGCCGATGAATTCGACTTTCGCCGACAAATACACGCTTATAATATCAACTTCACCCGAGACGTTGATCGACACAACGTGACTTTCTGGCGGTTCAAAACTCGGCTCGACGTGCAACACTAACTGGGCGGTATCGGTTGGAATGTCGTCCAGCAAATTCTCGATATCGTCTGACCAAATGCAGGCGTTAACATCGCCAACTGATTCCAAACCTCCATAAGGAACCTCCCAGTGCTGGGCATTGGGAGTATTTGGGACAAGCCTGCAGGAAACCTCAACTCGATCAACCACCAAAGCTGGAGGCGAGAATGCTAGCAGGAGCGAAAAAAGTATCATCTGACAATTGTTTGAGAAAAATGCGGCAATCTCACGGCTCGCCCCGCACAAAACTGTCCACCACCTTCTTCTCGCCGGCCTTGTCGAAGGAGACGGTGAGCTTGGCCCCGTCAGCACGGGCGACGGTGCCATAGCCGAACTTGTCATGGAAAACCCGGTCGCCGGCCTTCCATTTGCCAGAGCCGGCCGAGCTGGTCTCGACGAAATTGGCGCGGCCCTCGATCACCGCCGGGCCGCCCTTGCGCCCTGCGCCGGTGGCTGCCTGATAGCGTTTCCAGCCGGGCGAGGAATAGGTGGAGTTGAACGGGTTGGCCTCTTCCTTGACGCCTTCAAAGCCCGGCCCGCTGTCATAATAGCCGGTATCCGACACGGCCTCGACATGATCGCCCGGCATTTCATCGACAAAGCGCGACGGGATGACCGCCTGCCAGCGGCCAAAGATCATCCGGTTGGCGGTGAAGGAAATGATGGCGCGTTCGCGCGCCCGTGTGATGCCGACATAGGCGAGGCGGCGTTCTTCCTCCAGCGCGCTGGTGCCACCCTCATCAAGCGAGCGCTGCGAGGGAAAAACCGTCTCCTCCCAGCCGGGCAGGAAGACGAGCGGAAATTCCAGCCCCTTGGCGGCGTGCAGCGTCATCAGCGAGGCCTCGTCGCCATCCGAGGTGGTGTCCAGATCGGAGACCAGCGAGACATGTTCGAGATAGGCTTCCAGCGTGTCGAACTCGCCCATGGAGCGCACCAGCTCCTTGAGATTGTCCAGCCGCCCGGCCGCTTGCGGGGTCTTGTCCTCGCGCCACATGGCCGTGTAGCCGCTTTCATCGAGAATGATCTCGGCCAGCTCGTCATGCCGCATGGTCTCGGCCTGTTGCGCCCAGCGCGAAAGATCGCGCAGGAAGGTTTTCAGCCCGGTTTTCGCCGCCCCGCGGATCTCGTCCGTCTCTGTCATCAGGCGGGCGGCCGCGGCCATCGAGATTCCGGCAGAACGCGCGGCCTGGGCGATCTTCTGGACGGAGGTGGCGCCAATGCCGCGCTTGGGCGTGTTGACGATGCGCTCGAACGCCAGATCGTCATCCATCGAGCGCACCAGCCGGAAATAGGCGTGGGCATCGCGGATTTCGGCACGTTCGAAGAAGCGCGGCCCGCCAATCACCTTGTAGGGAATGCCCAGCATCAAAAAGCGGTCTTCAAACGCCCGCATCTGCCAGGACGCCCGCACCAGCACGGCCGCCTCCCTGTGCTGGCGGCCATTCGAAACCCAGTTCTCGATCTCGTCGGCGACAAAGCGGGCTTCCGCCTCACCATCCCAGATGCCGCGCACCTGAACCTTTTCGCCGGGCTCGTCCTCGGTCCACAACGTCTTGCCGAGTCGGGATTTGTTCGCCGTGATCAGGCCGGAGGCGGCGCCCAGAATATTGGCTGTCGAGCGGTAATTGCGTTCCAGCCGCACCACTTTTGCGCCCGGAAAATCGGTCTCGAAGCGGAGAATGTTGTCCACCTCCGCGCCGCGCCAGCCATAGATGGACTGGTCATCATCGCCGACACAGCAGAGATTGTGCGAGCCCTGCGCCAGCAGGCGCAGCCACAGATACTGGCAGACATTCGTGTCCTGATACTCGTCCACCAGGAGATAGCGGAATTTCCGGTGATACTCCTTCAGCACGTCCGGGTGGTTCATGAAGATTGTTAGATTGTGCAGCAGCAGATCGCCGAAATCGCAGGCATTGAGAATGCGCAGACGCGCCTGATAGGCCTCGTACAGCTTCTGGCCGGCCCCATCGGCGAATTTGTACTTGGCATCTTCCGGCAGTTTGTCGGGTGTCAGTCCGCGATTTTTCCAGCCATCGATCAGCGATCCCAGATAGCGCGGCGTCCAGCGCTTCTCGTCAATGCCGTCCGCCTGGATCAGCTGTTTCATCAGGCGCAACTGGTCATCCGTGTCGAGGATGGTGAAGGAGGATTTCAGCTCCACCAGCTCGGCATGACGGCGCAATATCTGCGCGGCGATGGAGTGGAACGTGCCCAGCCAGGGCAGGCCCTCGACCGCTTCACCGATCAGCTTGCCGACGCGCTCTTTCATTTCGCGCGCCGCCTTGTTGGTGAAGGTCACTGACAGGATTTCCCAGGGCCGCGCATGCCCGGTCGCCAATATGTGCGCCAGCCGTGTCGTCAGCACACGGGTCTTGCCGGTCCCGGCACCTGCCAGCACCAGCACCGGCCCGTCAATTGCCTCCACCGCCTCGCGCTGCTCGGGATTGAGGCCGGACATATAGTCGGCCTCGCGGCGGGGCGGCTGGGGCCGGGCCTGCTGGGAAATGGGAAGTGAGCTCATGAAAACCGTCTAGCACGCCGATTCGGGCAATGAGAACAAATATAGCACGAAAATTCTGTTTGCAGCCGTCTTGACATGTCACGCGCCAATGGGCGGGATTGCCTCATGCCAGATCTAAGCGATGAACTTGGCCGGTTGATTTCCGAGCAGGACCTGGAGGTGCGCTGCGAGGGGGAAAATGTGTGGATCGAGGGTCCTGCCCGCGCTGCAGTGATCCCGACCGGAAGTGTGCCGCCGGACGGCCTGACGGACACGCAATTGCTGATACGCGCCCTGACCGCCATCACAATCTATAACGATTGCGAGGACTTTCTCGACTGGTGCGATGAGTTTGGTTACCCGGCTGGCGCGCCTGGCCGGCTTGACGAGTTCAAGGCGATCGGCACCGGCCTCGCCAACCTTCAGGCCCTCGTTGGGGCGGACCGCGTGTCAGAGCTGTGCATGGCCCTGCGCATTGGTCAGGCCATCCATATGGCCCGCCCGCGCTAACGGTGCTCCTCTTCATGTGCATCGGCCAGCGCCCGGGCATAGGCGGCATGTGCATCAACCCGCGAGAGATAGCCGACAACGCGCTGGTCGCCCGAACGTGACCGGACCGCCGTCCCGTCCAGTGCTTCGGCGGACAGAAAGCCGATCGCCCGTCCCAGATAGTCATCCTCGTACAGGCAGGGGGCATCGTCATCAGAGTCGGCCCCGGCCTCGCGCCCTTCCATGGGCGTCATGATATCCCGGACCCGGATCGTCTGTAACAGCACCCGGGCCTGACCCCGCGACAGGTCAAAGCCGCGTTTCAGGATCTGGAGGTGGAAAATGCTTCCTCCGGCCAGCGACTGGCTGAGCACGGTCGCCAGCGACACGGCGATCAGCACGGCAACGGACGCCTCATAGCTGGCGGTCAGTTCAAACACGATCAGCGTGGTCGACAGCGGCGCGCCCAGGGCTGCGCCGGCGACCGCGCCCATGCCGACGACCGCATAGAAGGGCACACCGGCGGTTTCCGCACCGGTGAGCGCCAGAAGCCCTCCAAACGCCGCGCCCAGCATGGCACCGAGATAGAGGGAGGGTGAAAACACACCGCCGCCAAAGCGGAAGGCGAGCGTGATGCCTGTGGCCAGTATTTTTGCGGCCAGCAAGGCCAGCAGCATCACAATGCCATAACTCCCGGACAGGGCATTGGCCGTGGCTTCATAGCCGACGCCGAGAATTTCAGGGGCCAGCAGGGCCAGCGCCCCGACCCCCAGCCCGCCAATGGGCGGCAACGCCCAGAGCGGAAAGCCGATTTTCTCGGCCTGCACGGATACGATGCGGGGGGCATAGACCGCCGTCCGGATAAACAGGGTGGCGACAATGGCTGCTGCAAGGCCGAGACCAATGACACCGGGAAAATCCCACAGGCTGGCGGGCGACAGGAGCGGCATGGCAAAGGCCGGTGACGCGCCGAGATGCAGGCGCGAGATCAGGGCGCCTGTCACACTTGCGATCGCCACGGGCGCAATCGATCTGAGCGCGTAATGGCCAAGCACAATCTCGAAGGCAAACAAGGCTCCCGCCACGGGCGCATTGAAACTGGCTGCCACGGCAGAGGCTGCGCCGCAGGCCAGCATGATTCTCACCGCCCGGCCCGGCAGTCCCAGTCGCCGCGCGATAAAGGAGGCGATGGCGGCCCCGAGATGAACAACCGGGCCTTCGCGCCCGGCCGATCCCCCGAATCCGAGTGTGACCGCTGAAATGGTGGCGGACAGCAATCCGTTCGCGAGGGGAATATTTCCCTTGGCCGCGGCCCGGGCTTCCATCACATCCGCCACCGCGCTCGATTGCTGCCGAGGCAGCCATTGCCGTTTATGGCCCAGCCACAGCAGGGCTGAAACGATCAGCCCGCCGGTGACCGGCGCAAGCAGAATGATCCAGAAAGGCAGATCGGCCGTGCCGCTCGCCAGGGAATCATGACCGGTATTGAAGACCAAGTGTGAAATGCCATGCAGCACCAGGATGAAGGCGATGGAGGCATAGGCGGCGATCAGCCCGACAATCACGCCCAGCAGCCAGAGTGCAGGCGAACGGCCTTCGCGCCACTGGCGGCTCAGCCAGATCAGCGGCTGAAAGGCGGTTCGGGTTTCAGAGTCGGACACACAATCCTTGAACGCCGCGCGGCGAGCGGCGTCAAGGGCGGCCGTCGAGATGGCGCGCTTTTCTGAGTTCCGGGAAGAGTTTGGCCCAGACTCCGGCGATGATCAGCGTCCCGGCCCCTCCCGCGACGACCGTGGCCTTCGCGCCGATCAGGAAAGCCATCATTCCGGCCCTGAATTCGCCCAGCTCGTTGGAGGCACCGACAAACAGCATGTTCACGGCATTGACCCGGCCGCGCAGCCGGTCCGGCGTCCACAACTGGATCAGGGTTTCCCGGATGTAGACGCTGACCATGTCGGCCCCGCCGGCAATGGCCAGCGCAATGATGGAAAGCCAGGGCAGGGTCGACAGGCCGAACACCAGGATCATCGCGCCGAACACAGCGACAAAGACAAACAGGAACAACCCCGCATGATCCTTGATGGACCGGGTCGAGAGGAATATCGCAACCGCGATGGCCCCGATCCCCGGACCGGCGCGCAACAGACCCAGTCCGATCGGGCCAACCTCCAGAATGTCGCGCGCATAGACCGGCAGCAGCGCCGTCGCCCCGCCGAGCAGAACGGCGAAGAGATCGAGCGAAATCGCGCCCAGAACGATCTTCTCTTTCCAGATATATTTGAACCCGGCGAGGACGGTGTCCCAGCTTCGCGGCTCGGTTTCCCTGTGCTGCTCCGGCTTGGGAATGCAGGTCGCCAGGATGGCCCCGAGACACAGAAGGGCTGTCGCCGACCCGTAGGCGGCGAGCGGCGAGACGCCGTAGAGCAAACCGCCGGCAACCGGCCCGAGGATAATCGTCAACTGCCAGGCGGATGAATTGAGTGCAATGGCACGCGATAACAGCGCGGGTGGCACGATGTTCGGCAAAAGCGCCTGCACCGCCGGTCCGCGAAAGGCGCGGGCCGTTCCGAACACCACCAGCAAGGCAAACACGATCCAGACCTTGTCGCTGCCGGAGAGCGTGAAGCCAAGCAGTGCGGCAGAGACGGCCGCCGAGACCAGCAATGTCGTGATCATGATGGCGCGCCGGGGCAGGCGGTCCGCAACGGCCCCGGTCACCAGAACCAGCAGCAGGGCAGGTGCAAATTGCGACAGGCCGATCAGGCCGAGATCCAGAGGATTGCGGGTGAGATCATAAATCTGCCAGCCGAGCGCGACGACCTGGATCTGAACGGCAAACGACGTCAGCGACCGGGCAAGCCAGTAGATCAGATAGGGCCGGTGGCGGAACACCGCCCATTGCGATGCCGAAGATTCGCCAGTGGACATAGGCGCTTAGACCTTGCGGAAACACGGTGGTCAAGTCCGTATTGACTCTAATGTAAGTCAAAGCTTACATAAAGCATGGCTTACCAAAAAGCGCTCACCGTTCTGTCCGATCCTACCCGCCGCGCTGTCTTTGAAGGGCTGCGAGACGGGCCGGCTCCTGCGGGCTTGCTGGCAAAGCGCTTCCCGGTCAGCCGTCCGGCGGTTTCCCAGCATCTGAAAGTCCTGCGTGACGCTGGCCTGGTGGACGTGGAGCGGCGCGGAACAAGCCGGATTTATTCCATCCGTCTCGATGCGCTCCGGGAGTTGCGCGACTGGATTGATGGTTTCTGGGACGACGCATTGCTGCAATACAAGGAGGCACTGGAGCGAGATGACGGCCACAGGCAAAACTGAAATAGAGCCGGTCGAAAAATCGATCATTGTGAACCGCGATGCGGAAACGGCATTCCGCTTCTATACCCGGCATCTGGACGTCTGGTGGCCGAAGGAGAGCCACTCACTGGGCGCTGACCGCGACGGTGTTACACCGGCTTGCGTCGGTATGGAGGAAGGCGTTGGTGGCTGGCTTTACGAGGAATCCGCTGATGGAACACGCCGCAGCTGGGGAAAAATCCGTGTCTGGGAGCCGGGCCGCCGCCTCGTCCATTCCTGGCAATTTGACAAACCCGATGAACAGGCCACCGAAGTTGAAGTCGTGTTCACAGATCTCGGCAACGGGCAGACCCGGATCGACCTGACCCACCGCGGATGGGAGAATGACCCGGACGGTGAAAAGCTCCGGGGCGGCTATCAATCGGGATGGGACCCGGTGTTGGCCGGTCTGGAAGTGCGGTGCAACCAGTTTCGCGAATGAATGGCCCTTGGCGGAAGGCGGCTCGCAGGCCATGATCCCCGAAAAGGGAAGGGGATGAGTTCATGCGTATTTGGCTCGGAATCGTCGTAACGGCGTCTCTGACGGCTGGTGCCCTCGCGCAGTTTGCAGAAGGCCACCGCAGCGAGTTTACCGGATTCGACAATTGCGAGGATCGCGATCCGGGCGATCTGAGTCCTTATCTTCAGGTCTGTCTCGGCCCGCAGGGGCAGGAAATCTGGCTGCCCTACAGCGAGCATTCCTCGGCCATGGCCATCGGGCCGAACGGCATTGAAGCCCAGCTGGATGAGCGTCCATCGCTGGCCGGGCTGGACATGATGATCGGCCCGGTCATCGACTGGCGTTACCGGCCGGATGGCGATGAGCCTTATGCGGCCATCGTGCGATACCGTGGATTAACGCCGAACTATAATCAGGAAACCGGCGAATACACGGGCGGCACGACCACGAATTCCAATATTCTGGTCGTCATCGCGCTTCGCGCGGATGAGCCGGTGAGCGCGTGTCATATGGCGTATATCAACGCGATGGAGATGCCGAACGCCAACGAAATCGCCCATGATCTGGCAGCCGATCTGGAACCGCGTTTTGTGTGCGGAGAAACGCGTTATCTGAACGCCGATCATCCGGCCTGGGACTGAACCGCCCGCAGCGCAAACACCCGGCAGGCCGAGGAGAGCGGCTGCTCCGGATTTGCGGCGGCGCGCGCTTCGTCGATGTCGCGGATCAGGGCGGCAAAGGCGATCCCGCGCTGTGCGGCCACCGCGTCCAGCACAGCCCAGAAGTCCGGCTCCAGCGCCAGGCTGGTCCGGTGTCCGGCAATCGAGAGGGAGCGCTTGATCAACATTTGTCTTGCCTTTCGCCGCCCATGATCATCCGATAGCGGCCCGTCCGGCAAGGAAGTCTGGCATGCGCGCATTTTCAGAGATCGAGGCCCTGGCCATACAGCATCATGGCAGCCGCGAGGCCGTCGAGGAAAAGCTCACCCGGCCGATAACCGGCGATGAGCTGCGGGCCATCCCGGATGATCGCTGGCTCTCGGGCATGACACAGGCCGTCTTCTCGGCCGGTTTTGTCTGGAAAGTGATCCAGGCCAAGTGGGACGGGTTCGAAGCGGCCTTCGAAGGCTTCGACCCCGGCAAGGTCGCCCTTTATTCCGACGACGATATCGCCCGGCTGGTCTCTGACGAACGCATCGTGCGCAATGGCCAGAAGATCACTGCCACGGTGAAGAATGCGCAATTCGTGCAGGAGATCGCGTCCGAACACGGCGGTTTCGGGGCTTTCCTGGCGGACTGGCCGGCCACGGATCAGACCGGATTGCTGGAGGTCTTTGCCAAGCGCGGCTCCCGCCTCGGAGGCAGCACCGGCCAGTATTTCCTGCGCTTTTCCGGCTGGGACGCTTTCATTGCATCTGGCGATGTCGTCAAGGCCCTGATCCGCGAAGGCGTGATCGACAAGGCCCCAACCGGTAAGGCGGCGATGAAGAAAGTGCAGGACGCCTTCAATCAGTGGACGGAAGAGAGCGGGCGATGTCAGTCGGAAATTTCACGAATACTGGCATTGAGCGTCGGATAAATTCAGCTGGCACGCATCCAATAGCGAAATATTGCGCATCATTGAGCCAACCATAATCAAAAAGGCTCCGTGCAATGGCTTCCGTCTGGCGTTTTGTCTCCTTCCCGTTCCGCATCATTCCGTGGTGGGGCTATCTGCTGATCCTTGGCATTCTGGGCTGGTTCGGCCGGAACATTCTGCTGATCATCGTGACGATCATCGCCTTCCATCCCATTCCGGTGCCGCCCCTGTTTCTCAGCGAGCCGGAGACCGTACTGGAGGCGCGCCTTCAGGATCTGGATCATTTTGACCATGTCCGCCGCAATGAGCGCTCGCTGACCCCCGAACAGCGACGCGCTTTCGGTGAGGCGATTGATACACTCGGTGAGCGCGCCGGTGATCTGACCGATGCGGCCTTCCAGCTCGAACTCGCGCGCCTGCAGGCCATGATCGACAATGGCCATTCCAATGCATCAGCAACCCGCATGGTCGAAACCTTTCCGCGACTGCCCATCCGCTCGGCCTGGATGGATGGCGAATTGCGGATCCTTCGCGCATTGCCCGGCCATGAAGACCTACTTGGCGCAGAGATCATGACCATCAACGGCACGCCGGCCAGCGATGCTATCATGGCGTTCCGCGACGCCTTCGGTGGCGTGGATGCCAGCTATCTGACCTTCGCGCCGCTTCTGCTTGAAACGCCCGGCTATCTCGAAGCCGCAGGCCTTGGCGGCGGTCCGGTCCGGATCGCCTATGTCGATATCAACGGAGTGCCGGGCTCGACAGAGCTGCAAGCCGTCGCGCCGCATGAAGGAGCCAGTCGCCTGTTCTCCGGTAATCTGCCGTTATCATGGAACCGCGAGGATGATCGCTGGCAAGCATTTCAGCCTGCTGATACGCCGCTCTACCTCGCCCATCCGGATAATGACTACTGGTTCGGGACCCTGCCGGACGGTGACACGGTCTATATATCGATCCGTGCCAATCTGGACGATGACAGCGGCGAACCGCTCAGCGCCTGGGTGGCCCGCGCCGAAGCGGAGATCCGCGCCCTGGCCCCGCGCCATGTGATTGTCGATCAGCGCTTCAATGGCGGGGGTGATCTCACACAGACGGAACCGCTCATGTCAGCGCTGGGTGATATCGTGGGGCCGGAGGGCCGCATCTATCTGCTAGCCGCCGGCAATACGTTCTCGGCGGCCATCGTCAATATGGCGATGGCCAAGGAGGCAGCACCGGACCGCACCATCATTGTGGGCGAAGCGATTGGTGACCGGCTGCAATTCTGGGCGGAGGGTTGGTGGTTTTCACTGCCCAATTCCGGTTTCCGCGCGCGATATTCAACCGGTTTCTATGATCTGCAAAATGGCTGTGAAGGCCTCTTCATCTGCCACTGGGGCAGTTTGCACATCTTCCCGGTGATCGTGGATGATCTCGACATCGACATTCCGGCACCGCTGACGTTTGAAGCCTATGCGGCGGGCCGCGATCCGGCCATGGACGCGGTGCTGGCGGATATTGAAGAGTAGTTGTCCTCCCCCCGCAAGCAGGGGGAGAGAGGAGTTATCTCGGCTTGATCATGTCGGCAGGCACGACGGCCTTGTCGAACTCTTCCGCCGTCACAAAGCCCAGCTTCACCGCCTCTTCCTTCAGCGTGGTGCCATTCTTGTGTGCGGTCTTGGCGACGGTGGTGGCATTGTCATAGCCGATGGTCGGGGCCAGCGCCGTCACCAGCATGAGGGATTTTTCCATCAGATCGGTGATGCGGTCTTCATTCGCCTTGATGCCCACCACGCACTTCCCGGTGAAGGAGACGCAGGCGTCCGACAGGATGCGGATGGATTGCAGCATGTTGTAGGCCATCATCGGCTTGAACACGTTGAGTTCGAAATGACCCTGTGCGCCGCCGACCGTGATGGCGACATGATTGCCCATCACCTGGGCGCAGACCATCGTCAGGGCCTCGCACTGGGTGGGGTTCACCTTGCCCGGCATGATGGACGAGCCCGGCTCGTTTTCCGGCAAGGAAATCTCGCCCAGACCACAGCGCGGGCCGGAGCCCAGCAGGCGGATATCATTGGCGATCTTGTTCAGCGAGGCGGCCAGCGTGTTCAGCGCGCCGTGTGCCGACACATAGGCATCGTGCGCGGCCAGAGCCTCGAACTTGTTCGGGGCGGTCTTGAACGGCAGGCCGGTATAGCGGGCCACATCTTCGGCGAAGGCAACGTCAAAGCCCGGCTTGGCATTGATGCCGGTGCCGACCGCTGTTCCGCCCTGGGCGAGATAGAAGAGATAGTCCAGCCCTTCATTGACACGGCGGATACCAAGATCGATCTGCGCCACATAGCCGGAAAACTCCTGTCCGAGCGTCAGCGGTGTCGCATCCTGCAAATGCGTCCGGCCGATCTTGATGATGTCCTTGAAGGCCTCGGCCTTGTCATTCAGTGCATTGCGCAGCGTTTGCAGGGCAGGCAGCAGGCGGTGATGCATCTCTTCAGCAGCCGCGATGTGCATGGCCGTCGGGAAGGTATCGTTCGAGGATTGCGAGCGGTTCACATGGTCATTCGGATGCACCGGGTCTTTCGAGCCGACCACGCCGCCAAGGATCTGGATCGCCCGGTTGGAGACGACCTCATTCGTATTCATATTCGACTGTGTGCCCGAGCCTGTCTGCCAGACGGACAGGGGGAAATGATCATTCCACTTGCCTTCGGCGACTTCACCCGCGGCCTGTTCAATGGCGTCGGCGAGCTGGGGTTCCAGATTACCGATCGACTTGTTCACCCGGGCGGCCGAGCGCTTGATGATGCCGAGTGCGCGGATCATCGGCGCGGGCATGGTCTCCTCGCCAATGGCGAAATTGATCAGCGACCGGGCTGATTGCGCGCCATAGAGCTTGTCATTGGGAACTTCGAGCGGGCCAAAGCTGTCGGTTTCGGTGCGGGTTTCGCTCATGGCGCGAGGCTCCTTGCGCATCTGCCGGGAAGGGCAGAAGGTTAATATCGATTCGGATTAGCGTTTATCACCGGGGCGTCATGGATCAAGACAGCGCGCTGGAATGGACAGGAAAAGGGCGGGTACAGGCAGCCATGTCAGGCGACAGTCTTCATCTTCGCGTTGATGCGCTCACCTCGCAATCGAAGCGGTTCAAGACGCTGATTGGTGAGTTTTTCCGCACCGAATTCAAGCGCGTGCGCCCGAAATACGGCCCTTATGAGGTCGAGATCCGCATTGAGCGCACGGAAAACAGCCCGGTCCATGACGTCGATAATGTCGCCAAGGCGGTTTTGGATGCGCTCACCGGATGTGTCTTTCACGATGACAGCCAGGTTGAAAAACTGATGGTCGAGAAAGTCCTTTCCGACCGCGCCCGTGTCCGGGTGAAGGCGCGTCCGCTCAACCGCGAAGCGGCCTGATGCTCAATTTTCTCTATCTGCCTTTCCTCGCCAGATTCAAAGAGCTGGCCGTGTTTTTCCTGCGTGTATTGACCGGCGTGTTTCTGATTCATGGCGTATGGGACAATGTCGTAAGCCGCGAGCGCATGGCCGAGTTCGAAGCCTTCATGTCCCAGTTCGGCTTCCCCATGGTTGAAATCATGGCGCCACTTTCGGTCTACACCCAGTTGATTGGCGGTCTGGGCCTTGTCTTCGGCCTGTTCACGCGCTGGGCGGGCATTCTGGTCACGACGAATTTCATCGTGGCGATGGTGATGGTGCATCTCAACGATGACTTGCGCACCATGTGGCCGGCCATCGTTTTGGTCGCGATCGGGGGCTATTTTGCCACCGCCGGTGGCGGCCGCCTGTCTATCGACCGGATGTTGACGCTGCGCGGCAGTTAACGCCGCCCATCGGCCAGCTTTGCGGCTTCCGGCCTTTGCCGCAGCTTCCACATGGCCCACACGCCAAACATGGGGCCGATCGCCAGCGGAATGAAAGCATAGGTCCAGCCAGCAAAATCGATCCAGAGCGGCAAGAGCTGGATCACAATCGCCGTCAGGGCAAATCCCATCGCCGTTTGCAAGGAGAGCAGTGTGCCGGCCCGGTCACGTGGGGCCAGTTCAGCGATCGAGGCGGAGAACTGGGCACTGTCGGCGATCACGCTCATTCCCCAGATCAGCAGCACCGGCAACAACAGCCAGACAGGCGCACCGAACAGAAATCCGCAGATGAGGGCACAACTGCTGCTCACGGCCATCGCCGCCATGGTGACCGTCGTCCGGCCGTGCCGGTCGGCGCTCCATCCCCCCAGCAGACAGCCGGCGGCCCCGATGCCGACAACAGCAAAGGCGGCGAGATTGGCGGAAAATCCATCGGAGAAATAGGCGTGCAGGAAGACCGGCACCCAGGCCCACATGGCATAGAGCTCCCACATATGACCAAGATAGCCGAGATTGGCGTAGCGCAGCGCCGGGTTACGAAAAGCAAGCAGAACGGCCGAAGGATCAAATCGCGCGCCGGTCATGAATGCAGGTCCCTGCCGGCAGAACAGGATCAGCCCCGCCGAACCGGCGGCGGCCACGGCGCTGAACAGGAAGGGCGCCTGCCATTGGGTGGCATTAATGAAAAGATTGAAGGCATAAGGCGTGGCAGAGCCCAGCGCAGAGGCGCCGACAAGTGACCCGACCAGAAGCCCGGCATCGCCTTTCGCCCAGCTGGCCGCCAGCTTCATGCCGACCGGATAGACAAGCGCGAGGGAGGCACCTGCGAGTGCGCGGCAGGCAATCATCGTGGCGCTTCCGGGCTCGGTTACCAGTGCGAGCAGGTTGGCGATGGCGGCGAGGGCCGCGCCGGCTGCAAAGACATGCCGGGCGTCGAAGCGGTCGGGCAGGCTGAGGATTGCACTTGCCAGGGCTCCGGCAACAAAACCGATCTGAACGGAACTTGTCAGCGCCGCCTGGGCAAAACGGCCGATGTCGGACACGGCCAGCATGGCGGGCAGGGCGGCTGTTCCGGCAAACCAGACGGCAAGCGCCAGCACCTGGGCCAGCGTGATTATGGCAATCGATATGGTCTTAGAGGCCACGCTCTTTCCGGATTCGCTTCACTTCCTCATGCGATTTGTGAAAGCAGGTCGCGCTGGACTTGGTGAGGAGCTTGCCGTCTGCATCCCATAACCAGCCCTCGGTAAAGAAGAATTGCTTGCCCTTCTTGATCACCTGCCCGCGGCAGCGCAGCTTTCCCGGCCAGACCGGAGAGATGAAGCTGGTCTTCATCTCCAGCGTCGGGACCACTCCGTCAAACCCGGCCACAGTCACCGCCGCCAGGGACATCGTGTCGTCCAGCATTGCCGTGACCATGCCGCCCTGGACCGCTCCGGTCGGGCTGCACACGCGCAAATCCGGCTCCCACTGGGCGTCGAACCACATGTCTTCGGCGTTCAGATCAAGGAATTTGAAGCCCAGAAGTTTCGAGTATTCCAGCTGGTTCGGCGACTCGGTGAAGAAGCGCCTGATCGTCGCCTCGTCCCAAGGCGGCCTGGGATATTTCATTTCTTCCGGAAACTGTCGAGGCTGACGACCTCCGCGCCATCACCCGCCTTCGCCTGAGCGCCGGCCTTGCCGGGCGCTGCAGCTTTTTTCGGCTTTGCCTTTTTCTTCGGGGCCGGTTGCAGCTTGGCGGGCTCCTCGGCCGCACCATTATTGCTGGCCGTGGCACTCGCCTGCATGACCGGCTCAAACTGCAGGTGGAAACCGACCGACGGATCATGGAAGCGGTTGACTGCCGAATACGGCACTTTGAGATATTTCGGGATGCCGCCGAATTTCAGCGTGACTTCGAAATAATCCTCTTCCGGATGCAGATCCCAGAACTGGTGTTCCAGAACGATCGTCATTTCCTCCGGATAGCGCTCGCGCAGGCTTTCATCGATATCAACGCCCGCACCTTCGGTCTTGAAACTGATATAGAAGTGGTGGGCCCCCGGCAGACCCTCTGGCCCGGCCGCGCGAATCAATGCTTCGCGGATGACGCCTCTTAAGGCTTCCTGCGCCATCAGATCGTAGCGCATAAGATCAGTCGCCACGATGAACTCCCCCTTGAACCGCTGATCGAAGGGTAGCCAAGCCGGACAGTCCGTCAACGAAGACTCTGATGCCGCACTGCTATTTTCTGCGAATGCGCTAGTTTGAGCCACACCATGAAAAGGGGTTGATCATCCATGACCGGCGAAACCGCCTTCATACCGCCGATGCCGCCACGCCAGAGCCGCCCCCTGGGACTCCTGAAAACCGCGCAGGTCCTGCGCAATTCGCCGGTGGAAATCCTGCCCCGCGAAGCTTTCCAGTTCACACGGATTTCCGCGCCATTTCTGGGCCGGACCGTCCACACCCTGTCCGGTCCGGAGGAGATGAAGGCGGTCTTGCAGGACGATCCAGAGGCCTGGCGCAAATCGCCGCTGATCCAGCGCATGCTCCGTCCCATTCTCGGCGATGCGATCCTGACCGCTCATGGAGACTGGTGGAAGACACAGCGCAAGATCATGCAGCCCGGCTTTGTGCGCCAGCGCATCCTTGATCTCGTGCCGGCCATGTCGGAGGTCGCCGCGGCTGCGGCGGAGACGCTGGCCGGTCAGCCGGACGGCAGCGATATCACCCCGGCCCTCAATCGCGCCGCTCTCAGCGTCATTGAACGGGCCCTGTTCACCGAGGCCAATGATTTCGATCGCGGCCAGATCCGCGAGGCCATCGAGCTGGTCTTTTCCGAGACCGGACGCACCCGCTTCACCGATCTTCTGCCTCTACCGGAAAAGACACCCCGCATTCTCGGTCCGAAAGCGCGAGGCGCGCGGAAAACCCTGCGCAATGCGGTCACGGCTGAAATCGCGGCGCGGCGAAGCGCAGCCGCCCCGCGCCAGGACATTCTTCAGCTCATGCTCGATGCGCAGGCCGATACGGGCGAGGCCGCCCTGACCGATATCGACATCCGCGACAATGTCCTCAGCCTGGTGATTGCTGGCCATGAAACCACCGCCATCGCCATTGGCTGGGCGCTCTACATTCTTGCCTGCCGGCCGGACTGGCAGGAAAAGGTCAGGGCAGAAGCCGCCAGCGTGTCCGGCGGGGCCTTCACGGCGGATGACGTGTCCCGCCTCGTTTTCACACGGCAGATCGTCGACGAGACACTGCGCCTTTACCCGCCGGCGCCGCTGGTCGGACGCCAGGCCATTCGCGATACGCAGATCTGCGAGCGGTCGGTGAAAAAGGGGGATGTGGCGATCATCGCTTTCTACGCGCTGCACCGGCACCACCGCTATTGGGACAATCCCGATGCATTCGATCCCGAACGCTTCAGCCGCGAGAACCGGCCCACAGACCCGTGGCTGTTCAAGCCTTTCGGCGGCGGGCCGCGCGCCTGTGTCGGCTCGGTGTTTGCCCTGACCGAGGCGGTGATCATCCTCGCCACGCTGGTGCGGGATCTGGACGTCAGCCTGCCGGACGGCTTTGTGCCGCGCCCGGTGATGACGGTCACATTGCGTCCGGAAGACGGGCTGCCGCTGGGGGTGAAAAGGAGATAAGTGGGGGCTTCTGTTGCCAGGCGCCCCCGGACCCCGCCTGAGCTTGCTATGGGCTCAGGACTTTAAAGCGAGATACTCGCACCGCATTACGCGGCGAGAGCGACCTCTTCAGCATAGTTGTCGTTTGCAACTACTAAGATGGGCATTTAACGGTACCCAAGCGAACGAAAGTTACGTCTTTAGCTGCCTGTCGATCCTGATCAGCCCCATGAAAACCGGCACGTTAGCGAAGCGCCGGGAGAAATTGGTGGAGCTGCCGGGAATCGCACCCGGGTCCAGTTCAGTTATTACACGCACCATTTATCGTCATAGCTGGCGAACCAGCAAACCCAATATAGGCATGATTGACGTGAATTTGAAGTGAAGACCGCCGTGAGGCGCTAGATTGCCGTGAAAAGGATCAGGCCAAGGGCGACAAAAACGGCCGCTGTGACATATCCGAGAAGCAAGGGAAGGAGCCGCAAGGCCCCTCCGAGCCAGCTCGACCCATAAAATCCACGATCAAATGCCAGGATCATGCCCGCCATAAGCAGGACCGTCGTAACGGCCAGCCCGATGCCGGCCCAGAGAGGAAGAGGCAGGTAGATCGCGGAAATGATGATCGCCGCAAAGGGCAATAACAGCGCCGCATGGAAATAGAGCGCATGGACAGCATGCTCTATCAGCCGGCGTCGCGGATGAAGAATCGCGCTCAACAGGGCGAAGACGAAGACCATCAGGATCATGGCCTGGCTGGCCGCGGCGGCTGCCCTTTCTTCCACCACATCGGGATTGTTCATGGCGAAGGCGACCAGATCCCGCACAGGGGCTGATATCCCGTTTTCAGAAGCGTCCTGCAGGATATCTTCTTGCGCATCCGCCCCCAGAATGACCGGCGCGCCGTCCCTTGGCGGCTGGAACAGCGTGATAATCAGACCGGCCTCGCCGGCTTCATCGGCGGTGATATTGACCGCGACGATGCGGATGCCGGAGATCGCCATCGCAGCAAAGAACACAAGGCTGACAATCAGATAGAGCCGTATGGGCGGGGTGTAGCTGCGCCGCCGGCCGTCCACGAATTCCCGTGCCACCTGTCCGGGCCGCGAGAACAGCTGCCGGAATGTACTGAGCAGACGGCCATCCCAGGTAAAAACGCCATCCAGCGCCTCGGTGAACAGGCCGATGATCGGCCGCTTCAGTTCGGCGCGCGATTGCCCGCATCGCGGACAATACTCATCCGTCAGAGGCGCGCTGCAATTGGCGCAGGTCTCTGCCGGAAGCGATGCGTTGGAATCAGCCCCTGTCATGTCGGCGGGCAGGATAGCCCGCCCGCCGCTTCATGACGAGTAAAAGCCCTACATCGGGCCGGTCATGCAAAAGACATTCAGTTTGTTTCCATCGGGGTCCCGGAAATACCCTGCGTAGAAATTGTCCGACCGCGCACCGGCCGGGCCTTCATCCTGTGCGCCCAGCTCCATCGCCAGATTGTAGATCTCGTCAACCTTTTCCGGGCTGTCGACCATGAGCGCCGCCATGACGCCATTGCCGACCGTGGCCGGCTTGCCGTCAAACGGCTTGGTCAGGCCGATGCCGGCCCCACCGCCCGGCTTGCCCCAGGCGATAAAAGTGTCGAACTCCATCATCCGGCCAACGCCGAGCGCGCCGCAGATCTTGTCATAGAATGCCGCCGCTTTCGGCAGGTCATTGGTTCCCAGTGTGACATATCCAAGCATTTCAATGTTCCCTCTATGTTCTGATCAGGTCAATCTATCGGAAACCCGGCTGCGTGCAAGCGAAATTCGATGACGCCTCTATGTCAGACGGCACGCTGTCTCTTCTGGAAGCGGGAGACGATTTCAACGAGTGCGACGGGAACAGCGTGACCGGCCAGACCGACCGTCCACCAGATCGTCGCCCACTTCATCACAAAAGCGCCGACTGACAGATTGATCGCGATGAACACGACCATGCCCATCAGATATCCGATGAGATGAATCAGGAAAGACAGGCGTAAACCGGACGCCACTTCCGCATTGCGCTGTTGTACAATTTCGTCGGCCTCTGTTTCGGGATCGATGCACAGCGCAATCGCTTCGACATTGAAGGCCGCGGCGATGGCCATGATGGTGTCGCGCGAGGCTTGCTCGCCATTCTCGATGCGCTGCACCGTCCGGATGCCGACACCGGCCAGCTCGGCCAGATGTTCCTGCGACCAGTGACGCTCTTCGCGCCAGCGTTTGATTTTTGCTGAGTCCGTTTTGAAAGCCATGATTTGCTCCTCGGGTTAGGTTTAAGTCAGACCGGACCGAAAAGCCAAAAACCGGCTTGCTGCGCTACGTCAGCCATGCGTCAGCCACACGCCACGGGGCCGCCATTGACCCGCCAGACCGGTATTCCGGGCGCCGGCCGGTGCAGGAAGATGTGGAAAGAACGGTGATTCAGGGTGCGATCGATTATCCCGAATCGCTAGAGTATTTCATTGGAAGGAGCGCACCCATGGCCAATGCAGAACGTCTGGACCAGTTTCATCCCGGCCGCTCCGGCGGTTCGGAGGTCGAGAATGCCTATCTCGATCTGCTGGAGGATATTCTGCGCAATGGCGAGCGCCAGGACGACCGTACGGGCGTCGGCACGCTGTCGGTTTTTGGCCGCCAGCTGCGTTGCGATCTGTCGAAAGGCTTTCCGCTCCTGACCACCAAGACCGTGCATTTCAAATCCATCGCCATCGAGCTGTTCTGGTTTCTGCGCGGCGATACCAATATCCGCTGGCTGCAGGACCGCGGCGTGAAAATCTGGGATGAATGGGCCGACGAGAACGGCGATCTCGGCCCGGTCTATGGCAAGCAATGGCGCCGCTGGGCCGGGCCGGACGGCACCGAGATCGACCAGCTGACCAATATCATCGAGCAGATCCGGACCAATCCGGCGTCACGCCGCCTGATTGTTTCCGGCTGGAATCCGGCGGACGTGCCCAATATGGCGCTGCCGCCCTGTCACACGCTCTACCAGTTCAATGTCTCGAACGGAAAACTCTCCTGCCAGCTCTATCAGCGCTCGGCCGATATGTTCCTGGGTGTGCCGTTCAACATCGCCTCCTATGCGCTGCTGACCCATCTGGTGGCGCAGGTCTGTGATCTGGAAGTGGGCGATTACATCCACACCTTTGGCGATGCGCATATCTATACGAACCACATGGACCAGGTGAGGGAACAACTCTCGCGCACGCCGCGTGCCCTGCCGAAACTGGCGGTCAATCCGGACAAGAAGGACCTCTTCGCCTTCGAATACGAAGACGTCGCGATTGAGGGTTATGACCCGCATCCACGTATCTCCGCGCCGGTGGCGGTGTGAGCGGTGCCACCGAAACGCCGCCTGCCGGGCCGGCGCTCAGCGACCGGGAATTGGACCGGCTCTGGGAGTTGGCCCTGCATGAAGAGCGTGTGCTCAATGAGCGCTCCGGCTATTTCCTGATTGCGCACGCCATGCTGCTCGTATTTGCTGTTACGGCGATCGAGTATCTCCATATTTTTGCGGTCATGGCCTGCATCCTGATCGGCGCGATCATGTCCGTTCTGTGGCTAGTGGTGAACGCGCGGCAATTGCAGGAAATGCGCACAGCGGCAGGGATTGTTCGCGACAAGCTGCCCGGCTATGTCGCCTATCGAAACGCCATTCCGTCCAAGGGAATCCGGAAATTCGGCCCCGGTGCCTTTGCTTACGGCATTCCGCTCGCCGTGGCGGGCATCTGGCTGATGTTTGCCCTGGAGCGCATCTGGGGGCTGGTTTGGCCCGCGTAAGTTTCGTTGTCGCGGCCGCGAAGAATGGCGTCATCGGTGCCGATGGCGATCTGCCCTGGCGGCTGAAAACCGATCTGCAGCTGTTTAAGAAACACACGCTGGGCAAGCCGGTCATCATGGGCCGCAAGACTTGGGAAAGCCTGCCCTTCAGGCCCTTGCCGAAACGCCTCAATATTGTTGTCACGCGTGACCCCGGCTATACTGCCGAAGGTGCCTTCGTGGCCGGTGATCCCGGCGCGGCCCTCGCCGAAGCCCGCAAACAGGCGCAGCTGGATGGTGCCAGCGAGGTCTGTATCATCGGAGGCGCGCAGATATATGCGGCAACCCGCCAGCTGGCCGACCGCATCTATCTGACCGAGGTGGAGGCCGCGCCGGAGGGTGATGCCCGGCTGGCGCCGTTCGATCCGGCCCGCTGGCGGGAAGTTTACCGCGAAGCCTTCCCGGCGGGCGAAAATGACGATCACGCCTTCACCTTCCGGATTCTCGAGCGGCGGTAAGGGGGACGCGCAGCACACCCGTTCCGCTTGAAACGCAAGGCAAAGGCGTCCACATACACGCGCAAGACTGACCTTTAACGGAGGAATGCTCCTAAATGCCCTGGAATGATAATGCAGGTGGAGGCGGCGGTGGCCCTTGGGGCTCCGGCGGCAATGGCGACAGGAACCGGAACAATCCCTGGGGACAGAATGGCGGCGGCGGTGGTGGCCGTAGCGGTCAGGAACCCCCGGATCTCGATGAACTCGTCGGCAAGCTCCAGAACGGATTGCGCGGCCTTTTCGGCGGCAGCGGCGGATCTGGCGGCTCCGGCGGAGGAAAGTCGGGCGGCAAGGGCAGCGGCATATTCGGGGCCATCCTGATTGCCGCGGCGATCGGTTTTGGTGTGATCATCTGGCCGGGCCAGTCCGTCTATCAGGTGCAACCCTCGGAAGTCGGCGTGGTCATGCGCTTCGGCGAATATGTGCGCACCGCACCGCCGGGCCTGAATCTGAAACTGCCCTGGCCGATTGAAACGGTCGAGCGGCCCAATGTCACCGAAACCCGCACGATTTCCATCGGTAATAACAATATCGCCGAAAGCCAGATGCTGACGCGCGACGAGAATATCGTCGACATCGCTTTCGAGGTGCAGTGGCGCGTCGATACCGCGAATATCGACAATTTCGTTTTCAATGTCCGCGACCCCGAAGCGGCTGTCCGTGCCGTCGCCGAGAGTGCGATGCGGGAAGTTGCGGGAACCTCGGATCTGGTCCCGATCATCACAACGGCCCGCGCAGAAGTGTCCCAACGCACGCGGCAGGTGATGCAGGAGACGCTGGATGAGTATGAAGCGGGCATTCAGGTGCTGCAGGTCAACCTCGAGCGCGCCCAGGCCCCGCAATCGGTGATCGACGCCTTCCGGGATGTCGATTCTGCGGCGCAGGATGCCGAACGGGTGAGGCTGAACGCCACCGCGCATGCCAACCGGGTCATTCCGGAAGCCCGCGGTACAGCGGCCCAGACCATCCAGGCGGCGACCGCCTATCGCGACTCGGTGATTGCCGAAGCGCAGGGTGATGCCGACCGCTTTGTGGCGATCTACGAGGAATATGCTGCGGCACCGGATGTCACACGCCGGCGCATGTATCTGGAAACCATGGAACGGGTGCTCGGTAATTCCGAGCTGATCATCCTGGACGAGCAAGGCGGAGCGGTCCCGTATCTGCCGCTTGACCAGCTTGGCCGCAACCGTACGCAGGGAGGTCAGTAATGGGCCGTCTAATATCCACACTGATCATCGTGATCGCGATCGGCGGCGCGATTGTGCTGTCCCAGAGCGTGTTTGTCGTCAATGAGCGTCAGAGCGCCCTGATCCTGCAATTCGGCAACCCCGTCGGCGTGGTCAATGAAATGGGGGCCGACAATGCCGGCCTGCATTTCAAGATGCCGTTCGTCACCCAGGTGATTTATTTCGACAAGCGCAATATCGAATTCGACATGCAGCCGGAAGAAATCCAGGCGGCCGATCAGGAACGGCTCGTCGTTGATGCCTTCCTGCGTTACCGGATTTCTGATCCCTTGCGCTTCTACCAGACCGTTCGGGATGAGCTTGGTGTCCGTGGCCGCTTGCGGTCGATCATGAATGACAGCCTGCGCGGCGTGATCGCGTCTATCCCGTCGGAGGATGTGATTTCTGGACAGCGCTCCGAATTGATGGAGCGGGTGCAATCGGCTGTGGAAGCCCAGGTGCGGACCCAGGATCTGGGCATCGATGTCATTGATGTACGTATCCTCCGGGCCGATTTGCCGGCGACGATTGCCGAACGCGTCTTCCAGCGTATGCGCTCGGAGCGGGAGCAGGAAGCTGCCGGCATTCGTGCACGTGGGGAGCAGGTGGCGCAGGAAATCCGTGCCGAAGCTGATCGTGATGCCCGCATCATCGAGGCCGAAGCCCGCGCCGATGCCCAGCGTCTCCGGGGTGAGGGTGATGCGCAACGGAATTCGATTTACGCGCAAGCGTATAATCGTGATCCGGAATTCTTTGCCTTCTACCGCTCCATGCTGGCCTATGAAGAAGCCATCCAGAGCGGCACGCCGATCATTGTTCCGCCGGACTCGGAATTCTTCGAGTATTTCAGCGCGGAGAATGGGGACAATTAGAGCGCGGTCATGCTGATCTACATCCTTCTGGGTGTGGGGCTGGCGCTGGCGGTGGAAGGCTTTGTCTATGCCGCCGCTCCGGATGCGATGAAACGCATGATGGCCGAAGTCCTGAACAGCCCGGCCGGTGCCTTGCGCATCGCCGGGCTGCTTGCTTTGGCGGTGGGCGTGGCCCTGGTCGCCCTGGCACGCCATCTAGGTGCCACATGACGTCCTGCACATAATCCTGACGAATTCGTCAGTCACCTTGCCCCGTGCCGCACTTCGCGGCATGACTGTGCCGCAACTGACCCTTCAGGAGACCTGTATGCGTTACCTCGCCGTGTTTTTGTCGCTCATCCTTCTGGCCGGCGCGGCGCTGGCGCAGAGCTTTCCGTCTGAAGGCTTTGCGGACCTGAACGACCGTCTTGCACCGGCCGTGGTCAATATTTCCTCCGCCCAGCGTCTGGGCGACAGCGAGGGCAATCTGCCGGACTTCCCGGAAGGCTCGCCGCTCGAGCGATTCAATGAATTCTTCGGGGATGCGCCACGCATCGCCAATTCATTGGGATCCGGCTTCATTATCGATCCCAGCGGCACCGTTGTGACCAACAATCATGTCATCGAGAACGGGGATGAAATCGAGGTCACGCTGGCGGACGGGCGGACCCTGCCGACCACCCTGATTGGCCGCGATCCGGTGACCGATCTCGCCGTACTGCAGATCCAGTCGGCGAACGAGAATTTTCCATATGTTGCCTTTGGCGATTCCGATACCGCCCGGGTCGGCGACTGGGTCATCGCCATCGGCAATCCTTTCGGGCTCGGCGGCTCTCTGACAGCCGGCGTGGTGTCGGCGCGCGGCCGCGATGTCGGTGGGCGGTATGACGATTACATACAGTCTGATGTGGCCATCAATACGGGCAATTCCGGCGGCCCGCTATTCAATCTCGACGGTGATGTCATCGGCGTGAACACGCTGATCTATTCGCCGACCGGGGCCAGTGTCGGTATCAGCTTTTCCATTCCGTCCGCTATTGTCGAGCGTGTCGTCGGGCAGTTGATCGAATTTGGCGAAACCCGCCGCGGCTGGCTGGGTCTCAGCGTTCAGAATGTCGATTCCGACCTGGCCGAGAGTCTCGGTCTCGCTTCACCGCGCGGCGCGCTGGTCAGCCGCATCGTCCCGGATGGACCGGCAGCAGATGCCGGACTGCGGGAGGGCGATCTCGTGCTTCGCTATGACTCGTTTGATGTCGCCGATGACCGCATGTTCTCCCGGCTTGTGGCGGAAACAGAGGTCGGGCGTCAGGTCCGCATGCAGATCCAGCGGCGCGGCCAGCCTCTGACCGTTATCGCGACCGTGAGGCAATTGACCGAGGAACGCCCCGAAGACCGGACGGTCCGCCCGGCACCCACCGTGGAATCCGGTGAAACCGTGATGTTCGGGCTGACCATGGCCGAGCTGGACACGGCTTCGCGCCGGCGCTTCAGGGTGCATCCCGATGCCGAGGGGGTTCTGATCGTGGCGGTTGATCCGCTCAGTGATGCGGCCGCCAAGGCGCGCCCGGGCGATGTCATTACCGAAATTGCCTATACGCCGGTCGAGACGCTGGCCGAGGCTGTCAGCGTGCTCAGCGGGTTCGAGGACGGGGAGGTGGCATTGTTCCAGCTCAACCGCGGCGGCCAGTTCGTTTTCCAGTCCATCCGCCGGTGAACACAGACGCGCCACCCGTCATATTGCTGGCCGGACCGACTGCCTCCGGAAAGACCGCGCTGGCGGTGCGGCTGGCCCGCGCCCTGGACGGTGAGATCATCAATGCGGATTCCATGCAGATCTATGCCGATCTGGACATCCTGTCGGCCCGTCCCGGCACGGAAGAGCAGGGCGGTATTCCGCACCATCTGTTCGGAACGGTCGATGCGGCAGAACGGGCCTCGACCGGATGGTGGGCAGCGGCGGCCATGGATCGGATCGCAGCCATTCGCAGCCGGGGCCGTCGGCCCATTATCGTGGGCGGCACCGGTCTGTATTTCAATGCGCTGGTCAAGGGCCTCGCCGCCATGCCGGAGATATCTGACCATACGCGCCAGTCCGCTGACGACATAGAGGCTCAGGGCGCAGACGCCTTGCGCGAACAGGCGCTGGCCTTCGATCCGGAGGCGGCCGGGCGGATCAAGCCGGCCGATCTGCAAAGGCTCCGCCGTGTGGTCGAGATCGGCCTCGAAACCGGTCAGCCGATATCGGCTTTCCAGGCAAATACAGTGCCCTTGCTGCCCGCAGGCGGCTGGACCGGGCTTGTCATCGAACCGGACCGGCAATGGCTCTATCAGCATATCGAGGCCCGCTTTGACGCAATGATGGAACGGGGGGCTCTGGACGAGGTTCGCCGCCTTGCGGCGCGCGGGCTGGACCGCACCCTGCCCGCCATGAAGGCGCTCGGCGTGCCACCCCTGATCTCCTTGCTAGCAGGCAAAACGGACGAGCCGGCGGCCATTGCCCAAGCCAAGCAGGACACACGGCGCTATGCCAAACGGCAAATGACCTGGTTCCGCAACCAGATGCCGCAATGGCACCGGCTTGCCGGCCCGCCTGCTCCGATATCTGACGAAGACGTGATTTCCCGTCTGCGCCCGTCCGGCGGATAATCCGGTCCGTGGAAAAATGGAGGGGCGTATGAGCCTGTCTTTGATTTCAGCCAGCGTGCTGGCCCTGTCGATGATGCAGTCTGCCGATCAGGCCGTGGCGGGGGCGATGCAGGCGGATCGCGATTTTGCGGCCTATGCCGCAGAGCACGGTATCGCCGAAGGGTTTCGCTATTACGCGACCGCGGATGCGCGTCTGATCCAGCCGAATATAGACGACATTGTCGGGCCGGATGCGATCTTTGCGTCCCGCGAGGGCGCAGCCGGTTTGCTGCACTGGGAGCCGCGCGGCGGCTATGCCGGGGAGGCTGGCGATTTCGCGGTCACCTATGGCGACTGGAGCTATCATCCGGATGGTGACCGTGCCTCTGAACCGTCCGCAACCGGTAATTATGTATCGGCCTGGCGGCTTGAGGCAGACGGCTGGCGCTATGTGCTCGACACCGGCGTCACCAACCGGCCGGCTGAATCCGGTACTGAAGAATAGCCCTGATTGCTTGCCACGGGGCGGTAATTGACTAGGTTTGCGCGGTTGCAACATCAACGGAGCGCGAGTCGATGGCATTCAAGCCGGTCAAGGAACGGCCATACGGGGATCCCAAGTCAGTGGTTGCGGCGCTGTTCGAGGAAGCGGGCGGCGTTCCGGCGGTCATGGAGTTGCTGGAATTGTCCCGCACGCGCGTCTATGCGCTCGCCGATCCGGATGCCACCAACGAGATTTCCTATTCCCGTGTTGCGCGGCTGACGGAAGCCACCGGTGCCACATCCGCGGCCAAGGATCTCGCCTATCTGGCGGGGGGCATTTTCATGCCTCTGGACCAGTCGGATGATGACAACTGGCTGTCGCTGGCCGGGGAAGCCAGCCGTAAGCACGCGCGCAATATTACGGCGCTGATGGATTCCCTCAGCGAGACAGAGCGTTCGCCGGGCGAAATCGACGAGCAGGAGGCCCGCGAAATCCTGAAGGTGCTGGACCAGCAACTGGCCGTGCTCGCCCGCCAGCGTTCGAAACTGGCGCGTATCGCCAATGGCGAGCGCGATCCTGCTGCGCGCCTCAGCGGCGATAAGGATTGATCCAGTTTTTGGGCGTGATATGGGGGTCCGCGAAATAGCCGGGCCGCCCACGCAATGAAGCGCTTTCTACATTTCATTCTGAATATGGACGTCCGGGCGCAACGCGCGGTCGTGGTGTCTCTGGGCCTGCTGGTCTCGGTCGCCATGGTGTTCTTGTTCGGCCGCCTGTTTCTGGATGCCAGCACCGAAAATCTGGGCCAGGTGTTCGAAGCGGCGGCCAGCCAGTGGTATGCGCTGCCGCTCACCATCATCATTTACATCATCCTGTCCTTTTTCGGTGCGCCGCAATTTGTATTGATGGCGGCCACGATGCTGGCCTTCGGTCCGGTCTATGGCTTTGCCTATGCCTGGATCGCAACCGCTTGCTCGGCCTCCGTCAATTTCTGGATGGGACGCAGCTTCGGGGCCGGCCTGCTGGAACGGTTTGGCGGCGACTGGATGAATCGCGCCGCCGGATTTGTCGGCCGCAACGGGCTGATTGCCAGCGCCCTTGTGCGTATTGTGCCGTCAGGCCCATTCATTGTCGTCAATATGGCCTTTGGCGCGTCGAAAACCCCTTACTGGGCGTTTATTCTGGGCGCGATGCTGGGCACGGCGCCCAAAATCCTGGTCGTTGGCCTGACCGGACAGAGCCTGCTCACCGCGCTGTCGGGCGAAAACCTGCTTTATGCCGCCGGACTCCTGGTCGTCGCGCTCGGCGTCTGGCTCACCATAATGCTGGCGGCACGCCGCCGTTTGCCGGCGCATGAGGAAACCGACGAAGAGACTTGACCTGTGGCTGCATTGCCGCGCTTGCATTCCGCGCTGCACCATCGCACAAGGGTATTTCTTGAAAATTTGATCGCCTGACAGGTGATCGCAACATGAACGCGCGCCCATGTTCAATAGTCTCTTCGGACTGCTCTCTGCTGATATTGCCATCGACCTCGGAACGGCCAACACACTTGTCTATGTCAAGGGCAGGGGTGTGGTGCTGAACGAGCCGTCGGTGGTCGCCTACAAGATCGAAAAAGGCCGAAAACACGTCCAGGCGGTCGGCGCGGAAGCCAAGATGATGCTGGGCAAGACGCCCGGCAATGTTGAAGCCATCCGCCCGATGCGGGACGGTGTGATCGCGGATTTCGATGTCGCCGAGGAGATGATCCGCTATTTCGTCCGCAAGGTGCACAACCGGCAGAGCTTCGTGTCGCCGCAGGTCGTCATCTGCGTGCCGTCCGGGGCCACCGCAGTTGAACGCCGGGCGATTCATGAATCGGCCCGGCTGGCCGGCGCGCGCAAGGTCTTCCTGATTGATGAGCCAATGGCGGCGGCTGTGGGGGCAGGGCTTCCGATCGACGAGCCGACCGGTTCCATGATCGTCGATATCGGCGGCGGCACCACGGAAGTGGCCGTGATGTCCCTGTCGGGCATCGTCTATTCGCGCTCCGTGCGGGTTGGCGGCGACAAGATGGATGAAGCCATCATCAATTATATCCGCCGTTCGGCGAACTTGCTGATCGGCGAAACCTCGGCCGAGCGCATCAAGAAGGAAATCGGATCCGCCATGCCGCCGCCGAAAGGCGAGGGGCTGTCCCTTGAAATCAAGGGCCGCGATCTGATGAATGGCGTGCCGCGTGAAATCGCCGTCACCGAAGCCATGATTGCCGATGCCCTGTCCGAACCCGTGGAACAGATCGTGGAGGCCGTCAAACAGGCCCTGGAGGCGACTCCGCCCGAACTGGCCGCGGACATCGTCGACAAGGGCATTGTCCTGACCGGCGGCGGCGCGCTGCTGCGCAATCTGGATACCGAATTGCGCGAGCGCACAGGTCTTCCGGTCAGCCTGGCAGACGAGCCCCTGTCCTGTGTGGTGATGGGCTGCGGGAAAGCGGTAGAAAACCTTAGGCTTTGGCGGCCTATCCTGTCCGAAGCAGTATAGCCCCGGGCACCAGTCAAAAGGAGTGTCGCCTTGGCGATCGGCGGATCTTCCAGGCGCAATGATGAAAGCGGAGTCCGCTTTTCGCGCACCTTTACGGTGGCGCTCTTTCTCATATCCATTGTTCTGATTGCGTTTGACCGGCCGCAAGCGCGCTCGCCTGCGCTTGCCAGTCTCAGGGCCGGGATCACCGATCTGTCGGCTCCGGTGCTCGACCTGGCCGCGGCACCGGTCCGCGGCCTCAGCAATATCGGCCCCTATTGGCGTAATCAGGCGCGCCTGGCCGAGGAAAATGCCGATCTCCGCCAGCGCCTCAACGAGACCCGCTACTGGCGCGATCTGGCCTTGCAATTGCGGGATCAGCGCGAAGTCTACGAGCAGGCCCTGAATGTGGAATCGCCGGCCACACAGAATCGCATCGGCGCCTGGACGCTCGGGGATCCGGACGGACCCTTCGTGCAGTCGCGCCTGATCGGGGCCGGAACCCGCCAGGGCGTCGGTTCCGGAGACCCCGTCCTCAACGTCTATGGCCTGATCGGCCGTGTGGTGGAAACCGGCAATGTGTCATCCCGCGTGCTGCTGTTGACCGACCTCAATAGCCGCATTCCGGTCATGGCGGACCGCTCGAATGCCCGGGCCGTCCTGGTCGGAGACAATTCGGAATATCCGCGCCTCGACTTTCTGACGCGCAATGCCGACCTTGAGGATGGCGACCGGATCGTGACCTCGGGAGATGATGGCATCATGCCGCGTGGCCTTCCGGTCGGTCAGGCGCAACGTGACCGTCAGGGGCGCTGGCGCGTCCGCCTCTATTCCGATCAGGCCCCGGTTGATTTTGTCTGGGTGTTCCCGTTCGAACCGGTCTTGCCGCCGGAACCTGACAGGCCTGCGGAAGAGGAAATGCCCGTGGCGGATGCCACGGCAGACGCCGGCGACGCTGGGGGGCTGCCAGCACCGGCGAGTGCCGAGGAAACTTCCGCCGGAGGTGAGCCATGAGATCGCCAGTGGATACCCGGCCGCCCTATGGCCTGATGGTGTGGACCGTGATCAGCCTGATCCTGGCGCTGGCTTTCTACGCCGCACCGCTCCGCATCGCGAACGGGCCGGATCTGATGCCGATGTTGCCGCTGATGACCTTGTTCATCTGGTCGACCGTCAGGCCGCGCTTCATCCCGCCCATCGTAATTTTCGTTGTCGGTATCCTGAATGATGTGCTGACCGGAGGTGTGCTCGGCGTCTGGGCACTGGCCTATCTGGTCTCGCTGACGATTGCGCGGTCACGCGACGAGGATGGCCCGACCCGAGAATTCGGTCCGGTCTGGGTCCGATTCCTGGTCGTCCTCGCCATTGCCATCCCCGTCGCCTGGGCCGCCGGAAGTCTGGCCATCGGGCAACCGGCGCCAATCCGGCCTCTGTTGATCGAAGGCGTTGCCTCCGCCTTGATGTTCCCCCTGTTTGCCGTGATCTTTGTCCGCCGCCGCAGCTTGCGCGGCACGTTCGGGTCCTGATGTCATGAAGTCGGATCGCCAGGAACAGCAGCTGAAATTCACCCGCCGCGCCCTGATGATGGGAGCGGGCGGAGCAGCTGTGTTTACCGCGCTCGGCGCCCGCCTCTATCAGCTCCAGGTGATCGAGACCGAGCGCTATCGGGTCCTGTCGGAAGACAACCAGTTCAACTTCCTGCTGACCCCGCCCTCCCGCGGCCGCATTCTGGATCGCTTTGGCGTTCCGGTTGCGGATAACCGGGACAGCTATCGTGTGGTGATGATCCCCGAGCAGGCCGGCGATGTGGAAGAGGCGCTCGGCCGCCTGGGCAATATTATCGAGATCACGCCGGAGCAACGCGAGCGGATATTGCGCAATGTCCAGCGCGCCCCGCGTTTCCGCCCGGTCACGATCCGGGACGATCTCGATTGGGGCAATTTCGCCGCCATTAATCTGCAAACCCCGGACCTGCCCGGCATTATTCCCGAAGTCGCCGAAATCCGCGACTACCCTTCAGGCCCGGCCTTCGCCCATATCCTTGGCTATGTCCAACCCGCCGCAGAAGCCGATGCCGGAGATGATCCGCTGCTTCGCCATCCCGGCTTCCGGATCGGACGCACGGGCGCGGAAGCCGCCCGCGAGGACACGCTGCGCGGGTCCGCCGGATCGCTCAAGGTCGAGGTCAATGCCTTCGGGCGGGTCATCCGCGAATTGCCCGAACAGTCCAACCCCGCAACGCCGGGTGAAGATGTCCGCCTGACCATTGATGCCGATATTCAGCGCTTCGCCTATGAGCGGCTGGATGGCGAGAGTGCCGCCGTCGTGGCCATGGACGTGGAAAGCGGCGACCTCCTGGCGCTGGCCTCCACGCCGGGCTTTGATCCGAATCTGTTCGTCACCGGTATTTCGCAAACCGATTTCAACGCGCTCAACCAGAATGAATACCGCCCGCTCTACAACAAGGCGCTGCAGGGCACCTATCCGCCCGCCTCGACCTTCAAGGCGGTTGTGGCGCTGGCCGCGCTCGAGGCCGGTGTCGTCAACACCACCGAACGCGTAACCTGTACGGGCAGCATACAGCTGGGAAATCGCGAGTTTCACTGCTGGCGCCGTCAGGGCCATGGCCGGGTCAATCTCCGCGATGCCGTGAAGACCTCCTGCGATGTGTTCTTCTACGAGATGGCGCAACGCCTTGGCATCGACCGGATTGCCAGCGCGGCACGCCAGTTCGGCCTCGGTTCTGCGCCCGAAATCGGCCTTGCCGGTGTTTCGCGGGGCATTGTGCCCGACGAGCAGTGGAAGCTCTCGCGCTATGGCCAGCGCTGGTCGCAGGGCGAAACGCTGATCACGGCGATCGGGCAGGGCTTCATGCTGGCCTCACCGCTGCAAATGGCGGTGATGACGGCGCGTCTCGCTTCCGGCCGCTCCGTCAGCCCGCGCCTCTATCTCGATCAACCGGCGGACCAGGGCCAGGAACTGGTTCAGGACCCCGCCCATCTCGATATTGTCCGTGATGCCCTGCGCGCCGTCGTGCACGAGCCGGGCGGCACCTCGTATTACACGCTTGGCGGCCTGGGCGTTGAGGGTGTGGAAATGGCCGGCAAGACCGGATCGGCCCAGGTCTATTCCATCTCTGCCGCAGAGCGCGAAGCGGGCGTCCGCACGCAGGATGAATTGCCCTGGCGCCTGCGCGATCACGGCATGTTCGTCTGTTATGCGCCTGCAGACCGCCCCCGCTATGCGGTCGCCACCGTGGTCGAGCATGGCGGTGGCGGATCCCGGGCGGCTGCCCGCCCCGCCCGTGATGTCCTGCGCCTGCTGATCGAACGCGATCCGTCGGCGGCCGGACCCTTTGTGCAGAATTCAACCGGGAGCCAGCCGACCTGATGGCCGTCTTTCGCGAAACCGTCCCGCGCACCTTCCAGGAAAAGCTGTTCGAGCTGAACTGGAGCGTCGTGCTTCTGCTTCTCCTGCTCGGTGCGGTGGGCGTGGGCATGCTGTATTCGGCGGCCGAGGGAGCCTGGAATCCCTGGGCCAGCCGCCACTTCATCCGATTCCTCCTCGGCATCGCCATCATGCTGGTCGTGGCACTCTTTCCACCCCGCTTCTGGATGGGCATGGCCTATCCGATCTATCTCGGCGCGCTCTCGCTTCTGGTGGGGGTCGAGTTTTTCGGTGAAAGCGTCAATGGCGCACAGCGCTGGCTCGATATCGGCCCGGTCCGCATGCAGCCTTCTGAAATCATGAAGATCGCGGTGGTGCTGGCCCTGGCGCGCTTTTATCACGACCTGCCGCCGGAAAAGATCAATTCAGCCTTCGGCCTGCTGGTACCGGCCTTCCTGATCGGCGCGCCTGCCGCACTGATCCTGCATCAGCCCGATCTGGGCACGGCGGTTCTGGTGCTGGTAACCGGCGCGGCGCTTGTTTTTCTGGCCGGGCTGAGCTGGCGCATCATCATTGGCGGTGCCATTGCCGCGGCCTTCATTATCCCCGCATTCCTGCGCTTCGGACTGGAGGATTATCAGCGGCGGCGGATTTTCACCTTCCTCAATCCGGAAGCCGATCCGCTGGGCGCAGGCTATCACATCCTGCAGTCAAAAATCGCGCTGGGCTCCGGCGGACTGACCGGGCGGGGATTTGTGGAAGGCACGCAGACCCAGCTCAATTTCCTGCCGGAAAAGCAGACCGATTTCATCTTCACCATTCTGGGCGAGGAATTCGGCCTGGTGGGCGGGCTCGCCGTGATCGGAATCTATGCGCTGGTGCTGGCCAATACCGTCGCCATCGCGGCGGCGTGCAAGTCAACCTTTCTGCGTCTTACCGTCATGGGGATCGCCACCACATTCGCCCTCTATGTCTTCATCAATATCGGCATGGTGACCGGCCTGTTGCCGGTGGTCGGCGTGCCTCTGCCGCTCATCTCCTATGGCGGCACCGTGATGATGGCGGTGCTCTTCGGATTCGGCCTGATTCTGGGCGCCCATATTCATCGCAATGCCGAACCGCCACGCGGAGCAGGTCTCTTCGGATAACGGCTAGAAATTCTTGACCCTTGCGTCAGGATGGGGAAGGGTCCGCGCCGGTTCAGGCGGGGATTTCCGCTGCATTTCTGGGGAGAATTGCCATGGCCGCTGCGGCTCATGCACACTGGTCGTCACGTTTTGGATTCCTGATGGCGGCCATTGGTTCGTCGGTCGGGCTGGGAAATTTCTGGCGCTTTCCGTACACGGCCGGTGAAAATGGCGGCGCCGCCTTCATCCTCATCTATCTCGCCTGTATCCTGTTGATCGGCTTCCCGATCCTGATGGCGGAATTGTCCGTGGGTCGCTACGGCCAGAAAAGCGCCATCGGATCTGTCCAGAAAGTGGCCATGGACAATGGCTCCTCACGGCTCTGGGCGGTCACCGGCCTTGTCGGCCTGATTGGCGGCATTCTGGTACTCTGTTTCTATTCGGTCGTGGCCGGCTGGGTGGCCGCATATATTTTCAAGATGTTCTCGGGCGAATTTGCCGGCCAGGCTCCGGAAGTGGTCGAGGCGGCGTTCGGAACCTTCTCTGCCGACAGTTATAACGTACTCGGCTGGCATACCGCATTCATGGTGCTGACCGTGCTTGTCGTGGCGCAGGGCGTGACCGGCGGCATTGAACGCGCCGCATCCATCCTGATGCCGATCTTCTTCACCATGTTGCTGGGCATGGTCGTTTATGCCGGGATTGCAGGCGATATGGGGGCCGCCATTGGCTACCTCTTTGCCGTCGATTTTTCTGAAGTGAATGGCCAGACTTTCCTCGAGGCGGTCGGGCAGGCCTTTTTCTCCATCGGCCTGGGCTCGGCCATCATGATCACTTACGGCTCCTATCTCGACAAGAACGCCAATATTGGTCAGTCAGCGGGCATTATTTCCGCCGCCGATTCAGGCGTTGCGCTGATTGCCGGCCTTGCCATCTTCCCCTTCGTCTTTGCCTTCTCGATCGAGCCGGCAGCCGGTCCGGGGCTCTTCTTCCAGGCATTGCCGGCGGCGTTCGCCCAGATGCCGGGCGGCAATATTGTCGGCGGCGCCTTCTTCATCCTGGCCCTGATCGCAGCGCTGACATCGTCAATCTCGCTTCTTCAGGCCGTCGTCGCGTGGATCGAGGAAAACTCCAGCTTCCACAAGAGCACGATCGCCTGGACTTTTGGCGGCTTTATCTGGCTGGTCGGCGCAGGGGTGGCCTTCTCCTTCCCCTTCTTCGATTTGCTTGATTTCCTGTCGAGCTCCATCGCCTTGCCGCTCGCCGGCTTGCTGATGGCGATCTTCATGGGCTGGGTTGTGGACCGCAAAATCGCGCACGCCCAATTGTCACACGCATCCCCGCTGCTTTTCGGGTTCTTCCGTTTCGTCCTGCGGTTCTTTGCTCCCATTGCCCTGACCCTGATTCTTGTCCTGGGTCTGGACGCCAAGTTCGGATGGGGCCTTTCGGTCTTGCTGTTCGGCAGCTAACCAAACCGCCGGACAATATCGTCGGTGGCGCGCACCAGCGCGTCCACCGTCCCCGGCTCACCGGCGGAATGCCCGGCATCGGAGACAAACTCCAGCCGGGCATTTCCATTCCAGGCCTTGGCGATGGTCCAGGCCGCTGCGGGCGGTGTGATCACATCATAGCGGCCCTGCGCGATATAGCCCGGAATGTGCCGGATGCGGTCCATGTTTTCGAGCAATTGATTGTTGCCCTCGAAAAAGCCCCGGTTCACGAAATAATGGGTTTCGATCCGCGAAATGGCGTCCGCCCGTGCCGGGTTGCTGCGTGATGAGGGTTCCGGAGACGCAAAGGAAATCAGGGAATTCTCCCAGTCAGCCCAGGCGATGGCATCCTCCAGCCGGGCCTGGACCTCGTCCTGCATCAGCCGGGCGTGATAGGCGGCCAGAACGTCCTGCTTTTCCTGTTCATCAAGACGGGAAACAAGATCAGCCCATGCATCGGGAAAAATCCGGTTGGCGCCATCGCGATAGAACCAGTCAAGCTCGGCCTGAGTGCACAGAAAAACGCCGCGCAGCACCAGGGCCATGGCCCGGTCCGCATGGGTCTGGGCGTAGGCCAGCGACAGGGTCGACCCCCAGGAGCCACCGAAAACCACCCATTTTTCGATCCCGAGCGCTTCACGAATGGCTTCAATATCTTTCACCAGATCCCATGTCGTGTTGTTTTCCAGCGAGGCATGAGGCGTCGAACGCCCGCAGCCGCGCTGATCGAACAGGACAATCCGGTATTTCTCCGGGTCAAAAAACCGCCGCATCATCGGGCTTGCCCCGCCGCCGGGCCCGCCGTGCAAGGCAATCACCGGCAGGCCGTCTTCCCGTCCGCATTCCTCGACATAGAGACTGTGCCCTCCGGACACATCAAGGCGGAAGTGACGATGGGGTTCGATGGGCGGGAACAGGGCGCGGCGGGAAGCGTTTTTTTGCAAAGGGCTAACCTCTGTGATTTACCTTGATTGACAGGGTGTTCTTGCCGCAGAGTAACGGCGGGGCAAGGGCTGACAATGGTTTGTTGGTCACAGGGGCGCACATTCTGCCGCTGCAGCAATATGGGTTGTGTACATGATGTTTCGTACCGGATTGATTTGCGCCTGCCTCGTGGGCCTGTCAGCGTGCGTTGCAACCCCCTCGGGACCGGCCGGATTTGTCTCCGGTGACCGGCAATTGCCTCAAGCCCAACTGGATTTGCGTCAGAATGCGGCCGCCCTGGACGCCAGATTCCATGAGGCCGGATGGGTTGCGGAAGCCCATGGCGCTGCCGTGCAACGCCTGACGGGAATGCTGATGTTTGGCCGCGGCAATTCTGATCGCCCGACACCCGTGGAAGTCTATTATGAGGCGGCCGGGCTCAACGATGCCGGCCCTGACATGATCATCGAAACCGCCCGCCGCGATCTCGCGGAGGCGTCGACCCTGACCTATAATCTGGCACGCGACGGCGAAACCGTTGCTGAAGCCGGCGGCCTGACCGCCAACAGCCTCAGCGATGATCTGGGCGCGCTGGAATATGCGCTGACCGATGTCCGTCAGGCCCTTGCACTCTTCCGGACCATTAATGACTCGGGTGACGGACAACTGGACGCAGCAATCGGATCATTAGAACTGGCCTCCGAGCGGCTCGGCAATGCCGCTGATGGCCTGATGTCGCGCCGCCGCGAATTGCGCAACGCGACAGGCAGCTGACCGCACCATGAATCCCGAAGACGTCAAAGGGTTTCTCCACCCTGATGAAGGTGCTGCGCTGACGCGCTATGCGGTCGGCACAAGCCGGTTGGGTCCGTTTCTCGAGATCGGCGGATATTGCGGCAAGTCGGCGCTTTATCTGGGCACCGCGGCCCGCGAGGCCGGCACGCTGTTGTTTTCCATCGATCATCATCGCGGCTCCGAGGAGCACCAACCGGGCGAGGAATATTTCGATCCGGAGCTTTATGACGACATCGTCGGGACGGTGGACACGCTGCCGGTTTTCCGCCGCACCATTCATGCCGCCGGGCTGGAAGATCATGTCATTGCGCTGGTTGGGAAATCCGCCGCGATCGCACCTTACTGGTCAACGCCACTGGGCTTTGTTTTCATTGATGGCGGACATTCCATGCCGGCTGCCCAGGCCGATTATGATGGCTGGGCCCCGAAAGTCGCGCCGGGCGGTTTCCTCGCCATCCACGATGTTTTTCCGGATCCCGCAGAGGGCGGACGCCCGCCTTATGAAATCTGGAAACAGGCGGTTGAATCCGGCGATTTCGAGCCCGTCGAGCGGATCAGGACGCTGGAGGTGTTGCGCCGCGCCGGGCCGGACTGACCGCCTTGAGCGGCGTCACCAGAAGATCAGAGCCGGGCGAGAGATGCTCGATGGCATCGGCCGCCAGAATGACCGCGGCGGAGGTCCACGCCGGACGCTCGTAAGGCCAGAGGATTTCTTCTTCGAATTGCCAGCCCATCCAGTATCCGCCGGAGCGGGCTGCCAGCGGCGCCAGATCGGTAATCAGCTTGCGCGCCTTGCCGGTCCAGCCCACCGCCTGGCAGGCGAGGGCCAGCTCGGCCGTTTCGGCGGCCGTGACCCAGGGTTCATCAGCGACGCAGCGCGAGCCCAGTCCCTCGACCACATAGCGTGACCAGCCCGCCTCCAGCCGCCGCTGCGATTCCTCGCGCGAATGAACGCCGGACAGCACCGGATAATACCAGTCCATGGCATAGCGCCGCCGGTCGGTGGATTTTCGGTCAAACCGCCAGTCCTTGTCGTGCAGCGCTTCGGCAAGCCGTGCGCGCGCTTCCGTCAGATCCCGAAGCTCGCCGGCCAGAGCGGTTTCGAGCCGGAGGGCACATTCCAGGCTCTTGTAGAGGCAGGCATTGCCCGCCCGCAGCGAATCCACATTGTCGAGGGCTTCTCCCGCATCAGGCTTGCGCCAGACGATATCGCCTTCCGGTGTCTGGCAGGAGAGGACGAACTGCATGGCCCGCCGTACCGGTCCGGCATAGCGGTCCAGCCAGCCGGGTTCATTCAGGGCGAGGGCGCTGCGCAAGACGGTGACCGCCGCATAGCCGGTGAAATTGGTGTCCCGTGCGGTCGCCGGCTTGTCCACCACGAGCCGCCGGTTGGTCTCGTCCAGAGGCACGCCGGCGCCCAGCTCGCCGGTCCAGCCGCCATCGGATTCCTGGCGGTCAAACAGGGCTTCCAGCGCGCGCGCGCAACTGTCTGCCCGTCCGGCAACGGCCAGCGCCATTGCACTCTCGCCGTGATTCCAGGGGTCCCAGAGCCCGGCATCAATCCAGGTGATGGCGCCGTCCGGCTGTTGCAGGGCTTCGATCCGGTTGGCGGCAGCCGAAAGGTTTATGATCTGGCTCATACCGGCTTCACAAAATACATGACGAGGCTCTTTCCCATGACCGGATTGAGCAGGCGTTCGAGCGTGCGGGTGATCCAGGGCGCTTCGAGCAAATCCCATTCCAGAAACCGCCGGTAGGCGTTGACCAGTCCATGGTCGTTGCGGATGTCCCAGACCGCGCACTGCAGCCACCAGTACGGGCTGTGCAGGGCATGCGCCCAGTGATGCGCGGTCTTGCGCAGGCCGCTGCGCCGTGCCGTGGCGTGCAATTGATCATGCCGGAAAATGCGGACATGCCCGCCGGGCGTTGACCGGTAACCGCTGGACAGCTTCCAGCAAATCCATTCCGGCCAGTAGCGCGGCACGGACAGGGCGACGCGTCCGCCCGGCTTTGTCACGCGGGTGATCTCGGCCATCGCAGTGTCCGGATCGTCGACATGTTCCAGTACTTCCGAGCAGATGACAGCATCGAAGGAATCGTCGGGAAAGGGCAGGCGCTGGGCATTACCGGCCGCCAGTGTGCCGATCCGCAGCGGAGAGTCATCGGGAGGCGGAAGATCAGCAAAGCTTTTCAGCGTCGCCATCACATCCGCTTCGGAAAGGTCCAGCCCGATGACATGCACCGGCGCATCATGCCAGTAGAGCGCATGCGTATGACGGCCGCGGCCGCAGCCGAGATCCAGAACCCGGTCGCCATCGCGCAGGTCCAGACGTTTGAAATCAATGGTCAGCACGCAGCAATCGCTTTCTCGTAAAGCGCGCTCGCGGCGAGAGCGTGATTCCGCCAGCAAAAGACAGAGCGGGCCCGGCGGGCTCCGGCCTCGCTCATTTCGCGCGCCATATCGGGCTGGTTCAAGACCGCCCGGACCGCTGTCTCCAGGGCCACGGCATCCCCGGCCGGCACAATGCTGCCAGCCTCGCCCACCACTTCCGGCAAGGCCCCGCCATCGCTGGCGACGACGGGCGCGCCGCAGGCCATCGCCTCGGCGGCCGGGAAGCCGAACCCCTCGAACCGGGCCGGACAGACCACGACGCTGGCGCGGCGATAAAGATCGGCGATCTCCTCGCGGCTGACACCGGATCGCGCGCTGACCCGGTTCAGCAGCCCTGCCTTCTGGAGAATTTGTTTTGCCCGTCCTTCCCGCAGCTGGCCGATCAGCTCCAGCTTCAGCGACGGGAATTGCTGTGCCAGCGGCACGAAGGCCTGCATCAGGACATCCAGCCCCTTGATCGGCACGTCGGCGCTGGCGGTGGCCGCAATCAGCCGGGTTTCCCGGCGTGTGCCGGCATCCGGGCAGAAAACATCATGGTCAATCCCGTTGAAACTGACCACAGCCTGTTTGGCCTGCATGCCGTAATGCGCGGAATGGCTGTCGCGCGCCGCGTCTGAAACCGCCAGCAGATGCGGCAATTGCCGCACGGTTTTCGCCTGACGGTCGGTAAAGCCGTACCAGCGGCGGGTGAGCAGTTTTTCCCACCATCTGGAAACGCCATCGATGGCAAAGCCGCGATCAATCGCCACCGGATGGTGTATCGTGGCGACCACCGGCAGGGTGCGCGAAATGCCGATAAAGGGCGGCATCAGGGTCTGGTTGTCGTGCAGGACATCGAACCGCCCGGACTGATCCTTCAGCCAGGCCTGCAGGCGGTAGCTGAAGGCCAGCAATTCGCCGAACGCGCCGGTATTGTGCGCCAGCCATTCCGACCGGTCAGCCTTCGACAGCAGGTGCGCCGGACGCAGCGCCAGAAAGGCGTTTTTTTCCTCGAACAGGTTGAGGGCCGGAAATTCGACCAGTTCCACACCTCCCGGCACATCCGGATAGGGCGGGCCGGACGCGATGGTCACATCATGCCCGAGATCGCGCAGGCCGATGGCGAGTTCACGCAGATAAACACCCTGTCCGCCGACATGGGGATGCGACCGGTAGCCGGTCAGCAAAACCCGGCGCGGATGCAGTGCCAGCGTTTCGCCTTCCGGCCGTCCGGCCAGTGGCGATTCCGGTGCAATATCGGCAAGAGCTCGGTCCATGAACACTGTTCACCTTTTCGGGTTGGCGAACCTAGCCGCGCTTTGCTGCACTGCAAAGCCGCGATTGCAACAGACTTTCCATTTGAATGCAGACAGGGTATCGCCGCGCCCATGAACGGGCGGATCATTCATCCGGCGGGGGTCCGCTTTGCGGCGCATTATGGCGCATTCTACTTCGCATTCGGTGCCTTTCTGCCCTATCTGCCGGTCTGGCTGGAATCCCGCGGACTCTCGCCCGAACTGATCGGGATTGCTCTTGCCGGCAGCATGATCGGCCGCACGGTACTGGCACCCCTAGGGGCCAGCTGGATGGACGGATCCAGCCGCCGCCGCGATGCCGTGGTCGGCTTTGCCTGGGCGGGGCTGGCAGGCTTCCTCCTGATGGCTCCCTTCCGCGATGTTGTGCTTCTGACAATCGTTTCGGCTTTGGCCGGGGCGATTTTCAGCGGCCAGATCCCCCTGGTAGACGCCTTTGCCTCATGGTCGTCACGCAAGGAAGGGTTTGCATTCGGCCCGGCCCGGGCTGTCGGCTCGGCCACTTTCATCCTGGCCAATCTGGCGGCCGGCGCGCTGATCGGGCAATTCGGCGGCGAGGCCGCACTGGTCTGGATGACCGCAGGCGCGGCGCTGACCGTGGCCACCGCGCATTTCCTGCCCGTCGGCGAGCGCGTCAAACCGGCCGCCGGAACGGAGCGCGCGCCTCTGCGCCTGCTCCTGTCCCGGCCTTTCATCCTCGCCCTGGCCGCTTCGGCGCTGATCCAGAGCAGCCATGCATTCTATTACGCGTTTTCCGCCATCAGCTGGCAGGCAGACGGCATCCCCCCGCAGACCGTCGGTGCTCTCTGGTCGACCGGCGTTCTGGCGGAGATTGTCTTTCTGACCCTGTCGGCGCGGCATCTGTCCCGCTTTCAGCCCGCCCATTTGATGATGATCGCGGCAGGCGCAGCCATGCTGCGGTGGACGCTGACGGCTTTTTCGCCGCCTCTGGCATTGCTATTCATTCTGCAAATCACGCATGCCCTGACCTTTGCCGCGGCCTATCTGGGGTTTCTCAGGTTTGCGGCCGACCACGCCCCTGACGGGCTTCAGGCCAGTACACAGGCGGCCAATTCGGCCTTGTCGGGCGGCATCGCGCTTGCGGTGATGAGTGCTGTTTCCGGGCTCATCTACGACCATTTCGCAGGGGCAGGATTTGCCTTCATGGCGATCCCGGCGGCTCTGGGCGGAATCTGCGCCTGGCAACTGTTGCGCGTCCGCACTCCCTAAGCCGGACTGAATCACCTAAGACTGGTGCCGAAGGGGTCGAATCCATGCCATCGGGAAGTGCCGCAGACATCAATGTCCGGGAGGAAGGACAGAAGATTGTCGTCGAACCCATCGGCGACTGGGTCGTTCATTCCATCGCGGCCATCTATTCCGAGGTCGAGCGTCTCGAGTCCGGATATGATGCCGGCCTGATTGTCATCGACCTTGGCCGCCTCGGCAGGATTGATACGTCCGGCGCCTTTCTGCTGGGACGGATTGTGCATCAATGCAGCACACCGAATGCAGACTGGCACTATCGCGGCGATCATCCGACAGCACGGCGGCTGATCGGTGAAATTCTGGAGCGCGTCATCGACTGCGATCCCGATCTTCCGGAGGAGCGCTATGGTTTCGTCCGGGCCTTCGAACGCATCGGCAAGGGGCTGGAAGCCTTTGGTAATGAAACCCTTGAGACATTCGCATTTTTTGGCCGCACGCTGACGACGTTTTTCTCGCTGATGTTACGCCCGCACCGCTTCCGGGTAACGCCGACCGTCTATGTGATGGAAGAAGCGGGTGTGAATGCGCTGCCTATCGTTGCCGTCCTGACCTTCTTCATCGGTGCGGTGGTGGCCTTCATGGGAGCCAACCTGCTGGAAACATTCGGCGCATCGGTATTCACGGTCGAACTGGTGGGTATTGCGGTGCTGCGCGAATTCGGCGTGCTGATCACGGCCATCATGCTGGCGGGGCGCTCGGATTCGGCGTTCACGGCAGCGATCGGCTCGATGAAAATGCAACAGGAAATCGATGCCATGAAAGTGCTGGGCCTCGATCCCTATGAAGCCCTGGTCGTGCCGCGCGTCGTCGCCTGCGTCCTCATGGCCCCCTTGCTGACCTTCGGCGCCATGATGGCCGGCCTGTTCGGGGGCATGATGGTCAGCTGGGCGACGCTGGACATTTCGCCGGGATTTTTCATCGCCCGCATGCATGAAACCATCGACTGGAGCCATTTCTGGGTCGGCATGTCGAAAGCCCCGGTCTTCGGCCTGATCATTGCCATTATCGGCTGCAAGCAGGGCATGCAGGTTGGCGGTGATGTGGAATCGCTGGGCCGCCGCGTCACCGCTTCGGTGGTGCAGTCCATCTTCATGGTCATCGTCGTCGATGCCCTGTTCGCCATGATGTATCTGGAGCTCGATATATGAGCGAGGACATCATCATCGAGGTCCGGGGTCTCAGGACGGCCTTCGGACGGCACGTTGTTCACGATGGCCTGGACCTGTCTGTAAGGCGCGGCGAGGTGCTGGGCCTGGTCGGCGGTTCGGGGTCCGGCAAGTCGGTGCTGATGAATACGATTATCGGACTGAAGCGGCCGGATGCCGGCGAGATATTCTTCAACGGCCAGCGGCTGGGATCCATGTCGGAGAGCGACCGCCGCGAACTTGAATCCAGCTGGGGTGTGCTGTTTCAACATGGCGCGCTGTTCTCATCGCTGACTGTCCGGGAAAATGTCATGGCGCCGCTGCGCGAACATGTCAGCATGCCCAAACGGCTGATGTCGGAAATCGCCGATATGAAGATCGCGCTGTCCGGCCTCGGCCCGGAGGCAGGACCGAAATTTCCGGCCGAGCTCTCCGGCGGTATGAAAAAGCGCGCCGGCCTGGCGCGCGCGCTGGCCCTGGATCCCGACATACTTTTCCTCGACGAGCCCACGGCCGGCCTCGACCCGATCGGCGCCGCGGCGTTCGACATGCTGATCAAGGATCTGAGTGCAACGCTGGGCCTGACTGTGTTTATGGTCACGCACGACCTCGACAGCCTGTATACGATTTGTGACCGCGTGGCGGTGCTGGCAGACAAACGTGTGGCGGCGGTTGCGCCGATCAGCGAGCTGGAACAGAATCCGCATCCCTGGATTCAGGAATACTTTCACGGACCGCGGGGGCGCATGGCCGCCGCCGCACAAGGAGGCTAGGCCATGGAGACCAAAGCCCATCACGCCCTCGTCGGCTTTTTCGCTGTCTTTCTGATCCTCGCCGGCGGGTTTTTCGCGCTCTGGCTGGGGCAGACCACATTCGACCGCGACTATGCCTATTATGACGTTGTTTTTGACGGGCCGGTCCGCGGGCTACGTCAGGCGAGCGAGGTCCGGTTCAACGGGATCCAGGTCGGCGAGGTGACGGACATCGGTCTGGATCCGCAGAACCCCAACCGGGTGATCGCGCGTATCCGCCTCCTGGCAGAAACACCCGTGCGCGTGGATTCCAGTGCCCAGCTCGAACCACAGGGGCTGACCGGCCTGTCCTATGTCCAGATATCGGGCGGCACGGCAGAGGCCCAGCGCCTGCAAGGCACAACCCGGGGGGACCCGCCGCGCATCTATGCTGAACAGGCACAGATTGAATCCCTGGTGGCGGGCGGCGAGGATGCGCTTGAGGCGGCCCGTCAGGCGCTGGTTCAGATGACCCAGCTGCTCAGCGAGGCCAATCTAGAACGGGTCGCGGCGACGATCCAGAATCTTGAAGAGATCACGGAACGGCTCGCGGGCGAGGATGCCCTTGTGGATGATTTGCGGTCCACCATCCGGACCCTGGAGGCTACGGCTGTCGATGTCGGCGCCGCAGCGCGGTCGCTGGAGACATTTGGCCAGGATGCCAGCCGGCTGGCAAATAATGAACTCACACAAGCGTCTGTGGACGTGTCGCGGGCCGCTCTCGAAATCGATCTCGCGGGCCGGCAGGCTCAGGAATTGATGACCACACTGCAGCCCGCCATCGAGCGTCTGGCCGGTGAGGGAACCGACGAACTGACCCGCACCATGGAGGACCTGCGCCGCCTGATCGGTACGCTCGACCGCATCGCCCTGGACATCGAGGATAATCCGACCGGATTCATCTCCGGAGAACAACGCCGGACAGTAGAGGTGCCGCAATGATCCGCAAATCCATAACCGTGGCTCTCATGGGCACGTCAGTCCTGCTGGCGGGCTGTGTCAGCCTTCTGCCGGAAAACACACCGGCCACCGTCTACCGGCTCTCCACACCGGAGCCGTCCGGTGAATTGAGAAATGAAGCTGTGATTGTCGGAGTCCAGCGGCCGTTGACGCCGCGCGCCCTGTCCGGAGCCCAGATCGCCCTGTCGCAACAGCGTGGTGAACTCGTGTTTGCCGAAGGGGCGGAGTGGATCACGCCGGTTCCCCGGCTGGTCCAGGATCTGATCGTGGAGTCCATGGACGCATTCGAACCTTCCCTCATTGCGTCGCGGCCCGAAGATGGTGTGCGTGCCGAATTCGAGCTGGCCACGGAATTGCGGTCCTTCGAGGCCAATTACCTGAACGGCCCGGACGCAGCTCCGACGGCCGTGGTCCGCATACGGTCCCGCCTTATCCGGATGAGCGACCGCCGGCTGATCGCTGTCGAGGCGATCGGGGCCCAGGCTGTGGCCCGCTCTCCCCGCATTGGCGATATTGTTGCGGCGTTTGATGCGGCGTCACAGGAAGCCGCGGCGGATGTCGCGCAATGGACAGCCGAGCAGGTCGCGCAACATCACGACGCGGACCACGAACACTAGAAGGTCCGGACTCTAGTCGTCTTCATTGCGGCGGGAGTCGTCTTCACTACCCGGCATATTGGACAGAAGATCCTTCCAGCGCCAGCCGGGTTCCCCGGCGCGGCCCTTTTCCGGGAAGGAAATCGTATCGCGCTTGGGCGTGTCCGGTTGTTTCGCAGGGGTTTCGTCAGCCTCCGGATCTGCCTTCGCCTTTCGGCCAGACAGCGGATTGGGCACTTCATTGCCCGGCAGATCAAGCGCCCGGCGGCCACCCGCGACCGATCCCATTTTCAGCATGAAGTCACTGAGCAATTCGTAATTCTGACGAATGCGGGACTGGAAGGCGGAATCAAATTCCTGGGCTTCCTCGGCCGCCGCCATCGCCGCCGCATTGAGACCCTCCAGACCGCGGCGCAGCGCATCGGAGGCTTCTTGCGCCCGCAACTGGGCGGCGGCGGGCAATTCTGCCAGCTTGTCGGTCAGTTTTTCGATCTCGCGCTCAATGGTCCGGGATTCTTCGCGCGCGGACTCCAGCACGGAGGCGAGACGCCGCTTGACCGACTCCGACGCTTCATCAGCGGCCAGCGCGGCCCGTGAGGTCAGTTTTTCAGCTTCCTTGAGGCGCGCCTCGAAACTTTCATCGGCCTTGCGGGCGGCGTCGAAGGCCTTCTCGTTGATCTCCTCGATACGGGACGACACCATCCGCGTTTGCTGGTCGAGCGCGGCTGTCGCAGCCTCCGATGCAGCTCCGGCATTCTCTGCGGCAGCCTGCAGGGCTTCCAGCGCCTCGCGATGGGCATCGCCTGCCTTCTCGGATTCCTGCCGCACCTGGTCGGCCATTTTCCGGGCACGCTCCAGAGCGGCATCGACGGTGTCGCTGAACGTGCCGGCCCCCAGCTTCGCTGCGTCATTGAGGGCGTCGGCGCCCTCGCGCGCCGTCTTCGCCATCACGTCCAGCTCGGCGCGATGGAAATCCAGCGCGGCGGCGATTTTCTCCTGCTCCTTGCGCAGGCCTTCACCGGCTTCACCGAGGCGCTCCTTGTGGCGTTGATAGGCGGATTCCAGTTCGCTTGTGCGCTCATCCAGCAGGGAGGATATTTCACGCAATTCAGCAACGCGCGCATCCATTTTGCCCGCGGCCGATTGCGCGCTGTCGGAAATCAGATTGCCGGCACCCGAAAGCGCCTCCACGCTGTCACGCAATTTCTTCTCGGCATCACTCGCCGTTTCACCGGCCAGCTCTGCGGCCGCCGCCACCATGCGGGACTGGTCGGTAATCGCCGCCGCGATCAGTGCCGCCTTGTCGTCCATGGAATCCGACACCTCCTGCAGGCGTTCGCGCTCACTGCGCAGGGATTGCAGAAGATATTCGGCCCGGTCGCGGGCATCTCCGGCCGATTGTTCCAGCGTGTCGGCATGATGGCGGATGACCTCTTCCATCGCGGCAAGACGGGCGAGGGCGCTTTCCAGCGAGGAATTGATGCGGTCGATTTCACCGGTAATCGCGCCGGACAGGCTGCGCACTTCCGCTTCGGCGGCTTCCGCCGGTGCTGCCAGCCGCGCCAGGGCGGATTCGACACCGCGGGTCCGGTCAACCGTCTGGCGCAATTCACGGATGATCAGGGCCGCCATGATGAAGAGCAGGGCCGGCCCGAGCGCAAATATCGCCAGTCCCGCCAGCTGCGCCGGCGTGTGGGCCGCCAGCGGATTGGTCAGATCGACGCCGGCATAGGCGGTCAGATAGGCCACGGTCCCGGCCGCCCAGATCAGTGCGGCGGTAAACCCGAAGAAAATATACCAGCCATGGCGGCGTGCCGGCGGCAGCCCCGCCGGAGCCCGCAAGCGCCGGTCATGATCCACATCGCCCTGGCTGTGCGGCTCCGAGAAAGATGCCATCAGCGCTTCGCTGGAAGGGGTCCGCTCGCGGGTTTCGGTATCGGCCATGGTGTGCGCCATCATCCTTGCATGCAAAAAATCCCGCAATCACGACGGGGTCTGCCTTCTTAGCGCAGCTTTTTCATTATTCGAAGGGCGCGAGTCGGTTCTGCCGGAATCAGATGCGGAAAACCCGCGTGTCGGTCTCTTCGCCGGCCTCGAAGGAGGCACAACCGGCCTCGGCCGGAGCCGCTGCCTCGACGTCCTCGACATAGTGGACCGCGATCAGGTCGATGGACATGTCACAGGCTTCCGGAGCGGTATAGCTCAGCCCCAGCAACATCATGGCACCGCCCGCCACCCATTCGATCAGCATCATCAGGAATTGCAACATCGGTCCCTCGCACCGAAAAAATCATCTATCGCCTCTATAAACATGCTCTATGGCTTGAAACAGGGGGACAATTCAATTCACAATCCCGTTTCGGGACGTGAAATATTGGTAAGAATGCCCATAAGACAGGACAGGGGAACCAACATGACAGCTGCGGCACCGAAGCTGGAACGCTTTTCGTCTATCGACACGCTGCGCGGCGTTGCTGTGCTCGGAATTCTGATGATGAATATCCAGGCGTTCGCCATGCACGCCAACGCCTATCAGTATCCGCTCGCACACATGGATTTCACCGGAGCCAACCAGACAGTCTGGTGGATCGCATTCACATTTTTCGAGGTGAAATTCATCACCATATTCTCGACCCTGTTCGGCGCCGGTATCGCCCTGATGCTCGGCGACGACCGCAGTCAGGGAACACGCCAGCACTACCCGCGCATGCTGTGGCTTTTGGCGTTTGGCCTCGTCCACGCCTACATCTTCTGGTTCGGTGATATCCTCGTGGCCTACGCGCTGGTCGGCATGGTGGCGGTGCTGCTTCGGGGACTGCCGGTTGCAAAACTCTTATTCTGGGGCCTGTTCGCAATCGCGATCAACGGGCTGATTTTCATCGGGATATTCTCCACCTTCAATCTCATTCCCGGCGAGATCGACCCTGTCGCCATGGGAATGGCGCCATCCGCGGAAGATTTGCAGGACACGGTAGCGCTTTATCAGGCGGGCTTCATCGACCGGTTGCCTTACAATGCCGGCTTTGCCGCCCTGGGTCAGGTCATGGGGCTGATCTTTTTCGGTGCCCGTACTTTCGGCCTGATGCTGATCGGTATGGCCCTGTTCAAGTCGGGATTTCTCACCGCCCGCTGGTCAATGCCCATATATCTGTTGTGTGCGGCCATCGGTCTGGGTGTTGGATTGCCGATTGCCGGCTGGGCCGGAAATGCCGCGATTGCGGACAATTTCGACCTCGCGCATATGTGGAAGCATCAGGGGGCAAACTATGTCGCCAGCCTCTTTGTCTCTTTCGGCTATGCCTCGGTGGTGATGCTGCTCAGCAAGATCAGCGCGTTCAAACTGATCCTTTATCCGTTTACCGCTGCCGGACGCATGGCCTTCACCAACTATCTGAGCCAGACCCTGATCATGACCTATCTGTTTGTCGGCCCGCCGGGGCTGGGCTGGTTCGGCACACTGGAACGCGTGGAGCAGGCCCAGCTGGTGGTGACGGTCTGGGTCGGCCAGCTCATCTTCTCGGTGCTCTGGCTCAGCCTTTTCCGCTTCGGCCCGTTTGAATGGCTGTGGCGCTCGCTGACCTATGGACGCCTGCAGCCGATCCTGAAATCCCGGGATGCGGTGCCGGCCGCGGGGCCGCCGGGCGGCTAGCGTTCGTCTTCGGGTGCGTCCGGCTGGTTCTCCGGCCGGGCCGCCTCGAAAGCCGGATGGGCACGCGCGGCTTCATCAGCCGCCACAAGACGGGGGAAAGCGTCCAGCGCCAGGCCGAAGCGCCGCGCATTATACATTTGCGGCACCAGATAGACGTCCGCCATCGTTGGCTGGGGACCCCAAAGATAGGGCCCTGCGCGATTGTCGGCCTCGGTCATCTTTTCCAGAGCCGCAAATCCATCCCCGATCCAGCGCTGGCACCAGGCCGTCACGCCATCACCATCCTGTCCGAATCCGGTGCGCAGATATTGCAGGATGCGCAAATTCTGAATCGGATGAATGTCGCAGCCGATGACGGCGGCATAGGCCCGGATCCGGGCCCGCTCGGCCGGTGTGCCGGGCAGAAGCGGCGGTTCCGGATGGGTCTCTTCCAGATATTCCAGAATCGCCGGTGACTGGATCAGCCGCGCGCCGTCAATCTCCAGCAGCGGGACAAGCCCTTGCGGATTGAGCGCCCTGTAGGCGTCCCCGCGTTGATCACCCGCCTTCAGATTGACCGGTACCTGGTCATAATCGAGGCCTTTGAAATTCATCGCGATGCGCAAGCGGTAACTCGTGCCCGAGCGCCAGTATCCATGCAGCAGGGTCATTTGATCAGGCCTTTCGGTCAGTCATGCGGAAGGTCAGGGGCGGCAGCCCCTCAATCGTGGCCTCGACGGTATCGCCGGGCAGCAGGGGACCGACGCCCGAGGGCGTGCCGGTGAACACCAGATCGCCGGGCTGCAGCGTGAAATACTTGCCGATAAGGGCCAGGAGCTCGGGCAGGGACCGGTTCATCTGATTAAGGTCGCCATTCTGTCTGACGGTCCCGTTGACGCTGAGCCGTATGGCTCCGCTTTCGGGCGGCGGCCCCGGGCGCAGCGGCCCGATCACCGCACCATTGTCGAACGCCTTGCCGATTTCCCAGGGACCACCGCGCTTCTTGGCCATCGCCTGCAGATCGCGCCGCGTGAGATCAATCCCGACGCCCGCCGCGATCACGCCGTCCGGGCCGAGAGCGGCCACCATCTCCACCTCATGGTGCAGATCGGTGGTCACCGGCGGGAAAGGCACATCCGGACCGGATGTCAGCGCGCTGGCCGGTTTCATGAACAGGACCGGCTCGACGCTGGTGTCCGTACCGCCCATCTCGCGGATATGATCGGCATAATTCTGGCCGACGCAGAAGATGCGGTTCACCGGGAAACCGGCACCACCTTCAACAGGAATGGCAATGACTGGCGCAGGATCAAACAGATAGTTCATAAACTTCCGCATACCGCCCCTCGAACCCGGCGTCGAGGCGACAATTTAGTTGCAAATGTAACTAAATTCCGTCATTAGGGGGCAGGATTTCGAGGCGCGGGCGCAACGCCCCCTCGCTGTATGCCGACATCAAAGGAGCATGACCATGGCCGATCTTTTTGAAAATCCGCTGGGAACCGACGGGTTCGAATTCGTGGAATATACCGGCCCGGATCCGGATGCGCTGGAAAAACTCTTCCGCGCGATGGGCTTTGCGGCGGTGTCCCGGCACAAGTCCAGGGACATCACCCGCTTCAAGCAGGGCGATATCACCTTCCTCCTCAATCGTGAAAAGACCGGGCAGGCTGCCGATTTCGCAAAGCTCCACGGCCAGTCCGCCAACGCCATGGCTTTCCGGGTGAAGGACGCGAAATTCGCCTTTGAAGAAGCCCTGAAGCGCGGGGCCGAAGCCTATGGCGATGGCGTCTGGACCGATACGGACGAAGTTCCGGCCCTCAAGGGCATTGGCGGTTCAGTGCTCTATCTCGTCGACAAATACGGTGCCAAGGGTGACATCTATGGTGATTTCGAACCGACCGGCGAAACCGATACGGGCGGCGTTGGCCTCGAAGTTCTTGACCACCTGACCCACAATGTCGACCAGGGCCAGATGGCCGTCTGGGCCGACTTCTACGAGCGCGTCTTCAACTTCCGCGAAATCCGCTATTTCGACATCAAGGGCAAGAAGACGGGCCTGTTCTCCAAGGCCATGACCGGCCCTTGCGGCAAGCTTCGCATCCCGCTCAATGAAAGCCAGGACGACAAGTCCCAGATCGCCGAATTTCTGCGTGACTACAATGGTGAAGGCATTCAGCACATCGCCCTGACCACGCAGAATATCTACAAGACGGTGGATGCGCTGCGCGAGGCCGGTGTTATCTTCCAGGACACGCCGGACACCTATTACGAGCTGATCGACACCCGCGTACCGGGCCATGGTGAGCCGGTGGACGAGCTGGCAAAGCGGCGCATCCTGCTGGACGGTGATATCGAGAACAAGGAAGGCCTGCTTCTGCAGATCTTCACCCAGACCGTGATCGGTCCGGTCTTTTTCGAGATCATCCAGCGCAAGGGCAATGAGGGCTTCGGCGAGGGCAATTTCAAGGCCCTGTTCGAATCCATCGAGCTTGACCAGCAACGCCGCGGCGTTCTGGCCTAGGCGTTTATGCCCGCGGACGTCACGCTCCGGCTCGAGGCCTATCTGCCTTACCGCCTGTCTGTGGCGTCCAACCGCACCAGCCGCTGGGTCGCCCGCTCCTATGAGGCCCGGTTCGGCCTCTCCATCTGGCAATGGCGGGTGATCGCCGTGCTGGGCGGGGCCGACCGGCTGACCGCCCAAGCGCTCACTGCCTCCACAGCCATGGACAAGGTCACGGTCTCGCGCGCCGTCCGCGCCCTGATTGAACGCGGCCTGGTCGAACGCAAGAAACATCAGAGCGATGGACGATCTGCCCTGCTGGCGCTGACGCCGGCCGGCCGCAGCGTCTATGACGAAGTCGCGCCTGTCGCCTTGCGCCATGAGGCCGCCTTGCTGGACGGGTTCAGCCCGGAAGAGATCCGGCAGCTGACGGATTTGCTGTTGCGGCTGGAAAAACGCGCCGAGGAGCTGGCGGAAGATTAGGCCGGCAGTGTCTTTTCCCTCCCCCTTGATGGGGGAGGTCGCCCGAAGGGCGGGTGGGGGTGGAGATGATCAATCACCCCACCCGGCCGGATCTGATGATCCGTCCACCCTCCCCATCAAGGGGGAGGGGAATTCGTTCGGCTTTTGAGTTTGGAACCCGGTAATCAACCCGGCAGAATGAACAGGGTCAGCCAGTGCGCACGGATGGCGGGCTGGTCCTGCCCCTCCACCTCGACCGTCACATCCCAGTGGCTGAGCCATTGACCCGGCTTGCGTTCTTCCACCTTCGACAGCTTGAAATGCGCGCGGATGCGCTTGCCCACCGGCACGGGAGCTGAAAACCGCACCTTGTCGAAGCCGTAATTCATCGGAATCGCCTTCGGCGGAATGGCGGGCAGGCAGGTCTCACCTAGATGCGAGAGCATGGAGAGCGTGAAATAACCGTGCGCGATCGTGCCACCGAATGGCGTTTCCGCCTTCGAGCGTTCGACATCGACATGGATGAAATTGTGGTCGACGGTCAGGTCGGCGAACCGGTTCACCCGATCCTGGCTCATGTCAAACCAGTCGGATGTAAAGGTCTCGCCTTTCAGCGCGATATAATCCTGAACCTTCATCGATCACTCCTTTACGTGGCGCAGCCAGCCGCGCCTGTCTTCTGTCTTTCCGGAGAAAAGCCCGAAAAACGCCTCCTGAACAGAACGCGTGACCGGATAATCGCCCGTGCCGACATCAAGTCCATCGACTTTCTTGACCGGCGTGACCTCCACGGCGGTGCCGGTAAAGAAGATTTCATCCGCGGTATAGAGCGCTTCGCGGGGCAGGGCCTGTTCCTGCACGCCATGTCCCATATCCGCCAGCAGTTTGATGACCGTATCGCGGGTGATGCCTTTCAGAATGGAGGCTGCCCCCGGCGGCGTGCGGATCACGCCATCCTCGATCAGGAAAAGATTCTCGCCCGAGCCTTCGGACAGGAGGCCGTCTGTGCCAAGACCGATGCCTTCGGCCACACCGCGATCCTTGGCCTCATAACCGATCAGCATGGAAGAGAGATAATTGCCGCCTGCCTTCATGCCCGGCGGGATCGTGTTGGGCGCCAGCCGGTTCCAGCTCGACACCGCCACATCGACGCCGTTTTTCAGCGCCTCCTCTCCCAGATAGGCCCCCCAGGGGAAGGCCGCGATCATCAGATGGATCGGCGTATCGCGCGCCGTCACCCCGACAGAGCCGGCGCCGCGGAAGGCCAGCGGGCGGATATAGCCCGAGGTCAGCTGGTTGTCGCGAACCGCTGCACAGCAGGCTTCGCATACCGTGTCAAAGTCATAGGGGATCTCGATCCGGTACATCCGCGCCGAGCGGTAGAGGCGCTTGATATGATCCTCCAGCCGGAAGATCGCCGGCCCGTCCGGCGTGTCATAGGCGCGGATGCCTTCAAACACGGACGAGCCATAATGCAGGGCATGGCTCATCACATGAACCGTGCAGTCCTCCCAGCGGCGCATCTCGCCATCCATCCAGATATAATCGGCTTTTTTCAACGCGTTTCCTCCTGATGAATGGCTTGTGCCCGAAGAGATACGACAAAACGCCGGAAAGGGGGAGGGGGCAGGACCGGTCCTAGGCTTTCCCGGCCGCGATGGCCTTGACGATCAGCTCGCGCGCGACATCCGCACCTTTCCAGCCCTGCACCTTCACCCATTTATTGGGTTCGAGATCCTTGTAGTGCTGGAAGAAATGGGTGATGCGGGCCAGCTGCGCCGGCAGGATGTCGGAATAGTCCTTCACATCGTCATAATAGGGCGTCAGCTTGTGATGCGGCGCGGCGAGGATTTTCTCGTCCAGCCCGCTTTCATCTTCCATCAGCAAAACGCCAATCGGCCGCGCGCGAACCACACATCCCGGGATCAGCGTGGTCGAGCCGAGCAGCAGCACGTCGATCGGATCGCCATCATCCGACAGGGTGTGCGGGATGAAGCCATAATTGCACGGATAACGCATCGGCGTGTGCAGGAAGCGATCGACGAAGACCGCGCCGGACGCCTTGTCCATCTCGTACTTGATCGGGTCGCCGCCAATCGGCACTTCCACGATCATGTTGAAATCTTCGGGCGGATTCTCACCGATGGAGATGGCGTCGATATTCATGGGAGTCAGTCCTGCATGTGGGAGGAGGCGCGGCATAGCGCCGGAGCCGCATCAGGGCAAGCTTTCAAACTCACGCAGAAGAATGCGGTCGCCGAACTCGGACGCATCGCCATTGGCATCATTCACCGCCAGCCAGAAACGCACCGGCTCCCCGGTGTCACCGGCAATCCAGACCACGGGCCAGACGCCGGCGGACTGCACCGAGCGGATCGACGCGCCATTGGCCTGGGTTGTGGCGGTTATGGCCTCGAACCGGCCGGCGCTGGCGACCAGCTGAAAGCCATTCGTATCAGCGGCCCCGTTATGCTGCCAAAGAGCACACGCGGTCATTGTTAAGACCCGATTGCAAGATCGGCCAGCGCGGCCTCAAGCTCGGGCACGAGGTCGGTACTGTTATCAACAATCCCGGCATCACTGTTGATCTGGAACACCACTGTCACGCCGTGATCGGGATAATGGCGCAGGCTTGAGACATAGCCGGGGATCCAGCCGCCATGGCCCCAGACCGAACCGTGCGATGTGCTCTCATGAATTGCGACACCAGCGCCATATAGAATGCTGGGCGCATCAGGATCGACTGGTACGCTATCCAGCAACCGGTCGAGATAAGGTTGTGTCATGGCCGCGCCTGCGAACAGCAGATGTCCCCAGCGCGCCAGATCGGCTGATGTCGAGGCAAAACCGCCCCCTGCCGATTCTACGACCGGATTCCACAGCAGCCGCCCCGCCGCGTCGGCGGTGCATTCGGGCATGCCGAAGGGGTTTTCGGACGCGACATAGCCCACGGCGAGCCCGGGCAAGTCGCGAAGGCTCGAGGGCATTGTTCCCGTAAGGCCGAGCGGGCCCAGAAAGCGCGTGACCACGGCGTCCTGCCAGGGCCGCCTGGTCGCTTCCTCGATCACCAGCCCGAGCAGGACATAGCCCGTGTCGCTGTAGGCCCATGCAGTACCGGGTTCGAACAGCGGTTCCTCTCCCGTCACGAAGGCCACGAGATGGTCGGGATCGAATTCGCCTTCGTCCGTCGTGAGCTGTGTCCAGTCCTGCTGGAACGCGGGCAGGTGCACATGGTCTGGCAGACCAGACGTGTGGTGCAGGAGATGGTCAATGGTGATGGCATCCGCGTTGGGCAGCGCGTCAAACCATGGCCGGTCTCCTAGATGCGCTGACAACAGATCGGCCCGTGAGAGCAAACCCTCGCTTTCCAGCGCCAGAATCGTCGCCGCGACGAAGCTCTTGCCGATGCTTGCCGCGAGCATTGGTGTTTCGGGCGTCATAGCCCTCACATTCTCAACATCGGCAAGGCCGACCGCTACTGACACCACCGTTCCATCAGGCAGTGCAATTGCAGCGGTTGCACCCGGAAAGGCGTAGCGGACTTGGAAGTCCTCTAGCAACGCCTCCAGTCGCGCTGTGATATCCACGCGCTCCTGCGCCATCAGGGGCGTGGTCGTAATTGCCAACGCTAGAAGACCTGCTGCGATCAAGGCCTTGCGCATGCGATTACTCCACCGCTTTGGGAATTGCGGCCGTCGCACCCGGAATGACCTCGGTCGCCGCCCCTTCACGGGTGAACATCGTGCGACGGTTCCACCACACAACGATGACGGCCACCCCGACGAGGATGATTGTGTCCCAAGGCTGTGCATCGGGCCAGAACGGGTTGATAAGTTGCCAGTGAAACAGCATCGGCCACAGTAGGCTGCCCCGCGCACTGTTGAAGATCGGCGTGACCAGCACCGCAAGTGTCACGTTGCCGATGAAGAAAGGGAGGAAATTCCAGTCGGCATAGACCGTGCTTGACAGAAAGAACGCGGGCAGATGCCATAAGCCCCATGTTGCGCCGATGATCAGGCCCGCCCAGATCGGCGCCATGTGCCGCTGCAACAGGGGCTGCATCACCCCGCGCCAACCGAACTCCTCCATCGGGCCCAGCATCAGCATCATGAACAGGACCGCCATGACCGGGCCGGCCCCTTCGGGTGGCAGCGGCGCCAGAACCGGGCCGCCCTTGATCAGTGAGCCCGCGACGAACACCAGCGGCAGGAAAAGCAGAATGAAGGCAGCCCAACCCAGCGAACATCGCCACAACAGGAGCCGGGATAGGAAAGTGCGGATGCCGGACAAGCCTGAATAAATAAACAGAATGACGAAAGCCGCGATTGCCGGGGACCACGTCGCGAGGAAAAAGAAGGGATGCGAGCCGCTGATCTCGCCGAATATGGCAGCCGCCATTTCGGGGGCGAGTATGTAAACTCCGATCAGCCCCCAAGTGATGAAGAACGTGATGCAGAGAAAAGAAATGAGGGCCGACGACGATATGCTGAATCTGGCTGTCGAATGTTGATCGATTTGCATGGGGTCGGCTCCAAGGACACGATGGGTCGGATCATTGTCGCACAGAAGGACGGGCGGGTCTCCTCATTCGGGATCGTTCATTCCTCTATTCTGATGTCGTCAGGCAAGCTTTCAAATGTCTGCAGAAGAATGCGGTCGCCGAACTCGGACGCATCGCCATTGGCATCATTCACCGCCAGCCAGAAGCGGACCGGCGCGCCGGTTTCATCGGCAATCCAGACCACGGGCCAGACGCCGGCGGACTGCACCGAGCGGATCGACGCGCCATTGGCCTGGGTTGTGGCGGTTATGGCCTCGAACCGGCCGGCGCTGGCGACCAGCTGAAAGCCATTCGTATCACCTGCCCCCGCCAGCGTGACGGTCAGCGCATAGCGTTCGCCCGGCTCGAACCGGGGTGGCAGCCCGTCCAGTGACAGGCGCGGCGAGGCCGCCTCTGCTGCATTCTCCCAGTGGCAGGCGTGACAACTGTCCATGCCCGGCGCACCGGCATGTCCCCAGGGCGCGCCCTCGGGATAGACGTCACCGGCGAACAGAAGCGCCAGCCAGATCACTCCTGCGGCATCACCACGGCGCGGCCGATCGTATTGGTATCGGCCCCGAACCAGATTTCCCCGTTGGGCTCGAAAAACTGCATGTGCCGGATCGTGCCGCCGCCGGAGGGCACCGGCGTTTGCGAGAAGAAGGTTTCGGTGACGGGATCGAAGCCGACAAAATTATTGATCTCCGGCCCGGTCTCGACAAACCAGATGCGGTTTTGTGCATCGACGGCCATGCCATAGGGGCGGCTGTTGTCCGCATTCGGCGCGCGCCATTCCTGCACGCCATTGGTGGCCGGATCGAAAGCGCCGACATACCCTTCGGCATAATCGACATACCAGACATAGCCATTGTCCGTGATGCCGATCCGCCGGGGACGTGTACCCTCGCGCGGCAGCGTGTATTCGGTCAGTTGCAGCGTGTCGGGATGCACTGAGGCGATCTTGTTCGTGCCCAGCAATACCACCCAGACCATGCCATCGGCAGCGATCTCGATGCCATAGGGCCGCGCGCTGTCCGTGGCCACATCGACAATATCGAGCTCGAAGGTCGAGACATCGAGGCGGCCGATCTTGTTGGCGCCCTGTGCGGTAAACCACAGATATTGTCCGCTCTGGTCCATGATCAGCGTGTGCGGATCGCGCGGCACGCCATTGGGCATTTCGACGCGCATGAACTGGCCGGTGTCAGGATCATAACGCCCGATATAGGCATCACGGTTTCCGGCAATCCAGATATGACCCTCGGCATCGACGATCTGGTTGTGCGGTCCGGTTCCGGCCGGAAGGTCGAGGCGGCCGGTCTCGCCGGTGGCCGGTTCCAGCCAGCCGAGATAATCGCCGCGCTGGCCGACAAACCAGACGCGCTCTCCGTCCGCGGTGAAAGGATCGCGCGGACGGGTGTCTTCATGGGGGATGGCCCATTCCTCGATCAGCACATCGTCGGCATCAAGTTGACCCGCATTGGTAAAATCCTGAGCCGCGGCGGGCGCGGCCGCCAGCAGAAAGGCGAGGGGCATAAGGGCAGGGCGCATCAAATCTCTCCATTTCTGGCCAAGGGTTCCGGTAACATCCTAACGCAGGATCCGCCCGGTTTCACGCCCCCCGGGTCGCGCGTAACAGAAACAATGAAAAAGGAGCTCGCATAGCGAGCGATTATGTTGGATTTGGCTAGCCGATAGGGCGATGTCCGCCTTCGCCAAGGCTACGGCGTGACAGCCCTCGCTCGAATTCGACGTGCTGGCTTGCCCAGCCGAAGCTCTCGAAGAGAGCGAAGGCTGGTGCGCCCACAAGGATTCGAACCTTGGACCCGCTGATTAAGAGTCAGCTGCTCTACCAACTGAGCTATAGGCGCACATGGCCGTCGCAGGCGGGGGCTGGCCCCGCTGGAAGGCCGCGGAACATACGCCCCGATTTGACAAAAGCAAGACGGTTTCCACGCCCGGCAAGGAAATCATAACCGCTATGCGCTAGACGCAAGGGCTTCTGACCCGATGCAAGGACTGGCGGCATGATCTTCGACCGCGCCCATCTCCATCAATACACCGCCGGTGATGCGGCGCTGGAAGCCGAGCTGGTCGGCCTGCTGCGCGATCAGGCGGAACGCTGCCTGGGTGCCATGAGCGCGGCGACCGACATGAACGCCTGGAAGGCCGCCGCCCATACGCTGAAAGGCGCGGCGCGCGGGGTCGGAGCGTTCGAGCTGGGCGAGGCGTGTCAGCGCGCCGAAGACGCCCCGCAAGCCGCCTGGCCCATCGCCGTTGTCGAGGTCCGCCGCGCCGCCGATGCCGCGTTCGCCGAAATCGACAGCGTTCTGGCGGCCTAGCCGCGCGTTTTGTCCCAGACGGTAAACTCGTACGCGATCGAGGCTTCCACCAGCGTCTCCCAGACCGGTTCGGCGATGGCGCGGGGCAGGCCGGCGGCATCAGCGGCGACCCCGACCTTGGTCAGGACATCCTGCTTGCGCGCTTCATCGCGCACTGCGCCCCGATCCGGCTTGATCCGCGCCGCGGCCTCCATATAGCCGGTCCGGATCGCAATCAGCCGCACCAGCTCCCGGTCAATTGCGTCCACGCCTTCGCGGACTTCAGGCATGGTCTGGCAGTTTTCGGGGGATTTGACGTCGGGCAATGTCACGGCCTTGTGGTTCGCAATTGAAAGCCTCTCCTTCTATGGCCTTCAGGGCGCAGCGCCAAGTCATTGGCCTGCGGCACGCAGCCGCGTTAGTCTGACCGCCGGAAGTGAGGAGATTCGGGCATGTCGAAAATTACGCTTTACGGCGCATCGAGCAGCGGCAATTGCCTGAAAACCCGCTGGATCGCGGATCTGATGGGCATTGATTATGACTGGCGCGAGATGGATGTCTTCGCCGGTGACACACGGACAGAAGACTTCCTGGCCCTCAACCCCGCCGGGCAGGTGCCCTGCATGGTTCGCGAGGATGGCCGCGTCCTCGCCCAGTCCAATGCCATCATGCTCTATCTCGCCGAAGGCTCTTCGCTCATCCCGGAGGATGCCTTTGACCGCGCCAAGATGATGGAATGGATGTTCTGGGAGCAATATTCCCACGAGCCCGCCATCGCCGTGCGCCGCGCCCAGCTGAAATTCATGAACATCCCCGAAGCCGAGATCGACCCGATGCTGATGCAGAAGGGCCGCCGCGCACTCGGCGTGATGGAATTGCGCCTGATGGCGCGCGATTTCATCGTCGGTGAACGCATGACCCTCGCCGATGTCGCGCTCGTCGCCTATACGCGCGTCGCCCATGAAGGCGGGTTCGATCTGGCGGATTTTCCGGCCGTGCGTTCCTGGGTGCACCGCGTCGAGCGCGAGCTGGGCCTGGAACCGGCGGAGTACGAGAACATCGAACTGGCCTGAAATTGCGCATCTGATTGTTTTTGAAGCTACTTCCCCTCCCATTGATGGGGAGGGCAGACGGCGAAGCCGTCAGGGTGGGGTGATCAACGCGGTGGTTGGCAAGTATTCCCCCACCCCCAACCCCTCCCCACACAGGGGGGAGGGGATCAAGCGCCTGGATACCTACCGCCCCAGCTCCTTCATCGCATTGTCCACCCCCTCCAGGGTCAGGGGGAACATGCGGTGCGGGCCGATAATGTCCTGCACCAGCCGGATGGAATAGGCGTGCTGCCACCATTTTTCCGGTTCCGGATTGAGCCAGACGAGGTCGGGATATTGCGCCGCGATACGGTTGAGCCAGACCGCGCCGGCCTCTTCATTCCAGCTCTCGACCGAACCGCCGGCATGGGTGATTTCATAGGGCGCCATGGAAGCATCGCCGACAATCACGATCTTCCAGTCGCGGCCGTATTTGTGCAGCAAATCCATCGTCGGAATGGTCTCCGACCGGCGGCGGTAATTGGATTTCCACACGCCCTCATAGATGCAGTTGTGGAAGTAATAATATTCCAGATTCTTGAAGGTTGACCGCGCCGCCGAGAATAATTCCTCGCAGGATTTCACATACGGATCCATTGAGCCGCCGACATCGAACAGCACCAGCACCTTGATCGCATTACGGCGTTCCGGCCGCATCTTCACATCCAGCCAGCCCTGCCGTGCGGTGGCATCAATCGTGTGGTCGAGGTCAAACTCCTCGCGTGCGGAATCGCGGGAGAATTTGCGTAAACGCCGCAAAGCGACTTTCAGGTTTCGCGTGCCCAGCTCGCGCTCACCGTCGAGGTCTTTATAGCGGCGTTGCTCCCAGACCTTGGCACCCTTCTTGTGCCGGGACTCGCCGCCGATGCGCACGCCCGCCGGGTTATAGCCGCCATGGCCGAAGGGCGATGTGCCGCCCGTGCCGATCCATTTCGAGCCGCCCTCATGGCGCTTTTCCTGTTCTTCCAGCCGCTGTTTCAGCGTTTCCATCAGCTCCTCGAAAGACAGGGCGTCGAGCGCCTCCATCTCTTCGGGGGTGAGCAGCTTTTCCATCGCCTGGCGCAGCCATTCTGCCGGGATGTCCTCGGTTTCAAACAGGATGGAGAGCGCTTCCACGCCCTTGAAGACATGGCCGAACACCGCATCGAACTTGTCGTAATTGCGCTCGTCCTTCACCAGCGCGGCGCGGCTGACCGAGTAGAAATGGTCGATTTCCGGACGCACCGCGCCCTTGTCCAGCGCTTCCAGAAGCGTCAGATATTCCCGTGTGGTGACCGGGATCTTTGCCGCGCGCAAATGGGTGAAGAACTGGTGGAGCATTACGTCCTTTCGAGGTCTGCTCCGAAAGTAGCGAGAACCCCATAGGGATCAAGCACCGCAAATTCACGATAGCCCCAGGGTTTGGTCTCGATATCGCCATTCGGGTGCACGCAACCGGCCGCCTTCGCCATCTTGTAGAAAGCATCGACATCATCGACATCGAGCCGGCAGGACGTCCATTCGCAGACCTCTTTCCGGTCGGTGAAGAAGTAGTAGAATTCAAATCCATCGCGCTGCACACCGCCGAATTTGCCGTCGTCATAGAGCCAGGTTTTGCAGCCGAATGCCTCTTCCCAGAATTTCAGGCTGACCGTCACATCCAGCGATGGCAGGACAGGCCGAGTGGCCAGAATTTTCGCCATGATCTCCCCCGTTTTTACAGGTGCCAGACTAGCGGCAAGCGGCGCGCGGTCATGTGAATTCGGAGACAGGCTTACGGTGCCATCACCTCAAGTCCCGTTACATCCTGCTGCATCAGCGCGTTTGACGCTGCGGCGATCCGCTCTATCGGCCAGTCCCACCAGGCCAGTGCCAGCATCCGCTCGATATCGGCCTCGGGCAGGCGGTATTTCACCACCTTGGCCGGATTGCCCGCGACGATGGCATAGGGCGGCACGTCAGACGCGACGACGGCCTTGGTGGCGATGATCGCGCCATGGCCGACCGTCACGCCGGGCAGGATCGTCGCATCCCAGCCGATCCAGACATCATGGCCGATCGTGATCCCGCCCTTGTTCGGCCAGGGTCCGGGGTCGGGCGCGCCAAAGGCCTCGCCAAAGATCGGGAAGGGATAGGTGGACAGCCGGTCGGCAAAATGATTGCCGCCATTGAGCACGAAGCTCGCCCCGTGCGCGATGGAGCAGAACTTGCCGATGGTCAGCCGGTCGTCGATGAAGTCGAAAGCGTATTTTATGTTTTCGGCGAAGGCTTCCGGATCATCAAAGCTGTGAAAATAGCTGTAATCCCCGGCGGATGCCTTGGGATGATCCTTCAGGAGCGGTTTCAGGAAAACGATGGACGGGGCGGCCGCGACCGGACGCAGAATGTCGGGGGACAGGGGCATGGAGATGACCTCACAAGCAGGCAGTTCACTGGAATATCTGGTGCTTGCGGGTGGCCCCGGAAGCACGGATCTAGCCGTGCTGAATCATCTCACTCTCCCGATAACAGGAGCGGAATTTACCAGAATCTTTGGCAATGAAAAAGGGCCGCAAAGCACAGGGACAGGGGCGTGCTTTGCGGCCCTGAACCACCCTGAAGCTCGGGGAGAGAGACAGGGTGGGAACCGGGCGGTTTTGCGAGGGGTCAGACGCCCAGTGCAGGATAGTCCAGAGAGCTGTTACGGCGCCTGCGGCGGCGGCGCAGGCGATCCTGCTTTCCGGAATTTTCAATATGAATCTGGTCCTTCACGTCCAGCTTCATCTTTTTCAGCGTTGCGATTTCCAGGCTTTCGGGCAGCGGACGGGACTGTTCTTCGGACAGTTTCTTTTCCAGAGCTGCATGACGGGATTTCAGCGCGGTAAGCCGGCCAAACATTTTGAGTTCCTTTTCTTTTTTTAAACTCGGTTTCAATCGACACGGCTAATATGGGCGACGCCATAACATCAATCAAATCGAATTAAATTTGACAATTAATCGGAAATACCGAATTTAAAACCATGGCCCAACCAACGCTCAAACAACTCTCCGCCCTGATCGCCATCGCCGAGACCGGCCTGTTCCGGACGGCGGCGGAAAAACTGCATGTCAGCCAGCCAGCGCTCAGCGAGCAGATCAGCCAGCTCGAATACCGGCTCGGCGCGCGCCTGCTCGACCGGGACCGGCGTGGAGCGCGGTTGACCCCTGTGGGAGAGGCGATCGCCATCCGGGCCCGGCGCATCCTCGCGGACGTGTCGGAACTGGATTCACTGGTCCGTTCCAGTGCTGAAAACCTAGGCGGACTGATCCGCATGGGCGCGCTGCCGACGCTGGGCCCCTATCTCATGCCCTATGTCGTGCCGGTCCTGCATGCGCGATACCCGGGCCTGCGCCTTTATGTCCGTGAGACCACGGGACAGGCGCTCGAGGACGGTCTCCAGGCCGGGCAATACGATGTTGCGCTGACCGTCGGCGTGACGCCGGGATCGAAACTGTGTGTCCTGCCGCTTTTCGAGGAGCCGCTGAAACTCGGAATCGCCCATGATGACCCGCTGGCCGGCCGGAGCCATATCACCGCCCAGGCGCTGGCCGGCCGCGATGTCCTGACGCTGGAGGACGGGCACCGTCTGACCGAGCAGGTCAAGGCCATCGCCCGGAAATCGGGCGCCACCATTCTCGATGACTATCAGGGCACCAGCCTCGACGGGCTGCGCCAGATGGTCGGCATGGGCATGGGGGTTTCGATCTTCCCGCAGCTCTATGAGCGCAGCGAGATCCGCAATGACCGCGCCGTTGAGGCACGTCCCTTCAACAGCGCCGATGCGATCCGCAAGGTCAGCCTCATCTGGCGCGAGAACAATCCCCGCGAAAAGGACTTCGAGACGCTCGGCGGCATCATCGCGGCCCGGGCGGCAGAATTGCTGGCAGAGGGTTAGACCGAACCGCACTCCGTAACTTGCTGCGGACAGAAGGGTTGATAATATTAGCAATCAGCTTGAATAAATATAGCTATTAGCTAATATCATGTCATGCGGTCGGTGAGTTACACGAAATCCGCGTTGAAAGTGTTGCGGAAGATGCCGCGGCCGGATGCTTTGCGGATTATGGCGAAAGTCGACCAGTTCGCCATTGATCCGGAGAGTCTGGCAAACAATGTGAAGCGGCTGCAGGGAAGCGACTTCATCCGGCTTCGTGTGGGAGACTGGCGGGTGATCATGGACGATCAGGGGGCGGTTCTGGCCGTTCTGAAAATTGGCTCGCGCGGCAGCGTGTACGAATAGGAGAGGGCGATGCAGACGATCAACACCCCGGATGGCGGCACCATGGTGATGCTGGCTCTGGAAGAATACGAAGCCCTGGTCGAAGCCGCCGATATCGCAGAAGGGCAACGCATCCGGCAGCGTCTGGCCTCCGGCGAGGAGGAATTGCTGCCATCCGATATGGTCCGGCGGCTCGTCGCCGGGGAGACGCCGGTCCGGGTCTGGCGGAAGTATCGCGGAATTGCAGCGGCGGACCTGGCCCGTCAGGCTCATCTCAGCCGCGCCTATATCAGCCAGATCGAGACGGGAAAGCGCCAGCCCGGCGTGGCCGCCTTGCGCCGGATCGCCACAGTTCTGAACGCCGATCTTGATGATCTGGTGGGCTAGGCCATCGGCCCCGTAGGCCCGCTCGGCCCTGAAGGCCCGGAGGGGCCGCGCTGTTGCCGCCGGTGCATGAAGGCCAGTTTTTCAAACAGCATCACATCCTGCTCATTCTTCAACAGCGCGCCATGCAGTGGCGGGATGAGCTTGTTCGGATCTTTTTCGGCCAGAAGATCCGGATCGATATCCTCGACCAGCAGGAGTTTCAGCCAGTCCAGCAATTCGGAGGTCGAGGGCTTCTTCTTCAGGCCCGGAACCTCACGGATCTCGAAAAAGGTCTTCAGCGCTTCCGACAACAGCCGGCTTTTCAGATCCGGGAAGTGAACCTGCACGATCTCGCGCATGGTCGCCTCGTCAGGAAAGGCGATATAGTGGAAGAAACAGCGGCGCAGGAAGGCGTCCGGCAATTCCTTCTCATTGTTCGAGGTGATGATGACGATGGGGCGTTTTTCGGCCCGGATGGTCTCGCCGGTCTCGTAGACATGGAATTCCATCCGGTCGAGCTCGAGCAGGAGATCGTTGGGAAACTCGATATCCGCCTTGTCGATCTCGTCAATCAGGAGGACGGGGCGCTCGTCGGCGGTAAACGCCTCCCACAGCTTGCCCTTCCGGATATAGTTGGAAATATCGTTGAAGCGCTCATCGCCCAGCTGGCTGTCGCGCAGGCGCGAGACGGCGTCATATTCATACAGGCCCTGCTGCGCCTTGGTGGTCGATTTCACATGCCATTCGATCAGCTTCGCGCCGGTCGCCTGCGCCACCTGCCGCGCCAGCTCCGTCTTGCCGGTGCCGGGCTCGCCCTTGACCAGCAAGGGCCGCTCCAGCGCGATGGCCGCATTGACCGCTGCCTGCAATTCGCCATCCGCAACATAGCTGTCTGTGCCTTCAAAACGCATGAAACCGGGCTCCCATTGTCTGATCCGGAAGCATAGGGCGGTGAAAAAGCACGTAAAGCTGTGGCTGCCGTTGACGTTGGCGGCAGGTTGGCCGGTCAAAGCAGGAGAGGAGCCGGGCCCTCACGGACATGTGATGGAGGCGGGCCTGATTTCATGTTGGGCCAGGCGCTGGAATATGCTTTCAAAACGGGCAGATGCTCCGGGGCCAGGGGGCGTAGGTCTATGATCATTTTGGATAACATTCAGGCCGTGCCGTACATTGAAGAGGATTGCAGTATGAAGCCCGTTTTGAAAACCATCGGCATCTTCGCCGCCGCTACCATTCTTTCCGTCCCGGCATTCAGCGATGATGCGCAAACGCTGCCATCACCGACTGACCAGTATGATTTCCTGCTCGGCGACTGGGATCTGGAAGCGGCGACCATGCAGCCGGATCAATCATTGATGCCGGGTTCTGGTGTCATGAATGTCTACACCATCCACGAAGGTCAGACCCTGCAGGCCGATATGCGCATTGAATTCGAGAATGGCACGGGCTTTACCGGTTCGGCCATGCGGACCTACGATACCGCTAACGAGAACTGGGCCGTGTCCTGGGTGCCGGCCGGCGCGCAGACCAATGCAGGCGGCGTCGCTATATGGCAGGACGGCCGCATGGTGGAAACCTGGCCTTCCAGCCGGGATCAATTCGGTGCATTCGAGACCACATTGACATTTTCGGACATCACCGAGGATCGCTTCGTCGTGTCCCAGGATCACCATTACATCAACGGCCCGACGATCGAAGGCGTGTGGCGCTACGTCGCCACGCGGCAGGACGACAATGGCGTGGAAAACTAGGTCCCGCTTTTAGACATCAGGCAAATCAGAGCTGCGAGGGCCGGGGCGGGCATGACATCATCCCCGCGGCGCCGGCGGCAGGTTGTCAGCCCCTTCACGCCGCTTTCGCCTGTTTCGCCCGGCCGGCCAGCGCTGCGGCAATCGCTTTCATCGGGGTCGCCCAGTCGCCGAAGGTGGCGCCGTGGAAGAGGCGGGCCGTGGGATACCAGGGCAGGCCGTCACTGCCCAGTTTTGACCAGCCCTGTGCGGTGGGCGTCACGATCAGCGCCTCACCGCCCACGGCGCAGGTCAGATTGGCGGTCGCATTCATCGGCCCCAGGGTCACATCCAGCGCCTTGCCGAGTGCGGCCACGCCATCGAGATCCATCTTCAGATCGATATCGGCGGGCTGATGGATTTTGACGCCGAAGTCTTTTTCCGCGCGTGCCAGATCCTCCTCGACATCGCCATATTGCAGATTGAGCAGCGTGATGCCGGGCATTTCCAGTACCGGCCTCCAGGTCTCGAAGGCGGAGAAATATTTCTGCCGCTTGGCGGTCATTTTCAGTGATTTCCAGAGCAGGCCGACCTTCAGCCCGCCGCCCAGCCTGGCCAGCTCTGCCTGCCAGTGCGCGACCTGTTCGGGATCGGCGGTCAGAAAGCCCGGTTCGGCAGGGAAGGCCTCAAGCGATTGCCGGAAAGCGCGCGCCGCATTGCCCATCGGAAACCACAGATCGGCCGGCGGCTTGTCCTTGATCACACTTTCCGCCACACGCCAGTCACGGCCTTCCACACGCGCCGAGGCATGGGCCTCGATCATCAGATCGGGAAAGCTGCGGCGGAACAGTGGCAGCAGGCGTTTTTCGCAGGCGATGCGCAACTCGCCTTCCGGGCCGATGGCGTCGATCACATCCCTTGTGGTGTTCATGAACATGACCTCGTCCCCGAGCCCCTGTTCGCCGACCATCACCACCGTCTTGCCTTTCAGTTGCGCCGGATCGGTCCCGTCCCAGCGCGGCAGGCTGATTTCAAACAGCGTCGCGTCCTTGTAATCAGGGTCGAGGCGGACGGCATATTCCGCCCAGCCGCGCTCCAGATCGCCAGCGCCGAGATAGGAGAGCGCCCGGCCATGGCGCATGATGGCGTGGTCCTTGCGGCTGGTCGCCGCGTCCAGCGCCTTGTCGAAGGCGTCGATGGAGGCGCGCGAATCCCCGACCAGATCATGCGCATAGGCGAGATTGTTCCAGGCCCGTGCAAACTCCGGATTGATCCGCAGACTCTCCTGGTAAAAGGTCGCCGCCTGCACCGGATCGCCGGATTCGATCAGCACCGTGCCCAGCGCATTCCAGAGATCATAATGCTCCGGATTGGCATAGATCGTGGTGCGCAGAAGTTCGACCGCATTATCGAACTGGCCCTGATCGCGCAGAATACCGGCCAGATTGATCGTGCCATCGATATTTCCCGGCTGCATGCGCAGGAAAATCCGCAGGAATTTTTCGGCCACCGGCAGCATGTCCAGCTTCCACGCCGTCATCGCGAGGGACTGATAGATGTCCGGGGAATTGGGATCCGCGTTCAGCGCCCTTTCGTAGAAATCGAGCGCCAGGGACAGCCGGCCGAGCTCGTCCAGCGCCACGCCCATCACATGGTTCGCCAGCGCGCTTTCCGGGTCCAAATCCAGCGCCCGCATGGCCAGCTTGGCCGCTTGCGCGCCATGACCGGAATGCGCCAGCTTGACGGCACGTTTCAGAATTTCCGCCATCTTGCGCAATTTCTTGCGCTCCGCCGGACTGGCACGCTCGATCGCACTCTTGAAGTCCGGGCCCGTATCCACCGCCGCCGCATCGGCCAGGTCGCGCTTGGCGGCTTCTTCGGGCTGGGCCAGCAGGTCTTCAAGCTTCAGTTCAGGCATTATGCGCTCCGGCTCTCACAAATCCCGCCCAGAAAGGCCTGCTTCGCTTGATGCCGGGTTAACGCGCGCTACTTCGCACCAAGGGTAAAAGCGGTGAGGTGTCATGCTGGAAAATCTGCCGGAAAATTACCGCGCCGTGGTCTTCGGGGCCAGCGGCGGAATCGGCGCGGCCATGACTGCCGCGCTCGCCGAAGATCCACGCTGCGGCGAGGTCTGGGCCGGATCCCGCACGGGCAGCGGTACGGACCGCAAGCGGCATGATTTCCGCTTCAACCTCACCGATGAGAACAGCATTGCCGCCGCAGCTGACCGGATCGGAGAAAGCGGTCCGGTCCACCTTGCCGTGATCGCCACCGGCCTCTTGCACACGGCTGAATTCGGACCCGAGCGCAGCTGGCGCGAACTGGACGCCGCCGCCATGGCGCAAGTCTTCGCCGTCAACACGATCGGTCCGGCGCTGATTGCCCGGCATTTCCTCGAACTTGTTCCGCCGGGCGTACCCGCCATCTTCGCGGCGCTGTCCGCCCGCGTCGGCTCGATTGGCGATAACCGGCTGGGCGGCTGGCACAGCTATCGCGCTTCGAAAGCTGCACTCAACATGCTGATCCGCAATTTCGCCATCGAGCTTGAGCGCAAGCGCAAGCAGGCCATCTGTGTGGCGCTGCACCCCGGCACGGTCGATACCGGATTGTCACAGCCATTCCAGCGCGGCGTGCCGGAAGGAAAACTGTTCACGCCGGATGACTCGGCCCGGAAACTGCTCTCCGTCCTGGGGGGATTGGGGCCCGCGGACAGTGGATGCAACTACGCGTGGGACGGCCAGCGCATCGAATGGTAGGATTCGAAACGCTTTTTTCACTTCCCCCTGTCTAGCCTGCGCATAACCGGCCGGTTGGCCCGGATATGAGGGGGAGGCGTATGCCACTCAAATTGTCGCTCAAGCCCGGCGAGAAATTCGTGCTCAATGGCGCCGTCATGCAGAATGGCGACCGCCGCGCAACGCTGGTCCTGCAGAACAAGGCGTCAGTCCTGCGCGAGAAGGACATCATGCATGAGGCCGATGTCACCACGCCGGCCCGCCGCGTTTATTTCCCCATCATGCTGATGTATCTGTCCGACAAGCCTGACGACAAGGCCTATGACGAATTCGTCCTGCGCATGACCGAATTCATGAATGCGATCGCCTCGCCGGAAGTCCTGCAGCAATGCGTTTCGGTGTCCCGCGATGTGATGGCGGGCGAGCATTACAAGGCGCTGATCCGCTGCCGCAAGCTGATTGAATACGAAGACGAGAGGCTGAAATAGTGGCTCTTTCCGCTTATCAGAACGCGGCAACGCGCGCCGAGGATCCGCGTTCGACGGAATACCGTCTGTTCGCGCAGGTCACCCGCGCCCTGATCAAGGCCGCCGAGGCCGATCTGCTGGACATGAAGACCCGTTCTGAAGCGCTCGACTGGAACCGCCGGGTCTGGAGTGCCTTTGCCATTGATTGCGCGGAGCCGGACAACAAGCTGCCCGAAGGCCTGCGCGCCGCCATCATCTCGCTGTCGATTTTCGTTTCCAAACACTCTTCCGCCGTCATGCGGGAAGGGGCAGACATCGACATATTGATCGAGATCAACAAGACCATCATGCAGGGGCTTCAGCCCCAGTCCCAGCCCGCACCGCAACCTGTCGCGGGGTAGGGCTTTCGCAATTGGTGGTTGGCGACGTCCGACACGCATTTGAAAAAGCGAACCCGATTTGCCTTACCGTTGAAGATACGGTCTAAGCGGCTGGCGTGAATGGGGGACACAAGATGATCCTTGGAAATATATCGAAAGCAATTCGTGAGCAGAACTACTATGCCGTCGTGCTGGAGTTCGTCATTGTTATTGCTGGTATTGTGGTCGGTTTTCAGATCAATGCATGGGCGGTCGATCAGCGGCTGCGGGCCGAAGAGCAGGCTTTTGTGGACCGGCTTTACGCTGATATCGAAGCCCTCCGGACAGAGCGCACCATCATCGCGAGCAGAGATGCAAACAACCGTGTAATAAATGCGACCGTCCTCGAAAAGCTGAGGCCGGAGTCGAGCGCAACCGAGCTCAGCCGGGACGAATGCGCCTTTATCATTGTGTCCAATCTGATCAATTACGATCCTTCTGGTCTCCCCGCGCTCGAAGAACTGAGTTCTTCCGGCGACCGTCAATTCATCCGCGATCCGGCACTGAGCGCCGCTATATCGACTTTCATACAGGAAAGGCAGGCCCGGCGAGATGTGGCCCGGGAACTCAGCAGCAAGACGGTCGATCTCAGCCTCAATTATTCTGCTCTCATCCACCAAAGGGTTTCTCAACCGGAAGGCGGTTTATCGCCGGAAGACCTGCGCGCCTCGCGGCTCATGGAAATTCGGGTGACAGAGTGCGATCTCGCCAGCATGCGGTCTAACGGCGAGTTCCTGAACAATATGGTCAACAATACGGTGATGATGTCGCTGTTTGGCGCGAATGTTTCCGAGCGAACCGATGAATCGCTTGCGGCCCTGACCCACGCATTGGACGCCTATCGTATCGCGCATGCGAGATGAGCTAATCGCAATCCGGTATTTTGAGCAAGAATACGAAGGTGGGTAATTGCCAATTGCCCTGAGCCGTAATCCGTTGAAAACTGGCCGTCATGTCCGACACTTTCTTGACCATCGCCTACGCCATCGCAGCCGGGTCTATCGGTTTTGCGTTTGTCCAGGCCTTGACCTATTCCGGTCAACGTCGTGACCGTATCTTTTTCTTTGGCGCGGTTCTGCTGGCGCTCCTCATACATGTGCTCGGCCAGCTACTCCTCATTTCGGGCGCGTATGAGCTCGCACCGCACCTTGTCGGAGTGGATTCCGTGATCAAGATGGCCTTGGGGCCAGCTGTCTTTTTCTATACCCGCGCATTGGTTTCGCCGGAAAAACCGCGCTTTGGCCGCCTCGACTGGATGTGGCTCCTCGGGCCGGTGCTGATCATTCTTGTTTGGCTTCCCTTCGGAGGACTGAGCGCGGAGGAAAAGCTCGCTCTGGTGGATCCCGCGACCCGGAATCCGGTCCATTTCAGAATGGCGATATTCACCTGCACGGCGTCTCTTGTGGTCTTTATCGGCTTCACGGCCCTTTATCTGATTGCTGCCCTGAGGCTCCAGATGCGTCACCGGCGGACGATGATGGAGCAGTTTGCGAATATTGAACGCAAATCCCTCGACTGGCTCCGCGCCATTCTGTTCGTCTTCGCTGTGGCCTGGGTGTTCTTCGCGATCAAGCAGGTGCTTTGGGTGACCGGGACGTCGATCCCGGCGTTCAATCTGGCGCTGGCTTACATTGAGACATTCGCCATCGCCGCCTTCGCCTATCTCGGTCTGCAGCAACCGGATCTGCTTTTCGAGCGAGCGTCCAGAGCGCAGACCCGGCGTCCGATCCTGTCCGATGAACGCATGAGCCGGACGGCCGCAAAGCTGATCAGAGCCCTGAATACGAACCGGCTTTATGCGGACAGTGATCTGTCACTGCGCGCGCTCTCCGACATTACGGGCGTGACCAAGAACCACATTTCCGAAACCCTCTCCCAGCATCTCGGCGTCAATTTCTTTGACTTTGTGAACAGTCATCGGGCCAGCGAAGCCCGGCGATTACTGAAGGAGACCGATCTCTCCATCCTCGAGATTGCTCTGGAGGTCGGCTTCAACTCGCGATCAACTTTTAATGCTGCCTTCAAGAAACATGTTGGCTCACCGCCGAGCACGTATCGCGAAAACCCTCACAGCGCCCGCGCGCTCGACGCGGCCTAGCCCGTATTCAGCACCTTTGGGATGTCCGAATGGCCCCATTCGGACGACAGCCAGCCAGACCGCCTCCATTCTCAGACGGCCGCGATCAATTCCGGTCTGTATCACTGATTGTTTGAAGGAGGCGCTCCCGCCATGTTTACTCCACACACCGAAAAAACCGCCCGCCGCATGGCTCGGCTGGCCGGCTTGTCTTACGTCATCTATACGCTGGCCGGCCTATACATCACCTTCGGGCCTATCCCTTCACTCAGCGCGCTGGCAGATGAAAGCGCCGCGTTGCAGTCACTCGAATTTCTGTTCCGTACGGGCTTTCTGGCCGAGGCGGTGATGTATACCTTTGTTTGTGTTTCGGCCGCCGCGATGTATGTCGTTTTGAAATCGGTTAGCCAGGGCGGGGCCATGATTGCCGCTTTCTGCCGGCTGATCGAAGCCGCCATGGGCGCAACCTTCATCATCTTCAAGTATGCGGCCTTTGCCGCGGTGGTAAATCCCGAACTGGGTGCGGGTTTCTCGGGCGAAGAGCAAAATGCCCTCGTGATGTTCCTGCGCGATATTTACGGCTCGGCGCTCTATCTCTTGCTGATGCCGATGGCCCTTGGCGGCGTCATTTTCTTTGCCCTGTTTTTCCGTTCCCGCTTTATCCCGCGCTGGCTGTCCGCCTGGGGCATGCTGACCTATACAGTGATCGGCACTCTGGCCGGGGCGATTGTATTGTATCCGGCTCTGGCAGAGCAGGTCATGCTCTTCTTCGTGCCGGGCGCTCTGTTTGAATGGGTGTTGGCGCTGTGGCTACTCTTTGCGGGCATCAACACGAAACACTGGCGTAGCAAGGCATCAGCCAACGACTGACGCGGCTTCGGAAGCAACACCTCTGCCCACGCTCGGTACGAAAGAGCGTGGGCAGTATGCAAACCCCGGCTAGGCGAGAGCTGCCGGTCCGGCACAGATTGCCGCCCAGTCACCCGACATTTCTTGCCGGGCTGCCCGCCGAAAAACTTCAAGCACCTGAAATAATGAAGAAAAGCCTGTGCCATCCGCGCGTCCGCATGGCGCGAATCTTGCGCCTTCGCACGCAGGACAAAACGTCCTGGAGACGCCGCAAAATGCGGGGTCAATTCACTTCCAGAACGGAGGAACCCCAATAATGACTCTTTCAGTCAACACCAACGCAGGTGCGATGATTGCCCTGCAGAATCTGAACAAGACCAATATGCAGCTTGAGGAATCCCAGTCGCGCATCAATACCGGCCTCGAAGTGGCCGGTGCGAAAGACAATGGCGGTATCTATGCCATTGCCCAGAGGATGCGCTCGCAGGTGAGCGGCTATGGCGCCGTCACCGACTCGCTGAACCGGGCCGTATCCGCTGTGGATGTTGCGCTCGCGGCAGGCGAGGCGATCTCCGATCTCATCATCGAGATGAAGGAGAAGGCACTGGCTGCGGCTGACACATCGCTTGATACGGCCTCGCGGACCGCCCTGAATGCAGATTTCACGGCGCTGCGGGACCAGATCAAGACGATTGTTGCCAATGCCGAATTCAACGGGACCAATCTTCTCAACAATTCGACGGCGCAGATCACCGCGCTGGCGAATGCAGACGGGTCGAACACGATCACGGTGCAGGATGAAAACTTCGCTCTGGGGGCCGGGAGTGCGCTGATTACGATCGCGTCCAATGCGTCATATGCTACGGCGACGCAGGCCGACAATATCGCCAGCCAGCTCGGGACCTCGCTCGATAACGTCAATGCTGCCCTCGCACGGCTCGGCACGCAGTCAAAGGCTCTGGGTATTCACACCACCTTTGTCAGCAAGCTGACCGATGCGCTGGAAACCGGGATCGGAAATCTTGTGGATGCGGATCTGGCAAAAGAAAGCGCCCGTCTTCAGTCGTTGCAGGTCAAGCAACAGCTGGGGATCCAGGCGCTGGGTATTGCCAATCAGCGGCCGCAAGCGATTCTCTCCTTCTTCCAGTAAGAAGAAACGGGGCCGCTTTCCACCACGGAGCGGCCCCGTATTTTTTTGAATCATTTGAATCGGTTAAACGCCGGGAATCTTTGACCGCCCGGCAGGAATTGCCCGCGGAAATCGCCCTTGCCCGGCAAAAATTTCCTGGTCCGAATTCGATTCGTTTTCAGTGCAAGAATATTATTCTCAATAATTACAATCACTAAGGTAATTTCCTAATCTGGCTGCAACCTTTCTGGCCCCGCCCTTGCTGGTACGTGACCGGGACAGAAGTCCCTGCTGGCAAAATGCCGGTTGAACGACCAGAAAGGGAGGGCCAAGAAGTGGCTGCTACCATCAATACCAATGCGGGTGCGATGATCGCCCTGCAAAACCTGAACAAGACCAATATGGAGCTTGAGCAGGTCCAGACCCGGATCAATACCGGGCTCCAGATTTCCTCGGCAAAAGACAATGGCGGCATCTATGCCATCGCCCAGTCCATGCGGGCTGATGTGGCAGGCTATCGCGCTGTCGGAAATTCGATCGATCTCGCCCAGTCCACTGTCGATGTGGCACTCGCGGCCGGCGAAGCCATCTCCGACATTCTGATCGAAATGAAGGAAAAGGCGCTGGCCGGAGCGGACTCATCCCTGGACGCCGCATCGCGGACCGCCCTCAATGCGGATTTCACGGCGCTGCGCGATCAGATCGCCACGATTGTCGCCAATGCCGAATTCAACGGCACCAATCTGATTTCCAATGGTGCGGGTGATATCACCGCCCTTGCGAATGCCGATGGCTCCAACACCATAACCGTGCAGGCGGAAGACCTGTCGCTGACGGGCACGCAGCTGACCATCTCCGCCACCTCCTCTTTCGCGACCGCCACCCAGGCCGACAATATTGCCAGCCAGATCGGCACCTCGCTGGACAATCTCAATGCCTCTCTGGCACGCCTCGGGACCGGCTCCAAGTCGCTGGAAATCCACAACACCTTCATCAGCAAGCTTTCCGATGCGCTCGAAAAGGGCATCGGCAACCTCGTCGACGCGGACCTGGCCAAGGAAAGCGCCCGTCTCCAATCGCTGCAGGTCAAGCAGCAGCTGGGGATCCAGGCGCTGTCCATCGCCAATTCGGCACCGTCGGCGATCCTCGGATATTTCCGCTAATTCAGCGGGATAGCAGAATTCGGTGAGGGGCAGAAGCGCCTCACCGGATAAACGGGCTGGCAAAACGCCGGCTTTTGAAACCAGAATGGAAAGGGCCAAGAAATGGCTACTATCAATACCAATGCGGGCGCGATGGTCGCTCTGCAGAACCTGAACAAGACCAATTCGGAGCTTGAGCAGGTTCAGACGCGGATCAATACCGGTCTCGCGGTATCTTCTGCCAAGGATAATGGCGGCATCTACGCCATCGCACAGTCCATGCGGGCTGATGTGGCAGGCTATCGCGCTGTCGGCAATTCGATCGATCTCGCCGTTTCGACGGTCGATGTCGCTCTGGCCGCCGGTGAAGCGATCTCCGACATCCTGATCGAAATGAAGGAAAAGGCCCTTGCGGGTGCGGATTCTTCCCTCGATACAGCGTCGCGTACCGCTCTGAACGAAGATTTCAAGGCGCTGCGGGATCAGATCAGCACCATCGTGTCGAACGCCGAGTTCAACGGCACCAATCTGATCGACAACTCCGTCGCCAGCATCTCGGCTCTCGCCAATGCGGACGGCTCCAACACCATCACGGTGCTGGATGAAAACCTGTCGCTTGGCGGTGGCGTTGTGACAGTTGCGGCAACGGCGTCCTTCGGGACGGCTGCGGCTGCTAGCACACAAGCTACGGCAATCGCTACGTCTCTGGACAATCTGAACGCGTCTCTGGCGCGCCTCGGCACCGGCTCCAAGTCGCTGGAAATCCACAAGACGTTTGTCGGCAAGCTCTCTGATGCGCTCGAAAAGGGCATCGGCAATCTCGTTGATGCGGACCTGGCCAAGGAAAGTGCCCGTCTCCAATCGCTGCAGGTCAAGCAGCAGCTGGGGATTCAGGCGCTGTCCATCGCCAATTCGGCACCGTCAGCGATCCTCGGATACTTCCGCTAGTCCAGCGGAAGGGTGGGAATTCGGTGAACGGGCAAACCCCGTGACCGGATAAAAGGCCGGCAAAATGCCGGCGACATGACCAGAAAGGGAAAGGCCAAGAAATGGCTACTATCAACACGAATGCGGGCGCAATGATCGCCCTGCAAAACCTGAACAAGACCAATATGGAATTGGAACAGGTCCAGACACGGATCAATACCGGCCTCGCGGTCGGATCGGCAAAGGATAATGGCGGCATCTTCGCCATTGCCCAGTCGATGCGTGCCGATGTGGCAGGCTATCGTGCCGTGGGTAACTCCATCGACCTTGCCGTATCCACTGTGGATGTGGCCCTGGCCGGTGGCGAGGCTCTGTCCGACATGCTCGTCGAGATGAAGGAAAAGGCGCTGGCTGCGGCTGATACTTCACTCGATGCCGCTTCGCGGACAGCGTTGAATGCTGACTTCACGGCTATGCGGGATCAGCTGAAAACGATCATCGCCAACGCCGAGTTCAACGGCACCAACCTGATCGATGGTTCGACCACCGGCATTTCGGCTCTGGCCAATGCCGACGGCTCGAACAACATCACGGTTGCGGACGAGGATTTGTCGCTTGCCGGTTCGGTCGTCACGATCGCAACCAATGCGTCCTTCTCGACCGCCACCCAGGCTAGCAACATTGCCAGCCAGATCGGGACGTCACTGGATAACCTGAATGCGTCTCTGGCGCGTCTGGGTACGGGCTCCACATCGCTCGAAATCCACAAGACGTTTGTTGGCAAGCTGTCGGATGCCCTGGAACGGGGTATCGGCAATCTCGTCGACGCGGATCTTGCCAAGGAAAGTGCCCGCCTCCAGTCACTGCAGGTCAAGCAGCAGCTGGGCATCCAGGCGCTCTCCATCGCAAACTCTGCGCCGTCAGCGATCCTCGGATACTTCCGTTAATCGCGGGATTCGGGTGGCCGGAATTGAAGGGGTTCCGTTCCGGTCACCCACCCCCCGATAAGGGAAGCTGTCCGTTCAGATAAGGAGGTGTGGGCGGAGAACCCGCTTGCAACCCGGAATGAACGAGCTGATCAAGAGTGTAACATCGTCGGCCCCGGCCGCCTTTTCCGGCCTGCCAATGGCCTCTGTCCCGATCCGCGAAGTCTCGCCCGGCGGCGAACGCGAAGCGGACAGCAAGGACGGTTCAAAACCGCCCTCGCGGGACGAGCTGGAGGCTTCCATCGACAAGCTGGCCGAAACCGCCTTTGCCGAGTCCCGCCTCGCCATCGAGAAGAATGAGGCGGCGGGCGTATTCGTCTATCGCCTGATCGACAGCCAGAATGGCAGTGTGATCCGCCAGTGGCCGTCCGAGGAATTCCTGGCTTTGCGCGAATATCTGCGCTCCAGGCAGGGCGGTCTCGTCGACGAACGCATCTGAGCCGTGCCGCCCGGCAAAAGGCGGCCCATCTGGCGTATATCAGCCCGGCAAAAATGACCGTGTGGCTGGACAGGAAAATTGCGCCCTCAATTACCCATTGAAATATAACGTATAATTTCCAGCCTGCTTCGGCACGCTGTTTGCGACCCTGATGTCGAACTCCGGGTGAATTGTCTCCCGGCCCGTCCGAAGGACATCAAAAGGGGAACCGCATGACCCTCTCTATTCATACCAACGCCGCGGCCATGGTCGCGTTGCAGAATCTCAACAAGACCAATGATCAGCTCGCTGACGTACAGACCAAGCTGAACACCGGCCTCCGCGTCGGCGGTGCCAAGGATAACGCGTCTGTCTATGCCGTGGCGCAGGGCATGCGTTCGGATATCCGCGGCCTGTCGGCGGTGCAGACCAGCCTCGACCGTTCGGTCTCGATCGCCGATGTGGCGCTGGCGGCCGGCGAAGCCATATCCGATCTTCTGGTGCAGATGCGTGAAAAGGCGACTGCAGCGATGGACCCGTCCATCGATACCTTCTCGCGTCAGGCCTATGATGCCGACTTCAAGGCGCTGATCGATCAGGTCTCGGTCATTCTCCAGAATGCCGAATTTGACGGCGCAAACATTCTCAATGGCTCCATTACGGGCGGGATTAACTTCCTGGCGGATGCCGATGCCTCGCGCTCTATTACCTTGCGCTCTCAGGATCTCAGCCTTTCCGGTTCGATCATTACCCTGGCTAATAATGCAAGTCTCGGAACGGTATCGCTGGCCAGTGCTGTCAACTCGCAGATCCAGGCCAGCCTCGACAATGTCAATCAGGCGCTCGCAAATATGGGTTCGGACGCCAAGAAGATGGAAGCCCATCGCGGCTTTGTCGGCAAGCTGATGGATGCCCTCACCCAAGGTGTTGGCAATCTGGTCGATGCCGACCTGGCCAAGGAAAGCGCGCGATTGCAGGCCTTGCAGGTCAAGCAGCAGTTGGGCGTGCAGGCGCTCTCCATCGCCAACTCCCAGCCCCAGATCATCCTCAACCTGCTCAATGGCGGTTAGCCGGTCCCGGCATGATCATGCGGAAAACAGGCGGCGGGCTCCGGCTCGCCGCTTTTTTTATGGGCGACTCAGCGCAAATATGACGCATGACCGCGCGCTTTTTGCCCTATGGCCGTCAATCCGTTGATCAGGCCGATATCGATGCGGTGATCCGCGTCCTGAAGTCTGACTATCTGACCACCGGCCCGGAAATCGAAAAATTCGAGACCGCCCTGTGTGCGGCGACCGGCGCAGGAGAAGCGGTCGCCTGTTCCAATGGCACCACGGCCCTGCATCTGGCGCTGGCAGCCCTCGGTGTGGGGGAAGGCGATCTCTGCATCGTGCCGACCATCACCTTCATGGCGACCGCCAATGCCGTGCGCTATTGCGGCGGCCGGGTGATATTCGCGGATGTTGACCCGGAGACAGGCCTGATGACCCGCGCCACCCTGGCCGATGCGATGGCGCGCGCCGATGGACCGGTGAAGACTGTCCTGCCCGTGCATCTCGGCGGGCAGAGCTGCGACATGGCGGCGATTGCCGATCTGGCCCGCGACGCCGGTGCGGTCATCGTCGAGGACAGCTGCCACGCGCTCGGCTCAGAACGCAGCGGCGGCCGGGTGGGTGATGGCCGCTATGCGGATGCCGCGACCTTCTCCTTCCATCCGGTCAAGACGATTGCCGCAGGGGAGGGTGGGGCGGTCACCACCAATGATGCCGCACTCGCCGAAAAGATGCGCCGCCTCCGCAGTCATGGCGTGACACGCAACCGCGCGGAATTCATCGGCGACCCGTCAGAACCCTGGCGTCAGGAATTTCATGATCTGGGCTGGAATTACCGGCTGCCGGATCTGTGCGCAGCGCTGGCCCGGTCGCAATTGTCGAAGCTGGATGAATTTGCGGCGCGCCGCCGCGCCATGGCGGACATTTATGATCATTCCCTCGGCCGGTTGGGCGGGCATATCCGGCCCGCCGCCCGGATGCCGGACCAGTCACCCTGCTGGCACCTCTATGTTGCGCTGATCGATTTTGACGCCTTCGGAACGACCCGCACGGACGTGATGAATGCGCTGCACGAACGCGGTATCGGCACCCAGGTGCATTATATCCCGGGCCACAGCCAGAAGATCTATGATGACCCCCGCCATTTTCCGGGTGCGGAAAGCTGGTACCAGCGCTGCCTCACCCTGCCGCTTTTCTATGGCATGACCGATGAAGAGGTTCACCGTGTCGTCCGCGCTCTCAGCGATGTGCTGGGTCTGCGCGCGTTATGATCTGGCTGCGCTGCAAGGCCGGGCTGGACATCGGCACCGGCCATGCCGTGCGCTGCCTTGCGCTCGCCAGAGCCATTACGGCAGAAGGTGGTGAAGCCGGCATTGTCCTGGACACGGATAAAACTGCTTTTTTGGCGCAAGCGGATGACGCCGGTATCCCGGCATTGACGGTTTCGCCGCGGGAACATCTGGCCGATGAAGTGACAGAATTCCCGCCGGGACCCGTCGTGTTGGACCTCTCGAACCCGCTCCTGCTGGATCAGCTCTCAGGCCTCGTCGCGGAACTGCAGTCACAAGGCCGCAGAACAGCCCTCATCGACGGGCTGGGTGAAGAAGCCTATGCTGGCCTGGCCCGGCCAGATCTCGTGATCACCCCCTATATCGGGGCCGAAGCCGGAACGCCGCGCCTGGCACATCGCTGGATCGGCGGCGGGGAATATGCCGTGCTTGGCCCGGAATATGAGACAGCACCAACACCTCTGGACCGGCGCGAGGGCGTGCTGGTCATGCTGTCAGGGTCAGACCCCTGGCATCTCACGGAACGGGTGATCGGCGCTTTACCGGATCAAGGCCCGGGATTGCGTATCGTCATCGGTAATTCCATTCCGCATGATCGCGGGCTGAAACTGGCTGCCGCGGCCGAGGCCATAGGGGCCAGCCCCCTCATGGCACCCGAAAGCCTGTTTGATCATTTCAATGCGGCACGAGCCTGCATTCTCGGGCCCGGCCTGGCCAAATATGAGGCCGCGGCGACCGGCACGCCTTGCGTCATTGTCTGCCCGGATGACCGCCATGCGGACCTGCAATCGGCCTTCATTCATGCGGGGCTGGGGCATCTTGTAAATGCAGCCCGATCGGACTTTTGCGGAAATTTGAAATCCGCGCTTGAGGCGGCCTTGCAGGACCACCCGGCGCACCCCGGTCCGGTGGACGGGCAGGGCGCACGGCGTGTGGCCCGTGAGCTCCTGCGCACATTTGGCGAGTAATCGTTAAGACGAATCGCGGGAAGCTGCGGCCAAGCTATCGGACCCGTTTTATGTCTTCGAACCCGGCCCTGCCCAGATCCGCCTTCGCCATTGCCGGCCGCGGCATTGGTGATGGTCACCCGCCCTATGTGATCGCTGAAGTATCCGGCAATCATAACAAGGAGTTGGGCAAAGCCTTGAAGATGATCGAGGTGGCCGCCGAGTGCGGCGCCGATGCCGTCAAATTCCAGACCTACACCGCCGACAGCCTGACGCTGCCCAGCAACAAGCCGGATTTCCAGATTACGGCCGGCACCTGGGCGGGCTGGAATCTGCACGAACTCTACCAGGAAGCGGCGACGCCCTATGAGTGGTTTCCGGCGCTGTTCGATCATGGCCGGGCCATGGGCATCACCGTCTTTTCCTCGCCCTTTGACAATGAGGCGGTGGACCTCCTCGAAGGGCTGGAGGCTCCGGCATACAAGATTGCCTCCAACGAGTTTACCGACTGGCCGCTGATCCGCCGCACGGCACAAACCGGCAAGCCGGTCATTCTCTCGACCGGCACGGCGAGCCTTCAGGAAGTCGGCGATACCGTCCGGTTTCTGGAAGGCGAGGGCGTCACCGATTACGCCCTGCTGCATTGTGTCAGTGCCTATCCCGCGCCCATGAACAGTGCCCATATGCGCAATATCACCGCCCTGCGGGATCAGTTTCCGGTGCCGATCGGTTTTTCTGATCATACGCTGGACATCACCGCCCCCATCGTGGCGGCGGCGCTCGGTGCGGCCATTATCGAGAAACATTTCGTGCTCGACCGATCGGAGGGCGGACCGGATTCCTCTTTCGCCATCGAACCGTTCGAACTGAAACGCCTGTGCGAAACCGTGCGCGATGCGCATGCCGCCATGGGCGGTCCGCAATTCGGTTTGAAAGAGGCGGAGACAAAATCACCCATCTACCGCCGTCATTTCTATGCCACGCGCGACATTGCGGCGGGCGAGATCATCGGGCCGGACAATGTGAAGGCTATTCGCGCCCGCAAGGGCATCGCCGCGCGGGAATTTGAACGCCTCTTCGGGGCGAAAGCCGCGTCTGCGATTGCGGCGCACGAACCCGTCACCTGGGAGGCGGTCGATGAGTGATAAACGCGATCTCATCCTCTTCGGTTCGGCGGAAATGGCCGAGCTGGCGCATTTCTATTTCAGCCAGGATACGGACCATCGCATCGCCGCCTTCACCGTGGACGATGCCTATGTGAAGGAAGACTCGTTTTGCGGTCTGCCCATGGTGCCGTGGAGCGAGGCGCAGACCCGTTTCGGTCCGGACACACATGCCTGTCATGTCGCCCTGTCCTACATGAAGCTGAACCGTCTGCGGCAGGCCAAGTTCGAACAGGTGAAATCGGCCGGCTATGACATGCCCAGCTATGTCTGCTCGAAATCCGTCACCTGGCCAGACCTGCAGATGGGCGAAAACTGCTTCATCCTTGAAAACCAGACCCTCCAGCCGACCGTGAAGCTGGGCGATAATGTCATGCTCTGGTCGGGCAATCATATCGGCCACGGCACACATATCGGCAGCCATACCTATTTCGCTTCGCATGTCGTGGTCTCCGGTCATTGCCGGATCGGTAAACGCTGCTTCTTCGGCGTCAACGCCACGCTGCGGGATTTCCTGAAAGTCGGAGACGAAGCCTTCATCGCCATGGACGCCAGCCTGACCAAGGACGTTGAGGCCGGCTCTGTCGTGCTGGGTGCCCCCTCCACCGTTTTCGGCCCGGACGATCCCAAGGGCCGCAAGATCCGCAACAATTATTTCGGCCTCGATGACTGACTGGAAAAAACTCGGCCCCGTGATCAGACCTGACCCGGACCTCTGGTGGTGCCGGACCCATGCCATGCTGCCCACACCGGAGCGCCTTGGCTGTTCACTGGTCCGCATCTGGTGGGGCGGACGCAATGATGCCAACCAGTCCCATATCGGCTGGTCGCTGATCGATCTGGAACGCCCCGATGTGGTGCTGGAAACCGCGCTGGAACCCGAACTCGCGCCCGGCCGGCTCGGCACGTTTGACGACAATGGCGTCCTGCCCTCCTGCGTCATCCATACCGGCAGCGAAACCCGGCTCTATTATATCGGCTTCAAGCCCGGCGGCACGACACGCATGGATCTGTTCGGCGGCCTCGCAATCAAGGCCGATGGTGCGGCGGCTTTCGAGCGCTGGTCCGAAGCGCCGATCATCGAGCGTTGCAAGGTCAATCCCTTCATCAATACCGCGCCCTTTGTGGTGAAAACGCCGGTGGGCTGGCGCATGTATTATGTCGCCGGGGTGGAATGGGTGCACAAGGATTTGCCGCGCTACAATATCCAGATCGCCTCCTCGAAAGACGGGCTGAACTGGCAGCGCAAGGGCCGCGTGGCGATTGATTTCGAGCCCGGAGAGAATGCGCTGGCCCGGCCTTATGTCTGGCATGATGGCGAGATGTGGCGCATGTGGTTTGCGGCCAAGGGCGAGGCCTATCGCCAGCAGCAGGCCGTCTCGCCCGACGGGCTCCACTGGACCCGCACCGATCCGCCGGGGCTGGAGCCGGGCGGGGATGAAGACAGCGAGATGATCGAATACGGCGTTGTGCTGACCCATAACGGCCAGCGCATCGCCTTCTATAATGGCAATGACTACGGCGTCGGCGGCGTGCTCGCCGCAGTGGAAGAATGACCCGGCCCGCCGTCAATCCCGCCCGGAAATCCGCGGCCATCATGCAGCCCACCTTTCTGCCCTGGATCGGCTATTTCGGGCTGATGGCGTCGGTCGACCTCTTTGTCTTTCTGGATGACGTCCAGTTCGACAAGCGCTCCTGGCAACAGCGCAACCGCATCAAGACGGCCAATGGCATTGTCTGGCTGACCGTGCCGGTGCTGACCCGGGGCCGCCGCGACCAGAAAATATGTGAAGCGGAAATCCAGCCGGATGCGAAATTCCCGGACGCCATGTGGCGCACCATCGAGATGAATTTTGCCAAAGCGCCCTATGCGTCGCGCTACCTGCCACCGCTGCACGACATCATGCTGGCGCACACCACCCGTATCGGCGCGCTGAACATCGCTCTCATCGAGTGGATGGCAGGCGAGTTCGGGATCACGACGCCCACGGCGCGCGCCTCGCAAACACTGGTCGCCTCCGCCAAGGCGGACCGTCTTGTGGATCTCTGTCAGGCGCATGGCGTGACGGACTATCTCTCCCCGCCCGGCTCCAGAGCCTATCTCGAGGACAGCGATGCCTTCGAAAAGGCCGGAATCGCGCTCGATTATTTCGACTATTCCCATCCGGAATATGACCAGCTTCACGGGCCGTTCGAGCCATATATGAGCGCGCTCGACCTGCTCGTGAATGCGGGCCCGGAGGCCGCCGTCATTCTCCGTTCGGGTCTGAAATCATGATGCAGCGTATCGCCATCATCCCGGCCCGCGGCGGGTCCAAACGCATTCCGCGCAAGAATATCCGCCCCTTTGCCGGCCAGCCGGCGCTGACCCATATCCTGCGCGCCGCCGAGGCCACCGGCCTGTTCGATATCATCCATGTCTCCACCGACGACCAGCAGATCGCGGAAGTCGCGGCCACAGCCGGCCACCGCCCGGATTTCCGCCGCGACGCCGCCATCGCCGATGACCACACCCCCATCCGCTCGGTGATGAGCTGGACGCTGCGCGAGTATGAAAAGCGCGGCCGGTATTTCGAAACCGCGACCTTGCTCTATGCCACGGCCTTCTTCGTTGAGCCCGACGATATCGCCCGCGCGGTGGCCGATTTCGAAGCGCACCGCACCCATCCCGTGCTCGCCGTCAACCATGTCGGTTCGCCGGTCGAGAAGCTCTTCGTGGAAAGGGAGGGCGTGCTCCGGACCGTCGATGAAAACCGTTTCGGGTCCCGCACCCAGGATCTGAGCCCGGCTTACCAGGACGCCGGCGCCTTTGGCATTTTCTCCGCCCCGGGCCTTCTGGCCGAGGATGATGGCGGCGCGCCCCTGCGCTTCCGGCCCTTCATTCTCGACCGCTGGAAAGCCATTGATATCGATACCGAGGAGGACTGGGCCCTTGCCGAGCGCCTCCATGCTGCAAGGACACAGTCATGACCTACAGGACCGAGCAGGAAGCCTTCTGGGCCGGACAATTCGGCGATGAATACCGCGAACGCTGTTCCCTGGAACCCGAGCTGGTCGCGGCCCGGACCGCCTGCATGGCGCGCATGTTGCGCAAGGCCGCGCCGGTGAAATCCGCCTTCGAGATCGGTTGCAATATCGGCCTCAACCTGGTGGCCATGAACCGGGTGTCGCCGGGCACCGAATTGGAGGCCATCGAGATCAATGCCGAGTCCGCGGCACAGGCCCGCAAACTGGGTGTGGCGAAGATCGAAACCGGCTCCATCCTCGAATACACCCCGCCGCGGAGCTATGATCTGACCCTGATTTGCGGCGTGCTGATCCACCTCGATCCGGAGGTGCTGCCGCAGGTCTATGACGTGCTCTTCAACGCCTCGAACCGCCATATCCTGCTGTTTGAATACTACAATCCGACGCCGGTCGAGGTCACCTATCGCGGCCATCAGGCGCGGCTGTTCAAGCGCGATTTTGCCGGGGAGATGCTCGACCGCTTCAAGGGAAATCTGGCGCTGAAGGATTACGGCTTCTTCTATCACCGCGACCCCATCTCCTGGTCCGATGACGGGACGTGGTTTTTATTGGAGAAGGGGTGAGTCTCATCGAGTACTGATCAATTTCCCCTCCCCCTGTGTGGGGAGGGGTAGGGGTGGGGGCAATTACCGGCATGGCATCTGCCATCATCACCCCACCCTGACGGCTGCGCCGTCTTCCCTCCCCATCAAGGGGAGGGGAAGTGCCTCATTGATAATGATTCTGGTCAGGCCAGCCTTTCACCCGTCACCGCATCAATCACGGCCAGCGCGGCCCAGCCCTGCGCGGCGATCTCGGCCGCGATCTGTTCATTCCAGTTGGGTGAGCAGAGAAGGAAGATGCGCGCCTTCGCCTCTGCCGCGGCATCCGGATGCGCAACCGGGGCGGCAAGGCCCGGAAAGGGCGTGCCGATCTTGCTGGCGGATTTATCCACCACCTGAACCGATGAAAACGCCTGTGCCAGAAGCGGCGCGGCGCGCTCGGCATATTCATTGGCGCCCCAGATAAAGACCGAAGCCGTACCCGAAGGATCGGCTTCCCGCGCCAGTCTCGCCGCGCTTTCCGCCGCCTGTTGCCGCCGCGCCCGGTCCGCCATCGCCTCGGCATAGGCCGCTTTCGCCGCCGTCAGCCGCGCCGGGCCACCGGAAAGATAGGCATTGGACGCCGGACGCGGACTTTCCGCCAGCGCCCGGTCCCTCAGACGCGCCGCAATCGCCTGGCCATAGGCCACGGTCGGCGCGGGCTGGTCACGCAGGATCTCCAGCCCGTGTTGTTCCAGCAATTCGCGCAGCGTTTCCGGCGTGAAATGCAGCAAATGCTCTACATTCAGCGAGTCCTGCGGATGCGTTGTATAGTCCGGCACTTCCAGGATCAGAACGCCGCCATCCTTCAGGAGCGCGAGCGCCGAGCGCAGCCACGCCCCGGCCTCGATCACATGCTCCAGCACATAATAGGCGATCACCGCATCGGCGGATCGGGGCGCAACGGACGCAATCCCGGCCTCCAGAAAGCCTTTCTCGACCCCGGAGGCCTCGTCGGCCTCAACCGGATCAAAGCCGAAAGCGTCATAGCCGGCCTTTGACAGCTCGGCACAGAACGCCCCGTCATTGGCGCCGATCTCGATGATCCGCCCGCCGCCGGGCACGCGCGCCGCCACGGCGGCCAGGCGCGCCGGGCCGTCGAAATGCAATTCCCCGCCGCGATGACCGATATGCGCATCGCGGTAATAATCCATCAGGAAGGCGTCATCGGGCCGTTCCAGCGCCTGAACGAAGCCGCACTGGCCACAGGCGGCATCGGCGAACACCATCTGATGATCACAGCGGCGGCCGCGCACAATGATCTCGCGCTGGCCCAGCACGTCGGGCCGGGACGCGCCGCACAGATCACAGGCCACCACCTGCCAGCTGGCGCGGCGCAGGGGGCGGTCAGGCGCGGCCATCAAGGCGCGCCTTTTGTTGCTCCAGCACATAGCGGGAGAGAGAGGGCGTATAGGTCGAGGTCAGGGCCTGTGCCGTCGCCAGATCATTGAAGCGCAACTGCACCGAGATCCGCACCCGGCCGGATGCATTCGGCCCGCTCTTGTGGATCAGCGACTGATTGAAGATCAGAAGCTCGTCATACCCCACCGCCACCGGGACCAGCGCGGCCTCGGGCACCGGCTCGGCGGTTTCAAACCATTCATGCCCGGCCTCATAGGGCTTGAAGGGGCACAACCCCCCGGCATGACTGCCCGGCAGAATGCGCAACTCGCCCATCTCCGGCGTCATCCGGCACAGCGGCGTCCACAGCGTCACGGCATTGGGCGAGAGCAAGGAGTACCAGCTGTCCTGGTGCGCCGGCGTGGCAAAGCGCTGATCCCCCGGACGGTCCAGCCGGATCAGCGGCAGCGTTCCCGCCACCGCGTCTTCCACCCCGGCGGCGGCAACACTTTCACGCACAAACGGATGATGGATCAGGGCAATCACCGGCGGCAGGGCCGGGAAGACTTCATAGAGGGCGCGGGTGACGGCATGGCCGGTCTCGGCGGCGTGTATGGCATCCAGCAGCGCATCAAATCCGGCGTCTTTGGGCAAGGCATTGAATGTGTCCGCATCCAGAAGCCGCGCGGCAATGCGCAGCGCGGCCGCGTGCAGCGCCGCCACCACCTCGTCCTTCATGACCGCAATCGCGGGATCGCGGATCAACGCATATCCGTCGCGCGTGAAATGACGGAAGGGATCAGCGCCGGCCATGGTTAGCCGGCCAGTGCTTTCAGCCGTGTCTCGATCAGGCCCTGCAGCGCCCGCGCATCCATCAATTCCGGATTATTGTCGGAGGCATAGGCGAATTCTTCGGGCATGGCCCGCGCCCCCTCGGCGAGATAGCGCACCCGCAATTCCGCCTCCAGCGCCGGCAGGATGGCATAGCGGTCGGTCAGTTCCACCGTCTGGCGGGCATCATCTTCCGGCACCATGACTTCATGCAGCTTCTCGCCGGGGCGGATGCCGATGATTTTGTGCGGCAGGTCCGGGGCCATCGCCCGTGCCAGCTCGTTGATCGACATGGACGGGATTTTCGGCACGAAGACCTCGCCGCCCTTGGCCATTTCCAGGCTGGAGAGGACGAAATTCACCCCCTGGTCCAGCGTGATCCAGAAGCGCGTCATGCGCTCGTCCGTGATCGGCAATTCACTGGCACCTTCGGCGATCAGCTTCTTGAAGAAGGGCACGACCGAGCCGCGCGAGCCGATGACATTGCCATAGCGCACCACCGAGAAGACCGGGCCATTGCGCCCGCCCATATGCTGGGCCGCGGTGAAGATCTTGTCCGATGCCAGTTTCGAGGCGCCATAGAGATTGATCGGGCTGGCGGCCTTGTCCGTCGACAGGGCCACGACACGCTTGACGCCGCGCTTGATACAGGCGCGCACCACATTTTCCGCGCCCATCACATTGGTCTTGATGCACTCGAACGGATTGTATTCGGCAATCGGTACATGTTTCAGCGCCGCCGCATGGACCACGATATCGACATCGCGCATCGCCATATCCAGCCGCGTCTCGTCGCGCACATCGCCGATAAAATAGCGCAGGCAGGGATAGTCGGCCGGCGAGAATTCCTGCGCCATCTCGTATTGCTTCAGCTCGTCGCGCGAGAAGATGATCAGCTTTTTCGGTTTGAATTCAGCCAGAACCGTTTTCACGAAGCGCCGGCCGAAAGAGCCGGTGCCGCCGGTGATCAGCACAGTCTGACCATCCAGATTGATCCGCGGATCGCGGAAATCCCGGCCTGAAAACAGGCTTTCAATATCTGCGGCGGGGAGCGAAGCGAGCGTAGCCATGGCCATCCTGACGAATCGATTTTCTCAAGCCTTGCTGTGCGCCGGTTAACGCGCCGTTAGGCTGTCGGAGCGATCCTCAAAGGCAGATCGGAGGAGGGATGCCATGAGTTTGGCTGTCATTGTGCAGGCTCGCGCCGCCTCCTCCCGCATTCCGCTGAAATTGCTGGAATCCCTGGGCGAACGCAGCGCCCTGTTACGCTGCATGGACCGGTGCCGCGCCATAGAGGGCGCCGAACTCGTCATCGCCGCCGTCGCCGATGGCCCCGGAGATGATGAAATCGCCGAGGAAGCCACCGATGCCGGCTATATGGTCACGCGCGGCCCGGAAGATGACGTTCTGGCCCGCATGGCCAGTGCAGCGCGCGAATCCGGCGCGGAATACATCATCCGTGTGGAAGGCCATCACCCCTTCATCGACCCGCAAATCTGCGCCCGGACGCTGCAGCTCCTGCAGGACACGCACGCCGATTTTGCCTGCAATGACATGCCGCTGGCCTTTCCCGACGGTCTGCAATGCGAGGCCTTTCCGGCGCTGCTTCTGCATGAAGCCGAGCGCAATGCGGTCAAGGCGTTCGACCGGCATTCGGTCACCGGCTGGATCCGCACTCATCCGCGCATCCGGCGTGTGGCGCTGACCGGGCCGGGCAATGGCCTCGAAAAACTGCGCTGGACGCTGGAAGAACCGGCCGATCTGGATTTCTGCGCCGCCGTCTATGCCGAGCTGGGGACACGCGCCGCCAGCGTCAGCGCCGCCGAACTCGCCGCGCTCTGCCTGCGCCGGCCGGACATTACCGGGCTGAACACCGCCCTGGCCCGCGCCCGGCCCGTCATCGGCACGCCGGAATTTGCAACCCCGCCCATGGCGTTGGCGGCGGTGGCTTAGGCCGACCATTGATATGCCGGGCGCGAAGGCCTGGATTGTTCAGCCTTGTCGAATGCGGTAATCTTGGCGGCTAATCACGGTCCTGAATTCGGTCAGGAGAGAGCCTTGAAGGCAAAGTCAGACAACACTTATTTTGTCCGCGCGCTATGGGACGATGAGGCCAAAGTCTATGTCTCTGAAAGCGATATAAAGGGCCTTCATATCGAGGCGGAGACGCTTGAAGATTTCGAAGCCGTCATTTTCGAGCATGCCGGAGAGTTTGTGATCGAAAACCATTTTCCATGAAAGACGCCGGATTCGGACACTAATTCTGCTCGTTTAAACGGCCTTAGCCACCGATCCGTCGACATTTAGCTCTTTGACTTCCTGGTGCAGACCGAGTGGTATGAGAATAACATCTCCGCGCGAATGGCAAGTCCGGCAACGCGTAGGGCTAGCACAATCGGAGCGAAGCGGTGCGAACCGGAATACTGACAATATTTCAATTGATTATGCTACTATTTCTATTTGGTTGCGACCAATTCGATGGCCGCGATACGGGATCCAAACAGGCGTACAGCCTTTGCCCGACGACAGACGACGCCCGGGAGAGATTGGTTGATCAAGTGAGGGAATTTGCTGAGCAACAAGACGCACGGTTGACTGATCGAAGCGCCGGCGTTCAACAAGAGCTTTCGGATATCGGATCAAGCATTCTCACCGATACGGGTGGGGCACCTGTTCTAATGACGGTTGAAAAACCGGATGTGTTTCGCGTTGGGATAACCAATCTGGGCCTGAGAACCAAGTTTGTACTCTCGGTCAGAATCTGGAACGAAGCTGAGGGTGCAGGCCCAGTTGATGCCTTTATGGCCGAAGTAGAAGAATTCTGGGCAATCGAAGCAGTCGAGGGCGGCGTTTTGGACGACCCGCCTTGCTGACGAGAATTCCGACCAAATTCGGTGACCGAAAACCTCCCCATTCACCAATAAAATAAACGAATTCCCAATGTCTCGGGCGCACATTTGTAGGTCAATTGACCGGAGTGCGCCCGCGTGAATATCACGCCCTTTGATTTCTCTGCCCTGACCGGGTGGTATCAGGCCCAGACCGCGACGCGGCTGGCGAACCTGGCACCGCGCGCGTCCGGCGTGAGTGCGGGCGAGATCAACCCGGCGGCCCGGCAGGGGGCAGACGTTCTGCCGCCCTGGGATGTGCGCGGCGAGATCACCGGTCTTGACGAAGTCAGCCGCAAGGCGCTGGCCAGTGGCATTTTCTTCGATTCAAAACTGTCGGAGTTTTCCGGCACCGATGCCTCGACCGACATCAAATCCCTCTTTGCCATGCATCAGGGGCTGCGCCGCCTCTATGCGCTGGCCAATGAGGCCGCCGACAAGACCACGATTGACAGCCGCCGCACCTTCCTCGACCGCCGCTTTTCCGAAGGTCTGGGCCAGCTCGACAGCTTCTTCCAGGATATCGACCTGCAGGGCGTCAGCGTCCTCAAGGGTGAGGAATTGTCCAAGGCCGAGGCCGGCGTCGCGATCAAGCGCGGCCTGTCGGAATATACGACCGGCATTCTTCATTCCGGCGATTTCGATGCCGAGGTGGAAAGCCTGACCGGCAATGTGCAATTCACCATCTCGGTGAAGAAGTCCGGCGCCACCACCCCCATCACCATCGATCTGGCCGATATGGGCGCAACGCCGCGCAATCTCGACAATATCGCCGCCCATATCAATTCGCAGCTGGAAGCCGCCGAGATGATCTCCCGCTTCGAGCGCGTGAAGATCGGCGAGAAGGACGAGAACGGCATCGTCCCCGGCAATAATTTCGGCTTCAGGATCTCCGGGGCCTCGACCGAAGTGCTCACCTTTTCCGCCCCCACTGCCAGCCCCGCCGTCTATCTCGCCGGCAATTCCGGGCTGGGCGACACCGCGGCCGGGCAGGTCGTCAAGCTGACGGATCTGGCCTCCGGCACACCGACATCGGAATTTTCCCGCCGCCTGGAAGCGGGCGCGGACGAGATCACCACGGTCAAGGATGACGGCACGGAAAAGACCACCACCGAATCCAATCCGCTGGAAATCGCCGACACGGCGCTGGGTGCGGATGGCGCGCTCTATGTGCTGGGCAAGACCAGCGCCGGCATTGAGGGCCGCATCGTCAAGGGCGAGAGCGATCTCGTCCTGCAGAAGATCGATTCCACCGGCAAGACCGTCTGGACCCGCACGCTCGGGGCCGCCGACGAGGCCGCCGGGGCCAGCCTGACCGTTGATGCCAATGGCGATATCGTGGTCGCGGGCTCGGTGCAGGGCGCGCTGGGCGACACGACCGATATCGGCGGCACGGACAGCTTCGTCGCCAAATTCGACGCCGCCGGTGTGGAGCAATGGCTGCAACGCTTTGGCGGCACCGGCAATGACCGCCCCGCCGCCGTCACCGTCGCCGCGGATGGCCGCATCTTCGTCGCCGGACAGGCCGCCACCGCCTTTGGCGGGCAGAACCATCAGGGCGGCGCCAATGACGGCTATGTCCGCGCCTTCAACGCCGACGGCACGCTCGATTTCACCCGCCGCACCGGCGCATCCGGCGATGAACGCGCCGAGGCCGTGGCCATTGCTTCGGATGGCGGCCTGCTGGTTGCCTCGAACGAGGACGGGCGGGCGATCCTGCGCAAATATGACAGTGCGGACGGCAATTCCGCCGCGCTCTGGGAAGTCGATCTCGGTGATCTCGAGGATGGCGCCATTGGCGGCCTGACCGTTGACGGGAATGACATCTATTTCGCCGGGTCCGCCGGGTCCGGCTTTGCGCCCAGCGCGCCCCTGACCGCCCATTCCGGCGGCCGCGATGCGGTCGTCGTCAAGCTCACCGACGGGGCCACGCCGACCACGCAATGGACGCAATTTGTCGGCTCCGATGCCGATGACAGCGCCAGCGCGGTGCAGGTCTCGAGCGGCACCGTCTATCTCGCTGGCAAGACCACGGGCGAACTCGCCGGGGCGACGCAGAACGGCACCCGCAACGCCTTTGTCGCCTCGCTCGATACCGCCACCGGCGCCACCGGCTTTGCCACCCAGATTTCCGGCCGCGGCGGGGTGTCGGCGGCCACCGGCATCGCCATTGACCCCGCAGGCGACAGCGTGCTCGACGATCTCGGCCTGCCGGCGGGCACGCTCGCCTATGCCGACAGCCGCGTCGTCACCGACCGTACCTCGGTGCGCGAGGGCGATTTCTTCTACCTCTCCGTCGATGGCGGGCGGCGCAAGAAGATCACCATCGATGCCGATGACACGCTGCGCGCCGTCACCTTCAAGATCAACGCCGCCCTGGTGCTGGATGGCTCCGGCGATGTCCGCCGCACCAAGGACGGCGATGTGCTGCGCATCACCCCCAAGCCGAATTTCACGATCGAGCTGTTTTCCGGCACCGAAGGCCGCGATGCGCTGGCCGGGCTGGGGCTGACGGCGGGATCGGTCACCGGCAAGGAAAGCTTCCTTGATCGCGACAAGACGTCAGCGGCCCCGAAAGTCTTCGCGCTGGAGCTCTCCAATGATCTCTCCCTGGCCAACCGGGACCGCGCCAAGGCTGCCGCCAAGGCGCTCGAAGATGCCATGAATGTGGTCCAGCGCGCCTATCGTGACCTGACCACGCCGCAGGCCCTGAAAGACCTGCTCAATGGCGAGGGCAAGGGCAATCGGAACGGCCCGGTCCCGGCATATCTCACCGCCCAGATCGCCAATTACTCCGCCGGCCTTGCGCGGCTGCAATCGGGCGGCGGCGGTGGCGGCGGCGGATTTTTCTAGGCGTCACTTTCCGTCATCCCGGACGGAACGAAGTGACGATCCGGGACCCATTCCGTAACGTCACGCTTCCAGCATGGGTCCCGGGTTCTCGCTGGCGCTCGCCCCGGGATGACGGGAGAGGGATAGGCGTGGTTCGAGGCCGCCTGCGGCGGCACCTCACCATGAGGTGGGTATAACGCCCGTCATCCTCAAACCGTCATCACACGGCCGCGCTTGCGCGAGTCCGGGTGATCTCAGTTCTGACAGGAGGTCTCCCGAACCCCGCGTCCACGAGGGCAGGTAAATTGGGGGATGAAGGGATTATTGGCAGCACTTTGGCATAAAGCCAGACACCCCACCCCGCCGACCCTGACGGATCGTCGACCCTCCCCATCAAGGGGAGGGGAAAAACGCCCAACGATGCAAACACTTTCCCCTCCCACTGGTGGGGAGGGGTAGGGGTGGGGGGAGGATGGCTGATAGCCACCTTGATCACCCCACCCTGACGGCTTTGCCGTCTTCCCTGCGCATCAAGGGGAGGGGAAGGGAGCCAGTGCCGTGTCGGGCACACCCGGACGAAGACGCATGTAAAAAAGATGACGGCCGGCGCGTCTCAGTGCCGCTGATCTGACGAGCAATTCTCCGCAATTCGCGACACATAGGCCGCGTGATGTTCCAGCCCCACGCTTTCGCGTCTTGCGTCCATCTCCTCGAACGTGCCAGCATAGGGCCGCGCCTCCCATTGGCGCAGCCCGGTGCACCCGCCCTGTGATCCATAGAGCTGCGGGTCGCCGGAATTGACGGCAACCCGGTCGGTCAGCAGGGCATAACCGGAGGGGCGTGTTTCCCCGGCGTCCACCAGCCCGTTCAACAGATCGAGCATTTCACGCTGGAAGGCCACATCCCGGTCGGCATGCTGGACAATCAGAAAGGCGGCCTGATCCGCCCCTTCGCCGAATTCTGATATGGTGAACCAGCCTTGGTCGGCCACCACTGCGCGCAGCCATTCGCGGTTGCGCGCATCCAGCGCGGAGGTGAGATATCCCATCATGGCGCGCTCTTCGGGACTGGTTTCAACAGGATCGTCAGGCCGCTGGATAGAGCGAAACCAGAGCCGTGCAAACTGTTCCTGCGCGACAAGGGTGAACAGGCAATCTGTTGTTTCGCCCTCGGTTGTGTCCCGGTACCAGATCCAGAGTTCCCACGAATTTTGCGGCTGATCCGTATCCAGAGAGAGCGATGACAGGGCCCGGGCCTGTTCGGCAACCATGTCCCGGGAAGCGCCGGACATGTGCGAAATCTGTTCCAGATCCATCGCCGTTTCAATGTCGCTCGGGCAAGCGGTTGCATCCGAGGCCATTAAAAGCACAGCCGCAATACTGGCAGACATCATCCACTGGCCCTTTCGGTTGCAGCGCAGCCGGCAGATTGCAGGGAAGTCATGGACGCCGCAAGGGCACGAACCCGGTAACGGGCGGCGGCCTAAGCCCTTTGGTTCACCGCGATCGACGGCGTCGCCGGGCGGCGCGTGCCGGGGCCATAGCCGGTGTCCTGGTCCTGCAGGCGTCCGGCTTCATCGGCGACGGCGCGGACAATGCCCTCGGTTAAAACCCGCAGCGCCTCGACCGCGCGGCCATTGGCCTCCAGCGCGGCGGTAAAGCGCACCGTCTCTTCCTTCAGCTGCGACTTGAGAGCCTCGGGCGCGCCCTCCAGCCGGTCGGGCTGTTGCTTCACCGCGGCAATCTCGCGCCGGTAGATGGTGGCCAGCTTGGATTTTTCATCCTGGAAGGCTTGCGTATCCAGCGGCCGCCGCGCCTCGAACAGCGCGGTCTCCTGCTCGATCAGCCCGGTCAGGCGCGTGGTCAGCAGGATCAGCGCCTCGGCGCGTTCGGCGGGCGAGTTGGCGGCCAGAAGGCTCATGACATCGTCTCCTGATAGCGCAGGATTTCAGCCGTCAGATTGTCCGACAGGCCGAGCCCGCCCGTCCCCGCCATGACGCGGGCATATTCCTCGTGCAACAGGCCGGAGAAGGCCTGCTCGCCGGCCCCGCCGCCAAACGGATTATTCTCGCCCACGCCCTTGAACATGGCTTCCACCATTTGCGACAGGAAGAAGGCTTCAAAGTCCTCGGCAACCTGGCGCGCCTCTGCCTCGTTCTCGACGCGGCGCAGCGTCGGCTCGCGGCCCGAAGACGCCCCGGAGAGCGCTTGCGACAATTGCATGTCAGGGGAGAGGAGCGTGTCCATGATCAGAGCACCTCGATCTCGGCCTGCAGCGCGCCGGAGGCGGCAATCGCCTGCAATATCGCGATCATGTCGCGCGGGGAGACGCCGAGCGCGTTGAGGCCATCGACCAGATCCGACAGTGATACGCCTTCGTCCAGCATACCAAGCTGGCTCATATCCTCTTCCACCGAGACATTGGTGCGCGGCAGCACCACGGTTTCACCATCGGTGAAGGGCGCAGGCTGGCTGGCGACCGGGCTTTCGGTGACCGAGATGGTGAGATTGCCCTGCGCAATGGCAACGGTGGAGACGCGCACATTCTCGCCCATCACAATGGTGCCGGTGGCTTCATCAATGATGACGCGGGCAGGCAGGTCCGGCTCGACGCGAAGCAGCTCCACCTCGGCCAGAAGGGCGACCATATCGCCCTCGAAGAAGTCCGGCCGGGTCAGCACGACCGTGGCCGGGTCGGAGGCGCGCGCCGCTTCGGTGCCGAGATAATTATTGATGGCGATGGCGGTGCGCCGCGCCGTGGTGAAATCCGGGTTGCGCAGCGCCAGGCGGATGGCCGAACGGCCCGCCAGATCAAACGCCATTTCGCGCTCCACCAGCGCGCCATTGGCGATGCGTCCGGCGGTCGGCACGCCGCGCGTCACCGAAGCGCCATCGCCCTGGGCGGCAAATCCGCCAACCGCGAGCTGGCCCTGGCCGACGGCATAGACCTGTCCGTCCGCACCGATCAGCGGCGTCGCGATCAGCGTCCCGCCCTGCAGGCTGCCGGCATCACCGATGGCCGACACGGTGATGTCCACCCGCGTGCCCTGCGTCGCAAAGGGCGGTAGATGCGCGGTGACGATGACGGCGGCGGTATTGCGGGTGTTCAGCGTGGCATCGCGCGTATTGACGTCGAAACGCTCCAGCATCGCCGACAGGCTCTGCCGGGTGAAGGCGGCATTGCGCAAACTGTCGCCCGTGCCATCCAGCCCGACGACCAGGCCATAGCCGACCAGCTGGTTGTCGCGGACGCCTTCCACATCGGCGATATCCTTGATGCGGGAATTGGCATGCGCCGGCGCGTTCAGCACCAGACAGCCGATGAGAAAGGCGATGAAGGCGAAGATATAGGTGGCGCGGCGCATTTCCGGGGTTCTCCCCTTGTGGTTCCTGCGGGGGAAGGTGCGAAATCCGTGCCAAAGCGCACAGACTTCAAGCCATTGAAATTCCGTTGAAAACCGGCCCGGCCACGGCGCGCCCCATAGGCAGATCCGCCGCTCCCGGCAGAAATTGCCGTGCGCAATCACAGCTTTAAAAGCTTGTTAAGGCGAAGCAAGGGAGTCTCCGCCTGTCATCACTGACACGCAGGAAGGTTTGCCGATCCATGAAGGTCACAGGGCCCAATTCCGCCGCCTCCGTCTCTTCCGCCAAACGCCGCTCCGGCGCCAGCGGGGAGGGGTTTTCCGTGGAGACGCCGTCGGGCGGATCCGCCGGTGTGGCGAAAACCGGTTCGGCCTCGGCGGTCACCTCCGTGGACGCCATACTGGCGCTGCAATCGGTGGGCGATTTCACCGAGGCGAGGAAGAAGGCGACCATGCGCGCCTTCTCCCTGCTCGATGTGCTCGATGATCTCAAACTCTCACTGCTCGATGGCGGCATTCCGCGCGCCAAGCTGGTCGCCCTGATGGACCTGCTGCAGACGCGCCGCGAATCAACCCACGACCACCGGCTGGAGGCGATGCTGGACGAGGTCGAGACCCGCGCCGCGGTCGAACTCGCCAAGCTCGAACGCTAAACTGTGGATAACACTTCGCTTTTTACACGAAATTGTGACGGCGTTTTTCCCCCGCCAAACCGCGCTTGCGCGTTGACTCGATTAGCGTCCTGAGTAGATTGCGCCGCGCCTGTCGAGGGGCGGTAAAATATCGGAGTGTGCGTTATGGCGAAGACAAAAGACGCCTCGGTCTCTGAAATCGAACTTCCGGCCGGTTATGTGCCGTCCCCCAAAGAACCCTTCATGAATGAGCGTCAGGTCGAGTATTTCCGGCGCAAGCTGAATGCGTGGAAGGACGAGATCATCCGCGAGAGCAAGACCACGCTGGAAGCGCTGCAGGAAGATATCGGCGCCATGCCGGATATTGCCGACCGCGCCTCGACCGAAACCGACCGCTCTCTGGAACTGCGCGCCCGCGACCGCCAGCGCAAGCTGATCGCCAAGATCGACTCGGCCCTGCGCCGCATCGAGGACGGCACGTATGGCTATTGCGAGGAAACCGGCGAGCCCATCAGCCTGAAACGCCTCGACGCCCGCCCCGTCGCCACCCTGTCGCTCGAAGCCCAGGAACGCCATGAGCGCTCCGAGCGCGTGCATCGCGACGATTAAGATTCACGACAAGAACAAGTCCGATTGGTTGTCCTCATCGATCCTGATCATCCCAACAAGCAACCATTGCGACTTCCGACGAGAGTGTGTGCTGAAGGCCAGCGCCATGCCTCGACGCATGTAATCGTTCTCGTATGTCTCCTTTAGCGAAACAATCCCTGCCTTGTCGCCGAGGTTTTTGCTTCTGCGGTAAAAAGCAGTTGTGGTCTCCCAATCATCGCAGGTGTGATTGTGAACTCTGCCATCCTGGTCCGCCCATTTGACGTGGAACGAGAATGGGCAGGGCTTCATCGGATCGACAGGCTTATCGAACATCGTGTATTGCCGAGCATACTCCGCGTGTTTTCGTGTCTCATCGGCCACCATTGCGTCGGATTTTCTTTTGGCCGTGAAATCTAAATTTCGGGGGCGCACTAACGCCAACGACTCGCCGCGATCAGCAGCCTCTACGAGCGACGCACGGATGAGTGGATTTATGAAGGCCGGTCGTTGCGATATCGTCAGTGCTTTTGAGACAGATAGCGTGTCAGCATCTACTCGTTGGCTTTCCCAACGGTCGTCTGTTTTGGGGCTGGTATACTCGTATTCAATCCAGTCCCATCGTTTGAACTGGGAGCCGCGCTCGAGAATTCTAAACGGAACAGGATAAAGGCGTCGCCACCTTCCATCACGGCCTAACCCTGCGCAACAGACAGTTTCAAAATAATCGCTGGATCTATGCGGCAGTGCTTTGACGACTATGAAGCACTCGTCTTTTTGCGTGGAAAGTCGGCTCAATTTCGCGAACCCCAAGATGTTGAGGTTTCAAGCCTATACGACCCGCCACTATATCCGCAACTATAGAGCGATGGCATGTGCTGGGATCACGTTCATAGCAGAGTAGGCAAGCGTGTTGTTTCTCCACGATTAATTCAATTTCATCGAGAGCTTCTTGGGCGGCCATTGATGCAACCGCTTCATCGTAGATTTTGCGAAACTTCTTCCATTCGCCAGCCCTTGCTGCTTCGCGACCAGCTTTCGGATCACCGAGTTCGCGAAGGTGAAGGTAATCAATGCCAACAGCCTTGAGAGCATCTGACAAAGCAGTCTTGGAGAACCCCTTTCGCCGCGATTGCGCGCGATCGCGAACATCGACCAGAATTTCAACGCCTGCCGTTTGCAACGTTCCGATAAAGTGGCTGAGTTGCGCGGACTCGTATCCAATAGTTGAAAGCATGATGATCTCCCTACCGCCAAAATTGAGTGTGTCGGTTAAAGAATCAACAAGCGAACGCAATCCTGAACCACCTCACAACCCGATGACCCGCTTCCTGCGCCCGCGAAAGCGGGTGTCGCGAGGACAGGCAAGCCGGAGGGTGACGGAGTTGGAGAGGGGGAGAGTGTGGTTCGAGGCTTTGCTGCGGGACGTCCAACCCCTCACCCTGGCTGCTCGCCGCAGCGCGGCTTCGCACCCTTTCCCTCTCCCCTTTGAAAGGGGAGAGGGTAGAGGAAGGCGGCCACGCGAGTGGGCGGCTTTCGAGGGTGAGGGGTTGGTTTCCCCTTCCGCAAGCGGGGAGGGGAAATAGCGCCCTGTTTTTCACCCATACAAACGCGTCATCACCCGGTTTATCCGGGTGATCTCCATGACATCGGGATCACCCGGACCCGCGCGTGGCGCGGCCGTGTGATGACGGGTTGGGGGTGCAAACTGACTTCCCCTCACCCTGGCTGCTCGCCGCTGCGCGACTTCGCACCCTTTCCCTCTCCCCTTTCAAAGGGGAGAGGGTAGAGGAAGGCGGCCACGCGAGTGGACGGCTTTCGAGGGTGAGGGGTTGGTTTCCTCCTCCTGTTTACGGGGGGCAGCAAAACACGTCACCCCACCCTGACGGCTGCGCCGTCTTCCCTCCCCATCAAGGGGAGGGGAAAAGACGCCGGCGCTGAAAACTTTCCCCTCCCCCGCCGTGGGGAGGGGTAGGGGTGGGGGGCTGGTGTCGCGTCCGCCATCTTCACCCCACCCGGTCCTGCGGACCACCCTCCCCATCAAGGGGAGGGGAAGAACGCCATCGGTTCAAACATTCCGTCTGACCATCAAGGGGAGGGGAAAAGAGCACCGAACGCTGCCAATACTTTCCCCTCCCCCGCCGTGGGGAGGGGTAGGGGTGGGGGGTAATTGCAACCCGTGATAAGCTGGACCCATGCCCAGCCGTGCCCAATCGCTGCGCAATAGCATGACCGATCACGAACGGCTGGTCTGGTATGTGCTGCGCGGCTGGCGCGAACAGGGCTTTCATTTCCGGCGGCAAGCCCCGATTGGCGGCTTCATTGTCGATTTCGTCTGTCACAAATACCGTCTGGTGATCGAGATTGACGGCAGCCAGCACGGCTTTGAAGACAACTCGAAACGAGATGCCGCCCGCGATGCCTGGCTCCGCAGCGAAGGCTATGAGGTCCTGAGGGTCTGGAATGTCGATGTCCGGGAGAATCTGGATGGCGTGATGGACGGCATATATGCGGCGGTTTGTGAGCTCCGCAGGCGTCAGGAACAGGATGATTCGTAGTCTGATCACCCCACCCCGCCGGTCCTGACGGACCTGCGACCCTCCCCATCAAGGGGAAAAGAGCACCGAACGCTGCCAACACTTTCCCCTCCCCCGCCGTGGGGAGGGGTAGGGGTGGGGGGCTGGTGTCGCGTCCGCCATCTTCACCCCACCCGGTCCTGCGGACCACCCTCCCCATCAAGGGGAGGGGAAAGAGAACCAACGCTGCCAACACTTTCCCCTCCCCCGCCGTGGGGAGGGGTAGGGGTGGGGGGTAATTGCAACCCGTGATAAGGTTGAACCATGTCCAGCCGTGCCCAATCGCTGCGAAACCGCATGACCGATCACGAACGGCTGGTCTGGTATGTGCTGCGCGGCTGGCGCGAACAGGGCTTTCATTTCCGGCGGCAATCACCGATCGGCGGCTTCATTGTCGATTTTGTCTGCCACAAATACCGTCTGGTGATCGAGATTGACGGCAGCCAGCACGGCTTTGAAGACAACTCGAAACGGGATGCCGCCCGCGATGCCTGGCTCCGCAGCGAAGGCTATGAGGTCCTGAGGGTCTGGAATGTCGATGTCCGGGAGAATCTGGATGGTGTGATGGACGGCATCTATGCGGCGGTTTGCGAGCTTCGACGCAGGCAGGAATATGATGGTTCCTAGTCTGATCACCCCACCCCGCCGGTCCTGACGGACCTGCGACCCTCCCCATCAAGGGGAAAAGAGCACCGAACGCTGCCAATACTTTCCCCTCCCCCACCGTGGGGAGGGGTAGGGGTGGGGGGTAATTACCGGCATGGCATTTGCCATCATCACCCCACCCTGACGACTGCGCCGTCTTCCCTCCCCATCGAGGGGAGGGGAAACGGGCCTCTGGTTCAAACCCTCGTTCAAGCCATCAAGTGAAGGGGAAAAGAGCACCCAACGCTGCCAACACTTTCCCCTCCCCCGCCGTGGGGAGGGGTAGGGGTGGGGGGAGAAAAAGGGCATCTGTCACATCCAGATCCCGGATCGCGCGCTATCGCGCTTGTCCGGGATGCCTGCTCCGCAGGCAAAAATAACCCCTGCCGTCAGAAACGGCAGGGGCCAAGGTGCGCCACTGGGTGGTGGAGGTTTGCTCTGCCCTAGAAGGGCCAGAGAATGTCGTAGATTTCCTGGCCCAGGCGCGGGCGCTGGACGTCGGAGATATGGCCGCGGCCGCCATAGGAGATGCGCGCTTCGGCGATCTGGGTGTGGCGGATCGTATTGTCCGAGGCGATGTCCTGCGGCCGCACCACGCCGGAGACGAGGAGCTCGCGGATCTCGTTATTGATGCGCACTTCCTGCCGCCCGGCAATGGCCAGATTGCCATTCGGCATGCGCCCGGTGACCACCGCCGCGATGGACAGATTGATCGTCTCCTGCCGGCTGACCGCGCCATTGCCGCTGTGCGAACCCGACGAGCCGAAACTGGTCAGCGAGGCGGGATCAACCGCATCATTGAAGAATTGCGAAAGCGCCGCTTCGCCGCCGAGGAAATTGGTCAGATTGCTGTCTTCCGAGGCCGTGCGCGTCCGGTTGGTCGAGTTCTGCACATTGGCGCTGTCGGAGATATTGATATTCACCGTCAGGATATCGCCCGGCGACGCGGCGCGCGGATCGCCGAAAAAGGTCTGGCGTCCCGGCGTCCACAGGGAATTGGTGGGCGAGGCCTCGTAATGCACCGGAACGGCCCCGGCACGGGCCCCGTAAGCGCTGCCATATTGCGAGGCGGGCGGCGGCGGATAGCCGGACTGTCCGCCCTGTTGCGGCTGTCCGTATGGGCCGTTTTGTCCCCCCTGTGTGGCGGGGGCGTTATACTGCGGGCCATAGGCCGGGTTCGCGTTTGACCCTGTGGCATAGAGCGCCGGATTCTCGATCGGTGTGAGGGCGGGCACGGACCCCACCTCGGCGAGCCGGTCGGCGGTGGCGCAGGCCGGAAGGACAAGCGCGGCGGAGAAAACGAGCAGTTTACGGATCATGGCAATTTTCCCAGTGTTGTTGATTTTATTGTTCTTATTGGCTTCAGATGTTGGAGCTGTAGTCGTCGTTGTAGTAGTTGTAGTAGGAGACAAAACGTCAAAAACTGTAGGAGTCTCCGATTTTGAATCAGGACGGTCCGGCGGTAACGACGCGGGCGCGGCCCGGCCCTTCCACCATGGCGTCCACCGTCCGGTTGGATTGCAGGTTCACAAAGCGGGCGATCTCGTTCTCCCCGGCATCCTCCAGCGCGCGGGCGCGGGCTGTCAGCGTCAGGCCCGGGACCGAGAACACCAGATTCACCGTCTCGCCGCGCGCTACGACGACCGGGGGCTGCAGGTCATAGGCGCGGACCGGCTCGCCCGGACGCAAGGCCCGGCGCGCTTCCAGACCGGCCATATTGTCGGGATTCATCATCGCATCGGCGCGCACCCGGTCGGCGCGGACGGAAATCCAGTCGATATCACTGTGCTCGATCACCTGTCCGGCGGGAATCGGCCGCGCCAGGACCGGCACCTCCAGCGTCGCAAAAGCCCGGCCCGACAGGCGCACGGGCACCGCCCCGTCATAGGCAACCAGCTCGGCCTGGAACACGCCGGTGCGGCTGGAAAAATCCATCTGCGAAATCTCCGGCAGGCCGCGCGCCTCGACCGGCATGTGCAGCGCCCCGGCACCCGACAGCTGGACCTCATACTCATTGCCATCGCGCATATTCAGCTCGGCGGCGATCATCTCGGTCAGCAGGCCGGTATCGATCATGCGGCTGGCGCGCTCGATGGTGACGCGGCGCAGCTGGTTCGCATTGGCCCAGGCGAGGCCGTTATTGCGCGCCTGCTGACGCACATAATCGGGATCCAGCGAGGTGCGGCGGCCCGGTTCCGGCGCGCGGGCGATGACCACATCGGCGGCGTCTCCGGTGATGCCGAAGAGATCGCCCAGCGTCACCATATCGGCTTCGACACGGATATCGCTGCGCAGCATGACCGCCTCGTCGGCAAAAGCCGTGGCGAGGATCTGCGGCGGCGGGGCGAGAACGAGGGCGAGGGCGAAGAGGACGGTTTTCATGGCTTAATCCTCAGCGGAGATTGGAGCTGGCGGCCAGCATTTCATCAGACGCCGAGATCACCCGCGCATTCATCTCATAGGCGCGCTGGGCCTGGATCAGGGCGGTGATTTCGGAGACCGCATTGACGTTGGAACTTTCCACAAACCCCTGGCGCACAACGCCGAATCCGGTCGATCCCGGCGTGCCGCTGGTCGCCGCGCCCGAGGCCGCGGTTTCGGTGAACAGATTGTCGCCGCGCGCTTCCAGGCCTGCCTCGTTGAAGAAGGTCGACAATTCCAGCTGGCCGACAATCTGCGGGTTCGGGTCGCCATCAATGATGGCCTGCACCTGTCCCTGCTGGTTGATCGCCACATCGCGCGTGCCCTGCGGAATGGCGATGCCCGGCGCGACGGTATAGCCGTCCGTGGTCACGATCTGCCCGTCCGGGCTGATGGCGAAATTGCCGGCGCGGGTATAGGCATCCTCGCCCGAGGGCAGCTGGACGCGGAAATATCCGCGGCCCGAAATGGCCAGGTCATAGCGGTTGCCGGTCTGGTTCAGACTGCCCTGCTCGGTGATCCGGTAGACCGAGGCCGCCTGGACACCGAGGCCGATCTGGACGCCGGTCGGCACGATCGTGCCGGCATCAGAGGACGACGCACCCATGCGCTCGACGCTCTGATAGATCAGGTCCTGGAATTCGGCCCGCTGCCGCTGGAAAGCGGTGGTGTTCATATTGGCGATGTTGTTCGAGATCACCTCGACATTCATCTGCTGGGCCTGCATGCCCGTAGCGGCGGTGGTGAGAGAACGCATGGTATAACTCCCCTTAGACGCGGCCGAGGCGTTCGATCGCCTTGCGGCTCAATTCCTCGCCCTGTGAGATAAAGCGGGAAACGGATTCATAGGCCCGCATGGTCTCGATCATGCGGGTCAGCTCCAGAATGGGCTGGACGTTCGAGCTCTCGACATAGCCCTGACGCAGCTGGAAATCGGCGGCGAGATCGGCTGGCGCGTCTTCAGACGCCGCATAACGGCCGGAGCCGGTCTTCGCCAGCGCGCCAAGATTTTCAAAGGTATAGATGGCCAGCCGGGCGATCTCGGCATTGTTCTGGACCAGCGCGCCGTCCTCGGAAATCATCACCGGTCCCTGTGCCGGATCGATCAGGATGGGCGCGCCCAGATCATCCAGAACCAGTGCACCATCGGACGCTGCCAGCCGGCCTTCGCCATCAATGGTGAAGCGGCCGTCGCGGGTATAGAGCGCGTCGCCATTCGCCGCCTCGACCTGGAAGAAGCCGTCGCCTTCCAGCGCGACATCCAGCTGGCGGCCGGTAAATTCCAGCGTCCCCTCACGGAAATCCCGGCCAATGCCCCAGGCATCGACATATTGAAGGTCTTGCGGACCATCTTGTGATCGGGCGGTGGAGGCCGCCTCGCTGCGCAGCAGCAGGCTTTCGACGTGAAATCCGGGCGTGTTGGCATTCGCGATATTGTTCGCGGTGATATCCATTTCGCGGCGCAGCGTCAGCTGTCGCGAAAGCCCTATCATCAGAGCATTTTCCATGGCGCGTTCCGTCCGTTCTGGATCGATATGTTTCAGCACCGTCTTCCGCAGTGCTTGTTCCACCCGTTGCATCCAGCGTGCCATGGTTAATAACGCTGCATTTCAATAGCTTGGCGCGTCAGATCGCCGGGATGGTTGGCGCATCCCGGCAGTTTGCGGCCCACCAGGCGGCAGGAATTGCCGGGTTGGCGGCAATTGCAAACGCCTCGTTAACCGGACCGGGCCTTAATCAGCATTTGATTCCAAGAATCGGAGCCGGAAAATGGCGGACGAAAACGAAGAGATCGAAGACGGCGCGGAAGGCGAAGAGGCTGAAGGCGGAAAAAAGAAGCCGGGCCTGATGAAGCTGGCACTGTTTATCGGCCTGCCCGTGGTCATCCTCCTGCTTGGCGGGACTGCGGCCTTCCTGCTTCTGTCCGGCGGTGGAGAAGATGCGCAACTTGCCGAAGCTGGAGAGCATGGTGAAGCCGCTGACGGTCAAGACGGCCATGCCGCATATGACAACTTGCATTATGTGGAATTGCCGGAAATGCAGGTCTCCATCTCCAACGGCAATGGCGGCTTCTCTATTCTGTCCATGCAGCTCCAGTTTGAAACCGAGGAAGAAGACTTTGCCGCTCATTTCACGGAATCTGAGCAGGCGCGAATCCGGGATCAATTCATTGCCTTCCTTCGAGAGTTGCGGCCTGAGGATCTGGCCGGCAGCGCGGGCTATCAGCGCGTACGCATGGAATTGCTGCGCCGCGCACAGCTCGTACTCGGCCAAGACCGGATATCGGCTGTTCTCATCACCAATATGCTGATCGTTTAGGACCATTCATGGCGGACGCTGCAGAAACAGAAGCCCCGGAAGCCACTGAAGCCGAGGATGCCTCCGGAGACGATCTCTCCGAAGAATGGCAGTCCATGGTTGGTGAAGAAGGCGGCGACGGACAGCCCGGCGCTGCGCCTGAGCGTATCCTCAACCAGGACGAAATCGACAGCCTTCTGGGCTTTTCGGTCTCGGATGAGGAAGGCGGCGACAAGTCCGGTATCCGCGCCATCATCAATTCGGCGCTTGTCTCCTATGAACGCCTGCCCATGCTGGAAATCGTTTTTGACCGCCTGGTGCGGTTGATGACGACCAGCCTGCGTAATTTTACCTCGGACAATGTCGAAGTCAGTCTCGACAACATCTCGTCCATGCGCTTCGGCGACTATCTAAATTCGATACCGTTACCGGCCATTCTGTCGGTATTCCGCGCCAAACAGCTGGACAATTACGGCCTGCTGACGGTCGATTCCAATCTGATCTATTCCATCGTCGATGTCTTGCTCGGCGGCCGCCGCGGCAATAGCGCCATGCGGATTGAAGGCCGGCCCTACACGACGATCGAACGGACACTGGTCCAGCGCATGATCGAAGTGGTGTTACAGGACGCCAAGTCGGCCTTCGAGCCCCTGACCGAGGTCGATTTTGCGCTCGAACGGATCGAGACAAACCCCCGCTTTGCGGCCATCGCACGTCCGGCCAATGCCGCCATTCTGGTGAAGCTGCGCGTGGATATGGAAGACCGGGGCGGGCGCATCGAATTGCTATTGCCCTACGCCACGTTGGAGCCCATCCGGAAAATGCTGTTGCAGCAATTCATGGGTGAGAAGTTTGGACGTGACAATATCTGGGAAAGTCACCTCGCCACGGAACTTTGGTCCACACAGATGGAAGTCTCGGCGGTTCTGGATGAAATCCGGATGCCATTGGGCAAGGTGATGGACATGAAGGTGGGCGACACTTTTTACCTCGATGCGTCGTCCGACAGCGCCATTGAACTGAAGTGCGGATCCGTTCCGCTGACACGGGGACGCATGGGGCGGCTTGGCTACAATGTCGCCGTACGCCTGGATGCTCCGCTGACCTCCCGCGCCAAGAAAGCATTGTTGAGAAAAGTATGACCCTTGCCACGCTTGTCTTTGAAGGCGCTGTTGCGCTGCTCGTCCTGATTGCTGCGGTGATGCTGTGGCGCGTGGATGCACGATTGCGCGCCCTGCGCTCGGGACAGGATGGAATCCGGGCGTCCATCATCGCGCTGGACGAGGCATCCGAACGCGCCCGCGCCAGCCTTGCCGGGCTTCAGCGGGCGGCTCGTGAAAGCGGTGAATCCTTGGAAGAGAATGTGCGCCGTGCACAAGGCCTGTCGGATGAGCTCCGGCTTCTGGTGGAAGCCGGTGATCGTCAGGCCGACTCCATAGCATCGCGTCCAAGCCGCAAAACGATTGCTGAACACTTTCCCGAAGGTGGACGGAAAACCGTCTATACTGATCTGAAGGATGTACGATAATCATGCGTCCGGTTCGTCTTCTCGCAACAGCCGCTGTTTTGGCAGGCGGTCTATTCGTTCTCAAGGCGCTGGAAGTCGGGGTCAGCGCAGCGGACGCGCTGACGGCATGGAGTCTCTCCGAAGAAGCCGAAACCCCGGCGCAGCAAGACGATACAGGCCTCACCGATGAAACCGCTTCACCTTTGCCGGAAAACTCGATCGGTGCTGCACAATGCCCGCCGGTTCAACCCGGTCCGGACCAGTCGAGCCTGTTCGCTGCCAGCGTCGGTCTCAGCCCGTCCCAAGCCGATGTTCTGACGTCCCTCCGGGAGCGGCGGGATCAGCTTGATGGGCGCGCCCGTGAACTTGATACGCGTGAACAATTGCTGGAAGCCGCAGAAATACGCATCGACGAACGTATCGTCGAGTTGCGTGCCCTGCGCGATGATATCGAAACCCTCCTCGGTACACTTTCCGAGGAAGAAGAAGCCGAAATTGCACGTCTGGTGTCGATCTACAATAATATGGAAGTGGATGCCGCCGCTGAAAGGCTCGCCGCCCTGGATCCGCAAACTCAGGTTCAGATTGTCACCCGTATGGCCGCCCGCAAGGCCGGTGAAATCATGGGCGAAATGAATGTCCGCGATGCTGCCAATCTTACCGCATTGATCGCATCGCGCCGTGATGTTCCTGATACAGCAGCCGAGCTGGAGGCGCGGATTGGCACTGAGGGCTAGCCTCCTTTCCAGCCTGACCGGGATTATGGTCTGTGCTTCGGCTTATGCCGCCGAGCCGGTCAGTTTCTCGGTCGAGCGCATCAGTGGCGTGTCCCGCATTGTCGTGGCCTATCCGGAAGCTTTTTCCGATGAACGCCCGGGCGCAGAGGCTGAAATCGTGGGCGGCCAGGTGCTGGTCGTTCGCCTGTCGGACGCCATCGAAGGCAGTGCCGGTGAAATCACCAGCCGCCTGGGGGATCTGGTGGCGCTCGCCCGCGTCGATCCCGATGGTAATACTCTGCGGCTCGCCTTGCGCAGCGGCACGGTGACGCCGCGAATATCCTCGTCTTATAATCTTGTAGCAATTGACCTGGTGCCGGCAGGGACACAACCGCTCCCGGATATTGTATCCCCGCGCGAGCAAGCTGAAATCGATGCCGCCGCAGCCGCTGCTGCAGCCCCGCCCCCGCCACCTCCTCCTGCTCTGGATGTCGCGGTCTCCTTCGGACAGGCAGCAGAATACACCCGTATCGAACTGATCTGGCCGGAAGTCGTGGAATATGAACTGCTTCAGGACGGGGATATCGCCACGGTCGAGTTTTCAGCACCTGCAAATATGGACTTGGTTGAGTTGCGGACGTCCGACCCTCGTCTGCTGGAAGACATTGAAGGCGAACGCGGTGAAAATGACTACCGTCTGCGCCTGACCCTCGAAGACGGAGCCACAGCCCGCATCTGGGACGAGGGCGAACGCGTTGTCATCGACCTGCTGGCCGATGGCGTCACAAATCCGACGGATGTACTGGCAGCCCTGGCTGCGCTGGCCGATGCACAACCGCCTGAAGAAAATGCGCCCGAATCCCGGCAAAATCCGTCACCGACCGCCGATCCGGATGTGGCAGAAAATGAATTGGACGAGCCGGAAATCGAACCCGGTCAGACGGTGCCGGTGCCGGACATTGAGGACAATGGTCTCAGCTATACGCCCGTCGAGCGCGCTGATCCGGTTCCGGCCAGTGGTGTGGTTCAGGCCCGTGTTGTGGAAGCGGACGGAGAGCTCACGGCGTCCTTCGAATGGGCGGCACCGGTCGGAGCGGCTGTCTTCCGCCGCGGATCTGCCGTCTGGATTGTATTCGATGCAGAAGCGGATTTGAATCTCGATGAGATGGCGCACGGTTCGCGCGGGCACGTCATCGGCTTCACCGCTGTGGTGGGGCAGGATTTTACGGCCGCCCGGGTCGTTGTACCGGAATCCACACAGGCAGAAGTCTTCAACGAAGGGCCGGTCTGGCGCATCGTGTTGGCCGAGCGAATTGAATCGCCGCCGCGTCCGATTTCAGTCGAGCGGGATGCCCGGCGGGGTGCGTCTGCCCGCATTCTCGTCACGTTGCAGGAAATGGGGCAAACGCTCTGGGTCGATGACCCGGTGGTCGGTGACACGATGGCGGTGATTACCGCTGGTGGTCAGATACAGGGTTCGCCCGGCCGCCGTGATTTCGTGGGCATGGCGCTTTTGCCCTCCAGCCATGGCGCGGCGATGGAAGTCACTGCCGATGATGTGGTCATGACCACGCAGGGCGAAGTCGTGGTATTTGCCCGCCCGGAAGGTTTGGCGCTATCGCCGACCTCCGACAGCATTCTGGCGTCCGGACGCCGCAGCCTCGACTCCCCGGCCTTCATGGATTTCGAGCGCTGGCAGCGCCAGGGCGAATATTGGCCGACATATACAGAACTCTATGCCCAGGCCGCACGCGGAACCACCAGCGACAGGATCACGCTTGCCCGATATATGCTGGCAAACGGCCTCGCGGCGGAGACACTGGGCATTATTGACGTTGCGATTGATCGTGATCCTGCAATGCAGAGCAATGCGCACGCATTGGCGTTGGCAGGTGTCGCCAGTCTGATGATGGGCCGGATCGAAGATGCCCGTCTGGCCTTCAATGCGCCGGAGTTGCGCAATGATCCAGGTGTTGCGCCCTGGCAGGCCATGGTGGCTGCCGAGCGAGGCGAATGGGAAGAGGCCAGCCGGCGGTTTGCGGCGTCGCGCGAGACATTGTTCGATTACGCGCCCGAATGGCAGTCCCGCTTTCGCGTTATGCATGCTGAAACCGCTCTTGAATTGAATGATTTTGCGTCCGCTACAGAATTGTTGCGGAATCTGGATAGCCAAAATCCCGGTCCGGAAATTGCGGCGCGAGCCGACTGGCTGGACGCTCGGTTGGCGGCGGCGTCCGGTGACACCGCTTCGGCCTTGCGCCAGCTGGAGGCCCTCTCGTCTTCGGGAATTCCGGAAATCCAGGCGCTGGCTTTGCTGGAACTTTACAAGATTCGGATCGAAAACGAGCTCATTTCGCCAACCGAAGCCGTTGAGGGTCTGGAAATGCTCCGCCTGCGCTGGCGCGGGGACACCATAGAGCTTGAAACCATGAATTTGCTGGGCCGGCTCTATGTCCGGGAAGGGCAGTTCAGTGAGGGCCTGCGGATCATGCAGAATGCCCGGGCTGAATTTCCGGAAACTCGCGCAGCCCGCCGTACCGGCCAGGAAATGAGCCGTATTTTCAATACGCTTTTTCTGGATGGTGCCGCGGACCGGATGGATCCGATAGAGGCCGTCGCCCTGTTTTATGAACACTCCTACATGACCCCGATTGGTGCAGATGGCGACCGCATGATCCGGCGTCTGGCGGACCGCTTGGTGGCTTTTGATCTGCTGGAACCGGCAGCGCAGCTTCTGGCTCATCAGGTCAATGAGCGCTTGCGGGAACCGGCCGCCCGCGCCCGTGTCGGCACAGACCTCGCCGTGATTTATCTGATGGATCACCGGCCCAGTGAAGCCTTGACGGTGATCCGCTCCACCCGTGTTGCCGGGCTGCCATCGGAACTGGTGGCCGAACGCCGTATTCTGGAAGCGCGTGCCTTGTCCGAACTGGGACGGCATGAACATGCGCTGGAATTGATCGAACGCGATACCAGCGAGGAAGCCCGCCGCCTGCGCGCCGATGTGGCATGGGCCCAGCGTAACTGGCCGGATGCCGGCCGCCGCATCGAAGCGGCGCTCGGCAATCGCTGGAGTGACCCGCAACCGCTGACAATTGACGAACAGGCCGATGTCCTGCGGGCCGCCATTGCCTATAATCTGGCGGAAGACCGGTCAGCGATTGATCGCCTGACGACACGTTACGGTGCGCAGATGGCAACAACCGATCAGGCTGAAGCCTTCGACGTTCTGACCAGCGACACCTCGGCCAGCGGCGATGTCCGGATTGGTGATCTGGCCCGCCAGATTGCCGGAGTCGACACGCTGGATGCCTTCATGGGCCGCTTCCGTGACCGCTTCTCGGACGACACGGATCCCGCCTAGCCGGGCGGTGAGATCGTTGCAAAACTCTGGACAAGACTGCCCGCGACCAGACGCCAGCCATCCACCAGAACAAAGAATATCAGTTTGAAAGGCAGCGAAATCACGATGGGTGGCAGCATCATCATGCCCATCGACATCAGAATGGACGCCACCACCAGGTCGATGATCAGGAAGGGAATGAACAGGAGAAAGCCGATTTCGAATGCCCGGCGCAGCTCGGAAATCATGAAAGCGGGCGCCACAACATGAAACGGCGTTTCCTCGGCGCTGGCCGGCGGATCTCCTGCCATGAAACCGATGAACAGGCCAAGATCATCTTCCCGCGTATGCGCCAGCATGAAAGTTTTGACCGGTGCGCTGGACCGGTCAAAGGCCTCGGTCAGCTCGATCTCGCCATCCAGGAGCGGGCGGATGCCCTGCTCATAGGACTGACTGAAGACGGGCGCCATGATGAATCCGGTCAGGAAAATTGCCAGCGAGATCAGCACCGCATTGGGCGGGCTTTGTTGCAGACCGACCGCCGTCCGTAACAGTGAAAGCACCACCACGATCCGCACGAAAGACGTTGTCATGATGACAATGGACGGGGCCAGCGACAGTACGGTCAGCAGCGCCATCAATTGCAGGACACGCTCCGTCAGCGTGCCCTCATCGCCCAGATCCAGCGATATGCCGGGGCCGGCGGGCGCCGCTGCCCAGACCGATCCGCTGACCAGCAGAAACCCGCCGATCAGTGCGAATATGCCGGCCCAGCGTTTCAGGCTCATGGAGTCGGCCTTTCGTCATGGGGCAGCAGCGTTTCGTCCGATGCCCCCAGCAGCAAGGCTTTTTCCTTGCCATCAATCTCAACGATGACGATTCGGCGCCGCGGGTCGAGCACCAGTGTCTCCACCACCCTCATGCGCCGCTCACGTTTCACGCCTGCAAGCGCCCCGCGTGAAACGCCAGAAAGGAAGCTGGCCAGCCATCCCTGCCTGGCGCCCAACGCCAGCAGGCCCAGCAGACCCAGAACCACGGCCAGCGCGGCGATGTATCGGGCGGCATCGACAACGTCCAAGGTGGGCAATTCCTTCCTGTTTAACGCGGCGTTAAGCGACGCGCTCCAGCTTCTTCCTCAACAGACCGGAGTTAGAGGATGAGTCTGGATAACGCGCCAACACTGGCAATCTTGCGTGAGTCGATGGCTTTTCACAGTCAGCGGCATGATTTGCTGACGCAGAACATCGCGAACGCCAATACGCCCGGCTACACGCCACAGGATTTGTCCCGTGCCGATTTCCATCGCGCGCTGCAGGAGCAGCTGCGCAATTCTGCCAGCGTCTCTGCCGCTGACCGCCGCTATACGGCGCAGGACCGCCCGGACAGCCAGACAACGGTGAACGGCAATTCCGTGATTCTGGAAGAGCAGATGGTGCGGGCACAGGAAAACCGGATGCAATACGAAACCGCGCTGACGCTTTACCAGAAAAGTCTGGGCCTGATGCGCATGGCCGCGCGTCCGGTCGGTGGCTAGGAGTGAATAGATGACAGATGCATCTGACGCGCTTTCGGTCGCTGCCGCCGGGCTCAGGGCCCAGTCCGCGCGCATGCGGATTATCGCCGAAAACATTGCCAATGCGAACTCGACTGCGGAAACGCCGGGCACGGATCCCTACCGGCGGCAGATGCCGGTTTTTGAATCCGAGCTGGATCGCGCCAGCGGTCTGGAAACCGTCCGCATGAGCCGCGCTGCGCCTGACATGTCGGATTTCCGGCTGGAATACGAGCCGGGTCATCCGGCAGCTGATGAAGAGGGCTATGTCCGCTATCCCAACGTCCAGACACTGATCGAACTGATGGATATGCGCGAAGCCCAACGCTCTTACGAAGCCAATCTCAACATGGTGGAATCCAGCAAGCGCATGATGGAGCGCGCGCTGGATCTGCTTCGCCGCTAGGACGCTAGATCATGGCCATGGATATCACAGCCGCGCTGAACGCATATCAACAGGCTGCAGGTGCCGCCGGAACCGCTGCAACCGGACCGGATGCAGCCGCCGAAGGGCTCAAATTCACCGACATGGTGCAGGGCGCGCTGGAAGCCACCAACACCTCTCTGGTCCAGGCCGAGCAGATGACCGCCAATGCCGCGACCGGGCAGGCTGAGCTTGTCGATGTGGTCACGGCGGTAGCTGCGGCCGAGGTCCAGCTCGAAACCGTCATGGCCGTCCGCGACCAGGTCATCCGGGCCTATAACGACATCCTGAAAATGCCGATCTAGGCTTACTCTGCAGCCTGAACCTCTTCGATCCATGCCTGAACACGCTCTTCGAGGATGTTCAGTGGCATGGCCCCCTGCGTCAGCACCACATCGTGAAATGCGCCCATGGTGAAATCGTCACCAAGGACAGATTGTGCCTCGCCACGCAGGCGCAAAATCTCGTTCATGCCGATCTTGTAGGCCGTCGCCTGTCCCGGAATGACGATGTAGCGGTCAATTGCATTGACGATATCGCCCTGGGGGTTCGGCGTGTTTTCGGAGAGATAGTCGACGGCTTCTTCCCGCGTCCAGCGATAATGGTGCAGCCCGGTATCGACCACGAGCCGGCAGGCCCGCCAGAGCTCCATCGCCAGGCGCCCGAAGTTTGAATACGGGTCGTCATAAAAGCCCATTTCCAGCGGCAGATATTCCGAATAGAGCCCCCAGCCTTCCGTATAGGCCGTTACGCCGCCAAACCGGCGGAAAGACGGCACGCCTTCCAGCTCCTGCATGATCGCCAGTTGCATATGATGGCCGGGAATGCCTTCGTGATAGGCCAGCGCTTCCATCTGGTAGGTCGGCATGTCCCGCATGTCGCGCAGATTGGCGTAATAGCGGCCCGGGCGGGATCCGTCCTCAGACGGGCGGTTATAGAAAGCCTTGCCCGCAGAAGCCTCACGGAAGGGCTCGACGCGCACAACTTCCATATCCGCTTCCGGGAAGGTGTTGAAAAAGGCCGGAAGCGCCTCTCGCATACTGTCGATCAGCGTTGTCGCATCGGCGAGATAGGCTTCGCGGCCTTCATCCGTGTTAGGATAATAAAACTGTTCATCGGTCCGCATGAACTCGAAGAAGTCCTGCAGGGAGCCGTCAAAACCGACCTCGGCCATGATGTCGCGCATCTCGCCATGAATGCGTTCGACTTCCGCCAGACCGAGATTGTGAATTTCCTCCGGCGTCATATCGGTCGTGGTGTAACCTTCCAGCATATAGGCGTAGTATTCGCTACCATCCGGCATGGTCCAGGCACCGTCATCATCGGTGGCTCCGGCTTCCATTTCACCGAACATGTCGATCATGCGCTCATAGGCGGGTTGCAATACCTCGACCATCGCGGTCTCAGCCTCGGCGATCAGTTGATCATGCTGATCCTGCGGCAGTCCCAGACCGGTCACTTTGTTGCGGAAATCGGCCATGATTGGCGAATCTTCGCCGCTGTCGTCAAAGGGATGGCCGGAAATGACATTGCGCGCCGTCTCAATCATCGGCGGATAGGTCCAGCGCGCGGTCCTCACGCCCATATCATAGGCGCGGCGGGCATTTTCCATCGACTGGTCGAGATACGCCCCGACATTGTTCAACCGACCCACATAGGCTTCGGCATCTCCGAATGTTGCGACCCGATGCTGGCCGATCAGGAATGAGGGCACAAAACTGTGCGGTCCGGCGCGCGGCGTGAATATATAGCCGTGATCCTGCCACCGGCGGCCTTCGATCGTACGCTCGGCATTGCGTTCGAACATGCGCCAGGAAATCTGCGCGCTCTCGTCCAGTGCTTCATAATCGAATTCCGACCGCATACGCGCCAGATTATTCTCGGCAATCTGGATGCTTTCTTCCGCAAAGCCGGGCGACACATCATTCCATTGATCGTAATCCGTCTTGCGGCCAAGGAAGGTCTGCGTCACCGGTGAGCGGGCGACTCCGGCTTCATAGACTTCCTCGAACCATGCATTCAGGCGTTCGGACTCGCTGACTTCGAGCTCGTCGCCGGAATCCCCGTTACCATCATTGTCATTGGCAGCACTGGAAGTGGAGGAGTCATTTGCGGGTGTTTGCCGCTCGGGTGTTTCGCCGGAGGGGCTGCACGCTGCCAGAATGGCCGCCAGAGAAACGGATGTCAGGAAGGCGGGGAATTTCGTCATCGGAGATTACTCCTCTTCATTTCAGAGCGCCGTTCGGCGGCATATTCATTGACCAGATCGGTCAGCATGGCGAGCGGGATAGAGCCATTTGTCAGCACTATTCCGCCCTCCACGGGACAAGTCTATTCGGCAAGCGTCTCTTCGATATAGGCATCGACGAGGTCACTGAGCAAAGTTAGCGGCACAGCGCCGTTGCCGAGCACGACATCGTGGAAATCCCCATAGTCGAACTGATCTCCCAGCGCTTCCATGGAGCGCTGGCGCAACTCCAGTATGGTCAGCATCCCGACCTTGTAGGAGATGGCCTGCCCCGGCCAGACGATATAGCGCCGGACCTCGTTGCGGATATCGCCTTCGGTCATCGGCGTGTTGGCGAGCATGTAGTCCATCGCCTCCTGCTCGCTCCAGTCATAGAAGTGAATACCGGTGTCCACGACCATGCGTGCTGCACGGAACACCTCGTATCCCAGGCGCCCGAAATCCTGATACGGATCCGTGAAGAACCCCATGTCCTTGCCGAGATTTTCGGAATAGAGCGCCCAGCCTTCGCCGTAGGCAGAAAACCAGGTCGTGCGCTGGAACATCGGCACATCATCCAGTTCCTGGCTGATGGCAACCTGCATGTGATGGCCCGGCAATCCTTCGTGATAGGCCAGCGTTTCCATCTGGTAGACGGGCAATTCATCCATTTGCGAGAGATTCACATAATATGCGCCCGGGGCGGAGCCATCCAGAGGTCCCGGCTCGTAGAACGCGCCGGTTGCAGTTTCAATGCGATAAGGCTCAACGGCGCGCACTTCCATTTCGGCCTGCGGCAGCCGGCCAAAATAGTCCGGCAATGCGTCTCGCATCGTGGCGATCATGGCTGTCGCTTCATCCAGATAGCGCTGACGGCCTTCTTCTGTGTTCGGGTAGTAGAATTGCTCGTCGGTCCGGAGATAGGCGAAGAATTCCTGGAGTGTCCCGTCAAAGCCGACCTGGGCCATGATATCGCGCATTTCACCATGGATGCGCTCGACTTCCGAAAGGCCGGTATTGTGAACCATCTCGGCCGTCATATCGTCGCGCGTCGTGAAATTCGCGACCTGTGCTTCATAGTATGCAACGCCGCGAGGCAGGCGCGAAACCCCGTCAATCTCTAGGCGCTCGGCCATTTCGGCATGGCTTTCCATGGTCGTGATCAGACGCACATAGGCTGGCGCAACCGTTTCCACCAAAGCGGCCCGTGCCTGCTCCCGCAAGACTTCCGCAGTGCTTTCATCCAGATCAAGGCCGGCCAGCTTTTCGTTGAAGTCGGCCCACAGCGGCGAGTCTGCGCCACTGTCATCATAAGGTGCGCCGGTGATCATGCCGCGCGCGGTGTTGATCACGGTCGGAAAGGCAAAGGCTGGCGGCAGAACGCCCTGTGCGGCGCGTTCATCGGCCTGATCGACCAGCGTCTGCAGACGCGGTCCCAGGCCCTGCAAACGCCGGACATAGGCATCGGCATGATCCGCATTCGCCATGCGATGATAGCCGATCAGCATGGCTGGCATATCGCTGTGCGGGCCAAAGAATTGTGTGAAAATGTAATTATGATCCCGGAACGCGCCCTGATCCAGCTGGTTTTCAAGGACGAATTCGGCAAACCGGTAGGAGACTTGGGCTTCCGGAGTCAGCGCCTCAAAATCGAAATCATTGCGCAGCGTTTCCAGATCTGCGCGCGCACGGTCCAGACCGGCCTCGAAGGCTGCATCGCTTGCATCATCCCAGCGGCCATAGGCCTCAACATCATCGATCAGTCCGAGATAGGTCTGCCCTTGAGGACTGAACGCCAGTTCGCGCTGGAACTGGGCGTCGAAAAACGCCATCAGGCGTTCGGTTTCAGTCTGGATTTCAGCTCCGCCATTTTCGCTGGCCGCCGTTTCAACCCCGGCGGGCGGATTGGAGACCTGGACCTGTCCATCCGAACAGGCGGCCAGTAACGCAAACGAACTGATACCAACAAGAAAATGACGCATGGAAAACTCCCCGGGAAGGCCGTGTGGCAAAACGCTGCCTCTTTCTTAACGCAAAGGTCGGGCGCGTAAACCTGACTGATCCGTAATGTTTGTGGGCAGAAGGCGTCGCCGAACTTTCGGGCGGCACAACAGAGTGCAATTCCGGCACTGAATTCCGGGTTGGCGTTTACCAGTGTTGACTCTTTCTTAACGCGAACAGCCGGACCGTGACCGCTCAGACAAGTGTGTGACTGCAGTTGCGGAGAAGCCGCGTGACCGGTTCAGAAGTCCTCGATATTGCCCGGGATTCCATCTGGCTGATGCTGGCCATGGCAGCGCCTATCATGCTGATCGGCCTCGCCGTTGGTGTTGTGATCGCCCTGTTTCAGGCTCTGACACAGGTGCAGGAAATGACACTGGTTTTCGTCCCGAAAATCATTGCCATCTTTGTGGCCCTGCTGATTTTCCTGCCGATGATGGGGGCGCTGATGTCGGCCTTCATGAATGGCATATTCGACCGGATCGTTGCCGCATGATTGCGGATCTCTCACTGCTTGTATTTGCCGGCGCTCTCATTTTTGCGCGGCTCGGTGCGATCCTCATGCTTTTGCCGGGATTCGGTGAGGGCAGTATTCCGCCACGTATCCGCCTGGCTTTTGCATTGTTGTTTGCGCTTGCCTTGGGGCCCATGCTCGCCGGGGAAATGCCGGCCCAGCCGGAACGCCCCCTGCAGATCGCCGGACTGATCATCAATGAGGTTCTGATCGGATTGATGATCGGTTCGGTCGCCCGCATGTTCCTGGCTTCGGCTGCCGTCGCCGGTCAGGTGATCGGTCAACAGACCGGCCTGGCCATGGCCCAGGTCTTTGACCCTTCTCAGGGGCAGCAGGGCGCTTTGATGGCGACCTTCCTGAACCTCACCTTCATGCTGCTCCTTTTTGCGACCAATATTCATCACCTGCTGCTGCAGGCGGCGCAGGGCAGCTACAGTATTTTCCCGGTCGGCCAATTGCCCATGATCGAGGATGCCGCGCAATGGGCGCTCAACGCGTTTGCCGACGCCTTCATGATCGGTGTGCAGATCGCATCCCCGCTCATCGTCTTCGGATTGGTCTTCTATTTCGGCCTCGGAATTCTCTCCCGCCTGATGCCGCAGGCGCAGATTTTCTTCATTGCCATGCCGGTCAACATCATGGCGGGCCTGTTCATTACCGCGATTGCCCTCGGCTCGATGGCCACGCTCTGGCTCAGCCGGATGGAACGCTTTGCTGTGGAGTTTCAATAATCCATGGCCGAGGGGCAGGACGAAAGCGAAAAGACCGAGGAACCGACACAGCGGCGGCTGGATGACGCGCGCAAGAAAGGTGATGTCCCCAAATCACAGGAAGTGCCGGGATGGTTTGTGCTGGCATCCGGTCTGGTCGTGATCGGCCTGATGGCCCCGGCGGCGGCCCGTTCCCTGTCGTCTGACCTCAGCCTGTTTCTGTCGAATGCCCACACGATGAGCCTCGAGCCGGCGGCCCTGCGTGCCGAAAGCCTGGCATTGGGCTGGCGCGTGATTGCCGCGACCGGGCTGGCCTTTGCGGTTATCGCCATCGCTGGGCTTTCCGGGCATTTGCTGCAAACCGGGCTAATGTTCACAACCGAAAAGATGGAACCGAAGCTTTCAAAGCTGAATCCGGTTGACGGGTTCAAGCGGATGTTCGGTCCGCAAGGGGTGGCCAATTTCCTAAAGGGCGTCGGCAAGATGGCCATCGTCTCGGCGGCGGTTTTCGTGGTGATCTGGCCAAAACGGCAGGAGCTGGCGACCATGCCCCAGGTCGATCTGTCGGCGCTGCTCGATATTATCCGTTACGACATTCTTCTGGTTCTCGTCGCTGCGCTGGTTGCCTATGCCTTTATTGCTGCAGCGGATTTCATTTTCCAGCGCCAGAGTTTCATGAAGCGGAACCGTATGTCGCGGCGCGAGATCAAGGACGAGCTCAAACAATCCGAAGGCGACCCGATGATACGGGCCAAGCTGCGCCAGATACGTCAGGAGCGGGCCCAGCGCCGGATGATGGCTGCCGTGCCCGAAGCTACGGTCGTGATCATGAATCCGACCCACTTCGCCGTCGCGCTCAAATACGAGCAGGGAGAAACGCCGGCCCCGCTCTGTGTCGCGAAGGGCGTTGATCAGGTTGCCCTGAATATTCGCGAGCTTGCCGAGGAGCACAATGTGCCCATCGTCGAGGACCCGCCGCTGGCGCGCGCCCTTTTTGCCAGTGTGGATATCGACGAAACCATTCCGGCAGAACACTTCCAGGCCGTCGCCAAAGTTATTGGCTACGTCCTCACACTCACCGGCAAGCGCGCACAGAAGCCGCAACCGGAGTAGACTTCAAATGGCGGATATTGATTCGCATAAGGACAGAGCCATGGCTGATCTCACCGAACCAGTAGAATCCATGAAATCCCCCTTCCTGTCCCGCGGCTTGAGGCGCGGGCTTCAATGGGTGATCGGACTCGGTGTGCTGAGTGTCTCCGCGGTCGCGCTGTTTGCCGCCTCCGCCATGGTCTGGAATGGATTTATCCTGCTGTGCGGCATCGCCATTGCCGCTTTTGGTATGCTGTACGCGCTGGCTGCAGGGGAAGCGGCCGGGCGGTCCATGAAGGAAAAAGTTGATCGCGATTCTGAACCCGGTCCGGCCGGGCTGGCGCTGGAAGCACTGGAAACCCTGGATGATCCGGTGCTCGTCACAGACCGGCGCGGCGCCGTGCGCTGGGGCAACTCGGCCTATCGCGAGCTTGCCGGGCGGTTCGCCGCAACAGGGCAGGCATCTTCCTTGCCAGCGCTTGACCGGATCTGGGCCGCCAGCGGCGATGGCGCCATCTACCGGCTCGCCCGCGCCGCCCGCAAGGGTGACGTCGCACGCGAGCGTCTGCCCGAACTGCCGGGCGAAGAAGAGGGCATCCGGCAATACTGTCTTGAGGCGCGGCCATCGGGAAAGGACCATATCAGCTGGCGGCTAATGCCCGTTCACGAGGCGACCAGTGCGGCCGGGTCTGTTCCCACGGCGGACTGGACCCACAAATCACCGGTCGGGTTGTTTGCGCTTTCCGGCGACGGCCGGATGGTCGCCGCCAATGCGACGCTTCGCGACTGGCTCGGTCTGGCTGCTGCCGACCCGCTGCCGCCATTGTCAGATATATTCGAGAAAGACATCGTCCGCGCGCTCGAAAAATCGCAGGGCGATGAGGATGTTTGCCGCTTCGAAACGCGCCTGAAGGGGCGTGACGGCATCGAAACCGATGCGGTTATTGCCTTGTCGTGGGACAATACGAAGAAGCCTTCGGCCCGTGGCGTGATTTACGGGCTGACCGCGACAGGCGCCCCCTCGGGTGTGGCGCAGGCCATTGCCGGAGCGACCGGTGGCAAGGCGGGCCGGACATTTGATGACATGTTCGCTGCCGCGCCATTCGGCGTCGCGCGCCTTGCCGGTTCGGATCCGGCCACGGCCATCATCGAGGACAGCAATCCGCAACTGGTGCGCATGACAGGGGGACTCGCCAAGTCGGGCGCGACATTTGCCGACCTGTTTGACTGGGAGGCCGGTCGCAGCCCCGAGGACGTGTTCGAGATCGCATCGCGGAAGGGGGAGCCGGCCGAAGCTGTGCTCAAGACCGATCCGCCGATGGATATTCACCTCGTCTTCTCGCCGTCCAAAGGCGGCAAGCGCGCGGCCTACATGATTGATGTGACGGCCTGGAAGGAACTCGAACGCCAGCTCAGCCAGGGCAACAAGATGCAGGCCGTTGGCCAGCTCGCCGGTGGCGTCGCGCACGATTTCAACAATCTGCTGCAGGCCATCCGGTTGAATGTTGATGAGCTTCTGGGGCGCCATCCCGTTGGCGATCCATCTTATGGCGAGCTCCAGGTGATCAATCAGACCGTGGCCCGCGCCGCCGGCCTGGTGAAGAAACTCCTCGCTTTCTCCCGCAAGCAGACTTTCCGCATGGAAGCTCTGGATGTGGCTGACGTCCTGTCTGACTTCACCGTGCTTCTGCGCCAGATCCTCGAGGAGACCGTCAAGCTGGACATTGTCCATGGCCGCGATGTTCCCGCCATCCGCGCCGACAAGGGGCAGCTGGAAACCGCGATCATGAATCTTGCGGCCAATGCCCGCGACGCCATGCGCGAAAACGGCGGTGGCACGCTCACCATCCGCACATCAGCCGTAACGCCTGAGACGGTCACGGCTGCCGGTGCACCGGATGTGGAGGACGGAGCCTGGGTGCAGATTGAAGTGATCGATCAGGGCACAGGTATGGACGAGGAAACCCGTCAGAAAATTTTCGAGCCATTCTTTACCACCAAGGCCGTGGGGCAGGGGACCGGACTCGGTCTCGCCACGGTTTACGGCATCGTCAAACAGTCGGGCGGATTCCTGTTTGTTGAGTCCGAGATCGGAAAAGGTTCGATCTTCCGCATTTTCCTGCCGGCCTATGTGGCAGCTGAAGGGGAGGAAGCGGCCCCGGAGGAGACACCGAAGACCGATCCAAAACCTGCCGATCTGGCAGGCCGCGGACGCCTCCTGCTGGTTGAGGATGAAGACGCGGTCCGGTCCATCGCCGCGAAGACGCTGGCAAAACGTGGCTATGATGTGGTTGAGGCCTGCGATGGCGAGGAAGCCTATGACATTCTCGTCAGTGATGAGGACGGATTTGACCTCCTCGTCTCCGATGTCGTGATGCCCGGCCTCGATGGCCCGGGCCTGTTGGCAAAGGCCGGCGACCTCCTCAAGGACACGCGCGTGATTTTTATCTCGGGTTACGCCGAGGAACAGTTTTCCGACACGCTGTCCCGCGACAGGAATATCTCCTTCCTGCCCAAGCCGTTCACGCTCACGCAGCTGGCCGAGCGCGTGAAGGCGGTATTGTCCGGTGAAATTCGCGACGCCGCATAAGAGCTTGAATGTTCTCCTTGCGTTCTGCGAACAAAAGCGGTACATATCCCTTAATTGCTCCCCGCCCGGGGACGTGAAATAAGGGGATAGCATTATGGCCAAGGCAGCGATTCGACTGGTGAGCGACGTGAAAAGTGACGACAAGAAAAAGGCGCTGGACGCCGCCCTGTCCCAGATAGACCGGGCCTTCGGCAAGGGTTCCGTGATGAAGCTGGGCGAGCGCCCGGAGATGGATATCGAATCGGTCCCCACCGGCTCGCTGGGCCTGGACATTGCTTTGGGCATTGGCGGACTTCCCAAGGGCCGCATCATTGAAATCTACGGCCCGGAATCATCGGGCAAGACCACGCTCGCCCTGCATTGCGTCGCCGAAGCACAAAAGCGCGGCGGCGTGGCGGCTTTCGTCGATGCCGAGCACGCGCTGGACCCGGTCTATGCCGGCAAGCTGGGTGTCGATGTCAGCGAGCTTCTGGTGTCCCAGCCCGATTGTGGCGAGCAGGCACTCGAGATTGCCGACACGCTGGTCCGTTCCGGCGCGGTGGATGTGCTGGTCATCGACTCTGTCGCCGCCCTGACGCCACGCGCCGAGCTCGAGGGCGAGATGGGTGACAGCCTGCCCGGTCTGCAGGCCCGCCTGATGAGCCAGGCGCTCCGCAAGCTGACCGGCTCGATCTCGAAATCCCATTGCATGGTCATCTTCATCAACCAGATCCGGATGAAGATCGGCGTCATGTTCGGCTCGCCGGAGACCACGACGGGGGGCAATGCGCTGAAATTCTATGCCTCTGTCCGGCTGGACATCCGTCGTATCGGCCAGATCAAGAACCGCGATGAGGTGATTGGCAATCAGACCCGCGTGAAGGTCGTCAAGAACAAGGTGGCACCGCCTTTCCGTGAGGTGGAATTCGATATTCTCTATGGTGAAGGCATCTCCCAGATGGGCGAGGTGCTCGATCTGGGCGTGAAGGGCAATATCGTGGAGAAATCCGGCTCCTGGTATTCCTATGAGTCCGAGCGTATCGGTCAGGGGCGTGAAAACGCCCGGAAATTCCTGCAGGAGAACCCCAACATTGCGGCCTCCATCGAGGAGAAGGTGCGCGCCAATGCCGGACTGATCGCCGGTGAGATGCTGGTCGGTCCCGGCCCGGAAGACGATCTCGATGATATTGCGGATGCGGGCTAGATAAGCGCGCCAACCCTCTCTATCCTGAAGTTCACAGTAACGGGTGCTTGGCGATGCCGGGCGCCCGTTCGTATATGGGACCAGACCAGCAATTATTCCGGGATAGTGACATGACCAGCCTGCGCGATATTCGCCGCGATTTTCTGAACTACTTCCATGCGGCCGGCCACGAGATCGTATCCTCCAGCCCGCTCGTGCCGAAGGACGATCCCACTCTGCTCTTCACCAATGCCGGCATGGTGCAGTTCAAGAATGTTTTTACCGGACAGGAAAAGCGCAATCCGCCGCGCGCGGTCACCACGCAGAAATGTGTGCGGGCTGGAGGCAAGCACAACGACCTTGATAATGTCGGTTATACAGCCCGGCACCACACCTTCTTTGAAATGCTGGGTAATTTCTCCTTCGGTGATTATTTCAAGGAAGAAGCGATTAGCTACGCTTGGAATCTGATCACAAAGGAATTCGCGCTGCCGGCCGAGAAGCTGCTGGTGACGGTCTTTTCAGAAGATGATGAGGCGGCCGCGCTCTGGAAGAAGATTGCCGGCCTGCCCGATGAACGGATCATCCGCATCGCCACGTCCGATAACTTTTGGATGATGGGCGATACGGGCCCGTGCGGCCCGTGTTCGGAAATTTTCTATGATCATGGCCCTGATATCGCCGGAGGACCGCCGGGATCCCCGGACGAGGATGGCGACCGTTTCATCGAGATCTGGAATCTCGTCTTCATGCAATTCGAGCAAAAGGAGGGCGGCACCCGCATCAGCCTGCCCAAACCCTCCATCGATACGGGCATGGGGCTGGAACGTATCGCTGCGGTTCTTCAAGGCGTCCATAACAATTACGAGGTCGATCTCTTCAAGGCGCTGATCGCCAGTTCCGAAGATGTCCTGTCGTCGAAAGCCGCCGGTGAAGCGCTGGCCAGTCATCGCGTTATTGCGGACCATCTTCGGTCGACCTCTTTCCTGATGGCCGATGGTGTGACGCCCTCGAATGAGGGCCGCGGCTATGTCCTGCGCCGCATCATGCGCCGCGCTATGCGCCACGCTCACCTTCTGGGGGCAACCGAACCGGTCATGCACCTTCTGGTGCCCGAACTCGTTAACCAGATGGGCGATGCCTTCCCGGAACTGGGCCGGGCCCAGGCGACTATTGAATCCACACTCCAGGCCGAGGAAGAACGCTTTCAGCGCACGCTCGGCCGCGGTCTTGCACTGCTGGATGAAGCCACAACCGGAATGCGCGAAGGGGATGCGCTCGCGGGAGAAACGGCATTCAAGCTGTATGACACTTACGGCTTTCCGCTCGACTTGACCCAGGACGCATTGCGCGCCCGTGGCATGTCGGTGGACGAGGATGGCTTTAATGCGGCCATGGAAAAACAGCGCGCCAGCGCCCGCAAAGCCGGTTTCAGTTCCGGCGATGCAGCGCCGGATGCCGTTTGGTTCGGTGTTCGCGAGACAGCCGGTGAGACTGAATTCCTCCGCTATGCGGCCAGCGAAGAGGCTGCAACGCTCAAAGCGATCGTCGCCAGCGGCGATACGCAGGACACGCTCGAGGAAGGACAGAGCGGCGAACTGGTTTTTGACCGGTCGCCCTTCTACGGCGAATCCGGTGGTCAGATCGGTGATACCGGAACCATTACGTTCGAAAATGGCGCCAAATTCGTTGTTCATGACGTGCAAAAGCGCGCCGGGGACGTGTTCGCCCATGCCGGAATCCTGGAATCTGGAACGATTAAGCCGGGTGATACGGGGCATCTCAGCGTCGACCGGACGCGCCGCGACCGCACGCGCGCCAACCATTCCGCGACCCACCTTATGCACCGCGCCCTCCGCGATGTGCTGGGACCGCATGTTTCGCAAAAAGGCTCCTATGTCGGCCCCGACCGGTTGCGCTTCGATTTCTCGCACAACGGAGCCGTTACGCCGGATGAAATCGCGCGCATCGAAGCCGATGTGAATGCGGTGGTCCGGCAAAACCTGACGGTTGAGACCCGGGAGATGTCACCGGAAGACGCGATCAAGGCTGGCGCTCTGGCCCTGTTCGGCGAAAAATACGGCGACTCGGTGCGCGTGCTGACCATGGGGTGTGATCTGTCGAGTCCCGACAAGCCCTATTCGGTGGAATTGTGCGGCGGGACGCATGTGGCACGGACCGGCGATATTGCCCTGTTCAAGATCGTGGGCGAGAGCTCAGTCTCGGCCGGAGTCCGCCGGATCGAGGCTCTGACCGGAGAGGCAGCACGGCAATATCTCGAGCAGCAGGCCGGGTTGGCAAAAGCTTCCGCGGATGCGCTGAAAGTGCCGGCACAGGACGTTCCGGCACGCATTCAGTCCTTGCTGGACGAACGTAAACAGCTCGAACGCCAATTGGCCGATGCCAAGAAGCAACTCGCCATGGGCGGTGGCTCTGGCGCAAATGCGCCGGCCGGGCCGGAGAAAGTCGGTGACGTTAATTTCACCGGCCGCGTGGTCGAGGGCGTAGGCGGTAAGGATTTGCGCGGGCTGGTCGATGATGCCAAGCGTCAGATGGGCTCCGGCATCGCTGTGTTCATTGGCGTGAATGACGGCAAGGCCGCCCTGGCCGTTGGCGTAACCGATGATCTCGCTGGCCGGTTCAATGCCGTGGAACTGGTGAAAGCCGGGGCGCCGGTTGTCGGCGGCAAGGGCGGCGGCGGCCGCCCTGACTTTGCGCAGGCCGGAGGCCCGGACGGCGCCCATGCGCAGGCCGCCATCGATGCCATGAAAGCGATTTTGGCTTCATGACCGGCGAACCCGGCTCCGGATTCCGGGAAATCGCAACAGATGCCCTGCGCTTCTGGGAGCGGGGCCGCATCGCCTTTAATCTCATTCTTCTGGCATTGAGCATTTACATGCTTCGGGGTGATGTTTTCGAATACCTGTTGGCGCTTTTTGCCTACGCGCTGATCGCGAATGTCCTTTATACCACCGCCTATATTCCGGACGTCTTCATTCAGCACTCGGATTTCCGGGGGCTCTGGCGCAGATTTCGCTGGCTCCTGTGGCTGGCCGGTACGGCATTTGCGTCTTTCATCGCTTTTCTGGTTCTGTTTGGCCTCGCCTTTAATGGCTGGAGCTGACAAACTTGACCCCGGACAGAAACGGGAAAGACAAGCGTGGAAAATGAAGTCTGGCTAAAGGATGTCGCCGTATTCCTCGCCGCAGCGGGAATTGCAGCGCCTTTCTTCCGTGCCCTCAAACAGAGTGCTGTGCTCGCCTTTCTTCTGGCAGGTGTTCTGCTGGGCCCGTTCGGACTCGGTCGCCTTGTGGAAAGCATTCCCTGGCTGCATTTCGTCACAATTTCCGATCCCCACGCGGTCGAGCCAATGGGCGAAGCTGGCATCCTCTTTTTGCTCTTCATGCTCGGCCTGGAATTATCCTTCGGCCGGCTGTGGGCCTTGCGCAAGGATGTTTTCGGGCTCGGAGCGTTTCAGGTTCTTTTGTCGGCAACCCTGATTGGGGCGGTCGCGATGTTCATGGGGTTGGAAGCGGGGCCGGCTTCCGTCATTGGCCTGTCCTTGGCGCTCTCATCCACGGCCATCGTCATGCAGATTCTCATCGAGGACCGGAAAGCGGCAACTCCCACCGGCCGGACGGCGTTTTCCGTATTGCTGTTCCAGGACATTATGGTCGCCCCGATTCTCATCCTGGTCGGATTTCTGGGCATTGGCGGTGGCAGTTTGTTACCTGCGATCGGGCAGGCTGTGATTGGTGGCGCTTTCGCCATCGCATTCATCGGCCTGGTCGGCAGGTTTGCGGTCCGGCCTGCTTTCCAGCTGGCGGCGTCCGCCGGGGGACGGGAGATGATGCTGGCATTGACCCTGTTGGCCGTACTCGGCGCCTCTGCGGCGACGGCCTATGCCGGCTTGTCCTTGGCGCTTGGCGCTTTTCTCGCAGGACTGTTGCTGGGTGAAACCGAATTCAAGACCCAGATCGAGATCGACCTCGAACCGTTCAAGGGACTTCTGATCGGCCTTTTCTTCATGACTGTTGGTATGGGAGTTGACCCGCTCGAGCTGGCGGCCAGCTGGCCGATTATACTCGGTGGCACTTCGGCTCTGATCCTGGGAAAAGGCGTGCTCGTCTATTCGGGCGCCCGCCTGTTTGGAAAGCCACGCCATGTCGGCGTGCAGGTCGCGACCCTGCTCGGCCCGGCGGGAGAGTTTGCCTTTGTCGTTGTCGGGGCAGCTGTCGCGGCCAATGTAATTGGCGTACAGGTGGCGGCCCAGATAACCGCCATGGCTGGCTTGTCCATGCTTATCACGCCTTTCATTGCACGCGCGGGAAGCCGTCTTGCCGACCGGCTCTTGCCCGGCGATCTGGGCGTACACAATCACGCCCCGGACGACATGCCGGACGGTCATGTAATCATTGCCGGTTATGGCCGTGTGGGACGTCTCCTGGGCGAGCTCTTGCTCGAAGAGAATGCCGACATCATCGCGATTGATACCGATCCGAAGCGGATTGCCCAGTGCCGCAAGGATGGAATCCGGATCTATTACGGCGATGCCGGGCGCATCGAAACCCTGATCAAGGCCGGTGTTGAGTCTGCGGCGCAATTCATTGTCACCGTGGACAATCCGGACAAGGCGGAACGCGTTGTCAGGGCGGTCCGCAGCCGCCGCAAGGACGCGCCGATCACCGCCCGTGCTACCGATCGCAAGCATGCGGACAGGCTGATCACAGCGGGGGCCAGTTTTGTCATTCACGAGGCCGCTGAAGCCGCTTTGCAGCTCGCCGTTCATGCGCTTCAGGATTTCGGGATGTCGCCGGATGCTGCACGGGCGCGGATCACCCGCGCCCGTGAAGAAATCTACGGCGATCCGGAGAAAGAGCCGGTGGACGGTCCTTAGCCCTTCATCGCCGCTTCGAAGCGTTCGGCGACTTTTTCAAGGAAGCCTTCGGTCGAGAGCCAGCCTTGCTGATCGCCGACGAGCAGGGCGAGGTCCTTGGTCATATAGCCGGCTTCCACCGTCTTGATGATGGTGTCTTCCAGCTTGTTGGCAAAATCCATGACCGCTTCATTGCCGTCCATACGGCCACGGTGTTCGAGGCCGCGCGTCCAGGCGAAGATCGAGGCGATGGAGTTGGTAGAGGTTTTCTCGCCTTTTTGGTGCTGGCGGTAGTGACGTGTCACCGTGCCGTGTGCGGCTTCGGCCTCGACCGTCTTGCCATCCGGGCTCATCAGCACGGACGTCATCAGGCCGAGCGACCCAAAGCCCTGCGCTACCGTATCGGACTGGACGTCGCCATCATAATTCTTGCAGGCCCAGACAAAGCCGCCGGACCATTTCATCGCCGCAGCGACCATGTCGTCGATCAGACGGTGCTCATAGGAAATGCCCTTGGCTTCGAAGGCGGATTTGAACTCGGCTTCGAAGATCTCCTCGAACAGGTCCTTGAAGCGTCCATCATAGGCTTTCAGGATGGTGTTCTTGGTCGACAGATAGACAGGCCAGCCGCGCTGCAGGCCGTAATTCAGGCTGGCACGCGCAAAATCGCGGATGGAATCATCCAGATTATACATGCCCATCGCCACACCGGCGGACGGGAAATCAAAGACCGTATATTCCTGAACGTCGCCGCCATCAGCGGGCTCGAATTTCATGGTCAGCTTGCCCGGACCGGGGACCAGGAAATCGGTGGCGCGATACTGATCGCCGAAAGCGTGCCGGCCGACGACCATGGGCTGGGTCCAGCCCGGCACCAGCCGCGGCACGTTGGAAATCACGATCGGCTCGCGGAAGACCACACCGCCGAGGATGTTGCGGATCGTGCCGTTCGGCGAGCGCCACATCTTCTTCAGGCCGAATTCCTCGACACGGGCTTCGTCCGGCGTAATGGTCGCGCATTTCACGCCCACGCCATAATGCTTGATGGCGTCGGCCGCATCGACCGTGATCTGGTCATCGGTTTCGTCGCGCTTCTGGATCGACAGATCGTAATATTTCAGGTCGATATCCAGATAGGGCAGGATGAGCTTGTCCTTGATCATCTGCCAGATGATGCGGGTCATTTCATCGCCATCGAGCTCGACGACCGGTGTATCGACTTTGATCTTTGCCATGTCGGTCTTTATCCAATGCTGCTGAAGGTCTGCGGAAGCCGGAGATTTCCGGTAAAGCTGGCCGCTAGTTATCACTGTGAAACGAATATCGGAAGAGGCTGACTGATGCCGGGCCCTGCATTCATCCTGCACCAGCCCCAGATGGGCGAGAATATCGGCGCGGCGGCGCGCGTCATGGCGAATTTCGGCCTGCGCGATCTGCGCCTGATTGATCCGCGTGATGGCTGGCCCAATCCCAAGGCGGAAAATGTCGCGGTCGGCTCTCCGGTGTTGAAAGAGGTTCAGGTGGAATACACCGCTGCCGCCGCCATGCGCGGCCTGACCCGGCTCTATGCGACCACGGCCCGTCCGCGCGGAATGGAAAAGCGTGTGCTGACCCCACGGCAGGCCATGGCCGAGATCCGAGCGGCGCATCAAGCCGGCGAGCGGGCAGGAGTCATGTTCGGCGGTGAAAAAGCCGGCCTGCCAAATGAAATCATCGCCGATGCCGATGCCATCATCACGCTTCCGGTTGATCGGGAATTTTGGTCACTCAACCTCGCTCAGACCGTGGCCTGTTGCGCCTATGAGTGGCGGGCAGGAGATGAGGTGTCTTCCGATTTCGAGGTGGTCAGCGATCCGGCCACCAAGGAGGATATGGACCGCCTCCTCGTGCATTTCGAAACCGAGCTCGACCGCGCCGGCTTTTTCCATCCGCCGGAAAAGACGCCGCTTATGGTCAATAATCTGCGCTCGGCTCTGGTCCGTGCCCGTTTCACCGAACAGGAAGCCCGAACCTTCCGCGGGGCCATCAAGGCGCTGGCACTGGGGCGCGGCAAGGCGCGGATTGTCCGCGAGGATTGACGCCTACCAGATCACAGGCCGGGCGATCATCAGCCAGAGAATGGCAAGAACGCTGAGAAAAGCCGGAATCCCGCAGGCAAACCAGATGTGGAACAGGCGGTAATAGGACGCCGGCAGACGAGCATTGTCCGCATGGGCAGCGCGGGCCAGATCCCGCAGCCGCATCTGGATCCACACCACAGGCAGCCAGAACGATCCTGTGACCACATAGAGGACAAGCGACAGCACGATCCAGCTTTCGCCAAGTGGCCATCCCACCGCCCAGGCCAGCAATATACCGGTCACCGGTTGCAGGATGACGGCTGTGGCGGTGAAGACGGCATCCGCGATCACCACCACACTGGCCGTATGGGCAATCAGGGCCGGATCTTTCGTGCGGTGCGCCATCAACATGAAAAAGGCGATGCCCGCGCCCGTTCCGAGCAGGACGGTGGCCCCGCCGACATGCAGCCAGCGCAGGATGAATTCGTGGATCATCTGTCCTCCAGCAGCGGTAAAATCATGACATGCAGCCCGATCAGCGCTGCCGATTTGACGAAGGGGCCCAGCGGATCCAGCCATAAATCCGGCGTCAGCCAGCTACCAAGCGCCAGATAAGCCAGAGTCAGACCCATGGCGGCCTTGACCGCCAGAGCGGTCGTGCTCCGCCACGCCAGCCCCGCTGCAATGGTCAGATCAGCGGCGATCCCGCCTGCGACCAGCCAGCCGGCCAGCCCGGATGCCGGGCTGTCGCTTAAAACGGCGGCGGCTTCCGGGAACCTGACAAGCGCGAAAAGGCCGCTTATTCCCCAGAAGGCAATCAGGCCCGTCAGAATAATCGGGAAGGCAAGACTCAGCCGGGCATGCCACCGGTCCGCCTGTGTCGCCGGTATGGACCGCAGCGTTTGCACCAGAGACAGGGCCGGCCGCCCCAGCACGGCGCGAGTTTCCGAGGCACTGCCGGAAATGCCGCCCTCGAGGACTTTGACGGCATTTGACCGCAAGGGAGATCGCCAGCCCAGCCATCCGGCCATGTCGGCCAACAGCACCACGATTGACGTCGTCCAGCGCGGCAGGTTCAGGACAAAGACATGATCCGGCCAGCCCAGCCATTTGCGGACCGCCGCAACGATTTCCACCAGCGTCTGATCGCTGTGTTCAACCAGATCGGCCTCCACACCGGTCAGTTGTTCTGATCCAGCTGCAAGAGAAACGGCCTCGGCGATATCATCCAGTGAAATCGTCTGTATGCGGCGGTCACCGTAAGCCATCAGGCCGAAACCGGGCAGAGCGGCCAGCATGCGCAACAGTGCCGTCCCGCCATAAGCGGCATGCGCAATGACCAGTCCGGGCCTGAATATCGTCCAGCCGAGGCTGGAGGCTTTCAGGCGCGCATCGGCCTCGCCCTTGGTCCGCATGAAATCGGTCTCTGCATCGGCCGCGGCCATGGTGGCGGAAATCTGGATGAAGCGTTTGACGCCCGCTTCTTCGCAGGCCTCGATGAGGGCGATGATCGCAGCCGATTGCACCGCCGCTACATTATCGCGCCCTCCCGATTGCAGGGCACCGGACGCATTCACGACGGCATCAAAACCGGAAATGACCGGCCGCCAGTCCCCGGCTGTTGTCAGGCGCGCAATATCCGCCGTGATCCATGTGGCATCGGGAATGAGGCGCTGGCTTGCAGATATATTGCGGCCGAGGCCCGTCACCTCATGGCCGTCAGCGATCAGACGGCGGGTAAGGGCCGATCCGATCAGCCCGTATCCGCCGAGCACGAGAATGCGCATGATGCCCCCTGTTTTCGCGCCAGATTGAGCGCCCCGGCGCGTCAGGGCAAGGGCCCGCATTGCCTCATGGCGTTGACATCCCCCTGCAACCCGGTAAAAGCCCGGCTCCGCCTGTGATAGCAGGCGATATTACGGGTGGTGCGGTACCGCCGTTGAGATCGCAGTCTTCGTGTCCTGAAGGCTGCCGGGCCGCGTCGAAAATGAGAAGAACATGTCGAAGCGTCATACGCAGAAGTATAAAATCGACCGCCGCATGGGTGAAAACCTCTGGGGCCGTCCCAAATCCCCTCTCAATTCCCGCCCCTATGGACCTGGCCAGCACGGTCAGCGCCGCAAGGGCAAGCTGTCCGATTTCGGCCTGCAGCTGCGCGCAAAGCAGAAGCTGAAAGGCTATTACGGCAACATCACTGAAAAGCAGTTCCGCCGCATTTATACTGAAGCCCAGCGCCTGCGCGGGAACACGGCCGAGCAGCTGATCGGACTCCTGGAAAGCCGCCTGGATGCGATCGTCTATCGCGCCAAATTCGTGCCGACCGTTTTCGCGGCCCGCCAGTTCGTGAACCATGGCCATGTCAAGGTGAACGGCAAGAAGGTCAATATTCCGTCCTACCGCGTAAAGCCGGGCGATGTCGTGGAAGTCCGCGAAAAGTCGCGTTCCATGGCATTGGTGCTGGAGGCGCTGGAAAGCGCGGAACGCGACATTCCGGATTACATCGAAGTCGACGGCAAGGGCATGAAGGCCACTTATGTGCGTACGCCTGAATTCGCCGAAGTGCCGTACCCGGCGCAGATGGAACCGAACCTCGTGGTCGAGTTCTATTCGTCGTAATAAATGACGAAATGCAGTTTGAAGGCCGCTTTGGTGTTGCACCAGGGCGGCCTTTCCTTATGATTATCCACCTATTCTGGATTTCATTCCAACCAAATTGAATCAAGTATTTCTTCCAATCCATTGGAATTGAATCCTGTTTTGACTCTATCTCATGTAATGAATCGCTTTTCGCCTGTAACGCGAATCACAGACAGCGAAATTCTTCCGGAATCCGGATTTACACCGGCTCGCGCTTTGCAAGGCGGGCCAAACACGCTTATCAGTTTGAATCAGGAAATTGCCGGAGTCGCCTTATGACACCTCGCTTATTCGCCATTGCGTTATTGCCGTTCATTCTGACCGCCTGTTCGACGGTGCAGAATCTGCCCTTGATGCCGGGCGGTGACCGTGAGGACGCGGCTGAAGCCACCAGCGATAATATCGCGCTTCATGGCTGGCGGATTGTCGGCGATGACATACTGGTGGTGCGTGTGCCGTCCAATGGCTGCACGCAGAAAACAGATCTGACGGTGAATGTGCGCGAGCGCAGCCGCGAATTCCGGGTGACCATTGGCCGGGTCCGCGAGGATTATTGCCGCGCTCTGGTCCCGAATGGTGTCGAGATCCCGTTCGGGTTTGAAGAGCTGGGTGCCCGGCCAGGAGCCAATGTCACGGTAACAAATCCGATTTTACAGGACTGATACGCTCTACGCCTCGGCTTTCAGGACGCCCTTGTCCTGAAGATAGGGGCGCAGCTCGCCCTCTTCGAACATTTCCTTGATGATGTCGCAGCCGCCGACGAATTCGCCCTTCACATAGAGCTGGGGAATGGTCGGCCAGTCGGAATAGACCTTGATGCCATCACGGATATCCGGATCTTCCAGCACATTCACCGAGGCAAACTCGACGCCAAGATGATTGAGCACACCCGCGACAACTGACGAAAATCCGCATTGCGGAAAAATCGGCGTGCCTTTCATGAACAGAAGAACATCATTCTGTTCGACCATTTCCTTGATTTCGGCTTGTACGTCGCTCATTTCGGCACTCCTTGAGGCATCACATGGAGCTAGGCACCGCCATGCCCTGCGTCAAGCCCGGCCATCTGTGCAAGCTCACGAAGGTGCCGGGAATTCGTGGTCTGTACCATCAGGCAATCTGTCAGCGGGCAGTCCATTGACCAGCGGAAGGCCTCGATCACCGGCAGCTGGCTTCCAGGCGGGACAGGCGAGCCAGACAGGCGGTTCCACAACCGTTTGACCTGTCGTTTGAAATACCAGCGGTCTGCCTTTCCCAGGGGAAGGCGGAGCGAAGATCTGGCCCCGTTCTTGGCTTCGATCGCGAACACACGCTTGCCGACCGCCCGTGCAGTCTTGAGACGAAGGGTCAGTTCTTCTGGCATGCCCGCGTAATTGGGTGCCATGATGATATCGAACAGCTCCGCTCTGGCGGGTTCGTCCAGTTCTTCGCCACGGCCGGAAAAGCCAATATAGTGAACCAGACCGGAGTCTTTCAGATCCTGCAGGCAGGCCTGCAACGCGTCTGTCAGCTCCCCGCTTGCCGCTCCCTGCAACAATAATGCATCCACGCGATCAACACCCAGCCGCTTCAGACTGCCGTGTAGCGATGCGCGCACACCTTCCGGTGTGAAATCCCGCCGGTCTCTCTCATCGAGAATCCCGGCCTTGGTCACGATGAATAACCGGTCGCGATCCACGTCTTTCAACGCTTTGCCCAGACGGATCTCGGCTTCTCCGTCACCATATTTCGGTGCGGTATCGAAGACGGAAATACCCAGATCTATCGCTTCGCGAATCAATCGCACGGTCAAGCTGCGGTCGACTGCATCACACTTATGGGGACCGGACACGCCAAATCCCAGCCGTGAGATTTGCGACAGGTCCAGTGTCACGGCGCCTGCGTTTTCAGCTTCAGCGCGTGCAGTTCGCCGCCCATCCGTGCGCCAAGCGCGGCATAGACCATCTGGTGTTGCCGGATGCGTGGTAATCCGCGGAAAGCCTCGGCGGTGACGATGGCTTCATAATGATCACCGTCCCCGGCGAGATCGACAATCTCGACCTCGGCTCCCTCAATCCCGTCCTTGATCAGGCGGCTGATCTCATCGGCTTTCATCGGCATGACAGAATCGTATGTGGCGGCTTCCAATCCGTTTGTATAGACCGTTCTGCAAAATCTGCCATGTCAGTGGAGTATGGAAAACATGCGTCATCTCGTTATCGGACTCGCCGCAGCGCTCGCTGCAACCCTTCCGGTGTCTGCACAGGATATCAATGCCGAGCAGGCGCTGGATGATCTGCGTGCCTTGACGACGGACGAGATGGATGGCCGGCGCACTGGCACCCAAGGCGCTGCTGATGCCCGCGCCTATATCAGCGAACGGTTTTTCCTGTCGGGTCTGATGGCGTTCGGTGACACCTGGGAACAGGCTTTCACCTATTCGCCGCGCCGCTCGGCTGAAGAGCTGCAAGGGATCAATCTTGTCGGGTATCATGCCGGATCAGGCGGGGCAGATAACGGCCCGGTGATTGTCGTGACGGCCCACTATGATCATCTGGGCAATTGCGGTGGTCAAATATGTAATGGTGCGGATGACAATGCCTCGGGCGTCGCCGCGATGATCGCAATTGCCGAAGCGCTGCGGGACAATCCGCCGGAACACACCATCATCTTTGCCGCGCTGGATGCCGAGGAAAACGGGCTGAATGGTGCGCGGGCGTTGGTCGCCGATTTGCCAGTGAACCCGGACCGGGTTGTCCTCAACATCAATCTCGACATGCTGGCCATCAATGCGGAAAACGAGCTCCCGGCGGCCGGCGCGTTTCACTTTCCGTTCCTGCGCGAGCATATCGACACGATAGAGGTCGCCGAGCCGGTCCAGCTCATCCAGGGCTATGACAGCCCGGAATGGGGCCCGGGCGGCGACTGGACCTATTCATACGACCATGCTGCGTTTCACGATGCAGGCATTCCCTGGATCTACTATGGCGTCGATTTTCACGAGCATTATCACCAGCCGACGGACGAGTTCGAAGTGGTCCAGCAGGACTTCTTCCTTGGCAACGCCCGGACAGTGCTGAACGCGGTCGTATATTTTGACGAAAGGCTGGACGTGATTGCCGCAGAACTGGCCGAACACCGGGCAGCATTGCCTGCGGTGGAGGAAGCCCGCATTGACGAGAATGGACGCTTCATGAAACCGGGGATGGAATAAGCCTACTCCGCCTCGCCCATCAGGGTCGGCATGAAGCTCTCGTTCACAGCCTTCAGGTCCGCAATGGAGACCTCGATCGTGCCATTGATGGTCAGAGCGTCCCCGCCGGCAATGCCGATAACGTGCAGAGGCACGCCCGCGGCCTTGGCCGCCTTGCGCATGTCCTTTGCTGCCGCTTCATCGACGGCAAGCAGATAGCGCGCCTGATCCTCGCCGAAGAGCCAGCCATGCAGCGGCAGATCGCCTTCATGCACGAGATTGAGCCCGGTACCTGACGCCATCGCCATTTCCGATGCGGCTGCGCCCAGACCACCGTCTGACAGGTCGTGGCAGGCCTTGATATGACCGGCACGGATTTGCGTACGAACGAAATCACCATGGCGCTTTTCAGCGTCGAGATCGACGGGCGGCGGGGCGCCGTCTTCGCGGTTCTCGATGACGCGCAAATAGATGGAGGCACCGAGATGGCCTTCAGTGTCGCCAACAACCATCAGGATGTCGCCCGCCGCGACACATCCATAACCCATGCGCTTTGACAGATCAGGAATCAGGCCGACGCCGCCCACAGCCGGGGTCGGCGGAATGGCGAAGCCATTGGTCTCGTTATAGAGCGACACATTGCCGGAAACGACCGGGAAATCGAGCACACGGCAGGCTTCCGACATACCTTCCACGCATTCGGCGAACTGCCCCATAATATGTTCTTTTTCCGGATTGCCGAAATTCATGCAGTCCGTGATGGCAATCGGGTCGGCGCCCACCGCTGTCAGATTCCGCCAGGCTTCAGCAACGGCCTGCTTGCCACCCTCGACCGGGTGGTTCTCGCAATAGCGCGGCGTGCAATCGGTGGTGATGGCAATCGCCTTGTTCGTGCCATGGACGCGCACGATTGCGGCGTCCGCTGGATCTTCTGAGCTGGCGGCCGTGTCGGCCATGACGTGGCGGTCATACTGCTTCCAGATCCACGCCTTTGAAGACAGGTCAGGCGAAACCATCATCGTCAGTATCGCTTCGGCATAATCTTTCGGTTGGGATAGCTCGTCCGCGAATATGGCCGGTTCCGGCTCGGCCCGCTTCCACGGACGCTCATACAGGGGGGCATCCTCGGCCAGAGGATCGAGCGGAATATCACAAACGATGGAATTCTTGTGCATCAACACCATGCGGCCAGTTTCCGTGGTCCGGCCAATCGTCGCGACATCCAGTTCCCACTTCCGGAAAATGGCCTCGGCGATGTGCTCCTTGCCCGGCTTCAGGATGAAGAGCATGCGCTCCTGGCTTTCCGACAGCATCATCTCATAGGCCGTCATGCCGGATTCGCGCTGGGGCACCTTGTCGAGGTCCATCAATAGACCGACCTGGCCCTTACCGGCCATCTCGACGGAGGAGGAGGTCAGACCCGCCGCGCCCATGTCCTGAACAGCAGCGATGGCGTCGGTCTCCATCAGTTCCAGGCAGGCTTCGATCAGCTTCTTCTCGACAAAAGGGTCACCGACCTGGACCGTCGGGCGCTTTTCATCGCTCTCATCGTCAAATTCGGCAGACGCCATGGTCGCGCCGTGAATGCCGTCACGGCCGGTTTTCGAGCCGACATAGACAATCGGCTGCCCCGGTTCCGCGCCGCGCGCATAGAAAATCTTGTCAGTATCGGCGAGGCCGACCGCCATCGCATTGACGAGGATATTGCCATTATAGCCGGAATGAAAATTGGTCTCACCGCCGACAGTCGGCACGCCGACGCAATTGCCGTAGCCGCCAATACCGGCCACGACGCCGGAAACCAGCTGACGCGTCTTGGGATGCTCCGGCGCGCCAAAGCGCAGCGCATTCATCAGCGCAATCGGCCGCGCGCCCATCGTGAAGACATCGCGAAGAATGCCGCCCACGCCCGTCGCCGCGCCCTGATAGGGCTCGATATAGGAAGGGTGGTTGTGGCTCTCCATCTTGAAGATACAGGCTTGGCCATCGCCGATATCCACGACACCGGCATTCTCGCCCGGTCCCTGGATCACCTTCTCGCCGGTGGTCGGAAACTTCTTCAGATGGATTCGGGATGACTTGTAGGAACAATGCTCGGACCACATGACCGAGAAAATGCCGAGCTCGACCAGATTCGGCGCCCGGCCGAGAATCTCCACGGCCTTGTCATATTCGTCCGCGGGCAAGTGCGAAGCCGCAATCTCGGGGGTAATGCCTTCAGCGTATTGGCTCATCTCACGCACTCCCCAGCAGGCTTTCAAAGACAGCGAGGCCGTCCGTACCGCCATGATCGGCGTCGATGGCGCGTTCCGGGTGGGGCATCATGCCCATCACATTGCCGCGCTCATTGGTGATGCCGGCAATGTCGCGCGCCGAACCATTCGGATTGCGCGCATAGCGGAACACGACTTGGCCCTCGCTTTCCAGCCGGTCCAGCGTTTCGTCATCGGCAAAATAATTGCCGTCATGGTGGGCGATCGGGATCACCACATCGCGATTGGTTGCATAGCCGCTGGTAAAGCGCGTATTGGCATTCTCCACACGAAGCGGTGATTTCTCGCAGACAAAGTGCAGGCTGGCATTGCGCATCAGCGCGCCGGGCAGGAGCCCGGTCTCGATCAGGATCTGGAAGCCGTTACAGACGCCCAGCACAGGCCTGCCAGCTTCGGCATGGGCCTTCACAGCGGGGATGATGTGCGAGACCCCCGCCATCGCACCGCAGCGCAAATAATCGCCATAGGAAAACCCGCCTGGCAGCATCACGAATTCCGTGCCGTCGGGCAGGGTGGTTTCCTGATGCCAGACCATGGCCGGCGCGGTGCCCGTGACCTTCTGGATCGCCATGGCGGCATCGCGATCACAATTGGAACCGGGAAAGACAATGACAGCGGATTTCATGGGCGCAGCCTTTAGCAATGCGGCTCACCAAAAGCGAGCCCCGGGAATCAGCAGAGATGCGGGATCATATTCATATTTCCGGCTGAAGTTGCCGGTTGTGCACAATCCGCAACACACGGACACATCTGCTCTCGATTTTGTAGATTAAACGATGCGAACCGCTAGGAGCCACGCGCACATCACCGGAGGCATTCAAAGCGCGGCCACTCTCTGGGAAGTTACCTAGTGCGGTCATCGTGCCAAGCAGGGAGTCGATGTAAATATCGGCCTGTTGCCGGCCAAACAATCGCGCACTCTCCAGATAGATGAAACGCAACTCCCGGGCTGCGCGGGTGCTGAGTTCAGTCCGGATAGCCAAGATCAATCGCTTCCTGGCGAGCCTCCGCCACGACTTGTTCAGGCGTCTTGTCGCTCATACCGCTGTCGATGCCTTCCTGGATCAGGCGCTCCAGTTCTTTTTGCTGGGCCGCGCGCTCCTGTTCGCGGCGGATCAGGTCGCGGACATAATCGCTGACATTGGCGAAGCGGCCATTGCCCGCCTGTTGTTCGACAAACGCCTTCAAGCCATCGGGAAGGGAAATGTTCATGGTCGCCATAATACGCTCCTTTGATGAAGCGCAATTATGACAGAGATTGACAATCTTTGCCAATAATGAAGACGCGCAGCCCTCAGACCATCTCGATCGAGAAGTTCTCGATAACCGGATTGGCCAGCAATTTCTTGCACATGTCTTCGACGCGGGTTTTCGCGGCTTCAGCATCATCGCCGGCAAGGTCCAGCTCGATCAGCTTGCCCTGACGCGCGTTCTCGACTTCGTCAAAGCCGAGATTTTTCAGGGCTCCGGCAACGGCCGCACCCTGCGGGTCCAGAACACCGGGCTTCAGGTAAACGTGGATGCGCGCTTTCACTTCATGACCTCTTCGATATTGGTGATCGTTCCTGATTCGCGGATCACACCCAGACGGCGGGCAACTTCGGTATAGGCTTCGGTGACATTACCCAGATCGCGGCGGAATCGGTCCTTGTCCATTTTCTCGTTGGTTTCGATATCCCACAAGCGGCAACTGTCCGGGCTGATCTCGTCGGCCAGGACAATCCGCATCATATCACCTTCGAACAGGCGTCCGAACTCGATCTTGAAATCGATCAGCTGAATGCCGACGGCGGCGAACATGCCGGTCAGATAGTCATTGATCCGCACGGTCAGGGCGATGATGTCGTCAAGATCCTGCGGGCTGGCCCAGTTGAACGCCGTGATGTGATCTTCTGTCACCAGCGGGTCGCCCAGCGCATCATTCTTGTAGCAGTATTCGATGATCGAGCGGGGCAGGGGAGAACCCTCCTCGATGCCCAGCCGTGTGCACAGCGAGCCCGCAGCGACATTACGGACGATCACTTCCAGCGGAATGATCTCGACCTGGCGCACCAGCTGTTCACGCATATTGAGCCGCCGGATAAAATGGGTGGGTATGCCCGCCCGCATCAATCCGATCATGATGAATTCGCTGATCCGGTTATTCAGAACGCCCTTGCCTTCCAGCGTGGCTTTTTTCTGATTGTTGAAAGCCGTCGCATCGTCCTTGAAATACTGCACAAGCGTGCCCGGCTCCGGTCCTTCGTAAAGGATTTTCGCCTTGCCTTCGTAGATCATCTTGCGGCGTGCCATCGCCTTGCTCCATGCGCGGGACCAATGGTCCGAAAAAGCAAACGGCCCCGAATCGATCCGCAGGGCCGCTTGAGAGAGCCCATACTTACTCTGCGCAGGGCCGTGCTGCAATGCGGTCATGTGCGCCGCCGCGAATGATTGATTTACGGACCGTCTCAAGCTAACGGAGGAGCAGTAATATCTGCCTGCCGAAGGAGCACAGCATGAGCGGAATGGACGATCGCGAAAAAGGACTTGAAGGCCGGTTCGCGCATGATCAGGAACTGGAGTTCAAGGCGACTGTCCGCCGTAACAAGCTTTTGGGGCTCTGGGTTGCCGGGCAGCTGGGCAAAAGCGGCGAAGAGGCTCAGGAATATGCCAAGACGGTCGTCAAGGCGGACTTCGAGGAAGCCGGCCATGAGGACGTCTATCGCAAGGTCAAGGGTGATCTGGATGCGGCGGACGTCGACGTTTCCGAACACGTCATCCGGACGAAGATGGATCAGCTCCTCGCCGACGCCCGTCAGCAGATCATGTCGGAAGGCTAGCTGAACGCCCCGCCTTCTTTCAGGCCCATCGCCTTGAAAATCATTGCGGCCGGGCAGAAGCCGGTGAAGCTGGATTGCACCAGATTCAGGCCGACAAAGGCCGTCAGCGCCAGCCAGTAGGGGCTGAACGCCCAGGCCAGTCCCAGCGACACCAGCACCATGATGCCGGCAAAAAGGGTCACAGCTCTGCCAATAGTCATGTCAGTCTCCTTGCGGGGTTGAAGCAGCCGGTTCGGCCGTCTTCGGGGTGTAAGGGGCATCGGCATCCTTGAAGATCACATAGATCGCGGGAATGACGAGCACGGTAAGAAGGGTAGAGGACGCAAGGCCGAAGAGGAGCGATATCGCCAGGCCCTGGAATATCGGGTCGGTCAGGATGACCGATGCACCGATCATGGCGGCAAGGGCGGTCAGCAGGATCGGTTTGAACCGGATCGCCCCGGCGCGCAGCAGCGTGTCGCGCAAGGGCTCACCCGCCTCTGCACCATGGCGGATAAAATCGACCAGCAGAATGGAGTTGCGGACGATAATCCCGGCCAGCGCGATAAATCCGATCATCGAGGTGGCGGTAAAGGCGGCCCCGAAAATCCAGTGTCCGAAAATTATGCCGATAAAGGTCAGCGGAATGGGCGTGAGGATAATCAGCGGCACCCGGAACGATCCGAACTGGGCGACGACCAGCACATAAATGCCCAGCAGGGCGACCATGAAAGCGGCCCCCATGTCGCGGAAAGTGACATAGGTAATCTCCCATTCCCCGTCCCAGAGCAGGGTGACATCCGCATCGCTCTCGGGTTGGCCATAAAGGCGGATAACCGGCTGGGGAATATCGTCTGACCATTCGCGGTTTTCCAGCGCGTCAGCCACAGCCATCATGCCATAGATCGGCGCTTCATAATCTCCGGCCAGCTCGCCCATGACCATTTCAGCATAGCGGCCATTGCGGCGGAAAATCGGATAGGAGCCGGCCTCTTCGGTCACCGTGACGACATCGCCCAGCTCGGCAATCTCGCGGGATCCGGGCAAGGTGTTGGCTGGCACCGGCGTGGACGCCAGCCGCTCGCTCCAGTTCAGGCCGCTATCGGGTAATTGCACCGTTATCTCGACGGGATTGCGGCCCTCACCGCGATGGGAATATCCTACCGGCATGCCCTCAAACAGCGCCCGGATCGTGTCATAGACATCCGATTGCTGAACCCGGAAGAATTCCAGGCTTTCCTGATCGATCGCGATCCGCAGGCGTGGCCGCGGCGTGCCGAAACTATCGTCGATATCGACGATATAGGGCACGTCATTGAACGCAGCGCGCACCTCGCTGGCCACGGCCCGGCGGGTATCGGCATCCGGTCCGTAGATTTCCGCGAGCAGCGTGGCAAGCACGGGCGGACCCGGCGGAATTTCCGCGACGCGGATCACCGTGCCTTCCGGCACATCCAGATCCGCCAGCAGTTCGCGGGCTTCCAGCGCAATCTCGTGAGAGGAGCGGTCACGGTGATGCTTGGCTTCCAGATTGACCTGTAGATCGCCCAGTTCCGGCCGGGCCCGCAGATAGTAATGCCGGACCAGACCGTTGAAATTGAATGGCGCCGCTGTCCCGGCATAGGCCTGGATTGTGGTGGCCTCGGGCAGGGCAGACAAACGCTCGGCGGCTTCCATCAGCACCCGCTCGGTGCGTTCCAGCGTCGCGCCTTCGGGCAGGTCCACAACGACCTGGAATTCCGACTTGTTGTCAAACGGCAGCAGTTTGACCGTGACGGTGCGGGTGAAGAACAGCGTCATGGAAAGCGCGGTCAGAATCCCCACAATGATCAGCAACGTCCAGGCACTCTTGCGGGACTTGATGACCGGATTGGCAACGCGGCGATACCATCGTCCGAGCACACCTTCGCTTTCATGTGCCGCATGACCGCCCGCATGCTTGCGGCGGCCGGCAATCACCTTCATCAGCCACGGCGTCAGGATGACGGCCACAAAGAAGGAGAAGATCATGGCGGCCGATGCGTTGATCGGGATCGGGGCCATATACGGCCCCATCAGGCCGGACACGAACAGCATGGGCAAGAGCGCCGCCACCACGGTCAGCGTGGCGACAATGGTCGGATTGCCGACTTCTGCGACGGCTTCAATCGCCGACTGAACGCGTGACTTCCCGGTATCCATGGCCCAGTGCCGCGCAATGTTCTCGATCACGACGATGGCGTCATCGACCAGAATGCCGATCGAGAAAATCAGGGCGAACAGCGACACCCGGTTGATCGTGAATCCCATCAGATTTGAAGCAAACAGGGTCAAGAGGATCGTGGTCGGGATGACGACGAGCACCACCAGGCCTTCGCGCCAGCCGATCACGAAGGTAACCAGCAAAACGATGGAGATCGTTGCCAGTCCGAGATGGAAGAGCAACTCGTTGGCTTTTTCGTTGGCGGTCTCGCCATAATTTCGGGTGATGGTGACGACCAGATCATCCGGGATGAGATCGCCGCGCAGGAGTTCGAGCCGCTCGAGGATATGCTCCGACACCACCACCGCATTCGCGCCCTCGCGCTTGGCGATGGCGAGCGTGACAGCCGGGGTTCGTGTCCAGCCGCCTTCATGGCCCTCGCGGGTCAGATTCCAGGCGCGCGCATCCGCCGGTGCGGCCCCGACAACGACATCCGCGACATCGCGCACATAGACCGGGCGGCCATCGCGCGTGGTCAGCAGGAGCAGGCCGATATCCGGCCCGTCCTGCAGGGTTTGCCCGGCGGCGATGGTGCGGGTCTCATCAAGTGCGGTGACACTGCCTGCAGGGAAGGAGCGATTGGCCTCGGCCAGACGTCCCGCCAGCTGTTGCAGGGTCACGCCATATTGCGACAGGCGTTCGGGATCGGGCTCGATCCGAATCTGGTCGGCGCGCCCGCCCACTATATAGGTCTGGCCGACATCCTCGACATTCATCAGCGCGGACCGCAATTCCTCCGCCACATTGAAGATCGCATTGTCGTCCCAGCGCTCCGCCGTTTCCGGTGAGGGTGAGAGAGTGAGAGAGACGATAGCCACGTCACTGATGCCGCGCCCGGCGATCAGGGGTTCGGGAATGCCCAGTGGCATTTGCGCATAATTGGCGCGGATTTCTTCATGCACCCGCAAGATGGCATCATCGAAATCCGTACCGACTTCAAAGCGGGCGGTGACCATCACCTGATCGTCTTCGGTCTGCGAATAGATATGTTCGACATCCCGGATGGAGCCGATAATGGCTTCCAGCGGCTCGGTGATCAGTTCGACGGCATCCGGCGCGCGCAAGCCTTCGGCGCGCACCATCACATCCACCATGGGCACCGAAATCTGGGGTTCTTCCTCCCGCGGAATAGTCATCAGCGCAATCAGGCCGACGGCCAGCGACGCCAGCAGGATCAGCGGCGACAGCGGCGAATTGATAAAGGCCCGCGTCAGGTTTCCGGAAATGCCCAGCTTCATGGCTGCACCAGCACGTCACCGGCGGACACGCCGGAGAGAATTTCAACCGCATCGCCACGTGTCTCTCCACGCTGGACAACGACGTCATGCGGGGCTTCGTCTGCTGTCTGGACGCGCACATAATCAACCCCGTATCGGGTATCGATAAAGGCTGCAGGAATGAAAATCGTGTCCCGCTCATCGACGGCGATCAGCACCCTGACACGCTCGCCGACGAAGAAATCGCCCAGCCCTTCCACCACGGCGTCGGCCATGACGCGGCCATCCTGGATGCGCGGATAGACCTGCCGGATAAAGCCTGTGGGCGACACATTGCCGGTCAGCGCGGCACCATCCACACGGATGGAATCGCCTTCGGAAATGGAGCGGGCATGCCGTTCAGGCAGCATCAGCCGCAAGACGTAGAGGTCAGAGGCGACCAGGGCGATGCTCTCACCGGGCAATACGACGGTTCCGGTTGTGACCGGCACGTCGAGCACCCGGCCTGTCATCGGGGCCAGCACATCGCCTTCACGCGATTGCTGCACCAGGACGGCGCGTTCCTGCCGGGCCGAGGCAAGCTGGTTTTCCAGTACATCCACCGCCGTCTGCGCTTCATCAAGACGGGCTTGCGGAAAGATCCCGCGGTCAAACAGGTCCTGCGCCCGGGTCAGGTCCGAGCGGGCCTGATCCAGCTGGGCGCTGAAGGCGGCGGCCGTCGAATTGACGGCGCCGATCTGCGGCACAAGCCGGTCATCCACGACAACGGCAATTACATCACCCGCGGACACCGCATCCCCTTCGTCCACGCGCAACTCGCCGATCACCCCGCCAATGCGGGCACGGGCGCTGACCACATCAACGCTTTCTACGGTAGCGAAAACGGCTTTTTCGTCGGTCACGGCGCTGGGCCGGACCGTATGGGTTTCCACCGATGTGGCCTGGAGAAGGGCTAGGAAGAGGGGGGTGAACATGAGTCTCAGCCTTTCTGCGGATCGACCAGGCGGCCGGTCGCGGGATCAACGGCAACGGTCGGCAGACCGGCGGACTTCCAGCCCATGAGGCCGGACGCCATGTGCCTGGTGATGGGGACACCGGCTTGCGCACAGCGGGCCAGCGCATCGCCGGAGCGTTTGGCCGATCCACAATGGAGGATGACCTCGCGTGTGGCGTCAATGGGCAAAGCCTTGGGATCAAAAGTCGAGAGCGGGTGGAGCAGGGCGCCGTGAATGCGCTCGGCGGCAAACTCCGCCGGTTCGCGCACATCAATCAGAATCGCTTCACCTTTTTCCAGAGCTTCGGCAGCGGCCTTTGGGCTGATTTCCTGCGCAGACATGGGTTTCTCCGTCATCAGAACTATATAATTGACATCTAATTTAGTAAAAACTATTTTAGTGTCAACTAATGAAAGAAGGCACATGAACGCAATCGTCGACCCATCAATCCGTGAATTGCAGGCGCAGGCTGGCGAAGCTGCCGGATTTCTGAAGCTGATCGCCAATGAAAAGCGCCTTTTGATCCTGTGCCGCTTGGCGATGGGAGAGGCCACGGTGGCCGAACTGACAACGATTGCGAATCTGTCGCAATCAGCCATGTCCCAGCATCTGGCAAAGATGCGTCAGGATGGGCTGGTCCGCGGCCGGAAAGACGGGCTGCAGGTCTTCTATTCCATCGCAGACCCGCGCTGCTTCGGCCTGCTGTCGCATCTCAAAGCGGAATTCTGCAGCGCCGTAGACGCAGTGACGAGATAATAAACAGGCCGGTTGATCCGGCTGAAGGGAGAAAATCATGGCACATATCGTTGTTCTCGGAGCCGGTCTTGGCGGCGTCCCGATGGCGCTGGAGGCCCGCAAGGTTCTGCGCAAGGAGGACAAGGTCACGGTGATCAGTGATTCACCGACCTTTCACTTCACTCCGTCCAATCCCTGGGTGGCTGTCGACTGGCGAAAGCCGGACGCCATAAAGGTCGAGCTGGCGCCGATGTTCGCGAAGAAGCAGATCGATTTCATCCACGCAGCCGCAAAAAAGGTTCAGCCGGAGAAGAATTCCGTCCTCCTCGAAAATGGCGATTCGGTTGATTACGACTATCTGGTCATCGCCACAGGACCGGAACTGGCCTTTGACGAAATCGAGGGGCTGGGTCCGCATGGCGGCCACACCCAATCCATCTGTCATGTCGACCATGCCGCCGGTTCCAAACTCGTCTGGGACGAATTCGTCGAGGATCCGGGGCCAATCGTGGTCGGGGCGGTGCAGGGCGCGTCCTGTTTCGGTCCGGCCTATGAATTCGCGATGATCATGGAAACCGATCTGCGCCGCCGGAAAATCCGCGACCAGGTCCCGATGACCTTCGTGACATCAGAACCCTATATCGGCCATCTCGGTCTCGACGGAGTCGGAGACACCAAGGGGCTGCTGGAAAGCGAGATGCGCGACCGGCATATCAAATGGATCACCTCGGCCCGCGTGAAAAAGGTTGAGGCCGGTGTTATGCATGTCGAGGAGGTTGCTGCCGACGGTTCGGTCACGAAGACCCACGAACTGCCCTTCAAATACTCCATGATGTTGCCCGCTTTTCGCGGTATCGAGGCGGTTCGGGATATTGAGGGGCTGGTCAATCCGCGTGGCTTCGTCATTGCCGATCACACCCAGCAGAACCCGACATTCAAAAATGTGTTCTCCGTCGGGGTCTGCGTCGCCATAGCGCCGGTCGAGACCTATGCCGTTCCGGTGGGCGTTCCCAAGACCGGCTTCATGATCGAATCCATGGTGCATGCGGCCGCGAAAAACATCCGTGCCCTGATAGATGGCAAGGAACCACGCAACGAGGCCACCTGGAATGCGGTCTGCATCGCCGATTTCGGCGATGGCGGTGTCACCTTTGTGGCCATGCCGCAAATCCCGCCCCGCAATGTGAACTGGTCCGCTGATGGCGGCTGGGTCCATTTGGCGAAAGTGGCCTTCGAGAAATACTTCCTGGGCAAGATCAGGCGCGGCGTCGGCGAGCCTTTCTATGAAAAGGCCGTCTTCGACATGCTGGGCGTGCACAAGGTCAAACCGAAGGCGGACTAGCCGGTCATGCTGGCGGGGAGGCTCAGGCCTTCCCGCTCATTGTCCCAGATCATGGAGATGATGCGCCATTTGCCACTTTCATCCCTGTAGAACTGGATGGAATTGATGCCGCGCCGCTCCGGTCGGGCGCTATCCAGGTCGTTGCGGGCTTCATAGCTTGACCACGCATGCGCCATATTGCCGAACACCTGCACCTCGCAGGCAAGCTCGATTTCGTGAAACGCTGTTTCGTTGAAGAAAGGCGTGACATTTTCCCGGTAGGCTTCCGGCGACATGATGGTCGCATGTGGCTTTCCGCTTTCATCGACTCCGGTGCGGATTTGCCGGCACTCGGGATGAAAATAATCGTAATGCTTCGACCAGTCGCGCGGACCGGCCGGGCCGGAAATCATGGCATAGATGGCGCAGATCACTTTGCGGATCTCGGCTTCATCACTCACGCGTCATCCTCCGGTTTGACAAGCCCGGGCAGACCATCGATCGATTCCGCATTGCTCGCATAGCGCCGCTCGCGCCAGTCCTCGTCGCTGCGATGGGTGTTCGTGCGGATCAGCTGGTCGCGTTCGCCCGCAAACTCGTAGAAAGGCACGCCCCAGCCACAGGAATCCTGGATGCGGGTGATATCCGCCGTGATGATGGCGCGTGCCTTGGGAAAGTCCGGAAACAGCGCCAGCTTCTCGTCAAATCCCGGCTCGTCAAAACAGATCGCTTCCCCCTTGCCATAGAGACGCAGAATGTTGGCTTTGCCCTCAAAGGCACAGAACATGAAGGTGATACGGCCATTCTGGCGCAAATGCGCGACGGTCTCGATGCCGGACCCGCCGAGATCCAGATAGGCGACTTTTTTCGGGCCCAGTATCCGGAAACTGTCATACCCCTTGGGCGACAGATTCACATGGCCCTCGCTGCCGGACGGGGCGGTCGCCACGAAAAACATTTTCTGCGCCCGGATGAAGTCGGCAATCCGGTCGTCGATATGTTCGTAGAGCTTGGCCACTTTGCGTCTCCTGCCGGTTAGTGGCCAAACACCCGCGCGAAAATCGTGTCGACATGTTTGAGGTGATAGGCCTCGTCAAAACAGGCCTCGATCTGCTCATCCGACAGGAAGCCTTTGACATCCGCATCAGCCTTGAGGTGATCCATCAGCCGCCCGCCTTCATCCCAGGTTTTCATGCCATTGCGCTGGACCAGACGATAGCCGTCCTCGCGGGAGGCGCCGGCCTGCGTCAGCGCCAGCAGGATGCGCTGGGAATTATGGATGCCGCCATAGGCTTCCAGATTTTCGCGGCAGCGATCCTCATTGACGATCAGCTTTTCGATCATGCCGGCGGTGCGTTGCAGGGCAAAGTCCAGATGGACCGTCGAGTCCGGTCCGATGCCGCGTTCCACTGACGAGTGCGAGATGTCGCGCTCATGCCAGAGGGCGATATTCTCCATCGCCGGAACCACGGCCATGCGCACGAGCCGGGCCTGTCCCGTCAGATTCTCGGTCAGGATCGGATTGCGCTTGTGCGGCATGGCCGAGGAGCCCTTCTGGCCCTTGGAGAAATATTCCTGCGCCTCGCGCACTTCCGAGCGCTGAAGGTGACGGACTTCAATGGCGATATTTTCAATCGCCGAGGCAATCAGGCCCAGCACGGCGAAATAATTCGCATGCCGGTCACGCGGAATGACCTGTGTCGAGATCGGCTCGATGGAAAGACCCATTTTCTCCGCGACATGGGCCTCTACCGCCGGATCGACATTCGCGAACGTACCGATGGCCCCGGAAATCGCGCAGGTGGAAATTTCTTCGCGCGCTCGCACCAGCCGCTCGCGATTACGGGCAAACTCGGCATAAAAGCGCGCGAATTTCAGCCCCATCGTCGTCGGCTCGGCATGAATGCCGTGGCTGCGGCCGATACAGGCGGTGTATTTGTGCTCTTCTGCGCGGGTTTTCAGCGCCGCCAGCACCCGGTCCATGCCGTCCAGCAGCAGATCGGCGGCATCGCGCATCTGCACAGCCAGGCAGGTGTCCAGCACATCAGATGATGTCAGGCCCTGGTGCACATAGCGCGCATCTTCGCCGACCAGTTCGGCCAGATGGGTCAAGAAGGCAATGACATCGTGTTTGACCTCGGCCTCGATGGCGTCGATCCGGCCGGCATCAAACGTCTTGCCTTTGGCTCTCCAGACGGCCTTCGCTGCGGCTTCGGGCACAACGCCCAGCTCGGCCAGCTTGTCGGTGGCATGCGCCTCGATCTCGAACCAGATGCGATACTTGTTTTCCGGTGACCAGATGGCCGCCATTTCGGGCCGGGTATAACGAGGGATCATGCGCGCGCCGCTCCATGCAATATGATGGCGGCGTGATGCGCCGGAGGGGCGGGAAGGTCAAGGGCAGGGTGGTTTTCCTCCCCTGTTTACGGGGGAGGTGTTTCGAACGCAGTGAGAAACGGAGGGGGCAAAATGACACCCGCCATTCGCCCCCCTCGCCCCGGACCCGATCCGGGGCACTCCCCCCGCAAGCAGGGGGGAGAAAAAGAACTAGCTGCCGTACACGGCACCCGCACTCGCCGTCAGCGCCTGCATCGCCTCACGGTACGGACCCGGACCATGGCTGATCCGGGCGACGCCCAGATTCGCCATTTCGGGAATCGCGGGCGCGCCCGCCTTCATATAGGCATTGACCGGCAGATCGGTGTGATCGCAGATCCGCGCAATCAGGTCGGGATCGGTCAGGCCGGGAATGAAGAATCCGCTCGCCCCGGCCTCGGCATAGACATCGCAGCGGTCAGTGGCCTCTTTCATGTGGCTGGCATGATCGGCCGGATCGGATTTCAGGAACACATCCGTGCGCGCATTGATGAACAGCGGAATGCCCGTCTCGTCGGCGACGGCGCGGATCGCGGCAATGCGGTGCGCCTGGTCCTCGATAGAGTGCAGCCCGTCACCGCCGACCACCTGGTCCTCGAAATTGAGGCCCACAGCGCCCGCCGCAATCAGGCCGGCAATATTGGGGGCGAGAAATTCCGGCCGCTTCGCATAGCCACCTTCAAAATCGATACTGACCGGCAGGTCCACCGAGGCGGTGATCCGCGCGGCAATGGCCAGCAGCGTATCCAGCGGCAGGGCCTGTCCGTCCGCATAACCTTGCGCCGCCGCGACTGACCAGCTGCCGGTGGCGATGGCTTTTGCCCCGGCCTCGGCCACGGCCTTCGCACTGCCCGCATCCCAGATATTGTAGAGCACCAGCGGCTCGCCTTTCTTGTGCAGGGCATGGAAGGCGCGGGCTTTTTCGGCCTGGGTCATAAGGATGTCCAATCGATTTCGCTATGGCGGTCCAGCCGCCGGGATGTATCCGGCATCGGGAATTTCAGGCCCGACCCGCAATTATAGAGCACGACGTCTGCATCACGTTCAATCAGCCCTTCGGCGATGGCGATTTCCATGGCCGCATAGGTGGCCGAGCCTTCCGGCCCCATCAGCAGGCCGTCTTCCGCTCCGATCCGGTGCCAGCATTGCTGGATGTGTTCATCGGTGACCGCCAGCGCCGCACCGCCGCTTTCCCGCACGGCGCGCAGGATCAGGAAGTCGGCCACCGCTTTCGGCACCCGCATCCCGGCCGCCATCGTGTCGGCGTCCAGCCATTCCTCGGCATGGTCCGCGCCGTCATTGAAGGCTTTCACTATCGGCGCACAGCCGGTGGATTGCACCGCAAACATTTTCGGGCGCTCCGGGCCGATCCAGCCGAGCTGCTCCATCTCGTCGAAGGCTTTCCACATGCCGATCAGGCCGGTACCGCCGCCCGTGGGATAGAAAATCGCCTGCGGCAGCCGCCAGCCCAGCTGGGCGGCGAGTTCCAGCCCCATCGTTTTCTTGCCCTCGGCGCGATAGGGCTCTTTCAGCGTGGACAGGTCAAACCAGCCCATCGCCTCCTTGCCCGCGCCGACCAGCGCGCCGCAATGATGGATCAGCCCGTTGACGCGGAACACCTTGCCGCCCTGCAGGCAGGTCTCCTGGATGTTCACCTCGGGTGCATCCTCCGGGCAGAAGACAAAAGCTTCCATCCCGCCGCGCCGCGCATAGGCCGACATTGCTGCCCCGGCATTGCCCGCCGTCGGCATGGCCAGCCTCTTCAGGCCGAAACTCTTCGCCATCGAAACGCCCAGCGCCAGGCCACGTGCCTTGAAGCTGGCGGTCGGCAGGCGGCTTTCATCCTTGACGATGACGCGGCCTGTTGCGCCCGCAGATTTTGCCGAGACCGGAATGTCGATCAGAGGCGTGTCGACTTCGCCAAGGCGCAGGACATCACGGTCATTCCCGACCGGCAGCAGCTCGCGCCATTTCCAGAAACCGCCGCCGCGCGCCCAGATTTCGTCCCGGTCGATCTCGGCTTTGGCTTTCGCTAGATCATAGCGCGCCAGCAGGGGTTTTCCGGCGGCGGACAGATTCTGCGGCCGGTCTTTTTCATAGCGCTCGCCCGTGGCCGAGCATTCCAGATGAGTGAAGTAATTCTTGAAGGTCATGCGCGATTGTTAGGCGGCGCCGGGGAGGGCCGCAAGCGGCCGATGATGAATGGCCCGCCGTTTTCCACTGCCTCATCCGCTTCCACCGTGTCATCCGCTTCCACCGCGTCTTCCTCCGGCTTGACCGGAGGATCTCACAACAACCCCAGGCTCTTGAAACTCGCCGTGGTTTCCCGGCCGATGATGAGATGGTCGTGGACGATGATATTGAACGGTTTCGCGGCATCGACGATGGTTTTGGTGATCTCCACATCCGCACCTGATGGCGTCACGTCTCCCGACGGGTGATTGTGCACCAGAATGATGGCGCTGGCTTCATGGGCGAGGGCACGTTTCACCACTTCGCGCGGGAATACAGGCGCCTGATCGACAGTGCCTCTGGAGATGACTTCATCCGCCATCAGCCGGTTTTTCTTGTTCAGAAACAGCACCCGGAACTGCTCGACGGGTTCATGCTGCATGGCGGTGCGGCAATAGGTGATCAGCGCCGACCAGGAGGAAATCACCGGCCGGTCCAGCGCGCCCTCCAACGCCATACGCGCCGAAGCGGCCTGCAGCAGTTTCAGATCAATCGCCGTTTTTTCTGAGACGCCCTTGATGTCCGTCAGTGCTTGAACCGGCGCAGCCGCGACGCCGCCCAGATCGCCAAAACGCGCAATCAGGTCCTTGGCCAGCGGTTTGACATCGCGGCGCGGGATCGAGCGGAACAGGAAGAGTTCCAGCAGCTCGTAATCGGCAAGGGCGTCTCCGCCCGCTTTGGCAAACCGCGCTCTCAGGCGGTCGCGATGCCCTGCATGATGGGGTGGCGACGCCTTTTCCGCCATGCCTCAGTCTGTATAGGGCGGGCAATCCAGGCCCGCGGGCGATGCGGTGAAGATTTCCACCCCGTCTTCGGTCACGCCCACCGAGTGTTCGAACTGCGCCGACAGGGACTTGTCACGTGTCACGGCGGTCCAGCCATCGGCGAGCACTTTCGCATCAGGGCGGCCCAGATTCAGCATCGGCTCGATGGTGAAGAACATGCCCGGCTTCAGCTCGACGCCTTCGCCCCGGCGGCCATAATGCAGCACATTCGGGCTGTCATGGAACAGGCGGCCAATGCCATGGCCGCAGAAATCCTGCACTACGGAACAGCGATTGGCTTCGGCCACCTGCTGAATCGCCGCCCCGACATCGCCCAGCGTTGCGCCGGGCTTCACCTCGGCAATCCCGGCCATCATGGCTTCATAGGTCACTTCAACAAGGCGTTCGGCTTTGCGGCGCGGTTCGCCGACGATGAACATGCGCGACGTATCGCCATGCCAGCCATCCAGCAGGATGGTGACGTCGATATTGAGGATATCCCCGTCTTTCAGGGGCTTTGGACCTGGAATACCGTGGCAGATGACATGATTGATCGAGGTGCAGGAGGATTTCGTGTAGCCGCGATAGCCCAGCGTTGCCGGAACCCCGCCTTGCGCGAACATGAATTCGCGCACGGCGTCGTCGATTTCCTCGGTCGTCACACCCGGCTGGACCATGGACACGATGTGATCCAGCGTGGCCGCCGCCGCCCGTCCGGCCTTGCGCATACCCGCAAAACCTTCCTCGCCGTGCAGCTTGATGCGGCCATCGCGCGACAACTCGTCGGCACCGTCTGCCTGAATATCGTAAGCCAGATTCATGTCCTGTCCTGTGCCCTTTGCCCTTCCATATAAACAAAACGCGCGGCGTTTGGAACGCCGCGCGCCTGCTATTTGATTGTCAGGAAGAATTCCCTAGCGATTGGCACCGTAGAATTCGCCGAAGAAATCCCCTTCATTCCACGCCGGAGCGTCGTCATTATTGGCAATTTCGCGCGCGATCAGGAAATTGATATTGGCGAATTTCGCGCCCTGTTCGTAGAGGATCACCATTTCCTCGTCACTGTCCGGCTCATCCGACTGACGGTGATAATGGGTGTTCAGAAAGCCCATGAAGCCTTCCCCTTCATCCCAGCGCGGATCAGGCGAGGAGAACCCCGTCATGAGGAATACCGAGGGAATGCCTTCGCGCACAAAATTGTAGTGGTCCGAACGGACAAACAGATTCTGTTCCGGTATCGGATCCGGGCTGATGGTCACGCCATGGCGCGCCGCAGCGCGTGCTGCAATCGGTCCCAGAGAGGAGCGTTCGGCCCCGAAAGCGATGACATCGTCAAACTCATAGACAATGACCGGCATGTCGAGATTGACATTGGCGACCATCGCTTCGGCGGGAACAGTCGGGCGGGTGGCAAAATATTCCGAACCCAGCAGGCCCTGCTCCTCTGCGGCCAGCGCCACGAACAGCAGGGAACGGCGCGGTGCGCCGGTCTGCATGAAGGTGCGTGCGGTTTCCAGCATGATGGCGGAGCCGGACGCATTATCAACGGCGCCATTGCAGATCCGGTCCTCTACATTGTTGGAGCGGCAGCCAGTTGTCGAAACGCCGTCCGCATCGGTCACACCAATATGATCCAGATGGGCGGTCAATACCACGATCTCGTCCGCCAGCTCCGGATCGGAACCCGGGATCATGCCGACGATATTGTGGTCGGTATACAATTCGCGGCTTGTCTGCTGCGTCATGGACACCGTGATGTTGAGAGGCAGGGAGGCGGGCTCGCCGGATTGCAGGCGCTCGGCGGCTTCCTCGAAAGTGGTGCCCGAATTGGCAAACAGTGCTTGTGCGCCTTCCAGAGCGACGCCGGCGGCGACCTGCAACTGATTGTAGGCCGGCTCGGCTGCGGCGGGGGCCAGCATGATGTCCGTATTGGCCACCAGGCGGCCTGCAAAACCGGCATATTGCGCTTCAGGCGTCGCCGATAGCTGGATATAGCCGATGGCGCCGTGCGCCGCGGCGGTTTCCCTCTTGGTCGAGGCCCGTTGCTGGTGAGAACGCTCATCGGACGGCATGATGTCCGGTGCCCCGCCGAAATAGGCCACGATACGCCCTTCCACATCGACGCCTTCATAATCATCATAATCATGATGCGGCATGGACAGGCCATAGCCGACAAAAACGACCTCCGCCGTTACAGCTGACTCGTCGAGCACCGGATGGGCAGAGATGATCAGACCCTCGCCATTGACCAGTTCGACCGCGTTCTCGCCTTCGCCGATCACCAGCGTTCCGGCATCCGCCACCGGCGTAACGATCTGCATGGGAACCTCGGCAAAATAACCGCCATTATCGCCGGCAGGTTCCAGCCCGATCAGCCGGTATTGCGAGGCGACATAGTTCGCGGCAATGGCATAGCCGTTTGATCCTGATGCGCGGCCGGCCATCGCGTCGTGCGCGAGAAAGCGGATATGGGCTTCGATATTTTCCGATGGAATATCGGGAATGAAAGCCTCATCCGAAGACTGGGCACAGGCCGTGGCCGGAAGGAAGGCAAACAGGCTGGCCGTAGCCAGACGGGCAAAAATATTCACGTGACAAACCCCTGGAATGAATCTCCTGGCACTATAGTCTTGGGAGACAGGGCATCAATCGCGCTTGCCTAAACTTTCCGTCATGAGCGCCGCAGTAATCTCCGGCACAACCCGGTAGTGTTTCACCAGCGACGGCGACATCCGCGCCGGACGCCCTGTGCGCAACTTGAAACAGACCAGATCCATGCGGGCACGGAAGATGGTCTGTCCGCTATCCGCCTGTCGGAATTGATAGCGGCGTTCGGCGCGAAGCCGGCCATCCGATTTTGTGATCCATACGGCGCAATCGAGCGTGTCGCCCGCATGGCAATGCCCCAGATAATCGCATTCGGACCGGACGATCGCCATGCCGTGCTCATAGCGGACAAACTCGGCCCGCGGATGTTCCGGCACGTCATCATCCCAGTGCGCCCAGGCTGTTTCGTCCGCCCAGATCAGATAGCGTGCATTATTGACATGCCCGAATTCATCCTCGTCTTCGCGGTTGGCCGTAATCCGGTGAATGAAAGGCGCTGGCAGATCCCAGCCGTCGAATGATGAATGTGCCATGGCCGGTACCCTGCTCGCCGGGCTTGGGGATTAAACTTGAAGTCTTTCCGGATTCCCGCAAACTGACAATGCAATTACGGATAGTCTTGGGGTATCATGGTACACGGCATTCGCACCGCCCTTATTGTATTGCTGGGCGCACTCCTCACCAGCATGGCATTGGCCGATGATC
>NZ_QBDX01000002.1:0-32500 GCF_003129605.1 Hyphobacterium indicum
ATGGCGCCGTGATACCGCTCAGTCCCGAAACGAACCGTGTCAACGTATCGTTTGATGCAACAGTTTCCCCGAGCCCGACTGTCGGGCAGACCAGTGTTGCCGTCACCAGCCGGTAAAACCGGGCTGTGCCTTCAAACCATCCGGCTTACATTGCGTCTCAATTGAAATGGTTCGAGGCAGGAAATGACAGACAAACAGGTGCTGGCAGCGGTGCTGCTGATTGGCGACGAGCTGCTCTCCGGCCGTACGCGCGACATCAACCTCTCCGAAATCGCCAAATTCCTCAGCCCGCTGGGCGTATCAGTGGCCGAATGCCGCGTGGTGCGGGACGAGCAGGACGAGATCGTCGCAGCGGTCAATCATCTGCGTGGCCGGTATGATTATGTCTTCACCACGGGCGGCATCGGCCCGACGCATGACGATATCACCGCCGATGCCATTGCCGCCGCCTTCAATCTTCACATCGATGTCCGGGCGGATGCCCTCGCCATCATCGAGGACTGGTATGCCAAATCGAAAACACCGTTGACCGAAAGCCGCAAGCGCATGGCGCGTGTTCCGGAGGGAGCCAGCCTGATTGCCAACCCCGTCACCGGTGCCCCCGGCTTCCAGACCGGCAATGTCTTCACGCTGGCAGGCGTCCCGAAAATCGCGCGTGGCATGCTGGAGGATGTTGCCCACCGCATCGAGGGCGGTTCAGTGACGTATTCGCGAACAGTGGCCACAAGCGGCCTGCGCGAAGGGGATCTGGCCGATGGGCTGGGAGATCTGGCGAAGGCCTACCCGGAGGTCTCCATCGGCTCCTATCCCTATTTCTTCGAGGGCCCGGATGGTGAAATCGTTCGCGGTACCAATCTGGTTGCGCGTTCAACAGATGAAGTCTTGCTCAACGATGTCACCGGAAAACTCGCAGACCTGTCACGCTCTGTCGGCGGCAAGCCCGTGATCGATCCGCCGGACGCGAAATAGAAAAGCGCAGGGCAGAGCTGCCCTGCGCCCGGATCAACGTTCAATCTGATTTACGATTGAACAGCGATTTCAAACAATTGACCATCCAGGTCGCAAACGTCGATCTCAACTTCCTCCACGACGCTGCCATCGGCCAGCGTGAAGCGGAAATCGTGGAAGCAGTGGTCGGTATCGGCAGCAACCAGCGTGGCAATTTCAGTCCCGGCGGTCAGCGTGCCTTCTGCGATAAGATTATCGCTCCAGCCATCCGTCGCCGACGGTGCTGTAACAATCTCGACGACGTCCTGGCCCGTCGCATTGACGAAGGTGATTGTGCTGGAAAGGCTTTCCGCGATCACCGGGAAAGACAGGGCTGCAGCCATCAGGGCAGATGCAGAAAACAGTGCGAATTTCATGTGACGGTCGTCCTTTCAGAACCACCGGACCCCCCGGCGGCATACATTCGACCGGCCGTCATGTTCTGCCGGAATTGTAAGTCTAGCAAGGGAAATCGGCGGACACACTGGCGTCGGGATTGTGGCAGATTGGCGGCCATTGCAGCCTGCCCCATCATTGCCCCATTCCCGCCTGACGATGGGTCTTATGCGAGGGAATGATGAGTCGTCCGGGGCCGGGGACAAAGGGAAGATTATGACCAGAAAACTCTTACTGACATCAGTGGCTGGGGCGTTTGCCTTCGCGGCCCTGCAATCTACGCCGGTTTCGGCTGTCACCGTTCAGGATGATGCCGGTCGGCCGGCAGATATTTTTGCGCAATGCCCGACACTGGTGGCCAATCAATATGGCCGCTATGGCGATGACCGCACCAGCAACCGGCCACAGCCAATGTATGGATCGGCTCCGCCGCCGCCCCCGCCCCCGCCGCCCCCTCCGGCCCCTGTGCAAATGGCCATGGAATCCGCGGCAGACCAGATGGTCGTCACCGGCAGCCGGATCGTTGGCGGTGCAGTACCGCCGGCAGCGAGTATCGTTGGTCCGGGACCCGGACCTTTGCCCGGAGATATTGACCGCGAACGCTATGAGGATGTCGAACTCAACGATGTCGTGGTGACGGCTGAAGACCCGGTTTCCACCTTCTCGGTCGATGTGGACACGGCCAGCTATTCCATCGTCCGTGATTATCTGAACGATGGCACCCTTCCGCCGCGTGATGCGGTGCGCGTCGAGGAACTGGTCAATTATTTCGACTATGACTACGCCCTGCCGGACGATCGGGATGCTCCGTTTGAGGCCACCGTCACCGTTCTGCCCAATCCTTGGAATTCGCAGACACAGCTCATGCATATTGGCGTTCAGGGCTATGATATCCCCCGTGAAGAACGCCCCCGCGCCAATCTCGTCTTCCTGGTCGATGTGTCCGGCTCCATGAGTTCGGCTGACAAGCTGCCGCTGGCCATCGAGGGCCTGCAAATGCTGGTCGATACGCTGGAGGATGACGATACCGTCTCCATTGTCGTCTACGCCGGGGCTGCCGGCGCCATCCTCGAACCCACACCGGGTTCGCAACGTCACTGCATCAATGCCGCGCTCGGCATGCTGGAAGCTGGCGGGTCAACCGCTGGCGGCGAGGGCCTGCGCCTGGCCTATGATTTCGCCCGCGATCATTTCGATGAGGATGCCATCAACCGCGTCATGCTCCTCACCGATGGCGATTTCAATGTCGGCATCACCTCGGATGAACGTCTGGAGGACTTTGTCGCCCGTGAACGCGAAAGCGGTGTCTATCTTTCCGTCATGGGCTTTGGCCGCGGCAATTATAATGATGCGCTGATGCAGACCCTGGCCCAGAATGGCAACGGGATTGCGGCCTATATCGATACCGAAGCCGAGGCCCGCCGCTTCTTCGTGGAGGAGGCATCATCCGCGCTTTTCCCCATCGCCAATGATGTGAAGCTGCAGATCGAGTTCAATCCGGACCGCGTCGCGGAATACCGGCTGATCGGCTATGAAACCCGCATGCTCAACCGCGAGGATTTCAACAATGACCAGGTCGATGCCGGCGAGATCGGGTCCGGGCATTCGGTCACCGCGATCTACGAGATCACACCTCCGGACAGTCCGGCGCTTCTGAACGAGCCTTTGCGCTATGGCGCGGAAGGCGGGACGGAAACCGTATTCTCCAATGAATATGGCTTCTTCCGCGTCCGTTACAAAATGCCGGGCGAGGCTGACAGCCGCCTGATCGAATTCCCGGTCACCACGGCAAATGAAGTGCCGGGTGTCGATGCAGTCAGCGACGATATCGGCTTCTCTGTCGCGGTGGCGGGCTTTGCCCAGCTCCTGCGCGGCGATGACTATATCGCCGATGAGGGCTTTGATTTTGCCCGCGTGGCACGCCTTGCAGACCGGTTCCTTGGCGAGGACGAATTCGGCTATCGCGGCGAATTCGTGCGCCTTGTGAATGCGGCGGACCGGGCGGCCAGCCAGTCACCACTGAAACCCGGCATGCAGAGCCAGGGCCGCTAAAAACCGGTGGTCAGCCGGACAGGAGGGCGCGTGCGGCTAATGCGGCACGCGCCCTCCCTTGCGCCGGAGGGACCAGTTATTCCGGGCGCATCTCGTCGCGCATGGATCGCCATGGCGTGCCCTCAGTGAAATTCGGCCATTGATCCGAATTTGCCAGCCGCCAGCCGAGCTCGAAATAGATGCGGGCATCATCGGTGAGACCGCCCAGCCGCCAGGTGTGGGGCTGGTCGATTTCATCTGCGGCGTGATGGTAACCATTCGCCATATACCAGGCGAACCCCTCATTGATGGCCGGATCAGCTTCAGCCTGCTCGGGCGTTGGCGCACCCACCGCATACAGCCCGGGAATGCCTTCCTCGATAAAGGGATAGTGGTCCGACCGGTAAAATCCGCCCGCAGCCGGATTGGGGTCATCGATCAGTACCCGTCCGAACCCTTCAGCCACATTTGCCAGCTCGACCATCAGCTCATTCGTCCCAAGGCCGGGCACCACCATCAGGTCCCAGCGGTCGCTATAGGGAAAGTGCGCATCCATGTTCAGCGCGCCGACGATCTGGGCGCGGGGGCAGGGCGGATTCTGAACGAAATATTTTGCGCCATAGAGGCCACGTTCCTCGGCCGCGGTAGCAAAGAAATAGACGGACCGGCGCGGGGCTTGCGGCATGGCGCCATAAGCCTGCGCGATATTGATCAGCATGGAGGTGCCGACCGCATTATCGACCGCGCCATTGTAAAGCTGATCTTCGGTTGGAGCATCCGGATTGATGCCCATATGGTCCCAATGCGCCGTATAGACGAGGCATTCATCAGGCGATTCTGATCCCTCAATCATGCCGACAACATTGCGCGTCAGCGTGCTGCCGACTTCACCCCCATGCTGGCCTGAGAGGGATAGCCCGGTTTCGATGGCCTCGAAGCCAGGTGCCGCAGCCGCCGCATAAACCGCGTCATAATCCAGCCCGGCTTCTTCAAACAGGCGGCGGGCCGCCGGTTCGCTGATATGTGCAAACAGGGTCAGGTTCGGATCGCCGTCCTCAAGCGAATACTGGACACCGGACGTGCCGCCACTCGACAGGGTCTGCCAAGGATAGCCCGCACTCTGGTCGGTATGGATAAGAAGAACGGCTTCTGCGCCCAGTTCGGCTGCCAGCGTCGTCTTTGATCCCATGAGCCCGTGTACGGAGAGCGCGTTGCCGCCAAAGAGATCGTCATTACCCGTGGCCGTGCCCGGATCGCCGCGGAACAACACGGCGGTTGCGCCAGTCAGATCAACGCCTGAATAATCATTCCAGTTTTCCTCATCAGCGCGGATACCAAACCCGCCAATGATGAGGCGTGAATCATTCACTTCCAGCCGCTCGCGTGCTTCACCGGCATAAAGGACATAGTCATCCGACAATTCGAACGGGATAGTACCCGATTGCCCGCGAATGCTCAGCGCTCCCCCACCATCCGGACGGAATTCGGCCAGTTCGAAGGGCTGCATGAAAGACCCGTCAATTCCTGGGCGGATGCCCGCCTGTGCGAATTGACCGGCAATGAAGTTGACCGTCATTTCCTCACCAATGCCGCCCGGGGCGCGCCCTTCGAAGGCGCGTGAGGAAAGGGCCATAATATCCTCGCGGATGTTTTCGGCTGTGATCGTGTCCATAGCCTCCACCATGGCCGGATCGTCCTGGGCCAGAGCCGGGACGGCCGTAGTGAAGGCGGCAAGAGAAATGCAGACGAGAGTTTTCATCGGGTTGGACCTTCCTGGGTGCGGGGATCGGTGTCGTCGGAGAGCGGTGCCATTGCCCAGCTCAATGCCACGGGGGCGCCGGTTGGTGTGTTGGACCGCCAGAGAATGTCCGCAATGGCCTGTAAGTGCTCATTGATTTCAGCCAGCGCGGCAGCGTCCGGCCGGGCGATCAACCGGAAAAAGCCGTGATTGCGCTCGGGCCCCTCATGGATTCCGCCGAGGGCGAAACCGTCGGCAAAATCCCTTTCGGCCTGCCGCAAGACGGCCGCGGCACAGCGTTTGAGGGTCTCACGATGTTGTTTTTGATTCAGCGCTCGGGCCAGCCGCATGCGCGGCGCTGGCGTGGCATAGAGTGTCTGTGGTTTGCGCGCCCCCGGCATCAGCCGGCGCTCGGCTGCCTGGATCAGGCCCACAGATTCCAGCTTGTGGACATGGTGGTACATGGCGGTCTGCTTCATGCCGATCACGCGGGCCAGGTCATCGACGGACATGGGTCCGTCGGCCGCAAGCCGGTCGATGATGGTCATGCGCGGCGCGGAGGCGAGGCAGGAAATCTGGTCCGGATCCAGGATCCAGTAGGTTTCTTCGGTTGAGGGCATCTGGTTCATGCCATCTCTATAATTCGAAAAAACAGAAATTATTAAATTAATATTTGTTCAGAACGCACCCGAGCGGAGACCGGAACGGGCCCCGACGGCACTGTGCTCTTTTCCTGCCCGTGTGTTCCGCTATGAAGGAGGCCTGTGCGGACGTGGCGGAACTGGTATACGCAACAGACTTAAAATCTGTCGCCCGTAAGGGATTGAGGGTTCAAATCCCTCCGTCCGCACCATTCACCGACGCCCGCCAAAGGCGGGAAATTCGGTCCGCGGGACCGAATTTGGTCGGTGAATATGACTCCTTGTGTTGTTTCCGTTGCGCGCGGCCCGGGCGCCAAGAACAAGCGCTGTTGCGGCGGGCCGTGCTCACATGAAACGCGCTCAAGGCTGGGGCGTTGGCGGATGCCACCATCTGCGGTTTAACGCGTGCTTCGGCTGGGCAAGCCATACGCCAGAGCGAAGGCTGTCTCGCCGTAGCCTTGGCGGAGGCGGACGACCGCGTTTCAGCTAGGAAGTCCTGATTGGCGCTCTCTTCGAGAGCTTCGGCTGGGCCGTCGATTTCTCGGTTTGCCCAACCGTCATCCTCCGGCTTGTCCGGGGGATCTGGAGAGCACCTGGCCAAATCGGGTGATGACGCAAGGATGTGCTGAAGCTAGAAAGCACCCATGCCCCACCGCGCCATTCATGCCCGTTTTGTTGACACCGCCCGGGAGCTGAGCCCGGCACTGTCCGATGCCATCGCCGCGCTCGGCCCGGTCGAGCTGACCTCGCGCGCCGATCTGCCGTTTGCCGATTACCTCTGCCGCGCCATCACCGGCCAGCAGCTCTCGGTGAAGGCGGCGAAGACGATCTGGGGCCGGGTGGAAGACAGCGCCGGCGGCACGCCCCTGATCGAGCATTTCCATTATGCCAATACAGACCTGTTGCGGTCCTGCGGGCTTTCCGGAGCGAAGACAAAAACGGTCTGCGCCATTGCGGCGCTCGCCCGCCAGGGCGAATTGAAGGACGATGATCTGCGCGCCATGAGCGCCGCTGAACGCACCGCGCATATCACTGCCATCTGGGGCGTCGGCCAGTGGACGGCGGACATGATGAACATGTTCTGGTTCGGTGAGCCGGACATCTGGCCGGACGGTGATGTCGCCGCGCGCAAGACGCTGGAACGCCTCACCAGCCCGCGCCGCAAGACGGTGCGCACCGCCGCCCGCTTCGCCCCGCACCGTTCCTACCTGGCGCTGTATATGTGGCGTCATGTCGATGCGAAGCCGGCCTGATCGGCAGGGGCTGACAGGTTGACGCTTACGCGAACTGGACCGCGCCGCACAACGCCCCTAGTTTCTTTCCCGGATAAACACTGTTTACCCCGGTCATGATCCGGGGAGGGGCCGGGAGTTTTCATGTCCAACGCATCTGATATTGCGCCGAATTTGCGCCTGCCGGTCATCGGCGCGCCACTCTTCATCATTTCCAATCCCAAACTGGTCATTGCCCAGTGCAAGGCCGGGATTGTCGGCTCCTTTCCGGCGCTGAATGCGCGCCCGCAAAGCCAGCTGGATGAGTGGCTGGACGAGATCACTTCCGAACTCGACAGCTATAACAGGGCCAATCCGGACAAGCCCGCCGCCCCCTATGCGGTGAACCAGATTGTCCACCGCTCCAATGATCGGCTCGAAGCGGATCTGGAAACCTGCGCCAAATACAAGGTGCCGCTGGTGATCACCTCGCTGGGCGCGCGCGTCGAACTGAACGAGGCGGTGCACAGCTGGGGCGGCAAGACACTGCACGACATCATCAATGTCACCTTCGCCCGCAAGGCGCTGGAAAAAGGCGCCGACGGCCTAATCGCCGTGTGCGCGGGCGCGGGCGGCCATGCCGGGGTCAAATCCCCCTTCGCCCTGATTCAGGAAATCCGCGATTTCTTTGACGGTCCGCTCGCCCTGTCCGGCTCCATCGCCAATGGCGCGGCGGTTCTGGCGGCCGAGGCCATGGGCGCGGATTTTGCCTATATCGGCTCGGCCTTCATCGCCACCCAGGAAGCCCGCGCCTCCGAGGATTACAAGCAGGGCATTGTCGACGGATCATCCGACGACATCGTCTATTCCAGCCTGTTTACCGGCGTGCACGGCAATTACCTCAAGGGCTCGATCCGCAGCGCCGGGCTCGATCCGGACAATCTGCCGGACAGCGACCCGTCGGCCATGAATTTCGGCTCCGATTCGGCCAAGGCCTGGAAAGATATCTGGGGGTCAGGGCAGGGGATTGGCGCGGTCAAGGAAATCGCCCCCGCCGCCGGCTATATCGACCGCCTCGCCGCCGAATACGAGGCCGCGAAGAAGCGGATTTGCGGGTAGTTGCGCTGGTCATTATGATCTGACGTGTATGTCGAGACCGGACCCCCTCGGGCTTCGGTGAGCAATGGAGGACGGTTATGCCCAATCCAAGCATCAAGAATGAGGACGTCTATCAGGCCCTGAGAAAAGACGGGGCCAGCAAGGAGAAGGCCGCGCGTATTGCCAACGCGGAGGCCAATGACCACCAGCATCCGGGCAAGAAGGGCGGCAAGGCCGCACCCTATGAGGACTGGTCAAGGGATGAGTTATACGAACGCGCCCGGGAAATCGGTATCGGCGGTCGCTCGGAAATGAACAAGGAAGAGTTGATCGCGGCCCTGCGCAATCACTGACGGCACAGGCTGCGGCTAGATGCGCGGCCGCGAGCCGGGCTTCACATACTGCCGACCGGGATACTTTGTTATCGACGGCGCAATGCACTGTTCGGTTAGCCTAGAGCCATCGCTCAAGGCTTATTTTTACGAAATTGAGGGCCGAAACCAGCACAATCAGGAAAATGGTGGCTGTATAGAAGGCCGTGTCGATTATACCGGCAGCAATCCCGATGGCATTCAGGAATGCAATGCCGGTAAGTCCCCATGTGATCAGATTGAACATCAAGCCGGTGGATTTTTTCTGCTCGCTGGTCAGCTGTGATTGATGGCGAGCGCCCTCAAACGACAGGGCCAAACCAGTGACCGCACCGATGCCTGCGGACATACGCAGGGCCAAAGTCACATCGAACTCCGCGGCTGTCAGCACAAGCGGTAAAAGCGAAATCACGATCGTCATGACGCTCGTGTGCAGAATCGACCGGGCCCTCAATGCCGATACAGGATCGAGACGACCGTCACGCTGGGCCAATGCAATAAATAGCGCCATGAAGCCTGCAAAAACGGCTCCGATCTGACTTAACCCGATCAGCAGACTTTCATGGGGCATGGTGCGGCTCCGCATTTCGAAACCGCAGTTTAATCTGCCCGGCGATGAAATGCCTAGATGCTGGTCAGCCAGTCCGGCTTCACATAGGGTAGGCCGAGATCTTTCGCGACCGGCTCATAGGCCACTTCGCCATGCGCCACATTCAGCCCGCGGGCCAGATGCGGATCATCATTCAGCGCCTGTTTCGCGCCCTTGTTGGCCAGCGCCATCATGAAGGGCAGGGTGGCATTGGTCAGGCCCAGCGTGGAGGTGCGGGCCACGGCGCCTGGCATGTTCGCGACGCAATAATGCACCACACCATCGACGATATAGATGGGATAATCATGCGTCGTGGCTTTGGAGGTTTCAAAACAGCCGCCCTGGTCAATGGCGATATCGACCAGCACCGCGCCATCTTTCATTTTCTTCAGCATGTCGCGCGTTACCAGCTTGGGGGCCGCTGCACCCGGGATCAGCACCGCACCGATCACCAGATCCGCCTCGATACAGGCAGCTTCGACTGCGGCGGGTGTCGAGAAGGCCGTTTTCGCGGCCCCGCCGAAATGGGCGTCCAGCTCGGCCAGACGCTTCATCGAGCGATCAAAGATGGTGACGTCCGCCCGCGCGCCGACGGCCATTTCGGCCGCATGGGTTCCGGCAACGCCGCCGCCGAGAATGACGACCTTGGCCGGGGTCACACCCGGAATACCGCCCAGCAGAATGCCGCGGCCGCCCTGGCGCATTTCCAGGCAATGCGCGCCGACCTGGACCGACATGCGGCCCGCGACTTCCGACATCGGCTTCAACAGCGGCAGGCGGTTGTCGGCATCAGTGACGGTTTCATAAGCGATAGCGATACAGCCCGATTTGCGCAGGCCTTCGGTCTGGACCGGATCCGGGGCCAGATGCAGATAGGTGAACAGCACATGATCCTTGGTCAGCATCGCCGTTTCGGACGGCTGCGGTTCCTTGACCTTCACGATCATTTCCGCCTCGCTAAAGACGGAGGCGGCATCGGGCAGAATTCTTGCGCCGGCGGCGACATACATTGCGTCGGTGAAGCCGATATTGGCCCCGGCATCTTTCTCCACGACCACCTCATGGCCGGCGCGGACCAGTTCCGCCGCGCCATTGGGCGTCAGACCGACCCGGTTTTCACGAACCTTGATTTCCTTGGGGGCACCAATGCGCATGAGAACAACTCCCGAATAGGACCGCCCGCGCGGCGGTTGTTTTTGATTTGGGCGCCCTCATACATGGCAATTTCCGCTCTGACCATGCCCGACATGCGTCACTTGCATTAATGTGATGGGCTGACTAGGGAAACGCGGATGAGCGACACACGTTACGAAAAACTGGAGATGCTGGGCGCGGACAGCCCGGTGGCGGCAACACCCGACGAAGCCCGGCTGGAGCGCGTCGAAAATCCGTGCGAGGCGGACTATCTGATCCGGTTCACCTGTCCGGAATTCACTTCGCTCTGCCCGGTCACCGGCCAGCCGGATTTCGCGCACATCGTCATTGATTATGTGCCGGAAAAATGGATCGTCGAATCAAAGTCGCTGAAGCTCTTCCTGACGGCCTTCCGCAATCATGGCGCTTTTCACGAGGCCTGCACGACGATGATCGCCCAGCGCCTGGTAAAGGAATTGTCGCCGAAATGGCTCCGCATCGGCGGCTACTGGTATCCGCGAGGCGGTATTCCCATCGACATTTTCTTCCAGACCGGCCAGCCGCCGGAACATGTCTGGGTGCCGGACCAGGGCGTTGCCCCCTATCGCGGACGCGGCTAACCGCGCCAGACGCCGATTTCTGCGCCGGGCCGGACCCGTTCGACAGGTTCATCATCGGTGGAGCCGATGAAGATGAATCCGGCCACCCGCTCACCCGATCGCATTCCCAGCGCATCCTTCACATACGGATGATAGGCATACCATTCCGTCAGCCACTGGCTGGCATATCCCATGGCCTGCGCCCCGATCAGCAGATTCTGGCAGGCGGCTCCGGCTGACAGGATCTGCTCCCATTCGGGAATCGAGTGTTTTTCGAGCACATGGGAGATCACCGCAATCACCAGCGGCGCGCGGGTGAAGCGGTTCAGTTCCAGCTCCATCCGTGCCTCATCGGTGTCGTTTTCGCTCGACCAGATTTTCGCGAGAATCTGTCCGAATTTCGCGCGCTCCTCACCCTGGAACAGGACAAAGCGCCAGGGTGCCATCTTGCCGTGATCGGGCACACGCTGGGCAATGCCGAGCAGCGTGTCGATTTCCTCGGCTGAAGGGCCGGGCTCGCGCATTGCCGCCGCCGCGGTGGAGCGCCGCCGCGCCAGCAGCTCCAGAGCCGAATCACTCTTGTGATGCGGTGCCAGCCGCTCGCCCTGGTTGGGAAATTCCGGCAGATTGCCGTGTGTTTGCGCTTTACTCATCGGCCCGGTCCTGTTGCGGTTTTTTGACGTAATGGAAATTGCGACCTTATATGGGGACAACATGCGGCACCAGAACCGCATTCGGGGAAGCTCTTGGAAAACACATGAACGCTGAAGTCTCAATAGACGACCTCACGCCGGCCGAGCGCCGCCGTCTGAAAGTCCGTGATGCGATCATCGAAGCAGCGGAAGACCTGTTCACCCGAGAGGGCGAGCAGGGCATTTCCATGCGCCGTCTGGCCGAGGCGATCGATTACTCGCCCGCGGCGATCTACAAGTATTTTGACTCCAAGGAAGCGCTATTTGCCGAAATGCGCGAACTCTTCTTCGAGCGCCTGATTGCCCGCATGAATGAGGCGGCCGAACAGGGCGGCGACGAACACATACTCTGCGCGCGCTGTGGCCGGGCCTATATTGAAACCGCCATGGAAGAGCCGCGCCACTATGTGATGGCCTTCTCCTTCTTCAAGAAAGACGAGCTTCCCGATGAGTCGAGCTTCGCCTTTCATGCCGAAAAGCAGCTGTGCGACATGATCCGCGCGGGCATCGAGAAGGGCGTTTTCCGGGACATGGACCCGCTGGTGGCATCCAAGAGCGTCTGGGCCAGCGTGCATGGGCTGGCAGTGTTGATGGCCTCGATCGATGATTTCCCGCAAGGCATGCCGGGCTCTGAACATGTCAGCCGCGATGCGGTGATCGACTTCCATACAAACATGATCATCCGCGGCCTCGAAGCCTGACGCATAGCTTTCATGCAAAAAAGTGAACACTGTTCACTTTTCAAACGCCGTTTGATACCCTATATGCCCTGCCGTGACAAATGTCAGCGGGGACACATATCATGCCGGCACTCAAAAACAGGCTTCAATCGCTCGGCGCAGGCTTTGCGGTCCTGACCGCGGCTGTGGGCGTCGCCATCCTTGTCATTCTGGTATCAGCCCTGCGGGCCGCAGACGCCGACGTGCAAGCGGCAGAGCCGGGGGCCTTACCCGTTTCCGTCCTCACGGTTGACTATCAGGACGATGCGATGATCAGCGAGGCTTATCCGGGCCTCGTTGCAGCGCGGCGCGAAAGTGATCTCGGCTTTGAACGCGGTGGCCGGATTATCGATGTGTCCGCCGATGTCGGCGACCAGGTGAGGGCCGGGGACACGCTGGCGCACCTGGATACCAGCTCTTTGCGGGCCCAGATCGCCGCCGCCGATGCCCAGACCCATGAAGCCGATGCCCAGCTGGAAATCGCCCGTGCCACCGAATTGCGCCAGCGCACGCTCCTTGAACGCGGTCATATTTCACAACAAAGACTGGACGAAGCGGCCACCAATACCGCTGCTGCACAGGCCCGGCGCGAAGCCGCCGCCGCGCAGGCCAATGCCTTGCGCGCGCAACTGGTTCTGTCGGAAATCACGGCACCTTTCGATGGTGTGGTGACGGCCCGCATGGCGGACGAGGGCGCGATTGCGGCGCCGGGCAGCCCGGTCCTTCGCCTGGTCGAGAATTCGGCTCTGGAAATCCGTATCGGCCTGCCCGCGAGCGCGGTCACGGATCTGGTCGAAGGGGACGTCTATCGCTTTCTCACCACTGACGGCGCGATCGAGGCGCGTTTTCGTACGGCAACCGGCGTCGTCGATGTCCGCACCCGGACCGTCAGCGCCATATTCGATATTGAATCCGGCGCTGCCCGTGCCGGAGAAGTGGCACGCCTGCAGCTCGAAACCGGCATATCCGGCCGCGGCTTCTGGGTGCCGGCCTCGGCCCTGACCGAAGGGCGCAGGGGCTTGTGGTCCGTCCAGACGCTGGTCCGCGACAGTCATGGCGGATGGATCATCGAACCGCGTGTGGTCGAGACCGTCCGCGTCGAGATTGACCGCGCATTCGTGCGTGGGGCAGTCAGTGACGGTGACCGCATAGTCGCTTCAGGCTTGGACCGCGTGACCGCCGGACAGCGCGTCACACCGTCTGGAGACTAGGTCATGGCGACAATCTTCTATCGCTATTCGCGCCTCTCCATTCTGGCGGTTCTGCTTCTGGCCCTTGCCGGGACGGGCGCATTGCTGACGCTCGGAAGGCAGGAAGATCCCAGCCTGACCGAGCGCTTCGGCGTTATTGTCACATCCTTTCCCGGCGCATCTGCGGAACGGGTTGAAGCCCTGATTACCGATCCAATCGAGCAGTCGATCCGCGAACTCCCGGAAATTGATGAGGTGACATCCACATCCCGGTCGGGCTTTTCGCTGATCAATATCAATATCCGCGAGGATCTGAATGCGGCCGAAGTGGATCAGGCCTGGACACAGATCCGCGAGCAGGTGGATGCCGTACGGCCTGCCCTGCCGGCGGAAGCCGGTGCGCCGGCCGTTGAGCGCAGCTATCTGGGGGCGGCAACGCTGATCGTGTCATTGGGCTGGAGCGCTGAAGGCGAACCGAACCTGGCGATTCTGTCCCGGCTCGCGCGGGATCTTGAAGACCGCTTGCGGAATGTATCCGGGACCGACCAGACCGAAATTTACGGTATTGCGCAGGAAGAAATCCGCGTCCTGGCCGACCCGGACGCCCTTGCGGCACTCGGCTTGACCGTCGGGGAGCTGGCGGGCCGGATTTCGCGCGCTGACGCCAAGACCCCCGCCGGTGAATTGCGCTCGGACGACGTCAATCTGAATGTCGAGATTGGGGGCGAGTTCGAAACCCTGGACCGGATTCGCGCCGTTCCGGTCAGTGAAACCGTCAATGGCGATTTTGTCCGTCTGGGCGATGTGGCCGATGTCGAACGCGGCATTCGCACACCGGCCGCTGCCATGGCCTATTTCAACGGGGACCGTACCGTATTTGTCGCCGGTTTCCTCCAGCCGGAATTGCGGGTCGACCAGTGGACCGGCCGCGCCCGAGCCGCGATAGCGGAATTCGCGGCTGAGAATCCGGGTATTTCGGTCGATATCGTCTTTGCCCAGTCCGATTATGTGGAATCACGTCTGAACGGCCTTTCGGTCAATCTCGGCTATTCCGCGCTCATCGTGTTTGCGGTGCTCTTCCTGCTGATGGGGTGGCGGGCTGCCCTGATTGTCGGCTCGGCCCTGCCATTGACGGTCCTCTTCGTCCTTTTCCTTATCAATCTCTATGATGAACCCCTTCACCAGATGTCGGTGACCGGGCTGGTCGTGGCGCTCGGCCTGCTGATCGATAATGCGATTGTGGTGGTCGACGAATACCAGTTGCGAAGGGCAAAAGGCCTGCCGCCGCTCGATGCCATAAATCACTCGCTGAAACACCTGTTCGGGCCGCTTCTGGCTTCCACCCTGACCACGATTTTCGCCTTTGCGCCCATCGCCCTGATGCCCGGGGCCGCCGGTGAATTCATTGGCATGATCGGCGTGTCGGTGATTTTCGCGGTCGGGGCCTCCTTCATCATCGCCATGACCGTTGTTCCGGCCTTTGCCGGCTGGTTCGACCACAATAATTATGCTGAAGGCCGCCATTCCTTCCTGCGTGACGGATTACGTTTCAAGCCGCTGGAATATTTCTATCGCGGCATTCTTCAGGCCGTGACAGCCCGCCCCTGGGTCGGCCTGGTGGGCGGGGTCATTCTCCCCGTCGCCGGCTTTGCCGCCGCGACGACCCTGCCCATGCAATTCTTCCCGCCGACCGACCGGGACATGTTCCAGATCGAAATGGTCCTGCCGGCCAATACCTCGATCACGGAAACACAGCGTCAGGTCTTGCGGGCCACCGAGCTGATCAACGCCTATGAGGGCGTCATCGATATCGGCTGGACGCTGGGCGAGAGCCCGCCGCGCACCTATTACAATGTCATCGGCAATGAGAGCTCGGCGCCTTATCTGGCAGCCGGCTGGGTCCGCACCGCCTCTGCTGAAGTGACACATGACCTCTTGCCGCTCCTTCAGCGCGACATGATTGCGGCCTTCCCGCAAGCGCGTTTTCTGACCCTGCCATTCGAACAGGGACCGCCGACTGCCGCGCCGATCGAGCTCAAGATATTCGGCCCGGATCTCGCAACGCTCGACCGGCTGGGCGATGAAATCCGCCAGGTGCTGGCCCGGACGCCGGGCGTCACGACCACGGTTGCCGGCATGCGCATGGGCGAGCCGGTGGCGCGCGTAACGGTCGATGAAGCCTCGGCGGAACTGGCCGGTATTCGCCTGGAAGATCTGGCCAACCGGTTGCGGGCGGATTTCGACGGTGTGCCGGGCGGCAGTATTCTCGAAGGGGTCGAGGAAATGCCGGTCCGCGTCATCGCCCCGGAAAACCGCCGCGCCAGCGTGTCCGATCTGGCTTCATCCCCGCTGCTGATCCCTGCCGATAGCGGAATTCTGTCGGCCCCGGTATCGGCATTGGGCGAGGTCGGCCTGTCGCCGGAAGTGGCAAGCATCCGCCGCCAGGATGGGGAGCGGATGAACCCGGTTTATGCCTATCTCGAGCCTTTCAGCCTGCCCGCACCCGTACTGGAGGACTTCATGACCCGCCTCGACGCGGCGGGGGTGGAAATGCCGGCCGGCTATACGCTGCAGATTGGCGGCGAAGCCGAAGCCCGCGGTGATGCCATGGGCAATCTATTCGGCACCGCCGGCCCCTTGCTCATCCTGATGATCGGCGCGGTCGTGCTTGCCTTCAACTCCTTCCGCTTTGCCGGCGTGGTGTTCATCACCGGAATTCTGTCGGTCGGGCTGGCCCTGTTCGGGGTCTGGCTGTTCGGAACCCCGCTGGGTTTCAACGCCATTGTCGGATCGATGGGGCTGGTGGGCCTCTCCATCAATGGCACCATCGTCGTATTGTCCGCCTTGCGTGCCAGTCCGGCAGCGGCTGCTCTGGATATGGCGGCGATCGAGGACACGGTGGTGGATGCGACGCGCCACATCATCTCCACCACGCTGACCACGATTGGCGGCTTTGTGCCCCTCATCCTGTCCGGCGATTCCTTCTGGCTGCCCTTTGCGGCGGCCGTGGCGGGCGGTGTCGCGGGGTCTGCGATTCTCGCCCTCATCTTCGCGCCGGCGGCGTATGTGATGCTCGCCAGAGCCCGCCAGAAGCGCCGGGATTTCCATGAGCGGCTGAAAAAGCGTGTGCGCCGGGGCGCCTTGATGCAGGCTGCCGAATAGGCAGGCAGGAGCAGGCAGGATGGCAAAGCGCGGGCCATGGACGGTGACCTCGAAGGCCAAGGTCTTTGAAAACCCCTATATCGAATTGCACACCTATGACGGTATCCGCCCGGATGGCGCACCGGGTGTCTATGGCGTCATGTCGCCGAAAAACCATGCCATCCTGATCCTGCCGGTCTTTGCCGATGGCACCACCATGCTGGTCGGCCAGCATCGCTTTCCGCTGGACAATTACAGCTGGGAAATTCCCGAGGGTGGCAGCCCCAAATCCGTTCCGCCACTGGACGGTGCGAAGCGTGAGCTGAAAGAGGAAACCGGCCTGACCGCGCAGCACTGGCGCGAGATCCTGCAGGCGGAGACCTCCAATTCCGTCACCGACGAGCAGGCCTTCGGTTTTCTGGCCTGGGATCTGGAGGAGGGCGAACAGGAGCTGGAAGGCACCGAAGTCATCAAACGCAAGCGTCTGCCCTTCCTGGCAGCGCTCGGCATGGCGGTGTCCGGGGAGATTCGTGATCTGCCATCGGTGGCAATGATCCTGAAGGCGCACTACATGGCGGAAACAGGACAGCTCGACACCAAGATCGCGCAAGCCATGTTGCAGGGAGGCTGATATGCCGGCCGATACCGCCACACAGATGAAGTCCGGCATTGATGCCGTCTGGGCGCGCCTGCGTCTGGATGCCGCCCAGGCCGCCGCAGAAGAGCCCATCCTCGCCAGCTTCCTCAATGCCGCCATTCTGCGCCATGAGCGCTTCGAGCATGCGCTGGCCTACCGGCTTGCCTCCAAGCTGGCGGATGCCCAGCTCGATGCCATGCTGGCGCGCGACGTGGTCGAGGAAGCCATTGCCGCCGATCCCTCCATCGCGGAGAAGGCCGCCGCCGACATGGTGGCGATCGAGGAGCGCGACCCGGCCTGCCGTTCGCTGCTCCAGCCCTTCCTCTATTTCAAGGGCTATCTGGCGCTGCAGGGCTATCGCATCGCCCACTGGCTGTGGGGGGAGGGGCGCGAGACCTTTGCCTTCCACCTGCAGAGCCGGATTTCCGAACGATTCGGCCTCGACATTCACCCCGCCGCCATCATCGGACAGGGCATCATGATTGACCACGCCACCAGCGTTGTCATTGGCGAGACCGCGATCGTCGGCGATAATGTCTCCATGCTGCATTCGGTCACGCTGGGCGGCACCGGCAAGTCCGGGATAACGCGCCATCCGAGGATTGGAGACGGCGTGCTGATCGGCGCCGGCGCGAAAGTGCTGGGCAATATTACCGTCGGCGAGGAAGCCCGGATCGCGGCGGGGTCTGTGGTCCTGAAAGATGTGCCACCACATTGCACCGTGGCCGGCATCCCGGCGGTGCCGGTCGGTGGCCCGTGCAAGGAACCGGCGCGCACCATGGATCAGAGCTTCGAGGCGGACACATAGCCCGGTCTTGCGCTGTCAGGCGCGATGGGTATGGTCGCCCGCAGATTCACCAAGCTCAGGGATATAGAAACCGTGTCCAATTTCGTGACCGCTGAAGAAGCGGCAAAACTTGAAGCCTTCCTGAAGAAAAAACTGAATCCCGGCATGGTCGTCCAGCGCCGCCAGCGCGCCGATGAGTGCGCCGAGATCCATATCGGTGATGAATGCCTGGGGGTGGTGCAGAAGATCGTCGATGAGGGCGAGACCAGCTATGCGTTCGAGATCACCATTCTCGACATCGATCTGGAAGAAGTTTGAGTCCAGTCGCCACCGCGCATGACGTCCTTCGCGTTGAAGGGCTGACCAAGCATTATCCCGGCGGCATTCTGGCCGCAGATAATGTCGGCCTCACCGCTGCCGCTGGCGAGCTGATCGCCATTGTCGGCGAGTCCGGCTCCGGCAAGACCACCACGCTGAAAGCCATCAACCGGCTGATCGAACCGGGTGCCGGAAGCATCCTGTTTCAGGGCCGTGATGTGATGTCGCTTGAGGCCCATGATCTGCGGCGGGAAATCGGCTGGGTGATGCAGGGCGATGGCCTGTTTCCGCATCTCACCGCCGCTCAGAATATTGCCCTCACGCCCCGCCTGCTGAAATGGGAGCCCGCGCGCATTGCAGCGCGTGTCGACGAGTTGCTGGAACTGGTGCGGCTCGACCCGGCCGATTTCCGGGACCGCCTGCCGCATCTGATGTCCGGCGGACAAAGACAGCGCATCGCCATTGCCCGCGCGCTGGCGGCCGAACCGCCTTTGCTACTGCTGGATGAAGCTTTCAGCGCCCTCGACCCGGTCACACGCGCCGGGTTGCAGGAGGATTTCGTCGCACTGCAGGAGCGCCTGCAATTTGCCGCCGTCATGGTCACCCATGACATGGCCGAAGCCCTGCTGCTCGCCAACCGGATACTGGTGATGAAGGACGGGCGGGTCGTTCAGACCGGCACACCGTCCGATCTCGTCAACCGGCCGGCCAATGCGTATGTCACCGAGCTTCTGGCCGCACCGGCGAAACAGGCCCGCGCCGTTGCCGCGCTGGAGCAGGCGCCATGAGCGATCAACTCGCCGAAGCCTTCACCGTCCTGCCGGACTATCTGGGCGGCCATATGCGCCTGTCCATGGCGGCGATTGCCTGCGCCATCCTGATCAGCCTGCCGCTGGGGATTCTCGCGGCGCGCAAGAAATGGCTCGCCGGTCCCGCGCTCGGCATTGCCGGGACGCTGCAGACCATTCCCGGCCTGGCGCTTCTGGCGCTGATGGTGCCGGTGCTGGGCGGCACGATCGGCTTTGCTCCGGCTTTTGTCGCGCTGACGCTTTACGGCATTCTGCCCGTGCTCAGAAACACGATTGTCGGCCTTCAGGGCGTTGACCCGGTGGTGCGCGAAGCCGCGCGCGGCGTCGGCATGACCCAAAGCCAGAGCCTGATCGAGGTGGAATTGCCGCTGGCCCTGCCCACCATTGTCGCCGGCATCCGCACGGCAGTCGTCTGGGTGGTGGGCGCTGCGGTTCTGGCCACGCCGGTCGGGGCGGCCAGCCTCGGAAACTATATCTTCGCCGGGCTCCAGACCCGCAACTGGACGGCCGTGCTGTTTGGCTGCGTCGCCTCGGCCCTGCTCGCCATCCTGCTGGACCAGATCGTCCGCAGCTATGAAATCGCCGCCCGCCGCCGCAACCGCGTCATGGCGGCCCTGTCCACACTGGCGGGGATTATCCTCATCGGCGGGGCGCTGCTGCCGGGATGGCTGGACACCGCCGCGCGCAGCACTGTGGCGGGCGATCAGGCAGAGGCCATCGGGCTGGAAGGCCGCGTCGTGGTGGTCGGCTCCAAACCCTTCACCGAGCAATTCATTCTGGCGGCATTGTTCGAGCGCGTTCTGGAGGCCGAGGGCGCCATCGTCCGGCGCCGTGACGGGCTCGGCTCGACCGTGGCGTTCGATGCACTGGCCAGCAGCGGGATCGATGTCTATGCCGATTATTCCGGCACGCTCTGGGCCAATGTCCTGAACCGGGAGGACAATCCTGGCCGCCACCGCATCATCGCGGAAACCTCGGCCGCGCTGCTCAATGATTACGGTATATTGAGCCTCGGCTCGCTCGGCTTTGAAAACGCCTATGGCTTTGCCATGAGCCGGGAGGGCGCAGACCGATTGGGCGTGACCTCCATCGCCGGTCTGGCTGGCGAGAGGGTGACGATTGGCGCGGACAGTGAATTCTTCGTGCGGCCGGAATGGACCGGCACGCGCGAAGCATATGGCTTGCAGGACGCCACGCCGCGGCCGATGGATTCAACCTTCATGTATGGCGCGGTGCGTGATGGACATGTGGATGTCATTACCGCCTACACGACAGACGGGCGCATCGCCGCCTATGATCTGGTGATCCTGGACGATCCGCGCGGCATCCTGCCGCCCTATGACGCCATGATCCTGTTATCGCCCGGAGCCGCCGCAGATGACGCGGTTGCCGCCGCGCTCGCCCCGCTCGTCAATGCGATTACACCGGACATGATGCGCGAAGCCAATCGCCGCGTGGATCTGGACGGCCAGACGCCGGAACAGGCGGCGGACTGGTTGTGGGGCGAGATCGGGGGCTGATTGCAGTTCGAAAAAGCGATGTAATATACAGGCCTATGGCAAAAGCCTGCTCGATCACCTAAATTGGAACGTCCGAGGACGTAGATATGCAAGTTCGCATCAAAGACTACCCGCAGCTCAAGCAGCTTTGCTGGAACCGGCCTGCCAACACCATTCTGGACGGGGCGGATGCGCTTGCCATTTATGAACGCAATTGGCGTTTCATTGCGGCTGACGAGCTAACCGGCGTCGAACGGCAATTGCTCAACGCGCTTGTTGCTCGCTATGGCAACGGCGTGCTGAATGTATAAACGCGATCATCACAACGCCGTTGCTGCGGTTCTGCGCGCTTTGAACGCGGATATTCTGGAAGCGGCAGAATGTTATTTTGGCGGTGGAACCGCCATCACCCTCTTGCTTGGTGAATATCGCGAGAGTGTCGATATCGACTTCCTGTGCGCCTCGGGGCCGGGCTATCGGCGCTTGCGGGAAATGACGCACACAGGAACGCTGGATGCACTCCTGGACAAGTCCGCCGGGATTACCGAACTTCGGGACGTGCGCGCCGATCAATATGGTGTCCGGACATGGCTGGGTCTGGACGAAACCCGGATCAAATTCGAAATCATCCGCGAGGCCCGTATTGGTCTGGCCGGAGCAAGACATCCGGAATTGAAGGTTCCGGTACTGCAAAGAAGCGATCTGTACTGCGAAAAACTGCTGGCAAATGCAGACCGGCACGCCGACAAGTCCGTTCTCAGCCGTGACATCATTGACCTGGCAATGATGATTTCGCGTTGGGGACAGATTCCCGATATGGCTTGGGAAAAAGCCCGCGCAGCCTATGGCCGGTCAGTGGACGGTGCTTTCGAAAAAGCCGCTCGGACCATTCGGAATAAGGAATGGCTGCTGGAGTGTATGCGAGGCATGGCGATGGAGCAGAACCTCGCGGAAGAAATTCTCGAAGTGTTTGACGGCCCCAAGGCGCAAAACTGACCGTAGCGCCACGCGCCTGCCAGACGCCGGAACAGGCGGCGAACTGGTTGTGGGGCCTGCAACACCGCTAACGACAGAAATAACAAGCGTCTATGGGCTTGTTGCACGACGCCAAGTATCTGATGAGACTATTTGCTTAGCTCTTTCTATGGTTTTTTTATTGATGCTAATTCTTGCGTAGCGGACGTTGCGAAGAGCTAGTATCAACTCTGCAATATAATAAAATGCGTTTTCCAGAGCCATAAGTCGTGCGTCGAACCTATTGGCTGCACTGACTTCCAGATCATCAAAAAGTCGACAAAACCGACTAAGCCAAATTTGGCTTCCCGAATTTTGGTCGTTAAAAATTTCTTCGAATTCTCTGTAGCTAATTGCTTCAAAGTCCCGGCGTTCCCTGTCGGCCTTTTTCAAAAAGACGTCTCCGAGCGCATCTTGGTAATCGCGATAGAGCCAAGCTTCTCTTATCGACAATGCGTCAATAATGGCGTCAACTGGAAGCGATTCATTGCTAAACTTCACGCCGCTTGTGTTGTTAATCGTCTGCACGACTTCATTAGCCAGCTTACTCTTCAGTTTTTCGGACAAGTCAATAGCGAGCGTTGCTTGGGGGCCTGCTAAAAATGTTTGGAGGATTCGATCAATTTGGATTGTCAGCTGAGCTTCATCCAAATCTGCGGCTAATTCAGATTCATTCAAGCAAGAAATGACGGACTTGAATCGGAGCGCCTCCACATGTGCGCCGTCCGCGATGTTCTCCCGAAACCTTGATATCGCAATATCGACAATTTTCGCCTGCCTTGAGGAGGAAACTGATCGAGAAAACAGTTCTCGTTCATAGGCATTTAGCCACCCAAGCAGTCTACCAAAACGGTAGATTGTACTTAGATATTTGTATCGGTCGAAATCGGAAACTCTCAATTCTTCTGTGAGATAGTGTGAGCGGCTCGATTGGTCGAATATTTCATTTAATCGCCAAAATAGACTTACTGAGGCCACTGCTATTGGGCTCGCATAGATTCGGTAAATCTCTGCTGCTGTTTTTCTATCAGACCGCCAATTTTTGAAGCCTGATAAAATGATATCTTTTAGCACGAATAGCACCAAAGCTGTCAGCGCAGTAATAAATGCGGTCTGAATATCTACGTTGGAGAAATCCATTTTTTCGGTCTCGACGATATAAGGAACAACGCTAGAATCGATGATTGAACCCAGCGTTGTTCCAATCGCCCCTACAGCACGTCAAGCATCGACGCGACCAGCGGGTGGCGGACAATGTCTTCCGCTTTCAGACGCTGGATCGAGATGTCCGGCACCGCTTCGAGCTTGTCGGCAATGCCGGCCAGGCCGGAGAGTTCCGGTAAAAGGTCGGTCTGCGCCGGATCACCGGTGACCACCATGGTCGAGTGCCAGCCCAGCCGCGTGAGCAACATTTTCAGTTGGCCATAGGTACAGTTCTGCGCCTCGTCCACCACGACAAAGGCATTGTTCAGCGTCCGCCCGCGCATGTATCCGATGGGCGCAATCTCGATCAGCCCTTCCAGCATCAGCGCTTTCAGGCGCTTCGGGCTGAGCCGGTCGGCCAGCGCGTCATAGAGCGGCCGCAGATAGGGGGCGAGCTTTTCTTCCATGGCACCGGGCAGGAAGCCGATACTCTCGCCCGCTTCCACCGCCGGGCGGGACAGGACGATGCGCGCGACATCGCCTTTTTCCAGTTGCTCGACCGCCTTGGCGACGGCGAGATAGGTCTTGCCCGTGCCCGCCGGCCCGAGCGCCATGACGAGATTGTGCTCATCAATCGCCTTCATCAGTTTCGCCTGGCCTTCCGAGCGCGGTTTGACATTCTTGACATAGCGTTGATCGCGCATCGGTTCCTTCTCGTCCGGCGACCAGCTGGTCCCCGGAAACAGCGCGCGCACCTTGGTCTGTTCGTCCTGGTAATGGCCGGAATTGAACTCACCCGAGGATTGGCGGCGCTTTGCGGAACGTTTCGTCATGGACAGACTCTCCTGAGACTAGAAAGCCCCGCCACCGGATGGTGACGGGGTGGCCGGAAACAAAAAACCCTCACCGGAGGGCGAGGGCTGCAGGCGGACAGACAGATGTGCGCGGGAGGAGGGGGCGGAATCAGACCGGTGGCGGTGGTGGATCCGGTTTTCGGCCCGGTGGGTGCGTCGGTTTCGCACGATGGCCATTCGCCTCCTCTTCGAAGCGCCCGCGACTCGATGGAAGTATCGAATCGCAGGAGCAGTATCAGTCTAGTATGGTGAACAAAGATTAAGCGCCCCCGTTTTATAAACTTCACAGAGAACGTGTCCGGAGAGCCACATGCCGATCTACAGACTGGATGACCACACCCCGCAAATGCCCGCCAGCGGCAATTACTGGATCGGTCCCGGCGCGCATGTGATCGGCCGGGTCACGCTGAAGGAAAATGCCAGCATCTGGTATAATGCGGTGGTGCGCGGCGATGTCGACGACATCACTATCGGCGAGGACACCAACATCCAGGACAATTCGGTGCTGCACACCGACCATGGCTATCCCATGGTAATCGGCAAGGGCGTCACCGTCGGCCACCGCGTCATGCTGCATGGCTGCACGATCGGCGATTATTCGCTGATCGGCATTGGCGCGACCCTGCTGAACGGGGTGAAAATCGGCACCAATTGCATTATCGGCGCCCACACCCTGCTGCCCGAAGGCAAGGAGATTCCCGACAACTCCCTGGTCGTCGGATCCCCGGGCAAGGTGATCCGCACCCTCGACGCGGACATGTATGACATCCTGAAAGCATCCGCCGATCACTATGTCGAAAACTGGAAGCGTCACAAAGCGGGACTGACCGAAATTCCGGGCTGAATCGGGACGTGCTTCGGCGGGGGAGGACGCGGCCATCACCGGCGGCATGTGAACGGTGCGCTACAGGCATCGCGGAACGTAGACCCTCAGCGCGGGACCAGCATGCGAACAACATGTGAGGACCCGGGTCTGAACGGCTTTATCCACGCACAGATAAGGGGATTATGCGGACTCGTTGCCGCGCCACAATCCACGCACTTTTGCGTCGGCTTCGCTGGCGAAATTGAACCAGGCGGACCGGTCGCGGCTGGCATCGACCACGAACAGGCGGTCCTCGCGGTCCAGGAGGTGGGAAAGATCATTGCGCAAGGCAGACGCGGTGGTGCGGGCACGGACAAGCCACACGCCCGGCACAATGTCGACGGTTTCACCGTAGCGGCGCAGCACAGACGCAACAGCATCGCCAACGCCGGATCGGACTTCGGTAATGACCAGCAGATTGGCAGGGTCTTCGGTCTCGGCCGCGGCCTGGGAGACCTTGCGGTTGTCTTCGATCCAGCTGGCCAGGATTTCTACATCCGCCGCCGGCTTCCATGCGCCATCGCGCTCTACGCTCACCAGCGTGTAGTCGGCCACACGGCCTTCAGAGACATAGCCGCGCATTTGCGGAGAGGTGTAGGGGCCATAGACCCGTCCATCCACTTTCACAAACCACGTTCTCGCCTGTCCGGCATCCACACTCATATTACGCGCCAATCTGATACAATTGCCTATTCTGATGCTCACTCGGGGCAAGAATGAGGCCAGCCGGAATATCAGGCAGCGTGGGCGTTTTCACCTGAAGGTGGCATGAATGCGACCGCAAATCCGCCTTCCCAGATGCGGGCGACGGTACCGCGCATTTCTCCAACACGGATTTCCTCGCCTATCCGCGGCCGTTCCAGGCACGCGAAAGCGGCACCGGAAATCGAGACATCGACGACATCCGCGTCGATTTTGACGCCATCACTGAAATGCAGAATGGCGCGCCCCTTACCCTGTTTTCGTGGGGCGGCGCGGTCTTCCTCCAGCCCCAGGCGCTCCATGTTGAAGCGCCAGGTGATGGCGTCGGCCAGACGGTCGCGCTTGCGCATATGTGCTGTGAATTGCAGGGAAAACCAGTTCGAGCCCTTGCGCAGGACCTTGCCTTCCAGACGTCCCAGTCCATCGATCAGCAAGACAATCATATCCCCCGGCATGGGCGGGGATTTGGCCACCACCTTGGCCCCGCCGGGCGAGACGTCGACCAGGCGGCATTTCTGCTCGCCGGCATGCGGATCCAGAAATCGGCCATAGAGCTGCAGGGGCAGGCGCCGGTGGCGGCGCTTGTCTTCAGCGCCACGCGCCGCAACGCGGATCTTGCGTTTGTCCAGACGTGTGAAAGTGTCCGCCATGATCTCCTGCCTCTTGCGGGGCCCAGTCTGGCGGCAACCGGTTAAAACACCTTTGCCGGATTAATGATCATTTGCAGCATCGGGAAATTCCGGCGCGGGCGTGACCGGCAGTATCCACTGCTTCGCCACGGGGGGTAGAATACGCGTCAGCTCGTGCCGGATGATCGGGCGGTGGCGGAAGCGGGCGGGGCTTTGCAGCGGCTGGTAGAGACCCAGCACCCTGTCCACGCTTCCGGCCCTGGAGGCGAGCGGGGTAAACACCATCTCGATATCGATCCTGTCCCCGCCTATCGTTTCCGCCGTGGCGTATCCACGCCCCGGCGCCGCATTCGCCAGAACCGATTCTAGCAACAATTTCATATGCTCACGGTCATATCCACGCCAGAAGGACAGGAAATTCTGCTCACGTAATTCACGCTGGTGCAGATCGCACAGTCGCGTACCCGCCAGCCGGAAAACATGGTGAGAGGGGTCATGCCTTTGCAGCATGAAGAGGTTGCCGAGCAGGTCGCGTAAATCCGCGGCCGCGATATCGGCCCGCGCCGGAACGGCGTCGGTCCTCCGGCGGGAATCCCAATAGGATACGAGGGTTCTGGCATGGGCATGCATCATGTTCACGGTCACTTTTTCTTTCGGTGTGCCGGGATCGGCCATTTTGGCAACGCAATTTCAATCTCTGGGCCATACGCTTGCCGGGAGAGTGAAGGCTCGCCTGCCCGGGGAACCGCGCAAGGGGCCGATTTCGCTCATGAATTGAACGGGAGGAACGCCATGCGCGTCTCACCAGTAAAAATTCTTTTCGGTGCGGCTGCCTTCGCCCTGACGCTGGCAGCGCCCCCCGTCGCTCTTGGCGGCGGCGATGGATATGGCAGTGGTGGCGGGCATGGCGGCGGTGGTCATGGCGGCCATGGCGGAGGCGGCAGCTGCGGGGGCGGAAGCTATGGCGGTTGCGGCGGTGGCGGGCATCGTGTGCGCACGCCGGATATCCGCATCTACGGTCCGCGCATCAATGTCGGCGTCAACGTCAATACCAACGTCAATGTCTCGACCGTCGTCAACGCCAATGCAGACGCGAACGCCAATGCGGGTGCCAGCGGTAATGCCGGGGCGGGCGCTGGTGCAGGGGCCGGCGGGACCACGATTATTTCCCTTGGCGGTGGCGGAGCCGCAATCGGTGCGCCGCCTCCGGCCACGGCCATCAATGGCCTGAATGTCTCCGGGCTGACCGAAATCGAAATCGTTGAGGAAGAGCGCACGCGTATTCTCGAGGAATGGCGCGTGATCCGCGCTGTGTGCATGGATGACCGCGGCACACCGCACCCGGCGTCGCGGCCGGATCCCGCGGAGCGGGTGGAGGAGACGTTTTCCGGAGAATTGTTCCGCTGTATGTCGGGCACCTACATGCAGGTGACCATCGGCTGGCGCGTTGATGGAGCGGATGTTTTTGATGATGCATTCACTCTGGTTTGCAGCCAGGGCGAAGCCTTGCGCCATGAAACCGGCGGCCGTGTCTATTGCGCGACGCAGGAACCTCGCCGCAATTGCAATGAGCGCTCATTGCTCCGCCTTTATGGGCCGGGTGTGAAGCTGGTCTATGTACGCCGCGAGGAACGCTATACCGAAATGGTCGAGCATCGCCGCGAGATCGTGAACACTGCCAATATGACGCTCATGCTCGATGGTGGTGTCGGCGGATACCGGTAACAGCTCTGATGGACAGATTTGATTGAAAAGCCCCGGCCTGTTCGGGGCTTTTTATTCTTGGGGATCCTGTGTCACAAAGGTCGCGGAATTGCCGATCGCGGTCGCGGAGCCCGTCGTACCCCATCCCGAAATATACTGACTCTGGAAGGTGGCGTTCACACTGCCGGAGTTGGTCTGGTTGATTTGCCCCTGGGAAGTCGTATCGGGACAGGCCTGACAGCCCCAGCTGGTCGCGGCATTGCCATAGGCGGATGCAGACCCCAGGACTTCGCCTCCGAGGCCCCCATCGAAGCGGGTTGTGGCACGCACCCCGCCGGTATTGGTTTGATCCAGCCCCAGGAAGGTATCCGTGCCCAGATTGGTCAGGATTGCGGAATTACCGAGGCTCTCCGAGGAGGCCAGAATGCTGTCCACGTCGAAATTTCCGATATTGATATTGGCTTCTGCTTCGGTATCGCCGCTATTGTCCTGGGTTCCGCGAGCATCGCCATAGGCCCATTCGGTCGCGACATCGAGGCCATTGCCCTGCGCCTGTGCGGCAACGGTTGTGAAAACACCGCCACCCCCCGCATTGACCCGTGCAGATGCGCGCACTGTGCCGCGATTGGACTGCGCTGTATTAAGAATAACCGAGGACTCATCCCCCTGTGACCGGATCGCATTACCGGACGCCGTTGCGGCTGTGGTTGAAAACTCACCCAGACCGGCCGTGCGCGCTTCGACGATGGCACGGGATTCAACAGCGGCACCGGAATCCTGCTGGATGCTGCCTTGGATACCGCCGTATTCGCCAATCGTTTCGACGGAATTGGCGGCGGTTGTTGCGGCAGTAATATTGCCGACCGCATAGGAGTCGAGGCGCAGTGTCGCGGCGGAAAACACGTTGGAACCATCACTGGCCGATTGGGTGACCGCGACATCGCTATCGCCATCGACTTCCAGTATGGCGGAGTTGCCATAGGCACCGGATGCTGTGATCGCCGTACCGTCAATCGCTACAGCATTGGTTTCTGCTGTAGAGGTTACAAAGCCGCCAAATTGCTGGGAACTTGTGACATCATGACTGGTGAGTGTCTGCACATCGAGCGCATTGCCCATGCCAACAGCGTTCAGCGTGACATTCCCGGTGCGTCCGACAACCACCTGACCGTTGGCGCTGACTTCTGCGTCGAGATTCAGCTGACCGTTGAGGATCTCAGTCGTATCGTCCGCGTAGCCCGTTGCGCACAGCAGGGTCGCGGCGCTCGTGCCCGCGGTCAACGCTTTGGCGAATCTGGACATTGGATGCTCCTGTCTGGGAGGCGTAGGTCGTATGCGGGTTGATACCGCCTGAAACATTGGTGAGCCCCAGCGGATCATCGAAGGCGCAAACCTGCTGGGCTTCAATTCCATACAAGGTCGAGGAAAACTCCAGGACGGCGCGTTCGACCAATGACCGCACAGCCAGTTGCATGGGCTCGAGTGACCGGCCACCCGTGGAAATGTCGATGACGGCGTCACCCCAGAACGAGAACACTCCGGCGCTGACCTCGCGGCCGATAATTTGTTTCTGGTAGGAAATGACGTCCACGACCTCGAGGGTCTCGGCATTGTACATGCGCAAATCAATGGCGATATTCATAACGTACAAGCGGCCGTTGAATACGCCGGTTGGATCGGAATCAATGCGGTCTCCACCAAGGAAATCTATGCCTTGAGACCGGATGTTGAAATTGAGTTCGGTAACGCCGCCTACCACCGCATAATCGACGCCCGGAACGCTGCCAGCGTAAATTTGCCGGAACCCGTCCTCCTCTTCGGCATCTCCGATCAGCCTGTTGTTCGCGAACCGGAGATCATATTCGGCGATTGACGTGTCAAACCGCTCGACCAGATTCACACCAGCCTTTGCAAAGGCTGACATCGCCATCAGCGACGCGCCCTGAGTGATCGCCGGCCCGCCGCCTTCCGGATTGCCTGCAGCGGTATAATCCGAAATTCGCCCGACCGCGATCCGGGGCGAGGGGCGTCCGGCGGCTCTGGCTGAATTCGCCAGACAGACCAATGCTTCAGAATACGGGGTCGGATTTGTGGTGACCGGCGCATTGCCAATGGGATTGGCATAGCGGCCATCAAACCCGGAATTGGGCGTCACCGCACAGCCAGCCAGAAGCAGGGCGCCTGCTGTTATGGAGAGGAGCTGCCTAATTGCCATTCCCGTCATCCCCGCCGCCAGAATTTGCGGTGGCGTTCACGTCGCCATTGTTTGTCTGCGTCGAATTAACGATGACAGTGTTGTAGTTACCGTTAACGATAACATTCAGTTGATTGCCCACAGCCAGCGCGCTCGAATTCGTGCCGGACGCGGACATGCCTGTACTGCCAGTGCCTTGGCTGGACTGGGTAGGCGCGTTGCCGACCCCACCCACACCGGACATCTGCGCCTGGACACCTACGCCCGTTTGAAGCACGCCGTTCAAGACAACCCGGTTGCCGTTCGCGTCCCGCGTTCCGGCGCGATAGGGCTGGCTGTTCTGGGCACTATCTGTGCCCCAGGGGCGCTGGAAGTCCCCGGCGGTTTGCGCCAGGCCAGGGCTGCTCGCGGCTACAAATCCAGCGCTGACGGCAAAAAGCGAGAGGCGGCGCATGGCGTATCCTTTCCCGCGCAGCGACACGTTGGCTGCGCACTTGATAAAGCACTGGCAAGGGGCCAGTTTCCGGAAACACAGCGCCCAAGCCTGAAGACTCCCCGCAAAATTAGAGGCCACGGGCAAACAAGAGATTAAGGATAATGCGAAATGCACCCGGCGCGGTCACCGATCTTCAATGATATTCCGCTGGTGCCGCTGGTGATGGCAGGCAGTTTCGTTGCCGTATTCGCTTTGGGCGCTTTGCTGCCGCAGCTTCAATATCTCTTCCTGACGATCGGGGCCGTCATCCCTGCAGCCGGAGCTCAACACCCCAGCCCGCTCGGACCATGGTCGCCCTTCATTTTTCATGTCTTTCTGCATGGCGGCATGATGCATCTTGTCTTCAACACCTTTGCCATGCTGACTTTTGGTTCGGCGAGCATGCGGCCATTTGGCGGAGGCTTGCGCGGTGCGGCGGGCTTCCTCCTGTTTTTCTTTGTGTGTTCAATCGCTGGTGCCGCCCTGCAGGTCATGGTCGCCCCGGGTTCAATGATCCCGATGATTGGTGCGTCGACAGGTCTTTCCGGCTGTATTGCCGCAGCCGGTTGGGCAGATGGCGGATACAGGGGTATGCTGCGCTTTGCCTTGCCCTGGGGCGGATTCAACGTTTTGCTGGCGCTTTTGGGACCACTCTTTCCGCTGCCGATATCCTGGGCCGGACATCTGGGCGGACTGATTGCCGGCGCGGCACTCTTTCCCGTTTTCCTCGCTTTTTTCGGTCAACGCCGCAGAATCTAGAAAAGCGGCACTGTCCGGCGCTGGCCGTCAATTTCCAGGCCGCGAATAATGGCACGGCCATCAGGTCCAACGGACACGATCAGACGCATGCTGTCGATGTTTTCACGGCGGCGAAGCTCAAGTGCCTGAGCGGTCTCTTCATCGGCATAAAAGCGCTCAAGATTATAATCCGCGCGGATCATCGTTTCGGACCCGTGCTGCACCTTGCCGTGCAGGAAAACGCCAGCCTCCGGCCGCTCACGATGAATGGAGACGGCTTGCCATACGCCTTCCCCGTCTTCTTCAACCAGGGCGAAGATGTCATCGCCTGTCGCGAATGAATCATCGCCACCGAGTGAATCTGTCTCCAGCAAATGCAAGGGCGTTGAAACAATCACATAATAACCCGCGAGTAGATCCCGGGGATCGACGGGTTCGAGGTCGAGAATCACCTCTGTGCCGGAAGCGCGCCGGGCGGCATGGTCAAATACCATCCCGATCAGGAATGCGGTCATGGCTGCCGCGACAAGTATAAGACGAATCGTGCGGTTCATGGGGCAGCCTCCTCATCCGGGGACATCTGTTTCTGAAACCGGATCACTCCCATCGACAATCCGAAGAGCAAAAGCCCGCCAATCAGGAAGAAGAGCGACGTGTCGAGAAGGCCGCCGAACGTCTCGCCATATATATAGAGCGTTTCGGCAACAAAGAGCGCGATGCCGAGCCCGCCGGTAAAACGCCGGCCCTCACGCGAGCCGTACAGGATCAGGCTGATGGCAATCGCCAGGATCGCAACGCCCAGACCGATCCGCAGGATGAGCACCGCATCGCCGCCAAGCAGCGCGGCAAGCGGGGGCAGAAAAAGCGCAAATACAGCAGCCGGAAGGGCGGGGAGGGCGAGGGCGCGCGATGACGGGTCCATGATCGCACGCCAGAGTAATGCCAGGATAAAGATGAGCGTGAACGCTCCGGCGAGCCACCAATAGGCTGGATTCCCTGAGCCTGCGATCTCGACCCACCGGCTGCCCGCCTCGATTTCCGTATCCCGGCTCGACCAGTTTTCGTAACGATCAAGCGGAAATTGGACACAAAAGCCGGCCAGCAAGACAAGGCTGGTCCCCCAGTTTGTCAGTGTCCCCAACCCGAACCGGTCACGATCGCGCAAGGCAGCAAACGTCATGGCTGTAGCGGCGCTGGCCAGTATGAAAGCAGAGGCGGTTTGTAGTTCGCTTAACTGGTCATCGCGGGCAAAGTCCCACAGCAGGAAACCGATCCATATGTAAAGGCCGATAGCGAGCAGATTGATGGAGGCGAGGGAACGCAGGCGTGATGCAGCAACCACAGTTGCCAGCCAGAGCGGCAGATACGCCCAGAGAACGCCGGGGGCGTAAGGGTTGAAGCTCTCGGCCCACACCCACGCCGATCCCAGCATCGCTGTGAAAATCAGAACCGGGCGGGATGGAGTGAGGAGGGCGGTCAGCAATGCGCCTGCGGCCCAGATGCCAAGGACCGTATAACGCCACGAGCTCATATTGAATATCTGTGCGACCAACACGATGCTCACACCGAACAAGGCCGCCCCGAGAAGAGCAAGC
>NZ_QBDX01000002.1:37500-564346 GCF_003129605.1 Hyphobacterium indicum
CGGAGTTCCCGCGGTCAGACGGAAAGACCCCGTGCACCTTTACTACAGCTTCGCAGTGGCGTTAGCGACAATTTGTGTAGGATAGGCGGGAGACTTTGAAGCCATGGCGCCAGTCATGGTGGAGTCATCCTTGAAATACCGCCCTGATTTTTGTTGACGTCTAACCGCGATCCGTGAACCCGGATCCGGGACCCTGCGTGGTGGGTAGTTTGACTGGGGCGGTCGCCTCCCAAAGAGTAACGGAGGCGCGCGATGGTGGGCTCAGAGCGGTCGGAAATCGCTCGTTGAGTGCAATGGCATAAGCCCGCCTGACTGTGAGACTGACAGGTCGAACAGAGTCGAAAGACGGCCATAGTGATCCGGTGGTCCCGAATGGAAGGGCCATCGCTCAACGGATAAAAGGTACGCCGGGGATAACAGGCTGATGATGCCCAAGAGTCCATATCGACGGCATTGTTTGGCACCTCGATGTCGGCTCATCGCATCCTGGGGCTGGAGCAGGTCCCAAGGGTTTGGCTGTTCGCCAATTAAAGCGGTACGTGAGCTGGGTTTAGAACGTCGTGAGACAGTTCGGTCCCTATCTGCCGTGGGTGTTGAATACTTGAGAGGAGCTGTCCCTAGTACGAGAGGACCGGGATGGACGTATCTCTGGTGGACCTGTTGTCGCGCCAGCGGCATAGCAGGGTAGCTATATACGGACGGGATAACCGCTGAATGCATCTAAGCGGGAAGCCCCCCTCAAAACCAGGTATTCCTTGAGAGTCGTGGAAGACCACCACGTTGATAGGCCAGGTGTGGAAGTGTGGCGACACATGAAGCTGACTGGTACTAATAGCTCGATTGGCTTGATCTTTTGACGGTTCATGCACGGCGAACGCTTCGTTCGCGCGTGTCTGAGCGTCGGATATCTGGATGTCTCAATGAAACTGAATCAAACGTGCCGACCGGGTGGTTATAGCGAGGGGAAACCACCCGTTCCCATTCCGAACACGGCCGTTAAGACCCTCTGCGCCGATGGTACTATGTCTTAAGGCATGGGAGAGTAGGTCGCTGCCCGGTCTGCACGTTTGATTTGGCCCTGATCCGAACAATTCATTAAAAAGCCCCGCGGTTTCCCGCGGGGTTTTTTTGTGTCTGCAATCAGGCTTGCGGACTGATGTCAAAGCTCACGAAAACTTGCATTGCCCGGCGGACCCTCATGCGCATGCTGGTTCCGAAATGGGGAGATATGTCATGCTGCTGGAATTCCTGATCGCCACGATACTGACCGCCCAGTCCGACGATGTCCGGGACTGGGATGACGTCCTGGGCACGCGGATCACAGAGAGCTGGGAAACTCCGCCCCACCGGCAATACGACTTCTGGGTGGGGGAGTGGGATGCCAACTGGCGCCCACGCCAGGAAGAAGGGCTCGATCACGTCGAGGATGGCAATCATACGCATCAGTTCGTTGTGCCGGTGCTGGATGGCAAGGCGATCATGGAACTGGCGATGCCACGCGATCTTACGCCCGGCCAGGCCCAGGGCCGGGGCTTTTCGCTTCGTTACTATGATGAACAGAATGAACGCTGGATCATGGCCCAGCACTGGCCTGGCCCCCCGAGTGACGGCTTTGCCTTTCTCGACCAGCTGACGGGTACCGAGAGGTTTGGCCGGATCATGGTCTACAGTCCGGATCTGCGCCGCACTACGCCAGACGGAGACCCGCAGATTCGGCGTTATACATTCTCGGACATTCGCGAGGATGCATTTCGTTGGGACGGGGCCAACACTGTTGACCGGGGAAATAACTGGTTCACTTGGATGGCTGTCGATTTCCGCGAAATCGACCCGGATGTCGACCTGCCGGCAGCCGATCAGCCATTGCCGGGTTATAATGAAGGCCTGCTTTGCACAGATAGTGCTCACAGGGCGATGGACGGCCTGATCGGAACATGGTCCGGCTCCGCCATCTCCCCGGATGGTTCGGAAGAGACGGCACATATCACGGCCGGCCGTATGCTCGATGGTTGCGGCCTGATCGTGGCCTTCGAGCGCCCGCAATCCGGATATCGCTCGCTGACCTTCTGGTCATGGAGTCCGCAGATCGAGCGCTGGTTCGCACTCTATCTCAACAATCAGCCGGGACAGGGGCATCGCTATTATTCGGCGCAAACGGCGGGTGAGGGCATCGCCTTTCACCTGAATCCCGCCGTCAATATTGTTGACGCGGAAACGCCTTACCTCATTCATGCGCAGGACGATCTGTCTGGCAGCCTGCAACGTATTCGCTGGCTCGAAATATCGGACGATGGATTGACTTTCCGTATTGATACGCGCGGCGCAGCGGATGACGACTGGCAGATGCGGCGGGAATACAGCGTCGAGCGTAACTAGATGAGATAATTTACAATGCTCCGTTTGGCAGTTTTCATTGTGTTGGCTACTTGGTTAAGTCCGGATGTTTTCGCTCAAACTATTCATCCACGGTTTTTATCCAATGGCGAGCAGATCGTTTTCTATAACCGCACGGGCGAATCCGCTTCTGTTGAGATTATAGACTTGGAGAGTGGAGAGCACTCGGTATTGCTTGCTGATGACGGATATTACGGCAATCCCGGTTACATCGCTGATTCCGAAGACATCATTCTTGCCGGCTCAACTGACGGCATGCGGGGAAGTTGGGAGCTTTATCGACTAGGGACTGATGCGTCGCTCACCGCGCTAACCGAAACGCCAGAGCGCGAGATACACCCCAGTTCAGATTCAGATGGCAGACGAATTGCTTTTGTCCGATTTATCGACACCGGTGCTCATCTGTTTTTGCTCGACATTTCAACCAACGTTGAAACGCAACTGACTGAGGGGGTAGCGCAGCACTTCCATCCGAAATTCTCTGCGGATGGTGAATGGCTGTATTTTGATCGAACGCTGGAGGAAAATACCGGTATTTATCGTATCCGGCTCTCCGATGGCGACGTTCAACCCGTTATCGTGATGGATGGCGCGGATGAACGCGCAACATCGCCATCCCTTTCGCCGGACGGTGTGTCATTGGCTTACAGTCGGCGCGATAACGTCGGAAACCATCTGGTGATACACAATTTTGAAACAGGCCATGAAGATGTGCCTGTGACGACTTTGGGCGGCGTCGGCGGCCCGCATTGGTCGCCCGAGGGGAATCGCCTTGTTTTCCACCGGCAGCTGGAATCCGGGTATCAGATTGAGATGCTGGACGTGCGTAACGGCGAGATAGAGGTATTAGTGGCGGCACCAGTTGGCTCGGGCGATTAATTGACGCCCATATCACGCTCCCGAATCCACAGGCTGGCAAGAGCTTTCCAGCCGGCAATGACGGGTTCACCCTGATGTAAAGTCAGCGGATTTGGCTTGCCGCTTTCGTCCGTATTCTGGAATGAAAGCCCCTCGCCAATGGTGCCGGTCCAAGCCGTATCAAAGCGCGGAAAGCGCGTCGCGCCGCCCTGACTGGCGGCGTGGAGGCAGATGAGGCTGGTGGCAGCGCGCTGCCCGGCGCGGTTCAATTCGCCGGTGCTGCCAGGGTCGTCCGGCGCAAAATAGTCGACATGCGGCTTGTAGTGTTCTCCCGGACGATAGAATAACAAATTCAGACGTTCTGTATTCTCCGCCGGAAACCCGGCCATCGCCGCCATGCGGTGTTCGACTGCGACATGGACGAGATCCTGCAAATTCAGCGCGAATGTCATCGACAGTGATTGCCGGTGCGGATTTGCTTTCTGTTCTCCGGTGTCCGGGTCCACGATCATGGAAGGCCGCAAGGCACGAAGCCCGGTGGTCAGGATGTAATCGCAGACCGGTAGCGGCAGCGCCGCTTTATAGCGCGTGGCCGAGATGTCTTCGATCACAGTGTCCGCCGGGCCGGCGGCAAAGAAATCCGTCGCCAGCTGCTCTTCGATCAGGCTCCAGTCCAGGGTATCACTGGATGGCAGGGATATCTGCGGAATGGCCAGAAGTTCTTGTGCCAGAGGGTGCTTTGACCGCTGGAGACCTTCGGCCGTTGCCTTGGCCCATTTGTGCGCATTCCGGTTGGCATAGCCCATCCGCATCAGCGCCATTCCAGCGGCAGGATCGCCGGCAGACGCAGCAAGGCTCAGCAAGGCGCGTCCGGCAGTGTCTTCACCGGCCATCAGGCAGAGCAGGCCCGCTTCGCGCGTTTCAGCTGGCTGCCCGGCGCGCGCATCCTTCACGAGTTCGGCAGCGGCATCGCGCCAGCCTTTTCCCTTCGCCCATTGTGATGCCAGCGCGACGCGATGGAGTCTGTTTGCCGCAGCGCTGGATCCGTAGATCCCGGAGATCAGGGCCGCGGCTTCCGGACGGTCAATGGGGCCACCCTGGCCATAGGCGAGCGCGACAGCATAGGCATAGACCGCATCAGGATTCCCGCTTTTGCTGGCCGAGTGAAGGAGGGTGCGTGCCGCCTTGGAATCGCCCCGCGCAAAGGCGGCTTGTGCCTGCTCTATCTGGGCTTCCGGTGTGTCGCTCATGACAATGAAAGGATCACATTTCGGCCGAGATCGCGCTCGACGTTATAGCCTTGCGAAACCGCCAGTGCCACGGGGTCTTTTTCCGGTGTGGAGAACAACTGTTCAACGATCAGGCAACGCGGCCAGCAGGATTTGTGCGCAGACGCGAAAAAGGGGGTCAGTATGCGGTGTTCCAGACCTTCAACATCAATCTTCATGGCATCAAGGCGTTCAATGGACCGTTCTGCGAGATAGTCGGCCAGCGGCAGGGCCGGCACGCTGATGCTTTCGCCCTGACCCTCCAGGCCGCTTTCGCCCCGATTGTGGGTGTTGATCGTGAAAATGATATCGCCGCGCCTATCCGAAATGGCCACTTCATCAAGCTGGATCGATGCAGCGAAGGCATTGGCTCCCAGATTGAAACGGAAACGCCGGGCCATTTCCGGCTGTGCCTCGATCGCGAAAAAACGCGCACTGGCAGGCGCTTTCGCCGCCAGGTGCAGCGTATAGCCGCCGCAATTCGCACCCAGATCGGCAAAGGTGAAGTCCGGCCCGATGAGCGACGACAGATGGGCCAGCTCCACAGGATCAAATCGCCCCGGTGTGTACAGGATCCGCTTTTCCGACAGATTATCCTTCGGGTGCAATCGCGCCCGGAAACCCAGCCGTTCAACATCCACGGCCTCCGGTGCGAGGAGACTCGCCATGCGCGACCAGGCCTTGCTGTTGCGCGAGCGGGCCTGCTCGAGAAAGGCCCGGAACAAGCCGGAGGGCGCCGCCGCACCCCAAGTCTGGGTATCGGATGTTGTCATGCGCTCTGCATAGGCGAGACAAAAGCAGCCGCCAAGCTGTCATGATAGTGTAACGGGTCTTGCATCCCCCTCTGTCATGGCCTAGATACGCCCTCCCGCCCTTGAAGGGCGTGGTTTTTGACGCGGGATGGAGCAGCCCGGTAGCTCGTCAGGCTCATAACCTGAAGGTCGTAGGTTCAAATCCTACTCCCGCACCCAAAAAAGGCCCTCGCCGCTTATCTGGCGAGGGCTTTCTTGTTTCCGGGGCAATTGCAAACCTATGGCCAGGCGCTGCGGGATCAGCAGGGACATAGAAAACCCCGGCATCACAGGATGCCGGGGCTCAAATATTCAGCGAATACGCTGCGTTTATTCTGCGACAGCCACGCGCGCCTCGGTCTGACGCGGTGCGGCAGCTCGGACGTAAGGGGCGACGTGATCCTCAAACTTCGCGAAATTGGCGACGAACATATCGGCCAGCCGGGCGGCCTGGGCATCATAGGCATTCGGATTGGACCAGGTTGAACGCGGATCCAGAATGCCGCTTTCGACACCGGGGACGATGGTTGGTACCATGAATCCGAAATTCGGATCCTCGCGGAAAGTTGTGGTGTTGAGCGATCCATCAAGTGCCGCATTCAGCAGGGCGCGGGTCGCTTTGATTGGCATACGCCGGCCTTCGCCATACGCACCCCCCGTCCAGCCCGTATTCACCAGCCAGCAATCAACGCCATGCTCGGCAATCAACTCGCGCAACAGGGCGCCATATTCGGCCGGATGACGCGGCATGAAAGGTGCTCCGAAGCAGGCGGAGAACGTCGCGGTCGGCTCGGTCACACCTTTTTCCGTGCCGGCGACCTTTGCCGTATACCCGGAGAGGAAGTGATACATGGCTTGCGCCGGCGTCAGCTTGGCGATGGGCGGCATGATGCCGAATGCATCACAGGTCAGCATGATAAGGTTTTTCGGCTGTCCGCAGCGGCCTGTATCGGAGGCATTCGGGATGGCATCAATCGGATAGGCACCGCGGCTGTTTTCCGCCAGCGAGCCGTCATCCAGGTCGAGCTCCCGCGTGACCGGATCCATAACCACATTTTCCAGCACCGTACCCCAGCGCTGGGTCGTAGCGAAAATTTCCGGTTCGGCGTCCGGGCACAGGCGGATCATTTTGGCGTAACACCCGCCTTCAAAATTGAAGAGACCGTTTTCCGACCAGCCATGCTCGTCATCACCAACCAGTGTGCGGCTGGCATCGGCCGAAAGCGTGGTTTTCCCGGTACCGGAGAGTCCGAAGAAGATCGCGGCATTGTCGCCATCGGTATTCACCGAGCAGTGCATCGGCATGATTCCCTTGGCCGGCAGCAGATAATTCAGGATGGTGAAGACCGACTTCTTAGTCTCACCCGCATATGACGTGCCACCGATCAAAACCATTTTGCGCGCGAAATCGACCGCGATCACTGTTTCGCTCCGGCAGCCATGGCGCTCAGGATCGGCCTTGAAGCTCGGCAGGTTGATGATCGTGAATTCCGGGTCAAATCCGTCCAGCTCGCTGGCGTCGGGGCGGCGCAGCAAATGGCGGATAAAGAGAGAATGCCAGGCCAGCTCGGTAACGACACGCACCGGCAGCCGGTGATCCAGATCGGCACCACCGAAAAGATCCTGAACAAACAACTCCTTGCCGGCCATGTGGGTTTTGAAATCGTCCCAGATCGCCGTGAACTGATCAGGCGTGATCGACGCATTCGTCTCCCACCAGACTGTATCTTCGGTCGTCTCGTCGCGAACCGTGAATTTGTCTTTGGCAGACCGGCCGGTGTGCTGGCCGGTTTTGACCACCAGCGCCCCGCCTTTTGCGACTTCGCCTTCGCCGCGGCGGACTGCTTCCTGATAAAGCGCCGCTTCATTCCAGTTATGATTCAGCGGCCCGGTCCGGGGCACGCCCAGATAGGCCAGAACATCCGTATCGCGATCATTCGCCTGTTCGAACATGAAATCCCCCGGGTTGCTGGATGCTGCCCCTACAGCCGCATGATCCATTCTGTTGCACATTTTCGCCGGATAAACGCCCTCACTAAGCGACGGGACGCCCGGCATCAAGTCTATTCTCCCACTGCAAATGCAGGGCCAGATAACGAATTATGACTCAGGCAACGGAATATGTTCCGATTCTTCCGGGGGCAGAGCAAAGACGCTGTTTTCAAATCCGGCGTCCGCCGAGGCTTTCCAGTCCGCTTTCGCCTGTTCTATGCGGTCCTTCCGGCTCGAAACAAAATTCCAGAATATGTGCCGGTCTCCGGGCAGGTGGGCGCCGCCGCATATCATCAGGCGTGCGTCGGATATTGACCGGATTCCGATTTCCGCCTCGTCATCCAGGATGATCATCTCGCCTTCGCCAAACAAACGGCCATCGATCTCGATTTCGCCACTGACAACATAGACGGCACGCTCGGCATGTTCGTCAGTCAGTTTGAATACCGATCCTTCCTGTGTTTCGGCATGCAGATAGAAGATGGGAGAAAACACTTTCACAGGTGAGGTTTCGCCATAGGCCGAGCCCAGAATGAGGCGCATTTTCACGCCTTCCATCTCGATTGCCGGCAGCTCCTCTGCCTTGTGGTGATGGAAGGATGGGCTCGTCTCCTCGTCTTCAACAGGCAGGGCCACCCATGTCTGTATGCCGTGGATCTTGTGACCGGCGGCGCGGGCACCTTCTCCCGTGCGCTCGGAATGGACAATACCCTTCCCGGCCGTCATCCAGTTCACATCGCCGGGCTTGATGGTCTGGTGAACGCCGAGCGTATCACGATGATCCATCTCGCCATCGAAAAGATAGGTCACCGTCGCCAGACCGATATGAGGGTGCGGGCGGACATCAATGCCATTCCCGGGCTCGAATTCCGCAGGGCCCATATGATCAAAGAAAATGAATGGTCCGACGAGACGCTTCTTGGCGACAGGTATAAGCCGGCGGACTGAAAATCCGCCAAGATCCCTTGCACGTCCGGTAATCGTCATTTCAATCATATGGCACCGCTCCAGTTTCCAACCGCGAATATAGGGTGCTTTTCCGGGCATTGCACCCGCACGTGAAGAGGTCGTCTGAGCGGGCGTCTTGAGGGGAGCGGGCAGGCGGGCTAGCTTTCGCGCCGCACGGTGTTCAACGGGAGATATCCAGCATGTTAATCCGCATCGCCACTGCCGCTTGCCTTGTCTTGTCCGCCAATGCTGCTGCCCAGGATTCCAATCTGATCAGCGCGGATGCGGCGGATACAGCGCGCGAACTGATGGAACAGGGGCTGGAATCGGACACCGGTTATGAGATTGTCAGATCGCTCACCACTGAAGTTGGTCCGCGCCTCGGCGGCTCCGATCAGGAAGCACGCGCACGTGACTGGGCTGTGCAGATGTTCACGGGGCTTGGGTTCGAGAATGTCCGCATCGAGCCGTTTGAAATGCCCTACTGGGATCGGGGTGACATCGAACTGCGCGTCGTCGAGCCTTTTCCGCAAAATCTTTTTGCATCTGCGCTCGGCGGCTCTGCTGCAACCCCGCAAAACGGGCTGGAGCGGGAAATTGTCTTTTTTGAGAGCTTTGATGCCCTCCGTGATGCGCCCGATGACGGCTCGCTCGAAGGCCGTATTGCCTATGTGAATGACCGGATGATTTCGGCGCAAACAGGTGCCGGTTATGGTCCGGCCAACGAGAAGCGCCGCTTTGCCTGGCTTGAGGCCGAGGCACGTGGAGCAGCGGCAGTCATCATCCGGTCCGTGGGCACGGACAGCCACCGTTTCCCCCATACCGGTATGATGAGCACGCCGAGTGCATCTTCTGTCGCCTCGGACACTCATTCGCAGGCCGTTATTGATTATCTGAATTCAGAGCATCCGGATTTCAATGAAACCCGGATCTGGTCTTCAATTCCGGCGGTTGCGGTCTCGGCGCCGGATGCCGACCAGATCGAGCGCATTCATTCATCCGGTGAAACGCTGACGGTTCACCTCTCGGCGGTTGCCGGGTGGAGAGGCATGCGTCAGTCGGGAAATGTTATCGCGGAAATCCCGGGCCGCGAACTACCTGACGAAGTCGTCCTGATTGGCGCTCATCTGGATAGCTGGGACGAAGCTACCGGCGCGGTCGATGACGGTGCAGGCGTCGGAATTGTCACCGGAGCAGCGCATCTGATCAGCCAATTGCCGCGCGCGCCGCGCCGTACCATTCGCGTTGTTTTGTTTGGCGCAGAGGAGGTCGGATTGCTGGGGGCCTTTGCCTATGCGCAACAGAATGCCGATGAGATTGAAAATATCGTTCTTGCATCAGAGTCCGATTTCGGGGCCGGTCGGGTCTGGTCGCTGACATCCGGCACCAGCGAGGAAGGGACAGCTTTTCTTGATGAAGCCCAGCGCATCATTGCCCCGCTGGGGATAATCCGCGGTGACCGTGCCAATCGTGGAGGCGGACCCGACATCATTCCGCTCGCCATGCAGGGTGTCCCGGTCTTTCGCCTGACCCAGGACGGGACGGATTACTTTGATCTCCATCACACGCCGGATGACACATTCGACAAGATCGACCCGGATGAGCTCGCTCAGAACGTCGCGGCATGGGCCGCCATCGTCTGGCTTGCTGCCGACTCAAATGTCGAATTCCGAACGCAGGATGAATAAACCTGCCTCCTGATCGCCCGTATTGGGCTTAACGGACACTTAACCGCCCCAATCGGGGCGGTTTTGTCTTTTCTGTCCCGGAATTGCCTTTTAGCGGCGGTTATTACTCCCTGATTCAAAGCGACTTTCCCGGTGCGAGGGATTTCCGGCGGGCTTGCCCGCCAATCGCACTGGGGGGCGATTATGGGAATCGCGATTGTTGCAGGAACTCGGCCCGAGATATTAAAGCTCGCGCCGGTTTTCCGGAGTTTGAAAGACGCAACTCTGGATCCGGTCTGGGTCGCCACGGGACAACACGGCGATCTGGCAGAACAGGCACAGAATGCGGTTGGCATTGTGCCTGATATTGTGCTCGACGGTGGATGGGATTCCCGTTCGCTGACCAGCTTGTCATCAGGCCTGCTTGATCAGCTGGGCAGCTGGGTTGCCGGCCATCAGCCAAGCGCTGTGATCGTCCAGGGTGATACCGCCAGCGCCTGGTCCGGCGCGCTCGCAGCGCATCTTAACAAGGTGCCAGTGGGCCATGTCGAGGCGGGACTTCGAAGTGGTGACACCAATAACCCGTTTCCCGAAGAGAGCTTTCGGCGGCTGATTGCGCCCATTGCCGATTTTCATTTCGCACCGACACGACTGGCCGAGAAAAACCTGCGGCTGGACGGCGTGCGCCCCCGGCAGATCTGGGTCACTGGAAATACCATCATCGACACCGTTCTCGATATGGCGGACCGCGTCCGCGCACCGGCGATTCTTGATCAGGTGAAGCCGGGCGAGCGGATCATTCTGCTGACCGCACACCGCCGTGAAAGTTGGGGCGAGGGTATCGCTGGCATTTGCCGGGCTGCGCTGGAACTTGTTCACCGGCATCCGGACATCCGCATCATTTTTCCGGCCCACTCCAATCCGCGGGTCCGGGAAACAGTCGAGGCCATGCTGGGCGCAGCCGATCGCATCCACGTGATCGCACCGCTCGCCTATCCCGAATTCATTGCGGTTCTGAAAGCCAGCCATCTCGTCCTGTCAGATTCCGGCGGGGTACAGGAAGAAGCCCCCAGCTTTGATGTGCCGGTGCTGGTCCTGCGCGAGACGACAGAACGCCAGGAGGCGATCGACGCAGGCGTTGCCAGACTGGTGGGCACCGATCCGGCGGTCATAGTGCGCGAAGCGTCGCTTCTGCTCACCCGGCCATCCGCTCACGGCAGAATGGCAAGCCGCAAAAACCCGTTTGGCGACGGCAAGGCCAGTCAGCGCATCACCGATATTCTGGCGAGAAAGCTGCTCGCAGAAAAAGAATTGCGGCAGGCGGGCTGATGGAAGGTTTTGATCCCTCCCTGGCGCAAATCGCCTCAGCCGATGCGGGCCTTGCGGCATGGGGTGAAACCGTGCTCGCCAGCCTGCTCTCGGGCGAGGCGATCCGTGTTTACTGGACGATATTGAGCGGTCTGACGGTTTATGCCGCCATCGCCATCTTTATCTCATCAGTCGATGACGCTTTTCTGGACCTCTATTACTGGGTCCTGACCGCACAGCGGATTGCAACACGGCCCTTCCGCTACGTGCCCTCCATGAAGCAGCTCCATGAAATGGAGCAGAAAAAACTCGCTGTCATGGTGCCAGCCTGGCACGAAGCCGACGTTATTGGCCGCATGCTGGTCAATACGCTCAAGACGATGGATTACCGCAATTACGAGATTTTCGTTGGTGTTTATCCCAACGATCAGGAAACCATCGACGAGGTCAATCGCATCGTCCGCCAGAATGACGGCATCAATATCGCTTTTGTCGGTCACAACGGCCCGACCTGTAAGGCGGACAATCTCAACTGGATGATAGCCGGGATCGTCAAGCGCGAAGAAGAGCTTGGTGAGCGCTTTGACGGCATTCTGATGCAGGACTCCGAAGACGTTATTCACCCTATGTCTTTCAAGGTGATCAACGCCTATCTCGACCGCGCCGATATGCTGCAATTACCGGTCTTGTCCATGCCGCGAAAGTGGACTGCGCTGACGGCCTGTCACTACATGGATGAGTTTGCGGAATGGCATGGAAAGGATCTGATTGCCCGGTCCCACATGACCGACCTTGTCCCTTCAGCCGGTGTCGCCACGGCCTTCAGCCGGGATGCAATCGAACTCCTGCGCAAGGAGCGGCATAATCAACCCTTCAATGTGGATTCTCTGACAGAGGATTATGATATCGGCCATCGCTTTTACGAAGCCGGTCTGAAATCGATGTTCGTGCGTTACTGGGCCCGGATGCCCTATGCCACGCGCAAAGCGTGGTTTGCCAATCGGGACGTCCACAAGCACCGGCGCGAACTGGTGTGCACGCGTGAGTTTTTCCCGGACAGTGTGAAAGTGTCCGTGCGCCAGAAATCCCGCTGGATGCTGGGCATATCCTATCTCGGCTGGAAACAGCTGGGCTGGATCGGCCCGGCCTCCCACCGCTATTTCCTCTACCGCGATAGGAAAGCCATCTGGACCGCCCCGACGGGCATGCTGGCCTATGCAATCCTGTTGCAATGGGCGCTGTATTGGCGGATCTCGACAGTCTTTCCGCAAGCGGGGGGGCTGCCGCCGCTGATTGATCCCGGTAGCTGGGTCTGGTCGATCGTGCTGATCAACTTCGTCTTCCTGGTGAACCGCGTTGTCCACCGCCTCATTTTTACCGGCGCTGCCCACGGGTTGAAATACGCGGTCCTCACCCCCGTTCGAATGGTGTGGGGCAATTATATCGGATACCTCGCCTCCATGCGCGCGGCCCGCCGTTATCTATGGCACGTCATCAGCGGCAACCGTATCACCTGGGACAAGACCGCCCATGCCTATCCGTCCATGGCTGAGCTGGGGCAGGGCGAAGGGGGCCGCCTGGGCGAAGCCTTGATCTACTGGGGCGCCATTGATGAGCGTGGGTTGCAACGCGCCCTTGCCCTGCAGGAGGACGAATACCGCCCGCTGGGCCTGCTTCTGCTTGATCTGGGCGAGATAAATGATGATCAGCTGGCAGATGCCGTTGCCGAACACAAAGGTCTGGAACGGATTGCGCTGGATCCTATGGCCGCAAAACCCGATATCCTGAAGCATTTCCCACAAGACCTGGCGGCCAAATATGGCGCTTTCCCTGTGGCTAAGGATGGTCGCAGCCTGCAAGTTGCCGTGGGTGAGCCTCCCAGTGAAACCCAGATGACCGACCTCAGGCACCGGTTGGGACGCAGCTTGAAGGTCTGTGTTGCGCCGTTGAGCGATGTCAGCTTTGGCATCCGCTTCGGCTATCAACCGGATGAGCTAGAGGCCGACCGCCGCGCCGCGCGCGTGCTCAAACGCCTGTCGATTCTGGATGATGAGCAAGTGTCGGCCGTCTGGCGCAGCCTGCGCAAGGACTGGGTCCGGCTGGGTGATCATCTGGTCCGGCGTGGTGCACTAAGCCATGCTCAATTGCTGACCGAACAAAAAGGTGTCGACGCGGCTGACGAGCACGCGCTCGGCGCAGCGCTGATCCGGAAACGTATCATCAAGAAAACCGATCTCGACGCGGCACTCGCCGCCCAACCCAAAACTCCGCTAGGATTTGTCCAGCGCGCAAGGGCGCTGGGTTATCTGACCGATGTGGAATGGACCGAAATCCAGGAGGCGCATGCCGATCTGGTTATGGAGGATGCCTGATGTCCCGTTATTATAATCGCGGCTGGATCACCCCGGCGAAATACAATTTGCGGCCACGGCTCCTGCTGGCGTCCTCCGCTTCGCTGACGGCATTGAGTTTTGCGGTCTCGGCCGCCGCGGATGAAGACCCGCGGACACTTGATCAACGCCGTGCAGATGCACGGGAGCTGCTCGCCCGGGCGGGATGTGAGACTGCGCTGCCAACGCTCAATACGGTTGCAGCATCAGCGCAGCAGGCGCTCGACCACATCGCGGCCGCCGAATGTGCCGTGGAAACAGGCGATGCGGCGCAAGCTTCTGAAGCCTTCTGGCAGGCGGTCATTTTCCGGCATCAACTGGATGAAGCGCAGCGCACTTACGTCTTCCGGAGCCTTGGCTACCAGGCGGAAGCGGCTGGTGAATGGTCCCGCGCGGCAATCGGGTGGAACGAGGCTGCCAGTATTACAGGTGACCCATACGACGAATTGATGGCGGCGCGGGCTGCGCGTCTCGATGGCCGGCCGCAATCCGGCGCGGCCCGCCTACAACAAATAGATATAACAGGACTTTCTGGATCTGATCTGGCGCTCTACTATGAAGAGCGGGCGTTGGTCATGGCTGATACACAGCCGGATGCAGCGGCCATGTATCTCGCCCGTGCCATTGAAATCGAGGATCGCCCCTACCGCCGTTTCCAGCGGGGGGTGCTCCTTCAGCAGGCTGGGCAGGAGCGCGCCGCGCTCGCCGAATTCAGCCGGGCGCTGGAAGGTGATCCGCGCAATATCGACATTCTGCTTTCGACTGCTTACAGCGCTCAGCGTGCGGGTGATGCGGACCTGGCGGCCGATCTGTTCCAGCGCGTATTGATTATTGATCCCGAGCGCAGCACGGTTCGCGAGGACATGGGCTATGCCCTGATGCAGGCCGACCGCGAGGATGAGGCCGCCGCGGCTTTCCGCGCCGCCATCCTGGATTCTTCACCTCGTGATGGTGAAACGGCTGACGCGCGCGAACAACGCATATACAGGCTGCGCCGTCAGGTGGAGCAACTCGAACGATCCACCTACGGATTTGTCTTTGCCTCCTATCGTGATGGCTCGGCACCCAATTCCGTCAATCTGCCGGAAACCGGGCCCAATGAAACCCAGGCGGGCGCCGAATTCGGATGGCGGCCCGATGCCCTTAATAATCAGAATACAGGCCTGACACTGTTCGGACGCGGCTATGTCTCAGCGGATCCAGGATCCATAACGCTCAACGAAAGCACACTTCAGCTGGGCCTTGGTGCCCGCTGGAAGCCACTGCGCGGGCATGATTTCTATCTGTCGGGCGAACGCATGGTCGCTGGCGGCGATCTGGCGCGGGACGCGTGGCTGTTGCGGGCGAGCTATGGCTGGGCGGACGGACTCGACTGGAATCCCAACGCGGCGGACTGGAATTACACAACGGTCTTCGCCGATCTGGCCTATATTCCGGACAATCCGGAATTCCTGTCCGCTTATGCTTCCGTCCGTCAGGGACGGCGTTTCCGGACGGGCGAACGCTGGACCTTCACGCCCTATGTAACCGGCGTGGCGCAATGGTCAGACGACACCTTCCAGACGCGCGAGCGGCTTGAAGTGGGGCCGGGTGTGGTGTTTTCGCATTGGTTTGACGAAAGCGAAACTTCGGCACCGGCGCAGCGTCTGGATCTGGAGATGGAATATCGCTTCGGCGTCGGCGACACCGATGATCAGGCGTTTATCGCCCGTGCGGTCTGGCACTTCTGACAGGTCTGCTGCCTCAGGAAAAGGTGTCAGCGGGCAGGACCTGCCAGCTCAAGGCGACGCCAAGCTGGCTGAAGACCTGTGTCCAGTAGGTTCGGAGGGCACCATTCTGTTCTGTTTCCCAGCCAGGCCGCTCGATCAGGTGGATATCCAGCACTACACCAGCCAATGCCATGCCAAATTCTTCGCGGATGGCTTGAACCGTATCGGCAACCGGCGGCAGACGGTCAGACACCACGCCGCGAGATCGGCCATAGACCGAGAAAATCGCTGAATTCTGGAGCATGTCGGATACCAAGATGATCCGCCGTCCGGGTACGGTTTGTGCCATGGACCGCTCCTGCGCAAGCTCGGCCAGCGCTTCCAGTATAGGACTTTGCGGTGCATCCTTAGGCACTACAAGGTCTTCGAGTGCCTGCTGAAGCGGAGCATCAAACAGGGATTCATAGCGGGCCTGGATGCGGTCCGGATTACGGTAGAGTGGATTGACCTGATCGCCGCTGCCTGGATTGCACAGCGAGAAGTTGGTATCGTCCAGCCGGCCGCTCTCGTCCAGTTCGAACAGGGACAGGCGTTCACCCACAGCCAGCGTATCACGCTGGGTCAGGATAATGCGCTCGATGGCGGCTGCTTGCTGTTGAGAATAGAGGTCTGTCTTGTCGATGATGACAACGCGGTGAGGCGGGACAATGCCCGCAATGCAGAGCGTTTCGGCATCATATTCCGCTGGCCGCAGCGTCAGCGCGAAATAGCTGACCGCTGCCACCACCCCGGCCACGATTAACAGGTTGAATATTCCAAGCAGATCGCGTCCGGACATCACTTACCCCCCAAAGCGGGATCAGCGCGGGCGCGCTGATCCGAAATCTTCTGCCATATCCATCAGCAGAATCTGAGCTTCGGCAATTTGCTCTTCCGGCGAATTGCGGCCGCCCGCAGCTTTCTTGACCACGCGGTTGAGTTCACGAGCCGAACGCTCGGCGCGGCGTTGCACCACACCAAAACCCGGGATCGCATCATCGAACGTGCGGCCTTTGTAGGCAGCGATGATGCCAAAGGTCAGGCCCAGTGTCAGCAAAAGATAGGCTTCCAGGGTCTGGAAAGAGAATGGAGCCGCGATGAGGTGCTGGATCGGAGCAATCAGTTCGCCCGTCACATTGGCACCACCCAGTGCCAGAGATGCAGCATGTATTTCAAGCAGGTCACGATAATGCGCTGCCGCCAGATTTAGCACGACGATGAAGGCGATGCCGATCGGCAGCCCGATAAGCGCTGCTGCAAAGGACCAGCGTTTTTGCGGATTGGTCAGGTGACGCAAGCAAAGGTATCCGATCACAAAGAAAGCCGTGATCACATTCACGAAAGAAACCGTGATGGCTTGCAACCAGCCACCCAGGAGGCCGAGATCGGAACTGCCGGAGAAGAAATAGGCATTCGCAAGGCCCTCAAACAGGACCAGGGCCGCCAGAACAGAGAAAGTCAGGATATGAGAATCCGGGTAAATAGCAGACCGCTCGATCGGCTTTCCGGGATTGCCGCTCTTTTCCTTGCCGATAGGATCATCGAAGGCCCAGCCGGATGTACGGCGAAAAGCGCGCAGGTTCTCGAAATCCCGGCGTGCCCGGGACAATGCAAACTGAAGGTCAAAATCCTGAATGTGTGCACCATTGGAAAAATGATCACTCGCAAGAGCGCGCGACCTGTGATCGCGTTCATTCTCCGGCTTGTAGAATTGCCGCGTGGCAATTTCGTCAAATTCGTTCAAAGCCATTTTCTCCCCCAAGAATTCTTCAAGACAGCCCGCGTCGGGAGTGACGCAATGAAATCGTTAACCATGAAATGTGGCAGATTACGGCGGCAATGCGGGCTGAATTTGGGTGATTTGATGGGAAACCGGATCAAACTGTTTATGTTGCGTTCATAAAGGGAGGTCGGAATGGCAGCGACACGGCGTGAATTACTGGGCGGTCTGGCGTTGGGGGGCGGTGCTCTGGCGCTCGGAACGGGGGCACAGGCGCAGGAAGCTTTGACTGCAGAAACGCTTCAATGCGCGGAAGGCTTGTTCGGCATTGACTATACGGAGTCAGAAGTCGAGCAGATGATCATCGGCCTTGATGATTGGGCAGAAAGCGCGGCGCGGCTTCGTGCCATTGATCAGCCCAACACGCTGCAACCGGCCACAACATTCGATCCGCGATTGCCGGGCATGACGTATGAAACGCATGCCGCAGGGAGCGGTCTCGTACCCGGCGAAGATCCGGGGCCTGTGCCATCTGCCGAAATTGACATTGCATTCGCGCCGGCATGGAAGCAGTCAATCTGGCTCCGAACCGGGCAGATTTCGTCCGAACGATTGACACGGATATATCTCGATCGCATCGAGCGTTTCGGGGCGGCCCTCGAATGTTTCGTTACCGTGACGCCGGGACTCGCCATGAGCCAGGCCCGGGAGGCAGATGCGGTGCACGCTCGCGGTGAACCCACAAGCCCGATCCACGGTTTGCCTTATGCGCTCAAGGACATAATCGACGTGGCCGGTATCCGTAGCACTTGGGGTGCGACTCCGTATCAGGACCGGGTCGGTGAAATTGATGCGGCCGCATATGAACGCCTCCGGGACGGCGGAGCGGTCCTTTTGGGCAAATCCACAAGCGGCGCAATAGCTTATAATGATCTCTGGTTTGGTGGATTGACGAGAAACCCCTGGAACACGGATGAAGGGTCCTCCGGCTCAAGTGCCGGCTCAGCTTCAGCAGTCGCCGCAGGTCTGGCCAGTTTTGCAATAGGCACTGAAACGCTGGGCTCGATAGTTTCGCCCTCGCACCGTTGCGGGACGACAGGACTCCGCCCTACTTTCGGGCGTGTTTCGCGGGCCGGTGCCATGTCGTTGTGCTGGTCGCTCGACAAGATTGGCCCGATTACGCGTGAAGTAGCGGACACGGCACTCATTCTTGGCGTACTTAATGGTCACGATGTGGCAGATGCATCATCCTTGGACACGAACTTCGGCGTTGACTGGTCCTTTGACCCGTCACGGCTGAGAGTTGGCCATATTCCCGGCGATTTTGACAATGCTGCGCCGCCCGACCGCGCCGCCCTCCAGGCTGTACGTGACCTCGGCTGCGAACTGGTCGAAATAGAGATGCCGGACCTGCCGTATGGCGCGCTGGCGACGGTGGTAGAGGTGGAAGCAGCGGCCGCATTCGAAGAGCTTACCCTGGCCGGTCGGGATGATGCATTGCGCTGGCAGGAGCCTCAAGCATGGCCCAATACCTGGCGCCGGGCCCGGCTCCGCTCGGCGGTTGACTACATCAATGTCGACCGGTTCCGGCGCAGTGTTTGTGAGGTCATGGCAGGCATTTTTGAACAATGCGATGTGGTCATCGGGCCGAATTTTGCCTCCAACATGTTGCTGATCACGAATTTCACCGGCCATCCCGGCCTGATTTTCCGGTCGGGATTTGTCGACAGATCACTCAATCCGTTAACTGCCAGTGGGGCGGAGCCTCTGGATACCACTTTCCGTATGCCGCATGGCACATCACTCTGGGGACCGCTATTCAGGGAAGATCGGTTGCTCCAGTTGGGCCGGGCCATCAAATCGCGACTGGGTATGTCAGATGAACGGCCGGAGCAGTTTTCATGATGGAAGATCACGTTTTCTATGATTGTGCCACAGCGCCCAGCCCACGCAGGGCGCGCATTTTCATTGCGGAGAAAGGACTGGAGATTCCAACTGTTCAGGTCGATTTGCGAAATGGCGAACAATTGGGAGACGAATTCCGGGCCATCAATCCGCGCTGCACCGTCCCGGCGTTGAAGTTACCAGACGGAACTGTCCTGGGGGATAACGCATCTATTGCCCGCTATCTGGAGGAAGTCCGTCCGGATCCGCCGCTGATGGGCCGGCAAGCCGTAGAAAAAGCGGTCATTGCAGAATGGAACGCCATCGGGGAAAGCGACGGATTGTTGGCCATGGCAGAAATCATCCGCAATTCCTTGCCCGGCATGAAGGGGAGGGCGCTGACCGGCCCGCGTAGTTACGCGCAAATTCCCGAACTGGCCGACCGTGGAAAAGAACGCATTGGGCAATTTTTCGAGTTATTGAATTCCCGCTTGATGGACGATGCTTATCTTGCCGGTGGTGATTTTTCCATTGCCGACATTACTGCTTTTGTCGCGGTTGAGTTCGCAGGCTGGGTGAAGCTGGCTCCAAACCGGAATCAGACTGCCCTGATCGAGTGGCAAACGGCGATCGCCCAGCGGCCAAGCACCAGGAAGTGAACAGCGTTTATGTGGCTTCACTGCAACGATAAGCATCAAAAACGCCGCCAAAGCCCTTCGGGCGTCCGTGCCACCTCCCATTCTCTGCCGCAAGGTCCTTTTGCCTTGGCAGGAAATAAGACAGAATTATAAAACGAAAAACGGCGGAAAGCCGATACCACGGTGAAAAAACCGAACAGTGTGTAACTGGCGAGACCAGGACCGGGAGAAACAGAATGAAAACCTTTACCCGCGCGGCCCTAATGGCTGCCGTATCAGCCGCCGCATTTGCCGCACCGGCATTCGCTCAGGAACGTCAGACGGTGGATGTCATCACCGTGACGGCGCAAAAGCGTGAACAGGGCATCCAGGATGTTCCGGTGGCCGTGACAGCCTACACCGCCGAACTGCTGCAGAACTCGGGGGTTCGCGATATTCGCGACTTGGCAGTCATCGCGCCCGGCCTGAATGTCACGTCAACATCCAGCGAATACTCGACAACGGCGCGCATCCGCGGCGTCGGCACGGTGGGGGATAATCCGGGCCTTGAATCTTCGGTGGGTATCGTGATTGATGGCGTGCCGCGTGCCCGCAATGGCGTCAGCTTTGGCGATCTGGGCGAAGTCGAACGTATCGAGGTTCTGCGCGGGCCACAGGGCACGCTCTTCGGGGCCAACACTTCGGCTGGTATTATCAACATCGTCACCGCAGGGCCGGAATTTGAATTCGGCGCCAATGCTGAAGCCACCTATATGACAGACGGTGCAGACGGCTTCCGAATTGCCGGAAGCGTGACCGGACCGCTTGTCGAAGATCAGGCGGCATTCCGGCTGTATGCTGCTCGCGGGGACCGTGACGGTTTCCAGACTGTTCAGACCTTTGGTGGCCCACGCACGATTGGCGAAGACAACAATCAGGACTTTTATACGGTTCGTGGCCAATTGCTTTTCAATCTGGGTGAGAGTGGCGAGCTGACGCTTCAGGCGGACTTTACCAACCGTGACGAAAATTGCTGTGGCGCTCCAAGCATTGTTTCGGGCCCGACCGCGGCCGCGATCAATGCGCTCGTCCCGGGAGGCCGTCCGCTGCCGGGCGCGGAAGATCCGTTCAGCCGCGTTATCCAGTCCAACCGGGACACGACGCAGGATATCGAGGATGGCGGCTTCCAGTTCGAATACACATATGATTTCGAGAATTTCTCGCTGACGGCCATCGGCTCCACGCGTGATTATGAAATCACCACCGGGCAGGATACCGACTTTACCGGTGCCGACATTGTCTATCGCGACCCCTCACTGAATTCATTCGAATTCGGCAATTCCACGTTCGAATTGCGGGCGCAGGGTCAACGCGGCAATCTGGATTGGCTTGTTGGTGGCTTCTTTTCCACCGAAGACCTCGTTCGCCGCGATGCGATCCAGTATGGCTCCGATTTCGAAGCCTATCTGGGTCTGATTGGGGGCGGTAACCCAACGCTCGTTACCACCCTGGCGAATGGACTTGGCGGCGCCTTCATTCCCGGTTTCACGCCATTTGCACCGGGTCAGGGCTTCCCGGCAGGAAGCGCAAACAGCGGTGGCGACCGTTATGAGCAGGATGGACAGACTTTCGGCCTCTTCACTCACAACACCTTTGCTGTAGCGGAAAACACAGACATCACCTTCGGTCTGCGTTGGAACTCAACCGAGAAGGACGCTACGGCTCAATTCTCTCCGGCGAATGCTCCGGCCTGTGACGTCTGGGAGGCCGTGTTTGGCGAAGCTCTCGATTTCTCGACGGCCCAGAACCAGGCAATCCTCGCAGGCTTCTCGCAAGCTTCCCAGGTGCCGGTTGCCAGCTTGATCCAGTTCGGAACCTTTACCTGCCTGCCGAGCGCTCGTGATGTCTACTCCAACATCAACTTCAACGAATCTCTGTCGGAAGACGAAGTCACCGGCCTGATTTCGCTGTCGCATCGCTTCAACGATGATTTCCTGATGTATGGGACCTATTCGCGGGGGTACAAGGCCGGCGGATTCAACCTGGATCGCTTCACACAGGCCGGGTCCAATCAGGTGAATTTCACGAATGTCCTGGCGGGCACCAGCCCGTATCCGGCCCAGTTTGATCCGGAAATCGTGAATTCGTTTGAGATCGGTATCAAGACTGAAGCGCTCAACGATACGCTCCTGGCAAACCTTTATCTGTTCCATTCGGACTTCGAATCCTTCCAGTTGAACACGTTCAACGGCTTGGCCTTCTTCGTGACATCCTTGAATCAAGGCGCTGTCACGCAAGGCGCTGAATTCGAACTGCTCTGGTTCCCGGAAACGGTTCCAGGCCTGACAATCCAGGGCGGTGTCACCTATGCGGACGCGACCTACAACAGCTTTGCTCCTACTGGCACACCGGATGTCGACCGTCTTTCCGGCCAGAACTTCTCGCTGGCTCCGGAATGGTATACGTCGGGTTCCATCAGCTATGTCCGGCCGTTCGGTGACGGCATGGAATGGCTGGCGCATTTGAGTGGCCGCTACATGTCGGATCAGAATACAGGCTCTGATCTGGATCCTGAGAAAATCCAGGACGGCTATGCTGTTTTCAATGGCCGTATCGGAATCGGGGCAGATGACCAGAGCTGGGCTTTGGAACTCTTCGCCAACAACCTGTTCGATGAGGACTACATTCAGGTCGGCTTTGACGGTCCCTTCCAGCCGGGGTCATTCAACGCCTTTCTCGGCCAGCCGCGGACCTGGGGTGTAACGCTCCGCGCCCGCCGCTAACTGGCTCAAGGCAGTAAATGAGGGCCGGAGCCATGCTCCGGCCCTTTTTCTTTGCCAAAGAATCACAGACTCTGGATGCAGGGGCATCTTGTATTATGATGCCTTGGGAAAGTGAGTGCTGAATGTCACCGGAACGCCGTACATTGCTGATCGGGATTGCCGTGTTCCTGGCATTTTCTGTTTATGTGACTGTCTTCAGCCCGACATCGCCAGGGCGTCTCGAAGCACGGCTTCAGTCTGCTGCCGAAACGGCCATTTCGGACCGGCGATTCCGATGGGCGAGCGTTACGGTCGATGGTCAGACTGCAACGCTGTCGGGGCGTTGGCCAGATGAAGCCGTTTATGAGGCGGCGATGGATGCAGTGTGGGCCTCGGAATGGTCGGGTGGCTGGCTGGCCGGTGGCATTACGCGGATCATCGACGAGACAACCGCCCAGCAGGGCGAGGCGGCAAGCCGGATCATTGCTGTGTCGACGCCGGAAAACGTTACGCTGACAGGCATTGCGCCGGGCGATGCTGCGAGAACCGGATTGCTTGATCAGGCGCTTCCTCTATTCCGGGGACGCATACAGCCACGGCTCGCGGCGAGGTCAGGTACGGACAGCCCGGATGACTGGATTGATACCGCGATGGCGCTCCTGACCGGTCTGGAACGGCTTGAACAAGGCGCGGCCATTCTCGATTCCAATACAGCTGTTCTGTACGGTGTCGCCCGAAGCAATGATGATGCTCAGGAAATCCAGGGAACACTGTCCAGCCTGCCGGACGGCATTCAGCCGGTTTTCCTCATTCTGGCCGATGACGACATAGTGGGCAGCGTAACCACACAAGCCGAGTGCATGATTTTACTTGAGGCGGCCTTTGCAATGGGCCGTTTAAGGTTCAATCCCGGGAGCGCATCGCTTTCGCCAGCGGGGCGTGTTGGACTGGAGCATGTCGCGGCTGTTATTTCAGCGTGCCCGGCGGACCAGTTGAGTGTCAGTGTAAGGCCAGTCGTCGGTGGCGACACCGAAGCCGAAAGCCTGGCGATACAGCGTGCACAGACTGTAAGGGCGGCGCTCATTATCTTTGGCGTCGCAGAAGCGCGGATTGGCGTAATCGCAGATGCGGATCAGGATCAACTTGTCCGGATTATTCTGGGTAATGAAGGAGACGGGTGAATGCTCTGGTTAATCTGGCAGATGTGGTTTTTCCTGCTGCTCGCTTTCCTGATCGGACTGGGGCTGGGTTGGCGGCTTTGGTCGGCCTCTGGTGAAGCCGGACGCGCATTGCAAGCCGCCAAGGATGAAATCGGTCGCTTGCAACGCGAGAATGATAGTCTTTCCAGCGTTGCCGCAAGGCATCAGGCAGCGCTGGAAACCCGCAAAACGGCTGGAGAAACGCAAGCATCTGAGTCGAAAATGAAAGCCGCGAAGTCTCTTAAATCGAAAAAGAATGCGCCGAGAAAAAAAGCGGAAAAAACCGCCTCAGCGACACCAGTTGTGAATGATCTGACGGCGATCAAGGGACTCGGACCGAAGACCGCCGCTGCGCTCAATGCCGATGGTATTACGTCTTTTGCCCAGATTGCAGACTGGACCTCAGCCGAAATTACTGAATGGGACGAAAGACTGAAGACCCGGGGCCGGATCGCCCGCGAGGACTGGGTCAGCCAGGCGAAGGCAAAGCTGAGCTAGCCGATTGCGCGTAGCACGTCCCGGGCATCATAGGCTTCAGGACTGCCCGGACGTGGGCCCGACCGGATCAAAATTTCAAGATAGACGGTCTTGTCACCGGCTCCTGGCGCAAACTGGATTCCTAGCCCGACACTGCTCCCTGAATAACGCCGGGACCCGAATGTCTGGCCTACAGAGCCCCCGACGCGAACCGGACGCTCATTGTCCCCATCACTCGAACGCGAGACGATTTCGAACCAGTCTCCTCCCTGTTCCAGAGTGAGATCGGCAGCACGCCTCAAGGCAAGATTTTCGAGTTCCTCAAAACTGACATCAGAACCGCCATCAAACCGGATGCGAAACCGGTCTGCTTCGATCTGCCGCTCGGAATACCCGCGGTCAGTACCATTTGCGGGGGCATAGATGGTTGGGCTGGAGGCGCATGCGGCAACGCTTGCGCAAAGCCCGATGATGATCAGTTTATACATTGCCGGTCTCCTCAAGACTTTACGGCGACCTCCATGCGTTGCAGGAGATTCAATGCGCTTTCCGCGATCACGGTTCCGGGCGGGAAGACCGCTGCGGCTCCCATCTGACGCAAGACGGCTTCATCGTCCGGCGGAATAACCCCGCCAACGATAACCAGCATGTCCTCACGTCCGCGATCACGCAAGGCATTCCGTAAAGCTGGCAAGAGGGTAAGGTGGCCAGCCGCCAGTGATGACATAGCCGCCGCGTGGACATTCTCCTCGTCTGCCAGCTCGGCCGCCTCTTCCGGTGTTTGAAAAAGGGGGCCGATCACCACCTCCCAGCCCATATCTGCGAAAGCGGATGCCACAACTTTCTGTCCGCGATCATGGCCATCTTGGCCGAGTTTTGCGATCAGGATTTTTGGCTTACGGCCGGTGCGGTTTTCGAAGGCACGGGCGGCCTTGACCGCTGCAGCCACCTTGGCATCAGTTCCGGCTTCGTCGGCATACACCCCTTTGATAACGCGGATTTCAGCTTCATGGCGATTGAAGACCTGCTCCATCGCAGCTGACATTTCACCAACAGTGGCTTTTGCCCGGGCAGCGTCCACACATAGCGCAAGCAGGTTTCCGCCTTCGCGGGCGGCACGGGTCAGTGCCATAAGCGCGGCCTCAACAGCACTGTCTTCGCGTTCCTCCCGTATGCGCTTCAGTTTCTCTTCCTGTTCCTTGCGGACCTGGTAATTGTCCACTTTCAGTACCGGAACGTCCTCGTCTTCCTCGAGGATGAATTTATTGATGCCGACAATTGTCTGTTGTCCACTATCGATGCGAGCCTGGGTCCGGGCAGCGGCTTCCTCGATCCGCAGCTTTGGAGTGCCTTCAGCAATGGCTTTTGCCATTCCACCAAGTGCGTCGATTTCGTGGATGTGATCGAGCGCTCGAGCTGCAAGGTCCTGTGTCAGGCGCTCGACATAATGGGATCCGCCCCATGGATCGATAGCGTCGATCAGGCGGCTTTCCTCGGCCAGAACCAGCTGGGTGTTGCGCGCAATGCGGGCAGAGAAATCCGTTGGTAGCGCCAAGGCTTCATCCAGTGAATTGGTATGAAGCGACTGTGTGTGACCGTCGATGGCCGCAATAGCTTCGAGTGCCGTACGTCCGACATTGTTGAATACATCCTGCGCGGTCAGGGACCAGCCAGACGTCTGGCAATGGGTCCTCAGGCAGATGGACTTGTCCGATTTGGGCTCGAAGCGTTGTTGCACCAGCCCGGCCCACAGAAGACGTGCGGCCCGCAATTTGGCAATCTCCATGAAGACATTCATGCCAATGCCGAAGAAAAAGGAGAGACGTGGCGCGAACCTGTCGACATCCAGCCCCGCCTCAATGCCGGTTTTGATATATTCGAGGCCGTCGGCAATCGTATAGGCGAGCTCGATATCGGCCGGTGCCCCTGCTTCCTGCATATGATAGCCGGAGATCGAAATGGAGTTGAATCGCGGCATGTTTTCAGCCGTATAGGCGAAAATGTCCGAGATGATCCGCATCGAAGGCTGAGGCGGATAAATATAGGTGTTACGCACCATGAACTCTTTCAGAATGTCATTCTGGATGGTGCCCGACAGCTGTTCCGGTTTGACGCCCTGTTCTTCGGCGGCTGCGATATACAGGGCCATAACCGGCAGGACGGCACCGTTCATCGTCATGGAAACGCTCATTTCATCGAGCGGTATTCCGTCGAACAATTCCCGCATGTCATAAATGGAATCGATGGCCACGCCGGCCATGCCGACATCCCCGGCGACACGTGGATGGTCGCTGTCATATCCACGATGCGTCGCCAGATCGAAAGCAACCGACAGACCCTTCTGACCCGCAGCCAGATTACGGCGATAGAAAGCATTTGAGTCTCTGGCCGTTGAAAACCCGGCATACTGGCGGATCGTCCAAGGACGCTGCAGGAACATGGTCGGGTAGGGGCCGCGAATGAACGGTGCGGCACCCGGAAGGGTCGTGCACAGGCGAGCATCAACATCTTCCGCGCTATAATCAGATTTAATTTCAATACCTTCCGGGGCTTTCCAGCGAGTCTGAGCGGTGCCTTTCCCGGACAGATTTGCCTTGAATTCATGTTTCGAGAAATCGACGCGATGGCTCATGAACTCGCTCCGTTTTGCGCGGCATCCTCAAGCCGGATGGATGGAAACAGCAGCACGCTGGAGGGTGGTGTCCGGCCCTCCTTATATTTCATCTCGCGCAGATCAGGTGCAGCATACCGGTTGATACCGAACAGGACGCGTTCGCCGCGCTCATACATGGCAAGCAAGGTCTGCCTCGCCGTTTCAACCTGAGAGACGAATTCGCGGCCGGCCCTGATCGCGGAATAACCGCCATCGGCTTCAATCGACTGGAACATTTTCCAGGCATTTTCCGCCAGTTGAACCGTCAGATGCTCATGCAGATAGGAACCACGTGCCGGATCATCCACCAGGCCGGAATGCGATTCTTCCTGCAGCAGAATGTGCAGATTTCTGGCAGCCCTGCGCGCCAGCCGGTCGGGCCGGCCGAGGGCGTGGGTCGCCGGAAGGATGGTGAGGCTGGTCACGCCGGAACAGGCCGCGGCAAACCCGGCGGCGGACGTTCTGATCATATTGGTCCACGGCGCCTGGCGCGTCATCATCCGGCCAGACGTCACTGCACGAATCTTCGGCGCGCTGGAGGCGGCGTCATATGCTGACAGAATATTCTGGAGCACCAGATAGCCTGCCCGGATTTTGGAAAGCGACAGGTGAATATCGGCGTCGACGGCAAAAAGGACTTCGATCTGTGCGGCCGCCTGGGTGGCAGAAAGGCCTGCCTCAATGAGCTTGCCGAAGGCTTCAGCAAACCCTGCAGCTGCAAAGGCAAGCTCCTGCGCTTCGGTCCCCCCGGTTTCGTGGATGACGCGGGCGTCAATGCAGGCGATGCAAAAACCAGGGTGGTTTTTGGCCAGGTCGGCCAAGCGGTCATCAGCGGCATCGACACCCAGTCCGGCCCGGTTCGCGCCCGCCTTTTTCATCCAGCCTGCAAACAGGCCGGGGTCGAAATCATGTCCGGGTTCCAGAAACACGGGCGCAATCGAAACGTCTACGCCATCAAGCGCTCGGCCCAGGTCATCCTGATCGGAAATGGCCACGCCAAAAACGCCCTGCGGGTCAATATGCAGCCCGATTTCAGAAACGCCGCCCATCAGGTCTGCCAGGATTGCCGTATTTGCCTCTGACGGGCTGGATTCGGTGAAAAACTGCCGGATCTGCCAGGGCAGAAACCCATCAGTACGAGGCGCAGCAGCGGCACCGAGGCGATCCGCCTGGAAGAAAACAGGCCCGCGTTCAATGCCATCCGGCGTGCGCCGCACCAATGTCGTATCGAAGTCTTCACCGCGTAAAGCTGCGTCTGCCAGTGCACGCCAGTGATCGGCGCTGCGTGTGGGTAATCCGTCAATCAGAGTGTGGAGCGTTTCGGTCATCAATGAATTCCTGCAGGCCGCTTTCTTGAGAAGAAAAAGGCGCGGGCAAGGCCAGAGGTCAAGCCGCGAAGGCATGGAGAGCGCCTGACGTTATCCGCCCCGTCCCGGTCTGCGTCTAGCCTTGAGGTCCGAATAAGGAGCTTCGCTAGCATGAACACAGAAAACTCTCCCCGGCTCGGACTTGATTACGTCATGGCGGCGCAGGCCCAGAAACACGTCACTGTAAATGAGACATTCCGGCGGCTGGATGGTCTGGTTCAGGCGCGCGCCTTGAGCCGCACGGTAGAGGCGGAGCCATCTGGCTCGGCCGAAGGCGATGCCTACATTCTTACAGCGGGGAGGTCAGGGGAGGCATGGTCCCTGATGTCGCCGGACAGTTTGGCATTTTTCCGGGATGGGGAGTGGACGGAGATTCTGCCGGTTGAAGGTCTGACCGTCTGGGTCAGCGACGAAGCAGGTGCCGTCATTTTCGACGGAACCGGCTGGATTGCCGCCGGTGACACGATCGGCGAACTGCAAGGCCTCGACTTTCTGGGGATTGGCACCACGGCAAATGCGGCAAACCCGCTCTCGGCCAAGCTGAACGCTGCCTTGTGGACGGCAAAGACGGTGGGGGAGGGTGGCTCAGGTGATCTGCGATATACCCTGAACAAGGAAACCAGCAGCGATGTGCTCTCCCTGCTGTTCCAGAGCGGGTATTCCGGCCGCGCCGAACTGGGATTGATCGGCGACGATGAGCTTCTCCTGAAAATGAGCGATGATGGCAGCGGCTGGACCGAATTGCTGTGTGCATCACCAACCCGGCTTTCCATTCCGGCCAGCGACGGTCTGACAGTAGCTTCCATCAACGGCACGGCGCCCGGCCAGCGCCGGAATCTTGTGATCAATGGCGATTTTTCAATTGCCCAGCGGGGTACCGATTTCTCCGGAATTTCAGCGGGAAACTACACGCTGGACCGGTGGCTCCTGGCGTCGGAAGGCGGAATGGCTGCCAGCATATCGCAAGAAAGTTTTGCGCCAGGTCAGGCAGATATTCCCGGTGCCCCGGCATACCATCTGCACTGGAGCCTGACCGGTACGGCAAGCGGCAACCCCCGGATTGAACAGCGTGTGGAAAATGTCCGGTCTTTGCCAGCAGGCGAGGCCATGATGAGTTTTTTCGCCCGGGGGTCGCGCGCAGTCACACTCATTTCAGGACTCAGCCGGAATTTTGGCTCAGGCGGATCGGCGACCGAGAATCTTGTACAGGAGTCCCTTGCACTGACGACGGATTGGCAGAGATTTGAAATCCCGGCCGCCGTCACCAGCCTGTCCGGAAAAGTCCTGGGAACAGCACATTTTCTCGGCTTGGAATTCCATTTATCGCCTGGAGAAACCTCGGTCGATATTGATCTCGCTGACGTCCAGCTGGAATGCGGCCCCGTCGCCAGCCGGTTCGAGCGCCTGAGCGCCGCCGACAATCTACGTTCATGCCAGCGATATTTTGCGAAAACCTGGCCGCAAGGTGTGGAGCCGGGCAGTGCCACTGAGCAGGGCAGCCTTCTGAGTGCGACGTCCGGTCCATCCACGACTGCAATATTTGACTGGCGGTTCCCGGTAGAGATGTGCGCCGCGCCCAGCCTGACGATTTATTCGCCGGCAACGGCTGCGACTGGAAAAATCGACGCTGACGGTACCGATCTCAATGTGCTGCCGCTCAACATTTCTGCCGCTTCTGCAGGCTTTCAATCAGCGTCGCATTCCGCGCTGGAACTGGCCCGTGCGCACGCCACGGCCAGCGCTGAACTCTAGGAGGTTCCACATGACAGAAACGTTTGACTCTCCCTCGCGCGATACTGCGCGCATCATAAACGCGAAATGCACTGTACATTTCGGTGCGGAGGTATAGACGATGGATATCGCAGATATCGGCGCGTCGGCCCTGTCGGGCGGTCTTCTCGGCACTCTGGGGACAGCATTGGGACGCATTACCGGGTATTTCGAGCGCCGTGCGGAGTTCGGCCAGGAACGGGAACGCTGGACACACGAATTGCAAATGGAAGAACTGCGTGCCCGGAACGCAGCTTCAGCAGCGCAGAGCGAACGTGAAACAGCGTTGCAAACGGCACGGTTTGATGCGCTCGGCGAAAGTTTCCGCGGCGATGCAGCACTTGAGTCCGGCTATGCTTGGGTATCCGCTGTTCGCGCACTCGTTCGGCCGGTTCTGACACCGCTCTTGTGGGCGCTTTACCTGATTGTTTTCTTTGCCGTCATGAATGGCACCGCAGATCATTTCATAGCTGACGATGTGGAAGCTGAATTCATCGGATACTTCATTTCCAACATCGCGTTTACGGCGAGTGCTGCGACATTGTGGTGGTTCGGAGACCGTGCGCGGCCTTTACCCCGGCGCTAGGCGGCAATTTTTGCAAGCCGGGCCAGCGACGCTTTCAGGGCGGGATAAACGGCTTCGGTCATGGCATGGCCGTTTTGCTGGATCAGGGTCAGCCTTGCATGCGGGCAGGCATTTTTCAGCCGGAACGCAGCGTCGGCAGGACACACCATGTCATACCGGCTCTGGATGATTTCCATCGGAATGCTGGCAAGGCGACCTGCATTGCGGATCAGCTCGTCCGGCTGAAGAAAACAGCCATTGGCAAAATACTGCGCTTCTATGAGCGAATGCGCCGCCACGAATTCCGGCCCGCGTCCGGCAAGGCTTTGGCGTACATGTTCGGGCGAGGCGTCGAGCCGGGAGATGCGATCCTCGTATTCGGTCCACCGGTAAAGCAAGGATCGCCGCAATTCTGTCAGAGAGACAGAGGGATCTGCCAGACGCTTGAGGTCTGGCATTCGTGAATCAATCTCCTCATGCATGGCATCGCGGACCGAGGCGAAAAAAGCTCGCACATTCATATGATCCGGACCGGCCATTCCGCCGAGAAAATCCTCGAACGCATCGGGAAACAGGCCGGGCGCGCCGGGCGTGCAATGCCACCAGGCCAGCTCTTTGTCTGACGCCAGAAAAATGCCTTCTACCAAAAGGCCACCGATGGCATCCGGGCAGGTCTCGGCATAGGCGAGGGCGAGCGTTGATCCCCAGGAGGGGCCGGCCACGATCCAGCGCTCAAACCCGAAGTGTGATCGTAAGGTCTCAATGTCCGCGATCTGGTTTTGAGTCGTATTTCCGTCCAGCGAGAAGAGCGGCTTTGATCGGCCGCAGCCGCGTTGATCAAACAGCACCACGTCAAACACATCCGGATCGAAATACCGGCGATGGGTTGAGGTACAGCCGGACCCTGGCCCGCCATGCAGAAAGACAGCGGGTAGGCCGCCTTTTTTCCCGCATCTTTCCCAATACAGCGAATGACCGTCATCTGTGGAATGAAAGCCGGTTTCGAAAGGAGAGGTTTCAGGAAAAAGAGTCATGAAAATGGTGCCGCAAGGCAGGATTGAACTGCCGACCTCATCATTACCAATGATGCGCTCTACCACTGAGCTACTGCGGCCAAAGCCATGGATCGCGGCGTATACCCCATGCTACCGCGCTCGCCAAGTCCGCCTTGACGAGAAGGTGCAGCATCGTCACATCAGTGTCCATGAGTAAGAAAGACGCCTCTCGTGAAACATCCGGCCGCCCAAAACCTGGCACCAGCCGCGAAGTTCGCCTTGCGGCGGCGCTACGCAAGAATTTGCGCCGCCGGAAAGCCGCAGCGAAGGCTGCCAGAATGCCTTGAAATGGCCATTGGCAGGGGTTGAACTGTTGCGGTTCACAGGCAAAAGCAGGGTTTCATGGATTCGATAAAAATACGCGGCGGCAACCCTTTACGCGGTGAAGTGACGATTTCAGGCGCCAAGAATTCGGCGCTGAAGCTGATGGTCGCCACGCTGCTAACCGGCGAAAAACTGACCTTCACACGGATGCCCGATCTCGCCGATACGCGGTTTCTGTCTACCTTGCTGGAACATCTGGGCGCAGATATTACCCGCAATGGCAGTGAAATGACCTTGCAAACGGCCAGCCTGTCCAGTGCCGAAGCGCCCTATGACCTGGTCCGAAAAATGCGTGCGAGCTTTAATGTTCTCGGTCCCTTGCTGGCCCGCAATGGAGAGGCTCGCGTCTCCCTGCCAGGAGGGTGCGCCATTGGTGCTCGTCCCGTCGACCTCCACCTCAAGGCGCTCGAATCGCTGGGAGCCGGGATCGAGCTTGCTGATGGATATGTTGAGGCCAGGGCGAAAAACGGCCTTGTAGGCGCGCAGATTGTTTTCCCCTTCGTTTCCGTCGGCGCGACCGAACACGCCATGCTGGCGGCGGTTCTGGCGAAAGGCGAAACAGTGCTGGAAAACGCTGCACGCGAGCCGGAAATCCAGGATCTCGCCAATTGCCTGAACGCCATGGGCGCGAAAATATCTGGCGCGGGTAGTGCCACCATCACCATTGAAGGAGTCGACCACTTGACCGGTGCCAGTCATGCGGTTGTGCCGGACCGGATCGAGACGGGAACCTATGCCCTGGCTGCGGCCACAGCAGGCGGCGATGTCCTGCTGCGTGATGCGGTCTGGAAGCATAATTCCGCTCTATGGGACCTGATGATAGCGGCAGGCGCATCGGTCTCCGAAGAAAACGAGGGCGTCCGCATCAAAGCCTCTGGAGGGCGCTTGCGGGCCACCGATATGGAAACGCGACCCTATCCGGGTTTCCCAACCGATGAGCAGGCCCAGTTCATGGCTGCGATGTGCGTGGCCGAAGGCCGGTCCGTCATTCGCGAGACAATTTTTGAGAACCGCTTCATGCACGCGCCCGAGCTGATGCGAATGGGCGCAAGGATTGATCTGCGGGGCAATGAGGCGGTTGTGACCGGCGTTGAAAAACTGCGGGGCGCACCAGTGATGGCCACTGATTTGCGCGCTTCTGTGTCGCTGGTGATAGCAGGACTGGTTGCCACAGGTGAAACAACGATCGGGCGAGTCTATCATCTGGATCGGGGATTCGAGCATCTGGAAGCCAAACTGGCCGGCTGTGGCGCAGATATCGAACGGATAAAGGAATAGGACCGGACCGTGGCACGACGCCAACCAATCAGGCTTGCAGCGCAGGATGCTGACGATCTGGCTGTGATTTCTGCCGCGTTACAGGATGCTGTGGCGCAGCTGGGTGACTTCACCTTTGACCGCAAGACGCGGCGGTTTACGGCGGTTTTCAACCGTTTCCGCTGGGAAGACGGCAAGGCCCGTCAGGGATGGCGCACGCGTTCCGCCCTGGATGTCTCAGGCGTTCTGCATGTCAGATCCAAACGCCTGAAGCAGGATGCCCCGGGCGCCATCGTGTCGTTATTATCCCTGATATTCGAGGAAGGCGATGCGCCCGGGGGCGAAATATGCCTCGCTTTTTCCGGCAGCGGCGAGTTACGCATCAAGGTGGAATGTATCGATGCTTTGCTGGTTGATATCGCCGAGCCTTGGCCCGCCAAGGGGCGTCCGAAACACGAGACGGACGAATGAGTGCCTCGGAATATATTGTCTCGATCGAATTGCTGGGCCTGTCCGGCAGCGATACGACGGCGGATCGCGAACGCCGTGTCGCGGTTTCTGACCTGCTTGAGTCGAATCATTTCTCGCCCGAGGGCGATAATCTGGGGCCTTATAACGTCAATCTCTCGATTGATGATGGCAAGCTGGCCATCGATATCCGCACCGAAGCCGGCGAGGCCGTTCACGTCTTCATGTTTTCGCTCGGCCCGTTCCGGGGCATCTTCAAGGACTATTTCATGATCTGCGAAAGCTATCATGAGGCGGTGCGTGATTCCTCCCTGGCACAGATCGAAGCTATCGATATGGGGCGCCGGGGTGTGCACAATGAAGGAGCCGAACTCCTGCGGGAACGCTTCATGGGCAAGATCGACGTTGATTTCGAGACCGCCCGCCGCCTCTTCACCCTGATTGGCGCCTTGCACCATCGCGCGGGCAGCAACTGATCTCGCAATCAATTAACAGGTTTTGGGCTCGACTTGTGGCGGCCGCCAAGTCTATATACCGCGCCGCTTGACCATTTGTGTTAGGGTTGAGCGTTGATTCACCGCCAACAAGAGGAGCTCATGGCGAAAGAAGAACTATTGGAGTTTCCCGGCGAGGTGACGGAATTGCTTCCGAATGCCACCTTCCGCGTGAAACTGGAAAATGATCACGAGATCATTGCCCACACGGCGGGCAAGATGCGCAAGAACCGTATTCGCGTTCTTGCCGGCGACAAGGTGCTTGTCGAGATGACGCCGTATGATCTGACCAAAGGCCGGATCACCTATCGCTTCAAGTAATTTTCAGGCGTGTTGCTGGCATGACTGAGCCCTTGCGCCTTGTGCTGGCCAGCGCCTCTCCGCGGCGGCTGGAATTGCTGCGCCGCATCGGTGTGGAGCCGGACGAGATCCGCCCCGCCGATATCGACGAATCCGAAATCCCGGGCGAGACACCGCGGCAACTGGCCGAAAGGTTAGCGCGATCAAAAGCTGCGGCCGTGGAAGCAAGCGATGCCATCGTGCTCGGCTCGGATACAGTGGTCTCAGTGGGCCGCCGCATTCTGCCAAAGACCGAGGATGAAGCCGAGGCGCGCAAGTGCCTGGCTCTGCTATCGGGGCGCGGTCACCGCGTCTGGACCGGCGTGGCACTGACGGCCCCCGATGGCCGCATGGCCTCGCGGCTTGTGGAAACCCGGGTCACCTTCAAACGCCTGTCAGAGGATGAAATCAACGCCTATGTCGCCAGCAACGAATGGCAGGGCAAGGCCGGTGGTTATGGCATTCAGGGCATGGCCGAGGCCTTCGTCATGCGCCTGGCGGGCTCCTATTCCGGTGTGATGGGGCTGCCGCTTTATGAAACCGCAAATCTCCTCCGCGGCTTTGGCTATCCGGTGCTGTCCTCATGAACCGGCAGATTGCGGTCGAGGAATGGGTCGGTGAAACCCGCGCCGCCATCGTCGAGAACGGGCAGATTGTTGAGCTTCATTTCGACCGCTGGTCCGAACAGGGCCAGCGCGCCTTTGCCGGCGAACTTTTTCTGGCCCGCGTGAGGAAGGTCGAGGGGGCGCTCAATGCCGCCTTTGTCGATCTGGGCCGTGGCGAGCCAGGTTTTCTGCCCTTCGGCAAGGCGGGGCGACCGTCCGGTCTGCATGAAGGCGCGGCGATCCCTGTGCGCGTGACCCGTGAAGCCTTTGCCGAGAAGGGCCCGACCCTGACGCTGGCCGAGCGTGACGTATCGGGCGATGCACCGCAACTGATTGAGGCCGATGCCAATCTGGCTGAGCGGCTGTTGCGCCGCTATCCCGAGGCCGAAGCAATCTGGGCTGATGAGGCCGGAATAGATATTTCAGCCGCCATCGAGGCGGCCATGACGTCTCGCATCCCGATTCCCGGGGGCGGCGTGCTGATCATCGAGCCGACATCGGCGCTGACCGCGATTGATATCGACAGTGCCGGACGCACCGCCAAGGCCGGCCGCAAACTGGCGCTGGATCTCAACGTTGCGGCAATGCCCGAAATCGCCCGTCAGCTCCGCCTGCGCGGGATTGGCGGCAATGTTGTGGTGGATTGCCTGCATCTGCGCGCTCAGCCTGACCGCAAGGCGGTAGAAGGGGCGCTCAAGCGCGCCCTGAAAGCCGACCCTGCCCGCATAGATGTTCTGCCGATGTCGCCCTTTGGCCTGATCGAGCTGGTGCGTCAGCGGACCGGGCGCTCTATTGCCGAAGTGATCAATGACGGGCAGACGGGGCTAGCTTCCGCTGAAACACTGGCGCTGACCGCTCTCAGAGGGCTTGAAAAAGAAGCAATGGCCAACCGCGCCACGCAATTGGTCCTGCGCACATCTGCGAAAATCGCCCTCTGGCTTGAGGCGGATTCGATCGGCTGGCGTGCCGCCATGACTGACCGGATCGGTCCTCGTTTCGCACTCGAATCGCGGCAGGATGTTCCGCGTGATTTCATGGAGGTTGTGGCGGCGAGATGAAGGGTGTGAAGTGTCCGATCTGCAAGAAGCCGGCGGAGAAGAAATGGCTGCCCTTCTGTTCGAAACGCTGTGCCGATGCCGATCTCGGCCACTGGCTGGCAGAGGATTACACAATACCCGGTCCGCCAGCTCCCCCTGACCTGCTTGATCCCTCTGCAGAAGACTGATCTTTCAACGCAAGAGGGCGTGGACAGGCTGCAATCTGCCGCCTATAAACCCGCCTCTCAAACGGCCTTGTCCTGCAAGGCCTGCAAGGCGCCCGGGTAGCTCAGTTGGTAGAGCAGCGGATTGAAAATCCGCGTGTCGGCAGTTCAATTCTGTCCCCGGGCACCATTTTTACCCAGTCAAAAATCACCGCTCCCGGCGCCGCGGGGCGATCATCAGGATGATCAGCATCAACAGGGTGAAGACGCCGGAGACGATCAGGGCTTCGTTCGAGGCACCAGCCATCATCGGGCTTGCGGCTGCCACCCCATCCATATTTGCGCTATCCGCAGAGTGGTTGCGCACCATCATCTCCGGCTCCGACGCGCCGAAAACGGCCAGGGCTGTTTCGTCCACGAAAAACCCGAAGCGGTAAAACAGGCCGGAGACAACGTCCGGCAGGCCCGCCAGCCATTGATTGACCGGAACGCCGAAGCGCTCGAGCAGGTCCAGACCGCCGGTGACAAACCCCACCAGCGACCCGACAGTGATCAGAAATCGGAACAACATGACAAACCTCCCCGTCGATAAATCAGTTTCATGCGGGAAGCCTGCCCCTTGCAAGCTGAATATGGGCTGACACGCAACATGAGTGCAGGTTCATCCTGCGCCCGGATCAACCTGCCGCGTCATAAGCGCGACGGACAATGGCGATGATACGATCATCAACCTCGTCTGGGGAATGCAGCGAGACGATATACTGACACATACCGCCGGGCGGCACGGCCTTCATCAGCGGGTGATCGGCATCATCCTTCAGATTGATGCCGAGTTCAAAGCGGTCCTTGGTTTTGGGGCCCAGCATGGCGAACTGCTTCTTCCGCCGCAGAGCGACATAGCTCTTTTTCGGAGCCGTCTCGAACGCGCCAAAACCGTTGATACGTTTCATCAGCGCGTCATGGATCGGGCGCTGATGTGCCTTTGTGCCGCTATAGATGGCGTCCAGCGGGTCGGCGGGAGCGCCCGCGTCTTCAACAGACCGCCGCGCGACATGCACCAGCGTATTTGCATCGCCATGGCCGAGCCCCCAGGTCTCTTTTACCCAGCTCACCATTTCGCCATGCCTGGACAGGCCTTGTGCCAGAATGTCTTTCGACAACTCGGCGCGGGATCGTCCGGTCTTCGTCTCGATATTCGCCAATTGGGTTTCGGCAGCCTTATCCAGTACGCTCATATCAGTCTCCGAATGCAGCTTTGACAAATCTTGCCTCTTCCCGACCGGGCATCAAGTCACATTCGCGGCATTGTCCGGCCTGTTTCCGTCAATTGACCCTCGCGGTGAAGCACAGTCTATTTGCGGCCACGCGCGGGGCGGATGAATGCTGTTCAATTCCTTCGAATTTCTGTTTCTTTTTCTGCCCGCAACGCTCGGCGTCTATTATGTGCTGCGCCGATGGGTGGCGCACCATGCCGCGCTGGTGGCGCTGACGATTGCCAGCTTCGTTTTCTATGCGTGGTGGGATGTCCGCTACCTGCCGCTATTGCTCGGCTCCATTATCATCAATCACCTTTTCGGTCTCGCCATTGCGCGATGGAGGCCACAGCCCTGGCTGGCGATTGGCGTGGTGCTCAATCTCGCCAGTATCGGCTTGTTCAAATATGCGGACTTCTTCCTGTCGAACATCAACGCCGTGGCAGGGACTGATCTGCCACTACCGGGCTTTGCTCTGCCGCTCGCCATCTCCTTTTTCACCTTCCAGCAGATCAGCTTTCTGGTCGATGTCGCACGCCGTGAAACCCGGCCCTCCGGCTGGCTGGGCCATGGGCTTTTTGTATCTTTTTTCCCGCAATTGATTGCCGGTCCGATTGTCCGCCACGATCAGATTGCGCCGCAATATGAAGACACGCAGCGCAAGGACGACTGGTCGGAGAATATCGGTGTCGGCCTGTCCATCTTCGCCATCGGCATCTCCAAGAAAGTCCTGCTGGCGGATAATTTCGAACCCTTCGCCGCCAGCGCATTCGGGGCGGCGGCCCGCGGCGATGAAGTCGGCCTGCTGGAAGCCTGGACCGGCGCGCTTTGCTACACATTCCAGATATTCTTCGATTTTTCGGGCTATTCCGACATGGCCATCGGTTTGGCGCGCATGTTCGGCTATAAATTGCCGATCAATTTCAATGCGCCTTACCGGGCCCGGTCGATCATTGATTTCTGGCGGCGCTGGCACATCACCTTATCGCAATTCCTGCGCGATTATCTCTACATTCCACTCGGGGGAAACCGCAATGGTCAGGTGCGCCGGGCAATCAATCTTGCCGTGGTCATGCTGCTGGGCGGGCTCTGGCATGGTGCGGCCTGGACTTTCGTTTTTTGGGGCGCCCTGCACGGGCTGGCACTGGGCTGGTGCAACTGGCTCAACAAGGTGCGGCCCAACGGGCTCTTACCATCCGCACCCTGGGTGTCTGTGGTTTTTACCTTTCTTTTTGTCGTCATCGCCTGGGTCTTTTTCCGTGCGACATCATTTGATGCCGCGCTTTTGATGTTACAGGGTATGGCAGGGCTGCACGGCATCGGACCGGGCGTGGGTGACGAACCCTTCATCGCCATCGCCATTGGCCTCGCGATTGTCTGGGGATTGCCGGATACCGCGTCAGTCTTCATGAAATGGTTTGATGACGCGACGCTGAAAACAGCAGGACTGGTGCCTCAAAAAGGTCTGCGATTTACCACGCGCCCCTGGATATCGGGGACGCTGGCCTTCCTGCTTTTCCTGTCGATCGTAAACGCCTGGAACACCGCGGAGTTTATCTATTACAACTTCTAAGTCCAAACCGCCCCTGACGATGAAGGGTTATGCTGTGCGCCTGGTGCTGACGCTGGCGGCATGGCTGATCCTGTTTGGCAGCTTCACCTTCATCGTCGATCCGTATCATGTGAATGCGTGGAGCGAGATACCGGGTGTAAACGAGCGCCGCACCCGTGCTCATGCCGATGGCTACCGGGTCGCTGTGGGTCATGGTCTGGTCGAAACACAGGCAGGAACCCTGCTCTTCGGATCCTCGCGCTCGCATGATGGTTTCCCGGATAACATCCCTGACTGGCCGGGCGGTTTTGAGAACATGGCGATGGGGGGGACCAACGCCTTCGAGCTTGCCAATGCGGCTGTGCTGGCAGCAGAAAATAATCATCTCGATTGCGCCATTATCGGCCTGGATCTGCGCGAATTCGGCGATTACCCACGCGCTGATGCGACCTACTGGCTGACGCCATTGGCGGGCGGTTCGCAACTCCAATCCCACATACAGACCTCGCTGTCGCTGGATGCCTTTGCCCGGGCGTTGCAGACCGTGATCGACAACGCGACGGGCGGTTCGGATGTGGATTGGGAAACCGCCTATGCGCCGGAAAATTCCCGCGAACGCTTCGATACGGAACTTGCCAAACGCTATCGCAGCTATTTGGGGTTTGTGTATGATCCTGAACGATCCGATTTTGTGTTCCGGGGAATAGATGCCCTGCTGGCGCGCGGCGTTCAGGTGCGGATATTCATCCACCCTATTCATTCCCGCATTGAGGAAGCGCGCTGGCGAGCCGGGATCGACCCGATTGATCTTCAGATCCGCCGCGACCTGGTGCGGCTGGCCGCCGCGCGCAACCCGGCGCCGTCACGCGCGCCGTGCTTTCCGGGGGAGCCGCTGGAGGTCTGGGATTTTGCCGGATTTTCAGAAGTTTCACAGAGCGCGCCGCCCTCACACTCCGGCGATGTGTTGAATCCCTGGTATTATGAACCGTCGCATTACCGGCCCGCGCTGGGGCTTGCCATTCTCGACCGCATGCTGGGTGAGGATAGAAGGCCTCCCGTCTCGCCGGAACAGTTCGGCGTCCGCCTGACCGCTGATAACCTGGACCAGCACTGGGCCGATGTAACCGCGCGCCGGGCGGACTGGCTGGAAAATGATGAATGGGCCGCCTGGCTGACAGAACAATATGACGCCATGGAAGCCAACCCGCCGCCCATTGAGGAGCGCCCACACGTCTTTCTTAACCGGGACGATTTCAATTCACTGGAACGGCGTGTATCGCGGATTGAACAACGGGAACAGGGAATGGGGGAGCGATGAGCAATCTTCTGGCGCGCTGGAAAAAACTGAGTGTGAGCGAAAAGTGGATCTGGTTCATCGGGTCAGCTATTTCACTCATAGTCACCTTCATTCTGGTCTGGATCGCATTGTCGCTTGATCCGGCACCGCCAAGATCAATCACACTCGCATCAGGCAGCCAAGGCGGTGCCTATGATGCTGCCGGCCGCCGCTTGGCGTCGTTTCTGGAAAGCGAGGGCGTGACGGTCGAACTCATCGAAACCGCCGGCTCTGCAGAAAATATAAACCGGCTGATGGCCGGGAGTGCGGATGTCGCCATCGTCCAGGGCGGCGTCGGTGCGGAGCTTGTTGCCATGGGGCGACTGCAATCGCTCGGGGCACTTTTTTACGAGCCGCTCTGGATATTCGCGTCGGCCGAAACGCCAGTCAGTGACATCCGCGAGCTGGATGGCATGCGGATCGCTGCGGGTGATATCGGGTCAGGAACACGCGTTCTCTTGTCCACATTGTTCGAATTGAATGGCGTTGAGAACGCCATTTGGGTCGAGGAGGCAGGAAGCGATGCTGCGGCGGCCCTGAGGACCGGTAACGCCGACATTGCGGCATTCATGACATCGCCTGATCCTGCCTACATTCGTGACCTTGTGGCGGATCCCGGGATTATTGTCATGCAGATTGAGCGCGGCCCGGCCTATGTACGTTTGCTTCCCTATTTATCAATCGTGACTCTGCATGAAGGCGTTCTTGATCCCGCCGCTGATATTCCGGCACAGGACATTCCGCTTGTCGCCGCTGCGGCTGCAGCTGTCATTCAGGAAGGCCTGCATCCGGCAATCCAGTCATTGTTGTTGCAGGCCATGCATACTGACTTTCGGGATGGGACCGTTTTGTCGGCGCCGGCGGACTTTCCGAACAGGGATCTGGTCACATTCGACCTGTCTGATGAGGCGGCCCGATATTATGATCGTGGCGGACCCGCCTTCCTGCAGCGTTATCTTCCTTTCTGGGCCGCGAATCTCGTCGATCGCATTTGGATCCTGGCCATACCGGTCCTCACCTTGCTGCTCCCCTTGTTCAAATCCGCCCCGCCTGTCTATTTGTGGCAAATTCACAGGCGCATTAAACGCTCTTATCGGGATTTGCGGGTGATAGAGCAGAGCCTGTTCGATAAGAGCGAGACGCCGGATCATTCGGCGCTGCTGGCCCGGATCGCCACCCTCAAATCCGATGTTCGGGCGATGAAAGTGCCCTGGACCTTCTTTGATGAGGTCTATGTGCTTCAGACCCATATCGCCTATGTTGAGCAATTGATGCAGGATCACGCGAAGCAAGAGAGAGACAATTCATGAAAGCCGTTGTTTGCAAGGAATTTGCGCCCTACCAGCAGCTCAGCATCGAAGAGGTCGAAGACCCGAAAGCCGACGCCGGTCATCTCGTCATCGAAGTGAAGGCGGCGGGCGTGAATTTCCCGGATATCCTGCTGGTGGAAGGCAAATACCAGATGAAGCCGCCCCTCCCGTTTATCCCGGGGGGCGAGGTGTCCGGCACGGTTTCGGCCATTGGCGAAGGCGTGACGGGCTTCAAAATCGGTGACCGCGTGGTCGCGGCGACCCTGCTGAACGGCTTTGCGGAAAAGGTGGCGACCGCCGCCGCCCAGGTCGCGCCCATTCCCGATGCCATGCCGTTTGAAGAAGCGGCGGCCCTGATCACCACCTATGCGACGACCATTCACGCCCTGAAACAGCGCGCCGAATTGAAAGAAGGCGAAACCCTGGTCGTGCTGGGCGCGGGCGGCGGTGTGGGCACGGCGGCCTGCCAGCTGGGCAAGGCGTATGGTGCCCGTGTCATCGCCTGCGCCCGGGGCGAAGACAAGCTCGCCGCGGCGAAACAGGCCGGAGCGGACGAGCTGGTGGATTACGAAACGGAAGACCTGAAAGCCCGCCTCAAGGAATTGACCGGCGGCAAGGGCGCGGATGTGGTGTATGATGCGGTTGGCGGACCCTTCTCGGAACCGGCCATGCGCGGTCTTGGCTGGGGCGGGCGTTTCCTGGTGGTCGGATTTGCCGCCGGTGACATTCCGAAGATGCCTCTGAACCTGGCCTTGCTGAACAGCCGCGATATCCGCGGGGTTTTCTGGGGCGCCTGGGCCGGCCAGTTTCCGAAGGAGAACGGAAAGAACATGGCCGAGTTGTTCGAGCTTTATGCCAAGGGTCAGATCAAGCCCATGGTCTCGGCGAGCTACCCGCTTGAAGAGGTCACGAAAGCCTTTGACGATCTGATGCAACGCCGCGTCAAGGGCAAGGTCGTTCTCACCGCCTGAAGCTAGAAGCTTTCGTTTTTCAACCGGTTGCGATAGTGGAGAATCTCTCCCTTGTCGCGCCGGATCTGGTCTTCCAGCCCCTTGTCGATCCCGGACGTATGAAAGCGTGCCCATTCGCTGGCATACATTTTCCGCTCCACCAGAGACGCCGGGTCAGCACAGATGTGGAAGATGTAGAAATAGGGCAGGACGGTAAACCAGATGGTCGACGCGACCGCGATGGTCAGCGCCTCGGGCCATTCCAGACCGAAGGAGAAACTGGCCGCGACGAAGCCGGCATTGGCGGCGAGCAGAACCAGAAAACTGCCCCATTTATAAAGATCGGTATTGCGCCGGATCTGGAACAATATGTTGCGGATTCCCTGCTCGTTCAGGAAGGACCGCCAGATCATCCAGTGATAGCAGAGCATCCAGTCGACGGCCGAGGTGAGCACTTCGGCCTCATTGGATTTTTCCTTCTCCGCATTCGCCGATTCCTTCAACGCATCGGCGCGGATCGTATTGATCCGGTTCAGCCGCGTTTCGATATAGCCGTTGAAATTCTGTGTGTTGCGGATCTGCTGGTTCTTGTAGCTGACATAGTAGGAAAAGGTCGCAAAGCCGAGGCCGAGGACCGGCCCGATCAGGCTGAGCAACATCCATTGATCCTGGAGGATTTGCAGGCCGGCGAACACATCGCGCCCGCGTGCATGGTCGATGAAAGCGGCAAAAAAAGGTGCAAATCCGAGCACCATCCCGGCGGTCAGCAGCCACAGAAAATAGGTCGCCGTATTCTGATTGGTCGTATGCCGCATCCGCGTCAGCGTGCCGACATAATACCGGTCTTCTTCCTCGATGGTTTTCAGCTTCTCGTTGGGCGCATCTTCTTCGCCGGACAGCGCCGAGCTTTTCGCCTCGTTTCCATAGATGGACTCGATATATCCGGCTTCGGATTCCTCGTAGAAGACATTGCTCTGATTGAAGAGATTGATCGGGTGGGCAAAGAAACGCCGGGCTTTTTCGGCATAGGCTTGGGCGGCCTCGTGATCGACCTCGGAGGCGCGCAGGGCGATGATTTTCGGGCGCGGAAAGCTTTTGAAAAACAGCGCCTTTTCGACATCGCGCGCGTCTTCCGACACTTCCGCATGCGCGCCGTAAGAATGCGTGCCGGCCGCTTTCACCGCGCTGGCCTGAGCCGCGCGTTTGCCGGCCGCCGCCATGCCGCCGCCCGATCGCCTGAAAAGTCCCATTATCGCCTTGATCACGCTGTCACCTCCTGTCGGGCCGAACTATGCCGCATGTGTGCAGGGATTGTAATCGGGATTCCCTTCCCGCGAGTCCTGTCCCCGTTCTGCCCGGGCAATCGGGCCGGGTTCGGGCCGGACGGCGCATGGCCAGCGCCGGGCGTGGATAAGATTCCGGTTTTTCAAATTTTGTCTCCTACGACTACTACTACAACTACAACTACAACTACAATTGCTCCGGCGGGCCGGGCGGGCGCGCGCCCGGATCGTGTGTGGGGCAAGGCGTTTCCGCTTGTTCTCATCTTTCCAGACATCTCCAGCGCGACTCCAACTGTCTCCAATTGTCTCCGGCTGTTTTCCGGAGTCCGGCGCGCACCACGGCCGGCGCAGAGCCGCAACCTGCGCAGGCTTTCACGCGGCAAGTGTAAGCGGTTCGGGCGCAACGGGGATAAGGCGATGTGTGCCGCTTGCACGGCGTGGCATCAGCCGCTCACGAGCGCCCATCCAGACCTTTCCACGCCCGCCATGATTTCATTCCGTCATTGTGTTAGCACATTAAAACAGAAAAGGGCGGTCATACCGGTCGGGTAGGGAAGATCGTCGTGATCGGGTGGGGAAGACGGGACGGTGGATCAAAGCCGGACAGGAAGCCAGACAGAAAAACGGGGACACCCACCCGTTTCCCATACGCATAGCGCGCATGATCCGGAGGCGAAGCCGGTCCGGCGTCTCTCGCCGCGCCGGCGCGGGCGGCCGCGTTCAGAGGAGGGTTAAAGGGTATGTGTCTGTTTTTGGCGAACCTAATAGCGCAGAAGGTCCGCTAGAGATTTCGGCGGTCATAAGATCCAGAATCATAGGCGCTGGCACCAGTAGCTTGACCTGTAATCGCAATAACTATTGGCCTTGGCCCAAAAGCTTAGCTGGCAGACCAGTTCGCCACAAACCGTTCCCTCAGAGGGGCTAAAAGCGTCGGCAGTTTTGCGGCGCATACTACGCCAAAATAGCTAGCAGCCCGTGTGGAGCCGACGTAAAGATATCTCGCCAAAGCAGTTTCATCTTCCGCTTCCAACCTATCCACTCCCAACATGAAGGCAGCTTCGAATTCCAAGCCCTTAATGTGCTTGACGTCAAACACACGTACGCTCGAATCGTCTCCCATTACTTCACCATTTAGGCATGGTTTTACATCGATATTGATGTCTGAAAGCGCATCTTCAAGCGCGCTGGCGACAGGTTTCACTTGGTCCTCAGACTCAACGAATATGGCCGTCGCGGGAAGATTTCCAACATCTCGATAAACCTCTCGGATACGCTCGCTTATCCAGTTGGCTTGGTCAGTCAATGCTTCGACGCCCTCCAGCAAGGTCGGAGCGCGCCCTTCGGGCTCGACACGATCAGGGCTCTGAACGTCTGGAATTTCGCCATCAAGGCGCTCTGCGATTGCTTGGGCAAAATCAATTAGTATCCGACTTTGCCGATAACCAATATTGATTTCCCGGAACTCCAAATTTGGAAACGCCCATTGCAAACTAGCTCGATTGCTTGCGCCCCATGGAGTAAGTCTTTGATTAAAATCTCCACATAAGAAAACCGAATCCAAGACTGGTCTAGCCAGCCCGTTCATACACGCCAGCTGGACTGGCGAAAAGTCAGTTGCTTCATCAATGAATACTTGATTCACAAAGCGGTCGTGGAGTGCTGAGAAGCGTTCTAATAACCCCTGCTTCGTTGATGCCGGTGCCAAATCAAACAGCGAGCGAACGGATAAAATGCTGGCAAGAATGATCACGTCGGTTTCAAGTGGGTGAATCTGGTTTCGCACAGTTTCTGACACGCTAAACCAGGTGCCATCTCGACGACTTGCACGACGGAATGCGCGATATCTCGATGGCAAGCCAAACACATATTGCTCATCGCATGCTCGAAACGGCCTGAGCGCATCCAAGAGCTCCAGCCTAGTTCCGAGTTCATCAATGATTGCGGAATCGGGCTGTCGCTCCCCGAGCCACTCGAGGATAAGAGCGTTTCTTGTGCCTGGCTTGACAGCTCGCCCCTTCAGCTTCGCGCGAGCTTGTCCGCTCAATGCCCGTTTATATGCATCAAAGGCGTCTCGCCGAGTTACGATTTTTGCAGGGGCTTCGTCGCCATTATCCTCGACGTCGAACACATCTTCATCTTCATCTGTTTCGTCGGCGGGGTTTTTTGCCTCTTCTAAGTACGAGATTAGTTCATCCAAGAACCTCTTGTTCGAGGCCAGCTGTTGATTCATCTGATTTTCGAGAATTCGGTTTATTGCTTCACGCTCTTTTTGGATTGCATTGATTACATCCGAGGATTGCGCGCTAATTCGAATAAGTGTTCGCTCTGCACCAATTTTAGTGGCGGCCTCGCAAAGCCGAAGAAGATCTTCGCCAAGCTTCACAAGTGATGTCTTTTTCTGCGACCTGATTGTTTTGGCTCGCTCGATCAGGTCAGCGAAAAACGTTTCTGATTGCCAATCTTTGAATTCTTCGAAGAATGCTATCTGCTGGCGAATTGCACTGTCGCGCAGGTTTTCGATCTCCCGATTTTCGACAAATCCGCGTTTGCGCGTGGCGCTTCGCAAAATTGGAAAAACGGAACGCGCCAATTCACGGCGCATCACCTCCCACGGTATTACGCGTGCGTCGGGAGCCGGAATTCCTTCTCTCTGAAATGATTCTTTCAAATACTGGCGTAACAATTGAGTTGGCGTAAACATCGTCCAACTCGATGTGTGGCCACTTGCTCCATCTGAGCGCTCAATGGCTGCTGTATCTTCTTCGGAGAGAAAATCGAGATCCAATTTAAGACCAAGCCGACGAATCAAAGTGGTCGTCTTTCCGGTGCCCGGTGGGCCGGAAATGTATAGTCGATGATCAATCGGCAATCGAAAGATTTCGTCCTGTATTTTATCAAGAATTGGCTGATCACGTAGGCCTAGCCGTGTGATACGTTCCTTGATTTCGCCTGCGACTAGATTTGGCGCTTCTTCGTCCAGTAATGCCGCTAGGAGGCCATCTGTGCTTTCAGTGTCTGCTAGATATTTTCGAAACGACTGAAGCGAAAAGGTAGCTTCCTCTAAATCGCGAAAAACACTCTTGCTGGAATCCCACTCGCCATCTTCTCGGACCGGTTTCAAACTGGTTGTTCGAAGGACGAATACTACTCCATACTGCGGGATCACCAATTCATCACCAGGTTCGAGGGCTGCTAGGCGCCCCACCGGTGAGCGCTGGCTTGCTAATCGCAAATTTGCCAGTGCTCTCGGTGGCATTGATCGGCAGACGAAGAATACGAGTTCTTTTCCATCAAGTGTTTCCACAACAACTCTTGCAATTGCGGGCTCCTCGCGAAGGCGATGGTTCCCGCTTTCGGAGGCAGCTATCGCCGAGCGGAGTCCCGCAAATGCCGGTTTGCCATTCCATTGGTTTAAGTCAGCAAGCACATTTGCGCCGTCGACTTTTCCGGAAAGGAAGCCCTCTGAGGCGGCCTCATATATAACTTTAAAAGCAGCAAGCGCATCACCAGCCACCTCTTTGGCAAAGACGTCTTGATCCAAGTCTTACCCTCCCGCGCGCTTTCTATCGACACGAAGCTTAACTTAGAATGCATCTGGTGGAAGCGATAAACTAACCTAGGCACTCCAATGCTAGCGTAGGCGAAGGGGGGGCGTCCAAGCTGCGATTTTTGACATCGCCTGCAACAATCGAGTGTTTAGCCGCGCGGCATTGAGATGGCTTCGAATAGTCCTGTCCGATCAGTTCTAATTGGTCCTTGGCGATTGTCGCGACGGGCACAAGCGGGTTTGTTGCCCCACCAATCGCGATGTCGCCTGCCGCGCGGCGCATATCATCGCCTGATACCCCCCTTGCATTCCCGCCATAATCAGGCCGAATGGGGCTAACCAAAGGGAGGCGGATATGCGGATATTCACAGCGACACTCACAGCAACACTTCTGGCGGGGCTCGCCGCGTCGGCCAGCCTGGCGCAGGACGAAGCCCGCTGGGCGATTGTGGTGCATGGCGGGGCCGGCGTGATCGAGCGCGAGTCGATGACCGCCGAGACCGAGGCCGCCTATCGCGCCGCGCTGGACGCCGCGCTGGAAACCGGCGGGGCGATCCTGTCGGAAGGCGGGTCGTCGCTGGACGCCATCGAGGCCGTCATCCGCGATCTGGAAGACAATCCCTTGTTCAATGCCGGGCGCGGCGCGGTGTTTACCGCCGAGGGCCGCAATGAGCTGGACGCCTCCATCATGGACGGGGCGAGCCTGAATGCCGGCGCCGTCGCCGGGGTGACGGGCATTCGCCACCCCATTTCCGCCGCCCGCGCCGTGATGGAAAATTCGCGCCATGTCATGCTGGCCGGTGAGGGGGCCGAAATCTTTGCCCGCGAACAGGAACTGGAATTTGTCGATCCGGCCTTCTTCTTCACCGAGCGCCGCTGGCGCTCCATGGAACGCGCCGTGGGCGATATGGGTTTGCCCCTGCCGGAACGCCCCGCAGGCGCGCCCGAGCCCGAAGAGATCCAGGAAGGCGCACTCGACCTGATGGAGCGCGAACACCGCTTCGGCACGGTCGGCGTGGTCGCGCTGGACCAGTCCGGAAACATCGCCGCCGGCACGTCGACCGGCGGCACCACGGCCAAGCGCTGGGGAAGGGTGGGTGACAGCCCGGTCATCGGCGCGGGCACTTACGCCACGGAGACTTGCGGCGTGTCGGCCACCGGCACGGGTGAGTATTTCATCCGCCTGAACATTGCCGCGCGCATCTGCCATGAGCTGGAGGTGATGGATCGCGGCGCACAAGAGCGCGCCTTTGCGGCGCAGGATGCCGCCGACATGGTGATCCAGGGCGCGTTGACCGATCTCGGCGGCGATGGCGGCGTGATTGTCCTGTCGGGCAGCGGAGAGACCGCCTGGAGCTTTAATACGCCCGGCATGTATCGGGCGAGCTGGGGCTCAGGCCGCGAACCCGTCATCGCGATTTATGGTGATGAGGACTAGATTGACCGCCATCCGGCTGGGCGCCCTCTATGCGGGGGCGGTTTTTCTGGCCGGTTTCGCATTGGGCACCTTGCGCACGCTGGTCATCGCGCCGCGCGCCGGGGATCTGATCGCCGTAGGGATCGAGCTGCCCGTCATTCTGGGCGTCTCCTGGGTCGTCTTCGGCGGGCTCGCCAGAGGCCGGGCCGCATGGCCATTGCCCGCAAAATGGCGGGTCGGGCTGGTGGCCTTCATTGTGCTGATCGCACTGGAACTGGTCCTCTCCGCCGTCATCGCAGACGGCGGGGTGAGGGGATTTGTGGCCAACTGGCTGACCCTGCCGGGCGCTTTGGGTCTGGCCGGACAGCTGGCCTTTGCCCTGATCCCCCTTGTGCATCCTGCCGGGCGAAATTGACGGCTTCCATTTAGTTTCATTTGTAACTAAATTGGATATGAACCCGTTCGGCAGGAGAATGACGCATGGCCAATCGCAAATGGATTTACGCTTCTCGCGTGGAAGGCAACGCCTCCCGGCAAGCCCATGCCGACATGCCGGAAGGCACCTATGAGCGGGAAATGTCCAAGGAAGGCTTTTTCGGGCCGGCGGCTTTCCTGCACCACAAAAACCCGCCGACGGGCTGGGTGAAGTTTGAAGGCCCGCTGCAACCGCGCGCCTTTGATCTCAACAGGCTGAATGCGGCGGAAAACTCGCCGTGGAATTCCAGCGCCGTCCTGCATAACAACGCCACCGATGTGCGCTTCTGGAAGCTGGCCGAACCGATGACATCGCTGGCCCGCAATGCCGATGGCGATCAATTGCTCTTCATCCACCGCGGCACGGCCGATCTGTTCTGCGATTTCGGCCATATCGAAATCACGCAGGGCGATTATGTCTATCTGCCGCGCGGCACGATGTGGCGGCTGTCCCCGTCCGAACCGCTGGCCGTGCTGATGATCGAGGCCACCAACACCCACTACACCCTGCCCGACAAGGGGCTGGTCGGACCCCATGCCGTCTTTGACCCCGCCATTCTGGATGCGCCGAAGATCGATCAGGCCTTCAAGTCCCAGCAGGCAGACGAAAACCATGAATGGGTGGTCGAGGTGAAGAAGCGCGGCGAAGTTTCCCACATCACCTATCCCTTCAATCCGCTGGACGCCGTCGGCTGGCATGGCGAGCTCGCGCCGGTGCGCCTGAATGTGAAGGATATCCGCCCGCTGATGAGCCATCGCTATCATCTGCCGCCGAGCGCCCATACGACTTTCCTGTCGGATCGCTTCGTGGTCTGCACCTTCGCGCCGCGCCCGTTCGAGACCGATCCGGGCGCGCTGAAAGTGCCCTTCTTCCACAATAATGACGACTATGATGAAGTCCTGTTCTACCACGCGGGCGACTTCTTCAGCCGCGACAATATCGATGCCGGTATGATGACCTTCCACCCGGCCGGTTTCACCCATGGACCGCATCCCAAGGCGCTGAAGAACATGCTGAAACAGACCAAGGACGCGACCGACGAATACGCCGTCATGATCGACACGCGCGACCCGCTGGATGTCGGCGAGGGGGCCTCCAGCGTTGAAAACCGCGACTATGTGAATTCCTGGAAAACACCGGATCCGGCATAGACTCTGCGGCATGTGTTTGCCGATAGGGTGCAACAGGATTTAGTCTGCCATCAGGCCAGACAAAGAGACCTGTATGCCCAAACGTTCCATGCCCGCGGACCTGTCTGACGGTTTCAACCGGTTCCGGGCCGAGCTCTATCCGCGGCAGCACAGGCTGTATGAAACCCTGTCCGACAAGGGGCAGCGGCCGCACACCATCGTCATCGCCTGCTGTGACAGCCGCGTCGACCCGGCCCAGGTTTTCGATGCCCGCCCGGGTGAATTATTCGTCGTGCGCAATGTCGCGAATATCGTACCGCCCTGCGAAATTGACGGGGCGCACCACGGCGTTTCAGCGGCGCTCGAATTCGCGGTCCGCAAGCTGGAAGTGCCGAACATTCTGGTCCTCGGGCATCGCCAGTGTGGCGGCGTCAATGCCTGCGTGTGCGGCGAGAAAGACCCGGAATCGCTTTTTATCGACCAATGGATCGAGCCGATTTCCGAGGCGCTCGCCGATGCGAAGGCCGAATTGCCGGAAACCGGCGATATCGAACGTCTGTCCGAACGGACCGAATTATACTCCATCCGCCGCTCCATGGAGCGATTGATGACCTATCCGTTTATTGCGGAACAGGTGGAAGCCGGCCGTCTGAAAATACACGGTGCGCGCTTTGGTATCGCGGATGGCGAGCTGGAATGGCTGACCGTGGACAATGATTTCACACAGGTTGACCATCAATAAATTGTCCTTGCGAATGACTCGCAGCCCTGCTACCCGCCTCCGGACCTTGATAGGAGTTGCCGGTGGGCCTGTTTGATCTTGCTGTTGCCAATCTGATTTCGCCGCCCATCCTGTTTTTTGCCCTCGGGCTGGGCGCGGCAATGGTACGGTCTGACCTTGTAGTCCCGGAAGCGGTCGCGAAGGCGCTCTCCATCTATCTGATCATGGCGATCGGCTTCAAGGGCGGCGTCGAGATGGCCAGCAGCAGCCTGGCGGATGCGGCCCTGGCGATCGGGGCCGGGATCGTGCTGTCCTTTGCCATCCCCTTCATCAGTTTCGGATTGCTGCGCACAACCAGCCGGACCGGGCGGACAGACGCGGCCGCCATCGCCGCGCATTACGGATCGATTTCCATCGTGACCTTCATTGCGGCCTCCGATGCCGGTGCCGCTCTTGGTCTGGCGGCGGCCGGTTTCATGGTCGCCGTGGCCGCTGCGATGGAAGCGCCCGCGATATTCTCCGGGCTGATGCTGGCGGGAAAACAGGAAGGCCAATCCGGCAGGGAACTGGTCCGCGATGTGGCTTTCAACGGGTCTATTGTCCTGCTGATCGGGGCTTTCCTGATCGGCTGGGCCACGGGAGATTCCGGCCGCCTGGTCGTCGAGCCGTTTTTCTATGACATCTTCCGCGGCGTGCTTTGCCTGTTCCTGCTGGATATGGGCCTGGTCGCCGGGCGGGGGCTCGTGCGTCAGGCCGGCGATATCCGTTTCCCGGTCATTCTGCATGGCCTCTACATGCCCCTGATCGGGGCCGCGCTGGGCCTGATCGCCGCCCTGCTGATCGGCATGGAACCCGGGAGCGGCGCCTTGTTGATGACGCTTTCGGCCAGCGCGTCCTACATCGCGGTGCCCGCCGCGATGCGGCTCGCCTTGCCAAAGGCCAAACCGGCGATATCCCTGACGCTGTCGCTTGGAATCACCTTCCCCTTCAACCTGATATTCGGTATTCCGCTCTATTATGCGGTCGCTGGAATGATGCTGGGCGGATAACCATGGACACGACGGCCAAGAAAAAGCTGGAAATCATTATCGAGGCCCCGATGCTGGACCGGCTTTGCCGGCTTCTGGACCAGCTCGAACTCGGCGGCTACACCGTGCTTCCGGCCGTCTCCGGACGCGGCAGGAACGGCTCCTGGTCGCGCAAGGGGGAAATCAGCGAAAGCCAGCGCATGTATGTGCTCTTCGCCGTGCTGGACGCCAGGGATCTGCCGCGCGTCCTCGATGAAGTCTATGCGATTGTGGCGCGCCAGATCGGCATTGTGACGGTCTCGGACGTCGCGGTCATCCGTGCCGAGCATTTCTGATCCCGCAGACAGGCCTTGAACCCTCCGGTCCGCACGTTAGTAAAGCGGCAAAGCCAATCTGCTGAAGGATCACCCACATGAAACTCGCCTCGCTCCGCAACGGACATCCCGATGGCCAGCTCGTCGTCGTTTCCCGGGACCTTTCGCGTTATGCCGATGCCGGTGACATCGCGCCAACGCTGCAGGCCGCGCTGGATGACTGGGACCGGTGCAAACCGGCGCTGAAAGCGCTGTCTGACAAGGTCAATGACGGCAGCGCGCAAATCTCTCCCTTCGACTCGGCGAAAGCCCTGTCGCCCCTGCCGCGCAGCTATCAGTGGGCCGATGGCTCGGCCTACGTCAATCACGTCGAGCTGGTTCGCAAGGCGCGCAATGCCGAAATGCCGGAAACCTTCTGGACCGACCCGCTGATGTATCAGGGCGGCTCGGATGCCTTCCTCGCGCCGACCGAGGATATCCCGCTGGGCGACGATAAATGGGGCTGTGATTTCGAGGGCGAGGTCGCTGTTGTCACCGGATCCGGCCCGCAAGGCCTGACGCCGGATGAGGCCGCAGAGCAAATCCGCCTGATCATGATCGTCAATGATGTCAGCCTGCGCGGACTGATCCCGGGCGAACTGGCCAAGGGCTTCGGCTTCTTCCAGTCCAAGCCGCCCTCGGCCTTTGCACCGGTCGCCGTGACGCCGGACGAGCTGGGCGAGGCCTGGGATGGCCGAAAGGTGCATCTGCCGCTGGTCAGCCACCTCAATGGCGAGAAATTCGGCGAGCCCGATTGCGAGGTCGACATGACCTTCGATTTTGCCCAGCTGATCGCACATCTGGCGAAAACGCGGCCCCTGACGAATGGCACGATTGTCGGCTCCGGCACGGTGTCCAACAAGATGGATGATGGCCCCGGAAAGCCGGTGTCCGAAGGCGGGAAGGGCTATTCCTGCATTGCCGAGATCCGCATGATCGAGACGATCTATGACGGCGTGCCGAAAACACCTTTCATGACACCCGGCGACACCATCCGCATCGAGATGACGGGCAAGGATGGCCAGTCCATCTTCGGCGCGATTGACCAGAAAGTCGTCCGCTACACCCGCTAGTTCGGGCGCATATCGCCCGCCTTCAGCAGATAGCGCTGCCCGTCAAAGCTCTCGAACAATTCGCGGGTCTGGGGGTGTTTGACCGGGCCGCTGACCGCGTCCGGCAGCAGATTCTGCTCCGAGACATAGGCGGTATAGAAACTGTCCTCATTCTCGGCGAGGACGTGGTAGAAGGGCTGGTCCTTGGCCGGCCGGATGGCTTCCGGAATGGCCAGCCACCAGTCTTCCGTATTGGCAAATTGCGGATCGACATCGAACACCACGCCCCGGAAGGGGAAGAGCCGGTGGCGCACCACATCGCCGATGCCGAACTTTGCGTCGCGTTCCAGAGTCATGCGTGTACCGATCCTTTTTAAGCTGTGCCGGTATGAGCCGGTTTCGCTTGATGCTGACGAACTTCGCCTTATGCTGGGGGATGAAGGCAAAGATCAGGCCGAAACGCGGCGAGCCCACCGGGCTGACGCGCGAGACGGCGAGAGGTAGGTATATAATGGCGCAGGACAAGCCTGCTGCCGCGCAATCGCGATTCACGGGGCCAACGCCCGGCCAGCACAAAAAGGGCGGGCCGGGCCCGGCCTTTGCGGCGATTGATCTGGGCACGAATAATTGCCGCATGCTGATCGCACGGCGGGCCGGGCGCAGTTTCAGGATCATTGACGCATTCTCGCGCATTGTCCGGCTGGGCGGCGGGCTCACCGAGACCGGCCGGCTGAACGACGCCGCGATGGACAATGTTGTTTCGGCGCTGGGCGTTTGCGCGGAAAAGATGAACCGCCGCGACGTCATCAAATACCGGGCCGTGGCCACACAGGCCTGCCGGCTGGCGGAAAACGGCCCCGAGCTGATGCAGCGCATCAAGACCGAAACCGGCCTTGATTTCGATATCATCACCCCGGAGGAGGAGGCCCGTCTGGCGGTGCTCGGCTGCCTCGATCTGATGGATGAAGACTATGACGTCGCCCTGGTCGTCGATATCGGCGGGGGCTCGACCGAATTGTCCTGGGTGGATCTGGCCCAATGGCGCGAGCGCGGCGGATTCGAGAGCGGCGGACGCCCGCCCATCCGCACCTGGGCCAGCGCGCCGGTGGGCGTCGTCACTCTGTCGGAACACATCCCCGAAGCGGTCCATGGCGACAAATGGTATGAGGCGATGAAGGCCTTTGCCGCCGACGCCATCCGGACACCGCGCGGGGCGCGCAAGCTCCGCCCGCTCTTCACCTCCGGCCGCGCCCACATGATCGGCACATCCGGCACCATCACCTCGGTGGCCGGCGTGCATATGGGCCTGCCGCGATACGAGCGCTCGCTGGTTGATGGCAGCTGGATGACGGCCGCCGATGCGCGCGCCGCCTGCCTGGACCTGGCGTCGAAGGATATTGACGGCCGCGCCGCCAATCCGGTGATCGGCAAGGACCGGGCCGATCTGGTGCTGGCGGGCTGTGCCATCCTCGAAGTGGTCATGGACAAATGGCCGGTCGAGAAGATCCGCGTCGGCGACCGCGGCCTGCGCGAAGGCCTGCTGCTCAACCTGATGCGCAAACCCAAACGCCGCCGCCCGCGCAAGACCGGTGGCGGTGCAGCAAAATCCACACCGAAGGCCGCCGAATGAGTGACGAGGAAAATCCCCCCGAGGAGAAGCGCCGCCGGCGTTCCGGCCCGGTGAAGAAGGGCGGCGATGCCCGTGCCGCCAAGTCTCTGCACGAAAAGGTGAAATCCGCCCGCGGCCGCAAGCTCTCCTCGACCCGCTGGCTGCAGCGCCAGTTGAATGATCCCTATGTCCAGCGGGCGAAGCAGGAAGGCTATCGCTCCCGCGCCGCCTACAAGCTGATCGAGCTGGACCAGCGCTTCAAACTGCTCAAACCCGGCGCCCGCATCGTCGATCTCGGCGCCGCCCCCGGCGGCTGGGTGCAGGTGGCGCTGAAAAAGGGCGCGGCCCATGTCGTCGGCGTTGATTTGCTGGAAATGGACCCGATCGAGGGTGCCATCATGATGACCCTGGATTTCTCTGAAGCCGATGCCCCGGAAAAGGTGAAGGCGGCGCTGGGCGGGCCGGCGGATATCGTGCTGTCCGATCTCGCCCCGTGGACAACCGGCCACAAATCGACCGACCATTTGCGTATTGTCGCCCTGGTCGAGCTCGCCGCCGAGTTCGCGCTGGAGACGCTGCGCCCCGGTGGCAGCTTCGTCGCCAAGGTATTCCAGGGCGGCACCGAGGATGATCTTCTGCACCGTCTGAAGCACAGATTTGAAACCATCCGCCACGCCAAACCCCCGGCCAGCCGCTCCGAAAGCGCTGAAACCTACCTGATTGCAAAAGGCTATCGCGGCGACACGCCGGAGAAGTGAGGGGTTGGCTACATTTTCCCCTCCCCCTGTGTGGGGAGGGGTAGGGGTGGGGGAGAACATCAAACAGCTGCGCTGATCACCCCACCCCGCCGATCCGGACGGATCGCCGACCCTCCCCATCAAGGGGAGGGGAAGGCGTCAAAGGTTCGCAAACCGCACCTCACCTTCCCCTTGACCAATAAGTAAACAGTGTTCACTTATGGTGTCTCCGAGGAGCGGGGCATCATGCCGGATACACAGTCATTCCAGAACGGGCCGGGCCCGGACGCGCCCGCCACAGCGGCCGCAGGTGGTTTTCCGCCGGCCCAGCCGATCCGGCCCCTGCGCGCCTGGAAAGCCTTTCAGGGCCTTGTCCGCGACAAGGAGGATACGCGCTATGTCTTCGCCTTTTTCGAGGCGGTGAATGGCCGCTCCTATGAGCGCTTCCACAATCGCTTTGCGGCGTCGGACTATGGCCGCCGCGTCATGGCGGATCATACCGAAATCGGCCGCATCCTGATGGATCGCGGGACGCTGGAAAGCCATGGCCCCGGCACGTTTGCGGCGGCCTATCTGCACTATCTCGACAGCGAGAATCTGCATCCCGAGGGCGTCTATCAGGCCAATTGGGACAATGCGCCCGCGCGCATGCAGGCCCTGAAGGACGACTGGCCGCATCTCTATGCCATGTCCTACATGATGAATCTCACCCATGACCTCTATCACGTGCTGACCGGCTATGGCCGCGATCCGCTGGGCGAGGCCCTGCTGCTCCTGTTTTCCGGCATCCAGACCGGCGGGCGCGGCCCGATCTGGCTGGGCCGCATGGCGGGGCTGAAAATCCGCTCCGAAATCCCGGCCTGGCCGGTGGGCCGGATGATGGCCGAGGCCAAGCGCCTCGCACGCAATGCGGCGCATTTCCCGTCCACGGATCTGACAGCGCTCCTGCCGCTGCCGCTGGACGAGGCCCGGGCGCGTCTGAAGGTAAAGCCGCCGCAGCTTTATTGGGATACGCTCGCCGCATATGACGGCCCCGACCCGGTGGCGGTGCAGGCGTAGCGCCCTGTGTGGTTCGAGGCATTTCTGCGAAAAGCACCTCACCATGAGGCCGGAAAATCACCGTCATCCCTGCGAAGGCAGGGACCCAGTTGCGCCCGTCCCACCGGCACACCGTGTGCCAACCAGCCGCAGTCATCCACGCTGCACAGATTGAGGGCAGGGCAGTGGAGCTTCAATGTTGCTCTGGGTCCCTGCCTTCGCAGGGATGACAATAAGGGGTGCCCCGGAATGACGAAGGATGAGACATCCCCCCTTGCGCCGCCGGCGATTCCGCATTAATCCGCCCCCGCAAGCAGCAAGGAGGTCTCCATGGCGGAGATTCGCGAAGGCCTGACCTTCGATGATGTGCTCTTGCAACCCGGCGCATCCGAAGTTTTGCCCGCAGACGCGGACACCCGCACCGTCATTGCCGACGGTGTGAACCTCAACATCCCGATCCTGTCGGCGGCGATGGACACCGTCACCGAAGCGCCCATGGCCATTGCCATGGCGCAGTCAGGCGGGCTGGGCATTCTGCACCGCAATCTGACCGTTGAGCAGCAGGCCGAGGAAGTGCGCCGCGTGAAGCGCTTTGAAAGCGGCATGGTGGTCAATCCGGTGGTCATCGGCCCCGACGCCACCCTGGCCGATCTGCAGGCGCTGATGGCGCATCACAAGGTTTCCGGCATTCCCGTCGTCGAGGGCGGGGCCGACCGGCCGGGCAAGCTCCTGGGCATCATCACCAATCGTGATGTGCGCTTTGCCGATGATCCCAACGAGAAGGTCGGCAATATGATGACGCGCGACGTCGTCACCGTGCGCGAGGGCGCCGGAGAGGACGAGGCGCGCCGCCTTTTGCACAAGCACCGCATCGAACGCCTGCTGGTCGTCGATGAGAGCCAGCGCTGTATCGGCCTGATCACCGTCAAGGACATGGAGAAGGCGCAAACCCATCCGCTCGCCTCCAAGGACCGCCATGGCCGCCTGCGCTGCGGCGCCGCCACAACGGTCGGCGACAGCGGGTTTGAGCGCGCTGAAGCCCTGATCGAGGCCGGTGTCGATGTGCTGGTGATCGACACCGCGCATGGCATGTCCGCTTCGGTGCTGGAACAGGTGCGCCGCATCAAGCGCGCCTCCAACCGCACCCGCCTGATCGCCGGCAATGTCGCCACCTATGACGGCACAAGAGCGCTGATTGACGCCGGAGCCGATTGCATCAAGGTCGGCATCGGGCCGGGCTCGATCTGCACCACCCGCGTGGTGGCCGGGGTGGGCGTGCCGCAACTGACCGCGATCATGGATTCCGCCCGCGCGGCTGAAGGCTCGGACGCTTCCATCATCGCCGATGGCGGCATCAAGTATTCCGGTGATTTCGCCAAGGCGCTGGCCGCCGGGGCGGATGCGGTGATGATGGGCTCGGCCCTGGCCGGCACCGAGGAAGCGCCCGGCGAGGTCTTTCTGTTCAAGGGCCGGTCCTACAAATCCTATCGCGGCATGGGCTCGGTCGCGGCGATGGCGCGCGGCTCGGCCGACCGCTATTTCCAGAAGGATGTCGGCGACCAGATGAAGCTGGTGCCCGAAGGTGTGGAAGGTCAGGTGCCGTATAAGGGCCCCACAGGCCCGATCCTGCACCAGATGATGGGCGGTCTGCGCGCGGCGATGGGCTATACGGGTGCGAAAACGCTGGCCGAATTCCGCGAAAAGGCGCAATTCATCCGCATCACCAATGCGGGCCTGAAGGAAAGCCATGCCCACGACGTGACCATTACCCGCGAAGCGCCGAACTATCCGACACCGGGTTAGGTTTCCTCCCCCGCCTGCGGGGGAGGGGGACCACGAAGTGGTGGAGGGGGCAGCCCCCCTCGTCGCTTCGCGACACTCCCCCCGTGAACGGGGGGAGAAAGGAAGCAGTAAATGAGACTGGGTGGACGGATCGCTGCGGCGATAGACATTCTCGACCTGATCGAGCGCCAGAACCGCCCGGTCAAGCTGGCCGTGCGCGAATGGGGTTCGGCCCACCGCTTTGCCGGATCGGGCGACCGCGCCTTCATTTCCGGCCTGGTGATGGATGCGTTGCGGCGCAAGCAATCATTGGCCTGGGCGATGGGCGATGACAGTGCCCGCGCCCTGGCGCTGGGCGTGGTCGGTCGCATCTGGGGCATGGAGGCCGGGGCGCTGCAGGACCAGCTGGCGGCCGATCCGCATTCACCTGACGCCCTGACCGACGCCGAGATCGCGGCGTTTTCGCGTGATATCTCTGATGCTCCGGCGCATGTGCGCGGCGATTATCCCGAATGGCTGGCCGCGTCGCTGGCGCGCGTTTTCGGCCAGACGGCAGCGGAGGAGGGCGCCGGCATGGCCGATCGCGCCCCGGTCGATCTGCGCGTCAACGAGCTGAAAACCGATCCGGTGAAGGCGCTGGCGGCTGTACAGGCGAAAATCCCAACCGCCCGCGCCGGCGCTCTGGCGCGCGCCTGCATCCGCATTCCGCAGGACGAGGCGACCGGCAAATCCCCGCCCGCCGACGCCATCCCCGCCTATGGCAAGGGCTGGGTCGAGGTGCAGGATGAGGGCAGTCAGCTCGCCGGCCTCGCCGCGGGGGTGAAGCCGGGCGACCAGGTGCTCGATTTCTGCGCCGGCGCGGGCGGCAAGACGCTGGAGCTTTCCGCCATGACCGGCAATACCGGGCAGATCCACGCCTGGGACCATGACTGGCGGCGGATGAAGGCCATCTGGCCACGCTTGCAACGGGCGGGAGTCAGAAACGTTCAGGTCCATGACGGGCCGGAAGACGAGCTGTCCGGGCTGGAAGGCAAAATGGATGTCGTCTTCGTCGATGCGCCGTGTACCGGCACCGGCACCTGGCGCCGGCGGCCGGATGCCAAATGGCGGGTCTCCGAATGCGCCTTGAATCAACGCCTTGAGGAACAGGACGAAGCACTTGATAACGCAGCCAAATACGTCAGGCCCGGCGGGCGGCTCATCTATGTCACTTGCTCCATTCTGCCGGAAGAGAATGGCGACCGGATCGAAGCTTTCCTCACCCGATACTCGAACTTTACCCAGCGCAATTCCCGCGACGCCCTGATCGCCTCCGGCGGGCTCGCCGAGGGGGCTGCAGACGTGCTCGCCGCGTGCGAGATGGACAGCGGCGCACTGCAACTCACCCCGCACCGCAGCGCCACAGACGGCTTCTTCATCGCGGTAATGGAGCGGGTGGATTTCCGCAAGCAAGAAATGGAAAAATAGATTGTCATTGGACCGAGCGACACTAATCAAATTGAGAGACGCAAAGATATCTCTGGTCGGATATATTGAGGCTCCGTGGGGAGTTGAAACCGTTTTTCCGAAGCTAGAAGATTTGGAAGATTATGTTGAAGATCGACATGCATGGTTTGCGAAAACGCATGGCGCCGAAAAACATGAATACGAGCTTTGGATAGATTCAGGTGGTCTACCTCGGTGTGGTGCCACTACTAAGTCAGGCAAACGATGCAAGAACCCCGTGCCAGGCGGCATTCAACAGCCATTTTTGGTTTGGTTAGAAGAAGAAGGAGGGTATTGCGCTGTTCACGATATCGAAAATCGGAATGCAACGGGGATTGAATAATGCAATCAGAAAATCATGAGGAAATAATTCTCGAAGTTGCTCGTCTTATCCGAAAACATGAAATTTCAATTGGCGAATTTTATACCGTTCTAGGTGTGGACATCGAGAATCCAACCTACAGCGATTTGGATAATACGATATCACAGCTTGCCGGCATATTCGCAGGATGGAATAATCCTACTTAGTTTGGACAGAGACCAACAATTTTTCTTCAGTTTCAACTTGCCACTAAGACAGGCCGGGATGGCGGTCCGTGTTTGAAAAAAACCACCCCGACCTTATGCGTATAGCTTCCAAGCGTTACAAAGCGGAACGTATTCTGACCGATTGCGAAAGTTAGCCGTCATCCCTGCGGGGTTCTAGGCCCGGCACTGCCGGGTGCCTCACCCTGAGGTCGCAAACAATCGCGTCTTCCTCCGATTTAATCGGAGGATCTCTTGAGGCCCTCCGGTCCCCCGCATTCGCGAGGGCAGGCAAGCCGGAGGGAGACGGAGTTTGGAACGACGTGTGGAGTTCGAGGCCCGATTTTGCCCGACCCCTCACCCTGACCGCTCATCGCTGCGCGATCTCGCACCCTTTCCCTCTCCCCTTTAAAAGGGGAGAGGGTAGAGGAAGGCGGCCACGCGAGTGGACGGCTTTCGAGGGTGAGGGGTTGGTTTCCTCCCCTGTTTACGGGGGAGGTGGCTTGAGCGGAGCGAAAGACGGAGGGGGCAGGATGACACCCGCCATTCGCCCCCCTCGGCCTGAAGCCTGTCCTCGGGCCGACCTAAGGTCGGACCCGTGGGGGCCACTCCCCCCGCAAGCAGGGGGAGAAAGAGGCGCCCCCGGAATGACGGGTAAAAAGACGAAGCGGGTGCAACTCCGGACTCGCCTTTCGCGCTGACTCGCGCTAACCGCTCGCCATGACAGACATCACCGCCCATCATGAAAAAGTCCTGATCGTCGATTTCGGCTCCCAGGTCACCCAGCTCATCGCCCGGCGCGTGCGCGAAAGCGGCGTGTTTTGCGAGGTCCACCCCTATAACCGGGCCGATGCCGCCTTCATCGATGAATTCGATCCCAAGGCCATCATCCTGTCGGGCTCGCCGCACTCCACCCACTGGGAAAATTCCCCGCGCGCCGATGACAGCGTCTTCACCCGCGGCGTGCCGGTATTGGGCATTTGCTATGGCGAGCAGACCATGATGGCCCAGCTCGGCGGGGCGGTGGAAGGCAGCGAGGACAAGGAATTTGGCCGCGCCGACATCCAGATCGTCGCCGACAGCCCGCTCTTCGACGGCTTTGGCGGGATTGGCCATGAAGAGCGCGTCTGGATGAGCCATGGTGACCGCGTCGCCAGCCTTGCGCCCGGCTTTCATGTCATCGCCACCTCGCCCCACGCCCCCTTTGCCGCCATTGCCGACGAGAGCCGCCGCTTCTATGGCGTGCAATTCCACCCGGAAGTCGTGCACACACCGCGCGGCGCTCTGCTCCTGCGCAATTTCACCCACAATATTGCCGGCCTCAAGGGCGACTGGACGATGGCCGCTTTCCGCGAGGAAGCGATGGCCAAGATCCGCGAGCAGGTCGGCTCCGGCCGGGTGATCTGCGGCCTGTCCGGCGGCGTTGACAGCGCCGTGGCGGCCAAGCTGATCCATGATGCCATCGGCGACCAGCTGGTCTGCGTCTTTGTCGATACCGGGCTGATGCGCCTCAATGAAGCCGAGGAAGTCGTCCGCCTGTTCCGGGACTCCTTCAACATTCCGCTCGTCCATGCCGATGAAGGCGATCTCTTCCTGGGAGAGCTCGACGGCGTCTCCGACCCGGAAGCCAAGCGCAAGACGATTGGCCGGCTCTTCATCGACGTGTTTGAAAAGCACGCCAAGGCCGCTGGCGGGGCGGATTTCCTCGCCCAGGGCACGCTCTATCCGGACGTGATCGAGAGTGTCTCCTTCGATGGCGGCCCGTCCGTGACGATCAAGTCCCACCACAATGTCGGCGGCCTGCCCGAGCGCATGAATATGAAGCTGGTCGAGCCCCTGCGCGAACTCTTCAAGGACGAGGTGAGGGCGCTTGGCCGCGAGCTGGGCCTGCCCGATGGCTTTGTCCAACGCCACCCCTTCCCGGGTCCGGGCCTCGGCATCCGCATTCCCGGCGCGGTGACGAAGGAAAAGGCCGACATTCTGCGAAAAGCCGACGCCATCTATATCGACGAGATCCGCAAGGCCGGCCTGTACAATACAATCTGGCAGGCCTTTGCCGTCCTCCTGCCGGTGCAGACCGTCGGCGTGATGGGCGATGCCCGCACCTATGACAATGTGCTGGCCCTGCGCGCCGTCACCTCCGTGGACGGCATGACGGCGGACTATTTCCCCTTCGACCACGACTTCCTCGGCCGCACCGCCACCCGCATCATAAACGAGGTGCGCGGCGTCAACCGCGTCGTCTATGATGTGACGTCCAAGCCGCCGGGCACGATTGAGTGGGAGTAGGGGGATGAGCTCTGATCGCCTTGACGCGCTGGAAATGCTCGTCGCTGAACAACAGCGCACGATTGACGATCTCTCTGACGGCCTGTTGCGTCAGCAAAAGGAGCTCGACCGGCTGACGGCGCGCCTGCGCGCCTCTGACGACCGCATCGCCGAGCTCGAATCCGGCCGGCCCGCGCCGGGGAATGACAAGCCGCCGCATTATTGAGCATCAAAATCGTCATCCCGGACGAGCGCGATAGCGTGCGATCCGGGACCCATTCCGTGACGTTGAATATCCGGAATGGGTTCCGGGTTCCCGCCTTCGGCGCGCCCCGGAATGACGTTTGTATTTCAGCTACCACACTCGGAATTCCCTGCTAATCTCAGCACGAACAGGGGAGAAAGCACCATGTCTTATGTCGACGGATTTGTCGTGGCAGTGCCATCAGCAAAGAAAACGGAATACCTCGAAATGGCAAAGCTGGGAGCCACCGTGTTCAAGGACCATGGCGCGCTCAGCGTCGTTGAGGCCTGGGGCGATGATGTGCCGGACGGAAAAGTCACCTCCTTTCCCATGGCGGTGAAGGCGACAGCCGACGAGACGGTGGTGTTTTCCTGGATCGTCTGGCCGGACAGGGCGGCGCGTGATGCCGGCATGGCCGCGGCGATGAAGGATGAGCGCTTTGCCGCCATGGGCCCGGACGCCATGCCCTTTGACGGTAAACGCATGATCTTTGGCGGGTTTGAAATGATCGTCGAGGCGTAGACGCCGGCGCGATCACAAGGCGCACAACAACCAAACCTGGGTTTGAATCTTGGCGCGCGGGTGAGGCGCGTGCCCGGTTTTTACCCGGCCGCAACCGGAGCGTCCGCCGTTTACCGAATTCTCTCAATCAATTGTGACCCCCGCCCGGCTTGCCGGCCGGCAGGCATGCGGCCAGCTTGGCGGCGCGTTTTCGTCCATACAAGCCGAATAGGAGCCGGTCACATGACGGCATTCAGAATAGTCTTTCTTGCAATGGCGCTGGCCGTGCTCGCCGGCGCTCCGGCGGCGCAGGCCCAGTCCGCCCGGACCGTGTTGGACGTCTATGACGAAGGCCCGGTCTGGCACATGATCTATGTGCGCACCGGCCCGGGCCAACGCGAAGCCTATCTCGACAGCCTGTCCGGCACCTGGACCGCCCAGGTCGAACTGGCAGAGGAAATGGGATTTGTGCTCGACCATCATGTCCTGACCAAATGGCCAACAAGCCCGGATGACTGGGACGTGCTGATCATCGAGATCTTTCCGGACATGGCGGCCTATGACACTTTCTGGGAAGACTGGGCGCGTGTCGATGCCGCCATTCTGGAGAGCCGCGAAGACGAGGCCGAGGTGTCAGCCCGCGTCACGGCCGAGCGCACGCTTCTGGGCATTCATGTTGCACGCGAGGTGTTCCTCAATCCGCCGGACTAACGCCTACGCGACCTAGTCCGCCAGCGCGCTGCGAACGCTGGGCATGATACGGCGGCTGACCGGGATTTCCGCGCCTGACGAGAGCGTGAGCCTGCCGACGCCGGACGCATGGCGCTCCAGTTGATCGATGAAGGCAGTATTGACGATGTGCGAGCGGTGAACGCGTAAAAACGTATCTGGCAGCTTGGCTTCGATCTCATTGAGACTGCTGGTGAAAAGTGCCGATTTGCCGCCCTTGAAGTGCAGCTCGATATAATCGCCCGCTGCCTGAATATGCGCAATGCGCCCAGTGTCGATCCGTTCCATTTTGCCGGCACTGGTTAATTGTAGCTGCGCGGGATCGGACTTCTGGTGCGCCTGTTGCAGCGCCATTTGGAGACGTTCTGCGCGTGCGGTTTCCGATCTCGCGCTGCGTCGCGCGCGGATCAGGGCTAGCGCCTGCTGGAAAAACAGAACCAGCATCAAGGCCGAGAAGAAATAGTAGACATAGACATCGAGAATCCATCTGGGATGGATGAGATAGGCTATGCCGACGGCCGCAATCAGCCCGAGATAAATAAGGGCGTTGCGGTCTGTTTTCAGCCCCCGGTAGACAAGGCCGGGAATGGCAATGCCGATGGGGATGAAAAGAGCAAAAATGGCTTTTGGATCATAGCTGGGCGCCAACCAGATAGCGGCAACGACCACAAGCGAGACAAGCGCGGACAGGCCCCACCGAAACGTCCAGCGCCAAGTTGAAAATCGTTTCAGAACATGTGCCAGGAACAACAGGCCGGTCATTGCGGCAAAGCCTGTAACGCCCAGCATGCGCCAGGCGTGCATGGGGTAGGCATAACTGATCAGACCACGGCTGGTTTCCGTGACGAGTTGCGCTGTGACGAAAAGCGCGAGCAAGGCGAGGATAACGCCGTTTTCCCTGTCGTCACCGCGTACGGCAGACACACCGAATATGATGATGCCGAGCAGAAAGACGCCAAAATTGATCAGCGATGGCCAGTAGGCGCGGATGATTCGCTCGGTTGGTCCCGCAAACTCGCCTAGCGCCACAATGTGGATCGGGTATTCAAAAGAGATCAGACTGTGATGCGCGGACATCAGCAGGACGAGCTCGTTGTTGCCAGGATGCAGGGTGGAGGGCGGAACGAAGACGACGGAATCCATCGCACCCGGGATTTCGCTGGCGCGGTTTTGTCCGGCCTGTCCATTCTGTCCCAGATACGTGCCGTTCATATAGAGCGAGGTCGACATGGCCCCGGAAACAAAGAGGCCCAGCGGACGATCAGTAGCAAGCTCCGATTCTGAAAGCATGAGCGATGCGGCTATCCAGATCATTCGCCCTTGAGGGTTGACCCCGTGAAGCGGCATCGTTTCGCATTCCGGCGCATCGAAATCGGGCAGGTCGGCGATGGGTTCGGTCGCCGGACACACGCGAACGGCATCCATTTCCACCCAGTTCAACGACTGGGCATAAGCCACTGGGCTGATCGCCGGATTTGCGAGGAATACAAAGAGAATGGCGGTCAGCGAATATTTCATGCCGTCAGTCTAGCGCCGTTCAACGGCACCGTCCTGCCGTTTACCGAAAAGTCACTGCCGTTTGACTGGTTCGCGCCCCATCCGATCGCATTCGCGTCAATCCTGCGCCGACGCATAAATGGTTGATTGGAAAACAGATGAAAAACCTCCTCATGGCCGGCATGGCCTTACTTGTTTCCGCTCCGCTGGCTTTGGCGCAGGCTGCGCCGCGCCCCGGCGAGGTCGAAATCGAATTCACACCGGGCAATGGCGATCCCGTCACCGCCTATCAGGGGTCGTTTCAGGTGCCGGAATATCGCGCTGATCCCGACAGCCGGATGATCGAACTGGGATATGTCCGCTTTCCGGCCACGACGGATGATCCGGGGTCGCCAATTATCTATCTGGCGGGCGGGCCGGGCGGAACGGGAACCGGCACGGCCCGCGGACGTCGCTTTTCGCTGTTCATGGATATGCGCCAGCATGGTGATGTGTACACCTTTGATCAGCGCGGGACCGGCCTGTCGGAAAATGACATACCGGTCTGCGTTTCCTCTGTCACAGACACGGTGGCGCAGGAGGTTTCCGATGCGGAATGGGCCGTGTCTCGCCAACAGGCGGCGGTTGAGTGCGCGGCTTTCTGGGCAGATCAGGGCATTGATCTGCGCGGTTATACGACGATGGAGAGCGTCCACGATCTGAGTGATTTGCGACGGCACCTCGGTGCGGACCGGATTTCCCTGTGGGGGATTTCCTATGGCAGTCATCTCGCACTGGCGGCGCTGAACACAATCGACGCCGAACTGGACCGGGTGATCATCGCCAGCGCCGAGGGGCTGGATCAGACCGTCAAACTGCCTTCGCGTACCGCCTCTTATTTCCAGCGCTTGCAGGATGCGATCAATGCCCAGCCCGCCGCTGCGGCTGCCTATCCGGATGTGGTCGGTCTGATGCGCCGCGTCCATGACCGGCTGGATGAAGCGCCTGTTCTACTCGACATCCCGCAGGACGATGGCACGACCAGAGCCTTCATGCTGCAACGCCGCGATGTGCAGGCTCTGGCCGGTGGTGCGCTCGCAGACCCGACCAATGTCGGCCTTGTTCTGGCGCTCTATTCGGAACTCGACCGCGGCGAATACGTCATCATGACCGCGCTGATTCAGCGCTTCATGGACATTCGCGAAACCATTGATTTCAGGGCCATGCCGCTGGCGATGGACCGGGCATCCGGCATCACGGAGGAACGTCTGGCCTTGTTCAACGCTCAGCTGCCGCAATCCCCCATCGGGGCATTCCTCAACGCGCCGATGCCACAGCTTTTGCCTGTCCTGACCGAGCTGGATCTGGGCGATGATTTTCGCACGCAATTGTCAGGCGAGACGCCTGTTCTGCTGCTGACCGGAACGCTGGATAGCCGCACCTATATCGAAGGGCAGGCCGAGGCGGTACAAGGGCTGTCAGATGTGACTCAGATCACCATCCATAATGCTGGGCATAATCTCTTCATGCTGTCCCCGGATATCCAGAATGCCATGCATGCCTTCATGCAGGATGAAGCGGTGGCTGATTCAGATATCTGGCTTGATGCGCCGGACTTTCTCGCCAATCCGTTCGGTCGCTAGCTGGCTGGGCCGATGCCTCGTTGAAGGCAGGTTCAGAATATTGCACTTCAACCTGATTCAGAACTTGAACTTGACTCGATACATGAAGGGCGCGGCCGCACGTTGCGCCCTTTTTATGTCCGATCCCGCGCGTGAAGGGAAAAACCGATTCGCCTTCAGACCGCTGGAGCCGGATCATGACTCGATACCTCACCTGATCGGGGCGGCTTCCCACGAGGTCCTCCGGTCTCCCGTTTTCACGAGGGCAGGCAAGCCGGAGGAAGACGGGGGTTGGGACGCTCAGACATCAATCAAGCGCGACTTGCTCCGGCCGCGCCGGCGCGGAACCGGAGCATGTCTGAAAAATGCACACAGCCTGCCTCCAAACCGGTCGGTGGTGGCCACTTCCTTCATGAACGGCGATAAAGCCGGGTCGATTGGAGGACAACATGGAAACGTTCGGTGATCTTTTTGAAAGTTACTGGTGGCTGCTTTTCCCGCTCGCCTTCTTTGTGATCGGCGGCTGGAACAGCTTTCTGAGCTATCAGCGCACCAAGGCAAAGGTCGAGGTGCTCAAGGCCTATGCCCAGTCCGGCAAGGAACCGCCCGCAGATCTGATCCGGGCCCTGGAATCGGAAAATGACAGGTCCGGCGATGACTGGTCGGATGGCGGCAAGGAGGAGAGCGGCGGCAGCGGCGTCTTCCTGGTCGTCCTGTTTGCCGGTCTCAGCGCCGTTTTCGCCTTTGTCGGCTATTCCGGCTGGCTGGGGGATACGACGTCGATGTATTTCGTCGCGATGATCCTCGGCGTGCTGGCGCTGGCCTTTCTGGCGTCATCCCTGTTCGGCAAGCGCCGCGGCTGATCATGGCCGCGGCCAGCGATGCGGAACTGGTGGGCGCGGCTTTGCGGGGCGCGGATGCAGCCTTCGAACAGCTCGCCCGGCGTCACAGCCCGGCCCTGCGCAGCTTTCTGCGCGGGGTCTGCCGCGATCCGGCACTGGCCGATGACATCGCCCAGGACGCGCTGATCCGTGCCTGGCAGCGGCTGGGGCAATTACGCGATCCGGCGGCCTTCAGAAGCTGGCTGTTCGGCACCGGATGGCGGCTGGCCTCGCAAGCGCGCCGGGCCTCCGGCCGCCGGGAAAGACGCGAAAACAGCTGGATGGAAACCGCCGCGCAAAGCCGGCCCGAAGGGTTGAGCATGGAAGACAATATGGCGCTGGAAACCGCCATGCAGGAGCTGACACCGGACCAGCGCGCCTGCGTCTCGCTCTGCCTCGCCGGCGGCTGGTCGCATGGCGATGCCGCACAGGCGCTGGACATGCCGGTGGGAACAGTCAAGTCTCATATCAAGCGCGGGCGGGCCAGACTGCTCGCTGCGCTGGGAGGTGACACATGAGCGCAGAAAACAAGCTGAACGCCTTCTTGCGGGCCGATGCCGCGCCGCAGCGCGATCCGGTATTCATGGCCGCGCTGGAAGAACGCATGGCGCGTATCCGCCTGCACGCCCGTTTGCGCCGCCACGCCTTTCTTGCCATTGCGGCCAGCGCCGTTTTTTTCGGACTGATCAAGGCCTCTGGCCACACCCTGATCGGCGCAGCGGCGCAATTTGCGGCCGAAATGGCCGCCACGCCGGGCCTGTCTATCGCAGGTCTGATCGTTGCAGGCGCGGTGCTGCTGCCGCGTGTATTGCCGCGAAGCGCGCGCGCCTGACGGGGGCCGGACCGGATAGACGCTGCGGCCGTATTGGCATATATTGCCAACGCCCTTGCAGGAGGCCGTTATGGCGACACGCAATGTCGTATTGACCGAAACCCAGTCCCGGCTGGTCGATCAGCTGGTGGCATCCGGCCGGTATCAGAATGCCAGCGAAGCGCTGCGCGCGGGATTGCGGCTGCTGGAACGTGAAGAGGCCGAAATCGGTGCCCTCCAGGCCCGGCTTCAGTCCGGACTGGAACAGGTCCGCAGCGGTGATTTCGCGGCGGGCAGCGGAGAGGAGGCCATTCGGCGCGCCTTTTCGAAGGCCGGAAAGCCGGCCGGATGATCCGCCGCTGGCGGCTGACACGCCAGGCGGAAGACTCCCTCGCCGAAATTGCCGATTGGACCTATAACACGTTTGGAACGCGTCAGGCTGAGGCTTATGCTGCCGATCTGATCGGGGCCTGCCGTGAAGTCGCCGCGGGCCATGCGATCACCCGTCCCTGCAGACAACTGGCCGGCAGCGGCGTGCCGGAGGATTTGCGCTATGTGCGTTGCGGGCAACACTATGTTGTCTTTGTTGAAGCGCCGGACCAGATCAGCATAGTCGATTTCCTGCATGTCAGGGTCGATCTGCCCGGAAAGCTCGCCGCGCTTCAAGGGCCTGAGCCCGGAACATGAGCCCGGAGGCCGGCAACACATCTGCCCCGGACATGGTCTTTCAATATCGTGCGCTGACCTCGCCAAGGCTTGCAGACTCGGCCTAGCCTGTCTCCCAGCAAGGGGGAAGACGCATGATTCTACTGATTACCGGCCTGGTTCTGTTCATGGGCATTCACTCGATACGGCTGGTGCCGGGGGGGCGCAACGCCATGATTTCAGGTTTCGGGGCCGGGGGCTATAAAGTCCTGTATTCGCTGTTCTCGCTGACCGGCCTGATCCTCATCATCCTGGGCAAGATCCAGGCGCACCCGTCAGCAACCGTGTGGCTCGCGCCGGAATGGGGGCGCATGGCAGCTCTGATTGCCGTGCCCATTGCCCTGATCCTGATTGTGGCGGCCTATACGCCCAGCCATATCCGCCGCTTTGTCCAGCATCCCATGTTGCTGGCCGTGATGTTGTGGTCCGGATCGCACCTTGCGGCCAATGGCGAATTGTCCGCCGTGCTGCTGTTCGGCGCTTTCTTCCTGTGGTCGCTGGTTTCGATGATTGCCGCCTTCATCCGCGGCGACCATCCGCCAAAACCGCCCAAGGGCTGGGGCGGGGATGTCGTCGCCATCATTATCGGCGTGCTGATCGCCACCCTGCTGGCGCGGTTTCACCTTTATCTGTTCGGTGTCGGCATTATCGGCTAGCGCTCTGCATCCAGTTTGGCACCGCACTGCATCATAAGTCCGGAAGGCGCTGTGGAGCGCCATCGAGACACGAAAGGAAAATACCATGGGACCCGATGTGCTTGCCCCTATTACCGTTTTTGGATCCGTCGTTCTGATCGTCTGGATCGTTTATCATCATGGCGCAAAAAACCGCCGCGAAGTCCTTGAGACCGTCCGTCAGGCGGCCCAGAGTGGCACCCAGCTGACACCGGAAGTCATCAAGGCCCTCGGAATGCCGCAGAAGAAGAAAGGTGGCGATATCCGCGCCGGAATCATTCTGCTGGCGATTGCCGCAGCCTTCATCACGCTGGGCTACACGATCGGTGCAGTCGAGAATGATTTTGAAGCACTCGGGATTATGGCCGGCGTGGCATCATTCCCGGGATTTGTCGGCATCGCGCTGATCACTATGGGCGTGTTGTTCCGCGACAAATCCAAAGACGCCGAATAAGCGGAGGACGCGAACGTGTCTCGGGGCGCATCGGACGAGGAATTGATCGCATTGGTCGTCGCCGCCAGGGACGGCGCGGCCTTTGGCGAGCTCGTCCGCCGGCATCAGGGTGTGGTGCGCGGGATGATGGCCCGCATGTGCGGCAATCACGCCCTGGCCGACGATCTTGCCCAGGAAGCCTTCATCAAGGCTTTCAACAAGATCAACAGCTATACGGGCAGTGGCTCCTTTCGGGGATGGCTCTGCCGGATTGCATATAACGAGTTTCTGATGTCCGCGCGCAAGCGCAAGGCAACGGACAAGGCCATGGAACGCTTCCAGCACGATATTGACGATGTCGAGGCGCCGCGTGACATGGGATCGGTGGTCGATCTCGACCGCGGATTGAAAACATTGAAGGAAGACGAGCGCGTGTGTGTTGTGTTGTGTTATGCCAGCGGAATGTCGCATGCCGAAGCGGCGGAAGCGACCGGCATGCCGCTGGGCACGGTAAAATCGCATGTGAACCGGGGACGGGAAAAACTGAAAGCCTGGTTCGAGGCCGAGGAGGCGTTGGTATCATGACGATGAATGACCCATTTGAAGATCGTCTGCGGTCCGCATTTGCGGCGGCAGAGCCCGGCCGTGATGACGCGATCGATGCCGATGAATTCGTGAAGCGCGTGCAGAGCCGCATCAAGCGCCCGGACCGCCGCCGCGCCCTGGTTCTGGGCGGGGCCGGCTCGACCGGATCTGCCGTGGCCGGCACGCAGCTGGAGGGTTTTTTTTCCAACCCGGATTTGCTGCCTGTGGACGGAATCGCCGGACAGGTCTTCGCCTACACCTCGCCGGAAATGCTGGCGGCGGGCATCCTCGCGCTCATGATCGCCGGTTTTGCGGTCGTCATTCCGAAACAGATTTAACCAGCCGGACGCTATCGCCGGAGCGGCTCTTCGGTTATGACGCCGCTATGTCTGCGCAAAACAAGATCAAACGTATTGGCGTTCCCGATATCCGCGCCCGCAAGGGCGGCGAACCTCTGGTTTGCCTGACCGCTTATGACGCGCCCATGGCGCGCCTGCTGGACCCGCATTGCGATATTCTGCTGGTCGGGGACAGTCTCGGCATGGTCGTGCACGGGCTCGATTCCACGATCGGCGTCACGCTCGACATGATGATCCTCCATGGCAAGGCCGTGATGCGCGCCGCAAAACAGGCGCTGGTGGTCATTGATCTGCCCTTCGGCACCTATGAGGAATCGCCGGAACAGGCCTTCGCCAGCGCCTCCCGCGTCCTCGCCGAAACCGGGGCCCAGGCCGTCAAGATCGAGAGTGGCACCTATGCCGCCGATACCATCCGCTTCCTCACCGAACGCGGTGTGCCGGTGATGGGCCATGTCGGCCTGCGTCCGCAAGCGGCGCTGAACGAGGGCGGCTTCAAGGCCAAGGGCCGCGACGACATGGAACGCACCCGCGTTTTCAATGAAGCGCGCGAAGCCGATGCCGCCGGCGCCTTTGCCATCGTCATCGAGGGGGTTGCGGAAGGCCTGGCACGTGAAATCACCGAAGCGGTGAAGGCGCCGACCATCGGTATTGGCGCATCTGCGGCCTGCGACGGCCAGATACTGGTCACGCCGGACATGCTCGGCCTGTTCGACTGGACACCGAAATTCGTGCGCCGCTATGCGCAGCTTTCCGGCGTGGTGGAGGAAGCCGTTGCCGCCTATGCCGCCGATGTCCGGTCACGCGCTTTTCCGGCAGATGCAGAAACCTATTCCTTCAAGCCGAAGAACGGTTAGGGCCAGGACCTGCTGATCTGGCCGTCCTTCGGACAAATTAGCAGGTCCTGCCCCTAAGCGCGGTTGCCGCTGGGCCGCAGCGCGGCTAGTGTCCGGCTCCGATTGACCAGAGAATACAGGGCGTTTCCCGTGGCCGACATTTTCCACGAAGTTGAAGAAGAACTCCGCAAGGACAAGTACAATGTTCTGCTGCGCACATGGGGCCCGTGGGTGCTGGGCGGAGCGATTGCGATTGTCGTGGCCGCGGCGGCCTGGCAGGGCTGGGAGTACTGGCAGACCCAGCGGTCTCACGCCATGTCGGACCGCTATTTCGCCGCTCTGGAAATGATTGAGGAAGACCGGCTGACGGACGCCGATCTGGAATTGCAGCGCATTTCCGAAGAGGCCACCAGCGGTTATGCCGCACTGGCCCTGATGCAGCGCGGCGAGCTGGCCCTTCAGGGCGGCGATGCGGCGACGGCCGGCTATTTCTTCGAGCAGGCGGCTGACACGTTTTCGACCACGTCTTTCTCCGATCTCGCCCGGGTCAAGGCAGCCATGGCGCAATTCGAGGAGCTCTCGATTGACGATCTGCAGAACCGCCTCGGCGACATGATGCAGCCGGAGCGCCCCTATCGCCTGCTGGCGATGGAAGTGATCGCCGCCAAGGCATTCGATAATGGCGATCTGGAGCGCGCCCGCACTGAATACGAAGCGATTGCCAATGATCTGGATGCCCTGGCCCTGCCGGTGGCCCAGCGCGCCCAGGCCGCCGTTGAAGTGATTGACCGGTTGCAGCAACAGGCCGCGCTTGATGCGCCGGAGGACACGGCCCTGGAGATGCCGGCCTTGCCGGAGACGCCGGATGTCGATCCGGCCACCTTCAATCTTGGTGCCGTGCTCGACCAGGTTGATGAGGAAACCGGCGCCCTGGACGTGGACAGCCCGCAAATGCCCGACGCGGCCGGAATTCTGGACTCAAATGACACCGACACTGCCGAAGACGGACAGGACTAAGCTGATGACATTTTCCACCTCGGGCCGGTATTTGCTGCTGGCCTCTCTGGCCTTTCTCGCCGGGTGTTCCTCGGTTCAGGATACCGCCTCGCGGATCAATCCCTTCGTGCTGCTTGAGGAAGAAGACCCCGAAAGCCCGCCGGATGACGAGCGCGTCTCCATTCTGTCCTTCGAGCAATCGCTGCAGGCGGATGCGGACAGGGCCGGCGAACCGGTCGTTTTGCCCACCGCCTATCGCAACACGATCTGGGCGCAGCCGGATGGCTATCCGACCCATGCGATGCAGCACACCCAGGCCTCCGGCAATCTCGACATCCTGTTCCGCCGCAATTTTGGCCAGGGCTCCAATCGCTCCAGCCGCATCAATGCCCGCCCGATCTATGCCGATGGCCGGATTTACGCCATGGATGGCCGCGGTCATGTGTACGCGCTCGATCCGGAAGACGGCAGCCAGATCTGGCAGGCCGATTTGCGCTCGGACTTCCGCCGTGACCGGACGACATTTGGCGGCGGCCTGGCCTTCGACGGTGGGCGCGTCTTTGCCCATAACGGCAACCGCTTTCTCGCCGCGCTGGACGCCGCGACCGGCAATGAAATCTGGCGCGCGGACTCGCTGACGCCCTTCCATTCCGCGCCGACCGCTGTCAATGGCATGGTCTTCGTCTCCACCGATGACAATGAGCTCTATGCAATCGAGCAGGGCAATGGCGAAATCGCCTGGAATCACCAGGGCATTGCCGAGCCAGCCCGGCTCCTGACCTCGCCGAGCGTGGCCGTATTGGGCGAAACCATTATCGCCCCCTATGCCTCCGGTGAAATCGTGGCGCTGCGCATCCAGAACGGCAACCCGATCTGGAATGATGCGCTCACCCGCACCGGCGGACTGACGCCGATCTCGGCCATCAATGATGTCGCCGGAAGCCCCGTGATTGTTGACGATTTCGTCTATGCGATGAGCCATTCCGGCATTCTGGCCGCCTTTGACCTGCGCACGGGCGAGCGTCTGTGGACCCAGCCGGCCGGTGGACTTCACGCGCCCTGGGTGGCCGGCGATTTCATCTTCCTGGTGACAACTGACGGAGAAGTGGTGTGCGTGGAACGCGCGGACGGCACCATCCGCTGGATCACCCAGTTGCAGCAATTCGAGAGTGAACGCCGCCGCCGCGACCGCATCGCCTGGTCCGGACCGGTCTTGGCCGGAGGCCGGCTGGTGCTGACCGGATCGCATGGCGCGGCCGTCATCCTTTCGGCCAGTGACGGAACCATCCAGCGCCAGGTCAATCTTCGTGATCCGGTCTATGTCGCCCCGATCATTGTCAATGAAACGATCTATGTCGTGACCGATGAGGCCCGGCTGATCGCGCTGCGTTAACCGATATGGCTGTCCCCACAATTGCGGTGGTGGGCCGCCCGAATGTCGGCAAGTCGACCCTGTTCAACCGTCTGGCCGGCAAGCAGCTCGCCATTGTCGACGACATGCCCGGCGTCACCCGTGACCGCCGCGAGGCCCATGGCCGCCTCGGCGACATTCCCCTGCGCATCATTGATACGGCCGGATTTGACGACGCCGACGCTACAAAGCTGGGCACCGACATGCGGGCCCAGACCGATCAGGCCCTGGCGGATGCCGATATCTGCCTGTTTGTGATTGATGCCCGCGAAGGCGTCACCGGTCTTGACCAGGCTTTTGCCGACGTCGTGCGCCGGTCCGGAGTCAAAGTCGTCCTGGTGGCCAACAAGGCGGAAGGACGCGCCGGTCTGGTGGGCATTTCAGAAAGCTATGCGCTGGGGTTCGGTGAGCCGGTCGCCCTGTCGGCCTCCCATGGTGACGGCATCGGCGATCTTTATGCGGCGGTGTCCGAAGCCCTCGGCGATTTCGACGAGATCGGCGATGACCGCAGCGAGGAACCGCCGCTGCGCATTGCCGTGATCGGCCGCCCCAATGCCGGCAAATCCACCCTCATCAATGCCTTGATCGGCGAGGACCGGCTGATCACCGGCCCGGAAGCCGGGGTGACGCGTGATGCCATCGCCGTCGACTGGCTCTGGGACGGCCGCCGTGTGCGGTTGCACGACACCGCCGGCCTGCGCAAGAAAGGCAAGGTCACCGACCGGCTGGAGCGGATGAGCGCCGCGGACACGCTGCGCGCCATCAAGTTCGCCGAAATCGTGCTTTTGCTGGTCGATGCCGAACACCCGTTCGAGAAACAGGACCTTACCCTGGCCGATCTGGTCCTGCGCGAGGGGCGGGGCCTGGTCATGGTGCTGGCGAAATGGGACCTCGTCTCCAACCGCCATGCCGCCCTGAAAGAACTGCAATATGAATTCGAGCGCCTGCTGCCGCAGGCCAAGGGCGCGCCTCTGGTGCCGGTTTCGGCGCTGAAGATGAAGGGGCTGGACGATCTGATGCCGGCGGTCACCCGCCTGCACAAGAACTGGTCGGCCAAGATCAAGACCCGCGATCTCAATGACTGGCTGCAGGAAATGACGGCGCGCCATCCGCCGCCTGCCGTCAATGGCCGCCGCATCAAGCCGCGCTACCTCTCGCAGACCAAATCCCGTCCGCCGACCTTCGTCCTGATGTGTTCGCGCGCTGCCGATCTGCCGGAAAGCTACAAGCGCTATCTGGTCAATGGTCTCCGCGAAGCGTTCGACATGCCCGGCGTGCCCATCCGGCTGATCGTGAAAGCCGGCAAGAACCCCTATACCGATGGCGCCCGCGGCGGCAGCGGGAATTAGTTCTGCTATTCCATCTCGGCGGCTGGATGTCTCTCCCTGCTTGCGGGGGGCGGGCACCTGCCATCAACCAATGAATTGCGTCATCCATCGAGATCACCCGAATAAATCGGGTGATGACGCTTTGATCAGGGCGTCCGGGGTAAGCCCCGTTACCTCTCGTCGGGAAAGTCGATCCATTCGCGATGACGGGTAGTGTCCGCTGAAACCAGCGACAGGACCAGCGGCACCAGCGCCTCGGGCGGGGGCAGGGCATCGCGGTCCTCGCTGGGGAAAGCCTTCTTGCGCATGGCGGTGCGCATCGGCCCCGGATTGACCAGATTGATCCGCAAGCTGGAGCTATTGTGCTCATCCGCCCAGGACATGACCAGCGCATCCAGCGCCGCCTTGCTGGCGGCATAGGGTGCCCAGTAGGCGCGGCAGGATTTAGAGGCCCCGGAAGTCAGGAAAACCGCGCGTCCGGCCTCCGATTTCAAGAGTAGCGGTTCAAACGCGCGGATCAGGCGGGCGGGCGCAATCACATTCACGCCCATCACCTCGTTCCAGGTCTTGGCCGTCACCTGATAGGCCGGTGTGAGCTCGCCCAGCTGTCCGGCAGCGGCCACCAGAATGTCGAGCCGGCCCCACCGTTCGGCAATGATTTCGGAGAGCTTCTCGATGCCTTCGGAATCCAGCTGGTCCAGCGGCACCAGCGTGCATTGTCCTCCGGCCGCGCGGATTTCGTCATCCAGCTCTTCCAGCCCGCCCTGCGTCCGCGCCGTGGCGATGACGTGGGCGCCTTCCCGCGCGAGGCCAAGGGCAATGGCACGGCCAATGCCGCGGGAAGCGCCGGTGACCAGCGCGATTTTGTCATTCAGCATCGGATCACTCATGCATCGACAAGCAGGGAAAGCTGCCGGTCCTTGTCGGAAGCCGCGCGCTCGTGATCGAGCAGGCGGGTCGGATATTGTCCGGTGAAATAATGATCGGCCAGTTGCGGGGCCGCGTCATTGCGCGCTTCACCGAGCACGGCCTGGTAAAGGCCATTGATCGACAGGAAGCCGAGACTGTCGGCTTTCAGGGCCCGTGCCATCTCGTCACAGGCCATCGAGGAGGCCATCAGCTCGTCCGTGCGCGGCATGTCGATGCCATAGAAATCCGGGCTGACAATGGGCGGGCAGGCGGAGCGGAAATGCACTTCGGTGGCGCCGGCTTCGCGCATCATGTCGACGATCTTGCGCGAGGTTGTCCCGCGTACAATGGAGTCATCAACCAGCAGCACACGCTTGCCCTCGATGACGGAGCGGTTGGCAGAATGTTTGCGGCGGACGCCGAGATCGCGCTTGGCCTGGGTGGGCTGGATGAAGGTCCGGCCCACATAGTGACCCCGGATAATCCCCATTTCATAGGGCACACCGGCTGCCTGGGCGTATCCCAGCGCCGCCGGCACGCCACTGTCCGGGACGGGAATGACGACATCGACATCGGCGGGCGCATCGCGGAAGAGCTGGCGGCCCATTTCCTTGCGCGCCTCATAGACGCTGATCCCGGAAATCGCGGAATCCGGACGCGCAAAATAGATGTATTCGAAGGCACAGGGACGGGGGCGCTGCGCCGGCGCAAACCGTTCCGACTTGATGCCATCCTCACTGACGATAATCGCTTCGCCCGGCTCGATATCGCGCACATATTTCGCGCCGATCACGTCCAGCGCGCAGGTTTCCGACGCCAGAATGACCGCGCCATCCAGATCGCCCAGCACCAGCGGACGGATGCCGAACGGATCCCGCGCCGCAATCAGCTTGCCATTGACCACTGCGACAAGGGCAAACGCCCCTTCAATCTGTTTCAACGCTGACAGGAAGCGTTTTGATGCGCTGGTCCGGTTTGACCGGGCGGCGATCTGCAGGATGACTTCCGTGTCGCTGGTCGACTGGAATATGGCACCCGTCGCCACCAGCTCGTCGCGCAGCGTGCGCGAATTGGTCAGATTGCCATTGTGGGCCACGGCTATGCCGCCGCCACGCACATCGGCATAGAGCGGCTGGATATTGCGGATAATGGTCGCGCCCTGGGTGGAATAGCGGACATGACCGATGCCGGTGGAGCCGGGCAGGCGGTGATGGGTCTCGCCATCCGCGAAATTGTCGCCGACCAGCCCCATATGACGTTCGGCATAAACCCGCGATCCGTCATGGGTGACAATGCCGCAGCTTTCCTGTCCCCGGTGTTGCAGGGCATGCAGGCCGAGCGCGATCAGCAGTGCCGCATCGGCCGCGCCATAAACGGCGAATACGCCGCATTCTTCTTTCATATGATCCGTTGCGGGATCATAGGAGAGGGGGGGCGCCGGAAATCTCATCCGTCATCATCCTCGCTGGCAGTGCCGATTAATTCATCGAGCCGGTTACGGTCGCGCTCGTCATACGCTCTCTCGGCCGGCGTTTCCGCAGGCGATATAGCCTCTGTTCGTCCGATATGCGAATCCCCCGGCGCAAGAGATTGCAGCAGACGCGCCGAAGTGTTCACCAGCGGGTAGAGGCGCGCATCCGTCAGCTGGCTTGGCGGCTGCCCCTGATTGGCAAGACTGGAGATGATCAGGAAAAAGCCGAGCGCCAGCAGCGCGCGGACAATCCCGAAGAAAAAGCCGAGCGTGCGGTCCAGAAAGCCGACATCATCGCCGCGTTTGACATTGGCCCGCATCGGCGCGGTCAGAAAGCTGACAGCCATGAAGACCAGCGCAAAAATAACAGCAAGGGTAACGAGATTGGCGAGCCAGCCGGAGGGCACGAAATCATCGGCCAGGGTGACAAACAGCGGCCGGCTCCACAGCGCCGCAATGGCCGCCACGATCGCTGCGGTCATGGACAGGGCTTCGCTGACAAAGCCGCGCACCAGCGCATGATAGGCCGAGGCCCCGATGAAGAGGAGGATGGCTCCATCAACCGGAGTGAGGCCGCCCATCCGCTAATCCTCCAGTTGCCAGGCGCTGATCGTGGCCACGAGATCCGCGACACCGCCCAGACCGCGCACGGTCACGGGCGGATTGCCCTCGCTCGCAGCCAGCGGCGCCAAGGCTTGTGAAAAACCGAGTTTCGCTGCTTCCTTCAAACGCGCCTCGCTCCGACCGACTGCCCGAATATCACCCGAAAGGCTCATTTCGCCAAAGACCACTGCATCAGCGGGCAAGGGCGCATTGAGCGCGGACGAGATGATCGCCGCTGCGACAGCCATATCGGCTGCCGGTTCGCCGATCTTCAGGCCACCTGCGACGTTCAGATAAACATCACGGCCGCCAAAGGAAAGCCCGCAGCGCGCTTCCAGCACGGCCAGAACCATGGAGAGCCGTCCCGAATCCCAGCCGACAACGGTGCGGCGCGGCGTGCCCAGGGGAGAGGCCGCGACCAGCGCCTGAATTTCAGTGAGCACGGGGCGCGTGCCTTCCATGCCGGCAAAGACGGCCGCGCCGGGCGTTTCATTGCCGCGGTCATTGAGAAACAGGGCAGACGGGTTTTCGACCTGCTGGAGCCCGGCCTCGCCCATCTCGAACACACCGATCTCGTCGGTCGGGCCAAAGCGGTTTTTCACGGCGCGCAGGATGCGGAACTGGTGATTGCGCTCGCCCTCGAAATAGAGCACCGCATCGACCATGTGCTCGACCACGCGCGGTCCCGCGATCTGGCCGTCCTTGGTGACATGGCCGACCAGCACGATCCCGCAGCCGGATTTCTTGGCAAAGCGCACCAGCTCCTGGGCACAGGCCCGCACCTGGGCGACGGTGCCGGGCGCGGCGGCCAGCTGGTCGGTCCACAGCGTCTGGATGGAATCGACAATGGCGATCTGCGGCTTTTCGGCTTTCAGCCCGTCGAGAATGTTTTCCAGATTGGTTTCCGCGGCCAGCGCCACCGGCGCATCCGCCAGTCCCAGCCGCCGGGCGCGGCGGCGGACCTGGTCAATGGCTTCCTCGCCGGACACATAGACCGCGCTGACACCGTTCCTGGCCAGATTGGCGACGGCCTGAAGCAGCAGGGTCGACTTGCCGATGCCCGGATCACCGCCCACCAGCAGCGCCGAGCCTGGCACGATGCCGCCACCGGCGACGCGGTCGAATTCGGCAATGCCGCTTTCATGGCGCGGCAATTCCCGGCCATCTCCGTCCAGCGTAACAAATTCCAGGCGGCTGCGGCGGCTGGCCTTTTTGGCCTTGGCGGCCGTTCCCATGGGCGCCGGAGCCGCTTCCTCGGTCAGCGTGTTCCAAGAACCGCAATCATCGCAGCGCCCCGCCCATTTGGCATGGACGGAACCACAGCTTTGACAGACAAACTGGCTATCGGCACGCGCCATGACGAATCATCTCTCCCGAACGGGGTTCAGTGTCCGGTCCGCACCACGCATTCGCAAGGCGCTAGTGTGACAGGCCTTCATACCGGTCATCGGTGATGCGGTCGGAGAATTTCGTCCGTGCGCCATCAAAGGCGAGCTCGACCGTGCCGATCGGGCCATGCCGCTGCTTGCCGATAATGACTTCGGCATTGCGTTCGATCTGCCGGAATTCCTCTTCCCAGGCGAGGTATTCCGGCGTGCCTTCGGTCGGTTTCTCGCGTTCCTTGTAATAGGCTTCGCGATAAACAAACATCACCACGTCCGCATCCTGCTCGATGGAGCCGGATTCGCGAAGGTCGGCGAGTTGCGGCTTCTTGTCCTCGCGCTGTTCCACCTGCCGCGAAAGCTGGGAGAGGGCGATCACGGGAACCGACAATTCCTTGGCCAGCGCTTTCAGCGCCTGCGTCACCTCGGAGACTTCCTGCACCCGGCCCTGGCTGGCCTTGCTGGCCGAGGCGGTTACGAGCTGGAGATAGTCGACCACGATGACGTCGAGCCCGTGCAGGCGTTTCAGGCGCCGCGCCCGGGCGCATAGCGCTCCGATGGACAGGCCACCTGTATCGTCGATGTAGAAGGGCAGGCTCTGGATATCGAGCACCGCGTCGCGGATTTCCTCATATTGCGCCGGATCAATATCGCCGCGCCGGATCTGGTAGCCGGGAATGCCGGTATAATCCGCGATCAGACGTGTCGCGAGCTGTTCGGCGCTCATTTCCAGCGAGAAGAAACCGACCACGCCGCCGCTCTCGGTCTTCTTCGAGCCGTCGGGCAGGGTCTGATACTGGTAGGCGCGGGCAATCGAGAAAGCGATATTGGTCGCCAGAGCGGTCTTGCCCATGGACGGGCGTCCCGCGAGAATGATCAGGTCCGAGGAGTGCAGCCCGCCCAGCTTGGCGTCCATGGCCTTCAGACCCGAGGAAATCCCCGACAGCCCGCCTTCGCGCTCATAGGCCGCCGCCGCCATCTCGACGGATTCGGTCAGCGCATCCTTGAAGCTGATGAAGCCGCGCTGATTGCCGCCGGTCTCGGCCAGCTCGAACAGCTTGCGTTCGGCGCTCTCGATCAGATGGCGGGCATGGGTTTCCGGTGTCGCTTCGGTGGCTTCGTGGGACAGTTCCGCACTGACCCGGATCAGCGCCCGGCGCAGCGCCAGATCATAGATCAGCTGGGCATATTCAACCGCCGCCACCGAGTCGGACGCGCTTTCGAGCAACAGCGCCAGATAGGACGCGCCGCCGATTTCCTTCAAACCGCCATCGCGCTCGAAATCCGTTTTGAGAACAATGGCATCAGCCAGGGCGCCGCGCTGGATCCGGTCTGAAATCGCCTGGAAGATCCGGCCATGGACGGGGTCGTAGAAATGGTCCGCGCGCAGCCAGTCACTGACCCGGTGCAGCACTTCATTGTCATACATGAGCGCGCCCAGAAAGGCCTGCTCGGCCTCGATATTGTGCGGGGCTGACTCGGCTCCGGTATCGTCCGGATGGGGGAGATCATGTATTGCCATGGCTCAGGTCTTAACGATGTCTTAAAGCGCGTCTACTGATGAAAATTCGTTGACATTGGGGTTTTTCAGATCGCCAACAGGAAATTGCCGATCTGTGGATAACTCGAGTCGCGGGCAAAGAAAAAAGGCGGGCCGCAATGGCCCGCCTCAATTCCGTTCAAGGATGAAAACCGGGCTTACGCCTTGTCTTCGTCCTCTTCCGCAGCTTCAACTTCAGCTTCGGCTTCCGCCTGGGCATTTTCCTCGGCCGCGATCAGGTCTTCCGGCTCGGCTCCGGCTTCAAACAGCTCGGCCGCCTGGGCTTCGGCAATGGCGCGATCCTCATCGGCTTGCGATGCGATCACGTCTTCGCCCTTGGCCTGACGTTCGGCTTCGTCCGTCGTGCGGGCGACATTGATGGTCACCGTGATGGACACTTCCGGGTGCAGCTTGATTTCGATCTCATGCAGACCCAGCGTCTTGATCGGGACGTTGAGCACCACCATCGAGCGGCCCACCTTGACGGCGTCCGTGGACACCGCTTCCGCGATATCCCGCGTGGTCACCGAACCGTAGAGCTGGCCGGTTTCGCCCGCCTGACGGATCATGATGAAGGTTTCCCCATCAACACCCTCGGCGGATTTGGCAGCTTCATCCCGGCGCTCGGCATTGCGCTTTTCGAGGATTTCGCGCTGTGCTTCGAACCGCTTGCGATTGGCTTCGGTGGCGCGCAGGGCACGCTCCTGAGGCAGCAGGTAATTGCGGGCATAACCCGCCTTTACGGCCACTTCCTCACCCATGTCGCCCAGATTGTCGACGCGTTCAAGAAGAATAACTTGCATCGTCTTTCTCCTTAATCGACCGCGTAGGGCAGGATGGCCATCTGGCGGGAGCGCTTGATGGCACGGGCCAGTTCGCGTTGTTTCTTCGCGGAAACAGCGGTGATGCGGGCCGGGACAATCTTGCCCTTTTCCGACATGTAGCGCTGCAACAGCTTGGGATCCTTGTAGTCGATCGCCGGCGCATGCTCGCCGGAGAACGGACAGACTTTCCGGCGGCGCTGGAACGGGCGGCGGGCCGGAATATTGGAAATATTCAGATCAGACATGTTCGTGTCTCCCTCGGCCTAGCGGCGCTGTTCCCGGCGGCGCCGGTCGTCTTTTTTCGACAGAATGGCGGACGGCTCTTCCGTGTGCGCATCGACCTTCACCGTCATGTGACGGATGACGTCGTCGGACAGGCGCTGACGGCGGTCGAGTTCGTTCAGAACCTCCGCGCCGGCGTCAATGTCCAGAAGGCCGTAATGGCCCTTGCGGTGCTTGTGTACACGGTAGGCGAGGTTGCGAAGACCCCAGTATTCGGTCTTGCCGACCTTGCCGCCTTTTTCCTCAACGAGGGTTTTGAGCTCTTCGGTCAGAGACTCAACCTGCGCCGGAGAAATATCCGGACGCGCAATGAAAACATGCTCGTACAGAGCCATGTGGGCACTCCCTTCTCTCATGAATGCGGCGCGGATCAACCGAAGGGTCGGGATGATCTGCGGTGGCTCCTTTTCCCATGCGCCCTGTGCGCACGTTACAGACGGGAGAAAGGACCGCATTCGTTCGAAGGCGGGCGTATAGGCGAAAGCCTGCGGCAAGGCAAGTGGGGAAAGGCTAATCGCGCAGCCGGTCGGGCAACTGGCTGAAATGCAGGATGGCCCGGATCAGCACCCGGTCAGGTTCGATCGAATAATAGGCGACATGATGGCCAACCACGAGTTTTCGCACGTCTTCGCCGCCGAACATGACCACTGGCGCTCCCTGCGGCCACTCCATCGCCTTCTCAATGCGCTCAAGCAGGCTGCTCACATATTCGTCGGCCTGATAGGCACCCCAGTTAAGTATCGTATAGCGGCCGATGTCTTTGATATTGGCCCGGGCGCGCTCCGAATACTCAACTTTCGGCATCTAACTTGGCCTGTTCGAGCATTTCCCTGACCTCGGCGTGAACCTGTTCCATGGGAACCGTCCGCCCGGCGTCGATATCACGCTGGCTTTCCTCCAGCATGTCCCGCAAGGCCCGTTCCTTCTGCGCCTGGATGACCTCATAGTCGGCCTCGGACACGACATAGGACGAGCCCCGCCCGTGCTTTTCGATGCGCACCGGCCCGCGCTGTGCATCATCCAGCAATTGCCCGAACTTGTTCTTGGCTTCAGTAGCGGTGTAGGTCTTCATGACTTTTGTCCATAATAGCTAATTTAGCTAAAATAGCTGAAAAGAAGCACGCGATCAACGTGGTGACGGTGCTTGTGGAGTTTCGGCCTCCTCACACCACCGTCCGGCAATGTGGAAAGTGCCGCCGCGTTCTTCACAGCGCTTCACCGGGTCGGCTACGATAGCGACGCCCATCAGCACCGCCGAGCCGAGCACGAAGAAGATCGCGGCATAGAGGAGACGGCGGGCGAGGGGTGGCCGGGTGCGCATGCCCGAATTCTGACGCATTTCCTGCTGCACACAAGCCTTGCCGCGCGGGCCGGGATCGGGCGATAGGCCCGGTCGCGGGCTGCAACCTTCACATGCTGGGCGGCAGCGGGGGCAATCTGATAGTCTTTTGGTGCCGGGGGAGGGGCGCCAGCCGGTTCTTGATCCTGTGAAGGGATGATGCTGATGCCCTGTACCATTCGATACCTGCCCGAACACAATATCTTCGAGATGCGCACCCATGGCAAAATGACCGTGGAGGAGATCGCTGCCTACATCCCCGATTGCATGGCGCGTCCGGAATGGAATGAGCACAGCCAGATTCTCGGCATTGCCAGCGCGGACGCCGATTTCAGTGATTTCACCATCAAGGGATATCAGGAGGTGCTGATCCCGGCCATGAAGAAGGCAAGGTCAGGGCCGGCAGCCGGGCTGAAAGAGGCCATCCTTGTCGAGAAGGAGCTGGATCTCGCCATTATCAAATTGTTCGAATTGATGGCCATCAGCGGACCGGATCTGAAAAGCCGCGTCTTCCGCGACCGCGATGAGGCCATTGCCTGGCTGACCTCCGGCGATTGATTAAACCGGCTGCGCTGTTTATCGACACCCTGAATGAAGTTGAGGGAGCACGCCATGACGCTGGCATTCGTATTTCCGGGACAGGGCTCGCAGGCGGTCGGCATGGGCACGGAGCTGGCCGGGGCCTTTCCGGCCGCGCGGGCCGTGCTCGACGAGGTCGATGAGGCGCTCGGCCAGAAACTCTCCCACCTGATGGCGGATGGTCCGCTGGAAGACCTCACGCTGACCGAAAATGCCCAGCCGGCCATCATGGCGGCTTCGATGGCCGTGATGCGGGTGCTGCAAACCCAGTTCAGGATTGACGCGACGGCCGCAAAATTCGTCGCCGGTCACTCGCTGGGCGAATATTCGGCGCTGGCGGCTGCCGGATCGCTGTCCATCACTGATGCGGCCAGGCTGCTCAAGCTGCGCGGTCAGGCCATGCAAGCCGCGGTGCCGGTGGGCGAAGGCGCCATGGCGGCCCTGATCGGTGCCGAAATGGATGTCGCCGAAGCAGCGGCCAGGGCCGGGGCGGAACACGGCGTCTGTCAGGTCGCCAATGACAATGCGCCGGGCCAGATCGTGATTTCCGGGGCCAAAGCCGCCGTCGATGCGGCGATCGCCCATGCCCAGTCACAGGGTGTCAAACGCGCCATGACCTTGCCGGTTTCGGCGCCGTTTCACTGCACGCTGATGCAGCCGGCGGCCGATGCCATGGCCGCAGCATTGGCCGCAGCAAAAATCAATGCGCCGGGCGTGCCGGTCGTCGTCAATGTGCGCGCCGCCCCGGAATCCGATCCCGATACGATCCGCGAACTGCTGGTCGAACAGGTGACCGGCCGGGTGCGCTGGCGCGAGAGCGTGCAATGGATGGCGGGTGAGGGCGGCGTCACGGAATTCGCCGAAGCCGGTGGCAAGGTGCTGTCCGGCATGCTCAGGCGCACCGCGCCGGACGCGGCCGGCACGCCGCTGATCACCCCTGACAATCTGGAAGCCTTCGCCGCTTCCCTCAAAGGAGCCAAATAATGTTCTCTCTCGAAGGCAAGACCGCGCTGGTCACCGGTGCCACCGGCGGTATCGGCGGCGCCATTGCGCGCACACTCCATGCCCAGGGCGCAACGGTGACGATTTCCGGAACCCGACAGGAAAAGCTGGATGAACTGAAGGCAGAGCTGGGCGAGCGGGTGCATGCCATCGCCTGCAATCTCGACGATGGCGAAGCGGTGGACGCCTTGCCGAAACAGGCCGCTGAAGCCATGGGCGGGCTGGACATCCTCGTCGCCAATGCCGGCATCACCAAGGACGGCTTGTTGATGCGGATGAAGGACGAGGACTGGCAGCAGGTCCTGAAAATCAATCTGGAAAGCTATTTCCGCCTGTCACGCGCCGCCTTGCGCGGCATGATGAAGGCGCGTCATGGCCGCATCATCGGCATCACTTCGGTTGTGGGCGTGATGGGAAATCCCGGACAGGCCAATTATTGCGCTTCCAAGGCCGGCATGATCGGTTTCACCAAATCCCTGGCCCAGGAAGTGGCTGCACGCGGCGTGACGGCGAATTGTGTTGCGCCGGGCTTCATCGCCTCGCCGATGACCGACGCGCTGAACGATCAGCAGCGTGAAGCCATCCTGTCGAAAATCCCCGCCAATGATCTCGGCTCCGGCGAGGATATTGCTGCAGCCGTGGCCTATCTCGCCAGCGATGAAGCGCACTACGTCACCGGCCAGACCTTGCACGTGAATGGCGGCATGGCCATGATCTGATACCGGCCGGGCAGGCCAAGGCGCACACCGACTGGTCAAGCACGAATTGGCGTGCTAACTGCCCCGCACCGTTTGTTTGGGGGAACGGCGTCTGTATTCGGCGCTTCACGGCTCGTCCGGCCCCGCATAAGGTTTTACGAAGGATTGCAGAAGGGAATCGCTTATGTCCGACGTTCTTGCCCGCGTTAAAAAAATCGTTGTCGAACATCTCGACGTTGAAGAAGACAAGGTCACAGAGTCCGCGTCCTTCATCGACGATCTCGGCGCTGACTCGCTCGACAATGTCGAACTGGTCATGGCGTTCGAGGAAGAGTTCGACATTGAAATCCCGGATGATGCCGCAGAGCACATCCAGACGGTTGGTGCCGCTGTGAAATTCATCAGCGAGAAAACCGGCTAGTCACGGATTGTCATGCGCCGTGTTGTTGTTACCGGACTGGGTATCGTTTCACCGCTGGGATGCGGAGTCGAACCTGTCTGGAAGCGGCTTTTATCCGGACAATCGGGCATAAAGCCCATTGAACATTTTGATGCCAGCGATCTCGCAAGCCGGATCGCTGGCATTGTTCCACGCAAGGATGGCCGGGGCGGTGGTGCGGATGATCCGCATGCCTTTGATGCCGATGCCACCATGGCGCCGCGTGAACAAAAGCGCATCGACGAATTCATTCTCTACGGTATTGCCGCCGCCGATCAGGCCATCGAACATTCCGGCTGGTCCGCCCGCTCGGATGAAGAGGCGGAACGCGCCGGCGTGATGATCGGTTCGGGGACAGGTGGTCTGAGCACCATCTATGAAACCTCCGTCCTCCTGAAAGAGCGCGGCCCGCGCAAGATATCGCCCTTCGTCATTCCCGGCATCATCATCAATCTGATTTCCGGTCAGGTCTCGATCCGCCATGGATTGAAAGGCCCGAACCATTCGGTCGTCACGGCCTGTTCCACCGGCGCGCACGCCATTGGCGATGCTGCCCGGATGATCAAATATGGCGATGCCGACATGATGGTCGCCGGCGGGGCTGAAGCCGCCATCTGCCGCCTCGGCGTCGCCAGTTTTGTCGCGGCCCGCGCCATGTCGACCGGCTTCAACGACACACCGGAAAAAGCCTCGCGTCCTTATGACCGGGACCGGGATGGCTTCGTCATGGGCGAAGGGGCCGGCGTGGTCGTCCTGGAAGAATATGAAAGCGCCAGAGCCCGCGGCGCGACCATCTATGCCGAGGTGGCGGGCTATGGCCTGTCCGGCGATGCCTTCCACATCACCGCACCGGCAGAAGACGGCAATGGCGGTTTCCGGTCGATGCGCGCCGCATTGAAGGATGCCGGTCTGGAACCGTCCGATATCGACTATGTCAATGCGCACGGCACCTCCACGCCGAAGGGTGACGAGATCGAACTGAAAGCCGTGGAGCGCCTGTTCGGCGATGCGGCAGACGATATTGTCATGTCCTCGACGAAATCATCGATCGGACACCTGCTTGGCGCGGCCGGAGCTGTGGAGGCGATCTTCTCCATCCTGGCGATCCGCGACGGCATTTGCCCGCCAACGCTCAATCTTGACAACCCATCGGTGGAAACACCGATCAATCTTGCCCCGCACAAGGCGGTGGAAAAACCGGTAAGAGCGGCCCTTTCGAACTCCTTCGGCTTTGGCGGCACCAATGCGTCCGTAATTTTCCGGGCCGTGGATTGATCTGCGGCCATGAGCGATCAGAAACCGGAAAAGAAGACAGGTGGCCTGCTCGGGAGAATACTGCTCGGTTTGCTCCTGCTGATCGTCATCGGGGTGATTGTTGTTGCCGGCGCGGCCTGGTTCAGCTGGCAATGGCTGCAGGACGAAGTCGCCGATGCCGGCCCGGCCGAAACCGAGACCATCGTCACCTTGCCGCGCGGTGCAGGACTCATTGCCATCGCCAACCAGCTGGAACGCGAAGGCGTCATCGAGGATGCACGGATTTTCCGTATCTGGGTCACCATCGATGGCGGCGACCGCGATTTGCAGGCGGGGGAATACGCCATTCCTGCACGGTCCAGCATTCTCGACATCTATGAGCAGCTGCGCGAGGGCGAGACCCTGTCCTATCCGGTGACGGTGCCGGAAGGGCGGACCAGCGCCATGATTGTACGCATCCTCAATGACTCGGAGGTGCTGACCGGCGAGATCACAAACATGCCGGAAGAAGGCACACTTCTGCCCGAGACCTATTTTGTGCAACGCGGCACGCCGCGCCAGGCTGTGCTCGACCGCATGCGGGCCGATCAGCAAGCCCTGATCGACCAGCTCTGGCCCGGCCGCGCGGCAGATTTGCCCTTCGATACGCCGGAGGAGGCCATCATCCTGGCCTCCGTCGTTGAAAAGGAGACCGGCGTCGCGGACGAGCGCCCACTGGTGGCATCGGTTTTCGTCAACCGGCTGCGCCGGGGCATGCGGCTGGAAAGCGATCCGACGATCATCTACGGCATCACCGGCGGCGAGCCTCTGGGCCGCGGCATACGACGCTCCGAACTCGACAATGCCGATAATCCCTACAACACCTATTTCGTGAACGGCTTGCCGCCGACACCGATTGCCAATCCCGGCCGGGATGCCATTGCGGCCGTCCTCAACCCGCCCGACACCGATTATCTCTTCTTTGTGGCCGATGGCACCGGCGGGCACGCCTTTGCCGAGACCTATCGCCAACATCAGCGGAATGTGGCCAACTGGCGCCGGATCGAACGGGAGCGCAGATAATGCCACGGCTTTCCGGAATGACAGGGTTTGCGCGCGCGGGCGGTCAGTTTTCGCACTGGACCTTTGTCTGGGAGATCAAGAGCGTGAATGGCAAGGGGCTGGAAGTGCGGTTCCGCACACCGCCCGGCTATGATGCGCTGGAACAGGCGGCCCGGGAGCGCGCCAAGCGGACGTTTTCGCGCGGTAACATTCAGGCCAGCCTCACCCTGGCAAGAGATCTGTCCGCAAGCGATGTCTCGATTGATGCCGCCCGTCTGGAAGCCCTGATCGCCGCCAGCCGGCCCTATGTCGAAAAGGGAGAGGTGGCGCCGCCATCCTTTGACGGCCTTCTGGCGGTCAAGGGCGTCCTCAGGTCCGAGGACGACGCCAGCGAAGCCGATGCCGAAGCCCTGCACGGCGCCATTCTGGTCGCCTTTGACGAGGCCCTGGCCGCGCTTCGGACCGCGCGTCTCGAAGAAGGCGCCGCCCTGTCCGGAATTCTCACGACCGTTCTGGATGAAATCGTGGCATTGCGGGAGCAGGCGGCCAGCCTTGCGGCAGCACGTCCGGAGATCATCCGCGACAGATTCCGCGCCCGGCTGCAGGATTTTCTCGACGGCGATCTGCCCGAGGAAAGGCTCGCCCAGGAAGCGGCCATGCTCGCCGTCAAGGCTGATATCCGCGAGGAACTCGACCGCCTGACCGCCCACATCGAAAGCGCCCGTGATCTGCTGGCGCAAGGCTCTCCCGTCGGACGCAAGCTGGATTTCCTGTCTCAGGAGTTCAATCGTGAGGTCAACACGCTATGCTCCAAGTCCGGCGATTCGGAGCTGACACGCATCGGGTTGGCACTGAAAGCCGCGGTCGATCAGTTCCGGGAGCAGATACAGAATGTCGAATAGCCGGCCACCTGCCCCCCGCTACCGGGGTGGACGACGTGGCATGATGCTGGTTCTTTCCAGCCCGTCCGGGGCCGGAAAGACGACGCTGTCCAAGCGATTGATCATGCATCATCCCGATGTCGTCCTCTCTGTCTCGGCCACGACCCGTGCCGCCCGCCCGGGCGAGCTGGATGGCGAGGATTATTTTTTCGTCAGCCATGAGGCATTCGAGAAACGCATTGCGGAAGGCGGGTTTTTCGAACACGCAAAAGTTTTTGACCAGTATTATGGAACGCCCATCGCCCCGGTCGAGGAGGCGCTGACCGAGGGCCGCGATGTGGTCTTCGATATCGATTGGCAGGGGGCGCAGCAGCTGGCCGAAAAGGCGCCGCGCGACGTGGTGCGCGTTTTTATTCTGCCGCCGTCGATGAAGCTTCTGGAGGACCGTCTGCGCAAACGCGGGCAGGATTCCGAGGACATCATCAATGGCCGCATGGCCCGCGCCGAAGCGGAAGTCTCCCATTGGGAGGAATATGATTATGTCATCGTCAATGAGGACTTTTCCGGCGCGCTCGAGGAACTCGAACTCATCCTCCGCGCCGAACGCCTGCGCCGCACCCGCCGGCCCTGGCTGCGCGGTTTCGTCGATGAGCTGATGAGCGAGCGGGATTAACCCCGCGCCGCCCGCCACGCCTTTGCCAATGCAAAAAACCCCTCCGGCGGAATCGTCTCCGCCCTGGCACCGGGGTCAATGCCCGCAGCCTCCAGCAAGGTTTCTGCTGATGTGCCCGCCTTGCCCGCCGCGATGCCCAGGCTTTTGCGCAAGGTCTTGCGGCGCTGGCCAAAGGCGCTTTCCGTGACCACTTCCAGCGCCGCCAGATCAGTGAAACGTTGCGCAGCGGGAAGGGGATCAATCACCACCACCGCACTATCGACCTTGGGCGGTGGCGTGAAGGCACGGGCCGGTGCATTCAGCACGATCCGCGCCGACGCGACAGCAGCCGTCAGAATGGCCAGCCGCCCATAGGCTTTGGCCCCCGCGGGAGCGACCACCCGTTCCGCAACCTCTTTCTGGAACATCAGCACCAGTCTCTGCCAGAAGACCGGCTCGGCTTTCAACCATTTTATGAGCAGGGGCGTGCCGACATTATAGGGCAGGTTGGACGCAATCACGGCCGGTCCCCCGCCGGTCAATGCGGCTTCGTCCACTTTCAGCGCATCGCCCTCGATCATCTCGAAAGGCGTTGGATAATAGTCAGCCGTCGCCTCCAGCGCCGGGATGAAGCGTGCATCCATCTCGACCGCGATCAGGCGTTCGGGCGCAAGCGCCAGCAGGGGCCGGGTCAGGCCGCCAGGGCCGGGGCCGACCTCGATGATCGTGACGCCGGAGACATCCCCGCACAGGCTGGCAATCTTTCCGGTCAGATTAAGATCGAGCAGAAAATGCTGACCGAAGGATTTGTCGGCGCGCAGCCCGTATTCGGCGATTATCTCCCGCAGCGGTGGCGGCGTGCTCATATGGCCCGCCGCGCGGCCATGTCAGCCGCCAGCCGGATGGCCGCGATCAGGCTGTCGGCGCGCGCTACGCCCTTGCCGGCAATATCGAATCCGGTGCCATGATCCGGCGATGTGCGGATGACAGGCAGGCCGAGCGTGACGTTCACGCCGCCCCAGAAATCCAGCGCCTTGAACGGGATCAGCCCCTGATCATGATACAGGCAGATGGCCGCATCATATCCGGCCCGCGCTTCCTCATGGAACATGGCATCGGGCGGCAGCGGGCCGGATATGTCCACGCCCTCGGCGCGCAGGGCATTGGCGGCCGGCGCGATAATGGTAATCTCCTCGCGGCCCAGGGAACCGCCTTCGCCGGCATGTGGATTGAGTCCGGCCAGCGCCAGTCTCGGCGTTCTGATGCCAAAATCCTTTCGCAGCGCATGGGCCGTGACCCGTGCCGTATGGATGATGGCTTCGGCGCTCAGACCCTCGATCGCCGCTTTCAGTGACATGTGGATGCTGACCAGGGAAACGCGCAGCTTTTCGCCTGCCAGCATCATTACCGGTCCGCGCGGTCCCGCCTGCTTCAGCTTCCGGGTCAGCATGGCGACATACTCGGTATGGCCAGGATGCTTGAAGCCGGCCGTATAAAGGACGGCTTTGGAAACCGGATTGGTGACAATGCCGCCGGCCAGGCCGCTGGCCGCCAGCGCGACCGACTGCTCGATAGAAGCCAGAACGGGGGCGGCATTCGCCCCGTCTGCCTGCCCCGCTGTGACAGGCGCAGCAAGCGCGACCGGGATGACGGGCAGGGCGCGGGAAAATACGGATTCCGCTTGCGCGGGCGTTTCGATGATCTCCACCGGAACATCATACAGGGCCGGGTCGCCGATCACGAAAAAGACCGGCCCGGCCTGCTTCAGCGCCTGCCAGGCGGCGCAACTGATCTCCGGACCGATCCCGGCCGGATCGCCCATGGTCAGCGCCAGGGGCGCGGTCATTAGCGGATTTCGATCGTGGAGTCGCGGCGTAGATCACGGAGCCAGCGGCGGGACAGCATCGACAATTGCTGGTTGCGCAGCTGGCGTTCGATTTCCTCGCGCGTGGGCACGCCCGGTCCGCCGATAGAACGATCACAGACGAAATAGACCTGCCGTCCGGCCGCGGATTCCAGAATGCCGGTATTCTCACCCTCATCGAGCCCGGACAGGGGTTCGGCAACTTGCGGCAACAGCGCATCCAGCGAAATCTGGCCCAGACGGGACGAGAAGGCACCGTCAACGCCTTCGACGGCGGCGTCGATCTGGTCGCAACTGGCAATGCGCGAAATCGCCCGCTGTAATGCGGCAACGGACTCGTCAGTGACCCGGCTGGTCGGGATTGTCACCTGTGCCAGATCATACATGATGGCAGTGGTGCCTTCGCGCTCGTCAATCAGGGCGATGATCATCAGCCCGCCCGGAACACGGAAGGGCCGCGACAACTGACCCGGCGAGAGCGCTTGCGCGACCTGCGCCACTTCCGGGCGCATCTGTCCGGTGAGCAGCCAGCCGATTTCGCCGCCATTGGCCGCTGACGGGGCATCGGAAAACTGCTGGGCGACGGCCTGGAAAGGGGCACCCTGCTGGATCTGGGTCATAACCGCGATCGCGCGCTGCTGGGCCTGTTCCTCATCAGACGAGACCGGGATTTCGAGAAAGATTTCGGCCAGGCGGTATTGCGTTTCCGATGCCGATGCGGCCACGCGTTCCAGCGTCGCTTCGATCTGCTGATTGGAAATACGGATGCGGTTGCTATAGCGCCCGCCGACGAGGATTTGCCACGCGATTTCCGCCTCGAGCTGGCGGCGGAGCGTTGTGACAGCAATACCGCTGGCGGCCAGATCACGTTCGATCTGAGCCGGGTCGGCATCATTCTGGACCGCGATATTCTGGATGGCGGCGTCCACCTCGGCTGGATCAACCTCGACTTCATACTCGAGCGCTTCCTGCAGCTGAAGCGTTTCATCGACCAGAGAGCGGATCGCCTGATCCTGGATTCGGGCCAGCGCTTCCGGCGTCGGCTGGGCCCCGGACGATGCAATGATCAGCCGCATCCGGTTGCGGACATCCACAGTTGTGATCGGATAGTCATTGACCAGCGCAGCTATGCCTTCAACTTGCTGGGCATGGGCACAGGCGCTGCCAACAGCAGAAAGCGCCAGGGCAAGTGAGGCGGTCAAAAGTCGTTTCATGATCATGGCCGATTTTTTCTGGTACGGTCTCGAAAATACTCATACGCGCGCGCGGTGCAACGATGGCGCACTGCTCATGGCAGTTATTCGGAGCCAATACCACCGAGCGTGAACAGCGTCACACGGAACTGGATCGATTCCGACGGGCCGAGATTGCCGATATTGAGGTTTTCGCGCTGATACAGGATTTCGAAGTCCGTGCAGAAATCGCGATAGCGGAACCCGACTTCCTGACGCCGGTTTACATCCTGATCCATATCGCGTTGCACATTGTAGACCACGCTCCAGTTCTCGGTGAGACGCGTTTGTGAAACAAGCTGGATCTCCTCGCTGGGGCCAGGCCGGTTAAGCGAATCATCAAAGCTGAAATACCGGATCTGGGCGAAAACCCTTTGGCCATAATAGGTCGCCATAAGGTCAATCCGGTTCAGCGTGCCGTCCTCGGCATCCACGCGCGTCCGCGCCATCAAGTCAAAAGATCCCAGATCGATCTCGCCCGCGACGATAAAATCGGAGTCATCTTCGAACAGCCCGCTATTGGCCGCGAATACGGGATCACCATCCAGTCTCCGGCTCTGACCGATAAATCCGCGAAGCTGATTGTTATTTCCCCAGAATGTTGTCGAACGTAGCCCGTAGGTCAGGCGCGTGCCTTCCTCCCACAAATCATATCCCGTCGCGCGATTGTGATCGAACAGAAGGGTCTCATCGAGTTCCGCGGTCTGGCTGTCCTCATTGATGATCCTCGTCGACTCGGTGTCGTCGGACGCAACCAGTGCCTGCAGCATGGGTTCCAGAATCGTATCGGCGGCGCCGGTCGAATTGATCAGTGGCCAGCTCAGCTCAGCGCCAGCATAGCCAAGAACGCGGCCAAAGGAATCTTCCGTGACCGTATTTCCGGGCAGCGCGCCGGGCACGTCGGAAAAACTGTAATAATCCGTCCGCCCGGCAGCAAAAGGCTCAAACACCAGCCCGCCGGGGGCGATGAACTGTGCCTGCCAGTCCAGCGAGGCCGACGCGCGCTGATAATCCACACCGTCATTGCGCGTCAGAACCGTCGTCGAGGCAATTGCGCGAAGACGGCCGAACCGTTCCCCTGCTGCGGTGTTCAGCCGCAATTCGCCCAACGGCGCCATGACTGGCAATTGATCATCATTTTCGAATTCGCGCAGACTTTGAACGCCCGAGGCGATCACTTCTGCGTAGTAATTATCTGTCCGGCCTTGCGCATAGAGCTGATTCATGAGCCGGCGGGGGGCGGGTTCTATTATGCCGGGATAATCTTCATAGGTTTCCGAGATGTCATAGGACCGCATGTGGAAATCGTCCGACGCCAGCTGCACGCCAAAGCCCCAGACCCAGTTTTCGGTGACATCAAACTCACCGCCGCCAAACAGGTGCCAGCGATGTTCGGCGTCGTTTAGCAATTCACCATCGCTGTCGATATCGCGTTCCCGCGTATAGCTGGTCTCGAAAGCCATATCCCCTGACCAGAACCGGCGCCGGTACTCCAGTTCCACAAGCGGATTGACATTGGCCATGACCCGCGGCGTGACCGTGATGTCCTGATACGGGGAAAGGACCCAGTGATAGGGCTGTCCGTAGAAGGCTCCGAGCCGCGACGATACACCGAAATCCGGAAACAGCAGGCCAGACCGCCGTTCGGAGGACGGGTCCGCATGGGCAAAGACCGGAGAAAAGGCAACGGGTAGTCCGAGAACCTCCAGCCGGACATCACGATAATACATCATGTCCGAATCCGTATCCCGCACGGCACGGGCGGCACGCAGACGCCAGGTCGGCTCACGGCCATGCGTTTCAATACGGCAGGCTGTATAATAGGCATTGGTCAGTTCCAGCGACCCGTTTGCCCGCCTTACGGCGAACGCTGCAGCGGTGCTGCCATTGTTCTCGAGCAGCGTCGAAAACCCGACGGCGAGACCTTCACCGAGCGCGTCATCCAGTTCGATTTCGTCGGCAAATTGCGGCGGAGCATTATCGGAGAAGATGGCAACATTGCCGCGTGCAATGACCCGGTTGGTGCCGGGGCGATATATCAGCTCGTCAGCTTCGACGGTCCGGCCATTCTGGCGCGCGACTACATTGCCCTGCGCCATGTAACTGCCGTCCGCACGATTCTCGATCAGCGTATCGGCCTCGATAAAGACAGGCTCATCACCGGCCGCCGACAAAAGTCCGCCGTCGGTTCCCTGCGTCACGGCACATATCGCCGCTTCGGCCATGCCGGATATCAGTGCGCTGGCACAAACCGCAGTGAGAAGCAGGGACCGCATACGATACTCCTTGGGGCCGGGCCGGTTACCAACCCGCATAAACACTTATAGCGCGCGCGTCCACGCCGCGCTGCTAACCATCTTCGGTCGACGCGATGTAGGCAAGGGCAAGCAAGGTCGTGATCAGTGGCGCCGCCCAGGCCGCGGTCAGGGGCGGCAGGGTGCCATTGCCACCCAGCGTATGCAGAACTTCCTGCACGAAATATATCAGGAAACCTGCCGCACCCCCGGTTAGCGCAAACGCCGCCGCTCCGCCGAGCCGGTAAAGCCGCAAGGTCGCTGCCGCTGCAATCAGACTTGCTGCGATCAGGGTCAGCGGCAGAGTCAGGAGGCCTTGCCAGCGCAGGACGAAGCGTTCGGCGGCGAGGCCGGAGGCTTCCGCCGACGCAATCAGCCCCGGCAGGTCCCAGAAAGAGACGCCGCGAGGTGAACGGATGCGCTCGAACAGAGACTGACGGTCAATGCTAGTGGGAAGCGCCACTTCGCCGATCTCGAGAGGCGCGGCACCAGGCGTACGTTCCACGGCGCCCTCGAGCGTCCAGAAACCGGCTATGAGTTGCGCGCTGGAGGCCGTTATCCTGCGATCCAGATCTGGCCGGCCGGAATCGCCGATCGTGTAGAAGTGAAAGACCGGGGCGACCAGCTCCCGGGCATTTTCTTCCAGCTGTCGCGCCGAAATGACCGTAAAACCGTCGGCCGTGGTTTCCCGCAGCCAGACAGGCTGGGCCCGCGGCGCATCGGTCTGGACCTGCGTGAGTTGATCCCGGCGGGATTCGAATTCGGCGTTCAGTGCGGATCCGATGGGATTCAGCAAGGTCGTCGCCAGAATGCCGGACACAAGCGCAATGATGACAGCGGGGGATACGATCCGCCAGGCTGAATAGCCCGAGGCCCGCATCACCACGAGTTCGCTGCGGCGATTGAGCCGGAACAGCGCAAACAATACGCCGAACAGGAAAATGAAAGGCAGGGTCTCTTCAACCAGCAAGGGGGCCCGCAACAGTGTCAGCACCAGAAGATCAAAGGCGGAGACATCAACGCGTGTACCAACGGCACGGGATTGCTCCACAAAATCGACAAGCAGGATGATTGCCACAACGACGCTGGCGGCAACAAAAATGCCGAACAGGATCTGAAGCGCCAGATAGCGGGCGAGGCGGCTGCGAAGCGGGTTCATGCGGCGACCGCCTCTTCGTCAATGCCCGGCCGCGGACGTCCGCGCCGCCACCAGATGAGTGTCATCGCGCCGATCATGGCCAGTACCGGCAAGGCGTATTGCACATAATTGAAAGCGGGATCATCAGCCGCTGCCGATTGGGCGGCAAAGCCGGCAAGCCGGACGGTCAGGGCGATCCCGACAGCAATGATGACCTTTCGCGTATTGCCGAGCCGCGAATGCGTGCCGGCCATGAAGGCGGCCGCGGCAATCAGCGCCAGGGCGATATTGTAAAGCGGTCCGGACAGCCGGTAATGCGCTTCAGCAAGCAAACGTTCGGCCCCGCGTGCGCGGGCCAGCGCTGTGGCGTCCGGATAGAATAATTCATGCAGAAACCGGTCCGATTCCTTGAAGAAGAAAATCAGTTGCGGATCAACAAAATCCCCGAGATCAAATTCATAACGGTCAAATGTCAGGAAGCTGAGCGCGCCGGTTTCATCCACCTGCTGCACATTGCCGTCTATGAGCACCATGGACGGGCGGACCTCCCCCCGGACAATGACGCCTTCGCGCGCCGCGTAGGTGGAGACCTCGTCGGGATCACGCGCATCGTGGATGAAGATATCGGCCATGCGGCCGCTACCGTCGGATTCGCGGGCATAAAGCGTTACGCCGGCTGCCAGATTGGAAAACTCTCCGGGCCGTACCAGGCTGGCCGCGACATCGGTGCGCAGTTCGTAAACGCTGCGCCGCATTTCCTGATAGGCCAGCGGCTGGACAAAGAGATTGATGCCCAGATTCAGGATGGCCGCCAGGACCGCCAGACGGATGACCGGGGACAGCACGCCCCAGCGCGACAAACCAGAGGCAGACGCCACCGTTGCTTCTGAATCCGAATAGAGACGCGACAATCCGGCCAGGACTGCAATGAACAAGGCAAACGGCGACAGCAGCGCCACCAGCTGCGGCAAGGCGAGAAAGGTGACCTTGATAAAGGTAAAGGCGGTTTCGCGGTAATTCGAGATGAATTCGATGTTCGAGAGGCTCTGAGTCAGCAAGGCCAGCGCCGCGAACGCAGTGGCAGCGGTGACAAACGGCATCAGCAATTGCCGGAACATGTAGCGCTGTACGAGAATCATCGGGCCTGCAGACTCATGCGGATATGGCCTTCTATAACACCCGGCGATCGGATACCACTTCGGCGACACAGCTTCGCACACCCATTCGGGGTGAGGCGATCCACAAAAGAGGATGAGGCATGAAAATCAAGTTCGCAGACGCGCCGGCCAAGGGGTCAATTGCGGTCCCCGCATTCGACAAGGCCGTGCTGTCCGAAACCGCCAAGACCGTTGATACCGCGACTGCAGGCGCGCTGACCCGCGCCATCAAGTCGTCGCGTTTCAAGGGCGGGGCCGGCGAAGCCCTCGTCATCAATGCACCGTCCGGCATCGACGCCGATCGCGTCGTCCTGTTCGGCGTGGGCAACAAGAAGACCGACGGCAATGCGCTGGAGCAGGCCGGGGCCGGACTGGTCAAGGCGCTCCTGACAACGGGCGAAAAGGATTTGCACGTCCATCTGGAGGGAATCGCCGACGCTGAAGGCGCAGCCCGTTTTGCACTGGGCGGCATGCTGGCCGCCTACCGTTTTGACAAATTCCGCACCAAGCTGGCTGATGACAAGAAGCCCTCGCTGAAATCGGTGACGGTCTCGGCCGACGATCAGAAAGCCGCGAAAGCCGCCTGGAAAGACTGGTCGGCGGTGGCCGAAGGTGTTTATCTCGCCCGCGACCTCGTCAACGAGCCGTCCAACTTCCTGCGCCCGCCGGATTATGCCAAGCGCATTGAAAAGCTCGCCGATATCGGTCTCGAGATCGAGATCCTCGGCGAAAAGGAAATGACCAAGCTCGGCATGCACTCGCTGCTGGGCGTCGGTCAGGGCTCGGTCGCCGAAAGCAAGATCGCCATCATGAAATGGAATGGCGGCAAGAAGGGCGACAAGCCGCTCTGTTTTGTCGGCAAGGGCGTCACTTTCGACACCGGTGGCATTTCGCTCAAGCCGGGGGCCGGCATGGACGAAATGAAGGGCGATATGGGCGGTTCGGCTGCTGTTGTCGGCCTGATGACCACGCTCGCCAATCGCAAGGCCAAGGTAAATGCGGTCGGCCTCGTCGGGCTCGTGGAAAACATGCCCGATGGTGACGCACAGCGTCCGGGCGATGTCGTGACCTCCATGTCCGGTCAGACCATCGAGATTCTCAATACCGACGCGGAAGGCCGCCTCGTTCTGGCCGATGTGCTCTGGTATGCGCAGAAAGAATATGATCCGGAATTCATCATCGACCTGGCAACCCTGACCGGGGCGATCCTGATCGCGCTGGGTCATGAGCATGCCGGCATCTTCTCGAATTCCGACAAGCTGTCCGACCAGCTCTCGAAAGCCGGTCTGGCCTCGGACGAGAAAGTCTGGCGCCTGCCCATCGGGCCGGAATATGACCGCCAGATCGACAGTCCCATCGCCGACATGAAGAATATCGGCGAGGGCCGTCTGGCCGGATCTATCACCGCGGCGCAATTCCTCCAGCGCTTCGTCAATGACAAGCCCTGGGTGCATATCGACATCGCCGGTGCCGGCATGTGGTCCGGCGCCAAGGATGCCCGTCTGCCGACCTTCGGCACGGGCTATGGCGTGCGCCTTCTGGACCGCTTCGTGCGGGACAATTACGAGGGCTAGGTAAATGGCCGGCGAGCTGTGGTTCTACCATCTTGAGCGGACCACGCTCGCCGATGCCTTGCCCGAATTGCTTGAAAAGACGCTTGAAAAGGGCTGGCGCGCTCTGGTGCGTACCGGCCATGCCGATCATATCAAGGCGCTGGAATCGACGCTCTGGACGGCGAAGGAGGACAGCTTCCTCGCCCATGGCCGCGCCGATGAGCCGGACCCGGACCGCCAGCCCATCCTGCTATCCCTCACGGAAGACAATCTGAATTCCGCGCAAATCCTGTTTGCGCTGGATGGTGTGGACGTCGAGAACCCCGACGGGTTTGAACGCGTCTGCGTCATGTTTGATGCCAGTGACGAGCAGGCGATCGCGGCCTCCCGCGCACTGTGGAAGAAGGCCAAGGCCGCCGGCCGCGCCATCGCCTACTGGCAGCAATCCGTCGAAGGCCGCTGGGAAAAGAAGGCTTAAGCCTGCGCAAGCTTTTCGGAAAACCCGTTATCGGCTTTGCGCATCAGCTCTATGGCATCTTGACGCCTGTCGACCTGTTTCAGGGCTTTCTTCCAGGATTTGTGCAGCCGGTTTTTCAGGAAGGGCGTGGCTTCTTCCGGATCGTTTCCGCTGGTTCGGGCAAATAGCGCCGTCGCCACCAACAAGCTGTTTTCGGACAGGTAGCCCTGCCGCTTGCTGGACCAGCCACTCCCGTAAAAACCTTGGTGGCCCCCAAACTCGAATGCCGAATTGGCCAGAAATACGCCAAAGCCCATGTACACAGCTGCCAGATCGGTCAGCAATTCGGCTTCCTCTCCCATATCCCCTGTGTCGATCTGGGTGGCGATCAGCAAGTAATGCGCAAGTTCGTGCGCAAAAGTGGCGATAAGATCCATTGGCCGGTTCACGGCATCCAGATCGTACCGGATAATCGGTTCATTGCCGTCACCTGTAATGAAGAGGCCGGCAGACTGTTGCCGTTCGGGGGCCAGAAAAACATATTCTGATACCTGTTCGGGCTTCAGAGCCTCGAAGCTTTCCAGTTTGACCGGCCAGTTTTCAAGTCCTGCCAATTGTTGAACTCGGTCGAATATGCGCTGTGCGGTTTCCGCTGGTGATGGCGCTGCGGACCCGAACTCGCCGGGCCGGGGCAGCACCATGGCAGAACTACCCAGCGGTTTTTCCGGCCCGAGACGTTGATGCAGCATGTCCCATTGCTCGAAAATCCAATCCTCGATGTCTTTATCAACCAGCCGCCGGTCAAACATGGGCGCTCCTGTCCGTTCCTCGCCAAATTGTAAGTTGTATCTATCGTGTGCTTCCGGCAAGCCTCGCGCAGGACCGGGGCGATCATGAAACATTTCATTCCATTCTTGGCATTGATTGTTGTCGCCTGCGGGCCCGGTGCGCCGCGTGAAGGCTCCATCGAGTATTTCGCCGAGGAAACGCGGGAGGCCATTCTGGCACGCGACATCGCCTTTTTCCGCGCTCATGGCGTCAGTGACTGGCACTTTGATGGCGACGGCTTTGCGGCCCCGGTCGAGGCCTGGCTCTACGATGACGCCTGGCTGGCCGGGCGGGAAGGCGATGATCGCTACACGTCCGTGGCGTCGATCCTCGCGCAGGAAGGCGGCGTCGAGCTCATCCGCAGCCATCGCAATTTCAACGCGGACGGGCTCCGCACCGATCTGATCATCTTCTTCACCGGCGAGGATTTCTGGGATCATCACCCGGTCAACGACTACATGATCGGTTATGCCATCGTCGAAGTGGTGCAACTGGATGGGGAATGGGTCTATATTGATCCCTTCTTCGCATCGCTGCGGGGGCACTGGCTGCGCAGCGACTATGACCAGCCTCTGGAGCCTCGATGATGAAAAAGCTGATATTTCCGCTTCTGTTCGCGCTCGCCGCCTGTGCGACGCCGCAGCCCGCCGATCCCGGGATCGAGACGCCGGTGCTGGGCGAGGGCGGGTGCGATGCCGATATGCTCGGCTATCTGGTCGGCCAGGATATCAACGAGATCGACGTCGACACCCTGCCGCAGCCCCGCCGCATCATCCCGCCGGGCACGGCCGTCACGATGGATTATCGCGCCGACCGTACGAATATAGAACTCGATGAGGATGATCGCGTGGTGCGGGTTTATTGCGGGTAGGCGCAATACTCAAAACCGTTTCCCTCCGACTTGATCGGAGGGCCTCTTTGATGGCGAGATCGTCCGGTCAAGCCGAACGAAAACGGATTCTGAAATACGCCAAACCGGCTAGCCCGCCTCTGCCGCTTCCAGCCTCTCCATCGCGTCCAGCCAGTTCGTCTCCGCGGTCTCGATCAGTTCTTCGGCCCGGGCCCGTTTGATCTGCAGTTCGGTGGCGGTTTTCGGATCCTTTTCATAAAGCCCCGGCGCAGCCAGCCCCTTGTCGATCGTGGCCAGAATGGCCCGCAGGCGCTCAGCTTCCTTCTCCCATTTGCGCACTTCCAGTTTCAGCGGCTTGATGGCCTCGCGCTGGGCGGCTGCCTCGCGGCGGCGGCCGGTCTTTTCATCGATGACCGTGCGGCTGCGTCCACGCTCCTCTTTCGGCGCCTTTCCGGTCACCAGCAGGCGGTAATCCTCCATGTCGCCATCATAGGGCTCGATACCGCCCTCGGCGCACAGCCACAGCCGGTCGGCACAGCTTTCCACCAGGTGCCGGTCGTGGGCGATCAGGATGACGGCTCCCTCATAGGCATTGATGGCATCAATCAGGGCGGCCCGCGCATCCATATCGAGGTGGTTGGTCGGTTCATCGAGGATCAGCAGGTGCGGGCCGTCGAACACGATAAGGTTCAGCAACAGCCGCGCCTTCTCGCCGCCCGACAGCTGCCGGGCCGGCGTTTCCTGCAAATGGATGGGCAGGCCGAACCGCGCCAGCCGCGCCCGGCGCTGGGCCTCGGTCGCTTCCTCCATGCGTTCCAGCACATGATCATAGGCGGACTTTTCCGGTGGCAGCACGTCCATCTGGTGTTGGGCAAAGAAGGCGGTCTGGATTTTCTTGTGACGGCGGAAATGCCCGCCCATCGGTTCCAGCCGTCCGGCCAGCAGTTTCGCAAAGGTCGACTTGCCCGAACCATTGCGGCCCAGCAGGGCGATGCGGTCATCCGGGTCAATGCGCAGATTAAGCCCGCGCAGGATGGGCTGGCCGGGCTCATAGCCCAGATCCAGCCCCTCGATCCGCATCAGCGGCGGGGCCATCTGCTTTTGCGGGGCCGGGAATTCGAAGGGCGAGACCGGATCATCAACAATGGTCGCCACGGGCTGCATCTTTTCCAGGCGTTTCACCCGGCTTTGCGCCTGTTTGGCCTTGCTGGCCTTGGCCTTGAAACGGTCGACAAAAGCCTGCAGGTGGCGGCGTTCATCATCCTGCCGGGCTTTCAGCTTCATCTGCAGGCGTTGTTTTTCCGCCAGCTGGCGCTCGAAATTATCGTAACCGCCCTCGAAAATACTGATTTTCTTCGCCCGCAGATGGGCGATCGTGTCCATCGCGTTCAACAGGTCGCGGTCGTGCGAGATGACCAGCGCCGCACCGGGGAAGCTCTTGAGATAGCTTTCCAGCCAGATCGCGCCTTCCAGATCGAGATAATTGGTCGGCTCATCGAGCAGGAGCAGGTCCGGCCGCGCAAACAGTGTCGCCGCGAGGGCCACCCGCATGCGCCAGCCGCCGGAAAACTCCGAACAGGGCCGCAATTGTTCCGCCGCGGTAAAGCCCAGACCGGACAGGATGATCCCGGCCCGCGCTTCGGCAGAATGCGCCTCGATGTCCGCCAGCCGCGTCTGGATGTCGGCGATGCGGTGCGGATCGGTGGCGGTCTCTGCTTCGGCCAGCAGGCTGGCGCGCTCGGTATCGGCGGCCAGCACCACCTCCATCAGGCTTTCCGGCCCGCCCGGCACTTCCTGATCGACAAACCCCATTCGCGCGCCCTTGCGCACGCGGACATCGCCGCTTTCAGCGGCAAATGTGCCCTTGATCACCCGGAACAGGGTCGACTTGCCCGACCCGTTTCGCCCCACCAGCCCCATGCGGCAGCGCGGCGGCAGGTGAAACGTCGCCTGATCAATCAGCAGGCGGCCTTCCATCCGGCAGGTGAGGTCGTTGACGTGTAGCATGGCGGCAGCGGCTAGCACGGCTTCACAAGGAGCGAAAGCGCCTCTATAAGCCCGCGCGACTCGTCAAACCTCCCCGAACACTACGGAGTTTCTCAAATGGCTACCCAGCGCACCTTCTCCATCATCAAACCCGATGCCACCGCCCGCAATCTGACCGGCAAGATCAACGCCATGATCGAGGATGCCGGCTTGCGCATCATCGCGCAAAAGCGCATCCATATGACAAAGGATCAGGCCGAAGGATTTTACGGCGTCCACCGCGAGCGTCCCTTCTTCAACGATCTGGTCAGCTTCATGATCTCCGGCCCGGTCGTGGTCCAGGTCCTGGAAGGCGAGAATGCGATCGCCAAATACCGCGAAGTCATGGGCGCCACCAATCCGGAAAATGCCGATGAAGGCACGATCCGCAAGACCTTCGCTGAATCCATCGAAGCCAATTCGGTGCACGGCTCCGACGCCCCGGAAACCGCCGCGGAAGAAATCAAATTCTTCTTCTCCGACGACGAGATTGTCGGGTAGGTGATAGACTTTCCTCCCCCGTTCGCGGGGGAGGTGGTCGCGAAGCGAGCGGAGGGGGCGATCCTGCACGCCATCCGTCCTCTCGTCGTTACTCGACACTCCCCCCGCAAGCAGGGGGAGAAAGAGAAATCGATAAGCCCGGCCATTGCGCCGGGCTTTTTTATTCTGTGATCGTGATCGTCAATTCCACGGTAATTGCCGGCTCATCTGGCACCCAGGGCTGCACATATCGGAGTGTGACGCCGCTCAGGCCTGCACTCTCAGCGCGATAAATAAATCGGTGTGTTCCCACGCTGCCCAGCCGGTCCGTGTCGCCGGGATATTCGCATTCCGCCACCAGCCGCAACAGATCATTGGCGCGCTCGGCCTGCCATTCGAACCCGGTTGTGGCCTGGGCCGGAAGGATGACCTCGATTTCGCCGCCGATGCCGGTATCGACCGATACCGACATCCGGTCAGTCTCGGGAATGGCCTCGACCGTCAGGGGTTCGATTACCGTGCGATTTTCAGCCCGCTGGGCGGCTGCCGGTCCGCAAAGACCGGCAGCCATGACAGCACTCAATAAAAATGGTCTAGTTGCCATCGTCCGGTGATCCCCGATCCTCGAACCGCTCGGGCAGTTCCAAGCGCTGCTCGAGACGCGGTTGACGCTGGAATTCCTGCCGCTGCAGTTCGGGTTGATCCTGTATTTCGCGGAACCGGTCCGGATTCTGCAAATCGGGATTGAGGCGGCGCGCCTCGGTGATGTCCGGCAGCGGGAATTGAAGGTTATATTCTTGCCAGAACGGGATGTATTGCTCACGGATCAGCTCGGCGATATTGGAGCGTTCGATAAAGCTGCGTTCTTCGGGCAGCAGCCAGATACCATATTCACCGATCCGGCTGGCTCCATATTCGATCCACATATAACCATCATCGCCCCAGCCCGTGCCCCAGCTATTGCGCATGAGCCATGCATTACGGTCATCGTCCCAACCCACTAGCACGACGGCGTGATTGACGGCATCGCGGTCATCGGTGCGGAAGACCCCTTCATCATAACGGCGGAAATCATTACCGACGGTCACGGCCACGCTGACGGGGCCATATTCACAGATGGCATCCTTAATCTCGTTTTCAGTTGGAAAACGAGTATTGGACCCGATCCAGTCCCAGGCGGCCAGGCCATAGCGGCTTGGCAAATTGGCCGGGCAGGAGAGATCGGACGCCTGATAGTTGAAATCATTTTCGCCGGTCAGTGCGTTCGACATCATCCAGCCGGCAATCCAGTGCATCCAGCCGCCATTGCAGCTGACGGCATCATTGCCATTATTCTGCTCGGCGCAGCTCAGCATTTGTTGTTCGGAGACGTCAATCGACTGATTGTTGCGGATATTGTTGGCTCCCTCGAACGCTCCCGAAACGGAGAAGGTCGTACAAGACCCGCAGGCCCCTTGATTGCGGACCGGAGTCATCTGTCCGGCGTCACGCCAGTTGAAAGCGCGCGCGCCCGGCGAGCAGAAATTACGCAGCCGCTCCCAAATCTCCGGACGTAATTCGCGATGTATTTCAACAATTTCGTTGGCAAAGCGGCGCTGGAACGGTGCCAGATATTCCATCTGCGCCTGTGTTGGCGCTATGAAACCGGTAATCTCCTCCAGCTGGCCCTCAAGGACCGGTGTCTGGAGGCGCGGATTGCGATCCAGACGCTGGATCAGTTCGGGCGTGTTCCGGAGGATTTCCGGCGAAACTTCCCGCTGAATAACGGCTGGTTGGCTTTGCCGGATAACCCGTTGCTCGTCCCGGTCCTGAAGCGCTGCCGCAGGCGTGATGGCCAGACATGAGAAGACCCCGGCCACAGCCGCCAATGAATTGAATTTCGTCATATTTTCCCCCTGTCGCGTAGCGTGTGAACGCCCGCCGCGACGCCCGAAGCTGCGCGAGCCTCGGGGCGCGCATGGGCGTTTGGGAATTGTTGGTTAACATTTTCGCGTGTCAGACGAAACCCGGCGGTCGAAATTGCAGGTGACGTGGCTACTCCTCCCGCCCCGGTTTTTTGCGCAACGCCTTTTTCTGCCCCCGCTTGGCCTTGGCCTCCTTGACCTTCCTGATCGAGGACAGAGAGGGGCGCGAAGCCTTTCGCGGCTTGGGCCGGTTCGTGGCGCGTTCGATCAGCTCCGCCAGCTTGCGGCGCGCTTCGGCCCGGTTGCGCTCCTGCGAGCGGGAGCCATCGGCCTCGATCACCAGCACCCCGTCCTTGGTCAGGCGCCGCCCGGCAATGCGTTTCAGGCGGAATTTGATTTCGGCGGACAGGCTGGGCGAGTTGGCGGCGTCAAAGCGCAGCTGTACGGCCGAGGAGGTCTTGTTGACGTGCTGGCCGCCCGGGCCGGAGGCGCGCACAAACCGCTCCTCCAGCTCGCTCTCGTCAATGAAGATGGCGTCCGTGATCTGCATGATGGCTCCGGCGGTTTTCCTATTTCTGCCTCAATTGACCTTAACTTGAGACGGGCAGATGCGACCCGCAAGGAGCCCGTCATGGATCATGCCCGTCATTTCAGTGCCGGTAAATTCACGTCCAAGCTGAAGCATATCAGCGGAGTGGGGCAATTGGTCGACCAGGCCAGTGGGCTTTACGGCTTGCTACGGGATCCCGAAACCCCGCGCTGGGTCAAGGCGACCTGCCTGACCGCGCTGGGATATCTGGTCCTTCCGACCGATGCCGTATCCGATTTCATTCCTGTCGCTGGCTATGTCGATGATGCCGGCATGATCGCTGCGGCCATCGCCTCATTGGGGGCTCAATGGCAGCAGAAACAGGGTAAGGTCGCGGGCTAGCTTTCCACCAGTTTCCGCAAGCACGCCGGATAGAGCTGGTGTTCGGCCTCCCGCACACGGGCCTCCAGCGTCTCCACTGTATCGCCGGGCAGAATGGGCACGCGCGACTGGCCGATGATCTCGCCTGCATCCATTTCCGGCACGACATGGTGCACGGTGCAGCCGGCCTCTGTGTCTCCGGCATTGAGCGCGCGCTGATGCGTCTTCAGGCCGGGATATTTCGGCAAGAGGGAGGGGTGGATATTGATCAGGCTGCCGGCCCATTTCTCCACGAAGCCGGGCGTCAGGAGCCGCATGAAGCCGGCGAGGCAGATAATGTCAGGCCGGGCTTTTTGCAGGGCGTCGTGCAGTGCCGCGTCAAAGGCCGCGCGGCTCTCGAATTGCGTGTGGTCGATCACCGTGTAGGGAAGGCCCTCGGCGCGGGCATAATCCAGCCCCGCCGCATCCGGGCGGTTGGAGAGGATCAGCACAGGCTTGGCCGGAAAATCCGGTGATGCCATCGCCTGGCACAGCGCGCGCATATTGCTGCCGCGCCCGGATATCAGGATGGCAACGCGCTTCGTCACTTGGCGACGAGTTGCCCGCACACGAAGGCCTCTTCGCCCGCATCATTCAATGCAACGGTGATCGCCTCGGCATCATCTGCAGCCACCGCCAGCAGCAGGCCGATCCCGCCATTGAAGGCGCGCCGCATTTCGCTTTCCTCGATCCCGCCGGTCTCGGCCAGCCAGTCAAAGACGGCCGGGCGTTTCCAGGCGGAATAATCGAGCTCGAAACCCAGATGATCCGGCAACATGCGCGGCGGATTCTCGATCAGCCCGCCGCCCGTGATGTGGGCCAGACCTTTGACCAGGCCTTCCTTGATCAGCGGCACAACGGATTTGATGTAGAGTTTTGTCGAGGTGAGCAGGGCCTCGCCCATCGTTTGCCCGGGGGCGAACGGCGCATCATCCGTCCATTTCAGCCCGGACATCCCGACCACCTTGCGGATCAGCGAATAGCCATTGGAATGCGGCCCGGAGGCCGCCAGCCCGATGAGGACATCGCCGGCCTGCATGTCATCGAGCCGCGGCAGCAGGGTTCCACGTTCAGCGGCCCCCACCACAAATCCCGCGAGGTCGAAATCATCGCCCGAATACATGCCCGGCATTTCCGCCGTCTCGCCGCCAATCAGGGCGCAGCCGGACTGCCGGCAGCCTTCGGCAATCCCGGCGATAATGGCTTCGCCGCGCGCAGGGTCGAGCTTGCCGGTCGCAAAATAGTCCAGGAAAAACAGGGGTTCGGCACCCTGCGCCAGCACGTCATTGGCGCACATGGCCACGAGATCAATGCCGATCGTGTCAAAGCGGCCAGTCTCGATGGCGATACGCAGCTTGGTGCCGACCCCGTCCGTGCCGGAGACCAGGATCGGGTCCTCATATCCGGCGGCTTTCAGATCGAAGGCCCCGCCAAAACCGCCGAGCGCCACCTCCGCCCCGGGGCGGGCTGTGGATTTCGCATGTGGCTTGATCCGGTCGACCAGCGCATCCCCGGCATCAATGTCCACGCCGGCATCGGCATAGGTCAGGCTGTTGCGGTGTTTGTCGGTCATGGCAGGCGCTTTCCTGAGTCGTCCGGGAGCTACTTCTCCCCAAAAGGCAGTTTTCGCGCAAGACGCGGGCTTCACCGCGCGCGTAAGGCGGGTATAACGGGGGATATATCCGAATGCGAAGAGGAACGCGCCATGATGCGTCAGATTTTTGCAGCCATAGCCACGATTGCTCTTTGGACCGGGCTGGCCGCCGCCGACTCGCCCTACACGGTTGTCGGCGTGCCGATTGATGCGTCGGCGTCCAATGCGCTGGAAGCCCAGACACAGGCCATGCAGCGCGGCCAGGTCGCGGCAGTGGAGCGGCTGGTGGAGCGCCTGACGCTGCCCGAGGATCGCGGCCTGATTCCCCCGGTCAGCAATGATGATGCGGCGATGATGATCAGCGGGCTCCAGGTCGGCAATGAACAGCGCAGCGCCACCCGCTATCTGGGTGAGCTGACCGTCAGCTTTGATCCGCGCGCGGTCCGCACCTGGCTCAATGGTCTCGGCGTTCCCTTCGTGGAGGGACAGGCGCGGGAAATCCTGGTGCTTCCGGTCCTGCAGACCGGCAATGGCTACTGGCTCTGGAATGCCACCAATTCCGAGACCGGCGAAGGGCGCGAAAATCCGTGGCTGATGGAATGGCGCAATGGCGGCTATCAACATGCCCTGTCGCCGGTGAGCGCGCCCTCGGGTGATGCCGGGCGCATGCTGATTGATGGCGCCGGCGCGGCGCAGATGAATGAGGATCAGCTGCGTTCGGTGGCACAGGCCTATGGCGTCTCCCGTGTGGCGGTGATGATTGCCAGCCAGTCAGAGGGCGGTGTGCGCGTGGATGGCCGCCTCTTTTCCATTGATGGCAGCGGCGAGATGACCAGCCAGGCGATCCCGACCATGGGCGTGCCGAACTTCCGGGCCGCGGCCCGGCGATTCGTCGGCGATCTGGAATCGGCATGGAAGTCGGAAGCCATTGTGCGTGGCGGTGGTGCCGAGACGCTGAACGTGACGGTGCTCTACAGCTCGCTCGCCGAATGGCAGCGTCTTCAGAACGCCATGACCGGCGCTTCGCTGATCAGCTCGGCCCAGCTTGATGCCATCGCCCCGACCGGTGCGATGATGACGCTGCAATATCGCGGGTCGAGGGACCAGCTTCAGCGTGAACTCGATGCCCGCGGCGCCCGTCTGATGGAAGACCGCGAACTCGGCCTTGTGGTACGCTCGCGCTAGAATCGGGAAACATTGATGGGTGAACAGCTCGCGCTCGGCCTTCCGCCTCGTGAGGACTACAGCGCGGAAAGCTTCGTCGATGGCGAAGCCAATGCGTCTGCGCGCTGGGCGCTGGCCGGCTGGCGGGCCTGGCCGGGCCGCGTCCTGGTGCTGTATGGACCACCGGGAACGGGAAAGACCCATCTGACCCATATGTGGGTGCGGGAGAGCGGCGGCACGATCATCGCCGGAGCCGATCTGGCAGAAAGTCTGGAGGGTCTGCCGCCGGCAAAGCCGGTCGCGGTGGAGGATGCGGATGTCGAGGCCGACCGCTCGGCCCTGTTTCACCTGATGAACCGGGCCCAGCACGAGACCATCCCGGCGCTGCTTTTGACGGCGCGCGAAGCTCCGGCCCGCTGGCAGACAGATATTCCCGATCTGCAATCGCGCCTGAAAGCGGTTTCGACCGCGGAATTGCAGGAGCCGGATGATGCCTTGCTGGCGCGGCTCTTGAAGAAACTCTTCGCCGACCGGCAATCACCCCTGGTGGAGGGTCTGATCGACTATCTTTTGCCCCGGATGGAGCGCTCGGTTGAAGGCGCGCGCCGTCTGGTCGAGGCGCTGGACCGGGAAGCGCTGGCGCGGCGCTCGCTGATCAATCGCGGTGTTGCGCGCCGCGTGCTGGACGGGCAGGACCCGTTCGGCGAGGATTGATGGACACAAATCCGGGCATATTCCGGCCCGAATCGAATGAAAGTGCACTCATGGATGGCCAGACGTCTGACCTGCTGAATTCGGCCGACCGGTTCCTGAACCGCGAATTGTCGTGGCTGCAGTTCAATACGCGCGTGCTGGAAGAGGCCGCGAACAAGGATCATCCGGTTCTTGAACGCCTGCGCTTTCTGTCGATTTCGGCGAGCAATCTGGACGAGTTCTACATGGTGCGCGTGGCCGGGCTGCGCGCGCAGCTCCGCAATGGCATCAATACGCCGTCCATTGATGGTCTGACCCCTGCAGAGCAGCTGAAACGCATCAATCAGTTTGCCGGCGAGCTGATGGAAGAACAATTGGAGCGCTGGCGGCAATTGAAGACTGAAATGGGCCGCGCGGGCGTCAAGCTGCTCGGGGAAACGGACATATCAAAACGCGACCGGGCCTGGCTGTCAGAAGATTTCCTGCTCCACATCCTGCCGGTCATTACCCCGCTGGCGATTGATCCGGCGCATCCCTTTCCTTTCATTCCCAATCTCGGCTTCTCGCTGGTCCTGAAGCTGCGCCGGCAGTCCGACCGCAAGCTGATGACCGCGCTGGTGCCGATGCCGGCCGGGGTCAAGCGCTTTATCGAATTGCCGGACAGACGTGTGAACAAGGCGGGACGGCCGATCAAGCGCTTTGTGGCGCTGGAAACCGTGCTGACCCTTTTCCTCGACAAGCTGTTTCCGGGCCATGACCTGGAAGGCAAGGGGACATTCCGCATCATCCGCGACAGCGATATCGAGATCGAGGAAGAGGCCGAAGACCTGGTCCGCGAGTTCGAACAGCTTTTGCGGGAACGCCGCCGGGGTCAGCTCGTCCGGCTGAAGATCGAAGCCAGCATGCCGGAAGACCTCAAGCGCTTTATCGCCGGGCATCTGAAGGCCGATCCCGCCGACATTGTCGAGGTTGACGGTATTATCGGCCTGGCACAACTCGCACAGCTCATCCCCGATGCCCGTAATGACCTGACATTCGAGCCCTATGAGCCGCGCTTTCCGGAACGCATCAAGGATCATGGCGGCGATTGTTTTGCCGCGATCCGGGCCAAGGACATTCTGGTCCACCACCCCTATGAGAGCTTCGACGTTGTCGTACAGTTTTTGCGGCAGGCAGCGGCCGACCCCGACGTCGTCGCGATCAAGCAGACGCTCTATCGCACCTCCAAGAATTCACCGATCGTTGCGGCGCTGATCGAGGCGGCGGAAAGCGGAAAGAATGTGACCGCCCTGGTCGAGCTGAAAGCCCGCTTTGATGAGGAAGCCAATCTCAAATGGGCGCGGGATCTGGAGCGCGCCGGCGTGCAGGTCGTTTATGGCTTTATCGAGTACAAGACCCACGCCAAGGTCAGCCTGGTCGTGCGCCGCGAAGCTGGAGAGCTGCAGACCTATGCGCATTTCGGGACCGGCAATTATCATCCGATCACGGCCAAGATTTATACCGATCTGTCCCTGTTCACCGCCGATCCGGCTTTTGGCCGGGATGCCGGGCGTATCTTCAATTACGTGACCGGCTATGCCCGTCCGGAAAATCTGGAGCGCCTGTCGATCTCGCCCATCGGCATGAAGGAATTCCTGATCCGCCATATTGACCGCGAGATCGAGAATGCCCGCGCCGGCAAGCCGTCCGGCATCTGGGCCAAGCTCAATTCCATCACCCACCCGGAGATCATTGACGCGCTTTACCGTGCCAGCCAGGCCGGAGTGCGGTGTGAACTCGTGGTCCGGGGGATTTGCTGCCTGCGCCCCGGCGTGCCGGGCCTGTCGGACAATATCCGCGTCAAATCCATCGTTGGCCGCTTTCTGGAGCATTCCCGTATTGTCTGCTTTGCCAATGGGGCCCACATGCCCAGCGCCTCGGCACGGGTCTTCATCTCCTCTGCCGACTGGATGCCGCGCAATCTCGATCGCCGCGTCGAGGTGCTGACACCGATCCAGAACCCGACTGTGCACCGGCAGATTCTCGACCAGATCATGGTCGCCAATCTGAATGATGATGATCAGAGCTGGTATATGCAGGCCAATGGTGAGTATGAGCGGGTCGATACCGGCGACCTCAACAAGCGCTTCTCCGCCCATGATTATTTCATGACCAATCCCAGTCTTTCGGGCCGCGGCCAGGCGCTCAAGAATGATCAGCCGCAAACGCTGCCCTATTCCGGACCGCGGCTTTGACGCAGCGCATGCATGCCCTCAGCGGAGAAAACGCGGTCGAGCACGATCTCGCCGTTATTGATATCGGCTCCAATTCGGTTCGCCTCGTGCACTTCCGCATGGAAGGCCGGGCGCTGTGGCCGGTTTTCAATGAAAAGACCAGCGCCGGGCTGGGCCGGGGGCTGGGTCAGACCGGACACCTCAATCCGGAGGGCGTGGAGGCCGCACTGCGGGCGCTGCGCCGCTTTGCCATCCTGCTGGATGCCAAGGGCGTCAGCGAGCGCATCGCTCTGGCTACGGCTGCCGTGCGCGATGCGTCGGACGGCCCCGAATTCATCATGCGCGCCAGAAACGAGGCCGGTATCGAGATCGCTGTGCTCTCGGGCGAGGACGAAGCCCGCCTTGCCGGTATGGGCGTCATTGCCGGCGCACCCGATGCCACCGGTGCCGCCGCGGATCTGGGCGGGTCCAGCCTCGAAATCGTGCCGGTATCGCGCGGCAAGCCGGGACAGGGGATTACGCTGCCGCTGGGCCCGCTGGCTGCACCGGATAATCTGATGGCCAGCCGCAAGAACGCCAGGGACTGGATCGACACAATTCTCAAACCCGCTGCGCCGGTTCTGAAGGAGTGTGGCGACACGCTCTATGCGGTTGGCGGTTCATGGCGGGCGCTGGCGCATCTGGCCATTGCCGAGGCCGACTATCCCTTGCGCGTCATCCATCAATTCCAGCTCAGCCGGCTGGCGGCAAAGGAAATCGCCGGCCTCGCCTCGCGGCTGAGTGTGGTCTCGCTGACCGGTATTCCCGGAATTTCCGCACGCCGGGCGGCCATGCTGCCCTATGCCGGATTGCTGCTGAAGCGGCTGATGAAGCGCGGAAAGTTCAATCGCGTGGTTTTCTCCGCTTTCGGCGTCCGGGAAGGCGCGGTGTTCGACCGCCTGCCGGAAGGGGTCAGGGCTGTGGATCCGCTGCTGGCCGGAGCCGAGGCGGTTGCCCGCCCGGCCGCGCCCAGCCCCGGTTTCGGCCGCGCCATGGCGGGTTGGCTGGAGCCGGTGTTTGCACAGCGCGATACGGTTTTCGCCAATCGCAGCCCGCTGGTCCGGGCGGCGGCGGCCCGTCTGTGCGATGTCGGCGCCCGCCATCACCCCGATCACCGTGCGGCTCTGGCGCGCGAGCTTGCGCTTTATGCGCCCTTCGCCGGGGTTGCACATGCCGAACGCGCCTATATGGGGCTGGTGCTGCATCACAGATATGACGGCAAACGGCCACCGGCCGATGCGCGCGTTTTCGAACATTTGCTGGACGAGGAATCGCGGCAATGGGCCATGGCGTATGGACTGGGATTGCGCTTCGGCGCGGCATTGTCCGGCCGTGCGGATGCATTGCTCAGCCGGTTTTCACTGTCCGCGGACGAGAAACACCTCATCCTCAGCGCGCCGGAAGGCGATGCCGATCTGGTGGTTGAGCGCGCCCGTTACCGCTTTGACCAACTGGCGGAATCGCTCGAGCGCGAACCGGTCGTCAAAAGCCTCTAGAGCCGTTTTGCGACGACCTTGCCGTTTTCCAGCACCAGGCCGATCTTGCCATGCTTCAGCGCCAGTGCGGTCTCGCCGAACACCTCGAGCCGCCAGCCGCGCAGGGCCGGCACATCGGCGGTGTCGCTGGTGGCGATCTCTTCCAGATCCGGAACCGTGGCGATCAGACGCGCGGCGACTCCGGCCTCCTCCGCCACCAGTTTCAGCAGCACTTTCAGCAATTCGACAATCGCGCTGGCCCCTTCCGGCCGCCGCGGTGGCGGTGGCACGTCGGGCGCATAGGCCTTGGGGTCGGCAAGGGCCGGTTTCAGCTTGTCGATCAGCCGCTGGGCAGGGGCCGACCGTTCAAAGCCGCGCGGCAGGGCGCGCATGCCCGCCAGGTCTTCCGGCTTGGTGGGGGCCGCATGGGCAATCTCGTAAAGGCCCTCATCCTTGACGATGCGCTGGCGCGGAATATCGCGGGTCTGCGCTTCTTCTTCGCGCCAGGCGGCCGCCGCTTTCATGGCCGCCAGCCATTTCGGACTGTTCTTGCGGACTTTCAGGCGCTGCCAGGCGTTTTCCGGATGCTGTTCATAGGTCGCGGGATTGGTCAGGATCGCCATTTCCTCGGCGACCCAGCCCATCCGCCCGGCCTTTTCCAGCCGCTCGCGGATGATCGGATACATGTCGCGCAAATGGGTGACATCGGCGAGCGCATAGCCCGATTGCGCCGGCGTCAGGGGCCGCCGTGACCAGTCGGTGAAGCGCGAGCCCTTGTCGATCGGGTGTTTAAGCACCGCCATGACCAGCTTGTCATAGGCAATGCTGTCGCCCAGTCCGAGGGCCATCGCGGCCACCTGGCTGTCGAAGATTGGCGCCGGAATCATCCCGTCGGCCATGTGATAGAAAATTTCCAGATCCTGCCGCGGCGCATGAAACACTTTCATGATCCGGTCATCGGCCAGCAGGTCGTAGAAAGGTTCCAGATCCAGGCCGTCAGCGAGCGGATCGATCAGCACTTCCGTCTCGCCGCCCGCCGCCTGGATCAGGCAGAGCTGCGGCCAGAACGTGCTTTCGCGTATGAATTCGGTGTCGACCGCAATGAAGTCACACTGCACCAGCGCGTCGCACGCGGCTTCGAGGTCTTTGGTCGTTGTAATCAGTTTCATCGGGATCGCGTTTAACGGGCTTCCACTCGGTTGGCGAGGGAAGGTTTCAGCTTGCCTCACCTCGCAGCTTCAAGTGCCAATAGAAGGTATAGGCGGCAATCAAGGCACTGATGCTGGCTACCAGCAGGAAAGCAGCGGGAATCGGCCAGGCAAGCACGACCACAAGTGTCAGCGTGAAATTGCCGAGGGTGGCCGCGCCTGCATTGAGAATGCTGCCAACCGAGAGCAGCCGCCCGCGCAATTCCTCCGGAGCACGGCGCTGTGCCATCGCCAGCAATGGTACAACGAAGAGACCGGCCGAAACCGCCGCCAGAACCAGGTCGGCCAGTATCCGCAAATTCTGACGATCAGCGAGGAAGGCCTCAATCCCCATGCGTTCCACGTCATCGGCCAGCAGCGGACGCCCCATAGTATTGAAGGCCAGATCAGCCGGGAAAAGCACCAGTCCGATCGCGCCGATTACACTGAAAATCAGGGCATTACCCCGTCCGCTGAGCGCACCACAAAGAATGGCGCCGAGCGCGCCGCCAATCGTAAAAGTGGCGTTGAAGAGCGACAGCACATTTTGGTCACCGCCGATCACGTCAGAGGTGAAAGTCGGCATCACCGAGAAGATGATGGCAGCCCCCAACATCCAGAACCAGGCTACGCCTAGCAAGGGACGCAAAACGCGGGGATGGGCGCCAGCAAACCGGAGCACCCGGATGGTTTCTCCGATAAAATTCCAGTTTATTTTCATATCGGGATTGGCCGCCGGAATGGCTGGTAATTGCCGAATACTGATCCAGCCGAGAATGGCCATGCCGACAAGTATGCCGCCGACAACCATGCCGCCCTGATGAGAAACAGCGAGCAGCGTGCCGACGACGATCCCGATCAGAATCGACATGTTCAGCGCCCCGGAAAGCACTGCATTGCCGTAAACCAGCTCGTGATCCTCCAGCAGATTGGGCAGTGCCGCATTTTTGGTCGGTGCGAAGAAGGCTGATTGCATGCCCATGAAAAACAGGGTGACGACCAGCCACACGCCGGACTGCAGGAAGAATCCGATAGCGGCCATCATCATCAACCAGATTTCCGCGAATTTTGTGAAGCGTAGGATTTGTGTGCGGTCATATCTGTCTGCGATACGTCCAGCGATGGCGGAAAACAGAAACATGGCCAACGTAAACGCGGTAGCCGCAGCAGGGTTCATCCACTCTTCACCACGGCCAAACAAAGTCAGCGAGGAATAGGTCGCCAGTGAAATCATCGAGAATCGGAACAGATTATCGTTGAACGCCCCCAGCGACTGGGCCACCAGCATGGGCCAGTAACGGCGTTGCCCGATGAGCGAGACGGCTATTCTGGCACTCATGACAGCGCCTCCTCTTCAAGCTGGCGCGTATGCGCTTCAACTGTGGTTTCCAGCGTGGCCATGAAGCTGGTCCCGTCAAGCCTGTGCGAGATCGGTTCGAGAAACTCGATCACGGCCGTGCCGGGATGTTTGCCCCATTCCTGCTGCGGCCAGAAGCAGCCCAGATTGGTGGCGACCGGAACGACCGGCCGTTCGAGGCTGTTGGCCAGGCGGTAAACACCCTTGCGATAGGGCTTGCCTGTGCCGACCGGGGTCAGATGCCCTTCCGGATAGATCAGGATGGGCCGCGTTTCTCCATGCGAACGGTGAATACCATCATTCAGCGATTCCAGCGCCTTGCGGCCGCCGCCATTGTTGACAACGATGGCGCCCGCACGTTCCAGCACCCAGCCGATGAGCGGGAATTTCAGCATGTGGTCCCCGACCACGAAATTCACATTGCCGGTCTTGGCGATCATGACGATGCCATCGCCCCAGGACTGGTGTTTGGCGGCAATGATGACCGCCTTGTTTTTGGGAGGCGTGCCGCGGACCTCGACCCTTATGCCGCAGATGACACGCATCATCAGCACCGTCAGGCGGCAATAGGAGCGCACGCCATGCATCAGGAAGAATTTGCCCGGAATCAGGGCGAGCAGCGCACAAAGCACGGCGTAAACTCCGGACATCGTCCAGTAGAGAATATTGAACAGGGTCGCGCGCATCGGGCTTATCCTTCTGTTCGCAGAACGGCGAGAACGCTGCGTGTGAACACCTCGATCAGATTCGTCAGCGGCGTGGTGATGCGGCCATAGAGCCGGTATTCTGCCGCCTGCAGGACAACGCCCAGCGCCATGGCGGATTTCAGTTCCGGATCGCCGGCCGGGATCTCGCCGGCCGTGATCGCCGCGGCCACACGCTGCGCCATCAGTGAGGAGGGGTCGGCCCCGCCATCGCCGGCCCGGGCCAGTACGGTATTGCGCGCGGTCAGATGATAGGCGAAGGCCGCCGGATCCTGCTCGGCAAGCTCACAATAGGCGGTGACAACGGTGCGCACCGTGGCTTCCAGCCCGGCATCAGGCGCCGCTTTTTCCCTGAGCATGCCCAGAAGACGGGCGTGAATCGCCTGGAACAGCGTATGTGCCAGCGATTCCTTGCTCTTGAAATGGCGGTACATGGCACCATCCGAAATATCGCACGCGCTGGCGATATCCTTGATCGAAACCCCGTCCACGCCCCTTGCGGCGAACAGTTTCAGCGCCGCGCGTTCGATGCGCGCCTTGGTCGAGCCCGGCTGGCCGGTAATGCCCTGGTCTGCGGGGCCGCGATCCAGCAGGGTTTTGTCGAGATAGGTGTCCATCGCTCCGCTCCGGTGATCAGGAAGTAATCGTTCATTCACATAACGGATAACGCGACAGAAGCGACAATGCAAGTGAATAATTACTTACATATGTGAAAATGGAATTTCATTGCCGGGGAGTGGGTGGGGACCAAAATGGAATAGCCGGTGTGCGCCACCCTTTTGGTTGAAAAGCCAGCCAGGGGGCGAAACCAACCATCGAGCCGAGCGCTCGATATTACGGTCCCGCAGTGCTGCGAGACCCTAGGCGCCACTGAGAAGAGTTGACCTGTCTGCCAAGCGTAGTGCAACGTCGCGAATGGAGCGTGACTTTCGCCGACAATGTTTCGACAATTCAGGAGCCTGGAATGTTTTCAATGCAGTTGATCCGGGCCGCCATGCTTGTCGTACCGGTGTTTATTGTCATCGCCATGACTCCTCCGCTCAAGGCACAACAGATCACGCTGACGGCTGCGCCTGAGGTCTCTGCCTTGATGGCGGCCTGCACCCCTGTAGACGCACAGGGGCCGGTCATTCGCGATCAGATGATGGAGCGCGGATGGACGCCGGTTCCCTCCGGGGACCACAGCGCCGTCATCCCCGCTTTCAGCGCCGCACTTTTCTGGTCGTTCATGCCGGATCTTCCGCCAGCGGCACGTGAAGACAACTTTGATCGGCTGATCGCGGGCGTGACGGGCGCGGTCAATTCCGGGACATCCAGCTTCCTGTCCCATAACGGTGAGTACGTCCTGCTTCTGTGGAATGGTGACAGCCTGTCCTGCATATGGGCCGGGCCACAGGCCGATGCTATTGACACGCTTGCGGTGCAGCTTGGCGGATTTCCGGATAGTGACGGCGTGGCGACCGCCGGAATGCAACAACGTGTCGAGGCGGGCGGGCGCGACTGGGCGCGGGGTATGTCCGTCGGGCGCACGCCGGTTGCGGATTTGCCGGCGGCCGTGGCCGGGAGTGAGATTACCGATTCCGCCCGGCTTGACCGCTCGCCCCTCTGACGTTCCAGACGCTGCTTCCGTCTCCGGAATTATTCATGCAGCTGGGAGGGGGGCCAGCACGCCAAACACACCCCAATTCTTGACAACAGCCGGGCTTCTCCGCCATGTCCCGCCGACCAGTTTTTCGCGCTTTCCGGAACGGATTTTCGCCATGCACGCCTACCGCTCGCATACCTGCGCCCAGCTTCGCGCCAGCGATGTTGACACCACAGCCCGCATTTCCGGCTGGATCCATCGCAAGCGCGATCATGGGGGTCTGCTTTTCATTGACCTGCGCGATCATTACGGCCTGACCCAATGCGTGCTGGAGCCGGAAAGCCCGCACTTCGAACTGCTGGAACGCGCCCGCGTCGAGAGTGTCGTGACGATCACCGGCAAGGTGGTGGCGCGGTCGCCGGAGACCATCAATCCGAACCTGCCGACCGGCGAGATCGAGCTGCGTGTCGAGGATGTGGTGGTGCAATCGGCGGCCGAGGAATTGCCGATGCCGGTCTTCGGCGAGCCCGACTGGGCCGAGGAAGTGCGCCTGAAATACCGGTTCCTGGATCTGCGCCGTGAGACCCTGCACGCCAACATCATGAGCCGTGTCGCCATCATCCGCGCCATGCGCGAGAAAATGGCGGCGGCCGGATTCTTCGAATTCGCCACGCCGATCCTGACAGCCTCGTCGCCAGAGGGCGCGCGTGATTTCCTGGTGCCGAGCCGTATCCATCCGGGTGAGTTCTACGCCCTGCCGCAGGCGCCGCAGCAATACAAGCAATTGCTGATGGTCTCCGGCTTTGACCGCTATTTCCAGATCGCTCCCTGCTTCCGCGATGAAGACCCGCGCGCTGACCGCCTGCCGGGCGAATTCTACCAGCTCGATGTCGAGATGAGCTTTGTCGAGGAAGAGGACGTCTTCACCACGATGGAGCCGGTTATCCGCTCCGTCTTCGAGGATTTTGCCAATGGCAAGCCGGTCACGGCAGAATTCCCGCGCATCCCTTATGACGAGGCGATGGCCAAATATGGCACCGACAAGCCGGATCTGCGCAACCCGATCGAGATGCAGGCGGTCACCGCTCATTTTGCCGGTTCCGGTTTCAAGGTCTTCGCCGGCATGATCGAGAAGAATCCCAGGGTCGAGGTCTGGGCGATCCCGGCCCCGTCCGGCGGATCGCGCGCATTCTGCGACCGCATGAATGCCTGGGCACAGAAGGAGGGGCAGCCGGGTCTTGGCTATATCTTCTTCCGGGAAGGCGAGGGCGCGGGGCCTGTGGCAAAGAATATCGGCGAGGAACGCACCGCCGCCATCCGCCAGCAACTCGGCCTCGAAGATGGCGATGCCGTTTTCTTCGTCGCCGGTGTGCCAAAGGATTTCGTCAGCTTTGCCGGCAAGGCGCGCGACCGTGTGGGGTCGGAACTCAACCTGGTTGAACAGGACCGCTTCGCCCTGGCCTGGATTGTCGACTTCCCGATGTATGAGTGGGATGAAGACCGCAAGAAGATCGACTTCTCGCACAATCCCTTCTCCATGCCCAAGGGCGGCATGGCGGCGCTGGAAGCGGCCGAAGCCGGAGGCACCGAGGCGCTGCTGGCGCTCAAGGCCCAGCAATATGATCTCGTCTGCAACGGATTTGAAATCGCTTCCGGTTCGATCCGCAACCATGTGCCGGAAACCATGATCAAGGCCTTCGGGATCACCGGTCTGGGGCCGGATGTGGTCAAGGAGCGTTTTGGCGCGCTTTACCGGGCTTTCCAGTACGGCGCTCCGCCGCACGGGGGCATGGCCGCCGGCGTCGACCGCATTGTCATGCTGCTCGTCGGGGCAAAGAACCTGCGTGAAGTCTGCATTTTCCCGATGAACCAGCAGGCCGCCGATCTGTTGATGAATGCCCCGGCGTCAGCCGATCCGGCTCAACTGAAAGAGCTCAGCCTCCGCATTGTTCCGCAGGAGCCCAAAAAGGGCTGATCAGTCGTTTTCCGCGGCGGGTGTATCGCCCGGACCCTTGGGGCCCAGCGGGTCAATGGCTGTTGCCGGTTCGGAGGGCGCCTCCGGAGGAACCGGCATTTCGAATACCCAGCGATAGCGGCCATTCAATTGATAGCGGTTGCCGTCAACGATAACGGACGGGCCGCGCGATCCCGCAGCTTCCGGGGCGTCATTGCCGTCCCGGAAGATCAGGCGCTCGCCTCTGCCCTGTACAATCCGCAAGAGGTCGGGATTATTGCGCAATTGCTCGACCATGATCTCTTGCTGGCGCCGGAGTTCCGCTTCCGCGGCTTCGACCTCCTGCAAGCTGCGCGCGGTTTCCTGCAAGACGTCTTCGCGCACCTCGGCATTGGCCCTCATCGCCATGGCCTGCGCTTCGGCGATGGCCTGGCGGGTGGCGGCCAGCGCATCCCGCGTGCCTTCGAACTCGGCAACCGCGCGCTCCTGTTCCTCGCGGATCAATTCCAGACGGATGACATTCTCGCTTGGGCGATTTGACTGTGTGGCCTCCGGGAGGCGGTCCCGGGTCACCGCAAATGTCACGGTCCGGGGCGTGGCATTGCCGGTGGCAAGGGGCAGCTCGCTGCACTCAACAAGTTCCAGACCCTCGGGCAGCCGGCTTTCAGCATCCCGGCAGGCATTCCGCAGACTGGACGGGGTCAGGCCACGGACATCGATCAGAACAGTCCCGGACAGGCGGGCACCGTTCAGGTCAGCCCCTTCGAAATCGGCTTCGGTCAGTTCCGCACCTGACATGTCCACGCCGCGCATATCGGCACCGGTGAACCGGACCGAATGACCCTGCACTCCGCGCAGGACAGCGCCGGGAATCCGGACCTGCGAGAAGTTGGCACCGGTCAGAGTGGCGTCATCAAAGCGCGCATTGAAGAGGCGCGCCGATGTCAGATCGGCCTCGCTGAGATCGGCATTCATGAAATTGGCGAGGATCATCAGGGAGTGGGACAGGTCCGCTCCGCTCAGATCCGAGGAGTCAAACCGCACACGCTCGCCGCGTGCGCGCGCGAATATGGCGCCGTGCAGCGATGATCCGTGAAACAGAACGCCGGACAGGCGTGCGCGGGTGAAGTCGGTGCGGTTGAGTTCCGACCCCATGAACCGCGTCTCGACGATCAGCGACTGATTGAGGTTGGTGTCATCGAGATTGGCATCAATGAACAGGGCACCCAGAATCTCGGCGCCGTAAAGGTTTTCCCGCGCCAGCTCGCAGCTGTGGCACTCACCGGAAATGGTGATGGTTCTGTGCGGATGCGTATCGCCTGCGAACGCACTTCCGGTCAGAAAGCCGACCCCGGCCAGGATATAAAAGACAAATCTTTTCACGCGATAAGCAATTAGAGCAATTCCGGGAAATATTCGACTTAAATCGCTGTAAGCCCCCCGTTAGCTGCCTGTCAGCAAACCGGAATCCGCAAGCCGGCGGGAAGACGTGTGTCCTGATCTCCACAGGCCGCGTCAAGCTGTGCCTGGGTCAGGCCGCGCGCGGTTTCCATTTCGGCACCGGACAGAATCGCCCCGCTCAGATCGGCCCCCGAAAAATCCGCGCTGCCAAAATAGGCTCCGACCAGATTGGCATCCCTTAGGCTCGTATGGGCAAAGCTGGCTCCTGTGAAGCGGCCGCCGAACAGGTCGGCCACTGACAGATCGGCGCGGCTGAAATTGGACCCGTTCATCGTCGCCAGGCTGAGATTGGCCTGCCGCAAACGAGATCCCGAGAGATTGATACGCGGCAGATCACGGTAGGAGAGATCCGCCTGGAACAGATTGCAGCCCGTGCAGGACGCGCCGGACTGAACCCGATCGATTTCACCGGCATTCTGGCCCAGGGCGGACGGACTCGAAATCATCAATGCGGCCACAAGAATCGCGAGACGTTTCATTCTGGATCGCTCCCTTCAGGAATTCCCCTGATACGTGCAAGCACGGTGCCGCACTCACCCGCCGGCATTATTAGCGGATTTCATTGAGTTAATCCTAAATCCATGCCATTTCACCCTGCAGGGGGAGGATCCATGGCCGTTTTGTTAAAGACAGTTCAGCATAGGAATGTGTTCCGGGCGGTGGCTGTCGGTGATCCATTGATGGCCGTAGAGGGACGGGTCGCGTGATCGGAGGCTTTCTGAACGAGCTCCGGCGGCGGAATGTGTTCCGGATCGTCGCCGGATATCTGGCCGTCGCATGGGTCACGTTCGAGGTTGTGCAGGGCGTTGAAAACGCTGCCGGATTTCCCGCATGGGCTGACAGCGTCGCCTTGATCATCCTGGTGGCGGCATTCCCTGTTGTGGTATTTGTCGCCTGGACGTTTGAGCTGACGCCCGAGGGCATCAAGGCCACCCGCCGGCTCAATGCCAGCGAAGCCGACGCATTGCCGCCACCACGATTGGCGGATTTTGCCATTATGGGCGCGATCGTCTTGTTTGCCGGCCTGCTCGCCTGGCAACCGATCAGCAACACCATCCGGACAGGCGCGCCGCCACTGGCGCGCAATGACGGCGAGGTAAATATCGTAACGCCGGCGGGCGGCGAATCCGGCAGCGTGGAAACGCAAATCGCAACGGCCATACCGAACGAGCTCTCGGTCGCCGTTCTGCCTTTTCTGCCGTTCACGGATGACCAGAGTGACGCCTATTTCGCGGACGGGCTGACCGAGGAAATCCTCAATTCGCTGGCCGCTCTTCCGGATTTGCGTGTGACGTCCAGAACCTCTGCCTTCCAGTTCCGCGGCCGCGATCTGCCGTCAATCCCGGAGATCGCCGCGAGCCTTGGCGTGGCCCATGTCATGGAGGGTTCGGTCCGCCGGTCAGGCGAGCAGGTCCGGATCACGGTCCAGCTGATCCGCGCATCCGACGATGTCCATCTCTGGTCCCAGACCTATGACCGGACGATGGAGGACGTCTTCGAGATACAGGAGGATATCGCCGAGAATGTTGCGGAGGTGCTCAATGTCGTGCTCAGCGAGGATAATCGCCGGCAGATGCGCAATTCCGGAACGCGCAATATCGACGCCTTCATCGCATTCCAGCAGGGCAAGAGCCTGTGGGACCGGGCGCATGAGGAAGAGGATACGAACCGTTTCCTTGAACAGGCGGATGCGCATTTTGCGCGGGCGACCGAGCTCGCGCCGGATTTCTCCGAAGCCTATCTTTTGCAAAGCGACTGGTATGGGCACCTGCTGAGTGACGGGACGCTGGCGGATGATGCCGAAGCGCGGGAGCAGGCGCGGGCACGTCATGGCGAATTGCTGCAGCTGGCCTATGACTCGGCATCCGATGACACACGGCGCGCCATTGTCGCGGTGAATGAAATCCTGTTTTCCGAAGACTGGACCTATGCCCGGCAAACGCTGGAACAGGCGATCACATCGGATATCTGCGCGCATGACAACTGGACGCAGGATTTTGCCTATCTTTATGGCAATATGGATCAACGCCTCGCCTATGCTGAGAGACTGGTTGAATGCGATCCGCTCAATCCGATGATCCGGCTGTTTTATGGCAACACATTGATCGTGCGTGGCGATTACGAGGCAGCGCTGGACTGGGCCGCCGATCTGACAGAACGCGGCATGGATTACGAAGCCGAAGTTATTGGCTTTGACGCGCTGTTGGGCCTGGGCCGGCTCGGGGATGCCGAAGCGATGCTGCAGCCTCACTGGGAATGGGAATCGCTCCGGCTGGCCGCCCGCCGCGGCGGCGATACAGCCCGCGAGGTCCTCACGCCATTTCTGTCCGAAGACGCCGTCTGGTTCAACCTTATCCTTCTGACCTGGATAGGCGATACGGAGGCCGCCAACGCTGTGGCGGCCGAAATCGATGCCCGGCCCTATGGCTATCTGGATCTGATGACGGCGATCGACTCCTGCCGCTGCGGGGCGCCGTTTGACCGCAATGCGGTTCCGGATTTTTCACGCCGCCTGGCGCAAGCCAATTTCGAATGGCCGCCGCGGGGTGATCTGGGCTTTCCGCGCACACCGCTCAGCCCGGCCGAAGAGACTGAAAACTAGCCGCCTCAGCTTCCGCTTTCGCTTCTTTTGCTCCAGCCGCAGGCCTGACAATCCAGCGTGCCGTCATTCAGGCGCGCCACTGTGAAATGCCCGCACTCCGGGCAGGGATCACCATCATAGCTGTCCGGTGGCAAAATCTCGCTGCTGGCCTGGCCTGTCTGGCGCTCGTCGGCCTTGGCCTTGCGCATGTCTGCGGTGAGCATCACCACATTGTCAGGCAATTGCCCGCGCGAGAAACCCTTGGAGATATAACGCAACGCGTCTTCCTGGACGATTTTCTCTTTCGCGACACCCCGGCCGATACCGCCAGACAGATCCGGCTGCACTTCGGCCAGGTCATCGCGCCCCAGATAGGAGACCGCCAGTTCGCGGAAGAGATAGTCGAGAATGGAGGTGGCATGACGGATGGAGTCATTGCCTTCGACTTCGCCTGCCGGCTCGAACCGCGTAAAGACAAAGGCGTCGACAAACTCCTCCAGCGGCACGCCGTATTGCAGTGCGATGGAAATGGCGATGGCAAAATTGTTCATCAGTGACCGGAAAGCAGCGCCTTCCTTGTGCATGTCGATGAAAATCTCGCCCAGCTCGCCGCTGTCAAATTCGCCGGTATGCAGATAGACCTTGTGACCGCCGACCGTTGCTTTCTGGATATAGCCCTTGCGGCGGTCCGGCATTTTGCGCCGATTGACCGGTTTTTCGACGATTTTCTCGATGATCCGCTCGACAATGCGTTCCTCGCCGGGCTCGAGATCCTCGTCAATTCCGTCCAGCAATGTCGTCAGTCCCGAACCCTGACGTTCGATTTTTACCGCGGACAAACCGGCCTTGCCCGCCTGACGCATCAGCCGCGCGGCCTGATCGGGGCCGGCATCGCCCGGCAGGGTCAGATGCGCAGGCGCCGGGCCGTTGAGGATGGCTTCCAGCTTTTCCGCGAGCATGATCACGGCGTCCGGTGCCGGGCGGGCAAAGGCGGTCATTGCGCCCTTGTCGGTCATGCCAAGGCCCAGCGCCTTCAGCCCTGAAATCACACAGGGGCGCAGCTCGCGCCCGGAGGCAGTCTGCACCAGAACATCGTTCAGCGGTGCAAACCCGAGCGAATCCGCTTCCATCAGCCGCGCGATCTCACCCTCGGGCTCGAGCACGGCGATCACAATGCGGTCACCAGCCGCAGCCATGGCCGCAGCTGCGATATCGTCCGCCAGCTTATGTGCATCCTCACTGTCATAGGGCAGGCCGGACTGTGCAAACAGGGCCGCAAAACCGGTCAGCGAAATCGTCCCGGCCGGCGCGGACTTTCCGGCACCGGCGCGCAGTACGTCGGCCCACCGGCGGACCGTCTTGCTGACGGTGTCCGCATCGGCACCGAAAGCCGGCAGGTTCAGATAAAGCACCGGTCCCGGAGCGGGGCGGGCATCGGCAAAGCGGAATTCCGGCGCGCCGAAACTCCAGACCGATTGCGCAATATCCATCCACCATGAGCGTGCCGGTATTTCTGTGCCGTCATGGAAAGCCCAGGACGAATCGTCCGCTTCCGCTTCAAGCATGGCAGCCGGGATGTGCAGGGTGGAGGAAGCCGTCGCGGCGAGGGGCGTAAATCCGAGGTCAGGCTCGTCAAACTCGCCCTGACGCGCAAGCGCGAGGGCATGCTCTATCGCTTCATCCGGCGCGCCATCGCGTCTGGCGGCCTGCAGGGCGCGCTTCAGGGCCGGATTGTGCGCCGGGTCAAGGCAGTCATCCATTTCACCCGCGCACTGCGCCACGGCCTCACCAATCGCTCTCAACCGGTCGCGTAAGACTCGCGCGCCGACATCGCTGATGGCAGCCTTTAACCGCGCATTGCTGATATCCCGGGCAAGTGACCGCGCTTCACCGCTCTCTGCCGCAATGACGTGGTTGGCCTCGGCTGTTGCCGCCGCCGGAAGCGCATCGCCATAGGCCAGATCGACGCCGGCATGACGCCACAGATCAGATGCCGGCGAAATCCGCCGGGCCATCAGATCGGCTTTGAGAGCATCGACCACTTTTTCGTCTTTTGTGGGTTTGGCGAAGTGGGCGGCCATCCGGTCGATGACGGTTTCGGCATCGCGCTCCGGCGCCCGTTCCCGGCCCACAGCTTCCCGCTTGCGGAACGCATCGGGGCCCTTGGTGCCCTTGCGGATTTTCGTTTCTACCGGGCGATCAATATCGCAAAGGCTGGCAAGGGCGGCGGCCGCACTGACTGACCATGTCTCCGGAGCGCGGATGTTCACGGGATCGCCGCCATCGGGATCGGCGATTTCATAGGTGATAAAAACCGGTGTCTTTGCCTTGGCCATGGCCGCCCCGCCGTATCAGGAGAATCAGTTATTTGCCGGACGAGCATACGCGCCACCGGCAAACTGCCCAACGGCCACACAGCGCACTGGACCAATCGGGTGTGGATAGGCATATTCCGGCGCGACTCTGACCCCTGAAGGAGCGCTTGATGCTCGGCTTTATCGGAAAAATCTTCGCCTGGTGGGATGATGCCACGCCCGGCACCTATCTGACGCTGTTTGCAAAGGGTGCAAGCAAGGTGGGCGAAGACGAGTTCGGCAACCGCTATTTCGAGGAAAAGAAGGCGACCGGGTCTGACGGCCGCATCCGGCGCTATGTGGTTTATAACGGCTATGCCGATGCCAGCCGTGTGCCAATGGCCTGGCATGGCTGGTTGCACCATACATTCGAGGACCCGCCCACGGGCGATGAGCCCGCCCATGCCTGGGAAAAGGGTCATGAGCCGAATCTCACCGGCACGCTGCACGCCTACAAACCCTCCGGTTCGCTGTCGCGGGGCGGAAAGCGTCAGGCCAACAGCGCCGATTATGAAAGCTGGTCGCCTTAGGGGCGTTCCGGCTCGACGTGGCCGCCGCTTCGCGGCATCATGATGGAATGAATGTGATCAAGCGTCTTCTCATTTGCGTCCTGCTTGCCCTGCCGCTGGCCGCCGCCTCGGCTCAGACAGGACCGGAATTGTCCAGCCGGCCCGGCAATGTTCTGGTCATGCGCGGCCTCGACAAGGTAACCGCACGCACCGAGGACTTTGAAATCCGCATCGGTGAGGAATACCGTTTCGGATCGCTGACCATCCTGCCGCGCTATTGCCGAGAACGTCCGCCGGAAGAAACGCCGGAAATCTTTGTCTTCGTCGAAATCTTCGATCACCGGCCGGATACAGGTGAGACGGTGGAAGCGGAGGATGAACGTATCTTTTCGGGCTGGATGTTTGCCTCCAATCCGGCCCTCAATCCCCTGGAACACCCGGTCTACGATGTCTGGCCGATCGACTGCAGGGCATAGGCGCCGCTTGCCCCGTCCGGCATTCTGAAAAAGTCTGCATTTTTCTCTACCGCCCGTGCCAGCCGTTCGCGGTAGATGTCCGCCGGAACTTCGTCGGTTCCGAACTGCGTCAGGTGGTCCGTCATGAATTGCGCATCAAGCAATTCAAATCCGCCCGTTTTCAGCCTTGCCACGAGATGAACCAGCGCCACCTTCGATGCATCGGTTGCGCGCGAGAACATGCTTTCCCCGAAAAACGCCGCGCCCAGCGACACGCCATAAAGCCCGCCGGCGAGCTGCCCGCCGATCCGGCACTCGACCGAATGGCAGTGGCCCATGCGATGCAGCTCCGTATACAGCCAGCGTATGGGCGCATTGATCCAGGTGTTGCGCCGGTCAGGTGCCGGGGCTGCACAGGCATCAAGTACGGCCGCAAAATCCTGATTGACGGTGATGCTGAACCTGTCCTGCCGCACGGTCCGTTTCAGCCGCCGGGGGATATGAAATCCGTCCAGCGGAATGTTGGCGCGTTCCGGCGGATCAACCAGATAGATCCGCGGATCATCTGCCGAATCCGCCATCGGAAAGATGCCGGTGCGGTAACAGTCCAGCAATTCGGCCGGTCCGAAGCCCGGCATCGCCTAGCCTTTGGCGCGTTCGGCGAGCCAGCTTTCCAGCCAGCGGATATGATAGTCGCCAGACTTGAAGGCGTCTTCTTCCAGCAGCGCCAGATGCAGGTCTTTGGTCGTCTTGATGCCGCCAATCACCATTTCCTCCAGCGACCGTTTCAGCCGCAGCAGCGTTTCTTCCCGGGTCTTTCCCTGGACGATCAGCTTGCCAATGAGGCTGTCGTAATAGGGCGGAATGGAATAGCCGGCATACAGCCCGCTATCGAGGCGCACGCCAAGACCGCCCGGCGCATGAAATTCGGTCACCTTGCCGGGCGACGGCGCAAACGTTTCCGGGTCTTCCGCATTGATGCGGCATTCAATCGCCCAGCCACTGAAAGTGATGTCTTCCTGTGTGTAGCCCAGCGTCTCTCCGGCTGCGATGCGGATTTGCTCGCGTACCAGATCCAGCCCGGTAATGGCCTCGGTGACGGGATGCTCCACCTGCAGACGCGTATTCATCTCGATGAAATAGAATTCGCCGTTCTCGTAGAGATATTCGACCGTACCGGCGCCGCGATAGCCGATGGCGGCCACCGCATCGCGGGTGACGCGGCCAATGCGTTCGCGGGCTTCGGCATCCAGTGCCGGTGAGGGCGCTTCCTCGAGCACTTTCTGGTGACGGCGCTGCAGCGAACAATCGCGCTCTCCAAGATGCACCACATTGCCATGCGTGTCGGCCAGGATCTGGATCTCGATATGGCGGGGCTGGCCCAGATATTTTTCCAGATAGACAGCGCCATCGCCAAAGGCGGCCTCGGCCTCGCGGGATGCGGTTTCGACCGCTTCCCGGAAATCCTTGGCGGATTGCGCCACTTTCATGCCGCGCCCGCCACCACCGGCGGCGGCTTTGACAAGGACGGGATAACCGATTTCGTCGGCAATCTTTTTGGCTTCCTCGATATCGCTGATTCCACCATCGGAACCCGGCACGACCGGGATTCCGGCATCCTTCACGGCCTGTTTGGCAGCGATCTTGTCGCCCATCAGACGGATATGCTCGGGCGTCGGGCCGATGAAGACCAGGCCGTGCGCTTCTACGATTTCCGCAAAGCGGGCATTCTCCGACAAGAAACCATAGCCGGGATGAACTGCCTGTGCGCCGGTGATCTCACAGGCGGCAATGATTTGCGGAATATTCAGATAGGATTGCGAGGCCGGTGCCGGTCCGACGCAAACGCTTTCATCGGCGAGGCGGACATGCATGGCCTCGGCATCCGCTTCCGAGTGAATGGCGACGGTCTTGATTCCCATTTCGCGGCAGGCGCGGTGCACCCGGAGCGCGATCTCGCCGCGATTGGCGATGAGGATTTTTTCAAACATCAGGTCTCGCCGGTCAATCGATCACAAAGAGGGGCTCACCGAATTCCACCGGTTGGCCATCATCGGCCAGCATGGCGGTCAGCTTGCCGGATTTGGGCGCCGTGATCGGGTTGAAGGTTTTCATCGCCTCGATCAGCAAAATCGTATCGCCTTCTTTCACCGGATCACCCACCTTGAAGAAGGGGTCCGCATCCGGATTGGGACGGATATAGACCGTGCCAACCATGGGTGACGGCGTGGCATTGACCGGCGCATCGCTGGCAGCTGCGGCAGGTGCTGGTGCGGCCGCGGGGGCCGGCGCCGCCGGAGCGGCCGCGGGCCCCGCCATGACCTGCTGGACGGGTGCCGCTGTCAGCGTGCGCGCAACGCGCAGGCGCAGATCGCCGCGTTCGACCTCGATTTCGGTGAGTTCGGTTTCGCGGAGAATATCGGCGAGTTCCCGCACCAGTTTCGGATCAAAAGCGGATGCGGGCTTCGCACCGGATTTGGAAGACGTGGTCATGCGTGTTTCGTCCCTCGGCTCGGATTCGGTGGGCGTGTTCTAGATCAGACTGGCGGCAATCTCCACCGCCTCGACATAACCGGCCGCACCGCGCCCTGCGATTGTTCTGGTTGCGACAAGTCCCACGTAGGAATGATGCCGGAATGGCTCCCGCGTGGAGGTATCGCTGATATGCACTTCTATGACCGGTATGGAAACCGTCTTTAAAGCATCATGTAAAGCAATGGATGTATGCGTATAGGCAGCCGGATTGATGATCAGCGCGGCAAATCCCGTGCGGGCCTCCTGGATCCAGTCGATCAGCACGCCTTCGTGATTCGATTGCCGGAAATCGGCCTCCAGCCCATGGGCACCGGCCGCTGCAACGCACATGGCCTTGATATCGGCGAGCGTCTCATGGCCGTATATCTCCGGCTCTCGGCTGCCGAGCAGGTTGAGATTCGGTCCGTTGAGGATCATTAGCCTGGCTGCCATGGATGCGCCTTGCCCCTTGACGTGGAGGCCGCGTTCTACGACCTCCAGACAGAGAAGTTCAAGTAGGCAGGGCGGTTGGCGTGAAACTGACCATTAATGGCGAGACGCAGGACTTTGCTGACGGGCTGACCATTTCCGGCCTGGTTGAAGCGCTTGGCCTTCACCCCAAGAAGGTGGCCATAGAACGCAATATGGAAGTCGTGCCGAAATCTCTCCACGCCGAAACCCGGTTGTCCGAAGGCGACCGCATAGAGATCGTCCAGTTCGTGGGCGGAGGATAATCATGGAAGACACACCGCTCATCATCGCTGACCGGACACTGAAATCCCGGCTCATCATCGGCACCGGAAAATATGAGAGCTATGAGCAGAACGCCCGGGCGCTGGAAGCTTCCGGCGCGGAAATGATCACGGTCGCCGTCCGCCGGGTCAATCTGACTGATCCGGATCAGCCCATGCTGGTCGATCATATCGATCCGGAAAAATACATCTTCCTGCCCAATACGGCCGGCTGCTTTACCGGTGAGGACGCTGTCCGGACGCTCCGTCTGGCGCGCGAGGCCGGGGGATGGGACCTCGTGAAACTGGAAGTCCTGTCAGACCCGAAACACCTCTATCCCGATATGGAAGAAACTCTCCGTGCAGCCAAATTGCTGATCAAGGAAGGTTTTCAGGTGATGGTCTATTGCTCGGATGACCCGGTCTACGCGAAGAAGCTGGAAGAGGCGGGCTGCTGCGCCATCATGCCGCTCGGCGCGCCGATCGGCTCGGGTCTCGGCATCCAGAACCCGGTCAATATCCGCCTCATCATCGAGGAAGCAAAAGTGCCGGTCATCGTCGATGCCGGTGTCGGCACGGCGTCCGACGCCGCCGTGGCGATGGAGCTGGGCTGTGACGGCGTGCTGATGAATACGGCCATTGCCGAAGCCAAAGACCCGATCCGGATGGCCAGCGCCATGAAGCATGCCGTGATTGCGGGACGCGAGGCCTATCTGGCTGGCCGGATGCCGAAAAAGCGCTATGCCGATCCGTCGAGCCCGCTGGGCGGGTTGATCTAGCCGCCCCGGCGCACGCGGCTCAGTTCGCCCGCCAGCAATTCATCCAGCATCTCGCGGTTGGCGCCCGGAACCGGACGGCCATTGATGATGAAGAAAGGTGTGCCTTCTGCGCCTATAGCGCGGCCAAGCGCATAGACCTGTTCCAGATGGGTCTGGATTTCAGGATCGTCCATGTCTTCCTGCATCTGAGCGACATCCGCACCGGCGAGACGCGCGAAGTTCTCGATCCGGCCAGCGGGCAGGGGCCCGCTCGACTGGACCATGGCCGTATGGAAGCGCCAGTACACGTCCTCGCCCTGCCGCAAAACGGCAAGTGCGGCGCGCGCGGCAACGCGGGATTCTTCGCCCAGGATCGGATATTCCTTGAAAACAAAGCGAATCTGATCGCCATAGGCTTGGCGGGCTTCAGACACCCATTGTGAGGCGATGCGGCAATAGCCGCATTTATAGTCCATGAATTCGACGATCACGATCGGTGCATCATCGGGCCCGATCGAGGGGTCGCGCGCATCATTGTAGAGCAGATCGGCGTTCGCGTTTATGGCCGATATCATGGCCTCGCTCTCACGCTGGCGCGCGCGCCGTTGGAGCTCGATCAGGGCTTCCTCGATGATTTCGGGATTTTCCAGAATGTAGGAGCCAACCATTTCGCGGATTTCGGCCCGTTCGGCATCGCTGAATTCGCTGCCGGACTGCGCGCTGGCCGGACTGGCAAAGGCGAACAGCGCAAAAAGACCCGTCAGAGCGGCAAAAAACGCTTTCATGAAACTTCCCCGAACTAGATGACACCCGACATTTAGCTGCCTGTGTCCGATGTGCCAATGATGCTGCTGTTACTCGGTGAAACCGAGGCGGCGCTGACGCTGCTGCCCCCCTGAAGGCAGGCTGGCCTGAGCCACGGCCAGCAGCTCGCTGGCGCGATACCAGTCTGGCGTGCCCGGCTCCAGCTGCGGGCGGGCGCGGGACGCAAATTGCATGGCCCGACCGCTGTCACCCAGCGCATAGGATTGCTCGGCGATTGCCAGCTGGGCGCGAGCGGTATCCCCATTGCGCTCGTGAACGATGGACAGCTGGTACCAGGCAAAGGAATTGTCGGGCTCGATATCCAGCGCCACGCGCAAATGCTGCTGAGCGTCTTCGAGATACATGTCATCATCCGCCGCGATCATCGACATTGCCAGATTGATCCGCAATAGCGGGGCTTGCGGCATCAGGTCCACGGACCGCTGATGATATTGAATGGATTCCTCGGCATGACCGCTTTCAAACAACATCTGACCATAAAGCTCGAAGAAAAACGGATTGTCCGGTTCTTCCTCGATCAGCGATTCGATTTCCTCCCGCGCTTCATCCATGCGGGCATCATGATAATAGGCTACCGACCGTGCATAGCGGGCCGGCAGGCTCTGATCCGATTCCGGATAGCGGTAGAAGACGTGTCCGGGCTCTGCCATGAAGCCATAGATTTTCGCCTGCACGCGTTCCAGCCGTGCAATCTCTTCCGGGCTCTCGGGCTGGTCAGCATAGGGTGACCGGGCGACCGCCTCCCGCAACGATGCCACACGCGCGGACGACAGCGGGTGAGTCCGGAAATAGGGGAAGCGCCGGGCCGGGCTGAACGCTTCCTGGTAACGGAAACGTTCGAAGAATTCCATCAACCCTGCAGCGGAAGTGCCGGTTTCCTCGAGAAAGCGGACCGCGGCTTGGTCTGCAGCGGATTCCTGCGTCCGTGTATAAGTGAAAAACTGCAATGCGCCGAATTGCTGGCTGGACGCCATCAGTGCGCCGGCCGCGCCGCCTTCGCCCGCGATTGCCGCCAGAACACCAAGGCCCAGTGTGGCGAACATCGGGATGGCCGCCTGATTCATCGCCTCGCCAGTACGCGCCAGGTGAGCCCCGGAGATATGCCCGGTCTCATGCGCCAGAACGCCCTTGATCTGCAGCGGATCGCTTGCTTCCAGGATCGTGCCGGTATGCATGTAGATATTCTGGCCACCGGTGACAAAGGCATTGATCGACGGGTCGGCGATAATGAACAGGCCGACATCGGTGGGCTCGAGACCTGCGACCCGCAGGAAGGGGTCAGTATAATCCCGCAGCATGATCTCGATTTCTGTATCGCGAATGAGAGATTGCGCAAGTGCGGACCCGCTGGACGCAAGAATGGTCAGCAATCCGGTGAATAAAGCGATCAGGGCACGCATACAGATATCCTTCGAACAGCCCCCGCTGAATAAAGAACCTAGCACATGCAACGGATGGACCAAGCCCATCCGTTGCCCCTCACATGCAATTGATCAGCCGCCGAACAGTTTGGTGCCCTTTTGCCACCAGCCTGTACGCTTCGGGCCACTGTCCTTGCCCGCATCATCAGCCGGCTTGGACGCTGACGGTGTTTCGGCCTTTTCGTCAGCTTTTGTTTCGGCTTTGGCCGCTGGCTTCTTGCGGCTGCGGGTAGCCTTGGGCTTTTCCTCCGCTTCGGGAGTCGCTGGATCAGCGGATGTATCAGCAGCGTCGGCCGCCTTTTTGCGCGGTGCCCGCTTGCGCTTTGGTTTTTCCTCGGCGGCAGGCGAATCCTCCGCAGCAGCGGCTTGCTCCACGGCAGCGTCAGGCTTCTTGCGCGGCTTGCGGCCACGCGAGGGCTTTGCCTCGGCGTCGGTCTGGGCGGCTGCCGCTTCAGGCGCGGCCACAGAATCGGAATCCGATCCCTCTGCCTTTATTGCGGCATCGGCTTTCCTGCGGCGTGTCCGGCGTTTGGGCGGTTCGGCAGCAGCTTCGCTGGCGGGCAAGGCCTCGATTTCCGCTTCCGGATCAATCACCGCCATGCCGGCAGGGGCTTCGGCGATATCGGAAGGCGCGTTTGAATCGGGTTGTGACTCGTCATTCGGGGTGTTGCCATCTCCCCTGTTGCGGCGGCGGCCACGTCCGCCCCGTCGCCCGCGGCGGCGGCGCTTGCGAGGCTGGCCATCTTCATCCGTTTCCGGCCGGGATGCGGATTGGCTTTCGCCATCGCCTTCATCTGAATCGTCGGCGGAATCCGTCGCGGATGCATTTGCATCCGAAGCAGATCCGTCATCATCTTTCCGGCGGCGGCGACGGCTGCGTCGGCGGCGTCCGCCGCTTTCATTGCTGCTCTCATCACCGGAGTCACGCGCGCGCTCATTGCCGGCATCAACTTCGTCATCATCATCAACCGGATCGTCTTCAATAACCGGGATGTACTGCGTAACCGGAACTTCGTCGGCATCGTCCTGTGCGTTCCGTTCCCGGGTTTCCAGCACCTCGACCTTGCAGTCGGGCGGGATCAGGTCCGGGTCCGCAGCGATCAGGACACGGAACTGGTAGCGCTGCTCCAGGGCCAATACGTGATCGCGTTTCTCGTTGAGCAGATAGAGCGCCACATCCGTTGGCAGGGAAATGCGGACCTTGCCGGCCCGGCGCCGTACGCCTTCTTCTTCCAGTGCGCGCAACGCCACCAGAGAACTGGACGACGGCGTGCGCTGATAACCCTTGCCGCCACAATGCGGGCAGGTCTGGGTCGAGCCTTCCAGGATCGAGGTGCGGCGGCGCTGCCGTGAAATCTCCATCAGGCCGAATTGCGAGATGCGGCCCATTTGCAGGCGGGCCCGGTCTTTCTTCAGCGCATCTTTCATGCGCTTTTCGACAGCCCGGATATTCCGGTTTTCTTCCATGTCGATGAAGTCGATCACGATCAGTCCGGCCAGGTCCCGCAACCGCATCTGGCGGGCCGCCTCGTCAGCGGCTTCGAGATTGGTCTTGAGCGCGGTGTCCTCGATATTGCGTTCCTTGGTGGAGCGCCCGGAATTCACGTCAATCGCCACCAGGGCTTCGGTCTGGTGGATGACCAGATATCCGCCGGATTTCAGCTGGGTTTCCGCATTGTAGGCGGATTCGAGCTGGTCCTCGACATGATGCCGGACGAAAAGCGGCATCGGCTCCTTGTATTGCTGCACCTTGGAGGCATGTGAGGGCATCAGCAGCTTCATGAAGCCCTTGGCGTCCTTATAGCCTTCCTCACCCTCGACCAGAACGATCTCGACATCGCGGTCATACATGTCGCGAATGGCGCGGCGCACCAGATCGCCCTCTTCATAAACGAGGGCCGGAGCGACGGATTCCAGCGTCTTGGCACGGATATCATCCCAGACGCGGCGCAGATAATCATGATCGCGGCGGATTTCAGCCTTGGTCCGGCTGGCACCGGCAGTACGCACGATCAGCCCCATGCCTGTGGGCAGGTCGAGGCCATTGACGATGTCCTTCAGGCGCTTGCGGTCGCTGCCATTGGCAATCTTGCGGGAAATGCCGCCGCCACGGGGCGTATTCGGCATCAACACGCAATAGCGGCCGGCCAATGATAAGTAGGTCGTCAGCGCCGCGCCCTTGTTGCCGCGCTCTTCCTTGGCCACCTGGACCAACAGCACCTGACGCCGCTTGATGACTTCCTGGATCTTGTATTTGCGGAAGAAATTCCGGCGTTTCCGGGCGACGGCCTCGACTTCGACATCGGCGTCATCCTCGGCTCCGTCTTCGCCTTCCGTGCCATCGGATTCCTCGGAATCGGCCATGGCTTCCTCGACGGCCTTTTCTTCCTCGGCCTGCAAGGCAAGGCGATCCTCGTGCGGGATCTGGTAGTAATCCGGATGGATTTCATTAAAGGCGAGGAAGCCGTGGCGATTGCCGCCATATTCGACAAAAGCCGCTTGCAGAGAGGGCTCTACGCGGGTGACTTTTGCCAGATAGATGTTTCCGCGGATGGGTTTCTTGGCCGCGGATTCAAAATCAAACTCCTCGACGCGGGATCCTTCGACGATGGCGACGCGAGTCTCTTCCGAGTGACTCGCATCGATCAGCATTTTCTTTGACATGCAAATTTGCTCCTGCGCGCATCCCGAAAGGGTGCGGCGGCGCGGCGCAGCGGACAGTCCCGTCTGTGTTTGATTGTAGGGGCTGGAAAATCGGCGCGACGCGCATGTTAAACTTTCCTGGTGTGAGGGCTCTTCGCAAGCGGCCTCACGGGCGTTTCGGGTCGCAGGCCTGAACGACAGGACCTGCGGGATGAAGTGCGTTTTGGCGGATAGCCGCCTCGGCGCGTTCCGGACTGGGACCTCGGCCGGGCGGCGCAAGCGCTTCGCCCTCCGGAACGCTTTTCAACATGCCCGAAAGCGGGGCGAATGGAAAGCGTTTGATCAGCAAGCCGGAAATCGTAATGCTGTCAACGAAACGTCAATGCAAAGCGGGTAACACTGGAAAAAAGCCGTGCACCGAATCACGGCGTTTGCGATGGTGGTGTTATGGGCAGAATGTCCTCTTTCCTGATTTCGCTCCTGCTCACGGGGCTGGCCGGTTCCGCAACCGCAGCTGCCCTTGATGCGTCTGAAATCCGCCAGGTCCGCTTTGGCGGTGATGATGGCGAAACCCGCATCGTCGTGGAAATGTCGTCCGAGCTGGATTTTCGCGCCTTCACCGTGTCCGATCCGTCAATGCGGCTGGTGGTCGATCTGCCCCGCTCGGCCTGGTCGGTCGCCGGCCTCGAAACCGGCGAGGGGCTGGGCTATGGCCTCGTTGATGATTTCCGCTTTTTCGACCGTTCCGCCGATGCCTCGCGTATTGTTTTCGAACTGGACGGGCCGTCGGTGATCGTGAACCAGTTCGGCATTCCTGCGAATGCCGACAATCCGCATCACCGCCTTGTGGTCGATCTGCGCCGGGTCGAGGCCGGGCAGGCGGAGGCCGCTTCCGGTTTTCCGGAGGCCTCTGATCTCAGCCAGCTGATCGCCGAACGCGTCGAGGCTGTTTATGTTCCACCTCCCCGTGAACGCCGGGTTATCGTGCTGGATGCCGGCCATGGCGGGCACGACCCGGGCTCGCTCGGGTCAGGGGGAGCCGAGGAGGCCGATGTCACGCTGGCGGCGGCGCGCGAACTGCAGCGTCAGCTGGAGGCCACCGGGCGCTATGTCGTCTATATGACCCGCAACGACGATACCTACCCGTCCTGGGAAGAGCGCGTTGGTGTCATGGCCGAGCAGCGCGCGGACCTGTTTTTGTCCATTCACGCCGATTCTTCACCGAGTGCGCAGACGCGCGGTGCCGCCGTTTACACGCTCAATGACCGGGCCGAGAACCGGGCGCGCCAGATTGCGCGCCGGGGAGCCAACCACACAAGCCGCGCTGATGTGAACAATATTCTGGTGGAGCTGGAATTGCGCGAGAAGCGCAATCAGTCGACAGCCTTTGCCGAAGTCATGCTTCAGCACCTCGCTGAAGCCGGGCCGCTGCTGCAGAATCCGCACCGCGAAGCCAATCTCTTCGTGTTGCTCGATCCGCGAGTCCCGGCCGTGCTGCTGGAAATGGGCTTCATGACCAACCCCTCCGATCTGGCGAATATGCGCTCGGAGCGGTCGCGGTCGCGTCAGATGGCAGCCGTACTGCGCGCCATTGATGCGTATTTCGCGCGCGATGAAGTGCGCGGCAGCAATCCTGTCCGGGCTGCGGCGTTGACTCCCATCCCCTGATACACTTCAGGCGATAAACGGCTTTCGTTCAAACGCAGGCTTCGCCATAATGTTGACAACAGGCGAAGCAATCTAACCGGTCTGACGGGAGCGGCATGAAACTCTTTACGTGGCGAAATACTTTGCGGGCAGCCATCTGGGGCGGCGGCGCAGCTCTGGCGTTCGGGCTGATCGGCCTGATTGTGGCCGTTGTCTATGTGGCGCGAGTCTCGCAGGACTTGCCGGATTATACCCAGCTGGCAGAATACGAGCCGCCGATCACCAGCCGGGTTCACGCCGGCGATGGCCGTCTGATCGCCGAATTTGCCCGGGAACGCCGCGTCTTTGTGCCCATCGACCGCATTCCCCCGACGCTGTCGAATGCCTTCCTCGCAGCTGAGGATGCCAATTTCTACGAGCATGGCGGGCTTGATTTTCGCGGCATTATTCGTGCCGCCATCAACAATATCGGCAATGTCATCCGGGATGACCGGCTGGAAGGGGCGTCCACCATCACCCAGCAGGTGGCAAAAAACTTCCTTCTGTCATCCGATCAGCGCCTGGAGCGCAAGGTTCGCGAGATGATTCTGGCGCGGCGCATCGAGCGCGCCTTCGAAAAGGATGATATTCTCGAGCTCTATCTCAACGAGATCTATTTCGGCCGCCGCTCTTATGGGGTCGCCGCCGCAGCCATGAATTATTTCGGCAAGTCGCTGGACGAATTGACACTGGCCGAGAGTGCATTTCTGGCGGCCGTGGTGAATGGTCCGTCGCGGTTTCATCCGATCCGCCACCCCGAGCGTACGCTTGACCGGCGCAACTGGGTGCTTTCGCGCATGGCGATCGAGGGTTTCATCACGCAGGAAGAAGCTGAGGCCGCCGCGCAGGAGCCGATGCTGGTGATCGAGCGCTTCAGCGGCGAGGAATATCTCGCAGCGGAGTACTTTGTCGAGGAAGCCCGCCGTCAGCTGTTTGATACCTATGGCGATGATCAGCTCTATAATGGCGGCCTGTCCATCCGCACAACGCTGGACACGCGCCTTCAGCTGGCCGCCCGCAATGCGTTGCGCAACGGGCTGGAAGCCTATGACCGCCGCCATGGTTATCGCGGCCCGCTCGGTCAGATCGAGGCAGGCGAGGGCTGGGCTGGCCGTCTGGACGCGTTTGAAGGCATCCCTCCCGACATCAATGACACCTGGAGGCCGGCCGTTGTGCTGGAAGTCGGTAGTGACGCTGTCCGTATCGGCTATCTCATCCATCCCGAGGATGACGGCAATGAAATCATCGACGCGATAGAACAGGACGAGGAAGAGGAGGCCGGTCCCGAGCCGGCTGAAGGACGGATTTCCCTGTCGGAGCTGGAATGGGCGCGCCAGTCGCTTGAAGACGGGTTGCTGGGTCCGACCATCAACAGCCCGTCGGACGTGCTGTCGGTGGGCGATGTCGTCCTTGCCGAGGAAATCCGCGATGAAGACGGTAATGCCACAGGCTTCGGCTTGCGGCAGGTGCCGGCCGTCAATGGCGGTCTTCTGGCCCTCGATCCGCACACCGGCCGCGTGCTGGCGATGGCGGGCGGCTATTCCTTCCAGCAAAGCCAGTTCAACCGGGCGACACAGGCGCGGCGTCAGCCGGGCTCGTCTTTCAAGCCCTTCGTTTACGCCGCCGCGCTGGATAATGGCTATACGCCGGTCTCGATGATCCTGGATGCGCCCTTTGTGGCCTCCGGCGGACCGGATCTGCGTTTCTACCGTCCGCAGAATTATTCCGAACGCTTTTACGGCATGTCGACGCTCCGCCTCGGACTGGAATTGTCGCGGAATGTCATGACCGTCCGTCTGGCGCAGGAAATGGGCATGGGCCCGATTGCCGAATATGGCGAGCGCTTCGGCATTTATGACGATCTCGAACCGGTATTGGCGATGTCGCTCGGTGCCGGCGAGACCACGCTTTGGCGTCTGGTGACCGCCTATGGCGCACTCGTGAATGGCGGTGCCCGGATTGAACCCACTATTATCGACCGGGTTCAGGACCGCAATGGCGAGTCCATTTACGTCCATGATCCCCGCGCCAGCGATGAGTATGATGTCGAGGAGTGGCAACCGGGGATGGCGGAGCCTGAAGTTCCCGAGCTGGGCGAGGAAGTCGTCAGCCCCGTCACAGCCTATCAGATTGTGCATATTCTGGAGGGCGCGGTGCAACGCGGTACGGGCACCGCCTTACGCTCGCTTGGCCGCCCGCTCGCTGGCAAGACCGGCACGACCAATGATTTCCGTGACGCCTGGTTTGTCGGCTTCGGGCCGGACATAGTCGTTGGCGCTTATGTCGGCTTTGATTCCCCTCAGCAAATGGGTGCGGGCGAAGCCGGTGGCCGCGTCGCGACCCCGATCGTGCGCGATTTCCTGGAAGTGGCCCTGCAGAACTACCCGGTTGCGCCGTTCCGTGTCCCCGAAGGCGTCAGCCTCGTGCCGATTGATGCGCGCACGGGCGAGCCGTCCGTTCTGGGCCGTCCGGGCACGATTCTGGAGGCTTTCCAGCCGGGTACGGAACCCAGCCGCGACGGCGGCAACCGGGAAACCGGCCTGACCTTCACCGGCAGCGCTGTTTCCGGGAACTCCGATGACGATTCCACCGATGAGGATCTCGGCGGTATCTACTGACCCCGGCATCTTCAATGCAGAGGCCGTCTTGATAGCGCCCGCAGTCGCGGCTATCCGGAAGTCTCGGAACAAGGAATGATCCATGCGCGCAGATGTGCAAAACCTGTCGGACGAAATCGAGCGGTCAGTGGGACTGCTGAGGAGGCGTCTTTGACTGGCCTACGGCTGAAAAACGGTTCGACGAACTAAGCGCCCGCGCCGAGGACCCGTCCTTCTGGGATGACCCGGTCAAGGCTCAGGCCCTGATGCGGGAACGCAACAAGCTGGAATCGTCGATGAAGGCGATCCAGGAACTTGAATCCGAGCTTTCCGACAATGCCGAACTGGCTGAACTCGCCGAAGCCGACGGCGATGAAGACCTGATGGCCGAGGCGGTTGCTGCGCTCGAGAAGGCCCGGGACAAGGCCGCGCGGGCCGAGCTTGATGCGCTGCTCTCCGGCGAGGCTGATGGCAATGACGCCTATATCGAAATTCATCCCGGTGCCGGCGGTACCGAGGCTACGGACTGGGCCGCGATGTTGCAGCGCATGTATATGCGCTGGGCCAATGCTTCCGGCTACAAGGTCGAAGTGATCGAGGAGCAGGCGGGCGAAGAAGCCGGAATCAAGTCATGCACATTGCTGGTCAGGGGCGAAAATGCTTATGGCTGGCTGAAAACCGAGGCCGGTGTTCACCGCCTGGTGCGGATTTCCCCGTTCGATTCCAATGCCCGCCGTCACACCAGCTTCGCCAGTGTCTGGGCCTATCCGCTGGTTGACGATACGATCGAGGTCGACATTCCCGAAAGCGAGGTGCGCACCGATACCTATCGTGCCTCCGGGGCGGGCGGACAGCACATCAACAAGACCGACAGCGCGGTGCGGCTGACCTATACGCCGCCCGGTGAAACCGATCCGATTGTGGTCCAGTGCCAGAATGACCGCTCCCAGCACAAGAACCGGGCGACCGCCTGGAACATGCTGCGTGCCCGTGTCTACGAACTGGAATTGCAAAAGCGCGAAGCGGCAGCCCAGGCCGAGGCGGATTCAAAGACCGAGATCGGCTGGGGACGGCAGATCCGCTCTTACGTTCTGCAGCCCTATCAGATGGTCAAGGATTTACGCACCAACGTTGAAACCTCCAATACACAGGGTGTGCTGGATGGTGATCTCGATGAATTCATGGCGGCGGCTCTGGCGGCCCAGCTGGGCGAGAGCACAGACGAAAACGCCGCCGGCTAGGCACCGGCGGCGTCGTCATTCAACAAAGTTCAGCGAAGCCTAAGCCGAGCTTTTGGCCTTTGGCAGGTCCAGCGACGGATTGCTGGAAGATTCGCTGGCTTTTGGCGGTGAAGACGGCGAGCTGCTGCTCGAAGACGAGGACGGCGGTGGCGTGGCCGCGCCGGAACCGGAGGAGGGTGTAGCAGCGGCCGGTGCTTTGGCACCCGACGATTTGCCCGCATCTGCCACCGGATCAGACGAATGGCGGCAATGACCGTCAAAGAAAGCGCCGCTTTCCATCGACAGGGCGGAGTGGACGATATCGCCTTCGATCCGCGCGGTTGCGGCTAGCTGGACCTGACGGGCGCGGATGGAGCCCTTGACCTTGCCGCGGACAATCACCGTTTCGGCAACGACTTCACCATCAACCGAGGCTTCCTCGCCAATGGTGAGCGACCCGGCGCGGATATTGCCTTCCACGCTTCCATCCAGTTGAACTTCACCCTCGGATGTGAGGGAACCGTGGAGCACCATGTCGGCGCTGATGATAGAGGGGGCTTTCGATTTCATGGCGGACCTTTTGACGGGGGACGGTTGAGGGGCGCTGGCGGCGCCGTCTGAAGAATTCTCTTTAGTTCTGTTGAACATATTGTCCGGCTCTCAGGAAACGTTCGGGGTCAAGCGTTTGTCGATTATTCCAGACTTCATAATGCAGGTGCGTACTGGTGCTTCTGCCGGTGGAGCCCATGCGGCCGATCTGCTGGCCGATGCGCACGGTATCACCGCGTCTGACGTCAATCGAGGAGAGGTGGCCATAACGGGTCATGAAACCGTAGCCATGGTCGATCTCCACCGTGCGACCATAACCCGAGCGCCAGCCTGCGTAAACGACGCGGCCGGGTCCACCTGCATAAATAGGTGTACGATACTCGGCAGACACAAAATCCTGCCCCGAATGATAGGCCGGGCGGCCGGTGAAGGGATCCATGCGCGGGCCGTAATCGCTGGTTTCGCGAAATTCGCCGCGGATCGGAACCCCCAGCGGTAACGACATGACCGCCGCTTCGATCTCGCGGGCCTCGATCAGCCGTGTGGCGATCCGGGCGACACGCGCTGAAAAGGCGTCATCCATATCCAGCTCGGTGGCAAAGGCGGAGCTGGCAATCGACAGGAACGGCCCGCCGCTTTCCTCATTCTCACGGTTCTCGGCCAGGACATCGTCCAGACGCAGCCCGGTCAGCCGCAGCACCGCGCGGAGATTTTCCAGGCGGGCCTCTGCAGCATCTTCGGCTTCAGCCAGAACCACGTCCTGTTGTTCAATCAGCGAGCTGACCCGGTCCTCCGGCGCATTCGGATCGCTGATCGAAATGGCCAGTTCGTCGCGGGCCCGGCGCGGCGTTGGATCGGCGGGCGTCGCCGCCATCAGCAGGCGTCCGCCTTCAAGCGCCGGGGAGGGGTCGTACTCATCACCGTCAATTTCTTCCACCAGCTGGATCAACTGGCTGAGCGTTTCGTGACGGGACTGGAATTCATTGGCGGTCGAGCGGAATTCCTCGACCTGCGATTCAAACATGGCCTGTGTCGCGGCCTCATTTGCCATGGCTTCGCTGACCATGCGGGAGGATTCATATCGCACCCGTTCCATCGCCGCGGTCTGTTGCGACAGCTGATAGCCATGGAAGGCCACGGAGATGGTTGTGAAACAGAGCCAGCCGGTCAGCGCCACGACGCTGGCCAGCGCGCTCACCTGCATCGTGGTTGTCAGTTCGAAATACCGAACCTGACCCTCACTGCGGTGATAGATCTGGCGATTGGGAAACCATTGCTCGGCTATATCCCACGCCTTCTGAAACACGCCAGAAATCATATAACTGGTCCGCACCTGTTCTGAGCCACCCCGGATCGCCGGGCATAGGACACGATCCTGCCCGACTTATCAATATTTCGTTATGCAATCAGCGCGCCAAATAACATTCGCGATTTCAGCCAGAAAGCGCTTGCGCCGCGGCCAGCACCTCGCCGGCATGCCCCTTTACTTTGACTTTTGGCCACACTTTTTGAATTACGCCTTGCGAATCAATCAGAAAGGTTGCGCGCTGAATTCCCATATATTTGCGGCCATACAGGCTCTTTTCGACCCAGACACCATAATCTTCCGTCACACGCCCTTCCAGATCGGCCCCCAGGATGACTTTGAGATCGTTCTTGGCCTTGAAATTGTCATGCCGTTTAACGCTGTCGCGTGAAATACCGATGACAACGGCATTGGCTTTGTCGAAATCTGCCTTGAGCCCGGAGAAATCGATGGCCTCGGTTGTGCATCCCGGGGTCGAGTCCTTGGGATAGAAATAGAGAATCACGATCTTGCCGGAAAAATCCGACAGCCTGACCATTCCGCCGCCATCAGCCGGCAATTCGAAGTCCGGCGCCTTCTGGCCTTCCGTGAGTGTTGTCATTCCGGGTCTCCCTGTTTCCGCCGGGTGCAATACCGGCCGCTCTGTCATACAAGATTTGGAGCTGACGACAGCCCCGCCGACTGCACGAGGCCTGCCCTGATGATCAAGCGTTCCATCCGCGTCTTTGTGATTTACGCGCTGGAAGCGGTTGCGGTTCTTTTCGCTCTGGGCCTGTTTGCGGGGGGCGCGCTGATCTGGCGCCTGTCGCAGGGTCCGATGGAGCTGGATTTTCTTGTGGCCGATGCCCAGGCGCGCCTCGCCGATGCTTTCGAGGGCGATCTGGTCGCCCTGACGTCGCTGGAAGCCCGCTTCGAAACCACAACCGGCTTGCTCATCATCGCCGCGCGGGACGTTACGGTTGCCGAAGCGGGCGGCAATGTCATCACGCGAGCGCCGCTTATCGAGGCCGGATTTGGCCTTGATACGCTGATTGTGGGGCGCATCGCCCCCGCCCGAGTGTCGATCGAGGGCGGTGCAGTGTCCATTGTGCGCCGGGCCGATGGCGCGGTCGGAGCCGGCCTCGGCTCGCCGGAGCGTGTCGCCCGGGACGCCCGCCCGGCCGGCCGTGGCCGCGATGTGGATGCCGTCCTCGAACTCCTTCGCAATCCCGAAGACAATGCCCTGCTCGGGCGCCTGACCAATGTGTCCATCCGTTCGGCATCGGTCCGTGTCGTGGATGCCATCAATCATCTCGACTGGTATATTGATCAGGCCGAGCTCCATCTGGACCGGAATCCGGATCGCTTGCAGGCCGACCTGTCCGGGCGTTTTGCAACAACGGCCGGCTTTGCGCCTGTGGCCATGCGCATTGAAGCGGGCGCTGATCTGAACACCTTCCTGTTTGAGGCCCGGGCCGGAAACCTGTCCCCGCGCGCCATCGCCCCGCTGTCCGGACCGTTTGCCGGTGCCGGCAATATCAATGCCCCGGTTTCTGTGGAGATGTTCGCCAGCGCGTCCCGAAGTGACGGCATCCGCGCGGCAAATCTCAACCTGCGGGTCGGGGAGGGACAACTGGGCCGCGGCCCCGAGGCGCAGGCCATTCGCGGCCTTTCGGCGAGTATCGAATACGAGCCCGTGGATGGTGCCGTCCGTATTAACGAGTTGGAGATTGATACCGACCTGTTGGCAACGACCGTCAACGGCCGCATTTTCGATATGCGCGAATTCGATGATGCCTTTCCGCGCCGCTGGAATTACGAGCTCGCCATCGGGGCGGGGCGGCTGGATCTGGGAGGCGTTTTTGAAGTGCCGCCGGAATGGAATTCTATTGACCTGTCCGGTGAAATGAATGCCCGCGCAATCGAGATCGGCTTTGACCGATTGGATGCCAGTATCGGCCCCATCATCGCCCGCCTGACCGGTCTCGCGCGGTTGCGGCAGGTGGAAGACGGGCGCTGGCTTCCGGACCTTCAACTCACAGGCCCGGTCGAAGGCGATATTTCGCCGGACCTGGTGCTGCAATACTGGCCGGTTGAGCTGGCCGATGGGGCACGCCGCTGGATTGAGGAGGCGGTAATTTCCGGGCGGCTGTTTGACGCCCACCTTGATCTTGACCTGAATGCCGAGGCTCTGGTGGCGAAACGGCTCGAAGATGAGCGTATGACGCTCGGCTTCGCATTCGAAAATGCCGCATTCCGATACATCTCGACCATGACGCCAGTGACCCGTGGCAGCGGCCGGGCCACCCTGTTCGGTAATTCTTTCGAGCTGACAATGGACGAGGGGTTCATCGGCGAGACACCGGTCCGCAATGGGCATGTCAATATTCCGCGTCTCAATCCGCGCGGTGCCATCGCGACGTTCGGCGGTGAAGCCACTGCACGGGCTCAGGCGGTTCTGTCCCTGATCGACGAACCGCCGCTCAACCTGGTTTCCGATTATGGACTTGATCCGGAAATGATCACCGGACAAGGCGATGTGACCTTTGAAATCCGCCGTCCCATGCTGGAAGATGTCGCGGTTGAGGACATCGGTTTTGACATTCGTGCTGACTTTACCGATGTCGCCATGAATACCGGCCTACGCGACCTGGTTCTGAGCAATGGCGACATTCAGCTGACGGCCACCCCGCAAGCTGTGGAAGTCAGCGGTGATGCGGAATTGGCCGGAGCCAATACGCGCATTCGATGGGTGGAAACACTCGGGCTGCCCGAAGGCGCCGCCTCCACGGCGCTGGATCTTGAGGCCCGTCTGGATGCGGCGGCACTGGACCGGCTGGGGATTCCGCTGCGCCGTTATCTGGACGGGGCCATTGATGTGCGCATCCGGACGCTGGGCGAAGCTTTCGCGTTTGATACTGTTTCGCTCGCCGCCGACCTGCTGGACGCCCGGATCGAATGGCCCGGTGGCGTATTCATAAAGCCGGAAGGCGAGGCGGCGGATGCCGAAGCCGAAATGCAGTTCGGCGATGACGGGTCGGTTATGATCGAGCGTTTCAGCATGCAGGCTGACGGGCTTGATGCGCAGGCGACGGCCCGTTTTGCTGCAGACGGCCGGATTCTGTCTGCCGGCATCTCGCGGCTTTTCCTAGAGAATTATATCGAGGCTTCTGGCGCGGTGGAGCGGCCTCAAGGCCCGGACGGACCGCTGGCCTTTATGATTGAAGGGCCGTTCTTCGATGCGACCGGACTGTTGCCGTCATTGACGGATTTCTCCGGCGCAGGGGGCGCACCGCCGCCTCTGGGGCTGACCGTCGCTTTTGATGAGATACAGGTCACGAATGCTATCCGCTATGATAACCTGCGCCTCGACTGGCAGTCATCGGCAGCAGAGGGTGAATTGCTGACGGTCCGTGCCGGCACACCGGACGGCGTCTTTGCACTGGATATGGAATCCGGCCCCGGAGGCCGGCGCGAGATTGCACTCGACGCGCCTGATTTTGGCGAATTCCTGCGGCTTCTGGATCTTTATGACAATGTCGAGGGCGGTGCGCTCAGCGTCACGGGCTCCACGCCGCCACCGGGTGAGGACGGACGAACCGAATTTTATGTCGAGTCGGGCCCCTTCACGCTGATCCGCATGCCGGTACTGGCGCGGGTGCTGGCTGCCGGGTCCCTGCCAGGGCTGGCCGCCTTGCTGAGCGGAGATGAGGGCATCGCCTTTGATCTGCTGCAGGCCGGCGTGACAATCGAGGACGGGAATATCGGCATTTCGGAAGCGCGCGCCAGCGGCCCGTCACTGGGGGTCACGACCGAGGGCACGATCAACATGACGCAGGACCGGTTGGCACTGGACGGTGTGCTCGCTCCGTCCTACGGGTTGAATTCCTTTGTCGGAAACCTGCCCATTGTCGGGGATGCACTGGTGTCGCGTCCGGGTGAGGGCGTGATCGGCATAACCTTCTCGGCCGAAGGCCCGTTTGATCAGCCGACGGTGATCGCCAACCCGCTTTCCGTACTGGCACCCGGTCTCCTCCGCCGCCTGTTCGAAGGCTCTGCCGCGGATCGTGAACGGGCCCGGCAGGCCGTGGAAGAAGATATTGAAAATGCGGTGACGCCCGAACCGGAGGCGGAAACAACTCCCCCGGACGAGGTCACGGATAATGATGCGAGCGGAGACGGGCCGGAAAACTGAGTCAGATGGCTCTGGCCAGTGCGTGGCGCTTTTTCCCGGCGGAAATCTTGATTGCCCCGTCCACCAGGTCGCCAGTGGTTATGACAGCTTGAGGATCGGATACGATCTGGCCATTCACCCGCACGCCGCCACCTTTGACCAGACGCTTGGCCTCGCCGTTGGATTCGGCAAATCCGGCCCCGGTGAGAAGCGCAAGCACCGGCATCCCTGCTGACAGCTCTGATGCCGCAATGTCAAAGGCCGGCAAGGCTCCGCCTGTCCCGCCATCCGCGAATGTGGCCCGTGCTGTTTCCTCTGCCTCCCGGGCCGCATCGTCACCGTGCAGCATGGCCGTGGCTTCATTGGCGAGCCGCACCTTGACCGCGTTGAGAGCGGCACCGTCCGCTTTCTCGAGTTCGGCAATCTCGTCCAGCGGCACATCGGTGAAGAGCCGCAGGAAGCGGCCGACATCGGCATCTTCGGTGTTGCGCCAGAACTGCCAGTATTCATAAGGGCTGAGACGGTCTTCATTGAGCCAGATCGCGCCGGATTCCGTCTTCCCCATCTTGGCGCCGGAGGCGGTCGTGATCAGTGGCGTGGTGAAGCCGAAGACCGGTTTCTGGTCGATGCGCCGGCACAATTCCACGCCGTTGATGATATTGCCCCACTGGTCACCGCCGCCCAGCTGCAGCGTGCAGTCATAGCGGCGTGACAACTCCAGGAAATCAACCGCCTGCAGGAGCATGTAGTTGAATTCGAGGAAGGTGAGGGGTTGTTCGCGGTCCAACCGCAATTTCACCGACTCGAATGTCAGCATCCGGTTGATGGTGAAATGCGGGCCGTATTCGCGCAGGAATTCGAGATACCCGAATTTCGACAGCCATTCATCATTGTCGACGACAATGGCATCGGTTGGGCCGTCACCGATGGTCAGGAGCTTGTCGAACGCTTTTAGAATGCCGGCCTTGTTGGCAGCGATCGCTGCATCGGTCGTCATCTTGCGCGACTGGTCCTTGCCGGACGGGTCACCGATCTTGGTCGTACCCGTGCCCACCAGTATGATCGGCTTGTGCCCGGCCTGTTGCATCCGGCGCAGCATCATGATCTGCACAAGCGACCCGACATGCAGGGAATCGGCCGTCATATCAAAGCCGATATAGCCGGTAATCCGCTTGTTTGCGGCGGCGTCATCCAGACCTTCGATATCGGTGGCCTGATTGAGATAGCCGCGGGAAACCAGCGTTTTGATGAGTTCGGACTTGTATTCGGTCATGGCTTCGGCCTGATTAGGGGTTGGCCGCGTCTTTTAGCGGCGCTTTTCCAAAGCCGGAAGGGGGCAGCATGTATCGTGTGATCGGACTGATGAGTGGCACCTCGCTTGACGGAGTGGATGCCGCAGTGATCGAGACCGATGGCGGCATGTGGATCACGCCGCTTGCCGGCACGGAACAGCCCTATTCGAATGCGGAGAGGGCGCGCCTGCAGGCGGCCGTCAATGCCGCTCTGAAATGGAAATTCGACGGCGAGGAGCCCCCGGAATTTGCGGACGCCGAACGCGCGCTCACCGAGGCCCATGCCCGTGCCGTGAAAGGCGTGATCGCATCGGCGGGACTGCCCGCGGACGATATTGATCTTGTCGGCTTCCACGGTCAGACCGTGCTGCATCGCGCGCCAACACCGGAGCGGCGCGGCGCGACCCGCCAGATCGGCAATGGCCCGGCACTGGCGAAAGCCGTGGGCATTGATGTCGTCTATGACATGCGCAGCGCCGATATTGCCGCCGGCGGCCATGGCGCACCGCTGGCCACGCTGTATCACGAAGCCCTGTTCCGCCGCGACAAGCTCGACGGTCCGGTTGCGGTGCTCAATCTGGGCGGTGTGGCAAATGTATCCTGGCTGGGCGCGGGTGACCCGGTCGCCTTTGACACCGGACCGGCCAGCGGCTTGCTGGATGCCTGGTGTGAACAGACGATTGGCGAATCCTGCGACCGGAATGGAGCGCTGGCCGCCCGTGGCACTGTGAATGCGGCAGCGCTGTCGCAGCTCATGAATCATCCCTATTTCGCCTTGCCGCCGCCCAAATCTCTGGACCGCTGGGATTTCTCGCTGGATCCGGTGCGCGGGCTTTCGCCGGAAGACGGAGCCGCCACGCTGACAGCTTTTACCGCGCAGACCGTGGCCGACGCCATTTTGCGGATGGGGCGGCCCGAACGCATTCTGGCGACAGGCGGTGGACGGAAAAATCCGGTGATGATGGCGGCGATTGCCGAACGGCTGGATCGTCCGGCCGAGCCCGTCGAAGCGGTCAACTGGAATGGTGATCTGATGGAGGCCCAGGCCTTCGCCTGGCTCGCTGTCCGCTCGATCAAGGGCCTGCCGCTCAGCCTGCCGTCAACGACCGGCGTGCCGGAGCCGATGACGGGAGGCCGGTTGGCAAAAGCGGTCTAGCGGCGTGGGCGGACGGCTTTGCGCTCTTCCATGACAATCGGCAGACGCCGGTCAAGATAGGCCTCGATCCGCTTCTCCAGCTCCTCGAGATGGGTCGAGAACATGTGACCGGCACCCGGCACTTCCTCGCGCTCGATGACAATGCCCTTCTGGACACGCACCTTGCTCATCATGCGCTCCATATCGTCATAGGGCACGATCTTGTCTTCGGAGCCATGCAGGATGATGCCCGAGGCCGGGCAGGGGGCGAGGAAGTTGAAATCATACATGTTGGTGGGCGGGGCCACCGAGATGAAACCGCCGACTTCCGGGCGGCGCATCAGAAGCTGCATCCCCACCCACGCACCGAAGGAATGACCGGCCACCCAGGAAAAGGGCGCATTATTGTTATAGGCTTGGATCCAGTCGAGCGCCGTCGCGGCATCGGACAATTCACCCAGCCCTTGATCATAGCTGCCCTGGCTGCGGCCGACTCCCCTGAAATTGAACCGCAATGTCGCAAAACCCCGCTTGCGGAAGATGTCATACATCATCACCGAGGTGTGGTTTTCCATATTCCCGCCGCCCATCGGATGGGCATGGCAAATCAGAGCGATTGGAGCATTGTCCGCTTCACCCGGAGCATAACGGCCTTCCAGGCGCCCTTCCGGGCCGGGGATGATGACGTCAGGCATGGCGATTTCGCCTTTCTTTTTCAATTCCCAACTAACTGACGCGGTTTATCAACTGCAATCAGCCAGAAACTAAGTGTATGCGGGCACTAAAAAGTTGACTAAAACACTCGGAGATGTACGTCCCTGAACGTAATGTTCCAGCCGCCCTGGCAAAGATGGCGCGTGATAACACAAGCCGCCTTGTAAATGCGAGGGTTTTGGGGAGTGAAGACATGAAGTTAAGCACCAAAGGCCGCTATGCCGTCATGGCGATGGCCGATCTGGCCCGCAGATCCATACGCGGTCCCGTCACTCTGGCCGACATCGCCTCGCGCCAATCCATATCGCTATCCTATCTTGAACAATTGTTCGCACGCTTGCGCAAAGCCGAGCTTGTCGATTCCGTGCGCGGACCCGGCGGCGGTTATTCCCTGGCACGGCCAGCGGAGAACATCCGCGTGATCGATATCATGTCCGCCGTCGATGAGAGCGTCGATATCACGCGCTGCGAAGGTGAGGCCAGGGGCTGTATAGAGAATGGCCGCCGCTGTATCACTCATGATCTGTGGGATGAGCTGAGTCGCCACATCTACCTGTTCCTCGGATCGATCACGTTGGAAGATGTGATTGCCGGGCGGGTGATGGGCGCGGCCCGGGGTGCGAATGAACGCACATCGGACCCGATGGCGGCGGAATAGACAAAGGCAATTGCGGGAAATGGCAGTCTATCTCGATCACAATGCAACAACGCCGGTACGTCCTGAGGCGCGCCAGGCATTGCTGGATGCCATGGATCGGGGCGGAAACGCGTCAGCTGTTCATTCCGCCGGGCGAGGCGCGCGCGCCATTCTTGAACACGCCCGCCTGTCGATTGCCCGGTCCGTCTGCGCCCAGCCGAATGACATCGTCTTCACGGCCGGCGGTACCGAAGCCGATAACCTCGCCATTGAAGGCGCGGTGCGGGGCGGTGGCGTGACCCGCATCATCCATACGGTCAGCGAACACGAAGCCGTCGCGCGGTTCGCCGAGACCACCGCGCTGCCGGTCGAGTTGTTGCCGATCACACGCGACGGGCTGGCCGATCTGACCTGGTTGCAAAACCGGCTTTCAGCGCTCGGAGAAGACGAAAAGGTGCTGGTTTGTCTCCATGCCGCCAATAACGAAACCGGAGTGATCCAGCCCTTTGCCGAAGCCGCGCGCATTGTCCGCGAGGCTGGCGGGCTGTTCCATATCGATGCCGTGCAGGCGCTGGGAAAAATCCCGTTCGATTTCGCCGCCTCCGGGGCGCATTATGCGGCGGTTTCCGCGCACAAGGTCGGCGGGCCGCAAGGCGTGGGGGCTTTAATCCTGGCGTGCGACGCCCCATTTGATGTGCCAAGGCGCGGCGGTGGCCAGGAAAAGGGCCGACGCTCGGGCACGGAGAATGTGCCGGGAGCCTATGCCTTTGCCAAGGCACTGGAGGCCTGTCTGGCGGAGCCGGACAAATGGAAGCAGATCGGAATCTGGCGCGACCGGATTGAATCCCAATTGCAGGAAATCGGCCCAAGCATCTGTTTTCTCGGCAAGAACGCGCCCCGCACGCCCAACACTTCGGCCATTTGTGTGCCGGGTTGGGAAGGTGGCATGCAGGTGATTGCACTCGACCTGTCCGGCATCTGCGTTAGTTCCGGCTCGGCCTGTTCATCGGGCAAGACCGGCGTGTCGAGAACCTGGGCCTCGATGATGTGCGAGAAGACGGCAGGCTGCACGATCCGGGTCAGCCTGGGCTGGAATTCGACCGAAGCTGACGTCGAGGCCTTTCTGAAGGCCTGGTCAACCGAATATGCGCGGGTCAAACCGCGTCTCAAGGAAATCGCTTAAGCGAAAGAAAATCATGGTAGCGGTCAAGGAAACCATCGCAGACGTCAAACGTCTGGAATCGGACAAGTACAAGTACGGCTTCACCACCGAGGTGGAGCAGGAACGTGCGCCGAAAGGCCTGTCTGAAGAGACCGTCCGCTATATCTCGGCCAAGAAGGACGAGCCGAGATGGATGCTCGACTGGCGGTTGGAAGCCTATAAGCGCTGGCTGGAGATGCGCGAGCCGGACTGGGCCAAGGTCAATTATCCGAAGATCGATTATCAGGACATCTATTATTACGCCGAGCCATCGTCCGGCGCGAAATACGAGTCCATCGACGATGTGCCGCCGGAAATCCTCGCCGATTTTGAACGCCTCGGTATTCCGCTGCGTGAACAGGAAGTCCTGCTCGGCGTCGCCGGGGCCGCTGAAACCGCCGCCGAAGCGCGCGAGAAGCCGCGCGTCGCCGTGGATGCCGTATTTGACAGCGTGTCAGTAGCCACCACGTTCAAGGCCGAACTCGCCAAGGCGGGTGTCATCTTCATGTCGATCTCCGAAGCCATTCGCGAGCATCCGGAGCTGGTGAAGAAATACCTCGCCTCGGTGGTGCCGACATCGGACAATTATTTTGCCACGCTCAATTGCGCGGTCTTTTCCGACGGGACGTTTGTCTATGTGCCCAAGGGCGTGCGCTGCCCGATGGAGCTTTCCACCTATTTCCGCATGAATGCGGAAGGCACAGGCCAGTTTGAACGCACGCTGATCATCGCGGAAGAGGGGTCTTACGTCTCCTATCTGGAAGGCTGCACCGCGCCGATGCGCGATGAAAACCAGCTGCACGCCGCCGTGGTCGAACTCGTCGCGATGGATGATGCCGAGATCAAGTATTCGACCGTCCAGAACTGGTGGCCGGGCGATGAGAACGGCAAGGGCGGCGTTTATAACTTCGTCACCAAGCGTGCCGATTGCCGGGGCAAGAATTCCAAGGTCTCCTGGACACAGGTCGAGACCGGCTCCGCCATCACCTGGAAATACCCGTCCTGCATTCTGCGCGGGGACAATTCGGTGGGTGAGTTCTACTCCGTCGCCGTCACCAATGGCGCACAGCAGGCCGATACCGGCACCAAGATGATCCATCTGGGCAAGAATACCCGCTCGCGCATCATCTCGAAGGGGATTTCGGCCGGGCGCTCGGACAACACCTATCGCGGTCTGGTCTCCATCCATGCCAAGGCTGAGGGCGCCCGCAATTTTACGCAATGTGACAGCCTGCTGATCGGCGATCAGTGCGGTGCGCATACCGTGCCCTATATCGAATGCAAGACGCCAAAGGCGCAGCTGGAGCACGAGGCGACAACGACAAAACTCGCCGAGGACCAACTCTTCTATGCCCGCCAGCGCGGTCTGGACGAGGAAACGGCCACGGCGCTTCTGGTGAACGGTTTTGTTCGCGAAGTCCTGCAGGAATTGCCGATGGAATTCGCCGTCGAAGCCCAGCAATTGCTCAAGGTTTCGCTTGAAGGGAGCGTGGGATGATCGAATTCGCACTCGCCGCCGCGCTGATGGCGCAGGATGTTGGCCAGGAAGGTCTGCCACTGTGCGATGAGCTGGAAAGCAATGCCACGCACGAAGATTGCGTGCTTCAGACAGCTGGCGACCACGCCTTCATCCTCAGCTTCGATTTCTCGCCGCTGGATGATCGCCGCGAAATGATTGATGCAACGGTGCGTCAAGCCGATGGCACGCTGGCACAGACGATGAGCTATGCCACGGAAAGCTTCTTCTATCCCAGCCTGTCCGACCTCAATGGCGACGGCATGGAGGAATTGCTGGTTCCGCTGGAAACCGGAAATGTCAACACCACCTACAGCCTCGCCATCGGCACCGAGTACGGCTTCGAATGGACGTCATATGAATTGAATGGCTATGGCGTGGATCCGGTCGGCGAGGGCGTGTTCATGGTCGCCGCCCGCGACAGCGCGATCGCCCGCTATATCGAATTCTATCGCCTTGAAGGGCTTGAGCTCGACAATATCGCCACGATTTTCCTGACATACGAGACCGTCGAGGACGTCGATGACGGCCCCGACTGCTCGCTCGTCGATGGCGGCCAAACAGAGGGCGAGGCGTATTATTGCGGCCTCGCAATGGGTAATCAGTAATGCTTGAGATCAAGAACCTCCACGCCTCGGTTGGCGGCGACAAACCCATCCTCAAGGGGTTGGACCTGTCTGTGCCCAAGGGTGAGGTGCACGCCATCATGGGCCCGAACGGCTCTGGCAAATCGACCCTGTCTTATGTGCTGACCGGCCGGGACGGCTATGAGGCGACAGACGGGACCATCCTCTATGACGGTGAGGACGTCGCCGGCATGGCCCCGGAAGAGCGTGCTGCCAAGGGCCTGTTCCTGTCCTTCCAGTATCCGGTGGAAATTCCCGGCGTGCCGACTTTGACCTTCATGAAGGAAGCGCTGAATGCACAGCGTCGCGCCCGCGGCGAGGACGAGATGTCGGCCCCGGATTTCATGAAGACGGTCCGGGAAAAGGCAAAACTTCTGAATATTTCCGGTGATATGTTGAAGCGTCCTCTGAATGTCGGATTTTCCGGCGGCGAGAAGAAACGCCTCGAAATCCTGCAGGCGGCTGTTCTGGAACCGCGTTTCCTCATCCTCGATGAAACCGATAGCGGGCTGGACATTGACGCGCTGAAAGTTGTCTCCGATGGCGTCAATGCGCTGCGATCGCCCGAGCGCGGCATGTTGGTCATCACCCACTATCAGCGCCTGCTGGATCATATTTCGCCTGATGTTGTCCATGTGATGAGCGACGGGAAGATCGTGGCGTCCGGCGGCCCGGAGCTCGCAAAGGAGCTCGAGGCCGAAGGCTATGACAAATATGTGAGGGCGGCCTGATGGCAGTCATCGAACCCACAAACGCCCTTGAGCAGGTGCTCTTGCCCTTCAAGGGGGCGACCGGCTGGCGTGGCGACTTCGCGGCCCGTCTGAAAAAGGACGGCCTGCCGACGAGGCGCGATGAAGACTGGAAATGGTCGGATGTGGCGCGGGCCACCAAAGGCATTACCGGCGCGGGAAAAGTCCAGTTCCGGTCCTCGGTCAATCCGGAGTGGACCGAAGTGCGCCGTGCGGCAGATCAGGATTTCTTTGCCAATCTGCTGGCCTTTGCCGGTGTGATGAATGTCACCTATTTCGAGCCCCGGAATCTGACCGTACTCGATCTCGATTTCCGGGCGCTGAAAGGCGTGTCACAAGCCGCGGCCACGATTGTAGGAGCGCCGGGCATGTCCGTCAGGGTGCATGAACATTACAGCTCGGAAGCCCAGGCCTTCAGCGCCATCGGTGTGGATTACGTTGTTTGGCCGGGCGCGCGTGTGGAGCGTGTCATCCTGATCGACGAAGCGCCGGAATCCGTACTGCTTTTATCCAGTGGCGTGACCGTGCATGAGACCGGCGAGTTTGTGCAGACCGTGATTTCCCAGGGCGGCAAGCTGGTCCGGCATGAAACCCAGCTGCATTCCGCAGGCGGGGGCGCAAAAGTGACGCTGAACGCGGCATATCTCGTCGGCAAGGGCGCACACGCGGATCTGACGACCCGCGTCAACATGCACGGGCCGGACGGAAAATTGTCACAATTGACCAAAGGTATTGCCTATGGCGGTGGCCATGGCGTTTTCCAGGGCAAGATCCACGTCAAGCGTGAAGCCCAGAAAACCGACGCCCGGATGACCCATAAGGGCATGATCATCGACGAGAAATCCGAGATCGACGCCAAGCCCGAACTGGAAATCTATGCCGATGACGTTGAATGCGCGCACGGAAATGCGATTGGCACGCTGGATGAAATGGCGCTCTTCTACATGCAGCAGCGCGGCCTTCCGGAATCCGAGGCGCGCCGCCTGCTGGTGGAAAGCTTTCTGGATGAAGCCCTCGCTGAAATCACGCATGAACAGACGGCGGCCACGATCCGCGGCCTGATGTCGAAGCGGTTGAAGGACCTGGTATGACGGCGCACACGCCCATAAAGGCGCTCGATATCGCGGCGATCCGGTCGGAATTCCCGATCCTGCAGCGCGAAATCAATGGCAAGCCACTGGTCTATCTGGACAATGCCGCCTCTGCGCAGAAGCCGGAGGCTGTGATCGAGGCGCTCTCGAACGTGTATCGCCATTCCTATGCCAATGTGCATCGCGGCCTGCATACGCTGGCCAATGAGGCCACCGAGGCGTTCGAGGGCGCTCGGCAGAAGATTGCCGACTTTCTGGGCGCTCAGAATGCCGCACAGATCGTTCTGACACGCGGTGCTACAGAAGCCATCAATCTGGTCGCCAACAGTTTCGGCCAGACCCTTGAATCCGGCGATGAAATCATCCTCAGCCAGATGGAACACCACTCCAACATCATTCCCTGGCAGCTGCTGGCGCAGCGCACCGGTGCGGTGATCAGATGGTGTCCGGTCACCCAGACCGGAGAGCTCGATTATGATGCGCTGATGGGCCTGATGAGTGCGCGCACGCGGCTGGTGGCCATGGTCCATATGTCCAACGTGCTGGGCACCACGAATGATGCCTCGCGTATCGTGAAGATGGCCCGCGACAATGGCGCGGCTGTGCTGCTGGACGGCTCGCAGTCTGCGGTTCACATGCCGGTCAATGTGACCGAGCTCGGGTGTGACTTTTTCGTCTTCACCGGTCACAAGCTCTATGGCCCGTCCGGCGCCGGTGCGCTTTATGCGTCGGGCGACTGGCTGGACCGGCTGCCACCCTGGCAGGGCGGGGGCGAGATGATCGCGGATGTGCATGAAGATCATTCGACCTGGGCCGATGTACCGCACAAATTCGAGGCCGGAACGCCGGCCATAGCGGACGTCATCGGGCTCGGCGCCGCAATCGATTGGGTCCGCCGCTTCGATCGTATTGCGGTGATGGAGCATGAGCGCGCGCTGCTCGACCGGGCGACCCAGGGCGTGTCCGCCATGCCGGGCATCCAGCTGATCGGCACGGCGCAGGACAAGGGGGCGATCCTGTCCTTTGCGATGGAGGGCGCCCATGCGCATGATCTGGCGCAATTGCTCGACAAATATGGAGTGGCCGTCCGCGCCGGCCATCACTGTGCCCAGCCGTTGATGCGCCGCTTCGGTGTGGACTCGACGGTCCGGGCCAGTTTCGCGATCTACAACACGGCTGACGAAGTCGATGTCTTTCTCGAGGCATTGCATAAAGCGAAGAGTTTTCTCATCTAGATGACTGACATGACCGAAAATGCCCGCGATATGATTGATCTTTCCCGCCGCCCGGACCCCGAGCCGGCCGCGGATGCCCCGTCTGCGCCCTCCAGCATTCCGGCCGAAGAGCTGGAGCGGATCACGGCCGATGTCGTGGAGGCGATGAAGACTGTCTTCGATCCGGAAATCCCGGTCGATATCTATGAGCTCGGCCTGATCTACAAGGTCGACCTGGACGATGATCGCACCATGCACATCACCATGACGCTGACGGCGCCCGGCTGTCCGGTGGCGGGCGAGATGCCGATGTGGGTGCACGATGCGGCTGCGCAGGTCGAAGGCGTGGAAAAGGTAAAGGTCGAACTGGTCTTTGAACCGCCCTGGACGCCGGACCGGATGACCGACGAAGCGCGCCTGGCGCTGAACATGCTGTAGAGGCCAAGGATATGACGGAAAAGAAACAGGCCCTGACCATTTCCGACCGCGCCGCCGAGCGCGTGAAGGACATCATGGCGTCCCGCGGCGCCGGCTATCTGCGCGTGGGCGTCAAGAAGGGCGGCTGTGCCGGTATGGAATATGTGATGGATTACATCACCGCTCCCGAACCTCTGGACGAAATCGTCGAGGACAAGGGCGTGACCATCGTCGTGGATGCCACCTCCCTGCTATTCCTTCTGGGATCACAGATCGACTGGGATGTGACTCCGATTTCCTCGAAATTCGTGTTCCGCAATCCGAACGAGACGGATGCTTGCGGATGCGGCGAGAGTGTCACCCTCATTCCCGCCCAGACGACGCACTGAGTCCTGCGCAAGCCGCGTGGCGGACTGCGAAAAAGCATTCGTTCGCCGGGCCGATTGCAAGTAAGAAGAGCGCGGCATGGCTATCCGGTTTTGCCAGAGCTGTAGGGGCGACTGACGTGAAACTCCTGATGACCGAGACTTCGCCCTATGCGAGGAAATGCCGGATGCTGATCCGGGAACAGGGGCTCACGGCCCGGATCGAGGAGATCGAGGCCCTGCCGCTGGAGGACCCGGATGATCTGCTGTCGGCCAACCCCCTTGGCAAGGTCCCGGCGCTCATCCGGGACGGAGCAACACCGCTCGTCGATAGCCCGCTGATCTGCGAATATATCGACAGCCTCAATGAGGACCGCTGGATTCCCAAATCCGGCACATCGCGCTGGCGCGTCTTGCGCTTCCAGGCGATTGCCGACGGTATCCTCGACCTCGCTGTCGGCCGCCGTCTGGAAATGATCCGGCCGGACGACAAACGCTTTGATTTCTGGATCGAGCGGCAGGAAAGCGGCATCCGCCGGTCACTTGATCTGCTCGAATCCGAAGCCGACAAGTTTGCCGGGGCCTTCGATCTGGGCGGCATGGCCATCGCCGTGGCACTTGGATATCTTGATTTCCGCTATCCGGAGAGCGAATGGCGGACCGACCGCGATCGTTTGACGGCCTTCCATGAGAAATGGAAAGAGCGTCCATCCTATCAGTCGACGGAACCCCCGGCCGCTGCGTGAGCCGCAGCCGCACAGGCCTGACGTCTTGCATGACGGCTGAACTATTTCCCGTATGATGTGAAGCGATAAAGAAAAAGCCCCGGTGGTAATGCCGGGGCTTGGACTAATGCGTTTTCACAGGCGCTGCTAGGCAGCCGACCGGACACTGTCGCCGGTTTCTGTCGTGACCCGGTTACGTCCGTCTTTCTTGGACTTGTAGAGATTGGAATCAGCGCGCTCGATCAATTCCTCGACCGCCTCGCCATGCTTGTAGCTGGCGACACCGAGCGAAATGGTGATATTGCCCAGATCCTCGCTGGTGGACTTGCGCAGCAAGCGCTTGCCTTCAACCGTCATGCGGATCTTTTCAGCCAGTGCATTGGCTTCCATCAGGCTGGTTTTCGGCATCACAACGGCAAATTCCTCGCCGCCATAACGCGCGACCGTGTGCGTGTCACCGGCATTGCGGGTCATGCAGCCTGCGACAAATCGGATGATCTGGTCCCCGGTCTGATGACCCCACGTGTCATTGAAGCGCTTGAAATGATCAATGTCGCAAAGAATGAGGCACATGGACTCGTTATTGGCATCCGCCGAACGGCGGCCCTTGCGCAGCATTTCGTCAAACCGTTTGCGGTTGGCGATGCCGGTCAGGGCATCCGTCATGGATTCCTCGCGGACACGTTCCAGATTGGTCCGCAGCTTGACCACCTCGCTGGAGGTTTCCTGGAGGCGGCGTTCCAGTTCGCGCGAGCGTTGCTGCATCCGTGTTGTTGCAGCGACAAGGGACTGGACCACGCTGCGGACGGCATCCGGGTCGGCATTTTCATCAAATGCCGTTTCGGCACCGGCAAGTGTTTCGCCATATTCGGCTGTATGCTGCTCGGCGGCTTTCAGGGTTTCGCGAACCTGGGCGAGCTCCTTGCCCATGGCGCCGGAGCTGGCTATGACCGCTTCCTGGATTTTCGCGATGGCAAAGTGCTCGTCATACATCCTGTCGCAGAAAGCCTGATTGAGCGGCTCGCCTTTTTCGATGCGGGCTGAAATCGCTTCGCACAATTCCGGAATGGAATCGGACGCAAAACTGGAGAAAACGGCGTAATTCTCTGGCGTGGGCGCGACGTCGTAACGCTCCATCAAATCGAGCGTTTCTTTCGCCAATGTGCGACCTTCTGGTCCTTGCAAACGTCCGTTCACGGCCAACCCCTTGATAATCCGTTTCACGATGAACCACGTCTGTCCCGTGATTCGAGTTGGCTTCAAAGTGCGTCACAAAGGGAAAGAAGCCGTAAACAGCCCGGCAGAATTAACCCTGTCCGATATTGAAAAAGGCGGGCGTATCATCGCCAAAGCCTTTGACATTGTCATTTTCGCCGCCGGACTCTCTTGCGGAGCCGCGGCTTGACCGGTCACGCCGCGGTGCCGGTTTTGGTTTTTTCGGCGCATTCCGGGTCTCGGCCGCGGGGACTTCAGACGCGTCTGTATCCGGTTTTTCGGACTTGGCAGGTGCTGCGGATTTTTCCGTATCGGTCTTGCCAGGCCGGCGCTTGCGCCCGCGAGAGGGCGTTGGCTCGTCCGCTTGAGCGGATTCCGGCGCGGAACCGGCACCATCGCCGAAATCGGCAGACGGGATTTTCTTTCCGAGCATTTTTTCGACGGCGGCGAGATTGCGATCGTCCGAGGGGCCGACAATGGTTATCGCTTCGCCCTCAAGCCCGGCGCGGCCTGTGCGGCCGATGCGGTGAACATAATCCTCCGCATTATGAGGCACATCGAAATTGAACACATGGCTGACCGCCGGAATGTCGAGCCCGCGGGCTGCGACATCGCTGGCGACGAGAAAACGCAACGTGTCCGATTTGAACTCGTCCAGCGTCTTTGTCCGCGTGGACTGGTCAAGATCGCCATGGATCGGTGCTGCCGAAAACCCGTGCTTGATCAGTGATCGTGCCACGGTGTCGACATCACGCTTGCGATTGCAGAAAATGATGCCGTTCTTGACGCCGCTCCGCCCGATGGCCTTGCGCAGCATGTCGCGCTTGGCGGCAGGCGTCTTGTCTTTCACCCGCGCCACCAGTTGCGTGATCGTCGTTGCGGTCGAGGCCGGGCGCGAGACTTCAACGCGCACCGGATTATTCATGAAGCGATCGACGAGCGACTTGATTTCCGGTGGCATGGTGGCCGAGAAAAACAGTGTCTGGCGTTGCGCGGGCAGGGTTTTCAGGATGCGCTCGATATCCGGTATGAAGCCCATATCCAGCATCCGGTCGGCTTCATCAATCACCAGGATCTGCACACCGTTGAGCAGGACCTTGCCGCGTTCGAACTGGTCCAGCAGGCGGCCGGGCGTTGCAATGACGACATCGGCCCCCTTGTTGAGGATTTCCTCTTGCGGGCCAAAAGCGACGCCACCAATCAACAGAACTTTCGTCAGCTTGGTATTCTTGGCGTAATTGTCAAAGTTTTCCGCAATCTGCGCGGCCAGCTCACGGGTCGGCGACAGGATCAGCGAGCGGGGCATGCGGGCCTTGGCGCGGCCTTTGGACAGGCGTTCGATCAGCGGAAGCGTGAATGACGCGGTCTTGCCGGTTCCGGTCTGGGCGATGCCCAGAACGTCTTTGCCTGCGAGCGCGTGAGGGATGGCACCTTCCTGGATGGGGGTCGGCTGTTTGTAGCCGACGGCATCAAGGGCATCGAGAAGTTTTTGGCCGAGGCCGAGGTCTGAAAATGAGATCATGAAAAGATTATCTAGCTATCCGGGCAGGGTTGCGGTCGCGCCTTTTGAAAAGGCGCGACCGTCCTAAAGTTGGCGGCACCATACGAATGGCGCCGCAACTGTCAATCAGCGTAACCCTCTAGCGGCGATAACCGAAAGGCGTTGTGTCATCCATGTCAGCATAACGATCCCGCAACCGGGTCTGACGTGAGGACATTTCGGTCTCTTCACCGTCAATGATGACATGGGTGGGGGCCGACATCACTTCAAGCGGGTCGCCGTCCCAGACAACAACATCCGCCATATAACCGGCTGCAAGGGCGCCATATTGGTCACCAACCCCAAAGATTTCAGCCGGCGTCAGCGTAATGGCCCGGAAGGCGGCCTCCCAGGACACGCCGTTTGTTACGGCATTCCCGGCATGTTGCGGCAGCAGCCGGGCATTGAAATAACCGTCCGCTGTCTGCGTCGTATAGGCCACACGCACACCCGCCGCATCAAGACGTGCAGCGGCTTCCAGCGTTGACCCGAGCGCATCAAAGGAGGAGGGCAGGTTCCGCATCGGATCCATCAGCACCGGAATACCGGCTTCCGCCAGTTCTCCGGCCACCATCCAGGCTTCAGCAGCTCCGAATATCACCAGCTGTACCGGCGCATTCTCTTCGGCAAAACGGATGGCCCGGCGAATGTCCGCAGCGCGATCCACTTCGAGGATGAGCGGTATACGGCCCCGGACCACATCTACCAGCGCGGCCGCATCATAACGGCTCAGCGCATCGCCCTGGCCGGAGGCATAGCGCCCCGGATAGGCCCGGGCATCGCCGAATGCCGCTTCCAGAAAGGCCCAGGCGGCAGACCGCGAACCGCCGGCAGAGCCGGCGCCGGACTGGCTGAGATCGGCGAAGACGAAGCTCTGCGTATCGAACAGAGAATCCATATCGCCGCTGGAGTCACCGAGAGCGCCGAGCCCGGCAAACACTGTCGATCCGGTTGACGGGACCACAGCGAAGCGGGTGACACCCTCGATCCGCGATGTGGCGATATAGGTGCCGTTCGGATTGAAACTGTCGGCAACATCCAGCGCCACCGAGAATTCGCTTTCAGACGCCGAGGCGTCATTGGCGGTATCCTCGAGTGCGACCTCGATGAGGCCAAGCTGGGTGAAAGGCGCGAAAATCCCCGGCGTGATCCATCCGCCATTGGCGTCAATCGTGTCGACACCGTCAGGGACGTCGATATTCGCGCCGACCGAGACAATTACGCCATCGCGGATCAGCACCCCGCCGGAGCTGATCTGCCCCTGATCGGTATTGGTGATGACACGGCCATTGAGAATGGCAAGGTCCTGCGCGGCCGCCGCACTGGTCAGCGCGGTGCCGGCAGCGAGAAGTGCAATGATCGTTTTCATCAGTCGTCTCCCTCACCAATCTGTCCGAGGTCAAAATCGCTGACCGGTTGCACGTCATTGGCGCGGTCATACATCAGCGCTCCGTCGATATAGACATGATCCGCCTGCGCATAGGTGGAGAAGGGATGGGCCGACCAGATGACGATATCGGCGCGGTTGCCGGCCTCTATGGATCCGGTTTCATCCGCAATTCCGAGCGCGCGCGCCGGATTGGAGGTGAACCAGGAAACGGCTTCCGCATCTGAAATCTCGAGCCCCATACGGCGGCCATCGGAGAGCGCTTTTGCGACCTCCTGATTGAGCCGCTGAATGCCCAGCGCATCATCCGAGTGGATCATGGCGCAAGCCCCGTTGGTATGGGTCAGGGCGAGATTTTCGCGGACCGTGTCATAGGCTTCCATCTTGAAACCGCCCCAGTCTGCCCAAACCGCAGCGCAGATATCGGCCTCGGCCAGAAGGTCGGGGATCTTGTAGGCTTCCACAGCGTGATGGAATGTCGTGACCTGGTATCCGAATTCCTCGCTCATATCGATGACCTGCGCCATCTGGTCGGCACGGTAGCAATGCATCTGGATCAGGATTTCGCCTTCCAGGACGCCCATCAGCGTGTCGAGTTCCAGATCCCGGGTCGGGGCCGGATTGTTTTCCGGATCATCCCAGTGATCATTCCAGCTATCGCGGTAATCCGCGGCGCGGATCCAGCTGGCGCGATATCCGGCCATATTGCCCATATCCGTCGCCGGTGACGATCCGCGGCTGCCGTAAACGCGCGACGGATTCTCGCCACAGGCCATTTTCAGCGTGTAGGGCGCGTCCGGGAATTTCATATCCTGAACCGTGCGGGCGGCGACATTGCGCAGCGTGATGCCGCGGCCGCCGAATAGATTGCCGGAGCCGGGCAGGACATGAAGCGTGGTGACGCCACCGGCCAGCGCGCGGGCAAATCCCGGATCCTGCGGCCAGACGGAATGCTCTGCCCAGACCTCGGCGGTGTTCGGCTGCGTCAGCTCATTGCCATCGGAATGCGCGTCAACCTGCGGTGAGGGATAATCCCCGAGATGGGAGTGGATGTCGATAACGCCGGGCGTGATGAAACGGCCCGCGGCGTTGACAATGACGGCCCCTTCAGGCGCTTCCAGTCCCTGGCCGACGGCCGTAATACGGCCATTCTCGATCAGGACGTCGCCATTCTCGATCTCATTACCGGCCCCGTCGAAAATCGTCGCACCGGTGACAAATGTGGTTTCGCCAGCTTGCGGCGAATAGGTCGAGGGATAGGGATCCAGATCAAAGCGGACCAGCTCCGCCGCCTCGTCATCCTCTCTGACTGACTGGCTTTCGCCATTATCTTCAGCGCCCGAGCAGGCGGCGAGCGCCCCCATGGCCAGCAAGGCTGTCCATCGCTTCCAGTCCAGTGACATGTTGTTCCACCCCTTGTGAAGTCGTGCCTCTAATTGGTTCGCGTATTGAAGCGGGTGCCGGGGGGGCGTGTCAAACGTCCAGCGCGGAATCCGAGAATTGCGGCGCGTGGTCCTGGATGTACTGGAAGCGCAATTCGGCCTTCTTGCCCATCAGCGTTTCGACCAGGGCTTCGAAAGCCGGCCGTCCGGCAGCATCGAAGGTGATGCGGGCCAACTGCCGCACCGACGGGTCCATCGTGGTCGACTTCAATTGCGCCGGTGTCATTTCACCAAGGCCCTTGAAGCGTCCGACATCGACTTTCGCGCCGGCCTTGAACTCCGACTTCAGCAACTCCTCACGATGGGCATCATCGCGCGCATACACCGTCTTCGAACCCTGCGTCAGGCGATAGAGCGGCGGTTGCGCCAGATAGAGCCGTCCGGCTTCAATCAGGCGCGGCATGGCAGTGTAGAAAAAGGTGATGAGCAGAGCGGCAATATGCGCCCCGTCGACATCGGCATCGGTCATGATGATCACCCGCTCATAGCGCAGGTCATCGGGATTGAATTTCGAGCCGGTCTGAACTCCCAGCGCCAGCAGCAGGTCGCTGATCTCCTGATTGGCCGCCATCTTGTCGGCTGTCGCCGAGGCCACATTCAGTATCTTGCCGCGCAAGGGCAGGATGGCTTGCGTCTTCCGGTCCCGCGCCTGTTTCGCCGAGCCGCCGGCCGAATCACCCTCGACCAGGAAGAGTTCGGTATTGTCCGAACCCGCCCGCGAACAGTCCGCCAGCTTTCCGGGCAGACGCAATCGGCGCGACGCGGTCTGGCGCTTGACCTGTTTCTCCTTGCGGCGGCGCATGCGGTCTTCGGCGCGCTCGATGACCCATGACAGCAGGATATCGGCTTCCTTGGGCGCACCGCCCAGCCAGTGGTCGAAGCGGTCGCGGACGGAGGTTTCGACAATACGGGCGGCTTCGGCGGTCGCCAGCCGGTCCTTGGTCTGACCCTGGAATTCCGGATCATGGATAAAGACGGACACCAGTGCGCCCGCCCCGCCCATCACGTCTTCCGGGGTGATCAGATTGCCTTTCTTGACCCCGGCCAGCTCGGCATAGGCGCGCAGTCCCTTGGTCAGGGCATTGCGCAGCCCCTGTTCATGTGATCCGCCCTGCGGGGTTGGCACGGTATTACAGAAGGATTGAACGAATCCGTCGGCATCGCCAAAGCCGACCAGTGACCAGCTGACCGCCCATTCCACGGCCCCGTGACCGGCCTCTTTCTCGATCCGGCCGGCAAACTGGGACTGTGTGACCTGGCTTTTCTTGCCGATGATCTCGGTCAGGCGGTCGGACAGCCCGCCGGGGAAACTGAGCACGGCCTGGGACGGCGTATCTGTCCCGGCGACCAGTTCCGGATCGCACGACCAGCGGATTTCAACGCCGCGTCTCAGGAAGGCCTTGGACCGCGCCATGGCAAACAGGCGCGCCGGTTTCAGCTGCGCCCTGCCATGGAAGATCTGCTCATCGGGTTTGAAGCGGACACTGGTGCCGCGCCGGTTGGGAGCCGCACCGACTTTTTCCAGCTTGCCCATGGGGTGGCCGCGTTCAAAGACCTGCCGCCACAGGGTTTTCTCGCGCGCCACTTCGACTTCCAGGCGTTCGGACAGCGCATTGACCACGGCCGCGCCAACCCCGTGCAGCCCGCCCGCTGTCTTGTACGATTTGTCAGAAAACTTGCCCCCGGCATGCAGGGTGGTGAACACGATTTCCAGCGCGGACTTGTCCTTGAATTTCGGGTGCGGGCCCGTGGGGATGCCGCGGCCATTATCCGTAACAGTGACAAAGCCGTCGGCATCCATCCGGACCTCGATCCGGTCGGCCCAGCTGGCCACCACCTCGTCCATGGAATTGTCGAGCACTTCGGCGAACAGGTGGTGCAGGGCGCGCTCATCGGTACCGCCGATATACATGCCCGGACGGCGGCGGACGGCCTCCAGCCCTTCGAGGACCTCGATGGAATCGGCATCATAGGCGGTGCCGCCCGGATTTGGGGCAGGGCGATGGCTTGCCTCCGGTTCAGGATCATCGTCCACTTTTTCCGCGGCCGGCTTGACCGGCTGCGACGGTGAAGCCGGCGGGGCGGAAAACAGGTCGTCTTGTTCAGGTTTGGCGCTCATGCGCGGATATTGCCCGAGTCGCAAACGGAAGGGGAGATTTAGAACACTCCGAGGAAGCGCCGGTTCAGCCGGCGGCGGCATTGCGAAATCTGGCTGTCATATCGCGCCGCATCCCGCGCGACCTCGTCGGCGGCACGGTTCAACCATGAAATATTGCGGTAGCTGCCATTGTTATAGCCGGTATGCCCCTGATGATAGGCGAGGTAGTGGGCGCGCGCATCGCTGGAAGATATTCCCGAAAGCCGGCCGCTCATATGGCCATACCAGCCGATGAAATCGACGGCATCGCCAAAATCGTCGCGATCTGCGCCACGGCGTCCGGTTTCTTCCCGGTACCAGTCCCATGTGCCATCCAGTGCCTGTGCATAACCATAGGCGGATGAGGGGCGGCGGCCCGGTATGATGCCCAGAAGGCGTTGCCGGGCAGGGCGGGCATTGGCATCAAAAGACGATTCGCGTTTGAGGATAGCCAGCTGGATGCCGGGAGAAATTCCCCAACGGTCTTCGCTTCGCCGCAGATCCCGCCACCAGGCCCGGTTGTCTTCCAGGATCAGGCAGGCGTCATGGGTTTGCGAAGGCGGCGCATGGCCACACCCCGCAATCACGCCTGCGATCAGGCAGAAGAAAAGGGCACGCAGGAACTGCATGCCCTTTCTTTGACCGCAAGACGGTTAACCGCGGGTTTCCTAGAAGATCAGACGCAAGACGAGGCGGGCAGTATGACGCACGAAGCCGTCGCGCAGATCCGCATCATAATCAAACGAGAAGGTTGAGTAGTCAGAGCCAGCCTGCAGCGCGAATCCGACCACGAATCCGCTGCCCGGAAGATCTTCGGAGCGGAAGGAGAATTCGTTGTTATAGCCGTCAAAACGCGCATTGGTGATGACCGCATCGCCGCTGAAATCATTGCGGTAACCGAGGCGAACCTGCGGCGACCACCAGCTCGATGGCGAGCCATAAAGCCCGCCGAGCGTAAAGCTTGCGGTCGACGAGAAGGTTGAACTTTCGCGGTCATCCACAACAAGATCGATGCCGGGCCCGCCACCGGTTTCCGAATAGGCGCTCTCATAAAGGCGCAGATAGTCAACCGATACCGATGGACGTGCATACCAGCGGCCCAGTTCGAAATCGCGGGCGAAACGCGCGGACGCGGCATAATGATAGCCGGTCCAGTCCGCTGTGGATGTCTGGTCGAACGTGCCAATCAGCACGCGGCGTTCGGTTTCAAAGCTGTCGACGCCGGCTCCGGCATAGAATTCACCGGCAAAGGCATTGCCGAAATCAACGCCGCCATAAACGCCGATCTGACCGGTCAGCGCGGTCATGGGCTGGTCGACGCCATTGGATTCCTCGATTTCACTGGCCGCACCGACAAAATTCACACCGACCGCATAGAAAGGCCCGACCGGACGGTCGACACCTCCGGCAATACCGACGCCCTGTCCGCGATAGCCGGGACCGAAGGAGGTTTGTTCGCGGTCAGCGAAATAGCCGAATTCCTGCAACCAGATACCACCTGTTCCGTCCGGGCTGCGCCGGGCGGCATCAAGACGGCTGGAGAGCGCCCCGATGGCGCTGTCATTGCTGGCAACGGCAAACTGGATCGCACTGGCCGCATATTCCGGCAGCAATTGATCATAGGCTTCGAAGAAGTCCGCCGAATTGGTCAGCGATGCAAAAGCGGCACCCAGACGCTCGTTTTCCGACCAGGCCGTGAAAGCGGCACTATAGGCGGCAGCCTGGTTTTCATGCATGCCGAGCTCATCAGTCGTCTTGCGGCGAAGCGTCAGGACCAGTTGATTGGGATTGTTCGAGTCGCGGGCCAGACTGGTATTGTACAGATAAGGCGAATTGGCATCCTGAAGGCTGTCGATCGCAGAATTGATGACCAGGCTGTTGGCTTCCAGAACAATATATTCCGCGCCTTCGCCGATCAGATTGGCGAGCGATGCCGTAACAGTCGAGCCTTCATTGAAGGTCACCGAATCCGAAGCCGTGATGAAGCGGGAATTTTCGTCCAGCGTATCGACTTCAAACACCAGCCGCGAGCCGTCATTGAAGGTCGCTGTACGGATATTCACGCTGGTCGTGTTCTGAAGTTCGAGCTGGCCGTTCTCGACAAAAATATCCAGATCGCCATCCGAGTCGTGAATGGCACCAACGACGGCGGAATCACCGGTAATGCTGAGCCGGTCAGCCCCATCACCGAAGTAGATATCACCTTCGACAAGGCCGCCCTGGATATCCGCGAAATCATCGCCCGAACCAAACCGGATATCGCCGCGGACCTGCCCCGAACCTTCCCGCGCGATCACGTCCGGCAATAACTGGCGGAAAGTGACATCAATTGTTGAGCGCGAAACGTCAATCGCTGTGCGGTTAACGACAGAGACCGGACTGCTATTGGCTGTCCCGTCCGGATCACTCTGCACTTCTGTCGATAATTGTCCGACCGTGGAAAAAATCAGACCGGTATTTTCGATCAATCCGACCGTGTTGGACTGATCAACAATGGCGGTCGCGCTTCCGATACCGAAATTCTCGACAAAGAAGTTTGACGAATTGCGGATGACCGGAACATTGGCGCCGGCCAGGATGATCAGGCCGATACTGTTCGAATTCTGCCCCACCGCCGTGGCACGGATGGCACCGGCATTCTCGAAGACAGGCAGAATGGCACCATTGCCGATTTCCACCGCGCGGGCCTCAGCTGCGACAGAGCGGGACGAAATCAGGTTTTCATTGCGCAACCCGCCGGCAATCGTCGTCGTCCGCAGCACATTGTTGACCATGGAGCCGGAGATTCTCAACCCGGTGGAATCAAATCCGTCAAACCGGCCTTCACCCGAGATGACGCCGCGATTCACAAAGCCGTAATTGAGCGAAATGTCTTCGCTTTCTTCGTCCTCAGGATCAGCGCCGATAAAGACATTGCCGATAACAATATCGTTTCCATTGCCCAGTTCGGGGGCGATCCAGAAAGCTGGCGCTGTTGTGGCAGATGCAATACTCGCCGTCGTTCCGTCACCGGTAAAAGTCGTGCCCGCGAGAAAAATTCCATTCGTGATGCTGGCGCCAATCGTGATCGCCGAGCCCGAAAGAAGCGTGTCATCCTCGTCAAGCACGTTCTGGAAATTGGCCGGAACATTACCGGCATACCGGTAAGCCGTGGAATTGACTTGTCCCGCAACAATAAAAGCGCCGCCAACATCGCTGCGGATACGGATCGCGCTTGACCCCGGCCCGACAGTGCTGACGGTACCATCCACAGTAAAGTCGCCGCTCAATCCACCTGCGAGATCGATACCATAGCTGTTTTCTCCGGTGACGGATATCGTGCCCAGGGACGTCAGTTGCCCATCGACCATGGTCAACAACCGGATGCCAGCCGAATTGTTGCCCACGACATCAATCACCCCGTTCGATGTGTTCAGGACATCGCCAATATAGGTGCCGGGACCGACAATCAGAATCCCGGTCCGGTTGCTGGCGTCGGCAAACGGGCCATCATTATCGCCATCGCCGTCTTCATCATTGGTGACGGCCGCTCCGGTTACCGAAATGCGGCCATTATTCGTAATGCCGCCTGTCGTCCCGCCATTGACGAGGACACCTGTCGCTCCATCGTCTCCGGTCGTGTCTTCGATGACACCGCCATTGGCGAACGTATTGTCACTGTCCACGGTCACTGCCGGCCCGGTACCGCCATTCTCGGTTGAGATCGTGACCCGGCCATTGGAGCCGATAATCAGATTGTCCGGCGCACCGTCATTGATGGTAGAGGTTCGGATGCCAGTCGTCCGTTCCTCATCAACCGTCGTGTCGGCCAAAACGGGGGCTGACACAAATGCGGCGCAAAGCGCGGTTGAGACCAGAAAACGATTCCGCATGGACAACTCTCAATTCGTAACAATCAAAGGCGCTAAGATGCACTTGGCCGAAGGTTTAGCCGAGCAGAACGCGTCCGTCGACCACCCATCGCTGTTTACAAATAAAAATGGCTGGAGCCCGCAAGAGCCCCAGCCATTTCTCCGCAGGGCGGCTATGGTCAGGATTTGTAATACATGTCGAATTCGACGGGATGCGGGTGCATTTCGAAACGCAATACCTCATCCATTTTCAGATCGATGAAAGCATCAATCTGGTCGTCATCCATGACATTGCCCTTTTTCAGGAAATCACGGTCCGCATCGAGCGATTCCAGGGCTTCGCGCAGCGACCGGCAAACGGTCGGAATGTCCTTCAATTCCTCGGGCGGAAGATCATAGAGATCCTTGTCCATGGCATCGCCCGGATGAATCCGGTTCTCAATTCCGTCTAACCCGGCCATCAATAGCGCGGCAAAGGTCAGATAGGGATTGCCGGCCGGGTCCGGGAATCGGGTTTCGATGCGCTTGCCTTTTGGCGAAGTCGAATACGGGATGCGGATCGAGGCCGAGCGGTTGCGGGCGGAATAGGCCAGCAGCACCGGGGCTTCGAATCCCGGAACCAGCCGCTTGTAGGAGTTGGTGGTCGAGTTCGCAAAAGCGTTGATCGCCCGCGCGTGCTTGATGATGCCCCCGATGTAATAGAGGCAGGTTTCCGACAGGTCGGCATATTTGTCGCCGGCAAACAGGGGATTGCCGTCTTTCCAGATCGACTGGTGAACGTGCATTCCGGTTCCGTTGTCGTGCCAGACCGGCTTCGGCATGAAGGTCGCCGTGCGGCCATAGGCGTGCGCCACATTATGCACAATGTATTTATAGACCTGCATGTTATCGGCCATGCGGGTCAGCGTATTGAACCGCATGCCCAGCTCGTGTTGGGACGGCGCCACCTCGTGGTGGTGCTTTTCCGGCTCCAGCCCGAGTTCGGTCATCACGGCCAGCATCTCCGAACGCATGTCCTGGCCGCTGTCGATCGGTGGCACCGGGAAATAACCGCCCTTCGGGCCCGGGCGGTGACCCATATTCCCGCCCTCCATCTGGCGGCCGGAATTATAGGGACCTTCTTCGGAATCGAAAGCGTAGCCCGTATTGTGTTGATCAGTGGACCAGCGGACATCATCGAAAACAAAGAACTCTGCTTCCGGACCGACATAGACCGTATCGCCAATCCCGGAGGATTTCAGATAGGCCTCGGCTTTCTTGGCGGTTGTGCGCGGATCTCGGCTATAGGCATTGCCGGTGCCGGGTTCCAGAATGTCGCAGAACATGGTCAGCGTCTTGTTCTGGAAAAACGGATCAACCGTCGCATTGGTTACGTCCGGCATCATGGTCATGTCGGACTCATTGATCGCTTTCCAGCCGTCGATCGACGAGCCATCAAACATCACCCCGTCTTCGAAGAAGTCCTCGTCGACCATGGATGCGTCGAAAGTCACATGGTGCAGCTTGCCGCGCGGATCGGTAAACCGGAGATCCACGAACTCGATATCTTCGTCTTTAATTTTCTTTTGAATGTCGTTTGACATTGGCGGTAGGCTCCCTTTCTAGGGCTGGTTAGATGACGGGGTGAAATCGGACCCTAGATGGCATTCTCATCGGCTTCGCCGGTCCGGATGCGGATCGCCTGATCAATAGAGGACACGAAAATCTTGCCATCACCGATGCGGCCGGTGCGTGCCGCAGTCTGAATGGCCTCGACTATCGCTTCAACCCGGGCTTCGGGCGCAACGATTTCGAGTTTCACCTTGGGCAGAAAGTCGATGACATATTCTGCGCCCCGGTAGAGTTCGGAATGACCCTTCTGGCGGCCAAATCCCTTGGCCTCTGTAATGGTCATGCCCTGCACGCCAATCTCCTGGAGCGCGTCTCGCACGTCATCCAGTTTGAATGGCTTGATGACGGCTTCGATTTTTTTCATGGCCCCCGCTCGCGATTGACGACGTATGTTGGAACGCGCGAGAATCAAGCTCGCCACGCTTTACGCACCTGCAGCATAAACGGAAATGGATTCAAAATGCATCCCCCCGCAAATAAAATTCTTTCCGTGAACGGTCATCGCGCTGCAGATGCCTTTGCGGCGGGAAACGGCGTTCCCGGTTTGTCTCTCATGGAATGTGCCGGGGCGGCCGTTTCGCGCGAAATCATGGCTCGCTGGAGTCCGCGCAGGGCGCTGATCCTGTGTGGTCCGGGCAATAATGGCGGCGACGGATTCGTGATTGCCAGGCACTTGCAGGCGGCGGGCTGGGCGGTTGTCGTGTCGCTTTACGCAGATCGCGAAGCGTATCGCGGCGATGCGGCGGCCATGCTGGCGAAATGGACAGGGCCATGCCTCCCCATCGCCAAAACCGGTCTGGATGGCTGTGATCTGGTCGTGGATGCGCTGTTCGGAGCCGGATTGTCACGGCCGCTGGCGCGCGACGCGCTCAGACTGGCGCATCAGGCCGTCGATTATGACGTGCCTTTTGTCGCGGTCGACGTGCCGTCCGGCGTGGACGGCGATCTGGGCAAGCCTCAGGGCTGTGCTTTCAGGGCGGATCTGACGGTGACATTTCACCGCTTCAAGGCGGCCCATTTCCTCGAACCCGGCCGGTCGCTCTGCGGCGAAATCGTGCTGGCTGACATTGGTATCCCGGCTGGATGGGCAGCGGATGCCGAACCCTTGGCCACGGTCAACGGGCCCGATCTCTGGCCCGCCCTGCCACGGCTTTCGCCGCGCATGATCCACAAGCATCAGCGCGGGCGCTTGTGTGTGGTCAGCGGACCGGCCAGTGCGACAGGCGCCGCCCGGCTGGCCGCAGAGGCCGGATTGCGGGCCGGGGCTGGGCTGGTGACCCTTCTCAGCCCGCCCGGGGCGCTGCAGGTCAATGCCATGCACCTGACCGAAGTGATGCTGCAACGCTTCGAAGGCGTGGAAGGCTTGCTTCAGGCGCTGGATGACAGGCGGGCAACGGCGGCCGTGATCGGGCCGGGCTGCGGTGTCGGGGCCGAAACGAAAGAGTTGGTGATTGCCGCCACCGCGCGGGAAGCCGCGCTGGTTCTGGATGCAGATGCGCTGACCAGCTTTGAAGGCGACGCGGATCATCTGTTCTCGCATCTGCGGGCGAATGACGTGCTGACGCCGCATGACGGCGAATTCCGGCGCCTGTTCCCGGACCTGTTCGGATTTGAACGCAGCAAGATCGAGCGGGCGCGCCTGGCCGCGAAGCAGGCCGGCTGCACCATCGTCTACAAGGGGCCGGATACCGTGATTGCGTCACCGGACGGGGAGGTGCGGGTCAATGTCCATGCCGACCCGGCGCTTGCGACGGCGGGGGCGGGCGATGTACTGGCCGGCATGATCGGCGGTCTCCTGGCGCGCGGTGCCAGTGGTTTCGACGGCGCGTCGGCGGCGGTCTGGCTGCATGGCGATGCGGGGATCCGGCGGGGGACGGGCCTGATCGCCGGGGACCTGCCGGAGGTCTTGCCGGAGGTTTTTGCAGATCTGGCGCGCCGCCGCCGGATTTTCGCCATGCGCGCGGCTTTAAACGCGCGCCATAACAACGCATAACCAAGTTGAATCTGACAGATTGAGTCGAAATGGCTGATATCTCAAAAAGAACCGACCTGACCGCCTTCGAACGCGAAGCGCTGGAATTTCACAGCCGTCCGACACCGGGCAAGCTGGCGCTGCAACCGACCAAGCCCATGTCCACCCAGCGCGACCTGTCTCTGGCCTATTCGCCGGGCGTGGCGGTGCCGGTGAAGGAAATCGCGGCCAATCCGGATGCCGCCTATGACTATACCTCCAAGGGCAATATGGTCGCCGTGGTCTCCAATGGCACAGCCATTCTCGGCCTTGGCAATCTGGGCGCCATGGCGTCCAAGCCGGTCATGGAAGGCAAGGCGGTTCTGTTCAAGCGCTTCGCCGATATCGATGCCTTCGACATTGAAGTAAATTACACCGATCCCGACCAGTTCGTGGAATGCGTGGCCGGGTTCGGCGACAGCTTCGGCGGCATCAATCTGGAAGACATCAAGAGCCCGGAATGTTTCGAGATCGAACGGCGCTTGCGTGAGCGGCTCGACATTCCCGTCTTCCACGATGATCAGCATGGCACAGCGATCATTGCGGCCGCGGGTCTGCTCAATGCCTGCGAGCTTTCCGGCAAGAAGCTGAAGGATCTGAATGTCGTGCTGGTGGGGGCCGGTGCGGCCGGCCTGTCCGTGATCGAGCTCTTGCAATCCATGGGCGTCGACCGGGACAAGACCATTGTCGTAGATATTGACGGGGTCGTTTATGAAGGCCGGGCAGGGCTCCATCCCCGCCTCGCCAATCAGGCCGTGAAGACGAAGCTGCGGACCCTGGAAGAAGTCGTCAGGGGCGCCGACTGCCTGATCGGCCTGTCGGCCGCCGGCGTGATCAAGCCGGACATGGTCAAATCCATGGCCAAAAAGCCGATTATCTTTGCCATGGCCAATCCGGAACCGGAAATCCGCCCGGAAGTGGTGACGGAAATCCGGCCCGATGCCATCATGGCCACCGGCCGCTCCGATTTCCCCAATCAGGTCAATAACGTTCTCGGTTTCCCCTATATTTTCCGCGGCGCGCTGGATGTGCGCGCGAAAACCATCAACGAGGAAATGAAGATCGCCTGCGCCCGGGCGCTGGCCGATCTGGCGCGCGAGGATGTGCCCGACGAGGTCGCCGCCGCCTATGGCAAGGGCCGCATGAAATTCGGTCCGGAATATATCATCCCGACGCCGTTTGATCCGCGATTGATCTCGCACATTCCGCCTTTTGTGGCACGGGCGGCGGTAGAATCCGGTGTGGCGCGGATCCCGGCGCGGGAAGATGAACATTACCGGCAATCCCTGGCCCGGCGGACCGATCCGACGGCCGCTTTGCAACAACGCGTCTCGGCGTCAATCAAGGCGGACCCCAAGACCATCGTGTTTGCGGAAGGTGAAGCGCCCAGCGTCATCCGCGCTGCCCATGCCTTCCAGTCGCAGGGGCTGGGCAAGGCGATCCTGGTCGCCCGCGAGAATATCGCTCACGAGAATATGCGCGAGCTCGGCCTGCCGGAGGACTCGCTGGAAATCTGGAATGCGCGCCTGTCCGATCACAATTATGATTACGCGCAATACCTCTACAAGCGCCTGCAAAGAAAAGGTTATCTGAAGCGGGACGTGCAGCGGATGGTCAACACCAACCGCAATGTCTTCTCTGCCTGCATGGTCAAGATGGGGCAGGCGGATGGCATGGTCACCGGCGTTACCCGCCACACCAATGTCGCCATGGATGATATCCGCCTGGTGCTGGATCCGGTGCCGGGCGGCCGCATTGTCGGAATCAATGCCGCCATCTCGCGCGGGCGGACCTTGCTGATCGGCGATGTCCTCGAAACCGAATTTCCCTCATCCGAAGAGCTGGCCGACATTGCCGTTGAGATGGCGGCCACGGCGCGCCGCTTCGGCCTGACACCGCGCGTCGCCTTCCTGTCCTATTCCTCCTTTGGCAATCCGCCGGGCGAGCGCACCGAGAAAATGTCGGGCGCGGTCCGCCTGCTGGACGCGCGCGGCGTGGATTTCGAATATGAAGGCGAGATGGCCGCCGATATCGCGCTCGATCCGGACCATCACGAGCTCTATCCCTTCTCGCGCCTGTCCGAACCGGCCAATGTGCTGGTCATGCCGGCCGTACATTCCGCCTCGATCGCGACGCGGCTGTTGAAAGCGGCGGGCGCGGCGACTGTGATCGGGCCGATACTGGTCGGGCTGGAAAAATCGGTCCAGGTCGCCCGGCTCGGGGCCAAGGTGTCCGACATCGTCAATCTGGCGGGGCTGGCGGCCTATGATCCTTCAAGGGCGGCGCTTTAAGCGGCGGTACAATCCTCATCATCACATCGTGAGGTGCATTCGCGCGCGAACCTCCCTATATCGGCCGTTCAAGTGAGGGGAATGGCATGGCGGGACGCGCTTCACGGGACATGACGACGGGGCCGGTTTTCGGTCATATTGCCCGCATGGTCGTCCCGATGAGCTTCGGCATTGTGGCGATGATGCTGACCGGCGTGATCGACACCTATTGGGTCGGTACGCTGGGCACCAGCCAGCAGGCCGCCGTACAGCTGAGCTTCCCCGTCACCATGCTGGTCATGAGTATTTCCATCGGCCTCGGGGCAGGGGCCGTCTCGGTCGTGTCGCGCGCGGCCGGCGAGAAGGATGACAGCGTCATCCGGCGCACCGCGACCGACGCGCTGACCCTGTCCATTCTGGCCGTCGGATTTGTATCGCTCCTCGGCGTGATCTTTGTCGAACCGCTTTTCCGCCTGATCGGCGCTTCGGACACCATGATGCCGCATGTCATTGACTACATGACGGTGTGGTTTGCCGGCATTGTGCTGATCGTCGGCCCCATGGTGGCGAGCAATATTCTGCGCGCCCTCGGCAATGCGATCCTGCCTTCGATCATGATGATCGCCGCTGCCGTTGTGAACATGGTGCTCGACCCCTTCTTCATTCTCGACGAATTCCTGGGCCTTCCGGCCCTGGGGTGGGGGGTGTCCGGGGCCGCCCTGGCGACGGTCGCGGCCAATGGCGTCACCTTCATCATGATCTCCGCCTATCTGGTTTTCCGCGAGAAGCTGATCGATTTTTCCTGGCACGGTTTTGACGAGCTGTTCCACAATTGGGGCGAGATCGCCCGCGTCGGCCTGCCTTCGGCGGCGTCCAACACTTTCAACCCCTTTGCCCTGACCATTGTCATGGGCGCGCTGGGCATGGCGCAATTCGGGGATGCGGCGGTCGGCGGCGTTGGCGTGGCGGCCCGTCTGGAAGCCTTTGCCATTGTCCCGCTCTTTGCCCTGTCGGCCTGTATCGGACCGGTCACCGGCCAGAATGGCGGGGCGGGTCTCACTTCACGCGTCCGGGAAGCATTTGCGAAGAGTTTTCTGTTCTGCCTGCTCTGGTCGGCGGCCATTGCCGCCATCATCCTCATAGCCTCGCGCTGGCTGGCGCCGGCCTTCCTGCCCAGCGAGATGGGGCAGGAAGTGGCCCGGACCTACTGGTCGCTGGTCACGCTGACGATCGCCGGATACGGCGTGACCATGGCCGCCAGCGCCGGTTTTACCGGCCTCGGACGGCCCAGTTTCGGTGTCATGATCACCTCCAGCCGCGCGGTAATGATGGCGGTCTTCGCCGTCACCGGCGGAATGGTGACGCAGGCACCCATCGGGGTCATAGCGGGGATTGCCCTCGCCAATATCCTGTCCGGGCTCGGCACGGCGGGCTATGTCCTGCTCCGGGCGCCCATGGAGGCCCGCAAGCGCCGCCAGCGCAAATCTCCGGAACCGGTCAGCGCCGCGTCAGAATCATAGCCAGTTCCGGTTTTCCATTCAGCGACGGGTGCGGGTAGGCGGCGGGCGCACTGTCGGGCCAGTCCCAGCGGATTTCCGGAAACAATTCCCGCATCGCCGGGATGGAACAGCCATAGGGCGGCCCGCCCAATTCCTCCTTTTGCATGAACAGCGCGAACAGCTTCCCGCCCGGTTTCAGCCAGTCATGGACGGCCTGCTCGTATTCCTCGCGCAGGCGCGGCGGGATGGCACACAGGAAGGTCTGCTCATAGACCGCGTCCAGCGGTGCGTCCGGCCGCCACAACAGGATGTCGGCCTCGATCAGTTCCGCGGATAGCCCGGCCGTCTCCAGCGCCGCTTCCTGCCAGGCGAGTGCGGTCGCCGAGAGGTCGGCCCCGATGGCGGATTTGCCCAGAGCGGCAAAGCCCCTGAGTTCCGCCGAACGGCCACATCCGGGCACGATCACGGTGGTGAGGCCTTCAAAAGCCCCGGCCTCCCGCCAGTTCATGAATGCCGGGTGCAGCCCCTTGCGCTCCCATGGCGTTGTGTCATCGCGAAAGCGCTGCTCCCAGTCCATCGGCGATCTTTCGGAGGTCGTGCTCATCGTGCGCAGGCTTTCCACGGTTTTCTGTGGCGATTATCCGGCACCGGCTTGAAACAATCGAGCCTCTGTAACACCTTGCGCCGCGGGACTGGGGGATCGGGCCCGTAAGGCATGAGGGGGAGATGCACGGGACATGCGTGACGCGATCAAGACAGGCATTGCCCTTATTCTGTTGACGGTGGCAGGTGCTCTGCTCCTGATCGCCGTCATGGGCTATATGCGGGCCGAGGGCTGGATCGACGGGCCCGGCCAGCGTTCACTCTACATCCAGTCCGAACCTGAGGAGGCAGAAAACCGCGCCACCACCGACGGCCAGCTCTGGTCCTGACCTCCGAATAGGCCCAGTCTGAAGCTTGCCGGGCAGGGGAGGTGGATTTGGACAAGGATATCTATCACGCGGAATTGCGGAAGGCGCAGATCAACCTGGTTGACCTGCAGCGGCATGTCATTGCCCGCAACAAGCGCCTGCTGGTCATTCTCGAGGGCCGGGATGCCTCTGGCAAGGATGGCACGATCAAACGCATCACCGAGCATCAGAGCCCGCGTGAAACCCGGGTCATTGCCCTCGGCAAACCCAGCGAACGCGACCGCTCGTCCTGGTATTTCCAGCGCTGGACGCCCTATCTGCCGGCAGAGGGCGAAACCGTTTTGTTTAACCGGTCCTGGTATAATCGTGCCGGCGTCGAGAAAGTCATGGGCTATTGCTCGGACGAGCAATACGAAAGCTTTCTGTCCGATGTGGGGTGTTTCGAGAAAATCCTGATTGATGACGGGCTGATACTGCTCAAATACTATCTGGATATTTCAAAACAGGAACAGATCGAGCGTCTGGAAGATCGCCGCCAGAATCCTTTAAAAACCTGGAAAATCAGCCCGATTGACGCGGTCGCCGTGGAAAAATGGGCGGATTATTCCGCCGCCCGCAATCGCATGCTGGTCGAAACCTGCCAGCCCCTGCCCTGGCGCGTGGTGAAAGCCGATGACAAGCATACCGCACGGCTGACGGTTATTCAGGATATCCTCCGGACGATCGATTGCGGCGGCTATTCCCACCCGGTGCCCGAACACGACATCAATCATCTGCGATACTGGGGCCAGCCCGACATCAGCGGATCATTCCTGGCGCCCTGAGCAAAAGCGGTTGCACGGCCCGGCAATCTGGCATTATGAACCCGGCCACCGGAATACTGTGCGGGTGTGGCGGAACTGGTAGACGCGCTGGATTTAGGTTCCAGTATCTCACGATGTGGAGGTTCGAGTCCTCTCACCCGTACCATCCCAAGTCGGTCTGCCGTGGCAGAAAATTTGACCCGCTGGATCAAATCTAGGCGCGGAATGCCCCGGCAGGGGCCCGTCCTCTCTTCGAGAGCTTCGGCTTGGCAAGCCAATCATGTTGATCCTCCCGCGCCTCCGCGCGGTCGGTCCTCGCTAAAGCTGCGGGCGCGCAGTCGCGCTTGCGAACCCTGGCGGGTTCGTGAGGGATGGATCTCAACAACTCTCCATAGACACCGACCGTCTTCCTCCGACTTGATCGGAGGATCTCGATAATCGGCGCCCTTCGTTCGAGATGCTCCGGTTAAACCGGAGCAAGACGGGGGCAGGGTTTGGCGTTGAAGGTGCCGGCCCTTGTCATCGCCGGTCGTGCTACGGGCCGTGCTCACATAAAACGCGCTCCCCCGCCTTCGCGGGGGCAGGCAGGGCTGCGGCGCTGGCGGGTTTGATGACCCATGCACGCCGGACGTCAGAGCGAAGGTTGCCGCGTGCCCGGGTGGGCAATCTGCCCCCACTGCACTCTTCCCCGCCAAGCCCCGTTGCATAGGGGAGGGCACCGTGACATAACCCGCGCCTTCAACGCAGCAGAGTCGCATTGCCCTGCTGATCGCCCAACCTTGCCAGGACCGTTTAAATGCAAGTTACAGAAAAAGCCGCCGAAGGCTTGAGCCGCACTTTCGAGATTGTGATCCCGTCAAAGGATCTGCAGGCTCGCCTCGACGCCAAGATCAACGAAATCCGCCCGCAAGTGCGCCTCAAGGGCTTCCGCCCGGGCAAGGTGCCGGCAGCGCACATCAAGAAGGTCTTCGGTGAATCCATTCTGGGCGATCTCCTGAATGACGAGCTCTTGCCACAGACGATTGATTCCACGCTGAAGGAGCGCTCGATCGAGCCGGCTTCGCAGCCGCGGGTCGAGATCAAGAGTGACCCGAAGGAGCTGGTGTCCGGAGCTGATTTCTCGTTCGAGATCGAGCTCGACATCATGCCGTCCTTCGAGGCGCCCGATCCGAAGAAGCTGAAAATCACGCGCCCGGTCGCCGAGGTCGAGGACGCGCAGATTGACGAGGCACTCGCCGAGCTGGCGAAGGAAAGCCGCGCTTTTGAAGAGAAAAAAGGCAAGAATGCCAAGGCCGAAGACGGCGATGCCGTGGTCGTTGATTTCGTCGGCAAGCTGGACGGTGAAGTCTTTGAAGGCGGCTCGGCCGAGGATGCCCGCGTCGTGATCGGCGATGGCGCCTTTATTCCCGGTTTTGAAGAACAGCTGAAAGGCGCCAAGAAAGGCGACCAGATCGAGCTGAAAGTGACCTTCCCGAAAGAATACCAGGCACAAAACCTGGCCGGACGGGATGCGGTTTTCGAGACCACGGTCAAGGCTGTTGAAGCGCCTGCCGAGTCGAAGATTGATGACGAGTTGGCCAAGCGCCTGGGTCTGGAATCGCTGGATTCGCTGAAGGATGCGCTGAAGCAGCGTTTCGAACGCGAACATGCGGCCCAGTCCCGCATGCGGGCCAAGCGGGCCCTGCTGGACGCTCTGGATGTCGACAAGGAATTCGATCTGCCCGCCTCGATGGTGAATGCCGAATTCGACAATATCTGGCGCGAAGTCAGCCACGCCATCGAACACGGCCATCTCGATGATGAGGACAAGGACAAGTCCGAGGACGAGCTGCAAGCCGAATACCGGACCATCGCGGAACGCCGCGTGCGTCTCGGTCTGGTGCTGGCGAAGATCGGCCAGGGTTCCGGCGTCGAGGTCACGCAGGAAGAAATCGCCCGCGCCATCAACCAGGAAGCCCAGCGCTATCCGGGTCAGGAACAGCAGGTCGTCGAGTTCTACACCAAGAATCCGAACGCCGTCGCCCAGGTCCGCGCCCCGATCTACGAGGAAAAAGTCGTCGATTACGTGCTCGAACTGGCCGAAGTGAAGGACGCAAAGGTCAGCCGCGAAGCGCTGTTCTCTGACGAGGACGACATTCTGTCCGGTGCCAAGAAGCCGGCCGGCAAGAAAGCCGCGGCCAAGAAAGCTCCGGCGAAAAAGGCTGCTGACAAGACGGCGCCTGCGAAAAAGGCTGCCGCCAAGGCGGATGCCAAACCGGCGGCCAAGAAGGCTCCGGCCAAGAAGGCCGATACCAAGAAACCGGCGGCCAAAAAGGCGCCGGCAAAGAAAACAGCCGCCAAGAAAAAGTAACGCCTGTTAACCTTTGCTGACATCGATAAGACGCCCCGCCTTGCGCGGGGCGTTTTGCGTCGCGATAGTTGCGCCCAACACGTTTAGCCGAATCGGACGGGCGTCCTGCCTGTCTGCAAGTTTGCTGGAGCACGCGATGCAAGACCCTCAGGAAGTGATGATGAACCTTGTTCCCATGGTGGTGGAGCAGTCCAGCCGGGGTGAACGGGCCTATGATATCTATTCGCGGCTCCTGAAAGAGCGCATCATTTTCGTCACCGGTCCGATCGAGGACAATATGGCCAGCCTGATCGTGGCCCAGCTCCTCTTCCTGGAGTCGGAAAACCCGAAAAAGGAAATCGCCATGTATATCAACTCGCCGGGGGGCGTGGTGACCTCGGGCATGGCGATCTACGATACGATGCAATACATCCGCAGCCCGGTGGCCACCGCCTGCATGGGCATGGCGGCGTCCATGGGTTCGCTGTTATTGTGCGGCGGTCACGCAGACATGCGCTCCGCCACGCCCAATTCGCGGATCATGGTCCACCAGCCCTCTGGCGGCTTCCGTGGGCAGGCGTCCGACATCCAGCGTCATGCGGAAGACATCATCAACACCAAGAAGCGTCTGAACGAAATTTACGTAAAACACACCGGTCAGAACTATGATGAGGTCGAGGCGAAACTGGATCGCGACACCTTCATGTCCTCGGAAGAGGCCCGGGATTGGGGGCTGATCGATCATGTCTATGCCACCCGTGAGGATGCGGCCAGCGGTGACAAGTGACCGCCCGGACCACATTCCCGCATGTTCTGACGGGTTGGCATGAGAACAAATTGGGTGTGTGATTACGTTTCGCTAAGGTTCGGCCCCGATCTTGCTGGGGTGGAATCGCAAGCGCGTAACGATAGTGTAGCGTGCCGCAGCAACGGGCAGGTGGGAATATGAGCAAGTCAACCAGTAACGGCGGCGAAGCCAAGAACACGCTCTATTGCTCCTTCTGCGGCAAGAGCCAGCACGAAGTCCGCAAGCTGATCGCCGGTCCGACCGTCTTCATCTGCGATGAATGCGTCGAATTGTGCATGGATATCATCCGCGAGGAAAACAAGACCTCGCTGGTCAAGGGCAAGGAAGGCGTTCCGACACCGACAGAGATCTACAAGGTGCTGAACGATTATGTGATCGGTCAGGACTGGGCCAAGCGCGTCCTCTCCGTCGCGGTGCACAACCATTACAAGCGCCTCAACCACGCCTCGCAAAATCAGGATGTCGAGCTTTCCAAGTCCAACATCCTGCTGATCGGCCCGACCGGGTGCGGCAAGACGCTGCTGGCGCAGACGCTGGCGCGTATCATTGATGTGCCCTTCACCATGGCGGATGCCACAACGCTGACCGAAGCCGGTTATGTCGGTGAGGACGTTGAAAACATTGTCCTGAAGCTGCTGCAGTCCGCCGATTACAATGTCGAGCGCGCCCAGCGCGGCATCGTCTATATTGACGAAATCGACAAGATTTCCCGCAAGTCCGACAATCCGTCCATCACCCGGGATGTATCAGGCGAGGGCGTGCAGCAGGCCTTGCTGAAGATCATGGAAGGCACGATTGCCTCCGTGCCGCCGCAAGGCGGCCGCAAGCATCCCCAGCAGGAATTCCTGCAAGTGGATACGACCAATATTCTCTTCATCGTCGGCGGGGCCTTTGCGGGCCTGGAGAAGGTGATTTCACAACGCGGCAAGGGCTCGTCCATCGGCTTCGGGGCCGATGTGAAAGACGCCGATGAACGCCGCACGGGCGATATCCTGCGCGAATGCGAGCCTGATGATCTACAGCGTTTCGGCCTGATCCCCGAATTCATTGGCCGTTTGCCGGTCATTGCCACTCTGGAAGATCTCGATGAAAGTGCGTTGATCGAGATCCTGACCGAGCCGAAAAACGCTCTGGTCAAGCAGTATCAGCGCCTGTTCGAGATGGAAGGCACCAGCCTGACCTTCACCGAAGACGCCTTGCACGCCATCGCGAAGAAGGCGATCGGACGCAAGACCGGAGCCCGGGGCCTGCGGTCCATCATGGAAGGCATATTGCTGGAAACCATGTTCGACCTTCCCGGCCTCGACGGTGTGGACGAGGTGGTCGTCAATGGCGATGTCGTCAATGGCGGTGCCAAGCCGCTCTTCATCTATGCCGAAAAAGCCGAGTCCGAGAAAAAAGACAAGCGGCCAACCGCGTCCTGACCGGCCGCGCACACAGGGCCGGTTGAATTCCGGCTCTGCGGCAACCATTTGGGTAATAAGCTGGGAAAGCTGTGCAAGATGCGCGTTTGGCGCGCTTGCAGGGCCGCGAATCGTATCAGCATGATGCACCAGCGGCCCGATTGTCAGGAGTTCTGAAGCATATGACCGAGACCAAAATCCTCCCGCTCTTGCCCCTGCGCGATATTGTTGTGTTTCCGCACATGATCGTGCCGCTCTTCGTGGGCCGCGACAAATCCGTGGCGGCGCTGGAAGAAGTCATGCGGGCCGACAAGCAGATTTTGCTCGCCACCCAGAAAAATGCCGGAGATGACGATCCGGCGGTCGGAAATATTCACACCATTGGCGTCATGGCCTCGGTGCTGCAATTGCTGAAGCTGCCGGATGGCACTGTAAAAGTGCTGGTCGAGGGAGGCGCGCGTGTCGAAATCGAGCGCTATCTCGACAATGCGGCCTATTTCGAAGCCGAGGCAAGAATTCTGACAGATGAAATCGGCGATCCTTCCGAGATGGAAGCGCTGATGCGCGCGGCGTCCGTGAAATTCGATGACTATGTCAAACTGAACAAGAAAGTGCCGCCGGATGCCCTGGCGACCATCAAGGAAGTTGCGGATCCGGCCAAACTGGCGGATGCGATTTCCGCGCACCTGGCCGTCAAGATTTCCGAAAAGCAGAGCCTGCTGGAGCAGCGCGATGTGGCCCGCCGCCTTGAACAGGTCATGGGCCTGATGGAGGGCGAAATCTCTGTCCTGCAGGTCGAGAAGAAGATCCGCAGCCGCGTCAAGCGCCAGATGGAGAAGACCCAACGCGAATATTATCTCAACGAGCAGATGAAGGCGATCCAACGCGAGCTGGGCGAGCCGGATGACAGCCGTGAAGAGCTCGCCGAAATCGAAGAGAAGATCGAGAAAACGAAGCTTTCCAAGGAAGCGCGCGAAAAAGCCGATGCGGAATTCCGCAAGCTGAAGCAGATGAGCCCGATGTCGGCAGAGGCCACCGTCGTGCGCAACTATCTCGACTGGATGACCTCCCTGCCATGGGGCAAGCGCAAGCGCCTGAAGCACGACCTCAAAAAGGCCGAGGAAACGCTTGATGCCGATCATTACGGGCTGGAAAAGGTCAAGGAGCGTATCCTTGAACATCTTGCCGTGCAGGCCCGCGCCAAGAAACTCAAGGGCCCGATCCTGTGCCTTGTGGGGCCTCCGGGCGTGGGCAAGACCTCGCTGGGCAAATCCATTGCCCGCGCGACCGGCCGCGAATTCGTCCGCATGTCACTGGGCGGCGTGCGCGATGAAGCCGAAATCCGCGGTCACCGCCGCACCTATATCGGCTCCATGCCGGGCCGCATCATCCAGGCGCTGAAAAAGAAGAAGTCGACCAATCCGCTCTTCCTGCTGGATGAAATCGACAAGCTCGGCGCGGACTATCGCGGTGATCCCTCGGCGGCGCTGCTCGAAGTGCTGGACCCGGAGCAGAATTCCACTTTCGCGGATCACTATCTGGAAGTGGACTATGATCTGTCCGACATCATGTTCGTGACCACGGCCAACTCGCTGAACATGCCGCAACCGCTTCTCGACCGGATGGAGATCATCCGCATCGCCGGTTACACCGAAGATGAAAAGGTCGAGATCGCCACCCGGCATCTCATGCCCAAGCAGTTCAAGAATCATGCGCTGAAAGAAGGCGAGTTCGAAGTGAAGGATGAGGCCATCCGCGATCTGATCCGCTACTACACCCGCGAAGCCGGTGTGCGGAATCTGGAACGTGAGCTGGCCAATCTCGCGCGCAAATCCGTGCGCAAGATCGAAAGCGGTGAGACCAAATCCGTCACCATCACATCGGACAATCTCGGCGACTTTGCCGGGGTCCGAAAATACCGCTTCGGCGAAACCGAAGGCGAGGACAAGATCGGTGTGGTTACCGGCCTGGCCTGGACCGAGGTCGGCGGTGACCTGCTCACCATTGAGGCCGTCAAGATGGCGGGCCGGGGCAAGATGACCGTTACCGGTAATCTGCGCGATGTGATGAAGGAGTCGATTTCGGCTGCCAATTCCTTCGTGCAGGCCCGTGCGCCCAAGCTGGGCGTCAAGCCGACCGTCTTCCGTGCCACCGACATCCATGTCCACGTTCCGGAAGGCGCAACGCCCAAGGACGGACCCTCGGCCGGCATCGCCATGATGACCGCCATTGTCTCGGTGCTGAACCAGATCCCGGTGCGCAAGGATGTCGCCATGACCGGCGAGATCACGCTCCGCGGACGCGTCCTGCCCATTGGCGGGTTGAAGGAAAAACTCCTCGCGGCGTTGCGGGGCGGCGTGAAAACCGTTCTGATTCCGATCGATAATGAAAAGGATCTCGCGGAAATTCCCGACAATGTGAAAACCGGACTGAATATCATCCCGGTCTCCACGGTTGAGGATGTGCTTGCCAACGCGCTGGTGACACCGATCACACCGGCGGAATGGACGGAGGCGGATGAAGCCGCACTGGCGGCGCTTTCAAACACGCCGTCCACACCTGCCGGTAGCCAGGTCGCGCACTAGCGGCTGATCAATACGCAAAACGCAAACGCCGCTCCTCATCGGGGCGGCGTTTTCATATGCGGAGTTGTGCCACACACTTTCCATTCTTGCTGCACCTGCTAACACTAAGCGGCTGAACGGACAGGGGCGGGGCCATGCCGAAAGACACGCTGGAGACATTGCGCGCGGAGATCGACGGGACAGACCGCGATATTCTGCGCCTGTGCGCGAAACGCGCCTCTCTGGGTGTGCAGATCGCGCGCGCCAAGGCCCAGGCCGGCGGCGCCGTCCGTGATCCCGCGCGCGAGCGCGATGTGCTGCGGGCCGCGATCGAGAATGGCGCAGCGCTCGGGCTCGAGCCCGCTGCGGTCGAACGCCTCTACCAGACACTGATCGAGCTATCCCTGAGCGGCCAGCGCGCCGAGCTGGATGCCCGCGCCGATGTCGAGGGGGAGGCGCGGGTTGCTTATCTCGGCGGTCCGGGCACTTATTCGCACTTTGCCGCCCTGGCCCACTTCGCCGGCCGCCATTCGGCCATGGCGCCGGTCGTGCGCCGCGATTTTGCGTCCATTGTGAGGGCCGTGGAAGATGGCGAGGCGGACTATGCCTTTCTGCCGATCGAGAACACGACGACCGGCAGTATCAACGAAGTCTATGACCTCCTGCTGGATACGCAGCTCGAAATCGCCGGAGAACATCACTACCGGGTCCGCCACTGCGTGGTCGGGCGCGGAAAGTCCCTGAGCGGCATTTCAACCATTTATGGCCACCCGCAGGCGCTGGCCCAGTGCCGCCGCTTCCTGTCGGGGCTCGAGGGGGTCACCCAGCGTTTTGCCAGCTCGTCAACGCGGGCGCTGGAGCATGCGATGGAGGAGGGTGGTCAGACCGCGGCCATTGCCGGTGCCGATGCCGCCCGCCTGTTCGGCCTCAACGTCATTGATGATCAGGCCAGTGATGCGGGAGAGAATTACACCCGCTTTGTCTCGCTGGCGAAATCGCCGACCCCGCCGGCCGCCGGCCTTCCGTGCAAGACCACCATCGTCTTTGCCACCAAGCACACGCCGGGCGCGCTGGTCGATGGCCTCGCCGCCTTCCGCGATGAAGGCATCAATCTGGCGCGGCTGGAAAGCCGCCCGGTTCCGGGCGCGCCCTGGGAGGAGATGTTCTTTCTCGATATCGAGGCCAACATGAATGCGCCGGAATGCAAACGGGCGCTGGCCGCGCTGGAGGGCTGCGCCTCACGGCTGCGAATCCTCGGCTGTTATGGCGCGGACCGGATCGCACCGTCATCGGTACTTCACGAACCGGAATAAAGAGTCTATCTAGCGCATCGACCGGGCGGTTAGCTCAGCTGGGAGAGCATCTCGTTTACACCGAGAGGGTCGGGGGTTCGAACCCCTCACCGCCCACCAGCCTTCGCTCGCTGGCGCGAGCTTCGGCTGGGCAAGCCAGCATCTGACCGAGCGAAGGCTGTCACGCCGTAGCTTCAGCGGAGGCGGACGCCTTTTCATTGTTTCCGTTGCGCGCGGCCCTGGCACGCGCCATCACCGTAGCAGTTGCGGGCCGTGCTCACATGAAACGCGCTCAGGGCTGGGGCGTTGGTAGATACCAATCAACATGTTGCTGGCGCGAGCTGCGGCTAGGCAAGCCAGCATCTGACCGAGCGAAGGCTGTCACGCCGTAGCTTCAGCGGAGGCGGCCTTTTTAACGCTTTCAACCCATGTGCAGGATGCAGAGAAACCCGCTTGACCACTGCCGCGGCCTTGCGTAGACAACCGGCCTTCCCGAAAGGGATGGAATGGCCCAAGCGGGTGTAGCTCAGTTGGTTAGAGCGCCGGCCTGTCACGCCGGAGGCCGCGGGTTCGAGTCCCGTCACTCGCGCCATTTCCTGCAAAAGAAAGCCGTCCCTTCCGGGCGGCTTTTTTCTTTCCCCGATGATCCCGTTCGCGCATAGCCGCCGCCCGGAATCGCCGGTTCCCAATCCGGACGGGCCCTGCTAGACGCGCCGCTCTTTTGTGGCGCGGTCCGGGTGGCTGCAATATTCAGGCTGGTATTCATGCATTTTCTTCAGCTGGACGCGTTTGACTGGACCCGCACGCGTCAGGAATGGTTCGGCAATATCCGGGGCGATCTGCTCGCCGGGCTGGTCGTGGCGCTCGCGCTCATACCCGAAGCCATTGCGTTTTCCATCATCGCCGGTGTGGACCCCAAGGTCGGCCTCTATGCCTCCTTCTCCATCGCCGTCCTGATCGCCTTTGTCGGCGGCCGCCCGGGCATGATCTCTGCGGCTACCGCGGCCACGGCCGTGCTGATGGTGACGCTGGTGCGCGATCACGGCCTGCAATATCTGCTCGCGGCCACCATTCTGGCCGGCGTGATCCAGATCGGGGCCGGGGCGCTCAAGCTGGGCAATCTGATGCGCTTTGTGTCGCGCTCGGTACTGACCGGATTCGTCAACGCGCTCGCCATTCTGATTTTCATGGCCCAGCTGCCAGAACTGATCGGCGTCACCTGGCTGACCTATGTGCTGGTCGCGGCCGGGCTGGCCATCATTTATATCCTGCCGCGCTTTACCAAGATCATCCCGTCACCTCTGGTCTGTATTCTCGTTTTGACCGGGCTGACGCTCTATTTCGGCTGGGATGTACGCACCGTCGGCGATATGGGCGAATTGCCGGACACGCTGCCGGTCTTCCTGATTCCGGACATCCCCTTCAGTTTCGATACGCTGATGATCATCCTGCCCTATTCGGCGGCAGTGGCGGCGGTCGGCCTGCTGGAATCGCTTTTGACCCAGCAAATTGTCGATGATCTCACCGATACGCCATCCGATCGGAACCGCGAATGCGTCGGGCAGGGCACCGCCAATATCGTCACCGGCTTTCTCGGCGGCATGGCCGGTTGTGCCATGATCGGCCAGTCCATGATCAATGTGAAATCCGGCGGCCGAGGGCGCTTGTCGACCTTCTCGGCGGGCGTCTTCCTGCTCTTCATGATCCTTGTGCTGGGCGACTGGATTGCCGCCATTCCCATGCCCGCCCTGGTCGCCATCATGATCATGGTCGCCATCGGGACCTTCTCCTGGTCCTCGGTGAAATCGCTGCGCACACACCCGCTTTCGTCCACCATCGTGATGACGGCGACCGTGGCGGGCGTCATCCTGACCCACAATCTGGCCATCGGCGTCATGGTGGGGGTCTTCCTGTCGGGCATTTTCTTCGCCTGGAAGATTTCGAGAATCTTCGAGATCACCTCGACGCTCTCCACCGATGGCCGGAGCCGGACCTATATGGTGCGCGGGCAGCTTTTCTTCGCTTCAACCGAGGCGTTCACCAATGCCTTCGATTTCAAGGAAGCGCTTGATGAGGTGACGATCGACCTCACATCGGCGCATATCTGGGATATTTCCAGTGTGCAGGCGATCGACCTCATCGTCCTGAAATTCCGCCGCGAAGGCATGACGGTCAATCTGGTAGGCATGAACCAGGCCAGCGAAACCCTCGTGGATCGCCTCGGTGAACACGACAAGCCGGGTGCGATTGATCGCGCCATCGGGCATTAGGAGCCAGACCATGGATCGTATCATCACCCTGATTGACGGCTCGGCCTATAGTGAAAGCGCGTGCGACCACGCCGCCTGGGTCTCCGGAAAGACCGGCTTCGGCATTGATCTTCTGCATGTGATCGATCACCGCCCCGGACGCTCCGGTCCGGTCAATCTGTCCGGCAATCTCACGCTGGGCGCGCGGTCCGAGCTCCTGGAGAAACTCACAAAACATGATGAAGAGGGCGCAAGGCTGGCCCGCGAACGCGGACGGTTGATCGTCGAGGCCGCAAAAGCCCGGCTCGAGGGGCAAGGTCTGACCGGCATCCAGACGAAGCTGCGCAATGGCGACCTGCTCGAAGCCGTCCATGAGGTCGAGGATGAAGCCCGCGTCATCATTATCGGCAAGCGGGGCGAGCACGCCGATTTCGCAAAACTGCATCTGGGATCCAATCTGGAACGCGTGGTCCGCAGCGCGCATCGGCCGGTGCTGGTGACATCACGCGCCTTCAGGGAGCCGCGCCGCGCCACCATCGCCTTTGATACCGGCCCGAGTGTGGCAAAAGCGGTTGATCATATCGCCCGTGGCAAGCTGTTTGCCGGAATGGATATCCGCCTCCTGCATGTCGGTGAAGCCACCGCAGAACTGGTGGCCGCGATGGAAGCTGCGTGCGCCAGATTACGCGAGGCCGGCTACGAGGCCGCCTTTGAAACACTGGCTGGTGATCCCGATGCCGTGTTCACCCAGAAAGCCGCCGATGGGGAGATCGAGTTTCTCGTCATGGGCGCCTATGGCCATTCCCGCCTGCGCAATCTGATCATCGGCAGCACGACCACGCAATTGATCCGGTCCTGTACTGTCCCGGTGCTTCTGTTCCGCCCGGATATGAATGCCTGACAGGTTGGAAACAGGCTTTTTCCACCCCTACGCCTAACGCGGCCCGGGTCAGAAACCCAATTGTCCGGTCAGCAAGGAAAGGAAAACTGCCATGGTTGAACGAAAAACCGCGCTCGTAACCGGTGCCAATCGCGGCATCGGCAAGGCCATCGCCAAAGGGCTCGCCGCCGAAGGGCTCGACGTTATCGTCGGCGCGCGCAAGCTTGTCGATGCCCGGGCCGCCGCTTCGGAAATCGGTGGCCGGCCACTGGAAATCGATGTCAGCCGGGAAGACAGCATCGAAGCCGCCCTGGAAAAGGCCGGCGCCATCGATGTGCTGGTCAATAATGCCGGTGTCCTCTCGACCGATCCCGTGCTGGAGAACCCGCAAGCATTCAATAAGGCCATTGAGGTCATGCTGAAAGGGCCCTACGCGCTGATCCGCCGGGTCGCGCCGGGCATGGTGGAACGCGGCTATGGCCGGATTGTGAACCTGTCCTCGGAATGGGGATCTTTCGGCTCGGGACTGAACGGTCCGGGACCTTATGGCCTGGTGAAAGCCGCGTTGAACGGGCTGACCGTCGCCGCCGCCCGGGATTTACCCGCCGCGGTGAAGATCAATTCGATGTGCCCCGGCTGGGTGCGCACCCGCATGGGTGGGGAAGGTGCCACCAAATCGCCGGAGGAGGGGGCCGATACCGCGGTCTGGCTGGCCACACTGCCGGACGACGGACCCACGGGCGGCTTCTATCAGGACCGCAAGCCGCTCGTCTGGTAGCGCGCAGCGGTTGAAGGCGGACGGGTATCCGTCCGCCCTCCTGTATCGTTTGCGGCCTCTGCCTCTTCATCGGCGGCGGTCTGGCCTGGTGGTTCCGGCGCAAGGGCTGGTTCTAGGCTGCCGGTTGGCCGCATTCGCCATAAGCCGCTTCCAGCTCTCCAAACCGGGGCCAGAATGAGGGCGGTGTTTCACCCGCAGCAACGGCGCTGAATATGTCGAGGTGCGTGTGCCAGCCGGCAGCTATGCCCCCAGCACCGGCAAGGCCCGAAAGGTCGTATTGCGTTAGCCGCAGGCAGGTGCCTTCACCGTCCTGTACCAGCTCGATACGGACGCGCGACTTCGTTCCATCGGGTTCAAACATGGCGAATTCGACATGGTGCGGCTCATCAATGGCAATCAGTTCTCCCGAAAGCCGGACTTCATCCGGGGAGTCGGCATACTTGGCTGGTATCGAATCACCCGGCAGGCACAGGTCACCGTTCCGAAAGACGAATTCGAGGCGTCCGCCGGGATTCAGCTCCCATTCGCCACCCGCCAGCCATTTCGCGCGCTTTTCCGGATCAATAATCCAGCTCCAAAGTGCCGCTGGCGCAACATCGAAGCGCCGCTCGAAAACGAGTGTATCGGGATCGGCCATCACGCCGTTTCTCATAGTCATTTCTGTTTCTCCCAGGATTGGTCTGACTGTTCATTGGCGATGGCATCATCCAGCGCATCGAGACGCCCGGCCCAGAAGCGCCGCTTGTCCTCAAACCAGCGCGCGGCCGCATCGAGGGTGCCCCGCTCGATCGAAATGCGCTGTTCACGCCAGACGCGCTGACGGCTTACCAGTCCGGCTCGCTCAAGAATCCGGACATGCTTTGAAATACCGGCCAGCGACATTTCGAAAGGCCCCGCCAACTCGGAGATGTTCGCCGGGCCAGCGCTGAGCCGGTCAAGAATCGCGCGCCGTGTGCCGTCTGCGAGCGCGGAAAGAGTGGTGTCGATATCAACGCCTGCCATCATTGCTACTCATTCATTAAACCAATAGGTAAAATGAATATGGTAAGCCTTCCTGTCAAGACGGGTATCACGCAGGCGTGACATCCGGCCTGTCTTCAATACTTGCGGCGATCGCCTATATGACCTGCGGGACACGAAATGCGAGGAAGCGGAATGACCAGCACCAAATCATATGAACCACCCAAGGTCTGGACCTGGGAAAAGGACGACAATAACCGCTTCGCCAGCATCAACCGGCCTGTCTCCGGCGCGACCCACGACAAGGATCTGCCGGTCGGGAAACATCCGCTCCAGCTATACTCGCTGGCCACGCCCAATGGCGTGAAGGTCACCATCATGCTGGAGGAACTCCTCGAAAAGGGCATTACGGGTGCCGAATACGATGGGTGGCTGATCAATATCGGTGAAGGCGATCAGTTTTCCTCGGGCTTTGTCGACATCAATCCGAATTCCAAGATCCCGGCCCTGGCCGATCATTCCGGCAGCAAGCCCCGCCGGGTCTTCGAATCCGGATCGATTCTGGTCTACCTCGCCGAGAAATTCGGAGAATTCCTGCCCACCGATCCGGACCAGCGGACCGAAGTGTTCAACTGGCTGTTCTGGCAGATGGGATCCGCCCCGATCCTGGGCGGCGGGTTTGGTCATTTCTATGCCTATGCCAACGAGAAGCAGAAATACCCGATTGACCGCTATGCGATGGAGGTCAAGCGTCAGCTCGACGTGCTCGATAGGACACTGGCCACCCGTGAGTTCATCGTAGGCGATGACTATACGATCGCCGACATGGCCATCATGCCCTGGTATGGCGCGCTGGCGAAGGGCCTGCTCTACGATGCCGGGGACTTCCTGTCGGTGCAGGACTACAAGCATGTCATCCGCTGGACGGACCAGATCCAGGCCCGCCCGGCCGTCAAACGCGGCCGTATGGTCAACCGGTCCTGGGGCGAGCCGGCCAGCCAGCTGCTGGAACGCCACGACGCGTCGGACTTCGAAACGCGGACGCAGGACAAGACCGGCACGGGCTGAACAAATCAGCTGGATCAAGAGAGAGCCGTCCTTCGGGGCGGCTTTTTTACGGATGCACAGCCCAATTTCTGCAAACCATTCGCAACTACTGAAAAATCAACATATTGAGCGGAATTGTCCCGCACAAAAGCCGCCATTTCGCCTTGCGGGTGAAGTCGGCTCGCACTAGCTTCCGGCCCGACCGTGCGGGGGCTATTGGTCAGGCCTGACTCGCGATTCCGCGAAGGCCAGCCCACGCACATCAGCTATCGGGGCGATCCGTCATGAATGCGCTTCTGCTCGAATATCTGCCGATTATCATTTTTCTGGGAATCGCTGCTGCTATGGGCATTGGCTTCATGCTGGCGGCCTGGGTTCTGGCACCGTCAAAGCCGGATCCGGAAAAGGTATCGACATATGAGTGCGGGTTCGAGGCTTTTGACGATGCCCGCATGAAATTCGACGTGCGATTCTATCTCGTGGCGATTCTTTTCATCATCTTCGATCTGGAAGTGGCCTTCCTGTTCCCCTGGGCCGTGACGCTCGGAGAGACCGGCCTGTTTGCCTTCTGGTCGATGATGGTGTTCCTCGGTGTTCTGACCGTGGGCTTCATCTACGAGTGGAAAAAAGGCGCGTTGGAGTGGGAGTAGAACATGGCTGAGAACACGATAATTCCTGCGGGTTCTGCTGGCCGTGCGGCCACCCCGCATTATGACCCGAACAAGCACGACCCCTTCTTCGATGGTGTCTCCGATGCGCTGGCCGACAAGGGTTTTGTCGTGGCGGCCGCCGATGACCTCATCACCTGGGCGCGGACCGGCTCCCTGATGTGGATGACATTCGGCCTCGCCTGCTGCGCCGTCGAGATGATGCAGGCGGCCATGCCCCGCTATGATGTCGAACGCTTCGGATTTGCGCCGCGCGCCTCCCCGCGCCAGTCCGACGTGATGATTGTGGCCGGCACGCTCACCAACAAGATGGCCCCTGCGCTGCGCAAGGTTTACGACCAGATGCCCGAGCCGCGCTATGTCATCTCCATGGGCTCCTGCGCCAATGGCGGCGGTTATTATCATTATTCCTATGCCGTGGTGCGCGGCTGTGACCGGATCGTTCCGGTTGATGTCTATGTGCCGGGATGCCCGCCGACCGCCGAAGCGCTGGTCTATGGCATCATGCAGTTGCAGAAGAAAATCCGCCGGGAAGGATCGATCGAACGATGAGCGAACGATTGAAGGAACTCGGCGAGCATATTTCGCATCACCTGGATTCCGCCATCCGGGAATGGTCAGTCGATTTTGGTGAGCTGAATGTCAGCATCTATTCGGACCGTGTCGAGGAAGTGATCAAATTCCTGCGCGATGACCGCGGCTGCCGCTTCACCACGCTGATCGATATCTGTGGCGTCGATTACCCGGCCCGCGCCGAGCGTTTCGATGTCGTCTACCACCTTCTGTCGATGAATCTGAACCATCGCATCCGCATCCGGACGTCGACCGACGAGGAAAAACCCGTCGCGTCCATCTCGGATATTTTCCCGGTCGCCAACTGGTTCGAGCGCGAGGCGTTCGACATGTATGGCATCGTGTTCTCCGGCCATCCGGATCTGCGCCGCATCCTGACCGATTACGGCTTTACCGGCCATCCGCTGCGCAAGGATTTCCCGCTGTCCGGCTATGTCGAAGTGCGCTGGGATGACGAGGAAAAACGCGTCGTCTACGAGCCGGTCGAACTGGTTCAGGAATATCGCGATTTCGATTTCCTCTCCCCGTGGGAAGGCGCCAGATACGTGCTGCCGGGTGACGAGAAAGCCAAGGGGGAGGGCGCGTAATGTCTGCTCCTGTTAAGGGAAGCTGCTTGTGCGGCGCGGTAACGTTTTCGGCCCGGCTGAAAAACCAACATGTGGATGCCTGCCATTGCGGCATGTGCCGTAAATGGGGCGGTGGCCCCTTCATGAATGTCATGGCCGCTGCGGCACCTGTGTTCGAGACCGATGCCCAGCTTGGCATTTACAATTCATCGGACTGGGCCGAGCGCCTGTTCTGCAAGAATTGCGGCTCGTCCCTGATGTGGCGGATGAAAGCCGATCTCGATCAGGTTGCGATTGCCGCGTCGGCGGTTCTGCTGTCGAGCGAAGCAGATTTTCGTTTGCAGGTCTTTATCGACGAGAAGCCGGCCTATTACGATTTCGCCAATGACACCCGCAAAATGACCGGCCCCGAATTGATCGCAGCGTTTCAGAGCGGGGAGAGCATTTCATGACCGACCTGACCAACCCCGAAAACATGGAACAGCTCGACGACCGCAAATTCACGATCAATTTCGGTCCCCAGCACCCGGCGGCCCACGGCGTGTTGCGCCTCGTGCTGGAGCTGGATGGCGAGATCGTCGACCGCGTCGATCCGCATATCGGCCTGCTTCACCGCGGTACCGAGAAGCTGCTGGAACACAAGACCTATCTGCAGGGAATCGGTTATTTCGACCGGCTCGACTATGTCGCGCCGATGAATCAGGAACATGCCTTCTGCATGGCTGTGGAAAAGCTGGCCGGCATTCCCGTTCCGGTGCGCGGCGAATATATCCGCGTCCTCTATTGCGAGATCGGCCGCATCCTGTCGCACATTCTGAACGTCACCACGCAGGCGCTGGACGTGGGCGCGCTGACCCCGCCCGTCTGGGGTTTTGAAGAGCGCGAAAAGCTGATGGTTTTCTATGAGCGCGCGTCCGGCTCGCGCATGCACGCGCATTATTTCCGCCCGGGCGGTGTCCACCAGGACCTGCCGCCGAAGCTGATCGAGGATATCGGTGAGTGGTGCGAACAATTTCCGGCCAAGCTCAAGGACATCGACAACCTTCTGACCGAAAACCGGATTTTCAAGCAGCGCAATGTCGATATCGGCGTGGTGTCGAAGGAAGAAGCGCTGGAATGGGGCTTTTCCGGCGTCATGGTGCGCGGCTCCGGCATGGCCTGGGATTTGCGCCGCGCCCAGCCCTATTCGGTCTATGACGAGCTGGATTTCAACATCCCCGTTGGCAAGAACGGGGATTGCTGGGACCGCTATCTGATCCGCATCGAGGAGATGCTGGAATCGGTCAAGATCATGAAGCAATGCGTGGAATGGCTGTCGCGCGCGGAAAATGCCGGCGAAGTCCTGCCCACCCATTCCAAATTCGCCCCGCCGCGCCGCGCCGAGATGAAGCAATCGATGGAAGCCCTGATCCATCACTTCAAACTCTACACCGAAGGCGTTCATGTCCCGGCCGGTGAGGCCTATGTCGCTGTGGAAGCGCCCAAGGGCGAATTCGGCGTCTATCTGGTTGCCGACGGCACCAACAAGCCCTATCGCGTGAAGATTCGCGCGCCGGGCTTTGCCCACCTGGCCGCCATGGATCACATCAATCGGGGCCACCAGCTGGCGGACGTGTCCGCCATCCTGGGCTCGCTGGATATCGTGTTCGGAGAAATCGACCGCTAATGCTGCGTGCTTTTGTCATACTGATCGTGCCGATCGCCGTCATGGCTTGCTCCCCCCGCGATGAGGGCGCGCTGCATGCGCAGATCGCGGAATCGATCGGCAATCAGCCACCCTATTCGGCTGTCGGTGTGATCGGCTGTTCAGGCGGTACTGCAGAAGTCCAATGCATGGGCTGCGTGCTGACCGCCTTTGAACCCGGGGATCTGGATAATCGCGTTTATGCCGAAATCCAAGAATACAATTTCCGAGCCGAGGACGAGGCGGGGCTGGACCTGATCTCGTTTGGTGGCGCTTACGGAATTGAGCAGATTCAACATGACGGCACGCGGGCAGGCGTCGCCGAAGCTCTGCTGGCCGGCCGGGAGTGGTGCGACGGACAGGGTGTTACGGACTGGTTTGTCGAGAATGACACCGTCGCCGAGACGTATGAAGGAGGCGCGCGATGAGCGCTCGCAAAATTGCTCTCGACCAACCGGAAAGCTTCTCGTTTTCAAAGGAAAGCGAGAAAGAAATAAAGTTCTGGTTGAACAAGTATCCGGAAGCCAAGAAGGCCTCTGCCGTCATTCCCATGCTGTGGATTGCGCAAAAGCAGGAGGGCTGGGTATCCGAACCGGCCATGCGCGAAATCGCCGACCGTCTGGACATGCCGAAAATCCGGGTGATGGAGGTTGCGACCTTCTACACCATGTTCAATCTCGAACCGGCCGGGGAACACCTGATCCAGCTCTGCGGCACCACGCCCTGCTGGCTGCGCGGTGCGGAGGACCTCAAGAAGGTCTGCGCCGAGAAAATCGGCCCCAGGGGCCAGGTCTCGGCTGATGGCAAGCTGTCCTGGATGGAAGTGGAATGCCTGGGCGCCTGCGCCAATGCGCCCATGGTGCAGATCGCCAACAAGGCGGGCGATCACTATTATGAAGACCTGACGGCCGAGACGATGGGCCGGATCATTGACGATCTCGTGGCCGGCAAGACGCCGAAGCCGGGCTCCCAGACCGGCCGGTCCTGTTCGGAGGCCGAAGGGGGTTCCATGGCGCTGACCGATGGCGCGCTCTATGACGGATCGCTGGCGAAGAAAGTCAAATTGCCGAATACGAGCCCCAAGAAGGAAAAGGCCTGATCATGGTTCAACTTCTTGAAGATAAAGACCGTATTTTCCTGAACTTGTTCGGCCGGGAAAATCCGGGCCTGGACGCCGCGAAACAACGCGGCGCCTGGAATGCCACGAAAGACATGATCGATATGGGTCCGGAATGGATCGTTGATCAGGTCAAGGCCTCAGGCTTGCGCGGCCGGGGCGGGGCGGGCTTCCCGACCGGCCTCAAATGGTCATTCATGCCGAAGGAAGTCGGCGCACGCCCGCACTATCTGGTCGTCAATGCGGATGAATCCGAGCCGGGCACCTGCAAGGACCGCGAGATCATGCGCAATGATCCGCACCTCCTAATCGAGGGCTGCCTGGTTGCTTCCTTCGCGATGCGCGCCAAGGCCTGCTACATCTATATCCGCGGTGAATATGTCGACGAACGCATCGCGCTCGAAAAGGCCATCAAGGAAGCTTATGACGCCAAGCTGATCGGCAAGAACAATATCCATGGCTGGGACTTCGACTGCTACGTCCACCATGGCGCGGGTGCCTATATCTGCGGCGAGGAAACCGCTTTGCTCGAAAGCCTGGAAGGCAAGAAGGGCCAGCCGCGCCTGAAGCCGCCTTTCCCGGCCAATGCCGGCCTTTATGGCTGCCCGACCACGGTCAACAATGTCGAATCCATTGCCGTCGCGCCGACCATTATCCGCCGCGGCGCGGAGTGGTTTGCGGGCTTTGGCCGGCAGGGCAATACCGGCACCAAGGTATTCTCGATTTCCGGCCATGTGAACAAGCCGTGCAATATCGAGGAGACCATGTCCATCCCGCTGAAAACGCTGATTGAAACCCATGCGGGTGGCGTGCGCGGCGGCTGGGATAATCTCAAGGCCGTCATTCCGGGCGGCTCGTCCGTGCCTTGCATCCCGGCCGACACCTGCACCGACATTCTGATGGATTTCGACGCGCTGCGCGATGTGAAATCCGGCCTCGGCACAGCAGCGGTCATCGTGATGGACAAGTCCACCGACATCATCAAGGCGATCGCGCGCATCTCCTATTTCTACAAGCATGAAAGCTGTGGCCAGTGCACGCCGTGCCGCGAGGGCACGGGCTGGATGTGGCGCGTGCTGGAGCGCATGGCGCGCGGCGAGAGCTCGACGGACGAGATCGACAAGCTCCTGGACGTGGCCAGCCAGGTCGAAGGCCACACCATCTGCGCCCTCGGTGATGCCGCGGCCTGGCCGGTCCAGGGTCTGATCCGGCATTTCCGCCACGAGATCCAGGACCGCATCAATACCTATCGCGCCGGCAAGCCGGTCACGGTGTCACAGATGGCCGCGGAGTAGGGGAATAATATGACCGATAATCTCCGCACCATCATCATCGACGGCGAGGAAATCGACGTCCCGAACCATTACACGCTGCTGCAGGCCGCCGAGGCGGCGGGCAAGGAAATCCCGCGCTTCTGTTATCACGAGCGCCTGTCCGTGGCGGGCAATTGCCGCATGTGCCTGGTCGAGCTGGTCGGTGCGCCGAAACCGGCGGCCTCCTGCGCCATGAATGTGTCGGACATGCGCGGCGGGCCGAATGGCGAACCGCCGGCAATGAATACCGCTTCGCCCATGGTGAAGAAGGCGCGCGAAGGCGTCATGGAATTCCTGCTGATCAATCACCCGCTCGATTGCCCGATCTGCGATCAGGGCGGCGAGTGCGATCTGCAGGACCAGGCCATGGCCTATGGCCGGCCCGGCACCCGCTATACCGAGAACAAGCGCGCCGTCGAAGACAAGAATATGGGGCCGCTGATCAAGACGATCATGACCCGTTGCATCCAGTGTACGCGCTGTGTGCGCTTTGTGACCGAAGTCGCGGGCTCGCCGGAAATCGGCATGCTCAATCGCGGCGAGGATGCCGAGATCACAACCTATCTGGAAGCCGCCGTTGAGTCCGAACTCTCCGGCAATGTCATCGATCTCTGCCCGGTCGGCGCGCTGACCTCCAAGCCCTATGCCTATAATGCGCGGCCCTGGGAGTTGAAGAAGACCGAAACCATCGACGTGATGGACGCCATGGGCTCCTGGATTCGTGTGGACAGCCGCGGCCCGGGCGTTCTGCGCATCATGCCGCGCGTCAATGACGAGATTAATGAGGAATGGATCTCGGACAAAACCCGTTTCATCTGGGACGGCCTGCAGCGCCAACGTCTTGATGCGCCCTATGCCCGCAAGGACGGCAAGCTGGTCCCGGTCAGCTGGGAAGAAGCGCTCGGCCTCGCAGCTGAAAAACTGTCCGGAAACGCGAAGCAGATCGGCGTCATCGCCGGCGATCTCAATTCCATCGAAGAATTGAAGGCTGCCAAGGACCTGTTCGACGCGCTTGGCGTGACCTCCATTGATGGCCGCCAGGACGGTGCGAAGCTGGGCACTGGTCCGCGGGAAAGCTGGCTCTTCAACTCCACCATTGCCGGGATTGACGAGGCTGATGCCATCCTTCTGGTCGGCACGGATCCGCGCCTCGAAGCGCCGGTGCTCAATGCCCGTATACGCCGCGCCTGGCTGGAACGCGACGTCAAGGTCGGCGTGATTGGCGAGACCGGTGATCTGACGTATCCGTTCGAGCAGATCGGCAGCGGCCCGGAAGACCTGAAAGGTTTTGGCGGCAAGCGCTCCGGCTTCACCAAGACCCTGAAAGATGCCGAAAAGCCGATGATTATCGTCGGTATGGGCGCTCTGGCCCGCAAGGATGGCGCACAGGTGCTGCGGGCCGCCGGAGAGCTCGCGGCCAAGGTCGGCGCGGTCAAGGATGGCTGGAACGGCTTCAACGTGCTGCAAACAGCAGCTTCGCGCGTCGGTGCGCTGGATCTCGGCTTCGTGCCTGGCAAGGGCGGCAAGGACGCAGGCGGCATCCAGGCCGCGGCAAAGTCCGGCAAGATGGACACCGTCGTGCTGATGGGCGCGGACGAGATCGACGCAGATTTCGGCAAGGCCTTCGTCATCTATATCGGCCATCACGGCGATCGCGGCGCCCATCGCGCCGACCTGATCCTGCCGGGTGCGGCCTATACCGAGAAAAAGGGCATGTGGGCCAATATGGAAGGCCGCGTGCAATTCAATGCCCGTGCCGTCTTCCCGAAAGGCGAGGCGAAAGAGGACTGGGCGATTTTCCGCGCCCTGTCCGATCGTCTGGACAAGACCCTGCCCTACAATTCGCTGGAAGAATTGCGTGAGAAACTGATTGCCGATCATCCGGTTTTCGGTGGCATTGATCACGCGCCGGGCCATGCCACAGCCGCTGAATTTGATGTGGCGTCCATTGGCGAAGCGGGCGATATGGGCACCGAACCCTTCCGGTCGGCCGTGACCGACTTCTATCTCACGAACGCAATCGCACGGGCCTCGAAAACCATGGCGGACTGTTCGGCACTCAAATCAGCGCCTCACGCGCAAGCGGCGGAGTAGGGGAGATGGAGACGATGGACCCGATCTCTTTCTGGAACTTGCCGGTTTCCGTCGAGTGGACGCTGGTGGCGTTGGCCCAGATCCTCGCCTTCATGATCGTATTGCTGATCTCGCTGGCTTTCCTGCTCCTGATGGACCGCAAGGTCTGGGCGTCGGTCCAGATGCGCAAGGGCCCCAATGTCGTCGGTGCCTTTGGCCTCCTGCAATCCTTTGCCGACTTCCTGAAATTCGTGTTCAAGGAAATCGTGGTGCCGGCCGGTGCCGACCGCACGCTCTTCCTGATCGCGCCGCTGATCACCTTTGTCCTCGCCTTCATCGGCTGGGCCGTGGTGCCGGTGGCACCGGGCTGGGTGATTGCCGATCTCAATGTCGGCATCCTCTACCTGTTCGCGATCTCGTCGCTCGGCGTTTACGGCATCATCATCGGCGGCTGGGCGTCCAACTCGAAATATCCCTTCCTCGGCGCGCTGCGGTCGGCGGCGCAGATGGTCTCGTATGAAGTCTCCATCGGCTTCATCATCGTGACGGTCCTGCTCTTTGCCGGCTCCATGAATCTGTCGGTCATCGTCGAGCAGCAGGCCGGCGGATTCTGGAACTGGAACATGCTGGCCCTGCACACGCTGCCGGTGCCGATGTTCCTGGTGATGATCCCTATGACGGCGATCTTCTTCATTTCCGCCCTGGCAGAAACCAACCGCCCGCCTTTCGATCTGCCGGAAGCGGAATCCGAACTCGTAGCCGGGTATCAGGTGGAATATTCCTCCACACCGTACCTGTTGTTCATGATCGGTGAATATCTGAACATCGTTCTGATGTGCGCCATGACGACCATCCTCTTCTTCGGTGGATGGCATGCACCGTTCGAATTCCTGTCCTTCCTGCCGCCTTTCTTCTGGTTCGCCGCCAAGGTGATCTTCTTCTTCTTCATGTTCGCCATGGTGAAGGCGCTGGTGCCGCGCTACCGCTATGACCAGCTGATGCGCCTGGGCTGGAAAATCTTCCTGCCAACCTCACTCGGTGCCGTCGTTCTGGTCGGCGCTTACGTCGCCTATTCGGGAGCTGCCTCATGAGCCGTATCGCTCAAACCATTCGCGGTGCCCTGTTGATGGACTTCTGGGGCGCCTTCGTCATGGGCCTGCGCTACATGGCGCAGCCGAAAGCGACCATCAATTATCCGTTTGAAAAAGGCCCGCTCAGCCCGCGTTTCCGCGGTCAGCACGCCTTGCGCCGCTATGCCAATGGCGAGGAACGCTGCATTGCCTGCAAGCTGTGTGAAGCGGTCTGCCCGGCACAGGCCATCACCATCGAGGCCGAGCCGCGCGAAGACGGCTCCCGCCGCACCACGCGCTATGACATCGACATGGTGAAATGCATCTATTGCGGCTTCTGCGAGGAAGCCTGCCCGGTGGATGCCATCGTCGAGGGCCCGAATTTCGAGTTCGCCGCGGAAACCCGCGAGGAGCTCTACTACGACAAGGAAAAACTGCTTGCGAATGGCGATCGGTGGGAACGCGAGATCGCGCGCAATCTGGAACTGGACGCGCCCTACCGCTAGGGCAGGCGCAACACAAGAACGGGGCGGCTGATGCTGCAGGTAATTACATTCTGGATACTGGCGAGCGTGACGGTGCTGTCCGCCTTCTTCGTCGTGGCCGCAAGAAATCCGGTCCGGTCTGTGCTGTGGCTGATCCTCGCCTTCTTCTCGGCCGCCGGCCTGTTTGTCCTGCTCGGTGCCGAGTTTCTCGCCATGCTGCTCATCGTCGTCTATGTCGGCGCGGTCGCAGTGCTCTTCCTGTTCGTGGTCATGATGCTGGACGTCGATTTTACCGAGTTGAAGCAGGGATTCCTCAGCTATCTGCCATTCGGCGCGCTGGTTTCGATCGTCCTGGCGACGGAATTGATCATTGTCGGCAATGCCTGGACCGAAGCCAATGTGGTCGCGCCGGCCGGTGCCAGCGCCACGCCGGAAGGCGTGTCCAATGTCGAGGCGCTCGGCATGCTGCTCTACGATGATTATGCGTATTTCTTCCAGGCGGCCGGTCTGGTCCTTCTGGTCGCCATGATCGGCGCCATCGTCCTGACCCTGCGCCACAAGCCGCATATCAAGCGGCAGAATATTGCCGAACAGGTTGGCCGTGACCGCAAGACGGCGGTGACCATGCAGGATGTGAAATCCGGAGAGGGGCTGGGCGAATGACCGAGATCGGGCTGTCACACTATCTCGCGGTTGCCGCGATCCTGTTCACGATCGGTGTCTTCGGCATTTTCGTGAACCGCAAAAATGTCATCATTCTGCTGATGTCGGTCGAGCTCCTTCTGCTCGCCGTCAACATCAATCTCGTGGCGTTCTCTTCCTATCTCGGCGATCTCGCCGGGCAGGTTTTCGCCATGTTCGTCCTGACGGTTGCGGCGGCTGAAGCCGCAGTCGGCCTTGCAATCCTTGTCGTCTACTTCCGGAACCGTGGAAACATTTCGGTCGAAGACGTGAATCTGATGAAGGGCTAGAGGCCATGGCACCGATCCTCATCGTCTTCGGCCCGCTAGCAGGCGCCATTATCGCGGGACTGTTCCAGCGATTCATCGGCGACCGCGCAGCACAGGTCATCACCACCGGTCTGCTGATCCTGTCGGCCGTGCTCTCGGCCTGGGTCTTCTATGACGTCATATTCGCCGAGAATGCGCGCACGATTCCGCTGGCAACCTGGATGCAGATCGGTGACTTCCACGCCAGCTGGGCCCTGCGGCTGGATCCGCTCTCGGCGGTCATGCTGGTCGTCGTGACCAGCGTCTCATCGCTCGTCCACGTCTATTCATGGGGCTATATGAGCGACGACCCGCACCGGGCACGCTTCTTCAGCTATCTCTCGCTTTTCACCTTCGCGATGCTGATGCTGGTGACCGCTGATGACTTCCTCCAGCTCTTCTTCGGCTGGGAAGGCGTCGGTCTCGCCTCCTATCTGCTGATCGGTTTCTGGTACAAGAAGAAGTCCGCCAACAACGCCGCCATCAAGGCCTTCGTCACCAACCGGGTCGGCGATTTCGGCTTTGCACTCGGCATCATGGCAGTCTTTGCCGTCTTCGGTTCCGTCAGCTTTGACAGCGTCTTCAGCGATGTCGAGGGCATGGCCGCCCTGACCTGGAATTTCCTCGGCCTGGAATACAATGCGATCGAGCTGATCGCCTTCCTGCTCTTCATTGGCGCGATGGGGAAATCCGCCCAGTTCTTCCTCCATGTCTGGCTGCCCGACGCGATGGAAGGCCCGACGCCGGTGTCCGCGCTGATTCACGCCGCCACCATGGTGACGGCCGGCGTTTTCCTCGTTTGCCGTTGCTATCCGCTGTTTGAAGCGGCACCGATGACCTCGGCCTTCGTGACGGTCATCGGGGCGACCACCGCGCTGTTTGCGGCGACGGTCGGTCTGGCGCAGAACGATATCAAGCGCGTCATCGCCTATTCGACCTGCTCCCAGCTCGGCTACATGTTCTTTGCCGCCGGTCTCGGCCTCTATTCCGCGGCCATGTTCCACCTGTTCACGCACGCCTTCTTCAAGGCCTTGCTTTTCCTCGGCGCCGGTTCGGTGATTCACGGCCTGCATCACGAGCAGGACATGCGGAAAATGGGCGGTACGTTTAAAGCGCTACCCGCAACCTATCTCCTGATGATCATCGGCACGCTGGCGCTGACCGGCGTGGGCATTCCCGGAACACCCATCGGCTTTGCCGGCTTCTTCTCGAAGGACATGATCATCGAGGAGGCCTTCATGATGGGCGAGGAAGGGGTGCCGTTCGGCATGCTGGCCTTCTGGGTCGGCGTCATCGCCGCCGGTCTGACCAGCTTCTATTCCTGGCGCCTGATCTTCATGACTTTCCACGGCAAGTTCCGCGGCGAGAAAGAAGTGCTCGATCACGCCCATGAAAGCCCGCCCGTGATGATGATTCCGCTGGTCCTGCTGGCCGTGGGGGCAGTTTTCGCCGGTATGGCCTTCAAGGATCAGTTTGTGGGCCGCAATGCTTTCACCTTCTGGGAAGACTCACTGCCCGCCGGTCCCTATGCCGAGGGCAATTATGGCGATGATTACCGTGCTTCCCTGGCAGAGGAGGTTCTGGCCGGACATTCCGACCTGGAATCGGACTCACTGAACGCGGCCGTCGGCGCGGGAGATGCCGAAGCACCATCGCAGGCCGTCGACAGTCACGCTGCGGAGAGTGCAGGCGATCACGACGCAGAGGATGAGCATCATGGCGGACACCACCCGCCGACCTGGGTGCTCTGGACGCCCTTGTTTGTGACCGTGACCGGTTTTGCGCTGGCCTGGTTCCTTTACATCCGCCATGAGGGCTTTGGGGCCCGGCTGGCGGCACGCAGAGGTCCGCTGCACAGCTTCCTCCTGAACAAATGGTATTTCGACGAGATCTACAATTTCGTCTTTGTCCGGGGCGCCGCTGCGCTTGGCGACATCTTCTGGAAGGTCGGCGACCGGCGCATCATTGACGGTTTCGGGCCCAACGGTTTTGCCGCGTCGGCGATGGCGGCGGCACGGCGGCTGTCGCGGGCACAGTCAGGATTCCTTTATCACTACGCATTTGTCATGCTGATCGGGGTGGTGGCACTCACCATCTGGGCGATGACCGGCGCGGGAGGCGAATAAATGCTCTCTGCCGTAACCTTTGCGCCGCTGGCCGGTGCGCTCGTCATCATTCTTTTCAAGATGTTCTCGCGCGCCGAGGACTCAGCCTTCATCGAAAAGAATGCGCGTGGCGTGGCCCTGCTGACGACGCTCGTCACCTTTGCCCTGGCAATCGTGGTGATGATCCAGTTCGATCCGCAAAACCCCGGCTTCCAGATGGTCGAATACGTGCCCTGGTTTACCGAGCTGGGAATGGGCTATCGCATGGGCGTGGACGGCCTGTCTGTCCTCTTCGTACTGCTGACCGCCTTCCTGATGCCGATTGCCATTCTGGCCAGCTGGAAGATCGAGAAGCGCGTCGCCGATTACATGATCGCCTTCCTGATTCTGGAAACGCTGATGATCGGCGTCTTCTGTGCGCTCGACATGGTGTTGTTCTACATCTTCTTTGAAGGCGGCCTGATCCCGATGTTCCTGATCATCGGCGTCTGGGGCGGCGCCAACCGGGTCTATGCCGCGTTCAAATTCTTCCTCTACACCCTGCTGGGCTCGGTGCTCATGCTGGTCGCTATGGTCTTCATGTATCTGCAGGCCGGCACCACGAATATCGAGGTATTGCTGGCGACGCCGTTTGCGGCCGAAATCCAGACCTGGCTGTGGCTCGCCTTCTTCGCGTCCTTTGCGGTGAAAATGCCGATGTGGCCGGTCCACACATGGTTGCCGGACGCCCACGTCGAAGCGCCCACTGCAGGTTCAGTCATTCTGGCCGGTGTGCTTTTGAAAATGGGCGGCTATGGCTTCCTGCGGTTCTCGATCCCGATGTTCCCGGATGCGACGGCCTATTTCACCCCGCTGGTCTTTGTGCTGTCGGTGATCGCCATCATCTACACCTCGCTGGTGGCCTTCCGGCAGACCGACATCAAGAAGCTGATCGCCTATTCATCGGTCGCCCATATGGGCCTGGTGACCATGGGCCTTTTTGCCATGACCGAGCTCGGCGTGCAGGGGGCGATTTTCCAGATGTTCTCGCATGGCGTCATCTCCGGCGCGCTCTTCCTTGCCGTCGGCGTCATCTATGACCGGATGCACACTCGCGAGATCGCCTTCTATGGCGGGCTGGTGCACCGGATGCCCGTCTATGCGGCCGTCCTGGCCCTGTTCACCATGGCCAATGTCGGCCTTCCGGGCACATCCGGCTTTGTCGGCGAGATCATGGCCATGATCGGCACTTTCCAGGTCTCGACCTGGGCGGCGGCCGGCGCGGCGATCGGCGTGATCCTGTCGGCGGTCTACATGCTGACGGCCTACCGCAATCTGGTGCTCGGCGATCTGACCAATCCGAAGCTGGCCCAGATCAACGACATGAATATCCGCGAATGGGCGATATTCCTGCCGCTGATCATTGCCACGCTCGTGCTCGGCTTCTTCTCGACGCTGATCACGGATGTGACGGCGGCCTCGGTTGAGCAACTGCTTTCCAATTATCAGGCGGCCCTTGCCGCCAGCGCACAGTAGGGGCCGAAGCGATGAACCTTTCAACGCTCACCGCTGAATACATGCTCTTCGCACCGGAACTGGTTCTGGCAATCGGAGCGATGGCCCTTCTGATGCTGGGCGTCTTCGTCAGGGATCACGACAAGGCCGCCGCTTTTGTCGCCCCGTTGACGGCCGGACTGCTGGTGGTTGCGGCGCTTGTTGCCGCTTTCATGGTGCCGGGTGAGGGCGGACAGGCCTTTTCGGGCGCATTCGTGTTCGACCCGCTGGCACTGTTTGCCAAGGTCGCGATTTTCGGCGCAGCGGCCATCGCCTTGCTGTTTGCGGTTCCGTATCTGAAAGCGGAACGCCTCGCCAAGTTCGAGTATTTCGTACTGATCGCGCTGGCGGCTCTTGGCATGTCCATGATGGTGTCGGCCAATGATCTCATCGCCATGTATATGGGCGTCGAGCTGCAATCGCTGGCGCTGTATGTGCTGGCCGCTTTCAACCGAGACAGCCTGCGTGCGTCCGAAGCGGGCCTGAAATACTTTGTGCTCGGCGCCCTGTCGTCCGGACTGCTCCTGTATGGCGCGTCTCTGGTCTACGGATTTACCGGTGCCACCGGATTCAACGAAATCGCGATCGCCGCGGCGTCCGGCGAAGTCTCGATCGGGCTGCTCTTCGGCCTGGTCTTCATTATCTGCGGACTGGCCTTCAAGGTGTCGGCTGCGCCCTTCCACATGTGGACGCCGGACGTTTACGAGGGATCGCCCACTCCGGTGACGGCCTTCTTCGCGACCGCGCCCAAACTGGCCGCCATCGTTCTGCTTGCGCGTATCCTGCTCGAACCCTTCGGGGCGATGACGGATCAGTGGCAGCAGGTCATTACCGCCATTGCGGTCCTGTCCATGGCGGTCGGCGCATTCGGCGCCCTGACGCAGAACAATATCAAGCGTCTGATGGCCTATTCCTCGATCGGGAATATGGGGTATGCGCTGGTCGCGATCGCCGCGGGAACCGCGATCGGTCTCTGGGCGCTGCTCGCATTCATGATCCTCTACATTATCGGCTTGGTTGCGGCTTTCGGCGTGATCCTTTCCATGCGCACCAGCGAAGGTATGGTCGAGCAGATCGAGGATCTGGCGGGCCTTGCACAATCGCGCCCGGGGCTGGCCTGGACAATGACCGGCGCAATGTTCTCCATCGGTGGTCTGCCCTTCCTGGTCGGCTTCTTCGGCAAGCTCTTCATCCTCTATGCCGCGCTGCAGGCCGGCCTGATCTTCTTGCCGATTGCCCTGGTTCTGTTTTCGGTCGTGTCCGCCTATTATTATCTGCGCATTGTGCGGGTGATGTGGTTCTCCGATCCGGTTGTGACCTTTGTCGGTCCATCCGCGGCAACGGCCGTGATCACCAATGTGGCAGGGATTGCCACGGCGGCTCTGGTGATCGTTGCGCCGGTCCTATTCTATCTGGCGCAGAATGCCGGCTTCGGACCGCTCTAGATGACGGTATCGGGTGTCCGGACCGAATGGCTGGACGAAACGGATTCGACCAATGATGAAGCCCGCCGCCGCTTCAGGGCCGGGGAGATCGGTCCATTGTGGATTGCCGCCCGCCGGCAGACCTCGGGACGTGGCCGCCGGGGCCGGGCCTGGGCGGATCTGAGCCGCAATCTTTACTGCTCCGGCCTGTATTCGCTCAAATGTACGCCCGGTGAGGCCGCCCAGCTCTCTTTTGCGGCGGCGCTGGCCGCGTCAGACGTCTGCCAGGCGGCCCTGACCGGTCGAACGGTGAAGGTGAAATGGCCGAACGATGTGCTGATCGAAGGTCAGAAAGTCTGCGGCATTCTGCTGGAATCGGCCGATGCGCCGGGACAGGTCGTTCAGCTCGTCATTGGCATCGGCATCAATGTCATGGCAGCGCCCGACATTCCCGAAACCCCGGCCGTCAGTCTGGCACAGCTCGGATCCGGTCTCGACGCTGCAACAGCGCTGGATCACCTTGCCGACCGCTTCGAACACTGGCGCGGCGTCTGGGCGCGGGAAGGATTTGCACCCATCCGGGACGCCTGGCTGGCGCGCGCCCATGGCGTGGGTCAGCGCTGCCTCGCACGCCTGGACAAGGAAACGCTGGAAGGTGTTTTCACCGATCTCGCGGCGGATGGATCGCTGATACTGGAACTCGCCGGCGGAGAAAGACGGCTTATTTCAGCGGGAGACGTATTTTTCCCCGGGGCTTTGGGCTAGACCGCTTTTCATGTTTCTTGCAATCGATTGCGGCAATACCAATACGCTCTTCGCCGTCCATGACGGCGAAGGATGGCGCGCGCAATGGCGCACCGCGACCCACTCCACCCGCACGGCGGACGAGCATGCGGTCTGGCTCAGCCAGATCATGGAAATGAACGGGTTGTCATTCGGCGATATATCCGCCTGCGTCATCTCGACCGTGGTGCCGCAAGCCCTGTTCAATCTGCGCAATCTGTCACGGCGCTATCTCAATGCCGAGCCGCTGATCATTGGAGAGCCCAATGTCGAACTCGGCGTTCAGGTCCGCCTGCCGCGCCCGCAGGAAGCCGGTGCAGACCGGCTGGTGAACGCGCTCGGTGCCCGCATGAAATATGACGGGGCCTTGCTGCTGATCGATTCCGGCACGGCGACGACATTCGATGTCGTCTCCAGCGATGGCGCATTTGAAGGCGGCATCATTGCGCCAGGGGTCAACCTGTCGATGAAAGCGCTGCATGAAGCGGCGGCGCGCCTGCCCCGTATCGAAATCCGCCAGCCCGAAAAGGTCATCGGCAAGGACACCGTGTCGGCCATGCAGTCGGGTGTTTTCTGGGGCTATGTCGAGCTGATCGACGGGCTGGTGCGGCGCACGCGGGCGGAATATCCCGAAGACCTGACAGTGATTGCCACGGGCGGCGTGGCCTCGCTGTTTGAAGGCGCGGTGTCATCAATCGATCACTTTGATTCAGATATTACGATTTGCGGATTGCTGGAAGTCTGGCGTCTCAATGGCGGCGGAGCGGACTGATGGCAGAAACTGGCGGACTTTATTTCCTGCCCCTCGGCGGGTCCGGTGAAATCGGCATGAATCTCAATCTCTACGGCTATGGGCCCGAGGAGAACCGCAAATGGATCATGGTCGATTGCGGTGTCACTTTCGGTGATCTGTCTACGCCGGGAATCGATCTCATCATGCCGGATCCCGATTTCATCGAGGAACGCGCCCACGATCTGCTGGCGATCGTCCTGACCCATGCCCATGAAGACCATATGGGCGCGGTAGCCCATCTCTGGGAGCGATTCCGCTGCCCCATCTACGCCACGCCGTTCACGGCATGGCTGATGGTCGACCGGCTCAAGGAAAAGGGGCTTGAAAAGGAAGCCATCGTCAATGTCGTCCCGCTGGACGGGCAGATCAAACTCGGCCCGTTCGACATCAGTTTCGTGACACTGACCCACTCCATCCCCGAGCCCAATGGCCTGGCCATCCGCACGCCGGAAGGCCTGATCCTGCATACCGGAGACTGGAAGATTGATAGCGACCCGCAGATCGGCGAGGTCACAGATGTCAGCGCGCTCACCACCCTGGGCGAAGAAGGTGTGCTGGCGATGGTGTGCGACAGCACCAATGTTTTCACAAAGGGCGAATCCGGTTCGGAGGCCGGGGTCCGCAAGAATCTGATCGAACTGGTCGGGGAACTGAAAGGCCGTGTCGCGATCGCCTCCTTTGCCTCCAATGTCGCGCGCATGGAATCGGCGATTGTCGCCGCCGAGGCCAATGGCCGCCGCGTCTGCCTGGCCGGCCGGTCCATGCACCGAATGGCGGCTGCGGCGAAGGCCGTGGGCCTGTTGAAGGACGCCAAACCCTTCATTGATGAAGATGATGCTGCTGCGTTTCCGGCAGAGAAAATCCTCTATCTCTGCACGGGCAGCCAGGGCGAGCCACGCGCGGCCCTGTCGCGTGTTGCGCGGGGCGATCACCGCGCCATCAACCTCACCACCGGAGACACGGTGATTTTCTCCTCGCGTGTCATTCCGGGGAATGAGGCCGGCATTTTCGAGTTGCAGAACCGGCTGGCCGAGCGCGGCGTCGAGATCATCACCGAACGTGATCGTCACATTCACGTATCCGGCCATCCTTGCCGTGACGAGCTGCGGCAGATGTATGCCTGGGTCAAGCCGCGCATTGCCATTCCGGTGCACGGCGAACGCCGGCATCTTGTCGAGCACGCCGCCTTTGCCAAATCGCTTCAGGTGCCGCATGCCCTGCCGGGCCGCAATGGCGACATGATCCGCATCACAAAAGACGGGGCGAGCGTTGTCGACGAGGTCAAATCGGGCCGCCTCTACATGGATGGCAACCTGCTCAGCGAGGCTGAGGGATCAGGCATTCGCGAGCGCCGCTCCATGGCTTATGCCGGCCATGTCACCGTGGCCATGGTGATTGACGGGCAGGGCGGTCTGGTTTCCGGACCGGATGTGCGTGTGCTAGGGCTTCCGGAAACGCGTGAACTGACTGAAGATCATTGGTTTGACCTGATCGCCGATACGGCCGAATCCGCCTTTGACCGGCTCAAGCACCGGGCTCGCGGTGACGAGGCCCAGGTTGAGGAAATGGTGCGCCGGGCTGTGCGCGGCGAGCTCAACCGCATCTGGGGCAAGAAGCCCCAGGTTGATATAATGGTGCTCACGGCCTGAGGAGCGTTGAAATGAAAGTCGGACGTCTCAATCACATCGGCATTGCCACACCGGATATTGTGGAGACGCGTGACACCTATGCCGCGCTTTACGGCCTCGACAAGGTGACGGCGGTCAAGGACTTTCCGGAACTCGGCGTGAAAGTCTGTTTTGTCGACACCGGCAATACCGAACTGGAATTGCTGCAGCCGCTCGGCCCGGAGAGCCCGGTCAACAGATTTCTGGAAAAGAATCCGAAAGGCGGACAGCATCATCTGTGTTTCGAGGTCGCCGATATATTCGCTGCGCGGGATGCCATGCGCGCGCGGGGTGCCACTATTCTGGGCACAGGAGAGCCCTATACCGGCGCTCATGGCGTACCGGTCATCTTCGTCCACCCGAAGGACACCCATGGAGTCCTGATCGAACTGATGCAGGAGCCGGCATGACCCCGGTCCGTATCGTCCAGATTGCCATCGTGGCGGTGGCTGCACTGGCTTGGCTGTTCCAGTTGGTCCGCCCTGGCGAGGGAATGAATTTCGTGACCGGCCTGGTCGTTTATCTGATCGCCTGGTGGATCACCCTGTTCACCATATTGCCGCTTGGCATTACGGGGCAGGCCGAAAGCGGGGAGATTGTGCCCGGAACCGAATCCGGCGCGCCGGTTGTGGCCAATTTCAAGGGCAAGGCGTGGCTGACGACCGTCACCACAGCCATCATCTGGCTGTTGCTCTTCATTGTTCTGGAATTCCAGCTCATTTCGCTGAACGACATACCGTTCATTCCCGGCGAACACGCCTGGGACGGCTAGGGGCGGACAAAAAAGCCCTTCAGCCGCTGCCCCCAGCTACGGGCATAAAACGGCTCGATTCCGGATTCTGCGATATACTGATCGACAAATCCGCTGCCATTCCCCAGCAGGACGGCATCGACCGGCCTCTCCGGTGCCGCAGTGCTGGCTATGACGATCTCCATGGCCCGTAGCACGGCATCTGTCTTGCCATCTGTCTCGAGCGCGACCAGCAGGCTGAGCGGGTCGTCATCTCTTTCCGGGACCCGCATCTGGGTCAGAAAGGCGCGCCTGACCGTGCTGTGCCGGGCAAAGAGCCGGGTGAGGGCCTCGACCATTTCCACCGGAATATCCACCGGCGGGCCGAGCTGGACTTCGGTGTTTTCGGCCAGCGTGTATTCACCCTGTCCGGGAAGGCGCGTGTCATCGAGCAGACGCGTCACTTCCCCGGGTGTGAATTCCTTGGCGATCTCCTGGCCCGGATTGAGCACCAGATAATTGCCGCGCGTCGATTCCAGCAATTCCCGCCCGCGGATCGACAGATACCCTGTCTCCCCCACAACGGTTTCCGTCAGCGCCTCCAGCGATGTGAAAAACGGAATATAGGGCCGTCCGTCTTCGAACTCGAAGCTGGCAAGTGACAGCGTATCGCCCTCCCGAATCCGGAAATCCTCGTCCGGCAATCCGGAATCGGCTTCCCCAATGACATAGATCTGCGCATCCAGCAGCAGATTGAAGAAGTCCGGCCGGGCAACCGGGTCATCGGCGGCGTCCTGCAGCGCTTTTTCCAGCTTGTTTCGCGGAAACTCGGTCATGTCTGCTCCTCACCGACTTCATGCCAGCTTTCACGATCAGAGGACAGCCGGTTTTAATCTGCAGATCGTGCGTGCTCACGCGACATCAGCAACACGCTGGCGAGGACCACGCCGAAGCCGGCGAGATGGACCCACTCGAAAGGTTCATCCAGCAACACATATGAAAAAATGAGGGCGGAACACGGCATCACCGCCATGAAACCGGCCGCCGTGGCTCCTTTCGCCTTGCGGACGCCGAGATACCAGAGCCAGCTGCCAAGGGCGAGCGTGCCCGCGCCATACCAGGCCAGTGCCGTCCAGGATCGCGGCGAAGCCTGTGACCAGTCCCAGCCCAGCCCCTGCCAGATAGCGAACGGCAGAAAGAAGGGAATCGCGATGGCCGCGGACAACAGGGCCACCAGCACCGGAGAGACCGTTTGCGTCGTGGTCCGTCCGGCCAGCGTGTAGACCGCTTCACAGCAGACCGCTGCCAAAACCAGCAGGCTTCCGGCTATGATCAGGCTGCCGGACTCCCCCTGGCTCATCAGATTCAGGATCAGCACGCCGGCCACGGCCAGCGCAATGGCGATCAGTTTCGGCACCGTCACGGATTCCTTCAGGAACAGAATGGCGCCAGCCGCCGTAATCGCCGGAGCCGTACTCATCACAACGGCACCGGCGGCCCCGGGGATCAGGCGCATGCCGTAGAGCATCAGCACCGAAAAGCCGAACATGCCGAAGGCGGCGATGACGGCAATGCGGATCCAGTCGGCCTTGCGGATGCAGGCAATTTCATGTCTGTGCGCGAACGCCAGCGGAGACAGCGCCAGAACGCCAAGGCCGACACGGAGCCCCGCGGCCAGCATGACAGGGAAGTCCTGCCCGATGATGCGGCTGACCGGTGTGGCCGAGCCGAATATGGCCATGCCGAGGAACAGGAAGGCGAGAGTCGAGCCGGTCCCGGATTTTGGATCGCTGTCAGGGGTGTCAGACATGCCCCCAGACAAGTGGCCTGCCGGGCATCTGTCAACGCCGGACGGGAAAACGTTGGCGCGGCTTGCTACCACTGCAGCAGCAGTTTATGCCAAAACCGGTTGCAACAATCAGATCAGAATCCATGCGCCTTTCCCGTTATTTCATCCCCGTTCTGAAGGAAACGCCTTCGGACGCCCAGATTGTCTCGCACCGCCTGATGTTGCGGGCCGGCCTGATCCGTCAGGAGGCCGCCGGCATCTATGCCTGGCTGCCGCTCGGTCACCGCGTTCTGCGCAAGATCGAGCAGATCGTCCGCGAGGAACAGGACCGCGCCGGAGCGGCCGAGATGTTAATGCCGACCCTGCAACCGGCCGATCTGTGGCGCGAAAGCGGCCGCTATGATGATTACGGGCTTGAAATGCTGCGCATCGTCGACCGCCACAAACGCGATCTGCTTTACGGCCCGACCAATGAGGAAATGATCACGGAGATATTCCGCAGCTATTGCCGCTCCTACAAGGACGTGCCCAAGCTGCTCTATCATATCCAGTGGAAATTCCGTGACGAAATCCGCCCGCGTTTCGGCGTCATGCGCGGCCGCGAATTCCTGATGAAGGATGCCTATTCTTTTGATCTGGATGAAGACAGCGCCCGCAAGGCCTATAACCGCATGTTCGTGGCCTATCTGAACACATTTGCGCGCATGGGACTGAAAGCTGTTCCGATGCGGGCCGATACCGGCCCGATTGGCGGCGACCTGTCGCACGAATTCATCATTCTGGCCGAAACCGGCGAGAGCGAGGTTTTCTGCCATGCTGATCTTGTGGAGATGGGCGCGCCGGGTCTGGATGTGGATTTCGAGGGAGATCTGCAGCCGCTCGTTGATCAGCGCACATCATTGTATGCGGCCACCGAGGAAATGCATGAGGCGGATCGTTTCGAGGCAGAAGTCCCGGCGGACAAACGCCTCTCGGCCCGCGGTATTGAAGTCGGGCATATCTTCTATTTCGGCACCAAGTATTCCGAACCGATGAAAGCCTTTGTTGCGCATCCGGATGGCAAGGAGCGCCCGGTTCACATGGGCAGTTATGGCGTGGGCGTCTCCCGTCTGATGGGCGGCATTATCGAGGCCAGCCATGACGAGAACGGCATCATATGGCCGGAAAGCGTTGCCCCTTATGGCGTCGGCATCATCAATATGCGACCCGATGACGATGAAACGAATGCCGCCTGCGAGACCGCCTATGCGGCGCTGACCCGGGCCGGCAAGGAGCCCTTGCTGGATGATACGGCGGACCGGGCAGGGGGCAAGTTTGCCCGTATGGATCTTATCGGCCTGCCTTACCAAATGGTCATTGGCCCGCGCGGGCTGAAAGAGGGCAGGATCGAGGTCAAGGTGCGCCGGTCCGGCGAGAAGCATGAACTCTCGCTTGACGACGCAATCAATCGTCTTGCGGAAGGATCCTTCATCGATGGCTGATGCGAAGCTGGGCGGTGCCCGGCCTTTTGCGCCGTTTGAGTTCGTGATCGCCATGCGCTATCTGCGCGCCCGGCGCAAGGAAGGCGGCATCGCGCTGATCGCGATCATTTCGTTTATGGGCATCATGCTCGGCGTTGCCGCGCTCATCATCGTCCTCTCCATCATGAACGGTTTCCGCTACGAGTTGCTGAGCCAGCTTCTTGGGGCGCAGAGCCATATCTATGTGGATGTCCGCGGCCTGACCGAACCGGAGATCGACGACATCGAACAAGGCCTTGAGCGTATTCCGGGCGTGCTGAATGCCGGCCCGCGTTATGAGGGCCAGGCGCTTTTTACCGCCAACGGCCAGACTGTTGGCGCACAGGTGGTCGGTATCGAGCCCGGTGACCTGGCGGATATTCCCCGGATTTCCGCCATCCCTGCCGGGGACGAACGCTATGGCCTGATCGATGGCACATTTGACACGTTCGGCGATGGCAATCATGGCGGTGACAATATCCTGATCGGCCGCGCCCTCGCTGCGCGCCTGGATGTCGGACCGGGCGATCAGATCACTGTGCTGGCTCCGACCGGCTCCTCCGGCCCGTTCGGGACCGTGCCGCGGCGCAAGGCTTTCACCGTCGGCGGAATCTTTACCGTCGGTGTGCACCAGTTTGACCAGGTCGTGACCTTCATGCCGCTGGAACAATCCCTGCTGTTTTTTGCGCAGGACGGGCCGCTGACCATCGAGGCCCGCGTTCAGGACCCGGTCGAGATCGGAGCGGTAATGGTTGAAGTGCGCCGTGCCGTCGGCAGCGGTGTTGCCGTTTATGACTGGCGCGACCAGAGCTCGGCCTTCTATCAGGCGCTGCAGGTGGAACGCTTCGCCATGCGGCTCATCCTGTCGGTCGTTATCCTGATTGCCGCACTCAACATCATCACCGGACTGATCATGCTGGTGAAGAACAAGGGCCGGGATATCGCCATTTTGCGCACAATGGGCGCGACCCGTGGCTCGGTCATGCGGATATTCCTGCTGATCGGCATGATGATCGGAGCTGTCGGGGCGCTCTCGGGGGCAGCACTGGGTTTTGCCTTCGTATTGAATATTGAACATCTGCAGAACTTCATCGAGCTTCTGACCGGCGTCGATCCGTTCAACCCTGAAGTCTATTTCCTGACCCGGCTGCCCGCCCGGATTGATCCGGGCGAGGTCAGCTTCGCCATCCTCTTCGGCCTGATATCGGCCTTGCTCGCGGCCTTCCCGCCGGCCTGGCGCGCGGCCCGGCTCGATCCTGTGGAGGCGCTGCGTTATGAGTGAGGCCGTACTCTCCCTGAAAAGCGTGGAGCGGACCTACACGTCCGGTGATGAAGAACTGCATGTGCTCCGGGGGATCGATCTTGATCTTAACCCCGGTGAAATCGTGGGGCTGATCGGGCCTTCCGGCTCCGGCAAATCGACATTGCTTCATATCGCCGGACTGCTCGAGCCGCCCGATGCCGGAGCGGTGACTCTGGCCGGGATTGATGCCGTCAACGCCAATGACGATATGCGCACCGCCCTGCGGCGTAATTTCGTCGGCTTCGTCTATCAATTCCATCACTTGCTGCCGGAATTCGATGCGCTGGAAAATGTCGCGCTGCCGCGCCTGATCCATGGCGAGCTGCGTCACAGGGCGATGCCCGAAGCCAGACGCCTGCTCACCGCGCTCGGTCTGGGCGAACGGCTGACCCACCGGCCCGCCGAGCTTTCGGGCGGCGAGCAGCAGCGGGTGGCCATTGCCCGCGCCTTTGCCAACGCTCCCAAGCTTATTCTGGCCGACGAACCGACCGGCAATCTGGATCCGGCCACCTCCGAAGCGGTTTTTGAAAGCTTCCGCAGGGCCGCGCGGGAGGAGGGGACCGCCGCGCTGGTCGCCACCCATAATATCGCCCTCTCGGAACGCATGGACCGGGTCCTGACGCTGGCGGACGGCAAGCTCGTTTCCTTCCAGACCGCAGCCTGACAGGGGGATTCCGGCATTAACCAAAAACCTGTTGCGGCGCGGAACAAAACGTGAAAGAACATAACCGGAACAACACCGATAACGGAGCTGGTTATGAGACGACTTCTTGCTGACGCAACTTCCGCTGCCGCCATTCTGGGCTTCGGCTGGATGATTTTGATGTGGACATCCATTCTCCTCGCCTGACCTTTTCGGGCAGGCTCTGCTAGGAGGGGTGAGTCGAAATCAGGGAGTATCCGGAATGAGCGAGTCTTCAGGAGAGGCCGGACAGGCATTTGTCCATCTCCGCAATCGCTCGCCCTATTCGGTGCTCGAAGGGGCCATCCCGATCAAACACATGGTGGAGTTAGCGCAGGGCGGCGATATGCCGGCCATCGGCCTGACCGATACCAACAATCTTTTCGGGGCGCTGGAATTTTCCGAAACCCTGTCCGCTGCCGGCATACAGCCGATCACGGGCTGCACGCTTTCCATTCGTCTGGCTGAGCCTCGCCCCGGTGAAGCCGCGAGGCCGGATGGCACCATCGTGGTGCTGGCTGCCAATGAGACCGGCTATCGCAATCTTCTCAAACTCACGAGTGCCGCCTTCCTTGAGGTCGGTCCGGCCGAACCGGCCCACATCGCGGCCGGGAAACTCTTCCAGCACACAGAAGGCCTGATCGCGCTGACGGGCGGGCCTGACAGCGTGCTGAATCGTCTGATTGTTGATGATCACCGGCAGGAGGCAGGGGCCTGGCTCTCGCGTTTGCAGGAGGCGTTCGGCGACCGGCTCTATGTCGAGCTGCAACGGCATGGCCGCCGCGAGGAATTACTGGCCGAAACCTGGCTGGTCGATGAAGCCTATGCCCGCAATCTGCCTCTGGTTGCGACCAATGAATGCTATTTTCCGGATCGGGACATGCATTCCGCCCACGATGCCTTGTTGTGCATTGCCGAGGGCGAATATCTGACGGTTGAAAACCGCCGCCGGGTCACGCCGGATCATTTTTTCGCGCCGGCAGAGGAGATGCGGGCGCGCTTTGGGGATCTGCCGGAGGCCATCTCCAACACGATCGAGATTGCGCGCCGGTGTTCCTTCAGGCCGCAGACTCACGATCCGATCCTCCCGGGCTTCCCGACCGAAGCCGGCCGCGATGAACTCGCCGAACTCCGCGCCCAGGCCGAAGCCGGCCTGAAAGCGCGGCTGGCAGCGGTCGAAGCGGCCGCGCCGGTCGAGGAATATGAGGCGCGGCTGGCGCTGGAGCTGGAAATCATCGGTTCGATGGGGTTTCCCGGCTACTTCCTGATCGTTTCCGATTTCATCAAATGGGCAAAGGCCCATGATATTCCGGTTGGTCCCGGCCGCGGATCGGGAGCCGGATCGCTGGTCGCCTGGTCGTTGACCATTACCGATCTTGATCCCTTGCGGTTTGGTCTGCTGTTCGAGCGTTTCCTCAATCCGGAACGGGTCTCCATGCCCGATTTCGACGTCGATTTCTGTCAAGAACGGCGCGGCGAGGTGATCCGCTATGTGCAGGAGCGCTATGGCGCCGACCATGTCGCCCAGATCATCACCTTCGGCACGCTGCAGGCCCGCGCGGTCGTGCGCGATGTCGGCCGTGTCCTGCAATTGCCGCTCGGCCTCGTCGACAAGCTGGCCAAGCTGGTCCCGGCCAATCCTGCCAATCCGGTCACGCTGGCAGAGGCGATCGAGACCGAACCGCGGCTGCGCCTGTTTGCCGAGGAAGAGCCGGGCGTGGACCGCTTGCTGGAGATCGCGCTGAAGCTGGAAGGCCTGTATCGCAACGCGTCCACCCATGCTGCGGGCGTGGTGATTGGTGACCGGCCGCTGGACGAACTCGTGCCGCTCTACCGTGATCCGCGATCAGATATTCCCGCCACCCAGTTCAACATGAAATGGGTCGAGCCCGCCGGGCTGGTCAAATTCGACTTTCTCGGCCTCAAGACCCTGACGGTGATCGCCCGCGCCCTGAAATACATAGAACAGGCCGGAGGCGACGTACCTGATCTTGAAAATGCGGCTTTCGATGATCCGAAAGTCTATCAGCTCTTGTCGACCGGGGCGGGTATTGGTGTGTTCCAGATGGAATCCACCGGCATGCGCGACACGCTCGCCAAGATGAAGCCCGACAAGATCGAGGATCTGATCGCGCTCATCTCCCTCTACCGGCCGGGGCCGATGAAAAATATCGACGTTTATGTCGACCGCAAATTCGGCCGCGCCGAGGTGGACTATCTCCATCCCGATCTCAAAACCGTTCTGGACGAGACCTACGGGGTCATCATCTACCAGGAACAGGTGATGCAGATCGCCCAGATCCTGTCCGGATACTCGCTCGGGGAGGCCGACCTTCTGCGCCGTGCCATGGGCAAGAAGAAAAAGGAGGAGATGGCCCTCCAGAAAGTGCGCTTCCTCGAAGGGGCAGAGAAGAAAGGCGTTTCGCGCGGCAAGGCGGAATATATCTTCGAACTGGTCAATGAATTTGCCGGTTACGGCTTCAACAAATCCCACGCCGCGGCCTATGCGGCCATCGCCTACCGGACCGGCTTTCTGAAGGCCAACCATCCGGTAGAATTCCTTGCCGCCCTGATGAGCCTCGACCGCAACAATGTCGAGAAGCTGGCGGTTTTCTTCCAGGAAGCCCGGCGCATGGATGTGACCATCCGGCCGCCCGACATCAATCTTTCCGAAGCCGACTTTTCGGTGAAGGACGGAGCGGTCATCTATGCGCTTGGCGCGATCCGCAATGTCAGCCTGTCGGCCATGGAAGCGCTGGTGGAAGAACGCAAGGCCAATGGCCCCTTCGCCGACCTCTTCGATTTCGCCGAGCGCGTTGATCCGCGGCTTCTGAACAAGCGGACCCTGGAAAATCTTGCCCGCGCCGGCGCTTTCGACAGTGTCGAGCTGGATCGCGCCCGCGCCTTCGCCGCCGCCGAGACATTGTGCGCCATGTCGGCCAAGGCCCATGAAGAGCGCGAGACCGCGCAGGTCAGTCTCTTTGGCGGTGCCGATCCGGAGTCCGGCGGTCTGGCCCGCCCGAAACTGCCCGACGTGCCGCCATGGACGGCCACTCAGCGGCTGGACGAGGAGCTGGCGGCCATCGGCTATTATCTTTCCGGTCATCCGCTGGATGATCTGGCCGATATGCTGGCCAAACGCGGCGTTGTCTTCGTCGCCGATGCGCCCGACCGGGTCGCGGATGGCGCGTCCGCCATTCGCATGGCCGGCGTCGTCCGCCGCCGTCAGGAACGTGTGTCACAACGCTCCGGCAAGCGTTTTGCATGGGTCACGCTCTCGGATCCGTCCGGCGAATTCGAGGTCCTGGTCAATCCTGACACGCTGCAATCCTCCCGCGATGCGTTGGAGGTCGGGGCTTCGGTCATGATCAGTGCCAGTATCGATGACAAGGAAGAACAGCTCCGCTTTTTCGCTGACAGCATAGAAGCCCTGGATGAGGCCCCCGCCGCCGCCGGGCTGAAAGTGCGTCTCGATGTGTCCGCACTGGAAAGCGTCAAGGCGCGGCTGGATCGGGCCGCAGACAGTGCGAAAGGCGAGGGGATTGTTCATCTTGTCCTGTCGGTCGCCGACGGCAGTGAAGCGGAATTGCGTCTGCCCGGCCGCGTGCCGACGACACCACCTGTCCAGGCCGCTCTGCGCGGGGTCAAGGGCGTGGAAAGCGTCGAGCTGATCTAGCCGCCGCCATCTGCCCAATCGGGCTTGCGCCACACGCTATTCCCGCCTATATGCGCGCCTGATCACGCACACGGGACTTCGGTGCACCTCGAATTGGGGTGTTATCGCTCCGGTGTTGCGGTCGGCATCGGGCTGATCGTGACTCCGTTCCGTGGAGGCCAACCGGAAAAGGATATGATCAATGGCACTGCCTGAATTCTCCATGCGCCAATTGCTCGAAGCTGGCGCACACTTCGGACACCAGACCCACCGCTGGAACCCCAAGATGAAGTCTTTCATCTTTGGCGAGCGCGCAAACATCCACATTATCGACCTGTCACAGACGGTGCCGCTTTTGCACCAGGCACTGGTTCAGGTGCGTGATGTGGCGGCCAAGGGTGGCCGTATCCTGTTTGTCGGTACCAAGCGTCAGGCGTCCGACATCATCGCGCAGAACGCCAAGCGTTGCGCGCAGTATTACATGAACAACCGCTGGCTCGGCGGCACGCTGACCAACTGGGCAACGATTTCAAATTCCATCGCCCGCTTGCGCGAACTGGAAGGCCTGTTCGACGATGAACAAGCCCAGTCCGGCTTCACCAAGAAGGAATTGCTGAACCTGACCCGCGAGCGCGACAAGCTGGAATTGTCCCTCGGCGGCATCAAGGAAATGGGCGGCACGCCGGACCTGATGTTCGTGATCGACACCAACAAGGAAGCGATCGCCATTCTGGAAGCCAAGAAGCTGGGCATTCCGGTCATCGGTATTGTTGATACCAATTGTGACCCGGACCCGATCGACTTCCCGATCCCGGCCAATGACGATGCCGCGCGCGCCATTACCCTGTATTGCGAGCTGATCGCGGACGCAGCGCTTGATGGCATGACACAAGGCCAGTCGGATCTCGGTGTGGATATCGGCGCCGCCGAAAACCCCGTTGTTGAACCGGCTCTGACCGAAACGGCAGAAGCGGCTCCGGCTGAGGAAGCGCCAGCTGAAGAAGCCAAAGCCGCACCGGCTGCGGACACTGTCGCGGAAACGTCAGACGAATCCGCTACCGAAGCGAAAGAAGAAAAGACCGAAGGCTGATCCCGGCCTCCGGCATCGAACGAAAATCAGGAGCATTACCGATGGCCATTACAGCAGCCCTCGTCAAGGAACTGCGCGACATGACGGGCGCAGGCATGATGGATGCCAAGAAGGCATTGACGGAAAATGACGGAAACATGGAAGCCGCGGTCGACTGGCTGCGCACCAAAGGCCTGTCCAAAGCCGCGAAGAAAGCCGACCGCGTGGCCGCAGAAGGTCTGGTCAGCATAGCAGTGGACGGTGGCAAGGGTGTTGCCGTGGAAGTCAATTCCGAAACCGACTTTGTCGCCAAGAATTCCGACTTCCAGGCCATGGTGAAGGACATTACCTCTGCCGCCCTGGACGCCGCCGATGTTGAAGCGCTCAAGACCGCATCGGTGAATGGCAAGACCGTTGCCGATATGATCACCGACAATGTCGCCAAGATCGGCGAGAACATGTCGGTCCGCCGCCTGGCAAAGATCGAGGGTGAAAGCGTTGCAGCCTATGTGCACAATGCCGCCGCCGAAGGCATGGGCAAGATCGGTGTTCTGGTCGCTCTGAAAGGTTCGAATGACGAGTTCGGCCGTCAGGCCGCCATGCACATCGCCGCCATCAATCCGGCGTCCCTGTCGGAAGCGGATCTGGACCCGGCGATTGTCGAGAAGGAAAAATCGGTCCTGACCGAACAAGCCCGCGAAAGCGGCAAGCCTGAAAATGTCATCGAGAAGATGATCGAGGGCCGGATGAAGAAATTCTTCGCCGAGGTGACCCTTCTGAACCAGTCCTTCGTCATCAATCCAGACCTCACGGTCGGGGCCGCTGCAAAAGAGGCGGGCGTCGAAATCCTCGGTTTCATCCGCATGGAAGTCGGCGAGGGTGTCGAGAAGAAGACCGAAGACTTCGCCGCAGAAGTCGCCGCCACTGCCAAGGGTGGCTAGATTGATCAAACAGCGCCGGAGCCTTACCGCTCCGGCGCTTTTCTTTTAGGGTTCCGCTCGTGACTGATTCTGCCGGACATACGACCAGCGAAAAACCCGCCACCCTCTACAAGAGGGTGCTGCTGAAAATTTCCGGTGAAGCCCTTATGGGCGAACAGCAATACGGCATTGATCTCAATGTTGCCGAACGCGTGGCGCGCGAGATATCCGATGCGGTGAACAGCGGTGTTGAAGTCTGTCTCGTGATTGGCGGCGGCAACATTTTCCGCGGCCTGTCTGTGGCCGCCAAGGGCATGGATCGCGCGGCCGCCGACTATATGGGCATGTTGGCCACGGTCATGAATGCGCTGGCGATGCAGAATTCGCTGGAGCGGGTTGGCGTCCCGACGCGGGTTCAGTCCGCCATTCCGATGATGTCGATCGCCGAACCCTATATCCGCCGCCGGGCCATCCGCCACATGGAGAAGGGGCGCGTCGTGATTTTTGCGGCCGGCACGGGAAATCCCTTCTTCACGACAGATACGGCTGCAGCCTTGCGCGCGGCTGAAATGGGTTGCGAAGCCCTGTTCAAGGGCACCCAGGTGGACGGGGTCTATTCCGACGATCCGCGCAAGAACCCGGATGCCGAGCGCTATGAATCGCTGGATTATCTCGAGGTGCTGTCGCGGGACCTGAAGGTGATGGATGCTGCAGCCGTGACATTGATGCGCGAGAATGCCGTGCCTATCGTGGTGTTCAATATTCACAAGCCGGGCGAATTTGCACGCGTGCTGAGGGGCGAGGGCACCTGCACAACCATCGGCATAACGCGCTCGGCCCGATAACAACAGGGGTAATGGATGAGCGCGAGAATTGATCTGAAAGACCTGAGCCGCCGCATGGACGGCGCGATTGACTCCCTGCACAAGGAATTCGGCAGCCTTCGCACCGGACGGGCGTCGGCCAGTTTGCTGGATGCCGTCAAGGTGGACGCCTATGGCTCACCGACGCCGATCAACCAGGTCGCAACGGTGTCCGTTCCGGAACCACGGATGATTTCCGTACAGGTCTGGGACAAGACCATGGTGGCAGCCGTCGACAAGGCGATCCGCAATGCCCCGCTTGGCGTCAATCCGGTGGTCGAGGGCACATTGCTGCGCATACCGATTCCGCCGCTCAATGAAGAGCGCCGCACCGAACTGGCCAAGGCGGCCAGCAATTTCGCCGAACATGCCCGCGTGGCCATCCGCAATATCCGCCGGGACGGCATGGATACGCTGAAAAGGATGGAAAAAGACAACGAGATCAGCGAGGACGAGCTCAAGGGTCAGTCCGACGCGGTCCAGAAACTCACCGACGAATATGTCGCCAAGGTGGACTCTGAGCTGAAATCCAAGCAGGACGAGATCATGCAGGTCTAGACCTGACCGGCTTGGGAGGTGTCCATGACCAGTAGCGAAGAACAGTGCCGGGGCGTCCGGCATGTCGCTATCATCATGGATGGCAATGGCCGGTGGGCACAACAACGCAACCGGCCCCGCGCCTTCGGGCATAACAAGGGTGTGGACGCGGTCCGCGAAGCGGTCAGGACGGCCGGTGATCTGGGCGTGCGTTATCTGACACTATTCGGCTTTTCGACCGAGAACTGGCGCCGTCCGAGTGACGAAGTCGATGCCCTGTTCGAACTGATGAAGCGCTTCGTCGATGCGGACCTGGAAAAGCTGCATCGGGAAGGCGTGAATATCCGGATCGCGGGCCGCCGCGAAGGCCTGTCAGACGATCTTCTGGAAATCATCGGCCGCGCCGAATCCCGGACCGCGGAAAATGACCGCTGCTTCCTGACCATCGCGTTCAACTATGGCGGCCGTGACGAAATCGTTCGCGCCGCAAGGCGGCTGGCGAGAGATGCGGCCAGCGGACGGGTGGATCCCGGTACTGTCGATGAGACTCTCTTTGCCGGCTATCTCGACACGGCGGGCATGCCCGACCCTGATCTCGTTATCCGGACCAGCGGAGAACACCGGACCAGCAATTTCCTGATCTGGCAGGCCGCTTATGCCGAGCTTGTCTTCATGGACGTGCTCTGGCCTGATTTTTCAGCTGATCATTTCAAATCCGCTCTCGATCAGTATGCCTCCCGGCAGAGGCGGTTCGGGGGCGTGAATGCTGCCTGACCCAGAAACGGTCCGCCAGCGCGACCCGGCGCTGGTCACCCGCATCGTGTCCGCCCTGATCCTGATCCCGGTCTCGCTCTTCCTGCTGTGGAATGGCGGACTGGCCTTTACCGCCTATTGCGCGGCGTTTGCTGCGGCCATGGCGTGGGAATGGATGCGCATGGCGGACCGCGATGCGCCCACCCGGAGTTATGCCATTGCGTCAGCCGCCGCTTCCGGCGCCGTCCTGTTTGCGGCGGATGGCGAGTTTTTCTGGATGCTGGGCTGGCCTTTGGCGGGTGCGATCGGCGTCAGCCTTACCGGTGACATGCCGCTGGCGCGGCGCTGGCGTGGTGCATTCGGCATTCTTTACGTTGCGCTGGCCGTCTCGGCGCTGGCGTCACTGCGCGCCCTGAACGGCTTCAATGCGGCCGCATTCATTCTGCTGGTGGTCTGGGCGGCCGACAGCGCGGCCTATTTTGCCGGAACCTGGTTGCGGGGTCCGAAGCTCTGGCCCCGGGCCAGTCCCAACAAGACCTGGTCGGGTCTGATCGCGGGCATTGCCGGCGGCGTGGCCGCCGCCTGGGGCTTTGCGCAGTGGCAGAATGAGCCGGTATTGGGCACAATGACTGCCGGTCTGATCCTGGCACTGGCGGCTGTCGCCGGAGATCTCGCCATGTCGCTGTTCAAACGATTGTTCGGTGTAAAGGACACGGGCGAGATCATTCCCGGGCATGGTGGCGTGCTGGACCGGGTCGATGCCCTGATGGCGGCCTGCCTTGCGGCCCTTGTCATGGCCTCGCTGAATGTGCTGGAAGGCCCGCTATGAGCCGTCGAATTTCCATCCTCGGAGCCACAGGATCCGTCGGCAGTGCCACGCTCGACCTGATATCGCGGGCCGAGCCGGGTGCGTTCGAATTCGCTGCCTTGACGGCAAATGCCAACGTGGCGGCACTGGCGGAAATTGCCCGGGTCCACCGTCCTGAAATTGCCGTGATCGGTGACGAACGTCTTGCCGGCGATCTGGCGGAGGCGCTGGCCGGAACCGGCATAGAGACGGCCGCCGGTCCGGAGGCCCTGATCGAGGCGGCTTCGCGCCCGGTTGATTACACTATGGCGGCCATTGTCGGCTCGGCCGGCCTCCGTCCTGCAGCGGCGGCACTTCAGGCCGGCTCCATTCTGGCGCTGGCGAACAAGGAATGTCTGGTGTGTGCCGGGGATTATTTCATGGAGCTGGCAGAGACGCGGGGGGCCCGAATCCTGCCGGTCGACAGCGAGCACAATGCCATTTTCCAGGCCATTTATCCGGGGCACGAAAAGCATATCCGCCGGATCATTCTGACTGCATCCGGTGGGCCATTCCGGGACTGGCCGGTCGAGAAGATGTCCGGCGTGTCCCGTGCGGATGCCCTCGCGCATCCTGTGTGGAGCATGGGCGACAAGATCTCGATTGATTCAGCCACGCTCATGAACAAGGGACTCGAGGTGATCGAGGCGTGCCGCCTGTTCCGCCTGCCACCGGCACAGGTGGATGTTGTCGTTCACCGGCAATCCGTCATTCATGGCCTCGTCGAATACATTGATGGGAGCGTCCTGGCGCAATTGGGCAGTCCCGACATGCGTATTCCGATTGCCTCTACCCTGGCCTGGCCAGAGCGCATGGAGACGCCTTCCGAGCCATTGAATCTGGCAGCGCTGGCCCGCCTCGATTTTGAAGCTCCGGACGAAATCCGCTTTCCGGCCCTCAGGATTGCCCGTGAAGCCTTGCTGGCCGGTGAGGGGGCGACCTCCTGTCTGAATGCTGCCAATGAAGTGGCTGTGGAGGCATTTCTTGCGGGCAGGGTCGGCTTTCTTGACATCCCCGGCCTCGTTTCCGACTGTCTGGAAGCCATGGATCGCAAGTCAATGCTTCCCAAACGGTTTGCTGGCATAGATGATGCTTTGAACGTTGACCGGCGGGCGAGAGACATCGTCTCGCAGTGCATGACCGGCATTCCCGCCTGATATTCGAGAGGCTTTCCTTGTTTGATTTCCTGAGCTCCGGCCTGCTGACCATTTTCGCGTTTATCACGGTGATATCGATTGTCGTCGTTATACACGAGCTGGGCCATTATCTCGCCGGCCGCTGGTGCGGTGTGCATGCCGAAGTGTTTTCCTTCGGCTTTGGCCCGACGCTATTCGCGGTGAAAGACCGGCGCGGCACAATCTGGCGCATCGCCGCCCTGCCTCTGGGCGGATATGTGCGCTTCATGGGAGATGCCGGTGCTGCCAGCGAGCCTGACCGGGCCAGGCTGGTCGAAATGCGGGCCAGAATGGGAGCGGATGCCGAGCGCTGTTATCATTTCAAGCCGGTCTGGCAACGCGCCTTTATCGTCATTGCCGGCCCGCTGGCGAATTTCATTCTGGCGATTGCGATTTTCAGCGTTCTCGCGGGCGCACTCGGTGAACGGGGATATCTTCCCATTGTCGGGGAGGTCAGCGAAGACTCGCCTGCCGAAGCAGCCGGATTCCAGTCTGGCGACCGCATTCTGGCGATTGCCGGACAGGAGATCGAGCGGTTCTCCGATATCCGTATGGCGCTGATGTGGCGTCCGGGCGAGCCCGTCACCTTCGATATCGACCGCAATGGCCTCCAGCTGCAATTGATCGCGGCGCCGCAATCGCGGCGCCTGCCGGACGGCTTTGGCGGGTATAGGGAAGTGGCGGTCGTCGGCTTCAATGCCTCGGGTGAAACCTACGAACGCGCCTATAATCCGGTAGAAGCCCTCGGTGCAGGAATCGACCGTGTCGGCAGCGTGATTGGGACAACCGGGCAATATGTCTGGCGGATTATTACCGGCCGAGCCTCGGCGAACATGCTCAATGGTCCCTTGGGAATCGTGACCGTGTCGGGTCAGGTGGCCAACGGGACAGTCGACAATGCCCCGAATGCCGGCGCGGCTGTTGGCGGGCTGGCATTAAATCTTGTCCAGCTTGCGGGTTTTTTCAGTATCGGACTGGGTTTAGTGAACCTTCTGCCAATTCCCATACTCGACGGCGGCCATCTTGTGTATTACGCCTACGAGGCGGTTGCCGGGAGACCGCTCAGTGAGAAGGCGCAAGCCATCGGCTTCAAGGTCGGGCTTGCCCTCGTGCTGGGCATGATGCTTGTGGCAACCTGGAACGATTTGGTTTATCTGGGCGGATTAGGTTCCTGATCCGCAAACAAGAACGGCGGCCCGTATGTCGAGTATCCAGCGCGTCCTGACCGCGGCAATCTATTGCGTTATTTCCCTGGCATTGCCGCTGGGCGCTTCTGCATCGGCACAGGCCCCGGAGACAACACCGGAAGCTGCCCAGGACCAGGCGCCTCAGGCCGCTCCGCTGCGGCAGGTGCTGGTCGAGGGCAATCAGCGTGTCGAGGCCGACACTGTCCTGTCTTATCTTGCGCTCCAGCCCGGCGTTCCGGCCGATCCGCGTTCCATCAACCTGTCCATTCAGACACTGTTTGCCACGGGTCTCTTTTCCGACGTCCGGATCGAGAATCGCGGGGAGATTGTTGTCGTTTATGTGCAGGAAAACCCCATCATCAACCGTGTCCTGCTCGAGGGGAACCGGGCATCGGACGATGATACCATCATGGAAGAAATCCAGGCCCAGCCCCGCGCCATCTTCACGCGCGCCCGCGTCCAGGCCGATGTCCAGCGTATTATCGAGGTCTATCGCCGCACCGGGCGTTTCGCCGCTCAGGTGACGCCGCGTATTGTCGAACTGCCGCAAAACCGTGTGGATCTGATCTTCGAGATTTCCGAAGGCCCTGTGACGGGCGTGCGCCGCGTCAACTTCATTGGCAATGAGAGTTTTTCGGACCGCGAGCTCCGGGGCGAACTGGTTACGGTTGAATCACATTGGTGGCGCTTCTTTTCCACCAACGACAATTATGATCCGGACCGCCTCGAATATGATCGTGAACTGATCCGCCAATTCTACCAGAATCGCGGCTTTGCCGATTTCCGGGTGGTTTCCGCCGTTGCCGAACTGACGCCGGATCAGGAAGATTTCTACATCACATTCACCCTCGACGAGGGCGATATCTACAATTTCGGTGAGATCACCGTTGAAAGCGATCTGCCGGACGTTGATTCAGACGTTCTCGAATCTTTCCTGCCGATCCAGACAGGCCAGCTTTTCCAGGGCGAACAGATCGAGAATGCTGTTGACACGCTGAATTTTGCGGTCGGCGCTTCCGGATATGCCTTCGTCAACATCACCCCGAACATTTCACGCAATCGCTCCGAGCAGACGGTCGATGTCACCTTCGAGATCGAGGAAGGTCCGCGTGTGTATATCGAGCGGATCGACATTGTCGGGAATACACGCACGCTCGACCATGTCATCCGGCGGGAGCTGGAGCTGGTGGAAGGCGATGCGTTCAATCGTTCACTGATCGACCGGTCGCAGGCGAGGGTGCGCCGCCTCGGTTTCTTCGAGGAAGTTGAAATTACGGAAGTCCAGGGCGCTGCGCCTGATCTCGCCCGCTTGCAAGTGTCGGTCGAAGAGCAGGCGACCGGAGAGCTGGCCTTCGGAGCCGGTTTCTCATCAACAGATTCGTTCCTGGTCGATCTGTCGATTTCGGAGCGAAATCTGCGTGGACGGGGTCAGTTTCTGCGCTTCCGGGTCGCGCTCAGCTCGCGGCGTGAGCAGATTGATATCCGTTTCACCGAGCCGCGTTTCCTTGACCGCAATCTGGCGGCCGGTATCGACCTGTTCTCGGTGCGCTCCGATTTCATCAATGAAGCCAGTTTCGAGACCCAGTCGACCGGTTTCAGCCTGCGCGCCGGTTTCCCGACGACCCGCTCAACCAATCTGGGACTGCAATACACTTTGAGGACGGATGATGTCCGCATCTTTGCCGGCGCGAACCAGGCCTTGCGCAATCAGGCCGGCTCCCGGATCACCTCGGTTCTGAACTATTCGCTCCGCTGGGATCGCGTGGATAATCCCGTTACGCCGACCCGCGGTTTCCGCGCCGATCTCAGCCAGTCCTTCGCCGGCATAGGTGGCGATGTCCGCTTTGTGTCGACAGAGCTGAACGCCGCAGTCTATCGTCCGCTTTTCTGGAATGTTGTGGGCAGTCTGAGTGTCAATTCCGGCTTCATCATGGGATGGGGCGGCGACAATGTCCGCATTAATGACCGCTTCTTCCGCGGCGGAAATTCCTTCAGGGGTTTTGAAATCGCTGGCATCGGTCCGCGCGTTGTGGTCCGTGATGCTGCGACGGGACGCCTGCTGGCCGGCGATGCACTGGGCGGTCGCGTCTATGCGATCGGAACCGCGGAAATGTCCTTCCCGCTGCCGCTGCCGGAACAATATGGTGTCCGCGGCAGCCTCTTTACCGACTTTGGTACACTTGGACTTCTTGACGATGATGATATCATCGACGAAGTCACGGGTCAGTCTTTCACCGTGGATGACATGTCGCTGCGCGTTTCAGCCGGCCTCAGCATCTTCTGGGATTCACCTTTCGGTCCGGTCCGTTTTGACCTGGCCGAGGCGCTGGTCAACGAAACCTACGACCGCACCGAATTCTTCCGCTTCAGCACACGAACAGGATTCTAAAATGAAACCTTCCCACCTTAATCCGCTTGCGATCATCGCAGCTGCTGTCACGCTCATGGCGATCAGCGCTCCGGCGATGGCGCAACAAACCATTCTTGTCATCAACGAAGACCAAATCCTTCGTGAAAGCGCTGTCGGGCAGCATATCGCCACCCGCCTTCAGGCCATTTCCGAGGAAATGGACGGCGAATTGCGTGCGGCGCGGGCCCCGATCGATGAGGAAGCCGAGCGTCTGAATGCCGAAACCGCCGGTATTACGGAAGAAGGCATTCAGCAGCGCCCGGATCTGATCCAGCGTATCCAGACCGTCAGCCAGCAGGCTCAGCAATTCGAAGCCATGCGCCAGCGTTACTCCAACGAGCTGGTGGCAACCGAACGCGCCGCCATGCGGCCGGTCCTCGAGGCCCTGCAGGCGGTGTTGCAGGAAGTGGTGACCGCCCGTAATGCCGACATCGTTATTGACCGCGGTTCGCTGGTTTATGCCGGTCAGAGCGTCGATGCGAGCGCTGAGGTGATCGAGAGCCTGAATGCGCGGCTCCCGACCGTTCCGGTCAACCGTGTCCGCCTTCCACAAGGTGATGCACAACAACCGCAGCAGTAACACGGAAGGAGTGGCGTCCGTGGCCGATCCACGTTTCTACGAGTCGGCCCGTCCGCTTTCTATCCGGGAACTGGAAACACTGTCGGGCGCGAGCTTTGAAGGGCTTGCGCCCGATGGCGTTTCGGCCACCGGCGTGGCCCCCGTCGAAGCCATGCGCGCCGGGCATCTCAGCTATGCCGAGCGCAAAGTTATCAACCCGGTTGCTGGCGCCATCATCTTCACCAAATCCGAGCTGGCGGAAGATTTGCGCGCGGCCGGCGCCATCGTCGGCGTGACCGTCAATCCTCGCGCGGCTTTTGCGCGGTCAGCGGGTGCGATCTACAGGCTGAAAGAGCTGACCGCCGGAGAGGCGGATATTCACTCCACAGCGCGTATTTTACCCGGGGCTTTCATCAGTGCCGGAGCAAAGGTCGGCGCACATGCGGTCATTGAGCCGAATGCGGTCATCGGCCCGGGCGTGGAAGTCGGCGAGGCGGCCATTATCCGCGCCAATGCCGTGATTTCCTGCGCCACCATTGGTGACCGGACCGAAATCGGATCCTGCACGGTGATCGGAAAGTCGGGATTTGCAGTCGTGTTGGGCGCAGACCAGCGAATCAAGGTGCCGCATTTCGGCCGGGCCATAATCGGCTCGGATGTCTCGATCGGAGCGTCCTGCTCCATCGATCGCGGCCTGTTTGATGACACCAGCATTGGCGATAACTGCCAGATCGATAATTTCTGTCAGATCGCCCACAATGTGCAGATTGGCAGCGGCACGGTCATGGCGGCCTTTGCCGGTATTTCCGGCAGCACGAAAATCGGACGAAACTGCCTGTTCGCCGGGCGCTGCGCGACGACGGACAACATCACCATTGGCGATGACGTCATTCTGCTCGCGGATACAGCTGCCATGTATGACATCCCCGATGGTGAGCGCTGGGGCGGGAGCCCGGCCATGCCGGCCCGAAATTTCCTGAAGCAATTGACACAGTTGCGCAAATTGTCCGGCATCAAGGGCGCACAGGGCAAGAAGGCACGGAGATAGGCATGACGGAGTCGGGCACATCCATCGGAATCCAGGAAATCCTGGAGCGGTTGCCGCATCGCTACCCGTTCTTGCTACTCGACCGGGCCGAAGACTATCGTGAAGGCGAATCCATCGTCGGGATCAAGAATGTCACGGCAAACGAGCCGTTCTTTCCGGGGCATTTCCCTGGCAATCCGGTGATGCCGGGCGTCCTCATCATTGAAGCCGTCGCCCAGGCCGGGGCCTTGTTGATGTCAAAGACACTGGATGCCGATGTCTCGAAAACAGCGATCTATTTCATGGGCGTGGACAAGGTCCGTTTCCGCCGTCCGGTCAAGCCGGGCGATGTTCTGCGCATGCCGGTGCGGGTCACGCATATACGCGGTGAGCTCTTCAAATTCAGCGGTCAGGCCTTTATCGGGGACCATCGCGTCACCGAATTCGACTTTTCCGCGAAAGGCGTAGGGGTCCTATGAGCGCAAACATTCACCCGAGTGCGATTGTATCCGAAACGGCAAAGCTCGGCGAGGGCGTTGAAATCGGCCCCTTCTGTATCGTCGATGGCGATGTCGAGTTGGGAGATGGCGTCCGCCTGATCTCCCACGTTTCAATATCCGGCCATACAAAGATCGGGGCGGGTTGCGTCATCTATCCGCATGCCTCGCTCGGCCACCCGCCTCAGGATTTCAAGTACAAGGGTGAGGAAACCTGGCTCAGGATCGGGGAGCGCAACACGATCCGGGAATATGTCACCATGCATCCGGGCACGGGTGTGGGACGCAAGGAAACCGTCATTGGCGATGACGGCTTCTTCATGGTCGGAACCCATGTCGCGCATGATTGTGTCGTCGGCAACAAGGTCGTTCTGTCCAATCACGCGGTGCTGGGCGGGTATTCGGTTGTCGAGGATCAGGTTATCCTCGGAGGCTATACCGGTGTCGTCCAGTTCTGCCGGATCGGACGGCAGGCTTTCGTGAATGCGATGTCGCTCCTGACCAAGGATGTCATTCCCTACGGTGCAGCGGGCGGCAATTATGCACATCTGGAAGGCCTCAACCTTGTGGGCCTCAAACGCCGCGGGCATTCGCGTGAAGCGATCAAGGAATTGCGGACCGCCTATCGTCTGTTGTTCGCCGAAGAAGGCTCGTTCAGCGAGCGGCTGGAAGATGTCGCCGGTGTTTATGTGAATAATCCGGCGGTCATGGAAATCGTGGAATTCATTCGTGCCGAGCCCAAGCGCTCGATCTGCATGCCGCATGACTGATACACCACATACCGGATGGTCACGGCTGGCTATCATCGCCGGTGGGGGTGAAGTACCGCTTCTGATCGCCCAGGGCGAGGCCAGCGCCGGGCGCAAGCCCTTCATCGTCGAAGTGACGGGCTTCGCCGATCAGGACTATACGCCATACGACCGGGCAGCCTTTCCCGTGACGAAGATCGGGGGCATGCAGAAAGCCATGCGCGAAGCGGGGTGTGATGCCGTCTGTTTTATCGGCCGCATTACCCGCCCGGATTTCAAGTCTTTAATGGGGCTGGACACCGCCGCCATGGCGCTTCTGCCAAAGATCACCCAGGCTGCCCGCTATGGCGATGACGCGCTCATGCGGGTGATTATCGATTCATTTGAACACAAGGGCCTGCGGGCAATCGGCGCCGATCAGGCATTGAGCAGCCTGGTGCCGCAGGCCGGAATCCTGGGGGCAATCGAGCCGGATGCGGCCGCCATGACGGATGTCAGAAAGGCGCTGCAGATTGCGCGTGCCATTGGCGCACATGATATCGGGCAGGGGGCGGTCGTGGCCAACGGGCTTGTGCTGGCGGTCGAAGCCCAGGAAGGTACAGATGCCATGCTCGCCCGCATTGCCGAATTGCCGGATGACATTCGCGGACGGCCGGGCGGGCGCGCCGGAGTGCTGGCAAAAACGCCGAAACCGCAGCAGGAACGCCGCATCGACCTGCCCACAATCGGCCTCCGGACCGTTGAGGGCGTCAGTCGCGCCGGTCTGGCGGGCATCGCCATACAGGCGGGCAGCGCTCTGATACCGCGGCGCGATGAAACCATAGCCGCAGCAGATGAGGCCGGCATTTTCATCTATGCCGCCCGGGCCGATGAGTAGCCCAAAGCGCATATTCCTTGTTGCGGTGGAACCGTCGGGTGATGCGCTCGGCGCAGATCTGATGTCAGCCCTGCGCGCCGATCATGGCGAACGTGTCGAAATCGCCGGTGTCGGCGGCGAGAAGATGGAAGCGCTTGGCCTGGAAAGCGCCATCGATATTTCTGAACTGGCCATTCTCGGCCTCCTGGATGGCCTGAAATCATACGGGACCATTCTGAAACGGGTCAATGAAACCGTTGAGGCGGCCATGGATTTCGGTGCCGATGCCGTGGTGCTGATCGACTCATGGGGATTCATGATCCGCGTCGCACAGCGCCTTCAGAAACGGGAAAACCCGCCGGTGCTGATCAAATATGTCGGCCCGCAGATATGGGCAGCCCGTCCCGGGCGCGCCCGGATACTCGCGCATTCGGTTGATCATCTGCTGACCATCCACGCCTTTGACGCCCCGATGTTCGAAGCGGCCGGCCTGCCCACGACATTTGTTGGCAATCCGGCGCTGGAACGGCCGGTCACCGGGGACGGCCTGGCCTTCCGGGCCCGTCATGGCATTGCGCCGGGCGCGCCGGTCATCGGCGTGCTTTTCGGCAGCCGTCAGAGTGAACGCCGCCGTATCGGACCGGTGCTCCGGGACGCCATCGCCCTGCTGGCGGAAGCCGAACCAGATGCGGTCTTCGTTTCGCCACTGGCTCCGGCGATTGCCGAAGGGATTGCCGCAGATATTGCGGGCGACCCGCGTCTTCCGCACATTTACCTGCTGGGGGAAGATGAAAAGCGCGATGCCACATCGGCCATGACTGTGGCACTCGCCGTTTCGGGCACAGCCACGACCGAACTCGCACTCGCGGGCGTGCCGACCGTGGCGACCTACAAGCTCGGATGGCTGAGCTGGTTCATCTATCGCTTCATTCTGTTCAAGGCGAAGTATTTCAGCCTCGTCAATATCGCCGCCGATGAAGAGCTGATCATCGAGCATGCGCAGACCGGCGCGAAGGCTGAAGTTCTCGCGGAATCCGTCACAGCCTTATTGTCCGAAGTCAGAAGCGGGCACTCCCGCGGGCCGGCCTTGCAGACCGCCGCCCTGACCATGAAAGGCGATGGTCAGTCCAGTGCCCGGGCGGCCAGGGCCGTGACCGGTCTGGTCACAGCCCGCAAGTCCACCGGCTAGCGCTTGGCAATCGGTACATAGGTGCGTTCTGTCGCACCGGCAAAGAGCTGGCGCGGGCGGCCGATTTTCTGGACCGGATCTTCCAGCATCTCGGTCCATTGCGCGATCCAGCCCACCGTCCGGGCCAGGGCGAAGAGAACCGTAAACATCGAGGTCGGGAAGCCCATCGCACGCAGGGTGATGCCGGAATAGAAGTCGATATTCGGATACAGTTTCTTATCGACGAAATAGGGATCCTCGAGCGCGATTTTCTCTAGCTCCAGAGCGACCTGCAGCAGAGGCTCGTCGCGGACACCCATCACGTCCAGTACTTCATGGCAGGTGTCACGCATCACTTTCGCGCGCGGATCGTAATTCTTGTAGACCCGGTGGCCGAAGCCCATCAGGCGGAACGGATCATTCTTGTCCTTCGCGCGGGCAATGAACTCCGGAATCTTGTCGACCGTGCCGATCTCCTCCAGCATGTTGAGCGCCGCTTCATTGGCGCCGCCATGTGCCGGACCCCACAGGCTGGCAATGCCGGAGGCAATACAGGCAAACGGGTTGGCGCCGGAGGAGCCGGCCAGGCGGACGGTCGAGGTCGAGGCATTCTGCTCGTGATCGGCATGCAGGATGAAAATCTTGTCCATGGCCTTGGCGAGCGTCTTGTTCAGCTCGAAATCCTCGGCCGGAACCGCAAAGCACATGCGCAGGAAATTGCCGGCGAAATCGAGATCATTGCGCGGGCTGATGAAAGGCTGGCCGATGGAATATTTATAGGCGCGCGCCGCAATTGTCGGCATTTTCGCGATCATGCGATGGCTGGCGATGACACGGGCCTGCGGGTCATTGATGTCGGTTGAGTCGTGATAGAAGGCGGACAAGGCTCCGACCGTGCCGACCATGACCGCCATCGGGTGCGCATCGCGGCGGAAACCGCGGAAGAATTGATCAAACTGATCATGCAGCATGGTGTGCCGGCGGATCGTCATGTCGAAATTTTCGAGCTCTTGCGGGCTCGGTAATTCGCCATGCAGCAGCAGATAGCAGACTTCTATGAAGCTCGATTGTTCGGCCAGCTGGTCGATCGGATAACCGCGATAGAGCAGGGTGCCTTCATCGCCATCAATATAGGTGATGTGGCTTTCGCAGGATCCGGTCGAGGTAAAACCCGGATCATAGGTAAAGACGCCGGCCTTGCTGTAAAGCGTGCGGATATCGACCACATCCGGGCCGATCGTGCCTTTCAGAACCGGAAACTCATAGGTTTGACCATCGATTGTGAGCGTGGCCGTGCCATTGGGTTGAGCCTTGGTTTCCATCATGGTCTTCCTTCTCGTCTTCCTCGGGCCTATACGCCCGTTTTGATTTGATCCGCCATGCGGCGCAAGACCTCATCACGTCCCAGCCATTCCATGACCAGAGACAGGTCCGGCGCAGGTGCACCGCCGGTCAGAGCCGCCCGGAGAGGCGCCCCGATTTTTCCGAATCCGATACTCTCGGCTTCTGTAAAAGCCTCCAGCTCGGCATGTAGTGGGGCAGAAGCCCAGTGTGGCAGGGCCTCCAGACGCGGCAATAACCGCGCCAGAAGCTCCGGCGCATCCCCATTCAGGGGTTTGGCCGCCTTGCCTTCCAGCACGATCGGAACCGGCCGGAACAGGAAATAGGCCTGTTCGGCCAGTTCGGCGAGGGTCGAGGCCCGTGTCTTGAGCACATCCATCGCCGCCAGAAGGCGCGCGCGGAAGGCCGTGGAGCCCGTATCGAGGCCCTCTGCCAGCTTTTCGCACCAGGGCGAGACCAGCTCCAGCAGGCGGGCATTGTCGGCCAGCTTCATGTGATGCGCATTGACGCTGGCCATCTTGTCGAAATCCAGCCGGCCCGGCGCCTTGTTCAGACCCGAAAGACTGAAAACGGCCTGCGCTTCGGCATCGGTGAAATATTCCTGGTCGCCATGCGACCATCCCAGCCGCAGGAGATAATTGCGCAGACCTTCAGGCAGATAGCCGAGATCGCGATAGGCTTCGATGCCGAGCGCGCCATGACGCTTGGACAGTTTCTTGCCATCGGGGCCATGGATCAGCGGCACGTGCGCGAACACCGGACGCTGCCATCCCAGCGCATCATAAATCTGGGCCTGACGGGCGGCATTCACGAGATGATCGTCGCCGCGCACAATGTGGGTGATGCCCATATCATGATCATCCGCGACAACCGCCAGATTATAGGTCGGCGTGCCATCGCTGCGCAGCAGGACCAGATCGTCGAATTCCTTGCCTTTCCAGCGCACATCACCCTGGACAGCGTCCTCGACAATGATGTCGTCATCACCGGCGCGGAAGCGCACGGTAAACGGAGTATCCGCAGGCGTTTCTGAACCCGGGCGGTCCCGCCAGGGACTGCGCAGGGCGCGCCCTTCCGAAAACGCCACCTGACGCTCCGCCGCAGCGTCTTCCTCGGTCATGTAGCAGCGGAAAGCGCGGCCTTTTGCCAGCAGCTCGTCCACCACTTCGGCATGACGGCGCACATTGGCATTCTGTGAGACAGGCGCGCCATCCCAGTCCAGACCCAGCCAGGTCAGGCCATCGAGAATGGCGCGCGTGGCATCTTCGGTTGAACGCTGGCGGTCCGTATCCTCAATGCGCAGAAGGAATTTTCCGCCCGCACCACGCGCTAGAAGCCAGTTGAAAAGCGCTGTACGCGCCCCGCCGATATGGAGATAGCCTGTCGGAGAGGGCGCAAAGCGTGTAACGATGGGTTGTGTCGTGTTTTGCACTCGCGAAACCATGTTGCACTGCGAAAAGATGAGCGCGTGGTAGCATGGCGGACAGGGGGATGGAACAGCCGATTGCGCCAGACGGATACAGCATATCTGAACCCCGGAGCAGCGCCGGGGTCAAGCCGGTGGACAATGGTAATCGGCCAAATGGATCTGGCCAGACCGGTCCGCATGGCCATCTGGGCGCCCGTCGCCCTGGGAGCAGGGTCGATTGTCTATTACGGCTTGCAGGCAGAACCGCCTCCGGCGCTGACCGGCGTGCTCGCCACCGCCGGGCTGCTGGCCGTGTTGGCTGGCTGGACGACAGCGGCCGCAAGGCCTCTCCTGTGGTCGATCCTGATGCTGGCGGCATTTGCCGCCTTCGGCTTCGCACGCGCACAGCACCACACGCTGTCGCAAGACATGATCTTTGTTGAGGACTCTGGCCGGGCACGGGCTGTGGAGGGCTGGATAGAGGCTGTCCAGAACAGCAATGGCCGGGAGCGGGTCATTTTGCGGGTCGCTTCGCTGGACGGTATGGACCGGCCGCCGGAGCGCATCCGTTTCTATGCACGCCGCGGCGAATTCGGGCCGGGCGAGGGCGTGTCTGCGCGGGTCGTGCTGACGCCGCCGCGGCGGCCGGCGGTTCCGGGCGGGTATGATCCGGCCTTTGCCGCATGGTTCTCCGGTCTTGGCGGGACGGGCTATGCCATTGCCCCGCTCGCGGCGGCGGAGGTGAACGGGGACCGGTGGCGCCGCCTGCTCGCCCGCTGGCGCTGGCAGATGGCCGAACATATCCGTGAACGGGCCGCGCCGGAGACATCGGGCATTGCCGCGGCCCTGATCACCGGCGACCGGTCCGGCATTCCGCCGGATCAGGCGGAAGCCCTGCGCGTAGCGGGGCTGGGGCACATATTGGCGATATCCGGTCTGCATATGAGTCTCTTTGCCGGCGGGCTGTTTTTCGTGACGCGGGCCATGGGGGCCGCCATTCCTGCATTCGCCCGGAAATATGATCCGCGCATTCCGGCAGCACTCATCGCGCTGACCGGTGCACTGCTTTACCTGATCCTGTCCGGCGCGTCGGTCTCGACCCAGCGCGCTTTCGTCATGGTCTCGGTGGTCCTGCTGGGTGTGCTGCTGAAACGCCGGGCGATTTCCCTGCAATCCATCGCCCTGGCCGCAACCATCATCCTGATCCTTCAACCGCAAAGCATTCTGGCACCGGGTTTCCAGATGTCATTTGCCGCCGCTTCGGCCCTGGTCGCGGCGTTCGATTTGTGGCGGCGGCGTGAAACCCATGTCCGGCAGAAGGGAACGATTGACCGATTTATCGGCTTCTGGGGAACCCTGTCCTTTTCATCTCTGGTGGCCGGCAGTGCGACGGCGGCCTATGCCGCCTTTCATTTCAACCGCATTGCCGTCTACGGGCTGGCCGCCAATCTGGCCGCCATGCCGGTATTCTCTCTGGTGGTGATGCCGGCGGGCGCGCTGGCATTGGCGCTCGCTCCCTTCGGGCTGGACGGGCCCGCGCTCGCGGTGATGAGCCGCGGCCTGATATGGGTGGTGTGGATCGCGGAAGGCGTGGCGTCCTGGCCGGGCTCTCTCGCACCGGCCGCCTCGGCACCGGGGGCCGTGCTGGCGCTCTATGCCTTCGGATTTGTGCTGCTGGTCGCCGCCTCCAGTCTGGTCCGGCGTATCGGCGCTGTGGCGATGATCGCCGCCTATGCGGCCTGGTTTGTCCACCAGCCCCCTGACGCCTTTATCAGCGAGGAAGGCGTGGTTCTGGCCAGGTTTGAGGACGGGGAGGGCGCAGGCTGGGCCAGTACAGACCGGCGGCGGGCCCGCTTTGCAACATCGGTATTTCTCGAACAGGCGGGAGAGCCGGTCCGCCCGGGCCGGGACGGGATAGAATGTGATCCGCGCGGCTGCGCGGGCCGGGCCCAAGGTTTGGCCATCACCGTCAGCGAAAGCGGGGAAACGCTTGGCGAAGACTGCGCTGTCTCCGATATTGTTGTGCTGAAAGCCTTTGCCTCGCCCGTCGAGCGGGCCGTCTGTGAAGCCCGGCTGGTGGACCTGGGCGAACTGCAGGACGGTGGCTCCATCGCCCTGTGGCTGCAGGATGGCCGCATTGTCCGCGAATCGCCGGTCGAGGCCCGGCGTGGCCGGCGCATCTGGGCAGTTAGTGATAGCGGCGGATAAGCCCTACCAGCTTGCCCTGGACGCGGACACGGTCCGGCCCGAAAATGCGGGTCTCATAAGCCGGATTGGCGGCTTCCAGGGCCACGGACCCGCCTTTCTTGCGCAGGCGTTTCAGCGTGGCTTCTTCCTCGTCGATCAGCGCCACCACGATATCGCCATTGGTGGCGGTATCGCAGCGCTCGATGATCACGATATCGCCGTCGAGAATGCCCGCATCGATCATGGAATCGCCCTCAATCTCCAGCGCGTAGTGTTCGCCGCGCCCGCCGGCGAGATCCGGCGGCAACATGATGCGGTCCTGCTCGTGCTGGATGGCCTCGATCGGCACACCGGCAGCGATCTTGCCGAGCACGGCGATCTCGATTCCCTGCGCGGGTTCCGGATCGGCCCCGAAATCGGGACGGACCACATTCCCGGCATCAGCGGCAATCGCAGCCGGCGAGGCGGAGTCCGGCATTTTCAACACTTCCAGCGCCCGCGCGCGATGCGCGAGGCGTCGGATAAAGCCGCGTTCTTCCAGAGCGGTGATCAGGCGGTGCACGCCGGACTTGGAGGCCAGGTCCAGCGCATCCTTCATTTCTTCAAAGGAGGGCGAGACGCCATCCTCGCTCAAACGCTTGTTGATGAAGAGCAAAAGCTGGTGTTGTTTGCGTGTCAGCATGGCCAGACCCCGGCAGGAACAAATCGGAAACTTCTCCGGATGTTCTATGAGTGTTCCGGGTAAAGGTCAAGCCCTATTATCCCCTTGAACCATGTAGTTTGTTGTGCTATAAAATAGCCATGAGCAAGCAACCTACAGTCCTCGAATTCATGGAGCGCTTCCCAACGGATGACGCTTGTCTGGAACACCTTATGCGCGTCCGCTATGGCGACCGTCACACCTGCGGCAAATGCGGCAGGGATGCCCATTATTACCGCGTGACGGGCCGCCAGTGTTACGAGTGCGAATACTGCGGCTATCAGGTGTTCCCGCAAGTCGGGACCGCCTTTGAAAAGTCCTCTACGTCGCTGCGCAAATGGTTCTATGCCATGTATCTGTTTTGCTCCTCGCGGCATGGCGTGTCCGGCAAGGAATTGCAGCGCCAGCTAGGTGTTACCTATAAAACCGCATGGCGCATGGCGAAGCTGATCCGCGAATATATGGGGCAAGTCGATGGTGACAGCCCTGTAGGCGGTGCTGGCAAAGGCGCGGTCGAGATTGATGAAACCTTCATCGGCGGCAAAGACAAGCGCGGATACGAAAACAAGATCGTGGTCATGGGAATGGCGGAACGTGGTGGTGAGGTCATCACCCGTGTTGTCCCGAACCGCTATATGAAAACCGTCCTACCCCATATTCGCCAGAACGTGCCGGAAGGCTCGCGCGTCATGACCGATGACTGGTCATCCTATCGCAGCCTTTCAAGCTGGGGATACAAGCATCAGGTCGTGAACCACAGCGCCAAGGAATACGTGCGCGGTGACGCTCACACAAACGAGATCGAAGGCTTCTGGTCGATTATCAAGCGCTCTATTCGCTCGACCCACGTTTGGGTTTCGCCCAAATATCTTGAGACGTATCTTGGCTCTTTCGAGTTTGTGTGGAATCTGCGGAAGCAGCCCCAGTTGATGTTTGACCTGCTTTTGCTGGCTTTTCCGCGCCCGGTGGCGCGCTAACCATTGCCTGCAACAGGGCGTCAAATTTCTTTACTGAATCTGCCATGACTCCATCCACACGCGGGCAATAACAGCATCCGCATTTTCCACTACCGGGCGGACTGTTAATTCCACACACTTGTTTTTCAACATTAGAAATTCACCAGTCAAACCCCATTCTCTACGAGAAGGCTGGTGAGCAAGTGACGGAACCTCGAAATGATAAGCCTCAGTATTAAGGAACGCCTCCCACAGCTTATTGTTAGGCGCGAACTCGACATGGTACCTAACCCTACAATTCCTAGGCGCTTTGGACAGCTTGGGCAACGTCACTGTTAATGCTGTTCCAGGATCCGTTTTGACAGCTCCAATCAGCACTGGGGCGTTATAGATAAAGTGATCGTCATACCAGCGCCCGTCGCGTTTGATCTTCTGGCCCGCGCCAGCAAATGCCAATACAAAATTGACGCATGCCCAGCCTAACAAAACGGTTAGCCCCGCATAAAACTCTGCAAACCTAACAAGCATTTCGTTTGCGGCTTCGCCATACCCAACGCCCCACCGGATAAGGAGCATTACAGCAAACGTGCCGAGAGCTAGGCCACCAAACCCAAAAGAGGTTAAGAGGCGCGCCAACGAATTTCCGTAAACAGAACCGAACGCGACAAACCACTGCCGCACCTTGACCCGCTGTAGACGAGATAACATCCACGACTCATACCACGCGGGCGGGCGCTTACGCCACTAAAGATAGTCATTGTGCGATCCTTGACGTCTCTACATGCCTTAAAGGGATAATAGGGAGGTCAAGTTAATGCCGGTCAGGCCAGCAAGGCCCGTGTCGCTTGCGCCACATCGGCCTGCCGCATCAGGCTTTCTCCGACCAGAAGGCCTTTCGCGCCCGCCGCTTTCAGGCGGGCCACATCGGCGGGTGTGAAGATGCCGCTCTCGGCAATGGCGAATCGATCCGCGGGAATATCCGCAGCCAGCCGCTCGAAGGTTTCAAGCGAGGTCTCGAACGTCGTCAGATCGCGATTGTTCACACCGATCAGGGGCGAGGGCAGGGCGAGGGCCCGTTCCAGCTCGGCCGCGTCATGGGTTTCGACCAGGGCCGCCATTCCCAGATCGTGTGCAGCCTGGACAAGATCGAGCGCCAGCGCGTCATCGACACTCGCCATGATCACCAGGATCGCATCCGCGCCCAGCGCCCGCGATTGCGTCACCTGCCAGACATCGAGCAGGAAATCCTTGCGCAGGGCGGGCAGGGGCGCAGCGGCCCGCGCTGCAGCCAGATAATCGGCATGCCCCTGAAAGCTCGGCGCATCGGTCAGCACGGACAGGCAGGCCGCACCGCCGTCTGCATAGGCGCGGGCCAGGGCGGCGGGGTCGAAATCGGCCCGGATCAGCCCCTTGGACGGGCTGGCCTTCTTGATCTCGGCGATCAGGGCGACCCCCTCTGATCCGGCTTTCGCGGCCAGCGCGCCGGCAAAATCACGCGCCGGTCCCGTGGCGGCTATCATTTCCGCCAGCCGGGCCTCACTGAAAGCCGCCTTGCCGCGCGCAATTTCCTCCCGCTTGTAGGCCTCGATTTTCTGCAGTGCGTTCACGCTTCGCCCCGGGAGATGGCGGCCATCTTCATCAGCGTGGATTTCGCCGCCCCGCTATCAATCGCGGCTTCGGCCATCCGCGCGCCTTCAGGCAGGCTGTTGGCAAGCCCCGCGACGATCAGCGCCGCGGCCGCATTCATCACTACAATATCGCGATAGGCAGACGGCGTCCCGCCCAGCAGGGCCCGCAAGGCCGCAGCATTGGCTTCCGGCGTTCCCCCGATCAGCTCCTCGATCCGGGCAGTGGCCAGACCGGCATCGCCGGGCAAAAGTGTGAACTCGGTGATCTTGCCATTGTTCAGCTCGACCACGCGGGTTTCGCCGGTCGTGGTGATCTCATCCAGACCATCCGAGCCATGGACCACCCAGGCAAATTCACAGCCCAGCGTATGCAGTGCCTGGGCGACCGGCGCCTGCCAGCGGGCATCGAACACTCCCAGAAGCTGCCGCCTGGCACCGGCGGGATTGGCCATCGGCCCCAAAAGGTTGAAAATTGTGCGGGAGCGCAACGCCTTGCGCGCCCCGCCGACATGGCGCACGGCGGAATGATGCGCGGGCGCGAACAGAAAGCCGGCCCCGGCTTCGCGCACCGACCGTTCCACCTGTTCCGGTGTGGCGTCCAGATTGATGCCCAGGGCCGCCAGCACTTCCGACGAACCGGATTTGGAGGACGCCGCGCGATTGCCGTGCTTGGCCACCTTGGCCCCTGCACCCGCCGCCACAATCGCGGCCGCGGTGGAGATATTGTATGTGCCCTTGGCATCGCCGCCCGTGCCGCAGGTATCAATCGCCCCTTCCGGCGCGGTAATGCCCTTCATGCGCTTGCGCAGCGCTTGTGCCCCGATGGCAAGATCCTCCGGCGTCTCCCCCACAGCCGCTAGGCCGATCAGGAATCCGCCGATTTCCGCTTCTCCGGCTTCGCCCTCCATCAACAGGTCAAACGCACCGGTCATGTCTTCGGCAGACGGGTGTTCGCCGCGGGACAGCGACTGCAGGCAGTTGTGTAGCGCGCTCATCGGGCAATCTCCCTGACCGGAAGTCCGGCCAGCATCATGAAATTGGCCAGCACGTCATGACCATGAAGGGAGGCGATGGATTCGGGGTGAAACTGGACGCCGTGCAGGGGCCGCGTGCGGTGCCGCATCGCCATGATCTCACCGTCCGCCGTGCGGGCATTGACGATCATCCCGCTATCGTCCGGCAGATCACCGACCGCCAGCGAATGATAGCGTGCAACCCCGAACGGGCTGGGCAGGCCGGCAAACACACCGCTGCCATCATGGGTGATCTCGCTGGTCTTGCCATGCATGATGGCCTTGGCCTGCACCGTGCGTCCGCCGAAAATCTCGCCCATGCACTGATGCCCCAGACAGACGCCCAGAACGGGCAGGTCTTCCGGTGCTGTGGTCAGGATATCCAGGCAGATACCGGCAGTGTCCGGACGTCCCGGTCCGGGGGACAGGCAGATGGCTGCGGGCTTCATTGCCAGCGCTTCTTCCGCCGTCATCACATCATTGCGGATGACACGGGTTTCCGCCCCCAGCTCCTCGAAATAATGCACGAGGTTGAAGGTGAAGCTGTCATAATTGTCGATGATCAGCAGCATGGGGCACGGGTCCTGTTGGCTGCGCGGTAATCTAGGCACGGACCGCCTGTGTGCAACGCCGCAATGCCGTTATCAGCGGTAAACGGGACATTAACCGAAACGGTGTGGTCATCCTGTCATGAGCCGCAATTCCATTCATCCGGCGACACCGCTGATTTCGGGCCTGATTACGTCGCTGGCGTTTCTGTCCGGTGCGGCGGCATTTGAAATCGGCCGGGCGGCGGCGGAGGCCGATCCGCGCCCGGCAGAAACCTGGACCGCCAGTGCGGAACCGGCGCCTCCGGCCGCTTCGATTTCGCCGCAGCCTGCGGAATCAGCCGTGATCGACACCCGTCCCGTCGTGGCGCTGGTCATGGATGATGCCGGAATCGACCCGCAATTGACGCGCCGCGCCATGGCGCTGGATATTCCGCTGACCCTGTCATTCCTGCCTTATGCGGAGCAGACACCGGAACTTGCCGTCATGGCCGATGCTCAGGGACATGCGGTTTTCCTGCACATGCCGATGGAGCCCTTTGGTCTGGAAGACCCGGGCCCCGGCGCGCTCAACCGCTACCTGCCGCCTGTGGAGACCGCCCGCCGCATCGAGGCCGCGCTGGCGCGCGTGCCGGGCGCGATCGGTCTCAACAATCACATGGGCAGCGCTTTTACAGCCGATGCGGATGCCATGCGCGCGGCCCTGGGACCGCTGGCAGGCCGCGATCTGATTTTCCTGGATTCCCTGACAACCGGGCGCAGCCGGGCCGGAATGATTGCCCGGACTCTGGGCCTCACCACATTGCGGCGGGATATCTTTATCGATCATGACGCCGGAAACATGCCGGCCATGCTGGATGCCCTCGTCGAGGCGGCACACCGGAACGGGCAGGCCATCGCCATCGGCCACCCGCGCGGAGGCACATTGGATGTGCTGGAGACCTGGTTGGAAACGGAAGCCGCCCGTTCGGTCCGCTTTGTCACCATCCAGGACTATGCAGACAGGGGGCAGCAACCGGTAAGGGCTGCCGGTGCGTCAGACGAATCGATGGGCCTGTTCGGCGGCGCGGAATAGCGCGCGTGCCTTGTTGATGCATTCCTGACGTTCGGCCTCGGGGTCGGAATCCAGTACGATTCCCGCCCCGGCCTGCACATGCATCTGGCCGTCCCGGATCAGCGCAGTGCGCAAGGTGATCGCCATGTCCATATTGCCGTCGAAGCTGAAATAGCCGGCCGCACCGGCATAATAGCCGCGCCTGTGAGGTTCGATCTCGTCAAGGATCTGCATCGCCCGCACTTTTGGCGCGCCCGACACCGTACCGGCCGGGAAACCGGCAAACAGGGCGGATATGGCATCCTCGCCATCGGCCAGTTCGCCTTCGACATTCGAGACGATATGCATGACATGGCTGTAGCGCTCGACGATTTCCCGATCCGTGATGCGGATGGTTCCGGGCCGGACAACACGGCCGACATCATTGCGGCCGAGATCCAGCAACATCATGTGTTCGGCGCGCTCTTTCGGATCTGCCAGAAGATCGGCTTCCAGCGCAGCATCTTCGGCGGGGTTCGCCCCGCGTGGCCGCGTGCCCGCAATCGGCCGCACAGTGACGACGCCATCGCGGAGCCGCACCAGGATTTCCGGACTCGAGCCGGTGACGGCATAGCCGTCGAACTGGAAGTGAAAGAGAAAAGGTGAGGGGTTCAGCCGCCGCAGGGCCCGGTAAAGCGCAAAGGGCGGCAGGGTGAAGGGCGTGGAAAAGCGCTGGCTTAGCACACCCTGGAATATATCGCCCGCGCGGATGTGCTCCTTCACCCGCGCAACGCTGGCCCGGTAGGCCTCCGCATCGAAGGTGGATTCCGGCGCAATCGATTGCTGTTGTGCCGTTTTCCCAGGACCCAGCGGCGCATCAAGCTCTTTCAGAAGCGATTCCAGCTGCTTGCGGACAGCATCGGCAGAGCCGCCCGCCGGCACACGTCCATAGGCGGTGATTTCCTGCTGCAGGGCATCAAAGACGATGACCGTGCGCGGCCGGATCAGGCGCGCTTCGGGAATGCCGGCCGGATCGTCTGCCTGATTATCTGGCAGGGGTTCGATGGCACGGATGAGATCATAGCCGATATAGCCGAAGAGACCGGAGGCGATTGACGGCGTATTGTCCAGGCCGGGCAGGCGGGAGGCGTCGACAATCCGACGGAGTGACGCCATCGGGTCGGTTCCGTCCGCCACCGGTGTTCCGTCCGCGGCTGTCTGCAGGAAGGGCCGGCCTTTTTCGACGGTCCAGACCAGATCCGGATCGAAGCCGATGGCGGAATACCGGCCACGAAACGATCCGCCCTCCACCGATTCCAGCAGGAAAGCGTTGTTCCGGTCCTTTGCCAGTTTCAGGTAAGCCGCAACCGGTGTTGTCAGGTCATCGACCCGGGTTACCGAGACCAGTCCGGCACCGGCAGCAAGAAGGCTTTCGGTCACCGGATTGCGTTGGGATCGACCACGCCCAGGGCCTGGTCGCGCAAGCGGACGTCAACCTCCGACCCATCATAGTCAAACTCGCGGTAAAGCGCGGAGACAAGGCTCGAATCGATGTCGCGGCGATAGCCCTGGTCCAGGAACTCATCCACCTGGGTGACAATTTCCGGCCGGATTTCACCATCGCGGGCATCATTCACCCGCAACACCATGTGCGAACGCCCGGAGCCGGAGCGCGTGGCTTCAATGTCGCCAATATCCAGGGTGAAGGCGAGCTGCACGACCTGGCGGCTGAAATTGTCGGCGGCCTCGCCGCGGCGCAGGCTGGCCTGCTCGATCCGGAAATCGGGATTGGCCGCCGCGATAGACTCAAATGACTGACCGCTTTCCACAAGCCCGGCCACTTCCGTTGCAAGCTCTTCGAGACGTGTGTCGATTTCCTGCAGCCGCCAGACCGTTTCGGCGTCATCGCGGGCCTCCTCCAGCGTCCGGACGCGGGCGTCTTCGACGACATCCACACGGACCGCATAGAAATTGCCATCACCATACTCGGTCAGTTCGCCGTCCAGCATGGGCTGGCTGGCAAAGACGGCGGCGAGGATTTCCTGTTCGGCGAAAAAGCTGAAGGCAAAGCGGCCGTCCTTGTCGCGGCCCTGATCATCAACCGGCTGGTAGACTTCATCGGGAATGGCCGCAGCGGCCGCGGCTTCCTCGATATTGAAACCGCTGCCGCGGGCTTCTTCATACTCGCCCAGATCGGCATAAAGCGCATCTTCCGCTGCGGCGCGCGCCAGAAGCTCGCGAATCTCCTCGCTGCGCTCTTCCAGAGTCGGGATGTCATCCTCTTGAGCGGCTTCCACCACCAGGGCGAACCAGCTCCCGAACCGGGTCTCGATAGCGGCTGTATCGCCGGCAGCCATTTCAAACAGTGCATCCCGCACATTTGTGTCCGGGATCTGATAGGCTTGGCGGTCTTCCTGCCGGGACGGTGGATTGCCGCCGAGATCACTTGCAATGGCAGCAGGATCCTCGTCATTGCCGAGACGTTCGGCGGCCTCGCGCGCGGCGGCTTCATTGTCGAACGAAATCTGCGTGTAGGTCCGGGACGCCGGCGTTCCGATCGCCCCCGTCTCCAACTCATACTCGTATTGCTCGGCAATCCGGGTTTCATCAACGGTGATATTGCCCAGATAATCATCAATCCGCAGCCGCATCAGGGTGAAGCCCCGGCGTTCCGGCGTGGTGAAGAATTGCGGGGTATTGTCGATGGTGGATTGCAATTGTTCGTCGGTGGGTTCACCGATCTCGCCGGCCGCGGCGGGCGAGATGACAATGGCTTCGAGATCGCGTGTCTCGGCCAGGAAACGCGTCAGAATGGTGCGGTAGACATCTGGCTGGCGGATACCGTCGAACAGGCCCTCGGTCAGTTGGCGTAACACCAGGTCATTGCGGATCTCTGCCTCGAACTGGTTCTCGCGCTGCCCGGCGCTGCGGAGGAAGTTGGAGTATCCGATCCGGTCAAAGCCGCCGGTCACGGGATTCACGAAAGCGTCGTAGGACAGGATTTCATCCCGCACGGCGGAATCGGAAGCGGATATGCCCAATTCCCGGGCCTGGGAGCGCAGCATGGCATCCAGCACCAGCTGGTTGAGGACCTGATCACCCAGCCCGTCGGCACGCGCTTGCTCTTGCGTATAAGTCGGGTTTTCCTCGCGTTCGCGCTGCACGGCGCGTTCGAAATCGCGCTGCAATTCAAACGCGGTAACCCGTTCGCCTCCCACCACGGTCACGGAATTTCCGGGAGCCTGGAAAATGTCGTTCACCCCCCAGAGCGCGAAGCTCACAATCATCAGACCGATGATAACCATGAAAATGGGAGACTTGAGGGCATTGCGAACGGCAGAAAGCATTGACGAAGGTCCGTTATCTAGCGTGAAGGGCGGAAACTAGCGGCGGCGTTTACAGGCCGCAAGCGCGGCGTCATTGTCCGCCCGCAGGGAATCGTGAAGCTGGAGGGGCGCATGACAAGACGCATGCTGATCGCAGGCAATTGGAAAATGAACGGCTTGCGCCAATCGCTTGTATTTATGGAAGAAATTCGCGACGTCGCCAATTCAAGAGCCGATCTTGATATTCTCGTTGCGCCCCCTGCCACCCTGATAGAGCGCGCAGCAAGAATTGCAGGCCCGGTGAAAATCGCCGGACAGGACTGCCATACCGAGCAATCCGGCGCGCATACGGGCGATATTTCTGCAGACATGCTGAAGGATGCCGGCGCCAGCCACGTTATACTCGGTCACTCGGAACGCCGCGCTGACCATAATGAGCACAGCGCCATGGTCCGCGCCAAAGCGCTGAGCGCTTTGTCTGCCGGCTTGATTCCGGTCATCTGCGTTGGCGAGAGCGAAGCCGAACGCCGTGCCGGGACAGCCGAGCTGGTGGTCGGGCAGCAACTGGCAGACTCCCTGCCGGATCGCAGCGGTTATGTCATCGCCTATGAGCCCGTCTGGGCGATCGGCACTGGGCTGACAGCGTCTCTCGATGATATCGCGGCGATGCATGGCTTCATCCGCAGCAAGGTGCCGGGGGGCAGTGATGTGCAGCTTCTCTATGGCGGCTCGGTCAAACCGGAGAATGCGTCCGGTATTCTCTCGATCGGCGATGTCGATGGCGCGCTGGTCGGCGGTGCCAGCCTCGAAGCGGCGAGCTTCGCCGCAATAATTGAAGCCGCACCGATAAGATTCGCTTCTTAAAAGTAAGCGCCTATCAATCATTTCTTGCGATCCTGACGGTTCACTTGCCTTTGCAGTCCGGGGTGCAATTCATGGCAGAAATGGATCTTCAGCGCGCAGCCGTCCTGCTTTTCGACCCTGTGCATGTCAATCTGCGCACGACCCGCTACGCCCTCAATGAAATCGGATTCAAGTCGATCGAGGCTTGCAGCGCGATCGAGGAGTTCCAGCGGCACCTGCGCGAAAATAATTGGGACATGATCGTGGCCGAGTGTTCGTCGCCCAAGGTGGATGTGTTCAAACTGGTGCGGATGATCCGCCGCGGGGAGGCAACGCCCAACCCCTATGCCGTGATTGCGCTGACATCCTGGACCCGCGATGGCGGCCATGTACGAAACGCCATCGAGTCCGGCGCTGATGATGTGATTGTCCGTCCGTTTTCCACGCAGTTTGCCGAAGAGCGGATCCGGACAATGATCCGCAACCGCAAGGCGTTTGTCGTGACCAGTGATTATGTCGGGCCGGACCGGCGTTCTGGCGAACGCGCCGCATCGGCGAAAGATTCCCTGATTGTGCCCAACACCTTGCAAGCCAAGGCCGACGGCAATGAAGACCAGCTGCGCGAAGCCTATCAGGGCATCCGCGAGGCCAAGAAACAGATCGAGGGCGAGCGCATTCGCCGCCTGGCCATGCGGGTGGTGGTAACAGCGGAGCTGCAGTTCGATTCAAAAGCCGGACCGGCAAAAGTGTTTGATCCGGCCGATATGATGCGGACGGCGCGCGAACTTCGGGACCAGCTGGAGCAGGGCGGACGCTATGAGGCCGTCCAGGTGGCGGAGGCGTTGATTGATCACGTCCGCAATTTCCGCAATCCGGAAGAGCGCAACGTCAAGAATTTCCGTCTCGCCAAGGAGCTGGCCATCGGCACCTTTGCAGCCTATGCGGACGGTGAAACACTTGAAAAAGCCAAGGATGAAATCGCCAGCACGGTCAAGGCCCTGCGAAAGCGGCTGTCATCCGCCGCACCGGGGAGTGGCGTTCGGGACTTGCCTGCGCTAAAAGCCGCCTCCATGTAGACGGGGTGTCCCGAAGAAGGCGGCGATTTTGCCATGATGACAGTTCTCTTGATCATTCAGCTTCTGGTTTCGGCCGGGCTGGTCGGCGTGGTTCTGATGCAGCGCTCCGATGGCGGTGCGCTGGGGATTGGCGGCGGTGGCGGTGGCATGATGTCCAGCCGCGGGGCTGCAACAGTCCTGACCCGTTCGACGACTTTCCTCGGAGCGGCTTTCTTTGCGCTGTCCATCATCCTGGCCATTGTGGCGGGTGTTGATGCGCAGGGGCAGAGTGTTTTCGATGCCGTCGAGGAAGAACAACCGAACCTCGATCTGACGATTGATCCGGAAAACGAAACGCCGTCCCTGCCTGACGAAGGCTAGTCACTTACTGCCATTTGTACGGAACTGACGGACGGCGCGCTTTCGCCGCCGCCGAATCTGGGTTATTCAGAATTCCCATGCCGCGATATATCTTCATCACTGGCGGCGTGGTCTCCTCGCTTGGAAAAGGCCTCGCCTCCGCCGCACTGGGCGCACTCCTTCAGGCGCGCGGATACAAGGTCCGCCTGCGCAAGCTGGATCCCTATCTCAATGTCGACCCCGGAACGATGTCGCCCTACCAGCACGGCGAGGTCTATGTCACCGATGACGGTGCCGAGACGGATCTGGATCTGGGTCACTATGAGCGCTTCACCGGCGTTGCGGCCGCCCAGAGCGACAATATCACCACGGGCCGGATCTATTCGACCATCATCGAGCGCGAGCGCCGCGGCGATTATCTCGGCGCGACCGTTCAGGTCATTCCCCACGTCACCGATGCCATCAAGGAATTCGTCCTGTCGGATGCCGGCGATGTCGATTTCGTGCTGTGCGAGGTCGGCGGTACGGTTGGCGATATCGAAGGTCTGCCCTTCTTCGAATCGCTGCGCCAGCTCGGTCAGGAGCTCGGCCGCGATCAGGCCATCTTCCTGCATGTGACCCTGCTGCCCTACATCAAGGTCGCGGGCGAGATGAAGACCAAGCCGACCCAGCACTCGGTCAAGGAATTGCGCTCCATCGGTATTCAGCCGGACATTCTGTTGTGCCGCTGCGAACAGCCGCTTGATCCCGGCGATCGCCGCAAGATCGCCCTGTTCTGCAATGTGCCGGAATCCGCCGTCATCGAGGGTCAGGATGCGTCATCGCTCTATGACGTGCCGCTGGAATATCATTCCCAGGGCCTCGACAGCGAGGTTCTGAAACGCTTCCGGATCGAGGATGCGCCGGAGCCGGACCTGTCACGCTGGGAAGCGATTTCACGCACCATTCACGAGCCGGACGGCGAGGTCACAATCGGTGTTGTTGGTAAATATACTGGCCTGCTGGACGCCTATAAGTCGCTCAATGAAGCCCTGATGCATGGCGGTATCGCCAACAATGTGAAGGTGAAGCTGAAATGGCTGGATTCTTCGCAATTCGAGAGTCCGGACCCCTTCGCGCCGCTGGAAAATGTTCACGGCATTCTGGTGCCAGGCGGCTTTGGCGAGCGGGGAGCAGAAGGCAAGATTGCGGCCGTCCGCTTCGCCCGTGAGCGCAAGATTCCGTATTTCGGCATCTGTTTCGGCATGCAGCTCGCCGTCATAGAAGCCGCCCGCAATCTGGCGGGCCTGCCCAAGGCCAGCTCGTCCGAATTCGGACCCACCGAAGAGCCCCTGATCGGGCTGCTGACGGAATGGACACGCGGGAATGCGGTCGAACGCCGTGGCAGTGATGATGATATGGGCGGCACCATGCGCCTCGGCGCCTACAAGGCGGCGCTGAAAGAGGGCAGCCGCGTCCATGGTGTCTATGGCTCGGCCGTGATCGAGGAACGCCACCGGCACCGCTATGAGGTGAACATCGCCTACCGCGACCGGCTGGAAGCAGCGGGCCTGACATTCTCCGGCCTGTCGCCGGATGGCGTATTGCCGGAAATTGTCGAGCTGGAAGACCATCCCTGGTTCATCGGCGTCCAGTTCCATCCGGAGCTGAAATCTCGCCCGTTCGAGCCGCACCCGCTGTTTGCCAGCTTCATCAGGGCCGCTGTCGAACAGAGCCGGCTGGTCTGATTTTTTCGTCTGTTGCATCCATTCCCGCTGTTGGGTGCATCCCTGAACTGACGATGTTTGTCAGGACGGGAGATTAACATGATGAAATACGCAATCAGTGCACTACTTGCTGCCGGGCTGGCAGGAATGGCCGTGGCGCAAACCGGCACGAATGATCGCTCGATTGACGCTTTCCGTCACCTGGATGCCGGCGGAAATTTCAATATCCGGTTTGAACCGTCGGATGTCGCCCGTCTTCGCTTTGAAGGCGATGCGGAGGACATTGAAGATATTGAAATTGACCATAGTCGAGACACGTTGGAAATCCGTCAGGATCGCGGTGCCTTGGGGTGGTTTGGCCGTCGGCGTCATCTGAACGTAACCGTTTATGTAAGCGGTCCGGACGTCGCCTCATTCGATTTTTCCCGGGGCATTGATGCAAACATCACCTCGCTTGAGAGTGATGATATTGCCATCAGGGCCTCCACCGGCGCCGATGCGGAGTTTTCCGGAACCTGTGAGACAGCTCGAATCAATGTCTCGACCGGCGCGAATCTCGACGGAAGGGACTTGGCATGCGCCAGCATTCGTGCAAACGCCTCAACTGGTGCGAACGTGACAATTGACGCCCGGGACGCGTTGGTCGCCAATGCCTCCACCGGTGCAATTATTCGTTCAATATCGCGGCCGGAAAGCCTGAGTGTCCGGTCAAGCACGGGTGGCAATGTCCGTGCAGGGAGCCGTCGTTAGAATTAGCCTCAGTCCATCCGCCCAAGGCGGTTGCGTTCTCGCAAGACTGGGGGTATACGCGCCGGTCTTCGCAGGCATGGGCTTGCGTCATCTGTTCACTTAACGACCGGAGAGACCTATGGCGGTCCCCAAGAGAAAAACCACCCCGTCCAAGCGCGGGATGCGCCGCAGCCACCACAAGCTGGCGAATCCGTCCTACGTGGAAGACAAGGACTCCGGCGAGCTGCGCCGTCCGCACCACATTGACCTGAAGACCGGCATGTATCGCGGCAAGCAGGTCCTGGAACCGAAGGAAGACTAGGTCTTTCTGGATTGGTTGATTGAAAGCCCCGTGCAAGCGATTGTGCGGGGCTTTCCTTGTGATTTTCACGCGGTCCAGATTCTTAATGCAAACCAGCCACCCCATGCAAGATAACAGAAAATCATCAGGGAAACCGTGCATTGTAGCGCCCCGATAACTTTCACTGACACGCTCGCACGATGCGCTCGTACAAGCGATGCAACTGCAATGAAGACTGAAATTGGGGCGAGGATCGTGAGCACGAACAGCGTCCATCCCGTCAGACTTGGCTGACCCAAGGTTTCGAAGCTCGCAGTTTGCAAAACGACCAGCGGCATCAACGCCGCGCTCAATGCCAGCAAGAGCGCAGTCGCTGGCCAGGCACGCGGCGCCGGCCCGCCGCGTTTTCGCAGCCGTCCAAGGGCGAAGCTGGGAATCCAGATCAGGGCGTAGAAAATCGCGGCGGCCATGACGGCGGCGCTGAGCCCGATGGCGCTCATCTTGGTCCAGAGTTCGAATTTAGAAACCTGCCGATATGCACCAAAGCCGGTATGCAGCTCCATTCGGCCGTTTGTTTCGATCAATACTGTGCTTGGCACAGCGTGCCCCTCGGCCTGGAATAGCCGGTTACCGACATGGAGGAGGCTTTCGCGACGAAATTGCAGCCTTGATCCGTCGAGGGAGGCACCCTCCCATTGGGTCAGGCCGATAATAGGGGCGAGGAGCGCACGTCTTGGCGTGATGGTTTGATACTGCCCTTCGATCCCATCCACGACCTCTGGTGCGAGCGGGACAGCGTCGATAACGGGGAGGGACATACCTTCTTCGAGATAGGCGCGCAGCTCGTTTTCTATCCTTTCAAACTCTGGTGAAAGCGCGTTGACCAGAATGACATATCCGGCATTCAAGTCATGAGAGTACCTCGCTGCGGCACGAAAGCCGTCAATCGTTCCGTCATGGCCCAACCAAACGGTAGGTCCGGCGACGTCAGCTTCATTGCCTAAGCCCAGACCATACGCGAGCCCGGCGCGCGCTGCGCTGTTAGTCGTTGGATGCTCTATACGCCGCGCGGTTTCGGGGCGTAAGTATTCGACTCCATCAAGCGTGCCTCGCGCAAGCATGAGGCGCGGCAGCTGCGCGAGATCGCGGGCGGTCGTATTCAGCCCGCCGCTCGGCCGGCCGGGAGGGTCGATGACGGGCTCCGGTGTTCGGCCGTCAGATTGATAGCTGCGAGCGAGTTGGCCATTCTCAGCTGCCTCGGTGACTGTCCAGGAGCTATCGGTCATCCCGAGCGGATTGAGCAATTGTGAATGCATAAAGTCGGTGAAAGACTGCCCGCTCGCGGTTTCCAATACGCGACCGGCCAGAATAGGCCCGGCATTGCTATAAGAGGTCCGAGTGCCGGGGCGCCACCGAGCGGTATAAGGTCCATAGAGCTCGACCGCGGTCTCGAGGCCAATGTCCGAGCTGGAGATCAAGTAATGGCGGAACGCAATATCGTTCAGTCCGGCGGTATGCTCGAGTAAGTGGGACAGGCGCACCGGATCGCTTTCTGCCCAGCGGTTTGAAACTGGAACTTCGGGGAGGTGGGTCGCAAGCGGATCGCTGATGTCGAGTGCGCCGGCTTCCTCCAGCATCATGATGCCGAGGGCGGTGAAGCTCTTTGAGATCGACCCGGCCCGGAACACCGTTCGGGGCGTGACCGGGAGCCCGGTCTCATGATCCGTTATGCCATAAGCGCCGATAAAGACGATTTCGCCGTTCTCGATAACGGCAATACTTGCCCCCGGGATGAGGCTATCATCAATCAGATTGCGCAGGCTGTTGTCCAGTACAGCGCGATCGTCTGCCTCGTTCGCCGCAACCGCGGCGGACCCCGCCAGAAGAGTCCAGCAGGCCAGTGTGACCAGAAATAATCTGAATTTACCCACGGATCCCCTAAATATTTTCACACCAGCTTTATGTGATTGTGGCATGGACAAGGTCCTCCCAAATACATCTGGCGCGATCTCCCGACGCTGACTTTGGGCCCTGTTGTGGTGACTGTCCAATATTCGGAATCAAGGGCAATTTCAGCTTCTGTCTATAATGCAAAGCAGGGCATAGCTTGTCTGTACAGCACCCTGATCGCCAGTACAAAGATAAGGCCGTTGGGACTTCCCCTGCTTCGAACGCTCGTCTATGAAGCGCGCAAACCGCTTTCCCTATTCGAAGGACGCTTCCATGACTGCAATCGTCGACATTATTGGCCGTGAAATTCTCGACAGCCGGGGCAATCCCACGGTCGAAGTCGATGTCGTGCTCGAAGATGGCAGCATGGGCCGGGCGGCGGTGCCGTCGGGCGCCTCCACCGGGGCGCATGAAGCGGTCGAGATTCGCGATGGCGGCGACCGCTACAACGGCAAGGGCGTCCGCAAGGCGGTTGAGGCGGTTGAGACCGAAATCTTTGACGCCATCGGCGGTATGGATGCGGAACAACAGCGCGAGATCGACGACACCCTGATCGCGCTGGATGGCACCGGAAACAAGAGCCGGCTCGGCGCGAATGCGCTGCTGGGTGTCTCCCTGGCCACTGCGAAGGCGGCGGCCCATTCGCTCGGTCTGCCGCTCTATCGCTATATTGGCGGGATCAATGCCCGCGTCCTGCCAACGCCGATGATGAATATCGTCAATGGCGGTGCCCACGCGGACAATCCGATCGATTTCCAGGAATTCATGATCATGCCGGTTGGCGCTCCAAGCTTTTCTGAAGCCCTGCGCCAGGGTGTCGAGATTTTCCACGCGCTGAAAACCCGGCTGAAGGCCGAGGGCCATAATACCAATGTCGGCGATGAAGGCGGGTTTGCCCCCAATCTCAAAAGCCCGGAGGAAGCCCTCGACTTTGTTATGGCGGCCATCGAGTCGGCCGGCTTCAAGCCCGGCAGCGAGATCGGCCTGGCACTCGATGTCGCCTCGACCGAATTCTACAAGGATGGCAAATATGTGCTCGAAGGGGCAGGGGTGAGCCACGACGCCGGCGCTTTTGCGGATTATCTGGCGAAGCTGGCCAATGACTATCCCATTATCTCTATCGAGGATGGCATGGCCGAAGATGACTGGGACGGCTGGGTAGCGCTGACTGAAGCGGTCAGCGGCAAGGCTCAGCTCGTCGGTGATGATCTCTTTGTCACCAATCCGGTCCGGCTCGCGAAGGGCATCGAGATGGGCGCGGCGTCCGCTGTGCTCGTGAAAGTCAATCAGATCGGCACACTCACCGAGACGCTGGAAACGGTCGAAATGGCCCTGCGGTCGGGCTATGGCGCGGTGATGAGTCACCGGTCCGGCGAGACCGAGGATGCCACGATTGCCGATCTTGCGGTCGCAACCGGCTGTGGCCAGATCAAGACCGGCTCGCTAGCCCGTTCGGACCGGACGGCGAAGTATAATCAACTGCTCCGCATCGAAGCCCAGCTGGGCACCCAGGCGCTTTATGCAGGGGCTGACCCGATCGCCATGTAGCTGTGGCGGGACGCCAGACGCACGAGTCCCCGTTCCGCTTTCCCCTCCGGGCGATAGAAAGGCGGGACGGAGGACGCTCATGCTGGAATTTATATCAGATCACTGGTGGATGTTCGTGCTGCTGATCCTGATCGGAGGGTCGGGCGGAATCGCGATTTCCCGGCGCAAGGACGAATAATTTCGCTTGCTGTAACCCTTGATTCACCCTGTTGGCGTTGAATGCCGCCTCAGAAGACGAGCCCGGACAAACCGGGCCGGTTTCAGACGTGGTGAACCAGGCGGGGCATGGCATGCAATCCTTGAAACGGCTTTTTCCATCCATGCTGTTTGCAGCGATGATCGCCTATTTCGGCTATCACGCGCTGAATGGCGAGCAAGGCGTGCTCAACTGGATCGTGGTCAAGAACCAGATCAATGAGGCCGAGATCGAATTGGCCGAAGCCCGCAGCGAGCGTGAAGCGCTGGAAGTCCGCGCTGCCCGCCTGCGCTCCGACAGTCTGGACCTGGATTATGTCGAGGAACGCGCAACCGCTTTGCTCAATATCGCCCATCCGCGGGATTTCGTCGTCGATATCGAGACGCCGGACCCGCGTTGAACACGCGTTGAAGTCACGAAATTGCAGCTTGCCGCAGACGGCAACTTCCTGTTATGGCCGGGCCAGACATCAGGGAGTGTGGACTTTAGTTCACATACGAAAGAATGGCTGCAAAGAAAGCTGCTGACCGGACCACGGATACCGCTGCCAAACGGGCCAAGGGGCCCGCTGCCAAGGTCACCAAGAACGACCTGCTGACCTATTATCGCGACATGGTGATGATCCGCCGCTTCGAGGAGAAGGCGGGCCAGCTCTATGGCATGGGGCTGATCGCCGGTTTCTGCCACCTCTATATCGGGCAGGAGGCCGTCGTGGTCGGCGTTCAGGCGGCGCTGGACGAGGGCGATCAGGTCATCACCGGATATCGCGATCACGGCCACATGCTGGCCTGTGGCATGGACCCGAACGGCGTGATGGCCGAGCTGACCGGCCGCGAGGGCGGCTATTCACGCGGCAAGGGCGGCTCCATGCACATGTTCAGCCGCGACAAGCAATTCTTCGGCGGCCACGGCATTGTCGGCGCCCAGGTCTCCATCGGCACCGGGCTCGCCTTCGCCGATCTCTACAAGAATAACGGCAAGGTCTGCGCCACCTATTTCGGCGACGGGGCGGCCAATCAGGGCCAAGTCTATGAAAGCTTCAACATGGCGAAGCTCTGGAATCTGCCTGTGATCTACATCATCGAGAACAACCAGTATGCCATGGGGACCAGCGTCAAGCGGTCCTCCTCGGAAACCCACCTCCACAAGCGCGGTGCCTCTTTCGGCATTCCGGGTGAGGAAGTGGACGGCATGGACGTCATTGCCGTGCGCACAGCCGCCGCGAAGGCGCGCAGGCATTGCATGGACGGCAAGGGCCCCTTCATTCTGGAAATGAAGACCTATCGCTATCGCGGCCACTCCATGTCCGATCCGGCGAAATACCGCACGCGCGAGGAAGTCGACGATATCCGTTCGCACCACGACCCGATCGAGGGCGCGAAAGAGCGCATCCTGAAGGAAAAATTCGCCACCGAGGACGATCTCAAGAAGATCGACAAGGAGGTGAAGGCCATCGTCAACGCCTCGGCCGATTTCGCCAGGGAGAGCCCGGAGCCCGATCCGTCCGAACTCTACACCGACGTTCTGGTGGAGAGCTGATGACTCCCGCCGAATTCCTCCAGCACTGGCACAAAGCCGTCCTCGGCAAGGATGCGGCGCTGTTATCGTCCATCATCGCCGAGGGCTGTGAGCTGCATTCCCCGGTGGTCTGGAAGCCGGCAAATGACAAGGCCTATCTCATCCATATCCTGCAAGGCGTCATCAATACCATTGATGATTTTGCCTATCGCGAGGAATGGGTGAAGGGAAACGGGATTATCCTGGAATTCACCGGCACGGTCGCCGGCAAAGCCCTCGTCGGGATCGACAAGATCACACTGAATGAGGACGGACTCATGTCCCGCATCGAAGTCCTGATCCGTCCGATGAACACCTATATCGAATTTGCCACACGCATGCGCGAACACGCGCTGGCCTTCAAGAAGGAAATCGCCTGATGATGCCCCTGGAACTTTCCTACCTCGTATCCGCGATCGCCCTCTATTTCGTGATGATTGCGGTGCAGGCTTTCCTGTCCAACATCGAAAACAAGCCGGCGGTTATGGCCGGCGGTCGTGATGGCATCACCGATAAAGGGGTCATGCTGGGCCGGGCGCGCCGGGCCAATGCCAACATGGTCGAATCTCTTTTGATGTTCGTACCACTCGTGCTGGTCGCCCATGTCACCGGCAATCTGAATGGCATGACCGAGCTTGGCGCCGGCCTGTTTCTGGCGGCGCGAATTGTCTACGCCCCGCTCTACTGGTTCGGCATTCCGTGGCTGCGCACACTGGCCTGGGCCGGGGGTCTTGCCGGCATCGTCCTCATCTTCCTGCAAGTCCTGCCGTTTTCCGGAGCTGCCTGATGCCGATTGAAGTCCTGATGCCCGCCCTGTCTCCCACAATGGAGGAGGGCAATCTGGCCAAATGGCTGGTCAAGGAAGGCGATACCGTCTCTTCCGGCGATGTCATTGCCGAGATCGAGACCGACAAGGCGACGATGGAAGTCGAGGCCGTCGAGGAAGGCACGGTCGGCAAGCTGCTCGTCGCGGAAGGCACGGAGGGCGTGAAGGTCAATCAGCCCATCGCGCTTCTGCTGGAAGAGGGCGAGGATGAGAACGCTCTGGAGAATTATTCTCCGAACGGCACGGCCGGTGACGATTCCGGTTCTGACTCTGACGGGGATGAAGAGTCAGATGCGCCGGAAGAAAAAACAGAATCCGGCAAAGACGATGCAAAAGAGAATACGCCCGAACCTGTCCGGCACATAAAACCCGCCGCCTCCGATCCCGAAATCCCGGACGGTACCGATATGGTGCCGACCACCGTCCGCGATGCGCTGCGGGATGCCATGGCAGAGGAAATGCGCCGCGACGACACCATCTTCGTCATGGGCGAGGAAGTTGCCGAATACCAGGGCGCCTACAAGGTCACACGCAATCTGCTGCAGGAATTCGGCTCCAAGCGCGTCGTCGACACGCCGATCACCGAGCACGGCTTTGCCGGTCTGGGCGTGGGCGCGGCCTTCGGCGGACTGAAGCCCATCGTTGAATTCATGACATTCAACTTCGCCATGCAGGCGATCGACCACATCATCAATTCCGCCGCCAAGACGCTCTACATGTCCGGCGGTCAGATGGGCTGTCCGATGGTCTTCCGCGGCCCCAATGGCGCGGCCTCCCGCGTCGGGGCCCAGCACAGCCAGGACTATTCCGCCTGGTATGCCCAGGTGCCGGGCCTGAAAGTCATCGCGCCCTATGATGCCGCCGATGCCAAAGGCTTGCTCAAGGCCGCGATCCGCGATCCGAACCCGGTCGTCTTCCTCGAACACGAGCTGATGTATGGCGAGACCTTCGATGTGCCGGACATGGAAGACTGGGTCCTGCCCATCGGCAAGGCGAAAATCCGCCGTGAAGGCTCGGACGTCACCATCGTGGCGCATTCCCGCATGGTGGGTTTTGCCTTGCAGGCCGCCGAGGAACTGGCAAAGCAGGGGATAGAGGCGGAAGTCATCGACCTGCGCACGCTGCGCCCGCTCGATACCGACACCGTTATCGAGAGCGTCAAGAAGACCAACCGCATTGTCTGTGCGGAAGAGGGCTGGGGTCAGCACGGCGTCGGCGCGGAAATCGCCGCGCGCGTTGTGGCCGAGGCCTTCGATTATCTTGATGCGCCGCCCGCCCGCGTCTTCCAGAAAGACGTGCCACTCCCTTACGCCGGCAATCTCGAAAAGCTGTCCCTGCCAGGCAAGGACGATGTCGTGAAAGCGGCGAAACAAGTGTGTTACGTGGACTGATGAGTGCTCCCGTCAAACCCCGCAGCGGTGGCTGCCATTGCGGCGCGGTGCGCTTCTCGGCTGATCTGCCCGATCAGGTGGTTGCCCTTTCGTGCAATTGCTCGAACTGCGCCATGACGGGTTTTATTCACGTCATCGTCGAACCCGAAAAGTTTCACCTTGAAAAAGGTGAGGGCGCGCAGAGCGAATACACCTTCAATACCCGCACGGCCAAACACCTCTTCTGCAAGACGTGTGGCGTCAAAAGCTGGTATTATCCGCGGTCGCATCCGGGCAAGGTCTCGGTCAATCTGCGCTGTTTCGACAGTGATCAGGGCCTCTCCGGCCGTATCGTCGATTTTGACGGCGCGAATTGGGAAAAGAATGTGAACGAAATCAATCCGGAGATGGGTGCATGATCGCCGCTTTCCTCCTGTCCCAGGCGCTGTCACCGGCCTTGCCCGTTCTCGAGCCAGATACAATCTGCCGCGGCGACACGGCTTGCCTGTCGCGCGAAGCTGGCGCTCATGCCCGTCTGGCTGAGAGCTGGGCCGGACAGCCGGCCGCGGCGCGCGCCCATTGCACCGCAAAAATCATGGCCGGTGATATCGACCAGTATGCCGGCCTTGAAGCCTGTCTGATCATCTACCGGGTCATGGGCGAACAGGGCGCGGCAGAAACCACGCAGGCCCGCATCACCCTGACCCCCGCCATCGCCGAGAGGAATTAGGATGCCGATTGAAATCCTCATGCCCGCCCTGTCGCCCACCATGGAAGAGGGCACGCTGTCGAAATGGCTGGTGAAAGAAGGCGATACGGTCAGCTCCGGCGACCTGCTGGCGGAAATCGAGACCGACAAGGCCACGATGGAAGTCGAGGCCGTGGATGAAGGCGTGGTCGGAAAGATCCTCGTGGACGAAGGCACTGAAGGCGTGAAGGTCAATGCCGTCATCGCACTGCTTCTGGAAGACGGCGAGGACAAGAGCGCCCTCAAGGATTATTCGCCGGAAGGCGGACCGGATGTGTCGTCTGACAAGGAAGAGGGCGGAGACGGTGACGCCGCCCAGAAAGACAAAAAAGAGGAAACCTCCGCCTCGCCCCCCGAGGGGGGAGAGGCCGCGAAGGCAAAGCCTGAGCGGGTGAGGGGGGCAGATAGCCGGCAAGATGACCGCATCAAGGCCTCCCCGCTGGCCAAGCGCATGGCCGAACAGGCGGGCATAAACCTCAAGGACGTCGACGGCTCCGGCCCGAATGGCCGCATCGTCAAGCGCGACATTGAAAGCTTTGACAGCAAGGCAGCCCCGGCAAAGTCCGATGCCCCCAAGGCTGCTTCTGCCGAAGCGACCGGGGAGATCAGCCAGGACGATCCGCTCGCCCGCTTCGGTATTTCCGCCGATCGCTACGAGATCGAGAAGGCCGACAATGTCACGAAGATTTCGGCCAAACGCCTGACCGACAGCTTCCGCGATGTCCCGCACTTCCCGCTGACCGTCGATTGCGAACTCGATGCGCTGCTGTCCTTCCGCAAGCAGGTGAATGACAAAGCGCCGGACGGCGTGAAAGTCTCGGTCAATGACATATTGATCAAGGCGTCCGGTCTCGCCCTGAAACGCGTGCCGGAAGCCAATTCCAGCTGGATCGAGGATGGCCGCATTGCCCGTCACAAACATGCCGACGTCTCGGTGGCCGTGGCCATCGAAGGCGGGCTGATCACACCGATCATCAAGGATGCTGACGCCAAGGGCCTCGCGCAAATCTCGTCCGAGATGAAGAATCTCGCCGCCCGGGCGCGCGAGCGCAAGCTGAAGCCGGAAGAATTCCAGGGCGGCACCTTCTCGCTCTCCAATCTGGGCATGATGGGGATCAAGTCCTTTGCCTCCATCCTCAACCCGCCGCAGGGCATGATCCTGTCCATCGGCGCGGGCGAGGAACGCCCGGTGGTCAAGGAGGGTGCGCTGGCCAAGGCGACCGTGATGACGGTCACGCTGACCTGTGATCACCGTGTCGTGGACGGCGCGACGGGCGCCCGCTGGATCGCGGCCTTCAAGGGCTTCATCGAAGACCCGATGACGATGCTGATGTGACCTCCGCATCAGCGGAGGTTATCCCGGACCTGATCCGGGATCGGGTTTATGAAGGGACGCAAGCATGACCGGTGCCAAGGTTTCCATCACCGAAAAACACGCCCTGTTCGACGAACGCTGGTCGCCGAAAATCATCGCCGGTCTGGATAATTACGACGTCAAGATCGCCAAGGTCGAAGGCGAGTTCGTCTGGCACCAGCATGACGAGGAAGATGAATTCTTTCTCGTCACCAAGGGCCGGCTGAAGCTGGAACTCGAAGGCCGCGACGATGTCGTGCTGGACGCCGGCGATATCTATGTCGTCTCCGCCGGCCTGCCTCACAAGCCCGTCGCCTTGCCCTATGCCGAGATCATGATGATCGAACGCAAGGGCGTGGTGAATACCGGCGATGCCGGGCATGAGCGGGCGGTGGCGGCGGAAGAGATATAGGCCCGGCTGCAGCCGTCATCCGATCCTTCGGGGCTCCCCCGGATCAAGTCCGGGGTCACACCTCAGGATGAGGTGGTGAGGGACTTCGAACTCCAACTTACCTCATGGTGAGGTGCCCGCCTGAAGGCGGGCCTCGAACCGCGCACACAATCCGTCACCCTCCGACTTGCCTGCCTTCGCAAAAAGCGGGGGATCGGAGGGTCTCTGAGATCGTCCGGTCAAGCCGGACGAAGACGCGTAAGAAAGCGGCTACAAACCGAATTTCTTCACCGCCGCCTTCGCGATCGGCTCGCCCCATTCCTGCACGAAATGACCGCCATCGGCGATTTCCATCGGCTCCGGGCAGCCCTTGATCAGCTTTTGCAGCGCGCGCATGGCGGGCGGGCCCAACACCGGGTCCTGCATGCCGATAGCCATGAAGCTGTCACCATTCCAGTCCTGATTCCAGAATTGGGCGGCTTTCAGATTCGTATCCACACCTTCCATGTCCGGCGAGACCTGCACCAGCATCGGGAAACGGCGCACACCGCCCATATAGGACGGATCGGGGAAGGGGGCTTGGTAGGCCGCAATCTCGTCCTCATCGAGGATCGGCGTGGCCCGCTTCATCAGCTCGCCGACATTGAACTCCGGATTGGTCGCCACATAATCGCGCCACGCCATGAAGCCCGGGCCCGGATCCCGGCCGATTCCCAGTCCGGTATTCATGACCAGCAGGCGGGTGAAACGGTCCGGATAATCCATCGGCACCGACAGGCCGAGAAGCCCGCCCCAGTCCTGACAGACCAGGCAGACATCCTTCAAATCCATGTATTCAATAAAGGCTTTCAGGGAATTGCGATGAAAGTGGAAGGTATAGTCCTCATCCTTCGCCGGCTTGTCGGATCGGCCAAAGCCGAAGAAATCCGGTGCCACGACGCGGCAGCCGGCTTCGAGAAAAACCGGAATCATCTTGCGGTAGAGATAAGCCCAGCTCGGCTCGCCATGCAGGCACAGAAAGACGGGCGCATCCTTCGGCCCTTCATCGACATAATGCATGCGCAGACCTTCATAGCCCGGCAGGCTGTCGACATAGTGCGGCGCATAGGGCCAGTCTTTGAGGTTTGCAAACCGCTCTTCCGGTGTGCGCAAGGCATTGATCGTCATGTTGGTCTCCCTCTGTCTCGCGGCACCATGGCCTGACATTGCGGGTCTGCAAACCCGCCTTGCGTTTGAAGCATTGATTTTTTCCGGGTCAGCCGTCAAACCCGAGCCAGCAAGTGCAAGGAGTTATCCCGTATGGCCGAGCAATTTGACCTCATCGTGATTGGCAGTGGTCCGGGCGGCTATGTGACCGCCATCCGCGCCGCCCAACTCGGCTTGAAGACCGCCATTGTCGAACGCGACCAGCTCGGCGGGATCTGCCTCAACTGGGGCTGCATTCCGACCAAGGCGCTGCTGCGGACCTCCGAAATCTATCATCTGATGCACCGCGCGGACGAGTTCGGCCTGTCGGCCAAGGCCATCTCCTTTGACATCAGGAAGGTGGTCGAGCGCTCACGGAAGGTTGCGGGACGTCTCTCCGGCGGTGTCGGTATGTTGATGAAAAAGAACAAGATCACGGTGATCGAGGGAACAGCGCGCCTGGAAAAGGGCCGCGCGGCGCCGAAAGTCATCGTGACCGGCAAGGACAAGAAAGACACGGCCTACGAGGCCAAAAACGTCATCCTCGCCACCGGCGCCCGCGCCCGCACGGTGCCGCAGGCCGGCCTCGAGCCGGACGGCAAGCAGATCTGGACCTATCGCGAAGCCATGGTGCCGGAGGAGATGCCGAAATCTCTCCTCGTCATCGGATCGGGCGCGATCGGCATCGAGTTCGCCAGCTTCTACAAGACCATGGGCGCGGATGTAACAGTCGTCGAGATGATGGACCGCGTCCTGCCGGTCGAGGATGAGGAGATCTCCGCCTTCGCCGCCAAGCAGTTCAAGAAACAGGGGATGAAGCTCATCACTGGCGCGCAGGTCGAAAAACTCGACAAGGGCGCAAAGTCAGTCAAGGCAGCGATCAAGACAAAGGACGGCAAGAACCAGACCATCGAGGTCGAGAAAGTCATCCTCGCCATCGGAATCACCGGTAATGTTGAAAATCTCGGCCTCGAGGATCTCGGCGTGAAGGTCGAGCGCGGGCATATCGTCATCGACGGCTATGGTGCGACTAATGTCAAAGGCCTCTACGCCATCGGTGATGTCGCCGGCCCGCCCTGGCTGGCACACAAGGCCAGCCATGAAGGCATTATCTGCGTCGAGAAGATCGCCGGGAAAAATCCACACGCCATGGACACGTCCAACATACCCGGCTGCACCTATTGCCATCCGCAAATCGCCTCCGTCGGCCTGACCGAGGCCAAAGCGAAAGAGGCCGGGCACGAGGTGAAGGTCGGCCGCTTCCCCTTTGTCGGCAATGGCAAGGCGATTGCCCTGGGCGAGGATCAGGGGCTGATCAAGACGGTGTTCGACGCCAAAACCGGTGAATTGCTGGGCGCCCACATGGTCGGGGCCGAAGTCACCGAGCTCATACAGGGCTTCATGGTCGGCAAGGTGCTCGAGACCACCGAGCAGGAATTGATGCACGCCATCTTCCCGCACCCGACGCTCTCGGAAATGATGCATGAGAGCGTGCTCGATGCCTATGACCGGGTTCTGCACATCTAGTGCATCCGGACGCGGCCTGACCTGCATCTCTCCAGCATAGGCCCGATAGCGGGACAGCACAGGGAGACAGGTGATGAGAGCGATACTGATGATCACGGCGGCAGCTACCGCATTGGCAGGATGCAGCTATTCAGCGCGCGGTCCGGCCGATAACCGCTCGATCGAACGGGCCGGTCTGGTGGCTGCGGGCGACGTCGATTCGACAGGCAGTGCTGACTATTCCGGCATGTTTGTCGATGCCGGCGGCAATATAGATCGAGACCTGTCGCTCGCCGGTGCCAATGTCGTTTCCGATGCGCGCGTGGGCGGCAATCTGAACATTGAAGGCGCGCGGATACGCTTCACCGGAAGCGTGGACGGTGACACCGAGATTGCCGGTGCAACCATGTATCTGAATGGCCGTTTCGGCGGCCGTATGGAAGTCATGGGGGCTCGCGCCACGATTGACGGAGACGTGCTCGGCGAACTTGACGCCATGGGAGCCCGTTTCAACCTTCTGGGCCATTTCGCGGCGCCGGTCCGCATTTATGGCGGGGGTGGCGAAGGCCGCAATGGCCGCGTCGTCATCAGCGGTACGCTCGAAGAGGGTGGCTATATCTGTGCCCAGCATGTTGATTTCCGCAGCAATGCCCGGGTCAACGGCCCGCTGCACATCATTGCCGAACGCCGCCCGGATTGGGACGGCGCCTTTGACTTTGAAGCTCTGGGCACGCGTGATTGCGAGGATATCCGCCGCAATCGTGGCTGATGCCTCTTGATTTTTATCGCGGAATGAAAAAGGTGAGCAGCGGAAGGGGCTCTCTTGAATCCTTGAAGGGAGCTTGAAATGACTAAATCACTCTTTTTGCTGACCGCTTCGGCGGCAGTTTTGCTGGCATCGCCTGTTATGGCGCAGAGCCAGAACGTCTCCATGTCCGGCATTACGGTCGACTATTCCGGTGATGTCGCTGGAAATGGTGAATTCTCCGGAGCCACGGTCGACGTCTCCGGCAGCTTCGGTGGTGATCTCGAGGTTTCCGGTGCCGCCACAGAGATCAATGCCGAAGTCGGAGAAGATCTCGAAGCCAGCGGCGGTGCCGTGGAAATCTCCGGTTCTGTTGGTGGCAATGCCGAAATCAGTGGCGGGGCCGTGGATATCAATCTGCAGGTCGCGGGCCGGGCCGAGATTTCCGGCGGCGCGGTGGACGTATCTTCCGGCTCGGTCTTTTCCGGCGATGTCGAGATCGCAGCCGGAGCATTGGAATTTGGCGGACACGCCATGTCCGGGCTCCAGATCCGTTTTGGCGACATGGAATTTTCCGGCCGCGCGGATCAGGCCGTCGATCTTGAAGGCAATAACCGCGAGGGCATTTTCCGCCGCCGTGATCGCAGCGAGATCGAGATCAGCGGAATTCTGGACGCTGGCGGTACGATCTGCGCCCACGAAGTCCGATTCCTCAATGGCGCTGAAGTCAATGGCCCGCTGACGGTTCTGGCCGATGATGAACCGGACTATGCCGCAGGCTTCGACGCTTCCAATATCAGCTATGCCCTGCGCGAACGGGAAAGCTGCCGCGGCGATTAATCCTCGCCCTTGGCGAGTTTTTCGATCGCCACATAGTTGATCTTGCCAGTGCCCAGGACGGGGATCTCGGAAACCGGGATCACCCGTTTCGGGATGGCCAGCTCGGCAATTCCGTGGCTGCGGGCAAAGGCCACCATGTCACCACGCTCGGCATTGGGGTATTCTGTTACGATGACGATCTGCTCGCCTTTCCGGGCGTCAGGCAGGGTGACAGCAGCATGCAGGCAGTCAGGCCACAGTGAAGTCGCGATATTTTCGACCACCGCCAGCGACACCATTTCGCCGCCGATCTTGGCAAACCGCTTCTGCCGCCCGCGGATCTGCACACAGCCTTCCTCGTCAAAACTGACAATATCGCCGGTATCATGCCAACCATCCTCGGGCGGGTGGATGACACCGGGCTGGTCGCTGAAAATATAGCCCTGCATGACATTCGGACCCTTGACGTGCAGACGGCCTCCATCGGAAATGCCCTCGACCGGCTCCAGCCGTGCCCTCATTCCGGGAATCATGCGGCCGACCGTGCCGGGCTTGTTGCGCTGCGGTTGATTGACGGCGATCACCGGTGCTGCTTCCGTAGCGCCATATCCTTCCAGCACCATCAGATCGAATTCGCGCCGCACCATGGTGCGTGTTTCATCCTTCACCCGTTCGGCACCACAGACGACAAAGCGCAGGGAATCAAAATCGCCCTTGTCCGCGACCCGGGCATACTGGTTCAGGAAGGTGTCGGTTGCGAACAGCACTGTGGATTTCGTCTTCCGCACACGCTCCATGATGGTTTTGCCTTGCAGCGGGCTGGGGTGCAGAACAGCCGGAATTCCGACAAAAAGCGGCAATAAAAGCCCGCCTGTCAGACCGAAACTGTGGAAGGTCGGCAGGGAGTTGAAGACAATATCTGTTGGCAGGATGTCCACATGCGCCCGAGCCTGTTCGACATTGGCGACCAGATTCATATGACTGAGGGCGACTCCCTTGGGATCGCCTTCGGTGCCCGAGGTGAACAGGATGACGGCTGTATCGTCCGGGCTGACGCGCGTGGCCACCAGGTCCGGGAAGATCGGCCCCAGCACGGCCCTGACCTTGTCGCCCAGGGAAATGTTTTCGCGGACATCCTCAAGATAGATCATTTCATGATCCTGCTTGAGATGCCCTTCAAGCTCTTCCAGCCCGCCCAGTTCGATAAATTTGTGCGCCGTGACGATTTTTGTCGCCTGCGCGGCCCGGCAGGCCGCCTTGATCGCTTTTGCGCCGGCTGTGAAATTCAGCATGGCGGGAATGCGCCCATAGGTATTCAGCGCGAAGAACGCGATTCCCGAACCGGCACCTGTGGGAAGCAGTACGGCGACTTTCTCGCCCTTTTCGGTCAGCTTTGCGAGGGCTGAGCCCAAGGCAAACGACGCCCGCAGCATTTCATTATAGTCCAGCTGGCGCCCGTCAGCATCGATAATAACGACGGTCTTGCCCCCGACCTTGTTTTTGGCCCGCAACATTGCCTGGAGTACGGACTTTCGGGCGCGAGACAAACGGAAAGGCTCCCCCTCGATCTGCGGCCAGGAAGAGGGATCAATCGCAGGCGGATTGTCGCCATCGGTTGTCACGTCATCGCCGCCATCCGGGACGATATCCGCGGAGGTCAGTTTGCCGGGACCGGCGTCATGATTGCGAACCTCATCCAAGCCTTCAGCTGCCGGAATATCCGGACCAGACATGTTGGGGCCAGTGAAAGAGGTGTCGTCCGCGGCTTTGCGGTCGGTCATCATGATCTCCCCGTGTAACGCTTTGGCGCGCTTGTCATATCATTGACGCAGACGTTAAGCGGTGTGCCAGGCGCTGAAAAGCCCGAAATTCGCCTCTCCGCACGATTTGCGCAGCATTAGAACTGCCAAAATTTATCGAAAAACGAAAAATCGCTTTCATATCGAATTTCGATATGCTAGATAGGAATCACCGCTGGGGAGCGATCAGGACGGACTTATCCTTCGTCCATCGAGTCTGGAGTTTTCGGGCATGAAAAGATTTCTTGCCATAAGCGTGTCTGCGAGCGCGCTCATCGTGGCTGGTTGCAGCAATAACGCATCCGCCACAGTCCATGTCGACGCTCAAAATCACAATGGCCGTGATGGTGCGCATCATTTTGATCAGGACGGCGATGCCAGCCTGATGGCGGGTGATATGCGCATCGCCGGCCGTATTGGCGGTGACTTGTCGGTCATCGGTTCTGATTTGCATGTATCGGCCGGAATTGGCGGCGACATGTCGCTCGTCGGGTCCGACATCATATTCGAGGGCAGTGTCGGCAGTGAGGCCAATATCGCAGGCAGTGACGTTGCCTGGTCGGGCAATGCCCGCGGCGATGTCGACATCGCCGGCAGTGACGTGAATTGGTCCGGTACAACGGAACGCAGCCTGTCAATTGCCGGCAGCGATGTCATGATTGACGGCAGGATCGGCGAGGATCTCGACATTGCCGGAAGCGATATTGAAGTGTCACGTGACAGCGACGTTGGCGGCAATCTTTCCATGGCAGGCAGCGACCTTGAACTCTTCGGCTCTGTCGGCGGTAATGCCAGCCTGGCCGGCAGCTCGGCCGAAATAGAAGGTCCTGTTGATGGCCGTCTTATCGCCGTTGCCTATTCGAGGCGCGGATGGAGCTGGTCTTCAGGCAACACTCATCAACGCGTCCGTATCAATGCGGCCATAGGAGAGGGCAGTGCAGTATGCGCCCGCCGCGTCGTGATTGGTCCTGAGATGGTGATAACCGGACAATTGGCCGTTTTTGCCGAAGAGGCTCCGGTGTTCGAAGCCGGGGCATCGCAATCCAGCGTGACATTCGAGGCCATTGACGGACGCGACTGTAACGACCTTCTGGAACCCTTTGACCGCTAGTTTTTCTTTGCACTCACTCGTTACGCTTGGGGGCGAACGGAGGTAATGATGCTTATACGTTCACTGCTGCTCGCGGCCGGACTGGCCGCCACGCTCGCCTCGGGCGCATGGGCCCAGCATTTTGGTGGCCATGTCGAGCTTCGCGATGTTGACCGCGATGGCGACCTCAAGGTCATCGCCGGCTCTGCGGAAATCTCAGGGCGGATCGGCGAAGATCTTGCTGTGTTCGGCGGCAGCATTGTCATCGACGCCCAGGTTGAAGGCGATATCCGCGTGGCCGGCGGAAATGTGACCGTCACTGGAACTGTTGGCGGGGATGCGGAAGTTGCCGGCGGGTCGGTCGAGCTGACAGTCGATATCGGTGACAGTGCCGAATTTGCCGGCGGTTATGTCGAATATTCTGGTACAATCGGCGGATCGCTGGATTCGGCTGCTGGCGTGCTGGAGATCGCCGAGGGCAGTGTCGTCACGGGCCCGGCCGATATGGCCGGTCAATCGATCACGTTGCGGGGCCATTTCCTCGACACCGTCGAGATTCTGGCTCAGGACGTCGTTATATCCGGCCGCATAGATGGCGATGTTGAGATCGAGGCCGAGCGCCTCACCATCGAACCCGGAGCCGTCATTTCCGGCCGTCTGGAATATTTCGGCCCGTCCGAGCCCGAGATTTCGCCTGATGCCACATTGGCAAATGGCGTTGAATACACATACCGCCTGATCGAGCTTGATTGGGACGGCGACCAGTTTAGCGATATTGATTTCGATTTCGATATCGTTCCGCCGGCCGAATTCTTTGCGGTATCCGGCGTCGCCTTTTCGCTTCTGCTGGGCCTGTTGGCGCTCGTGATGATGCCGAAAGGCGTCACCCGTCTGTCGACGAAATTCCGGAAGCACCCGCTTCTGGCTCCGTTGATCGGTCTGTTCCTGCTTCCGATGGGCTGGATCATGCTGATGACCGCTGGCACGGTGCTCCTGTTCATCTCCGTTGTGGGGATCGTACTGATACCCTTCTGGTGGGTTTTCGGCATATTCCTGCTCTTGCTGGCCTATCCACTCGGGGCGATTGCCGTCGGCGACTGTATTTTCAATCGCGCCGGAAAGCCCAATCCCGGCCTGGGAATGCGGCTTCTGGGGATGGCCGTTGTCCTGATCCTGTCAGCTGCGCTCTGGATATTGCCGCCTCTGGCTGTGATTGCGTCGCTGATCCTGTCCTGGATCGGCCTTGGGTCCTGGATGCTGGCCGCTTTTGGTCGCAAGGACGATAATGGCGGCAGCCCGGCTGCCGCATCCGCCGATACTTCTGTCTAGGCGCTGAACACAAATTGCGGGCGGTGCTTGAAGCCGCCCGCAACTAGCGCCATGTTGCGCCGCAATGGCCAATCTTATCGACACCCTCGCGGAGACCCCGCGGCCCCGGCATCCGGAAAAGCAGCATCGCCCGGACAATCCGGTCCTGCGCAAGCCGGACTGGATCCGTGTCAAGGCACCGGTTGGCGGCGAGTATGCTGAAACCCGCAATATCGTGAAAGATAACAATCTGATCACGGTCTGCGAGGAAGCCGGATGCCCGAATATCGGTGAATGCTGGACCCAGAAACATGCCACATTCATGATTCTGGGGGACACCTGCACCCGCGCCTGTGCCTTCTGCAATGTAAAAACCGGCCTACCGTCGCCGGTCGATCATGATGAGGCCAATCGCATCGGCGACGCGGTCGTCAAGATGGGGCTCAAACACGTCGTCATCACTTCCGTGGATCGCGATGATCTGGAAGATGGCGGTGCGCAACATTTCGTCGATGTGATCAAGGCCATTCGCGCGGCATCGCCCGGGACCACCATTGAAATCCTTACGCCGGATTTCCTCCGTAAGGACGGCGCGATCAATACGGTGATCGATGCCCGTCCGGACGTCTTCAATCACAATTTGGAAACGGTGCCTCGGCTCTATCTCTCTATTCGGCCCGGCGCCCGCTATTACCACTCCCTGCGCCTCCTTGAGCAGGTGAAAGAACGCGATCCGTCCCAGTTCACAAAGTCCGGCCTGATGGTTGGCCTCGGCGAGAGCAAGGAGGAGGTCATGCAGGTGATGGATGATATGCGCTCGGCCGGAATCGATTTCCTGACCATTGGCCAGTATCTCCAACCCACGCGCAAGCATGCTTCGGTTCAGCGTTTTGTCGAACCGCAGGAATTCAAGGCCTATGAGACCATTGCCCGGGCCAAGGGCTTCCTGATGGTCTCGGCAACACCACTGACGCGCTCCAGCTATCATGCCGGCGATGATTTCGTGCGCCTTCGTGCGGCACGTGACGCTTCGCTCGCTGGCGGCAGATGATTTCCCGGCATTCCGAACGCTTGCGGGTGCGTCATGCGCCGGCCGATATATTCGCGCTTGTCTCCGATGTCGAACGCTATCCCGATTTCATTCCCTATCTGACCTCGTTGCGGATTCTCAGTCGCGAATCCTCTGGATCACAACTGGTTTTCGTGGCGGAGGCGGTCGCCCGCTACAAATTCGCCCGGGAACGTTTTGTGACGCGCGTCACGGCGGATGCCGCCGCGCTGCGTGTTTCAGTCAACCTTGTGGAGGGGCCGTTTCACATTCTGCGTAATGTCTGGCAGATGTCGGAGCTGAGTGATGGCTCGACGGCGATCGATTTCGAGTTGGAATTCCAGTTCAATAACATGGTTCTGGACATGCTGATCCGCGCGAACAAGCAGCGCGCCGTACACAAGATGATCGGACATTTCGTTCAGGAAGCTGACAGGCGCTATCCTGTGACCGGCCGGGCTTCAGGACCGTCCGACGCCGGACAGTAGCAATTCGAGCGCCTGCTTTACCGACGCCTGCCGCACAACGTCGCGGCCGATATCACCGAATCTCTGTTCCAGTGTCTCGATGAGGCCGGACGAGGTCGCCAGACCAAACCAGACGAGGCCGGCCGGTTTTACATCACTCCCGCCAGGGCCCGCGATTCCGGTAATTGAAACGGCCACATCTGCGCCCGATGCCGACAATGCGCCGAGCGCCATTTCCCGGGCAACAGCTTCGGACACCGCACCGAATTCCGCAATCAAATCCGGGTCCACTCCGAGACTGTCGATCTTTGCCGTATTTGAATAGGTAATATAGCCGCGGTCATAAGCGTCAGATGATCCCGGAATGCGCGTGATAGCCCCCCCGACCAGCCCGCCGGTACAGCTTTCCGCCGTCGCAAGTCGCAGCTTTCGCGCTGAAGCGGTTTCAACAACACGAAAGGCCAGGGCGCTTATTTCAGCTTCGACATCATGCATGTCGTTTCACCGTTACGATCGCCTGCGCGGCAATGCCTTCGCCGCGCCCCGTGAAGCCCAGACCTTCCGTGGTAGTGGCTTTGATATTCACAGAGGCGGTCGGCAAGCCCAGCAATTCTGCGACTCTTTCCTGCATGGCCGCACGAAAGGGGCCGATCCTGGGTTGCTCACAGATCAAAGTGATATCCGCATGTAACACCTGCGCGCCCACCTTGTGGAGCAGTGCCAGCGCATGTTCGACAAAAGCCGAAGATGCTGCGCCTTTCCATTGCGGATCAGAGGGCGGAAAATGTTGACCGATATCGCCCGCGCAGATGGTGCCGAGCAGGGCGTCGACCAGGGCATGCAGGCCGGCATCCGCATCAGAATGCCCGATCAGCTCGAATTCACAGGGGATTTCCACACCGCAGAGCCAAACGCCCTGTCCGGGACCCAGGCGATGAACATCAAATCCGGACCCGCTGACGGTGGTCATACTATCACCTGTTCTGACTGGCATCTGAAAGTCTTCGGGAAAGGTGAGTTTGATATTCGCCGGTTCGCCGTCCACGATTTTCACAGGGATGCCGGCGGCGCGCATCAGGCTGGCTTCATCGGGAAAGTCCCGGTTGGACTCTCTTGCCTCGAAAGCGCCGAGCAGCGACTGGAACTGAAACGCCTGCGGAGTCTGTACGCGCACCAACAGATTACGATCCACGCTGTCACCGATAGCATCCTGCTCTCTGGTGAAAGTCGCATCTGTGACAGGCAAACCCGGTACGGCTGCCTCTGACCCAGCCAGAGCATCACACAGGCGTTGTATCAAATCATGTGAAACGAAAGGGCGGGCGGCATCGTGAATCAGAACATGATCAGGTGCGTGATCGGCTAGCGCCAGTAACCCCCTATGGACTGACTGGTTTCTCGTAGTCCCACCAAAACAATGCATTGCACCGATATATTCATTTGCCAGATCAAAATACGCCTGATCGTCAGGATGGATCACCACACAGACCGTATCAATGGCGGGATGCGTATGAAATGCCCGCAGCGTCTGCGCCAGCACTGACTCTCCGCCCATGTCGCGATATTGCTTCGGCAGGCCACCGCCGGCCCGGTGTCCACGGCCGGCGGCAACGATCAGGGCGGCGGTTGTGGTCTGTGACACGGGTGAGGCGCCTCAACTTGCGATTCAGGGAGCTCCTCTATAGGTTCCGCCAGCTTTTTAGACCAGCCGCGAAGTAAATGTCTCATGATTCAACTGGGTCCACACCGGATAGACGCGCGCGCCATGCTGGCGCCGATGTCTGGTGTGACAGACCTGCCCTTCCGGGCCCAGGCCCGCGCGTTTGGGGCCAGGATGGTCGTCAGTGAAATGGTTGCCAGCGAGGAATTCGTGACCGGCGGCAAGCAGGCCTGGGAAAAGGCTGCGCTGGATGATGGTGCCGGCCTGAAAATACTGCAGCTGGCCGGCCGTGAAGCCCGATGGATGCATGAAGCCGCAAAAATCGCCGAAGGCGAGGGCGCTGACATCATCGACATCAATATGGGCTGCCCGGCACGCAAGGTCACCAATGGCCTCTCGGGCTCGGCGCTGATGCGTGATCTGGATCATGCCATGAGCCTGATCGAGGCGACACTGGCGGCGGTAAAAGTGCCGGTAACTCTGAAAATGCGCCTCGGCTGGGATCACGAAAACCTGAATGCGCCCGAACTTGCCAGTCGGGCGGAAGCAGCGGGTGTCCGCTTGATAACCGTTCATGGCCGGACCCGTCAGCAATTCTACAAGGGACAGGCGGATTGGGCGCGGGTCGGTGATGTAAAAGCTGCGGTCTCTGTTCCGGTTGTGGTCAATGGCGACATACGTGACCTGCCGACGGCGCGCGCTGCTCTCGATCGGTCTGGCGCGGACATGGTTATGATTGGCCGGGCCGCCGAGGGGCGTCCATGGTTGATTGCCGAGCTCGATTCCGCTCTTGCCGGGGAGGTGCGCAGCATATCGATGGCGGACAAGTTGTCGGCGTTGACGGCGCAGCTCGAGAGGTCATTGATCTTCTACGGCGATCACATAGGCCTGCGGATGATGCGCAAGCATCTGGCGGCCTTTGCCGGTGTTGAATTCGCTGCCGACCCCGGATTGCGGCAAGGCCTGTGCCAGACGGCTGAGCCCGCGACAGTTTTCAAATTGCTTTCTGGTCTGCAACAGCGCACCCATATCGCCGCCTGACAGCCCTGTGTCATTCGCGACACAAGGGCGTTGATTTTCAGCAACAACTCGGCGAAACTCTTTGGAATGTCGGTGGATAACAGCGATCCTTCCTCACCGGATTTCCCGGAATCCGCAAACCTTCCCCGCGCAATCGTGGTTGCGCTCTGGGCCGGTGTCGGCGTTTCAACGGCCATTCTCATCCTTGCCGCATTCATTCTGATCTTTGGCGATGACCAGACATTTCCCGGGCGACAGAATCTGGTCCTGCTGCTGATTGCCAACCTTGTCTTGTTGTCCGGTCTGGCCGGACTCGTCGGTTTCCGTGTGGCGCGGCGCTTTGCCGGGCGCAAATATGGAGAGCCGGCACCACGGCTGCACCTCCGTTTCATTGCCATGTTTTCCCTGGCAGCCGTCGCCCCGGCCATTTTGATGGCGCTTTTTCTCGGAGGCGTGCTGACCCGCGGGGTGGAATACTGGTTTGGTGAGCGTGTGAATACCGTGGTTGAGTCCGCCGCTGAAACCGCTGCGGTGATTGTGGAACAGCAGTCCCAGCAGGCACTGAACGAAATCCAGCTTATGGCATTTGACATCTCTGGCGCTGAGCCGGTTGCAGCGTTTTCGGAGGACCCGGAGACCTACACAGCCTATTTCCGCCGCCAGGCAATCGTTCGCAGCTTTCCGTCAGCCTATCTGGTGGACAGTGAAGGCAATATCCTTGTCAGGGCAGAAGATTCTGGCTCTCCGGCTTTTGTGAGCCCGTCACAGCGCCTTTATCAACTGGCGCGGGACGGCGATCTCGGCGTCTCCGACCCGGAACAGGCGACCGGCAGCGAGCCGGCCTTGCGGGGGTTGCTGCTGTTGCCGGCATATGAGGATGCTTTTCTCTATGTCACGCTGGATGTCGACCTTTCCTTACTGCTGCGCGCCCAGGCGGCACTCGATGATTTCCGGTCAGCGACCGAGAGCGAAGCGGAAACCCGTCTGGTATTCATTCTGGTCTATCTCGAAACCGCTTTCCTGATCCTTCTGGGCGCCGTCTGGCTAGCCCTGTCTGCGGCCACACGGGTTGTGCGGCCTGTCGCCAGCCTGGTTCGGGCCGCCGAACAGGTTCGTCAGGGCAATCTGGACACACGTGTCGAAGTTCACCGCGAAGACGATGAAATCGCCACACTGGGACGGGCTTTTAACCGGATGACCCGGCAGCTGCGCGGTCAGCGCCGCGAACTCCTCATGGCACACGGCCAGTCCGAAAACCGCAGGGCCTTCACCGAGGCCGTCCTGTCAGGGATCAGCGCAGGCGTGATCCGGATAGATGATCAGGACCGCATTACGCTGGCCAATCGTCCGGCCTGTGATCTCCTGGGCCGAGATGAAGACAAGCTCGTTGGGCAGGAATTGGCACAGGTGTCGCCGGAACTGGAGAGCGTGGCGGTTCAGGCGCGTCAACGCCCGGGCGATATCGCCAGCTCGCAGATAGAATTGTCCGAAGACGAGGAACGCCCGATCAGCCTGAACGTCCGCGCCGGCCTGGATCCCGATGCAGGACTTATCCTGACATTCGATGATGTCAGCCGCCTTGTGGCCGCACAACGCAGCGCGGCCTGGCGCGACGTGGCGCGCCGGATTGCGCATGAAATCAAGAACCCGCTAACACCGATCCAGCTCTCGGCCGAGCGCCTGCAACGGCGCTACCGCAAACAGGTGAATGAGGACGATGTCGAGACATTCGATCGATGCGTAGCGACCATAGTGCGTCAGGTCAGTGATATTGGCCGGATGGTTGATGAATTCTCGTCATTCGCCCGGATGCCGCAGCCGAAAATCGAGCCTGTCGGCATGACAGACCTGATCCGGAATGTTGTGTTCGCCCAGCGGGTTGCCAGCCCGGCCGTGTCCATCGAGTTTTCTCATCCTGACGCTGATATCCATGCAGAATGCGACGAACGCTTGGCCGCGCAAGCGCTGACCAACATTGTCAAGAATGCCGCGGAAAGCGTCACCGCGCGCATGGAATCCATTGCCGGAACCAAGCTGAAGGGACGTATTCAGCTCACACTTTCCGCAACCGACGGATTCGCCGAAATCATTATTCAGGACAATGGGCTGGGCTGGCCCTTGGCCAATCGCGAGCGCCTGACCGAACCCTATATGACAACGCGCGAAAAGGGGACCGGCCTCGGTCTCGCAATCGTCAAACGGGTGATGGAAGACCATCGTGGGCGCTTGGAACTCGATCAGCCCGATGAAGGCCATGGGGCCATCGTCCGCATGAAATTTCCGATGTCGAGCCAGACTGGCCCGGATATCGCTTCTGAAACCGAAAATGCCCAGGTGTGAGACATGGCCAACGACATTCTCATTGTAGATGACGAAGAAGATATCCGCGATCTGGTCGCCGGATTGCTCGAGGATGAGGGCTATCAGGCCCGCGAAGCGGCGAATGCCGATGATGCGCTGGCGGCTTTGCGAACGCGCAAGCCATCGCTCGTCATTCTTGATGTCTGGCTGCAGGGAAGCCGGCTGGACGGGATCGAATTGCTGGAAGAGATGAAAAAGGTTGACCCGGAATTGCCGGTCATCGTGATCTCGGGACATGGCACGATCGAGACCGCGGTCGCGGCTATCCGCAAGGGAGCCTATGATTTCATCGAAAAACCGTTCAAGAGCGACAAGCTGATCCTGACGATTGAACGCGCCATGGAAGCCAGCCAGTTGCGCCGGGAAAACGCTGAATTGAAGGCGAGGGGCCCGGGCGAACCGGAACTCGTTGGCAAGTCAGGACCGATTTCCCAATTGCGGCAGTTGATCGAGCGCGTCGGGCCGACCAATAGCCGTGTTCTGATTTGTGGTCCCGCCGGAAGCGGCAAAGAAGTTGTCGCGCGTCTGATCCATGCCAGGTCACCCCGCGCCAAGGCTCCCTTCATTGCCGTCAATGCCGCGGGCATGGAGCCTGACCGCGTCGAGGAAGAATTGTTCGGCTCGGAAACCGAACAGGGGCTCGTCTCGCAGGTCGGCCTTCTGGAGCGGGCCCACGGGGGCACGCTCTTCTTCGATGAAATTGGTGATATGCCCATCGCAACGCAGAATAAATTGCTGCGCATGCTGGTCGATTCCAGCTTCCGTCGCCTGGGCGGCGGTGGCGACGTCAAAATCAATGTTCGAGTGATATCATCATCCTCGCGGAATCTGCGCGATCATATTTCGGCGGGCTTGTTCCGAGAGGACCTTTACCACCGTCTTGCCGTCGTGCCGGTGGATGTGCCCGGTCTTTCCGAAAGGCGCGAAGATATTCCACTCCTGGTCGATCATTTCCTGTCGCGCATTACCAGCTATTCCGGCCTGACCAAGCGCGAGATCGGCGAAGACGCCATGGCAGCGCTCCAGGCTCATGACTGGCCCGGTAATGTCCGCCAGTTGCGCAACAATGTCGAACGTCTGCTGATTCTGACCTCTGGCAATCCGGACGGGCCAATCACACTCGATTCGCTGCCATCCGAAGTGGCGGGGCGCGAAACAGACGATAGCGGCTTTGACGCCGAGCGGATGATCGCTCTGCCGCTGCGCGATGCACGTGAAAAATTCGAACGTGAATATCTGAAATCGCAGATCAACCGCTTTGGTGGCAACATTTCCCGCACAGCCGCATTTATCGGCATGGAACGCTCCGCCTTGCATCGCAAGCTGAAGTCTTTAGGGGTAAATACCTCTGAAGCCCGCTCGGATGGCGAGCTCGCCGAGGAATAAGGATTTGACGCCATGAAGGCTGTCGTTTGTGGGGCCGGGCGCGTCGGATACGGCATCGCTAAGGCATTGTCGCGTGAAGGCAATGCGGTAACGGTCGTCGACTGGTCACAAGACCTGATTTCACAGATTACAACGGATCTCGATGTCCGCGGAATTGTGGGACATGGATCGCATCCCGAAGCGCTGGAGCGTGCTGGCGCAGCTGATGCGGAATTGCTTGTGGCCGTCACCCACTCCGATGAAACCAATATGATCGCCTGTCAGGTGGCCCACTCGCTTTTCAAGACGCCGATGCGGATCGCCCGGGTCCGGGCTCAAGCCTATCTCGATCCGGCCTGGCGGGGCCTGTTCTCGACCGGCAACCTGCCTGTCGACGTGGTTATTTCGCCTGAGCTGGAGGTTGGCCGGGCCATTCTGCAGCGTGTGGAGACGCCGGGAGCATTTTCCACTGCGCTCTTTGCAGGCGGCCGCGTCCAGCTGCTGGGCATAAGGATGGAGGAAGACAGTCCGGTCGCCGGATCTTCCATTGAGCAGATCCGCGAGATTTTCCCGGACCTCCGGCTATCACTGTGTGGTGTCATGCGTGATGGCAAGCTGTTTGTCCCGACCGTCACCGACCCCCTGCTGGCCGACGACGAGATCTATATCTCGATCGAGCCTTCCATGCTGGAACGGGCACTGCAGATCTTCGGACAGAAGGCGGAAAAGGTTCGCCGGGTTGTGATTATCGGTGCCGGCAATATCGGCGTTTACGTGGCCCAGGCGCTCGAACGCCTCGGACACGTCAAGGTCCGCCTTATAGAAGCCGACAAGAAGCGAGCGGAAAGCGCGGCTGACCAGCTCAAGAAGACCGTCGTGCTGCATGGGGACGGCCTGACTCCGGACCTGTTGCGTGAAGCCGGCGCGGACAGGGCCGAATTGGTCGTCTGTGTCACCAATGACGACAAGGTCAATTTGCTCAGCTCTGTGATGGCCAAGAGTGAAGGGGCAGGGCGGTCGATCTGTCTGGTCAATGAGCAGGCTTTCCAGCCACTTCGCGAACCACTGCAAGTGGATGCCTTCATCGACCCGAGAACGACCACCGTTTCGACTATTCTCCAGCACATCCGGCGTGGGCGCATCACTGGCCTGCAATCCATTGCCGGTGGTCTCGCCGAGGCGCTGGAAGGCGTCATCCTGGCCACATCGCCGCTGCTCGGAAAATCAATAGATGAACTGGAACTGCCCGACAATGTAACGATTGGCGCTTTGGTTCAGGCCGGAAAGATCTACATGCCGGGTGAGGGGGCGATCGTAAAAGAAGGCGACAGGATGCTATTGTTTGCAGAATCCGCTGCCGTTTCCAAGGTCGAACGCCTCTTCCGCGTCAGCCTGGACTACTTCTAGCGAGGATGAATTCGCTCGGCTTCCTCCGGCCACTGGGGCAGACATGGACTGCACTCGCGATCGTGATTTTCGCTATCGCCCTTGTCTCACTCCTGGCCCAGTCATGGTTTGCCGCGCGGGCGTTTCTGGTCACGGCCGGGACAATGGGCTTTGCAGGTGGTTTGATCTGGTCCGCGACGACAGGAACAACGGTCGTCGCGCGGGCGACTGAAGCCTCTGCCTATGTAATGGCGCTTTGGGTGCTGACCCCGCTCTTCCTGATAATTCCCTTTCTGATGCTCTTGCCTGGCATGAGCTATCCGGAAGCCTTGTTTGAATCCTATTCCGCTTTCACGACCACAGGGGCCATATTGCGGGCACCGGAAAACGTGACGGACACAATAATCTTCTGGCGTTGTCTTCTGAGTTTTCTGGGCGGGTATATGACGCTTTTAACGGCGGCCGGCGTTCTCGCGGCTTTTGATAATTCGGGGCTTGAATTACGCAAGTCCATTCTCCTGACGGTCAGTAAGGAGAATATTTTCTCGAATCTCCATGTCGCGGCCCGGCGCATAGCTTTTATCTATTGCGGTCTGACGGCAGTGGGATTCCTGTTGCTCCTTGCCTCACAAGTGCCGGCCTTCGAAGCGCTTTGCCTGGCTTTCTCCGCAATATCGACGGGCGGTTACACGGTAACCTCAGGGGCTCTGGACGGTCAGGTCAATGGCCTTGCCATAGCCATTCTGGCCGCAATCACGTTCATAGGCGCGAGCAATATTGCTTATCTACGCAATCTGGTGTCACGCCATGAGACCGGGCTCAATATGGAACCATTGGCCATGATTGCGGCCATAGCGGCGCTGGCTTTCCTCTTCTTTCTCGGGACCGCACATGTGGCGGGACCGCATCACGTTATCGCAGACGCTATCTTCGTGGTGACCACCACCGGGTTTACAGTGTCCAATTCGGCCGGGCATGTCCCGCTTGCGGCTGTGTTGGCAGCAATGATCGGCGGTGCCGTGGCATCAACGGCAGGCGGCCTGAAGATTTCCAGACTTGTCATCCTCTCCCGCACAGCGTTGGCCGAATTGGCGCGCATGGCGCACCCCTCCGGCATTGTGTCGGTGAAATTCCGGGGCCGGACGACGTCCAACCCGGCCATGCTGGCGCTCTGGGCCACGGTTCTCGGTTATATCGGGCTGGTCGCCATAGGCGTTGTGCTGTTGGCATTTTCCGGCGAGCCGTTTGAAGCCGCCTGGAGTGCGGCTGCAACAGCCATCGCCAATGCCGGCCCCTTGCATGACCAATTGTCGCCAGATCATGCTTGGGCTGACATGAAACCTGTTTCTCTCGGAATTACGGTCTTGCTTATGGTGCTTGGACGGCTTGAAGTATTGGCTGGCCTCGCCGCGATAGCCTCGCTTTTCAGAAGGTTCTGATTTCCATGTCCCGCATTGCCTACGTCAATGGCCGGTTTGTCCGGCACCGTGATGCCTGCATTCATATCGAGGACCGCGGCAATCAGTTTGCCGATGCCGTCTATGAAGTCTGGGGCGTCAGGGGTGGCGCACTGATGGATTTTGACGGCCATATGACGCGTCTGGCCCGGTCGCTGTCGGAATTGCAGATCCGGCCACCCATGAGCAATGCGTCATTGAGCGTTATTCTGGCCCGCATGGTCGCGCTCAATCACATCGGGAATGGCTTGATCTATCTGCAGATTTCGCGTGGTCAGGCCCGTCGGGATCACATTTTCCCACCACTGGATACGCGGCCGGGGATCATGATCACAGCCAAACCGGTCAATTTCGAAAAGGCGGAAGTTCGTGCCGGAAAAGGCATTTCTGTTATCACACAGCCGGACATCCGCTGGGCCCGCCGCGATATAAAATCCGTGTCATTGCTGCCGAATGTACTGGCAAAGCAAGCTGCAGCTGAAGCCGGTGCAGGAGAGTGCTGGATGATCGATGCAGACGGGTTCATTACCGAGGCCTCTGCCTCGAATGTCTGGATCGTCACCGCTGATGGCACACTGGTCACCCGCCCGGCATCGAATGATATTCTCAATGGCATTACCCGGCGCACCTTGTTCGAGCTGGCGCGGAATGCGGGTATCAAGACGCAGGAGCGTCCGTTCACGCGCGATGAAGCACTTTCGGCCCGCGAAGCCTTCATCACTTCTGCATCGGCGTTTTTGACACCTGTCGTGGAAATTGACGGAAAATCGGTCGCAAACGGTCATCCGGGCACGTTTTCCTTGCAGCTTCGCGCGTCTTATGTTGCAACTGCGAACGAACGTGCTCGTAAACAGATAAACCGCCCGTCGGTCTGGCTGGTTGCGCGCCGGGGCGAACGCCCTGTAAATTAGGCAAACGGTTCGGTGAAAAGAACAAGAACAACTGGAGCAGGCCAATGTCTGGCGAACGCAAAAGCAATAATCTGCAGGACGTCTTCCTCAATTCCGTCCGCAAAACAAAAACGCCTCTGACCATTTTTCTGGTCAATGGTGTCAAGCTCCAGGGCGTTGTGACCTGGTTCGATAATTTCTGCCTGCTACTGCGACGCGACGGTCAATCCCAGCTGGTCTACAAGCATGCGATTTCCACCATCATGCCATCTGCACCGGTCTCCCTGTTTGAGGCCGAACAGGATGATGAGGACAGCGAAGATTGATCGAAACCGGAACGCCCGCTGACAAGGCTATCGTCATTCGCGCCCGGTTGGGCGGCGAAGATCCAGAAGAAAATGCGCGGCTGGAAGAAGCCACCGGACTGGCCGAAGCACTCGGTCTTGACGTTGTCGAATCCACGTTCGCACCGGTACGCAAGATTGACCCGGGCCGTTTCTTCGGCCGGGGCAAGCTGGAAGAGATCGGGGCACATATCGCGGAAATCGGTGCCACGGTAGCCGTCGTTGACGCCGCCCTGTCACCGGTCCAGCAACGCAATCTTGAAAAAGCCTGGAAGATCAAGGTCGTCGACAGAACCGGCCTGATTCTGGAAATATTCGGTCTGCGGGCGCGCACCCGCGAAGGCCGGTTGCAGGTCGAGCTGGCCCGGCTGGCCTATGAACGCTCGCGCCTGGTCCGGACATGGACCCACCTTGAACGTCAGCGTGGCGGGCAGGGCTTTATGGGCGGTCCCGGTGAGACCCAGATCGAGGCCGACCGGCGTATCCTGGCGGACAAGATGGGACGATTGCGCCGCGAACTGGAAGAAGTTCGCCGCACCCGTGCCCTGCATCGCAAATCCCGTCAGGTCGCGCCTTATCCGATGGTGGCGATCGTTGGCTACACAAATGCCGGCAAGTCCACTCTGTTCAACCGGATCACGGGGGCAGGGGTGTTCGCCAAGGACATGCCCTTTGCCACGCTCGATACGACCATTCGCGGCTTCAAGTCACCGGCCGGGACCCAGTTGCTGTTATCAGATACAGTCGGTTTCATCACCGATTTGCCCACGGAACTTGTAGCTGCTTTCCGGGCGACGCTGGAAGAAGTCCGCGAAGCCGACATCATTGTGCATGTCCTGGACGTCTCGGCGGTCGATTTCGAAACCCGCCGCCGCGAAGTCGAAGCCATTCTCGACGCCATAGATGCCGGCAGCGAACATGGTCAGCCGGTCATCGAGGTCTTTAACAAGATTGACCTCTGGAAAGATGAGGACGGGCTGGATCCGGACAGTCTCGCCGATCTGCCCCGCAAGAGCGAAGACGCCATCTGCGCCATCAGCCTGTCTGCACAGACAGGCGAGGGGATTGATCGCCTTCTCCATGCCATTGACCGTGCCATGGCAGAGAAATCCGTCATGCTGGAAGTCAAGGCCGGCGTCCGCGATCAACGTGCACTGGCCTGGCTACACCAGCATGGTGCCGTTATCTCGGAAAGCGTGGATGAAAAGGGCGTAACGACAGCTCACGCGCGCCTGTCGCCCGAGGCTGCAGGCCGGTTTGCGTCCCAGTTTCCGGAACTCGCCCCGAATTTCGAGGATGCCGGCTAGCTGTTCTCCTGGCCCTTGGCGTCGACCCAGAGGGCTTCCATTTCATCCAGCGCGGTCTGGCGGATATCGCGCTTTTGGGCTTTGAGCGCCGCTTCAATATAACGGAATCGGCGCTCGAATTTGGCATTCGCGCGCCGCAAGGCTGCCTCACTGTCTACTTTCATTTTTCGCGCCAAATTCGTACAGACAAACAATAAATCCCCGATTTCATCTTCGATCTTATCGGCATCATTTGACGCAATGGCTTCGCGGACTTCTGCCAATTCCTCATCCACCTTTTCCAGAACGCGCCCTGCATCCGGCCAGTCAAATCCGACCGTAGCGGCCCGTTTCTGGAGTTTTTGCGCGCGTTTCAGGCCGGGCAGGGCCAGCGGAACATCATCCAGCAAGCCATCGAACCCTGTCTTTTCCTTGCGTTCTGCGGCCTTCAGGCGTTCCCAGTCCTGCGTTTGTGCCTCCGCATCAGCATAGGATTTGTTACCAAAAACATGGGGATGGCGGTTCACCATCTTGTCGGATATTGCCGTGGCAACATCGTCCAGGTCGAAAAGGCCGGCTTCTTCGGCCATGCGGGAATGAAACACGACCTGCAACAAAAGATCGCCGAGCTCATTCTTCAGGTCCGCCATATCACCGCGCCGAATGGCGTCATCGACTTCATAGGCTTCCTCGATCGTATAGGGCGCGACGGTTTCAAACGTTTGTGCAACATCCCATGGGCAGCCATTTTCGGGATTACGAAGGCGCTCCATGATGGACCGCAGACGCTGGAGGGGAGATTGGTTATTTCTCATGCTCGCCTTCAGTTCTGATATCTAAAATGCGCATAATGTATATTATGAGACATATTATATGTCATTCTTATCATTGGACCTTCAGGCGGCCCATGTTGAAGCCTCGCATTTCAGCGTCATGCCGTCAAAGGCCGGTACAACGGTTTTTGGCAGTCTGGCCAAGAGCGTTTCATAGTCGAGATCAACATGAAGATTGGTGAGTATGCCCCGCCCGGCGCCAGCGCGATCCAGCCAGGCCAAAGCATCACTGACACTTGCATGCGTAGGATGCGGGGTTTCGCGCAATGCATCGACAATCCAGACTGGCACGCCGTTCAGAATGTCAAAGGCGCGATCCGGGACCGCGCTGACATCCGGCGAATAGGCAAAGGGGCCGAACCGGAAACCGCCCGCGATGATTCCACCGTGTTCCAGACGCATCAAGGTGACCGGCATCGCTCCGCCCGGGCCATCAACACGAAAGTATTCGCCTTCATCTGGAATGCCACGCGCCGCGAGAATCGCAGGATATGGTGATCCTTCGCGCGCCTCGAACACGTATTTGAAGCGCGTCGTCAAGCTCTGGGCCGTTTCAGGCATCATCCAGACCGGTAACCGCTTGCGGGCACGCAGCACATAGGGCCGCAAATCATCGATACCATGGGTCTGATCGGCATGATCATGGGTATAAATGACCGCATCAAGGCGTTTCACGCTGGCCGACAGCATCTGCTCACGAAAATCAGGGGATGTATCGATCACCGAAACTGTCCGGGTTCCCGACTGGAATAATTGAATATTATCCGCATATTCGACGAGAATACTGCAGCGTCTGCGGCGGTTTTTCGGATTGCCCGGGTCGCAAGCGCCCCAATCCCCGTCCGGCCGCGGCACACCGCCCGACGACCCGCAACCAAGGATCGTCACCTGCCAGACAGATGTCTCCGTCATACCGGACGCTCCGCCTTGGTGAACAGGCGGAAGAAAGCATCAGTGGTCTTTTGCTCCCCCTCTTCCCGGCTCCAGCCAAGTGTATCGCACACGCCGGTCAGTACATCCGGGAGAAACGCCGGTTCATTGCGGCGTCCCCGATGTGGCATCGGCGCAAGATATGGACAATCCGTCTCGATGATCACGCGATCTGCCGGGATGTGATCACGGAAAACAGTGCGGACATCCTCTGCTTTCCTGAAAGTGATGATCCCCGAGGCGGCGAAATACGCGCCAAGGGCCGCACCGCGCACCGCCAGTTCTGCGCCGCCGGTATAACAATGCAGCAATGTCCGGAAAGCTCCCCTGCCCGTTTCTTCTTCCAGAAGGGCCGCCATCTCGCTATCGGCCTCTCTGGTGTGCAGGATGAGCGGCAAATCCGTGCGTCTGGCGGCCTCTATATGCGTGCGCAGGCTTTGAAACTGATCCTCACGCGGGCTGTATCCATAGTGAAAGTCCAGCCCGGTTTCGCCAATTCCTATCACTTTCGGATGCTGGGCGATCTCGATCAGCTCGTCTGCACTGATATCCGGGCGGTCCTTGGCATGGTGCGGATGCGCGCCGATCGTGCACCAGATATCCTCATGCGCTTCAGCAATCGCCGAAACAGCCTCGAAATCCGACAACCGGCAACAAATGGCAATCATCCCACCAACACCGGCTGCGCGAGCGCGTTCAAGGACCTCTGGCAAATCCTCGGCATAGGTTTCACCGTGTAGATTGGTGTGACTGTCGATCAGCATGGCCTCAATTCCGGCTGGCGCGGGCCGCGCTCTCCATATGGGCAAATGCAGCGAGTGCGGCCTGTTTGGCATCCAGATACACGCCTTCGGCTTCCGTTTCGAGATTCTGGATGGACTTCCATGCATCAAGCCAGGCTTCGGGTGCCTGACCATTTTCTGCATTTTCCTTGGCCAGCCGCGCCGCATTTCGCGCCAGTGAGGCATAAAGATGCGGACGCAGGGATTCTCCAGCCTTGGATGAAACCCTGGCGGCCAGGCGTCGGCTAGCGCGCGCATCCCAGTTCGGCAGGCGGTCCAGAAGAGTCCGAACATCCTTTTCCAGTTCCACCGCGCCGGACTGCAGCAGCGCCAGCGCCCGTCCCGGCGCGCCGGAGGCTAAAGCCGAGGCGGCCGCAGCCTGTTCGGCCGGCACACCGTGTATGCGGATCAACCAGTCGCGTGTTTCATCGACGGGCGGCGATCTCAGTTCCAGCTGACGGCATCGGGACCGGATCGTCGGCAAGAGCCGCCCCGGCGAATGCGTAACCAGAAAGAGGAGGCCTTGCGTTGGCGGCTCTTCCAATGTCTTCAGCAAGCCATTGGCCGCATTGCGGTTGAATTCATCCAGCGAGTCGATGATGGCGATGCGCCAGCCGTCCTCGCCACCACTGCGCGAGAAGAAGTCCGGAACCCGCCGCACCTCATCAATCGTGATTTCGCCCCGCCAACGCTTGCGCTTGTCATCCCAGGGCCGCCGGATGGTCAGAAGATTGGGGTGAGCCTGGGCCCGAACTTTTTGCCGGGCGGCGTCAGGGGAACCGCTACCCGCCAGCAGCTGCAGGGCCGCCGTGTAGGCAAGACTGGCCTTGCCGACCCCTTTGGGACCGGTAATCATCCAGGCATGATGCAAGCGTCCGGACCGGCGGGCGGCGTCAAACTGGGCCAGCGCGGCGTCATGGCCGAACAGCGCGGCGATCTCGCGCGGCGGAGCGCAACCGGCTTCGCAATCGGGCTCGAGGTCGGGGCTACTCATCATTCAAACGGTCCATCACCGCGCTCAGCGCCCTGGCTGCGACTTTATCGGCATCATCTTCACCCTTCAGCGTCACGAAACGGTCTGGTTCGTCCGCCGCCAATTGCCGGAAGCAATTCCGCAGGCGCTCATGAAACGCCAGCGCCTTGGATTCAAACCGCACTTCCAGTCCCAGCCGGTCGCGCGTCCGCGCCAGCCCGGTTTCCGGCGGTATATCAATCAAAAGCGTCAGTGCGGGTTGAAAATCGCCAAGCGCAAGACGATGCAGGGCTTTCAGGCGGGCAAGCTCAATACCGCCCGCTGCGCCCTGATATGCCATGGTCGAATCCGCGAACCGATCGGAAATGACAATCGCCCCGCGGCCGATGGCGGGTTGAATGACTTTCTCGACATGGTCGACGCGGGCTGCGTAGAACAAAAGAGCTTCGGTCATCGCCGACCAGCGTTCGGTATCGCCTTTGACCAGCAAATCCCGGATTTGTTCGGCCCCGGGTGTACCGCCGGGTTCACGCGTCAGGACAACATCGCGGCCATGCGCAATCAGCGCCGTTTGCAAGGCCCGGGCGAGTGTGGACTTTCCGGCCCCCTCACCGCCTTCCAGCGAGATAAACAATCCCTTCGGCATCAGTTGACGCCGAACAGGCTGCCCAGTCCGGCCAGTGCGCGTCCGATGAGGCCCTGCTTGGCCACCGTCCCGGCAGCTTCAAGCGCAAACTGACGTGTTTCCATACCCGGAGCCGACACTTCCAGGCGCGCAATCACATCCCCTTCGGCCACGGGAGCGGCAATCGGACCATCATAGACAATTTCGGCCTGGAGATCGCCGCGGGCCCGAACATGCAGTCCGACGCGCGCATCTTCTGTCAGCCGCAGCGCAACCGTTTCCGCCTGTCCCAGAAACAGATCGGCTTCACCCACCACATCACCGGCAGTGCCCAGTTCAACCAGAGTGAAATCGGCCAGCGCAGCGCGCATCAGGCGTTCGCCTTCACTGGCCCGTGCCCGTTCGCTTTCCATACCGTTATAGACGACGATACGGCGCGCACCGTCACGTTCGCCGGAGGCAACGAGGCCGTATCCGCTTTCCTCGGTATGACCGGTTTTGAGCCCATCAACCTCGTCCATGGTCGCCAGCAGCGGGTTGCGGTTGAACTGGCGGATGCCGTTATAGGTGAATTCCCGGACATCGAAGATTTCATAGAATTCCGGGTATTCGCGGATGATGATGGCCGCAAGCCGGGCCAGATCAATGGCACTGATCCGTTGATCCGGATGCGGCCAGCCGGTCGAATTTGCGAACCGCGCACTGGACAGGCCCAGCTCACGCGCCCGCACCGTCATATCAGCCGCGAACGCGCTTTCAGACCCGGATATCGCCTCGGCGAGCACGATGCAGGCATCATTGCCGGATTGAACGATGATGCTGCGGATCAGATCATCCACACGTGCCCGTGAATGGACCTCCAGAAACATGGTGGAGGAGCCCGAAGCCGCTCCGCCAGTCCGCCATGCATGTTCGGAAACCGGCAATTCATCGTCCAGCGACAATGCGCCCCGTTCGATAGCTTCAAACGCCATCAGCAGCGTCATCAGCTTCGACATGGAAGCCGGCGGCATCGGCTCATCACCATTGTGGTTGAACAGGACTTCGCCGGTTTCGTAATCCAGAATGACAGCATGGCTGGCGGATGTCTGGAAGTCCTGCGCCTGCGCCAGCGAAGCGAAAGTAAACAGGCAGAATACTATGAGTGCGCGCACGGGCGTTTCTCCATCACGGAATCAGACAGCCAGAAGACAAGGCTGATTGAAACGCGATGGAGGGCTGGCGTCCAGCCTGCTGTCAGTTCAGCGCCACAACCCGCGCGTCGTACACGCCGTATCGCGACAGATCCCGGCTGAGTATATCGGCATCAGAACGCGCTAGATCGCTGCCTACATAAACCCGGTAGATACGCCTTCCGGCTGACCGGGCATCTTCAATCCGCACATCCCCGGCAGATGCCAGGCGCTGGCGAAGAGCTTCTGCATTGGCGCGCTCCGAGAAGGCACCGGCCTGGACACGAAATCGGGTATTGCCATTGCTGGCCGTATAGATGTGGCTTTCCGCCACCGTTCCGGCCGGCGCCACGCCCTCGGGCGGGCCAAGATACCGCACCCTCACCCGCGCCAGCCCCTGCTCGAGAAAACCGAGTTCAATAGCGGCCGCACGGCTGACGTCCAGGATCCGGTCGCCTGCAAACGGACCCCGATCATTGAGCCGCAATACGGCTGATCTGCCATTTTCAAGATTGGTAACCTCGATCATGCTGGGAATCGGCAGGGTCGTATGCGCCGCTGTCAGCAGGTTCTGGTCAAAAATTTCACCATTGGCCGTAGGAAGGCCTTGGAAATTCGGCCCGTACCAGGAGGAAATCCCGGTGGCATCATAATCATCGTCCCGTGCCGGCACATAGGTGCGACCGGCAATGGTATAGGGCCGTCCTATTTTCTGCTCGCCACTACCCCCATTCCAGGCCGGGCTGGCCGAACCGGAAGAACCCGCAGATGTCGAGCGGGAGGGGGGTGATACAATATCGATCCCGCGCACGATATGTGATGCTGATGACGAGCATGCGCCTAGAAACGCTGAACAGATCAGCGTCGCAATCATGATTGAAGACCGGGCTGAAATCTGCACAGCGCCTCTCCCACACCATAAAATCCCGCACTGTCTCTAATCGAAAGGAGTGAAACAAGTGTAAGCATTCACCAGTTGCCTTATACCGGCCTCCCCCGCTAAGAGGAAACATCATCTGCGGAGGGGTGGCAGAGTGGTCGATTGCGGCGGTCTTGAAAACCGTTGAGCCGCGAGGTTCCGGGGGTTCGAATCCCTCCCCCTCCGCCAGTCTATGAAAGCCCGGCATGTCTGCCGGGTTTTTCTGTGTTCAGTGATATCGGCAGGTCTGTCATGAGGCCTGAAAAAGGGGCCGCTCCGGAAAGCAGCCCCTCATCCAGTGTCGAATTCAGATTCGCAGACCTATTGGGTCCGGACCGCCACGCTTGTGGCTCCCACCGCATTACCACCCTCGGCAAAGCGGACGAAGACACGGTTCCGCGCCGGATCATTGCTGATCGCGGCTCCGGTCCCCCTTACGAAAATACCGAATGTGGCCGTGCCATTGGCACCCACAGCGAGATTCTGCGTTGCAGCACGCGCGGCCGTACAAGCCCCTGTCGCCGGGTTGGTCGGGCAAATCTCAATATTATTGATGGCCAGAGTCCGCCCTCCGGTGTCAGCGGAGACCACAATATTACCCGCATTCCCGACATTGGAGATTGCGACTGCAAAGACGCCAACGAAATTACCTGTTGTCGGAACATTCACGCGGCCCGGGTCACCAGATGTGGCCAGTGCGACGATGTCAGCAGACCCTGCAGCGGTTGACCGGAAAGTAAGCGAGTTCAGGCCCAGCGTATATTCCGCCGAACGACGATTGTCACAGAAGGCCTCGATGAAGAGATCGCTCTCATTGTTTGTGGATGGGTAGAAGCCTGGCGTGCCCACGCCATCGACGAAATCAGCAGCACTGGTAACCGAGAACAGGAAGTTCTGTGCGGCTCCCGCAGCAATACTGACGGGCGTATTCGCCGTACCTGTCAAGGCATTCGCCGGCGTCGTCGTCTGATAGGAGAATTGCGCCGGTGTTGCGCCTGCCAGACGCAATCCACAGCCGGTAGCCGTCGATCCTGTTGCGGTGGGATTGATGATGGTGGCAAACGCCGTGGCTGTTGTACCATTGGTCACTGACCGGGTAATTGGCAGTACCGATGATACGACACGCGGAGCTTCAGGTCGGAAGCTCACGACATTGAGACTGACCTCGCGTGCCGCCCGTGCATTGTCTGCCGGGTCGGAAGTCGAAGGACCATCAATCTGCGCAAAGGCAACTTGCTCCTGTCCCGGCGCAGCAATCCCGCACGCAGCACCATTCGGACAAAGATTGATATCCGGATTGGAGAAATACAGCGCTTCGGCCTCTCCACCGGGCCCATTCGGAGCCCCTTGCGGGCAGGTAATGCCAGCGCCTGATTGATAGGACATTATCGTGCCGAACGTGCAATCAACGCGGTGGCCATGTGCATAGGCCCGTACGCCGCCGCCGGGTGTGCCGCCGGCATCTTCAACATTGTGAGCAAAGCCCAGATTGTGGCCGATTTCATGAGCAAACGTGACGTCAGAACAGAAGCTGTACTGGCCTGCGGGATTATCGGTATCCGCAATCCAGTCGGCAGAAACCGAGTATCCGAAACGGGCACTATTGGCATTGATCACCCCATTGGTGGAAGGCTGGCCAATTCCCCAGGCAAGCCCGCATGAACTCTGTCCGGTCAGTGATCGCTGCAAGATGGCGACAAGATCCGCACCATAGGTCACGCCGGCCGCACGCAGAGCGCTCAAATCCTGCGTGACAGGCGTATCTCCATTCGGATCGCCCGAAAGATTGTTCAACGTTTCGCTCTGGTTAGCGGCATCATTATCCAGGGTCACCGAATCGAGGTGGACCAGACGCGCACGCAATCCGGTGTCAGAATCAATCAGCGCCTGATCAAGCACCGCCATCAGATATTGGACACGGCCTCCCGTGGCCAAGCCCCAGCGGGCAGAAAAACCTTGGGAATAGAAGACGGCAATATCAATAATTCCGTTGGAACCCACCGCTACGGCGTCAGCAGTGCCTTCTTCAATTTCAGCAACCCGCTCGCGTCCTTCCTGAACCACAAGATCATAATTCGGGATCAGCACGTCATTGGGATTCTGGAGAGGCTCACCACCCTCTGGCATCTGCATGATGCGGTGACCTCCGGCCTCCGGAACAATCATCCACAGACCGTCTTCAGTCTGGATTCGGCCGAAAACAAATCCGTTGGTCTGCGTAAGAAGAACCCGGTTATGGATCGTATGATCGGCAAGCCGCCCGACCCAGACCCGAGCCCCCAGCGATTGATCACCGATACGGTCAAGCTCGGCTTCATAACCTGGACCAAAATTCAGGGAGACACGCTCGCCGGCCTCCATTCGCATGATGTCCGGATTTAGCGATTCAAACATGATGCGGGTTTCACCATTGCTGTCAGCAATCGTGGAAACGCCGGCAAACATGTCATCTGCGAAGGCCATTACCGGCATTGCGGTCATCGCAATGCCAGCCCAGATCAATCTATTCATCAGTTTTCTCCCCGAAATTATTGCCAAATTTGATGTCGGCCACGCCAGCAAATCAACAGTCTTCACAAGCCTATACCGAAACTCGGGATGACACCAATAATTCCGTTAGACTCTCCCAAAAAATATTGCCGCAGCGATCTGCATCGGAATCCAATCATTCGGCCAAGCGTAGGTGAACACACAGATGCGGGGGTTACTTTCCGCTCAACACACGCGATAAAGGTAAACTGAATTTCTGTCGCCTTACGGGAGAAGAGCATGAAAACGTGGATGTATGGTGTCGCAGGCATGGCCCTGCTGGCCGCTGCCGGATGTAGCGAAAGCCAGAGTGACGCAGCGAATTTGGACCAGGACAATTCCGGAAGCGAGATGACATCCGATTCGGGCAGTCTGACCGCCGCAGACGCGAGGGCCTTCCTTGAGGAAACAGAGGCCGAACTTGCCGAATTCAATGAATATGCGAGCCGTGTTTTCTGGGTTTATTCCAACTTCATCACCGAAGACACCGAATATCTGGTGAGCCGGGTCAGCGCCGAAGGCACCGAAATGGCTGTCCGCATGGCGCTTGGCACCGCCCCTTTTGCCGATCTTGATCTGCCGCTGGATCTGCGCCGCAAGATGACCAATCTGACGGCAGGCATCACCCTGCCCGCCCCGTCCCGAGCCGGAGCGGCTGAGGAATTGGCAGAGCTGACCACGCGGATGAGCTCGGCCTACTCGACCGGAACCGTTTCCCTGGACCCGGAGCTTATCACCGCAGAGGAGATCACCGAGGCCACCGGCCGGGAGGATATCGACCTGGACGCAGTTCCGCTGGATACGATGGAAGTGCTGATGGGAACCGAGCGCGACCCGGATGTCCTGTCCGCCATGTGGCGCCAGTGGCGCGATGCCATCAATCCCGAACAGATGAGCCAGGATTATGCGGCCATGGTCGACCTGGCCAATGAGGGCGCGCGCGAGCTCGGCTTTTCCGATCTCGCCGAGATGTGGTTGTCAAATTACGACATGCCGGCCGACGAAATGGAAGCCGAGGTCGAACGGCTCTGGGGGCAGGTCGAGCCGCTCTACGAACAGCTTCATTGCTATGCGCGGGCAGAACTGAATGAAGAATATGGCGATGCGGTCCAAGCTGCCTCCGGCCCGATCCGTGCGGATTTGCTGGGCAATATGTGGGCACAGGGCTGGTCCCCTATCAGTGACATTGTCAGCGTCGGATCATCCGATCCCGGCTATGACCTGACCGAATTGCTGGTGGCCGCCGACTACGACGCCCATGAGATGGTCGAGGCCGGTGAACGTTTCTATACCTCTCTTGGCCTCGACCCGTTGCCGCAATCCTTCTGGGACCGGTCGCTGATCACGCGCCCGCGGGACCGGGATGTGGTTTGTCATGCCTCGGCATGGAACCTCGATTCCCGCGATGATATCCGCATCAAGATGTGCACCAATGTGAACGCTGAGGACTTCCGTACGGTTCACCACGAGCTGGGTCACAACTATTATCAACGCGCTTATCAGGATCAGGACACGCTGTTCCAGAATGGCGCTCATGACGGTTTCCACGAAGCCATTGGTGATTTTGTCGCGCTGTCAGTGACGCCGGAATATCTCGTCCAGATCGATCTGCTCGCCGCCGATCAGGTGCCGGGGGCCGAAGCCGATCTCGGGCTCCTGATGGACCTGGCGCTCGACAAGATCGCTTTCCTGCCGTTTGCGGTGATGATGGATCAATGGCGCTGGCGCGTCTTCCGCGGCGAGATCACGCCAGAGGAATACAATTCCGCATGGTGGGAGCTTCGTGATCAGTATCAGGGCGTTTACCCGCCCGTGGACCGGCCGGACACCGCATTTGATCCGGGTGCCAAATATCACATCGCCAATAATGTCCCGTATCTACGCTATTTTCTCAGCTATATCCTGCAATTCCAGTTCCAGCAGGCCGCGTGTGAAATGGCCGGATGGGAAGGACCGCTTCACCGCTGCACCGTCTATGGCAATGAGGAAGTTGGCCGCCGTTTCAACGAGATGATGGAAATGGGCGCGTCACAGCCCTGGCCGGACGCGCTGGAAGCCTTTACCGGCACGCGCGAAATGGACGGGTCCGCGATCATCGCTTATTTCCAGCCATTGATGACGCATCTGGAAGAAGAGAATGAGGGCCGTAATTGCGGCTGGTAGACCTTGTTTCAGAGTAAAAAAGGGGCGGTCCTGTCGGGCCGCCCTTTCCATTTCCGGTGCAGTTGATCCGGATACATCATGCCGCCTTCCGTCCCGGCACCTCCCGGACTAGTCTTCGCGCAAATCAAATGACTGGACCCTGCAAATGCCTGAAACCATCAGCACATCCGTCGATCTGTCGGGCGAAGACGTTCACTGGTCCCCGGAAGGCGGCCTGTCCTATGGGGCTTATCTCAAGCTCGACCACATCCTGAAAGCCCAATCGCCTTTGACCGCGGAGCACGACGAGATGATGTTCATCATCATCCACCAGGCTTCGGAATTATGGCTCAAGCTCTGCCTGCACGAACTTGATGCCGCCATTGATTGTATCAATCGGGGGGAATTCGGCCCGGCGTCAAAAATGCTGTCGCGCATCGCCCGGATCCAGGAACAGCTGACGCAATCCTGGGCCATTCTGGCCACCATGACGCCTGCCGATTACCTGAAGTTCCGCGACCGGCTGGGCCAGAGTTCCGGCTTCCAGAGCTATCAATACCGCATGCTGGAATACCGCCTGGGCAACAAGAATGCGGCCATGGCCCGGGTCCACGGAAAATCCGAGCACGCAGATGCCGTGCGGAAATATCTCAATCTCCCCAGCATTTACGACGAAGCTTTGAAACAACTGGCCAAAGCCGGGTTTGATATTCCGGCCGACCGTCTGGAGCGGGACTGGTCAGAACCCTACAAGCCCAGCGCTGAAGTCGAGGCGGCCTGGAAAGAGGTCTATTCCAACATCGAGGATCACTGGCAGCTGTATGAAATGGCCGAAAAGCTGGTGGATGTGGAACACAAATTCCAGCTCTGGCGCTTCAATCACATGAAGACCGTGGAGCGCATCATCGGCTATCGCCGCGGCACCGGCGGCACGGGCGGCGTCTCCTATCTCGTCAAGGCGCTGGATCTGCGTTTTTTCCCTGAATTGTGGACGGTCAGGACTTCGCTCTGATGGGGAAACGATTGATCGACATATCCCAAACCCTGCGGCCCGCCCTGCCCGTCTGGCCCGGGGACACCGCCTTTTCGCTGGATCAAGTCTGGACAATCGAGCCGGACTGTCCGGTCAATGTCTCCCGGCTGACGCTCTCCACCCATTCCGGTGCCCATGCTGATGCCCCGCTTCATTATGATCCGCAGGGCAAGGCCATCGCGGAGGTGGATCCGGAGATCTATATCGGCACCTGCCACGTCTTTGATGTCCGCAAGGCGACCAATCTTGTGCGCCCCACTGATTTCAACCTCGAAAATGCCGCAGGTTGCAAACGCATTCTGTTCCGCACCTTTGACCGCTTTCCGCACGATCAATGGGTCTCGGACTATGCGGCGATCGCACCGGACACGATTGATGCCCTGCATCATGCAGGCGTGAAGCTGGTTGGCATGGATGGACCGTCGCTTGACCCCGAAACATCGAAAACCCTGGACGCGCACCACGCCGTCAAACGCGCCGGAATGGCCATTCTCGAAGGCCTGGTGCTGGATGATGTCACCGAAGGCCGCTACGAACTGATCGCTGCACCATTGAAGATCGAGGGGGCTGATGCCTCCCCGGTCCGGGCGTTGTTGAGAGAGCTTTGACATGAGCCAGATCGGCCTTGACGACATCGAACGGCTGGATTTAGGCGACCCCGTCGCATTCTTCCGCGACCGCTTCGAGATACCCGATGGCGTGATTTATCTGGATGGTAATTCGCTTGGCTGCTTGCCTAAAGCCGCACGCGAGCGGATCAATGATGTTGTCGCCCGTGAATGGGGGCAGGATCTCATCCGCTCATGGAACACCAATGACTGGATCAACGCTCCCACGCGGATCGGCGACAAGATCGCGAAACTGATCGGCGTCAAATCGGGTGAAGTCATTGTCGGTGATAGCACCTCTGTCAATGTCTTCAAATGCTTGACAGCCTGCCTTCAACTGAATTCTGACCGCAATATTTTGCTTACGGAAACCGGGAATTTTCCAACCGACGCCTATATGACCGAAGGCCTGGCCGCGATTGCACCGGACCGGATCACGGCTCGCCTTGTTGAACCGGATGCGATTATTGAAAATCTGGATGATACGACAGCCGCCCTCCTCCTGACCCACACCCATTACAAGACCGGCCGGGTCCGCGATATGAAGGCGATAACCGCTGCCGCTCATGCCGCAGGCGTACCGGTCATCTGGGATTTGTCACATTCCTGCGGGGCCATGCCGGTCGACCTCAATGGCTGCGAAGCCGATTTTGCTGTCGGTTGCGGATATAAGTATCTCAATGGCGGACCCGGCGCTCCGGCCTTCACATTCGTGGCACGTCGGCATCAGGAAAAAGTGTTTCCGGCCCTGTCCGGCTGGCTGGGTCACAAACAGCCCTTTGCCTTCGACGATACCTATACGCCAGGCCCGGGCATTCATCGCTTTCAGTGCGGCACGCCGGGAATCATTGGCTGTGCTGCGCTGGAAACCGGCGTCGATCTGATGCTGGAAGCCGATATGGCCGCGCTGCGCAGCAAATCTTCGGCGCTCGGTGATCTCTTCATCCAGCTGGTTGAACAGCGCTGTGGCGCGTTCGGCTTTGAGCCCGCCTGCCCACTTGAGGCCGAGGACCGCGGCAGTCAGGTGAGTTTTCGTCATCCGGAAGGCTATGCCATCATGCAGGCGCTGATTGCGCGTGGTGTGATCGGGGATTTCAGGGCCCCGGACATTCTCCGTTTCGGCTTTGCACCGCTCTACAATTCCTATGCCGATGTCTGGAACGCAGTGGACACTCTGCGCGATGTCATGACAACGAACGAATGGAACCAGGCCCGTTTCAAACAGAAGGCGGCTGTCACATGAGTGAAATTGTTAGCACCGAAAGCCGCGGGGATTGCCTTGTCATCCGGGTAAATAATCCGCCGGTAAATGCCCTGGGGCACGCTGTTCGCGCAGGCGTCGTCACGGCGCTTGCAGATATTGGCGGTGCCAGATGTGCCGTGTTGCATTGTGAAGGCCGCACGTTTTTTGCCGGTGCCGATATCACAGAGTTCGGCAAACCGCCGCAATCGCCCTCTTTGCCGGAGATGATTGCCGCCCTTGAAGATTGCCCGGCACCTGTAATCGCGGCCATTCACGGTATGGCGCTGGGGGGCGGGCTCGAAACCGCCCTCGGCTGCGATTATCGCATCATTGACCGCAAGGCGCGTATCGGTTTTCCGGAGATTGATCTGGGCATTTTCCCGGGGGCTGGAGGCACCCAACGCGCGCCCCGCCTTGCCGGCATCGCCGCAACGCTTGGCATGACGCTTGATGGCAAACCGATTGATGCCACGCGGGCCGTCAAAACCGGCCTGTGTGATGAAATCTCTGATGGGGACATCCTCGAAAACGCCATTGAATTTGCGATGCAGCAATCGCAAAAACGCCGGATCAGGGACCTGCCGTCGCCGGTTGTGGATCAGCCCGCCATCGACGCAGAATTGGCCAAGGCAGCAAAGGCGCGGCGCGGCCAGATTGCGGTTGATAAGGCCACCGAAGCCGTCCTCGCTTCCGCTGCCCTGCCGTTTGAGCAGGGACTGGAAAAAGAACGAGAGCTTTTTCTCGAACTGATTGGCGGGCCGCAATCCCGCGCCATGCGTCATCTTTTCTTCTCCGAACGCCTCTCCGCCAAAGTCGACGGCCTGAACGCCTCACCAAAATCGCTTGGTCTGATTGGCGTCGTGGGTTCGGGAACGATGGGCAGCGGCATCGCCATGGCCTTTGCCAATGCCGGTTTCTCTGTCCGCCTCTTTGATGCCAATGCCGACGCCTTGAAAGCGGGAATGGAGAGAATTCGCAGCCTGTACATGGCATCTGCGGCCAAAGGACGAACCAGTGAAGCCGAAGCCCTGGATCGCTATGACCGTATCCAGCCCGCCCACAATTGGGAGGCGTTTTCTGCCTGTGATCTGATTATCGAAGCGGTTTTCGAGCGGATGGACGTCAAGAAAGCTGTCTTCGCGGAGCTGGACAAGGTTGCACGCGCCGACGCCATTCTGGCCACCAACACCTCCTATCTGGATGTCGATTCGATAGCTGCCGCGACAAAGGATCCGGCCCGTATTCTGGGCATGCATTTCTTTTCGCCGGCCAATGTCATGCGCCTTCTTGAAATCGTACGCGGGGCGAAGACATACGACATCACGTTGGCGACAGCACTGGACGCCGCAAAGCGGATCAAGAAGGTCCCTGTCGTGTCGGGCGTTTGCCATGGCTTCATCGGCAATCGCATGCTGAAAGGTTATGGCCGTGAGGCCGGGCTGTGCATGATGGAAGGCGCGGCACCTGAAGCCGTCGACAAGGCGCTGTACGATTTTGGCATGCCAATGGGGCCGCTGGCCATGGCTGATCTGGCCGGACTGGATATCGGCTATGACAATCGCCGTTCCATGACGGCGGGCGAGGATTACGAGCCCCTCGCCTCCCTGCTTCAGGACCGGCTTGTGGAAATAGGCCGCAAAGGTCAGAAGACAGGTGCGGGCATTTATAATTACGAACCTGGCAACCGCACGCCCCGACCTGACCCGGATGTCAACGCCATCATCGAACAACTCGCCGCGGAGCACGGCGTAAAACGGCGCGACGTCTCCAGCGAGGAGATTGTCGAGCGCTGCATGCTGGCGCTGATCAATGAGGGCGCGGCCATCCTGTCAGAGGGCATTGCCCAGCGGGCCAGCGATATCGACGTGGTTTATGCCAATGGGTACGGTTTCCCGCGTTATCGCGGCGGCCCCATGTTTTATGCAGACGAGCTCGGTGCCGGGCATATTCTCGAGCGTCTGGAAAATTATCAGGAAAAATACGGCCCCAAATGGTGGACGCCCTCCCCGCTGATCCGGGAATTGGCGGCCAGCGGCGGCACATTCGGACACTGGAAAAGGGATAGATAAATGGGACACTTGACCGGCCAGACGGCGGTAATCACAGGCGGCGGAACAGGCATCGGGCTCGCCATCGCACGGCGGCTGGCCACGGATGGTGCCAATTGTGTGCTAATGGGCCGAAATCTGGAACGCCTTGAAACCGGAGCGGCCAGTATCCCCCGGGCCCGCGCGATCCAGTGCGATGTCACTGATGCCGCAAGCGTTGCAACAGCTTTCGATGCCGCGCGCGCAGGGGGGGCGGTCACCATTTTGGTGAACAATGCCGGCATTGCCTCTTCCGCCCCGTTTCATCGCATGAGCGAGGAAGAATTCCTGCGTATCCAGGACGTCAATGTCACCGGCGTGTTCCGCTGCACCCGGGCGGTGACCAATGATTTGCGCGCTGCAGACTCCGGCCGCCTCATCAATATTTCCTCGATCGCGGGGCTTTCAGGAGGACCTTACATCTCTCATTATTGCGCCTCGAAACATGCGGTCATCGGTATGACCCGGGCGCTGGCGGCTGAATGGGCGAAGACCAACACGACGGTGAATGCGATATGCCCCGGCTACGTCCGTACCGAAATGGCGGAAGGCGCGATCCGGACGATCATCGAGAAAACCGGTGCCAACCGTGACCAGGCGATTGCCGAGCTGGCCAAGAGCAATCCGCAAGGCCGGCTTCTGGAAGTCGAGGAAGTCGCCGAGATTGCCGGCTGGCTCTGCCATCCGGACAGCCGCAGCGTGAATGGCCAGGCCATTGCGTTAAATGGCGGACATTCCATGTAGGAAGCAAAGGCGTTTAAGCCTAGAAAGACTGCGACAGTCAGTGAGGGTGTGATGCGTCAATTCTACGTTTTTATCAAATGCGAGCTGGGCCGGACTTATGATGTGGCCAGTGACATCGTCGATCAGATCGACGAGGCACGGCATGTCCATTCGGTCTCCGGCGTTTATGATCTCCTCGCGCATTTTTCGGTCGAGGCCGACGAGGATATCGGCCGCTTTGTAAACCAGCGCCTGCAAGTCCTGCCGGGAATCAAGGACACCCAGACAATCCTCTGTTTCAACGCTTTTACACCTGACCGCGGTCTGGGCGAAGGCTGACCCCATGCATCTAGGCGTCTTCGACCTCTTCAAGATCGGCGTCGGCCCTTCCAGTTCCCATACGGTCGGGCCGATGAAAGCCGCCGCAACATTTGTCTCGCGTGTGCAAGATGAGCACGGCCTGGAATCCATCACGCGCCTTCAGGCCGAGCTTTATGGCTCACTGGCCTTTACCGGCGTCGGGCATGGCACAGACAATGCAATCCTTTTGGGCCTCGAAGGCGAGGATCCGGCCACCATCGACCCCGACTCCATGGCGGGGAAAATCGAGCGTATCCGGAAGGAAAACCGGCTCAAGGCCGGCGGCGAATATGAAATCACTTTCAACGCCGGAGAAGATCTGATCTTTGATGGTGGGACACGCCTGCCTTTCCACTCAAATGCAATGAAATTCCGTGCTTTGGATAAATATGGTGAAGTTCTGCGCGAGGAAATATGGTATTCCATCGGCGGCGGTTTCGTCATTGATGAACGCGAAGCCGGACGCAACTCCGCAGTCGGTGATCAGGAGGGAGAGCCCTACCCCTTCAACACTGGCGACGAGCTCATCGCAATTGGCAAGGAACACGGCCTCTCGATTCCGGAAATCATGCTGGCGAACGAGATGGCTTTCCGCTCCGAAGCGGAAATTCGTGACGGCATCAAGACCATCTGGAAAGCTATGGAGGACTGCATTGATCGCGGTCTGCGCCATGATGGCATTTTGCCGGGTGGATTGAATGTGAAGCGGCGCGCCGCAAAGATGCATCGCTCCCTTCTGGAGAATCCGGACAAGGCCGAAGCCGATCCTCTCACCGCGATGGATTGGATCAATCTCTGGGCCATGGCCGTCAACGAGGAAAACGCCGCGGGCGGGCGCGTCGTCACCGCGCCGACCAATGGTGCCGCCGGTATCATTCCAGCCGTCGCCCGCTATTTCGACCGGCACCATCGCCGCACAGGCGATACGGAATCGATGTTGCGTTTCTTCCTGACCGCAGCGGCGATCGGAGCGCTCTACAAGAAGAATGCCTCTATCTCCGGCGCGGAAGCCGGATGCCAGGGGGAAGTCGGTGTCGCCTGTTCAATGGCCGCCGGAGGCTTGGCCGCAGCTATGGGCGGCACCAACCAGCAGATCGAGAACGCCGCCGAGATCGGCATGGAGCACAATCTCGGCCTGACCTGCGATCCGGTCGCCGGGTTGGTACAAATCCCCTGCATTGAGCGCAATGCCATTGGTGCCGTGAAAGCCATCGATGCGGCCCGCCTCGCCTTGTCAGGCGATGGCGAACACAAGGTTTCGCTGGATCAGGTGATCAAGACGATGAGCGACGTCGCCAAGGACATGTCGGACAAGTACAAGGAGACCTCGCAAGGCGGTCTCGCGATCAACGTCCCGGTTTGCTAGCAGACGCTAGTTGGCAATATTGCCGCCACCCGTTGCGCCATTTGCCGATGCCAGGTCACCAAGGATGTTGACGGCCTGTCCCGGGCGCAGATTTTCCGCACCGCGCACGACAACCCGGTCGCCAGCTTCCAGTTCGCCTGTGACAGCGATCATACCGTCACCGCGGGTTCCGGCCTCGACGTGAACCTGACGCACAGTGTCATCCTCTTCGACCACCCAGACATGAGAGCCTTGCGACCGCAGCACGAGCGCATCTTGCGGCACAGCTATGACATGCTCACTGGGCGCGCGCGGCAAATGCACCCGGACCGCCGTTCCAGCGATCCAGGGCGAGTCTTCCAGATCAACGCGAACCTCGAAGGTGCGCGTTGCCTCGTCACCCACAGGGATAATCCGGCGCACGGGCGCATTGATGGCCTGCTCGCCATCGCTGACGGATACCTCCTCTCCAACTGTTATGTATGCCGCAACTGCAATCGGGGCCTGTGCGCGGGCTTCCAGCGCCGAAGTGTTTACAAGGCGGACGATCTCCCGCCCCGGATTTGAATACTCACCGACTTCAATCAGACGCTCGACGACACGGCCATCAAACGGAGCAAGAATTTCCATTCGCTCCAGTGTCAGCCGCGCGCGTTGGACCGCACTACGGGCCTCCGCCACCTCCTGCAACGCCAGATTCCGCGCCAGTTCGGCCTCTCGCAGACGGGTTTGAGGGGCCGTGCCGGCGTCTGCCAGTCGCGACCAGCGCTCGTATTCCGCATTCTGGTAGTCAGCGTTGGCTGACAGACGCGCCAAACGCGCTTGCGCTTCACCCAATTGCAGACGTGGCTCCGCATCATCCAGCCGCGCCACAGCCTCGCCTTCCGAAACCAGATCTCCCGGCTCCGCGACATAGACCACTCGGCCGACACCTTCCGAGGCAATACGGGAATCACTGCGGCTGACAACGGTTGCGGGACTTTGAATGGTCGGCGCCATGTCGGCTTCAATGGCCAAACCGATCCGCACAGGGGCCGGCGGTGGTCCCCCCTCACCCTGTCCTTGTTGGGCCAGAGTTATCGTTGCTGACATCATAAACGCAGCAATGAGCATGATCATATGTTTGAGAGGCATCAGGTTACTCCGCCGGTGCGAGTCCGGATTGACCCTGACGGGCCGGTGAATGCTCGCCCAGCCTTAGCAGGCTAGGAATAAGGATAAGGGTAAAAATCAGGCTGACACTCATGCCGCCGACAATCGCCGCCGCAAGACCGCGATAGATTTCGCTGCCGGCACCGGGGAAAACCAGCAATGGGGTCATGCCCAGTATGCTGGTCAGGGTGGACATGAAAATCGGACGAAGCCGGATGCGCAATGCTTGCTCTACCGCATCGGTTCGCGACAGGCCTTCGCGCTCGCCCTGCCGCGTTTGATCAACCAGCAGAATAGCATTGTTGATAACCAGCCCCAGAAGAATGATGAAGCCCATCATGGTCAGCAGGTCCAGCGGCTGTCTTTGCTGCGTGGTCGCCTGCATGACCATGTCGAGAATACGTAGCACGGCCACACCGCCGACTGTGGCCAACGGGATGGAGATTAGAACCAGCAACGCATCCCGTATTGATCGGAACAGGCCCGCAAGGATCAGGAAAAGAATGAACAATGCAAAAGCAAAATTCTGAAGCATGGTCCGGATCGCACGATTGAGGCTGTCGGCACTGCCGCCGTAAACAATGGATCCATCCTGACCGAGCGTCTGCATCAAGACGGGCTCGACTTCCGCCTGAATCGTATCCAGGACTTCCTGTAGCGTCTGGCCTTCAGGCTGAGAGATGTTGAGCGTGATGGTGCGGCGCCGGTCTACCCGTTGAATTCCGGCCGGGGACAGGCTTTCACGCACTTCGACAAGGTCGCCGAGCGGAACAATTGCCCCGGAAGGTGTAGCAACCGGAATCCCTTCCAGCTCCTGTACATTTTCCCAGCCATCACTTCGAAGGATCATGTTCAGCCGTTGATCGCCATCAAAATATTCACCGACAAACTGACCATCTCCCAATGCCGCGATGACGCTTCCGACCTGTTGCCGGGTCCAGCCGGATTCCTGGATGCGGCGGTCATTGGGAAGAATCGAAAGGCTGGGCTGAGTTGCCTGCGGTGATGGGTTGGCGTTGATGTTGGTGCCCGGAAACCGCGCCCGCAAGAGTCCCAGACCTTCCACGGCCGCAGCAGAAAGCCGGTCTGGGTCGGCGGACTGCAGATTGATCTGGATACCGCCACCCTGCCCGAATCCGCCAAACAATTCGCCGCGGAAGGCGAAGGCACCGACATCGGGAATGCCGGCGATCAGCTCATCCCGGACGAGTGTTTCCAGCGCGCGGATATCCTCGATATTCCTGGCCCGGAATCCGGCATTGGCGAATGTGCCAAATGTACCGAAATAGTAGTTCAGCAGCGCCGGCTCTTCCTCACCGGCCATATAGGGAGCCGCCCGCTCGATCACGACACTGGCAACTTCTTCATCCACCCAGGCTGGGTTCGCACCCGGCGGCAGTTGAAAAAAGACATCAATGGCATCACGGCGAACCGGTGGCAGATAATCCAGATTGGGCAACAGAAACCAGCTGGCGGCGGCGGGAACGACTATGAGTCCCGCAATCAGGCCTATGCGGCGCGACCGTCCGCCCGTTATCCGCATGAGTTGGGTAGTCAGTTTTTCAATGACCGGCTGACCCGTGGAATTGTTTTTGTCGCGAACCCATTTTTCAGTCGCAACCGGCAGAATGGTAACAGCGACAAACATGGAAATCGCCACGCCCACGGCAATAGTTATCGCCAGATCGGCAAAGAGCTGCCCCTCGGCATCGTCCAGAAAAATAATCGGCAGAAAGATTGCGACCGTCGTCGTCGTCGAGGCAAACAGCGCTCCCCAGACTTGCCCTGCTCCTTTGTCCGAGGCCGTGCGCGGATCATCTCCCGCTTCACGCCTCCGGATAATGTTTTCCATGACCACGATCGCCGCATCGAGGACCATGCCGGTGGCAAAGGCGAGCCCTGCCAGCGAAATCACATTCAAGGTGCGCCCGAGCGCAAATAGCACGATCAAGGTTGCCAGGAGGCTGACCGGAATGGCGAGTGAAATGATGAGTGTAGCGCGGCTGCGGCGCAGGAACAGCCAGAGCCCGCCGATCGCCAGAACAATCCCAAGCGCCAGATTTGTGCGCAGCAGGTTGATCGCACGGTATATGAAGACGGAGGCGTCGAACGAGGGCTGCATGGAAAGCCCCAGCTCAGCCGCCTCATTCGCGTTGATTGCCTCGATTTCCGCCTTCACCGCTTCAAGAGCCGCAAGGAAATTCGCACCGTTTTCCCGCGTGATCTGGATGCCGATTGCCGGATTTCCATTCTGATAGGCGAATGTATTGTTCTCGCCATAGTCTATCCGGGCATCGGCGACATCCCGCAGATATACGGGCCGCCCGTCACGCCAATCAACAACGAGTTCAGCCAGCTCGCTGGGGTCGTATTCGCCCTCATACCGCACCGTGAAGGCGCGGCGGCCGATTGTGGCGTCACCGCCGGAAACATCTGTATTCCCACGCAAAGCCGCTGCGATTTCAGGAATGGTGACGCCAAGCGCCGCGGCGCGATAGGGATCGAAAACAATCTGGTATTCCTGTGGCCGCAATCCCCAATTGGCCTGGGCATTGGCAACGCCGGGCAAGGCCGAGAGGCGCGGCACGATCGTGTTGTTGATGAAATCGCTGTAATCATTGATTTCCCGCGGATTTCCTGGCAACGCCTGAACGAAATAATAGATCAGGATCTCGCCCGATCCGCCGCCAAAGCCATTATTGATATTCGGGCCTACTGCATCCAGCGGCATGGGCGGCAACTGGTTCATGCGGCCAATGACGTCGATCAACGCCTGATCCATATCCGTACCGTTGGCGAATGTAAGATTCAGGAAAGCCCCGCCCTGTCCAATGTTTACACGCAGCTCTTCAAGCCCGGAAATGCCCGCAAGGGCTTGCTCCTGCGGCTCGACGATCTGGGATTCCATTTCCTGCGGAGATGCCGCGCGCCAGAATGTCTGGATGAAGAGCTGCGGCCGGTTTGTATCCGGAAAAAGCTGCACGGGGAGCCGAGTCACGCTCATTGCGCCGATCACTGCAATCAGCATGACCCCGATCAGAATGGCGACCGGGTTGTTAAGGGCAAAGCGTGTCAAAGGCATTTGTGCGTCTCCCTCGCAATGAGAGATAAATGCGACGACGCGTATAATTTACCTAGTTAAACTATGGACAGGCGCCTCACGCGGTTGTGAAGGAATGCTTCGTCAATCGCAATCGATATAGTCAAAGACAGTTCGGACAAATGGGATGAGTTTTCAGAAATTCGACTCCATTTTCCGATTCCTGCTAGTTCGCACTTATCGTGAAAGCTGATCAGCAACTTCAATACAATTCCGTTTGTGGCCACCGAAATTGAAGATCATAGGATTGACGGCTCTAGCGTACTCTACCGCTTCGCCATAAATCGCTTCGGCCTCCAAAAGAAGTAATTCTGCATCATTCGGTTCGATGACCAGTTCATCAAGATGTTCTTCTAACACTCGCGCCCGAGCGAGAGCAGCTCTGGAAAACGGGGACCCTACCCTTGTTTGGAACCCGTCGCGCCTGACAATCATCGCGCAATACGCCATATCGCTTGCATTGGTTGGGTCGGGAGTGTTGTCACCAGACCCTTCCGACTGACCGGTCAGACCTGTGGTAAACGGTGTTTGCTCATACAGTTCCAAGCGATCCCAGACCATTTCCTCTGTGTACACCTGCCCGTTTATCTCCAGAGTTGCTTCTGGAGCTTCAGGCCCTTTTTGCCCTGAAACAGACGTGGCCAACAAGAAATTCAAGAACAAGACTGTGGTGAGGTTCATTTCTCAGCACCTTGAAGCAACTAGTCTCAACAAACCAAATACCAAGAGGAGAGTGTTTCACCGAAAATTCGATCGGCCTTCCATCTCTAAACCAGAGCGTCGGCGAAGCGGGCCTCGGTCTGCGCTTTCACGTCATCCACCGTCACCTCCGGGGCGAGCTCGACCAGAATCAGCCCGTCGCCGGTCACGTCGAAGACGCCGAGATTGGTAATGATCCGGTCGACAACGCCGGTGCCGGTCAGCGGCAGCGAGCACTGTTTCAACAGCTTCGGATCACCCGTCTTGGACGTATGATCCATAATGACCACCACCCGCTTGACTCCTGCAACGAGATCCATCGCGCCGCCCATGCCCTTGACCATCTTGCCCGGGATCATCCAGTTGGCGATGTCGCCGGATTCGGAGACTTCCATGGCGCCGAGAATGGACAGGTCGATATGCCCGCCGCGGATCATGGCAAAACTGTCGGCAGAGGAAAAATAGCTGGTCCGGCGTAATTCCGTGATGGTCTGTTTGCCGGCATTGATCAGGTCCGGATCTTCCTCGCCTTCATAAGGGAAAGGGCCCATGCCCAGCATGCCGTTTTCCGATTGCAGCGTGACATCAATGCTTTCATCGATGAAGTTCGCCACCAGGGTCGGGATACCGATACCGAGATTGACGTAGAAGCCGTCTTCCATCTCCTGCGCCGCGCGGCGCGCCATGTCTTCGCGTGTCCAGGCCATGATCAACCCTCCCTCGTCCGCGTGGTGCGCTGTTCGATCCGCTTTTCAAACTCGCCCCTGATCAGGCGCTGAACAAATATACCCGGCGTGTGGATATGATCGCCATCCAGTTCGCCGACCTCGACGATCTCTTCAACCTCGGCCAGCGTCACCTTGCCGGCCGTCGCCATCATCGGATTGAAATTCCGTGCGGTTTTCCGATAGATCAGATTGCCTTGCGTGTCGGCCTTCCAGGCTTTCACGATCGAAAGGTCAGCCGTCAGACCGGTTTCCATGATGTAGGTTTCGCCGTTGAAATCGCGATGGTCCTTGCCCTCGGCAATAACGGTGCCGACGCCGGTTTTGACGTAGAAGCCGGGAATGCCCGCCCCGCCCGCGCGGATGCGTTCAGCCAGCGTGCCCTGCGGGTTGAATTCCAGCTCCAGCTCGCCGGACAGGAATTGGCGCTCGAATTCCTTGTTCTCGCCGACATAGGAGGAAACCATTTTCCGGATCCGCTTCGCATCCAGCAATTTTCCCAGCCCGAAGCCGTCCACTCCGCAATTATTCGATATGATGGTCAGATCCTTGATGCCGGAGTCCAGAATGGCATCAATCGCATTTTCCGGAATGCCGCACAGGCCGAACCCGCCGGCCATGATGGTCATGCCGTCAAACAGCACACCGTCCAGTGCGGTTGAGGCATCGGGAAATATCTTGTTCATCAGATGTCCTTGGCTGGGAATTTATGATGTGTGCCCCGCTTATATCGCGTGCAGAAAAATTGGCCAGTCATTCGCGGTGACGTTGCTCAGCCAGCCGCCTTTTATCGATCTCGACCGCCATGGCACCGCCAAAGAAGACCGTATAAGAACCCCAATAGATCCAGAGCAGAAAGACGATCAGTGCGCCGATCGAGCCATAGGCGGTCGGATTGACCCATCCGCTGACATAATACGAAAACCCGGCCGACAGAGAGAGCCATAACCCGCAGGCCGTCGAAGCTGCAATCAGCGAGGCAATCCAGCTGATTTCACCTGCCCGCCGCATCAGATAGCGATAAAGCAGCACCAGCGCGGAAATCATGGTGACGCTGACCGCCGTCCATTCGTTGAATACCGAATTCAGAATGGAGATTTCCCAGCCCAGCCATCGTATGGCCGGCCGGACGATATTGGGGATCGCAAGAACCATGATGTTCGACACGATCAGCAATACACCGCCGACAATCACGGTCATGATGGCGAGCACGTTGAATTTGATCACATTCCGGAAATCCCCCATGCCCGCGATCTGGTTCAGGCCGGCGATCAGCGCCTTGGCACCGCGCGATGCCGCAAACACCGTAATGGTCAGCGCCAGCAGCCCCTGTAAGGACAGTGCGGTCCTCGAAGTTCCGGCGAGGGGGGCAATCTGGGTCTCGACAAACGCCTGCGCCGACTCAGGCATGACACTGGACAGCCGCGCCAGTTGCTGGCTGGCATCCGTTGCATCGAAGATCAGTCCGTAGGCCACCGCGGCGACCGCAATCAGCGGAAAGATCGCCAGCAGGGTAAAGAATGATACACCTCCGGCAAACAGCATGACCTCCCGCGCCATGGTCCGGCTGACCGAAGCGATGACGATTGCCAGTGGCGGCCAGGTCAGAACCGGTTTGATCAGGTCGCGGTAGATGTCTGCGAGGATATGAAATCGTTTCATACCGGAGCCAATAACGCGATTTCGCGGGTTCGGAAACAGAAACGCCAGCCTGTGGGTGCAGGCTGGCGCATCTGGGATAGTTCAGACCGGTTTCCCGGCCAAGACAACGGACGTGCGAGGGACAAGAAGGTGTCCGTTGATCTCGCAAACAGGAATAAGGGGGGCTGCTTGAACGCTATATGAACGAAATCCGTGCTATCGGTTGAGCGGTTTCCACATTCACTTTTTTATGACAACCTGTCGTCATTCGCCTTGGGGGAAGGCCGCACCTGCATGCTGAATATCGCTCTTATTGATGCCGATGGAAATCTGTCGCTGAAACCCGGCGAGCTTGATGTCTATCAGATCAATACCCATACCATTCCGGTCGATAAACCCCGCCCTGCGGACCGTATTGACGCCATCGTCATTTGCGCATCGGATCCTGAACACGCGCGGGAACTGGCGGATTTGCATGCCGGCAAGGCGAAAGGCCGGCCGCCTGTCATTCTGATATCCGATACAGTGCCTCCGCCAGACGGATTTGATGGCTGGCTGCGTCGTCCGGTCTCGCCGGTCCAGCTTGCCAATCGTGTTCAATCCCTGCGCCGCCTCTGGGTGATGGAGGATGTCGCGCGACGGCGCCGTGCGGCCGTCGAGGTTTTCGGTCATCCGGTAACGGGTGAACTCCAGGCGGAAAAGCGGCCGACAGTGCTTTTTGTCGGCGATGCCACATCCCGGTTCATGGCGATCCGCCATGCGCTCAACGCATCCGACACCGGCATGATCGCCGCATTTTCTTCATTCTCGGCGTTCGATTACTTGCATGAACGCCCCTTTGATGCCGTCATTCTGAATGCAATCAACAAGAAGGAGCTGGCTTTTACCATCTCCTCCGCCATGCGCCGCAATGCCCGCCTCTATCACACACCGGTGCTGTTGCTGACACCTTCCGGGCGCTTCGACGCGGCTGATGAAGCTTTCGCGCGCGGCGTTTCAGACATCCTTCCCGACAATGCAACACCGGCTGAAATCAGTGCGCGGGTCTTGCGTCTGGCAGACGAACGCCGCCGCCGGCGCGCCGCCAAGGCGCTGCTCGAGAATTGCCGGGCCCGCTCGACCACGGATGCGGAACTGGGCCTGTATCGTCCGAAGCTGGCCCTCGCCCACTTGCAGGACTTGCTGAATACAGCCGCGAGAACCCACAAGCCGACCGGTCTGGTCCTTATGGCCATGGAACCGCCGGATACCGCCATCAGCCCTGAAAAACTCAGCGGCGCCCAGGTCCAGTTTGCAGCCATGTTGCGCCATTTGCTGCGGGCCGAGGATTTTCCGGCCCTGATTGCAGCCAATCTTTATGCGGCCATCCTGCCCTATACCGGCAAGGACGGCGCTGAATGTGTGGCAGAACGCGTGTCAGCAGTGGCCGAATGTACCGCTTTTGATGGCGATGATCCCTTACACCCATTCCGCCTGAATATTAATTGCGTCTCGCTGGAAGCAACAGGCGAAGAAACCGCCGAAGCCCTGATCGAACGGGGCACGCGGATGCTGGATCGTGCCCGCCTGGAAGCCGTCTAGCCGGACGTCCGCCGCGCCAGATCAGCCAGGCGGGCCAACGCGCGCTCCATGCCTTTCAGCCGCTGCCGGGCCTCGGGCCAGTCACCGGCGATGAAGAGTTTCTGATCCGGACGGACGCGGAATTCGTGCGGGTTATCAGTGATCAGCTTCACCAGACCGGCCGGGTCGGCAAACGCATCATTGCGGAACTGGATTGTGACGCCCTTGGGCCCGGCATCGATTTTCTGAACGCCGGCAATCTTGCACAGCATCTTCACCTGCATGACATGCATGAGCTGTTCGACTTCCTCGGGCAACGGCCCGAACCGGTCGATCAGTTCAGCGGCAAAAGCCTCGCGTTCCGCCTTGTTGGCGAGGTTTGAAACCCTCCGGTAAAGCTGCAGCCGCAGATCAAGGTCGGCAACATAGCTTTCAGGTATCAGGACTGCTGCTCCGGCATTGATGGACGGGGACCAGTCCCGGTCATCCTCTTCCCGATCGTTCTGGAGCGATGCGACCGCCTCCTCCAGCATGGACTGATAAAGCTCGACGCCAACATCGCGGATATGTCCGGATTGTTCTTCACCCAGCAGGTTTCCGCCACCGCGAATGTCGAGATCATGGCTGGCCAGCGAGAATCCCGCACCTAGCGTATCGAGCGAATGCAGGACCTGCAGCCGGCGCTCGGCCTGCGGCGTGATTCCAGTGTTCGGCGAAGTGGTCAGATAGGCATAGGCGCGCGTCTTGGAGCGCCCGACCCGGCCCCGAAGCTGATACAGCTGAGACAGTCCAAATCGGTCGGCCCGGTAGATCACCAGCGTATTGGCGGTCGGAATATCGAGGCCGGATTCCACGATCGAGGTTGAGACCAGCACATCATACCGGCCTTCATAGAAGGCGGTCATGATATCTTCGAGCCGCGTTGGTGCCATCTGGCCATGTGCGACCACGAAGGAGACCTCCGGCACACGCTCACGCAGAAATTCCGCCATGGCGTCGAGGTCGGTGATGCGGGGCGCAACAAAATAGCTGAGACCGCCGCGATACTTCTCGCGGAGCAAGGCTTCCCGTACGGTCACCGGATCAAATGGCGAGACGTAGGTGCGGACGGCCAGACGATCGATGGGCGGTGTTGCAATGATCGACAGATCGCGGATCCCCGTCAGCGCCAGTTGCAGCGTGCGCGGTATGGGAGTGGCCGTCAGCGTCAGCACATGAACATCCGACCGCAGCGCTTTCAGACGTTCCTTGTGCTTCACGCCGAAATGCTGCTCCTCGTCGACAATGAGCAAGCCCAGATCAGAGAACTTCACCGAATCCGACAACAAGGCATGTGTTCCAACAACGATCTCGGCCTTGCCATCCTGCAATTCCTGCCGTGTCAGCGCCGCTTCTTTCGCAGGCACCAGACGCGATAAATGCCGCACCTTGACCGGCCAGTTGCGGAAACGGTCAGAGAATGTCTTGAAATGCTGGCGGGCCAGCAATGTAGTCGGCGCGACGACGGCAACCTGCCGGCCTTCCATGGCGGTGATGAAAGCGGCTCTCAGCGCCACTTCGGTCTTACCGAAGCCTACATCCCCGCAAATCAGCCGGTCCATCGGCCGGCCGCTGGCCAGATCCCCGAACACATCCTCGATCGCAGAGAGCTGATCATCGGTTTCGACATAGGGGAAAGCTGCGCTGAACTCGTCATACGTCCCGCTTGGCGGTGTGATGACGTCCGCTTTCCGGGCATTGCGCTCTGCGGCAATCCGGATCAGCTCCTCGGCCATGTCGCGCAAGCGCTTCTTGGCTTTTGCCTTGCGCGCCTGCCAGGCGACGCCGCCCAGCTTGTCCAGCTGCACGCCTTCACTCTCATTGCCGTAGCGGGAAAGCAGTTCGATGTTTTCAACTGGCAGAAACAGTTTTGATCCGCCGGAATATTCGATTTCGAGGCAATCATGGGGGGCGTCCTGAACGTCCAGCGTTCTGAGCCCCAGATAACGCCCCAGCCCGTGATCACTGTGGACGACCAGATCGCCCACGCCGAGCGAGCCCGCCTCCAGAATGACCTCTGCGCCTTTCTTGCGGCGCGGGCGTGCCAGCCGGTCACCGAGCACATCCTGTTCGGAGATGACGACAAGATCCGCCGTCTCGAATCCGTGTTCGAGTGGCAGGACCGTGCGCAGCGCCACGCTCGGGACCGCCTTTTGAATATCGGACCAGTTATTCGCCTGCTGCGGTGTCTTCAGACCGTGGTCGGCCAGAACACCGCCCATCCGGTCAGATGCGCCTTCCGTCCATGAGGCGATAACAACCCGCTTCCCGAAAGAGAGTTGTGACTGGATATGTTTTGCGGCGGCATCGAAGATATTGACACCTTCCGCGGCCCGTTCAGCGGCAAAGCTGCGGCCCTGGCGCCCACCGGCATCCATGGCATCCGGCTCGCTGAAAGGCGTAAAGCGGCGCGTATCGAAGGGTTGGATCGCGGCATCAAAATTGTCCGGCGGTAGATAGAGACTGTCCGGCGGCAAGGCACGATAGGCGGGAGCCTTGATGCCGCCCGTCACGGTCCCGGCAGCTGACTTGCGGGCATCGTAATAATCGGCCACCAGCTCATTGCGCTGGGCGAGCGCATCGGATGCCTGATGATCAATGGCAATCAGGGCGTCCGGCCCGAGGTAATCGAACGGGGTTTCCAGCGTCTCGTGAAACAATGGCAGCCAGTGCTCAATGCCTTGCGGTCTCAATCCGGAACTGACCCCTTCATAGACGGGATCCCCATCCGTGATCGCCCCAAACGCCCTGACATATCCAGAACGGAACCGGGAAATACTGGCCTCATCCAGAAAAAGCTCGCTGACCGGTGAGAAAGTGATGGATTTCAATTGCCGGGTGGAGCGCTGCGTTTCAGGATCGAATGACCGGACCGATTCAAGCGTATCCCCGAACATGTCGAGCCGGACCGGCTCCTCCATGCCCGGCGGAAAAGCATCCACAACACCGCCCCGGACCGCAAAATCTCCCGGCTCCCGGACAGTTGTCGTCCGCGAATACCCGTTCGCGGTAAGATAGGCCTTCAGCGCGTCCAGATCGGTGACTTCGCCGGGCTTCGCCTGAAAGCCGCGCGACGCCATTGTTCCCCGTGGCGCACATTTTTGTGTGACCGCATTGATCGTCGCGATGATCAGCAATGGTGATGAATCAGCCTCATTCCGGGCGGCCAGCCAGGCCAGGGTTGCCGCCCGCCGGGCGGCAACACGCGGGCTGGGCGATATCCGGTCATAGGGCTGACAATCCCAGGCTGGCAGGCGCAAGGCAGGAATGGACGGCGCAAAGAATTGCCATGCACTTTCAAAAGCGGCCGCGCGCGAGGCATCCCGTGCAATGAACAGGGCTGTCCCGCCCCGCTTTTTCAGGGCCTCGCCTAGGATAAGCGCGTCATACCCCTCCGGCGCACCGCCGATCGTCAACCTGCCCGGTGACGAGACTATGGGCTCGACCCAATCCACGTTCAGGGCTTGCTGACAGCGACGGCCGAGGCGGCGAGTGCGTCAAAGACCGGACCGCGGAATTCGTCCGGCACCTGTTCACGGCCGACGATCCAGGCATAAAGGTCCTGGTCCGGCGTATTGATCAGGGCTTCGAACTCATCCAGCGCGGCGGCATCCATAACCGGCAGGTTTTTGCGGGCAAATCCGCCAATCACCAGATCGGCTTCCTTGAAGCCGCGATGTTCAGCGCGGAAGAGCAAACGGCGGCGGCGTGTTTCAACAGTTTCTGACATGGGACGGCCATATAGGCTGACCCGGCGCTGGCGTGAAGCGCCAGTCTGCCGCAATCTGCACTTCATGCGTCCGGAGATTCTCTTTTCCCTCTTCAAGGAGGTCACCACCCTGCCCGGCCTCGGGCCGAAACTGGCTGCTCTGGTTGAGAAAGTCGCCGGCAGCCGCGTGCGCGACCTTGTCCTGTTCCGGCCGGTCTCGGTTATTGACCGCAGCTTGCGGCCCACCATTGAAGACGCACCCGAAGGTCAGATCGTCACGATCAGGTGCGAGGTGGAAGGTCATATCGAGCCGCCCAAAAACCGGTTTACGCCCTACAAGGTCCGCATGAGCGACGAGACCGGATTTCTGCACCTTGTCTATTTCAAACCCCGCATCGATTATCTGAGACGCCTTCTGCCGGAAGGTGAAACGCGGATTGTCTCTGGCAAAATCGAGAGATTCGGCAGTGAAAAACAGATTACCCATCCTGATCTTGTCCTGACAGAAGCGGAAGCCATGGAGCTCGGCGGACTTGAGACCGTCTATCCGCTGACGCAAGGCCTCAGCCTGAAAGTCCTGCGCAAAGCCATCCGTGCTGCCATGCAGAACCTTCCGCATCTGCCTGAATGGCATGATGGATCGGTCTTGCACGAGCGGAATTGGCCCGACTGGCATCACGCCCTTCATATACTCCATTATCCGGAAAACATCGCAGAAACCGACCCGGCACATCCCGCGCGCCAGAGACTGGCCTGTGACGAATTGTTTGCCCGGCAACTCGCACTCCAGATCGTCGCGCAACGCCGGCGACGCCGCGCCGGGCAGCCCGTCATCGGCAATGGTGAGAGTGTCGACAAGGTTCTGGCGGCAGCACCCTTCACGCCGACAAACGCACAGCTGCGCTCTTTTGGTGAAATCTCCGGCGACATGGCCTCCGATCGCCGCATGATGCGATTGCTTCACGGGGATGTGGGGGCCGGGAAAACCTTCGTCGCCGCATTAGCAGCGGCGCGGGCGTATGAAGCCGGATTGCAGACCGCAATCATGGCACCCACTGAAATCCTTGCCCGGCAACTGGCGCGGAATATCGAGACCTTTCTGAAACCGGCCGGCATGACCGTGGGGGTCCTCACAGGGCGCGACAAGGGGAAAAAGCGAAGCGACATCCTGGACTGCCTGGAACGCGGTGAAATCGATGTCGTGTGCGGCACGCATGCTCTGTTTCAGGAGGGCGTAACGTTTTCAAATCTCGGCCTTGTGGTAATCGATGAGCAGCATCGCTTTGGCGTTTCCGACCGGCTGAAACTCTCCTCGAAGGGCCGCCGCCCGGAATTGCTGGTGATGACCGCAACCCCCATTCCGCGAACATTGTCGCTTTCGGTCTACGGCCATATGGACATGTCCAGACTGGATGAAAAACCTGCCGGCCGCCAACCGCCGGATACCCGCACGATTTCCATGGAGCGGATCGACAGCGTGATTGACGCCATTGGCCGCGCCATCCAGCGGAATGAACGAGTCTATTGGGTCTGCCCGCTGGTCGAGGAATCCGACCTTTCCGACCTCTCGGCTGCAGAAGATCGCTATCGCCAGCTTACGGCAATTTATGGCGAGGACCGTGTTGGTCTCGTCCATGGGCGCATGAAGGCTGCGGACAAGGACGCCGAAGCCATGCGCTTCCGCGATGGCGAAATCGACATCCTTGTGGCGACAACCGTCATCGAAGTCGGGATCGACGCGCCGGATGCGACCATCATGATCATCGAGCATGCGGAGCGATTTGGTCTCGCCCAGTTGCATCAGCTGCGCGGCCGCGTCGGGCGGTCAGACAAGGCATCAACCTGCCTCCTGCTCTATCAGGCACCGCTGGGCGAGATTGCCCGGAAGCGCCTCGATATCATGAAGCAGACAGATGATGGCTTTGTCATTGCCGAGGAAGACTGGAAACTCCGGGGAGCCGGCGATCCGCTGGGCGTACGACAGAGCGGGCTGCCGGAATACCGTCTCGTTGATATCGAAGCGCATCTGGACCTGATACCGCTCGCAAACGAAGCGGCAAAGAAAGCCGTTTACGAAGATCCGGATTTCAAGGGCCGTTACGCCGAAGCCCGGCGGATACTGCTCTATCTGTTCGAACAGGATGAAGGCATCCGGCTGATTGAATCCGGCTAGCTTTTCTTGTCCAGCTGTGCCGCTTTTTCCTTGATATGCTCGGGGACATCGGCGCGCGCCAGCCCCTCGGGCGTCACCAGACCGAAGGAGATGATCATCTTGGCGGCCTCTTCCACCGACATTTCCAGCGGCATCACCCGTTCACGCGGTGTGTAGAGCAGAAAGCCCGAGGTCGGATTCGGTGTAGTCGGGACAAAAATACCGATTGCATCCTCACCGACATCATCCCTGATTTCGCCCTGTGCGGCCGCCGTTACAAATCCAACCGCATAGGAGCCCTTGGTCGGAAATTCGACGAGGACGACCTCTTGGAAAGATTGCTGCCGGCTGGAAAACACAGTCTCGGCGATCTGCTTGACGGCGCCATAGACATTCCGGACCAGAGGCACCGAATTGAGCAGGCGTTCGCCCATGCCGATCAGTGTCCGGCCAAAGAAATTTGCCGCCAGGGCACCCAGCAGCGTCAGTCCCACGACAGCCACGACCACGCCTAAGCCGGGCAAGGCAAACGGCAGATAGCTCTCAGGATTATACTGGGCCGGAATGAGCGGCTTGATAACCTGATCCACGAAAGTCACAAAAGTATATATTAACCAAACAGTTACGGTCACCGGCAAAGCGACGACGATACCCGTAAGCAAACTATTTCTCAGCCAGCGAAACACGCCTGACCTCCTTTCCGGTATTTCAGACAGCCAATCCGGTTGATTCTCCGCCGAACTGGGCAACACTACGCCTCCGGCGGATCAACGCCAACACGCAAGAATGTTCAGGGTCAGGCATGCTCAAAATCTGGCAATCCGTATCCCGCACCCGCATTGCCCTGTGGGTGATCACAGCGGCGGCGATCGGCTTCCTGCTTCTGGTCGCATTGGCCGCCTGGATATTGCGAGACCAGATTTACCAGTCCCTGCTTGATCCCGGCGAACCCTATCAGACCTATATCCGGCCGGACGCACCGGATTATTCCGCCAATACCGCCTGGTATGCACGTCCGGCAGTTCAGACCGGCCAGGCAGCTGTTTTCTTTGTCCATGGCACAACCTATTCCGGCGGATCAGAGTGGAATGCCGCCATCGACGCCGAGGAACCGGCCAATCTGGTGATTGAGGAACAATTGCCCAATTTTGCAGCGCCATTTGCGAATGCCGGAGCCATTTATGCGCCCCGCTATCGTCAGGCCGCGCTCTATACCTTCATGAATCTCCGCGAGGACGGGGTTGCTGCCCGTCTGACGGCCTCCTCGGACGTCCGCAATGCATTCGTGGCTTTCCTGGAACTGATCGGGGATGACACACCATTCCTGATTGTCGGTGTGGGCCAGGGCGGATTGCACAGTCTCGCCGTCCTGACCGAAGATGTGGCACCGCGACCTGATTTGCGCCGGCGATTGGTTGCCGCCTACATCCTCGAGCACCCTCTGCCGCTCGATTTGCTGCAGAACCAGCTGGCGGACATTTCAGCGTGCGAAACCCCATCCGACTTCCGCTGTGTTTACAGCTATGTTTCCGCCGTTTCGGAGAATGAGGACCGGATCCGGTATCTGACGGAACGAACCATGACATGGGCATCGGGCGGCGCGCTGGCGCGGGTCGAAGGACGCGGCCTGTTGTGCGTCAATCCCATTCTGGGCGCGCGAACAACCGATTACGCTCCCGCCCGCCTCCATCGTGGCGGCGCGCAAGCCTCCGGTTTCCGTGAAGGCGCCTCCCCGGCAGCCCTGCCTGCACAAACCGGCGCTCAATGCATTGACGGTGTGCTGATGACAGAATTGCCGAGGTCCCGGTCGCTCTACCGCCCACGCCGGCTGGCCGAGCATTTCCGGCTCCCGCCCTTCAATCTGTTCTACGAGGATTTGCGCACCGATGTCGGGCAGCGCGCAGCAGCCTTCATGCCGGTCTATACTGACGAGAACATGCAGGCACCGCCAATGGGCCAACCCGAGGAAATCGAGGATGCACCCGTGATACCGATTCCCGACCGGGCGGACGGAAATTAGGATTGTTGATCGGCGAGTCTTTGCAACAGGCCTGTGGTGGATTGACCTTCAACCAGGGGAATTAGTCGGATTTCCCCGCCATAGGATCTGACGATTGACCCGCCGAGCGGCAACAGGTCCTCGACCGTATAGTCCGCGCCTTTCAGATACACGTCCGGACGCAGCGCCTCGATCAGGCCGGAGGGTGTATCTTCATCAAAAACAACAATCTGGTCCACAGCGGCAAGCGCCGACAGAACACTGGCCCTGGCGTCTGCATTATTGACCGGACGGCCCTCACCCTTGAGACGGCGCACCGAGGCATCCGAATTCAGACCGATGATAAGGCGGTCACAATGCGCACGCGCTTTTTCCAGATAGCTGACATGCCCGGCATGCAGGATATCAAAACAGCCATTGGTCAGACCGACTTTCAGGCCATGTGCGCGCCAGCGGGCGACAGTTTCCACGAGCTGGGCAAGGGAATCATGTCCCGTCTTGTGGCGTCCGGCACTGGCAGCGACGAGCAGATCATCCGGGGAAACCGTTGCGGTTCCGACCTTGGTGACCACTTCACCGGATGCATGAACCGCCGCTTCCATGGCCGACCGCAGATCAGCGCCGGCGGCCAGAGCGATCGCCAGCATTGAAATCGCCGTGTCACCGGCCCCAGAGACATCATAGACTTGGCGCGGTTGGGCCCGCACATGCATGACCCCGCGCTCGCCATAAAGGCTCATTCCTCTCGAGCCGCGCGTCACAATCAAATGGCTGACATCATCAAGCCCGCCATAGACGGTCTCCAGCCCGGCGGCTGTCGACTCGTCATCTGCCGGATCGATGCCGCATTCTTCAAACAATTCCAGCGCATTCGGCTTGATCAGGAAAGCTCCATTATAGCGGGAAAAATCCCGCCCGCGGGGATCGACACAAACGCGCTTTCCGGCTTCGCGTGCCAGCCGCATCAAGCCATTACTGATCGCCGGTGAAACCACACCGCGCCCATAATCGGAGAGAATGACAATGTCTGCTGATGCTATTTCCAGCCGGATTTTCTCCAGCAGCGCCGCGGCTATTGTGTCCGAGAGTCCGGATTTCGGATTGCGGTCGACACACAGCATCTGATGGCCATTGGAGACAAAGCGCGTCTTGACAGGTGTCGGCCGGTCCGAAGCGATCACAATCGAATTGACCGCGCCCTCCGTGTGCAGCCGATCGGCTACATCCCGTCCCTCCGCATCGTCCCCGATCACACTGACCAGCGTGGCGTCAGCGCCGAGCGCCCGCAGATTTCGGATCACATTACCGGCACCGCCCAGCATCAGTTCAACGGCGTTTTCGTCCAGCACAGGCACAGGTGCCTCACGGGAAACGCGATGCGTCGAGCCGTACACAAAACGATCCAGCACCACATCGCCGACACAAAGGACCCGCAATCCCTTGGCCTGCTCCAGAATGCCGGAGAGTGTCGTGATATCCATTTTGTCCCCGCCTGAATGCCCGCGCTGAACTACCAGCCCTTGGTCAACTGGTCATATTCAAGCAAACGCGAGACCATATCTTCAAACTGGCTCAACGGCACCATGTTGGGACCGTCGGATGGCGCATTGTCCGGGTCGGGATGGGTTTCCATGAAGACCGCTGCGACGCCGATCGAAACTGCCGCGCGCGCCAGTACCGGTACAAATTCGCGTTGACCGCCACTCGTGCCGCCCTGCCCGCCCGGTTGTTGCACGGAGTGGGTCGCATCGAACACCACCGGACAGCCGATATCGGCCAGCACCGGAAGCGCGCGCATATCGGAAACGAGAGTATTATAGCCAAAGCTCACACCGCGCTCGCACGCCATGACATTGGGATTACCGGCCTCTGTAACCTTGGCAATGACATTCTTCATGTCCCACGGGGCCAGGAATTGGCCCTTCTTGACATTGATCACCTTGCCGGTTTTGGCCGCAGCAATCAGCAGATCGGTCTGCCGGCACAGAAAGGCCGGGATTTGCAGAACGTCCACCGCCTGTGCGGCGAGCGCGCATTGTTCCGCAGTATGAACGTCGGTCAGCACCGGCAGGCCGGTCGTTTCCCGGATTTCCTGGAAAATCGGAAGCGCGGCTTCAAGCCCGATGCCGCGGGCGCTGGAAATGCTGGTACGGTTCGCCTTGTCGAAAGACGTCTTGTAAACAAGGCCGATACCGAGACGGTCCGCAATTTCCTTCAACTGACCGGAGACATCCAGCGCATGATCGCGGCTTTCCAGCGCACAGGGCCCGGCCAGCAGGACCAGCTTCTTGGCATTGGAAATCTGGATCGGGGCCGCATTCGGACGCGGCACCTCGATAACAGCATTCGGTTGGCTATTCGCCATGATCTGTCTTCCTGCAATCTGCGGTGCGGATGCAACTGATCCGCTTCTTATCTGCTTACGTAGTTATGGGAGAAAAGAATAGAAGGCCGCTGAAGTTTTGTCCTCCTCCCCCCGTGCCCCTGTCATTGTCTGGTTCCGTCAGGATCTGCGGCTGTCGGACAATCCCGCTCTCGAGGCAGCCCGACAGACCGGCCAAGCCGTATTACCACTCTTTATTCTCGACGATGAAACCCCCGGGCAATGGAGACGCGGCGGCGCCAGCCGCTGGTGGCTGCATCACAGTCTGGCGGCACTGTCCGGGGCTCTAGAAGCGATCGGCAGTCATCTATTGTTGCGGCGCGGGCCAGCCGGCGCTGTCCTGAAGGCATTTATCGAAGAAACGGGCGCAACCGCCGTCTTCTGGAACCGCTGCTTTGAACCTTTCAATTGCGAGCGTGACAAATCCATCAAGGCGGAATTGAGCAGCAGCGGTCTGGATGTGCAGTCATTCAATGCATCGCTGCTGGCTGAGCCATGGACCGTAAGAAACAAGTCCGGTGATCCCTTCCGGGTGTTTTCCCCCTTCTGGCGCAACATCCGCTCAGAACTCGACCCGGGCTATCCTCTCAAAGCCCCCGAACACTTGCCTTCCCCGGCAGAATGGCCGGCGGGCGATCCTCTGCAAAGCTGGAATCTGCTGCCGCGCAATCCGGATTGGGCTGAAGGTTTCAATACCGTCTGGACCCCGGGAGAAGCAGGCGCCCGGAAACGCCTGGAAGATTTCTTGGCCAGTGGTGCAAGGCAGTATGCCGGCGGCCGCGACCGGCCGGACAAGCCCTATACGTCGGGCCTGTCACCGCACCTGCATTTCGGTGAAGTCAGTCCACGCCAGATCGTCAGCGCGACCGAAAGCGTCCGCGATGATATCGGCGACCGCAATGCCGAGAAATTCCTCAGCGAGCTCGGCTGGCGGGAGTTTGCCTACAGCCTTCTCTTCAATTTCCCGGACCTGCCTGAAGCCAATTACCAAGCGAAATTTGACCGGTTTCCCTGGCGCCAGGATTCCGCCGCGCTGAAGGCCTGGCAACGCGGCCAGACCGGATATCCCATGGTCGATGCCGGCATGCGCGAGCTCTGGGCAACAGGCTGGATGCACAATCGCGTCCGCATGATCACCGCCTCCTTCCTCATCAAACACTTGATGATCGACTGGCGTGAAGGCGAAAAATGGTTCTGGGATACGCTCGTTGATGCGGATCTCGCGAATAATTCCGCGAGCTGGCAATGGGTCGCCGGTTCCGGAGCGGATGCTGCCCCCTATTTCCGGATTTTCAATCCGGTTACCCAGGGGGAGAAATTCGATCCCGACGGCGATTATATCCGCAAATGGGTGCCGGAACTGGCCCGCCTGCCGGGCAAATATCTCAACCAGCCCTGGAATGCCGGCCCTCTCATCCTGAAAGAGGCCGGGATCGAGCTTGGAAAGACCTATCCCGCACCCATCATTGATCATAAGGCGGCAAGAGAACGTGCCCTTGCCGCATTCCAGAGTCTCAAGGAAACGGCATGAGCCCGGTCATTACCCCTGATTTCATTCCCCGCAGGAAAATCGCCATTATCGGTGCCGGCATTTCCGGGCTCGGCGCGGCCTGGGCGCTGCGTAATGTGCATGACATCACGCTGTTCGAGAAACGCAGCCGGCTGGGCGGGCACGCCAACACCGTCGATATTGATTACGATGGCACGCCCATAGCGGTGGACACGGGCTTTATCGTCTACAATCCGCTCAACTATCCCAACATGGTCGCTCTGTTCAACGAGCTGGGCGTGGAGTCGATCCAGTCGGATATGAGCTTCAGCTTTGCGCTGGACGGCGATATCGAATGGTCATCCAACGGACTCGGCGGCCTGTTTGCGCAGAAGCGCAATGCCCTGCGGCCCTCCTACATCGCCATGCTCCGCGACGTGCTGCGCTTCAACAAAACCGCCCCCTGTGACCTAGAAAGCGGCAGATTAGCAGGGCTGGCTCTGGGAGAGTATCTGGAGCAATTGGGCGCCGGTGAGCGCTTTACCCGCAACTATCTGCTGCCCATGGGGGCGGCCATATGGTCTGCCAGCGAAGAGGAAATGCGAGCCTATCCAGCCGATGCTTTCATCCGATTCTTCCAGAACCACCGCCTGATGAATATGTCACGTCCGCAATGGCGCACGGTCAAAGGCGGCAGCCGCGAATACGTCAAGCGGATTGCGGCGAACCTCGAAGGCCATGTCCGGATATCCGCGCCGGCCAGCGCCATATGGCGACATGAAAACGGTGTCAGCATCCGGATGGACAGCGGCGAGACGCAGGAATTTGATGAAATCATCCTCGCCTGCCATTCCGATCAGGCCCGCCGCCTATTGAAAGACCGGGACGATCAGGAAGACGAATTGTTGTCGGCCATCCCCTATTCCAACAACCGCGCTGTTCTGCACCGCGATCCATCATTGTGCCCGAAAAGAACCGGCGCTCGCGCCGCATGGAATTACTGCCGCGATGAGGCCAACGGCCCCGCCAGTGTGACCTATGACATGAACCGGCTGCAGGGCATTGATCCGGCAAGACCGCTATTCGTGACCCTGAATCCACACCGGCAACCGGACCCTGCCCTGACCTTTGGTGAATTCCAGTATGACCATCCGCAATTCAGCACGGCCGGGCTGGCAGCGCAGCGCATCTTCAACCGCATACAGGGCGTCCGCCATACCTGGTTTGCCGGTGCATGGCTGGGCTATGGCTTCCACGAGGATGGTCTGCGGTCAGGCCTTCGTGTTGCCTTGCGCCTTGGCGGGCAAATTCCCTGGGCCTTTGTTGATGGCGATATCGACGGCGGCCGCTGGGGCGAGCGCAGAATCGTGGCGAAGCCCGCCATGGCAGCGGCAGAATGACTTCGCCACTCCATATATGGCGTGGGTCAACCACGCATAGACGTCTCAAGCCTTTTGAGCACCGGTTCCGGTATCCCGTCGCCATGATCGGGATCGATCTCGGCCGTCTGGAAGAGGCGGATCGGACCGGAATGTGGTTTGGCGTCAATCGCGCTGCCTTGTTCAGCTTTCATGAGAAGGATTTCGGTGCCCGGGATGGATCAGGGGTAAAGCGCTGGTCCCGAACACAGTTTCAGGCCGCCGGAATAATGGGCATCAAACGCGTCATCCTGATCTGCCAGCCGCGCATTATGGGTTACCAGTTCAATCCGATTTCCCTGCATTTCGGATACGATAGCCACGGCGTCTTGCGAGGCATCATCTATGAGGTTCACAATACTTTCGGCGAAGCTCATGCCTATGTTGCGCCCATCGCGGCAAATCGGGTTGAGCATCATCGCGCCGACAAGGCGTTTCATGTTTCGCCCTTTTTTGATGTGTCCGGACAGTATGCATTCGCACTTCAGCCACCCGGCGAGTCGTTGGCGCTGGCGATCCGGAAGGTCGCAGACGACGGTCCTGACTTTCGAGCGTCCATGTCGCTGAAACGGACGCCGGCAACCAGCAATGGCTTCCTGGGCTGGTTTGCGGCTTTCCCCTTCTCCACCCTTACCACCATCGCCCTGATCCATTTCGAAGCCCTCCGCCTCTGGCTCAAGGGTGCGCGCTATCACAAACGTCCCTCGCCGCCCGTAAAGGCGTCAACGCCGGTTCTGGAAACACGGCCATAAAAACAGTAAGGTTGAATCATGACCTCCATGAGCCGATCCGCATCCGTGGTGGCAACACCCGAGACCATCAAGGCGCTGCAGGGCCTTCCTGTGGGCATGAAGACCGGGCTGAACATACTTTTGCGGCTACCCAACGGACAATTGACGATCCGCTTCCCGGCCGGCCAGTCACTGACCTTCAAGGGCAAGTCCGCGGGGCCGGTAGCCGAACTCCATGTCCGGGATTACCGCTTTATCCGCCGCGCGCTCGCCGGCGGTGATGTCGGTCTGGGTGAAGGTTATATGGAAGGCGAATGGACGACGCCCGACCTGACCGCCCTGCTTTCCTTCTTCTCGGTCAATCTTGACGCCAAGCCGGATATCGTGGCGGGCGGTCCCATCACACGCTTTTTTCACTGGGCGTTTCATCAGCTCAGAGCCAACACCAGGGCCGGCGCGAAGAAAAATATCGAGGCCCATTATGACCTGGGCAATGACTTCTACGAGAAGTGGCTCGACCCCTCGATGACCTATTCATCGGCCCGCTTCACCCGGGACGGCCAGCCGCTCGAGGACGCCCAGCATGAAAAATACCGGGCGCTGGCTGATTCCATCGACCTGAAGGAAGGAGACCATGTTCTGGAAATCGGCTGTGGTTGGGGCGGATTTGCAGAATACGCAGCCCGCGACCGCGGAGCACGGGTGACCTGCCTGACGCTTTCAACCGAGCAGCGCGCCTACGCAATCGACCGTATGGAAAAGCTTCAGCTGGGCGACAGGGTAGATATCAAGCTTCAGGATTATCGGGACGAATCCGGTGTATACGACAAGATTGCCTCCATCGAGATGTTCGAGGCGGTCGGACAGGAATACTGGCCATCCTTTTTCTCGAAAGTCCATGATTGCCTCAAACCGGGCGGCAAGGCCGGACTGCAGATCATATCCATTCGGGACGATCTCTTCGAAACCTATTCAAGACGGGCCGATTTCATTCAGCGCTATATATTCCCAGGCGGCGTACTTCCCAGCCTGACCCGGCTGAAAGAGGAATTCGTCAATGCCGGCCTGACGCTGGACCGGGTTGAAGCTTTCGCTACCGACTATGCAGACACGCTGGCCGAATGGATGAAGCGGTTCACGGCGAGTTGGGACGAGATCAGGCCGATGGGGTTTGATGATCGCTTCCGGCGGATGTGGGAATTCTACCTCGCCTATTGCGAGGCCGGTTTCCGCACCGGACGCATCGACGTGGCGCAATACGCTCTCAGCCGCTAGGCAATTCCGATCTCCTCGAAAAACCGGCGGCTGTCCTCCCGGATCTCCGTCTTTTTTTCGGCACTCATTTTAGCCAGATTGCGATAGGGCATGGACAGGCGCTGATTTCCCTTCAGCCTGTCCGCATTCTCGATCAGGAAATTCCAGTAGAGATAATTGAACGGACAGGCGTTCGGTCCGTTTTTCTGGCTGACCGAATAATGGCAGCCACGGCAGTAATCTGACATCCGGTTGATATAGGCTCCACTGGCCGCATAGGGCTTTGTGGCCATCATTCCGCCATCGGCAAAAAGCGCCATCCCATGTGTGTTGGGCAACTCCACCCATTCATAGGCATCGGCATAGACCAGCAGATACCATTCCTCGACGGCCTTCGGATCAATTGCTGCCAGAAGCGCAAAGTTACCGGTAATCATCAAACGCTGGATGTGATGCGCATAGGCATGCTTGCGCGTGGTTTCCACCGCATCGCGGAGACACGCCATCTGTGTGTCACCGCTCCAGTAGAACGACGGAAGCGGCCGTCGGGCTTCGAGATGGTTTGTCTCGGCATAATCGGGCATTTTCAGCCAGTAGAGCCCGCGCACATATTCGCGCCAGCCGAGGATCTGCCGGATAAAGCCTTCCACCGCATTGAGCGGTGCGCGGCCGGACCGCCATTCCGACTCGGCCCTGCGGCAAACGTCCATCGGATCCAGCAGCCCGCAATTGAGATAGAGCGATATCACCGAGTGAAAGAGAAAAGCCTCGCCCTTGGACATGGCATCCTGGAAGTCACCAAATTGCGGCAGACACGCCTTCAGAAAGAAATCCAGATCCGCCCCGGCTGCCTCAGCGGTGACACCATAGTGAAAGGGCTCGAGGTCGCCAAAATGAGCGGAAAACCGCTCCGAGACCAGCCGGATGACATCATTGGTGATCTCGTCTCTCGGATGACGGGGCCGTTCGGGTATTTCCACCGACTCCGGAAGGCGTTTGCGATTTTCCCTGTCGAAATTCCACTGCCCGCCTGCAGGCTTACCGCCCTCCATCATTAGCCCCGTCTCCCGTCGCATCTCGCGGTAGAAATACTCCATCGTCAGGCGTGTACGCCCCTCGGCCCAGTCATTGAATCGGGCCAGCGGGCAGATGAAACGATCATCGGGACGAATATACACGAGCAGCTCCAGACGTTTGGACCACTGACGCATTTCATCCAGCAGCCGCCATTCGCCGGGCGATGTAATGATGAGGCCCTCAAATGTGCGGCCCTTATCGGAAATCAGCCGTTCGACTTCACCGAACAGCGTGCCAGAATTGCCGCGATCATCCAGCTTCACATAGCGGACATCATATCCCTGTCCGGACAAATCCGCTGCAAAATGGCGCATGGCCGAAAACAGAAAGGCGATTTTCTTCTTGTGGTGAGCCACATAGCCGGCTTCTTCATCGACCTCGGCCATCAGGATGATATCGCCGGCGGTATAATCACGCAGCGATGAGATCGATGCCGAAAGCTGATCACCCAGAATGAGCCGGATGCAGCCGCCTGATGGGCTCAAATGTCCCGGCGGACATAGGTGATGTCCTGTCCCCGCGCGGAAAACCGGCTTCTGACCCATTCCCCATTGGCATCATACCAGAGCTCGAGTGTGAGCGAGCCTTCCAGCCGGATGTGCCGCGCTTCGATCTGCCGCCCGCCGACCTCGATATTTGTCATGCCCAGCTCGGTGATGGTCACCGGCATTTCGTTCCCGGTTTCGGTATTGATCACCGTATCAAGCCCGGGCGCATAGCCCGCCCAGTGGCTCGAAGGCGTCAGCGACGCCGGGAGGCTGACAGGCTGCCGGTTGCCCTCCTCGTCAGATCCCTGACCTGAAAACACATCGCCATTGCGCGAAAGGCTGACTCTGAGCTGTTCGCCATCCTTCAGCGTTGTGGTGTCAATCCGCGTCAGTCGGCCATCCTCATAGACCTCGACCGCATCATGCTCGTACCGGAACACAGTAACCGGACCGATCCGGACCCGAAGTTCGACATCGGTGGTGACCCGCAATTCATTCCCGTTTTCTTCAAACCGGAGAATGTGAGCGCCAAACAGGCTGTCGCCCCGGAACACATCGAAGGCAATGGTCCCTGTATCCGGAACGGCCTCGCGATTGACCGCCAGGGCCGGGGACACAAAGGCCGCGATCCACACCGCGCCGGTCAGAATTACGCGCATCATGACAACATCCTTGCAGCAATGGACATCAGAGGATTCCGGAACCGGTAACCGCCGAGAGAAACAGCAAAACAGATACACGGCTCACCGGCCAGTCCTACAGGCGTGTGCGGCTCGCCCGCCTGCCCGGCACAGACATCGCCACGATGATAGACGCCCTTTTCATCCGAAAAGCCACCCTGCAGAACCAGCGTCAATTCCTGCCCATAATGATCATGGTGGGGGATCGCGGCACCGGGCCGGATTTTGAATAGCCGTGCATCCACGCCCGGCTCGCATAAACGCTTCACCTTGCGGCCCTCAACGCCGCCCAGCTTGCTTCGCCACGGACTGGCGGATGCATGGAAGCCATAGCGACGGAGAGCGGAAGGAAAGAGCGGATCAGGATTGTCCAATACATCCGTCCGGATGTCTTCGACAGGCGCAGGCACCGCGGACATCACATCGTCACGGAAATCATGGGCCATAAGGACGGCGCCGATCTGGTCGGCCAGCTCCAGGCGCGAGCGGATCAGCGGGTTGATTTCTGCGGCACTGTCGACCAGCACGCGAACCGCCACAGGTGCCGCACCGCTGGCGCGATCCACAATCCATTGAGAATCAAGATCCGAAAGCAATCATCCAACTCCACTCTGTCTGCCCGTTATTACGCCAATGCCGCCATTCCAGATCACAATGCGTGGACAATCCTTGCAGCCGGCTTTTTGCGCCCATACCTTCTGCCGGTCATAATCTGGATTCTCCCATGAAACCTGCCCGCAATATCATCGACCTGATCGGAAACACGCCGCTGCTTCGTTTGCAGAAAGCGTCCCGGGAAACCGGATGCGAAATTCTGGGGAAGGCCGAATTTCTCAATCCGGGCGGATCGGTAAAGGACCGCGCCGCGCTGGGCATTATACGGGAAGCTGAAAAATCCGGCGCACTCAGACCCGGCGGAACGATTGTCGAAGGGACGGCCGGCAATACCGGCATTGCCCTGGCCATGATCGGCGCCGCCCTGGGCTATCGCGTTGTCATCGTTTTTCCGCGCACCCAGTCAAAAGAAAAAAGAGACGCGATCCGCCTGATGGGGGCCGAGTTGATCGAGGTTGATGCCGTGCCGTATGCCAATCCGAACCATTATGCCCGCTATTCGGGCCAATTGGCAGAGGAGCTGAACCGGACCGAGCCCAATGGCGCTATCTGGGCCAATCAGTTCGACAATACCGACAACCGCAAAGCCCATTATGACACCACCGGTCCGGAAATCTGGGATCAGCTGGAGGGCCGGATTGACGGCTTTGTCTGCGCGGTTGGTTCGGGCGGAACCATTGGCGGCGTCTCGATGGCACTCAAGGAACGCAATCCCGCTATCCGGATCGGACTGGCCGATCCGGGCGGAGCCGCCCTTTATGGCTTCTATGCCGAGGGGGAATTATGTGCCTCTGGGACATCCATAACCGAAGGCATCGGTCAGAGCCGGGTCACGGCCAATCTCGAAGGCATTGAGGTCGATCAGGCCTGGCGGATCGCGGATGAGGAAGCCCTGCCCGTCCTGTTCGATCTGGTGGAGGAGGAAGGACTTTGCCTTGGCGGATCGGCCGGTGTGAATATTGCCGGTGCCATTCGCATGGCCCGCGAAATGGGCCCGGGCCATACCATTGTGACCATCCTGTGCGACCATGGCTCGCGCTATCAGAGCAAGCTCTACAACCCCGAATTCCTGAAGGAAAAAGGACTTCCGGTTCCGCCCTGGATGACCGCCTAGCGGAAGGGCGGTGAATACAGCAGCCCGCCTTCGGTCCACTGCGCATTGAGACCGCGCCGCAAGCCCAGGGCCGAGCCCTGGCCCAGATTGCGGTCGAATATTTCGCCATAATTGCCGGTTGCATCGATCATCGTGACCGCGAAATCGGGGGCCAGGCCCAGGCGTTCTCCGAAATTGTCCTCCTCTCCCAGCAACCGCCGGATCTCTCGGTTATTGCTGGTTCCGGCGGCGGTTTCGGCATTGGCGGATGTGACGCCGAATTCCTCGGCCGCGATGAGTGAGAACAGTATCCACCGGGATATGTCGAGAAACTGCGAGTCCCCGGAACGGATAACCGGTCCGAGCGGTTCCTTGGAGATTACATCGGGCAGCAGAACATGATCGGAGGGAGTCTCGAGGCTGACACGCAGCCCGGCCAGCGACGACAAATCATTGGTATAGACATCACACTCACCGCTCGCATAACCATCCAGACCGGCTTGTGCCGTCGGATATTCGATCACTTCGACAGTCAGGGCGTTCGCTGCAATGAAATCCTGAAGATTGAGCGCCGTGGTCGTGCTGCCCTGAACGCAAATGCGGGCACCATTGATGTCGCGGGCGCTCGATATGCCAAGATCGGCAGGCACCATGAAACCCTGGCCGTCATAATAGGCAATACCGGCAAAATCGAAGCCCTGGCCTACATCCCGCGCGAAGGTCCAGCTGGTATTGCGGATCAGGATATCAATCTCGCCATCCGCCAGAGCATTGAACCGTTCCGCGGTTGTGACCGGGACAAAACGGACATCCCGGGCATCGCCGAGGATGGCAGCGGCATAGGCGCGGCAGAGATCGGCATCAAAACCGGACCAGTCTCCATCCTCATCACGGTTGGCAAATCCGGCCAGGCCGCCATCCACGCCGCAGAGCAACACGCCACGAGTCTCGATGGCCCGCAGGGTCGATCCTGCTTGCGCCACCTCTCCGGTGTCCACCGCAAACCCGGCCAAACCGCCCAGCATCACAATGGCGGCTTCGCGCAGACGGCGCGGCGACAGGAAGGTCAAGGGCGACACCGGACAAAAACTCCTGTTGAATGAACGATCCTCTATGACGTGTTTAACGGGGAATCGAATGAAGCGCGACACCCAATTAATGCGGGCTGGCCGTCCGCACCATGGAACCCGGCCCGTCAATGTGCCTGTGGACCGCGCCTCCACCATTCTGGCCGGGACGGCAAGGGAGCTCTACAACCGCCCGGACGGCACGCCGCTCTACGGGCGTTTCGGCACGGAGAGCCAGAACGCGCTGCGCAGTGCGCTGTGCGAAATGCAGCGGGCAGATTACTGCGCTCTGACGCCCTCCGGCCTGTCAGCCATGACTCTGACCGCCATCGCCGAGGTAAGCGCGGGCGGACATGTGCTCGCATCAGACAGCCTTTATGGCCCGACCCGCATGTTCCTGACCGACACCGTGGCGCGCTGGGGCGTGGAGGTGGAATTCTACGATCCGCGGGCGGGAGCCGGGATCAGCACACAGATAAAGGCCAACACCCAACTGGTCCTTTGTGAATCGCCCGGCTCGCTGACTTTCGAGGTCCAGGACATACCGGCGATCTCCAAGGCGGCCGCAAGAACCGGGGCCCGCATCATGGTCGATGATACCTGGTCGGCCGGGCTTAATGCCAACATGCTGGATCTCGGGGCCGATTATGCTGCCCAGTCCCTCACCAAATATGTCGGCGGCCATTCCGATGTCATCATGGGGGCGGTGCTGGCGCAGGGTGAAGCAGCAAAACGCCTGAAACAGGCCGAATGGCGCATGGGACTTTACGTCTCGCCGGATGATGCCTTCCTGGCATTGCGCGGTCTGCGGACACTTGAATTACGCATGGAGAAAAGCGCCCGCAATTCACTCGAAATTGCACGGCGGCTGGCGGATCATCCGGCGGTTGCTTCAATCATACACCCGGCCCGCGATGACCATCCGGACCACGCGCTCTATCTCCGGGATTTCACCGCGCCCGCAGGCGTGTTCAGCGTGGAGTTTGCGGGTTGGGACATTGCACGAAGCGAACGTTTCCTCGATGCGCTGGGGATTTTCGGCCTGGGGTTTTCCTGGGGCGGGTTTGAAAGCCTCGCCGTGCATTGCGATCCGCAATTGCGCCGCCATTTCCGGACCGCTCATGACGGCGCATTGATCCGCCTCGCCATCGGCCTGGAGAATGTCGAGGATCTGTGGAATGACCTAGAGCAGGCGATCAGTGCCAGCGCCTGAAAACTGGCGACCCCGGCAGGACTCGAACCTGCAACCGTCGGATTAGAAGTCCGGTGCTCTATCCAGTTGAGCTACGGGGCCGTGCGCGCGGCTGGCCGCACCCGAACCGGCATCAATGCGACCAGGGTTCTTTCCGGTCAGCGGCGAAATTCGACGCATAGGTTTTCGGCTTGCGCCGGATTTCCGGTTTCTCGGTCACGCGGAAAGGTATGCCATACTTGTTGGCATAGGCCACAGCCTGATCCTTGTCGTCGAATTTGAGGCGGATCTGAGCGGACATGTCCGACGATGAATTCCAGCCCATGAGCGGATCCGGGCGTTTGGCCATGGACGGCTCGAATTCGAGAACCCATGCGCGGGTTTTCGCTTGTCCCGATTGCATGGCGGTACGAGAGGGACGGTAGATCTTTGCAAACATGACAGCCCTCAAGGCCTCCAGAATTAATGGTCGGGGCGGCAAGATTCGAACTTGCGACCCCTCGGTCCCAAATCTGACACGTTGATCAATCGATCACGGTCTTTAGATCGCTGGTTATACAATAAAAAAAGGTAAGTCCAGCTGCAGACGCGGAAGAAAGAAAACTGCTGAGATTCCCTAAAAATGGCTCAAAATTGAGCAGTCGCCCCGTAATAACCCCGTACAAACTGTTTAAACCACCAATCGCACTACCTGTGCGTTCGAATCACATTCTTATTGATCGAAATGTGCAATCGGCGAGCTTTCTTGCTCTCGCTTATTTTCCATTCGTGCAATATCAGCGACATCGCACTGTCAAGTCGCTGCACCGCCAATGTTGGACATTGGATTAGAAGCAGACTGAGGGTGGAAAACCTGCCTTTGCCGATGCCACCTCTTTTTGCCAGCTGCTTCATGTCCGAGTCGCAAGCAACCAAGATTGCATCATTTTCAAGCGCCGCCTTACATACGAAAGGATCTGCGCTTCCTGGGGCTATTGCATCCTTTAAGTAAATAACTGTGTGCCCGGATTTTTCGAGGTACCCACCGACGCTCTTAGGAACGCCTTCGTCTAAAAAAAAACGAAGAACAGTCATCTTCTATGTCAAGCAACCCTATCGAATTCAGCGACCGCTTCTACATCGCGTTTTGTCAGCACCGGATATTCACGAATAATTTGTTCGGCAGAATAACCAGCCTCGAGAAATTCCAACACTATCGAAACAGGTATACGGGTCCCGGCAATCACTGTTTGATTGTGCGCAATATTTCGCTTCTTAGCGACCATCCCAATTGTATTGCTATCGCGCTCCCACATAAGTTCGATTTTTTTCTGTAGGTTTCGCCGAACGACTTGCAGAGGCACATTGAGCACGCCTTGACAGGAAACGACCTCTTCCCTCCGCCGTGTTTCTGGATTGTCGAACACGACCTTTCTGTTCAACACGTACAAAGTTGTTTTTGACCAGAGCTCGTCGCCAAGATGGTCCAGCTTTTCTCGGACTTCACGAAGATGCTGCATCGAGACACGAGCGTTATTCCGCAACTCGTGAATCACTTGGATGCAAACAAGGTCTCTGAACGAATAGGTACGGCTATAAGAAAGCCTGCGGTCCTCATCTGCAAAAGAGGGCGTAAAAAATCCCGAACGGTCCCAGCTTTTTAATTGATTGCGTGAAACCCCAGTTAATTTAGCCGTCTGTTCCTCTGTGAAGGCAAATACGACATTGCTCGAATCAAAATCGGTCACTTTCGCCTCCCAGATTGCTCCTCACGCATTTGATGAGCTCTTTTTATGACCCAGAAGTTACAGAAAGACATCATCCCTGACCATCCCTCAGCAAAAAAATGCCTTGAGATGAGACATCCATAGACGCGGATTCCAGCACAAAACTGGCACCTAACATGCCTAGACACGGTTTCCCGTAATTACCCCGTACACGATTGAAGCAACGAAAGTGAAAATCGCTAAGTAACTGATTTCATTGGTCGGGGCGGCAAGATTCGAACTTGCGACCCCTCGGTCCCAAACCGAGTGCTCTACCAGACTGAGCCACGCCCCGACAGATGAATTCCGTTATCGTCCGGCGGTGTTTAGTGGTGTCCTGGCGGACTGGCAAGCCAATCACTCGTCTTCAGGTGCAGCCGGCACATCGGCACCCGGATCGTTGTCAGCCCCCGATGTGTCCCCGTCATCCGAAACCTCTTCGGTTTCAGCCACTTCGATATTGTCGAACATGTCATGACGGACAATATCACCGGGACGGATGCCGGCATCACGGGTCAGGCCGCCGCGCACTTCCAGCACGCCGAGAACCGGGAAATCCGATCCCAGGGGACGCAGGGAATGCGGCTGGGCATTGGCGATGATTTTCAGAATTTCACCATCCGGCGCGATATAGATCAGATCCAGCGGAATGAGCGTATTGCGCATCCACATCGAAACCGTCTGGACCTCACCATAATTGAACAGCATGCCCTCATTGTCGGCGAGCGCTTCCCGGAACATCAGGCCGCGCTGACGCTCTTCATCACTGTCAGCAATCAGCGCATCGAAGACGACATCCCCTTCATCAGTCTGAACGATGACCGTTTCCGGCACGCCAAACTCGATGACGGTTTCAGGATGTGCGGGATCACCCACGGGTGCAGGCGGCAGCTGGGCGAAAGCAGCAGGCGCAACAAGCGCGAAAACTGCGGAAATCAGAAAGCGTTTCATGCCGCGCAAGCTAGCGGCCGGAAGGCAATTTCGCAATTGTCTATGGCTGTCATTTCAGACGTATTGTTTGGGGTAGACTTCGGCTGCCAGAATGCCCTTCGGTCCGTCGGCGCACCTAGCCTGCATCGTCTCACCAGGGTGGACCTCGTCAATACCGGCTTTGCGCAGCGTTGCAGCATGCAGGAAGACATCGCCTTCCACACCATCCACATCGAGAAAGCCATAGCCCCGGTCGGCGTCAAACCATTTGACGACCGCTGCACTGACACCGGCTTCGGGCTCGCGGCGCGGATGAAACCGCCGCGGCCGGGGCGCCGTCTCGACACCGCCTTCCAGAGACATGATCTCGACCGCCTGCCGGCCCTTGTCCCCGTTTATGGCCAGGCATCTGACATAGGCCCCTTCGGGGGCTGTAGCGCGGCCGGACATGCGCAGCCGGCTGGCATGCAGCAGCACGTCACCCAGACCGTCACCTGTTTCGATAAAACCATAACCGCGGGATGGATCGAACCATTTCACCCGCCCCTCAACGACTGCGGCCAGCTCTTCGAGGCTGGAATCACATTCCACCGCCATGATAATCCCCACAACACAACTGTCAGGGGAATTACTGTAACGATTTCGTCATGAAAGGGAATAATGTTTGTTCATCATTATGAACAGGCACGCGCAATCCGGATTATTCTTCAGATCCCTGCACTTGGGATGATATCATGAAGGCCGCTTAGAGCACTTTTCCACGGAATTACTCGATATTGCGACTGAGTCACAACCAGATGCGCCCGGATAATACGGCGAAGCCGATGGCAGTCCCTAGGGGAATCGAACCCCTCTTTCCAGGTTGAAAACCTGGCGTCCTAACCGATAGACGAAGGGACCGCGCGATCGGAGGGCGTGATATATCGACTTCATCGCCGACACGCAAGCGTCACATGACAGGGATTTTCAGTCCACCGCAGCAAGATCTTCGAGGTGAAACTGCACGCGCCGGTTTCCGCGCCATTCATCCAGTTTCAATCGCCCCGCAGCGTGCCATACACCACCCGCATTTCCCAGCAATGCTTCGCCGATCGGCTGGTCAGCTTGCCGGAAAACAATGCCATTCACCCTTCGCCCGCTGCCATCCGCAAGGCTGAAGCGGACATGATCCGCGCCGACCCGTTCGGCATAGGCGATGCGCACATCCGGCATCACGAAACGCGGCTCGGGAAAGCCCTGTCCGAACGGGGCCGCCGCCATGATTCGTTCCGCCAGATCGACGCTGGCACCGGATGGCGTCAGAATCGCATCCAGCATCATCGCACGGGCCTCATGCGATGCGTCCCATTCTGCCTGCAGGCGTGCGGCCAGATAGGCCTGCAATTCATCGATCCGGCGCGCGTCAATCGTCAGGCCGGCTGCCATGGGATGCCCTCCCCCCGCCGTCAGAAGGCCATCCGCCTTTGCAGCCCCGATAGCGCTGCCCAGATCCACGCCCGAGACGGACCGGCCCGATCCCTTGCCGATGCCGTTTTCAGTCCCGATAACGATGGCCGGACGGCCAAAGCGTTCCTTCAAACGCCCGGCCACAATGCCGATCACGCCCGGATGCCACCCCTCGCCCCGTGCAATCAGCAGCGGTGCATCGGTATCACCGGCTGCCATGATCTGGGCCTGTGCAGCGTCCAGAACATCGGCCTCGATCTGTTTGCGTTCCGCGTTCAGCGCATTGAGTTCGGCAGCGATTTCAGCGCATTCTGCCGGATCATCACTGGATAAAAGCCGCGCACCAAGATCCGCCCGTCCGACCCGTCCGCCGGCATTGATCCGCGGTCCCAGCAGAAATCCCAGATGATAGGCTGACGGATCTCCGGTCAATCCGCCTACCTCCGCAAGCGCTCTCAAACCCGGGTGAGACCAGTTGCGCATGACCTTCAAGCCCTGGGAGACGATCGCCCGGTTGATGTCCCGGAGCGCGACGACATCGCAAAGCGTACCAAGCGCTGACAAATCCGCCAGGGCGAGAATGTCAGGCTCGTCAGTATGGCCGAACTTGCCGCGGCGGCGGCCTTCCCGGTTCAGGGCCGCGAGCAAAACGAAAGTCACACCCGCAGCAGCCATATGACCACATCCGGACGTGTCATCCGGACGATTGGGATTCACGATCGCCAGCGCGGGAGGCAGGTCGGCACTCATCAAATGGTGATCGACCACCACCACATCCAGGCCCATCCCGGCAGCCGCCTCAAGCGGCTCATGGGCGGCAGCCCCGCAATCAACCGTGATCACGAATTCTGCTCCCTGCGCCTTCAGCCGGGCAAACGCTTCCGCAGACGGCCCGTAGCCCTCTTCCACGCGATCCGGAACATACAGCAGCAGGGACTGGTTCAGCTGCCGGAAATAACGGATGAGCTGTGCGGCAGACGTTGCGCCATCGACATCGTAATCCGCGAACACAGCCAGGACTTTTCCTGCGTCCACCGCATCCCAGATGGCCGAAGCGGCTCTATCCATGTCCTGAAACGAGGACGGGTCAGGGAAAAAATGGCGCAGGGTCGGGTTGAGCACGGCCTCGGCATCGTCCGGGGCGATGCCCCGGGCCGCCAGCATGCGCGCGACAATCTCGTCCACCCCGGCCTTGCGGCGGATGTCAGAGATGACCTGGTCATCCAGTTCGCGCAGGCGCCAGCTCTTGCCGGAAAGCGATTGCTGAACCGAGAAGCCGCCGGCCATCCTCTGACCTATGCCGGCCGCACGGTCCGGATCCGCCGGACGATGGATCCCGACGACTGCATGATCAGGGTTTCGGTGCTGATCTGGCCGTTCCGGCGGCGCACGCCCTCGACAAGATCGCCTTCAGTCACCCCCGTCGCCACGAACAGGCAGTCCGATGACGCCAGTTCGGCAAGGTCATATTTACGATCAAGATCAGTTATGCCGGTTTTTGCGGCCCGGGCGCGCTCGTCATCATTGCGGAAGAAAAGCCGGGCTTGCATCTGTCCGCCCACACACCGTAAGGCCGTGGCCGCCAGCACGCCTTCCGGCGCGCCGCCCTGGCCAACATAGAGATCGATACCGGTGGATGGATCGGTTGTGGAAATGATGCCGGCCACATCGCCATCGGGGATCATGATCACCCGCGCGCCGGTGGTCCGGATATCGGCGACGATCTGCTCGTGACGTTCGCGTTCGAGTACACAAACGCGGATTTCTGCAGGTGGCACGCCTTTGGCTTTCGCGATGGCCTTCACATTCTCGGACGGAGATTTGTCGAGATCGATCACACCCGCTGGCAGTCCGCCACCGACGGCGATCTTGTCCATGTAGGTGTCGGGCGCATAGAGCAAACCACCCCGCGGCGCGAACGACACCACGGCAAGCGCATTGGCCATCCCCTTGGCAGTCAGCGACGTGCCTTCCAGAGGATCAAGCGCGATATCGATCTCCGGTCCGTCACCGGTTCCGACTTCTTCGCCGATATAGAGCATTGGCGCTTCATCGCGTTCGCCTTCGCCGATCACAATCCGGCCCTTCATGGCCATCGCGTTCAGACCGTTCCGAAGCGCATCAACAGCTGCCTGATCGGCCGCTTCCTTGTCGCCGCCGCCGATATGAAGGGAGGCAGCAATGGCCGCGGCTTCAGCCGCGCTGACCGCATCCAGCGCAAGACGTTCAAGATTTCGGGCGTCACTCATATATCCAGCTCCGGAATGAAAATCAGTCGATCGGGTTAGGCGGTTCAGCGCGCTGACGCGCTTCCTCTGCATAGGCTTCTGTGTCGCTTCCGGGCTCTCGCGTAGCGCGTTCATCTGCCGAGACCGCATCACGCGCTTCCAGCACATCCGCAGCAGACTGGCGCAATTGTTCTGCGCTGATAGATGGCAGTTTGTCCGGAATGGTGGCGGGGGCTTCATCCGCACTTGCCCCTTCCTCGACGCGTGCATCAAACCAGCTTTGTTCCTCCTCGAAACCGCCGGGCAATGCCGGCGTCGCGCAGGCTGCGAGCAGCAAGGGGCCAAGAAGGATAATTATTCGGGTCAAAGCCGTGCTCCGGTGCTGGACGCCGCTGGCGCTATCTATACGCTGTCAGGGATCGCTGTCACCCGCCTGTGCACAGATTGGAGAGTCCTTTTCATGGCCGAAGAAAAGAAACCAGCCGCCAAGCGCAAACCCCGCAAGACCGCGCCAAGGAAAAAGCCAGCCGCATCGAAGACGTCGGCAAAGCCTGCCGCAGCGCCGAAGGCTGACGCCGCACCTGGCGGCTACAATTTCGCCGCCATGAATCCGGCCGATATCGAAGCGCTGGATCACATGTCCCGCAATCTGATGCAGGCGGCGCTGAAAAGTCAGAAACTGATGTCGGATTCCATGCGCAAGGCGCTGGACGGCAAGGTGGAGATGCCGGACACACAATCCATCAATACGACACCGGAACTTGGCCAGGTTTGGGCCAAAATCGTCTCTGATCCGGAAAAAATGATGCAGGCTCAGGCCGGTTTGCTCACCGGCTATCTGGACCTCTGGACAAATACGTCCAAACGCTTTCTCGCTGGCGATTCCGAGCCGGTCGTCAGCCCCGATCCCGGCGACAAGCGCTGGCGCAGCGAGGACTGGAGCGAAAACCCGGTCTTCGACGCCATCAAGCAATCCTATCTGCTGAACCAGAATTTCCTCATGGGCCTCGTCCATGGTGTCGAAGGCGTCGATCCGGCCATCAAGCGCAAGGTTGAATTCCTGACCAAACAGATGGTTGACGCGCTCGCGCCGACAAACTTCGCACTGACCAATCCCGATGTCATTCGCGAAACCATGCAGTCCAAGGGCGAAAACCTCACCAAGGGCCTTGCGAATCTGGCCAGCGATCTGGAAAAGGGCGGCGGACGGCTGGCCCTGACCCAGACCGATATGGAAGGGTTCAAGGTCGGCGTCGACCTGGCGGCTACCGAAGGAAAAGTCGTTTTCCGGAACGAAATTTTGGAACTCATCCAGTATGCGCCGACGACCGATACAGTGAAAGCCCGGCCGCTCCTCATCGCCCCGCCCTGGATCAATAAATTCTACATCATGGACATGCGCCCCAAGAATTCCATGGTGCGCTGGCTGACCCAGCAAGGCTTCACTGTCTTCCTCATCTCCTGGGTCAATCCGGGTCCCGAACTGAGAGACAAGAGCTTTCAGGACTATATCGAGCAGGGATTGTTCGCCGCGATCGACCAGGTCAAGGAAGCCACTGGCGAGGACAGCGTCAACACGGTTGGCTATTGCATCGGTGGCACCATGCTCGCCTCCGCTCTTGCCTTGCTCGAAGCCCGCGGCGAAAGCAGCAAGATCGCTTCGGCCACTTTCTTTGCCGCGCAGACCGATTTCGAGCTCGCAGGGGACCTCCTCCTCTTTGTCGACGACGCTTGGTTCAACGAAATCAACCGCCTCATGGAAGCCCAGGGCGGTGTGCTCGACGGCCGCACCATGTCGGATACATTCAACCTTTTGCGTTCGAATGATCTGGTCTGGTCCTTCGTCGTGTCGAATTACCTGCTCGGCCGGCAGCCGCAGGCGTTTGACCTCCTGTACTGGAATGCCGACCAGACCCGAATGCCGCAAAAGCTGCACCTCTGGTATCTCGACAATATGTACCGCAAGAACCGGCTCGCCAGGAAAGAGATCGAGATGGACGGTCTCACCCTCGATCTGACAAAAGTCAAAACGCCGGTCTTCATGCAGGCCAGCCGCGATGATCACATCGCCCCCTACCCGTCGGTTTACCGCGGCGCCAGACTCTTTGGCGGACCGGTGCGGTACATGCTGGCCGGATCCGGTCATATTGCCGGTGTGATCAACCATCCCGGCGCCAATAAATACCAGCACTGGGTCAACAAGGACCTGCCGGAGACTGTCGAGCAATGGCTGGACGGCGCAACAGAAGTGCCCGGCTCCTGGTGGGAGGAATGGCGCGACTGGCTCTATGAGCGGTCTGGCGAGGATATCCCGGCGCGAAAACCCGGTGACGGCAAGCTGAAACCCATCTGCGATGCGCCGGGCGAATATGTGCTGGTGAGGAGCTGAGCATTGGTATGATTGGCCAATGGCTGGCAGATAAGTATGCGGCGATCAAACGGCGCTTCGCGGCACCCCGGTTGTTTCTGGCGGGCAGGACGTTGGTTTACATTGCCGGAGGCAAGGAACAGCGCCTTCCCTTTGATGAAATCCAGCGTATAGATGCCTATCCCGGTATGACCGACGCATCATTCCAATGGGCCGTCGTCTACACTGGCGCCCGCGATAAAATCACCATTCTGGAAAGCACGGAAAACTTTATCCCGGTCTTTGATGCCGTACTGGAGCATCTGGGAATGAACGGGCCGGAGACCCGCACAAATCTGGTGTCCATGTCGCCCTATGACGGCAAGAACCAGATGAAGCGGACCCTGTTCAAACGTAATGCTGGAGGACGGACAATCCGTCAGACTTCATAAACCTTGCCTCACGCCTGTCCGAACTGAAGCTCGATATAGCGCTTGTACACGCCTTCCCGGCCGAGTAATTCGTCATGCGTACCATGATCGGCGATGCGGCCCTCTTCCATGACAATGATGCGATCGGCATTGCGCACGGTGGCCAGCCGGTGCGCAATCACCAAGGTTGTCCGGTCCCTGGACGCCGCCTCGAAGGCGGCCTGGATGACCTGCTCGCTTTCCGGGTCCAGCGCACTGGTCGCTTCATCGAGCAACAGCACCGGCGCATCCCGCAGGACTGCCCGCGCGATCGCAATACGCTGACGCTGGCCGCCAGACAGCGTGCCGGCGCTTTCGCCGAGCTGCGTGTCATAGCCCTCGGGCAGCGCCATGATGAAATCATGCGCATTCGCCGCCACCGCCGCCGCCCTGACGTCGTCATCCGTGGCCTCCGGACGGCCAAAGCGGATATTCTGCGCCACCGACCCGCTGAACAGGGGCGCATTCTGCTGCACCACGGCGAGCTGCCGGCGCAGCGCCTGCGGTTCAACGGAGCGGATATCGGTGCCATCAAGTTCAATACGCCCCGAGGCGGGATCGTAGAGCCGCAATAATAGCTGGAAAATGGTCGACTTGCCCGCACCGGAAGGCCCGACCAGGGCCACCGTCTCACCGGAATGAATATCAAAGCTGACATCCGACAGCGCCAGCGCCTCCGGCCGCGCCGGGTAGGCAAAACTGACAGAGCGGAATGAGAGCGCACCCTTCACCGGCATTGCGAGCTGTACCGGGCTGACCGGCGCGGCGATGTCGGTTTTCGCCGACAGCAATTCCATCAAGCGCTCCGTCGCACCGGCGGCCCGCATCACTTCAGCGTACGTCTCGGTCAGCATGCCGACACCGCTGACGGCGACAAAGGCATACATGACAAATTGTGTCATCGCGCCGGGCGTGATCGCTTCCGCCTGCACCTGAACCGCGCCAAACCAGAGCACGGCAATCAATCCGGTCAGAATGACCGTGAAAATCACCGCCGTCATGGCTGCACGTACACCGATCCGTTTGAGCGAAATCGCAAAGGTCGATTCAACCACCTGCCGGAAACGTGCGCTCTCTTCCGGCTCCCGCGTGAACGCCTGTACGGTTTCAATGGCTTGCAGACTCTCGCCGGCCCGGGCGGAAGCATTTGCCAGCTCGTCCTGGGACTCGCGCGAAAGCCGCTGCACACGGCGGCCGAAAAACAGGATCGGCAGGAGAATGACCGGCCCCATGGCCAGAACCATCAGAGCAAGTTGCCAGTTGACCACGACCATCAATGTCAGGGCCCCGGCCGTCGTCGCCACGGTGCGCAGGGCGACCGACACGGACGAGCCGACAACCGTTTGGATCAGCGTCGTATCCGTCGTCAGCCGGGACAGGACCTCGCCAGTGCGCGTATCGACATAAAAGGAGGGGCTGAGCGTGAGCAGATGATCAAACACCGCCCGCCGCAAATCCGCGACCACGCGTTCGCCCAGACGGCTGATGAAATAGAAACGGAAAGCGCTCGCCAGCGCCAGACAGAACGCCACGCCCATCCCGGCCAGGAAATAGCCGGACAAATCCGACCCGATGGAAAACGCTTCACAGGCCGCCGAATCCGGCGCCCCGCCAAAGCCGCAATCGACCACGAGGCGGAACGCCGCCGGCAGGATCAGGGTCAGCCCGGATGCAAGGATCAGGAAAATCGAAAATGCCGTCAGCAGCGCCGGATAGCGCATGATATAGGGAATCAGGCGCCGCAGCGGTTTTACGCTCCGTGCTTTTGCGCGGTGGGCGGCATCCCGCTCCATCTCGGCGGCAAATCCGGACCCGCGATCCTTGTCGGCCTGCTGATAGCGGGTGTCGGATGCAGACATTCATGACTCCTGAGTCGGGCGCTTCGGACCTGCCCTATGGCTTTCTGGCGATAATGAAAACGGCCTTGTGCCCCTCAGGTAGCCATTCCTGAACAATTTCGAAACCGGCTGTGCGCAGAGCCGCGCTCAAATGCCGCTGTGAAAAGAAAGCGACATAAGGAAGAGCACCGAACAAACGCCCGATGGCGAGAAAGGGTTGCAAAAGTCTCATAGTGCCCGACAGGCAGGCCGTGCTGGAAACGAAATAACCGCCGGATTTCAGAAGATCATGAGCCTTGGCGATACCGGCACCGGGATTCCGCAGAAGATGAAGCAGGCTGTGCATCATCACCATGTCGAATTGCTGACCGGCAAGATCGGGATTATCGAGTCCGCCAACCTCGAAGGTCACATTCTCGATGCCCTGCGCCTGTGCCTTTGACCACGCGATCTCGATCATTTTTTCGGAAATGTCGGTGGCCAGAATGTGCTGTGCAAAAGGGGCATGATGGAGGGCCGTCGTACCGGTTCCGCAGCCAAATTCGATTACCCGGCTGCCCGGGGTAAGCAGGGCGCGGGTCATATCCAGCTTCTTCTGGTAAGCAGCTTCATCCTCAAGAGGCTGTGCGGCATATTTTTCGGCCGTCCGATTCCAGAACCCGGCATCATTATTCATTTTCTGCTCTTTCGTTTTGACCACTGGTCATGCAGCGGTGACATGGAAGGGAAGACCGGGTTCTACATATACGCTCTTCATATATAAATTGCGGAATTTCGATCAATTGATATACGCATATGTATGAACTGGCAGGCTGTAGATTTCGACTGGAACCAGATCCGGGCCTTTCTCGCGACCGTGGAGGAAGGCTCCTTCTCGGCTGCGGCCCGCGCACTCGGCTCGACCCAGCCTACCTTGAGCCGGCAAATCACAGCTCTGGAAAGCAAGCTGGGTGTCACACTCTTCCAGCGCGGGCACCGCTCCATGTCGCTGACGGCGGCCGGAGCCGGTCTTGTCGATCATGTCCGGACCATGGCAGATGCCGCCACACGAGTCTCGCTTGTGGCTTCGGGGCAATCGCTGGCGGCAGAGGGTCTTGTCACGATCACCGCAACAAGCTTTACCGCAGCCCGTTTCCTGCCGCTGGTCGTCAAAACGCTGTCGGAAGAAGCGCCCGGCATAGAAATCGAGATTATCGCCTCAAACGATGTCAGGGATCTCAACAAGCGCGAGGCTGACATCGCCCTGCGGCATGCCCGCCCGGACCATCCGGACCTGGTTGCACGCCAGATCGATGAAACGCCTGCCTTTCTTTATGCCGCCCGCGGCTGGCTGGATGCCCATGGGCGTCCGAAATCCCTTACAGACCTGACCGGGCTGAGCTTTATCGGGTTCGATCAACCAGCACGCGTCGTGGCCGGACTTGCTGAACGTGGCCTGCCGATCAGCCGTCAGGACGTCCGTTATCGTTGCAACACGGGCGAGGTTATTCTGGAGCTCGTCCGCGCCGGGCTGGGCCTCAGCGTCCTGCCCAGATTCATCGCCGAAGATTATGATGAACTCGAGGCCGTTCTGACTGATGAATTTTCGGTGACCGTCCCGACCTGGCTTGTCACTCACAGCGAGTTGCGGACCAGCAGCCGGGTCCGGATTGTGTTCGACGTCATTGCCAGAACCTTTGCCGAAAACAAAACGGGCGGCCCGAAGGACCGCCCGTAATACACTGTATAAGCCTTGGTTTAGCGCTTGGAGAACTGGAAGCTCCGGCGCGCTTTCTTGCGGCCATACTTCTTGCGTTCGACCACGCGGCTGTCACGGGTCAGGAAGCCTTCGGCTTTCAACGGACCGCGAAGCCCCGGCTCGAACAGGGTCAGGGCCTTGGAAATACCGTGACGGACCGCGCCGGCCTGGCCCGACAATCCACCACCCTTGACGGTGCAGATCACGTCGAACTCGTCCTTGCGTTCGGTCACATCAAATGGCTGTTGCAGCATCATCCGCAAAACAGGACGCGCGAAATAGACTTCCTGTGCGCGGCCATTCACGGTGATTTTGCCGGAACCGCGCTTGATCCAGACACGGGCAACGGCGTCCTTGCGCTTGCCGGTCGCATAGGAGCGGCCAAGTTCGTCGATCTTCGGTTCAGGCAGCTCGGCGGTTTCGTTGGCGACGACGGGCGCATCTGACTCTTTCAGAGCGTCCTTGAGGTCTTCGAGGGAACGGGCGTTCTCGGACATGGGCTTAGCTCCGGACATTCTTGGTATTCATCGACTTGAAGTCGATAACTTCAGGCTGTTGAGCCTCATGCGGATGCTCGGTGCCGGCATAAACGCGCAGCTTCGAGAATTGACCCCGGGCGAGCGGGCTGTCTTTTGGCAGCATGCGCTTCACGGCGAGCTCGACAACGCGTTCCGGATGTTTGCTGCCGAGAATCTTCTCCGGCGACGTCTCCTTGATACCACCCGGGTGACCGGTGTGGCGGTAGTAACGCTTGTCGCCCATCTTGCGTCCGGTGAACCGGACCTTGTCGGCGTTGATAACAATCACATGATCGCCCGTATCAACGTGCGGTGTGAAATCCGGGCGGTGCTTGCCCCGAAGGCGGGTGGCGACGAACGCTGCGAGACGGCCGACAACGGCATCCTCGGCGTCTACGACGATCCACTTGTTCTCCACCTCCGCAGGCTTTGCGGTAAAGGTTTTCATGATGTGTCTCTCGAACTTCTGGCCGGTTTCAGGCCTGATGGAGCGCGCGGGATAGGCCTCTGTGCGTTTGGCGTCAACTGATATTTCAGAGCTACATTAAATCAATATGTTAGGAATACGGTATTTAGGTACCGTAGAAATAATAAGTTTTTGTGAGGCTCTTTTGCCTGTGCGGTCACCCGGCTAGAAAAGTCGCAACTTCAGGGATTCCAGACATGTACAATCGACGTCAGTTTCTCCGCAACACCGCCGCAGCGACAGCCGCTTTCTCGGGCCTTGCGGCATTATCCGGCCGGGCCCGGGCGGATAATGTCCCGCTCGCGATTACACCGCCGGATCTGGTTCCTGACCCGGCCGGCCTGCTCGATCTGCCGCCGGGCTTTTCCTATTCGGTTATTTCAACCGAAGGCGACGAGATGGATGACGGCCTTCTGACGCCGGGCGATTTTGACGGCATGGCCGCCTTCGAAACGTCCGACGGTCTGACGCTCGTGCGGAATCACGAATTGCATCCGTTCGAGTTTGAAAAATCCCCCTTCGGCCCGGAGGCCGAACGACTGGGCTTGATCGATCCGGCCCGCCTGTATGACCGCCGCGATGACGGGACCGGCCTGCTGGGAGGAACGTCGACACTTGTTCTGGACCCGGTCACACTGGAATTGAAGCAACATTTCCTGTCACTGGGCGGCACCTATAACAATTGTGCCGGTGGCCCGACGCCCTGGGGCAGCTGGCTCACCTGCGAGGAAACCGTTGACCTCCAGGGTGATCACCTTGACCGCGACCATGGCTATGTATTCGAGGTTCCCGCCGTCGCGCGCGAACTGGTCCGCGCCGAACCTCTGGTGGGGCTGGGCCGATTCCGGCACGAAGCCGTTGCCATCGATCCGGGCACAGGAATCACCTATCTGACCGAAGATGAGTACGACAACTGCCTGTTTTACCGTTTCATTCCAGACCGGCCGGGCGAATTGCAGCGCGGCGGCAGGCTGCAGGCGCTGAAAATCCGCGGCCAAAACGGCTTTGACACGCGCAACTGGGACGCGCGGAATTTCCACCCGGGCGACAGCCTGCCCGTCGAATGGATGGAAGTCGAAGACAGCGCCAATCCCGACGGCGACATTGCGCTTCGTCATATCGCCTTGGGCGCAGCTCAATTCACGCGTGGCGAAGGCATCTGGTTCGGAGAAAACGAGCTTTACTTCACCTGTACCGATGGCGGTTCCGCGCGCCAGGGCCAGATCTTCCGCTATATTCCGTCGCCGCACGAAGGAACGTCAGCCGAAGCCACTGAACCGGCACGGCTGGAACTGTTCATCGAGAGCCCCGGTGATGAAACCATGGGGATGTGCGATAATATAACGATTGCGCCCTGGGGTGATCTGATCGTGGCCGAGGATGGACGCGGCGAACAGTACATTCGCGGCGTGACGCCAGCCGGACGTATCTATACGCTTGCCCGGAACGCGTTTACCGAAAACAGCCGCTACAGTGAGTTTTGTGGACCATGCTTCTCTCCGGACGGAACTATTCTCTTCGTCAACGTACAGTCAGAACCTTCGCGGACGTTTGCGGTCCGGGGGCCCTGGCACGAATTGGGCTGATCGCTGGCGGCGCCTTGCTGCTGGCGGCCTGTGAACCGGCCAGCGAAACCGGCACGGTGGAATCCGCAGCCGGACCGGCACGAGATGACTCCTATCTGGAACTCGTATCGACCGGGGTGATGGAAACGATTGAAAGCGAAGGCGTTGCGGCCGTGGCATTTCTGCCCGACCCGTCGACGTCCTGGTCCGGCTTTATCGCCGCAGCGGCGGAAGAAGGCGGGATCGACCTGTTCGATATAGAAGGTGAGGCGGTCCACCGCATGACCGGCTCGCGTTTGTGGGGACTGGCCGCTGCGCCGGGATTCCAGTTGCGGGGAGAATCCCTTCCGCTGCTGTTCGGAGCCGACCGCGATACCAATCTTGTGCGGGCCTATGCCCTGCTCCGGACGGGCCCCGAGCTGATCGAGGCACCGATCCAGCCGATTGGCCCACAGGGAGACATCGCATCCGTCTGCGGACTTGGCGAAGGCATTGGTTATGTTGACCTCATGGTGCTGTCCCGTAGCACGACGGCCGAAATCTGGCGGATAGCCGATGATGGCGGCGATCTGATCAGCGCCACGCTCCGGGAACGTTTCGAGCTTCCCTCCCCGGTCCGGACCTGTGCCGCGGGCAATGGAAGCATCTACGCCTCCGGTCCAGCTGGCGGTATTGTCCGGCTCTCCGGGGATGGCCGCATCGAAGCGCAAACGGATGGATATGCCATATCGCTGGCGGCAGGAGAGTTTCTCGGCCGGCCGGTTCTGATACTGTCGAATGGGACCAATAATACACTTGAAATCCGTGACGGCCGCACGTTGGAACTTATCGGCGATGCGATTATTCGTGACGGATTTTCGATCCCCGGAGTCGATCAGCCCGGCGCAATTGCAACAACGGAATCATCCTATGGCGGCACCGCATACCAGAGCGGACTGGTGGCCGTTGCTGACGAAACCGATGGCCGGATCCGCCTGATCGCACGGGAAACCTTCGCGCGCGGGATCACCGTAATTGACTAAACGCGCCGGGCTTTCCAGGTCACAATCGCGGCGGCACTGAACAAGGCGATCGCGCCCGCCTGGTGCAGCAGTGACAGGCTGAGTGGAGCTGCATGGACGAGTGTGGTGATTCCCAGAACAATCTGCACCGCTGTCATCGATGCGATCCAGATGGCACCGGTCCGCAGCGCCGCAGCATGACTGCGCCATAGTGCCAGCGACAACAGGCCGGCAGAGAACGCAACCAGGTAACCGGTCCAGCGGTGATGCAGCTGGACAGCCGGACGGCTTTCGAAGGCCGCTTGCAGCCAGCCCATACCGCCAAGATAACCGTCCGGGATCAACCGTCCTTCCATCAGCGGCCAGGTTGTGAAGATACGTCCGGCATCCAGCCCCGCGACAAAGGCGCCAAGAATGATCTGGACGAAGACCAGCACCCAGAAGCCTGCCACCCAAGGCGCCGTGCCATCCCGGGTCCGCGCGCTCACGCCGTAACGCGCATCCAGCGCAACCCAGATCGTCAGGCCGAGAATGACGAATGCCATGCCGAGATGGGTCGCCAGCCGGTACTGACTGACATCCAGCCGGTCGACTAGGCCGCTGGAGACCATCCACCATCCGATCGCGCCCTGCAGACCGCCGAGGATCAACAGAATGACCAGCGGCAGTTTGAGACGCCCTGATATCTTTCCCCGGATCCAGAAAACAGCCAGCGGAATGGCAAAAACCAGCCCGATCATCCGGCCGAGAAACCGGTGGCCCCATTCCCACCAGTAAATGAACTGGAATTCCTCCATGCTCATGCCGCGGTTCTGTAACTGGTATTCGGTCGTGGAGCGATAGAGCTCCAGCTCATTCTGCCAGCCCGCCTCGGTCAGCGGCGGAATGGTCCCGGTAACAGGCCGCCATTCGGTGATGGACAAACCTGAGTCGGTCAGCCGCGTCGCGCCGCCAATCAGGATCATGGCGGACACCATTGCGGCCACAATCAGGAGCCAGATGAAGATCGCATTGCTGGTCTGCGGGCGGGCAAGAGACATGACAATTCCTCCGCTGCCCGACTTAACCGCCCTTCCCCGCTTGGCAAGTCCCGGCGATCATTCGCCGCAGGTGGGAAAAGGGGCTCGCCTCCGGCAAATCTCGCGCTAGTCTTTGCAGCGACAAAGAGACCAACGGGGAGAAATATGAGCGATCTGGAATCCTTCCGCAACGACGTCCGTGACTGGCTTGAAGCCAATTGTCCTGACTCGATGCGCAAACCGATGAAGTCGGAAAAAGATATCTGCTGGGGTGGCAAACGCTTCGAGTTTTCCAGCGACGATCAGAAAGCCTGGCTCGAGCGCATGGCGGAGAAAGGCTGGACCTGCCCGTCCTGGCCCAAGGAATACGGGGGTGGCGGCCTGTCCAAGGACGAAGCCCAGATCCTGAAAGAGGAAATGGAGCGTATCAAGGCCCGTCCGCCCCTGATCTCCTTCGGCATCTGGATGCTCGGACCGGCGCTGTTGAAATACGGTTCCGAAGAGCAGAAATGCCATTACCTGCCACAGATTACACGTGGTGAAATCCGCTGGGCCCAGGGGTATTCCGAGCCCGGTGCCGGCTCCGACCTGGCAGCGCTTCGCACGAAGGGCGATGACAAGGGCGATCACTGGATCGTCAATGGCCAGAAGGTCTGGACCAGCTATGCCGATGAATGTGACTGGATTTTCGCACTCGTCCGGACTGAGCCGGATGCGCCGAAACATCTCGGCATTTCGTTTCTCCTGATCGATATGGAATGGGACGGGGTCTCGACCAAGCCGATCAAGCTTATTTCCGGCAAATCGCCCTTCTGCGAAACCTTTTTCGACGACGTGAAAGTGCCCAAGGAAAATATCGTGCACCAGCCGGGTCGTGGCTGGGACGTCGCCAAATACTTGCTCTCTCACGAGCGCGCCAATATTGCCGGGGGCGGCAGTGGCGCTCAGATGAACCCGGTCGCGGCAGCCCACAAATCCGGTGAAGTTGATGAAAATGGCCGCGTCGCGGATCCCATCCTGCGCGGCGACATTGCCCGGCTGACCATTGATGCCCTCGCCTTTGAAACCACACTGCAACGGATCAAGGACCAGGCCGACGGTGGCCAGGGTGTGGGCGCGAAGGCGTCCATGCTGAAATATTACGGCACCGAGCTGAACAAACGCCGTCATGAATTGAATATGTCGGCGCTCGGCTCGGACGGGCTGTTGTGGGAGGGTGAAAATCCCGAGGATGGCGATCCGGCGCGCGGCTGGTTGCGGTCACGCGCCAATTCCATCGAGGGCGGCACGTCCGAAATCCAACTGAACATCCTGGCCAAGCGTGTGCTTGAGCTTCCGGGCGGCTGATCGGGGATCTATCAATGAGCTACATTCTATCCGAAGAAGAACAGATGCTGCGCGACAGTGCGCAGGCGTTTCTGGCCGAAAAATCCCCGGTTTCCGAGCTCCGCCGTCTTCGCGACGAAGGTTGCAAGGACGGATTCCGTCATGCCATCTGGAAAGACATGGCGGATATGGGCTGGAATGGCATTGTCATTCCCGAGGAATTTGGCGGGGTGGATATGGGATTCACGGCCGCCGGCCTCATCCTTCAGGAGATGGGCCGCACGCTGGCGGCCACACCTTTCCTCGCTTCCTCCGTGCTTTGTGCCACGGCATTGCGCTATGGCGGTACAGACGGACAGAAGTCCGAACACCTTCCGAAAATCGCATCCGGCGAAAAAGTCTATGCGCTGGCGGTTGACGAGAAAGCCCGGCACGATGCTTCGCACATAGAAACCCGGGCCAGAAAGGACGGAAACGGTTTCCGTCTGAGCGGGCAGAAGCGCCATGTGGTCTGCGGCAATGGTGCCGACATGCTGATCGTGGCCGCCCGTATGGATGACGACTCCATTGGGCTTTTCCTGGTCGATCCGGAAGCCAGTGGCGTAGAGCGCACTTTGCGCCGGTCGGTCGACAGCCACGCCCCGGCCAACATCCAGTTCGACGATGTGAAGCTGGATGGCGATGCATTGTTGTCGGAAACAGAAGACGGGTCCGCCCTGCTCGACCTGGTGCTCGATTCAGGCCGGGCCTGCCTGGCCGCCGAGCAGCTGGGTATCGCCGAGGAGGCGTTTTCCCGTACGCTCGATTACATCAAGGAACGCGAGCAGTTCGGCCAGAAAATTGGTTCATTCCAGAGCCTCCAGCACCGTGCCGCGCATCTGCTGACCGAGGTGGAAATGACCCAGTCGCTCGTGATCAAGGCCTTGCGGCAACTCGATGAAGCGCCATCGCAGGCGCCTTTGTGGATCGCTGCGGCCAAGGCCAAAGCCACCAGAGTTTCTCGTCTCTCATCGGCCGAGGCCATCCAGATGCATGGCGGCGTCGGAATGACCGATGAATACGAGATCGGCTTCTTCTACAAGCGGGCGCAGGCCGCCGGCGAATTCCTCGGTGATGATGCCTGGGGTGCCGGACGTGTGGCGCAACTCAGCGGATACTGATCCGCACGCCACGACAACACCGGAAAGGGCCGCTCATCGGGCGGCCCTTTCTGTTTGCCCTAGTGCTGCCGCATTCTGTTTGCCTGATAGCGCAAACAGCGGGAGGACATGATGACCCAAACATCCCTTTCACGCGCGCATGGCCGTGGCGGCGTCTTGGCCCGGATGCTGATCCTTTTATCCTCCGTATGTCTGGCCGCCGGGCTCCTGACCCCGATGCTGGAAACTCAGCGCCTGATCTTCTTCTCGCAGGCGCATTCCCTGATCGATGTCACCCGGGCCCTGCTGGAGAATGAAAACTATCTCCTCGGACTGGTCATCCTCGTTTTCTCGATCCTGTTTCCGATTGCAAAAGCCTTCTACCTGTCAGCCGTGAACGCCGGCTGGGCTCATGGCCGCAGCGCACTCATCTGGGTGGACCGCCTCGGCAAATGGTCGATGCTTGATGTGTTGATCGCCGGGCTGATCGTTTTCACACTGTCAGGCGACCGGGCGGTCCGGATTGCGGAACAGCCCGGCCTCTATTTCTTCACCATCGCGATATTCGGTCTGATGATCGCGTCCGGCCTTATCGTTCGTGATACCCGCAATGCCAATCAGCAGGCTGACAGCCGGTCCTGACCTGACGTTTTGCACATATCGAAGATATAATCCCAGCCAGACGGCCCCCCATCATTGTTCAGATAAAAACGATAGGTCGTATCATTGCTGACCAGCTGAACGGCAAAGTCGAGCCCGTTCGCCGGATTACGCAGCCGGGTAAAATTCCCTTCATTCCGATCATACGTCTCCATGCACAAAGCCGTCGCAATCACTTCGATTTCGTCCGAAGTAGCCGTACCGGTTTCGGTCACAGCGACCTCTGCAACGCGGCGCGAGATTCGCCTCGACGTGGAATTGCGCGGTGCGCAGGCTTCATATTGCACGACATCGAAAATTCCGGTGACGGCATTACCTCTTCCTGACCGGTTCTCTGCGGCAAAAGAAAAGCTGTAATTACCCGGCGCCGCCGGCAGAGTTCCACTAATGACACCGGTCAAGCTATTGAAATCATGGTCACCGGAAGGTGCTGAAATGAGCACGAACCGGTCAATACTGATATTCGAGTCAGCATGATCATCCAGATCAACAGAGAAGATACCATCGGTATCGTCCTCGACCGTGAATGGCGTCACGGTCGGAACTGGCAGGGCGTTGATAGTGATGCTGGCCGCAACCGGTGCCGACCAGCCGCTGGAATTGCCCGCCCGATAGGTAAAGCTGTCCGACCCGCCAAGCGCGCCGGCCGTATAAGTGTAGCGCCCCGTCGATGCATTCAACTCGACGCTTCCGAGCGAGGGTCCGCTGACAATCTCAAAGCGGTCATAATACCCAGATGCGTAACTCGCCAGCGCGCCGCTCGCGTCATCGAACGCCGTGACCGCAAATGCATGCGCGACTGCCGAAGGCGGCACTATTGGTCCCTGATCGCGAACCGCAACAGAGGTTGATCCGCGGACAACCCCATTCACTTCCATACGGAACTGGAAACGCTGCCTGGGGCTGAAAGGCGTGACATGGCCGGTCCGGACAAATACCCCGAATGTCGGCGTTTCATTCGGACCAATATCGAGGGTCAGTGTATCAGCCGGCGGAGCCAGGCAGACGCCGTTCGTATCCGTCTGACAGACCTGTCCCGTCGCCGGCAGTGCGGGGTCGAGGGATCGCGCGCTAACCGTGACATTGCCGGCGCCGCCCAGATTGATCGTCGCAACGGAGAACACGCCCCTGCGGCCGTCCGGCACATCAACAATCCCGGTATTACCGACCGTCGCACTCAATGCGATTATATCCGGGCCCCCGGCCGCATCGGCCCCCAGATCGACCGTGTTCAATCCAGGCGAAACAGCGGCCATCGGGACATTGTCGCATGACGCATAGGGCGCGAAACTGACACCGGAGACATCAGCACCGGGTGTCAGCGAAATCAGGAAGGTCTGGAAAGCCCCGCCCGGAATTGTCACCGGCGTATTGGCATCTCCCACAAGGGCATTCGTGTTCGGATCAGTGCGTTGATAGCTGAAGCTGTCACGGTAAGGGCCGTGGTGCTCGATAATGCAGTTCGTGGCGTCCACCTGATTCGGGTTGATAACGGTCATGAATGCTGTGGCCGCGCTGCCCGTAGCGACAAACCGGCTCGTTGGCAGGACTGAGGACCGCAGCCGGTTGTTCGGCGTCCCCTGGGCCGGAAATCCGACTGCATAGCGCCGCAAAGCCTCGGCGGCATAAGAGCCTGCGCTGCTGTCGGCCGGATTCAGGGGGATACCGCAGACGCTGCCGCGTTCCGGACATTCGATGGTCGGGTCTGAAAACTGTGGGACACGGCCGCTCCCATACGCCATGACCGATGTGAATATGCCGCCATCGGCATTGGCACTGTCGATCCGGAAACCGCGCGCCCAGTCCACAGGGCGGCCCGACGTGCCATCCGTTTCGAGCCCGTGTGCCAGTCCCATATTGTGTCCGGTTTCGTGGGCGAGGGTCAGGCCGTTATGACAGACATTGATGTGCGAACGCCCGGTAAAGTCGGACGTCGGATTATGCAGAAATCCAAGTCCGCAAAAACTCTCGCGGTCAGGGTCTCGGACCCGATTAAGCGAAAGCACATCCACACCAAGAGAATCGACACGGGCCTGAAGTCCGGCAAAAACACCCCTCCGGCCGTGGAGATCGTCAAGAAGATCATCACTCGGATAATCCGCCGCAACAGCCATGAACTGGAGCTGGGTGAGGTCGGCAGACAGCGGCACGTCTGACTCGGTGAGAGCTGTCTCCAGATTACCGATGTCGGTCGCCGCGAGATCCGGAAGGCCCCAGCCATGCGTCTCGATCATCGAGCTGTCATAGAAATAGAGAAAATCCAGCGTGTCGGATCCGGCCAGAGCACCATCGGGCTGCGCTTCGGCAATGCCGGATGGTGCGTGCATCCGGATATCCGCCAATGCATCATCAAAAACCGGTTCTTCGGGGGCGGGCCGCATGACCAGACCGCCGGAACGCTCGGGCTGGATGACGAATTCGCCATGGTCTGTCCAGACCCGTCCGTAGGTCGCATTCAGCCCGATATGCATCAACACACCCTGCCCCGGCGTGCCGAAATCAATCTGCAGATGGCGACCGCCCGACGATGTCGGCCGGTTGATCATCACCTCGCCATCCAGTGCGATGCCATCCGGCATCGGCACAGCAAGCGCCTGTCCTGCTTCTACCGCGCGCAAGCCGGGAGCAATCTGCAATTGCCAGCCGCGATCAGGGGACGCATCGGGTATAGCGATGGCCGTCCCTTCACCCACAGACACGGCCTCGGCCGGTCGGTCGATCTGCCATGCAGCCATGTCCTGGGCGAACGCTGCAGGTGCGGCGGACATTAAAAATGCGGATAGGAACAGACGCATCAATATCTCCCTGAATTGGCTCCAGCATGACGCATCATGCCGGACCCGCCAACCACAAAGAGAGTGCGGAAATGGTCGGAGCGGCGAGATTTGAACTCGCGACCCCCGGTCCCCCAGACCGGTGCGCTAACCGGGCTGCGCCACGCTCCGAACCGTAGAAGAGAACAACCGTCTGACGGCTGTAGGGGACGCGTCTTATAGGAGTGCCCGGCGAGATCGGCAACCGGATAAGTTAGTTCGCGTCCCGGGCCGCCAGTGCAGTATCCAGTTTGGCTTTGGCAGCCTCCAGGCGGCTGAGCATTGACCGTATTCCGTCACCTTCTGTCACAGGCGCATCGGCCGGAATAAAACGCTCGGCCAGCCGGGGCGCTTCCGGCAATACCGGTGCCGCACCATCCGCAAGGGAGGCAACCGCCGCCACGCCATGTTCGCGCAGGTATTTCTGCGCGCCCTTGATGGTATAGCCCTGCTCATACAGAAGCGTGCGGATACCTCGGAGCAATTGCAAATCGCCGGGCCGGTAGAGCCGCCGGCCGCCAGCGCGTTTTACTGGCTTGATCTGTGAAAAACGGCTTTCCCAGAATCGCAGGACATGGGCAGGCAAATCCAGTTCATCCGCCGCCTCGCTGATGGTGCGGTAGGCATCTGGTGCTTTGTCTGTCACTCAATCAGCCTTTCGAGTGACCCGCATCGACCTTCTCCTTCAACACCTGGGAAGGCTTGAAGGTGAGAACCCGGCGTGGATCAATCGGAACTTCCTCACCGGTTTTCGGATTGCGTCCGATCCGGCCGCTCTTGTCACGGAGCAGAAAGGACCCGAACGAGGACAATTTCACAGATTCGCCATTTGCTAGAGAATCCGAAATCATTCCAAGCACCGATTGGACCAGGTCGGATGATTCCTGACGCGACAATCCGATATTCTGATGCACGGCATCTGCCAGATCTGCTCGCGTTACGGTTTTACCGGACATGATATTCCCCCACTGGAAGAAGACAGGCTAGTCCCAACAGACCAGCCGCGTCAACGTGTTAGCACCCATTTGGATTATATTCGCACTAAAGCTGACCCCCACGTCAACCCACCTCCTAATGCTTCCAGCAGGCACAGGTCGCCGGATTTGATCCGGCCATCGCTAACCGCCTGTGAAAATGCGAGCGGAACCGACGCTGCAGATGTGTTGCCGTGCCGGGCGACGGTGGAAATGACCCGGTCGCGGGAAATGCCGAGCTTGTCGGCAACACCTTCCAGAATCCGCTGATTGGCCTGATGCGGCACAAACCAGTCAATATCGTCTATGGCAACATTCTCTCGCTCGATCAGGCGTGCCATGGAATTGGAAATCTTCATCACGGCGTGTTTGAACACGGCCGGACCTTCCATCGTCAGATGGCCCGAGGACTGTGTTGAAGAAATACCGCCGCTGGTTTTCAGAAGGTCCGAATACCGGCCCTCGCAGCGCAAGTCATACCCCAGAAGACCCGTCTCTCCCTCCGATCGCTCCAGCACCCAGGCGCCGGCACCATCACCGAACAGCACGCAGGTGGTGCGATCTTCCCAGTTCAGGATCCGCGACATGGTTTCTGCGCCGATCACAAGCGCCCGGTTGAAAACGCCGCCTTTCAGCAGCCCGTCCGTGACCGCAAGCCCGTAGATGAAGCCGGAACAGACGGCCTGGATGTCAAATGCTGCGCCATGCCGGATTCCCAATCGGTTCTGGATCAGGGCAGCTGTGGAAGGAAACACCAGATCGGCAGTCGTGGTCGCGACAACAATCAGATCAATGTCATCAGGGGACAGGCCTGCATCTTCCAGCGCGGCAAGCGCTGCCTTGTGGCCCAGATCGGCAGTCGTTTCGTCTTCGGCGGCGATGCGGCGTTCCGAAATCCCTGTCCGGGTCCGGATCCATTCATCATCCGTGTCCACAAAAGTCGCGATTTCGGCATTCGTCAGGATACGTTCGGGCAGGTAGCTCCCCTGCCCGGCCACGCGTGAAATCAAACGGGTCAAGAGACTGCTTCGCTTATGGCTTCTTCTGCCCGGGTCAGGCGCTCGAGATTGGCTTCTATTTCTGTGAGAAAGTGACTGCCGGCAATATCAATGGCCAGCCCGAGCGCGGTGGCAAAACCTTCACCATCGGTGCCGCCATGGCTTTTGACGACCATGCCGTTCAGGCCCAGCAATACCCCACCATTGATGGACCTCGGATCCAGCTTGGCCCGGAGATGATCAAGACCACCCATACGCAGAAAAAGCGCACCGATTTTTGCGGTCAGTGAACTCGTAAAGGATTCGCGCATCCAGTGGGCGACCAGCTTGACCGTGCCTTCTGCGGTCTTCAGCGCAATATTGCCGCTGAAGCCGTCCGTGACGACAACATCGGTGGCCCCGAGCGAGATATCATCACCCTCGACAAAGCCATGATATCTGAAGTCAATTCCGGCCTCACGGATCAGCCGGTCGGCGGCACGAACCGTTTCATTCCCCTTCAATTCTTCCTGACCCACATTCAACAGCCCGACCGTTGGATGGGTCGATCCGTGAACGGCCCGGTGAAACGCCTCACCCATGATCGCGAATTCAACCAGCTGTTTGGGGCCGCATTCGACATTCGCCCCCACATCCAGCACGACAGTATGACCGCGCGGCGTTGGCCAGCTGGCGGATATGGCCGGGCGGTGAACGCCTTTTTTCATCCGCAGAACGACCTTGGATATCGCCATCAGCGCGCCGGTATTCCCGGCGGACACAACAACATCGGCCTCGCCATTCTTGACCGCAGTCAGCGCGTTCCACATTGACGAGCCCCGGGACCGCCGCACGGCTTCGCTCGGCTTGTCGGTCATCCGAACTTCCGAATCGGTGTGCTGGAGCGTGATGCGCTCGCGCGCCAACGGTGACGCCGCCGCAATCAGGGGAGTCAGCTGGGCTTCATCGCCATGCACCAGGAAACGGACCGGGGAATCGGGGCGGCGCGCCAGAATATGGCTGATGCCCTCAATCGCAACGGACGGGCCATTATCGGCCCCCATGGCATCAACGGATATGATCGGTGCTGAGTGGGTCATGCCTTAGCGGGTCTGGCGCGGATAGTCAGGCGCATTGATTGAACCGGCGAGACCATATCCAAAGCCGGAACCGATGCAAGGCATCTGCACCACTTGTCGGCAGCCGTCAGAAATCGGCAAATTCCAGCTGTTCCACGGCATGTCTTTCCAGCAGGGACAAGGCCGAAAGACGTTCAGCGCTGCGCTGGAAATAGTCTGCAAGACGGGGAGCCTGGGGATGGTGTTCATCGTCAAGGATATTCCGCCCGATGGCGGTGGCGAGCGTGTCGCGGTCGGCCGCGTCAGAAGCCGCCGCGTAACTCTTGAACCGCCCGTAGAAGACTTCCGCCATGGCCCGGATTTTCTTGCCGATACTGGTGTCACCAATTCCCATTTCCCGCATGGCATAGTCCATGTCCTTGAAAAAGTGATCAAACAGGGCCTGGCCGGCGGCACGTCCCGCTTCGCCGTCCGCATTGAGCCGGGAGATGGCCAGAATGACATGCAGCGAGATCAGCTCGAACCGGCCCTCTGGCGTATCTGGCACACCGCCAACTGTATAGAATACCGGCTGGCGCGCAGCCGCGACAATCCGCTCATACAGGGCCTGTGTATGGCTTTTCGCCGCGTCCCGGCGTTTCAAGAATGACAACATGCGATAGACACTCCCTCTTGGCGGGGCTTGAAGCTAAGGTCAGGCTCGGCTAGGTCAACGCGGCAGAGTATCCAGAACCGGGAGTTAGGGTTTAGTCCATGAAGCGCGCATTGCTATTGGCTGTTGCAGCCGGATCCATTCTTGCTGCCGGTTGTACACCTGTCCTCCGGAATCACGGCTTTGTCTATGTTGACGGCGAAGTCCCCGAAATCGTCCCGGGCGAGGATAATCAGGCCAGCGTTCTGGAACGCCTTGGCAGCCCGTCAACGCAAGGCGTCTTTGAATCGACGACCTGGTATTACATGTCCGACACGCGGGAATCGCTGGCCTATCAGCGGCCGCAGACGAGCTACCGGCGGATACTTGAAGTCCGGTTTGATGATGCCGGTCTTGTGGCTTCCGTCGAGGAATACGGGCTGGAAGACGGGCGGCGCGTGGCGCTGGTCGATCGCGAAACACCGACTCCGGGCCGCGAAATGAGCGTTTGGGAACAGTTGTTCGGCAATATCGGCAGCCTGCCCACGGAACAATTCGGTGGCGAACAGAACCTGCCCGGCGGTGCCGGCGGTCCGAGACGCGATCAGTAATTTTCCGAGTGCATAGCCACAAAAAAAGCCCCGGTCCGAAGACCGGGGCTTTCTTGTACGCAGCAACAGCCGCTATTGATGCGCGATCACTGCCAGCAGCAGGAGTGCCACAATATTGGTGATCTTGATCATCGGGTTCACTGCCGGACCGGCCGTGTCCTTGTAGGGATCACCCACCGTGTCGCCTGTGACCGCTGCCTTGTGAGCTTCGGAGCCCTTCTCGTGCAGCACGCCATCGGAGTCGGTGAAACCGTCTTCGATCGCCTTCTTGGCATTGTCCCAGGCACCGCCGCCCGAGGTCATCGAGATGGCGACAAAAAGACCCGTCACGATCACACCCAGCAGCATGGCGCCAACAGCCGAAAGAGCCGGACCCGGTCCTGCGATCAGCATGATCGCGAAGAAGAGAACGACGGGTGACAGCACCGGCAGCAGCGACGGCACGATCATTTCGCGGATCGCCGCCTTGGTGAGCAGGTCAACGGCCCGGCCATAATCCGGCTTCACCGTGCCTTCCATAATGCCCGGATTTTCACGGAACTGACGGCGCACTTCCACAACGACCGACTGGGCTGCACGGCCAACAGCCATCATCGACATGCCGCCGAACAGGAAGGGCAACAGGCCACCGAAGAGCAGACCGACAACGACATACGGATTGGACAGCGAGAAGTTCACAACATTCGCCGTAACTTCGGTGCCGCCATAAATCAGGTCCGCAAAGAAGCCTTCGCCATTCGCGGTCTCGATGAAGTGCTGGATATCCGCCGTATAGGCCGCGAAAAGAACCAGAGCGCCAAGCCCCGCCGAACCAATGGCATAGCCCTTGGTCACAGCCTTGGTGGTGTTACCGACGGCATCAAGTGCATCCGTCGTATTGCGGACTTCCTCGGGAAGCCCCGCCATCTCGGCGATACCGCCGGCATTGTCCGTCACCGGACCGAAGGCATCGAGAGCAACCACCATCCCGGCCAGCGCCAGCATGGTTGTCACGGCAATGGCAATCCCGAACAGGCCGGCCAGAACATAGGTGGCGATGATGCCGCCAATAATGACCAGAGCCGGCAACGCTGTGGATTCCAGCGAAACAGCCAGACCCTGGATGACGTTGGTACCATGCCCGGAGACCGATGCCTGAGCCACAGACCGCACCGGACGCTTGTCCACGCCGGTATAGTATTCGGTGATCCAGATGATCAGACCCGTAACGGCCAGTCCGATACCGCCACAAAGGAACAGGTTCAGACCGGTGATCGAACTGCCGTCCATGATCGGGCCGAAGCCGTTCGGCAGCACATAATAGATCGCGGCTGCAACAGCGGGCAATGACAGCACGGCCGACACCACGAAGCCCTTGTACAGCGCATTCATGATGTTGTTCGATTTGCCGAGCTTCACGAAGAAGGTCCCGATGATCGACGTCACGATACACACGCCACCAATGGCCAAAGGCAGGAACATCATGGCCGGAGCAGCAACACCTGCGAAGAAAATAGAGGCGAGAACCATGGTCGCGACAATCGTGACCGCATAGGTTTCGAACAGATCGGCCGCCATACCGGCACAGTCGCCGACATTGTCACCAACATTGTCAGCGATGGTCGCCGGGTTGCGCGGATCATCTTCCGGGATACCCGCCTCGACCTTGCCGACCATATCGCCGCCGACATCCGCACCCTTGGTGAAGATACCGCCGCCGAGACGCGCAAAAATCGAAATCAGGGACGCACCGAAACCAAGCGCAACCAACGCATCAATGACGACGCGCGGGTTTTCAGGCGGGAAAACTGCGGTGAGCAGATAATAGTAAACCGCCACACCCAGCAAGGCGAGGCCCGCGACCAACATACCGGTCACGGCACCCGAGCGGAACGCCATGGACAGGCCGCCAGCAAGGCTGATGGATGCGGCCTGGGTCGTCCGGACATTGGCGCGGACCGAAACCAGCATACCAATGAATCCTGCCATGCCCGACAGCACGGCACCGATGACGAAGCCGGCCGCTACAAGAAAGCCCAGCAAGAACCAGACAAGTACGGTGACGGCAACGCCGACCATCGCGATGGTCATGTATTGACGGCGAAGATAGGCATTTGCGCCTTCCTGAATCGCCGCAGCGATCTCTTTCATGCGGTCATTTCCGGCATCGGCTGCCAGAATCGACCGGCTCTGCACCACGCCGTACAGTACGGCAAGCAGGCCAGCCAGAATGACCAGTCCAAGTCCCAATTCCATATTCATGGCGTTCAGCCTTTCGTCCCAATTCAATTTGACCGGGGAGGAAATGCTGTCTGGGCATGTTCGCGAATCAGCGAAGCACCCATCCCCCCCAAGGAAAGTGGCGGGAATATGCCCAAAGGCCATGGCGGGCGCAACACGCCCGGATGCAATGGATCAATTTACTGAAAAATCACCGTAAAAGGCGGATATCTGGCGGTGTGATCACAATCCGCTCCACCACGCCTTCGCCAAATTGCTCCGCAAGCGCAATCAACCAGACCTCCCGCATGCGGTCGACATCAATCGTGTCACCACTCTCGGCGGTCAGATTGGTGCGATGGCTCGCGCGGATCAGGCGGTCGAGGGCAATATGGGTATTGGCCTGAACATTACGGGCCTCGTTATTATGTGCGACCAAGAGGCGGGAATGAATGTAGGCATAACCCTGCAGCCGGTGATCCTCGACAAGTGGAACCACAATCGCCGGCATGAAAATAACCCTTGGATTCCCTTCATCCACGCCCAATTCCTCCATGACACTGGCATGGCTGGATGCCTGACTGCCGGCTCCCTGATTCCAGTCGATATTAATGGCGGAGCTACTGCTCGAACTGCTACTGCCACCACCACCTGCATAGACAGCAGGCGTGAAAAAACAGGAGCCGAGGGCAAAGGCGAGGAGAAGGTTTTTCATGACCCGGACGATACACGTCCACGCTCAAAAATGCGTAAATCCGGTCTCTAAAATTTGAACGATATTGCCTTTTTCATCTCGCACGCTGACACCGCTTCCCTCTGAAATGCATCCGATATCCGTAACGGCGACACCGGCATTGCGTGCGGAAATGCGCAAAGCCTCCACCCGGTCAGCCGGACAACAGAACAGCATTTCATAATCATCCCCCCCGGTGATCAGTGAAATCATCGCATCCGTCCGCTTGTCCTGCCGGGCCAGCCAGTCCCGGGCAGCAGCCGACAACGGAATATTCGCAAGCTGGAGGTCAACACTGACACCACTGGCTTTCGCCATATGCCCAGCATCCGAAATCAGACCGTCCGAGATATCCAGCCCCGCCGTTGCGCTGGTGCGTAACGTCTCAATCAAGGCGACAGGCGGCCGTGGCAGCAGATAACGGTCATTGAGGGAGTTCCGCTCTGTCTCCGGCAGGTCAAGCGCTTCAGACTGCAATCCGAGCCAGCCATCACCGATAGTGCCACTGACAAATACCCGGTCACCGGGCTGCGCGCCGCTGCGCCGGAGCGGCTGTGCCACCTCCCCGAAAGCCGTGATTGTGATCACCAGGCAGTCACCGCCCCGTGTGGTGTCCCCGCCTATCAGCGGCATGCCATAGCCTGCGGAATCCTCCGCCAACCCATCAACGAATCGCTGCTGGTCCCGGGCCGACACAGTCTCTGGCCAGACAATAGATAAAAGGAAGGCATGTGGACGCGCCGCCATAGCGACAAGATCCGACACATTCACCCGCAACGCCTTGCGCGCGGCCATGTCCCAGGGATCATCCGTGCGGAAATGCACCCCCTGGATCAGCGTATCAGAGGTCACGACCAGACCGGATGATGCGGCCAGAAAGGCAGCATCATCTGTCAGGCCGAAAGCGCCCTCGTAATCGGCGGCAAGCGGCGCCAGTGATTGCGCGATAAACTCGAATTCGCCGATCCGGCTCACCCCGCCAGGCTTCCCGGCCGGATATCGCGGGTCAACCGGTCCAGAACCGCATTGATAAACGCCACTTCCTTGTCATCAAAAAAGGCGGCAGCCAGATCGACATAGGCATCCAGCAGCACGCGTGCGGGTGTCTCGGCGGCATGGGTCATCTCGAATACCCCGCACCGCAATATGGCGCGCAGTGTCGCGTCAATCCGGTCCAGCCGCCATTTATCACTCAGGGCCGGAGCAATCTGTTGATCCAGCTGCGCCGTGGCTTTCACCGTTCCGGTCACAAGGGATTCAAACAGCTCGATATCGGCCGTATCCGATAGCCGGTGATCAAGAAACTGCCGCATCACCCGGTCTGCGGTACTGCCCCCCTGCTCTATCTGGTAGAGCGCCTGGACTGCCGCCATCCGGGCTTCCGGACGGGGCTTCAGTACAGGCAGGATATCTTCGCTCATTTCCATCAGGCAGCCCCGAATTTTTCACGCAGGCGAACCATGGCCAGACAGGCGCGCGCTGCATCGCCGCCCTTGTCCTTGTCGCCCGCGCGCTTCATCGCCTGATCGCGGTTTTCAACCGTCAGAATGCCATTTCCAAGCGCAATCCCCTGCAGCGTCAAATCCATCAGCGCCCGGGCAGATTCTCCGGCGACATGGTCATAATGGCTGGTCTCGCCGCGAATGACGCAGCCCAGAGCCACATAGCCATCGAACCGCGTCCGGCTCCGGACCGCGGATGCAATTGCGCCCGGAATTTCCAGCGCGCCGGGAACCTCGACGATTTCCACTTCAGCATCGGCCAAGGCCGCCTGTGCACCCTTCAACAAGGCATCGCTGACCTCTTTATAGTAGGGCGCGACAACGACAAGGATGCGCGGTTGACCATTCATGCGTCAAAATCTCCAAGCTGGATCGTCTCATGGATCGAAAGGCCATACCCCTCCAGTCCGACAATGGGTTGCGGTGCCGTTGTCAGCAAATCCATTTTGCCAACGCCGAGATCGGTCAGGATCTGGGCACCAATTCCGTATTCACGAAGCCGCCTTTCCTCGCGTTTTTCGTCGGGCTCTGTCGGCTTTGCACCAAAACGTTCGCGGATCGCATTGAGATTGCTTTCCCGGATAAACACCATCACCGCCGGGCCATCGTGCTGCGCCAGGGTCTGCATGGCGATTTCCACAAGGCCGGAACGCCGTCCGGTTGCCGCAATCACATCATCCACGAAACTGACCTTGTGCATCCGTACCAGCGTGGGGTGGTCGGCTTCCGGTTGCCCCTTCAACAAGGCCACATGCTCGAACCCGTCCACCAGGCTGCGATAGACAACGAGTTTGAATATCCCGCCCCAATGGCTTTCGAACGGCACTTCGGCGCGGCGCTCGATGAAAAGATCATTGCGGCGGCGATAGGCGATCAGATCGGCGATTGTTCCGATCTTCAGTCCATGGAGCTGGGCAAAGGCCACAAGGTCGGGCATCCGCGCCATCGTGCCGTCTTCATTCATGATCTCGCAGATCACCCCCGACGGATTGAGGCCCGCCAGCCGGGAAACATCGACCGCCGCCTCGGTATGCCCGGCCCGCACCAGAACGCCACCATCCCGCGCGACCAGCGGAAAGACATGGCCCGGCGTGACGATATCCTCCGCGCCTTTTCCGGGGTCGATAGCCGCGGCGATCGTGACGGCCCGGTCATGGGCGGAGATGCCCGTGGTTACGCCTTCCCGGGCCTCGATGGAAACGGTGAAGGCGGTCTGGTGCCGCGTCCGGTTGTGCGAGGACATCATTTCGAGCCCGAGCGCGCGCGCGCGCTCATCTGTCACCGAAAGGCAGATCAGACCCCGACCGTATCGCGCCATGAAGTTGACCGCATCCGGAGTGGCAAACTGGGCCGGAATGACCAGATCGCCTTCATTCTCGCGATCATCGGCATCGACCAGAATGAACATACGCCCGTTCCGGGCGTCTTCGATAATGTCTTCAATCGGGGAAAGCGGCGTATCGCTGGCCATGCATCAATCTTCCGCTTGCATCAGGCGTGCGGCGTATCGCGCCATGAGGTCAACTTCAAGATTGACGTGTGCGCCAATCTGCAGCGCGCCAATCGTCGTAACCTGCGCCGTATGAGGAATGATCATCAGGCTGAACACATCATTTTCGGCCGCATTGACGGTCAGCGACACACCATCAACAGCGATAGAGCCCTTTTCCGCAATGAATTTTGCAATCGCTTTCGGCGGCCGGACCTGCAAGGTCAGCCATCCGCCCGCCTCGCTCCGGTCGACGACTTCGCCAAGACCATCGACATGCCCGGTCACGAGATGACCGCCCAGCTCATCGCCCATTTTCAGCGACCGCTCCAGATTGACCTCACTGCCTTCCATCCAGCTGCCAAGCGTGGTTCTCTGCAGCGTTTCGGGCGACACTTCGACGACATGCAGCCCGCCCGCCGGGGCCTTCGCGGTCTCGGTCACCGTCAGGCAGACGCCCGCATGGCAGATGGACGCCCCGATTTCGATCGTCGCCGGATCATACACACTTTCAATGCTGAAGCGGCGGTCCGTGCGTCCCGAAACGGATCGGACAATTCCTTTGGCGGTAACAATTCCGGTAAACATTCAGACGCGCTTTCGTGTGTAGGTCTCGTGCAGATCGGCACCACATTCCGAAATGCCGATGCGTTCGAAGATGGGCGCTTCGTCCAGCCGCTCAAGGCCAAGGGCTGCCAATACCGGCCAACCATCCCCCCCGAGGAATACGGGCGCACGAAACCATTCAATCCGGTCCACCAGGTCCAGTTTTATGGCACTGGCCGCAACCCGCGCGCCGGCTTCGATCAGGATCCGTTCCCCTTCCAGTTCGCGGATCCGCTGTAGAGCGGCCTTCAGGCTGATATGCAGGCCATCAAAGCGATTGATGATGTCAACAGCTGCTCCCCTGGCTTCGAGTGCCGCGCGGCTATGGGCGGGAACATCGGCGCTGCACAGGAACAGCAGCGGACCGCCCGCATCGAATAAACGCGCCGTGTCCGGCGTCCGCAGGCGTGTGTCAAGAATTACACGGCCCGGCTGGCTCCCCTTGAAATCCGGAAGCCGCACAGTCAGTTGCGGATCATCCGCCAGCACCGTTCCGACACCGGTCAACACAACGTCCTGCTCGCTGCGCAATTGATGCACAGCTGCCCGCGCCGCTTCCCCGGTGATCCATTGCGACTGGCCATTGGAAAGGGCAATCCGGCCATCCAGCGAAGTGGCGAGTTTCAGCGTGACCTGGGGCCCGCCGGGGCCGGTCATGATTGCGAGGAGCCGTCGCCGCCCGGCGGTCCCAATTGCTCACCCTTGATGAAGTCCCGGAAATCATCGACTTCGCGGAAATCCTTGTACACGGAGGCATAGCGGACATAGGCCACCGGATCGAGATTCTTGAGCGCGTCCATGACCAGCTCGCCAATGGCATCCGACGTCACATCGGAATCTCCGGAGCTTTCGAGCCGCCGGACGATGCCGGAGACCATCTGATCCACACGGTCAGGATCGATTGTGCGTTTCTGGCAGGCGAGTGCGACCGACCGGGCCAGCTTGTCACGATCAAACGGGACACGTCGGTTATTGCGCTTGACCACGGTGAGCTCCCGCAGCTGCACCCGCTCGAATGTCGTGAACCGCGCCGAGCATTTCGGGCAATGCCGGCGGCGGCGGATGGAAGCCCCGTCTTCCGCCGGACGGGAGTCTTTCACTTGGGTATCGGGGTGGCTGCAGAAAGGACAACGCATCGGGTCAGCCTAGATCAGATCGGGATAAATCGGAAAGCGCCCGGTCAGTTCCAGAACCCTGGCCTTGACCGCTTCTTCAACCGCCTTGTTTCCGGACCGGTTTTCCGCCAGCGCATCCAGCACCTCGACCATCATCTCGCCGACCTGCTTGAATTCGGCCTCGCCAAAACCGCGCGTGGTTGCGGCCGGTGAGCCGATACGCAGGCCGGACGTCACCATCGGTTTTTCAGGATCAAACGGCACGCCATTCTTGTTGCAGGTCATGAAGGCCCGTTCGAGCGCCTTCTCGGAAATGTCGCCGGTCAGGGATTTCGGCCGCAAATCAACCAGTGCCAGATGCGAATCGGTGCCACCCGAGACGATTTCATAACCGCCTTCTTTCAACGTCGCGGCCATGATCCGGCAATTGGCGATTACAGCCTTGATATAGTCCTTGAATTCCGGGCGCAGCGCCTCGCCGAACGCGACCGCCTTTGCCGCAACGACATGCATCAATGGCCCGCCCTGGAGACCGGGGAAGATGGCGGAATTGAACTTCTTGCCGAGGTCCTCGTCCCGCGAAAGGATCATGCCCCCGCGCGGGCCGCGCAGCGTCTTGTGTGTGGTCGTGGTCACGACATCTGCATACGGCACCGGATTGGGATATTCGCCCGCAGCGACCAGTCCCGCAAAGTGGGCCATATCCACCATCAGATAGGCACCGCACGCATCGGCGATCGCCCGGAAGCGTTCAAAATCGATGATCCGCGGATAGGCCGAGCCACCCGCAATGAGCAGCTGGGGCCGGATGTCTTTTGCCTGGGCTTCCAACGCGTCATAATCAATCAGCGCATCCTCTTCGCGCACGCCATAATGGTGAGCGTCAAACCACTTGCCGGAGATATTCGGCTTTGCGCCATGGGTCAGATGTCCGCCGGCATCGAGACTCATGCCGAGGATTTTATCACCGGGTTTCAACAGCGCCAGAAAGACGCCCTGATTGGCCTGGCTGCCGGAGCTCGGCTGGACATTGGCATAGGCTGCGCCAAACAATTCCTTTGCCCGGTCGCGCGCCAGATCCTCGGCGACATCGACAAACTCACAGCCGCCATAATAGCGTTTGCCCGGATACCCTTCCGCATACTTGTTGGTCAGCGGAGAGCCCTGCGCCTCGAGCACCGCGCGGGACACGATGTTTTCCGAGGCAATCAGCTCGATCTGCTGTTGCTGCCGCCGGATCTCCTTGCCAACGGCCGCCGCAAGATCAGGATCGGCATTCGCCAGCGACTGGCTGAAAAAATCGTCTCGCACGGCACACTCTCCTCAAACGCTACGCGGGACATGATTGATAGGGCGCAACGCACGGGCTGACAATGCAGCTCTATGGTTTCTGGACTGCTTTCCGCAGCCTGCTTCCCAAGTATTCAATGTATTTGCAGGTTCTGGTGTGTTGCTATTTTCAACGTTGAATTCTAGACAGTTCTCGCCGACTTTAGAAAGTCAAAGAATACACAAGGCAAATGGAGTCCTTATGACAGACGAAACCCTCCCCCAGATCGATGAAGAAGAAATCCTGCGGATGACCACGGATATTGTTGCGTCTTTCCTGACCCACAATTCCGTTCCTGCTGACAGCATCCCGGAGCTTATCCGGTCTGTGCACGCGACCATGGGCGAGATCAGCGGATCATCAGCCAAACCCGAGCCCAAGTCCAAGCCGGCCGTTCCGGTCTCGAAATCCGTCACCGACGAGCACATTGTCTGCCTCGAGGATGGCAAGAAGCTGAAAATGCTGAAGCGCTATCTCCGCTCGCAATATGACATGTCACCGGATGAATATCGCCGCAAATGGGGCCTCCCGTCCGATTACCCGATGGTGGCACCGGCCTATTCACGCAAGCGCTCGGCCTTCGCCAAGGACATCGGTCTGGGACGCGGCGGCCGCAAAGGCAAGTAAGCGTTCGCGATCAGACCTTGATACCTCGGCCGGGTGATCCGTCATCCGGCCGTTTCTTTTGTGGAGTAAGGCCCAGCCGGCGGGCCAGCTTGGCGCCGGCAACACGCTCCATATCGAGGCGGCTGGCCGTCTTGGGCGATTGAATCACGACTTCTACGCCGGTTTCGACATCAATCGCGGCCACCCGGATGGCCGATGTCAATTCAATAAATTCATAGATCACCTCGCGGCCAGCGAGGGAGGCTGGCGCCGGCTTCGGCGCGCCGGTCAGGCGACCCGCCGGGCCCGGAACCGGACCCAGATTTCCTGCAAGGCGTCAATCAGCTCGTCGAACATGGCATCGCTGTGCGCCGGGGTCGGCGTGAACCGCAAACGCTCCGTTCCGCGGGGAACGGTCGGATAATTGATCGGCTGAACGTAGATACCGTGATCATCCAGCAATGCATCTGACAAGCGCTTGCACATGACCGGATCCCCGACCCAGAGCGGCACGATGTGGGTTTCCGAATCCATCACCGGCAAGTCGGCATCCCGCAGGCGTTGTTTCAGTGTCGCGGCGCGCTCCTGGTGCGCCTCGCGCAATTCGTGGGCGGACTTCAGATATTCGACCGAGGCACGGGCGCCAGCCGCCAGCGCAGGTGCCAGAGATGTCGTGAAGATGAATCCGGGCGCAAAGGACCGGATCGCATCGACGAGATCGCCATCGGCTGCGATATAGCCCCCCATGACACCATAGGCCTTGCCGAGCGTGCCTTCGATGATATCGACACGATCCATCAGCCCTTCGCGTTCGGCAATGCCGCCGCCACGCAGGCCATAGAGGCCGACCGCATGTACTTCATCCAGATAGGTCAGGGCATTATACTTGTCGGCCAGATCGCAGACTTCCCTGATCGGCCCGATATCGCCATCCATTGAATAGACGGATTCAAAGGCGATCAGTTTCGGCGCGTCCAGCGGTGCCGCGCGCAGCAATTCCTCGAGATGTGCGACATCATTATGCCGCCAGACATGCTTTTCACATTTCGCGCCTTTGACGCCTTCAATCATGGAGGCGTGATTTAGCGCGTCTGAAAAAATGATCAGGCCCGGCAGGATTTTGCCAAGCGTGCCAATGGTCGCCGAATTTGAAATATAGCCCGAGGTAAAGAGCAGCGCGGCGTCCTTGTCATGAAGGTCGGCCAGCGAACGCTCCAGTTCGACATGATAATTTGTCGTTCCGGAAATATTGCGGGTGCCGCCAGCTCCGGCGCCGACATCGTCGATCGCCTGCTTCATGGTCTCGGTAACGCAGGCGCGCTGCCCCATGCCGAGATAGTCATTGGAACACCAGACAGTGACATCGCGGACATCGCCTTCATCTGTCCGCCAGCGGGCTTTCGGAAACTGGCCTTTATAGCGGCGCAAATTGGCGAAGACGCGATAGCGGCCTTCCGCGCGCACACGGGAGACCGCCGTTTTGAATGCGTCCTGATAGTCCATGGAATCACCGTCACCAGAGTCGTCTAAGTTTAACTTAACGACCCTAATGGAACAATTCCGGCGCTTTGGCGAGTTGGACGAAAGGACGCAGCCGGAAAAATTACAGCCGGAACCGGATATGATCGGTCCAGAAACGCTCCAGACGATCCAGCGCCACATTGGTCGCTTCGACTGTCGCCGTATTCAGACCGCCAGAAGGCTCCAGCGCATGGGACTGCCGCGCGAACAGACCGGACAGGCGATCACTGACATCACGGCCGGCTTCGGTCAGGCTGATGCGGACCGTGCGGCGGTCATTATTGGACCGCTCCTGGTTGACGAAGCCCAGATCGACCAATTTCTTCAGGTTATAGGAGACGTTCGAGCCCAGATAATGGCCGCGCGACTTCAGTTCGCCCGCCGTCAGCACCTGGTCGCCGATATTGTAGATCAACAAGGCCTGCACGCTCGTCAGCTCGCGAAGGTGTTCGCGATCCAGCTCGTCCTTTACAACATCGAGCAATTGCCGGTGAAGGCGCTCGACACGTTGCAGCAATTCCAGATAGTCCGTGCGCGTTTCCGCAGCCGGCTTCAGGCTTTCAGCCAGGGCCATATCGGTTCTCCATTCCACCCAACAACATTTTGTTATTTTGCGGAAACGCTAACCGAAACTCGTTAAAAACCGATTATTCCGTATTCCAGCTGCCCTGCAGCAGCTTGTAAATCGCTGAAAAGTCGGAACTTCCACCGCCCATATTGTCAAACAGCGCATAGAGCGCCTCGGCTTGCGCGCCCAATGGCGTCGAGGCGCCCGACGTTGCGGCCGCATCCATGGCCAGCTTCAAATCCTTCAGCATCATGGCCGTGGCGAAACCCGGCGTATAGCCGCGATTTGCGGGTGACGTCTCGACCGGACCCGGCACCGGGCAATAGCTTGTCATCGACCAGGACTGGCCGGATGCCTTCGAGGCAATGTCGAAGAAGCGCTGCTGATCCAGACCCAATCTGTCGGCCAGCGCGAACGCTTCGCACGTCCCGATCATGGTAATGCCGAGCAGCATGTTATTGCAGATCTTGGCCGCCTGTCCCGTGCCGGCATCGCCGGCATGGATCACGGCCTTGCCCATATTCGAGAGGAAGGGCTCCGCCTTGGCAAAAGCCGCCTCCGGGCCACCGACCATGAAGGTCAGCGTGCCGGCATCGGCCGCCGCCACACCGCCGGAGACCGGCGCATCCACAAACAGGAATCCTTTGGCCGCAGCCGCCTCACCCACGGATCTCGCCGTCGCCACGTCAATGGTCGAACAATCCATGATGACCGTGCCCGGCTGCGCAGCGTCAAAAATCTCGCCCTCATAGACGGCGCGGACATGTTTGCCGGCGGGCAGCATGGTAACGATGGCATCCGCACCGGAGACCGCTTCAGCCGCGCTTTTTGCGCCTCTGGCCCCGGCCCCCTCGGCGCGCTTGACGGCTTCCGCGCTCAGATCGAAGGCGCGCACCTCATGCCCGGCCTTGGCCAGGTTGGCGCACATGCCCGAGCCCATATTGCCCAGTCCGATGAATGCGATAATGGCCATGATCTATTCTCCCAGAAACGACAATTCTTTATCTTTGGCGAGCGGCTCGAAATACGCCGCAATCATCGCATCATCCACCGCGTCCAGCGTCGCCGGGGACCAGCGCGGCGCATTGTCCTTGTCGATGATGACGGCCCGCACGCCCTCGTAGAAATCCACCCCGCCCAGGCAATGCGTCGACAGGCGCAATTCCTGCCGCATCACATCCTCGAATGACTTGTCCGCCCCGCTGCGGATCGCCGCGCAGGTCAGTTTCAGCGATGTGGGTGATTTCGTGGCGATGATCTTTGCCTGCTTCTGCGACCAGCTATCCCCCGCTTCGGTGATCCGCGAAACCATCGCCGCCACATCATCCCCGGCAAAGGCCGCATCAATCAGCCCGCGTGTCACCGCCAGATCGGAATCGCCCGGATCGCCGGAATGTTCTTCCAGAATGACCTCCAGCGCGTCCTCGTCCGACAGGTCAGCGCTTTCCAGTGCCGCGATCAGAGCCGGAAGATCAGCGGACGGCGTGTAATGCGTGGCAATGCCGGTCGCGACACAATCGGCCGCTCTCAGGCGCGCCCCGGTCAGCCCCATCCACATGCCGGTCTCCCCGGCAAGGCGCGGCAGGAAATAGGTGCCGCCGACATCCGGAAAAAAACCGATCCCGGTTTCCGGCATGGCCAGCATGGTGCGGTCACCGGCCACGCGGTGTGAACCGTGCACCGAAATGCCAACACCGCCCCCCATCGTGATGCCGTCAATCAGCGCCACATAGGGCTTGGGATATTCCTTGATCAGCGTATTGAGCTGGTATTCATCATGCCAGAAGCGCCAGGCCTCTTCACCGCCGGCCTTGCCACTGTCATGCAACATGCGGATATCGCCGCCGGCGCAAAAGCCTTTCTCGCCCTCGCCATCGACCACCACCGCTCTGATACTGTCATCGTCTTTCCAGGCCAGCAGCGCCTCGGTCATCGCATGGACCATATCCATGGACAGTGCGTTCAGCGCCTTGGGACGGTTGAGCGTGATACGGCCGGTCTGGCCGGTCTTGCGGGCAATAATTTCGTCACTCATTTCAAAACATCCTTGGCGATGATGACGCGCATGATTTCATTGGTGCCTTCGAGGATCTGGTGGACCCGCAGATCGCGCAAAATCCGCTCGATCGGATAATCCTTCAGATAGCCATAGCCGCCATGCAGTTGCAGTGCCTGATTGACGATGTCGAAGCAGGCATCGGTCACAAACCTTTTGGCCATGGCGCAGAGTTTCGGCGTGGACGGATCTTTCGCATCGATCGCTGCAGCCGCGCGGTAGAGCATCAGACGCGAAGCTTCGAGATCGGTCGACATGTCGGCGAGTTTGAACTGGGTGACCTGGAAGCCGGAGATCGGCTTGCCGAACTGTTTGCGGGATTGAACGTAATCAGCCGCCACATCCAGCGCCTCCGCCGCCCCGCCCAGTGAACAGGCGCCGATATTCACACGGCCGCCATTCAGGCCATTCATAGCGATCTTGAAGCCTATGCCCTCCTCGCCCAGCCGGTTGGCGGCCGGAATGCGGCAATCCTCGAAATTCACCACGGCAGTCGGCTGGGAATTCCAGCCCAGCTTCTTCTCATTCGCCCCGAAGGACAGGCCCGGCGTGCCTTTCTCGACCACGAATGTGGAAATGCCGGAAGGCCCCTCGCCGCCCGTGCGCGCCATCACGACATAGATATCGGATCGCCCGCCACCGGAGATGAAGGCTTTCGAGCCATTCAGCACATAATCATCGCCATCCCTGACCGCCTTGGTGCGCAGCGAGGCCGCATCGGATCCGGCTCCCGGCTCGGTCAGGCAATAGGAGGCGAAATGCTCCATCGACATCAGCGGCGGAAGGAATTTCGCCCGCTGGCGGTCATCGCCCCAGCTGTCGATCATCCAGGCGCACATATTGTGGATGGAGATGTAAGCGGCCGTTGAAACACACCCACGCGATAATTGTTCGAAGATCAGGCAGGCATCGAGCCGTGTCATTCCCGATCCGCCGAACTCGTCGCCCGTATAAATGCCGGCAAAGCCCATTTCGGCGGCTTCACGCAGAACATCTTCGGGGAAATGCTTGTTTTCATCCCACTCCGCCGCGAACGGCTTCAGGCGGTCATCGGCGAATTTGCGCGCAGCGTCCTGTATCAGGCTCTGGTCTTCATTGAGCTCGAAGTGCAAATCAGGCTCCATCCGGGTTTTGAAAAAGGCCGCGAAGGCCTAACGTGGACCATGCGATTGGGCAAGCTGCGAGGGTAGATCACGATGAGCACATTTCCAGCAACACGCTTGCGCCGTTTGCGGCAGGCCGACTGGTCACGCCGCCTGGTGCAGGAAAATGTGCTGACCGTGAATGATCTGATCTGGGCGGTTGTGGTCTCGGACACCGCTGATCCGACAGAGCCCGTGGCGGCTATGCCCGGCGTCGAGCGTCTGGGTCTGAAGGCCCTGGCCGATGCGGCAAGGCGCGCGGAACAATTGGGCATTCCAGCGATGGCGATTTTCCCGCATATCGACCCGGAGAAGAAAGACGCGGACGGCTCCGAAGCACTCAATCCTGACGGCCTGGTGCCGAAGGCCATAAAGACCATCAAGGACGCGGCCCCGAATGTCGGTGTCATCTGCGATGTCGCGCTCGATCCCTTCACAATCCATGGCCATGACGGCGTCATGAAAGACGGCATCATCCTGAATGATGAAACCGTGAACCGCCTGACCCGGCAGGCCCTCATTCAGGCGCAGGCGGGCTGTGATGTGATCGCCCCGTCCGACATGATGGATGGCCGTATCGGGGCGACCCGCGAAGCGCTGGAAATGGAAGGGTTCACCGACACGATGATCCTCTCCTATGCTGCCAAATACGCGTCGGGTTTCTACGGCCCCTATCGTGAAGCCATCGGCTCCGGTGCGGTCCTGCAGGGCGACAAGAAGACCTACCAGATGGACCCCGCCAATACCGAGGAGGCCTTGCGTGAAGTCGCCATGGATCTCGAGGAAGGCGCCGACATGGTGATGGTCAAGCCCGGCCTGCCCTATCTCGATATTGTGCGCCGGATCTCGGAGGCTTTTGGCGTGCCGACCTTCGCCTTCCAGGTCTCCGGCGAATACGCCATGATCCAGGCTGCAGCCGCCAATGGCTGGATTGATGGCGACCGCGTGATGATGGAAAGTCTGACGGCCTTTAAGCGCGCCGGTGCGGCGGGGATTATCACTTACTTCGCGCCAAAGGCGGCGGAGATTCTGACCTAACCCACCTTGCCGATCGGCGGCAGGGTCCAGTTGAACTGGATGGCGCAGCCGCGGATGACAAAGGCCAGCAGCGCCGCACCTACTGCAGCGGTTCCGGCCCCGATACCGAGCGTAATGGCCAGCACATAGGCACCCGCCCCCGCCAGCGCCGCCAAAGCGTAGATCTCTGCGCGCAGGACCAGTGGCACATCATTAACGATGATGTCCCGGATCAATCCGCCAAAGGCCGCACTCATCACCCCGGTCAGCAGGGCAATCGACCAGTGCGCTCCCGCGGCGAGCCCGGCCTTTGCACCGAGCACGCAAAACACCGACATGCCGATGGCATCCGCCCAGGCCAGAGCCGCCCGGCGTGTGGCCAGGGATTGAGCCCAGGGGGAGGTGTAATACCCGATCAACGCCCCGATCAGCGCCAGCCAGAGGTAATCCGGCGCATCCACCCAATAGACCGGCAATTCCCCCAGCAGGACATCGCGGAGCGTGCCGCCCCCCATACCCGTGACCGCGCCGAGAATAGCCGCGCCAAAGGGATCAAGCTCCTTGCGCGCCGCCAGCATCCCCCCGGAAAAGGCGAACACAGTGACGCCGCTATAGTCCAGAAAAAGAAAGAGTAAATCGACGGTCAAAGCTGCCAGCCTTTCGAATTATCCAAATATACGGAATCGGTCATTTCGTTTTTGGGCTTGCCCAATCAGTCGATTCACCAACTAATCTCGCCTTGCAGCAGGTGACGATTGCGTCATCTGACAAGCAAAACAAAGGGGGAGACTCATGTCACTCGACAAAATCATCTGGGCAGTCGCGTTTCTGGCAGCCATCGTGTTTGCGTTCGTAACCTTTGAGTATGGCGCACTTATCCTTGCGCTATTGGGGCTCGCAAGCGGTTTCTTCGTCAAGGGCGATCACCGCAAGGCCCTGATACTGGCCGCCATCTTCCTGATTGCGGGCGGCTCCACTGCATTGGGCTCCATCCCGGCGGTCGGCGAGTATCTGAACGCCATCTTCGCCAATTATGGCGCCGTTCTGGGCGCAGCCTCGCTGATGGTCATCGTCATGGCCACGGTCGAGCGCCTTATACCGGGCGCCAGCGAATAACGACGCCGGCAACGCCTGAGCAAACCCCGTCCGCGCACTGCGGGCGGGGTTTTTCATGACCCGTCTATCGCTGATGCCAGCGCCGCATCATGGACCGTCACCTGCCAGGCCGCGACGGTCAGAATAATGATCAGCAGGGCCCACACCGCATAGTTCACGAGGACCGAGCGCTTGGCCGACTTGCGTTCCAGCCAGGTCCGGGGCCGGACGCCCTTGACCCGGTATGTGAAAAGCGCGGCCAGATTGACGCTCACCACATTGATCGACAGCAAGAGACCGGCCCGCGCCGCCATCATCCATTCGCCATCCCCGGCATAGAGCCCCATCGCAGCGGAAGGCGGCAGCAAGGCCACCGCCACCATGACCCCGACCAGCGCGCTGGAGATTCCCGTGGAAATGGACAGCGCCGCCGCCGCGCCGGAAACAAGCGCCAGAGCAGTCGTATCCACGCCGACAATCGTCCGGGAGACCAGCTCGCCGCTCAGCGAATTGACCGGCAGGGCCATGCCGAGCGCAAAGCTGACCGCCAGGCCGAGCGCCAGCCCCGCAACCGCGGTCCGCGCCGACTTCGCCATCAGGTCCAGATCGCCCAGCGCAGACGCAAAGGAAAATGCCAGAATCGGCCCCAGCAGCGGCGCAATCACCATTGCCCCGATCACCGCGGCAACATTATTGGCATTGAGGCCAAGCGCCGCCACAACCGCGGACAAGGCCGTCAGAACCAGAAAGTCACGATTCAGTTTGGCGCCGGCGGCAATGTCTTCGAACAACTCTTCACGCAGGGCCAGCGTCCGCCGCTTCCGGCTGGTCTCGGCGTCTTCCTCCGCCTCGATCTTCGGCAAGGTGGCCTCGATCGGGATAACCACAAGCCGCCAGTCATCCGTGTCGGCCAGCAAGCCCTGGATTGCGTCAATCGCTTCCTGCCCCTCGCCCGTCTTGAAGTAGAGACGCAAGACGCGGCGGCCCCGATCATCTGCCGGTTCCAGCCGGTGATCGACCGGATTGGCCCGCAGGCAGGATTTCAGCAGTGGCTGGGTATCAACCGTTTCGGGAAAGGAGAGCTCGATCAGACGCATCTAGCGTTTATCGGCGTTTTTCAATCGCGCGATCAAGCTGGAAGTATCCCACCGTCCACCACCCATCGCCTGGATTTCGGCGTAGAACTGGTCGACTAGCGCCGCAACCGGCAAGCGCGCGCCATTATTGCGCGCCTCGTCGAGCGCAATGCGAAGATCCTTGCGCATCCAGTCGGCCGCAAAACCATGCTCGAATTCACCCGCCACCATGGTCTGCCAGCGGTTTTCCATCTGCCAGGATTGCGCTGCGCCCTTGGAAATCGCGCCGATGACTTTCTCCGCATCAAGCCCGGCCTGTTCGGCGAAGTGCAGTCCTTCGGACAGCCCCTGTACCACACCGGCAATGCAGATCTGGTTGACCATCTTGGCAAGCTGGCCGGATCCGGCCGCGCCAATCAATGTGACCGCCTTGGCATAACTTGCCATCACCGGTTCGGCATAGGCGAAAACATCCGGGTCACCGCCGCACATGATCGCCAGCTGCCCCTTCTCTGCCCCGGCCTGACCGCCCGAAACCGGCGCATCGACAAAACCGATATCCCGCGCCTTGCATTCCTGATGCAGCGCCCGCGCCAATTCCGCAGAGGCTGTTGTGTGATCGACCAGGACCGAGCCCCGCTTCATCACCGGGACAATCCTTTCCGCAACTGCGCGCACATCCGGATCATCGCCCAGGCAGAGAAAGACAAAATCAGCTTCAGCGGCGGCATCTTCCGGTGTGACAGCGACCTTTCCCGTGTGGAATTTGGCCCACTTCCGGGCCTTGTCTGCTGTCCGGTTCCAGACCGTGACCTGATGGCCCTTGCCGGCCAGATGACCGGCCATCGGGTAGCCCATCACCCCAAGCCCCAGAAATGCGCAATGAACCATGCCGTTCCCCTAATCGAGCTGGCCGTACCGGCTGCGGTGAAAGGTCAGCGCCCCGGCGTCTTCCTTCACTGAAATTCCCATGACCTCGCCGAGGATGATGTCATGGTCACCGCCGGGATAAACGGCATGCTGACGGCAGGCAAGGACGGCGCCTGCCCCGTCAATCACCGGAAAGCCATGTCTGTTTTCAGACCATTGCCCGTCCGGAAGGCCGTCATTTTCGGCGCAGAACCGGGCGATATCCGCCTGCGCTTTGCCGAGAAAACAGATCGCATAACTTTTCGCGGCAAGAAAAATATCCGCGCGGTCTGCCGACTTTGCAATCGACCACAGGACCAGAGGCGGCTTCAGCGAAACGGAGGCAAACGAATTCGCCGTAATACCGTACGCCTTGCCGTCATGATACGCGGTCACGACCGTCACACCGGTGGGATAGCGCGACATGGCCTCGCGAAATGACTGTGATGGCGACAATTTACAATCTCCGAATCGCTTCGAAACCGGACTTTAACCGTGTTGGGACATACTCCGCCTTCAAAGAAGAACAAACAGGGTGGTGTTGTGATGGCTTCGGATCAACCGATCATCATCAAGAAAATCAAGAAGGGCGGCGGCCATGGTCACCATGGCGGCGCCTGGAAAGTGGCCTATGCCGACTTCGTGACCGCGATGATGGCTTTCTTTTTGCTGATGTGGCTGATCAATACCACAACACCCGAACAGCGTCAGGGAATTGCAGATTATTTTGCGCCCGCAAGTGTCGCCCCGACCAATTCCGGCGGCGGCGGCATTCTGGCGGGCACCGCCCTTGGCGAAGATGGCGGCGGGGCCCGGGGCACCTCATCGACCATTGAACGCCTGTCCCCGGACGCAGTTCAGGATGACCCCGAAACGCCTGATGAAACCCGCGAGCAGACCACGCAATCCGTCAGCGCGGATGCCATGGCGGCGGCCCGCGAACGCCGGGAACGAGCCGAGTTTGCTTCGGCCGAAATGTCTCTGCGGCAGTCCCTGCAGGAAATGCCGGAACTGGCCGAGCTGACGCGCCAGCTGATCATCGAGGAAACACCGGAAGGTCTGCGCATTCAGCTGGTCGATGAGGAAGGCCGCCCGATGTTCAATCCGGGCTCTGTGGAGCCCAATGACCGCGCTGTCATTCTCCTGCGGGCCGTGGCCGAAATTGCCCAGCAATTGCCAAATCGTGTGGCGATTTCCGGCCATACTGATTCGGCGCCGGCCCCTGGCGATGCCTATTCCAACTGGGATCTGTCAGCCGACCGCGCCAACGCCGCGCGCGCCATTCTCCAGCAAGGCGGGCTGAATGACGACCGGATTGCGGAAGTGACCGGGCGCGCCGGCTCCGAACCGCTCTATCCCGACGATCCCTACATGCCGGGAAATCGCCGCATCTCGATCCTTTTGCTGCGCGAAGCCCCGGTGATTGCCCCCGGGCACGGCCTCAACAGGTAATCCACAGTTCACAGCAAAAAGGGCTCGCCTCACGCCGTCCCACTCATGCTAGTCTTTCCGGCCCGCCATGAATTGCGGGCGCAGGACACAGGGCGTGAGGCATGCTCGATATCGTCGCAGAGACATGGCAGATGTGGGCCGCCATGGCCCTCGTGGCGATTTCAATCGTCTTCTATGTCTGGGAAAAGTACGCGATTGAAATCGTCTCTGCGGCCATTGTCGCAGTGGTTCTGGTCTTTTTCCAGTTTTTCCCGATTCCGGAGGACAATCCCGGTGCCGCGGAGATCCTGGCCGGCTTTGCCAATCCGGCGCTTCTGACCATCATGGCGTTGCTCGTTGTCGGTCAGGGCATTTTCCAGACCGGTGCCATGGATGGCCCGACACAGCGTCTGCTGGCCTCCTACGACAAACGGCCGCTGATGACCCTGCTGTCGATTTTCGTGTTCGTCTTCGTGGTCAGCGCCTTCATCAACAACACACCGGTCGTGGTGATGTTCATTCCGATCCTTGTGGCCGTCGCGGGCCGGATGGGTGCCTCGCCCTCCAAGATCATGATCCCGCTCAGCTATGTCTGTATTCTCGCCGGCATGACGACGCTGATCGGCTCGTCGACCAATCTGCTGGTCTCTGACAGCTATTCGGCCTTCACCGGTGTGACTCTCGACTTCTTCGCACCCACTCAATACGGCATCGTACTGGCACTGATTGGCGTCCTCTATGTGGCCTTCATTCTCCCGCGCCTTTTGCCAGAGCGCGCGACAATGGAGCGCGAGATCGCAGGGGGCGATGGCAAGCAATTCATTGCCCAGCTCGAAGTCACACGTGAACACCCTTTGCGCGGACAATCGCCGGTCGCCGGCATGTTTCCGGACCTCCCGGATATCACGGTGCGGATGATCCAGCGCGGCGAGCACGCCATTCTGCCGCCATTTGATGATGTCAAACTGCGTGCAGGCGATCTTCTGATTGTTGCCGCAACCCGCAAGACCCTGTCCGATCTGCTGACCTCTCGCGCCGAATATCTGCGTGGCCTCCTGCAAAGCGGGCCCGGCGGAGACGAGCCCTCACCCGGAGAGCGCCTCGGCCTGTCGGAATCGGTCATTCCACCGGGCTCGCGCCTGATCGGCCGCACGGTTGAACAGATCGGCTTTCGCCATCTGACGGGCTGTGTTGTTCTGGGCGTGCAAAGACGGTCACGCATGATCCGAAAGAAAATGGGCGAAATCCGCATCGAAGCCGGAGATGTCTTGCTTTTGTTCGGCAAGGCAGATGCCCTGCGCAACCTGCGCAATGACCGCGACCTGCTGCTGATGGCCTGGGCGACAACCGATTTGCCCGATCCGCGGCGCGCCAATTTCGCCCTCATCATCTTTGCCGGCGTGGTGGTTGCCGCCGCGACCAATCTGATGCCGATCGTCCATGCGTCGATTCTCGGTGCCGTCGGCATGATCGCCGCCGGGTGCCTGAATTCCCGGCAGGCTGCCCGTGCCATCGATATGCGCGTCTACCTGCTGGTCGGTTCGGCCTTTGCGCTGGGCACGGCCCTGCAATCCACAGGCGCTGCGAATTTCATTGCCGGAACGGTAGTGTCGACATTCGAACCCTACGGGCCGGTCGCTCTGGTCTCGGTATTGTTCATCCTGATCGCTTTGCTCACCAACGTGCTTTCAAACAATGCCACGGCCATCCTGTTCACCCCCATTGCCATCGGTGCTGCCAACCAGATGGGGCAGGATCCGGCCATTTTCGCCTTGACCGTCCTGTTTGCCGCCAACACCTCCTTTGCAACACCGATCGGGTATCAGACCAATCTTCTGGTCATGGGACCCGGGCATTACCGCTTTGCCGACTATATCAAGGCCGGGGCACCCCTTGTCATCATACTGTGGCTGGCTTTCACTGGCATCGCGGCATTTCATTTCGGTTTCTGAACGTGCAGTCTGAGTTGATGAGAAAAGCAAGGATTCGAGCCCTTCCGTGACGCATCCGTTCACAACCCGCCAGATTCCCTTCTACCTGACCGCATCAGGGCCTTGCCCCTATTTGCCCGGACGGCTGGAACGCAAACTGTTTACCCGTCTCGAACCCGGCGACGGCCCTGCGCTGAATGATGCCCTGACCCATGCCGGATTCCGCCGCTCACAGGCCGTGCTCTATCGCCCGGCCTGTGAAGGTTGTGATGCTTGCCGGTCTGCGCGCATTCCGGTCAACGCCTTCAGCTTTTCCCGCTCGAACCGGAAAGTCCTGAAGGCCAATGACGATCTGAGCCGGGAAGAACAACCCGCCCACGCCACGATGGAGCAATTCCAGTTGCTCTCGCGCTATCTCGACACCCGGCATGGCGACGGAGATATGGCGGGCATGAGCTTTGCCGATTACGTCATGATGATCGAGGACGGGGCCCAACGCACCGATGTCGTTGAATATCGTGATGACGCCGGCACATTGCGCGCCGCCGCCCTGATCGACCGGCTGCGCGACGGCCCGTCCCTGCTTTACAGTTTCTTTGATCCGGAACAGCCGGCCCGCAGCTTCGGCAAATTCATCATACTGGATGCAGTGCGATGGTCGCAGGCACAGGGCCTGCCTTATGTCTATCTGGGCTATTGGGTGCCGGGCAGCGAAAAAATGGCCTACAAATCGCGTTACCGTCCGCTGGAAATCCTGACATCGTCAGGCTGGCGGCGGTTTGAAGACACCGAATTCGGCAGACAGACCGAAATGGATTTTGGGGGAGATTGATATGGATCGGCGGACATTCCTGAGCGGCGCGAGCATTGCCGCCGCCACGGTGGCGACAGCCTGCAGCCAGGGGGAAGACAGCAGCGTCGCTGCACCCAACGTCCAGACGAGGCGCACGCGGCGCCTGCGCATGGTCACGACCTGGCCGGCCAATTTCCCGGGCCTCGGCACCGCCGCAACACGTGTGGCGGAGTTCTGCAACGCCATGTCCAGCGGATCGCTGGAAGTCGAGGTTCATGCCGCAGGCGAAATTGTCGGCGCATTCGAAGCCTTCGACGCCGTAGCGACCGGCACGGCCGACATGTATCATGCCGCCGAGTATTACTGGCAAGGCAAGTCCCCGGCCTTCAATTTCTTCACCGCCGTTCCGCTCGGCATGACCGCCGAAGAAATCATGGCCTGGGTCGAATTCGGCGGCGGCCAGGAACTCTGGGAGGAGCTGGGCCGTGAATTCGGCGTGGTGGCGTTCCAGGCTGGCAATTCCGGTCACCAGATGGGCGGCTGGTTCAAGCGCGAGATCAATTCGCTGGAAGACTTCCGTGGCCTTCGCATGCGGATACCGGGCCTCGGCGGCAATGTGCTGCGCGAACTCGGCGGGGCGGCGGTCGCCCTGTCAGGCGGAGAGATTTATCCGGCCCTGCAGAATGGCACGATTGATGCCACCGAATGGGTCGGGCCGTGGAATGATCTGGCATTCGGATTCTATCGCGAGGCACCATACTATTATGGCCCCGGCTTCCACGAGCCGGGCTCGGCGCTCGGGCTTGGCATCAATGCCGGCGTCTGGGACGGGCTCGATACGGATCACAAGGCCATCATCCGCGCCGCCTGCCGGGCCAGCAACAATATGGCCCTGGCCGAATATGCCCACCAGAATGCCATCGCCCTGGATGTCCTGCAGAACGAGCATGGCGTGCAATTGCGGTCCTTCCCGGATGAAGCCTGGCTCAGGATTGGCGAGATTTCGGAACAGGTGGTTGCGGACGTCGCCAATACCGATGCGATGACACGGCGTGTCTATGACAGCTATATGGCCGCCCGCAACCGCGGCCGCGTCTGGGGGCGTGTCTCGGAATATCCCTATTTTGCGCAACGTGAACGCGTTCTGGGCGGCTAGGCCATGCGCGGGGGAGACTGGCTGATCGTCCTGATCATCGCCGGCATCATCATCGTGATGGTGCTGGATGGCCTCACCGCCGGCAGCCTATCGGCCTGGATGGGTTCCAGCCTCTATCAGACGGTCTTGCCTGCCGGTCGTCTGGCCGGTTGGGCCGGGCTGATCCTGTCGCCCCTCTTGCTGCTGCCACTCCTCGGCGGCGTCTGGGGACGTATCGCCGGATTGCCGCCGGTTCTGGAATCCGCTTTTCGTAAATTGATATCCCTCTTTGATGCCATCAGCACGGTCATCGGGGATGCGGCACGCTGGCTGGCGCTGGGACTGGTGATCGTCACCGCAACGGTCGTCATCCAACGCTATGTCTTCGGTTTTGCTTCGACAAAGCTGCAGGAAACCGTGATCTACATGCACGCTTTGCTGTTCCTGTTATCCGCCGCTTCGACCCTGCTGGCAGACGGCCATGTCCGTGTGGATATTTTCTACGCCAAACTCTCCGAACGCGGAAAAGCCTGGACCGACCTGATCGGCACCTATCTCGCCCTGTTTCCGATGGCCTTGCTGATCCTCTGGGTCTCGACGCCTTATATCAATGCCAGCTGGCGGATCCTCGAACGCTCGCGGGAAAGTGACGGGCTGCCCCTGGTATTCATCCTGAAAACGGCAATCCCGCTCTTTGCCGTCATGATAATCCTGCAAGGGCTCGCAGCGGCTCTGAGGGCGGCATTGACGGTGTCCGGCAAGACTGCACCGGGACATGCGGCCGCCGTGGATCGGGAGCTCTAGATGAATACCTTCATCGACCTCCTTCCTTTCCTCATGTTTGCCTTCGCCTTTATCGCCCTGCTGCGTGGCTATCCGGTCGCGTTCACGCTGGCCGGTGTGGCATTGGCTTTCGCCGGAATCGGTCTGCTCCTCGACGTTTTCGACCCCATTCATCTGCGCGCCTTCCCGCAGCGGATTTACGGCAACATGATGGAAATGGACCGCTCCATCCTGGTCGCCGTCCCGCTCTTTGTGTTCATGGGCGTGATGCTGGAGAAATCCAGGGTCGCCGAGGAATTGCTGGAAGCCATGGGCGCGCTCTTCGGCACGTTCCGGGGCGGGCTGGGCATTTCTGTTGTTGTCGTCGGGGCATTGCTGGCCGCTTCGACCGGCATTGTCGGGGCAACGGTCGTGACCATGGGCCTGCTCTCTCTGCCGACCATGCTCAAACGCGGATACGATCCGGGTCTCGCCTCCGGGTCCATCGCCGCAGCGGGCACGCTCGGGCAGATCATACCGCCCTCCATCGTGCTGGTGCTCCTGGGGGACCAGATTTCCAACGCCTATCAGGAAGCCCAGAGGGCGCAGGGAATTTTCTCTCCGGATATCGTCTCGGTGGGAGACCTCTTCGCCGGCGCCCTGATTCCCGGCCTGCTCCTCGTGGCCGCCTATATCGGCTACCAGATTTTCGTCGCCATCACCCAACCGGCCAAGGCCCCGCCTGCCCCACAGGAGGCCCGCCCCTCGCTGGGCCGCATCCTTCGGGCCTTGATCCCGCCTCTGGGTCTGATCATCGCGGTGCTGGGCTCCATTCTCACCGGTCTGGCCACACCGACAGAAGCCGCTGGCGTGGGGGCCGTGGGGGCCACTTTCCTGGCCGGATTCCGCAATGCCGGCGCGCACGGCAATCCCGGTTTCGGACGGACTTTGTCCGGGCTTGGGGCCCTGTCGCTCATCCTGCTGATTGCCATGACGCTCTTCGTCGATCTTCGCATCGGGCGGGAAAACATATCCACCGGAGAGCAGGCCGGGCTGTATCTGGCCTATGGCCTGGTTGCGCTAACACTCCTCGGCGCGGCGGCCGCCCTCTGGCGATTGAAGAAGACCGGCGTTCTCGACGATGTGATGCGGGCCACGGCCCAGATTTCGTCCATGGTGTTTGTCATACTCATCGGGGCCGCCTTATTCTCCCTCATTTTCCGGGAACTGGGCGGAGATGCCACCGTACAGGCCGCCCTGGAAGCCGTGCCCGGCGGAAAGTGGGGGGCGCTGGCTATTGTCATGCTGGTCATGTTCCTGTTGGGATTTTTCCTCGATTTTATCGAGATCACCTTCGTGGTGGTTCCCATTGTTGCGCCCATCCTGCTCATGATGGGAATCGACCCCGTCTGGCTCGGCGTGCTCATGGCCCTGAACCTTCAGACCAGCTTCCTGACCCCGCCCTTCGGATTCGCACTCTTCTATCTGAGAGGGGTCGCTCCGCCCGAAGTCACGACCGGGGCGATCTATCGCGGCGCCCTGCCCTTCGTCGGCATCCAGCTGATTGTCATCATTTTGGTCGCACTCCTGCCCTGGCTGGCGACCGGCCTTCCGGAATTGCTCTATGACTAGGCATCTCGTTGCGCCGGTGATCGAAACCGGGCGCCTGCGGCTTCGGCCCTTGCGCGCTGATGATTTCGAGCCTGTTTGCCGTATCTGGTCGGATCCGGAAAATGTCCGCTTCGTCGGCGGCAAGCCCTCTACGCCCTATGAGTCCTGGCGCCGGATTGTTTCCAGTGCCGGTTACTGGCCCATTCTCGGATACGGATACTGGGCACTGGATGAACGCGAATCGGACCGCTTTATCGGCTTGGTCGGTTTTGCTGATTTCAAGCGCGAACAGCCTGCCGGTTTCTCAGGAGACCCCGAGATCGGGTATGTCATTGACAAAACGGTTCACGGTCAGGGCTACGGGCGCGAAGCTATGACCGCTTGCATGAAGTGGATGGATGACACCCACGGCCGCCGACGTACGATCTGCATGATCGAACCCGGCAACATCGCCTCTATCAGGATTGCGGAGCGCCTTGGATACAAGCCCTACGGTGAAGGCCTGATCGACGGCGTGACCGTCGTACTGATGGAACGGACCTAGACGGACGGCACGCTCGTGCTGCCTGCCCCGCGCTGTCCGCCCGCATATTCAATCAGGGCTTCGATCCGCTTTTCAATCGGCGGATGGGTCGCAAAAACCCCGGCAAAACCGGCTTTCGGATTCTCGATCATCATTTCGCGCACACCGTCCGGCGCGTTATCGATCTCGGCATGACCTGAGATTTTCTCGAGCGCCGAAATCATGGCATCCGGATTGCGGGTCAGTTCCACCGCCCCGGCATCCGCCATGTATTCGCGCTTGCGCGACAGGGCGAAGCGGATGGCGATGGCCAGAAAATAGGCAATGGCCACGATGGCGATGGCAATGATCATCAAGAGCGCCGCATTTCCGCGGCGGCCGGACGACCGGCCACCAAGCCCGCTCCAGAACAGGGAGCGGAAGACGATTTGCGCCACGAAGGAAAAAATGCCGACAAATATCACGGAAATCACCAGCAGCCGGACATCCCGGTTGAGGATATGGCTCAATTCATGTGCCAGCACGGCTTCCAGCTCGGCCTTGTTCAGATTGCGCATCAGGCCGCGTGTCACGGTCACGGCATACTGTTTTTCTGTCAGACCGCTGGCATAGGCATTCATCATCTCCGTTTCGATGATTTTCAGTTTCGGCATCGTCAGACCGCGGGAAATGCACAGGTTTTCCAGCAGATTATAGAGTTCCGGCTCATCCTGGCGGGTGACGGAGTGTGCACCGGTCGCCATGTCGATCATCGCCTGGTGCCCGAACCAGGCGATCACGAACCAGATACCGGCAATGATAACGGACCAGAGCGCCATGACCGGCCAGTTTTCCAGAGCGGCCCCGAAATCCGCGCCCAGTCCGAACCCGTCCTTGCCGGCGGAATAGGTGCCGCCACCATCCATGGCGGTCATGACAAGCGCGGCGGCAAACGCCAGCAACATCAAAAGGAACGGAAATCCGGCCAGTAGCAGCACGGATTTCAGATTATTGTTCCAGATATGCGTGCGGAGACCGACCGCGCCCATCATGAAGCGGACCTAGAATTTTACTTCAGGCGCATTCTCGACCGCGGCCCGATCAGCCACTTCGAAGAAATCACGCTGTTGGAAGCCGAACATGCTGGCAAAGATAACCGCCGGGAATTGCTCGACCGCCGTGTTGAATTCACTGACCGCATTGTTGAAGAAACGGCGGGCGGCCGCGATCTTGTTTTCGAGGTCCGCGAGCTCGTTCTGCAGCGACAGGAAGTTCTCGTTCGCTTTCAGATCAGGATAGGCTTCCGACAGGGCAAAGATCTGACGCAGCGCGCCGGTCAGCATGTTCTCCGCCTGGGCCTGATCCTTCACATTTGTCGCATCGACCGAGGCCTGGCGCGCCTTGATGACGTTTTCCAGGGTCTCTTTCTCGTGGCTGGCATAGCCTTTCACGGTGTTGACGAGGTTGGGGATCAGATCGACGCGCTGTTTGAGCTGCACGTCAATATCGCCCCAAGCCTGATTGGTTGTCTGTCGCAGAGCGACCAGACGGTTGTAGATGCCAATCACGAAAAACGCGATAACAACCACGACCACGAGCAGGATAATCCATTCCATCTAAAATCCCTCCGGTTTCATTCAATTTTTCACTACGGGCTGATTACGCCGAATCCATGGCGCGCGCTACCGCAACCGGGTCCGCCGGCATGAATTTTCCGGTTTTCGGGAAACCGCGCGGCCGGGCCATGCCTGCTTGCGCGCGCTTGCCTTCCCAGTCTTTCCAGTCCTCGAAAACATGACGCCGTCCGGCACCGTCAATCCAGGCAAGTCCATCTGCCGGATCGAAGGTCGCAACATCCAGCAATTCAGCACCTTTTCCGCCCATCAGGCGAACCCCTTTCCCGCGCGCCATTTGCGGCAGGTCCGCGACATCGAAGATCAACAGGCGCTTCTTGGTGTTGGACACGGCAATCTTGCTTCCGGTTACAGGCACGCAGGCAATGGCCTCGCCGTCTCCGACATTCAGGGCCTGCTTGCCGCCCTTCTTCGTGGCAAAGACATCCGCCTCTTTCACACGGAATCCGTTGCCCGCCCGCGAGGCGATCAGCAATTCACGCTCCGGTTCATGCCGGAACAAGGCAACCGGCGCGGCATCTTCCGGCAGGCCGGCATGCAGGCGCAGTGGATCACCATGGCCACGGCCGCCGGGCAGTCTGGACGCATCAATGGCGTAGAATTTTCCGTCCGTAGCGAACAGGATCAGCTTGTCGACGGTCTCACATTTTACTGTGAACAGCGCGCTATCGCCTTCCTTGAACACAATGGCCCCGATGTCGTGGGAATGGCCTTTCAGGGCACGGATCCAGCCTTTCTGCGACACCACGACCAGTATGGATTCCCGGACGATCAGCGATTCAGCGACCGCCTCGGCATCGTATTCCACAATCCCGGCGGTATTGATCTCGGTCCGTCGTGCGCCGATCGCGGTTTTGGGACCGAAGGCGGCTTCGACCTCCGCGATTTCGGCATCAACTTTTTCCCATTGCACGGGCTCGGAGCCAATCAGCGTTCTGAGATCGCCGCGCTCATCCTTAAGATTGGCTTCCTCCTTGCGGATTTCCAACTCTTCCAGCTTCCGCAACGCACGAAGGCGCATATTGAGGATGGCCTCGGCCTGCCGGTCCGACAGGTCGAAATGGGCCATGAGTTTTGCCTTGGGTTCATCCTCGAAGCGGATGATCCGGATCACCTCGTCCAGATCGGCATAGACGATGATATATCCGGCCAGCACTTCCAGCCGGTCCTCGACCTTTGCCAGGCGTGTATTGGCCCGGCGCACCACGACTTCGCGGCGATGGTCCAGCCAGATGCGCAGCACATCCTTCAGACTCATCACCCGCGGCGTACCGGACTGGTCAAGGACGTTCAGATTGAGCGAGATCCGGTTTTCCAGCTCGCTCATCTTGAACAATGCCGCCATCAACAGCTCGGGTTCGACATTCTTGCTTCTGGGCACCAGAACAAGTCGGATATCTTCCGCACTTTCATCGCGCACATCTTCCAGAAGCGGCAGCTTCTTCTGATCCAGCAATTGCGCAATGCGTTCGACCAGCTTGGACTTCTGAACCTGGTAGGGAATTTCGGTGACCACGATCTGCCAGGTTCCGCGGCCCAGATCCTCGATCTCCCACCGGGCGCGCAGCCGAAAACCGCCCCGCCCCGTTTCATAGGCTTCGCGGATCGCCTCCGGCGATTCCACGCAAATCCCGCCGGTTGGAAAATCCGGGCCTTTCACCGACCTCAAAAGCTGAGCGACAGAGGTATCCGGATGGGCAATCAGCGTCCGCGATGCGCGGCACAGCTCATGAGCATTATGCGGTGGAATGGACGTTGCCATCCCCACCGCAATACCGGTGGCCCCATTGGCCAGCAGATTCGGAAAGGCCGCGGGCAGAACCACGGGCTCTTCTTCCGACCCGTCATAGGTTTCGCGAAAATCGACCGTGCCCTGATCAATATCCTGAAGCAGCAGCTCGGCGGCCTCCGTCAGGCGTGTTTCGGTATAGCGCATCGCCGCAGCGCCATCGCCATCGATATTGCCGAAATTGCCCTGCCCCTCGACCAGCGGATAGCGCGAGGCAAAATCCTGCGCCAGCCGCACCAGCGCGTCATAAACGGCCTGATCACCATGCGGGTGAAACTTACCGATGACGTCCCCGACAATCCGCGCCGACTTCTTGAACGCATCGCGCGGATTCAGTTTCAGCACGCGCATCGCATGCAGAATGCGGCGGTGGACGGGCTTCAGCCCGTCGCGGGCATCCGGCAAGGCGCGCTGAGTGATCGTCGACAGGGCATAGGCGAGATAGCGCTTGGACAGTGCCTCATCAAAAGGTTCTTCGAAAATTTCCCCGCCTTCGGGGGTGAAGACATCGCCCATGCTGCACTCCTGATTCGGACCGTTACAGTATGCCGCTAATTGCGCCCGGCGTCCGTCAGTGCCTTGACCAAACGCACACGCGATTCAGGCAAATCCCGGTCCATCGGCCAAAGCACGCGGCGCTGCAGGAAAAACCCGGTCAGCGCCAGGCCATCCGCAATATCCCCGGTCACAAATCCGGCTTCCGGATCCCGCAGGAAACGCGGCAAGGCGAGGAGCTTGTCGAGATAGGGCGCTGCCGCGTCCCGGCTGACCGCCCGGCCCGTCCGGGGGCTGACATGGGTCAGGCCCTCGACTTCGCCTGTCACCGCGCATTTCTCCAGATCCATGCCATAACCCAGATCACGCAGGAGGCCGAATTCCCAGCGGACATAAAGGGCCGGCCAGATATCGGCATCGCCCAGCGCGTCCAGAAAGACCTCCATCGCCCGGTAGACCGGCGCATGGGATTCCCGTTCCGGCAGGGCCTGACAGGCCAGCGCACAGGCGGAATTGAGACCGGCCAGCGACAATGCATCATCCATCACAAGACCGGCCCGCGAGATGTCCGCCTCGATGGTAAAATGACCGAGATGATCGGCGAGGCGGGCGCGCCAGTTCGCAGTCACGGAATTTCCGGGCTGAAGCACCGGACGCAGGGTGCGCGACCGTCCGCCCCGGACCAGCCCGGCATGGCGTCCCTGATCCTCGGTCAGCAATTCGACGATGGCGCTGGTCTCACCATGCGGCCGCACCGCCAGCACATGGCCTCTGCCGCTCCATTCCATCAGCTGTCGTATTCCAGTCCCATGGCAAGATAGCGGGCGCGGTTTTCATCCCAGCCGGGCTGGACCTGTACCTGCAGGAAAAGATGCACCTTGCACCCGAAAGCCTGTTCCATTTCCTGCCGCGCGGCCGCGCCGATGGTTTTGACCGTCTTGCCGCCCTTGCCCAGCACAATCGGGCGCTGGCTGTCACGCTCCACAAAAATACGCTGCTCGATGCGCACTGACCCGTCATGCAGGCGCCGCCAGCTTTCGGTCTCGACCGCTGTCGAATACGGCAATTCCTGATGCAGCCGGTCATAGATCTGCTCGCGCGTGATCTCTGCGGCGAGAAGGCGCTGCGGGATATCGGCCGCCTGATCTGCCGGATAGAGATGCGGTCCCACCGGCATCATCGAGGCCAGCTTTCTTTTCAGATCGGCCACGCCATACCCCTGGGTCGAGCTGATCATGAAGATATCGGAATAGACGCCGGTCGCATTCAGGGCCTCGGCCAGTGGCAAAAGCTTGTCGCGTTCCAGTTCGTCAATTTTGTTCAGCGCGAGAATGGCCGTCTTGCCGGCCGCCTTCAGCCCTTCCGTGACACTGTCATCATCCTTGACCGAGAGCTTCTCGGCCCCACCGCCTTTTCCGGTCGAGCCCAGGTGGCGGGCTTCGGCATCAATGACATGAACAATGGCATCGGCATCATCGGCACCGGTCCACGCCGACTTGACCATGGCCCGGTCCAGACGGCGCCGCGGTTCGAACACGCCGGGTGTATCGACGAGCACGATCTGGTCATCACCTTCCATCGCAATGCCGCGGACCGGAAAGCGCGTCGTCTGCACCTTGCGCGTCACGATCGAGACTTTCTCCCCGACCAGCGCATTGACGAGCGTCGACTTGCCGGCATTCGGCGCTCCGATGATGGCCGCAAACCCGGCGCGGGACTCAGTCATGACTCTTTATCCTTTGCAGCATGGCCGTCGCGGCCTCGCGCTGTGCTTCCTGTTTCGATCCGCCCTGCCCTTCACACGGATCGAAGCCGTCGAGCTCCACCCGGACCACAAATATCGGGCGATGGTCCGGTCCGGCCTGTTCCAGCAGATCATATCGCGGCTGACCATATCCTTTTTTGGCCGCCAGTTCCTGCAAATCCGACTTGGGATTACGCGGCTTCTCCGTCAATTGCGAGACCGCATCACCCCAGCCACGGTCAAATACACGGCGCGCCGCCTCCAGCCCGCCATCAAGGTAAACCGCCGCGATGACGGATTCCGTAGCATCCGCCAGAATCGAGGCCTTGTTACGCCCGCCGGCATTTTCTTCCGATGGCGACATCCGTATCGCGTCTCCCAGCCCGAATTGCCGCGCCACATGCTCGCAGGCATTGCGGTCGACCAATGCATTGTAAAGCGGGGCCAGCTTGCCTTCGTTGGCGTTTTTGAACTTGCTGAACATGGTTTCTGCGGCAATCAGCCCGAGAACCCGGTCGCCCAGGAATTCGAGCCGCTCGTAATTGCCCACCAGCCGGTTACCATCACCGAAACTGGCATGGGTCAGCGCCCGCTGGAGCAGGTCGATATCCTTGAAATGATACCCGATATTGTCCTGCACGCTCTGAAGCAGGCGGCTCATGCCTCATCCCCGGGCAGGGCCTCGATAATCACGGTGGCCAGCGCATAGGGCGGCTCGTCCGTAATGCTGATATGGACAAAGGCTGTCATACCGTCAGGCGTCAGCCGCGCCAGCCAGTCCAGCGCCCGGCCCTTCAGCTCCAGCGTCGGCTTGCCGCCGGGCAGATTCACAACGCCGACCTCTTTCCACGACACGCCGCGCGATATGCCGGTGCCCAACGCCTTGGCGCCTGCCTCTTTTGCCGCATAACGCTTGGCATAACTGGCTGCCCGCTCCCTGCGGCGATCTGACTTGGCCTGCTCGATCTCGGTAAAGCAGCGCTGGGTGAAACGATCGCCGAACCGTTCCAGAGTCTTCTCGATCCGGCGGATATCAATCAGGTCGGTGCCCGTGCCGATAATCAAGCGGCCGCCTCATTGCGGGCATCGGCGATCAGCCCGCGCATCGTCGTTACCGCCTCGCGCAAGCCGCGGAAGATGGCTTCACCGATCAGGAAATGGCCGATATTCAGCTCTTTCACCTGCGAAATGGCGGCTACCGGCTTCACCGTGTCATAAGTCAGCCCATGCCCGGCATGGACTTCCAGACCGCGCTCATGCGCCAGCGCGCAAGCCAGCTCGATCCGTTTCAGAAGCTCAGCGGTTCTGGCCTGGTTCCCGGCAATATAGGCATCGCAATAAGCGCCGGTGTGAAATTCCACCACGGAGGCCCCGATGGCTTCCGCCACCGCGATCTGAACCGGATCCGGCTCGATAAACAGCGAGACCCGGATTCCGGCGGCATTCAGCCGGTCAACAAAAGGCGCGATGTGCTGATGGCCCCCGGCCACATCCAGCCCCCCTTCCGTAGTCCGCTCCTCGCGCTTTTCCGGCACGATGCAGCAGGCATGCGGCTTGTGCGCCAGAGCAATCGCCAGCATTTCGTCAGTCGCCGCCATCTCGAAATTCAGCGGCAAGTCGATTTCACGGGCCAGGCGCTCGATATCCCTGTCCCCGATATGACGGCGGTCTTCGCGCAAATGCGCGGTTATCCCGTCCGCGCCGGCCTCAGCCGCCTGCCGCGCAGCACGCACGGGATCGGGATGCAATCCGCCGCGCGCATTACGGATCGTCGCGACATGGTCGATATTAACCCCGAGGCGGACCGGCGGATTCATGCCTTCAGACCCCGGCTGCCCGGTTTAATGGCCGGGATGGATTCGAGTTCCGGCGGAAGATCATCCGGCGCATAGGCCGGGAATTCGATCGACGCCAGCGCGATCAAGGGAACGCCGACATCGGCCTTGCCGCCCGAACGGTCAATCAGACAGGCTTCCGCCAGAACCGTCGCGCCAGCCGCTTTCAGCGCATCAATACATTCGCGTGACGACAAGCCGGTAGTCACGATATCCTCGACCACCAGCACCTTCTGTCCGGGGGCCAGCTCGAAACCGCGGCGCAGGCGGAATTCACCCTCCTCGCGTTCGACATAGATAGCCGGAAGGCCCATCTGCCGGCCCATCTCATAGCCCGGGACAATGCCGCCAACGGCCGGTGAAACGATGATTTCCGGCGCGTCCGTCATCTCCGCTTTTACTTTTGCCGCGAGCGCCTTGCAGAGCTTCGCTGTCCGCACGGCGTCAGCGAAGACTTTCGCCTTTTGCAGGAAAACGGGGCTGCGCAGGCCGGACGACAGGATGAAATGGCCCTCCAGAAGAGCCCCGGCAGCACGGAATTCGTTCAACACGTCTTCGGTCTTCATGCGTCATTCTCGTCTGTTTCACCGCGGGCGCGCTCGGCGGACACCACGCTGCTACACATTTTCAGGGCCGATATAATGTTCGCGAGATGCCGGTTGTCGAACACTTCGATATCAAATTGCATTTCAAAGAAGTCCTTGGCGCGTTTCAGCGTTTTGATATTGCCGATATTGCCGCGATTCTCGCCCACGGCCTTGGCGATCTCCGCCAGCGCACCCGGCGTATTGTGCATGACGGCGTGAACGCGTGCCGCCGACACGGCGTTTTCTTCCGCCTCCGCCGTCCAGCCAAGGTCAATCCAGCGGTCCGGATCGGATTCATCGTGCTCGGTCAGCCGGTCACAATCAATGGTGTGGATGGTCACGCCCTTGTCGGGCACCATCACCCCGACAATCCGGTCACCCGGAAGCGGTGAACAGCACTCTGAAAAATGGATCGAAATACCCGGCGTCAATCCGCGGCCCCGGACATAGAGCCGGGCTTTCTCATCGCGGATCAGTTCCTTTTCACTGGCATCATACTGGCGGCTGTCGCGGCGGCCGGGGAAGACGGCATCCAGAAACTGTCCGGACGTGACCCGGCCGCGGCCAAGTGCCTGGTAGAGTTCCTCCATCGAGGCAATATCCAGGCGCGCCAGCGCATCTTCCAGGCCTTTTTCCCGGAATACCTTGCCCTCGCGCTCGAATGCGTGTTCGGCCAGCATCTTGCCAATGCCCTCGAATTCGGCCCGTTCCGTCGTGCGGATCAACCGCCGGATCGCAGCGCGGGCCTTGCCGGTCACGGCCAGCTCCTCCCACCCGGCAGGCGGCTGACGCAAACCGCCCCGCAGGATATTGACCACATCACCATTCTTCAGGCGCGTGCGTAACGGCCGGTCCCGGCCATTGATTTTCGCGCCGATACAGGTGTGACCCAGCTCGGTGTGGACGGCATAGGCAAAATCCAGAGGTGTGGCACCGGACGGCAATGCAATCAGTTCGCCCTTCGGGGTGAAGCAATAAACCTGGTCGGCAAACATTTCGAGCTTGGCATGCTCGAGAAATTCGTCCGGATCGCCGCCCTGTTCCAGAATTTCGAGGAAAGGACGCAGACGCTCCAGCGGATCGCCGCCGGCAGATTTCGCGGCTTCCGCGTCATAGCCATAGCTCTGGCCCTTATAGCGCCAATGCGCCGCCACGCCGCTTTCCGCGACCGAATCCATTTCCTCGGTCCGGATCTGGATTTCGACCCGCACGCTTTCGGGACCAACGACAGTGGTATGCAGGGAGCGGTAATTGTTCGGCTTCGGCGTGGAAATGAAATCCCGGAAACGCTCGGGCACGCAGCGCCAGTTCTGATGAATGATGCCCAGCGAACGGTAACAATCATCGGCAGAATCCACGATCAGCCGGAAGGCATAGATATCGGCGATCTCGTCAAAGCTTGTGCCTTTGCGTTCCAGCTTGCGCCAGATCGAATAAGGCCGCTTCTCGCGTCCGAAAATACGGCCCTGAATACCGGCTTCTTCAAGCTTGGCCATGATCACCTGGGACACTTCGGCGACCGCCTCGGCACGCGATTCCCGCATTTCGGCGAGCCGCAATGAGACCGATTCAAAGGCCGCGGGATTGATATAGCGGAAGGACAGGTCTTCCAGTTCCACACAGATCCGGTTGATTCCGATCCGCCGGGCCAATGGGGCATAGATTTCAAGTGTTTCGGTAGAAATCCGCTCGCGCTTTTCGGGTTTGGGAATATGATGGAGCGTCCGCATATTGTGCAGCCGGTCTGACAGTTTCACGATCAACACCCGGACATCGGATGAAATCGCGACCACCAGTTTCTGGAAATTCTCGGCCTGCTTGGTCCGGTTGGACCCAAGCTCCATCTGGCCCAGCTTCGTCACACCATCTACCAGTGCGGCGATTTCGGGCGAAAAGCGTTCGCTGAGTTGTTCGAGCGTAGCCGGCGTATCCTCGACCGTGTCGTGCAACAGGCCCGTACAGATGGTTGCAGCATCCATCTTCAGATCAGCCAGTATCATCGCCACCGACGCGACATGCGCGAAATAGGGCTCCCCCGAATAGCGCTTCTGGGGGGCATGCATTTCGCGCGCGAAATCATAGGCACGGCGGATCAGGTCCGCATCGACCGTCGGATGATATCTGGAAATACGCCCGACGAGGTCGTCGGCGGTTGGATAGGTTTCAATCGCCGGGGTGTCTTGGTCAGGCGCGGCGAGGCTCACCCTGCCCTAGAACCGGTTGTCCGGAGCGCCGTCGCGGTCGCTTTGCAGCGCTTTCAGCATGTCGGCTTCATCCGGATCGACAGGGGTCGGCTTGGAGGCGATTTGCGGCAGATCGTCTTGCGGCGATGCCCGCTCCTCTTCTTCCTCGTCGCTCGGAATCACGCGCTGGAGCCCGTTGACCAGGCTGTCTTTCAGGGCGCGCAAATCGAGATTGTCTTCGGCAATCTCGCGCAGCGACACGACGGGATTCTTGTCATTGTCACGGTCGAGCGTCAGCTCCGAACCGGCCGAAATGTTCCGGGCGCGGTGCGCGGCCAGCAGAACCAGGTCAAAACGGTTCGGGACTTTCTGGATGCAATCTTCAACGGTGACGCGGGCCATACGTGCGGCCTCCTGTAAAATGCTCGCAAAGGGATCGCAGTAAGTAACGCCGCTCGGCCTTTACTGCAAGGCCTTTGCCGCATTGCAACACAGCGCAAATCAGCCGCTTCGGTGAGTCTGGTCAATCGCATCCGCTGGCAGGCGGGAAATCAGGCCGGAAATGGCTGTGCAGGAGACCGGATGGACCCAGTGCGGCGCAATCTCCGCCAGCGGCAGCAGCACGAAAGCCCGCTCTCCCGCTCTCGGATGCGGCAGGGTCAGGGCCGGCGTATCCATGACTAGGCCGCGATAATCGATGAGGTCGAGATCCAGCGTGCGCGAATCCCAACGCTCGCCACGGCTGCGGCCGAACCGGGACTCGACTTCCAGCAACACGCGCAGCAGCGCCCCGGCCTCCAGCGCGGTCCGGACTTCGGCGACCGCATTGATATAGGCGGGCTTTGCCGGATCGGGCCAGGCCGGCGATGTCCACAGGCTGGAGACCGCAACCGGCAATACGCCGCTTTCAGCCAGTTGCTGCAATGCGTCCGGCAAGGTCTCTTGCGGGGACCGCCCCCGAAAGGGCAGATTGGCCCCGAGCGCGACATAGATATTCGCCGCCTCTTTCATGTTTTGATCTTTAGCATTCGGGAGCGCCCCATGACCTTCTATCCCAACGAACGTATTGGCCTTTTCATTGATGGTGCCAACCTGTTTTCCACCTCGAAAGCACTCGATTTCGACATCGATTACCGCAAGCTGCTGGAGGAATTCCGCAAGCGGGGCCGCCTCACCCGGGCCAACTATTACACCGCATTGCTGGAAAACGAGGACTTCACGCCGCTAAAACCGCTTGTCGACTGGCTCGACTACAACGGATTCAATGTCATCACCAAGCCGGCCAAGGAGTTCACGGACGATTCGGGCCGGCGCCGGATCAAGGGCGATATGGATGTCGAACTGGCCGTAGACATCATTTCCGCCGCCACCTATCTCGATCATATCATCCTGTTTACGGGCGATGGTGATTTCCGTTACGCCGTCGAGCATTGCCAGCGCAAGGGTGCCCGGGTCACGGTCGTATCCTCGCTGAAAGCCCGCCCGCCGATGATATCGGATGATCTGCGGCGGCAAGCCGATGGATTCATCGATCTCGCCGATCTGAAATCCATGATCGGTCGCGAGGGCGGACGTCCGCAACACGATGACGATTGAGGTGACCGGGCCGGAAGCGCCACTAGATTGCCCGCTCTGCCCGCGGCTGGTCGCCTTCCGCGAAACCAATAGCCGCCTGTTTCCGTCATTTCACAACGCGCCGGTGCCCTCTTTCGGGGATTTGGAAGCCCGCTTCCTGATCGTTGGCCTGGCCCCCGGTCTGAAGGGCGCCAACCAGACGGGACGGCCCTTCACCGGCGATTATGCGGGCGATCTTTTATACGCCACGCTCGGGAAATTCGGGTTTCTGGAGGGGGAATATGGCGGCCATGCCAATGATGGTGCGCGCTTGCAGGATGCGATGATCACCAATGCCGTGCGCTGCGTGCCGCCGCAAAACAAGCCGGTCGGCGCGGAAATGAATGCCTGCCGTCCCTTCCTGACCGAACGGTTGCGGGCCCTGCCCCGCCTGTCGGCCATCCTGTGCCTCGGAAAAATTTCACATGACAACACCTTGCGGGCCATGGGCCAGCGCCTGTCGGCGATGAAATTCGCCCATCAAGCCGCGCAGGATTTCGAATTCAACGGCCGCACAGTGCGCCTGTTCGACAGCTATCATTGCTCGCGATACAACACGAATACCGGCCGCCTGACGGAAACCATGTTCGAGAATGTGTTTTCAGACGTCCGGGACTATCTGGCAGATCAGCCGTAATTCTTGATCAGCCGTGATTTCTGCCGGTTCCAGTCCCGCTGCTTGACGGTTTCGCGCTTGTCGACCGTCTTCTTGCCTTTTGCGAGACCGATCAGGAGCTTTGCGAAGCCGCGATCGGTGAAATAGAGCTTGAGCGGAATAATCGTCCGTCCCTCGCGCGCGACAGCCCCTTGCAGCTTTGCGATTTCCTTGCGTTTCAGCAGCAGTTTACGCTTGCGCCGCGGTTCATGGTTGAACTGGTTTGCGCCCTCATACATCGGGATATCGGCATTGATCAGGAAGATCTCATCGCCTTCCGGACCGACATAGGCTTCGGCAATATTGGCGCGGCCATTGCGCAGGGATTTGACCTCGCTGCCCTGCAATTGCAGCCCGGCTTCAAACGTCTCCTCGATCTCGTAATCGAACCGCGCGCGGCGGTTCACCGCAACAGCAGCATTCGGGTCTTTGGCCATCAGATCAATCCGGCATGTTCCATTGCGCCCCGCACCGCCGCCTTCACGGCATCATCCGGTTCCGTTAACGGAAGGCGGACATCAGGCAGGCACAAATCCAGCAAACTCAATGCATATTTCGCCGGGCCGGGGCTCGGCGACATAAAGAGCGCCTTGTGCAAGGGCTGTAGAAGATCTCCGATTTCAAGCGCTTCCTGATAGTCACCGGACAGGGTGGCATTCTGGAGCTGCGCGCACAGGGCGGGCGCAACATTGGAGCTGACCGAGATACATCCGGTTCCGCCCTCGGCATTATAGCCGATCGCTGTCGGATCCTCACCCGACAGCTGGATGAAATCGGGGCCGATCAGATGCCGGTGCGCGCCCACGCGGGTGAGGTCACCGGTCGCGTCTTTCACACCGATCACCGATTCCAGCCCGGCAATCCGCGCCATCGTCTCCGGATGGATATCAACGATGGACCGCCCCGGTATATTGTAAACGATGACCGGAAGGTCACAGGCTGCCGAAATCGCCTCGAAATGGCGGAACAGCCCCTCCTGCGACGGCTTGTTGTAATAGGGAGCGACGATCAGGGCGGCATCCACACCGGCCGTTTTCGCCCAATTTGTCATTTCAATCGTCGCCGCCGTATCATTCGATCCGGTGCCGGCAATCACCGGTACACGGCCCTTGGCGGTCTCCACCGTCAGTTCGATGACCCGCTTTTTCTCATCCAGGGACAGGGTCGGGCTTTCGCCGGTTGTGCCAACCGGGACCAGCCCGTGCGTTCCACTATCGATCTGGCGCTCGGCCAGCATCTGGAACGCCTTGGCATCCACGGCATTATTCTTGAATGGCGTGACGAGCGCAGTGATGGAACCGGAGAGCATGAAAAGCCTGCCTGACAACATTGTTACCGTTTTCAAGCCTATCGGACGCCCGGCATGCGGCCAAGAGCGCATGTCGGCTGTAGACAGCGCCATTGCCTGCGCCATGATACGGCCAATATTGCTGACAAGATGAGTCTGATGAGAACCCTTTTCCTGTTGTTCGTCTTGCTGGCTGGCTGGATCGTCGTGCCGGCCGCCTCCGCACTGTATCCGGACCCGCGCCTGCGGCCGGAACGCCCCAACCCGTCACGCTATCTCGATGACCAGGATTTCCTGATGCTGGAGCGCGGCCTTGAAGCCGCCGAAGACGGGGATTGGCGCGACGTTCGTGATGCCCGCCGCCGGATATCGGATCCGGTCGCGAGCTCGATCCTGTTGTGGCGTATTGCGACCTCCGACGAGAATTCGACCTTCATGGAGCTCGATCTCGCCCTGGAGGAGCTGGAAGGCTGGCCACAGTATGAAATGATCCGGTCCGAAGCCGAGTTCAAGATCTCGACGTCCGGCCTTTCCTCGGAATTCATCGTCAACTGGTTTGCCGGCCGGGAACCGATATCCGGTGAAGGCAAGATCGCCCTCGGAGCGGCGCTCCGGAATGTGGGCCGCCTGGCCGAAGCCACGGAATATATCCGTGACGCCTGGCGTCATCATACCTTCCGCCGTTATCGTCAGCGCGAGATTCTCAACGCCAATAACGACATTCTGACATTGTCCGACCATGAAGCCCGCGTGGACTATCTGCTCTGGCGCGATCAGCGTACGCTTGCAGGCGATCTCAGAAACGAGCTGAGCAACGGACATCGCGCCCTGATGGATGCCCGCATTGCCCTGGCCAGCCGGTCAGGCGGTGTGAATGCGGCCGTGGCACGGGTTCCGGCCGAGCTCGCCAATCATCCCGGCCTGATCTATGAGCGCGCGCGCTGGCGCCGCCGGGCCAATCTCGATGAGGGCGCGCTGGAGATGCTGCTGCAGCTGCCGGAGACGCACTCTGACCTCGAAGCCCTGGATGATATGTGGCTCGAACGCCGGCTGATGATCCTGAACCTCATCCGCGACCGGGATTATGCCACGGCCTATCAGCTCGCCGCCGCCAATGGCATGACATCCGGCGCAGATTTTGCCGATGCCGAATTTGTCGCCGGCTGGATGGCGCTGCGCTATCTGAACCGCCCGGAAGACGCCCTGGCGCATTTCACCAGGCTTGTGGAAGGCGTCTCCTATCCGGTGTCCGTATCGCGGGGCCGGTATTGGCAGGGCCGGGCCGCCGCCGCACTGGGCCGCACAGAGGAAGCCGAAAGCTACTACCGGCTCGCGGCCGAGCATTCGACTGCATTTTATGGCCAGATGGCGCTGATCGAGCTGGCCGGGGACGAACGCCCCATGCTGGATCTGCCCGCCGCGCTGGTCCCGACGGCGGAAACCGGCATCACGTTTGAATCCCGGACCGTCACCCGCGCGCTGCGGCTGCTGGCGGAACAGGGTGAAGACTATTACTTCCGGGTCTTCATCTATCATCTCGATGACGAGCTGGAAGATGCCGCCGAGAGCCTGCTGCTAGCACGGCTCGCGCAGGATTATGGCTTTTTGCGGCAAGGCGTTCGGGCGGCAAAAGCGGCCAGCTATCGCTGGAACATCCTGCCGGAGGAGAGCTTTCCCGTGATCGATTTGCCGCCGCCATCGGGGCTGTATGTCGAACCCGAACCCGGCCTCATTCATTCTGTCATCCGCCAGGAAACCGAATTCGATCCCCGCGCAATCTCCAGCGCCGGCGCCCGCGGCATGATGCAGATGATGCCTGCCGTCGCGCGCGTGACCGCCCGCCGGCTGGGTCTACCCTATCAGTATGAAGCCCTGACCTATGATCCGGAATACAATATGCGCCTCGGCCGCTACCATTTGCAGGAAGTGATCGATGAATTCGATGGCTCCTACATTCTGGCCCTGGCCGCCTATAATGCGGGCGGACACCGTTCCAGGCGCTGGATCGAGGATTATGGTGATCCCCGGACCAATGAAGTGGATCCGATCGACTGGCTGGAATCCATTCCGTTCTCCGAAACGCGCAATTATGTTCAGCGCGTCATGGAAAACCTGCAGGTCTATCGCTACAGGCTGGGCGATGGCGGCCCGGTGCCGCTTGAACTGGAAGCTGATCTGCGCCGCGGTTCAGGATATTTCTAGACCCGGTCCAGCGCCTGCTTGAACACGTCCGGATCGACATTGCCTCCGGTGATCAGGACTACGGTCGTCCGGCCGCGCGTATCGGCCTGACCGTTGAGCAGGCTGGCAAAAGCCGTGGCGCCGCCGGGCTCTGCCACCAGTTTGAGATGCTTCCAGACGAAGGCAATGGCGTCGAGCGTATCCTCGTCACTGGCCGTCACGGCCCCGGACAGCTGCGCCTGGTTGAGCTGGAAGGTCAGCTTTCCCGGAATCTGCGTGATGATCGCATCCTGCAGGGATCCGGTTTTCCGGGCATTCGCCACGCGTTCACCGGCCATCAGCGACCGGCGGTGATCATCAAAACCTTCCGGTTCTGCCGCCAGCAAATCGCAATCGGGGAAAAAGTGTTTCATCGCGAGGCCGCAGCCGGCGATCAATCCGCCGCCGCCCGCACAGCACACAAACTGATCCGGCACAATACCCCGTTCTTGCAGGTCTTGCGCGGTTTCCAGACCCGCCGTTCCCTGCCCGGCGATGATATACGGATCATCATAAGACGGCACCAGCGTGGCCCCGGTGCGGTCAACGATTTTCGCGGACACCGCTTCCCGGTCTTCCGTTTCGCGGTTGAATTCCACCACCTTGCCGCCCAGACGCCGGACGCCGGAGGATTTGATCTTCGGCGCATCGGACGGCATCACGATGGTGGCGGGAATGCCGAGCAGCCGCGCGGCCAGCGCCACACCTTGCGCATGATTGCCGGAAGAAAACGCGACCACGCCCTTTTCCCGCGCCTCCGGCGCTATACGTGACAACCGGTTATAGGCACCACGGAATTTGAAGGAGCCCGTTCTTTGCAGGCATTCCGGCTTGATCAGCACCCGTCCGCCCAGACGCTCGTTCAGAGCGTCATTTTCGAGCAGCGGCGTGCGCACCGCCTCGCCGGCAATCCGGCGGGCTGCGTCCTCAACATCGGAAAATACCGGCAAACGGTCCATTCCCTCACTCCTGATCTGGAATTGCCTGTAATCGTTTTCGAAAAATCACGCAAAGGCGTTGCGCTGTAGGCGCAATAAAGGCTTCAATGGGGCCAAGCCCGAAAACGGGCAAACAGACCGGGGAGAATGAGAAATGATGCTGAAGGGCGAAATGATGGATGCCCCCCTGATGATTTCAGGGATTTTGAAACATGCCGATAATTGTCATGGCGATCGCGAGATCGTCAGCCGCCTGCCGGAAGATCTGTCAACCCACCGCTATGGCTATTCCGATGCCCACAAGCGGACGCGCCAGCTCGCCAATGCGCTGATCAAGAAGCTGCATATCAAGGAATCCGACCGCGTTTCCACCATCGCCTGGAACACGCACCGGCATTTCGAACTGTATTATGGTGTCTCCGGCATCGGGGCGGTGATTCACACCGTCAATCCGCGCCTCGATCCGGCGCAGATCATCTGGATTCTCAACCACGCCCAGTCAAAAGCCGTCTTCTTCGACAAGACCTTCGCGCCGTTGATCGATGGCATCGCCAAGCACTGCAAGACCGTGAAGAACTGGGTGCTGATGGCCGATTCCGGTCATGTGAAGGACGTCCAGACAAAATGCCTCGCCTATGAAGACCTGATCGATGATCACAAGCCGGATTATGACTGGCCGGTCTTCGACGAATATGCCGCGGCAGGCCTGTGTTACACCTCCGGTACAACGGGCGATCCGAAGGGCGTGCTCTATTCCCACCGCTCAACCCTGCTGCACGCCATGGCCTGCATGTCCGCCGATGTGATCGGTGTCGGCGCGCGCGGCGTCATGCTGCCCGTGGTGCCGATGTTCCACGTCAATGCCTGGGGCATCCCCTACGCCTCCCCGATGGGCGGGGCCAAGCTGGTCATGCCGGGGCCGCGCCTCGACGGGGCCGGCCTGCATGAAATGATCGAGGAAGAGCAGGTCAATTATGTTGCGGGCGTGCCAACGGTCTGGCTCGGCCTGCTGCAATATCTGCGTGAAAACGACAAGCGCATCGATTCCGTCGAACGCGTCCTGATCGGCGGTTCCGCCCTGCCCGAAGCCCTGCTCCGCGCCTTCGAGGACAATTACGGCGTCACCATGCAGCAAGGATGGGGCATGACGGAAATGAGCCCGCTGGGCACCGTCAATGTGCCGCTCGCCAAGCATGCCGATCTCAGCCGTGACGAAATGGTCAAGCTGAAGCTGAAACAGGGCCGCCTCGTCTATGGCGTCGAAATGCGGATCGTCGATGATGAAGGCCGGGAATTGCCTTGGGATGGCAAATCCTCCGGCCATGTCCATGTCCGCGGGCCGTGGATTGCCTCCGGCTATTTCCGCGGCGCCGGCGCCGAAGCCTTCACCGACGATGGCTGGATGAAAACCGGCGATGTCGCCTATCTCGATTCCGACGGCTTCATGACCATTACCGACCGCTCCAAGGACGTCATCAAGACCGGCGGTGAGTGGATTTCCTCCATCGATCTGGAAAACGAGGCCATGGGCCATCCCGATGTCGCCATGGCGGCCGTCATCGGCAAGCACCACCCGAAATGGCAGGAGCGGCCCCTGCTCATTGTCCAGCTCCGCGAAGGCGCTGAACCGGATGCCGAGTCCATTCTGGAGTTTCTCCGCGGCAAGGTACCGAAATTGTGGGTGCCGGATGCAGTCGAATTCATTGACGAAATGCCTATTGGCGCGACCGGCAAAATCCTCAAGACGAAGCTGCGGGACATCTATCGGGATTACCAATTCCCGGGAACCGAAGGCATGGAGGGGTAGGTTTCAAAAGCGTCCTCGCGCTGCGTGCACGCTCGCTCTTTCTCCCCCTGCTTGCGGGGGGAGTGTCGCGCAGCGACGAGGGGGGCCTGCCCCCTCCACCACTTCGTGGTCCCCCTCCCCCGTGAACGGGGGAGGAAACCGCGATGGCACGGGACAGCACATCGCACAATCCCCCTCGCCGGCTCTTGCACTCCCGGCGAAACGGACTTACCTTCTTATCGAAATTCGATAAGGAGCAAGCCCGATGGAAATCGTCATTCCCGGCATCGTGTTATTTTTTATTCCCAGCCTGATTGCGCTGGCGCGCGGCCATCACAACACGTTCGCGATCTTCCTGACCAACTTCCTTCTGGGCTGGACCGTGATCGGCTGGATCATCGCCCTGATCTGGTCGACAACCGCCGGCGAACGCCGCGTCCGCACCTGATCACGCGATAAAATCGGAAATGTCGCTGAGTGACTTCTTGATCAGCGCATGTTCCGGCACGGTCGCCCCCTCTGCCGGATAACCCGCCACGATCAGCATGTAGGGCTTCTCGTCCTTTGGACGCCCGCACAGTTCTGACATGAAGGTCATCGGGTTCGGCGTGTGGGTCAGCGTCACCAGGCCGGACCGGTGCAATGCCGTCAGCAGCATGCCGCAGGCAATGCCCACGCTCTCATTGACATAATAATTCTTGCGGTTTTCACCCACGGTCACGCCGCCGCGGCGCTGCGCGAAGACGCAGATGATCCACGGCGCAATCTCGATATAGGGCTTGTGGTCATCGGTCCCCAAGGGCGCCAGCGCCTCCAGCCATTCCGCGCTCGCCTTGCTTTCATAGAAAGCCTTCTCCTCCGCCTCCGCCGCCTGACGCAATTTCGTCCGCAAGGGGCCTTTCCCGATCACGGTGAAGTGCCAGGGCTGGTGATTCGCGCCCGACGGCGCAGTGCCCGCGGCCAGTACCGCATGCTCTATAATCTCGCGTGGCACGTCCCGGTCAGAGAACTCCCGCACCGTCCGGCGCTTGCGGATGTCCTCATAGAACGCCTTCGCCTCGGCGGTCATGGCGTCGAGCGGCTTTTCGGTAAAGTCGAGGGGATGGCGGTTGGCTGTCACGGACGTCCCCAATTCAGCACCACCTTTCCGGACTGGCCGGACCGCATGGCGTCAAACCCGGCCTGGAAATCATCGACCGGCAAACGGTGTGTGATCACGCCGGATACATCGAGACCCGATTGCAGCATGGCCAGCATCTTATACCAGGTCTCGAACATCTCGCGGCCATAAACGCCTTTGACGGTGATCGCCTTCAGGACCAGCTTGCCGAAATCGACCTCGATCGGCTTTGACGGCAGGCCGAGCATGGCAATTTTTCCGCCCATTACCATTGTATCCAGCATCTGGCCGAAAGCCTGCGGCGCGCCCGACATTTCCAGCCCGACATCAAAGCCCTCGCGCATTTTCAGCGACGCCATCACGTCCTTCAGATCCTGCTGGCTCACATTCACCGGCGTCAGATGCGGCACGACTTTTTCCGCCAGCGCCAGCCGGTCCGGATTGATATCGGTCAGCACCACATGGCGCGCGCCGACATGGCGGGCAATCGCCGCAGCCATGATGCCGATCGGCCCCGCCCCGGTGACCAGAACATCCTCGCCAATCATGTCGAATTGCAGGGCCGTGTGCACCGCATTGCCCAGCGGATCGAGGATGGCCCCGATCTCGTCCGGCACATCATCGGGCAGCGGCACCACATTGAAGGCCGGCAGTTTCATGTATTCCGCAAATGCGCCGGGAATATTGACGCCAACACCCTTTGTATCCGGGTCGAGGTGGAATTTCCCGGCCCGCGCCGCGCGAGAGCTGGCGCCGACAACATGGCCCTCGCCCGACACGCGCTGGCCGACAGAGACGCGCGTCACGTCCGAGCCCACGGCCTCGATCACGCCGGAGTATTCATGGCCGACCACCATGGGCGTCGGCACATTTTTTTGCGCCCACTCATCCCAGTTATAGATGTGGATATCGGTGCCGCAGATCGCCGTTTTCCGGATCCTGATCAACACATCGTCCGGCCCGATTTCGGGCACGGCGGCATCCTCGATCATCCAGATTCCGGTTTCAGGTTTCGACTTGGCGAGGGCTTTCATTTTCGGGCTCCGTCCGGCGGAAAGACTGGACGAGGAAATAAACCGCCAGCACCGGAATGGCGAGGAAGAAAACTGCAATCGCCTGCGCCATGAATTCGATTGCGGGGCCGGTAGAGTTGATCAACGCGGCATAGAGGGTTGCAAGCACGGGAAGTAAGACCAGGCCGCCCAGAATTCGTTGCCTTGACGCAATCAGAAACAACGAAGCAAGGCCAATCATCAGGGCGATAAAGCTCCATTTGATCCAGGCATGCAAAGCAACCGAATGGGCAAGTGTATCAAGTGCCGCGTGCATGGCGACGGGATCGGAGAGGACCGCAGACAGGGCTCGGTCGATTGCAGCATTCTCGCGAAGATCGCTTTGGATGACCGAGGCGGTCAGAACCACCCATCCAATCAAAAGTGTGACGTGCAGCAGCGTTTGGCGTGAAAATCGCTTCATCACCATGATTATGATTGAGCCGAGAAAACTCGCCAGCAGCCCGCCATACGCATAGGGAAAATACTGGTCGATATATTGCACGACAAAGATATGCCGCCGCATATCCTCGTTTTCGAGTCCACGGACAAATTCCAGATCTTCGGCATCTCGCGGAAATTCCATCGCGAGGATGGGCGTCTCGAACCCGTTGGGTAGCGTGAATTGATCCGGCAAGGGCACGGACCGGATTTCCAGCGCCAGCCACACCGTCAGCCCGGCAAACACCAGCGTCAGAACCAGCAATCCCCGTTGAATCCAGATCATGAAAAGCCTCCCCGTCTGGCAAGGCTAGCCTGCCTCCGGCCGTATGAGAAGCCGGATGATAGGAGCGCGCGGCTAACAACGCCCACACCCTGTCATCCTCCGGCTTGACCTCCCCTGTCATCCTCCGGCTTGCCTGCCCTCGTGAAAACGGGGGACCGGAGGATCTCGATCAAATGCACCGCCCGCCGCCACGAGATGCTCCGGTCAAGCCGGAGCAAATCGCGGATTTGGGTTTTCAGGAACTAACCTTCAGCCGCACTGACCGGCGGGAAGATGCGCGCCAGCGGGCCTTCGCCCGGGATCGGCAGCAGGAGAAGACGGCGCACCGGATTCCAGGCCGCTCCCAGGAGGACCACAATCCCGCCCAGCGTCAGCAGCGTGATCGCCACCACGGCCGGAGCCTCCAGCCCGGAGCCATTGACGATGACGCCGATGGATATTCCGGCAGTCAGAAGACCGGACACGATCAGCGCCCGGCGGTTGATCAACAGCGAGACCAGCGCAAACAGCGCGATCACGGTCAGCGCCACCACGGCCAGCTGCATGGCATTACCGGTATCGGACCCCATCGCCGCCAGCAGATTCATCCGCTCCGGATTGACAAAATCGGCCTCCTCCAGCGTCCAGCCGATCTGAACGACATTCAGGACGGCTGTCAGCAGGATGGGCGCGGCAAAAAAGTGCAGCCAGAACGCCGTACCCGACAGGCGGGTCTGGCGCTGCGGATCGCGGGCATCAAAGATGATACCGGCCAGCAGAAGCGCGCCGCCGACCGCCACATTCACCGCAGGCGACCAGACGCCGACCGTATAGGGATCAATCGTGAACAGGGTCAGCGCGGCCAGCGTCGCCAGCCCGACTCCCAGCAATCCGCCGGCAAAGGGCAGACGAAAGCTGAAATAATACATCGCCACCGGGATCAGCGCGGCCAGCCCGATGGCCACCGGAAAGAGGCGCAGCGCCAACGGGATGTTGGCCAGAGCATAATCCACCGCTTCGCGGCCGAATTCCATGTCTTCCGGCGCATTGGCGAAGCGGCTTTCGAAATACGCCTCGTTGAGCCCCAGGCCCTGCGTCACCAGCTGTGTATAGGCCCAGACCAGCACAATCGTCACCGATACGCTGAAGGCCACGCACAATACGATGCCCGGTAAAATGCGGCGTTGCTGACCGACCAGAAGCGCGGACAGGAACCAGACGATCACGGCTATGCCGCCAATCATGCCCATCAAGGCCATCTGCCAGCGCAGACCGCCCTCTTCCAGGCCCAGCCCGGACATCACCTGCCCGGCCCCGATGCCGAGCCCGCCGAGCAGGATCAGCACGCCGATCGTGGTGAAAATGTCGTGGAAATTGTTCAGGAATGGCAGCATTTCGTCCGAAGGACGCGCATTGCTGACCGGTGGTGATTGGACAGACGGCGATTGCGCCGCCATTTCATTTGGTGTTTCAGACATCAAAACCTCCTCGGCAAAGCCCTTGCCGTCTTGATGCCCCCCGGCTGTAAAACAGATGCAAATTCGCTTCCCGGACGAAATCTGCTTCGCGATTGGTACCGGATTATGGCGATTGCGTCACGGTAAAAACTACTTCAAGCCCCAGTACCCTCTCGGCAATTCATCGACTGGCTTCATTACTCCTGAACGTCTCAGCTCATTTGCTGCCCAGCGCATGTCGTACTGCCATCTGAAAAATAGATCGCCTGAACTTTTTAATTCGCCCTCATGCCGCATCCATATTCGTTCAGCCACATCAATAAGTCGCGCCGAGCCACCCAAATCTCGCAACGCCTCAGCAACCCATTGTTTCAAATCATCTTTCGTCGCCATCAAATAACCCCCAACTCTTTGCCGACCTTCGTAAACGCCGCAATCGCCCGGTCGATCTGCTCCGACGTATGCGCCGCGCTCATCTGCGTGCGGATCCGCGCCTTGCCCTTGGGCACGACCGGATAGAAGAAGCCGATCACATAGACCCCCTCCTCCATCAGCCGGTTGGCCATTTTCTGGCTCAGCGCCGCATCGCCCAGCATCACCGGTATGATCGGGTGTTCGCCCGGCAGAAGGTCAAATCCGGCCGCGCTCATCCCGGTCCTGAACCGTTTGGCATTGTCAAAGAGCTGCGCCCGCAAATCATCGCCCTTGGCCACCATGTCCAGCGCCTTCAGCGAGGCACCGGCAATGGACGGCGCCAGTGAATTGGAGAACAGATAAGGCCGCGAGCGTTGACGCAGGAGGTCGATCACTTCCTTGCGCGCCGCGGTAAATCCGCCCATCGCCCCGCCCAGTGCCTTGCCCAGCGTGCCGGTGATGATGTCGACCCGGCCCATCACATCACAATGTTCCGGCGTGCCGCGTCCCTTGGCGCCCATGAAGCCGTGCGCATGGCAGTCATCGACCATGACCAGCGCGCCATACCTGTCCGCGAGATCACAGATATCCTTCAGTTTGGCGATATAGCCGTCCATGGAAAACACGCCGTCCGTGACGATCAGCTTGTGGCGCGCACCGGCGGCCTCAGCCGCTTTCAGCTGCGCTTCCAGATCGTCCATGTCGGAATTGGCATAACGGAAGCGCTTCGCCTTGCAGAGCCGCACCCCGTCAATGATGGAGGCATGGTTCAGCGCATCGGAAATGATCGCGTCTTCGGCTTCCAGCAGCGGTTCGAACACGCCGCCATTGGCATCAAAGGCCGCCGCATAGAGGATGGCATCCTCCTGGCCGGTGAAGTCCGCAATCGCCTTTTCCAGCTCGCGGTGCACCACCTGCGTGCCGCAGATGAAGCGCACCGACGCCACGCCGAATCCGTATGTGTCGAGCGCGTCCTTGGCCGCTGCGATCAGCTCCGGGCGGTTGGCCAGACCCAGATAATTATTGGCGCAGAAATTGATGACATGGTCCGTCGTGCCATTGCGCTTCACATCGATTTCGGAAAATTGCTGCGAGGCGATCACCCGCTCGCGCTTGAACAGCCCCTCGGCCTCGATTTCATTCAGCGTTTCCTGAAGGTGCGCAAAGAAGGCGTCGGACATGTCGGTCTCCATCTGGGTCTGCGCCAGACATAGCCGCAGGGCCGGTCCGGTTCAATCGTGCAGACACGCCGCAAACGCACCCGGATTCTGCCGGTTTTCCTTGGCAGTCCCGGTAAACTGGTTTTAGCTGCACACAGTATTTCGCCGGGAGGGATCAGGGCGCGTTATCCGCCTTGAATAATTGAATGGGCATGAAGCCAACGGATACCAGCGATCCGGAATATTTCCACAAAGTCGTCGATTGCCAGCATGCCTGCCCGGCCCATACGCCGGTGCCGGACTATATCCGGCTGATCGCGCAGGGCCGCTATACCGACGCCTATATGATGAACCGCCGGTCGAATGTCTTTCCGGGCATTCTGGGCCGCGTTTGCGACCGTCCCTGCGAACCGGCCTGCCGCCGCACCCGCGTCGAGGACGAGCCGGTGGCCATCTGCCGCCTGAAACGCGTCGCCGCGGATCACCGCGACGAGGTCAAACACCTCATGCCGGAGGTAATGCCCCCCAATGGCAAGAAAATCGCCCTGATCGGCGCCGGTCCGGCCTCGCTCACGGTCGCCAATGACCTCGCGCCACTGGGCTATGACTGCACCATCTTCGAAGCGCTGGAAAAGCCCGGCGGGCTGATGATCTCCAACATCCCCTCTTTCCGCCTGCCGGAGAAGGTTCTGGACGACGAGATCGGCTACATCCTCGACATGGGCGTCAAGCTGAAGACCGGACATCGCATCGACTCGATGAAAGCCATGCTGGAGGAAGGCTATGACGCCGTCTTCGTCGGGTCCGGCGCGCCCAAGGGCAAGGATCTGGACCTGCCCGGCCGCGAGGACGCCGCAGACAATATCCATATCGGCATTGAATGGCTGGAATCGGTCGCCTTCGATCATATCGAGGAGATCGGAAAGAAAGTCCTGATCATCGGCGTCGGCAATACCGCCATGGATTGCTGCCGAACCTCGCTGCGCCTCGGCGCGGACAGTGTGAAGGTCATGGCGCGCAAGCCGCGGCAATTCTTCAAGGCTTCACCCTGGGAGCTGAAAGACGCCGAGCACGAGAATATCGAGATCATCGTCAATCATTCGCCAAAGGCCTTCGTCACCGAAAACGGCAAGCTGACCGGGATGACGTTCGAGGTCATGGAGTATGATGTCGACGAGCGCGGCAAGATCACCGGCACGCGCAAGACCGGCGAAGTCACCCTGCCGTGCGATGATGTCATTCTGGCGATCGGTCAGGACAATGCCTTCCCCTGGATCGAGCGCGATATCGGCATGGAATTCGACAAGTGGGAAACCCCGGTTGTCGACAAGACCACGTTTGAATCCACCCGCAAGGGCGTCTTCTTCGGCGGCGATGCGGCTTTTGGTCCTTTGAACATCATCTGGGCCGTCGAGCATGGCCATCAGGCGGCGATTTCAATCCACAAGCATTGCATGGGCGAAGACGTGAATGACCGCCTGCCGCGCGGGGTCAATCTGGAAACCGCCAAGATGGGGCCGAATGAATGGTCCTATTCCAATGATTATGATCCCGATGCCCGCAGCGACATGCCGGAAGTCGATCTCGCCGAGCGTTTCAAGGAGCTCGATATCGAGGTCGAGCTCGGCTTCACGCCCGAGCAGATCAAGACCGAGGTCGAACGCTGCCTCAATTGCGATCTGCAGACCGTCTTTTCCGCCCCGGCCTGTACGGAATGTGATGCCTGTATCGATATCTGCCCGGTCAACTGCCTGACTATCACGGCAAATGGCGACGAGGCCGATCTGCGCACCCGCCTGTCCGCCCCGGCGAACAACACCGATCAGGCGCTCTATGTCTCCGAAGGTCTGCCCAACACCGCCCGGGTCATGGTCAAGGATGAAGACCTCTGCCTGCATTGCGGCCTGTGCGCCGAGCGCTGCCCGACAGCCGCCTGGGATATGCAGAAATCCACCATCTTCCTGCCGCATGCCGATGACGAGCTTGCCGCAAGTGTCAGCCGGAGAGCGGCCGAATGAACGTCCAGACTCAAACCCGTTCCGCCGGTTCAACGGCGGTGAAGATCAATGATTTTGTCATCAAGATCGGCAATGTGAACGGCACCGGATCGGCCAGCGCCAACGGCCTGTTGATGAAGTCCATCTTCCGCATGGGCGTGCCGGTGGTCGGCAAGAATATGTTCCCGTCAAACATCCAGGGCCTGCCCACCTGGTATGAGATCCGCGTCTCGAAGGATGGCTGGACGGCACGGTCCGGGGATGTCGACCTGATGGTCGCCATGAATCTGGAAAGCTATGAGCAGGACCTCAAGGCCGTCTCGCCCGGCGGGGCCTTGCTGTATGACTCCACATGGCCGCGCCCGAAACTGCATGGCCGCGAGGACATCACTGTCATCGGTGTGCCGCTGGCAAAGATGACGAACAGCGAATTTGCCAATGCGCGCACCCGCGTGCTGATGAAGAATATGGCCTATGTCGGTGCCGTGGCGGCCCTGACCGGCATTGATATGGCCGTCATCCAGTCACTGGTGGAAGACACGTTCAAGGCCAAGCCCAAGCTGATCGAGCCCAATATGAATGCGCTCATGCTCGGCCATGATTATATCACGCAGAATTACGAGGCCCTGCCCCTGCGGGTGGAGCCGATGGACGAGACAAAGGACTGCATCCTGATCGAGGGCAATGACGCGGCCGCGTTGGGCTGTGTCTATGCCGGCGCGACATTCGGTGCCTGGTATCCGATCACACCCTCCACCTCGCTGATGGACGGATTTAAGAACCACTGCCAGAAGCTGCGGGTCGATCCGGAATCCGGCAAGAATAATTACTGCATCATCCAGGCCGAGGACGAGCTGTCCGCCATCGGCATGGTGATCGGGGCCAACTGGAATGGCGCCCGATCCTTCACGCCAACCTCGGGGCCCGGCATCTCTCTGATGAGCGAATTCATCGGCTTTGCCTATTATGCCGAAGTGCCCGCCGTCATCTTCGACATCCAGCGCGTCGGCCCGTCGACCGGCATGCCGACACGGACCCAGCAGGGCGACATCCTGCTCGCCGCCTATGCCAGCCATGGCGACACCAAGCATATCGTGCTTTTCCCGGCCGACCCGAAGGAATGTTTCGAATTGTCCGTGGATGCTTTTGACGCCGCCGAACGCTATCAGACCCCGGTCTTCGTGCTCTCCGATCTCGATATCGGCATGAATGAGTGGATGGTGCCGCGCTTTGAATGGGATGACAGCCGTCAGCCCGATCGCGGCAAGGTCCTGCATGCCGATGACCTTGAGAAGATCGAGAAATTCTACCGCTATTTCGACCATGATGGCGATGGAATTCCCTATCGCACCATTCCCGGCGAACACCCGAAAGGGGCCTATTTCACGCGCGGTTCCGGCCATAACAAATTTGGCGGATACACAGAAGATTCAGCTGCTTATCAGGAAGTTCTCGACCGGATTCTGCAGAAATGGAAGAAGGCCGCCGACCATCTGCCCGGCCCGGTGATCCAGAAGGCGGCAGAACCGACACGGCGGGCCATCCTCACCGTAGGCGGTTGCGATGCGGCGGTGCGTGAAGCCATTGCCCGCATGGCGCTCGAGGGGCTGCATTTCAATTATCTGCGCGTGAAAGCCTTCCCCTTCCATTCCGGTATCGAAGCCTTCATCGCCGAACACGACACGGTTTTCGTCGTTGAACAGAATCGCGACGGGCAGCTGCGCCAGCTCCTTATCAACGAGACCGCAGCCGAGAAGAAACAGCTCGTTTCCATTCTCGATTATTCCGGCATGCCGGCCGATACCGGCCTGATTGCCCGTATGATTACCAGCCATTGCCAGGCGGAGGGCTAGACCATGACCTCGATCAAGAAGCCGCTCGTCGACAAGCATCTGCGCAAGAACCGGCACGGGCTGACCCAGCGTGATTATGAAGGGGTCGCCTCGACCCTTTGCGCCGGCTGCGGGCATGATTCCATCACAGCCGCTTTCGTGCGCGCCTTCCACGAGCTCGACCTGGAACCGCACCGCGCCGCCAAGGTCTCGGGTATTGGCTGTTCCTCCAAGACCACCGCCTATTTCCTCGGCCAGTCCAGCGGCATCAATACCGTGCATGGACGCATGCCCTCGGTGGCGACCGGGGCCGCAGCGGTGAATCCGGACCTGCATTATATCGGCGTCTCGGGCGACGGGGATTCCCTCTCCATCGGGCTGGGCCAGTTTGCGCACGCCATCCGCCGCAATCTCAACATGCTCTATGTGATCGAGAACAACGGCGTCTATGGCCTCACAAAGGGGCAGTTCTCGGCCTCGGCCGATATCGGCACTCGCGCCAAATATGGCGAAGTCAATGAACAGACCCCGATAGATCCGGTGCGCCTCGCCCTCACCCTCGGGGCCACTTTCGTGGCGCGCAGCTTTTCCGGCGACAAGGAACAGCTTGTGCCGCTGATCAAGGCTGGCCTCATGCATCGCGGTTTTGCCGTCATCGACGTGGTCAGCCCCTGCGTCACCTTCAACGATCATGCCGGCTCGACCAAATCCTACGCCCACACCTACAAATACTATCACCCGGTCATCCACGCCGATTTCGTGCCGGAGGAAAAGGAAATCACTGCGGATTATGCCGACGGCGAAGCCATCACCATCCCCATGCACAATGGCGGCGATGTGATCCTGCGCAAGACCGACACCAGCCATGATCCGCGCGACCGCGATGCGGCCTTCGACCTCCTGAAAAATCTCGAAGGCTCCGAAATCCCGACCGGCCTCATCTATATCGATGAAAGCCGTCCGGAGATGGGCGAGATGAATCATCTGCCGGACACGCCGCTCAACGCGATCAATCATTCAAAGCTCTGCCCGGGTTCGGCGACGCTCAAGCAGCTGATGGACGGGTATGCATAAGCCGCTCGATTTGAGCCACCTCAGCATGAAATAAGCAACACACCCGTCATCACCCGGATGACCTCAGTCATTTCATCCTGATTTTAATCGTCATTCCTGCGAAGGCAGGAACCCAGTTGAATCTGTTCAACCGGCACGCCCCGCGCCAACCAGCCGCCGGCATCCACGCTGCGCAGATTGCGGGCATGGATATCGCGACCGTCCGTCGCTCTGGGTCCCTGCTTTCGGAGGGATGACGGTGTTTTTGGCCGCAACTTATCCCCGCCCGCTCATCTCCCCCTATAATGCGCCGCACCTCATCCTGTGAGAGGCGGTCTGCAGGTCGTCTGTATATCGGGGGATGAGGGGAATGCCTCGAGTGAGCCGGACTAACGATCCGGTTCATGAAAGAGCGGCTGCGGGTGCGACGCGTCCTGAAAGGGAAGCGGGCGGACATCGCCTTGCAGGATTGAAGGGTGGAAAGGTCCATCGTCAGGCCCTCCTGGCTTGGCCAACGAAACGGTGGAAACCGGTTGCCCGGTTGGGGAAAGCCCATGCAATCCGGCGGGTAGGACGAAATACCGGTGTGCCTGAAAGACGGTCCGGCAGTTGTAAGACATTCCGCGCGGGAGGCCTGGCAGGCCACCCACATACACATCCATAGACGGCTTGCGAGTTCCTCCCGCGCCCTCTCTCATCCTCAAAGCCTCGCGGCGCTGACCGGCGGGGATGTTCGGCATGGCAGATGCGGATCCGGTGTCCTCCCCACATTCCCTCCCACCTCATCCTGAGGTGCTCGCGACAGCGAGCCTCGAAGGAGCATTCAAGCCTGCTGCGTGGTTCGAGGCTTCTCTGCGAGAAGCGCCTCACCATGAGGTGAGTTTGTGTTTTCCTCCCCCGTTTACGGGGGAGGTGGTTCGAACGCAGTGAGAAACGGAGGGGGCGGGATGACACGCGCCCTTCGCCCCCTCACCCTCGAAACCGGATCAGACCGACGGCAGATCCAGCCCCTGCTCGCGCGCGCAATCCTTCGCAATCTCATATCCGGCATCGGCATGGCGCATGACGCCGGTGGCCGGGTCATTCCAGAGGACGCGCGCAATGCGTTTCGCCGCTTCCGGCGTGCCGTCACAGCAGATCACCTGACCGGAATGCAGGGAATAGCCCATGCCGACCCCGCCGCCATGATGCAGCGACACCCAGGTCGCGCCCGACGCGGTGTTGAGCAACGCATTGAGGAGCGGCCAGTCGGCGACCGCGTCCGAGCCATCCATCATCGCCTCGGTCTCGCGATTGGGAGACGCCACGGAACCGGAATCGAGATGATCCCGGCCGATCACGACCGGAGCCGAGAGCTCGCCTGACGCCACCATCTCGTTAAAGGCCAGGCCGAGCTTGTCACGCTGGCCCAGACCGACCCAGCAGATACGCGCCGGCAGACCCTGGAAAGCGATGCGTTCCCGTGCCATGTCCAGCCAGTTGTGGAGATGCGGATCGTCCGGGATCAGCTCCTTCACCTTCGCATCGGTCTTGTAGATATCTTCCGGGTCGCCCGACAGCGCCGCCCAGCGGAACGGGCCCACCCCGCGGCAGAAGAGCGGCCGGATATAGGCCGGTACGAAACCGGGGAAGTCGAAGGCGTTTTCAACCCCCACATCCTTGGCCATCTGGCGGATATTATTGCCATAATCGAACACCGGAATGCCCGCCGCGTGAAAGGCCAGCATGGCTTTGACCTGCTCGGCTATCGACGCCTTGGCGGCCTTCGAGACCGCGTCGGGGTCGCTCTCCCGTTTTTCAAACCATTGCTCCAGCGTCCAGCCGGCGGGCAGATAGCCATTCACCGGATCATGCGCGCTGGTCTGGTCGGTCACGGCATCGGGCCGGATGCCGCGCTTCACCAGTTCCGGAAAAATCTCGGCGGCATTCCCCAGAAGCCCCACGGAGACCGCCCGGCCCGCCTTGTGTGCGGTCTCTATGATCGCCAGCGCCTCATCCAGCGTATCGGCGCGTTCATCCAGATAGCGGGTGCGCAGGCGCATTTCGATTCGCGAGGGCTGGCATTCCACCGCCAGCATGGAGGCTCCGGCCATGGTCGCCGCCAACGGCTGGGCCCCGCCCATGCCGCCCAGCCCGCCGGTCAGGATCCACTTGCCTTTCAGCTCGCCACCAAAATGCTGGCGCCCCATTTCGGCAAACGTCTCATACGTGCCCTGAACGATGCCCTGGCTGCCGATATAGATCCATGATCCGGCCGTCATCTGGCCGTACATCATGAGGCCCTTCTTATCGAGTTCGCGGAAATGATCCCAGGTCGCCCAGGCCGGCACCAGGTTGGAATTGGCGATCAGAACCCGTGGCGCATCGGCATGGGTCTTGAACACACCGACCGGCTTTCCGGACTGAACCAGCAGGGTTTCATCCGCCTCCATGCGCTTCAGCGTCGCCACAATGCGATCAAAACTCTCCCAGTCGCGCGCCGCCCGGCCGATCCCGCCATAGACGACCAGCTCTTCCGGCTTCTCCGCGACATCGGGATCAAGATTATTCATCAGCATCCGCAAGGGTGCTTCGGTCAGCCAGGATTTCGCGTCCAGCTCGGGGCCGGTCCTGGCGCGGATGGTGCGGGCATTATCGAGGCGGGTTGACGTCATCACTCATGCTCCCAGTGCAGATGGTCGGCGGCCTCGAGCGCCGCGCTCAGAATATCTTTCAGAAGCGGCTGCAGCTTCGCCGCCCGCTCCTCGTCATATCGGATTGCGGCCTCGTCCATATAGGCGCGCTGCGCCAGCTCCATCTGCAAGGCATGGAGATTATGGCGCGGCAGCCCGAAAGTGCGCGTGATCCAGCCCCCCTTGAAGCGGCCATTGGCGACGGTCTCGTAATCGTCCTGGTCCAGCATCACCTGCATCACCGCGCGGGCGATGGAGGGATCACAGGTTTCGCCATCATTGGTGCCCAGATTGAGCACGGGCAGCTCACCCTCGAACAGGCGCGGCACAGTCGAGGCAATGGAATGGGCATCATAGAGCACGGCATAGCCATGCAGTGCCCGGATGCGGGCAATCTGCTCGCTCAATTCCTGGTGATAGGGGTCGAAATAGTCCTGGCGGCGGCGTTCGATCTCGGCCGCATCCGGCGCATCGCCTTCATAGACTGGTGAGCCATCAAACAATTCGGTGGGCACCAGCCCGGTGGTCGCCTGCCCCGGATAAAGCGATTGCCCGGACGGATCCCGATTGAGATCGATCACCATGCGCGACACATTCGCCTTCAGCATGGTCGCGTCCATGTCCGAAGCAAAAGAATAGAGCCGGTCCACAAACCAGTCCGTGTCCGGCAATTTGCGCGCCGCCGGCGTCATCCGCGCCAGAATGTCATCCGGCACATGAATTCCGGCATGCGGGATATTGATGATCAGCGGGCTTTGCCCGGCGCGCAGGTCAAACAGCCCGGCCATCACGCCACTCCCGGAAGATCGCCGATATCCGCCAGAATCCCCTGCCCGATCATTTCGGTGGCCCGGGCGATATCCGGCGCGAAGAAACGGTCATCATCGAGTTTCGGAATCTCGGCGCGCAGCCGGGCCTTGGCGGTCTCCAGAAGCGCAGTCGAGAACAGCGGTGCATGAAAATCCATGCCCTGTGCCGCCGTCAGCCATTCCAGCGCGATGATGGCATCGAGATTGGCGGTCATGTCCATCAGGCGCCGCGCCCCATGTGCGGCCATGGAGACATGATCTTCCTGATTGGCCGAGGTCGGGATGGAATCGACACTGCAGGGCGTGGCGCGCTGCTTGTTTTCGCTGACCAGCGCGGCGGCCGTAACCTGCGGGATCATGAAGCCGGAATTGAGACCCGGCGCGGGCGACAGGAAGGCCGGCAGGCCGGACAGGTTGGGATCGACCAGCATCGCCTGCCGCCGTTCGGACATCGACCCGATCTCGCAAATCGCCAACGCAATCATGTCGGCAGCAAACGCCACGGGCTCGGCATGAAAATTGCCGCCCGAGATCGCATCGGGACCGTCTGGGAAAATCAGCGGATTGTCGGTCACGGCATTGGCTTCGGTCGACAAGGTCGCCGCCGCCTGCCGCAACACACCCAGCGCCGCGCCCATCACTTGCGGCTGACAGCGCAGGCAATACGGGTCCTGGACCTTCGAACAGTCTGCATGAGCGGCATTGATTCCGCTGCCTTCCAGAAGTTCGCGATAGGCCGCCGCCGCATCAATCTGGCCCTGATGCCCCCGGCAATCATGAATGCGGGCATCGAAGGGCGAGAGCGACCCCATGGCGGCTTCAACGCTCATCGCACCGGCTACCAGAGCCGAACGGAAAGCCTGCTCGGCATCGAATAGGCCGGCCAGGGCAAAGGCGGTGGAAAACTGGGTCCCGTTAAGCAGGGCCAGGCCTTCCTTCGGGCCCAGCTCCAGCGGAGCCAGCCCCAGGCGCGCCAGCCCATCGGCGGCCGTCATGATCTCATCGCCGATCTGGACATCGCCGACGCCGATCAGCGCCGCTGCGAGTTGCGACAGGGGCGCAAGATCGCCGGACGCCCCCACCGATCCCTGACACGGGATGACGGGCGTCACACCGCCCTCCAGCAGCGCTTCAAGCGTCTCGATGATCACCCACCGCACGCCCGACACGCCACGGCCAAGCGACGACATCTTCAACGCCATCATAAGGCGGACGATTTTCGCCGGCATGGGCGCGCCGACACCTGCGGCATGGGACAGCACCAGGCGCTTTTGCAGCTCGGCCAGTTCTTCATTGGCGATGCGGCTCTGCGCCAGCTTTCCAAACCCGGTATTGACGCCATACACGGCCCGGCCAGAGGCCAGCAGGTCCTGAACCGCCTTTGTACCGCGCTCCACATCGCCCTTGCAGCCACGATCCAGAACCACACCCTCGCCGCGATAGATCGCGCGCCAGTCAGAAAGCGCCATCGCGCCCGGCCGCAGCGTCACCGTCATCCCCAGTCTCCGGAAAGAATACGCCCATGAAGCGGGCGCGCGCCGATCCATTGGATCAATTGCGCCAGATTGTCGACATCCCAGACAGCCAGATCGCATCTCTTGCCAACTTCTATCGTGCCGATCTCGTTTTGCAGGCCGAGCGCGCGGGCCCCTTCCCGCGTAATCCCGGCGATCGCCTCCTCGACCGTCAGGCCGAACAGTGTGCAGCCCATATTGGCGATGGTGAGCAGCGAGAGCACGGGCGAAGAGCCCGGATTGGCATCGGTCGCCAATGCCATGGGCACACCGGCCTTGCGGAGCGCCTCGATTGGCGGCTTTTGCGTTTCCCCGAGCATGTAATACGCACCGGGAAGGATCACCGCGACCGTTCCGGCCTTTGACATATCCACGATGCCGGATTCGCTCGTATACTCCAGATGGTCTGCGCTCAGGGCACCGAATTCAGCGGCCAACGACGCACCGCCACTATCGCTGAACTGATCCGCATGCAGCTTGATTTGCAGTCCGGCCTCCCGGGCCGCCGAGAAGACACGCCGTGTTTGTTCCGGGGTAAAGGCGATTCTTTCGCAATAGGCATCAACGGCATCCGCCAGCCCCTCCCGGGCCGCCTCATGAATCAATGGAAGGCACACCTCGTCGATATAATCATCCGCGCGGCCGGAATATTCCGGCGGGATGGCATGCGCTGCCAGCAGCGTCGACTGGACCCGCAAACCGGTGACCAGACCCAGGCTGCGAATGGCCTTGAGCATGTTAAGCTCAGACTTGAAGTTAAGACCATAACCCGTTTTTATTTCTACAGTTCCAAGCCCTTCCTGAATCAATGCATCCAGACGGGGAAGTGTCGCCGCCGCAAGATCAGCCGCACTCGAATGGCGCACGGCCTCGACCGTCGCGGCAATGCCGCCACCGGATTTCGCGATGGCCTCATAGCTTTCTCCATTGAGCCGGCGCTCGAATTCTCCCGAGCGGTCACCCGCAAAAACGAGATGGGTATGACAATCGACCAGTGCCGGCGTCACCCAGCGCCCTTCCAGATCGGTGGTATCATCACAATCGGGTGCATCAGCCGTCGGACCGACCCAGACAATGCGGCCGTCACGCACCGCAATCGCGCCCGCTTCAAGCGCTCCATAAGGCGCTGCGCCGGCCATTGTGGCCAGCCTAGCATTGGTGAAGGTGCGATCAACGCGCATGCGCTCTCCCAAATCAGCACGGAATCCCTACAGTATGTGATGTCATGTCAGAGGATAACCCGCATGCGCAAGCTTCAAGCGAAGTCAGCCCTTCTTCCGGATGGCTGGGCCCGCAATGTCCGGATCGAGATCGGCGCCGATGGCCGGCTGGCAAGCATCACGCCGGAAAGCCCGCTGGAGGCGGCGGTTGAGACGTTTGCAACACTGCTGCCCGCCCCGTCAAATCTGCACAGCCATGCCTTTCAGCGTGCCCTCGCCGGCCTGACAGAAACACGCGGACCGGGTGATGATGATTTCTGGAGCTGGCGCGAACGCATGTATGATTTCCTGCCACGCCTGACGCCGGAAGATGTGGAAATCATCGCGGCCCAGCTTTATGCCGAGCTGGCCGAAAGCGGGTTTGCCGCTGTCGCCGAGTTTCATTATCTGCATCATCAGGCCGATGGTACCGCTTATGCGGATATAGCCGAAATGGCGGGGCGGATCTCCGCAGCCGCCGGACAAGCCGGGCTCGGCCTGACCCTCCTGCCCGTCGCCTATGCCCGCAGCGGTTTTGGCGGCGCCCCGACGCATTCCGGCCAGATCCGGTTTTCAAATTCAGCCGAAGACTATCTGGCACTGTGGGAGGCCAGCCGCGCCTGTCTTCACCGGGCCGATGATCAACTGGGCATGGCCCCGCATTCGCTGCGCGCGGTCACGCCGGAAGATCTTTCCACAATCCTTGCAGCCGGGCATGACGGCCCCACCCACATCCATGCCGCTGAACAGGTCAGGGAAGTCGAGGATTGCCTGGCCTGGTCCGGCCAGCGCCCCGTAGAATGGCTGCTGAACCATCATGATATCAACGAACGCTGGTGCCTGATCCATGCCACCCAGATGACCGGAACCGAGACCGCCGCCCTGGCACAAACAGGGGCGGTGGCGGGGCTTTGCCCGACGACGGAGGCGGATCTGGGCGATGGCATTTTCAATGGACGCCAATGGCATGCAGACGGCGGCAAATGGGGCATTGGCACCGATTCCCATATCGGCAGGGATATCGCCGTGGAATTGCGGCAACTGGAATGGAGCCAGCGGCTGCTTTACAAGCAGCGCACCGTTCTGGCCGATCCGATGCAATCCAACGGCAACGCCCTCTACACCGGCGTCCTGCAGGGCGGAGCACAGGCACTGGGGCGCAAATCAGGAAAGCTCGAAGCCGGCTATTGGGCAGACATGCTGGCCCCGGACACCGAACATCCGGTATTGGCCGGCAGATCAGAAGATGCCTTGCTGGACAGCTGGATATTCACAGGGTCGCGCGACTGTATCTCCGATGTCTGGTCCGCCGGGCGTCATATCGTGAAAGACGGTCAACACATTGCGCGGGCGGAAATTGCCGGGCGATACTCCGCGGTCATGAAGCGCTTGCTGGCCTAGCGGTGTCGCGCCTGAAGGGTCGATATGACGTCTGCCAGCGTCAGGCCACGTGCCCGCAACAGCACCATCAGGTGAAAGACCAGATCGGCCGCCTCCCCCTTTAACGCCGTCTCGTCCTCGGCCACGGCCGCCAGCGCCACTTCCACGCCTTCCTCGCCGACTTTCTGGGCCATTTTCGTCAACCCCTCCGCCATGAGCCGGGCGACATAACTTTCCTCAGGGTCCGCCGCAGAACGCTGATCGATGACCTGCTCCAGAGTCGCCAGAAAACCCGCCACAGGAGGCCCATCGTTTGCAAAACAGCTTGCTGTTCCGGTGTGGCAAACAGGACCGGCCGGGAGCGCCTTGACCAGCACGGTGTCGTGGTCGCAATCGATTGACAATGACACCAAGGTCAGCGTATTTCCGCTTGTTTCACCCTTCTTCCATAGTCGTTTTTTACTTCTGCTATAAAAGGTTACGTGATTATCCTTGAGTGTTTTATTCAAGGCCTCGTCATTCATATAACCCAGCATGAGAACCTGCCCGGTTCCGGCATGCTGGACGATCGCAGGGACAAGACCGCCGCCCTTTTCAAAATCAATGTCGTCTGAAGCCATCATGGCCGGACCTCTATGGATTGCTGCGCCAGCCAGGCCTTGAGTTCACCGATTCCGATGACCTGTTTGTGGAAAACACTGGCGGCCAGCGCCCCGTCCACATCGGCCTGCCGGAAGACTTCGGAAAAGTGCGCCATCGCCCCGGCCCCGCCGGAGGCAATCAGCGGCACGCGGCAGACCGCTCGCGCAGCCGTCAGCTGCTTGATGTCATACCCCTCGCGCACCCCATCCTGATCCATGCAGTTCAGCACGATCTCGCCTGCCCCGCGTTCAATGGCCTCTTCTATCCAGTCCAGTGTCGCGCGGGTTTCCGTGCGGGTTTTGCCGGGATCGCCAGTATTGGAGTGAACCCGCCATTCCCCGCCAACCTCGCGGCTGTCAATGCCAACGACGATGCATTGCCGGCCGAATTCGTCAGCGAGACGATTGATCATATCCGGATCGGCCAGTGCCGGTGAATTGACAGATATCTTGTCGGCTCCGGCAAACAGCCGGGCCCGGGCATCATCGACGCTGCGGATGCCGCCGGCCACGCAGAAGGGGATATCGATCGCACGTGCCACACGTTTCACCCATTCCGGCTCGACCGAGCGGGATTCCGGGCTGGCAGAGATATCATAGAAGACCAGCTCGTCCGCACCCTCACCCGCATAGCGGGCCGCAAGCGAGACGATATCGCCGACATCCTCATGATTGCGGAACCGGACGCCTTTGACCACGCGGCCATCCCTGACGTCCAGACAGGGGATTATCCGCTTTGCAAGCATGAAAGCGCCTCCCCGAGCGTAAAGCGATTTTCAAACAGGGCTTTGCCGACAATCGCGCCGGCAGCGCCGGCCGCTTTCAATGCCGTCAGATCGCTGAGCGACGCCACACCGCCCGAGGCCTGCCAGGCAATGTCCGGCCACAGCTCACAAAGATCGCGATAAAGTCCGGCATTCGGCCCCTGCAAGGCCCCGTCGCGATCAACATCCGTCACCAGAGCATGACGCAGACCCGATTGGGCATAGCGCTCCAGGAGTGCTGCCAGCGGCTCATCGCCTTTCCGTGTCCACCCGGCCACCAAGGGCCAGATCGTGCCCGCTTCGATCCGCACGTCAAAAGCAGCCACAATCCGCTCCGCACCGAATTCCGAGATCCAGCCGGAAACCGTCTTCGGCGCCTGGACAGCAAGGCTGCCGACAATGACCCGCTCGGCCCCCGCCTTGAGAATGGATGCGATTTCCTCTCGCGAGCGTATTCCGCCCCCCACCTGCAGGCGCAGCCCGGTATTGGAAAGGGACTGGATTGTTTCCGATTGCCGCCGCGCGCCATCCCGGGCGCCCGACAGGTCCACGACGTGCAGATATTCCGCGCCCTGGGCCAGATAGGCCGCCGCGACTGCTGCCGGATCACTGCCATAATCGGTGACGGCGTCGAAATCGCCCTTGTGGAGACGTACAACACGGCCATCGAGAAGGTCTATCGCGGGATAAAGCTTCATGCGCCAAACTCCAGGAAGTTGTTCAGAATACGCGCCCCGGTTTTTCCCGAGCGCTCGGGATGAAACTGACAGCCCATCACATTCCCGCGCCGGACCATCGCCGAAAACCGTGCACCATGCGTGCTGGACGCCACGGTATGCTGTGTCACGGGCACCGCATAACTGTGCACAAAATAGGCGTGCTCGCCGTCTTCAATACCGGTCAACATCGGATCTTGACCTATTTCGAAATGTATCCGGTTCCAGCCCATATGCGGCAATCGCCCGCCGTCAAACGCCGTCATCGCCATGACATTTCCGGGTAACAGGCCGAGACACTCAACCCCGCCTTCCTCAGAGGCCTCGAAGAGCAATTGCATGCCCAGGCATATTCCCAGCAACGGCCGGGGCTCGGCCACCAGCGCCTCATCCCAACCCGCGGCTCGCAGATTTTCCATCGCCGGACGGGCCGACCCGACGCCGGGCAGAATCAGGCGGTCCGCTCCCGAAGCCTCTGCCGGCCGTTCCGCCAGGATGTGGGGCACGCCCAGACGGTCCAGAGCGGTCTGGACCGAGAAGATGTTGGCACAGCCGGTGTGGATGATCGCAACGGTCACAGCACGCCCTTGGTGGACGGGATGGCATCGCCCTCCACTTTCACCGCCTGCCGCAGAGCCCGGCCAAAGGCCTTGAAACAGGCTTCGATCATGTGGTGGGCATTCTCCCCCTCGACCGAGACATGAATGGCCGCTTTCAGACTGTCGGCGATGGAACGGAAGACATGCGATGTCATTTCCACCGGAAATTCACCGACCCGCTCGCCCGGAATCGCGCCGTCAAATTTTGAAAAAGGCCGCCCGGACAGATCAATCCAGACCCCGGCCCGGGTTTCATCCATGGGCAGTTCGAAGCCGAACCGACCAATCCCGCGGCGATCTCCCAGCGCCGACGCCAGTGCCTCGCCGAAAGCCAGTGCCACATCCTCGATGGTGTGGTGGGCATCGATCCCGGTATCGCCTTCGCAAGCCACTTCCAGCGCGAAGCCGCCATGCTTGGCGATCTGCTCCAGCATGTGATCATAATATTCAACACCGGTCGCAATGCGGACCGGGCCGGACTGATCCAGGTTCAGCGACACAAGAATATCTGTTTCCTTGGTGGTGCGCCGGACACTCGCAGCACGCAGCGAAGGGACGGCCAGCCGGTCCGCCAATGCCCGTGCTTCTTCAACGCTCAGGACGCGGAATTGTCCGCTGTCGGGTAGATCCAGCCCGATGCCGGCGAGCCGCGCCCGGGCCGCCACTTCATCTGCCCAGGTCAGGGATATCTGGTCGCCGTCTGCGCGCGCTGATTCTATCTCATCCCACGCCCCGAACTCCCAAATCACTACCTTAATATTTTCTCCTATTTCACTGTTTTCTTTTTCCTTTGATGCTATTGATACGGGCAAAAGCGCAGTCAGTCCGGCCTCCACCAGCCCGTCGCTCAACAGCGCCTCCCAACGGGAGACATCCGGGTTGGGCGATGCCAGTCTGACCGCCGTGATCGGTGCCTCCACCGGACCCAGTTGTTCAATGTCCGCGCCGTCAATGCCAATCAGATCCACCGCGTCCGGGCTTGGCAGGAACACCACGCCAGACGGCGCGCATCCCGCCCGTGCCGAATAACGCCGGCGCAGCATTTCGAGGCGCGATCTCCGCGCCAGCCCGACCCGTTCAAATGACAAAAGATCGCTATTCATCACCGCCTCCCGTGCGGCGCAGGCGCATCGCCGTGGCGTGTGCGTCCAGCCCTTCCAGCGCCGCAAGCCGTTCCACAACGGGTGCAATGCCTGCCGCGCCGCTGCGGCTAGCTTCGATCAGTGTCGTGGTCCGCTGGAAGGCTTCGACCGTGACGCCGCTATAGGCACGGCCCGCCCCGCCCGTGGGCAGGGTGTGGTTCAGCCCGGCGGCATAATCGCCCATCGATTCCGGTGTCCATGCGCCCAGGAAGATCGACCCGGCGGTGGTGATATCGCGCGCCAGTTCACCCGGCGCGTCGGTCTGAAGGATCAGATGCTCCGGACACGCCCGTTCGGCGATGGCCATGGCCTCGCGCCGGTCGCCCGCTTCGATCATCACGCCCTGCGACAGCGCCTGCTCGGCTATCGCCTTTCGCGGCAGCGCACTCAGCTGGCGCGCCAGCTCGGCCTCGATCGCGGAAATATCCGCACCGATGGAGACGAGGCAGACCTGCGCCATCGGATCGTGCTCGGCCTGTGCCAGAAGGTCCGCCGCGACAAAGTCCGGACGCGCGCCGGCATCGGCAATCACCATGACTTCACTGGGCCCGGCTGGAAGATCAATCGCCGGTCCGCCCGGCAAGGTGCTGACATGGGATTTCGCCGCCGCCACCCAGGCATTGCCCGGCCCGAAAATCTTGGCGACACGCGGCAATCCCGCCGCGCCGAAGGCCAGCGCGGCAATCGCCTGTGCCCCGCCAATGGCAAAGATATCCGTAAGGCCCAGAAGGCTCGCCGCGGCGAGCACGGACGCATTCACCCTGCCATCCGATCCCGGCGGCACGGTGACGGCAATCTCCGGCACACCGGCGATCTGCGCTGGCACGGCCAGCATGATCAGCGTCGAGACGAGCGGTGCAGAGCCCGCGGGCACATACAGCCCCACCGACCGGATCGCATCGACGCGGCGGCGGCAGGTCACGCCCGGCCAGGTCTCGATCTCATAGCCGCCCAGTCCTTGCTTGGCATGAAAGGCGCGCACGGCGGCAATCGCGGCCTCCATCGCGGCGATATCCTCCGGATCAGCCGCCGCCCGCGCGGCATCAATGTCGGCGGACGAAACACGGAAGCTCTCGCCGGAAAACCCGTCCAGACGGCGCGCATATTCAAACACGGCCCTGTCGCCCTCGCGGCGGATGGCCTCGACAATCTCGATGGCGGCGGCGCGCGCCGTATCCGACTCCGGCGAGGCCGAAAACAAAGCTGTGCGGGCGCCATCGCCCAGATCTTTCCAAATGACCCGTTTCATCACGCCATCATCTTTTCGATCGGCAGCACCAGAATGGCCCGCGCACCGGCGCCGCGCAGCTTCTCCAGCGTCTCCCAGAACACCCGCTCGCGGCAGACGGCATGGACGGCCACCACATCATCGCGATCCGCGATCTGCGCGATGGTGGGCGCGTCAGAGCCCGGCAGGAGCGCCTTGATCTCGGCCAGCCGGTCCTTCGGCGCATTGAGCAGGATATATTTCGTCTGCGCCGACGCGATCACGCCCTCCGCCCGCTCGATCAGCGTATGGGCCACACCGTCGACATCTTGATTGCGGCCGGTCGTGCGCCGGACCAGCACGGCCTGGCTTTCCAGCACGGTTTCGAACGCCGCCAGTCCGTTGGCTTCCAGCGTCGCGCCGGACGAAACCAGATCGCAGATCGCATCGGCAATGCCCATGCGCGGAGCGACCTCGACCGAGCCGCGCATCTCCACGATTTCCGCCTCAATGCCCCGTTCGACAAGATATTTTCGCGTCAACCCGGGATAAGACGTTGCCACGCTGCGCCCGGCGAGATCCGCGACCGACCCGATTGCGCCGCCCTTGGGCGCGGCCAGCTTCAGCGTACAGCCCGCAAAGCCCAGCGGCAGGGCCACTTCCAGATTGGCATAGCGGCTTGAGCGCGCCTGCATTTCATAGAGCACATTCTCGCCGACAATGCCGTAATCGCACGCCCCGCCCGCGACAAAGCTGGGGATGTCGTCATCGCGCACCAGCATCAGGTCCAGCGGCAGGTTCTCGGCCCGGCGGTGCAATTGATCACGCCCATAGGCAAATCGCACACCGGCGCGTTTCAACAAATCCATACCGCCTTCGGAAAGGCGGCCCTTGGATTGAACGGCAAGCTTCAGGCGGGCATCAGACATCGGTTTTCTGTTTCATCCTGTCGAGCACAAGGCGATAACCCTGCGCGGCTTCCTGGGAGAGAAAGCGCGCCACACGGGTCACAGTGGCCGTCGACGCGCCGGTTTTTTCGGAAATCTGCCGGTAGGTGAGTTCATTTTCATCAAGCAGGCGCGCCACCCGCCAGCGCTCGGCCAGGGTGGTCAATTCGCCCGGCGTGCACAGATCGGTCAGGAACCGCTCCATCTCGCCCGAATCCTTCAAAGACAGCAGCGCCTCGATCAGCTTGCTGCGCTCTTCCGGACCGTCATTTCGAACAGGTTTTCTCATGGCTCTCACCTCCGTGAGCGCCGATATATCGTTTTAACATGCTAAAACAAGTGGGCAGGTGCATTCGAATAGCACGTCAGTGACTCGGAGCTATGCGCGACCGCGCATTTCTTCGACCGGCACAAAGTCCAGCGGGACGATGACATGGCCATAGCCGGGCGGCAGGTCCTCACCGGCCAATCGCGGCCTGCTGGTAAATTCGCGCGCGCGATTGCCCTGCGTGATGAAGAAAGCGCCGTCAGATGTTTCAACAAGTCGGAAGCCCGAAAGCTGCAAGGCGTGATCCAGAGCCGCTGGAATGTCGGAAGGCGCAAGAGGACGTGCTGAGCGCAAAGTGACATTGCCGGAAACCTGTGGATCGATCACATATTGCGCACCAAGAATATCGCCCAGCACAGCCGATGCGATCTCGGCAATCGGCGCATTTTCAAATGCCAGCGTTACGCCGTCCGGACCGGAGGCCGCATAGGCCTGGTTGGCTCGCTGCGTATCCAGAAACCGGCCATCTCCGTTGGTGCGAAATCTCTCGGCTCGGCTCTAATCACAGCTGGGGGAAAGCAAGGGGTCACGTCAACCTCTGTAAATCCACCTTCAGCCAAGCCATACATGTAAATTTGCAACCTTCGTGACGGGCCTTCAACAATGATTCATTTTGCGGAAAGGAGAAAAATTAATTAAATCTATAAATTCAACATATACACATTGCTTACATAAATTCATAAATTTCGGTAAAATAATGAATTAAAATATCCATTCTACAGGCAAATGACCATTGAAGTTATCATTGCCGACAGCCAACCTCAAAATTCTTTGATCTTGCTCAGGTGCTAAAGGAGTTAGTACACCATTTCTACTTATTGAAATACTATCAATAATGTATGAATCTTCAAAAATATGATATTGTACAGAATATAATATATTATTATTTATTAATGCATTGCTGATCACACCCCCTCCGTCTAGGCTAGCACGACAGTTATGTAATATATCATATATTGAGTAATAAACACTTTCATATTGTTGCTGATTTGATAATTCATCACAATTTCTTTGAAAAAAGAATTCAACTCCAGGGGCAACATTTAAATACGCGCTTCCAGCTGAGGTTGTGATCTCTATTACATTAACACTCGCGCTAATATTTAATGTCTGTGTTACATTATCCTCTAGACGAGCCTCAACAAAATCACCCACGGCGTAGAAGCATAAACGACTTGCATCATTCGAATAACATATTGCTTCCTGATCGTTACCGCCTGCCAAAAACACTGTTGCTGATATTAGAAGTATATTCATTGTAAACTCAGAGGGTCAAAACTCTCAGGAATCCGCTCTAATGCGCGGAGGTACGGTATGCCTTCGTATGAATTTCCAATATACCCCTGTCGCTGAAGGAGCTCTATGGCATTAGTCTCTACCCTGTTTTCTAGCCTGGCGCTAATGTTTCGGTATGATGCGAGCGTTGCGGTGGACATTTCGCCAAACTGCTGTTGAATTCGCAATTGGCCTTCGAGTGATTTAAGTTGTCGAGACATTTCCAGTCCACGTAAAGTCCCATGGCCAACTTCATGAACTGTTGTTTCTGCGACCTCCTCTAAGGTTTCGAAAGCACTCTGACCAAAGGTACTTGGCCCCAGCGTAATGGATGATCCAATCGGAGAGTTTGGGTCTAGCGAAACTGAGTTCAGACCGCTTTGCACTTGGTTTGGGTCATAAGAAATGCTATTCGCGCTAGCCCACGACCGCTGTAGCTGTGAATCGCCCCCAGACTCAATCGCAATGCCGGCTGCCACAACTGCCGAATTGACAGTCTCTCTTTGCTCCTCAGGGAATGACTCCAGCTCAAGGTAGTCTACAGTTGAACCGCCGCTTTCGCGCGAAATGACTGCGCACATCCCACTCGGATCCGTCATATTCAGCGGATCATTTCCGACATAGGCATAGAGGTTGAACTGGTCAGCATAGAGCACCGGGTCTGTCTGGTAGAAGCGGCCGAGGGCGGGATCCTCCGGGTCTTGCCTTTGGCAATCCCGAGGGCAGGCTCCATAACGGGCGCGATAGTTGAAGAGGCCCCATTCGGCCTCCAGACGCCGCCCTCGAGCCGCGAGCGAAGGGCGCCCCTACCCGCCCTTGACCTGCCCGGTCAGGGGATCGGTTTCGATCAGGGGAAGCTGTGCCTCTTTCCAGGCACCGAGCCCGCCGGCGAGATGGGCATCGACATTCACGCCTTCGTCCTGACAGCGCATCGCCGCCATGGCCGAGCGGCGGCCGGCCGCGCAATGAAATACCACACGCTTGGGCCCGCCCACCGGAATGGCTTTCGGGTCCAGCGTCGAGAGCGGATAGAGCAAGGCACCGGGAATGCGTTCCAGCCCGTATTCATTGGCCTCGCGCACATCAATCAGCAAAATATCCCCTGACTTCAGGGCGTCGGCGACGGCTTTGGGCGACATATCTTCCAGCTGGCTCATGAATCCGGTGTCCTCTGTGCTGTTTTGTCCACTTATCAAAGATGTAGTCTGTCGCCATATCTCTTGGCAATAACAGGAGCACACCATGAAGACGCCGGACATTCTCAGCTTCTTTCATGAAGACACGAATACTTTCACCTATCTGGTGATCGATCCCGCGACACGGCGAGCCGCCATCGTCGATTCCGTGCTGGATTATTGCGCCGCCTCGGGCCGCACCCACACGACGGCCGCCGATGAGGTCATCGCGACGGTTGAGGAGCGCGGCCTGACCATTGACTGGATTCTGGAAACCCATGTCCATGCCGATCACTTGTCCGCTGCGCCCTATCTGCAGGAAAAACTGGGCGGCCAGATCGCCATCGGCAGCCATGTCCGCGATGTGCAGACGATTTTCACCAAACTTTTCAACGCCAATGGCGTCGCCACCGATGGCTCGCAATTCGGGGCGCTGTTCGAGGATGGCGCGATCTTCAATATCGGAGAGCTGGAGGCAAAAGCCATACATACGCCCGGCCACACCCCGGCCTGCATGTCTTATCTGATCGGAGATGCCCTGTTTGTGGGGGATACGCTGTTTGCAGCGGACTATGGCACAGCGCGGTGTGATTTCCCCGGCGGCGATGCCCGCGCGCTCTATCAATCCATCCAGAAACTCTTCGCTCTGCCGGATTCCACGCGCGTTTTCCTGTGCCATGACTACCTGCCCGAAGGCCGCGAGCAATATATCCACGAAACCACGATTGGTGAGGAGAAGGCGAACAATATCCATGTCGGACACGGCGCATCGGAAGACGAATTCGTGAAAATGCGCACCGAGCGTGATGCCACCCTGTCCATGCCGAAACTCATCCTGCCATCGGTGCAGGTGAATATGCGCGCTGGCCATCTGCCCGAGCCGGAAGACAATGGTATCCGCTATATCAAGATCCCTGTTGATGCGGTTTAGACCGCGTCCCGCATATTCGGCAGTTTACCTTTCCCCTTATTCCATCGCATGATGACCGCAGACATGATCCGGCCGGGCCATCGCCCGCCATCTGGATATGCGGGGAACACCATGTTGAAAAAAATCCTGGCCGGTGCCGGCCTGACCCTCACCATCGCCCTGTCGGCCTGCCAGACCGTGGCCGAACCGGTCACGCTCGCCTGCCGCGCCCCGACGGGCGAGGAGTTCGAGATTTTCCGCGCCGTCGTCTCGCGCGACCGCGACACACTGATCCGCCTGTCGGCTGACGGGCCTGCCCGCGCTGCCATGCAACGCCGCGATCCTTATGTCGCCGGACATCTCTGGGGCAATCAGGGCTATACCGGCGGTACGCTGGTGGGCGTTTTGACCCAGCCCCCGCCCTGCGTTATTGATCTGCCGCGCCGCGTGGATGCTGAAGGCAATGTCATCGCCAGCCAGCGCTCGATCGCCGTCTATCAGGAAGATCGTTTCCGGGCGCTCACCGGCGGCAGCATCACCTTCGCCCCGGAACAGGCCGTTCGTCTGCCCGGTGTAGCGCGGCAGGATTATTTCCGCTGTGACCTGGTCCAGACCGGTCAGGGCTGGCGCATGAGAGATCTTTGCGCCCTGCCGACCGTCGGTGGCGTCACCGGCTGAAACTGAAATCGGAGAAACCGTAATGAAAACCCTTTATGTCGCATCCATCCTGGCTGCCTTCACGCTCGCCGCCTGTTCGGAGCCCGTCACGGATCCGGACGCGGATGCCACGGGCGAAGCCGTAACATCCGATGATATGTCTTCCGGGGACGCGGCCCAGCCCGAGCGCATTGATCCCAATGCCCGTCCGGCACCGCAGGAGACCAGCGCGGCGATCACCGGCGATGATCTGGCCTGGCGGATCCAGACGCTGGCGTCTGACGAATTCGAGGGCCGCGCGCCGGCAACGCCGGGCGGCATCATGGCCAGCCAGTGGATTGCCGACGAAATGGCCAGCGCGGGTCTGGAGCCCGGCGGCGAGGCCGGGACCTGGTTCCAGCGCGTCCCGCTGGTCGAAGCCACGCTGCAGACAACCGCGTCCAGCTTCGACATTTCCATCAATGGCGAGCCGATGGACCTGACCTATCTGGAAGACGTGGTCTATGGCACGCGCCGCATCGAACCCGTGGTCGAGATCGAAAATTCCGATCTGGTTTTTGTCGGATACGGCATTGTCGCCCCGGAATATGGCTGGAATGATTATGAAGGTCTGGATGTGGAAGGCCGCACAGTGGTCATGCTGATCAATGATCCCGGCTTCGCCTCCGGCGATCCAGATCTCTTCAATGGCAATGCCATGACCTATTATGGCCGCTGGACCTATAAGTACGAGGAAGCGGCCCGTCAGGGCGCTGAAGCCGTCATCATCATCCACGAAACCGAAGCTGCCAGCTATGGCTGGAACGTCGTCTCCGGATCCTGGTCTGGCCCGCAATTCGACCTGCAGCGCCCGGAAGGCTCGACACCCTTTGTCGGATCCGAAAGCTGGATCACCAATGACCGCGCCCGCGAACTTTTCGCGGCAACGGGTCTTGATTTCGATGCTCTGGTTGAAGCTGCGCATCAACCCGGTTTTGAACCGGTTGAGATTCCCGGCGCAGAAGTGAACGCCACGCTGGTCACCAGCCACGAATTCCTCGATTCCCGGAATGTCGCCGGCATTGTCCGCGGCACGGAACGTCCGGACGAATATGTGCTCTACATGGCGCACTGGGACCATATCGGCACGCGGCTGAGCGATGATCCCGAAGAAGACGTCATCTATAACGGCGCGGTGGACAACGCCACGGGAACAAGCTCGATTCTTGAAATCGGTCAGGCTTTTGCCGCCAATCCGCCGGAGCGTTCGGTCATCATCGTCGCCGTCACGGCCGAGGAGTCCGGCCTGCTGGGCTCTGAGTATTACGCGACCGATCCGCTGGTGCCCTTCTCGCAGACCGTAGGCGGCCTCAACATGGACGGCATGCTGCCCACCGGCCCGACCAGCGACATCGTGGTGATCGGCTATGGAGCCTCCGAGCTGGAGGACCATCTCGCCGCCGTCGCCGAAACCCAGAACCGGACATTGTCACCGGATCCCAATCCGGAAGCCGGTTATTTCTACCGTTCGGATCACATTTCACTCGCAAAACGCGGCGTGCCGATGATCTACGCGGATACCGGTTCGGTAAATACCGAGCTCGGCGCCGGTCATGTCGAGGAGTTGAGCGCTGCCTATCGCGCAACGGCCTATCACGGTCCCGAAGACGAATTCAGTTATGACTGGGATTTCGACGGTCTCGCCCGCGACGCCACCCTGCTCTATCTTCTGGGTGAGCGCATCGCGAACAGCGAGGAATGGCCAAACTGGTATGAGGGCAATGAATTCCGCGCCCTGCGGGATGAACAGCGCTCCGCCGACTGATCAGGCTGTGAAGAGGCATCGGAAGACCGGTGCCTCTTCCATCGCTTCGAATGCTTCGCCAACAAACTGGCTATGCGCATCCAGCAAGGGCGCGCCCGCCGCCTGTGTGCGCATGGCGGCAATGGCATTCCGGACATCTCCGGTTAACGCCGCTTCACCCAAAGCCTGCACCAGATAATCCGGCGGCAATTCGCCCGCCTCATCATCGACAATCAGCGCCGACAAGACGCGTCCGGATTCGATAACAGGATCGGCAAAACCGGCAATTCGCAGGGTCTCGTTTAACTCACGGCGGCTTTCGCTGTGAAACAGGGCACAGATGAAGGTGCGGATTTTCGGATGATCATGCTCACCGAGCAATTCACGCGTCTTGTCACTGCGTTCGATGTCGTTCAGCGACGCCAGGATCAGCCCACCATCGGGCAGACGATTCAGGGTGGTTTCGATAACCGTTTCCGGGATCGGCAGGCTGTCGAAAGCGGCGGCATCCAGCAGGCGGATCAACCCGGCCTCGTCCAGCCCTTCCGCGAGGGCGGAGAATTTGTCCTCATACGCCGCCGGATCAACCTGTAATGCCTGCGACAGGAGGTCGAGCTGCGCGGCGCTGGCATCCCTGCGGCGATGTGACGGGCTCCGCAGGCCGGGCCGCAGATATTCATACGCGCCCCTTGGCCCCTCACCCGCCACCCTCAGGCTGATGGCGAATCCGGGCTTTTCACAGTAAACAACGCTGTGTATGAGCGACCTTCCCTCTTCGACAGGCTGGATATGGCCGGGAGTGAACACGTCGAAGGTACGCCGCGACAATGTCCCGGCCGAAAATTCGTCAATCTCGCGTGCCGCTTCGAAATCATAAACCGAGTTGAAGGATTGGCCCTCCAGGACCTGAAATGCGCCTGTCCAGTCATGCTGGTGCAATCGGTCGGCGGCGTCACTCCACAGATGACCGACAATCCTGACATTGGTCCCGCTAAAAAGCGGAACCAGGCCGGGCTTCGATTGATCGCCCAGGCCCGCCAGATCTCCCGAAGCCGCTGCCTCCCAGACCTCTGCAAGCGACAAACGGTTGGGTAAGTCCCATTCATCAAGAAGTGCGGCGGCGATCTGCGGGAAAGCCGTTGGAGACTGCCCCACGCCCGCAAACCGTGCTTCGGCGTCAGCCCCGAGTCCGGCGAATAAAGTGCGCACGGTGTCTCCTCAAACAAAAACGCCCCGCAGCCGGGTGGAGACTGCGGGGCGCTTGATAGAAAACCGTTAGTCCCAGTACAGAACGCGCTTGGCTTTCGGAGCGGACTTCCGCAGAGCTTTGATCTTCAACATACTCATCTCCTCTTCTGAGTTGTACAGCCTTTCTGGCCGTTACAACCCATGTTTGAAGTGAGTCGCGGGCTGACGTAAACCTTTTGTTCAGAATGATTAAAAGCCTCAGGCAGCGGAGGCGCGTCCGGCCTTCTTCCGCTCGTGCTCCTTCAGCCAGCGTTTCCGGATCCGGATCGACTCCGGCGTCACTTCGACCAGCTCGTCATCATTGATGAATTCCAGAGCAAATTCTAGTGTCGTCCGGACCGGCGTGGTCAGAACCACGGCCTCGTCCGTACCGGCCGCCCGGATATTGGTCAGCTGCTTGCCCTTGGTCGGATTCACCGGCAGGTCATTATCGCGGCTGTGAATGCCGATGATCATGCCTTCATAGACTTCTGTGCCATGCCCGATGAAGAGCTTGCCGCGCTCCTGCAGGTTCCACAACGCATAGGCCAGCGCCTTGCCGTCCACCATCGAGACCAGCGAGCCATTCCGGCGCTGACCGATCTCACCCGGCGCCCGGGGCGCATAATGGTCAAATGTGTGGAACATCAGACCGGCTCCCGACGTCGCCGTCAGGAAGTCTGACCGGAAGCCGATCAGGCCGCGGGTCGGGATTTCGTAATCAAGACGCACCCGGCCCTGCCCGTCCGGTGTCATGTTTTTCAGCTGGCCCTTGCGTTCGCCCAGCTTTTCCATGATCGCGCCCTGCGACTCTTCCGGAAGATCCACAACCAGCGTCTCCCATGGCTCGCACAGAACACCGTCGATTTCCCTGGTCAGGACCTGGGGACGCGAAATGGCCAGCTCAAAGCCCTCGCGGCGCATATTCTCGATCAGCACCGAGAGATGCAATTCGCCACGGCCTGAAACCTTGAACTTGTCAGCATCGTCAAGCTGTTGCACGCGCAGGGCTACATTATGGATCAGCTCACGCTGGAGACGTTCACCCAGATTGCGGCTGGTGACGTATTTACCTTCCCGGCCCGCAAACGGGCTGTCATTGACCTGGAACGTCATGGCAATGGTCGGCTCATCCACCGTCAGCGGCGGCAATGCCTCCACCTGTTCGGGCGCACAAACCGTGTCCGAAATTTTCAGCGGATCGAGTCCGGTGAAGGTGATGATATCGCCCGCGCTCGCGCTGTTCATCTCGATGCGCTCCAGCCCGTGAAATCCGAACACCTGCTGGACTTTGCCGCGGCGCGTCTTGCCCTCCGCATCAATGACCATGACCGGCTGGTTCTTGGACAGTGTCCCTCGGCGGATCCGGCCAATGCCGATCACCCCGGTATAGCTGGAATAATCCAGCGCGCTGACCTGAAGCTGAAGCGGCCCGTTGAGATCGACAGGCGGCGGCGGTGTATGATCGACAATCATCTGGAAGAGTGGCGTCATGTCGGCGTCAGGGTTTTCGGCATCCAGGCCGGCAAACCCGTTCAGGGCCGACGCAAAAACAACCGGGAAATCCATCTGTTCGTCATTGGCTCCGAGCCGGTCGAACAGATCAAAGGTCTGGTCGACCACCCAGTCGGGGCGTGCCCCCGGACGGTCGATCTTGTTGACGACAACGATCGGGTTGAGTCCCCGTTCCAGAGCCTTGCGCGTCACAAAAGCGGTTTGTGGCATCGGTCCGTCGACAGCATCCACCAGCAGGAGCACCGAATCCGCCATAGACAGAACGCGCTCGACTTCACCACCGAAATCCGCGTGCCCGGGCGTATCAATGATGTTGATCCGCCAGTCCCGCCACGTCACAGCCGTGTTCTTCGCCAGAATCGTGATCCCGCGCTCTTTTTCGATATCGTTGGAATCCATCATCCGCTCGGTGGTTTCGACGCGGTCGCCGAAGGTTCCCGATTGTTTCAGGAGTTGATCGACGAGTGTGGTCTTGCCATGGTCGACATGCGCGACAATGGCGATATTACGCAGTTTTTCCGGTGCAACGGACATGGGCAGAACTCGAAAAGGGCCAGAGGGATTGCGCGCGCCTCTTAGCCTTGTCCTGCCCGCCCGGCTACCCCCAAAAACGCAAAGCCGCTCGTCAAACGCCTGCCAGATGGCCGCCCGAGCGGAGCTGGGTCCGGGTCCGGCGTCTTTGCCAGCGATAGATCGCAAGAATGATCGCCTGGGTGAAGACCCCCAGGAAGGAAAAGGCGAAGATCAATGCCGCCACCTGCGAAGCACGCGCATGAATCAACCAGGCCGGACGCGTGATAACAAAATACCAACCCGGTGTTTCGATACGCGCAAAGGCAACCAGCCGTCCATCATCGGTCTGGAACACGCCCGAATCGCGCCCTGAATTGCGTATGGCTTCGGCAATCGGCCTAGGATGGGCGATCGATTCCGCAGCAGTCACCGCTTCCGGCGTCAGGACATCCTGGAACAGCAAGGCCTGGTGCGCGATCAGGCTGCCATCCCGCGTCATGATCATGTTGCTGGCATTAACCTCGGCGTCGATGATGGCATTGGCCAGATAATTCTGCATAGAGATCGTGATCCCGAACGCGCCCATATGACGTCCCGAAACCCGGACCGGGAAATGGCAGCCGGTGGTCAGTGCAACGCCATCACGCACATAAAGCAGGCGCGACAATTGCGTACAGCGCGTCACCCCCATGGGGTTATTGGCGGGAGATACGATCCGGGCGAGATCTTCCGACTGGAAATCAAAATCAGCCGGCGCATCGCGGCGGTAGAATTCCAGGCGATCATCGCGCTGCGGCGCATAGATGATCAGATCATTGTCCGGCGTCACGAAATTCAGATTGTCGAAATGCCCGGCATTGGCTTCGCCATGCTGACGCACTGTATGATAGGCGGCAATCAGGCGCCGTTGACGCTCCGGTGAAACAACTGCATCCGATATGAAGGCACCGACACCATAGACATAATCACCGTCCTCATCGCGATATCCATCAAACAATTCTGGCCGCGAACGGCGGGTGCCATCACCAAATTCCGGAAACAACCAGTTGAATTCGGCAGAAACATCCAGCCCCTCCATCGCAGCCAGCCGCCGCGCGAAGCTGCGCCCCGTGGCGTATTCAATGGCCTGCACATCGGAAAACAGGGCTCGCTGGCGATTGGCGCGCTCCTCGATATGCAGAGCGCTGCTCTCCATCACCTTGCGCTCGAAATAGGGCTCAAGGCTTATATATCCGGCAATGGCAGCAAATGACGCGATAAAGACCGCGACAAGAAATGTCATTCCCGCTGATTTCCAGTTGATCCGGTTCATCAGGCGTCCCGTCCGATATTGTTTCCCACCTGAATCCAATCCTAGACCTCCTAGGTTAAATTCTCCCCAACGCGGCAACCGTCATCGGCGCTTGATCCCGGTAGTGTGGTGCGGCTAAACCCGCCAGTGGAGAGGTGGCCGAGTGGTCGAAGGCGCTCCCCTGCTAAGGGAGTATACGTCAAAAGCGTATCGTGGGTTCGAATCCCATCCTCTCCGCCACTATTCTTCCACTTTTGGTGGAAATCATTTTCCGCCTGATCACCACGATCCTTCGGGCGAGCATCAAAATAAGTTTAGACGGATGTGCATATCCTGCGGGCTACCGCACCACCGAATCCGTATTGTCACGCCGCGGCACCCATTACACGCACGCTTCAATACCAACAGGCCCATGCGTGAGATGAACTGAATGCTGAAGGGCGCGCGTCCGGCAAAAATGGTCCGCTCACATGAACGAGCGCAGCGTTTGCAATCCTTCTTCAAATACTTTGGCTGAACCGGCTGGTGATTATGCCTCCGCGTGTTACATGTTGAACGCTGCCACACCGGTAGCGTACCCGCATGGATTCAAATGACTCTTCTAATTCTATTCGTGCTTCTCGCAGTGGGCGTTTCGTTCCTGTGTTCGATCCTTGAAGCGGTGTTTCTTTCCGTCACGCCCGCACATATAGCCGCGCTCGAAGAACGCTCGCCCCGCATCTCGGCACGGATCAAGGCACTGAAGCTTGATGTGCACCGGCCGCTGGCCGCTATTCTCAGCCTGAACACCGTCGCCCACACCGTGGGCGCTACGGCAGCCGGCGCGCAGGCTGCTCATGTTTTCGGGGATGCCGGAGTCGGCGTATTTTCAGCGGTCCTCACACTGTTGATTCTGGTGGTTTCAGAGATCATCCCGAAAACGCTTGGCGCGACCTATTGGAAAGCGCTCACACCACTCACGACACGGCTTCTGCCCCCTTTGATCTGGTCAATGTGGCCATTGGTGAAACTGTCCGAAGCGATCAGCTGGATGATTGCGCACCGCCAACACGACAAGGTCAGCCGCGAGGAAATCGTGGCGATGGCCCGCATCAGCCAGCAACAAGGCGTGATTGCGAAAAACCAGTCGGCAATTGTGGCCAACCTTCTCCGCTTCGACGCGCTGACCGCACGTGACATCATGACGCCGCGTACGGTAGTGGAAGCGTTTGATGAAACGGAAAGTGTTGAATCCGTCGCCGAAAAACTCGCGTCGATTCCCTTTTCACGCCTGCCCATATATGATGAGGATGTCGATACGATTTCCGGCTTTGTGTTGAAGACCGACATTCTGCTGGCCGCTCTGGAAGACCGGTTGGATACGCCGCTTTCCGCTTTGAGACGCGATATCGCCCATGTCGATGAAGCAGACAGTCTTCAGGCTTTGTTCGAGGTCTTGCTCAGCAGCAACCGGCATATTGCCGTTGTCTCGGACGATTTTGGTGGCACTGCGGGTGTGGTGACAATCGAGGATCTTGTCGAAACACTTCTGGGGCTCGAGATTACCGATGAGGCCGACAGCATCGAAGACTTGCAGGCGCTGGCGCGTGATCAATGGCGCAAACGGGCCTCGCGAATGAACACCAATGCGGGCGAACCGAGATCAAAGACGAAATAGCGACGCCCTTCTTCCCATTCAGAAACAATTGACGACAACCGCCCTGCTCCATATGCAGCGCCGCGGCTATCTGACTTGATATTCCGCATTATTGGCGCATCTTCGGTGCCGGAGGATCCATGAAACGCGCAGCTACCCTTATCATCGTCTTTGGCGTTTTTATCGCCATGACCGCCATCATTGTCGTCCGGTCGATCAGCCATACAGATTCTGCCGATAGCGGTTTCCGCGGCAGCGCGACACCAGTGGCCGCGCACACGGTGAACCATCAGACCTTTGCCGATATTGTCGAAGCGCTTGGCACAGCCGGAGCCAATGAAACGGTTACGGTGACGTCGCAAGTCGCCGATACGATTTCACGCGTCAATTTCGAGTCCGGACAGCAAGTGGCAGAAGGCGATATTCTTGTCGAACTCACCGACACCGAGGAATCCGCTGACCTCTCGGAAGCCCGGGCGACACTGCGCGAAGCCCGTCGCGAACTGGAGCGGGTCGAGGGACTGATCGAACGCGGCATTGCACCACGTCAGCGACTGGATGAAGCCAATGCAGCCGTCGAGCGGGCCGTTGCCCGAGTCAATTCGATTGAGGCACGGCTTGCCGACCGGATCATCCGTGCCCCATTCTCGGGCGTCGTCGGATTGCGCGAAGTCAGCCTGGGCAGTCTGGTCCGGCCCGGCGATCCGATCATAACGCTGGATGACACCTCGATAATCAAACTTGATTTTTCAGTGCCGGAGCGCTTCCTGTCGGTGCTGGCACCGGGGCAGGAAATCACGGCCGGGACATCCGCCTACCCGAACGAAGTGTTCACGGGCACAATTGCCCAGATCGGCAGCCGGATTGATCCGGTCACGCGCACGGTGACAGTTCGCGCCGAAATCAATAATGACGACGGGCATTTGCGGCCCGGGCAATTGATGACGGTCGAAATGCGCCAGGACGTCCGCTCGCGGCCGGCCATTCCCGGGTCTGCGATCACACGTTATCTGGATCAGAGCTTTGTTTTCGTCATTGATGAAACCGGAAGCCCACCCGTTTTGCGGCAACAAACCGTCGAACTCGGTGGCCGCATCGGTAATTGGGTGGAAGTGACAGATGGCTTGTCTGTCGGCGATCTGATCGTCGCGGAAGGCGTTCACCGGGTCCGCGACCGCATGCCTGTCGAGATCGTTGAGCGGGCCGCCCCCGCCCGGCCGCGATCCGGCGAGGCGGCGAGCGCGCTGGTGAGTCAGCCATGACTCTTTCAGATATCGCCGTCCGGCGCCCGGTTCTGGCCTTTGTGGCCAGCGCCCTGATCATCGTGTTCGGCGTATTGGGATTGAGGCAATTGCCGCTGCGGGAGTTGCCCGATGTGGATCAGCCGATCGTCTCGGTTCAGGCCGAATATCCTGGTGCAAATGCCGAAGTCGTTGAGAATCGCGTCACACAGGTCATCGAAGACCAGCTGTCCGGAATCGATGGTATCGAGCTGATCCAATCGTCGTCGCGCGATGGCAATGCCAACATCTCGATCACCTTTGATCTCAGCCGTGATATCGAAGCGGCGGCGAATGATGTGCGCGATGCGGTTTCACGTATATCGGACCGATTGCCGCCGGAAGTCGAGCAGATCGAGATCCAGAAACAGGATTCCGATGCCCGTCCATTCATGTGGTATGCGCTGATGTCGGACCGGCTGACGTCGGAAGAGTTATCCGATTTTGCCGAACGCACCATGCTGGACCGCTTCAGCGTGATCGATGGCGTCGCCCGCGTCCGTATCGGCGGTCAACGGCGTTATGCCATTCGCATTTGGCTCGACCCCCAGGCCATGGCTGCACGCGGCGTGACCGTGGCCAATATCGACACCGCCTTGAGAACACAGAATGTCGAAGTGCCGGGTGGCTCCATCGAAACACCGGACACCCAGATTGTCGTGCGTGTCGAGCGGCTCTTTTCGGAGCCTGAGAGTTTTGAACAACTGCCCATCGGGCGCGGCGAAGGCGGGCATATCATCCGCCTCGGTGAAGTCGCGGATGTCTCGCTCGAAGCCGAAGAACCCCGCACGCTTTTCCGCGGCAATGGCAATAACATGATCGGTCTCGGCTTTGTCAGGCAAAGCCAGGCGAACTCTGTTCAGGTGGCGCAGGATGTGGCCGCTGAGGTTGAACGCATTCGCGCCAGCCTGCCGGAAGGCATGACCATGATTGTCGCGTCCGATGATACGGTCTTCATTCAAGAATCGATCCGGGAAGTCTGGCGCACACTATTTGTTGCCGCGACGCTCGTCGTTTTGGTGATCTATCTTTTCCTGGGCAGCTTTCGCGCCGCCATCATCCCGGCGGCTGTGGTGCCGGTTTGCCTTATTGGCACTTTTGCGGGCCTCGCAGCGGCCGGATTCTCCATCAACATCCTGACGCTTCTGGCGCTGGTTCTGGTCATCGGGCTGGTGGTGGATGACTCCATCGTTGTCCTGGAAAACATTCAGCGCCGCGTCGATATGGGCGAAGGTCCGGCGCTCGCCTCGTTGCGGGGTGGCCGCCAGGTGTTTTTCGCCGTGATCGCCACCACCGCCGTGCTCGTTGCGGTCTTTGTGCCACTGGTTTTCCTGCCCGGCTTTATCGGCCGCATTTTCAACGAGTTGGCCCTGACCATTGCGGTTGCCGTAATGCTGTCGAGCTTCGTGGCGTTGACGCTGTCTCCGATGATGGCTTCAAAGCTGATCAAGCCATCAGGAGAGGCCCGGGGGCCGGCCCGCTGGGTGAATGAAATCGTCCGCCGCGCGCGCCGTAATTACCGCTCCAGCCTTGAAATCGCCGTCAGAACACCCTGGATGATTATCCCGGTTGTGCTCGTGGCGCTGGGCGGCTCGGCCTATCTGCTCGAGCGGCTGCCCGGCGAACTGACTCCGCCGGAGGACCGCGGGTCATTCTTCGGATTTTTCTCCGGTCCGGAGGGGGCCAGCTTCGACTATATGACCGGGCAGGCCGCCGAGGTCGAAGACATCATGATGGAATATGTCGAGAATGGTGAATTGCGGCGGGTGCTCGTGGTCGCCCCGGGCTGGGGCGGATCCGGCTATAATTCCGGCATCGTCATCGGAACCATGGTGCACTGGGATGAGCGCCGCAGCGGCAGCGATATCATTGGCGAGATCAATGCCCGCTTTGGCCAGCTGACAGGCGTTCGTGCCTTTGCCTCCATGCGCTCGGCGATCCGCGGCGGCGGAGGCGGAGACGATATCCAGTTTGTCCTTCAGGGACCGGACTATGAAAGCCTCGATGCCGAAGCCGAACGATTGCTGGCCGCGATCCGTGAAGGCAATCCGGATCTGATGCGCGCCCGCAAGGATTATGAGCCCACGAGCCCCCGCCTGGTTGTCGATATCGATCGCAACCGCGCCGCGGATCTTGGCGTTTCCGTTGCCGACATCGGCCAGACCCTTCAAACCCATCTCGGTTCGCGCCGCGTGGGACAATTCATCGAACAGGGCGAAGCCTATAATGTGATTATGGAAAATCGCCGGGATGAGCGATCGAGCGCACAGGACCTCGAAACGCTTTACGTATCCGGCCGTGAAGGGAATCTCATTCCGCTTTCCAACCTTGTCTCGATAACGGAAATCGGTGAGGCCTCGTCCCGCAACCGTGTGGACCGGCAGCGCGCCATCACGGTTTCCGCGACGCTGGCCGAAGGCTACACGCTGGGAGAAGCCGTGGAATGGCTCGATGGCTGGGCCGCGCGTGAACTCGCGCCGGGCTTTTCCACGACTTATCTGGGAGGAGCCAAGGAGTTTCTCGAAGCCAATGCCGCCCTGCTTTTCGCTTTTGGCATGGCCCTGCTGATCGTTTTTCTGGTGCTGTCCGCGCAGTTTGAAAGCTTCATCCAGCCCCTGATCATCATGCTGACGGTTCCGTTGGCGGTTACGGGGGGCCTTTTCGGGCTTGAAGTCATTGGTTCGAGTCTGAACATCTATTCCCAGATCGGACTTGTCATCCTGATCGGGCTGGCTGCCAAGAACGGCATTCTCATTGTCGAGTTCGCCAATCAGCTGCGGGAAGAAGGCCGGGATGTCATGACCGCAACACTAGATGCCGCCGAGATCCGCTTCCGCCCCATTCTCATGACCGGTCTGTCGACTGCGATTGGCGCATCACCGCTCATGCTCGCCAGCGGCCCCGGTGCGGAAAGCCGCATCACCATCGGGGTTGTCATCTTCACCGGCGTTACGGTCGCAACCCTGTTTACCCTGTTTGTGATCCCGGTGGCCTACAGCGTTCTGGGACGGTTTACCAAGACACCGAACTGGATGGCAGGACGGCTTGAAGCCGAGGCCGCAGATGCCGGTGACGAACCTGTCGCCGGCGGTCAGCAATGATCGCGTAACGCAAATCATCCCCCGCGCACCTGCCGGCGGGTGGTAATCTGATCGGGTCTTTCCCATATACGCCACCGACAATGACCAGGTATGCACAGGAAATCCGCCATGCCCCGCACCTACAAGAAAGCGGCTGACGCCGTCGCCAGGCTCACACCCGAGCAGTATCGGGTGACGCAGGAGAACGGGACCGAGCGGCCCTTTACCGGCGCGCATACAGACAACAAGGCGGCGGGCCTATATGTCGATATCGTTTCGGGCGAACCGCTTTTTACGTCCATGGACAAGTTTGACAGCGGCTGTGGCTGGCCGAGCTTCACCCGTCCCGTGGACGGTGAATACGTCAAGGAATTGCGCGACATGTCTCATGGCATGATCCGGACTGAAGTCCGGTCGGCACATGGCGACAGTCATCTCGGCCATGTTTTCCCCGACGGGCCGGCGGATCAGGGCGGCTTGCGGTATTGCATCAATTCGGCTTCGCTCCGTTTCATTCCTGTCGCGGAACTCGAAGCGCAAGGTTATGGCGAGTACGTCCACCTTTTTACCGGCAAATAGCGGATATCGCCTGCAGACCATGTATTGCCTGCGGCAAACCCCGGCGGCTTTATAGCCAAATGAAACGCCCGGCCTGTCATGACTTCTGAAGAAACACTGCGCCTGCTTCCACAATTATTGCGCGATGGCGATTTCCGTGGTGCCGAACAGCGTGTCCTGACGGCGCTGGAAAGCGATCCCGTTCATCCCGGCCTCAACGCATTCGCGGCCTTCATTTCTGCCAATCTGAACAAGCGGGACGAGGCCATCCGCTTTGCCCGGAAAGCGGCTGCCCAACCCGGAAAGTTTCCCCGCCCTGCGGCTCAAGCCGCAAATCTGCTGGCGCAATTCCGCCTGTATGATGAAGCTTTGAGTGCCGCGCGTTCAATTGACATCGAAACGACAAGCGACCCGGTTATTCTTGATCAGATCGGAGCCTGTTTCACGACAAGCAGCGCGCATCAGGAGGCCCGGGAAGTCTATGCCCGGCTGACCCAGATAGTCCCTGACGAGCCGCGCTGCCGTTTCAATCTGGCAGCGGCACAGCGCTATAATGGCGAGCTTGAAGAAGCGGCCCGCAATTTCGACCTCGCCAGCAAGGCAGGGCCACAGGCGGCCGAAGCCGCCTATGCCCGGTCGCTGCTGACAAAGGCGGCTCCGGACAGGAATTATATTGACGAGCTTGCTGTTCGCTTGAGCTCACCCGGTCTGGATGACCTCTCGCGCGCCGCACTCAGCTACGCAATGGGCAAGGAATTCGAAGATCTCGGAAAATGGTCTGAGGCTTTCGACGCCTGGACAAACGGAGCCAGAGCTATGCGGCAGACGCGGCCTTACTCTGTCGAGCCTGAAATCAATGCCATCGACGAAACCATCAGGGCCTGGCCATCTATCTCCCGCGACTATCAGCGGTCGGAACTGACGCCGGTTTTTATTGTCAGTCTGCCGCGCGCCGGTTCAACCCTTCTGGATCGAATATTGTCAAACCGGAATGATGTGGTTTCGGCGGGCGAAACCGAGGATTTCATCGTCAGCCTGCTCGAAGATCCTGTATTCGCCGGTTTGCGTGACCCGGTTGAAATTGCACAGCAGACTCCGGCTGCCGATATGAGTGGCGTGGGTCAACGATATCGCGACGCACTGCATCGCCGTGGTCACAGGCATGGATATGTGATCGACAAGACGCCCACAAACTTCCTCTATGCGGGACTGATCGCGGACGCCTTGCCGGAAGCCAGGATCATTCATCTGGACCGCGACCCGCGAGATGCGGCCATCGCGACCTACAAAACGCTGTTCCGGGACCGGTATTTCTGGTCATATGACTTGCAGTCTATCGCGGCTTACCTCTCTGCCGTTCAGCGCCTCATGCAGCATTGGCTGTCTGGCGCGGCCGGGCGTATCGAACGGCTTGCGTATGAGGACCTGGTGCAGAATACCGAGGCTGAAGCCAGGCGCCTGACAAGGTTTATAGGCATGGATTGGGACCCGGCCTGCCTGGATTTTGCCGGCAATCGTGCGGCGGTTGCGACAGCAAGCGCCGAACATGTCCGCCGCCCGGTCTATGCTTCGTCGATCGGACATTGGAAACATTTCAAGGATCAGCTGGCAGCAACTCTGCCAGCACTGGATGCAATGGTCCCCAACTAGCTTTCGCCGGCGGCAAGCGGCCCCTCCACATGGGTACGCGGATTCTGACAGAGATCGTGGGCCAACACCCCCATCAATTCGCCATCAGCGCGCCGGATATGTTCGATCGCCCGGCAATCATTCGCCTCGGGTTCAGCCGTCAAGAACACGGTCCGGCCTTCATTCAGGTGAACTTCCGTCACATCCAGCTCGCGGACAGACGCCAGCCGGAGATCCGCATTGACAATCACACACTCGAACCGGCTCTGATCATCGGTCAGGACACGCACCGCCGTATTTTCCTCACTCGGTGAATAGGCGTCGATGGCGGCGACCGCTCCCGGCACTTCTTCGAGGCATAACAGGATCTGATCGTACCGCGTCAACAGATCCCGGCTCCAGTCCCACTGACCACCCTCTTCCCGGGCGCAGCCCTCATAAGTCACATCATCCACACGCACTGAAGCAAAGAATGGTCGCTCAATCCCGTCAAAATCGATGCAGGGACCAGCCTGGAACGCCGCCGACACCGGGACCGGATCAGGCGTTGTTGAAATATAGCGCCGAAAGCCGTTCACGAGGTGATCAGGTGCCATGCGAAGGGTCGTAAGAATCGGGTCCTGCCCGGCGGCAATCAGTCGGAATTCGCCAAACACCTCCCCCTCGAGATCATAGAGTTCGATGGTGGATCGCCAGTAGGGAGACTCGCCCTGCGCGGCCATACCGTAAGGCGTTTCGGGCCGTGTGCCCGCAAAGGCTGTTCCGATCGCCGGATAAACAAAGCCGGTCTGTGAAGCGCTGCCACCGCCGCCATCAGCGCCTGGAAAATCCATTGTGCCACTTTGTTCCGAGGCACCAGCGGGAGCATTCGCGGCCGAGGATCGCATATTGTCCGGACTGAGATCAGCGGGTGTGCTGGCACACCCGGCCAGTAACACAGCGGCCAATACTGTCATTGCTATCAGTCGAAACAATTCGCCCTCCCCGGCAATGCCTCATCAACCATACAGGCATTTCAGCGCGATAAGAAACAACCATCTTTCACTTTCTGCTAACCACGTCTGACAACCGAATCTTTTCGTTATCCGTGCATTATCGCGGTCGGATCAATTTGATCGGGGACGGTGACCATGAACAAGCGGCACTATGAAACGCGGCCCATTTCGCCGGCGAATGACGTCTCGCCCGGCTTTGCCGGTCTCGAAAACGGCCGCGGGCGCGCTGCCACCCTCGACATGATGCGCGAGTCCATCAACCCGCCAGCCAACCGTATCGACCGGGCAACGCTGAGCCGGGCCTTGCAGCTCGTCGACTTCGGCATCATGGGAAGCCTGACTGTGGCGGCCTTCCTGTCATTTGGCGCAGACTTCTGGCCGATCCTGGTCTTTCTTGGCGTATCCCTCTGCTCATTCCGGCTCTCCGAACACTATGTCGTACGTGCGCGCAAGCCGGCCTGGCGCCATATCGCCACGGGTATGATCGGTCTTGGACTGGGCGGCATGGCCAGCATTCTGCTGGTCCGCCTGTCCGACCCGTCCCTGACGCTGGCCGCGGCTCAGCAGGCCAGCGTTTCGGCCGCAGCCCTTCTGATTGTTCACACGATCTATGCCTTCTTCATGGAATACTGGGCGCGAAATGGCCGCCTCGCCGCCAATGTTGTTATCGTCGGCGCAACCGCAAATGCCCGCCGCCTGATTGATGCCAATTCGCGCAGCAAGGCAGTCAACATACTCGGCGTATTTGATGACCGGCGCACGCGCAGCCCCTCCATTCTGGCCGGCGCCCCCTATCTGGGAACGCTACAGGATCTGACAAGCTGGCCTCACCTGCATGAAGTTGACCGCATCATTGTCACCGTGACACCGCACGCCGTAGACCGCGTCAAATCGCTGCTCGCCGGCCTGTCAGGCCTTGCGCAGCCTGTTTGTCTGCTGCTCGATTTCGAGCACTTCAACCCGAAAAAGCAAACCCTCGAGGAAATCGCAAACGCTCCGGCAGCGCGCCTGTCCGGTAATTCGGCCACGCCGGGATGGATCATCACCAAACGGCTGGAAGACCTGGTGATCGGATCGGTCCTGTTCGTCGCAGCCCTGCCCGTCATGGCCTTGCTGGCTGTGCTGATCCGGCTGGATTCGCCCGGCCCGGCCCTCTTCCGTCAGAAACGCGAAGGCTTTAATGGCCGCCTGATCGAGGTTCTGAAATTCCGTTCCATGCGCGATGAGCCGGCTGCGAAAGACGGATCAGTCCGTCAGGTCGAACGAGACGATCCTCGTGTCACGCGGATAGGCCGCTTTATCCGCTCGACCAGCCTCGACGAGCTGCCGCAGCTGTGGAATGTGTTGAAAGGCGAGATGTCGCTGGTCGGCCCGCGTCCGCACGCACCGGGCATGAAAACCGGAGCCGCATTGACCTCCAGCCTGGTCGGTGAATATGCGCATCGCCACCGCGTCAAGCCAGGGCTCACCGGCTGGGCCCAGGTCAGCGGGTCGCGCGGTCCGCTTCATTCACCGGAAGCCGCACGCGAACGTATCCGCTATGATGTGGAGTATATCAGCAAGGCCAGCCTCTGGTTCGATCTCTGGATCATGCTGAAAACCGGACCAGCCCTGCTCGGTGACAAAATCAACGTCCGCTAGGGCCGGACCGTATTTCTCGACCAGTAGCGGCGTAGCACGTCCACGATTGGCGGATTGATGACAGGCCGTGTTGCATCCGGATTCGGTCCGAAAAACGGATTCCATCCATTCTCGGCCTCCTCATAAGCCCGCCATCCCGACGGCCAGTTGAACCAGGCCGAGTTTGCGCACTGTTCTTCCATTGATTGCAGGCGCAAGGCGGCGAAGCGGGCGGCATCATGCGCCCATCGTCTGACTCCCCATTCCCCCACCATCCATCGCGCCGCCTGTGGCGGAGAAATTCGCGCCGCCTCCACTGAAAATGATGCGGCGCTGTTTGGATCGGAATGGGTATAGGCATAGGGCGCATAATCATGAATGGCCAGCACGGCCGGTCCAAGACCACTCAGCTCCAGGTCGCTCTCGTGAGCCACGCTGGCATAGCTGTCCGGGCTGATCAGCAAGGGCGTTTCGAGGTCCACCTCCCGCACCGCCTGGGCCATCCGGCGCGCCATTTGCGGCCAGGGGGAGTTCTGCACAATATGGCTGCCATTGGGTTCAACCATCAGGAGATAACCGGCAACGGCCGCGTTTGCGCGGAACTGCCCCGCTGTGTGCCGCCACATATCGGCCCACGCCGACTGCATTTCCGCATCCGACCAGACACGCTCATCAATCATCGAAGACGGAAACCAGCTATCACCATTGTCGCGATGGAAAGTGAATTCTGATCGCCCGGGTCCGGTACGGAAGGCAATCACGGTAAACAAGCCGTGACGCGCGCAACGCTCCACCAAATCGGCCAGATGATCTTCTATAGCCGGGTCAGTGCGGTATGGAGCGAATTCCGTAAAAACGCCCGGGTGAGACAGCACCGCCAGATTGGCACCCGCTTCGGCAAGACTGGCCAGCGCCCGGTTGCTGACCGGCGTGCCGACCGGCCCGGGCCCCAGAAAGCTGTCACCGTCAATGTCCGGATAGACCCGGCGTTGCGGAAACACCGCTCCACGCAGATGTGGCCCGCTCGCATTATCCCAGAGCGCTATCTTTCGCCGCGCGGCAGAACGCTGGCCACCCAAGAGCAGGGACGCACCGCCCGCAGCCAGAACTGTGCGGCGGTCCGGCCTGATCACCATGCGTAAAAGGACGCCAGCTTGTCGGCCCTGCGCAAGGCGCGCCTTGGCAGGCTGGCGATTTTCCCGAACGGCGCTTTTTCAATGGCACCGGCCAGAGATCTCGCTGCGCTTCGCAAGGTCGCCGGAGCGGATGCTGTCAGAATACACCCCTGCGCGAGTGGGACCTGCCAGCTGCCGAGATTGCGTTTGAAGTCATAATCCCCCGGCCCCAGCTCGACGCTGGCGCGTCCGGCTTCCGAGGCAAAACGGATTTTTTCCAATAGGAGCAACAATCCGGGACTCACCTTGTTGAAATCCGGATCATAGGCCGGAAACCAGTAGTGACAGCGGGCTTCGCTCGTCATTCCGACATGCACCGCAGCAATGCGGCCAGCAATATTCAGCGTCGAACACACACCGCGGAAGCGATCAGACTGCTTGTTCAGCACAGCCGCCAGCAAGTCCCTTGTCCACGCGACTGAAAAGACATCAAAAACACTGGTTCGGCGGTATTGCTCGCGTTTCCAGTCGATCATGGCAGATAACGCTTCTGGGCGATCATCATCCATGCGGAATTCAAACCCGCCTTCCATCTCTTCGAGTTTCCGGCGCCGGGCGCGAATATTGCGGAATGCCTTGGGCTCGGCTTCCGACCGGGCCTGCTCGAATGCGTCATATCCACGGGACACATCAATGATCCATGAACCGTCAGACATGTGCGAAAAGGCGCTCCAGCAAGGCTGCAGGCCCAGTGCGCTGTGAAATTCGAACAACGGCACACCCCCTGCTCGCAGCCAGGCTTTCAGGTCAACACTCCGGTCTGGCTCGGCGATAACGCCATGGACATCCGACAAAGGTCCGGCAATCGGGCGGGCATAACCGACCTTTCCCATCTGCATCGGAAGAAATCCGGCGATCTGACCACGCTCGCGAACGACCAGCACACGTGTATCGGACCGCACCTCCTCGCAGCATTCGGCAAACTCCAGCCGGAAATAGGGGCTGGCCAGCGCCGGATCTCCGTCCGTGAACGCGATCCATGCCTCCCGCTCGGCAACGGAAAGCTCGCTCGGCTTGATCAGGCGGGCATCTATCGAGTGGGCCATTCAATGCTCCGGAAATATGATCCCATAGCTAGCGCAATAGGGTTTCCGCTTCGTTTCAAAGCCCGCAGATATGTTCACGCGATTTTAGGTGCTTGTATGCATGCTGTCGGGCTCGAACAGGGAGCTGCGCTCAGGAATGCTCGGCAAACACATTCTCGGATACTTGCCGGTGCAGATCGCCCGCGCGGTCGTCGGTTTTGGCGGCGTGGCCATTCTGACGCGCCTGATGCCAACCGAAATGTATGGTCAGTACGCGTTGGCGCTGGCGGCCATGCACATCACGGCTATGGCGTTTCATACATGGCTCGATGCCGCGGTCGCCCGTTTTCACGCCCGGGCGGATGCGCGCGGGCATCTCGCTTCCCATCTTGCCACCATCTATTCCAGCTTCGCTTTCGTCGGAACCGGCGTGATCATACTCGGCGGTATTGCCCTCTGGGCCGCACCGCTGAACATCGAGCTCAAGACGGCGCTCGGTTTCGGACTGGCCGCCCTGACCCTCCGCTCTATCCTTGCCATTGGCATTGAATCGCGGCGCGCAGCCGGCCAGGTCGCGGCCTATTCGATATTCGAAACGGCCAATGTTCTGGGCGGGTTTGCGCTCGGAATCGCCATCCTCATGGCCACGCCGCTCGGTGCGGCCGGCCCGATCGCCGGAATGGCGCTCGCCAGCCTCATTACCCTGTTTTTCGAATTCCCATCGCAGGCTCGGAAATCAGCCACCGGAAAGCCACGCAAACGCCGCGCCATGCTCTATTTCGCTTACGGCCTGCCGGTTTCAATCTCGCTGGTTTTCGAACACTTGCTGTCTGCCGGCGACCGCTTTCTGATCGCCGGGTTGATGAACGAGGCCGCGGTCGGGATTTATGCGGCGGGCTACGGGCTTGCCGACCGGACCATTGATATCCTGTTTATCTGGTTGGGAACGGCAGCAACCCCTCTGATGATCCGGGCGCTCGAAAAAGAAGGCCCCGACGCCGCCCGCCGTGTAGCGGGGCAATCTGCCCGCGTCATGGGGCTGATCGGATTTCCGGCGGCCACCGGGCTGGCGCTGGTGGCGGCCCCCTTGTCCACCGTCATGGTGGGCGAGGAATATCGCGCGGGGGCCACGCTGATCCTGCCCTGGATTGCTTTGGCCGGGCTGATGAAGGGGCTGATGACCTATTATTTCCACGAAAGCTTCATCCTGAAGCGCAAGACGCGCTGGATGGCGGCGATCATGGGTGGCGCTGCCGTCTTCAATATCAGCCTGAACCTGGTGCTGATCCCGGTGTTCGGTATCGCCGGTGCGGCAGCGGCGACACTCGTTTCCTACACGCTCAGCCTTGTTGCTTGCGCTGCAATCGGACGCGCCTTGTTTCCACTTCCCCTGCCCTGGCTGGACTGGGGACGCTCGGCGCTTGCCGCCGGCGTGATGGCACTGGTGGTCTATGCGCTGCCTGTTCAGGGGCCGGCCATCCTCGTCCTGCTGGCGAAGGCTGCGCTGGGCGGTGCCGTTTATGTAGTGATCGCTCTGGCATTGAATATTGCCGGTTGCCGAAGCTGGCTGGGTATAGCCCAAAGCTGGTGGCGTCCGGCGGAGGCGCGCCCATGAGCCAGTACGCCGATTATTCCAATGCCGCCGCTACCGAGACGTCGGCCCGTCAATTGTCAATGCTGATTCCTTTTTACAAGGACGATCCTGTGCCGCTCGCACGGGCTTTGGCCCAGCAAATCGCGGCGGCCGGATTGCCGGCTGAAATCATCCTGTTTGATGACGGCGAACCGGATCCTGAACTGAATGCATCGGTGGCAGCTGAAATAGATCGTCTACCGGCTCCGGCGCGCTTGCTGACGTCCCGCCGCAATGTCGGACGCGCCGCCGGCCGAAATCGGCTTGCATCCGCCGCCATTGGTGAATGGCTGCTCTTCCTCGACGCCGACATGACCGTCAGCGACGGCTTCCTTCAGACCTGGCTGGAACTGGTCGAGGGATATGAATTCGACGCCGCATTCGGCGGTTATTCAGCGGATCCGGTGCAACAGCCGTCCCACCATCTTCATGCTGCACTGGCCCGGTCGAGCGACGAGAATAACGCAGATGTCCGCAATCAGATCGGAGCGACAGCCTTTTGCACTAGCAATCTCCTCGCCCGGTCAACCCTGATGCGCAAAGTCGGATTTGACGAAAATTTCACTGGTTGGGGGTGGGAAGATGTTGACTGGGCAGTGCGCGCCGGCAAACAGGGCGAGCTGGCGCATTTTGACAATCCGGCCGGGCATTCGGGTTGGCAGTCACCGGATGTCCTGTTACGCAAATTCCGCGATGCTGCACACAATTATGCCCGCTTGCTGGAGAAACATCCGGAGCTGGCAAGCCTCCCGGGTGCGAAAGCGGCGCAGATATTGAAAGCCATTCCCGGTCAGTCATTGTTACGTGGCATATGGGCAATGATGGCGCAAACGCCGCTTGCGCCGATGAAAGCCCGTACAACCGCCCTGAAACTCTGGCGTGCCAGCTGGGCAGCCGATGCGATTGGAAAATGACGGACACTGCCTACATCCCCGCCTCCGGTCTGACCGGTAAGCTCAAGCGCCTGAAAGCCCGGTTTCTGGAGTGTAACCCGCTTCATTTTGCTCCGGATCAGCTCGTCGTCTCGATAACCTTTGACGATTTTCCGAAGTCGGCTTTCGACGTGGGGAAATCCGGGCTCGAAAAGCGCGGCTGGCGCGGCACATGGTATGCCTCCGCCGGATTTGCGGGGACAGACACGCATCACGGTCCGATGTTCGATGCCGACCATCTTCGTCAGCTGGAAGATTCCGGCCACGAGATTGCCTGCCATACGCTCAATCATACCGATCTCGGCCGGGCGTCAGACGAAGTGGCGTGTGCGCAGATAGAGGCCAATTATGAAGCGCTTGTGGATCTGGGCCTGAAATCAGGCCTTCCGGCTTTCGCCTATCCCTATGGTGAGGCATCGCCGGCCAGCAAACGCGTCCTGGCAACCCGGTTTGAAACCCTGCGCGGCGTTCGTCCGGGCATCAACAGAAAGGGGGATGACCGGAATCTGCTGAAAGCCGTTGGTGTTGATGGCGGCGAAGCAGGTCTCGCGCGGGCACACGCTTTCGTCGACGAAGGCATGACCCGGCCCGGCTGGCTCATATTCTATACCCATGACATTCAGCCCTCGCCCACGGAGTGGGGCTGCACGCCCGATGAATTTGCAGGATTGCTGGATCATATCCAGGCAAGCGGGGCAAAAGTCCTGCCGGTTACGCAGGCCTATCGTTGGCTGACGGCATCATAGCGCCGCGGCAAGGCCAAACGCGCAGCCGTTGCCACGAACAAGACCCAGGTCAGCGCATTGCGCTGCAGCAGATTGCTTTCCGATATGCTGATCAAAACCACCAAAATCAGGAAAATCAGCGCCCAGAAGACTTCAGGTCCGCGAAATAGCCGGCCGCAAGCCCTTATGATTGATAGCAAGAGCGAAACCGCCATCAGGATAATCCCCGGCACACCGATACCGAGCGCAATTTCCAGCCAGCCATTGTGGGCCGTCGGCACCGGCCATTGCGTACGTTGCCGCACCCAGAAAGCCGGACCGTAGGGCGCATCCCAGAAGGCGCCGTAGCCATAACCCGTCCAGGGGCGCGCCTGAACCTGTTCGGCAAGCACCACCCAGATATCAGTGCGGCCGGTCAATGTCGGGTCCCGGCCAAGCGCCTCGATCACGGCGACAGGCGCAATGGACATCACCATGGCGGCGATGAAAGCGATCAGCCCGCCGCCGACAAGTATCAGCGCCGAAAACCCGAATCCGCGCCGTATCAGATGGATGGCGGCAATGCCGGCAATTGCCAGCATCAAGGCCAGCAGTGCCGTCTTCGATGTCGACATCAGGACCAGTCCGGCCTGGAATGCCGCCAGCCCCCACCAGATCAATTTGTGCCGGGGCTGACAGACTGATGCTGCGAGCGCGGCCGTGGTGCCGAAGGCCATCATCGCACCAAGCGTATTTTTCTCCCACCAGATGCCTTTCCACGCACCAACATGGATGTCGTGATGAACAGCAATTCCCGGAAAGGCGAGCGACATCACTGTGCTCATTACCGCCAGAACGGAGAACACCACTGCAATCAATGTGATCAGTTCACGCCAATTGAAGCGCGACGCCAGCAACAGGCCGAACAGGGTTGTCATGATGAGCGCAAAGCCCCGCCTTTGAGACAGGCCGGAATCGACAGACCACAGGAATGACGCGAAGCACAACAAGGACAGGATCAGAATGATCGGCGTCCGCCACATGACGTCCAGCGTGCGGGCTGGTGTAATCGCCATCCAGGCAATCGTCAGGGCATAGACGGGCAACCACATCACCTGCAGCAATGTGCTCTCTTCGGATTCCGGCGAATTGGCCAGAAGCGGGCCAAGCAATCCCTGCGACACCAGAAACAGCACGATACCGGCGAGGAAAAATTCCATTGGCCGCAGCACATTCATCCGCGGCGCTGCACGCAAATTGTGGATATGAGTGCTGACGTCCGTCAAGCGGCGCGCCGCGACACAATACGCGACCGGTTGCAGACAATTCCCGCGACAATGCCACCGCGGCGTTCAATCGCCTCCCGGCGCGCGGCGATGGACCGTTCATTCCAGCTGCCTTCATCGGCAACCAGGATGACACCATCAGCATCCGCGGCCACAGGTAAGATGGCGCGGCTGGCCCCGGGCGCATCAATCACGGCAAGATCGATGCTGCCGCGAACCGCATTCCAGTACTCCCGGGCATTTCCGAATTCAAGGCGCTCCACCCCCGAACGGGCGCGTTGGAATTCGGTGACATAGAGGTGCTTTGTTGAGCAATCCTTGGCCACCAGACGGGCACGGGCGCCATGCGGTTCAGCGCGCCAGAATGCATTGCGTCCGAAGGAGGCATCAAAAACGTTTGCATCAGGACGCGCCAGCGCCCGTGCATGCGAATTGCGGGCAAAGTCGAGATCAAAGAGCCAGACACCGCGGCGCGACCTTTCCGCAGCGACGCGTGCAAATTCACGGGCGATGGTCGAGGTGCCGGCGCGTTTACTGGCCCCGAGAAACATCAGCACGCGCCCCTTGCCGCCGGGCCGTGCGATCGGCTCCAGCTGGTCCACCAGTGCCTGCATTTCAAAAGAAAGATCAACCATCGAATCGCCGCGAATCATTATTGAGACCGCAGCATTCACCGCATCGGTTAACGGCGGCCCAACGCACTGCCCCTGTCCGGCATTCGGGCCAGAACCGGGACACCGGCAACACGGGACGGCATCGGACCGATGGCGTCCGTCAAATCCGCAGTCTGTGTGCGCTGCTGAACAGGGCGTGCCTGGGCACCCGGCCCGACATGGCGCGACCAGTAGCCACGCAGCAATCCCATCAGGATGGCGGTCCCAGCGGCAAAAACAAAAGCCGCGGCGACACCCAGTTTTTTCAGCGACGAACCCTCGGCCGGTGCGAATGCCCGCTCGACAATACGCACGGCGTCCGCACTGCCCGGTGCCAGCGATTGCCGGGCTTCAGCCTCGGCCTGCTGGGTCGCCAGTGATGTCGCCGCGGCCGCCGTCGCCGCAACATCCTGCGCAAGCCGGCGATAGTCAGGCGCAAGGCTGCGCAGCCTGGAAATTTCGCTTTCGGCCGCCGATAGTTGTGCGGAAATGGCGCGGGCACGCGTAGCCTCGGCCGCGGCTACCGATTCAAGCCGCATTTGCTCCTGAACAAGGCCCTGCCGGACCGTATTCACGCCGGTCCGCCTCTGTCCGAGCCCCTCCACACCGCCCCCGGCGATGAAGTCTTCCAGTTCGGCAATTTCGCGATCCAGCGCGACAACGGGGGGAGCGGTTTCAAGATACCGCGACAACAGGCTTTCACGCTCCAGCCGATTCTCGATCAGGAGGTTTTCGGCGCTGCTTTCGACATAGAGGTCTATATTTTCCGGCATTTCCGCGACGCGCTGCGCGATCGCGGAAGCGGCTGCAGAGGCGGCCTGACGTTCCGACTGGGCCGTCGCCAAAGATGTTTGCAGTGCCGCTATTTGCGTCAGGAGCGCTGCAATATCGGATTCATATTCCGTGATATCGTTTTCCGTCAGAAACCGGTCGAGCGCGTCGAGCGCGGCAGTATAGGCCTGATCCGATTGTAGCCGGCGATCCGCGACGCCCGTCGCGCCATCACCGGTCAGAACGACCTGGCGATACTCCAGATAGGCATCGACAATGGCGTTCAACACCGTTTCGGCGCGCTCGGGACTATCGGCTTCTAGAACCGGTATCAGCACCGAAGCATTGGGCGCACGAACGACCGAAAAGCTCTGCCGCATGGCCCGCAGGGCAAGGGCTTCCGAGCCCCCTTCCGGCAAAACAGCAGCCGGACCGATATTCTCAAGCGCGATCCGCCGCACGGTTTCCGAATTCATGATTTCGGATTCCGACTGCATCACCTGTTCTATGATAAAGCCGTCCCCAGAGCCAGCCGCACCAGGTGTAAGATCCTCATCATCAAGCAGGACGAGCAACCGTGCCCGCGCCTCGTATGTCTTGTTCAGCAGGAGGAATGACGCGGCCGCACCTGCCACAAACAGGACCAGAAAAACCGCAATGATCATGCCACGTTGCGACCAGATCATTTCGATCAGATCATACAGGTCCAGCTCCCGCCTTTCATCCCGGGGATGAGGATGATCGCTGGGCGGTCTGGAACCGGTTCCGGTGTGGCTTCGACTCATGAAAGCGAGAAAAACGGTGTCCGGTTTAATTTTTCATTATCCGAACCGCGAAAGGTTCTTGTTCAGGTAAGAAATAGCCAAGTGAGTCTCCATCAATGCGAATTTCCGTTCTGATACTGGCCCTCTGTCTTGCAGGTTGTGGGACGGCTCGAACGGTCACAAATGCTGTCACCTCCCCTTTCAGTGGCGAGCGCGAACCTGATTATTGGAGCTACGCAAGTGCGCGTCCGGAAGGGTCCGTCGCACCGGCCAGCTGGAACAATATCGAATTTGTGGAATGGCGGTCAGCGGATCCGGCCTTCCGGCTCTATCCGGGGGATGCCATTGATGTCACCGTCCATACCGCCAGCGAATTGAACCGCACCGCAACCATTGGCCCGGACGGACGGGTCAATCTGCCATTGGCCGGACGTGTGATGGTGGCCGGGCGAACCGATTCCGAGGCTGCCAGCGTCATCGCTGACGCCTATACGACCATGCTTCGCAATCCGATTGTGGAAGTGACCGCAACAAGCTTTGCGGCGCAGAACATAATTGTCGGGGGTCAGGTTGCCACACCCGGCATGTATGAGATGCCGTCGCGCATCGGCGCACTTGAAGCCATAATGCTGGCAGGCGGTTTTCGCGATTCCGCCGCCCGTGGCGATGTCGTCATACTCAGACGCGCCCCGTCGGGCGATGGCCTGATGATGCGCACGGTCAATCTGCATCGCGCCCTGCGGGGAGACGGTCAGGCTGACCCCTTCCCCCTGCAGCGCTATGATATCGTTTTCGTGCCACGCTCGACGATCTCCGAAGTCACATTGTTCGTCGAACAATATGTCTACGGAATTCTGCCGCTCGACCAGGCGTTTTCATTCGCCATTGCGAACGCGATCAACAATTAGCCCAGTCAGTCTAGTGACGTGTGCTCAGCCATTCACGCGCCGCGCGCTGGGCCGCTGAAATCTGCATCATGTCCATCTCGTCCGAGATTTCCTGACGATAGTATTTCGCGGCGTCACAGCCCATCAGTGTCGCGAGATTGAACCATTTGTGGGCTTCCACATAATCCACCGTACCACCCTGGCCGGTCGAATAGAGAAGTCCGAGTTTGCAGAGATCCTCGCCCGTCGGGTCTGTATTGACCACATTGTGCGCCTGCGCCGTTTCCACATCAGTGAAAGCCATTTTGGCCCCCATTTCTGGCTCTCATGCCCGGCTTGGTGCCGGATTGGCTATGAGAGCGATCCACCCAATGCCCTGAGCCTTCTGGCCTCGGACAGTCAGGAGAATCACCTCAGGGGTTTGCTATAAGGTTAAGAAAAGTCAGGGTTAATCGATTTATTTGGTTTATTTCCGTTAGGGAGTCTTGAGATCGGTTAAGCGGTCTGAATCAGGTCTGAATCGCGCAACCGACTCCTTACCGGAGGCACCGGTCTTGTTAGGATTGGTCGCCAAATCCTTTCCGGCGGTCAGTGACTGAAGCTGCGGCAATCAGCGTAATCGTGCCTGCGCTCTTGCACTGATTTATTCTGGCAGTATGAAAACGCGAATTCTCGCAGGTGCCCGATGACAGAGCAGATCATACCGCCCGTATCGCTGACGCTGGACGACACGCATCCGGATGTATTCGCAGCAGAGCTGGGCGAGGAGTTTCGCCGCTTCGGTTTCGCTGTCATCTCGGATCACGGACTCGACCAGTCACTGATTGACGAGGCCCTGGACAAGGCGAAAGCCTTTTTCGCGCTGCCGCCAGACGTCAAATCCCGCTACCACATCAAGGGCGGCGCGGGGCAGCGGGGCTATACCCCCTTCGGACGGGAAGCTGCGAAAGGCGTCGAGGCGATCGACCTGAAAGAATTCTGGCATGTGGGACGGGACCTGCCACCGGGGCACCCCTACGCCGCCATCATGCCCGTCAATCTCGTGCCTGAGGAAGTCGATGGCTGGGAGGCGGTTATGCGTCTCTACACTGCACTCGACCAGCTGGGCATACGCCTGCTGCGCGCTGTCGCCCGCGATCTGGGCCTTGACGAGTATTTCTTTGATGATCCGGTCAGGGACGGCAATTCGATCCTGCGCCTACTCCACTATCCGGCCCAGGAGAGTGTATTACCCGAGGGATCGATCCGCGCCGCCGCGCATGAAGACATCAACGCGATCACACTTCTGCTGGGCGCCGAGGAAGCGGGCCTCCAGGTCATCGACCGCCGGACCGGTGAATGGATTGACATCAATCCGCCCGCCGGCTGCCTCGTAATCAATGTCGGGGACATGTTGCAACGCCTGACGAACAACCGGCTGCCCTCAACCACACACCGGGTCGTCAATCCCGCTCCCGAGCGGCAGAAATACGCGCGGTATTCCCTTCCCTTCTTTCTGCATTTCCGGCCGGATTACAGGATCCGGACGCTTGAATCCTGCATTAGCCCGGATCATCCGGATCAATATCCGGAACCGATCACGGCGCAGGACTATTTGCTGGAAAGGTTGCGGGAAATCCGCCTGCTCTGATCAAGGCACATGCGTCTACAGGGTGGTTGACCACATGAGCAGGCCCAGGCCGATTGAGGATCCTGCACCGACAAGTGTCAGCGCCACACCATTCTCTTTCCAGTCCTGACCGTTTTTGAGGCGGCGAGCTGAATTGCGAACCTTGTTGAACACGGGAAACCTCCATTGCTTTCGCAGGTGGAGATAGTCACGCGGATTGTTGCAACAAGGGCTTTTTCTGACCTGATGAACCCCAATTTTCAAAAGGTTATTATCACAACCGCGTCAGGCTTGCGGCCTGTGTGGCAAGATTTTGGGGTTACGCAGTATACCGGCTGAAATGAGCGAGATCAGCAATCCCACAGGCAGGATTTCCGCAAGCGTAAGCGGTATGCGGAACCACCAATGCGCGTAGTTGTCGGCCATTCCCTGCATTTGCGTCCGGAAAGCGGCGATCTCGGCGGCTGACGCACCTGCAGCCTCGCGCGCGGCGATCTCGGCTTCGATATAATTCGCCATCCAGTTTCCGTCCGTGGTCGCCAGATAGGTCTCCCACGCAGCCACATAGAAAAGCCCGGCAACCAGCGACACCAGAATGCCAAGACCCAGCGCCGGCCAGAATTTTATGACGCCGCCATTTTCCTTGTCGCGATACCGCTTGACCGCGACAAATATGAAGGACAGTGCGATCAGCATGCTCAGATAGCCAAACAGCATCGAGCCGCCGCCATTCTCTCCGGCCAGCAGCGTCACGCCCAGCCACAGCATGCCCGCAACCAGCATCCCCGAAATGCTCCCGAATATCAGAATGTACCGGATCATCGTGTTCCCCTTTCACGGCAGATGAAATGACAATGCCGGGCTTTCAGCCATACTTCTCGGCCGCACACATCACCCGAATGGGTGAATTCAGCAAATTCACCGCTTCGTACAGGCTCAGCGTATCAATGACAGGAAGCGGGCCTTCTCGATAGCGGCCACACGTCCGGCGACCTCCAGCTTGGAATACAGGCTGGAAATATGGCTTTTCACCGTGTTCGGGGACAGGCCAAGCTCACGCGCGATGGCCTTGTTCGATGCACCGCTGCAGAGCGCAGCCAGAACCTCAAGCTCCCGCCGCGTAATGCCCAGTGCTTTTTGAGCCGCGATATTGAGCTGAAAATGCGAAGCAGGTTTTGAACGGGTCAGTATGATTCCGAGCCACAATCCGAGCCCGGCGAATGCCACACCGGTCAGCAGCAACAGGAATTCCAAGCCGAACCGCCGGGCAAGATAGGCATATTGCACCCATTCCAGCGCAAACACACCGATTGCCAGCAGGCCCGCATAGATCAGAACCGTCTTCCACATGCGGATAATGTGTCAGCCTGAAGCTGAATTGGGAAGATGCCGGGTGGCAGGACGCCAACCCGGAAGGCGCGTCAGGTAACCGCCGTAAACACCAGATATCCGGCTCCGACCAACACAACAGCCGCGATCAGGGAAATAATCAGCGTGTGTTCCTGCCAGCGTTTCCTTTCTCCCTGGCGAGCTTCGGTTTTTTCGATCCGTTCGGTCATATCCATAGCTCCTTTCACTAAAGGACCTAAGGACGAAACCAATAATATCAACCGCAGTGGCTATAAACCGAGCTTCTGCCTGAGGATATCATTGACGGCTTTGGGGTTGGCCTTGCCCTGCATCGCCTTCATCACCTGCCCGACAAACCAGCCCAGCGCGCGCGGATTTTTCTCGATCGAGGTCACCTGTTCCGGATTTTCCGCAATCAGCTGGTCCACAACCGATTCGATCGCTCCGGTATCGGTGACCTGCTTCAGGCCACGCTTCTCGACGATTTCCGCCGGATCTCCGCCCTCATCCCACAGGATTTCGAACACATCCTTGGCGATCTTGCCGGAAATGACATCGGTCGAGATCAGATCGACCAGCTTGCCCAGCTGGCCCGCCGAAACCGGGCTCTCGGTAATGCCCAGATCTTCCTTGTTGAGGCGGCCAAACAATTCGTTATTGACCCAGTTGGCGGCGATCTTGGCGTCATGCCCCGCGGCGACAACTTCAAAATAGTCGGCACGATCCTTGTCGGCCGCCAGCACCGAAGCGTCATATTCAGACAGACCGAGTTCGTTGACGAAACGCTTGCGCTTGTCGGCCGGCAATTCCGGCAGTTCCGCCTTGATCTCGTCAATCCGCGCTTGCGGTATTTCCAGCGGCAACAGATCCGGACACGGGAAATAGCGATAATCGTGCGCTTCTTCTTTCGAGCGCATGGACCGTGTCACGCCCTTGTTGGCGTCGAACAGGCGTGTCTGTTGCTGCACAGTCCCGCCTTCTTCCACCAGATCGATCTGACGGCGGGCCTCGTATTCGATCGCCTGCTGGATAAAGCGCATGGAATTGACATTCTTGATCTCGCAGCGCGTCCCGAGATGCTTGAAATCGCCATCCGCACGGAATTTTTCATACTGTCCGGGACGGCAGATGGACACGTTCACATCCGCGCGCATCTGGCCTTTTTCCATATCGCCGCCGCACGTGCCGAGATAGCGCACAATCGTCCGCAGCGTTTTCATATAGGCCGCCGCCTCATCCGGCGTGCGGATATGCGGACGCGACACGATTTCCATCAGCGCCACGCCGGACCGGTTCAGATCCACATAGGTCGCATTCGGATCCAGATCATGAATCGACTTGCCGGCATCCTGTTCCAGGTGCAGGCGTTCGATCCCGACCGTGAACAGCGACCCGTCATCGCGTTCGCACTCGATTTCGCCTTCGCCGACAATCGGAAACTGGAACTGGCTGATCTGGTAACCTTGCGGCAGATCGGGATAGAAATAATTCTTCCGGTCAAAGCGCGAGTATTTGTTGATCTGCGCGTTCAGCCCCAGCCCGGTACGCACGGCCTGTTCCACGCAATAGGCGTTGATCACAGGCAACATGCCCGGCATCGCCGCATCCACGAGGCTGACCTGGGTATTTGGTTCGGCACCATATTCTGTGGCCGACCCGGAAAACAGTTTGGACCGGGACGCGACCTGGGCGTGGACTTCCATCCCGACAACGATTTCCCAGTCGCCCGTGGTCCCTTGCAATACATAACTATGGTCGCTCATTCCTGTTCCTCAGTTTGAGCTGGAGATGTGTCTGAATTCGCCGCCACAACAATCCGCCAGGCCGCTTGCACAAACAGGCCGAAAATCACACCGCCAATGCCGAGGCAGAGAACGATAATTCCGATAATCAAACCGTTCGCAATCTCGATCCGCCCCGTGACCAGCAAGGCCCCGGCCACAGCCATCAGGCCGCCTAAGAAAATCGACGGACGCGCGAGCTTGAGGGCAGGATGCGGGGTCACCACCATTTCTCCGGCGTGTGCGAGAAGCCAGCTGCATCTTCCAGGGCCGCGCCGACCGAGAACATCGTCGCTTCATCCAGCGCCGGCGTGATCACCTGCAATCCCAGTGGCAGGCCGGACGCATCCAGCCCCGCCGGAACAGACATGGCGGGCACCCCGGCAATGTTCGCCGTCACGGTGAAGATGTCATTGAGATACATGGAGATCGGATCCGCTGACTTCGAGCCCAGCTCGAATGCCGCAGATGGAGTTGACGGCGTCAGCAGCGCATCACATTGCGCGAACGCCTGATCAAAGTCCTCGAGAATACGGCGGCGGACTTTCAACGCCTTGAGATAATAGGCGTCATAATATCCGGCCGACAGAACATAGGTGCCCATCAGGATGCGGCGCTGGACTTCATGGCCAAAGCCCTCGCCGCGCGTCTTCTCATAGGTCTCGGTCAGGTCCTGGCCTTCAACCCGCAACCCGTAGCGCATGCCGTCATAGCGCGCGAGGTTGGACGAGGCTTCGGCGGGATTGATGATGTAATAGGTCGGCAGCGCATATTTCGTATGCGGCAAGGAGACATCAACAATTTCGCAACCGGCGGCTTTCAGCCAGTCCACGCCCTGTTGCCACAGTGTCTCGATTTCCGCGGGCATGCCGTCCATGCGGTATTCCTTCGGCACACCGATCCGCTTGCCTTTCACCGAAGCGGCAGCAGCGGCCACGAAATCCGGCACGTCCAGCGGCAAGGAGGTCGATTCTTTCGGATCATGGCCGGACATGGCCTGCATCAAAATGGCGGCATCCTTCACCGTTTTGGCAAACGGGCCCGGATGATCCAGAGAGGAAGCAAAAGCCACCGCGCCCCAGCGCGAGGCCCGGCCATAAGTGGCTTTCACGCCAACTGTGCCGGTAAAGGCCGCCGGCTGGCGGATGGACCCGCCTGTATCCGTGCCAGTGGCCCCGTAGCAGAGATGGGCCGCGACCGCGGCCGCCGACCCGCCGGACGATCCGCCGGGTGTCAGCTTCGCTTCGGATCCCTTTGCGCGCCACGGATTGATGACATTGCCATAATAGGAGGTCTCGTTCGACGAGCCCATCGCGAACTCGTCCATATTCGTCTTCCCGAGGAAAACACCGCCTTCGGCCCAGAGCTTCGACGTGACGGTCGATTCATAGGGCGGTTTGAACCCGTCAAGAATATGCGAACAGGCGGTTGTTGGCACGCCTTCCACCGCGAACAGGTCCTTTACGGCAATCGGCGCGCCTTCGAGCAGCCCGCCCTCACCTTTTGCGAGCTTTTGGTCCGACGCTTCTGCCATGGCCAGCGTCCTGGAGCGGTCAAACGCCGTGAAGGCGTTCAACTCACCCTGCGAGGCTTCAGCCGCGGCCAGAGCAGCCGTTGCCACTTCGGTGGCAGAAATCTCGCGGGCCTTCAGCCTCGCCGTGATCTCGGCAAGCGAAAGGGTCAGAAAATCAGTCATGCCATCGCCCCTTCCGGCTGCAGCCGGCATTCAAAGAAAATATTGTGCGCACTGCTGACTGGATACGCTGCAAATGCGCCGCACGGTTTATACCCAGCCGATTGGTAGAGGCCGATCGCGGCCTTCTGTTGGTCGCCCGTCTCCAGCCGGATCAGGTCGAATCCGGCACGGGCGGCGTGATCATGCGCGGCTTGAAGCAACAACCGGGCTACGCCTTGGCCACGTGCTTCGGCCATTACGAACATCCGCTTGATTTCAGCGAAATCCTCATAGGCCCGGACCGCCACGCAGCCGAGCGCCTTTCCGTCCGCATTACGGGCCAGAAAAAACGTGATCTCCGGACGCGCCAGCGTTTCCGGGCTGAGCGGAAAATTATATTCGGCCGGGTAGATCGATGCCATCTCCGCATCGAGCGCCGCGATCAAAGCGCGCGCGTCATCAGAAAGCGGGTCAGCGGGAGAGACCGTCACCGTCATTATTCGACGCTCTTCGGTACGACGAAGAAGCCTTCTTCAGAGCTCGGCGCATTGGCAAGAACCTTGTCGCGAATACCGCCATCCGTGACAGCATCTTCGCGCTGCGGCAGCGGGAATTTGACGGGTGTCGTCATCGGCTCGACGCCTTCGACATCGACCTCGTTCAACTGCTCGATCCAGTCGAGAATGCCGTTCAGCTCACCGGTCAATGCGGCCAGACGGTCGCTTGGTTCGGCAATGCGGGCCAGCCGCGCAATGCGGCGGACATCGTCTTCGGTGACGGACATGAAATGCGCCCTCTGTCATGGAGTTCATCCAGAAGCGTTCTGACTAGCAACGCCCATGCTGCAGCGCAAGAAAGCTTGACTGAAAACCGCCACAAGCGCACCCAGACAAAATGACAGATGCACCCGATTTTCCGGGCACCGGCCCGCTGCTCGCGCTTGACCCCGGGGAGAAAACCATCGGTATCGCAGTCTGCAATGCCGCCCGTACAGTGGTCACACCGGTCGAAACCATCCGCCGGACAAAATTTACGACCGATGCAAACCGCGTCTTCGAATTGTTCGACGAATTTGGCTGTAGCGGTCTGATCATCGGCCTCCCGGTCAATATGGACGGCTCCATCGGACCCCGCGCCCAGTCGGCGCGCGCGCTCGGCAACAATCTGAAACGTCTTCGTGATTTGCCCATCCGCTTTCAGGATGAGCGATTGTCCTCCGACAAGGCCGAAGACCGCTTGCGCGCAGCCGGCAAGCGCCGCGAGGAGATTGAAAAAGTGATCGATGCCCACGCCGCCGCCGTGATCCTCGAAGATGCCATAGAGGCCTTGAAGGCATGACGACCATTCTCGGTGCACTTTTACCGATTTTCGCGGTCATCGGCGTCGGCTGGGGATTGCGGCGATCCAACCTGATGCCTGCGGAAATGTGGCCGGCCATTTCACGCCTCGCCTATGTCGGCCTGTCGCCTGCCTTGCTCTTCTCCGTGATCTCGCGTGCCGATTTCGACAGCATTACCCTTGCACCTGCCGTCCTGGCAGCCGTTCTGGGATTTATCAGCATGGGCTTGCTGGTGATTGCCCTGAAACCGCTGATCAAGACGGATGGCCCCGCTTTTACCAGCGTCTTCCAGGGCTCGGTGCGCTGGAACGGCCTTGTCATCCTCGCCCTTGCCACCCTGTCCTACGGCCTCGATGGCGAAGTCCTGGTCTCGCTCATCATGGTCGCCACCATCCCCATCGTGAACGTCATGGCGGTGACTGTGCTGACGGTCTGGGGCGCTCACGAGAAAACACCGGACATCAGGGCCGTGCTCTGGCGGATCATCTCCAACCCGCTGATCCTCGGCTGCATTGCCGGCGGCATCGCCAATCTCCTCGGCCTGTTCCAGACCGGCCCGATCGCGGACGTGCTGGCATTGATGGGCCGCGCGGCCCTTCCTCTCATCCTGCTGGCGGTCGGTGCGGGACTGGATTTCACCGCGCTGAATGCCCGGCGCGGCCTTCTGGCGCTGACCGCGTTTAACAAGCTGATCATCGCGCCGCTGATATTCGGCGGCATTGCCTGGGCGCTCGGCGTGCGCGGCGAAGCATTTGCGATTGTGGTTCTGGTCGGCGCCTCACCGGGGGCCGCCTCGGCCTATGTTCTGGCCCAGCAGCTCGGCGGTGACCGGCGGCTTTCCGCGGGGGATGTCACCGCAACGACGCTGCTCTCTTTTATCACGCTTCCGGTGGCCGTCTGGATCGCCACGCAGGTGGGTTAACGGTTCAGGGCCTTCATAAAACTCCGTCTTCCTCAGGCTTGCCTGCCCTCGCGAAAGCGGGGGGCCGGAGGACCTCAGAGATCCTCCGATTAAATCGGAGGATGACGGAATTAAGAAGCTCAAAGGCATATCGTCTCGCCCTCGCGGGCAATGCGGTACCCCCGCTCCAGCACCTCCAGCGTTTCCGCACTGTCCTCGAACCGGATCGGATTGGTGTGATTGTAATGGATGAAGCGAATCCGCTGACGGATCTCGTCCGGATAATCCTGGAACAGATCCATTGTTTCGGTGACGCGCGGATGCGGAATGGCGCTCATATCCCGGCCGGGCAATTCATTGTCATCAAAGAAGGTCGCATCGACATAGATGACATCGTTTTCCATCACGACATCCTCGATGTGTATTCCCTGCTCCGCCCATTCCTCCCAGCTGTCGATATCCGGAATGAAGACCACGGACAGCTCCAGTCCTTCAATCCGGAAGCCGGCCGTCTCGGCATATTCGCGGCGGTGCGGCACATCCCAGGCAGAAACGGCAAGGTGCGGCGTCAATTCGACCGGCGCACCCGGCGCCATGACCTGCAAATCGATATTCTCGTATCGGACCAACTGATCCCACGGTCCATTGGTCGACAGGAATTCTGCCATTAATGGCAGGGTATGAACCGGCACCTCTGATGCACTCATGGATTCAAAGCCGAGGAACATCAAACCGGTATAATGGCCGATATGCGCATGGGTCAGAAAAACGCCATCCGGCGCGCCTTCGGTTCCCGCCATCTCGTTCAAATCGTGCAATTGCTCACGAAAATCCGGCGTCGCTTCGAACATGTACCGCGTTCCAGCCTCATGATCGATCAGGCCCAGCGACACCACGCGGCGGCGCAAACGCGCATCCTCCCAGGCCAGATCGTCCTGCACATTGACTTGCGGCGTGCCGCCATCCTGCGACACGCCAAGAACGACGAGTTCAACAGAGCATTGGGCAGGCGAAGCCGCCTGTATTGCCGCCGCAAGAATTGTAAGCATTCAATCCACTCCCACCGTCTGGCTGCGATATTCCATCAGTGCGACATCGCGCCATTGTCCGGCCATCGGACCAAAGGTCATTTTGCCCAGGGCCTTGCGGACCCCCACCATGCGGTAGCCGCACGCCTCGTGCAATCGGATGGAAGCCGTGTTCTCGACAAATATCCCTGCATTCAGCGTCCAGATGCCTGCCGCCTCCGCCGCTGCGACAAAGGCCAAAAGCAGGCGCTTGCCGACACCCTGCCCGCGCGCTTGAGCGCTGACATAGACGGTACCTTCTGCCACCCCGCCATAGACGCAACGGTCCGATACGCCCGACGCCGCTGCCCAGCCGACAACATCGCCGGCTTGTTCCGCAACCAGTCGCGGTGCGTTCAATCGTTTCCGGTCAAAACCGGCCCAATCCGGCGGCTCCGACTCGAATGTGGCATGCCCGGTCGCAATTCCCTCACCGTATATCTCCAGCACAGCGGACGCATCGCTCACCTGCATCTCCCGGATAATCATGACCTTCTCCACATGCGCCTGACGCTCACGACTTGCCGTTAATCAACTCTCACCCTATACCGCCCGAAATCAGCTGGGAATTCACATGGGCCGCGCTGACTTCAGTTATGACTTTCCTCATGACCGTCTGATCACGGTCGATGACCTCAATCCATTGGACATCCAGATCCTGTTTGATCGCGCCGATCACTGGCTCGCGATCAATCAATCGCCGGACAAGAAGCACGACGCGCTCCGCGGACTGACGCAGATCAATCTGTTTTTCGAGCCTTCGACCCGGACCCTTGCTTCCTTCGAGCTCGCCGGCAAACGCCTTGGCGCGGATGTCGTCAATTTCTCCGCCGCCAATTCCTCGACGAAAAAGGGCGAAACCCTTGCCGACACGGCCCGCACGCTCGCCGCCATGCGGCCGGACCTGATCGTGGTGCGCCATGAGACGTCGGGCGCCGCGGACTTCATCCACCGCGAAACCGGCATAGCAACCGTCAATGCCGGCGACGGCATGCATTCCCACCCCACACAGGGCTTGCTGGATCTGTTCGCGCTCACTCGCCGCATCGGCGATGTTGGCGGCAAGCGTGTGTTGATTGTCGGCGATATCCTCCACAGCCGCGTCGCCCGCTCCGATGTCGGCATGCTGAACTTGCTCGGTGCCGAAATCCGCCTCTGTGCACCGCCAACGCTGCTCCCAACTGATGTGGATCGCTGGGGCGCGGAAATCTTCCATGACCTCGACGACGCGCTCGATGGCTGTGATGCGGTGATCACGCTGCGCCTGCAGAAGGAGCGCATGAGCGGCGCCCTGATCCCGTCCACCCGCGAGTATTTTCACTTCTGGGGGGTGACCTCGCGCCGGTTGGAGCTTGCTCATCCCGATTGTGTGGTCATGCATCCCGGGCCGATGAACCGCAATGTCGAGATTGAAAGCATGCTGGCAGATGACGGCAATCGCAGCCTCATCCTCGATCAGGTCGAAGCCGGAGTTGCTATCCGCATGGCTGTACTCGAACAACTGGGACAGCGCGCCCGCAAGAATACGAGACCGGGTCTATGAGCGCCATCACGATCCGCAATGCCCGCGTCGTCGATCCGGCCAGTGGCCGCGACGAACTGGCCAGCCTGCGCGTTGAAAACGGCCTGATTGCGGAGATCGGCGAGGGCATTGCGCAGGATGAGGATCACATTATTGACGCCGGTGGCGCGATCCTCGCGCCGGCCCTCATCGATCTGCGCACCGCCATCGAACCGGCTTTCACACCCGGCGGTGAGACGCTTGACAGCCTCGCCCGTGCCGCCGTTACGAGCGGCATAGGAACAATGGTGATATCCCCCACCCGCGACATGCCGATGGATCAGCCGGAGGCCATTACCAGCCTGCGCGCAGCGGCCCTGCCGCTTCCGGTCCGGGCCCTGTTCTGCGGTGGGGCAACCATGGGCCTTGCAGGAGAAACACTCTCCGAACTCGGGCTGATGGCGGCCTGCGGAGCAGCATTCGTTTCGCAAGGCGATTGCCCCATTACCGATACCGTCACCTTGCGGAACCTGCTCAGCTACGCATCGGGCTTCGAGCTCTGGGTGGCTTGTCCACCGCGCGATTCCGGTCTCTCCCGGCAAACCGTTGCCACCGAAAGCGAGGCGGCTGCCCGTCTCGGGCTCGCGACCGAGCCGGCCGTTTCCGAGCGCATGGCGATTGACCGCGATGCTTCCCTGGCCGAGTTGACCGGCGCGCGCCTGATGATTGACCGCGTCTCGACACGTGATGGGGTTGAGGCCATTTCCCGCGCCCGTAAACGCGGAATCGAGATTTGCGCCACGGCATCCATCGCCAGTCTTGTTCTGAATGCCGTCGATGCAGACGGCCTTGATCCCGCCTTCCGGCTGTCACCCCCTTTACGTCACGAGGAGGATCGCCAAGCGCTTGTCGCCGCTATTGAAAACGGGATCATCAACGCTGTGGTCTCCGACCATCGTCCCATGGACCTGGACCGGAAAGCCCAGCCTTTCTCAGATGCCGCATCGGGCTCGATCTCTATTGAAACCCTTCTGGCGGCGATGCTGGGCCTGGTGCATGAGGAAGAGCTGGATCTGGTCTCCGCCTTGCGCCCCCTGACGATCGGCCCGGCCGAATTGCTGGGACTGCCGCAGGGCCGTCTTGAAACCGGTGCCCCGGCCGACCTGGTATTGATTGACGGCGATGCGCCCTGGGTTTTCGACGCCGGAAACAGCGTTTCGGCGCGCCGCAATTCCGCCTGGCACAACCGGCGCTTTCAAGGCCGGGTCTTGATGACAATGGTCGATGGGGGCATTGTATACAACCTGAAAGGGTAATTTGATGACCGGTTGGGAAATAATCGCAATTACGATCGCCGCCATTGGCGGCTATTTTCTGGGGTCCATTCCCTTCGGTCTGGTGCTGACCCGGATCGCCGGTCTGGGCGATATCCGCGAGATCGGTTCGAACAACATCGGTGCCACAAATGTCCTGCGTACAGGCCGCAAGGATCTGGCCGCTGCAACGCTTGTGCTCGACGCTGCAAAGGCCGGGATCGCAGCCCTGATCTTCAGCGCGCTGTTCGGCACAACCGAAGGCCTTGTCGCCGGTGGCGCGGCCTTTCTGGGCCATTGTTTTCCGGTCTGGCTGGGGTTCAAGGGTGGCAAGGGCGTTGCCACCTTCTACGGAACGCTGTTTGCCGTGGCCTGGCCGGTCGCAATACTGACCGCGCTCACCTGGATCGGCATGGCACTGATGGCGCGGATTTCATCCCTTAGCGCCCTGGTGGCCGCCGCCACTGCACCGCTCATCGCCTATGCCTTCGGGCGGCAGGACGTCGCCCTGCTCTGTCTGTTTCTGGCGCTCCTCATTTTCTGGCGGCATCGCCCGAATATCACTCGCCTTCTGGCCGGCGAAGAGCCAGCCATCGGCGCAAAGAAGTCGTGAAGCGCTGTGAACTCACCCACAGCGAGCGCATCGATTGGCTCCGCCTTGCCCGCACACCGCAAGTTGGTCCGGTCACTTTCACCAAACTGATTGAACGATATGCCTCACCCGCCGAGGCTCTCGAATCCCTGCCCGGACTGGCCGCCAAGGGCGGACGCGTCAAAGCCTTGAACATCGTCAGCCGTGATGAGGCCGAGGCCGAATTGACCGCCACAGAGGATTTCGGGGCGCGCGTGCTGATGGCGTGCGAACCGGACTATCCGTCATTGCTGGCTGTGCTCGATCCGCCGCCGCCAGTGATCTCAGTTCAAGGCGTTCTGGACCCCGATGCAGCACCCTGCTGCGCACTCGTCGGCTCCCGCAACGCCTCGGCCATCGGCGTCCGTTTCGCGCGCGACCTTGCCAGAGAACTCGGACTTGCCGGGATCACGATCATCTCAGGCCTGGCGCGCGGAATAGATGGCGCAGCTCACGCGGGCGCTATCGAAACCGGAACCATTGCCGTGCTGGCCAGCGGGCTTGATCATATATACCCGCCCGAGCACGCAGACCTGCATCATGACATCGCACGCCGCGGGCTTCTGGTGACAGAATCGCCGTTGGGCGCGGTGCCAACCGCCCGCGATTTTCCCCGCCGTAACCGGCTGATCTCGGGCCTTTCGCTAGGCACGGTCGTCATTGAGGCTGCGATGCGCTCCGGCTCATTGATCACCGCTCGGCTGGCCGCCGAACAGGGGCGCGAAGTCATGGCCACACCGGGCTCCCCGCTGGATCCACGCGCCAAGGGCAGCAACCGCTTGATCCGAGAAGGCGCAGCGCTGATCGAGAGCGCGGATGATGTGCTGGATATATTGCGTCAGGCCAAGCGGCCGGTCGCGGCGGAATCTGAATCGCCCGAATATGAATCCGGGTTGGATGACGAACCCGATGCAGACGTCCGCGCTCGTGTTGCGGACCTGCTTTCCCCCTCACCGGTAAGTATTGACGAGCTCGTACGCCAATCCGGTGCCCGCGCGGGCGAGGTTCACGGCGTGCTTATCGAACTGGAACTGGCAGGGCGGGCGACGGTTTTGCCCGGGGGGCAGGTCCAGTTGCGCTATGCCGATGATCAGGATTGATGACGATCGGACTCCATCGCCAGTAACGGGATTGCCGCCTCGATCAGCTCGCCGGAGCGATTCAACCCTGCCTGACGGGACAAGACGGCCAGTTCACTCAGCATTTCAGCGACAAAATCTGCTGCCTGTTGGGGCGGCAAGGCCTCGCACTCACTTACCGATTGCGATTTCATGGAACTCCCCAGATCTCGCTAAAGGCGAATATATTGCGTAAGCGACTTATAATTGCAAGCTCAAGTGGTGTGTTGACACGTCTGTTAGCCTCCATCAGTTTCCGCCGCCATTTACCGGGCTATCTTCCCGGCCAGAATTATCCGGAAGTGATTGAATGAACGTCGTTGTCGTCGAATCGCCTGCCAAAGCCAAAACCATCGGGAAATATCTGGGGAAGGACTTTGAGGTCTTTGCCAGCTTCGGCCATGTCCGCGATTTGCCGCCAAAGGACGGATCGGTAAAACCGGACGAGGATTTTGCGATGAGCTGGGAAGTTGATGCCCAGTCGCAAAAACGCGTTAAAGCCATTGCCGATGCGGTCAGGAATGCCGACCGTCTGGTTCTGGCAACCGACCCGGACCGGGAAGGCGAAGCCATTTCCTGGCATTTACTGGAAGCGCTGACAAAGCGCCGCGTCCTGAAGGGCGTCGAAGTCCAGCGCGTCGCGTTCAATGCCATTACCAAGACGGCCATTCTCGAAGCCATGAAACATCCTCGCGCGGTCGACATGGAGCTGGTCGAAGCCTATCTCGCCCGCCGCGCGCTCGACTATCTGGTCGGCTTTACCCTTTCGCCCGTATTATGGCGCAAGCTGCCGGGCGCACGTTCTGCCGGACGTGTGCAGTCGGTTGCTCTGCGGATCGTCTGCGACCGCGAACTGGAAATCGAAAAATTCCGCACCGAAGAATACTGGACCGTCGATGCCGATCTGGTCTCGGGTGGCAGCCAGCCTTTCCGCGCGCGCCTGGTCCAGTTTGATGGCAAAAAACTCACAAAGCTGTCCATCAACGACCGCGCCACAGCAACAGCGGCGGCCGAAGCCATCAAGGCAGCCCAACTGACAATCTCGGCGGTCGAGGCCAAGCCCGCAAAGCGCAATCCGCCGCCGCCTTTCACAACTTCAACGCTGCAGCAGGAAGCCTCACGCAAGCTGGGCTTCAATGCACAGCGCACCATGCGGACGGCGCAGAAACTCTATGAAGGCGTGAATATCGGCGGGGAGACCGTCGGGCTCATCACCTATATGCGGACCGATGGTGTTGATATGGCGGCAGAAGCCATCACCCAGGTCCGCGATGTCATCAGTGCCCGCTATGGCAAGCTGTATTCGCCCGGCAGCCCACGTATTTACAAATCCAAACAGCGCAATGCGCAGGAAGCGCACGAAGCGATCCGCCCGACCAGCTTCTCGCGGGCACCGGAAGACCTGCGCCTTGATGAGGATCAGCGCCGGCTTTACGAGCTGATCTGGAAACGCGCCGTCGCCAGCCAGATGGAAAGCGCGCGTTTCGAGCGCACGACAATCGATATCGAGGCGGCCGGCAGAAAGCTCGCGCTTCGGGCAAACGGTTCGGTCCTGCTGTTTGACGGATTTCTGACGCTTTATCAGGAAGGCCGCGATGATGAGGACGAGGAAGGCGAAACACGCCTGCCGAAAGTGACCAATGGCGCCTCTGCAGAGGCAAAGAAAACGCATGCGGATCAGCACTTTACCCAGCCCCCGCCGCGCTATACGGAAGCTTCCCTGGTCAAGCGCCTTGAAGAGCTGGGCATCGGCCGGCCATCGACCTATGCCTCCACGCTTTCGGTCCTGCGCGAACGCGAATATGTCCGCATGGACAAGAACCGCTTCATTCCCGAAGACAAGGGCCGCGTCGTCACCGCTTTCCTTGAGAAGTTCTTCGAGCGTTATGTGGAATATGATTTCACGGCAGGGCTTGAGGATCAGCTTGACCGGGTCTCCCGCGGCGACCTCGACTGGAAAGCCCTGCTGCGTGAATTCTGGACCGAGTTTTCCGGTGACGTCGAGAAAATAGGCGATCTGCGGATTGGCGAAGTGCTCGAGGCCCTGAATGACGCCTTGGCACCACATATCTTCCCCGAGAAGGAAGACGGGACTGACCCCCGCCTCTGCCCGTCCTGCAACAAGGGCCGGCTCTCTATCCGTCTTGGCAAATTCGGAGCTTTTCTGGGCTGCGATAATTATCCCGACTGCAAATTCACACGGCCTCTGGGCGCGACGGAAGACAACGGTGCCGTTGAGGGCGATGGCGCCCTCGGTGAGGATCCGGATAGCGGCGAAACCGTCTATCTGAAAGATGGCCGCTTTGGCCCATACGTCGAACTGGCACTGCCGGGTGAAGAAAAGCCGAAACGCTCCTCTATCCCCAAAGGCTGGGCAAAGGACGAGTTGACACTCGAAAGCGCACTCAAACTGCTGTCCCTGCCCCGCACGGTCGGCGCGCACCCGGAAGATGGCGAAATCATCGAAGCAGGGCTGGGCCGCTATGGCCCGTTTGTGAAACATGGCCGCCTGTATGCGAACCTGCCGAATATCGAAGAAGTCTTCGAAATCGGTCTCAATCGGGCCGTCACCGTGCTCGCTGAAAAGAAGGCCACGCGCGGCGCGCCTCAGGCACTCAAAGAACTGGGCGAGCATGAAGGCGAACCGGTAAGGGTTATGAGCGGCCGTTATGGTCCCTATATCAAATTCAAGAAAATCAATGCGACCCTGCCCAAGGATGCTGATCCGGAAACCATTGATCTGGAAACAGCGATGAAACTGGTCGCGGAAAAGGAAGCCAAGGGCGGCAAGAAGGCGGGGGCCCGCAAAGCGCCCGCGAAGAAGAAACCGGCGGCGAAGAAGAAAGCGCCGGCAAAGAAAAAGGCGGCAGCGAAGAAAGCGTGAGTGGTAAAGACAAATCCGAAATAACCGGATTGACGCGCGAAGCGCTGATCGAAGCCATAAGGCTGGGCCGCGGTGAATTTGGAAAACGCGAAATCGCACGCGCGCTCCGCCTGAAAGGCGATGACAAGATTGCGCTTAAATTTGTGCTCCGCGAAATGCTGGACGAAGGTCTTATCCGCAAGGAGGGCCGCAACGCCTTTGCCCTGACCGAAGCTCTTCCCAGCGTCATGGTTGTCGTCATTCATGATCGTGACACTGATGGCGAACTGCTCGCCCGGCCTGATAAATCGCGAGATAATCCGCCCGTCATCCGCCTGGCGCCCGGTGAAGGCGCAGGCGGCAGAGGCAGCGCAGCGCTTGGTGTGGGGGACCGGGCGTTGGTTCGCCTGGTCCAGGAAGAGGATGGCAACTATGAGGCCCGGCTCATCCGCAAGCTGGGCCAGAGCGCACACAAGGTTTTGTGCGTGCTCTCAAAGGGCAAGGGCGCGCCGCGTCTCAAACCGGTGGACCGGCGCAGCCGCCACGAATTGGTCCCTGCCAAGGGCGAAGCGGAAAAAGCGAAAGATGGCGACCTCGTGCTGTGCCGAATCGCAAAGGAACATCGCCACGGCTTGAAAACCGCGATTATCGAAGAGGTGGTTGGTGATGTGAATTCGCCTGGTGCGGGGAGTCTGATCGCCCTGCATTCCCATGGCATCGAGACCGGATTCAAGGACGAGGAGCTGGCCGAGATCGCCAGACTCGAACCCGTCACCATGGGCGATCGGACGGATCTGCGCAGTGTGCCTCTGATCACCATCGATCCCGAAGATGCGCGTGACCATGATGACGCCGTCTGGGCCGCAGCCGATGACAACGCCAAAAATCCAGGCGGTTGGGTGGTGCTCGTCGCCATTGCCGATGTCTCCGCTTATGTGACAGCAGGTTCGGCCCTCGACAGGGGTGCGCTGCGCCGGGGCAATTCCACCTATCTTCCGGACCGCGTCGTTCCCATGCTGCCCGAGCGCCTGTCGAATGATCTGTGTTCGCTGCGCGAAAAAGAGGAACGCCCGTGCCTGGCGGTCCGTATGGTCTTCGACAAGGACGGTAACAAGCGGTCACACACTTTCATTCGCGGCTGGATGCGGTCCGCCGCCAAGCTGGCCTATGGCGAGGCACAAGATGCCATAGATGGACGCGACAGCCCGAAGGGTGAGCCGCTTCTCGAAGATGTGTTGAAACCGCTCTGGGGCGCCTACAGGGCTCTTTCGGCCGCACGCGAACGCCGGGGGGCGCTGGAAATCGACGCACCGGAGCGCAGAGTGCGCGTCGGCGAGGATGGCAAGGTATTAGGCATAGAGGTCCGCGAGCGCTTTGATGCCCACAGGCTGATCGAGGAATGCATGATCCAGGCGAATGTCTGTGCTGCGGAAACACTGGAACAGAAAGGCCGGCCGCTGATCTACCGGGCGCATGAACCCCCCAGCCTCGAAAAAATGGATGCCCTCGCCGACTTCCTGCAGACCATTGATATGAAATGGTCGCGTGGCGAACCGCCCCGTCCCGACCGGTTCAACCGCCTGCTCGAACAGGCCAAGGACGGCGACCACTACGAGACGGTAAATGAGGTCGTGCTGCGCTCGCAGTCACAGGCCGTCTATTCCACAGAAAATCCGGGGCATTACGGTCTGAACCTGCGCCGATACGCCCACTTTACGTCGCCGATCCGCCGCTATGCCGACCTGACAGTCCACCGCGCTCTTATTCGCGCCTGCAAGCTGGGCAAGGATGGCCAGACCGACTCCGAAGCCAGCCAGCTCGACGCGATCGCCGAGGATATCACGGCTCTGGAACGCCGCGCCATGGCCGCCGAAAGAGACGCCACCGACCGCTATATCGCCCTTTACCTGGCGGAAAGGGTCGGCACCGAATTCGACGGCCGCATCACCGGCGTGACCCGTTTCGGCCTGTTTGTGCGACTGCAGGAAACCGGGGCCGACGGTCTTGTTCCGATCAGCCGTCTGGGCGACGAACGTTTCATTCATGACGAAGCGCTGCATGCTCTGATCGGACAGCATTCCCGCGACATGTACCGGCTGGGACGATCTGTGACGGTGCGTCTCGAGGAGGCCACACCGGTGACCGGCGGCCTCCTGTTCGAGATGCTCACACCGCCGGAAAAAGGCCCGCGGCAGTCACCGCGCGGCCGTGGAAAGCCCCAGGGCCGGCCGCAATCGACCTTCAAGCGTCAGCCACGCAAGAAGGGCCGCCGCAGATGACGGCAAAGTCCGGGCTGTCGCTCAGGCCAAAACTGGCCGGAACGCTGATCCTCACGCGCCAGTCCAAGCGCGGCCGGGAAATCCTTATGGGCAAGCGCTCGACGCGTCATGTTTTCATGCCTGAACAATATGTTTTTCCCGGGGGCCGGGTCGATCGCGCCGACAGCTATGCTCCCCTTGCCGGGATGATGGAAGGCGAGGATCTGGCCTGCATGTGCCGGGTCATGTCCGAGAGGCGTGCCCGTGCGGCAGCGGCTGCCGCCATCCGCGAAACCGCCGAAGAGGCAGGATATCTTGTCGGCTGCGAGGGGAGGATCACATCACGCCATCCCAACTGGACCGCATTTCGCAAATCGAGCCTCCAGCCGGATGCGCGTCCGCTTCGCCTGATCGCCCGCGCCATAACCCCGCCTCGCCGCGTCCGCCGCTTCGACGCCTGGTTCTTCCACGCCGATGCTGACGAAGCGGTTGCCGGCATCGTCAAACGCGAATCTGACGAGCTCACCGATGTCCGGTGGGTGACGCGCGAGGAAGCCGAAGCTCTGCCCTTGCCGCATGTGACACGCTTTGTACTGGGCGAGCTGGACCGGCGGCTGCAGCAGCCCGCATCGCGGCCGCGTCATATCCGAGAATTGGCAAGACGGATGCAGATTGATCCGTTATAGCCGCGGGCGATGTTTTCCGAATGGCTTCTCCACGAGCGGCATGGCCGCCTTCGATCGCTCATAGCCGCGATCATTTGCGCATCGCTTTGCGGCTGCGGATTCACACTTCTCATGCCGGTCATGGCCCTCAATCTGGAAACGATGACAGGCTCGGGCCTGATCGTAGGATTGAACGGCGCTGCTGCTGCGCTATCCACAATCGCCGCGACGCCCTTCATTCCACGATTGCTGTCACGTTATGCCGGACGGTCACTGATTATCGGCAGCCTTGCATTCACCGCCCTCTGCATTCCGCTTTTTCCACTGTTTCCGGATGTGATCGTCTGGTTTGCCCTGCGCTTTGCCATGGGGCTCAGCATCACCATCATCTTTGTCTCGTCCGAGACATGGATCAACCAGATTGCGCCGGCAGAGAAACGCGCCACCATTCTCGGTCTTTATGCCACAGCGCTGGCATCCGGCTTCGGCGCAGGCGGGTTATTGCTGGCAGTTTTGGGATCGACCGGCCCCGACCCATGGATTGCAGGGTTCTGCCTGTTTTCGATCGGCACACTGCCCATCATTCTTCTCCGGGGGCCGGGCATTGAACAGCCCGACGCCGAATCCGCCAGTTTCAAAGCCATGATCCGTGCCGCAGGATATGCGCCGGCCGCTATCGGAGCCGGATTGTTATTCGGTGCCACCGAGACCATCTTTTTCTCGCTCTTCCCGGTTTATGGCGAACGCATTGGCCTGCTGGATTCATCCATCGGATTCATGATGGCCGCCGGCGCGCTCGGCGGTATCGCACTTCAGACACCGCTTGGCCGCCTTGCCGACCATGCCGGCCGGCTTCGCATCACGGTATTGGCGACTCTCGTCTGTATTGTCGGACCCGGTCTTATCTTCCTGGCGGGAGCCAATACTCTGGCCTTATACGCCGTGATGTTTGCCTATGTCGGCACGGCAACCGGCATGTACACACTGGGTCTCGCCATGATCGGCGAGCGGTTTGATGGCGGATCCATGGCAGCGGCAAACGCCGCTTTTGTGATGGCCTATGGTGTCGGGTCCCTTGTGGGACCTGCCGCAGGTGGCGTTGGTATGGACGCCATGAATCCGCAAGGCGTGCTGATCGTGACCAGTGGTATCGCCGTCATCTACCTGGTGTTCCTGGCAGTGCGGCAAATACAGCGAAGACCCGCTTGACACTTTGCGGAGCGTGCGTATGTTCCGCGCCTCTTGCGACCGGGCTTTTCCGGCGTGACAGTCATGTGCATCAGGGAATTTCGTCATGGCCAAGCCGACAACCATCAAGATCCGTCTGAACTCCACGGCGGGAACCGGCTATTTCTACGTGACCAAGAAAAATGCCCGGACCATGACCGAGAAAATGGTCGTCCGGAAATATGATCCGGTCGTCAAAAAACACGTCGAATTCAAAGAAGGCAAAATCAAGTAGTCTTGCGACTCTTGTGCTTTCAGGCCGCCTGACTGGCCTTCTGATCTGTCATCACGCAGTTACGGCCCGCCGCCTTGGCGCGGTAGAGCGCATCATCCGCGCAGCGTAGCACCGTATCGACATCATCTCCCGGCTGGATTTCAGCAACGCCTATTGAAACCGTAACAGCAAGCACACCGCTGTCGCCCGGCAATCTGAACGGCGTATCCGCAATCGCGGCCCGCAAACGTTCGGCGCCGGCCTTGGCTTCGGTCAGCGGCGCATCCGGCATCAGGATCACAAATTCCTCACCGCCATAACGCGCCGCCAGATCGACCGCCCGCAAACGCGCCTTCAGCCGTTCGGAAAACTCGCGCAGGATAAAATCTCCCGCCTCGTGGCCGTAAGTGTCATTGACGCGTTTGAAGTGATCCAGGTCTGCGATCACAACAGATGCGGTCGTATCACCAGAGGCCACAATCTCTGCAACCTGTTGCAGGCGTGAGGAGATATAGCGCCGGTTGTGCAGGCCGGTCAGCGGATCTGTGACCGCCATCTCCAGACTGTCTTCCAGGCGCTCGCGCAGTGTGTCCGCATAGCGCTTGCGCCGAAGCTGCGTCCATATCCGGGCATTCAGCTCCCCCCGGTCAACCGGGCGGTGAACAATATCATTCACGCCGAGGTCGAGCGCACGGACCGAGCGGCTGACCTCGTCAGGGTCCACAATGGCCAGGATTGGTATTTGCCGGGTCTCGGAATTGGCCCGGATACGCGCGCAGACACGCAAGGCATCAAATGCCTTTGTCGTGAGGTCGATCAGTATCAGGTCATACCCGTCAGCTGACCGGGTAATCGCCCTGGCCGGATCAATTTCCACATCGGCATTCGTCTGTGGCGGCAGCTTGCTGGCGAGATGGCTGGCGATCCGGTCTTCTCCGGCAACGAGCAGGATGTTCACGTCCTGTAGCGCTTCCGATTCGGCATCAACCGGTGCCAGCCCGCGCTCCTCGGCCTTTTCCTCGCGCAGCCGTAATTCGTCGAGCAGGACTTTCAGGCGTAGCAAGGAACGAATGCGGGCAAACAGCGGCAGATTATCCACCGGCTTGGTCAGGAAATCGTCCGCACCGGCCTCCAGCCCGCGAACGCGGTCGTCGGGCTGATCCAGCGCTGTGACCATTACAACCGGAATATGGCGCGTCCGGCGATCGGATTTGAGGCGGCGGCAGGTTTCAAAACCGTCCATACCGGGCATCATGATATCCAGTAGGATAACGTCGGGTTGCTGCGCAATGGCGCAATCAATCGCGGATTGGCCACTAAAGGCCGTCACAACATCAAAATACTCCGCCCTCAGCTTGGCTTCGAGCAGTCTGACATTGGCTTCCTGGTCATCAACAACGAGGACCCTGGCGCTCATGCCGCCTCCTCGCCGAGAAAGCCCCTGATGGTGTCGATGAAAACAGAAATACTGATCGGCTTGGACATATAGGCTTCACAGCCGCCCTCGCGAATACGCTCCTCATCACCCTTCATGGCAAATGCAGTCACAGCGATCACGGGAATCGACGACAGCTCATCATCGTCCTTCAGCCATTTGGTGACTTCAAGCCCGGAGACTTCGGGCAGCTGGATATCCATGAGGATGAGGTCAGGCGAATGTTCCCGTGCCAGATCCAGCGCATTCAGACCATTATTCGTGCCAACGGTCTCGTAGCCATGCGCTTCGAGCAGATCGGAAAAGAGCTTCATGTTGAGCTCGTTGTCCTCGACGATGAGAACCTTTTTGGGCATGACCTGAAGCATGACGCCGCCGCATTCCCGTAGCTTGGGCGCGTCATTGCGCACCCGGTTTCACCCCGCGATGATTAGAGCAGATGATCCTTAATCAAGGATGAGTCGGCGCCGAACTTTTCTCCCTTTCTGGAACAAGATAAGAACGGCAATGTTAACCATAACCCGGACTGGGGCGGAAGCATGTTTCGAATCGGAGTGGATCTGGGCGGCACCAAAACCGAAGTCGCCATTATCGATTCGGTCGGCCACACACGCTATTCCAGACGCGAAGCGACGCCGGAACATTATGAATCAAAAATCCGGCTGATCACGCATCTGGTCGGTTTGGCTGAAAAATCTGTGGAAAGTGATTCGCTCCCTGTTGGCGTCGGCCATCCCGGATCGCTCAATCCGGTCTCGGGTCTGATGCGCAACTCAAACTCGGCCGCACTCAATGGACGCGCACTCGACAAGGACCTTGAAGCGGCGCTGGGCCGCCCTGTGCGGTGCGCCAATGATGCCAACTGCTTTGCCCTCTCTGAATCGGTGGATGGTGCAGGCAAGAGCGCAAAATCAGTATTTGGCGTCATCCTTGGAACCGGCGTCGGCGGCGGACTGGTTGTCGATAGCCGGATACATGAAGGCCATGGCCTGCTGGGAGGCGAATGGGGTCATACCTCCCTGCCCTGGCCCTCGATTGGGGAGGTGCCCGGCCCCGACTGCAAATGCGGCCTTAGCGGCTGTGTCGAAAGCTGGATCTCCGGACCGGCTTTTGCGGCCGATCACACACGCGAAACCGGCAGAACCTTAACGGCTGACCAGATTGTAACCAATGCCGAAGCGGGCGAAGCCGACGCCAAAGCCGCGCTCGACCGGTTTCAGGACCGCCTGGCGCGCGGACTGGCGACCGTGATCAATATCGTTGATCCGGAAGTGATCGTTTTGGGTGGCGGTCTGTCAAACATCCCGCTGCTCGCAGAGGAAACCGCACGCCGCCTGCCCGGATATGTCTTCAGCGACCGGATGACGACGCGCATCGTCAGGAATCTGCATGGCGACAGCTCCGGTGTTCGCGGTGCCGCCTGGCTCTGGCCACTGTCATGAGCACCCTGCCGGGATATTGCCGGGCCTGTCAGACACCGCTGGAGCAAAGCGACACCTGCCCGGCCTGCGGCGCGCGGCGGCCACTGCGTCATCCGGAGCTGAACGCATTATCGATCGCCCATATCGACTGTGACGCCTTCTATGCGGCGATTGAAAAGCGTGACGACCCCTCCCTGGAAGACAGGCCCGTCATTATCGGCGGGGGAAAGCGGGGCGTGGTCTCGACGGCTTGTTACGTGGCCCGGCTTTACGGCGTCAGGTCGGCCATGCCGATGTTCAAGGCCCTGAAAGCCTGCCCCGATGCCGTCGTGATCCGTCCGCGGATGGATGTCTATGCCGAAGAGGGCGACCGTATCCGAAAGATGATGCAGGACGTCACGCCGGTTGTTGAACCTCTCTCCATCGACGAGGCTTTTCTCGATCTGACCGGCACACAGCGCCTCCACCATGCACCACCGGCACTGACCCTGCTGCGTTTGCAAAAGCGCATCCATCAGGAAGTCGGCATTACGGTATCGGTCGGCCTCTCCTATAACAAATTCCTCGCCAAGACGGCCTCTGACATGGACAAGCCAAACGGGTTTTTCGTTCTGGGCCGTTCGGAAGCTCCGGATTTTCTCAAGACCCGGCCAACCCGGGCCGTTTTCGGTGTAGGGCCGGTCTTCGCAGCCAGGCTGGAAAAGGACGGCATCAAAACACTGGCCGATGTCATCCGGGTCGGAGAGAAGACCATGGCCGCCCGCTATGGCGATGGCGGCTACCGGCTCGCAAAGCTTGCCACGGGCGAGGATTACCGCACGGTCACCCCGGACCGCGAACGCAAGAGCGTGTCGTCAGAAACCACATTCTTCGATGATATCAGCGACCTGAAGGAGCTGGAATCCCGACTCTGGCGGCAATGTGTTCGGGTCGCAGACATGGCAAAGCAGAAAAACGTTTCAGGCTATGTCGTGACATTGAAACTGCGCACACAGGATTTCAAAATCATCACACGCCGCCGCACACTGCCCGATGCCACACAGCTTGCTGACACCCTGTTCCGGGTTGGACAGGAGCTTCTGAAACCGGAGGCGAACGGCCGCAAATTCCGCCTCATTGGTATCGGCATCTCCAGTCTCGTCGATGGCAGTATGGACGCCCTGGATTTGCTGGACCCGGATGGGCCGAGGCGCGCAGCAGCCGAACGGGCGATGGACAAGGCCCGCGCAAAATTCGGTGACGCTGCCATCATGAAAGGCCGCGTATTCAAACCGAAATGACGGACCTCTTGCAGTGACACAGGCAGCGCGCTAGGCGATTAGAAGAACAGGAGAGTATTATGTCCGAGGCAGAAAAACGTCTGGCGGATCTGGGGCTGAAACTGCCACAGGCCGCAGCACCCGTGGCCAATTACGTGCCCTATGTGCGTTCCGGCAATCAGCTTTTTGTTTCCGGCCAGATATCTTTTGGTCCCGATGGGCTGGTCACCGGCCGCCTGGGCGAAACCATGAATGTTGAACAGGGTCAGTCCGCGGCGCGCCTGTGCGCACTCAATCTGATTGCCCAGCTCAAGGATGCCCTGGATGGTGATCTCGACCGTCTTGTAAGGGTAGTGAAACTCGGCGGATTTGTCTGCGCAACGCCCGAATTCGAAGCCATCCCGAAAGTCATCAACGGGGCTTCCGATCTGATGGTCGAGGCATTCGGAGACGCCGGACGTCATGCCCGCTCCGCCGTTTCCTGCCCCGTGCTTCCGCTGGGTGCCGCGGTGGAAATCGACGCCGTTTTCGAGATTGCCTAGCGCATCAGGCGGGCCTGCAATTTGCCAATGGCGACAAAAACAATACCTGTCAGCACGAAGGTGAAGATCAGGCCAGCAAGTTGCACCGCAACGCCGCCATATCCCAGATCATTCACATCCAGAAACGGATAGGGGTAAAACCCGGTGATCGACCCCTTGATCAGGGTGTAGGCAGTATAGACCACCGGATAGACCTGCCAGGAGATGACCTGCGCAAACCGCGCCGAGCGCGCGCCGGACAGAAAAAGCCAGTCAAGGAACACGGCCAGCGGCACAATCGTGTGCAGGAGGTGATTGGCATACCATTCAAGGCCTTGCGGATCGTGAATGGACGCCAGCAAGACGTGATAGATGACCCCCACCAGCACAATATAGCCGGTCACGGCGGTACGGATGCTGTCTTTCTGGAAAAATTGCCCCATTGCAGTCTGTGGCCAAAGGGCGGCGGCGCCCCAGCCCGCTGCGACAAGGCAATTGGTCATGATCGTGAAATAGCTGAAATAACGCAGCGTCGCGATGGCCACGCCGTCATCCGTACCACTCATAAAGGTCACGTACTGAATCAGGACAGCCACCAGTGCCGTCAGGGCAACCGTACCGCGGATCACCCGTATCATGCCGTCATCCCGCCACAGACCTTCAGCGTCGTGCCGTTGATGTAGGACGCTTCGTCACTGGCAAGGAAAGCCACCGCATTGGCCACTTCATCGGCTTCGCCATAACGGCCCAGCGGCACCATCATTTTCTGCAATTCGGCGGTTTGGCCATCCGCCGGATTCATGTCGGTATCAATCGGACCCGGCTGAATGACATTGGCCCGTATGCCTTTGCGGCCGAATTCGCGGCCCGCAGCGCGAGTAATCAGTTCGGCAGCCGCTTTCGAGGATGAATAGACCCCGACACCCGCCATCTGGGCCGAATCTCCAGCCACCGACCCGATGGTCACGATGGAGGAACCCGGCTTCATCACCTGATAGGCCGCGCGCAGGCCTTCGAAGACAGCCGTCACATTGATCGCCAGCATTTCATCCCAGGTCTCGTCCGTGCATTTCGACAGCGAGGTCAACGGATAAACGCCGGAATTGTTGACCAGCACATCCAGCCGTCCGTATCGCTCTGCCACATCGGCCACCAGTTTCGCCGTCTCGCCACGTTTCGAGGCATCGCAATGCACCGCTTCGGCTTTCCGGCCCATGGCGCGGATCTCTTCGGCAACCGCTTCGGCCTTGTCCTTCGAGCCGCCATAGGTCAGCACAATGTCCGCGCCTTCAGACGCCAGCCGGCGGGCAATAGCGGCCCCGATTCCGCGGGATCCGCCCGTGACCAGAGCGACCTTGCCTTCAAATCGTGATGTCATGTTTGTATCCCTCCCGGTTTTGTACAGACATAGCCCGCCACCCGCCTTTCCCCAATGCCAAATTGCGCCTATCTCCAGATGCGATGACCGGGATCCGTTTTCGCTCAATTTCCAGCCTGTCCGATGTGGAGAGATCTGCCTGGGATGCGGCGGCTAATCCGGTCGGCGTGGAATACGATCCCTTCCTGTCCTGGGACTTCCTGCAGGCCCTGGAAGAAAGCGGCAGCGCCACCACGGAAACGGGCTGGCAGGGCGTTCACCTGATTGCTGAAGATGAAGGCGGCGCGCTCGTCGGCACCCTGCCCGGCTACGCCAAATCCCACTCCTATGGCGAATATGTCTTCGATCATGCCTGGGCCGACGCCTGGGAGCGGGCCGGCGGGCGGTATTATCCCAAACTCCTCAGCGCCGTGCCGTTCACACCGGTCACTGGCCGGCGTCTGTTGTCGTCTGAGGCGAATGTCCGCGAGGGACTGGCACGGGCCGCCATGTCGATCACCGAGCAGAATGGCCTGCCGGTCTGGTCGATGAATTTCCCGGCGGCAGACGACCGGGAAATGGCTGAACGTCTCGGTCTCCTGCACCGCGTGGACCGGCAATATATCTGGGAAAATGCGGGCTATCAGACCTATGATGAATTCCTTGGCGATATGGCCTCGCGAAAACGCAAGGCGCTGAAGAAGGAACGCGCTGCCGCCAATGCCAACATCGAGATCGTGGGTCTGACCGGCGATGATCTGCGGCCCGAGCACTGGGACGTCTTCTTTGCCTGTTATCAGGACACCGGTGCCCGCAAATGGGGAACGCCCTACCTCAACCGCGAATTCTTCGATCTGATCCATCAGCGCATGGCCGACAAGGTCTGGATGGCGATGGCCAGACAGGACGGCCGCTTTGTCGCCAGCGCACTCAATTTCATTGGGTCAGACGCGCTTTACGGCCGCTATTGGGGATGCCTCGCCGACGCCCCCTTCCTGCATTTCGAGCTCTGCTATCACCGGGCCATCGATTTCGCGATTGAACGCGGCCTGTCGCGCGTGGAAGCCGGCGCCCAGGGCGAGCACAAGCTGGCGCGGGGTTATCGTCCGCGCGCGGTCCATTCGGTGCATTACATTCCCGATGAAAATTTCCGGCGCGCGGTGGCAGACTATCTCGACTATGAGCGCGGGGCCGTGCTCGCCGACATCGAGGCGCAACAGGCGGAATTGCCTTTCAAGCAGGAATGACTCTTGTTAGGCATGAATGCCAAAGCTGCTGAATGGAATGAATACCATGAGCCTGTCCGGCACATATGACGACCAGAACATCTTCGCGAAAATCATTTCGGGGGACGCCCCGGCGATCAAGATTTTCGAGGATGACGTCGCCGTGGCCTTCATGGACATTTTTCCGCAATCGCCGGGTCATTGCCTCGTTGTGCCGAAAGAGCCCGCGCGTAATCTGCTCGACCTGTCAGACGACATGGCCGCCGCCGCAATCCAGCGCGTGAAGGCCCTGGCAAAAGCGGTCGAAACGGCCCTCGAACCGGATGGCATTGTGGTGACGCAATTCAATGGCGCGCCCGCCGGGCAGACCGTGTTTCATATCCACTTTCACGTCATTCCGCGCTGGGAAGGCGAGCCACTTGGCCGCCATGGCGGCGGACAAGCGGATATGGACGAGCTGAAAGCCCAGGCCGACAAGATCAAAGCCGCCCTCGCCTGACCTCAGACATGCGGGCTCCACATCATCGACCACGCACCGAACACGCCGAGTGCTGTCGCTGCAGTTGCCGCGAGCATCACGCCGGACGTGGCCAGCTTGATGCCGCCTGACCGGCTGTCACTGGCGAGGAAATAAAGCTCAAGCACGGCCAGTGGCAAAAGATAGCTGCCAAAAGCAATGAAGATATCGAAGGGCCCGTCCAGCGAACGGCTCATACCGGCCCCGCCCGTCAATATCGCCCAAGCCATATATCCGAGGCGCGTGAACCAGACGCCACTGAGCAGTATGAAGGTCCGCATCGCCCAACGCCGGTGCCGATCGATCTTGCGCCGCTTGGCGAAGTAGAAGGCAACAGCGATCGTCACCAGGGCCATAAGCCCGTTGATCGTTGTGCCCCAGCCGCCAATTTCGGTCAGGCGCGAACCGCGCCCCCAGATCATCCAGATACCGCCAATGGCCATAAAGGCGCCGACTGTCAGATAGGTCCGGCCGGTCCATCTGTGCAGGGCCGGGAACCGCTTCCGCACCGGCGGCATCAATTGCATTGTTCCGCCAATACAGATGACCGCGGTCAGCAAGGTGTGCGAGATAAAGGCCAGATTGCCGATCAGATCATCGACGGTAAACCCCTGTATCAGGCCGGTTTCATCCCAACGCTCCCAGCTGCCCGACAGCGTTTCTGGCGCATAGGCAGCGATCACATAATAGGCAAACAGCCATTGCCCGATCACGGCGACGAGGAACCAGAGCAGTCCGGTGGTTTTAAGGACGGTGTGCGCATTCAACGCGCGGCGCGCGGGAGGCGCGAATGTATCGACCATAATGAATATTCCTTCTTGTCGTGCCAGCCTTTGTTGGCCGGTCATGAAAAAGGAATGAATGATCGGGCGGGCACCGGCTCGCCGATTCAGAAATCGGCGAAAGAAAATCACAAACTTGCATATCGGTCGGGATCAGGCGCATCATGGCACACGAATGGAGGCCGCCGTGTTTGCACTGGGCGCAGGATTGAAAATTTTCGCAATATCTGCGGCGGCGGTCTGGCTCGGATGGATCGCCCTTCGGCGCGCCTTCTCGCAACTGCATCTGATCTGGGCCGGTTTCTGCGTTGGATTGATCGCCATCATGCTGATCGAGGTTCTGGGCCGGGAAATGATTGGTGCCGCCTATCCCGTCATGGCGATTGCCAGTTGCGCCTCCTGTTCCTTTTTCTGGCTCACATCCCGTGCGCTTTTCCGTCACGATGCCGCGATTGGCTGGCCCGAAATAGCCATCGTTGCCGGCATTTTCCTTCCGACCATATTTGACCAGTTGGCCCTCAGCCTGAGTTTTGGCGCCTGGATGGGCGAGGCAAGTCTGGCGCAGTGGATGGAACGACTGGACGGCCTTCAGGTCTTTTTCAGCTCGGCCGCCCTCCTTCTGGCGTTTGGCGAGGGGCTGAATGGCTGGTCGGGCATTTCCGATAACGAAAAGCGTATTCGCTACATTTACCTGTCCAGCTTCGGAGCCGGCGTTGTTATCTGTGTCATGCTGTTCGATCATGGACGATTGACATTCGTTTCCCCCGGACTGACCGTACTCATTCAGGGCCTTTGTGCCGCGATGATCATGTGCAGCGTCAGCCTCGCCATCATTTTCCGTCAGAATAACCCCTTACCGTCAGGCGCTGCGCGAAAATCACCGCCCGCAACCGGGGATGAAATGGCATTGGCCCGGCGCGCTCAAGCCCTCGTGGCCGAAGGGGCCTATCTGGATCCGGAGCTCAAGGTGTCGACCCTCGCCCAGCGCCTGCACGAAAAGGACTACAAGGTCTCACGCGCCATCGTCTCGGCGCTCGGACACCCGAATTTCAACCGCTTTATCAATGGGTACCGGATTCGCCATGCCGAAAGTTTGCTGGCGGATACTGAATCCAGCGCCAGCATTCTCGATATTGCACTCGATAGCGGCTTTGCATCGCTGGGTCCGTTCAATCGCGCCTTCAAGGAAGCCAACGGCCTGACGCCGCGTGAATATCGCAGGCAAAAGGAAAAGGCCGCCACCGGGATCGGTGACGGCCTGTCCTCATCTGAAGTCTTTGCCGAGTAGGCTTATTAGCGCACCGGCTCTTTCGTTTTCTTACGGCCACTTCCTTTGGGCCGTTTCGGCTTGATCCGGTCGCCCGGCGTGATGTCGAAGTCGAGGCGTTCCGCATCTGCGGCATCGACATCGACTTTCACCAGCCCGCCGGATTTCAGCTGGCCAAACAGGATTTCATCCGCCAGCGGCTTCTTGATATGCTCCTGGATGACCCGGGCCAGTGGCCGGGCACCGAATTTCTCGTCATAGCCGCGCTTGGCCAGCCATTCCGTCGCCGCATCGGTCAGTTCGAACGAGACGCCGCGGTCCGCCAGCTGGGCTTCCAGCTGCAGCACGAATTTCTCGACAACACGGCCGACAATCGGTTGGGACAAGCCGGCAAAGGGAATGATCGCATCCAGCCGGTTGCGGAATTCCGGCGTAAACAGCTTTTCGATGGCAGCCACATCGTCGCCTTCACGCTTGTCGCGGCCAAAGCCGATGGCTTCCTTGGCAGCATCGGCCGCCCCGGCATTGGTCGTCATGATCAGCACGACATTCCGGAAATCGACTTTCTTGCCATTGGCATCCGTCAGGCTGCCATGGTCCATGACCTGCAGGAGGATATTGAAAAGATCCGGATGGGCCTTCTCGATCTCGTCGAGCAGCAGAACCGCATGTCGATGCTGATCCACGGCATCGGTCAGTAGCCCGCCCTGGTCATGACCGACATATCCCGGAGGGGCACCGATCAGGCGGGAAACCGTGTGCCGTTCCATATATTCGGACATGTCGAAGCGTAAGAGTTCGACGCCCAGAATGGAAGCCAGCTGCTTGGCCACTTCGGTCTTGCCGACACCGGTCGGACCGGAGAAGAGATAATTGCCGATCGGTTTTTCCGGCTCGCGCAGACCCGCCCGCGCCAGCTTGATGGCCGATGACAACTTCTCGATCGCCTCGTCCTGGCCGAAGACCACATGACGCAGATCCGATGGCAGGGATTTCAGCGCCGATTCGTCATCCTTGGAGACCGATTTCTCCGGAATGCGGGCGATTTTGGCGACCACGGTCTCGACGTCTTTCACGCCGATGGTTTTCTTCCGCTTGGACGGCGGCAGCAGGCGCATCCGTGCGCCCGCCTCGTCAATCACGTCAATCGCCTTGTCGGGCAGCTTGCGGTCGGTAATGTAGCGGGCTGACAGATCAACCGCCGTCTTCACCGCTTCATTGGTGAAGCGTACATCGTGGAATTTCTCGAAATAGGGTTTCAGCCCCTGGAGAATTTTCACGGTGTCATCCCGGCTGGGTTCAGTCACATCAATCTTCTGGAAGCGCCGGGCCAGAGCACGGTCCTTTTCGAAGTGCTGACGAAACTCCTTGTAAGTCGTCGAACCCATGCAACGCAGGCTTCCCGATTGCAGCGCGGGTTTGAGGAGGTTGGACGCATCCATCGCTCCGCCAGACGTCGCGCCGGCACCAATAACGGTGTGAATTTCGTCGATGAAAAGGATGGCGCCTTCGCGCGCTTCCAATTCCTTGACGACCTGCTTCACGCGTTCCTCGAAATCACCGCGATAGCGGGTGCCGGCCAGAAGCGAGCCCATATCCAGGGAATAGATGGTGGCGTCCTGCAGCACTTCCGGAACGTCTTTTTCAATGATCTTGCGCGCCAGGCCTTCGGCAATGGCCGTCTTGCCAACGCCGGGATCACCGACCAGCAAAGGATTGTTCTTGCGCCGGCGGCAAAGCACCTGAACACAGCGCTCCACTTCGGCCTCGCGGCCAATCAGCGGATCCACGCCGCCCTCACGGGCTTTGGCATTCAGATCGACGCAATAGGCCGAAAGGGCGTCGCCATCCTTCTCGTCATCATCATCGGCTTCGTCTTCCATCGCACCGCGCACCGGCCGCGCTTCGCTTTCGCCGGGCCGTTTGGCAATGCCATGGGAAATGTAATTAACCGCATCATAGCGGGTCATGTCGCGCTCGGCGAGGAAATGCGCGGCGTGACTTTCGCGCTCGGCGAAGATCGCGACCAGGACATTGGCGCCGGTCACCTCTTCCCGGCCGGCATTCTGAACGTGAATGACGGCGCGCTGGATCACGCGCTGGAAACCGGTCGTCGGTTTGGCATCTTCATTATCATCAACCGCCAGGTCACCCAGCTCCGCGTCCACAAAAGCGGTCAGCGTCGATTTCAACTCCCCCAGATCGACATCACACGCTTTCATGACACCGGCGGCATCCTCGTCATCGACGAGAGCCAGCAGCAGATGTTCCAGCGTGGCGTATTCATGACCACGCTCATTCGCAAACCCGAGGGCGCGATGAAGCGTGTCTTCGAGAGAGGTTGAAAATGAGGGCAACGTCTATTCCTTTTCCATCGTGCATTGCAGCGGATGCTGCGCGCGCCGTGCCAGATCCATCACTTGCGCTACCTTCGTTTCGGCGATCTCGAAGGTAAACACGCCACAGACGCCGACGCCATTCTGGTGGACATGAAGCATGATCTGCGTCGCTTCTTCCGGCGACTTGTTGAAGATCCGCATCAGGACCTCAACGACGAACTCCATCGGCGTGAAATCGTCGTTCAACATCACCACCCGGTACATCGACGGTTTCTTCGTCTTCGGACGGGTGCGGGTCGCGACCCCTGTCTGGCGATCAGGGTCGCTGGATTTATCGCGGCGCTCGGTCATCGATTCGGCTCGTCGCTGGGCTTCTATTAGATAAGCAAGGTTTGCGCCCTGGGAAGACCTGAAACACCATCCTCAACAGCTTCTGCACGATCTGGAGCCAAATTGTGACACCGGATCGTTCAAATTCTGGCAGCAATCCTGTTACCAAAGCGCAAAAGAAAAAGGCCCGGCAGATAAACCGCCGGGCCAGTTAGGGAGAATGTGTCGGGCAGATCGGGGGAGATCGGCCTGCCCGAAATCAGCTCTAGCGAGCCGATTGCACCATTTCGACCGAAGCCGCGAAGCGGTCATTGATCGGCTTGGTTACTTCTTTGACCGCACCGGAATAGATCTCGGAGGTCTTGTTCAATTCGGCCAGGAACATGTCCATGGAAGACTTCACGAAGTCGGTCTGGACCTCGATCATGTCCTGGACAGATTTGGCGGTCGTCAGCGCCTTGGTGGCGGCGACAGCTGATTCCATCGACGTCTTGGCATAGGCCACGGCGTTCGAATTCAGCACTTCGGCATTCTTGCCGGCAGCGGTTGCGGAAGCGATGACGGCCTCGACGTTTTCCTTCTGGAAAGCGTTCATTTCGTTGACGGACTTCAGCGACTTTTCAAAGCCTTCCTTGAAGGCCTGATTGCCGGCAGTCGTCATTTGCTCGATCGTTTCGTTCACAGCGTGGCTCTGAGCTTTGGTCATGGTCTTGATGTCCTTTTTCGGGGAGGATTTCGTTTTGGTCTTGGCGGGCTTGCGGGCAGCGGTCTTCTTTGCCGCAGTCTTCCGGGTTGCCGCCTTCGGCGATTTTGCTTTCTGGACCGGCGCGGTTTCGGCGCGCGGGGCCGAAGCGGCCTTGACCGCCGGTGTTTTGGCCGGTTGCGCCTTTGCTTCGGTTTGCGCCGTTTCGGCTGCAGTATTTGCGGTCGTATCCGTCATTTTCAAACTCTCTCGCGACTCATTTGTTCGCAGTTGCAGCATTTATATGCCAAACCTTCGCAGCCGCGTCAACAAAATTGTTGCGCTGCACCATAAAATATTTGCGACGGCCTTAACGTCACAGAAACGGGTCTGGGGTTGGATCGTTCCCTATGGATACCCTGCGCGGTCTGTTTGTGACGATTGTAATCATCCTGTCTGGCCTGATGGCGGCCGACGGGTATGCGGACACGCGCCGCTATGCTGCTTTTGTTGCAGACGCGAATACCGGCGAAATTCTGCACAGCCGGCTGGCGGACGCACAACGCTATCCCGCCTCACTCACCAAGATGATGACGCTCTACCTGCTATTCGAAGCGATTGAGGCTGGCGATCTGTCTTTGACGGATACGCTGACCGCCTCGCGGATCGCCGCCAGCCAGCAGCCGTCCAATCTGAATCTGTCCCAGGGCGACACAATTACCGTCGAGACCGCCATTCGCGCCCTGGTGATCAAGAGCGCCAATGACGTTGCTGTGATGGTCGCTGAAGAGCTGGCCACGACGGAACGGGCATTCGCTGTCGAGATGACCGCGCGGGCACGCGATCTGGGCCTCGCCAACACCACCTTCCGCAATGCTTCGGGCCTCCCCAATTCCCGTCAGGTTACGACCGCGCGGGACATGGCGCGCCTGACGCTAGCGCTGCGCCGCGACTTTCCACAATACATGCATTATTTCACCGAACGCAGCTTCACCCATAATGGGCGCACCTATCGTTCGCACAATAATCTGGTCGGCCGCGTCGATGGTGTGGATGGCATGAAGACCGGCTATATCCGCGCGTCAGGGTTCAACATCGCAACGACGGCAATGCGTGATGGCCACCGTCTTGTTGCGGTCGTTATGGGTGGACCGACAGCCGCCTATCGCGATGCCCATGCCGAGCAATTGATCGATGCCGCATATCGCTCACTGGAAAACCGCGAAGCTTTGATCGTTGCGGCCCGCGATCTCACACCGCGTCTGAACCCCATTCGCGAACAGGATATCATTGCGACCCAGATCGCCGCGCTGGACCTGTCGCCGCCGGTCGCTCAGGGCGATGGCGAGACGCTGCCACCGCTTCAGATTGAAATGACAGATGATATGGGAACGCCGAGTGGCACGGCGGCCAGGACTGAGCCACAGGACCTTCCGCCTGCAGGCTGGTCCGTGCAGGTCGGCGCTTATACGGATGAAGCTGCAGCACGGGCGCGCCTCGAGACGGTACGCGAGTTGGCAAGCGAACTTGCGGAAGCGTCCATGTATACCCCCCGCTTTGACTCCAATGGCCGGACACTGTTCCGCGCCCGCTTTACCGGCGTGGATGCCGGCCGGGCCCGCGCTGTCTGCGCCAGACTTGCAGCCCGCGACGAGCCCTGCTTTGCCGTCGCACCCGGCGGCTAGTCTTTCAGCAGCACATCCCGCGCTTCGGTCAGGCGGCGCGACAGCCCGTCAGTTCCGCCGGAATCCGGGTGTACCCGTTTCATCAAATTGCGATAGGCGGTCCGGACTTCCGCTTTCGTGGGCGCACCCGTCAAGCCGAGGATATCCAGCGCTTCCTCTCGGCTGATCGTTTGAGACGGTGGAGAAGAGGAAGGAGCGTCACGGGAGGGCTTGGGCCGGAAACCCGCCCCCACGGCCATCAACCCGATCCCGAAAGTTGCCAGCGGTGCGCCCAGAATGGCGAGCCCCCGCAAGGTCAACAGCCCGCCGAAGATCGCCGCCGCGAGCCCCAGAAGGATACGCGACCATCGCGCCGCCTCGGCGGTTTTCATGCGGGCAAAGGCACGGGAGACCAGCACCAGAATGACAAGAGCCGCAAAGCCCAGCAGCAGAAATGGCATCAGAAGGGAATCTTTGTGTCCGCCAGTTCGGGCAGTTTAAGGACAGTCAACAATTCGCGCAATTCCTGCCGCGCCGCCACATGGCTCATGGAGAAGGCCACGGCCGAGCCATCCTCGGTCAGATCCAGCAAAGTCAGTCCCAGCGGGAAGAGTTCGCGATAGATCACCCGCTCGGCAAACCCTGGTGCCATGCGGAAACCGATGCGTTCGGAGAGCTTCTTGAGCCCCTCACCCACGCGGCGCTTGTTGCGGGCGTCCAGCTGCGACATGCGATTGCGCATGACAACCCAGTCAATGGAGGTCCGGTCCCGGCCGGCGCGTTTCTTGCGGCATTCCCAGACCATTTCGGCATAGACGCTCGGCCGGCCGACCTCGAAAGTCTGCGCATCAATCTCGGCCAGAAGGTCAAAATCAACAAAGCTGTCATTCACCGGCGTGATGATCGTGTCTGCAACAGCGTGGGCCAAACGGGAATAATGAGTGTCAGACCCCGGGGCATCGATGATAATGAAGTCCTGTCCGGTCTTCAGCTCACTGAACGCGGCTTGAAAACGGGCATCTTCCTCGGCTTCTGCCTCGTCGAGGTGGCGAAGCGGACTGGCCTCAAGCCGGATTTCCGTTGGAATGGGCAGCTCGACGCCGTAGGTGTCCATCCAGGCCCGGCGGTTCTGCAGATAGCGGCCAAAGGAACGCTGTCTCAAATCGAGATCGATGACACCCACCGACTTCCCCATCCGCATCAGGGCGATCGAAAGGTGCATGGCGACCGTGGACTTGCCGGCCCCGCCCTTTTCATTGCCCACGACAATGACATGAGCCCCCTTGTTACGCCGTATCAGACGAAATCGGCCAGGACGGTCAGCTTGCGTCGAGAAATTCATGGGAACACCGGATGTAGAGCCAAATTCATGGCCTTTATAGAGCAAGTCCGGTGCCATGCCCAACAACTGATTCGATTTGTGAGAATTATTACCGGCTGAGCGCGCGGCCCGTAAAATCGGTCACCGCACACCACCCGCCCGCGGCTTCAATCTGCACGCAGGCCGAACCGGCTTCAGCCGCGGTATCAAACGGCCCGGCTTTCAGCCGCAGGAAGACCCCCCGTGATCCCAGATCCGCTTCCTCGAGCCGGGCCATGCGCGACGCCAGCAGGTCCGGAAACAGCGCCTGTAGCGACTCCCACCCGGAAGCGGCGTGTTCTTCAGCACGGTAGGATGCCAGATGGATGGCATGAAACAGGCTGACACCGCCTGCCGGGTCGGGCGCTACCGGATCAGGCTCAGGCGCCGGTTCCGGCGGTGCAGCCATGCGCAATGCCAGCGTCCGCATTTCATCCTCAACCCGGTCCAGTGAGGCTGGGTCATGCCGTGCGCGCCGGTCGAGGTCCACCGCAAGGCGTGACGCCATAAGGGCAGCCGGCGTATTCGCGACCGGCATTTCTGCCGGTGAAACCGGCTCCTGGCGGGTGGTCATGCAGGCGGTCAATGACAGGCCAAGCAGAATTATGAGGCTGGATCGGATCATGTTTCGTGTGTAGCGCGAGTCGCATGGCTTGCGTCCAGAGCAAAGCCGCATTATCCGCCTTTCATGAACGATTTAACCGCCCTGCCCTTGCCCGCAACCGCCGACCTGCTTTCCTTGCGCAAAACCGTGACCGGCTGGAAGCGGCAAGGATTGAGAGTCGGATTTGTGCCGACCATGGGCGCCTTGCACGACGGCCACCTTTCCCTGATCGCGCGCGCGAAAGAAAAGGCAGACCGAGTGGTGGCCAGCATATTCGTCAATCCCGCCCAGTTTGCGCCGGGCGAGGACTTCGACGCCTATCCCCGGACGCTGGAAACCGATGCAGCCAAGCTGGCCCATGCGGGATGCGATCTTCTTTATGCACCCGTTGCATCGGACATGTACCCGGACGGCTTTTCAGCCCGCCTGTCTGTCGACGGCCCAGCGCGCGGTCTTGAGACCGATTTCCGGCCGCATTTTTTCAGCGGCGTGGCCATAGTCGTGGCCAAGCTTTTCAATCGCGTTCAGCCTGACATCGCGGTTTTCGGCGAGAAAGACTATCAGCAATTGCTGGTCATCCGCCAAATGGTCCGTGACCTCGACCTGCCCATCGACATCATGGCCGGGGAGACGCTTCGTGAGCGGGATGGCCTCGCCTTGTCCTCACGCAACGCCTATCTATCGACTCAAGAACGCGGCTCAGCCGCCAGCCTCTACGAAATCCTGGCCGCTTTTGCCGCTGATCTCGAAAAGGGCGTCGATTGGGAGACGGCGCAAGGCAAAGCGCTCGCCAAGGCTGCAAATGTGTTTGACCGCGTGGACTATATCGAGGCGCGCTGTGCGGAAACCCTGGCACCGTTGCCCGGCGGCAAAGTGCATCAGCCCGCGCGCGTTCTGGCCGCCGTCTGGCTCGGGAATACGCGGCTGATCGACAATCTGCCCGTGGGCTGAGCTACCAGGCTCCGATCTCGATCAGCTTGCGCCGCAAATCCGGCGGCAGGTTTTCACCACCGGCGGACGGGTCGCTGATATCCATCGGCGCTTCTTCGACCTTGAGATAGCGCCAGCCCTGAAAAGGCCGGCGCGCTGCCGGTGCCGTCCGGATGATCTCCGGATCCATGACAATTGCACAGCGGCGAACCCCGTCCTCACCGGTTACCTCGTCCAGCGACAGAATGCGCTGGCGGCACTGGATCACCCGTTTGATGACCCAGTAGAGGCTTCCGCCATCCAGAAGCTTTTCGGCCTGCTTCGGGAACATGCGGGTCACATGTACTGACCGGAGCGCTTCACCGCGCGCCAATTGCTCTTGCGAACGCTGGCGCCGGTAGCTTTCCAGCTCCTCGACGGTATCAATCCCAACACAGAGTTTGATCAGGTGCAGTGTCATGCTGTGAGAGCTAGGACGTTTCTCCTGGCCCGCCAAGTCACGGCTCGACATATTCCACATCGGAAAAGTCAAAGCGTACATTCTGCTGCTGCCGCTGGAACAGGGCGCTGACATCTACAACGGTCGACATCGATGTCATCACCGGGGCAGGCAATCCCTCAACGCTCTGGAAATCCATGACCATTTCAAACTCATGGATACGGGCGGCCGGGTTGGGCTTGAAACTGGCCGGCGCAAATATCCGGATACGCTCGACATGACCGGAGCTCGCGAGTGCGATTTCTCCGTTCAGGTGTTCGGCCATGGATTCCGCGTCGTCTGAATCCGGATCAAGGTCCGGACGGAAAGTGTATCCGCCACCGGCCGCCAGTTGCACATCACCGGCAATCATCTGCGCGGTTTCAGGCGAGAAAAACAGCCCGCCGCCACTGCCCACGGACAGGCGCCGTTCATTGCCCGCATCATCGGGATTGTCAGGGGTATTCATCTCCGCCCACATTCCGGACAATTCCTCCGGAAGGACGTCCGGACTGGCGGGTGATAGCAGCGTCCAGTCCTCGCCATCGGCCTGCGCGCCATCAAACCTCACATCCATGACGGCATCATTCATGGAGACCCGCATGGTGAACCGCCAGAAAGCATCTTCGGGCGCGGCATAGCCCATCGCCAATGCATCCGCCAGCGGTTGCGGATAGGTGGAGCTGTCGGAAAATGACGGGGCGCAAAAACACATCGCAGCCGCAGCTGCAGCCAAAACTCTCATGCAAACATCCCTTTGCCTGTCATACGCCCCGCCAGGCAAAGGGATAGCTTTGCGCAATGAGATATTCCAGCAGATTATGCGGCGCGATCACGAAAACCCGTCGGCGAAGCCTTGTCGATCTCGAAAGTCTTTTCGCTTTTCGGCATGGGCTTGGTGTGGCGCCAGATTTTCTTCGCCATCTTGGAGAAGACCAGCTTCATATAGGCTCCTGCCCCCTGGGCTTCGGAAGATCTGGGGTCGAGCCCGAACCGCCGGCGCAATACGCCATTGGCATGCAGTACACCATTTTTAAGCATGGATTCCGGTGTCACCAACTCCATGGTGATCGAAACATTCATGCCTGAAAGGTTCTGGACCCGGTGCGGTCCATGCAATGGCCATGAAGTGAACATGCCCGGCACCAGGTCGACGGCCTCGCATTCATCATCCCAGCCCGGTTCGAAAGGCAGATCCTCGGTCTGCTCCAGGTGCAGGATCGATTCCATCCGCTCATCGGTGATATAAGGCGCTTCAGCAGGATAGACGCGGATACGTTTCTTGCCGCGGACATGCCAGAGAATGGTTTCCGAAACGTCCGAATGGATGAAGACTTGCGCGGTCGGCGAGGAAATCAGAATGCCGCTTTCCGCATTCAATACCTTATAGCCCGGATTCAGCCGCTTCATATCGGCCATCATCTGGTCGAACAGCGGGCGATACACCGGATCGACGCACATCGCCTCGCGCAGATTGATCCACAGCTTTCCGGCCCGGACAGCCTCCAGCATTTCCATGCCCGAAAGATCCCCCGGATCACCGGCTCGCCAGCTGTCTGCCCCGTCGTCCAGTTCTCCCATCGTGCAGAAATCCGACATATCCCGCGGATGACGTTCGATCAGAGCCGCGAGGGCTTCATCGGAAAACGCGTCGCGTGTGTGCAGGTCATGCTGACCCACGACCACTTTCTTGCGGAAGCCGGACCGGGCTTCGCTGCCCCATTCCGTGACAACATTGCCGGTATGTGTGGTTTCGCCTGTCCCGTTCATGGCCATCTCCATCATTCCCCTCTGGCGAGAGCAAGGATCGGGCCAGTTTGTCATTTGAAAAGCTTCGTCACCCTCCGACTTGATCGGAGGGCCTCACTGACATCGAGATCGTCCGGTCAAGCTGGACGATGACGGAAAATGGAAGCCTATGCCGCCGCTTCTTCTTCCTCCGCCAGCGTGACGAGGGCATCGCCCTCACCGACCTGATCTCCGGCGGCAATGGAGACAGATGCAATCACCCCGTCTCGTGGCGCAGCCAGTGCATGCTCCATTTTCATGGCTTCCAGAACAAGCAGTTTCTGCCCCTTGGTAACCGTATCACCTTCGGCAACATTCAGAGACAAGACCTTGCCCGGCATGGGAGCTTTCACGAGGCCGCCGGCTTCAGCGGCATCGGCAGCGGCATCGGGGCGGGGCAGGTTGAAGCGGCTGGTCCGGCCATCCGAAAAAACGATCACACCATCCTGATCGGCAACCACACGGCCTGATGCTGCCTGTCCGTCCAGAATGAACGCCTTTTCATTGACGCGGGCCGTTACGGTCCTGCCCTTTGCGGGTGCGCCGCTGAGTGACACGTCAACCGCACCCCCATCAAACTCGAGGCGGACCTGAATACGCGCCGCGGCATTTGCCCTGAACCCATCCTGCACGGCCCAGGGATCTGCGGGCTGGCCGGCGGATACCCGTTCCAGCACAGCCCGGGCGGCAAGGGCGGCATCCGCTTCCGGCGGTCCGGAGGGAATTAGCGAATCTGATTTGTCCGCGATCAGACCTGTCGACACATTGCCAGCCGCAAAATCAGAATCGCGCAGGCAATTGCCCAGGAACCCGCCATTTGTCCGGACCGGATAGACACGCGTGGCAGAAAGCGCCGCCAGCGTCCGCTCAATGGCCGCATTGCGATTTGTACCAAAGGCAATGATCTTGGCGATCATCGGATCATAGTGCAGCGACACCTCGCCGCCCTGCTCCACACCGCTGTCAACACGGACACCTTCGATTCCGTATGGCAGGTCGAGAATATCCAGCCGCCCGATACTCGGCAGGAAACCATTCGCCGGGTCTTCGGCATAGAGCCGGGCCTCGATCGCATGGCCTTTCAGCCGGATCTCGTCCTGTTCGGGCACAGAGCCGCCGGCCGCGACCTTCAACTGCAGCTCAACCAGATCAAGGCCGGTCACCATTTCTGTCACCGGGTGCTCCACCTGAAGCCGCGTATTCATCTCCATGAAGAAAAAGCCGTCCTCGCGCAGTGCGCCGGATCCATCGACGATGAACTCCACCGTGCCCGCGCCTTCGTAATTGACAGCCTTGGCGGCCTGCACGGCGGCGGAACACATGGCGGCGCGGACATTCGGCGTCATGCCGGGCGCTGGTGCCTCCTCGATCACTTTCTGATGGCGGCGCTGCAGCGAACAATCGCGCTCGAACAGATGGATCACGCGGCCCCGGCTGTCGCCAAAGACCTGCACCTCGATGTGGCGCGGATTCTCGATGAATTTCTCGATCAGGACTTCATCATTGCCGAAGGAGGATTTTGCTTCCCGTTTGCAGCTGTCCAGCGCATCAGGGAAGTCAGCAGAGGTCTCCACCTTGCGCATCCCCTTGCCGCCGCCACCCGCAACGGCCTTGATCAGCAAGGGATAGCCGATGGCATCAGCAGCATTCTGAAGGTGTTCCGGGTCCTGATTGTCGCCGTGATAGCCCGGCGTAACCGGCACGCCCGCCTCTTCCATCAGCTTCTTGGCGCGATCCTTGAGCCCCATTGCCTCGATAGATTCGGGCGATGGGCCGACAAACTTGATGCCGGCCTCGGCGCAGGCCCGCGCGAAGGCCGCATTCTCCGACAGAAATCCATAGCCGGGATGGATGGCATCCGCGCCGGTCTGTTTGGCCGCTTCGAGGATTTTGTCGGCGCGCAGATAGCTTTCCGCACTTGGTGCCGGCCCGATCAGCACCGCCTCATCCGCTTCTCTGACGTGCGGTGCCTCGGCATCGGCCTCGGAATAGACCGCGACCGTCCTTATGCCCATCCGCTTGGCAGTACGCATGACGCGCCGGGCAATCTCTCCGCGATTGGCGATCAGGAGTGTCTTGAACATGAAAAGCGTCTCCAAATGATGGTCCTATGCGCCTGAATTTTCCGGCGAGGTCAAGGCAATCCCCGGAGCCGGTCCACACAGGATGGCTCTGTCCAAAGCTTAATATTCAAAATGGATCCGGATTTGCGCAGTCTTTCATCACAGACCCGTAGACAATTCTATGGGAGATACCAATGCGTACGACACTCATCCTGCTCACCGCTGCTTTGCTGGCGGCTGCCAGTCCAAGCTATTCGCAGATACCGGCGGCCGAGACCGACGCCGCATTCAATACAATCCGTACCGAGAACCACATTCCCGGCCTCTCGGCAGCCATCGCCGTCGATGGCGAGGTCATCTGGACCGGGGAAAGTGGTCTGGCCGATCTTGAAAACAATCTGTCGGTCTCGCTGGAAAGCCGGTTCCGGCTTGGAAGCGTCTCCAAGGTCATCACAGCAACCCTGGCGGCGCGGCTGGCAGAAGGCGGTCATCTCGACCTCGACGCCCCGATTTCCGAATACTTGCCGGACCTGCCGGCACAACATGCCAACACGACTTTGCGCCAACTGCTCGGGCATCAAGGCGGTATCCGCCATTATGGCCGAAGCGATTTCAATCCGTCTGCGCCCGGCGGCCTGATCGATCAGCGATTTTACCCGGACACATCTGCCGCGCTGTCGCTCTTTGTGGAAGACGATCTCGTCGCGGCGCCCGGATCGGCTTATCACTACTCCACCTTTGGATACACGCTGGCCACCGCCGTCATGGAGGCCGCGACCGGGGCCAACTATCTTGATCTGCTCGAGACCTGGATCGCCGGACCGTTAGGTCTCGACTCTCTGGAAAGCGACGATCCATTCGCGCTGCGCTCAGGCCGTGTGCGTTTCTATGACCCGGCAATGCTGTATGAGCAGCAGCTGGGATTGGTATTGGCCGGCCCGCTTGTGAACGCTCTGCCCGCCAATCCGGCCTACAAATGGGCGGGTGGCGGTTTGCTGGCGTCCGCGGCCGACCTCGCACGCTTCGGTGCCGCAATGTCCGAACCCGGCTTTCTGTCCGAACGCATGCATTCGGAACTGATGACACCGCAAATCACGGCTTTGGCTGAAGAAACACCCGTAGGGCTTGGCTGGAATATCGATCAGGATGACGCGGGACGGCTGCGCTATCACCATGCGGGTCTGCAACAGGGCACACGGTCTGTTCTCCTGGTCTATCCTGAATACGGCGTCGCGATAGCGCTGATGAGCAATCTGGGCGGCATGCCCCAGGACATTCTGGAAGAAGCTGCGGGACTCGCTGTCCCCTGGCTCGGCTAGCTGTGTCTGTCGCGCGGGGCCTGATTGGCCGGTCCCGCGCGGTGCACGGCCGCGACGAGCACGAAACTGATGATCATCAGCAGATACCACGAACCGAGCTTCTGGATAGAGACCGGGCTCCAGTTGACCCCGTCCTGGTGCGGATAGGTCCAGGCCCGCGCATAGGTGCCGATATTCTCGGCAAACCAGATGAACAGCGCGACAAGCAGGAGGCCAATCACCAATGGCATGAAGCGGTGCTTTTCATCCGGCCGGAACCAGATCACGCACGGCCCGTAAATCACGAGGGTCGCCAGATACAGGGCCAGTCGGATATCGACGGTGAAATGGTGGGTGAAGAAGTTGATGTAGATTGCCAGTGCCAGCAGGCCCTGCAGCCAGAGCGGCGGGAAGCGGTCAAACCGGAATTCGAAAATGCGCCAGACCCGCGCCAGATAGCTGCCGACTGCGGCATACATGAAGCCCGAGAACAGCGGCACACCGGCAATTCGTAAATAGGCCTCCTCTGGATAGATCCAGGAACCGGCCGAGGTTTTGAAAATCTCCATCACCGTGCCGACGATGTGAAAAACCAGGATAACCCGCGCCTCCTCCCAGGTTTCAAGGCGCGTGATCAGGAATCCGGCCTGTAGTGCGATGGCAGACAGGGTCAGAAAATCATAGCGCGGCAGAACGGCCTCATCCGGATAAAAGAGAAATGTGCCGAGCAGCAGCGCCACCATCGCCCCGCCAAACAGGCAGGCCCAGGCCTGCTTGATGCCGAAAGACACAAATTCGAACACAAAACGGGTAATCGGCCCGCGCACAAAGGCGGCCCGCCACGCCTCGCGGCGCGCATGCAGGAAGGCGCGTGGATTGCGGAAAACTTCCAGAGGTGTCTAGCCTGCCCAGCCCGGTTTACGCTTTTCAAGAAAGGCCGTGAGCCCCTCTTGCCCCTCCTCGCTGGCACGGCGATGGGCGATGCGTTTCGCGAGGTCATGCATCAGCCCCTGATCAATCCTGTGCCCGGCCACATCATCAACCAGCTCTTTGGCATCGGCGATGGCCCCCGGCGCGGCCGCAAAGCCCAACCGGGCAACATATTCGGCCATGTCATCGAGTTCTTCCGGCTTGTCGACCACATACTGGACGAGCCCGATCATGTGAGCGAATTGTGCATCAAAGCCCTCAGCCGTTGTGAACAGCGCCTTGGCCCATTTCGGACCGATAGCCCGGACAACAAACGGTGAAATCGTCGCTGGCGTCAGGCCCAGCTTGACTTCCGAGAAGCTGAATTTCGTGTTTTTGACCGCAATGGCCACATCGCACGCGGCCACCAGGCCGGATCCGCCGCCCATGGCCGCGCCCTGGATCAGCGCTATCGTCAATTGCGGCAGATGAAACAGCTTGTAGAGCATGCCGGCCAGCGCTTCGGCATCCTCGATATTCTGCTCATGCGTGTATCCGGCCGCATCCTTCATCCAGCCCAGATCCCCGCCCGCGCAGAATGTGTCCCCTGCCCCGCGCAGCATCACGATCCGGACCTCGTCTGTATTTTTCGCAAGCAGGTCGAACGTGTCGCTCAACGCATTGATCGTCACCCGGTCAAACGCATTCTTCTTCTCGGGGCGGTTGATCGTGACCACGGCAAGCTCGCCGGGTGTGACATCCAGGAGGACGGGATTTTCATCAGACATGGCTGGGCTCCATTATTGGCCACCCCGTCTAACGCGTCTCGCGGTAAAAGAAAAACGGGGTGTTGTCCGGATCATAGAAGCCGAATTCGTAATTGCCCCACGGTTTTTCTTCCAGAGGCGCAGTGATAATTCCCAGACACTCCCATTCTGCATAGAGCTGGTCCACAGAATCGGTTTCGATCCGCAGCGCCATGGTCTGGGTCTGGGCGCGCTGACCGGGCGTGAAGGTTTGCAAGTGTAAAACCAGATCGCCGCGCGACACACCGGCATAACTCGCGGATTCAGGAGGCGAGGCATCGGCAAAATCCAGTACGAATCCCAGCTTTGACCAGAATGCCAGCGAGCGCTGCATATCGGTGACCGGTAAAACAGGATGAACCGAATAATGTTCCATCATGATGGTCTCCGCAAAGAAAAAGCCGCCAACCCGGAGGTCAGCGGCTTTCTGTTCCGGTTTTCCCGCAGTATCAGTCGCCGCGGAAAATCATACCCTTGACCCCACCCAGGATCAGGATGCCGAAGAAATAGCCGATCGCGAGCGCACCCGCATATAGCCAGTAATTCATATCCGTCAGATTGGCCGTGACAGCACCGAAATCGAAACCGTCCATACCACCGCCCCGCACCATCGGCATGACGATATCCACAATCAGGTGGATGATCGTGGCCACAATGGTGAAAATCAGAATGGCTCCGGCCGACCGCAACAGGATCGCCATGACCAGCGCGATGACGCCGAACTGGATCGCCAGCGGCATCCAGTTCACAGCCTCACCATTTCCTGCATACATCAGCAAGCCTGGCTCGAAAAACGCGTATCCCTGGTCAAACCAGCCGCGCAAAGTATCAAGAAATTCCATGGCGTTTTTCCCCTCGGTTTCGCCCACACGCTCATACAATACCCCAGAAAGCGCGCATTGTTAAAACATTCTTAGGAAAATCCGGCGCTGGCAACCCCACTCGCGTGAGAGGCGAAGGATTGTCATAATTGCGTCACCAGGGTTAGGCGCCTTTCGCGCCAAGTTTACGGCACTGATCCAGCAAGTCAGCATACCGCTGGTCATCAATTGCGCCAATCCCGCCGAAGATTGTGTGCCGGATTTGCCTGAAACCTGAAATCCGGAAAATTCCGGCTTCCAGTGCCTTCACACTATGCGCGCCAAACAACAGGCGGTAGGCCAGCGCCGGCATGCCCATGGTGACAATGATCCGGACGGTCTTGCCTTTCATTTTCCGTTGCGGCCACTGGTCCGGCTTGTCCCCGGTATCCAGCAGGAAACCACCGCGAGCGAGCTGTTCCCAGAACGCCTTGCAAGCCGCCGGCATTGTGCCAAGCCAGAGTGGAAAAACGAATATGACATGGTCCGCCGCGGCAATCTTGGCTTGCGCGTCACGAATGGGCTCGGCTGGCGCAAGAGCAAAGTCGCCGGCATTTTGAAGCAATGGGATGTCAAGCGCGGCGATGCGGATCATGCTCACCTCGTGCCCGGCATCCCCCGCCCCTTCGGCGCAAGCTTGTGCGAGCGCGCTGACGAGATGTCCGTCAGCAGGATCAGGATGTCCGTCGATAATGCAAATCCGGCCCATGGTGCGCCTCCCTGAATGAGACGAGGAGAATACCACCGGAATATATCAGGATCACTGCGGTAGGAACGCACAGCTCTATCGGGCCGAGCGCACCTCGATCATGACTTCATGACGGCGCAAAGGCACAGGAGTCCAGGGCGGACTGAATGACGCGTAGACCGCTTCTCCTGCCGGTTCAAAATTGTTGGCCGTCATCCACGCCCGCAACTCGGCTTCATGTTGATCCACCCTGCTGGCGGTCCGGCGGCCACGGTATTCGACAACCGCCATTCGCCGCGTTTCCACCTCGCGGATATTCACAGCCGGATTATTCGGCCGGGGCAGTGTTTCCATCGTCCACTCCGCAGGCATGATAAAAGCAACAGCCCATACATTTTCACCTGCTGACCTTGCGGTCACCGGTGCGGTCATTTCAATGGATTGCCCCCGGCGGGTTGTCACAGGCGCCGTCATCTCGATGGATTGGCGGGGCGCATTATTCCCGAAAATATAGTCCGCAAGCGGCCGGAACCCCAGGCTTCCGGCCTGCTCGCGATCACCTCTGACTTGAACTTCGGCCATAATCATCGGGCCATAATCGCGAATTTCCATATCACCTTGGCGCTGCACAACCGTATAAGCTGGTTCGTCAGCGGCCATGACGACGCCTCCGGAAAAGACAAAAAGGGCAGTCAAAAACCCAAGAACACGCATCGAAACCTCGTAAGCCAAACATATAAGGACTTACGCAGATCCGCGGTGATCGGATTGCTACATTCGGAACACGCCGAATTTTGTCTCCGGGAAAGGCGCATTCATCGCAGCGGACAAGGACAACGCCAGAACCCGCCGTGTATCGGCCGGGGCGATAATGCCGTCATCCCACAGACGCGCGGTCGAGAAATAGGGCGAGCCTTCTTTCTCATAGAGATCGCGGATCGGCTGCTTGAATTTGTCCTCGTCCTCGGCAGACCAGTCTTCGCCGCGCGCTTCCATGCCGTCGCGTTTGACCGTGGCGAGTACGCTGGCGGCCTGTTCGCCACCCATGACCGAAATGCGCGCATTCGGCCACATGAAGAGGAAACGCGGGCTGTAGGCGCGGCCACACATGCCGTAATTCCCGGCCCCGTAGGAGCCACCGATGATGATCGTCACTTTCGGTCCGGCAAAACAGGACACCGCTGTCACCAGCTTGGCACCGTCCTTGGCAATGCCGCCGGCCTCGTATTTCGAACCGACCATGAAGCCGGTAATATTTTGAAGGAAGACGAGCGGGATTTTCCGTTGCGCGCACAGCTCGATGAAGTGCGCGCCCTTCTGGGCGCTTTCGGAGAACAAAATGCCATTATTGGCGATAATGCCGACCGGCATTCCATGCAGGCGCGCAAAGCCGCACACCAGGGTTTCGCCGAACAGCTTCTTGAATTCATCGAATTCGGAACCATCCACAATGCGCGCAATCACTTCGCGGACATCATAGGGGGTACGCAGATCGGTCGGCACGACACCGTTCAGCTCGTCCGGATCATATTGCGGCTCCCGCGCCTCGGCGATGTCCATCGTGTGGGATTTTGTGGTGTTCAGCGTTCCGACAATGCGCCGCGCCAGAAAAAGCGCATGCTCGTCATCCATGGCATAATGATCCGCGACGCCGGACTGGCGCGCATGTACATCCGCACCGCCCAGATCCTCAGCCGAAATCACCTCGCCCGTCGCCGCTTTCACCAGCGGCGGGCCACCCAGAAAGATCGTGCCCTGCTTGCGCACAATAATGGTTTCATCCGACATCGCCGGCACATAGGCGCCGCCGGCCGTGCACGATCCCATCACCGAGGCAATCTGCGGAATGCCCGCCGCCGACATCTGCGCCTGATTGTAGAAGATGCGGCCGAAATGCTCGCGATCAGGAAAGACTTCAGACTGGTGCGGCAGATTCGCGCCGCCACTATCGACCAGATAGACGCACGGCAGACGGTTTTGCATGGCGATTTCCTGCGCCCGCAAATGCTTCTTCACCGTCATCGGGTAATAGGCCCCGCCCTTGATGGTCGGGTCATTGCAGACGATCATCACCTCGCGGCCTGACACGCGGCCGATCCCGGCAATCATGCCGGCGCCATGGACATTCCCCTCATACATGCCATTGGCGGCCAATGCCCCGATTTCCAGGAATGGCGAGCCGGGATCCAGCAAGCGCTCCACCCGGTCGCGAGGCAACAGCTTGCCTCGAGACAGATGCTTTTCCCGCGAGCGTTCCGATCCGCCCTCGGCGGCTTCCGCGGTCTTGCCGCGCAATTCTTCAACCAGCGCCAGCATGGCCGCACGATTGGATTTGAAGGCTTCCGAATGGGGGTCGGCTGAAGACGTCAGACGGCTCATGAATTTGCCTCGTGTTGGTTGTCGCCAATTAAGCCGTCTGGTGAGACGGGCGCAATGCCGGGCCTGCATCCGATCCGCATGGCCGAGGCATCACACTGCCTGAATGTTAGGGAGCCAATACAATGAAAACGCTTATCCAGACCCTCTTCATCAGCCTGATCTTGCCTTTTGCGGCAATGGCACAGGACGACCGCCCGCAGGTCATGGTACTCGGCACATTCCATTTCACCGGTGGCGGGTCGGATTATATAAACTCCGAGGTCGATGACATGATGAGTCCGCAGCGCCAGGCGGAAATCGAAACGCTCGTCGAACAACTGGCAGCATTCAATCCTACCAAGATAGTGGTTGAGCTGACCCCAGAGGCCGAAGAGCGCTTCAACGCAACTTATCAACGATATTTGGCGGGCGAGCATGAATTGACGGTCAATGAACGTCAGCAGATCGGTATGCGCCTCGCCGCGCGGCTGGGACATGACCGCCTCTATGCCGCCGATTATCAGTCCGGCATGGATTTCGACGCCATGATGGGCGCGGCGGCGGAGAACGGACAGGATCAGCTTCTGGGCCGGTTGCCGCAATTACAAGCCGACATCGAAGCGCTGGATGCCCGGCTCAACCGGCCGGAGGTGTCTGTCTCCGAACGCCTGCGTGTGTTCAATAGTGAAGAGATGTTACGGGAACACAATGTCTATCTGACCCTGGCCCAGATGGGTTCGATCGATAATCCTGCGGGTGCAAACGAAATGACCAATTGGTGGGGCCGCAACCTGCATATTTTTGCCCAGATCGCCCAATTGAGCGAACCCGGCGACCGCATCCTCGTGATTTACGGATCGGGTCACAAATTCCTGTTCGATCAGTTCTTTCAGGATGCCACCGAATTTGAATGGGTAGACACGCTCGACTATCTCCCAGCGCAATAGGCGCATGGCACTTGCGATTTGTCGCGCATCAAGGAAGGCTCTCCGGTGACAATCGGGGAGCCTTTTTCATGACCTATGCCAGTTTCACCCTCTCGCAGGACGGCCCGATCGCACGGATCACATTAAACCGGCCGGACAAGCGCAATTCCATGACCCCGGATTTCTGGGCGGAGTTGCCTGAGGCCGTCGGACACCTGTCAGATGAGGGCCAGACCCGTGTTCTCATTCTGGATGCCGAAGGGCCGGTATTTACCGCGGGAATGGACATTTCGGTGTTTACCAACCCCGATGCGCTCGCCACTGACACAGCCTCACATCGTGAAGCCTTCATGACAGCGGCGCTCGCCCTGCAGGACAGTTTCACCGCTTTCGAAACCGCCCGCTTTCCGGTCATCGCCAGCATTCAGGGCCCTTGCGTGGGCGGTGGCGTGGATATGATCTGCGCCTGCGATCTGCGCTTCGGCACCAAAGACGCCTGGTTGCGGATAGAGGAGACCAATATCGGCATGTTTGCAGATGTCGGCACACTGCAACGCCTGCCGAAGCTGATCCCGGAAGGCGTGGCCCGGGAGCTGGCCTATACCGGCGAAACTCTGACACCGGCCCGCGCTGAAAAGCTGGGGCTATATAACGCCGTGCTGGAGGATGCTGATGGCCTGCGCGCGCACGTCGACAAGGTAGCGGCCAAGATCGCCTCGAAAGCGCCGCTGACCATATCCGGTACCAAGCGCTCCTTCCTCTATGCCCGCGACCATTCGGTGGCAGACAGCCTGCAACACGCCATGACACTGCAGGCGGCGATGTGGAACACAGATGACATTCGCGAAGCCATGACCGCGCGGGGCGAAAAACGCGAGGGTAATTTCACGCCACTCACGCCCGTACGCCGTATGGGCCGGACGTGAGTTATCGCGGCAGTTGCCATTGCCGGAATATTCGCTGGGAGACACCGCGTCTGCCTGACTGGTTCACACGCTGCACCTGTTCCTATTGCCGCAAAAGCGCAGCGATCTGGGGCCGAACGGATCTCGGCACGGTACGCATTGTCTATGAAACCGGGCGCGTCATCCGCTACATCCATGGTGACAAGACGCAGGCGTTCATCTCTTGCGAGAAATGTGGATGCACCACGCATTGGGAAAGCCTCGAACACATTGAGCCCCGGCAAATGAAGCTGAATTTCGCCACAGCGGATTTCAAGCTGCCCGCCAGCATCCCGGTCCGGCTATTCGACGGTGCCGAAAGCTGGCGCTATCTGGACTAGGCTGCAGCATTGATTGTCTCGTACGGCGCAGCTTTGATGTTGGCCGCTGGCATGCATCATGCTACGGGCCTCCTCCTCCCGAGACAATTGCAGGAAGTTTCCATGATCAGAACACTCTGCACGATTTTAGCAGCCGGATTGCTGGCGTCAGGTGTATCCTCATCGGCCAATGCCCAGCTCTTCACGTCGATCGCACCTGAAGCGCGGACAAGCATAATAAACGGCCCGGCGGTCACCTATTTTGCGTCGTCCATCAATTCCGGCAGCGAAACCCTGACGAATTGCCGTCCGGTCCCGGGGCCATTTCCTGCGGCCAATTTCAGCTACCAGACCGTCGATGCGGGGAACCAGCTGACGGGCGCACCGAACACGCCGGTGTACATTGCACCTGGCGCCACGCAAGGATTCCTTCTGTCGTACACACCCGGGGCGGTTCCTTATGCTGACCTCGTGGACGGACGCATCACCTGTGATCAGCGCGACTCGCAATACACACCCTATCTCAGCGGCACGCTGGCGATCGAAAACAGCGGACAGATCCCGGATATCATCGCCATCAGTGCGACGCCGTCAGGAGACGGTGTCATCCGTTTGAACCGCGCGGGCGGCGCAGGTGTCATGGCCGTCGCAGCGGTGAATATCGGTGTCGCCGGCGAAGTCCGGATTGCGCCGCAATCTCTGGGCACATTCCCGGCATTGGCGAGTTTCGAAGTCTGCGAGACAGATGCATCGGCACAATGCATTACACAGCGCGCCAGTTCGTTGACCGTCACATTTGGTGCCAATGAGGTCAGGACATTTGCCGTGTTTGCGCGCGGGAATGCTGAAACCAACATCCCGTTTTACCCGGACATCATCCGCGTGCGTCTGGTTTTGACGGCCACTTCCACGGGGCGGCCCGTGGGGCTGACGAGCGCGGCCTTGACCAGCCCGGCACCAGCATCGCCCAGCCGGGTTGCGGGCCTCTACGGTATGTTTTTCCAGGAACCCCAGAATGCACGCGGCGGATCCGAGGAGCGGCTGGATACCGGTCTGATGGCAGTCTTCCCGGATGGCCGTACCTATTTGTGGGGCCGGGGCGGCATATTTGGCGGCAACCACTCAGAATGGTTGTCGGGCACCAGTCCGGCACCGATTCAGAACAATCGCATTCTTGGTGACGCTTCGCTTGTTCATTTCAGTGCCGGTGCAGGGCTTTCGACTGTCGACTGGACCATCAATCTCAGCCCTGAGCTCGGATCGAATGGCCGCTATAATGGCAGCGACCTTCCAGATGGAAGCGAGTTTTCCACTATAACGCAATCCGGACGGCTGCGCGGTGTCTGGATGGGCAATATGAATCAGCGCGAAACACCTATTGATAGTCTGGCCGGTCAATGGTCGGTGGTCTCTGGCAATCAGATTGTCGGCAACATGACTTTCGACGCGCAGGGCAATTTGACCAGCGGCGCGTTTATAGTTGGCGGGTTTACGGGTTGCCGGTTCTCAGGCGGTCTCGCGCAGCCGGATGAGACGCTGAACCTGTTCTCACTCCAGCTGTCTTTCTCCAGTCAGAACAATTGTGGCGCGCCTTTCAATGGCAATAATTTTCATGGCTTTACCGCAGTGGACGTCGCAGCGGCGGGTGCGATTCCATCCGGAGGACGCATGGTTATGTTCCTTCAGGATGACGAACCATCCGAACGGTCGGGATTCAGCCTGCTGCTTGTGAAGTCCTGATCCGAGCATCCCACTTGTGCCAAGGCAGGCGCGGCGTAATAAAGGCGTATGCCTTTGAATCTGTCCTTCCTCGGTTTTTTTGATGATGTCGGCAAGTCGGCACTGAAAGCCGTCGAGCACGAGGTGGAATGGTTCTGCCTGCCGGCCGGACAGATGCTTTTTGCCGAAGGCGAACCGTCAGACGCTTTCTACCTGTTGCGGTCAGGGGCGCTGGCCGCTTTCCGCGACGGCGCCATGGGGCGTCCCAATCTTCTGGGATATATCCGCGCCGGCGAACCGGTCGGCGAGATGTCGATGCTGGAAGAGCGCCCGCACTCGGCAAGCGTCTACGCGATGCGCGACAGCGAGATCGTGCGCCTGCCAACCGCGTCTTTCGAACGGATGGCGGATCAGCACCCTTCCCTGATGCGCGAATTGTCCAAGATGATGCTGCGGCGCCTCAGGTCCGGGCCCCAGCGCGGCGGTTCCGAGCCGAGAGTCTTCGCGCTGATCTCGTGCTCGCCAACCATTGATCTCGAATACCGCGCGAAGGAATTGCAAGCAGGGCTCGCCCGCATCGGCGTGACCTGCGCCATTGTTGGTGATGAAGCCACGGACTGGCAAGGCCCCAAGCTGGACGCCTATGAACGCGATCACCACGTTGTGCTGCTGACAGCACGGCTGGGCGATAGCAACTGGGCGAGGCGCGCAATGGGCCGTGCTGACCGGGTCTGGCTTCTGGCCCGTGGAGACGCGCGGCCTTCTGTTCCGCTGCTGCCGGACGATCCCTCCCCGGCAGCGCGTCTGAAACTGCTCGATGTTGTGCTCGTGCATGATGGCGGGAAAAGTCCGGCCTCTCGTCCCCAGGATTGGGCCGATGCGGCCGAAGCCGCCCGCGTTTTTCACTGGCGGCAGGAACGCAATGACGATCTGGCCCGCCTCGCCCGGACATTGGCGGGCCGCTCTGTCGGCCTCGTCCTGTCGGGCGGTGGTGCCCGGGCCTATGCCCATATCGGTGCCGTCGAGGCCTTCCGGAATGCCGGCATGCAATTCGACTTCATCGGCGGCGCCTCGATGGGGGCCATTATTGCGGCTGGTGTGGCGCTGGAATGGAGTCAGGAAGAGCTGGTCGACCGGGTGCGGGACGCTTTTGTCTCGTCCAACCCGTTGGGCGACTGGCAATTACCGGTGATCTCGCTGGCGCGCGGCAACCGGGTTGATGAACGGCTGGAAGAGCATTTCGGCAATATTGAAATATCAGACCTGCCACGGCCTTTTTTCTGCGTTTCCTCGAATCTGTCGAATGGCCGGCCTTTCGTCCATCGGCGCGGGCGATTGCGTGATGCGCTGAGAGCCACGATCGCCATACCCGGCATTCTGCCGCCGGTGATTGATGGCGAGAATGTACTGGTGGACGGTGCAGTTTTCACCAATTTTCCATCCGAGCAGATGAAAGCCTTTCATCGCGGCGTGAGCGCGGGCAGTGACGTAACGCGCGCGCGCGGTGTCAATCCGGATGACTTCCGGGACCCGCCCGGATTTTTTGGATGGGTCCGGAAAAACGGCTTCAACGAATTGCCACCGATCGCCTCATTGCTGATGCGCTCGGCAACCGCCGGCGTCATGGTAGGTCAGCATCAGGCCTTCCGCGAAGCCGTGGATCTGCTGGTTCTGCCCGATACGGATACCGATCTGCGGCAATGGAAACGCTTCGAGGAAACCATCGATTCCGGCCGCCGCGCCGCTGAGTTTGCCATGTCCGAACTCAGCCGCGACGAAAGCGACGCCTTCGGACTCTGATCAGCGGTATTCCGGATTGGGATGATCGAAACGGGCGCCATCGTCCCAGGCGGTGCGCGAATTACCGGTCGCCGGCAGGCCGCCAGCCTGCTTCAGAATTGAGGCCATGTGCATCAGATTCCACGCCATGACCGTGGTGTTACGCTTGGTGAATTCATTGTCGAAGCCGACATGGCCTTCGCCTTCAGCCTTTTCATCGCCATAGCTCGGCCCCGGCCCGGCCTCTCCGATCCAGCCGCAATCGGCCTGGGGCGGGATGGTGTAGCCAATATGCTGGAGCGCATAGAGCACACTCATGGAGACGTGCTTGATGCCGTCCTCATTGCCGGTCACGACGCATCCGCCGGCCTTGCCGTAAAAAACATACTGCCCCTTGTCATTGGTCTCGCCGGAATGGGCGTAGAGGCGCTCGATCAGCATCCGGCAAACCGAGCTCTCCTCGCCCAGCCAGATCGGCGTGCCGACGACGAGGATGTCCGCAGCACTTACACGCTTCCAGAGCTTGGGCCAATCATCGCGATCCCAGCCCTGCTTGGTCATGTCGGGATAAACGCCAAAGGCGACATCATGATCGACAAGGCGGATCAAATCTGTCGAGACGCCCTGCTTGTCCATGATAGCCCGGGCATTGGCCATCAGGATTTCTGTATGGGATGCCTCGGGCGACTTTTTCAGTGTGCAGCCGACGAAAAGTGCCTTCAATCCGGAATAGTCCGCCAAAACAATGGTCCTTTCAGTATCAGGATATTATGTGACGCCGATAAACTCACTGTTTCAAGGCGCTTCAACCTGTTCCCAGAGCTCGATTTTCACGCCGTCGCAATCCATGATCCACGCAAATTTGCCATAGCCTTCATCCGAAACACCAAGGATTGCCAGCCCCTTGGCTGTCAGTTGTCCGATGAACTCATCTAGGTTGTCGACACGCAGATTGATCATGAACTCCTTGTCGCTGGGCTTGAAATAATCGCTTGAAGAGAACGGGCCGATCAGGCTGTAGGGCGCTTCTCCGCGCTCTTCTGACCAGTGCAGCGTGAGACCATGGTCGCCGCCAAGACCCAGGTATTCCTGGTACCAGGCGCGCGTCGCTGCCGGGTCCTTCACGACGTGGAAGATTCCACCCAGTCCGGTAATCTTCGCCATTTTTTGTCCCCGTTTTACAGGAGAATAGCACTGTTAGCAGGCGCTAGGCACTTTCCTCGAACAATTCGCGCCCGATCAGCCAGCGGCGGATCTCGCTCGTTCCGGCTCCGATCTCGTAGAGTTTGGCATCGCGCAGCAAGCGGCCCGTCGGATATTCGTTGATATAGCCATTCCCGCCCAGAAGCTGGATCGCATCCAGTGCTGTCTGCGTCGCCGCTTCGGCGGCAAACAGAATGGCACCAGCGGCATCCTTGCGGGCTTTCTCGCCGCGGTCACATATCTTCGCGACTTCATAGACATAAGCACGTGACGCATTCATGCGCACATACATGTCGGCCAGCTTGCCTTGCACCAGCTGGAAGGATCCGATTTCGCGATCAAACTGCTTGCGCTCGTGCACATAGGGCAGCACGACGTCCATGCAGGCCTGCATGATGCCAATGGGTCCGGCCGCCAGAACGGCGCGCTCATAGTCCAGACCGCTCATCAGCACATTTACGCCGCCATTGAGCGGCCCCATGATGTTTTCTTCCGGCACTTCGCAGTCTTCAAACACCAGCTCGCCTGTTTCCGAACCGCGCATGCCCAGCTTGTCCAGCTTTTGCGCTATGGAAAAGCCTTTCATCCCCTTCTCGATCAGGAAGGCGGTAATTCCGCGCGAATTGGCGCCCGGATCGGTCTTGGCATAGACCACGATCACATCGGCCGACGGCCCGTTTGTGATCCACATCTTCGAGCCGTTGAGAAGGTAGTGATCGCCCCGCTTCTCGGCCTTCAGCCGCATGCCGACCACATCCGATCCGGCACCCGGCTCCGACATCGCCAGAGCGCCCACATGTTCACCGGAGACCAGCTTGGGCAGATATTTCGCTTTCTGCGTGTCATTCGCCCAGCGGCGCACCTGGTTCACACACAAATTGGAATGCGCACCATAGGACAGGCCGACAGACGCCGATGCGCGGGAGATTTCCTCCATGGCGATGCAGTGTTCGACATAGCCGAGGCCGGAACCGCCCCATTCTTCCTCGACCGTGATACCCAGCAGGCCGAGCTCGCCCATCTTCATCCACATGTCTGCGGGGAAGGTGTCCGTGGCATCAATTTCGGCCGCACGCGGTGCCAACTCATCCGATGCAAAGCTGCGGACAGTGTCGCGGATCATTTCGGCCGTGTCGCCAAGGTCGAAATTCATGGAAGGATACTGGTTCGGGATCATGAACGGGGATTTGGCTCAAACCCCCGGTCAGGTCAAGCAAAGGTGGTGTTCTATTTCTTCTTCGAGCCGAACAGCCAGATCGCTGCACCTGCAGCAAAAATGAAGCCCGCCACGACCGCCGAAAGTCCGAAAAACAGGCTGGAT
>NZ_QBDX01000003.1 GCF_003129605.1 Hyphobacterium indicum
GCCATTCTGGTGAGCGTTGGAGGCGAAAGGCTCATGAGCCTTGATCAGCTCACGCGCAGCAGACGTGGATTTCAAACGCGGCTTCATGATTGTTCCATTCCGAGACGGCCCGCCAGTAATTCAGCGGACGCTCTGCAAGAGCAGCGCCGAACGGATTAATCGTTTGCGGGCGTGAAGATGTCGGTCGCACCAATGGCTGTGAAAGGCGCAAAGAATCCGCCACCGGCCCCGCCGCCAATCACCATCAGCTCACCATTGATCGCGACCATCGCCGCATCGGTACGTGGCGATTCCAGGGCTGCCTCCTCGCGCCAGCCTCCGGATTCGGGGTCCAGAACCAGATGGCTCGAAAGCGTGGTGGAAAGGCTTTCGCTGCGGCCACCGGCAATATGGATCCGGCCATCAAGCGCCGCCGCCGCATGGCCAGCGCGCGGTTCGGGCAAGGCCGGGCCAATGGTCCAGCTTCCGGTTTCCGGGTCAAAAATGTCGACGCGGCCGGTCACAATGCCTTCATCCACGCCGCCAATGAAATAGATATGTCCATCCATGGCGACCGCTGCGGCACCCCGGCGGGTGATTTCCGAAGGGGCACCAATCACGCTCCAGCTTCTCGAGGCGGGATCGAAAATGAAAACCCCGTCCGTCCCGTCCTCGCCGCCAATCGCATAGAGCAGGCCGCCAAGCGCAACGAGCTGGAAGGATGCCTTCGGGCCGGGCATTGCCGTTTCGCGCTGCCAGACGCCTTCCCGCGGGTCCAGCGACCACATCTCTGCGCTTGGGCGCAGCGGTTCAAATTCCGGGCGGCGGTATCCCGCCAGATCATTGCCTGAAGCGCCGACCTGATCCGATGCTGCATATCCGCCCGCCGCATAAAGACGGCCGTCAACGGCTGCTAGACCGAACCGCTCCAGCCCGCGGGGCAGGGATGAGTCATCGCGCCATTGGAGAGTCGAAGGATCATAAACCTCAACCGTGCTGTTCGGCACGGTCAGGCCCGACCCACCGGCCGCATAGACACGGCCATTCAATTCGACCGCCGCCAGTCCTGCCCGGGCATCGAGCAATTCCGGGGCGCGCCGCCAATAGCCATCCGCCAGAGCAGCACCAGCGGTTACAACACTCAGGGAAAGTACAGTCAGAAAACGCAAGACAGTCATAACAAGTTTGCTCCTTCCCCCGCGTTACACATTGAACCCGATCTACAACAGGATGATGGCAGCCAATCCGAGAAACGCAAAGAAGCCGATCACATCTGTAACAGTGGTCACAAAAACCGATGACGCAACCGCCGGGTCGGCGCCGAACCGGCGGAGCACAAGCGGCACGGCAATTCCGGCCAGCCCGGCGAACGCCAGATTGATCACCATCGCCAGCGCAATCACTCCGGCCAGCGGTACATTCTGGAACCAGACGGCCGCAACCAGCCCCATCACGACGGCAAAGATCAGGCCATTGACGATGCCGGTCGCCAGCTCGCGGATGATCACACGGCGGGCATTGGCCGAGGTCAGGTCACGCGACGCGATGGCCCGCACAGCCACCGCCAGCGACTGCGTGCCGGCATTGCCGCCCATCGACGCGACAATCGGCATCAGAACCGCCAGCGCCACAATCGCCGTAAGGGCATCCTCGAACAGGGCAATAACGCCGGACGCCAGAATGGCCGTTGCCAGATTGACCAGCAGCCATGGTGCGCGCGACCGCACCGAGTCAAAGACGCTGTCTGACAGGCCCGCATCATTCACACCGGCTAGTGCCAGCATGTCTTCCTTGTTCTCTTCCTGAATGACATCGACCATATCGTCGATCGTCAGCATACCGGTCAGCCGTCCGTCCTCGTCCACTACGGGTGCAGAAAACAAATGGTATTTCTCGAACAGATAGGCGGCTTCTTCCTGATCCACCTCGGGAGCAATCCGGATGCGCACTTCATCCATCAGATCCGTAAGCTTCCGGCTCCGTGGGGACCGCATGATCTGGCTGACCGGTACCGCTCCCATGGGATGGAAGGCGGCATCGACGATATAGATGTCGAAGAATATGTCCGGCAGGTCCTCGCCCGCCCGGCGCATATGATCGATGGCATCTCCGACGGTCCAGAATTCCGGCGCCGCAACGAAGTCGCGCTGCATAAGGCGGCCGGCCGTTTCCTCTTCATGCTCGAAATGCGATTCCAGCATGGTCCGGTCTTCATCAGAGACTTCGGACAGGACCTGCTCACGGACATCATCATCAAGTTCTTCGAGGACATGGGCGGCATCATCGGAATCGAGATCCTTGATCGCATCGGCGATCTGGGCCGGCTCCAGAAGCCCGGTGACATCGTCCCGCAAATCCCATTGCAATTCGGCGAGCAATTCACCGGTGAAAGCATCCGGAGCCAGCTTGGCGGCCTGCCGGACCTGATCGGCGGACAACTGCTCGAGCACATCAGCCGCATCGGCCGGGTGCAACTCCGCCAGAATGTCGCGGATCTGCCCGCCATCGCGGTCACCAATGGCGGTCGCCAGGCGGGCCACAACGGCAATATCGGTATCGGCCGTGCTCTGGGCTTCGTCGTCTGTTTCGATTTCTGGTGCTAGATCGCTCATTTCGGCCCCGGCAGACTGGTCGCGCCCAGCATAGCCGGTGGCCAGGCGGGCGCCACCCGTACTAGCCGGTAAATTCAGACACTTTTATGGCGGAGGCACAGCGGTTTGCGCGCATCCGCGACTCTTCGATGTCCGCGCCGTAAGCTACCGACACGCCCATCCGCCGCTTATCATAGGACACCGGCTTGCCAAACAGGCGCAGCTGGCTGCCCGGCACCTCCAGCGCTACATCAATACCGGAGAAAACGACCCCCTCCGCATTCACACCGCCATAGATCACGGCGCTCGCCCCCGGCCGCAGCAGGCTGGTGTCTACGGGCAGACCGAGAATGGCGCGGGCATGCAAGGCAAATTCACTCTGATCCTGGGTGGAAAGCGTCACCAGGCCGGTATCATGCGGACGCGGGCTGACTTCGGAAAACCACACCTCATCGCCCTTTACGAACAACTCAACACCGAACACACCGCGCCCGCCCAGTGCATCTGTGACTTTTCGCGCCATCTCCTGAGCGGCTTGCAGTGCAGCGGCGCTCATCGGCTGCGGCTGCCAGCTTTCGACATAATCACCGTTCTCCTGGCGATGACCGATCGGCGCGCAGAAATCCGTTCCGCCGGCATGGCGCACCGTCAGCAAGGTGATTTCATAGTCGAAATCGACAGCGCCCTCGACAATGACGCGGACCTGCCTGCCCCGCCCGGCCGACAGGGCATGCTCCCAGGCTTTCTGGATGTCATCGGCTGATTTCACAAAGCTTTGCCCCTTGCCGGAAGAGGACATGACCGGTTTGACAAAGACCGGATATCCGATGTGCTCCGCTTCCCGTGCCAGCGTTTCGCCATCGCTGGCAAAGGCAAACGGGCTGGTCCGGAGGCCGAGTTCATCAGCCGCCAGACAGCGAATCCCTTCGCGATCCATGGTGAGTTGCGTCGCCCGCGCCGTCGGAATGACCGTGGCAAGACCATCAGCCTCGATCCGGCCCAGCTCTTCGGTCGCAATCGCTTCGATTTCAGGGACGATCAGATCGGGTCTTTCCAGCTCCACCAGCGCCCGGATGGCTCGAGCATCGGTCATGTCGATCACATGGCTGCGGTGCGCCACCTGCATGCCCGGCGCGTCCGCATAGCGGTCACAGGCGATCACCTCCACGCCAAGGCGCTGAAGTTCGATCACGACTTCCTTGCCGAGTTCACCGGCGCCCAGAAACATGACTTTTGTCGCTGAAGGCGAAAGCGGAGTACCGAGTGTGGTCATTGGATATGTCCCCTTTGACGATTGTCGCCATCAGGGATGGTGCGGCCGAGAAGACTCGAACTTCCACGGGTTTTACCCCACAGCGACCTCAACGCTGCGCGTCTACCAGTTCCGCCACGGCCGCATCCCCGGAAGGCGCGCGGGATAGCAGGCCCGGATGCAATTGTGAAGCATCATTGTGCGCAAATATCAGGCAGCGACAGCCTGGAAGTCGTTGGCGTCAGCAGGGCCAAGGATTTGCACGGTCACACGATCCCCCTGGATGATGATTTCACCACGCGCAATCGGGTGCCCGTTCGCCAGAATCCAGACCGGCTCGTCCTCATTGCAGGCGAGCGGAATCACGGCGCCGCGGCCCATGCGCAGAAATTGCGCAATCGGCATGGCGGATTGCCCCAGCACGACCGACAGTTCGACTTTCACCGACCCCAATTGACTCAACGCCCTGCTCCCATCCGCGCTTGAAACATGCTTTCGGTATCGCGATGTTGAGTCATGCGCCTTTCCGGCGGGTTAAGGAAACGGGATCAATGGGTGAAATTCACACAGAATGGGCAGTTTCCACAGGCTATGTCCCCTATGCGGAGGCCGTGGCCTTTATGGAAGCCCGTGCAGCCGCTATTGCGGCGGGCGAAGCGCCGGAACTGGTCTGGATGCTGGAACACCCTCCGCTCTACACCGGGGGCACCAGCGCGAAGATTTCCGATCTGAAGGATCCGGATCGCTTTCCCGTATTCGAGACCGGCCGCGGCGGCGAATATACCTATCACGGGCCAGGGCAGCGCGTCGGCTATGTCATGCTGGATCTGACCAGACGCGGACGCGATGCCCGCAAATTCGTGCAAGGACTTGAAGACTGGATTATCGGCGCGCTCGCCGGATTCGGTGTGGAAGCGGACCGCCGCTGCGGCCGGGTCGGCGTCTGGGTCAACCGCCCCGACAAGGGGGAGGGTCACGAGGACAAGATCGCGGCGATTGGCGTGCGCCTGCGCCGCTGGGTGTCCTTTCACGGTATCGCGCTCAATGTCTCACCGGACCTGTCTCATTTCGACGGCATTACGCCCTGCGGCATTGCTGATCCACGTTATGGCGTGACCAGTCTTGCCGATCTCGGCATTGAAAAAAGCCTCGCCGAAACCGACGAGGCTTTCCTCAATTCTTTCGAAACCGTTTTCGGTCCGGTCAGAAAGACCGCGCCGCCCGAACTCTAGGGCTTGGGCGTGTCGTCCCCTCCCGTGGGCTGTGCCGGTGGTGATTCCGGCGCGGGAGCAGGCTGAACCGGTGCGGCTGCAGCAGACGCCGCAACGGGTGCCGGGCCAAATCGGTTCTCGCCGGGATCGCCCGCTGAAATGCCGACCCAGATTGTATAGACGATCCAGATCAGGAACCCGAGCCCGCCAACAAGAAACAAGCTGCCCGATGCCCCGATGATCGCGGCCGCATTGACCTGATCGCTGCCGCCGGAATTTGCCAGAACGGCCATGATCGCGCCCCCGGCCAGCACAAACCCGATGATACCCAGGCCAATTTGAATCAGCCACACAAGGCCATGGATCCAGGCTGTTTTTCCGGCATCGTGCAAACGCTTCCCGTATATGCAAACCCCGACATAAATCAGGAACAGGCTGATCAGAATTCCGAGAAATGGAATGAAGCCGGCCACGATATTCGCTGCAATCAGGATCAAAATCCCGATCCAGTATTCCTGTTGCCCGATCCGGCCATTGGGGCTGAACAATACGTGTGACAGATTCATCAATTGGTTCCTTTCCGGTAGATCAGCTTAACGGGTTGATCGAGCTGGCATCCGCGGGACGCGAGCCATAGGCATTATCACCATCATCTGCCTTGACCAGCTGGTTCACGATGAATGCAGCGCCAAAATAGGTTGCGCCGCTGATCAGAACACCGAGAACAAAGCTTTTCAGCCGCCAGCCCATGCCGGTCACAGCCTCGCCCCGCATCGCCGCAGCGAACATGTCGCCCACAAAAATCGGGGTCAGAATGGCGGACAGGATCATGCTGCCGACAAAGACACCGGCCAGCACGGCAAGCGTCCAGATGGCCGGCTTGCCACCATCATGGAAACGTTTGGCGTAAAGACAGAACAAGGGGTACAGAAGCGCAATTCCAAGAATGCTGATAAATGGAATGACGATCGCCAAAAGGTTGATGACGATTGCGATCGCGAACACCGCGACGGTGCCCTGCATAAGGGAATTCGGCCCGATTCGGCCTTCGAATGTAATCAAAAGCGACTGTAGCTTGGCGGTATCCATAAGTTAGGCCTCCCCTGCCAGATAGATAATCACCTACCCTGCGAGGGGAAACCGCACCTTGTCAATCGTGTCATAGGCGACAATCAGTTTTCGCGCTTCATCGACATGAACCAGAGGCCGAACAGGAAGCTGGTCACCCAGAAGCCGGCAAAACCGGCCCAGGCGGCAGGACCGACCATTTGCAGGGCCAGTTCGGGCCGGTCTTCCATCCAGGCCTGAAACTCCGCCTGGAAGGCCGGATCCTGTGCCACGGTCATGACATCCCGGCCTTGCTCCTCGGCAAAAACGCCCATGACCTGAAACGAGCCGGCCGTTAACATCACCATCGAGGCGATGACACTGATCAACACCGCCAGAATGACCGGCAAGAGGAAGAGCATGATGCCGTCTCCGGCATCACGGCGGCGATTGATGAAGAGGAAGGATACAAAGACCACCATGAGGCCAAACAGCCCCATGGAGAAAAAGCCGAATCCATCGCCCCCGCCTTCGGTCGAAACAAGCGAGAGCCCGTACCAGGTCTTTGCCGCATCCAGCACGGCCAGCAAGACAAGGCCCGTGAGGAAAGCCATCGGCGTTGCGCGCGATACCGGCGTTACGATTGCGAGAGGATTCATGATGCGTGTCCCTGTCCAGAATGAGTGATCCTGTCGGTCGATACCCGGCCCGCTCTTCCCGATAAAGCGGGACAGTGTCCCGGATCGTCCCGCCTATTCAAATTCGATCAGCAATTCATCGGCGGAAACCGACTGCCCGGCAGTGACTTCGATGGACTTGATCACCCCGTCCATTTCGGCGCGGATGACATTCTCCATTTTCATGGCCTCGACCACCAGCAGCGGCTCACCGGCCTTGACCTCCTGCCCGGATTCCGCCTCCAGCTTCACCACGAGTCCCGGCATCGGGCTGGTAATCTGCTTGGCAGAGGCGCTGACATCCCTCAACGGCAACAGCTCGTGCAGATCCGCCGACCGGTGGGAGGCCACAATCGCGGTTGTGGCATAGCCCCGATGACGCAGACGCAGGCCTTCCGTCAGATTCTTGAACTCGACGGCAAAATGATCGCCATCCATTGTCCCGTCAAAGACATGCTCACCCGGCAACCAGGCACTTTCGAACTCGATGGGCTGGCCGCCAAGCTCGGGCAGCCAGACTTTCGCTGGCGTACCGCCGCCAATCGCCTCGTCCGGAAGCTCGATCTCGACAAGAATGCGGTCGCCATCGATCAGCACTTCCCATTCCTCGACATGAATACGCGGCGCCGGCGTCATCCGCCCGGTCGTGCGCGAGGCGCGGCGCATGTAGACGGTATGAATGAAAGCTGCGGTTCCGGCGATGATGCGCGTCTGCTCCTCGCTCGGTTCCGTACCCGAAAATCCGTCAGGGAACGTCTCGGCAATATAGCCGGTATGGATGTCGCCCTTGCGGAATTCCGCTTCTTCCAGACAGGCCGCCAGGAAAGGCGCATTCGATTGAAGGCCTTCCACATGATAACGGTCCAGCCCTTCCAGCAGGGTGTCGATGGCAATTTCGCGGGTTTTCCCGTGTGCCACGACTTTTGCAATCATCGGGTCATAGAAGAGCGAGATTTCGTCGCCCTCCCGCACGCCGGAATCAATGCGCAGCATCCCCTCGCCCAGCGCCCCTTCCGCGGGCTCTGAATACCGCTTCAGACGGCCAATGGACGGCAGGAATCCGCGATAGGGGTCCTCGGCATAGAGCCGCGCTTCAACGGCCCAGCCATTGATCTTGACGTCCTTCTGACGCAGCTGGAGCTTTTCGCCCGCCGCAATCCGGATCATCTGCTCGACGAGATCAATCCCGTGCGTCATCTCGGTGACGGGGTGCTCCACCTGCAAACGCGTATTCATCTCCAGGAAGTAGAAATTCCGGTCCTCATCGACGATGAACTCAACCGTTCCGGCGCTGTCATAATCAACCGCTTTGGAAAGCGCGATGGCCTGGGCCCCCATGGCTTCGCGCGTCGCCTTGTCGAGGAAGGGCGAGGGCGCTTCTTCCAGGACTTTCTGATTGCGGCGCTGCACCGAGCACTCGCGCTCGTCCAGATGGATCACATTGCCATGCCGGTCACCCAGCACCTGGATCTCGATATGCCGTGGCCGCTCGATGAATTTCTCGATGAAAATACGCTCATCCCCGAAAGAGGATTTCGCTTCATTCCGGGCAGACTGGAATCCATCGCGCGCTTCGGCTTCGGAATAGGCTATTCGCATCCCCTTACCACCGCCGCCAGCCGACGCCTTGATCATCACCGGAAAGCCGATCTCCGCAGAAATCCGGACCGCTTCATCGGCATCGTCGATCAGTCCCATATGCCCCGGCACGGTGCTGACATCGGCTTGCGCCGCAAATTTCTTCGAGGTGATCTTGTCGCCCATCGCCTCGATGGCATGAACATTCGGGCCGATCCACTCAATGCCGGCTTCCCTGAGGGCAATCGGAAATTTCGGGTTTTCCGACAGGAAACCGAAACCGGGATGAACCGCTTGCGCCCCCGTCTGTTTGGCCACGGCGATGATCTTGTCGATCAGAAGATAGCTCTCTCCCGGTGGCGGCGGGCCGATATAGACAGCCTCATCCGCCATTTCGACGGCCTTGGAACGGGCATCCGCCTCGGAATAGACGGCCACCGTCCGGATCCCCATCCGCTGGCAGGTCTTGATAACGCGCACGGCAATCTCGCCGCGATTGGCGATCAGAATTTTCTCGAACATGAAAGCCCTTTTGTCTCGCCCCTCTGGAAGGGTTTCAACCGGTTTACCGTGCTTGCAGCACGCGGGGCAAGTAAGGAGGCTAGTCGGGGCTGTTCCGCAACCGGTCCAGCCAGTCCATTTCCATCGTCCGCATGCGCCCGATAACGGAAACCATGAAGGCCGTCGACCATCCGATCAGCAGGAATCCGTTGAAGCTTTCCAGCGCTCCGAGGATGCGCCACGGCCCTTCGATGAAGACTTCACCGAAACCCACCGTGGTAAATGCGGAAATGGAGAAATAGAGCGCCGCCTCCATGTCGGGAAAAACCCCGATCACTCGATACAGCAGGGCATAGAGCCACATTTCGAAGGCGTGGATCACAACCAGCCCCATGACCGTCAACACGATGAAAATGCCTTGCCCGAGACGCGAATGAAATGGCCGCAGGCGGGGCGAACGCGCCTGCAAAAAGGCCATCAGCAACATCAGCCCCACCATGTGGATGACCACGGTCACTGAAATCATGGCGGCGGAAACAAGCAGGGACGGCATCATGGAATGCAGCTTACCCCGCTTCCCATTATGATCGATAGCGATAAGTTGGCGCACCAGTCAGGGAAGACAGATGAGCCATCCGATTCACAAATACTCCGCCCTCGCCCGCCCCGTCGAGCCGAAATATCCGACCAATCTGGCGGTGATGATTCTCGTGCCCGTCATTGCGATCGGCCTTTTTGTCTGGAGCCTGATCGGCGAGACCGGCATGGGCCCGGCGCTGCGCATCGGCCTGTTCGGCGCACTGGCGGCCTTCCTGACCTGGGCGCTGGGGCGGGAAATGGATCCCGATCACAACGCCACCGCCTTCATCGCCATGGCGCTGGCCGTGCTCGCCGCAGCGCTGGGCTATGGTTTTGATCTTCTGACATTGGCGGCGCTGCTGTTTGCCGTGCGTGTGGTCAACCGCACGGTCGGTCCGCAGGCAATGATCGGCGATGTGATCACGCTGGTCCTGTTGAATTTGGGCGCGGTCTTTATCGAGGGCGCCTGGTGGATGCCCTTCATATCCGTCATGGCACTGGCGATAGATGAAGCCTTCGAGCGCAGCACTCTGCCCCAGCGTCTCGCCATCCCCGCGCTGCTTGTCATGGGCATTCTGGCGTTTTTCGTCGGCGGCGGTGTCGACCTGTCGGTCACTGAAACCCTCGTCCGGGGCTGGGTCGTGACCGTTGTGGTGATCACAATTCTCGTCGCCGGAACGATAGTGAATACCGAAGAGATTGCCTCACCGATGGATGCCTTGGCCCAGCCCTGCAGCTGCCGCCGTGTTCAGGCCGGCATGGCGCTCATCCTGCTGGCCGGGATCGCCAGCCTGCTTGGCGGTCAGCCGGGACTGGCCGCCAATCTGGCCATACTGTCGGTGCTTGCTGCCAGCCTTGTCGGACGCAATATCGCGCTCGGCAGGGACAAGGACGAGGCCTAACGCACCGCCCAGGCCAGCCCGTCCGGCTCGTCTCCGGTCGCAATCTGGTCAATCACGGTCCGCGCCTGCCGGTCGATCACGGTGACAAAATCGTCCTGCGTATTGGCGATGAAAACGCGCTCACCCTCGGGCGATATCAGAATCCCGATCGGAATTGTACCGACATCAATCGTCGCCAGCAATTCGCGGCTTTCCGCCTGAAAGACCGCGACCTGGTTAGACGTGCCGTTCGAAATCCAGACTTCCTCGCCATCCGGCGTGAATTTCGCCCGGATCGGAAGCGTACCGCCCGATGGAAACGTCTCCAGAACCGTGTCCGTCGCCACATCAATCACCGAAATGGTGTTCGCGGCGCGGTTGGTGACCCAGACTTCCGTACCGTCCGGCGAGACATCAATGCCTTCCGCGCCCGCACCGGTCGGCACGGTCGTGACCTCGTTCGTGGTGCGGTCAATGACCGTCACCGAGCCGGATCCGATATTGGCGATGTAGAGTTTTGAGCCGTCCGGCGTCGGCACCAGCTGATGCGAGACGCGCTGGCCGGTCTCCCAGACATTCGTCAGCTCGCCCGTCGCAGACGACAGTTCGATCACCGTGCCGCTGGTTTCCGTCGTCGCCCAGACATAAGCGCCATCCGGCGAGACCCAGATGCCGTGCGGGCCGCGATTGCCGCCCAGCTCCCAGATATCCGTGCGCACCGCGCTGTCCAGATCGACAACGGAAATCGTCGTGCCCTGCGCGCCGCCATAATCCGACACATAGGCGGTACGGCCATCCGGAGAGACATAGACTTCATGCGGATTGGCCCCGACCGTGACCTGGCCTTCGCTCTCATAGCTGGCCGCATCAAGAATGGAGATCGTGTCATCGCCCTTGTTGACGATGACGATCTGATCATCCGCCATCGCGCCCGTGGCGGAAAGAATGGCCGCAAGGCCGGCATAGGTCAGTTTCATAACATCACTCCCCGTGGATCATCTTCAGCCGAGATGTTGATCGGCCAACCGGTTTGCAAGAGGCCGAACGATCACGGCTTTGCGATCCGGCCGCAGCGGTGTAATTTGGCAACATGAACACCATGCCCCTCTCCGATGCCCTGACGCGTGAGGAATTGCGCGATCTCTCCCGCGCCTCCGACTGGCGCGGTTTTCTGATGCTGGGCGGGGATTTCGCACTGGTGATCGCGGCCTTCGCGCTGGCCATCTGGTCGCCCTGGCTGGCACCGGTCTCGATCCTGATTCTCGCGGGCCGCCAGCTCGCTTTCGCCATTGTCATGCATGATTGCGCGCACCGGTCGCTGTTCCGGACCAAATGGCTGAACGAATTTGCCGGAAAGTGGATTGGGGGCGCGGCGATTGACGCGCCCTTCCTCGCCTATCGCGACTATCACATGAAACACCACAAATATGCCGGGACGCCGGACGATCCCGATCATGTGCTGGTCGAGGGCTATCCCGTCACCAAGGACAGTCTGCGCCGCAAATTCATCCGCGATTTCACCGGCCAGACCTTTGTGAAGGAGCTCGCCTTTTCATGGAAGGACGCAACGCTCTCCGGCAAATTGCCCTTCCTCGCCTTCCAGGCCGTGATGATCGGCGCGCTCGCTCTGGCCGGAGCCGTCTGGGCCATTGCGCTGTGGTGGGCGGCGCGGATTTTCGTCTTCCCGGCCATCCTGCGCCTGCGCAATATCGGCGAGCATGGCGTCGCCATGGACCGCTATGATCCGGAACCCCGCCGCAATACCCACACGACGAAGGCGAACTGGCTGGAACGGGTCCTCGTGGCCCCGAACCACGTCCATTATCACCTTGAACACCACATGTTCGCCGCCGTCCCGCCCTATCACCTGCCGCGCCTGCACCGCAGACTGGCCAGCCGCGGCTATTTCGAGGGCTTTGATTGCGTGAGTCCGGGCTATGGCACGGTGATCAAGAAGGCGGTGCGAGCCTAAAGCGGAATATTATCGTGCTTCTTCCAGGGGTTTTCGCATTTCTTGTTGGCCAGCGTCTTTAGCGCCTTGATCAGGCGGCGGCGCGTATTGCGCGGCTGGATGACATCATCGATATACCCGCGGCCCGCCGCCACGAAGGGATTGGCGAAGCGGTCCTCATATTCCTTGACGTGCGCAGCCATGGCCTCCTCGTTTCCGAGATCGCCGCGGTGGATGATCTCGGCCGCGCCCTTGGCCCCCATCACCGCGATTTCCGCTGTCGGCCAGGCGTAATTCACGTCGCCGCGCAAATGCTTGGAGCTCATCACATCATACGCCCCGCCATAGGCCTTGCGGGTGATGACGGTCAGTTTTGGCACGGTCGCCTCGGCATAGGCGAAGAGCAGTTTCGCGCCATGCTTGATGAGGCCGCCATATTCCTGCTTGGTGCCGGGCAGGAAGCCGGGCACGTCGACAAAGGTGACAATCGGGATGTTGAACGCATCGCAGAAGCGCACAAAGCGCGCGCCCTTGCGGCTGGCATCAATGTCCAGAACCCCGGCCAGGCTCATCGGCTGATTGGCGACAAAGCCCACGGGCTGGCCGTCAAGGCGGCCGAAACCGATAACGATATTCTTGCCGAAATCCGGCGCGATCTCGAAGAAATCGCCCTCATCGGCGGTCTTCTCGATCAGCTCGACAATGTCGTAGGGCTTGTTGGGATTGGGCGGCACCAGCGTATCCAGGCTCGGCTCCGACCGGTCCGGCCGGTCATAGGACGGGCGCACGGGCGGCTTTTCCCGGTTGGACAGTGGCAGGAAATCAATCAGCCGGCGCATCTGCACCAGGGCTTCCAGATCATTGTTGAAGGCCCCGTCCGCCACACCGGATTTCTTGGCATGGATCGACGCGCCGCCCAGTTCCTCATGGGTAACGACCTCGTTGGTGACGGTCTTCACCACATCCGGCCCGGTCACATACATGTAAGAGGTATCGCGCACCATGAAGATGAAATCGGTAATCGCCGGGGAATAGACATCGCCGCCGGCACACGGGCCCATGATCACGGAAATCTGCGGCACGACGCCCGACGCCAGCGTGTTCTGCAGGAAAATGTCGGCATAGCCGGCCAGAGAGGCGACGCCCTCCTGGATCCGGGCACCGCCGGCATCGAAAATACCGATCACCGGCGCCCCATTCTGCAGCGCGGCTTTCTGGATCTTGACGATTTTCTCGGCGTGGGTGGAGGAGAGCGACCCGCCAAAGACGGTGAAATCCTTGGAGAAGACATAGATCAGGCGGCCATTGATCGTGCCATGGCCGGTGACCACGCCATCGCCGGGGATTTTCTTGTCGGCCATGCCGAAATCGGTGCAGCGATGCTCGACAAACATGTCCCATTCTTCAAACGAGCCTTCGTCCAGCAGCAGCTCGATGCGCTCGCGCGCCGATAATTTGCCCTTTTCATGCTGCTTTTCGACGCGGTCCTTGCCGCCACCCTGACGCGCGCGTTCGCGCCGGTTTTCCAGCTCTTCAAGAATGTCCTGCATGGATGCCCCTCTTGGCGAATTCGGTTTGACCGTCAGTTAGCACTGTCCGTACGGAGGAGGCAATTTATTGGGGCGGTGTCGCCTCAATTTTCGATATCTGGCGGCGGTATCGATTTTGGTTTTCCCCTCCCCCTCTGTGGGGAGGGGTAGGGGTGGGGGAGAACATTGAGCCACTGCGTTGATCACCCCACCCGGCCTTGCAGGCCACCCTCCCCATCAAGGGGAGGGGAACTGCCACTCAGCTCTTTAGCGCCCCAAGCATCTCACCAATGGCCAGGCATTCCGCCTTCAGATGCCCGGCGCGCTTCTTCGCTTCGAAATCCTCACCCCAGTGCGCGATCTGATAGTCCTCATCCACGCGGCTGGCCTCGAAAATATCCTCGGCAGTGGCCACCCCTTCCACCAGCGCAAAGCCCAGAACCGCCGATGTCGTCAGCGCCGTGGCCTGCATCAATGCCGTCAGCTGCCAGTTGTCATACCCGGCCGCCCGGCTCCTGAGCGCGTCCAGCGCTTGCGGCGATGTCTCCGCCGGCATGATGCCGGTCACCGCCGGAAGCCGCGCGCCCAGCACATTCTCCGCCCAGCGCAGATGATTATCCCACGCCTCGGCTTGACGCTCTGCCAGCGCCGATTCTGCTGCGCGATGCCGCAACAGGTCCGTCCCGGCATATTTGACGACTTCCGCCAGCACCGCCTCACGATTGGCGGAGGCCGCATCAATCGCCCCATGCGCCAGACGTGTCAGCGGCATGGTCGCCGGATCGATGCGTTCGCCCTGTGCTGCCCACTCCTGCGCGATCAGGCGCGCCAGGGCCTCGGTCGGCACAGCCAGCGCCGACTTCATCGGCGTGCGGATACCGCGCCCGTCCAGCTGCACCGCCCAGCCCGCGTCTGTCTTCGTGACATCAGCGGCCTTGTAGAAGCGCTTCGGCAGGCTGTCTTCACGGCTGGGAAGACGCACGCCGTCTTTCATCTCGCCCTTCATGCCGCGCTCCGCTGCGTCCCGAACGCCGTCAGGCCGCGTTGCAGACAGGCAAAATCCTCGTGCACGGAATGCGCGCCCGCACCGGTCAGCTCATCTGCGGTGTGAAAGCCCCAGGCGACGCCTGCCGCCCTCACCCTGGCGTTCAGCGCCATCAATATATCATGCGAGGAATCGCCGATCATGATGGTACGGTCTGGCTCTACACCGGTTTCATTCATCGCCTCGATCACCATGCGCGGATTGGGCTTGCCCGGACCGGTACAGGACGTGTTCAGCGTCACGAAAGCGCCGGTCAGATCATGGGTTTTCAGGATATGGTCCAGCCCGCGGCGCGGCTTGCCGGTGGCAACGCCCAGCAGCCAGCCTTCCGCATCGAGCGCTTCCAAAATCTCCCGCGCCCCGGGATAAAGACTCTCGGTATGCGTGCCGTCCGACCGGTTGCGCACGAAAATCTCGCGGAAATCATTGCCGATCTTCACCGCGCCCTCGGCGGGATAATCCGCGGGCAGCAGCATCGGGATGGCTTCGAACAATTCAATGCCGACAATCTGGCGCACCTGATCATAGGAACAGCCCGGCAGACCGTTTTTGCGGAAAGCCTCGTCCATGGATTCCGCGATCAGCAGGCGGGAATCCACCAGCGTGCCGTCCAGATCAAACAGGGCGAGCTTCATATCCGTCATGCCAGCAACTCCGCCAGCGCCGCTTCATCGACATGGGAAAGCTCGAAACCCAGCGCCCTGAAGGTCTGCGCCATGTGCGGCGGCAGGCCGGCTTCCAGCACCAGCGGCTTGGCGCCGATATGCAACACCAGCCGCCGGGCATGCAAGTGCAGCCCCTTGCCGATATTCTCCGGATCCTCGCGGTGGGATTTGTATTTGTGATCACCGATAATGGCGTGGCCCATCATCGAGGCATGCACACGCAGCTGATGGGTCCGCCCCGTAATTGGCCGCATCACCAGCCAGCTGGCCTTCTGCCCGGCCTCGGCGGCGACGGTGTAGCGGGTCAGCGAGTGCTGCGCCCCCTCCTCGCCATGATCGGCGGACATCATCATCTCGCGGCCATGGGCGCCGCCCGTATCCTTTTTCAGAAACCCCTTGATCTCGCCGGTCTTGGGCTTGGGGACGCCCGGGACCACCGCCCAATAGGTTTTTTCCGATTCCCGCGCCTGGAACGCCTTGGCCAGCCTGGCCGCAGCGCCCACCGTCTTGGCGGTCACCAGAACGCCGGACGTATCGCGGTCCAGCCGGTGCACGAGGCGCGGCTTCTGATCGCCCTTGCCGAATGCATTCAAGAGGCCATCCAGATGGCGCGTCGTCTTCGATCCGCCCTGTACGGCCAGCCCGGCCGGCTTGTTGAAGACGAGCACGTCCTTGTCTTCATAGATCACCAGCGAGCGGATATAGGCGGCATCCTCGCGGCTGATGGAGGGCTCCGGTGCCTGATACATCGGATCGGTGTCAGGCAGCGGCGGAATGCGGATGGATTGTCCGGCCTCGACACGCGTATCGGCCTTGGCCCGGCCGCCATCGACCCGGATCTCGCCCTTGCGTAGCGCTTTTTGCAGCCGGCCCTGCGGGATATGCGGAAAGCGCCGGCGGAACCAGCGGTCCAGCCGCGCACCCGCTTCGGCCTGCTCCACAATAATCGTCTGAACGCCGCTCATGCGAATATCCGCCGTGCAATCATCAGCCCCACAAACAGGGCCAGAATGGAAAGAATGACTGATGCCGCGACATAGCCGATGGCATCACCATAGGCCCGGCGCTCGATCATCACCACCACATCCAGCGAAAACGCCGAGAAGGTGGTAAATCCACCCAACAGGCCGACCGCAAAAAAGGCGCGCAGCTCATTGGCATCGGCCCGCCCGGCCTGTGCCAGCCAGCCGATGAAACCGCCCATAATCAGCCCGCCAAGTACATTCACCGCAAACGTGCCATAGGGCCAGTCCGGTCCGATCGTGCGCAGGAAAAACTGTCCGGCAAGGTGCCGGCTGACAGCGCCCAGCGCTCCGCCCGCGCCAATGAGGAGGATATTGGTCATGGAGCCGGGAGATATGGGAGTTGGGCCCGGCGTGCAAGCGGCACCCATCCATGCATTTTTGCATAGCGGACATGGCACAACAGCAATTGTGCATCCAAATGAGAAGCTTAAGTCATCTCCTGTCTGCCGGATGAACTGGCAAACCAAAAACAAAAAGGATGACCATCATGGATCGATTGAGCGCAACCCTCGCAGCTGTCCTGCAAATCGGCTTCACACTTGCCGTTTTCGGCGGTGTCATTATCGCCGTTGCACCGACGCTGGCATGATCGACATATGAAACGGGGAGCCATGGCTCCCCGTTTTGATTCCAGCCTAAGCCGCATCCGGCCGGGCGCGGATGGCCATGAACAGCATCAGCACCGTCGCCAGAATGACCAGCATGGCGCTGATCCCCAGCATCGGCCCGAGCGTTTCCCCATTGCCGCCGCCATACAATTTGTAGAGGCCGACGATCATGATCGCGGCGCCGGCATGATGCAAAACCAGCTGCGCCCAGGCCAGCACGCCTGATCCCATTCTCCAGACCCGGATCAGGATCGCCCACAGCACGGGCAGGACACCGCCGACCATCATGATGTGCGCATGAGTGGGCATTTGCCCGTGATCCTGCGTGCGCCCCATATGCTCACCCAGCGCCATGCCGGCGATCAGCCACAGCAAGCCCAATACCAGATGTATCCGGTCAACTTTCATGGAAACCTCCCCTTTTTTCCGCCGCGGAAACTAGGACAGGACAACAACGTGGTAAATTGGAAAACTAGGGTTCGATAATCCGCACCGCGTAATATTCCTGCGTCCATAGCTGGTAGAGCAGCCAGGCCGGCACACCCGTCGTCTCCCGCAGATAGTCAGCCTGCGAAGCATGAATGCGCCAGGCGCGGGTTTTCAGCGCGGCATCCACATTCAGCGCAAAGTCCGGATCCGGCTGCAGATCGGCAACGCGCGCATAGCGCTCAGCGCCAAACCGCCGCGTACCGGGCCGCGACACCAGCGTATAGGCCAGAGTCACCGCCTCGCCGCGCTGGCGGGCATATTGCTGGGTGGCCGCCAGAGCCGCCCGCCCCATCGCCATATGATCTTCATGCAGGGAGACCCCGCTGGGCGGATGGAAGGTCACGACCGCATCCGGCTGGAGGCGCACCAGCTCTTCGAGCACACGCGCGGTCAGTTGCGCCTCGCTCATCGCCTCCGGCACACCGCCATCGGGCAGGCCCAGCACCACCTGCTCGTCCAGCCCCAGCGCAAAGCCGTGGCGGCGTAATTCGCCCTCACGCACCACGCCCAGATGCTCCTGCGCCACGATGGGCGGGAACTGCGTGCCCGCTTCGCCGCGCGTGGCGGTAACCGTCGCCACGAAGGCCCCCTCCTCCACCGCCCGGCTGATCAGCTCGGTCGCAGTGATTTCATCATCGGGATGGGCAAAGACCAGCACAATGCGCTCGGCATTCAGCGCCCCGGTGACGCTGTCGGCTACCTCGACATCCGGTTCGGCAAAGATGGACCGTCCATACCAGAGCGCGGCTTGTGAGAGCACGAATACCGTGGCGGCGATCACCACCAGACCCAGCAAAAATCTCCGCATTATGCCCCTCCTTTTTTGATCGCCCTGATCTCCCGCCACTTCGCCAGCCGCTCGCCAATGGCCGCCTCGCGGCCCCGATCCGTCGGCTCGTAGAAGACCGGCCGGTCTTTCATTGTGTCCGGGAAATAATCCTGCCCGGAAAATCCACCTTCGGCATTATGGTCGTAGGCATAGCCCTCGCCATAGCCCTCGGACTTCATAAGCTTCGTGGGTGCGTTGAGGATGTGTTTGGGCGGTGGCAGGGACCCGGTCTCGCTCGCGGCCTTTCTGGCGGTCTTGTAGGCGTTATAAACCGCATTCGACTTCGGCGCGCAGGCGAGATGGACCACGGCCTGCGCCAGCGCCAGCTCGCCTTCCGGTGACCCGAGGAAATCATAGGTCTCCTTGGCCGCCAGCGCCGCGTGAATGGCGGTGGGATCGGCCAGGCCGATATCCTCATTCGCCATCCGCACCAGACGCCGGGCCAGAAACAGCGGGTCTTCACCCCCCTCCAGCATCCGCGCCAGCCAGTACAGCGCCGCGTCAGGGTCTGATCCACGCACTGACTTGTGCAGGGCGGAAATCAGATTGTAGTGCTCGTCCCGGTCGCGGTCATAGACCGGCGCGCGGCGTTGCAGATAGGTCGAGAGGTCTTCCGGCCCGAGCGGCTCGGTCCGGTCGAGCGAGAATAATTCCTCGACCAGGTTCAAAAGATACCGGCCATCACCGTTCGCCAGCTCCAGAACCGTGCGCCGTGCCTCTGGCGTCACCGGCAGCGGACGGCCGATATCGTCCTCGGCGCGTTTCACCAACAGCTCCAAGCTATCGGCTTCCAGCCGTTTCAGCACCAGCACCTGGGCGCGCGACAGCAGCGCCGCATTCAGCTCGAAGCTGGGATTCTCGGTCGTCGCCCCGACCAGCGTGATGATGCCCTCTTCCACCACCGGCAAGAAGCCATCCTGCTGGGCCCGGTTGAAGCGGTGGATTTCGTCAACAAAGAGCAGCGTGCCGCGGCCCGCCTGCCGCCGGGCACGGGCGCGGTCAAAAGCCTTCTTGAGGTCGGCGACGCCGGAAAACACCGCCGACAAGGGCTCGAATTCCAGACCGGATTCCTCCGCCAGCAGCCGCGCTATCGTGGTTTTGCCGACCCCTGGCGGGCCCCACAGAATGATGGAGGCAAAGCGCTTCTGCGCCCGCATCCGCGCAATCGGCCCCTCGCCTTTCAGGAGGTGATCCTGCCCCACAACCTCATCCAGCGTTTTCGGACGCAGCCGGTCGGCCAGCGGACGCGGCGCATCATCTTCCAGACCGGCGGCTTCAAACAGTGAGCTCATCGGGTTAGTCTAGCCTGCAACGCAAAGGGACGCACCATGAAGAAATCGGTCGCACCATATCTGAGTGTGCGTGACGGCGATGCCGCCATCGCCTTCTATAAAACGGCTTTCGGAGCCGAGGAACTCGAACGCTTCGATTATGAGGGCAAGCTGGGCCATGCCACCTTGCGCATCAATGATCATGTGCTGATGCTCGCCGATGAATTACCCGAAATGGAAGACATGACGGGCAATGTCGCCCCGCCCACGCTTGGCGGGCGCACAACTTTCACCATTAATCTCACCGTCGATGATGCCGACAAATGGTTCGACCGCGCCATCAAGGCCGGAGCCACCGCCATTCGCCCGGTCACTGATGAATTCTTCGGCCGCCACGGCAAGCTGCGCGATCCTTTCGGTCATGTCTGGAGCGTGGTGACGCTGAACCGGGAGCGGCAGTCCTAGAGCTGCAGATTGGCTTCCTGACGGAGGCCCCGGCGTTCAATCGCGATGGGCCAGGATTTGAGATCATCCTGCCCGTCCAGCAAGCGCTCGATATCCTCAATCTCGTCAATACGGGCGTCCAGAAGCTCCAGCACACGGTCACCGGGGCGGAAGCCGAAATAGTCTGCCGCCGAGCCGCGCTGCACGGACAGCACCACGACCCCGCGCGCAAAGGGATCGAAACCGACTTCCTGATTGAAGGCGGGCGAGAGCTCGACTAGCTCCATTCCAGCCAGCGGATTGCGTCCCTCGATCACGCGGCGGGCCGGTTCGGCCTCACCCGGAGCGACCTCGACCGGCACGTTCACCTCGATGCGATCCCCGTTCCGCAGGATCGCAAACCGGGAGGCTTCGCCAATGGCCCGTGTCGCATAACGGAAGCGCGCGCCCGGCTCGTCATTCACATCGACATCATCAATGGCGAGCACGATATCCCCCTGCCGCAATCCGGCCGCGTCCGCGGCGGCACCGGGATAGATATCCGAGACCAGCGCCCCGCGCGGCCGGTCCAGGCCAAGCGAATTGGCAATTTCCCCGGTCACGGTTTGCAGGCGCGCGCCCAGCCAGGGCTGGATCAGCTCGCCCTCGGTCAGGGCGGCATCAACAACCCGGCGGACCATTTCAACAGGAATGGCAAATCCGATCCCGTTCGATCCGCCCGACCGTGAATAGATCGCCGAATTCACGCCAATCAGCGACCCGTCCATATTGATCAACGCGCCACCGGAATTGCCCGGATTGATGGCCGCATCGGTCTGGATGAAGAAGGCAAAGTCCGAGACCCCGACTTCGGTCCGCGCCAATGCGGAGACGATGCCCGATGTCACGGTCTGACCCACACCGAATGGATTGCCGATCGCCAGCACCAGATCACCAATCTCGGCGGTGCCGGGCCGCGCCAGAGGCATGGCCGGAAGCGGCTCATCCGTGACGATGCGCAAAACCGCCAGATCGGTCTGTTCATCGGCAATCAGGATTTCAGCGTCAAATTCCCGCCGGTCATTCAGCACAATGCGCAATTCATCCGCGCCCTGCACGACATGATTGTTGGTGACAACGACACCGGTGGAATCCACGATCACGCCCGAGCCGAGCGATCCCTGCTGACGCGGGCCCTGCTGGCCGAAAAAGCGGTTGAAGAAGGGATCCATCTGCCGCTGTACGGTACGCGTCGAATAGACATTGACGACCGCTGGCGCCGCCTGCCGCACGACCGGCGCGAAGGAGAGCTGCATCTGCGCCTGGCTGTCCGGCACTTCGCGGAAACTGTCATCGGCCAGTGTTTCACTCATGGCCGGCGTTTCGGCCGCCACCTCGCCCGCCGTGGACGCATCCGTCTGAACCGGATCTACCGGGTCATCCTGCGCCTGGCAGGCGGACGTGAACAGGGCTGCAGCTGTCAGGACTGAAAGCGCAAAACGTGTCATCGCGTCTCTCCGGTTTTCGTTTTGATCACTAGATAGGAAAAAGGCGGCTTCCGTAAAGAAGCCGCCTTGCAATGAATTCGCCATGAATTGAAGATTACTCTTCAGCAAACTCTTCCATTTCAGCCATGCGGGCACGATCACCGGCACCGCGGGCGGCCGGATCACGGTCCACCAGCTCGATCACAGCCATCGGCGCGTTGTCGCCATGACGGAAACCGGCTTTCAGAACGCGTGTGTAGCCGCCATTGCGCTCGGCATAGCGCGGCCCCAGCGTTTCAAACAGCTTGCCGACCTGCTCGACATTGCGGACCTTGGAGATGGCCTGACGGCGGGCATGCAGATCACCACGCTTTGCGAGCGTGATCAGCTTGTCCATGAAAGGCTTCATTTCCTTGGCTTTGGGAAGTGTGGTGACGATCTGCTCATGTTCAATGAGCGAGGCCGCCATGTTGGCAAACATGGCCTTGCGGTGCGAAGTGGTGCGACCGAGTTTGCGATGAGCGATGCCGTGACGCATGGCGGTTTCTCCAAAAGTGTCAGATCAGGGGGATTTCACAATCGCCGTGACTAGACGTTTTCCTCATATTTCTTGGCAAGATCCTCGATGTTCTCCGGCGGCCAGTTCGGCGCTTCCATACCCAGATGCAGACCCATCTGGGCGAGAACTTCCTTGATCTCGTTGAGCGATTTGCGGCCGAAATTCGGGGTCCGCAGCATTTCTGCCTCGGATTTCTGAATCAGGTCGCCGATATAGACGATATTGTCGTTCTTCAGGCAGTTCGCCGAACGGACCGACAATTCCAGCTCGTCCACTTTCTTGAGAAGCGCCGGGTTGAAGTCGAGCTCGGGACGATCATCCTCTGCCGGACGGGCCTCGACGGCTTCCTCGAAGTTGATGAAGATCTGGAACTGGTCCTGGAGAATGCGCGCGGCAAAGGCCACCGCATCTTCCGGCGTGACCGTGCCATCGGTCTCGATGTCCAGCACCAGCTTGTCATAGTCCAGGACCTGACCTTCGCGGGTGTTTTCCACGCGATAGGCCACCCGCTTGACCGGGCTGTAGAGCGAGTCGATGGCGATCAGGCCGATCGGCGCATCTTCCGGACGGTTGCGCTCGGCCGGGACATAGCCCTTGCCACTGTCGACGGTCAGCGTGAAACGGATTTCAGCGCCCTCGTCCAGCGTGCAGATGACGTGGTCCTTGTTGACGATCTCGACGTCTGCGGTTTCCTCGATGTCGGCCGCGGTGACTTCGCCCGGACCGGACTTGCGGAGCACAACGCGCTTCTCACCCTCATTGTGAACGCGAAGGGCAACACCCTTCAGGTTCAGAACGATATCGGTGACGTCTTCACGCACGCCCGGAATGGAAGAAAACTCGTGCACAACGCCATCGATCTGCAGCGAGGTGATCGCCGCACCCTGAAGCGAGGACAGCAGTACACGGCGCAACGCATTGCCCAGAGTCATGCCAAAGCCGCGCTCCAGCGGTTCGGCGATGATGGTGGCACTGCGTTCCGGATCGTGCCCCGGCTTCACCTCGGGCTTCATCGGACGAATGAGTTCTTGCCAGTTCTTCTCGATCACGGGTTAAACCCCTTCTTTCGCGCGCCAGGCCGGACCTCCGGTGGCGCGAATTCTCAATTTTCTGACGCCCCCGGCGGGAGATCAGACCCGGCGGCGTTTCGGCGGCCGGCAACCATTGTGCGGGATCGACGTCACATCACGGATGGATGTGATGGTCAGACCGGCGGCCTGCAGGGCGCGGAGCGCCGATTCGCGGCCCGAACCCGGACCGGAAACGTTGACTTCCAGCGTCTTCATGCCGTGATCCATCGCCTTCTTGGCGGCTTCTTCCGCCGCGATCTGCGCAGCATAAGGCGTCGACTTGCGCGACCCCTTGAAGCCATTGGCCCCGGCCGTCGACCAGGAAATGGTGTTGCCCTGCGCGTCGGTGATGGTCACCTTCGTATTGTTGAAGCTCGCGCTGACGTGAGCCACGCCTGACGTGATATTCTTCCGCTCGCGGCGTTTGATGCGTTCTGGTGCTTTTGCCATGACTTGGCCGCCCTATTTCTTCTTGCCGGCAATCGGCTTGGCCGGGCCCTTGCGGGTCCGGGCATTGGTGTGCGTGCGCTGGCCGCGAACGGGCAGGCCACGGCGATGCCGCAGGCCCCGATAGTTACCAAGGTCCATGAGACGCTTGATATTCACAGCCACTTCGCGGCGGAGATCTCCCTCCACCGTAAAGTCACGGTCAATGGTTTCGCGGATCTGGATGACTTCCGCGTCCGAGAGTTCGTTGACACGCCGTTCAGAGGCAATGCCGACTTTCTCGCAAATTTCTTTCGCCTTCGCGGGACCGATCCCGTGAATGTAGCGAAGCGCGATTTCAACGCGCTTGTTCGTCGGAATGTTGACGCCGGCGATACGGGCCACAATGCTCTCCTTAACTCAAATCGCGCCATTCACAGACGGTGAAACCACCCCGGCAGATCGCCGGACGAGGCAACGCCGCCCTTTTTCGCGAAGGGCGCTATCTATATTGTCCGCACACCCCCCGTCAACCGGGGAGATTGCGGGATTTCATCAATCGTCGAGAGCTGTTGCAATCGCAGCGGAAACCGCTTCGATTGACCCCATGCCATCAACGTCCACAACCTTGCCCGATGCCGCATAGTACGGAATCAACGGCGCAGTTTGCGTTTCATAGGCCTCAAGGCGCACCTTGAAGGCCTCCACCGTGTCGTCAGCGCGGCCTTCTTCCTCGGCGCGCTTCGCCATACGGCGGACCAATTCATCCTTGTCGACTACCAGGCGGATCACCCGGTCGACCTGCGTACCGCGAGCGGCGAGCGCCTTGTCCAGCGCTTCAGCCTGCGCAACGGTGCGCGGAAATCCGTCAAAGATCGCCCCGCCGGCCTTTTCGGCTTCCGGCAGGCGCTCCTCGATCAACTCGATCACGATCTCGTCCGAGACGAGATTTCCGCCATCCATGACGGCCGCAACCCGGTTGCCCAGCTCGGTTCCGGCCGATCGTGCCGCGCGCAGCATGTCGCCGGTCGACAGCTGAACCCAGCCGCGCTGGTCAACCAGACGCTTGGCCTGGGTTCCCTTGCCGCATCCGGGAGGTCCGAACAGAACCAGATTCATCGGTTACGGCCCCGGAGCTTCTGCTTCTTGATCAGGCCTTCATACTGGTGCGCCAGCAGGTGGGACTGGATCTGTGTCACCGTGTCCATCGCCACCGAGACGATAATCAGGATGGACGTGCCCCCCAGAGCGAAGGTCACGGCCCCTGCCGCACCGGCGGTCAAAAGCTCGGGGATCAGAACAACCACCGCGAGATAGAGCGCGCCGATCATGGTGAGGCGCGTCAGCACATAGTCGAGATACTCTGCCGTGCGCTTGCCCGGACGGATGCCCGGAAGGAAGCCGCCATATTTGCGGAGATTCTCGGCCACTTCCTCGGGATTGAAGACAATCGAGGTGTAGAAGAAGGCAAAGAAAATCACCATCGCACCATAGAGCGCGATGAACAGCGGCTGTCCGCGGCCGAGTTGCGCAGCAATCAGCTGCAACCAGTCCGGACCGGTGGTCGCCCACATGTTCGCAACGGTCGTCGGCAGCAGCAGCAGCGAAGTGGCGAAGATCGCCGGAATCACGCCCGCCGTGTTCAGCTTCAGCGGCAGGAAAGAGGTGTCACCGCCGACCATGCGCTGGCCCTGCTGACGTTTCGGATACTGAACCAGAAGCCGGCGCTGCGACCGCTCGATAAAGACCACGAAGGCAAAGGTCGCCAACATCAGGGCGATGATGCCCAGAAGCGCGCCACCCGAAATCTGACCCTGGCGGGCCTGTTCGAACAGGCTGTAGATCAGCCCGGGCACAACGGCGACAATGCCGGTAAAGATGATCAGGGAGATGCCGTTTCCGACCCCACGGGACGTGATCTGCTCGCCCATCCACATCAACAGCATGGTGCCGCCGACAAATGTCAGCGTCGTGGACACGAGGAAGAACAGCCCCGGATTCAGGGCTACAGTCTGCCCGTTCACGCCCGGCTGCATCATCGACATGGCAATCGCGCCGCCCTGCACCGCGGCCAGAAGCACGGTCAGATAACGGGAATACTGGTTGATCTGCTTGCGGCCCTGCTCGCCACCTTCCTTCTTCAGCTTCTCCAGCGATGGCACGGTCGCCGCCATCAGCTGCATGATGATTGAAGCGGAAATGTAAGGCATCACATTCAGGGCAAAAATCGCCATCCGCTCGACGGCACCGCCGGAGAAGATATTGAAAACGCCCACAACGCCGCCAGCCTGGCTGTCAAACACGGCCTGGTACTGGACCGGGTCGATCCCGGGAACAGGAATATAGGTACCGAGACGATAGGCCACGAGAACGGCCAGGGTGAAGAATATCCGTTGCTGCAGCTCTTTGGCCTTCGCGAAGGACGCGAAGTTGATGTTTGATGCAAGCTGTTCAGCAGCAGAAGCCATGGCCTATCCTCGTGATCCGCTGATTACTCAGCAGCCTTGTCAGAGTTCTTGGCCTTTGGCGCCACGACGGTGATCTTGCCACCGGCTTTCTCGACAGCCTCGATGGCGGTCTTGGTCGCGCCTGCGACCGTGATCTCTACTTTGGACTTCAGCTCGCCTTTCGCAAGGAGGCGGACGCCATCCTTTGCACGGCGAACCAGGCCGGCCGCGATCAGCACATCGGCATCGATCGGCTTCTTGGCATCGATCTTATTGTCGGCAATCGCCTTTTCCAGACGGCCGATATTCACCTCTGCAAATGCCAGGCGGTTCGGCTTGTTGAAGCCCCGCTTCGGCAGACGCATGTGAAGCGGCATCTGACCGCCTTCAAAGCCCTTGATCGCCACGCCCGAGCGCGCTTTCTGACCCTTGACGCCGCGGCCGCCGGTCTTGCCCTTGCCGGAGCCGATACCGCGGCCCACACGGGTGCGGGTCTTGGTCGAGCCGGCATTATCGCGCAATTCATTGAGACGCATAACTCATTCTCCTTCAAGGAGTGGCCTGAGGCCTACTCCCCGACGATTTCCACCATGTGCGAGACCTTGCGGATCATTCCGCGGACTGCAGGTGTATCTTCCAGTTCGCGCACGCGGCCGATCTTGTTCAGACCGAGGCCAACGAGCGTTTTTTGCTGATCCTGCGGGCGCCGGATGGCGCTACCGGTTTGCCGGACCTTGAGGGTTTTCTTGGCAGCCATCTGACGCCCCTATCCTTCCAGAGATTCCGGAGCCGAAGCGCCATCATTCCGGCGATTGACCAGGTCAGCCACCTTCATGCCACGCTTGGCCGCAATCGAACGCGGGCTCTTCTGATGCTTGAGGGCATCAAACGTCGCGCGGATCATGTTGTACGGGTTCGAGGACCCGGTCGACTTCGCGACCACATCCTGAACGCCCAGGGTTTCCAGAACAGCCCGCATCGGACCGCCGGCAATCACGCCGGTGCCCGGAGGGGCGGCGCGCAGCACGACCTTGCCGGCGCCATGACGTCCGGGCGCGTCGTGATGAAGCGTCCGGCCTTCACGCAGCGGAATGCGGACCATCGACTTCTTGGCCTCTTCCGTTGCCTTGCGGATCGCTTCCGGCACTTCGCGGGCCTTGCCCTGACCGAAACCGACGCGGCCCTTCTGGTCACCGACCACGACGAGTGCGGCAAACTGGAAATTCCGGCCACCCTTCACCGTCTTGGCGACGCGATTGATGTGCACCAGCTTGTCGACGATTTCGTCCTGCTGGTCCTCATCCCGGTCGCGGCGGCGGCCGCGGCCGCGATTTTCTTCATTACGAGCCATCAACCGCTCCCTTAAAAGTTCAATCCACCTTCACGAGCCGCTTCGGCCAAAGCCTTGATGCGTCCGTGAAAGATGAAACCGCCGCGATCAAAGACGACGTCCTTGATACCGGCTTTTGTGGCGCGCTCTGCCAGGCGTTTGCCGACGCTTGCAGCCGCTTCAACATTCGCACCGGATTCTTTCGAATCCTTCTCGGCGGTCGAGGCCGCAGCGAGTGTGACGCCCTGCTGATCGTCGATCAGTTGCGCATAGATGTGCTTCGACGAGCGGAAAACCGTAAGACGCGGCCGGCCGTTCGAGACTTTCTTGCGCAGCTTGCTGCGGTTTCGCAGCGCGCGGCGCTTCATTTTTTCGCGTGAGCTCAACATCGTATTTGCGCCTACTTCTTCTTGCCTTCTTTGCGGCGGACATATTCACCCTGATAGTGAACGCCCTTGCCCTTGTAGGGCTCCGGCGGACGGTATCCGCGAATTTCCGCTGCAACCTGGCCGACCATCTGCTTGTCAGCCCCGCTAACAATAACTTCCGTCGGCTTCGGGGCCTGGATCTGAATGCCCTGGGGCGGCTCATAGACCACATCGTGGCTGAAACCGAGTGCCAGCTTCAGGCTGGACCCCTGCATCTGTGCCCGGTACCCGACGCCTTGCAGCTCCAACGTCTTGTTGAAGCCTTCGGTGACGCCCGTCATCATGTTGGCGATCAGCGCACGGGTCATGCCCCACATGGCACGAGCGCGTTTGCTCTCGTCCACGGGCTTGACTTCAATGCCCTCATCGCCTTGCGACAGGGTGACGTCTTCCACTGCAGTCAGGCTCAACTCGCCCTTCGGACCCTTCAGCGTCAGCGCACGGCCATTGAGGCGGACCTCAACACCGGAACCAACGGCAATCGGGAGCTTTCCGATACGTGACATGATCGTTCTCCCTAGCTGACCCTGCAGAGGATTTCGCCGCCGACATTCTGTTCACGAGCAGCAGCATCGGACATCACACCCATGGGGGTGGAGACAATCGCGATACCAAGACCGTTCGAGACCAGCGGGAGATCCTTCACTTTGGAATACACACGGCGGCCCGGCGTCGAGATCCGGCGGATCTCGGCGATAACAGGCTCGCCCTCGAAATACTTCAGTTCGATTTCGAACTCGCGCTTGCCATCGGCATGCTCGATTTCGGAATAGCCCCGGATGAAGCCTTCCGTCTGGAGCACATCCAGCACGCGCTTGCGAAGATTTGAAGCCGGTGTTGCGACAGTCGTCCGGTTACGCATCAGCGCGTTCCGGATACGTGTCAGCATATCACCGAGGGGATCGTTCATAGACATGGTTCAATCTCTCCCGATCACCAGCTCGACTTGACCATGCCGGGGATGAACCCGCTCGAGGCCAGGTCGCGCAACGCGATCCGCGACATTTTCAGCTTGCGGTAGAACCCACGCGGGCGGCCCGAGATTTCGCAACGGTTGCGATACCGGGTCGGCGCGGAATTCCGTGGCAATGCGGCCAGCTTCAGCTGAGCAGCAAAACGCTCCTCAACCGGCTTGGACGTATCACGGGCCATAGCCTTGAGCTCGGCCCGCTTGGCCGCATACCGCTCGGCAAGCTTCTTGCGTTTGCGGTTCCGCTCGACAGCACTTGTCTTCGCCATTTACTTCCTCCTGCGTGCGGAACCCTGACGGTCCCGCTCTCCTGTTGCGTCAGTTCGAAAACGGGAAATCGAACTCGGCCAACAGGGCTTTCGCTTCTTCATTGGTTTGCGCGGTCGTACAGACCACAATGTCCATCCCCCGGATCTTCTCGACCTTGTCGTAGTCGATCTCGGGAAACACGATGTGCTCTTTCAGGCCCATGGCGTAGTTGCCACGGCCATCGAAGCTCTTTCCGTTCAGGCCGCGGAAGTCGCGAACGCGCGGCAGCGCAATCGTGACCAGGCGGTCCAGAAATTCATACATACGGTCCTGGCGCAGCGTGACCTTCACACCGACATCCTGGCCTTCGCGCAGCTTGAAGCCGGCGATCGACAGGCGCGACTTGGTCTTGACCGGCTTTTGCCCGGCAATGCGCTGCAAATCCTCATAAGCACCGTTGATCTTCTTGGAATCCTGAGCAGCTTCGCCCACGCCCATATTGATCACGACCTTCTCGATCCGCGGGATCTGCATCGGATTCGTGTAGCCGAATTTCTCTTTCAGCCGGTCACGGATCTCTTCGCGGTATTTCGCGCGCAGACGCGGTTGGTATTCTTTCACATCAGCCATCGATGACCTCACCGGATTTCTTGGCCACGCGGACCTTGCGGTCGCCTTCCATCTTGAAACCGACGCGGGTGGCTTCACCCGACTTCGGATCCGCCAGAGCCACATTGGAGACGTGGATCGGCGCTTCCTTGGTCTCGATACCGCCAGCTGACGTCTGCGTGGGGCGCTGGTGGCGCTTCACGATATTGACGCCGCGGACGATGACGCGGTTTTCGGCCGGCATCACACGGACGATTTCGCCCGTCTTGCCCTTGTCGCGGCCCGCGAGGACAACGACCTTGTCGCCCTTTTTGATCTTCGCAGCCATGGCTACAGCACCTCCGGAGCCAGCGACACGATCTTCATGTGGTTCTTGGCGCGGAGTTCGCGCGGAACCGGTCCGAAAATACGGGTGCCGATCGGCTCTTCATTATTGTTCACGAGGACAGCCGCATTGGAGTCGAAGCGGATAACCGATCCGTCCTTGCGTTTGATGTCCTTGGCCACACGCACCACGACGGCGCGGCGGACTTCACCTTTTTTGACGCGGCCGCGCGGGATCGCTTCCTTGACCGACACCACAATGATGTCGCCCACATGAGCGTAACGCCGCTTGGCACCGCCGAGTACCTTGATGCACTGCACACGGCGGGCACCGGAATTATCGGCAACGTCCAGATTAGTTTGCATCTGGATCATAACGATCCTCCTTCAGGGTCATCCCCCGGAGCGCTTATGCGTCCGCGGATACGACCTCCCACCGTTTCAGTTTCGACTTGGGTGCGCATTCCTGAATAAAGGTCTGATCACCCACTTTGAGGCCATTGGCCTCATCATGTGCGTGGTAACGCTTGGAGCGGCGAACCGTCTTGCGGAGCAGTGGATGCAGAAAGGTCCGCTCCACTTTCACGACGACAGTCTTGTCACCCTTGTCGCTCACCACGACGCCTTGCAATACGCGCTTGGGCATCGCCTAGCTCCCTTGTCCGGCCTGAGCGACCCGCTGGGCCTGGATCGTCTGGATGCGCGCAATGTTGCGGCGAACCTGACGAACGCGGGCCGTGTTTTGCAACTGACCCGAGGCCTGCTGGAAGCGCAGGTTGAATTGTTCTTTTTTCAGCTTCAGGAGCTCGTCCTTCAGCTGATCGTCGCTCAGTGCGCGAACATCAACAGCGTCCATGACACTCACTCCTATTCACCAATCCGGGCGACGATTTTCGTCTTCACCGGCAGTTTGGCGGCGCCAAGAGACAGCGCTTCACGCGCAACATTCTCGGGCACACCGTCAATCTCGAACATGATCCGGCCGGGCTTGACACGGGCGGCCCAGAATTCCGGCGACCCCTTACCCTTACCCATCCGGACTTCCGTCGGTTTCTTCGACACAGGCACATCCGGGAAAATCCGGATCCAGACCCGGCCGGCCCGCTTCATGTGGCGGGTAATCGCCCGGCGGGTGGCTTCGATCTGGCGTGCTGTGACGCGCTCTGGCTCCATGGCCTTGAGGCCATAGGATCCGAAATTCAGCGTAAAGCCGCCCTTGGCCGCGCCTTTGATGCGGCCTTTGTGCGCCTTGCGGAACTTGGTGCGTTTTGGTTGAAGCATGTTTTCGCTCCGTCGTCCCTATTGCTTAAGCCGCCCGGTTGCCGCTGCCCTGACGGGCACGCTGCTCACCGGATTCCTGAAGACGGCGCTCGGAGGCCATCGGGTCATGCTCCAGGATCTCGCCTTTGTAGATCCAGACCTTGATCCCGATAATGCCCATGGCGGTCGAGGCTTCTGCGGTTCCATAATCGATATCGGCGCGCAGAGTGTGCAGCGGCACCGAACCTTCCTGATACTGCTCGACGCGCGCAATCTCGGCACCGCCAAGACGGCCGCCACAGATCACCTTGCAGCCCTTGGCGCCCATGCGCATCGCGGTCTGCAGCGAGCGTTTCATGGCACGGCGGAAAGCCACACGGCGTTCCAGCTGCTGGGCAATCGATTCCGCAACCAGCGTGGCGTCGATCTCCGGCTTGCGCACCTCGACCAGGTTGAGGAAGACCTCACCCTTGACGATTTGCTGCAGGGCCCGGCGGATCACTTCGATATCCGCGCCCTTCTTGCCGATCACAACACCCGGACGCGCCGTATAGACGGTCACGGTGCACTTCTTGTGCGGGCGCTCGATAACGATCTTTGACACGCTGGCATTCTTCAGGCGCTTGCGCAGCATGTCACGGATCTTGATATCCTCATGGAGGAGATCGGCATATTCACCGGTATTCGCGTACCAGCGCGATTCCCATGTGCGATTGATGCCGAGCCGCAGCCCGATCGGATTGACCTTCTGACCCATCAGGCGGCCTCCTCAACTTCACGAACAATGATTGTCAGCTCGGAAAACGGCTTCAGCACCTTCGCAGCACGGCCACGGGCCCGTGCGCGGAAGCGCTTCATCACCAGATTCTTGCCGACATAGGCTTCCGAAACGATCAGGCTGTCGATATCGAGGCCATGATTGTTTTCGGCATTGGCAATTGCACTGTCGAGGATCTTCAGAACATCCTTGGCAATACGCTTGCGGGAAAACTCGAGGATCGCCCGTGCATTCTCGACCTTCTTGCCCCGGATCGACTGGGCAACCAGGTTCAGCTTCTGGCCACTGATACGGATCATCGTCTGCTTCGCGCGCGCTTCATTGTCAGCGACGCGGCGCAGATTCTTGCCGTTCTCGTCTCTTTGGCGTGCCTGGGTCATCATCAGCCCCTTCTCGCCTTCTTGTCCGCCGCGTGACCGTGATAGGTCCGTGACGGAGAGAATTCACCGAGCTTGTGACCAACCATGTCCTCGGTCACGAGCACCGGGATGAACTTGCTGCCATTGTGGACCTGAAAGGTCAGGCCCACGAATTGCGGCATGATCGTCGAACGGCGCGACCAGGTCTTGATCGGCTTCTTGCGGCCTTCAGCGTGGGACGCTTCGGCCTTCTTGAGGAGGTATCCGTCTACAAACGGACCTTTCCAGACTGAACGCGGCATATCTAACGCGCTCCCTTAGCGTGACTTGCGCTGATGGCGCGAGCGGAGGATGAACTTGTCGGTAGCCTTGTTTTTGCGGGTCTTGCGGCCCTTTGTGGGCTTGCCCCAAGGTGTTACCGGGTGACGGCCGCCTGACGTCCGGCCTTCGCCGCCGCCATGCGGGTGATCGATCGGGTTCATGGCAACACCACGAACCGCCGGACGCTTGCCCATATAGCGCTTGCGGCCGGCCTTACCGAGATTCTGGTTCATGTGGTCCGGGTTGGAGACAGCTCCGACCGTTGCGACACACATTTCCGGGATGGCACGAAGCTCACCCGAATTGAGCCGAACCTGAGCGTAACCGCCATCGCGGCCGACCAGCTGGGCATAGCCCCCGGCGGAACGCGCGATCTGACCGCCCTTGCCCGGCTTCATCTCCACATTGTGAACGATGGTACCGACCGGCATGGACTTCAGCGGCATGCAATTGCCCGGCTTCACATCAACGCGGTTGCCGGAAACGACAACGTCGCCTTCTGACAGTCGCTGCGGCGCCAGGATATAGGACTTCTCGCCATCGGCATATTCGATCAGCGCGATGAAAGCGGTCCGGTTCGGGTCATATTCCAGACGCACAACCGTTGCTTCGACATCATGCTTGTTCCGCTTGAAGTCGACTTTGCGATAGAGCGTCTTGGCACCCCCGCCCTGACGGCGGGCAGTGATCCGGCCCGTATTGTTGCGGCCACCCTTCTTGGTCTTGCCCTCAACGAGGCTTTTTTCCGGACGGCCCTTGTGGAGACCTTCCCGATCGACCAGCACCAGGGCACGGCGGCCCGGTGAGGTGGGATTGTATGTTTTAAGCGCCATGGTCCTAGAGCCCCGTGGTCACGTCAATCGAGTCGCCTTCAGCGAGCGTCACGATTGCTTTTTTCATGTCCGAGCGCCGGCCAACCTGGCCACGGAAACGCTTGGTCTTGCCTTTCAGGCGCAGCGTATTCACCGCCGTCACCTTCACTTTGAACAGAGCTTCCACCGCTTCAGCGATTTCCGTCTTGGTCGCGGTCAGCGGAACGCGGAACACCACCTTGCCGTCTTCCGACAACAGCGTGGCCTTTTCCGTGATCACCGGACCCAGGATCGCGTCATAGTGGCGGGCTTCAACTGCAACCTTGGCCATTATGCTGTCTCCTTGGCGGCAAAGCGCTCATGGATTTTCTCGACAGCCGCCTTGGTCAGAACCAGCTGGTCATGACGCAGGACGTCATAAACATTCAGGCCCTGCGCCGGCAGAACGTCGATGTGCGGGATGTTGCCAGCGGCCTTCGCGAAATTCGCGTCCACCGTGTCACCATCAATGATCAGTGCATTGCTGAGATTCAGCTTTGCGAAGGCGTCACGCACCTTCTTGGTCTTGGCGTCCTTCATCACCGCCTCATCAACGATGATCAGCGATTCAGAACCGGCCTTCGACGACAGGGCGTGCTTCAGAGCCAGGGCGCGGACCTTTTTCGGAAGATCATGCGCATGGCTGCGGACGCGCGGCCCGTGAGCCTTGCCACCACCGACAAAAATCGGTGCACGGCGGTTACCGTGACGGGCACCACCGCCACCCTTCTGGCGGCCGAATTTCTTGCCGGTGCGCGACACTTCGTTGCGCTCCTGAGCCTTGTGCGTACCAGCCTGGCGGCGTGCCAGCTGCCACTTCACGACACGCTGCAAGAGATCGGCGCGGACCTCGTCAATGCCGAAAACGGCATCGTCGAGCTCGACAGCACCCGCATCCTTTGCGGCGAGGGTCTTTACATCGACCTTCATGATTGGGACTCCTCATCGCCTGCAGCACCCTCAGCCGGAGCACCTTCAGCGGTCATTTCTGCTTCCGGGGAAGCGGGCTCTTCATTGGCCGGAGCCGCATCTTCCATCGCCTTGCGGATCGCGCCCGGCAGCGGCAGCTCGAAATCGCCTGCGCCCTTGACGGCATCGCGGATCTCGACCCACGAACCGGCGGAACCCGGAACCGCACCGCGTACCAGAAGATAACCATCCTCGGCATCGACACGGACAACTTCGAGATTCTGGACCGTGATGCGCGCATCACCGAGATGGCCCGCCATCTTCTTGCCCTTGAACACCTTGCCCGGATCCTGACACTGGCCGGTCGAACCGTGCGAGCGGTGTGAGATCGACACGCCGTGCGTTGCCCGCAGACCGCCGAAATTCCAGCGCTTCATGGCACCGGCAAAACCCTTACCAATGCTCTTGCCGGCGACATCGACCTTCTGGCCCGGCACAAAGTGCTCGGCCGTCAGTTCCGAGCCCGGCTCGATCAGATTGTCTTCGGAAACGCGGAATTCGATCACGCGCTTCTTCGGCTCGACTTCCGCCTTGGCGAAATGGCCGCGCATGGCCTTGGATGTGCGCTTGGCTTTTGCCTTGCCCGCACCAAGTTGCAGCGCCACATAGCCGTCGCGGTCAGCGGTCCGCTGAGCCACAACCTGGCAATTGTCGAGTTGCAGAACGGTCACCGGAATGTGTGCGCCATCCTCGGCGAACACCCGGGTCATTCCGACCTTTTTTGCAATCAGCCCCGTGCGCATCACCTAGGCTCCCAGTTTGATCTCGACGTCCACACCGGCGGAGAGGTCGAGCTTCATCAGCGCGTCAACCGTCTGCGGGGTGGGATCGACAATGTCGAGGAGGCGTTTGTGAGTCCGGATTTCGAACTGTTCACGCGATTTCTTGTCGATGTGCGGGCCACGCAGCACCGTGAAACGCTCCATGCGCGTCGGCAGCGGGATCGGTCCGCGCACGTTGGCGCCGGTACGTTTCGCCGTCGATACGATCTCGCGCGCGGACGTGTCCAGGACGCGGTGATCGAATGCCTTGAGGCGAATGCGGATATTCTGCTGTGCCATCGTAGTTCGTCCACACAATTAAAGGCGCACAGATAAGTGACTCAACCCGGTCACCCGTCGGCGCGCTAAAAACCAATTTGTTCGCTTCATGGGACTGCGTCTGCTGCAAAGCACCGCCAGTCCATTCACGAGGGGCGGGGTCTACCGGTCTGAGTCGCTTCCGTCAACACCCATAAGCGCTTTTCAGACACGAAAAACCGCTTTTGATGACAGTTTCTTGCAACCGCTCCCGACAAACCCCTTCCGGCACGAAAAAGGGGCGCTGCCGGTGTGGCAACGCCCCTGATCGGTCACGTATGGGACGTGGCTTTAGTCGGTGATCTTGGAGACCACGCCGGCGCCGACCGTGCGGCCGCCTTCGCGGATCGCGAAGCGCAGGCCCTGATCCATCGCGATCGGCGTGATCAGTTCAACGCTCAGCTCGGCATTATCGCCCGGCATCACCATCTCGGTGCCCTCTTTCAGGGTCACAACACCCGTCACATCCGTCGTCCGGAAGTAGAATTGCGGGCGGTAATTGGTGAAGAACGGCGTGTGACGCCCACCCTCTTCCTTGGTCAGGATATAGGCTTCCGCCTCGAACTTCGCGTGCGGCGTGATCGAACCCGGCTTGGCCAGAACCTGGCCGCGCTCCACACCCTCACGGTCAATACCGCGCAAGAGCACGCCGACATTGTCGCCCGCCTGGCCCTGGTCCAAGAGCTTGCGGAACATCTCGACACCCGTGCAGGTCGTCTTCACCGTGTCACGCACACCGACAATCTCGATCTCTTCGCCCACTTTCACAATGCCGCGCTCGATCCGGCCGGTCACAACCGTCCCCCGGCCCGAAATCGAGAACACATCCTCGATCGGCATCAGGAAAGGCAGGTCCACCGGACGCTCCGGGGTCGGGATATACTCATCCACAGCCGCCATCAGTTCGCGGATCTTGTCTTCGCCAATGGCATTGTCACGGCCTTCCAGAGCCGCCAGCGCCGAACCGGCAATGATCGGAATATCATCCCCCGGGAACTCATAGGAGGACAGAAGCTCGCGCACTTCCATCTCGACGAGCTCCAGAAGCTCCTCGTCATCCACCTGGTCAACCTTGTTCAGGAACACCACCAGAGCCGGAACACCCACCTGGCGGGCCAGAAGGATGTGCTCGCGCGTCTGCGGCATCGGGCCGTCCGCTGCGTTCACAACCAGAATCGCACCGTCCATCTGGGCCGCACCCGTGATCATGTTCTTCACATAGTCAGCATGGCCCGGGCAGTCGACGTGTGCATAGTGACGATTCTCCGTCTCATACTCCACGTGCGCTGTCGAAATCGTGATCCCGCGGGCCTTCTCTTCCGGCGCAGCGTCAATCTGGTCATACGCCTTGAAATCACCGAAATACTTCGTGATCGCCGCCGTCAGCGTCGTCTTGCCATGGTCAACGTGACCAATCGTGCCAATGTTCGCGTGCGGCTTCGTCCGCTCAAACTTCTCCTTGGCCATGTCTGTGCTCCAAGTCTTGAGTTAATTCCAAACGAGGACCGCTAGGCGATCTTCGCAATGACTTCGTCGGCCACAGCCTGCGGAACAGGCTCATAGTGGTCGAATTGCATGGTGAACTGCGCCCGTCCCTGGGTGGAGGACCGCAGTGCATTGATGTAGCCGAACATGTTTGCCAGCGGCACCAGTGCGTTCACAACCGTTGCATTGCCCCGCATCTCCTGGTCGCGGATCTGACCGCGGCGGGAGTTGAGATCGCCAATGACCGAACCGGTATACTCGTCCGGAGTCACCACTTCGACCTTCATCATCGGCTCCAGCAATTTCATCTTGGCCGGACCCTTGATCTCGCGGAACGCAGCGCGCGATGCGATTTCAAACGCCAGCACGCTGGAGTCGACATCGTGATACTTGCCGTCCAGCAGCGTCGCCTTGAAATCGATCACCGGGAAGCCGGCCAGCAGGCCGCCGTCCATGACAGAGCGGATGCCCTTTTCAACGCCCGGAATGTATTCCTTCGGCACGTTGCCGCCGACGACCTTGGATTCGAACTCGAACCCCTCACCCGGCTCACGCGGCTCGAACAGGATCTTCACTTCGGCAAACTGGCCCGAACCACCCGACTGCTTCTTGTGGGTGTAGACGATTTCAGCGGCCTGACCGAGCGTTTCACGATACGCCACCTGCGGGGCACCGATATTCGCCTCGACCTTGAATTCACGCTTCAGGCGGTCCACCAGAATGTCGAGGTGCAGCTCGCCCATGCCCGCCATGCGGGTCTGGCCGGATTCCTCGTCGGTCGACACGCGGAAGGACGGATCTTCGGCTGCCAGCTTCTGCAGGCCGATACCGAGCTTTTCCTGGTCCGCCTTGGATTTCGGTTCCACCGCGATCTCGATCACCGGATCCGGGAATTCCATGCGCTCGAGGATCACCGGCTTCATCGGATCACAGAGCGTATCACCCGTGGTGGTGTCTTTCAGCCCGGCGATGGCGACGATGTCACCGGCAAAGGCTTCCTTGATGTCTTCACGGGAGTTGGAGTGCATCTGCAACATGCGGCCGATGCGCTCTTTCTTTTCCTTGACCGTGTTCTGAAGCGAAATACCGGTCTCCAGCTTGCCCGAATAAATCCGGCAGAAGGTCAGCGTGCCGACAAACGGGTCATTCATGATCTTGAACGCCAACATGGACAGCGCCTCGTCATCGGACGATTTGCGGACAACTTCTTCTTCGGTCTTGGCATCAATGCCCTTGATCGGGGGCACTTCAACCGGGCTCGGCAGGAAGTCGACAACCGCATCGAGAAGCGGCTGAACGCCCTTGTTCTTGAACGCCGTACCACACAGCACCGGGTGGAAATCGAGATTGATCGTGCCCTTGCGGATCAGCTTTTTCAGCGTTTCCACGGACGGCTCTTCACCTTCCAGATAGGCTTCCATGGCGGCTTCATCGAGCTCGACAGCGGTCTCGATCATCTTCTCGCGCCACTCGGCAGCTTTGTCAGCCAGGTCAGCCGGAATTTCGACTTCCTCAAATGTCGCACCGAGGCTTTCATCATTCCAGATGATGGCCTTCATCTTGATCAGGTCGATGACGCCGGCAAAATCATTCTCGGCACCGATCGGCAGCTGGATCACCAGCGGCACGCAGCCCAGGCGCTCGACCATCATTTCGACGGAGCGGTAGAAATCGGCACCGATCTTGTCCATCTTGTTGACGAAGAACATCCGCGGCACATGGTACTTTTCAGCCTGGCGCCACACCGTCTCGGTTTGCGGCTCGACACCGGCATTGGCATCCAGCAGGGCCACCGCACCATCGAGCACACGCAGCGAACGCTCGACTTCAATGGTGAAGTCCACGTGTCCGGGCGTATCGATGATATTCAGGCGCTTGTCTTTCCAGAAAGCGGTCGTCGCAGCCGACGTGATCGTGATGCCGCGCTCCTGCTCCTGCTCCATCCAGTCCATCGTGGCCGCGCCATCATGAACTTCACCGATCTTGTGGCTCTTGCCGGTGTAAAAGAGAATACGCTCGGTCGTCGTCGTTTTACCGGCGTCGATATGCGCCATGATACCGAAGTTACGATAGTCTTCGATCTTGTGGGTGCGGGCCATTGTGGTCGTCCTTGGGGAGGTCGGCGGTTAGGGGTATTACCAGCGATAGTGCGAGAAGGCGCGGTTGGCTTCCGCCATCCGGTGCGTGTCTTCCCGTTTCTTCACAGCGGAGCCGCGATTGGACGAGGCGTCCATCAGCTCGGCCGCGAGGCGTTCGCGCATGGTATTTTCGTTGCGGGCGCGCGCAGCCGCCACCAGCCAACGGATAGCCAGGGCCTTCTTGCGCTCGGCCCGGACTTCAACCGGAACCTGATAGGTCGCACCACCCACGCGGCGGGAACGGACCTCGACGTCCGGTGAAACATTTTCCAGGGCTTCGTGGAAAATAGAGACGGGCTGGCGCTTGGCCTTTTCCTCGATCATTTCCAGAGCACCATAAACGATGGATTCGGCGGCGGATTTCTTGCCGTCGAGCATCAGGTAATTCATGAATTTGGTCAGATCCTTGTCGCCGAATTTCGGGTCGGGAAGGATTTCGCGTTTTTCCGCGCGGTGACGACGTGACATTTAAAGTCTCTCCTACTTCGGCCGCTTCGCGCCGTATTTCGAACGGCGTTGACGACGATCCTTCACGCCCTGGGTATCCAGAACACCGCGCAGGATGTGATAGCGGACACCGGGAAGGTCTTTCACGCGGCCGCCGCGAATCAGGACCACGGAGTGCTCCTGAAGGTTATGGCCCTCACCCGGGATGTAGCTCACAACCTCATGCCCGTTGGTCAGACGCACCTTCGCCACCTTCCGCAGAGCCGAGTTCGGCTTCTTCGGCGTGGTGGTATAGACGCGCGTGCAAACGCCACGGCGTTGCGGGCAGGCCTGCAGGGCCGGCACCTTGTTGCGTTTCGGTTTGTCTTTCCGCGGCTTGCGGATAAGCTGGTTAATCGTCGGCATACGCCTCTGTCCGTTATCTGCGCGTTCGTCCAAAAGCCGGTCGGAACGCATAAAAGCCGACGTGCCAAGCGCTAGCGCTTCGCCCGTCGATCCGTTGAACTAATTCCGTATTTCCGGACGACGTATAGGCCGGTAAGTGCCTACGGCTCGCCCCCGAAAATCAGGCGCGGAACCTATGCGCGGGATTTGCAAAGGTCAAGCGCCTGTTACGGATTTTTCCGGGAGGGATTTCTCCCGGCAAAAAGGGCTGCCGCACTGTGCGGCAGCCCCCGGTAATCAGGTCCGGAAACCGGCCCTATTCTTCGCTGGTTTCAGCCTCTGCTTCCGCTTTTTCCGCTTCCGCAGCTTCAGCGATTTCAGTGGGCAGCGCTTCGGCCGCAGCGGCAGCTGCTTTCTTGCGCTCTTCCAGCATATCGGCATCCAGATCGTCGGCCAGAACCTGATAGCGGCGCATGCCGCCACCGGTGCCGGCAGGGATCAGCCGGCCGACAATGACGTTCTCTTTCAGACCTTCCAGCATATCGACCTTGCCCTGGACAGCAGCTTCGGTCAGCACGCGGGTCGTTTCCTGGAACGATGCCGCCGAGATGAAGGAGCGGGTCTGCAGCGAGGCCTTGGTGATGCCCAGCAGGACCGGCTTGCCTTCGGCAGGCTTTTTCTTCTTGCGGATCAGCTCGTCATTGACTTCGAGGAATTCGATCTTGTCGACCTGCTCCCCGGCCAGCCATGAGGTATCACCCGGATCGGAAATCTCCATCTTCTGCAGCATTTGCCGGACAATCACCTCGATGTGCTTGTCGTTGATCGGCACGCCCTGCAGGCGATAGACTTCCTGGATCTCCGTGACCAGATAGCCGGCCAGCGCCTCGGTTCCCAGCGTCGCCAGGATATCGTGCGGCGCTGGATGGCCATCCAGCAGATACTCGCCCTTCTGGATGATATCGCCTTCCTGGACCGTCAGGTGCTTGCCCTTCGGCACCAGGTAATCGACCTTCACCTCGGCATCATCCTCCGAGACGATCGAGATGCGGCGCTTGTTCTTGTAGTCGCGGCCGAACTCGACCCGTCCGGTAATGTCCGCGATCACGGCGTGATCCTTTGGCCGGCGGGCTTCGAACAATTCCGCCACCCGGGGCAGACCACCGGTGATGTCGCGGGTCTTGGCCCCTTCGGTCGGGATACGTGCAATCACATCGCCCGGCTTAACGGTATCGCCGTCCTGTACGGAGAGAATGGCCCCCACAGCGAGCATGTAGCTTGCGGTAGATCCGTTCTCGAACTTGACCGGATCGCCATTCTTGTCCTGCACGACCACCATGGGCTGGAGGCCGGCACCTTTCGGGGCCGAACGCCAGTCGATGATCACGCGGGAAGAGATACCCGTGGCCTCGTCGGCCTCATCCTTGACCGACACACCATCAATAATGTCGATCAGCTTGGCCGTGCCGCCCGTCTCGGTGACGATCGGCGTGGTATAGGGATCCCATTCGGCCAGGCGCTCGCCGCGCTTGACGGCCTTGCCTTCGTCAAAGTGCAGCTTGGCACCATAGGTCAGCTTGTGCGACTCGAGCACCTTGCCGTCCTTGTTGACGATCTTCAGCAGCATGTTGCGGGACATGACAATGAAGGAGCCTTCGGCCGTCTTCACCGAAGCCCTGTTCTCGAAGGCAATCTTGCCTTCATGCGTGGCTTCAATGAAGGACTGTTCCGACACCTGCGCCGTGCCGCCGATGTGGAAGGTCCGCATGGTCAGCTGGGTCCCCGGCTCACCAATGGACTGGGCCGCGATCACGCCGACAGCCTCGCCCATATTCACTGGTGTGCCGCGCGCCAGGTCACGGCCATAACAGGTCGCACAGATGCCCGCCCGGGTCTCGCAGGTCAGCGGTGACCGCACGCGGATCGACTGCACGCCGGCCGCTTCCAGTTCCAGCACCTTCTCCTCGTCGAAGAATTCGCCGGCCTTGATCGCGACCTTGCCGTCCTCGCCCTTGGCATCTTCCGCCGCATAGCGTCCGAGAACACGGTCGCCGAGCGAAACCACAATATCACCGCCGTCGACGACGGCTTCCATATTGATGCCTTCGCTGGTGCCGCAATCCTGTTCGGACACGATGCAATCCTGCGCCACGTCAACAAGACGGCGGGTCAGATAACCCGAGTTTGCCGTCTTCAGCGCGGTATCGGCCAGACCTTTCCGGGCACCGTGGGTCGAGTTGAAATATTCAAGGACGGTCAGGCCTTCCTTGAAGTTCGACACGATCGGCGTCTCGATGATCTCGCCCGACGGCTTGGCCATGAGGCCGCGCATACCCGCCAGCTGCTTCATCTGGTTCTTCGAACCCCGGGCGCCGGAGTGCGCCATCATGTAGACGGAGTTCACTTCCTTGCCGCCTTCGAAATCATAGGGCTGGGCAATCTCGTCCATCATGGCGTCGGCGACCCGGTCGGTACATTTCGCCCAGGCATCAACGACCTTGTTGTACTTCTCACCACGGGTGATGAGGCCATCGACATATTGCTGCTCGTATTCGCCCACCAGCGTGCGGGTTTCATTGACCAGCGTCGCCTTGGCTTCCGGGATCAGCATGTCGTCCTTGCCGAAGGAGATACCGGCCTTGCAGGCTTCACGGAAACCGAGGCCCATGATCTGGTCGGCGAAGATGACCGTCGCCTTCTGGCCACAGTGACGATAGACCTCGTCGATCATCGTGCCGATGGCTTTCTTGGTCATCAGCTCGTCGGCAATCTTCCACGACACGCGCGGGTGTTTCGGCAGACGGTCAATGATCATCATCCGGCCCGGTGTGGTTTCCACACGCAGGCGGACTTTCTCGTTATTCTCGTCGACCGTGTCATAACGCATCGAGATTTTCGAATGCAGCGTGATCACACCGGCTTCCAGGGCGGCTTCCATCTCGGCCATGGTTGCGAAAGCCGAGCCACTGCCCTTTTCGCCATCCTTGTCGACCGACAGGTAATACAGCCCCAGAACGATATCCTGGGACGGCACGATGATCGGCTTGCCATTGGCCGGCGACAGGATGTTGTTTGTCGACATCATCAGGACACGTGCTTCCAGCTGGGCTTCCAGCGAGAGCGGCACGTGCACCGCCATCTGGTCTCCGTCAAAGTCGGCATTGAAAGCGGCGCAGACCAGCGGGTGCAGCTGGATGGCCTTGCCTTCGATCAGCTTCGGCTCAAAGGCCTGGATGCCGAGACGGTGAAGCGTCGGTGCCCGGTTAAGCAGTACCGGGTGCTCGCGGATCACCTCGTCGAGCACGTCCCAGACTTCCGGCCGTTCTTTCTCGACCAGCTTCTTCGATTGCTTGACGGTGCCGGAAAGACCCTTGGCGTCCAGCCGCGCATAGATGAACGGCTTGAACAGTTCCAGCGCCATTTTCTTCGGCAGGCCGCACTCGTGCAGCTTCAGTTCCGGACCCACCACGATGACCGAGCGGCCCGAATAGTCGACGCGCTTGCCGAGCAGGTTCTGACGGAAACGGCCCTGCTTGCCCTTCAGCATGTCAGACAGGGATTTCAGCGGGCGCTTGTTGGTGCCCGTGATCACCCGGCCGCGGCGGCCATTGTCGAACAGCGCGTCGACGGATTCCTGCAGCATCCGCTTTTCATTGCGGATGATGATGTCCGGCGCGCGCAGCTCGATGAGGCGCTTGAGGCGGTTATTGCGGTTGATGACCCGGCGATAGAGATCGTTCAGGTCCGAGGTCGCGAAGCGGCCGCCATCCAGCGGCACCAGCGGACGCAATTCCGGCGGAATGACCGGAACAACGGTCAGGATCATCCATTCCGGGCGGTTGCCCGAGGCAATGAAGTTCTCCAGGAGCTTCAGCCGCTTGGCATATTTCTTCAGCTTCAGCTCGGAACCGGTCTCCTTGATGTCCTCGCGAACCTGTTGGGCGACCGCCTCCATGTCCATATTCATCAGGACATCGCGGATCGCCTCGGCACCGATGCCGGCGGTAAAGGCGTCTTCGCCATATTCGTCCTGCGCATCCATGTATTCTTCTTCGGTGAGAAGCTGGAAGGGCTGGAGCGGCGTCAGACCCGGCTCTGTGACGAGGAATTGCTCGAAATAAAGCACCCGCTCGACATCCTTCAACGCCATGTCGAGGATCATGGCGATCCGCGACGGAAGCGATTTCAGGAACCAGATGTGTGCAACAGGCGCGGCCAGCTCGATATGGCCCATGCGCTCGCGGCGCACGCGCGCCAGCGTCACTTCAACGCCGCACTTCTCGCAGGTAATCCCCTTGAACTTGATGCGCTTGTATTTGCCGCAAAGGCATTCGTAATCCTTGGTCGGACCAAAGATACGGGCACAGAACAAACCATCACGTTCGGGCTTGAAAGTCCGGTAATTGATGGTCTCGGGCTTCTTCACCTCGCCATAGGACCAGGACCGGATCTTTTCCGGGCTGGCGAGCGAGATCCGGATACGGTCGAAGGACGGGCCTTCGGCAGCCGGGTTGAAGATGTTCATGACCTCATGGTTCATGTTGCCGTCTCCTAAAAGGGAGTGACGGCGGAGCCAGGCAAGCTCCGCCGGAATTTAAAAACTACTCGTTCTTCAGTTCGACATTCAGGCCGAGCGAACGCATTTCCTTGACCAGCACGTTGAAGCTTTCCGGAACACCGGCCTCGAACGTGTCGTCGCCGCGGACAATCGCCTCATAGACCTTGGTCCGGCCGGCGACGTCATCCGACTTCACCGTCAGCATTTCCTGCAGCGTGTAGGCGGCGCCATAGGCTTCCAGAGCCCAGACTTCCATCTCGCCGAAGCGCTGACCGCCGAACTGGGCCTTGCCGCCCAGCGGCTGCTGGGTCACCAGGCTGTACGGTCCGATCGAACGCGCGTGGATCTTGTCATCGACCAGGTGGTGCAGCTTCAGAAGATGCTTGATGCCCACTGTCACGCGGCGGCGGAACATCTCACCGGTGCGGCCATCATAGAGTTTGGACTGGCCGGATTCATCCAGACCGGCCATTCGCAGATGGTCGACAATATCGGGCTCGCGGGCCCCGTCAAAGACCGGCGTCGCAATCGGAACGCCATTGGCGAGATTGCGGCCCAGCTCTGCCAGGTCCTCGTCCGACTTCGGCAATTCCTGGTCCTTGCCATAAACTTCAGCCAGCTTGGCCTTCAGTTCCTGGGTCTTGCCATCCCGCTTGTAGCCCTCATAGAGCTCGCCGATCTGACGTCCGAGGCCCTTACAGGCAAAGCCCAGATGGGTTTCCAGAATCTGGCCGACATTCATCCGCGACGGCACGCCGAGCGGATTGAGCACCAGATCAACCGGCGTTCCGTCTTCCAGATACGGCATATCCTCGATCGGTGCGATTTTCGAGATCACACCCTTGTTGCCGTGACGGCCGGCCATCTTGTCGCCGGGCTGAAGCTTGCGCTTCACGGCCACAAAGACCTTGACCATCTTCATCACGCCCGGGAGCATTTCATCGCCGCGCTGCAGCTTGTCGACCTTGTCCTCGAAGCGGCGGTCCAGCCGTGCCTTGGAGTCGTCATACTGCTTCTTCAGCGCTTCGATTTCGCCCATCGCCTTTTCGTCGTCGATGGCGATTTTCCACCACTGACTGCGCGGCTGATCATCAAGCGCTTCCTGGGTGACCTCACCCTTTTTGAAGCCCTTGGGCCCGGAGGTTGCCTTCTTGCCGAGCAACAGGTCACCGAGACGCGAATAGATATTGCGCTCCAGAATGGTGAGCTCGTCATCACGGTCCTTGCCGAGGCGTTCGATTTCCTCACGCTCGATGGCAATGGCGCGTTGATCCTTGTCGACGCCATGACGGTTGAAGACGCGGACCTCGACGACCGTACCGGTTGTGCCCGGCGGCAGCCGCAATGACGTATCCCGGACATCGGAGGCTTTTTCACCGAAGATGGCGCGCAGAAGTTTCTCTTCCGGCGTCATCGGGCTCTCGCCCTTGGGAGTCACCTTGCCGACGAGAATGTCACCGGCTTCCAGCTCGGCACCGACCGACACAATGCCGGCCTCGTCGAGATTGCGGAGCGCTTCCTCACCGACATTGGGGATGTCGCGTGTGATCTCTTCCGGCCCCAGCTTGGTATCCCGGGCCATGATGTCGAACTCTTCGAGGTGGATCGACGTGAACACGTCATCCCGCACGATGCGTTCGGAGATGAGGATCGAGTCCTCGAAGTTATAGCCATTCCAGGGCATGAAGGCGACGAGCACATTCTTGCCAAGCGCCAGCTCGCCGAGATCGGTCGACGGGCCATCGGCAATGATGTCCCCTGCCCGCACTTCATCGCCGACCTTCACGATCGGACGCTGATTGATACAGGTCGACTGGTTCGAACGCTGGAATTTGGCCAGACGGTAGATGTCCACGCCGGACTGGGCCGCATCCACATCACCTGTGGCGCGGACCACGATACGGGTGGCATCCACCTGCTCGATCACACCATCACGGCGCGCCGCAATCGCCGCACCGGAATCGCGGGCCACGACTTCTTCCATGCCGGTGCCGACCAGCGGCGCTTCGGCTTGCAGAAGCGGAACCGCCTGACGCTGCATGTTCGATCCCATGAGCGCGCGGTTGGCGTCATCATTCTCGAGGAAGGGGATCAATGCGGCCGCAACCGAAACAACCTGTTTCGGCGACACGTCGATATAGTCCACATCCTCGCGCGGGATCAGCGTCGCATCGCGGCCCGGACCCACACGGCAGTTGACGAATTCATTGTCCAGCATGCCCTTCGCACTGACCGTCGCATTCGCCTGGGCGATGTTGTAGCGCGCCTCTTCCATGGCGGAGAGATAGTGCACGTCATCGGTCAGCTTGCCGTTTTCCACCTTGCGGTACGGGCTTTCGATAAAGCCGTACTTGTTGACACGGGCAAACGTCGACAGCGAGTTGATCAGGCCGATATTCGGACCTTCCGGCGTCTCGATCGGGCAGATCCGGCCATAGTGGGTCGGGTGCACGTCGCGGACTTCAAAACCGGCCCGTTCACGCGTCAGACCACCCGGCCCGAGCGCCGAAACGCGGCGTTTGTGGGTGACTTCCGACAGCGGGTTGGTCTGGTCCATGAATTGCGACAGCTGCGACGAGCCGAAGAATTCGCGAACCGCGGCGGCGGCCGGTTTGGCATTGACCAGATCATGCGGCATGACGGTTTCGATATCGACCGAGCTCATCCGTTCCTTGATCGCCCGCTCCATGCGCAGAAGGCCAATGCGGTACTGGTTTTCCATCAGCTCGCCGACCGAGCGCAAACGGCGATTGCCGAGATTGTCGATATCGTCGATTTCGCCGTGGCCATCGCGCAGACCGACCAGCGTCTTGAGAACCGCCAGAATGTCCTCCTTGCGGAGCACCCGGACATCATCCGGCGCATCCAGATCAAGGCGCATATTCATTTTCACGCGGCCCACCGCAGACAGGTCATAGCGTTCCGAATCGAAGAACAGGCCCTGGAACATGGCCTCGGCCGTTTCCGGCGTCGGTGGCTCGCCAGGACGCATCACGCGGTAGATATCGACCAGAGCCTGGTCGCGCGTGTCATTCTTGTCGGCCGCGAGGGTCTGCTGGATATAGGGGCCTTTGGTCTGGTTATCGATGTCGAGGATATCGAGCGATTTGAATTTCTGCTCGCGCAGCGCCTCGATCACTTCCTCGGTGATTTCATCGCCGGCTTCGGCATAGATTTCGCCGGTTTTGACATTCACCAGATCCTCGGCGACGAAACGGCCCATCAGGCCTTCATCGCTGAGAAGGATGTCCTTGAGTCCGTCTTCGGCCAGCTTGTTGGCCGCGCGGGCGGCAATTTTCTTGCCGGCCGGTGCAACGACTTCGCCGGATTTCGCGTCGATCAGATCAAAGGACGGCTTGGCTCCGCGCCAGCGTTCCTTGACGAAGGGAATCGCCCACCCGCCCTTGACCATTTTCACGGTGATGCGGTCATAGAAGGCGGCGAGAATTTCCTCGCGGTCCATACCGAGCGCATACATGAGCGTCGTCGCCGGCAGCTTGCGGCGGCGGTCGAGACGCATGTGAACCACATCCTTGGCGTCAAACTCGAAGTCGAGCCAGGAACCGCGATACGGAATGATGCGTGCGGCAAACAGGAATTTTCCGGAAGCATGGGTCTTGCCCCGGTCGTGATCGAAGAACACGCCCGGCGACCGGTGCATCTGCGATACGATCACGCGTTCCGTGCCGTTGATGACGAATGTGCCCTTGTCGGTCATCAGCGGGATGTCGCCCATATAGACGTCCTGCTCCTTGATGTCCTTGACCGAGCGCGCACCGGTTTCCTCGTCCACATCGAACACGACGAGACGCATTTTCACCTTCAGCGGCGCGGCGTAGGTCAGATCGCGCTGCTCGCATTCATCGACGTCGAATTTCGGTGGCTCGAATTCATAGGACACGAAGTCCAGAACCGATTTCTCCGAAAAATCCTTGATCGGAAAAACGGACTTGAAAACCGCCTGAAGACCCTCGTCGCCGCGCTCGGCAGCGGGGATGTCTTTCATCAGGAACTGATCATAGGAGCTTTTCTGCACCTCGATCAGGTTTGGCATCGGGACGGTTTCGGGAATAACTCCGAAAGATTTGCGAATGCGCTTTTTGCCGGTGAACGACAGACCCATGTCGGCTCCCTTTGCAGCGTCAGCTGCACCTTTGTGTTCCAGTCCCGCATCGGAATGATGCGGCTGCCTGCTCCGCCGGCCACCCGGTCAAGGGGCGGAAAGCGTCGGGCCAGTCACAGCGCAGGCGGCCTGTGACCGGCGAATTCTGTTTCAGAGACGGGTCGACGGACGCATGGAAACCCCATGCGTCCGTCAATATCCCTGAAGGTCCTGCAAGCAGAACCTATTTCAGCTCGACAGTCGCACCTGCGTCTTCGAGCTTCTTCTTGATCTCTTCGGCTTCAGCCTTCGGAGCGGCTTCCTTGACGGCCTTGCCGCCAGCTTCAACCAGATCCTTGGCTTCCTTGAGGCCGAGACCCGTGATCGCGCGCACTTCCTTGATCACGTTGATTTTCTTGTCACCTGCAGCGACGAGAATGACGTCGAAATCGTCCTTCTCTTCAGCTGCGGCACCAGCGTCACCGCCAGCAGCCGGACCGGCAACAGCGACCGCAGCAGCGGCCGGCTTGATGCCTTTTTCTTCCAGGATGTCGTTCAGTTCCTTGGCTTCCAGAATGGTCAGGCCCAGGAGTTCTTCTGCGAGTTTAGCTACATCAGCCATTTGATTTCAGTCCTTGATAAATGGTGTCAGTTCGAGAGCGGAGAATGACGTGCCTCAGGATTCGGCTTTTTCGCCGATCACCTGGATCTGGCCCGCCAGCGTCTGTGCCGGAGAGTTGATCCGCGAGACGATTTCGCCTGCCTGGCCCAGAAGACGGGCCGCCACGGTGCCGATAAGTTCCTCACGCGACGGCATCTTGGAGAGCGCTTCAACGCCTTTGGCGTCGAACACTTCCTCTTCCATGAAGCCACCGAGGATCTGGAACTTGTCATTACCCTTGGCATAGTCGACAGCCGCTTTCGGAGCCGCCGTGAAGTCTTCGGAATAAGCGATCCCGACGGGACCGTTGAAATATTCCGAAGCGCTTTCCGACGCCTTGCCCGAAAGAGCAATCTTGGCGAGACGGTTACGCACCACCTTGAATGTGCCGCCGGTTGCCCGGAGCTTGGTGCGCAGGTCTGTCATTTCCGCAACGGTCATGCCCGTATAGTGAGCAATGACCACGGAACCGCTCGAGAAGATGCCTTTCAGCTCTTCGACGGAGGCTTCCTTGGTCATACGATCCATTTGCGGTCTCCCTGTTAGGACACTTCCCCATGAAGCGCCCGGTGAAGGCGCTGCGGTCTGTGCCTGCCCCGCGAACGGATCAGAACACGCAGCCGTAGCGCATTCCTGTCCCAGGGCCCGAACCGGCACCACCGCCAGGGCGGGGCGACGAATTCTTGCTCTGTCTCACTCAGGGCCCTTGCGGAATTAAGACCGACCCGATGGTCAGCCCCCTGCGATCTCGGACAGGTTGGACGGAATTGGCACAATGCCGCTTCCGCCCGGACCGGCGGTGTTAACCACCAGAACTCCTTCTTGACAAGCCCTAGGCGGACGGCGCTGCAGCCGCGGCTTCGGAAATGTCGATCTTGACGCCCGGCCCCATGGTGGAGCTGAGCGCGATTTTCTTCAGATAGGTGCCCTTGGCACCGGACGGCTTGGCCTTGACGATCGCATCAAGGAAAGCCTTCACATTCTCGTTCAGCGCCTTTTCCGTGAAGCTGGCCTTGCCGACACCGGCATGAACAATCCCGGCCTTCTCGGCCCGGAATTCAACCGCACCGCCCTTGGACGCTTCAATCGCCTTGGTGACATCCATGGTGACCGTGCCGACCTTCGGGTTCGGCATGAGGCCGCGCGGACCCAGAACCTTGCCCAGACGGCCGACCAGCGGCATCATGTCCGGCGTCGCGATGACCTTGTCGAAATCGGACCGTCCGCCCTGGATTTCTTCCATCAGGTCTTCGGCACCGACAATCTCGGCACCCGCCTTCGTGGCTTCCTCGGCTTTCGCGCCCTTGGCGAAAACCGCCACCCGGACCGAACGGCCCGTGCCATTGGGCAGGCTGCAGACGCCGCGGACCATCTGGTCAGCATGACGCGGATCGACATTCAGATTGATCGCGACCTCGATGGTCTCGTCAAACTTGGCGGTGGCATTGGCTTTCACGAACGCCACGGCGTCTTCAACCGTGTGCAGCTTGTCGCGATCCAGCCCGGCGCGCGCAGCGCCAATTCTCTTTGCTACTTTTGCCATCGGACTTACTCCACCACATCCAGGCCCATCGAACGGGCAGAACCCGCGATGATTTTCGTGGCCTGATCAAGATCATTTGCGTTCAGATCGGGCATTTTCGCTTCGGCGATCTCGCGGCATTGCGCCATCGTCACCTTGGCGATCGGCGCAGCAGAACCCGCCGTGCCGGAACCCTTTTGAACCTTGGCCGCCTTCTTCAGATAGAAGCTGGCAGGCGGTGTCTTGGTCTCGAACGTGAAGGACTTGTCCTGAAAGACGGTGATGACGGTCGGGATCGGCATCCCTTTTTCCATCTCTTGCGTCTTGGCGTTGAACGCCTTGCAGAACTCCATGATATTGACCCCGCGCTGACCCAGCGCCGGACCGATTGGCGGGGACGGATTGGCCGCCCCGGCCGGAACTTGCAGCTTGATATAGCCGCTGATTTTCTTCGCCATTTCCCTCGTCTCCAGTCAGGGAGGGCGCGGTACGGCCACGGCATGGTCTTGCCCGCAGCCTCCCGCACCCGGATGTATGATCAGGCCGCTTTTTCGACCTGACCGTAGTCGAGCTCAACCGGCGTGGCCCGGCCGAATATATTGATTGCCACTTTCAGGCGGGCATTCTCCTCGTCCACTTCCTCCACGATGCCGTTGAAGCTCTGGAAGTGGCCGTCAGTGACACGAACCGTCTCACCGATATCGTAATGGACCGTCGGCATCGGACGCTCGGCATCCTCTTCCATCTGGCCCAGAATGCGTTTCACCTCGGTCTCGGATACGGGCATCGGCTTGTTGCCGGACCCCAGAAAACCCGTGACTTTCGGCGTATTCTTCACGAGGTGGTAGGCAGCATCCGTCAAATCCATCTTCACCAGCACATAACCCGGGAAGTATTTGCGTTCGGACTGGACCTTGCGCCCCTTGCGCACCTCCATGACCTCTTCGGTCGGAACGAGAATTTCTTCAAAGCAGCTTTCCAGCCCTTGCTGGGCCGCTTCGATCTTGATCGCCTCTGCCACCTTCTTCTCGAAGTTGGAATAGGCCTGAACGATATACCATCTGGAAGCCATGAGTTCCGGACTCCCCTAAGCGCCAAGACGCAAAATCCAGGTAATCCCGAAGGAAATACCCGAATCAACGACAAAGAAAAACAGGGCCGCAAGCACGGCCATGATCAGGACCATGATCGTGGAGACAATCGTTTCCTGACGCGTCGTCCAGGTGACCTTGCGGCCTTCCTGGCGGACCTGCTGGAAGAATTGAAACGGATTCGTCCGTTTCTTCTTCGGCGCGGGCGCGTCGTCCTTTTTGACAGGTGGGGTTTTTCCGATCGTCTTGGCCATTATACCTATTTAATCCGTCACCAGCGTTTTGCCAGTCCTCGTTCGAATGGCAGGGGCGGAGGGACTCGAACCCCCGGCCCTCGGTTTTGGAGACCGATGCTCTACCAGCTGAGCTACACCCCTACAACAGAACGCAAAAAACACTCCGTTCAGCTTCGTCAGCTGCGCGTCGAGCGTCGGCTTCTACACCCTGCCCGGTTATTTGCAAACAGCCTTCTGCAAAAAAATGCGGCGGGCCGAAGCCCGCCGCACATCCTGGTCTATGACCGATCTGCCTAGCGGCGGATCGTGACCCGGCCGTAGAAGTAACGGCCAGCCGTGTCATAGGTCTGGTTCAGTGTGTTCATGTCGTCATTGTTGGAGACATAAGGCGGCGTCTCGTTGGCGAGATTGCGCACACCGAAGGTCAGGCCAACACCGCTGTCGACAAAGTCGTAAGCAGCCTGGACGTCATGATAGAAGACACGCTCTGCCGTGTTCGACACATTGTTCGGGTTCGACGAGAAGTCGGTGACTTCGTCGATATACCGGCCAACATAGTTGAACTGCCAGTTATCCGAGACCACACCCAGACGCAGCAGGGCGGTGATTTCCGGGAAGGCCGCCGGCGTACCCGTGAACGGGTCTTGGGCAAAACGGCCTGCGTATTCAGACACCGCACCACCCGGAAGCACCTGATAGGCGAAGCTTTCCAGATAGGTGATGTCCAGACCGGCCACGAATTGCGCCGTCGATTCAAAGATGTCGAAGGTCGGACCGGAATAATCAATTCCGATATCGACACCCGACGTCTCATAGGTCGACAGGTTGGCATTCGTCACCAGAACACCGGCCAGAACACCGACCGCTGAACGGCGGGCCCCACCCGGTCCCGGAAGGGGAGCGGCCAGAGGCGAACCGGTCACGCCCGAATAACCCGGGCCTGCGATCAGGGCGCAGAGCGGATCCGAGAAGTTCGGTGAGTTGTAGCACGAATTGGCAATCGTGTTGACGTCAGCCGAACCCACAGCCCCCGTGATCTCGAAGGAGAAATAGTCCGCCGAGAAGGTGAAGTCCTCGAGGATCGGGGTCCCCGACGGCGTGAACACCACACCGAAGGTGTAACCTTCCGATTCTTCCGGTTGCAGGTTCGGGTTACCACCGGCAACACCCGCGGCCTGCGTCGAGGTCAGGGTGAAATTGCCCGGCAGGCCATCAGCCTGACAGTTGGCAATCAGCGTGGCACTGGCCGAGTTGTTGGTCCCGTAATTCGTACACGGATCCGTGTACTGCAGAGCGGTCTGGGCCTGCGGTGCGAAGAGCTCGCCGATCGACGGAGCCCGGAAGCCGGTCGAGAACGACCCGCGGACACGGACCTGATCATTCGGCGCCCACTCGGCCTTGATGGCATAGGTGTTGGCATCAAAGGACGAGTTCACATTCGTGCCGGTCACGTCATAGTTTGACGAACGGGCCGAAAGCTCGACCGCCAGAATCTCCGCAAATTCAACACCGGACAGGATGGGAAGGCGGACCTCACCATAAAATTCCTGCGACGTGGTTTCACCTTGCGTCGAGTTGCCCGAGACGAAGTAGATCTGACCGATCTGTGCCGCACCATCGGGGATGAACTCACCGGTATCCCGGCGGCGCTCATAACCCACAGCCCAGCCGATTTCACCGCCCGGAAGCTGCAGGCCACCCAGATCACCCGACAGGTTCGCCTGGAAGGACAAACGGGTCTGACGGGACACCGGTGAGTGACGCACCAGCATGTAGTTGGCGATGGTATCGGTCAGCGTATCAACGCGGAACGGGTCCCAGATCAGATTGGCCGGGGTCTGACACGAACCGGCAGCAAGCGATGCTGGGTCATTACAGAGCACCTGAGCCGCCCGGATCGGGTTGGCCTGACCGTCAACGACCTGAGCATCAACATAGCGGCCATAGGACAGGGACGTATCCCAGAAAATGCCGGCCGGCAGCATGCCTTCAAGACCGAAGATCGACCGCCAAGCCGTGGCGTCCTGGGTGAAGAAACGGCCGCTATCCAGCTCTGCCAGACGGCGGGCAATGAAAACATCCTCACCGGTCGGGTTGTTCGGGTGGAAAGCCGGAACCAGCGGGAACCAGAAAGTGCCCACAGGTGCCATCTGCTGCTGCGAGGAGCGCTGGGCGAACATGAATTCACCATAGGCCGTCGCCTGACCGAAGCGGTCAGAGTTCAGAACGTCATACTCGGCATCAAAGAAACCGGAGAAGACTTCCTGCGGCGTCACCATGTAGGAGGCCGTCGCAAAGTTGAAGCCATCGGCCGGCGTGAAAGCCCGCAGCGTATTGGTGGTCGGATCAAGGATGACGCCGCCGCCATTATTGATGGCCGCCACAGCGCCCGGACCGGAGGCAAAAATCTGCCCCGGATAGGATGTGCCGGAGCCGCCACAGATCAGCTGGCCACCGACTTCAGCCCACGGACAGGCCGAGAACGGACGGTCACCCTGCCTGATGCTGCCGCGATCGAAATATTCGAGATTGGCGGTAAAGCGGCCACCATCGAAGGAGCGGCCGAAAGTCAGGCCGTAACGATAGATCTGGCCATCGCCTTCACCCGTCACATCATACTGACCGAAAGCTTCAAAGCCTTCGACATCATCACGGGTGATGATGTTGACCACGCCGGCAATCGCGTCCGAACCGTAAACCGTCGAGGCACCGTCACGCAGCACTTCAACACGGCCGATCAGCGAGACCGGAATCAGGTTGAGGTCAGCCGTACCACCGGTATTGTTCGGTGTCGTACGGCGGCCATTGACGAGGACCAGTGTCCGCTGCGGGCCGAGGCCGCGAAGCGAGATGGTCGCCTGTCCGCCCGAACCGTTATTCATGCGCGAGTTGGTTTCCCCACCCGGCGCGAATGTGATCTGGTCGGCAAAGTCTTCCAGCGTCCGGACAGCCTGAACATTCAGGTCATCCTGGCTGACGACTGTGATCGGGCTGACCGAGGTCAGCTCGCTGCGGCCGATCCGTGAACCGGTCACGATGATGCGGTCTTCCGACGCACCGTCTTGCGCAAGGGCGGGAGCCGCGAGGCCCAGTCCGCCGATGAGCGTGCTTGCCATCAGGCAAGCCTTGAGAGTTCTCTGTTTCACTCTGAATTCCCTCCGAGTCATTAACAGTATCAACAAAGCCGGTTGACCCGGCCGCTTTGGTTTTTCGGGTTGCCCCCTGTTATCACCGAGTCGCAATTACGACACAGCACCGTCACAAATGGTGACGCATGCGTCTCTGGGGGTCAATGATTGCAATGTAATTACCGCGGCCGGGCGGTGAGATGCCCACACAGGTGTTGCGGAATCGTCGCATATTCGCTTGAGACAGGATTTGCAGACCGGCTCAATATCCCGCCCGAGGGGATTACTGTCACCTTAACTTCCGTTCATGCTTGGCGATTCGGAAAATCCGCAAACCCCTTCCGGCACGAAAAAGGGGCGCTGCCGGTGTGGCAACGCCCCTGATCGGTCTCGTATGGGACGTGGCTTTAGTCGGTGATCTTGGAGACCACGCCGGCGCCGACCGTGCGGCCGCCTTCGCGGATCGCGAAGCGCAGGCCCTGATCCATCGCGATCGGCGTGATCAGTTCAACGCTCAGCTCGGCATTATCGCCCGGCATCACCATCTCCGTGCCCTCTTTCAGGGTCACAACACCCGTCACATCCGTCGTCCGGAAGTAGAATTGCGGGCGGTAATTGGTAAAGAACGGCGTGTGACGGCCACCCTCTTCCTTGGTCAGGATATAGGCTTCCGCCTCGAACTTCGCGTGCGGCGTGATCGAACCCGGCTTGGCCAGAACCTGGCCGCGCTCCACACCCTCACGGTCAATACCGCGCAGGAGCACGCCGACATTGTCGCCCGCCTGGCCCTGATCCAGCAGCTTGCGGAACATCTCGACGCCCGTGCAGGTCGTCTTCACCGTGTCACGCACACCGACAATCTCGATCTCTTCGCCCACTTTCACAATGCCGCGCTCGATCCGGCCGGTCACAACCGTCCCCCGGCCCGAAATCGAGAACACATCCTCGATCGGCATCAGGAAAGGCAGGTCCACCGGACGCTCCGGGGTCGGGATATACTCATCCACAGCCGCCATCAGCTCGCGGATCTTGTTCTCGCCAATCTCCGGATCACGGCCTTCCAGCGCCGCCAGCGCCGAACCGGCAATGATCGGAATATCGTCGCCCGGGAACTCATAGGAGGACAGAAGCTCGCGCACTTCCATCTCGACGAGCTCCAGAAGCTCCTCGTCATCCACCTGGTCAACCTTGTTCAGGAACACCACCAGAGCCGGAACACCCACCTGACGCGCCAGAAGGATGTGCTCGCGCGTCTGCGGCATCGGGCCGTCCGCTGCGTTCACAACCAGAATCGCACCGTCCATCTGGGCCGCACCCGTGATCATGTTCTTCACATAGTCAGCGTGGCCCGGGCAGTCGACGTGCGCATAGTGACGATTGTCCGTCTCATATTCCACATGTGCCGTCGAAATCGTGATCCCGCGGGCCTTCTCTTCCGGCGCAGCGTCAATCTGGTCATACGCCTTGAAATCACCGAAATACTTCGTGATCGCTGCCGTCAGCGTCGTCTTGCCATGGTCAACGTGACCAATCGTGCCAATGTTCGCGTGCGGCTTGTTCCGCTCAAACTTCTCCTTGGCCATGTCTCTTCTTCCTTGTGATCTGACCGAATACGGCACCGGGATCGGCGCGCATTAAAACTGAGCGCGGGGGATAACGTCCGCTTGTCATAAACGCAAGAGGCTTGCGGCAATCCATCTGCATAGACAGGCCGGGTGTGACACAGACAGCCTTCGTGCCGTATATATGGTCTGGCTTGCCGGACTCATCAGACCCGCCAACGCCCCGGCCCTGCCTGCCCCCGCGACGGCGGGGAAGCGCGTTTCATGCAAGCCCGTAGCATCAGAGGGGGCAACAAGCGCCCGGACCGCGCGCAGCGGAAACAAAAAGACAGCCCCCGAACCCGCGAGGGTTCGGCAAGCGCGACCGCGCGCCCGCAGCAAAGTCCGTTTTGCTAATAATTTCAAACCCGTCAGCGCCCCAGCCCTGCCTGCCCCCGCGACGGCGGGGGAGCGCGTTTCATGTGAGCACGGCCCGTAGCATCAGCGGTGGCAACAAGCGCCCGGGCCGCGCGCAGCGGAAACAATAAGTCAGCCCCCGAACCCGCAAGGGTTAGGCAAGCGCGACCGCGCGCCCGCAGCTTTAGCGAGGACCGACCGAGCGGAGGCGAGGGAGGATCAACATGAATGGCTTGCCCAGCCGAAGCTCGCGCAGCGAGCGAAAATCAGGTTTTCCTGGCTGAAATGTGGTGGTCCGCCTTCGCCAAGGCTACGGCGTGACAGCCTCCGCTCGAATTCTATGGGCTGGCTTGCCCAGCCGAAGCTCGCGCAGCGAGCGAAAATCAGGTTTTCCTGGCTGAAATGTGGTGGTCCGCCTTCGCCAAGGCTACGGCGTGACAGCCTCCGCTCGAATTCTATGGGCTGGCTTGCCCAGCCGAAGCTCGCGCAGCGAGCGAAGGCTGGAGCGGGTAGCGGGAATCGAACCCGCATATTCAGCTTGGAAGGCTGCTGCTCTACCATTGAGCTATACCCGCATCGCGTCCGTCCGCCGTGATCCTGGCGTCCGGGCTTGCCCAGCCGAAGCTGACGGCGACACGTGCCCGCTTTCGCCCTTCGGGCTCCAGCGTGGCAGCCTCCTCTGACTTCGTCAGCGAAGGCTGGTGGAGGGGGTTGGATTCGAACCAACGTACGCTCTCGCGGCCAGATTTACAGTCTGGTGCCTTTAACCACTCGACCACCCCTCCATACGCATTCGATGCGCGACAAACGTCTTATCGCCAGATAAAACGCCGATGCAACACATCGTCTCCGTCAATCCGGTCCGGATTGCAGTCGCACGGCGGCGTTACAGGAGGCCCCGATCAACGGAGCGCGGACTATAGTGATGAAGAACCAAGGGCGCAACCGCCCCAATTCAGCATATAAAACAAGGTCTTCACGCGATTTTGAAAGCGATAATATCGGCTGGGTGTGGGGCCGCCATGCCGTCCTGGCCGCGCTGGCAAATCCGCGCCGTGAAGTGAAACGCCTGCTGCTGACCCTGAACGCCCAGCGCGAAGTGCCGGAGGGCACGCCATTCGAGGATATGAAGCCGGACGCGATTTCCGCCCATCTGCCCGATGGCGCCGTGCATCAGGGCTTTGCCATGCGCGCTACCGCGCCCGAGCCGGAATCGGTGAAAGCGGTCGCAGATCCGACCCATGGCATTCTAGTCGTGCTCGATTCGGTTACCGATCCGCACAATGTCGGCGCGGTCTTCCGGTCCGCGGCCGCATTCGGTGCCCGCGCCGTCATCCTGCAGGACCGCAAGGCCCCGCCCCTCTTCGGCGCACTCGCCAAGGCCTCTGTCGGCGCAAGCGAGACCGTGCGTCATGTCCGCGTCACCAATATCGCCGACACGCTGATCGAGCTGAAAGAGGCCGGGCGTTTCGTCATCGGCCTTGACGGCGGCGCCTCCACCACCCTGCCCGAGGCCATCGCCCAGCATGGCGGCCCCGGACTGGTGTTGGTCATGGGCGCAGAAGACAAGGGCCTGCGCCCGCGCATCGCCGCCAATTGCGATCTTCTCGTCTCGATCCCGACCACGGGCAATATCGAGAGCCTGAACATATCGACGGCCGCGGCCATTGCGCTGTATGCCGCCTATGCCGCACGGGACTGACAGCAATGATGGCTGCGGCCGTTTTCGGCTATGTCATCCTGCAACTGGCCATAGCGGCCTGGGCGTCGCGGCGCACCGCCTCCGATACCGACTATCTCATTGCGGGCCGCCGCCTCGGCGTCATCGCGGTCGGTCTCTCGGTCTTTGCCACCTGGTTTGGCGGCGAAACGGTGCTGGGATCGACCGCGACCATTGCCCGGGAAGGGCTGGCGGGCGCACGCGCCGAACCCTTTGGCTATGCCATCACCCTTCTCCTGATGGCACTGCTGATTGCCGGCCAGTTCCGCAAGCGCGGCTATGTCACCCTGGCCGATTTTTTCCGCGACCGCTTCGGACCCCGTGCGGAGACGCTGGCCGTGCTGGTCGCCATTCCCACCTCGGTGATCTGGGCGGCCGCGCAATTGCTGGCCATGGCAACCCTGATGGCCGTTGTCACCGGCATGGGTGTCGTCCCGATGTTGCTCGCGGCAACGGGGCTGGTCATCGTCTACACGTCGCTCGGCGGTCTGCTGGGTGATGTGATCACCGACATGATGCAAGGCGCGATTCTGCTTGTCGGCCTGGTCTTGCTGCTGGCCCTGATGCTCGCCGCGGCCGGCGGCCCCGGCGCGGCACTGGCGGCGATTGATCCGGAACGCCTGCGTCTGGTTGGCCCCGGCGAGAGCTGGGTGGAGCGGCTGGATGTCTGGATGATCCCGATCCTCGGCAGTCTCGTCGCGCAGGAACCGATCGCCCGCTTTCTCGGCGCGCGTTCCGCTGCGGTCGCGCGGACCGGCGGACTGATCGCTGCCGGGCTCTATCTCCTGGTAGGGCTGATCCCGCTGGCATTCGGGCTTATCGCCCCGGGCCTCGGGATCGAAACCGGCGAAGGGGACCTCTTCCTGCCGGTTCTGGCGCGCGAGCTGATGCCGTCCTTTCTGTTCGTCATCTTTGCCGGGGCCCTGTTTTCCGCCGTGCTCTCGACTGTTGATTCGGCACTGCTGGCGATTGCGGCGCTGGCGACTGAAAATATCTATGCCCGCATCCGGCCGGCGTCAGACCAGCGCGAGCGGCTGAAAATTGCCCGCATTCTGACGGTCACCGCCGGTATCGCCGCCTTGCTCATCGCGCTCTCGGGGGAAACCATTTACGGGCTCGTCGAACTGGCCTCGTCGCTCGGAAGCGCCGGACTGCTGATCTGCGTGCTGGCGGGTCTGCACAACCGCGCCGGCGGTGAAATCTCGGCCATCGCTGCCATTCTGTGCGGGCTGGCGGCGATTTTGCTGGCCGAATGGGTCTTTGCCCTGCCGGGCGCCTTCATGCTGTCGATTGCAGCCGCAGCGTTAGCCTATTTCTCCACTGCGCTGGCGTTCCGGAATCGATAAACCCGGCGGATCGGCCGCATCCGGGTAGCGGATTTCGGGCTTTCCAGGGGGCAGGGCAAGCCGGGCTCGGCCGCTTTCCACCCCCTGGCCACCTATTACGAGGTCAAGCCCGTCACCAATGGCGAGCACACTGTCGCCATTGCCTTGATCGAAGGCCTGATCAAGGACGCCGGGAAGCGCAATGCGCTCTAAGAGCTCGGCGAGCGGATCGCCGAAGAAGGCTTTAACGTTGCCGGGGAAACTCGGTCGCGCATGGAATTCCCGCGCAATCGTCTGTGCCCCATGTGGGGTGGCGAATAGACAAGACGATGTCGCGCCAAGGGGGGCGGCGTAAAAGACGACGCCCTGCCCTTTCCCGGTTCAGCGAAGCAGATCTATTCGGTCGCTTCCTGACAGGTGCAGCCATAGTCATTGCAGCCGATCGTGCCCTCGACACAGATCGGTGCCATGGCCACACAGTCCGATGCCCCCGCACACGCGCAATTGCCACTGTTGCAGGTATAGTCGGCGGTCTCTGGCGGCGGCGTGTTGGCAGCCAGGCTGGTGGCGGCCGACGACGAAGCGGATGGCGTCATGGCGCGATGCTGACGATGACCTGTCGCGCGCCCGGAGCTGACCAGAGCCGCCGCTTGCACATAATCACCGCTTTCCATTGCGGACTGGAATGCGTCACTGAAGCTTGTGTCGGTCTGAGTCTGAGCCTGCGTCTGGCGCAAGACGGCGCGTTGCTGGGCATCGACCAATGACAACTCGCCGATGGCAACGAAACCGACTGCCAGAGCCGAGATGATGAGAATGAGTCGAAGCATAGGATACCTCCCCTGAAATCCCCTCGCGGGAGAGAGTTTACTCCAAATTTCCCCTAGCGACGAGTCTGTGGCTAGCCGGGCCAGAACTGATAGACGGCGGTGGCAATGAGCGTACCCAGCGCATAGCCGAACACCCCGACCAGCACGCCCGGCGTCACCAGATCCTTCCAGCCCTTGGCCGCCGCCAGGGCCGGCGCCGTCGTCGCGCCCAGAATGGCGGCATTGGAAGCGGTGATGAGTTCGGGCACGGACAGGCGCAAGAGCGACCCCAGGCCGAACAGCACGATCAGATGCACCCCCAGAAGGATCGCGACCAGCGCCATCAAAAGCGGGGCCTGCTGAATCAGGGACGGGATATCCGCCCCGGCGGCAATGGCGGCAAAGAAAACAAAGGCCAGCCCGATCCCCAGCTCATACCCGCCATGAAGCCGGGCCATGGTCTTCGGCATGAGAGTCGCGGGGATAAGCGTCAGAACGGTGATCATGGCATAGCGCCAGTTTCCGGCCTGCCGCGCGGCATCTTCCACACCCATTCCTGAGAGCAGGCCGGCCAGCGCCCCTGTCAGGAGGTCGCCCAGCGCCACAATGGTCAGCGCGAAGGCAATGGTGATGGTCAGCGTGGCCGCCGTGGCCTTGCCATTCTCCCCGGCCCCGATCTCGCCTTTCGTGTGGTCACGGGCAGGAAATCTTGTGGCCAGCCAGCGCCACCCCGGCAGGATGGCGAGCAGCGCCAGGAACAGGCCTGACGCCAGATTATCCACCGCCGTCGCCGCCGAGACAAAAGCCGCATCGGCGCGCAGTCCGGTTATGTCCAGCAATGCGGCGTAATTCACAGAGCCGCCGATATAGGTGGCCGTGAACACGCCGGCGATCCCCGCCTCGTCCGCGCCGAAATCCAGCAGCGAGACAGCCGCAATCGCGCCCAGCACCGTGCCCAGGGCTGCCACGCCGAATGCCAGCGTCATGCGGCCGGTCTCGAAAAAGATTTTCTTCAGGTCCGCCTTCATCAGGAAGAGCGGGATCAGCACCGGCACGAAATAGGTGAAGACGAAGGAATAGGCCGGGGCACTTTGTGGAATGATCCGCAGATTGGCGGCAAATATCGCCAGGAAAATTGCTACCACCGCGCCAGTCAGAATAGCCCCGATGCGGGATTTTTCGGCCAGAAAACCGATAGCGGCGATCACGAACAGCCCCGCCATGACGGCGAAATGATTGTCGGCGGGAATCAGCGTTTCCATGAAGTCAGCCCCTCTGTTTCGCGCCGCAGTTAAGCAGGCTGACACGCCCGCGCAACGCGTTAATGCTCACAATGGCGTCGGTCGCGGCGCACAAACCGGCTCTCCCCGGCATACCGGCCCGGCCCGCTGTCCCCGCTCTCGGTGTCCGGCGCCACCCAGCGCACCAGCGACCATTCGGTGGCGATGACATCGCCCTCGATCACGCCGGTCCAGCTGGTGATGGTGTGGCAGGTTTCCGCCTCCGCGCGCCAGACCACATTGAAGGTGATCAATGGTTCGAAGACCCGGCCTTCAACGTCATATTCGATGCCCTGGCAGGCATAGCCCGCCGCCCCGTTGACATAACGCCCGGTCAGGCGGCCCCCATCATCCATCGTATCGAGAAAAAGCACCGATCCGCTCTGGTTTTCCCAGACCGACGGCACGGCCAGATCATCCGCGAACGCTGTGGCAGGCCAGACCGCCCACAGAATCAAAAGCAGGAAACGCATCATGCGTCTTCCGCCAGATAGGCGTCGGCCTCGATTTCGACCAGAAAGTCCGGCCCTGCCAGCGCGGAAATGCCATAGAGCGCCGAGGCAGGCGGGAAATCTCCGAACACAGCCGAATGCGCCCGCGCGAAGGCGGCCTGCGCATCCGCGCTCATATCGGTGACGAAAACGCGGGTGCGGCGGACATTCTTCATCGACGCGCCGAGCTTCACCAGCGCCGCCTCGATGATTTCAAGACAGCGCCGCGTCTGGGCTTCCATGTCGCCGGGGGCATAGGGCCGGCCGTCCTCGCCGACCGCCACCGTGCCGGAGACCCAGATATGCGGGCCCTCCTTCACAGCACGGCGATAGCCGACGCGGTCCTCCCAGACCGCGCCGGACGAGACACGTTCCACCATGTCTATTGCGCGCCGGTCGGCGCCAGGAAGTCCAGCGCAATCGCGGTCAGGCCTTCGGTCGCCATGGTAATCGAGCTTTCCGCATCCGGGGCAAACAGGGCGGAGTGGTTGCCCGGTGCGGACAGCCCCTGTGACTGATACTCGATCAGCGTGTCCTGCGGAGTGCCGCCGACCCAGAACATGAAAATCGGGATATCCTCCTCGGTGCGGCCATAGCGCGAGAAGTCCTCACCACCCATGACGGGATCGAGCTGGCGCACGGCGAGGCTGCCAAAGCGGTCCTGCAGCACCGCGACGCCCGATTCCGTCAGGTCCGGGTCATTATAGGTGGCCGGCGTATAGGGCTCTTCCACCTCGACAATCGGCAGACGGTCTTCCGGAATACCGGCGGAGATCGCCTGCCCGCGGGCAATGCGCTCAATGCCCGACAGCAACAATTCGCGATTGGCATCGGAATAGGAGCGCACCGTGATCTGCAGATGCACCTCGTCCGGGATGATATTGTGCTTGGTGCCGCCATTGATCGCGCCCACCGTTACCACGCCGGATTCCAGCGGGTTCATCTCGCGGCTGACCAGCGTCTGCAAGGCAGTGATGATCTGGGCCGACAACAGGACCGGGTCACGGCCGACATGCGGGGTGGAGCCATGCGCGCCAATGCCGCGCACGGTGATATCCACCGAGTCGACATTCGCCATGGCAAAGCCCGGCACATAGCCGATCATGCCCGCCGGAATGGCGCCGAATGTGTGAAAGGACACCACGGCATCGGGCAGCGGGAAGCGCTCATAGAGCCCGTCATCCAGCATCATCTGCGCGCCCAGCCCCAGCTCCTCGGCCGGCTGCCCGATCAGCACCAGCGTGCCGGACCAGTCCTCGCGGCGTTCCACCATCTGGCGCGCCGCGCCGACCAGCGCCGTCATGTGGGTATCGTGTGCACAGGCATGCATGACATGGCTTTCCAGACCGCGCCGGTCCGTGCCCGTCACCGTCGAGGCATAGTCCAGCCCGGTATTTTCCTCGATCGGCAGCCCGTCCATATCCGCCCGCAGCATCAATGTCGGCCCCTCGCCATTCTCCATCACCGCGACAATACCGGTGCCACCGACATTCTCCGTCACCTCGAAGCCGAGCGCGCGAATCTCCTCGGCCAGGCGCGCCGCAGTCTCGACCTCCATCAGCGACAATTCCGGATTGGCGTGAAAATGCTCGTACAGGCTTTCCAGATAGCCGGAATAATCCGACTGGATGGATGACCGCAGATCGTCCTGCGCGAACGCACCGGCGGACAGCGCAATGGCAGCAGCAGAAGCAAGTAACAGACGCATGATAGTCCCCTTTGAATCTCTGCCGCGCATTGGACGGCGGCAGGCGATTGCGGTCAAGGGGGTGCGGACGTGATGACATTGATCCGGCGGATCAATATTGGCCCGACTGCCCGCAGCGGAGAGCCCGCAGCATACAAGAGCATGGCAGAGCCACCCGTGGCGGGCGCGGTCAGGCCCATGCCCTTCACAGCCGCAGCAGACCCACAACCTATCATATTGGCCAGTCTCCCCGCCCTTATCCGCAGACCGGCGGGATTCTTGTCCACGCACCGGTCTCGCAGACCGGTTGAGTATGAGCGGCCCGTTCTCGATTCTGAATAATCTGTAATTAGTCTTGCGATATTGGGCCCGGCTACAACTCCAAGCGTGACCGGTCCAGCAATCGAAACCAGAAATCTCAGCCGCCATTATGGCGATCTGACCGCCGTGGATGATCTGAGCCTGCGTGTCGAACGTGGTCAGATTTTCGGCTTTCTGGGGCCGAACGGGGCCGGCAAGACCACCACGATCCGCATGCTGCTGGGCCTGATCCGCCGCGATGCCGGAAGTATCCGGATTGCCGGGCACGACCTGTCGTCAAACCGACGCGTAGCGCTGGCCCGCGTCGGCTCCATCGTCGAAACCCCGGCGCTCTATCTCAACCTGACCGGCCGCCAGAATCTTGCCGTGACCTGTCATATGCGGGGTATCGGCAAGGGCGAGATTGACCGCGTGCTCGACATCGTCGATCTGGCAAAAGAGGCGGGCCGCAAGGCGGGCGAATACTCCCTCGGCATGCGCCAGAGGCTGGGCATTGCGCGGGCGCTTCTGGGTGAGCCGGAGCTCCTGGTCCTCGACGAGCCGACCAACGGGCTGGACCCGGCCGGCATACGGGAAATCCGGCAATTGATCGCCGACGCCCCGGCGCGCTTTGGCACCACAATTCTGGTCTCCAGCCACATGCTCAGCGAGGTGGAACAGATGGCCAGCCATGTCGGCGTGATGAATCAGGGCCGCTTGTTGTTTCAGGGCACGCTGTCGGATCTCATCCGCACCGCGCCGCACAGACTGGAGGTCCGGCTTGATGACCCGGCCAGAGCCCGAACCGCGCTGGCCGACAACTGGCCTGACGCTGAAATATCCGGGGCCGGTCTGGTCCTGCCCGGCGTGAACGAGGCGGACGCCGCCGCCATCAACCGGCAATTGGTCGAGGCGGGAATTGCCGTGACCGGGCTGACGATCAAGCCGCCGGCCCTGGAAGACATTTTCCTTTCGCTGACGGGAGAGACCGCATGATCGGCGTGATTATCGCAGACCTGATCAAATTGCGCGGCTCGCTGGTTCTGCTGGTGATGGCGGTTCCGCCGGTGATGATGACCGTGCTGGGCGTGCTGGTCATCATTTCCGGCAATAGCGCCGGCGACTGGCCACGCACGGCGCTCTCGGGCACGGCGATCTGGGCCTATTTCCTGCTGCCAATGACGGCGACGGGTCTGACCGCCCTCCTCGCCCAGCTGGAACATTCCACCGGCGTCTGGTCGCACATCCTCGCCACCGGCACGCCGCGCTGGCAGATATTCCTTTCCAAGGGGCTGATCGCCTTCGCCCTGATGGGTGCGACCAGCCTGCTGGTTGGCCTGGCCATATTCGCGTCCGGCCATGTTGGCGGTATTCTCGTGTCCACCGAAGCGCTCGAAGGCGTGCCGCCCTATGGGCAGGTTGTTGCCATCCTTGCGAAAATGTGGGTGGCGAGCCTTCTCGTCACCGCCTTCCAGCTGGCCATCGCCCTGCGCTTTTCCAGCTTCGCCCTGCCTGTTTCGGTGGGCATTGGCGGTACCTTCGTGGCGGTCGCCGCGACCTCCTCGCAATGGGGGCTGGTCTTTCCCTGGCTGATGCCCGTGAATGTGCTGGCCAGCGAGCCGGAGCGCGCCCTTCTGGCCATCGCCATCGGCGGAATCGGGGGCCTTGCCGCCCTCGCCGCCATGATCGTCTGGCTCAGCCGCCGGGATTGGGACTAGCGGTGCGAGAAGCGGCTCGCCTTTCCCGCCCCTCATGCCTCCGTTCTTCTTTCTTCCGGCCCCCTCACCCCACCGACTCTCCTTGCCTCCTCGATTCCTGGCCCGCGCTCTCCCGCTCCTCTCTCTCCCACTCCTCTTTCTCCCGCTCCTCATGCCTCACCGGACTCGCGGCTTATTCGTATCATTGTGTTAAAACACTAAATCGCCGCATCAGGCTCGTGGGAGAGAGCGCCACAGCGTGCGCCGCCAGGCCAGCCCTTGAAACGCAAATGTCCGCCAGTTCGGGCAATACCGCATCCGCCGCCTTATCCCCGCCAGCCGCGTTCCGCCTAAACTCCCTGTCCGTCGCCGGGCCGGTTCGCGCCGCATCGCCGGGCCGCCCCATGGCGCGTTTTCCGGACATTACGGGGATAAAACCGGAAAAACCGGAGTCAGGGGAGCCCGGCCGGGGATAAAATTGGAATCGCCAGAATGACCGCCATCGCCTTGCCAGACGCGCCCATCCGCCCCGCGCGTGCCTCCAGAATTGTAGGAGTTGTAGTAGGAGACAAAAACGCCGATTCCAATTTTATCCCCGCAATCGTCCGTCGTCCGGCGCGATTTCTGTTCCCGCAATCGGATGCCGGGAGGGAGTGGCCACCAGCCTCAGCTGCCCTCGCCGCCAAAGCGCTGCGTCCATTCGGCCACCGTGTCATCGTCAATCTTGGCAAACAGCACATCCGGCGGCGTGACAGCGAGACCGTGGGGCAGAACATCCAGCAGGCCGGCGGCCGGCTCGTTCGGCCACATCCGGTTACCATCCGGCACGCCAAGACAATCGAGAATGGTCTTCGCCGCATTCGGGATGACCGGCTGGGCGGCAATGCCCATCAGCACGGCGAGATTCAGCGCGGTGCGGACGCCGACAGCGGCTTTTTCCGGGTTGGTCTTGAAATGCGTCCACGGCTCGGCGCGGGTCAGATATTCATTGCCCGCCGCCCACAGGGCACGGGTTTCCGCCGCCGCCGGGCGAAAACGCATCGCCTCATGATTGTCGGCAATCGCGGCCAGCCGCTCATCCACTTCCCGCGCCAGCCAGGCCTCGTGCTCGCCCGGCTCGCCGCCGGCCGGCACCGCCCCGTCAAAGCGGGACGCCGTGAAGCGCAATATCCGGTTGATGAAATTGCCGAGCACATCTGCGAGATCCTTGTTCACACAAGCCTGGAAATGCTCCCAGGTAAATTGCGTGTCCGAACCCTCCGGGGCATTTGCCGTCAGATACCAGCGCCAGTAATCGGCCGGCAGGAGCTCCAGCGCCGTGTCCATGAAGACGCCGCGCTTTTCCGAGGTCGAGAATTTGCCGCCATACCAGTTGAGCCAGTTAAAGGCTTTCAGCCGGTCGACTGTTTTCCAGGGTTCTTGCGAACCGAGGATGGTCGCCGGGAAACTGACCGTGTGGAAAGCGACATTGTCCTTGCCCATGAACTGCACATAGGTGACGTCCTCGGCGCCCTTGTCGGTGCGCCACCAGCTTTCCCAGTCGCCGCCATTGGCGCTGGCCCATTCCTCGGTCGCGCCGATATAGCCGATGGGCGCATCGAACCAGACATAGAAGACCTTGTTCTCGAATCCCTCGCGGATCACTCCGTCGCGCGCCACCGGCACACCCCAGGCGAGATCGCGCGTGATCGAGCGGTCGCGCAGCCCCTCATCCAGCCATTTATTCGCGATCGACACCGCCAGCGATGGCCATTTGTCCGCGGCGTTATCGACCCAGGCGCGCAGCTTCGGCTCCATCTTCGTCTGCAGCAGATAAAGATGTCTCGTCTCCCGGACTTCAAGATTTTTCGAGCCGGATATCTTCGAATAGGGCTCTTTCAGATCGGTGGGTTCCAGCAGCCGTCCGCAATTGTCGCACTGGTCGCCGCGGGCGCGCTCAAAATCGCAATGCGGGCATATGCCCTCGACATAACGGTCCGGCAAAAAGCGGGCATCATCAATGGAATAAACCTGATGATCGCTGCGCTCCTCGATCAGTCCCTTGTCTTCCAGCACCGCCGCGAAATGCTGGGTCAGGCGGTGATTGGGCGCGTTCGAGGTGCGGCCGAAATGATCATAGCTCAGCGCAAATCCGTCACCGGCCGCGCGCTGGATCTCATGCTCCCGGTCACAATAGGCGCGCACATCCATGCCCTCGGCCGCAGCGGCCAGTTCCGCCGGCGTCCCATGCTCATCCGTCGCGCAGATATAGCGTACTTCATGGCCGCGCAGGCGTTGAAAACGCGCATAGACATCGGCCGGCAACATCGATCCGGCCAGATTGCCCAGATGCTTCACCCCGTTGATATAGGGTAGCGCGCTTGTGATCAGATACCGGGCCATTTTCGCTTCGCCTTGATTGCAATCTATGCTTAGGGTTTTCGCCAGAGGCGCGAACCCGCGAACCGGGACGGGCCCGAATCCAGCGCGAGACATACGCGCGAAAGACTGGGGAGAAAAGAGCATGGACGTTTACGGGATCAATATCATCGCAGCCTTGCTGGCCATGTTGGGCTTCATGGTCGTCGGTTTTGTCTGGTACGGGCCGCTGTTCGGCAAGCGCTGGATGGCGCTGAACGGGTTCACGCCCGAGACGATGGGCGATGTGAACATGCCGGTGATGATGGCGAAGGGGCTGGCCAATTCGCTGATTGCCGCCATTGGTATCGGGCTCGTGCTGAACTGGAAAGGCGCTGAAGGCTTGCTCGCTTCGATGAAGACCGCCTTTTTTGTCTGGCTCTTCTTCAGTGCCACAACCGCGCTACTGGCCCATATCTACGAGAAGCAGAAGCTGGAACTGACGCTGATCCATTTCGGCAATCAGCTGGCAGCCTACCTTCTGGCAGGCGCCATTTTCAGCTTCTTCTGATAGTGATCAGCGATGCCTGCTTGCAGGCGGGCATCGCTTCGCTATAAGCATCGCGCATCAGCGGGCCGGCTTAGCTCAGCTGGTAGAGCACCTGATTTGTAATCAGGGGGTCGGGGGTTCGAGTCCCTCAGCCGGCACCATTTATTTTCAATAACTTACATCAATAATCGAATACACTACATTCAAAATGTGACCCCCAGCGCAATGTGACCCCTCGCTTAAGTTGTGTAAATTGTATTGTGGTTTCAATAAACTGGCCGGATACACTTGATGTGACCCCCACCAAATTAATCGACGAGAAGTTTGGTTTTTTCAGACCCTTGAAGCGCCAATCTCGTTCAAAACGGATAAAATGCCGCAAGTTTGAAATGCCGATTTCATTTGACTTAATAGGCCTTCAGAGCTTATTTGACGTTGCGCGCACGAAAATCGCTTCCAATCCAACGAATTCAATGAAGTGATTTTTGGTTTGAGATGACCTCAGATTCACTCGGCGATTTTCGAATGCGTCAAGATGAACGTTGCCTTAACAACGTCGTAATCGCGCTTTAAGCGCTTACATGTACTATAACGATCCTTGAGGTCGTTACCTTGGGCGAAGAAAGAAGCGTGCCAATTGGTATGCCGGAGAGAGTTATGCAAATCGACACACAGCTGCTAAAAAAGCGGTTGTTCACGGACAGCAATGTGGAAAACATAAAGTTTTTCCCTGGCGCGAATCGTGATGCAACACCTGAAGATTTCGCGAGCGAAATCAACAAGTATTTCGCCGACGCTGAAACACATCAAGAATGCCTAGACCCGGACACAGATCTTGACGGTTAGGTAATTCAAAGCCATACAAAGCGCCATCTTTTCAACATTAGGTGGCGCTTTTTTTATGTCTTTCCGGCAACTCTACGAGAATGTCCAAGATCACCAATCAGACCGCATAAAAACGAGCTGGATTAGAGATCAAATTATTGCTCTGACGAGAATCAATGGCGTTAAAGAGCAATGGACCGGCGTCCTAAATCCCGAAATAATAAGAGGCTTCTACATCGAGGGACCACTTGGCCCTCCGGTTCCTCTGGACAACAACGAAGTTTTGATAGTGCTGGCCAGATCGCTGTCGAAAGAAATGCGTCGTATGGTCTATACAAAAGAGCTAATGCACGCATTCGACACCGATAGCGAGCGCGCTAACACACCCGAAAAATACGATACGCAAGTTGAAAAATTTAGCGATCCGACCGCTCCGATGTCAGATCAATTTCGCGCTGAACAAAAGGCATTTTGGAGGGCATTAGCTGTGCTTTGCAAAGCAGATGCTCGCGCCAATTTTCGAGATCAGTTGAGTAAAAATGAAACCACATTGGAAATTGTAGCCGCGCAAATAAAACTCCCAGTAAATTTTGTGCGCGAAATGATGCGAGACAAATTCGAAGAATATATCGCGGGCATTATGGATTAAATTTTGTGACCCCCTTGGGCGTGATTTGTGTGACCCCCAGCGGGACAATCCGGGTGACCCCCGGGACATAGACGGGAAGTGTACGGGAAGTCGCAAAACCTAAACCATTGAAATTGCTTGACTGGCCTTCCCATCGCCACGCGTTTGTAATCAGGGGGTCGGGGGTTCGAGTCCCTCAGCCGGCACCATCTCTCTTTTCTCCCCATTAATGCGACCTAACACCTTGAAAGGTAACGATAAATTGGCGGTTCGATAACCCTGTTTTCGGTCATATGAAATCTGGTCAGAAAAAGTCAATTTCAGCACCGCACGCTTGTCTTCAATGCGCTTAGAATTCCACAAATTCAATGGGTTAGCGAGGAACCGCATAGCGGTTCGAGAAGTCCGCTCAAAGGTGCTTTGAGGCCGACCTATTTGGCTCTGTTGTTCGATTAAAACAAGCTTTCTGGCCTCCAGGTCGCTAAGTCGTTGTTCATAGCGCTTAGCGAGTGTGCTGCTAGTTGTATCGAGCGTGCGATCCACGAGACGCTCGATATCACGCTCGATTTCAGCCAGTTCCTTCTTCACCGCGCTGACCATAGCAGCGCCGCGCTCGGCCTGCGCATCCCAAAGGTCGCGCAGCATCGCATGCAACAGGTGGAATAGCTCTTTGCGCGGCTGCATAGATGCAAGAAGCGCCTCAAAGTCGCCTTCGATCCGATTCTTAGGTATCGATTTACGGCGCTCACTGCACCCACGCGCCTGACATTCGTAATAGAAGTAATACTTATTACGGCCTTTCGAGCGACCACCAGTCAGTGGCCCACCGCAGCTTCTACAACGCACGAATCCGCGCAATGGCATCATCTCATTGAGATTAAGCGTTGCGGGCACTTTCGCGGGCTTCCCGTTTAAACGGTCCTGTATTTTTTGGAAGGTTTCCATCGAAATCAAAGGATCATGATGCCCTTTTGTCATCTTGATCCCCCAGCCTTCATGCTCAACATAACCTGCGAAGAGAGACTGTGTAAGGAGGGGGCGAATTCTTTGAATGCGCACTTCACCCTTTTTGGTGTCCCGTGGGTATTCCGGGAACGTTTCTAGAAACCGTTTCACTTCAGCCATCGTTTGAAACCGGCCTGATGCAAAGCCTTCAAGCGCTTCAGTTAGGATTGAGGCTACAGGCTCATTCTTTACAAGCAGCTTGCCGTGAGCGCCGACCTTCTCGAATTTGTAGCCGCGCGGCGCTTGGAAGACCCAATATCCGTTCTTGAGACGGCCCCACATTCTGTTTTTTGTCTGCTCGGCGTTCTTCAGGCGCTGATACTCCGCCACATTGACGAGCATCATCTCGACCATCCGGTCATCAGCACCTTCGCCAAATTTTTGTGTCGGAGACTCAAACCGCGCACCAATCGCTTTCAATTTCTCGCGGAACATCAGGTGGACTTCGAGTGAGCGTGAAATCCGGTTGATGTCATCGACGATCACTATGTGTGACTCAGCTTTGCGCGCTTCCAGGAAGGCAAGCATCTCGACGAAGCGAGGACGATCAGCAATACCGCCGGAAGCATCATCTTTGAAGACCTTGGCGACCTCATAGCCGCATCGCTCGGCGTAATCGATGCACCGCACTTCCTGACTTTCGAGCCCATGGCCCTCAAGCTTTTGTTTTGTATCAGATACACGGCAGTAGATGACGGCCTTTTCGTTCATTATTGTGGCCCTCCAGTTGGCGTATTCGGCTCTCTTTGAGTTGTGCCTAAGCGTAAAGAAGAATTAGGCTTTTTGCCAGTTTCTTCTTTCCTGACAGCGATAGAAAGCTGTGTAGAATCCAGTTGATAAGCGCGGTCTACAAAACTCTGGGCAATACCCCAGACGGATTGCAATAACTCTCGCTTATGCTCATCGGATAAATTGAACGAGCGCACGAGAGGCAAATACTTATCAAGATCATGCCGTCCCATTTTTAATAACTTAAAATATTCAATAGTTTATATTTACAGTATACCATATCGGACGGGGTGCCCGTCAAACATAAAACGCCCTTCAAGCCTAGTGATTCCAAGGGTTTGCGAGAATTTTGGCTGCCAACCCCCTGAAATCGCTGAATTTTAACGATTTGTCTGTAACCGTTGATTTTTCTGGTGTTTTGGTCGTTTTTCATGGCCATTCTCGCAAAAATGGGGTCTTTTCGTCCCCGAACACGCACGCGAGTTTGCCATCCACCCCCTGTCTGGTAGTACCGGGCAAAAGAGAAGATTCCGGAATATTACAAAAGAATTCTGCGACTTATGATTTTTGATCCAGCCAAGTTCGGGCTTTTGAGCCATTATCCGCCGGATGCGCAGCAACGCATCAGGCGTTTGATGCTTGAAGACTGGAAGGCAGCTGGTGTGAAGCTTCCCACCTACATGAAGCTTGTCGCCCGCTTCATAGCCTCAACTGGCGTCTCAGAGGGCTGGTTAGCCAAGCTGTCTCATCAGACCATGGATAAGATGCTCAAATTGGCTTCGACGCCTCGATATGAGTTCTGGGCATGCCTTCACCTCTATCTGATCCGCAAATACGGCCCTTTGGATATCAGCCCCGAACTGACCGATCCCGAAATACTCGGCCAGGCCGTCTGCCGGTTCGGATCGATCACCGATGCTCCCGATCCAGGCGAATATGAGTTTGATGGGCGCAGCATTGTCATAGAGACTGAAGAAGGCCGCCCATACGGACTTGCAGAATGCGTCGAAACCCAGACGGGGCCGGATCCATTCGGCGTGAAAATAGAGCGCAAGCACCAAGGGATCGCCGTGGCGCAAGGTAATCGTATGGTCGCGGTCCTCCGCGATGCCGTTTCGCTTCAGATCACGACGATCGCTTTGAAGGCGGACTCATGACCGCCGACAGCCGCGATCGCATCAAACAGCTCGAAGCGTATATGCGGAGCCTTCCGGAGGAAGGGCGTCAGGACTTGGGCGCTGCGGCGCATCAGAGCGAGCATGGCGTATTCGATCTGGTGAAGAGCGGGGATGCCGCCGGGCTCTATGCCGCTTTGCAGCGTGATTCAGGGCTGGCGGAGCGCCAGGACCAAAACGGCATGACTCCGCTGCATTGGTCAGGGATCGATAAATCCGGCCTTCTGTTCGAGGTGCTCACTCAGGAGGCCTGTGCCGCACTCTGGACACGGGACAAGTCCGGGCGACTTCCGCTCGATGTAATGCGGGACGCCGGACAGCACGCCGTAGCCGACAAGGCCGAGCGCATAACCTATCCGCTGCTATTCCGGGATGAGCGGGCTGGCCCTGTCGAGCCTAAGAAAGTTGTAGCATTCGAGCGGAAATATGAAGCCTTTGGGAAGCCTGACACTGGTCCAAGCTACGCCCAGCATCTAGTGCCACAAGAAAAGGTGCCTCAGTCGAGGGCCAAAAGACCTGATCGCGATGAACGCGAGCGATGAGCTATCGAAGCGCGGGTTTGAATAGGTGCGTCGTCACATGCTGTGGAAGGTCTGAGATATCCGCTACTTCAATTTCTCTGGCTTGAACCTCTTGATTCTCAACACGCTCGGCATAAACAGGCCAGGCACTCGCAGGCCCACTGCCTTTTAGATCGACCAGCATAAGCCCCTTGAGATCAAGAACCTTTCGTTGCTCGCCGTGATCCAGCTCGACAGTGTCGAACTGGATCACACCCATGCCCGCTTGCTGAAAGCCAAAGATCGCAGTGGCGTGATCCGTATCGGGAATAATCTTTCCGTCCGCTATGCTGGTGCGTTCTCGACCATGCGCGTCGGTGAAGCGTGTCACCAGCCTACAGTCGAATGGGCTAGACTCAGATCCGATCGTTAACACGCACTCACAGAACTTTTCATCGGCATTGAACGGTGAAGGCCGCAGCAACCGATACGTGCCTCGGTACAATTCTAGAAACGCTTCGCTTTTCACGCTCGATTCACTGGTTAGCGCATTAAAGTGAAAGTAAATAGGTTCTTTTTCTTCGATTTGATTCATTCTAATATAATCTAAATATTGTTTATTATGTCTATAGTAACAAAAAGAGTGGAAAAATAGCAACTTATTTTTAGTAATATTACGACTATCGCTCATAATTCGCGACAACTCACTTGCTTCGAGATGAATATCGAGCGCGCTGACAGGCTTCAGGTCTAGCTCAGCAGCCAAGCGATCCATGACGGCCTGCTCTTGCGTGGAGCCAAACTCCGACATTTGCCGAACGAGTTCAGATTGGGACGCGTAGAACTTATCGACCAATACGATCTGCTTCAGGAAACCGCGTAGGCATCTTTCGATATCTTTCAATTGGGTCATTGCTCACCATTGACGCATTTTGTCAAAAGTCGCGCAATTCTATGCGAGCGTCTACCGGGGTTCCGCAAAAGCGCCGCTTTGGCTGTTCGCTCGCTCCGTGGGATGGTGCGGCCATCGTTGTTAACAGCAAATAAGGAGAGCGAACATGGACAACAAGTACAAAAACACCACGCCGCAGACTGCCGGGCAAAATGACGCCCGTTACGGCAACGGCCTCGCCACGCCGAGCCAGTTTGGCAACAACTCGAACGCCTACAACGCCTACGTGAACAACTACAACAACCAAAAAAAGAGCTAGGCGAAACCCGACTCGAATTGAAGGAGGCTCCCCGGAGCCTCCTTTTTTTTGGCAAACCTCTTAAGGTCGACCCGTTAGAGCAGAAGAAAGTGGAGGCGTTCAGCACAGAGTATTAGACCCTCTGGAAGCCAGATACCCGGCCTAGCTATGCTGGCAATATGGAGCCTTTGGTGAAGGTGCCCGAATGAGGCAATAAGGGCAAAGACCGGGATGATCGAGAGCTATAAGCTGCTTTAGAAAGCCTATCCGCGTACATTGATAAAGTCCCTTTATCCCCGAACGCGGATATTGCGTTTTTATCCGCGATCACGTATATTGAATGTTGGAGATTCAACATGATGATACGCGATACAAAACAACTCGGTGCGGCGCTTCAGCGTGAGCGAAAGCGCCGTGGCATGACTCAAACACAGTTAGCTGAGAAGGCCGGAGTCCGTCAGCAGACAATCTCAGCCGTTGAGCGCGGCAAGCCGCGCTCAGAACTTCAAGTCATCTTCGACATTATGTCGGCGCTTGGCATCGAAATGTCATTGCAAACGCGCAGCGGTAAGAGCACGCCCAGCCTTGAGGAGTTATTCTGATGGGTCGGAAACGAAAATCCGGCGCTTTAAACGTCGCGCTAAATGGCCGTCTTGTCGGACAGTTGGCGCGCGCTGCCGATGGCGCGACACGTTTTGATTATGCCCGTGAGTGGCTCGATTGGGAATATGCAATACCGGTCTCGACATCCATGCCGCTTGTTGATCGCCCGTTTACCGGCATGCCGGTTCGCGCAGTGTTCGACAATCTGCTTCCAGATGATGATCGTATCCGCGCAAGAATTGCGGCGAGAGTCAGCGCAGAAGGCACAGATGCCTTTTCCATGTTAGCTGCTCTCGGGCGAGATTGCGTTGGCGCGCTTCAATTTATTCCCGAAGATGTCATGCCTACACCGCCCGGCCCGCCGGAAGGTGACCCCATCACTGAGGAAGAAATCGCCGAACGTATTCGCTCTTTAAGCGTTGCGCCCCTTGGTATGCGTGGCGGTGATGACGCATTCCGAATTTCACTGGCGGGCGCACAGGACAAAACAGCGCTTCTTTATCATGATGGCAAATGGATGGAGCCTATCGGCACCACGCCAACCACCCATATATTAAAGCCTCAGATCGGAAAGGTTCAAACAGCCGATGGCGAAGTGGACCTGACCGAGAGCGTGCAGAACGAGCATTTCTGCATGGCACTCTGTCGCGCCCTTGGATTGGCAGTAGCGCAGACCGAAATCCTCAAGCTTGAGGATGACCTCCTGGTCCTCAGCATTGAACGGTTTGATCGCCGCCTTGATAACAAAGGCCGCCTGTTGCGGCTTCCCCAGGAAGATATATGTCAGGCGCTCGGCATCCTACCGACCGGCAAATATGAAAGCGACGGCGGTCCAGGCATCAGAGACTGCCTCGATCTCCTGAAATCGAGCGATGCACCGGACGACGACCGGCGGACCTTCATGAAGGCGCAGATTATCTTCTGGCTGATTGGCGCGACGGATGGGCACGCTAAGAATTTTTCCCTGTATCTGGAGCCGCAGGGGCGCTTCAGACTGACGCCGCTCTACGACATCCTCTCTACCCAGTGGCAGCATGATCGTCGCCAGATACCCCGCAATTCATTCCGGCTTGCGATGGCGATCGGAGACAAACGGCGCTACAAGGTGCCAGAGATCGCACCGCGTCATTTTGAGCAGACAGCAAAGCTCGTAAGCTTCCCTATTGCAGCGCTGCATGAGGTGATGGCCGAGATCGTAAAACAGCTTCCCAAAGCAATAGATGCTGTGAAGAAGGTGATCGATCCATCCGTACCGGACGCAATGGCCGAAGCTATTACCGCAGCAGCAAAGCGTCGTGCCGCTGAAATTGAGGCTTATCTGAGCAATTGAGCGGTATTACCGCCGTTTTAGACGCTTATTCTGCGCGCAAGATGTGTGTGGTAGTACCACACATCTTGCCAAAGGGGCCGCTGCGCCCCCTGTTGGATACCCCCGCTGTGGTGCTGACCAGGTATTGAACCCCCTCAGCACCATCCAATCGTATCGCCGATTGATCCCTCATCAGAGGCGGAGAATGCCCTCTCCCCTCCGACACCGCCCCATGTCCGAACGTGCAGCCGTTCGATCACAGATCAGTAGAGCCTCCAAGCTCCCCCGATACCCCCATGGCCATGTCATGGAGACACTGTCTGTGGACGCCTCAGCGGGACACCGTCAGTGGGACGATTTCATCGAGACCAGGAAGAGAGCTTTCGCGCTACCCTTCCTTGGAGCCATCCCATCGACCAAAGGGCTTGTCGCGCCCTTTGGAAACCTCGCTCAACCTTGCGCCGGTTGGAGAGCGCCCTCTTGAGAACAGATCGACAAAGTTGTGGGTAGCTTGCATCAATCGCTATCCGGCTGTGCTCACAATGGATACACTTTTCTCATGTCGGGCAAAGATTCAGGTTTTCGCATCCGCGTAGAGCGAGACCTTCGAGACAGGTTCATTGAAGTGTGTCGCTCTCAGGATCGGCCTGCTGCGCAGGTTATCCGTGAGTATATGCGAAGCCATATTGCGGATCATGAAGCCATAGCTGCGGCTCAGGTCCGTGACAGAGAAAATGACGATAAGGACGGGCTTGCGTGAAGGTAATAGACAATATCACAGCGCTCTTAGGCGATGATCTAAAAGCGAGCCTCGGTAAGGGCGACCGGCTGAAGATCGCTGCATCCTGTTTCTCAATCTACGCCTTTGAAGCACTGAAGTCAGAGCTTCAGAAGGTGGATGGCGTCGATTTCATTTTCACCGCTCCGACATTTGTGCCGGAGGGTGTTACTGACAGAATTCGCAAAGAGCGCCGGGAATTTTTCATCCCGAAGGCAGAGAGGGAGCGAAGCCTGTACGGCTCCGAATTCGAAATTCAGCTTCGCAACAAACTCACGCAAAGAGCGATCGCCCGCGAGTGCGCCGATTGGATTCGGAAAAAGGCGCGCTTCAAGTCGAACAAAACCCGGTCAGGCATGCAGCAATTCATGTGTGTTGACGGTCAGAAGCAGCCCACAGCGTACATGCCGATCAACGGCTTCACTGCTGTCGATCTAGGCTATCAGAAAGGTGATGCGGTTTCGAATATCGTCAATCGCTTCGACGGTGCGCCTCACACTGACACCTACCTTGATCTATTCGATCAGATTTGGGCTGATCCCGATAAGCTGGAGGACGTGACCGAGGCGATATGCACGCACATCGAGTCTGTTTATCAGGAAAACTCGCCGGAACGCATTTACTTCTTGATCCTCTACAATTTGTTTCACGACTTCCTCGAAGAAGTCGATGAAGATGTGCTTCCAAACGACCTGACTGGCTATCTGGATAGCGCTGTCTGGAACAAACTTTTCAATTTCCAGAAAGATGCAGCGACAGGCATCATCAACAAGCTGGAGACCTATAACGGCTGCATTCTCGCTGACAGTGTTGGACTTGGAAAAACCTTCACCGCATTGGCTGTTATTAAATATTACGAGCTGAGAAACCGCGCCGTTTTGGTGCTCTGCCCGAAAAAGCTCGCCGATAACTGGCAGAATTTCAACGCCAACCTAAAGACCAATATTTTTGCAAAAGACCGCTTCAACTACGATGTCCTCTGCCACACGGACCTGTCGCGCACGAGCGGCGAGTCGTTCGGGATGCCTCTTAACCGGGTGAACTGGGGTAATTACGATCTGGTTGTGATCGACGAGTCCCATAATTTTCGCAACAACGATATCTACAAAGACAAGGAGACCCGGTATCAAAAGCTGATGAACCAGGTCATCCGCGAGGGTGTGAAGACTAAGGTGCTGATGCTTTCAGCGACACCCGTGAACAACCATTTTTCCGACCTGCGAAACCAGCTGGCGCTAGCCTATGAGGGCCAATCGGAGAGCCTGAGCAAGAAGCTCAAATCACAAGCCAGCATCGAAGAGATATTTCGGCGCGCCCAGACCGCGTTCAATATCTGGTCCAAATTGCCACCCGAGGAGCGAACCGCCCCGTCGATCCTCAAAATGCTCGACTTCAATTTCTTCGAGCTTCTCGATAGCGTTACGATCGCCCGGTCGCGCAAACATATCGAAACTTTCTACGATACAACGGCCATTGGAAAATTCCCCGAGCGCCGCAAGCCATTATCCTTTCATTGCCCCCTCACCACGCGTAAGGACGTGATGAGTCTGAATGAAATCGTGGCGCAGCTTGGGATGATGAAGCTCGCTGTCTACGCTCCGCTGAGCTACATCCTGCCGAGCCGCATCGCAAAGTACGAGGCGCTCTACGACACGCAAGTCGAGGGCGGAAGGGGCGCGCTCAAGCAAGTAGATCGGGAACGCAGCCTCCAGGCTCTGATGACTACTAACTTGCTGAAGCGCCTTGAGAGTTCCGTTCAGGCGTTCCGGCTGACCTTGCGCTCGCTGAAGGCCAATTTGAACACGACCTTGGACGCGATCGCTGACTTTGAACGCAACGGCCACGCGTTTGAAATATCAGATTTTTCATCCGACGCGGCCAGCTTCGACCCGGACGACGAAGACCTGTCGGGGCTTGGGGATTTCACCGTCGGGAAGAAGGTTCGCATAAATTTAAGCGATATGGACGTGCAGTCCTGGACGCATGACCTCAAAGGCGACCTTGCACTAATCGATGCGCTTCTCGCTTCGATGGATTTGATCCGGCCTGAAGATGATACGAAACTTCAGCACCTGAAAAAGCATATCCGCGACAAGATCGACGCGCCGCTCAATGCGGGAAACAAGAAGGTCCTAATCTTCACAGCCTTCGCAGATACGGCGAATTATCTCTACGAGAATATCGCCGGCGACCTGGCAAAAAGCGCCGGGCTCCACGCCGGACGCGTTACCGGCTCCGACGCGCCGAAGACAACGCTCAAGAAGTCCTACGACTTCCAATCGATCCTGACGCTTTTCTCGCCGCGATCAAAAGACAAGCATCTCGTTCTGCCGAACGATGACGCCGAGATCGACATCCTAATCGCAACCGACTGCATCTCTGAAGGTCAGAACCTTCAGGACTGTGACTACCTGATCAATTACGACATCCACTGGAACCCGGTGCGGATCATTCAGCGCTTTGGCCGGATAGACCGGATCGGATCGCCGAACTCGGAAATCCAGTTGGTGAACTACTGGCCGGACATCACGCTCGATGAATATATCAATCTCAAAGAACGGGTTGAGAATCGCATGATGATCGCGGACGTCACCGCGACTGGCGACGATAACGTTCTGACAGCTAAATCCAGCGAGATCGCCTACCGGAAGGATCAGCTGAAGCGGCTCCAAGAGGAGGTGATTGAGCTGGAGGATGTGAAGACCGGCGTGTCGATCACGGACCTCGGCTTGAACGACTTCCGAATGGACCTTCTCAATTACGTGAAGGAACACGACGATTTGGAACGGATGCCAAACGGCATGCACGCGGTCGTGCCCACCGATCCAGAATTAGGCCTTGCGCCCGGTGTGATTTTCGCGCTCCGCAACATTCATGACGCGGTGAACATCAACCAGCAAAACCGCCTGCACCCCTATTACCTGGTCTATATCGGCCACGACGGTGAGATTGTCGCCGACCATACAGAGGTGAAGAGGCTCCTCGATCTGATGCGCGCCAGCTGCAAGGGCGAGTCTGAGCCAATTCAGGCTGTGTGCCGCCTCTTCAATGAGACCACCGATGACGGGCGAAATATGAGCCGCCAGTCAGAGCTTCTAAGCGCAGCCATCCGTTCGATGATCGAGGTGAAGGAAGAGAAGGACATCGATAGCCTGTTTTCTGGGGGAAGAACATCGGCGCTCGTGAATACGATCGCAGGGCTGGATGACTTCGAGCTGATCGCCTTCCTGGTGATCCAGGAGGCGCCATGACCGGGTGTTTCGAATATCCCAAAGCCGCCCGTTTCGGGCGCGTCGTGCCGAAATCGAAAATCTATGATGCCGGGGGTCTGAGCACGAAGCAGCGCCAGCGCTTTGTCGATCAGGTCGATCAAATCAGCTGGGCCTACAAGCTTGCACCTGAGACGATCAATCTCGCCGCCTCAACCAGCGTCCCTGAAATCCAGGTCTTTGAGCTGCGCATGCGTGGCTCTGATATCGATTACGAAGTGCTCCAGGCGATCGATAGGGCCATTCCATTCCCGATCCTGTTTGAACTACGTAAAGGCGAAGAGCGCAGACTTGTCGCGGCCTATAAGCGCCCAAGCGACGCCGACGCAGGCAAATGGGTTGTGAGCGAGCATTTCGCGGCGGATTGGGAGCCTGTGGATAAGCCGCGCAAATCGCTTCCCCGCGCCCTCGACCTTGGCGGCCTATATGATAAGGTATTGAAAGAATTAATTTCTGGAGCGCCCCTCGAAGGTGAAACGCTTCAGGATCGCGTCTCTCGGGTAGAGGCGATAAGGGCAAAAGAGCGCGAGATTGAGCGGATCAAATCGCGCCTGGCCCGCGAAAAGCAATTCAACAAAAAGGTCGCAATTAACGCCGAGCTGCGTGCTGCGACCGCTGAACTCAAACAACTTGGTGGCCGGGTCACAATAGATCCTGCCGCCAGCAAATAACGACGAATGGACGACCGATGGAAAAACTGAAGATGCACAGCCCGAACCTCACCGATGAGAACATTGCGAAAATTCGTGAGCTTTTTCCGGGCTGCGTGACGGAAGCCACGGATGAGAACGGTAAGCTTCGATATGCGGTTGATTTTGATCAGCTTCGTCAGGAGCTATCCGACCACATCGTCAAGGGGCCGCAGGAACGTTACCGCCTTGATTGGCCGGGTAAGCGCGAAGCTATCCTCACAGCAAACGCTCCAATCGCGAAAACTCTTAGGCCCAAGCGGGACTTAAGTGTAGAATTCGATAAAACAGAAAATATTTTTATAGAAGGTGACAATTTAGATGCTCTAAAACTGATACAAAACTCCTTCATGGGCGGCGTGAACATTATTTACATAGACCCTCCATATAATACGGGAGGTGATTTTGTATACGATGATGATTTCTCAGAGGATGCCGGTTCGTATTTTGAGAAATCCAAGCAATCCGTCAGCGATGGGAGCCGACTTGTTGCGAATCTGGAATCTAACGGGCGCTTTCATTCTGATTGGCTCACCTTTTTATACCCAAGGATTAAGATCGCCCATCGCTTACTCGCCGACGATGGCGTGATTTTCATTTCGATCGGAGACCAAGAAGTCGCAAATTTAAAGCGAATATGTGACGAAATATTTGGTGTAGAGAATTTTATCGCAAACTTCGTTTGGGAAAAACGCACTAATCGAGAAAACCGCAAAGTTGTCTCATCCCGTCACGACTACATCGTTTGCTACACCAAAGGCCGGTTTCAAGGTGTGCGGCCAATTGCTCAACTGCCAATGTCAGAAAAGGCTTTGGCGAATTACAAGAACCCCGACAATGATCCACGTGGGCCTTGGAAGTCAGACCCTGCTCACGCTCAAGCCGGACACGGAACAAAGGCACAATTCTATGACCTGAAGGCCCCTAATGGAAAAATCCACGAACTCGAGAGTGGTCGCTGTTGGGTATATACAGAAAAAGAAATGGAGAGAGCAATTCAAGAAGACCGGATTTGGTTCGGTAAAGATGGGAATGGCGTTCCGCGTATAAAGACATATCTCGAAGCTAAGGATCGAGGGCTGACTCCGGAGACAATAATTTTCGCAGAAGACGCTGGAACGAATGAGAGTGCGAAAAATGCGTTGAAGGAACTTTTTGATGGCAAGGCGGTTTTCGAAACGCCAAAGCCAGTGCCGTTATTGCAGTTTTTAGTTCAGATGGGGTCAAAGCAAGGTGGTGTAGCATTAGACTTTTTCGCAGGGTCTGGTGCTTTTGCTCATGCGGTAATGGAGCAATGTGCGGTTGACAGCATTCGGAGGAAGTGCATTTCCGTTCAAATTGATGAGCAAGTACCGGTCGGCTCAGAGGCTCAAAAGGCGGGTTTTTCTACGATCTCGGAAATCTGCTTGGAGAGGATCAAGAGGGCCGCGCAGAACATCTCTAATCAAAAAGAAGGTGACCTCGATCTTGATGCAGGCATTCGCGTCCTCCGCGTAGACACCACAAATATGAGCGACGACTGGTACTCGCCAGAAATGACGCAACAAGAGGCCCTTCTGGATGCTGTAGAAAATGTAAAGCCCGACCGGACTGACCCGGAAGACCTCCTATTCCAAGTGCTTGTGGATTGGGGCGTCGATTTAACACTTCCGATCAGCAGGCAAGAAGTCGGCGGCAGGACGGTCTTCTTCGTCAACGAGGAGCCCTATGACCTGATCGCCTGCTTCGATTACGGCGTGACCGAGGAGCTGGTGAAGGAGCTGGCCAATCATGAGCCAGCCCGTGTAGTGTTCCGCGACAATGGCTTTGTTTCCGATGCCGTGAAGATCAATGTCGAGCAGATTTTCAAACAGCTCTCCCCCGCAACCGATGTGAAATCGATTTAAGGGCGGGTGCGGTATGAAGCTCAAATTCAAAACCCAAGCCTATCAAACCGCCGCCGTTGAGGCGGTGGTCGATTGTTTCGAAGGCCAACCGAAGTCCGATGCGCTGCGCTATCGGATCGATCCGGGCAAGCGCAAAGATGTTCGCCTGGAGCTAGAGGCCGGGTTCAAGAACGAGAACATTCTGGTTGGCGATGCGGCGCTACTGAAAAATATCCAGGCCGTCCAGAAACGCCAGAACCTGCCACTTTCGAAGTCGCTTACGGACTTCTCGACCCTAGACACCAAGGGCGCGCGCAAGCCTGTGACGGGCGGCTACAAACCCGGCGCGAAAATCAATCTCGATATCGAGATGGAGACCGGAACCGGCAAAACCTACTGCTACATAAAGACCATGTTCGAGATGCACAAGCGGTATGGCTGGTCGAAGTTTATTGTCATGGTGCCGAGCATCGCAATCCGCGAAGGCGTTCAAAAGTCGTTCCAGATCACAGCGGACCACTTCGCCGAGACCTATGGCAAGAAGGCACGCTTCTTCACATACAATTCCAAGCGCCTGCATGAGCTGGAGAGCTTCTCTAGCGACGCCGGGATCAATGTGATGATCATCAACATCCAGGCGTTCAACGCCAAGGGGGCTGACAATCGCCGGATTTACGATGAGCTGGACGACTTCCAGTCACGCCGCCCGATCGACGTGATCAGCGCGAACCGCCCCATCCTGATCCTGGATGAGCCGCAGAAGATGGAGGGCGCGGCGACCCTCAATGCGCTGCCGAAATTCAATCCGCTGATGATCCTGCGCTATTCGGCGACCCACAAAACCCAGCACAATCGGGTTCATCGCCTGGACGCGCTCGACGCCTATAACCAGAAGCTCGTGAAGAAGATTGCGGTGCGCGGTATTCAGACGCGCGGCCTCGCGGGCACGAACGCGTACCTCTATCTCGAGGGCATCGAAATCTCGACGAAAGCCCCTGTGGCGCGGATCGAGATGGAGGTGAAGCTCAAATCAGGCGAGATCAAACGCCAGCTGAAACGCCTCGAATTCAAGGACGATCTCTATTCGGCCTCTGGCGAGCTGGATCAGTATCGCGGCCATGTCATCTCGCAGATCGACGCCAATCAGGACGTGGTCGAATTCAAAAACGGCGAGCGCCTGGTTGCCGGAGAGGCCCAGGGCGACGTGAATGAAAACGACATTCGTCGGATTCAAATCCGTGAAACGATCAAGGCGCATTTCGACAAGGAGAAGCAGCTTTTCTCCCAAGGCATCAAGGTGCTCTCACTCTTCTTCATCGACGAGGTGAAGAAGTACCGCGACTACGATCAGGAGGATGAAAAAGGCGAATACGCCCGCGTGTTTGAGCGCGAATATGCCGCGCTGAAGGAGGAATATCTCTCCGAGCTGGCGATCGATAATGAGGAATACAGGGCCTATCTGGCCGGCATCGACCCGGCCAAGACGCACAACGGGTATTTCTCGATCGACAAGAAGAACCGCATGGTCGATCCGACCGTAAAGAAAACTGGCGAGGAAAAAGGACTCTCCGACGACGAGAGCGCTTACGACCTTATTCTGAAAGACAAAGAGCGATTGCTCTCATTCGAAGAGCCGACACGCTTTATCTTCTCGCACTCCGCGCTGCGCGAAGGCTGGGACAATCCCAATGTCTTCGTCATGTGCATGCTGAAGCACTCTGACAACACAATATCCCGCCGCCAGGAAGTCGGTCGTGGCTTGCGCCTTTCAGTCGATCGCCATGGTGATCGGATTGACCATCCGTCGCTCGTGCATGAAATCAACGTGCTCACAGTCGTCGCGAGCGAGAGCTATAAGGACTTCGTTAAAGGCCTTCAGACGGAGATCGCTGAAACGCTCTCTGCTCGCCCGCGTAAGGCTGACGAGGACTACTTCACAGGCAAGGTGCTCCAGACCGACGATGGCCCGGTCGAAGTGACGCCTGCCATGGCGAAGCAGATTTACCGCTATCTGCTCAAGAACGACTTCACTGACGACGCAGACGCAATCACGGACACCTATCACCAGGCAAAGGATGCTGGCGAGTTGCCGGGTTTCGCAGAGGAGCTTGAGCCGTATCGTGATCAGATCATCGACCTGATCGACAGTGTCTTTGACGACAGCAAGCTGCCGCGCATCGAAGATGGCCGGAAGCCCAAGACCAATCCGCTCAATGCGAATTTCAAGAAGAAGGAATTCCAGGAGCTATGGTCGCGGATCAACCGCAAAGCCGTTTACCGCGTCGAATTCGATTCCGAGGAGCTTATTGCCAAAGCGATCAAGACGCTTGATAGCGAGCTTCGCGTGACGCCGCTGCAATACACCGTTCAACGCGGCGAGCAGGCCGCAGCCCTGACCGACGAGCAGCTGAAGTCTGGCGAGGGCTTTAAGGTGACCGAGACCTCCACCGAGAAAGGCGGCTTCGTCTATTCCGACGTCACCTACGACCTGGTCGGCAAGGTCGCCGAAAACACCCAGCTCACCCGGCGAACCGTCGCGCACATCCTGACCGGCATCGAGGCCTCAATTTTCGACCAGTTCAAATCCAACCCGGAGCATTTCATCGCGGAAGCGTCGCGTCTGATCAAAGAGCAAAAGGCCACGGCGGTGATCGAAAAGCTCCAATACGATGAGGTTGAGGATCGTTACGAGACAGACATTTTTACCGCCGCACAAACCGGCCAGGACTTCTCGCGCGCTACAGATAAACTCAAGAAACATATCTACGATTATTGCGTGATCGACTCCGGTCAGGAGCGCCGCTTCGTGGATGAGCTGGACACCAGCGAGGAGGTGGTCGTCTACGCTAAACTTCCACGCGGCTTCCTAATTCCGACACCGGTCGGTGATTACAATCCGGACTGGGCGATCTCATTCACACGCGGGGCCGTGAAGCACATTTATTTCATGGCCGAGACTAAGGGCTCCATGTCCTCGATGAAGCTCCGCGAGATCGAGCGCACAAAAATCCGATGCGCTCGTAAATTCTTCGACGAGATCAACCAGCAGATCGAAACCGACAAGGTGAAATACGATGTCGTCACCGACTTCGATAAACTTATGGATTTGGTCAGCGGGGTAGCGGCATGACGTTCGCTCACTGGAAAAAATGTGATTTCCAGGTTCACACTCCTCGCGACCCTAACTGGACCGGCGTTCGCCCCATCGGCTTGGGTAAAGTGATACCGGAAGCAAGCAAAATCGCGACAGTCACTGACGTTGATGCCTTGCGCTTGAAATGGGCCAACGAGTTTGTCGATCAGTGTATTGCTAAAGCGCTTCAAGCCATCGCTCTGACCGATCATCATGAGATGGTCATGGTTCCTTACGTTCGGCAGGTTATCGCCGAGCGAAGAAATACTGATCCCGCATTTGATCTATGGCTTTTTCCTGGCATGGAACTAACGGCTAGCGGTGGCAAGCAATGCCTGATTATTTTTGACGCTGACTTATCCGACGATTGGTGTCGCCAGGCACAAGGTAAGCTGGGAATTGCCTATGCTGATCTGGACGAAAAGGCCGCCATTAGTCCGAAGGTCACGCAACTCGCAATCAACTATGCGGACCTTGCCCGGGAGCTGGATACAATAAAAGGGCTACGCGGACGTTACATCATTCTTCCAAATGTCTCGCAGGGAAATAAGCACACCGTTCTAGTTGATGGCGCTCACGGTGACTTTAGACGTATGCCCTACATCGGAGGATATCTCGATCAGGGCCAAACTATAGATACTCTTGGCAACAAGAACCGCACTCGCTTATCTGGCACTGATAAAACTTGGTCGGTAAGGGAAATTTATCCGCTTCCCACATCTGATAGCCGGAGTGCGGATTCTACGAAACTTGGACAAAACAATACCTGGATGAAATTGGCAGAGCCCACTGTTGAGGCGATCCGCCAAGCATTCCTTGGCCACCGCTCGCGCATCTGCATCGTACCACCGCAGACACCATCTCTCGCTGTTTCCGGAGTCCAAATGGCCGGTTCGACTATCCTTCGGGATACGACCTTGCCACTCAGCCCTGAGCTTAACTCGGCAATTGGTGGTCGGGGTAGCGGCAAGAGCTCACTGCTCGAATATTTGTCCTTCGGACTGGGTCGCAGTTGTCATGATTTTCCACGCGATCACTATTCCGGCACTGAGCGGCTTAGCGAGCTTGTAAATGATACCTTCGTATCAAAAGGTGGTCGCGTCACGCTGACGATCATTCAGGATGGTGCCGTATTCAAAGTTGAGCGCGGGCAGGCGAGCGCCTATCAGCCGCAGGTCACCTACCCGAACGGTGATACACAGACCGTAACAGTTAAGGAATTACGGGCGCTCTTCCCGGCTGTGGTATATAGTCAGGGCGAGCTGGCGGAAATAGGCAAACAGGCTGGTAAGAAAACCCAGCTTACCGACCTGCTACAGTTCGTGAATCCTGATTATAAGCGCGAGGACGACCGGCTTTCACAGGATATCGAAACCGCAAAAAGTACGGTGAGATCGGCAATCCAGCAACTTACTTCTCACTGGCACCTTCAGGCCAAGCTGCGTCAACTCAAAACCAGCTGGGATTCGCTCACGCAGCGCGTGAAGGCGCTTGAGAAAACGCTTCCCAAGCAATCTGAGGAAGATCAGGCGACTATTGCCTACTTCGATAAGGCCAATGAATTCGACTCGAAGCGCATCCAGGCATCTAAACATGCCGACCAGATTCTGGGCGAGTTAAACTCGGCCGCTACGGAGCTACTGAACGAACGCAGTCTGAATTCTGATCTTACCGGCGCCGAGCCAGATGCTATCCGGCAGGCCTATGGCGATCTCTACAAGACGTTTAGTGACGGCATCAATAAAATCCTGGCCGAACTTAAGGCAAAACACAATACGCTGACTGTCACGGAATCTACGTGGGCCAACCAATTAAAAAAGGCACGCGATGAGCGCGATGCGGTTCTTGAGAAGCTTAGCGAGCACAAGACCGTGACGGCTCAGATCATCAAGCTACGCGAAGAGATCACCGACCTCACCAACCAGATTGGTGACCTTGAAGCGGAGCTGAAGGCGGCAGGCGATCCGGCCGCAGCTCTGCAAAAGGCAGTAAGCACTCTAAAAGAAACGAACCACAAACGCACCGAGCGGACGCAAGATTGGGCAAACGAAATCGAGACGCTTTCCAGCGGCAAGATCAGAGCTGTGGTCGATCCAAACGGCGATACGTCAGAGATTTGTGATGCAATGGATGTCGTCGCCAGCAAGACCGGCTCGCAGGAAGCCACGCGGATTAAAGGTCTAGAGGAGGCTCTGGCTGCCGCTCCAACGACAGATGTGACGGACCGTTTGAGAATGGATTGCCTTTCACTTTTATACTGGCGGCAAATCGGGTCTGCGTCCGGCGAAGAGCAGCCAAAATGCGCTGAGCTGATGACAGTGCTGGGCGATACCGAAAAGATTCGGTCAGCACTGACCGAGCGCATCGACGCGGCGCGAGTTGAGGCCATTAGCACGGCTGTCGCTAAGCCAGAGATCGACCTGTCTTACTGCGACGGTGACCGCGAAATCTCCTTCGAAAAGGCTTCCGAAGGCCAGAGGGCAGCGGCGTTGCTGTTCATGCTGCTCGAACAGCCGGGAGGGCCGCTTATTATCGACCAGCCAGAGGGCGACCTCGATAACAAGATCATCACCGACCTGACCGAAAAGCTTCACAACGCCAAGCAAAAGCGCCAACTGATCTTCGCCAGTCATAACGCGAATATTGTGGTCAACGGCTCATCCGAGCTTGTCGCCCATCTCGATATCGACGAAAGCGGCGAGCGAAAGATCGCGTGCGCTGGCGCGATCGACAAACCGGAAATCTGCGGTGTCATCACAGCAACGATGGAAGGTGGCGAAAAGGCTTTCAAGGACCGTCAGGACAAGTATGGCTACTAGCGCGGGCCCGTTCTTTCATATGTCTTCGATCCTCTACTCTGTCGGCGACGAAATTCGAGGGAATGGCCGGGATAAGGTCGATCCGCGAATAGAGAGCGAGCTGGAAGCAAGGAGGCCCGACGCGGCGCTCTGCCGGCGCGACGCTGTGTACAGCCTTGAACACACAGATTTTTCGGTCTGCGGGGTCGTTGAACCCGGGTACATATACCGGCTCAAGCCAAACGCCGCGCCTCAACGTTGGGATTTCGCATGGATCGGCGAAATGCAGAAGGCGCTGCTCAGGCTGAAGTATCCCCAACACCAAGAGATGAAGAAATACCCGGAGTGGAACGCTAATCTGATTGAAAGGTACTGTACGGGCTACTGGAGTGGCGCAGCCACCCAGGAGCCCGGCTGGGAATTTCTCATGCCGTCATGCACCGTGCTGGAAGTTCTAGCCAACAAACCCGTCGATCCGAAAAGCACCAAAGGCGACTGGAAATCTTGAGAGTCGATGCGGCGACTAGCGGTGAAATAGTGTTAGCGCGCATCCCTCCCGCTTTGAATCACCCGCATAATTAGCGGCTGCCGTGTCAGCCACAACAGACCTTCCGCGCCACGGCCTGATGGCCCCGTGAAGGCAATTGTACCCGCCACTTATCGCACCCGCTGTTCCTTCTGCGTTCAAAGCAAAGGAGGAACACATGACCAACATTTATCACGCTACACCTTACGACATTTCAGCCGCTGGCTTCTATTTCAGCAATTACGAGGACTATCTCGAAAAATCCGCGTCTCACCGCAACGAATGCGGTGATCCTGTCGAGGAATACGAAATCCAATTCATCGACGGCGATAATTGCGCCCTGTTCCGAGCGATCGGCGTCAACCAGGCCAGTCTCAAACTCTGGTTTGAGGAGTTCGAGAATCTCGACGAAGACGATGCCGTGAAGGCCATCTATCTCGCCGAGCACGTCAGCTGCACCGCTGACGAGGTTCTGGGCCATCTTGATGATGTCTACCTCTTCGAGGGCACGCCGCTCGAATATGCCGAGAGCTATATCGAGGACACCGGGCTCCTGAACGAAATTCCTGAGCATCTGCGCTATTACTTCGACACGGAAAGCTTCGCGCGAGACATGGTCCTCGGCGGCGATATCACGCAAGTCGAGATCATGGGCCGCTCCTGGATCGCCCAGCCCCTCTAGGGAGCTGGGTTTATCCAGCCGAAGCGCTTTGCGATCCGGCGCTTAAACTCAAATCGGATCGCATCCAGCAGATCAAGCGCTCTCGCGCGATCGGCGCTGTCCGGTTTGGTGTCGGAGAGTTTTTCTCGGATATAGGCAAAGAGCGCGTTCAGCTCGTCATCGCTCAATGCGCAAAGCTCATATGGTTTGAAGTCAGGTATCATTATGGCCTCCCTAGGCTTCCAGGCCAGACCCATTTCCGGCCCTTTCAGGGAGCGGCTGCGCCATTGGACGCCCGCGATTGCACCTACACTCAGGCCGCGCGCAGCTTAGGAGTTGCCCTCAGCTTGCAATCCAGTGGCTGGTCAATGGCCAAATGACTCTGAAGAAGGGCGGAATGGGATGGCCGGGCCGCAGGGGCTGACCAGCATTACCTGACTACCAATGTGCCGCGCACACGGTGATGGGATAATGTCTCTTTGAAAAAGCCTAAAAAAGTTACCTTATAGCGAACATTTTTAAGGAAGATCAAAGAGAAATCTCGACATTTCTTTGAAAATGTGCGAATTTGTTTCTTATGAACGAACAAAAAGAGATAAAAATAAAGAGCCTTCTCTCGTCAGTGCCGCCAGGCGGGCTGGTCGATGCAGGATGGCTTGCGCGCCATGACGTGGCCCGGCCAACCGTCAATGGCTATGTGAAGCGAGGCTGGCTAAAGCGCCTTGCGCACGGCGTCTATCTGAGACCGGCAAGCACATATGACGCGGATCAGGCCTTAAGCTGGCAGGCAGTCACCGCGTCCATGAACATGATCATGGACATACCATTCCATGTGGGCGGCATGACCGCGCTCAGCCTTCATGGCCATGGCCACTATGCGCAATTAAGCGGTGAGGAGCGTGTCACGCTTTATGCGGAGAAGCTCCCCGGCTGGCTATCCAAGATCAAGGTCGATGCCCGCTTTGAAGAACGAGGCCTGAAGCTATTTCCCGATCCTGAGCTTGGTGTCGAACCATTGAAAAACACTGGCTTCAGCTTTGGAGCCGACGCTTCATTCCCGGTATCGAGCCCGGAGCGCGCAATCCTCGAAGCACTCGATGAGTTGCCGGATGGCGCAGGATTCGATCAGCTCGATATGGTGTTCCAAGGGCTTCCGAGCCTGAGCCCGCGAAAGCTCATGGCGCTTCTGACAGACTGCCGGAAGGTGAAGGTCGTGCGCCTGTTTTTTGTCTTCGCGGATCGCCATGGCCACGCCTGGCTGAAGCATCTTGATAAGAGCAAACTCGATTTCGGCAAAGGCGATCGCCAGCTGGTCAAGGGCGGCAAGATACACCCGACCTACCGGATCACGGTTCCGGCCAATTTTGTAACCACCGGGCGGGAGGGTGACGATGCGTGAGCGTTATGCCGCCCAGGTCCGTTTGCTGGTCCGCCTTATTCCCTTTGTGGCGGAAGAACCGGAGCTCGCCCTCAAAGGCGGCACAGCCATCAATCTCTTTTACCGCAATCTGCCGCGCTATTCCGTTGATATCGACCTCATCTATCTGCCGATCAAAGACCGCGCTGAAAGCTTAGAGGCGATAGCGACGGCTTTGGAGCGTTTGGCAAACAGGATCGAGGGCGCTATTGCCGGAGCGCGTGCAACCATCGTTTCCGGAGGCGGCAATCAGGAAACGCGTATCATCGCGCGGACGCCAGAGGCACAGGTGAAAATCGAAGTCTCGCCTGTTATGCGCGGCACCCTCTCTCCGCCAAAGCCTATGACGGTGCATGAAGCCGTCGAAGAAGAATTCGGCTTTGCCGAGATGCCTGTCATATCATTCGAAGAAATCTTCGCTGGCAAGATCATCGCCGCACTTGATCGCGCGCATCCCCGTGATCTTTTTGATGTCCATCACCTCCTTCATGGAGAGGGGATAACTGACGCGCTCTTCCAGGCGACATTGATTTATCTCATCAGCTCAAACAGGCCGATGCATGAATTGCTCGATCCGGGGGCGATTGATTTGAGCGATATCTACACCCGCGAATTTGAGGGGATGACGGCCAAGCCGTTGCCGCTTGAAACGCTCTATGCAGCACGCGAGAGGCTGGTTTCCGAGCTGCGCAGCAAATTGACCGGTGATGCCGCCGCGTTCCTTGAGGGCGTTCACATCTGTGAGCCCGATTTTGATTTGATCGGCTTACCTCAAGCCGCAGACCTGCCAGCCGTCCGCTGGAAGCTTCTCAATCTGGGGAAGTTTAAGGCGAACGAGCCAGAGCGTCACGCAGACCAGCTTGAGGCCTTGCAGGCGTTATTCTTGGTCGAGAGCTAGGTCGTCTGAAGTCATTGGGGCTTGCGCTTCCCTATCGGTCCGAGTGAGGCCTGAGAACCGAACCTTTTCGATGTCTTTTTGACCACATCCATCCGCTCACCCCTGGTCAATACGCGGCCCGCGCCAGCCATCGCGCGCGATGACCCGTGTTGCTCATGACCCTGAGCGGGCTGGTGTGGTGCTGCTCTGCCATCAGGTTCGGCAATCAGGCAGGACCATCAAATGAAAGGAAAACCAATGTCCCAGACTCAATCAGCAACGACCGGCGCAAAGCCAAGCTTCCGCGTCTATCTGGTTCAAGACGGCACAGGCGATGACGCCAAAGCCAGCTGGACTGAAATCGGAGCGATCTGGCCACACAAGGACGGCCAGGGCGGCAGCCTGAGCCTCAAGGCAACCCCAATGGAGCTGCTCCAAGGCAAAGGCCGGATCGTCTACCGCGCTGTCAAAGAAAAGGCCTCTTCTTGAGGCCTTTTCGCAGCTAGTCTTCGCTGTAGTCGGGGAGATTATCGTCCCCATCGAGGCTGCTTTTCGTAAACATATCCGTGCGATTGGCAATCTCGCCACGAAACTTGCAACCCATCGCGGTTGCGGTGAACTCCAGAGCAACGGAGTCTAAGAAGACGGAAACCACATGCTCACCGGCATGTAGGTTTGCCTTTGATCCCGTGCCCTTGAGAAGCTGTATCTCTTCAGTCTCGCCTGGCAGCAGAACGCCGAATTGTTTCTTGAACCGGTCCGTGATGATGCCGTCAGACTTAACTTTCCCGGTAAACGAAAAGGGGAAAGTATCTTCACGGGTAATATTAGTTGCGCGCAGCAGGATGACGCGCCCACCACCGGCCTTGCCGTCCGCGCGCCGCAAGCCTGCCTTGTGAAGCTCGATCTTCCATTTTCCCTCAAGCGTGTACATTCAATACTCCGTCATTAACCTTAGAATTGGGACGATGTCCGATTCAATTAATGCGGGTATATTGCAAGAGCATCAAGCAATTCGGACGAAGGCATGACAAATTCGAAAAGCAATGACATCTCAGCGCGCCTGGGCCGGATTGATGAGAAATTCGACACCAAGGAAGGCGGCTACAGCTTCAAGATTGATTTTAACCGCATGGTTGATGGAACACATGCAAAGGTCAAAGCCACGCTTCACCGAGAGCTGGCCGCTATGCCGCCGCGCGAACGTGAGATGCTACGCCTGTTCGAGTATTTCGCCGCAGCCGGTGTCCTGAAAAATTCCGAGCCGATCTATGGCGCGCTGGTCTGGGGCGACGGGAAAGCCGAAATCACGAGTTGCTCCTATTTGTTCGACAAAGAGGTCGGGCAGAGCGTGAAGGATTTCAAATCTGCGATCGAGTGGGTTTTTTCTTTTTATTCCCACACGGTGGACAGCGAGATCAGCGCGTTTCTCGGTTTCATCGACCGCTTCACGAAGAAGTATCCTGACACCGTACTTTCAAGCCGTGTCCTGGCCCGTCTTCGCGGCGGCGGGGCATGGGCGACGGCCAGCGATCTGACCGACGATTTTGCGCCGGACCCGTCCGGTCTGCTCCTAGGCATCCATGAAGGCAGCGATACGCCGGTCCGCTTCTCAGGCGAAGGATCGCTGATCACGATCGCCTCGCCCGGTACGGGCAAAACTCAGGCGCAGGTACTGCCCAACTTGCTCGAATGGCGTGGCGCAGCGATCGTTCTCGACGTGAAAGGCGAAATCTTTGAAGCCACCGCCCGTTGGCGGGCTGAAAATGGCTTTCCGGTTTACCGGTTCGCGCCACTTGATCCGGATGAAAGTCATTCCTTCAATCCCCTAAAGTCCATTCGCAATACCGATGACTTCCTATGGGAAGATTCCCGCTTCCTGGCATCGATGCTTCTGGTTCCGAATAAGAAGTCCAATGACCCTTTCTGGGAGACCAAGGCGCAGGACCTGATCACGGCCTCAGTTGCCGCCGTGTGTGCGCTTGCCGAGCCAGATGAGCGCAGCATGGCGCAGGTGCTCGATTACCTCTACCGGGTCGAATGGGAAGAGTTCCTCGCGATCCTGAAATCCTCATCAATCCGCGCGATGATGCGGGCCGGGCATTCCATCGAAAATATGACCGAAAAGACGCTCGATAGCGTCCTTCAGACTGCTCAATCCGCGCTTTCGGCGTGGGAAGGCCCACGTGTTGAGCGCGTCATCACCGGAAATGATTGGGAGGTCTCGGAATTCCAACGCACCGAGCATCCGCCGACGCTCTACATCACACTACGCCCAGGCGAGATTGACCCGTATCGCTCGCTATTGCGCGTCATGGTCGCGCAACATCTGCGCGGCCTGATGCAAAAGGTTCCGGACGGCAAAGCGCCGCCGGTCCTATTCATGCTTGATGAAGTTCCGCGCCTGGGCAACATGCCGCCGATTGAGGAAGCCCTTGAAGTCGGTCGTCAATACGGCATCAAGCTATGGATGTTTGCCCAGAGCCTGGGCCAGATTCGAAATATCTATCCCAATGCCGATGGCATGATCGGGAATTGCCGGGTGCAATGCTACATGAACCCCGCACTCCATGACGGCACGGCAGACCATCTCTCCAAGTCACTTGGTATGTTCGAAAGCCCGCTTGATGGATCACGGCAGCGGGTTGTCGAGCCTCAGGCCTTGGCCGGACCAGAATTCAAAGACCTGATTGTCGGGTTTTCCCAATCCATGCGCCCTTTCAAAATGAAGAAGCAGATGGCGTTTGAGACCGAGCCTTACAGCTCGCGCCTTAGATAAAGACTTACCAAATAAATATTTAAATATATGAATTATCTGATATAATTGATTTATGAATTTGGTTACTCGTAGAGGAAATGTACTATTCTTGATCTTGCTGGCAGTGGCGCTCTTCGCGGCGCTCAGCTACGCAGTGACGCAGGCGGGCCGGTCAGGCGGAAAAGACATCTCGGATGAGGACGCACGGCTAGCGGCCAGTCAAATATTACAGCATTTCACTTTACTTGAACAAACAACCGAGCGCATGCGCTTAATGAACAATGTTCCCGCAAATATGGTCGATCTTAGGGATGGAGCATCGGCACCAAACTCATTGTGTATTACTGTTGATTGTCAACTTTTCCATCCCGATGGTGGTGGTGCTACAGCCAAGAATTTTTTTGAGTATGCTCATCCTGATATTGTAGAGCCACAAAAAGGCCAACTAGCTGCCGAACTTATAAATGTGCCGGAAGTCGGTACAAGTTCTAACGACATAGCCCTACGCTATATTGTTATGCAGGATAAAGTCTGTGAAGCTTTAAATGATAAATTAAATCTACCCGGCATTATAACACACTCTGACTCTGGAGGTGAAACCTACCATCCTTGGTCAGGAAACGTTCTATCTTTTATAGACTCCAGCACAGTCCGAACATATGGTGACGATGCTGGAGAGGAAGTCCTTGTTGGACAAAGAACTTTTTGTGTTAGACGCGGCAGTCAGCCGTGGATTTACCACGTTTTGATCCCGCGCTGATTAGGTGTGTGCACCTTGTTGTTTCTTCCAATCCCAATTGCGGGAATTGAACCAGGCGAACTCGAACGCTAGTTCATCATCTGATGCTTCGTGGAAGTCCTCGGGCAATTCTATGTCGGCCTGAAACGCGATCTCATAAGTCGCGCTGATGACGGCTTCATCAAACGAGCAGTCTTCGGCCCCCACAATCTGCTCTGCCGCTTCAACGAGCCCAAACTCCAGATCAGGGCGCGCTCGCATAACCACGAACATGCGGGAATACGGTCCATATTCGAGTATTCCTTTATGAACCCTTCCGCTTTCGGCTCTCAGGCAGTAGTGCCAGTAAGATTCATAGACGGCTTCACCGTCTTCATTTTCTTCTATTTTGTGACTAAACATGAGTTTATTATATCAATAAATTCAATATGATGCACTATAATTCGCGCCCATCGTCACGGTTTTTGGGCTTGCCACTTGCCTGATTGAAATCCTTCCGGCCTTTCTCGGAGGAAGAATAAAGCCGGTCTGTCATTTGCTCAGCCTTCTTCTCCTTGCCCTCAATCGCCTGTTTGCGTGCTGCGATCTGGACCTTGCTTGCCTGCTGACGCATTGAGCCGCCGGGCGCAGGAGCCATCTGCGGTGTTTGAGGCGTTTTCAGCCGCTTAATTTCGGCATTGAGCTTATCCAGCTCTTTCTTGGTAATGACTGGCTTGTCGGCCATGACCGCGTCTCTGTGCAGCATCGCCATCTGGCGACCAGATCAGAAGCCTCGCATACCATGGAAGAGGGATTGCGGCTATTTGGTATTAGCGCTCATGGTCCCGGTCTGGCGGTTTAGGCTGACGTGGTGACGGGTTATTCGCCTGATAGTCCTTCAGGCGTTCGCGGTTCTTCTCGGCTTGCGTAAGCGCGGCACGCCCCTTCATATCCAGCACCTGACCGATCGTGCGATCAAGCTTCGCGCGCTCCATGATTTGGGCCTTTCGAAGTTCATCCATGCGCACCTGCAAGGCGCGGCGCTCCTTCATCTGATCTGTGATCAGCTGATCTTTTTGAGCCTGATCACGTTTCAAAGCTTCCCAGGCTTCCCGAGCATTCGCGGCTCGAACCGCATGCGCCTTCCCGGTGACGAGATCGAGGAGGCCTTTTAGGCCGGGCCGCAATCGGGCTTGCCTTGCGGCAGTTTCCTCCTGCCAACGCTGTTCCTGCCCAGCCTTGAGCCTCGCACGTTCATCTGCGTGTGCTTTGGCCAGCGCTCTCGCTTCAACTTTTAGCGGGCGGCGTTCCTCAGCCTGCTTTTGGCGCATCCGGTCTGAAAATTCTTTCAAACGAGGGGTAAGCCGGTCACGCAATGCCGTCTTGGTGTCCTTGACGCTCTTTAGCTCCGCAGGATCACCCAGCCGTCCGCGCACCTCTTTTGCGCGAACGCCGGTGTATTTGGCGATTGCGTATACTTCTCCGGTATAATCGACCGCGACATGGCCGCGTCGGTCGCCGCGCGCAATGATGAAACCGTTTTCCATCAGCGCAGCCCCAAAGGCTTTTGCGCTATCGGATCGGTTCCAAGCCTGTTGGAATACCTGTTTGAGCTCTCTCGGATCGCGTCCCGCGCGTAAGGCTTGCTGCCATTCATCGCGGTTGAAATTCAGTGGATCGCGCAGATTTGGATCGCGCAGGCCTTCAGGCAATTCCCAGCCATGTTCGAGATAGATTTCCTTCGAAAGCGATGTGAGTTTGCGCTTGTAGTGCGGGAGATTGATCGCCCGCATGTTCTCAGTATCGATCCGCGACCAGACGACATGCGCGTGACGGCGGCCTTCCTTTTCGTGGAAGACAATCGCCCGTGGCTGGCCTTCCAGCCCGAGCCGTTCTTCAGCCGCATCGGCGGCGCGCTCGAAAGCGTCTGTTGAGACCTGTTCCCAGGGCGGGGGATTGAGACTTAGCGAGAAGAGGAATTGCTGGCATTTTGTCCCCTTGGCGATCGCATGGGCTTCATTGAATGCGCCATGCAGATCATCGGAGACGAACCCGCGCATCTCATGAATTTCGACGTGCTCGTTCTCGCATTTCAAGAGGTGGGCGGCCAGCTGGATCGCGCCGCCGCGCTGTGACCCTTTCAGGATCATAGCCCCAGCTCCCGCGCATCCAAGGACGAGCGGGTGAAGCTTTGCGCCGCTGACTCCCGGCTAGTGGCCTCATCATCAGCATTCATGCCGAGCGCGCGCATAAGCAAAAAGCGTATCGCATGGACATCGCCACAAGCTTGTCTGAGGTCGCGCTCGACATCATAGGCGAGCGGCAGATTGCCCGTATTCACCGCCTTGGCGAGCTGATTGAGGTTTTGAGACAGCCTTGAGCGACCGAGGGAGGCAAGCACCTGGCCGAGAAGGATGTGATCCTTTACTGGCGCTTTGCCCCGTTTTGTTGGCGGCGCAGCATTCCTTTGGCCTTCCTGGGTGAACACGTGGCGTTTGATGAAGGATGAGAGGCTCTCACCAGCCGCGAGCCGTTCCAGCTTTGTGCGTTCTTCAAAAGAGAGACGGAGCGAGAACGGTGCCGGGCGCTTGTTCTGGCGATCAGTCATGATCGCCTCCGTTCGCCTCTTTCAAGGCTTCTTCGATATCAATGTCGTCATTTGCCAGATCATCTATCTCGGCAAGCTGATCAATCGACACGTCTTTGAGGATTTCGTTCCAGTCTGCGAGTTCAGCGAATATCCGGTTCGAATCGGATACGCTGATGCGCACCAGCCTTCGCTCGCTGACGCGAGCTTCGGCTTGGCAAGCCATTCTCCGCTTGGGTTTTATATCATCTTGAAATTATTTTATCTTTCGGAAGTGTATTTGATTGCGCATCTCCACAATAAGCGCATAGTCAACGCCGTACGCGGTTAATCGCGCCAATTATCATTGGGGAAATCTATGAAACATTATCATGCCACGCTCAGTGTGGCCGTGTTGGCAATGGCCTGCCTGACAGCGCCTGCGCTTGCACAGAATTACAATCTCAATCCGACTTACGGGACCTATAATTTGCGTTCCGGTTTCCTGCCGGATCCACAGACCATCAACGTCATCGCGGGCGGTCCGAACAATGTCTCCGCCGCAACTGGCGGTCAGTGCGCCGGCTATGCCGCCGAGGCGCCCGATGTCCGGATCAATTTCTCGGGCGGCTCCTTCGACCGGATCAATTTTTCTGCCGTTTCCAATGCCGACACGACGCTCATCGTCAACGACCCGAACGGCACCTGGTGGTGTGATGACGACAGCGGCAATGGCCTCAACCCGTTGATCGAACTGACGCCTGTCAGCGGTCAGTATGACATCTGGGTCGGCACCTACAGCCGCAATACGGCACCTGCCACGCTGGCCATTTCCGAACTGCCTTATGGCAGCGCGCCGGTTCAGCCGGCCGCTCCGGTCATGCCGGCGCCGGTGTCCGGACCCGATTACAATCTGAATCCGACCTATGGCACCTATAATCTGCGTTCCGGCTTCCTGCCGGATCCGCAGACTTTCCAGGTGGTCGCGGGTGGCAACACCGATGTTGGCGCCATGACAAATTACGAATGCCGGGGCTATGCCGCCTCCGCACCGGATATCCGCATCAACTTCACCGGCGGTGCTTTCAACCGCATCAACTTCTCGGCGTTGTCCAATGCCGACACCACGCTGATCGTCAACGACCCGAATGGCACCTGGTGGTGTGATGACGACAGCGGCAATGGCCTCAACCCGTTGATTGAACTGACGCCTATCAGCGGTCAGTATGATATCTGGGTCGGCACCTATGGCCGGAATACGGCACCGGCCACATTGTCCGTTTCCGAGCTGCCCTATGGCAGCGCGCCGGTCACGGCTCCGCCCCCGCGCCGCCCCTCTGGCCCGGATTACACACTCACTCCGACCTATGGCACCTACACGCTGAGGTCCGGCTTCACACCCGATCCTTTTGAAGTGCAGGTCGTCGCCGGTGGCGCGAACAGCGCGTCGAGCTGGAGTAATGGTCAGTGTGCCGGTTTTGTCGCTGATGCGCCGGATGTCCGCCTCATGTTCCAGGGCGGCTCCTTCCCGGAGCTGTATTTCTCCGTCGGTTCCAACTCGGACACCACTCTGGTGATCAATGATCCCAATGGTAACTGGCACTGCGATGATGACAGCGGCAATGCGGGGCTGAACCCCTTGCTGCGTATGGCGCCGATCAGTGGTCAGTATGACATCTGGGTCGGAACCTATGGCTCATCGACGGCCAATGCCGTTCTGTCGATCTCGGAGCTTTATTCCCGCTAGATCGGCGTATCGCCTCAAAGGCGCCGCCGGGCCACACCCGGCGGCGTTTTTTGTGGCGCTTTGGGCGGCCGGATCGGGACAGAAATTGTTTTTGCTTCCGTCCATTCGCGTATAGGCTTTCACCGGACATGGGGGAGTCGAATATGCGTATTGTGATGATTGGTGGCAGTATTCTGGCCGTCATTGTTTTGGTAACCGGCATATATGTCGCAGGTGTGTTCCAGGGCTGGTACGGGCAGCCCCGCGGCCCCGGTGAAATCACATCAGAGGCGGTTCCGCAGGAAGCCATAGAAGAACGTATCGCCCGTATCCAGGCGGCTGCAGACGCTCTCGGCGAAAGCCCGGACACGGAAATTCTTTTCGGCGATCTTCATGTTCACTCCACATTTTCGACAGATGCCTTTGTCTGGGCCTTGCCGCTATTGCGCGGCGAAGGTGCCAACCCCATCGCTGATGCGTGTGATTTTGCGCGCTATTGTTCCGCGCTGGATTTCTGGGCGGCAACCGATCACGCAGAAGCCCTGACACCAACACGCTGGTCGCAGATTATTGATTCCGTGCAGCAGTGTGCGGCCCGTTCAGACGCGGACGGCATCCCCGACGTTATACCCTTTGTCGGCTTTGAATGGACGCAGGTCGGTGCCCTGCCCGATGACCATTACGGCCACAAGAATGTTATTTTCCGTACCCTTGATCCCGACGGGATCGCCACCCGTCCGATCGCCGCGGCGGGGGTGACGGTGCGCGCCCTGCGCGATAATGCGCAAGCCATGCTGCCACCCCAAATCGCTTTCCTCGATCTCGCCAACCGGCAGACCTATTATGATTTTGGCCGCTTCGTTCAGGATGTCCGCGATGTGCCTCTATGCGATGAGGCTATTCCATCTGGCGAACTGCCAGCAGACTGCTACGAGATCGCAGCTACACCGGGCGAACTCGTGGCACGGCTGGAAAGCCAGGGGCTCGATCCTCTGATCATTCCGCATGGCTCGGCCTGGGGGTTCTACACGCCGCCCGGCACCAGCTGGGACAAACAGCTTGAACCGGAGGAACGGCCGGAAGTCATGCGCCTGATTGAAATTTTTTCCGGCCATGGCAATTCGGAGGAATACCGGCCCTGGCGGCGTATCGCCGGTGATCTTGGCAATCCGGTCTGCCCGGAGCCCAGCGCCAATTACCTGCCCTCCTGCTGGCAGGCCGGCGTCATTATTGAACGCCGCTGCCTCGCCCAGGGATTGCCGGATGAGGAATGTGCGGATCGTGCCTTCGAGGCCCGCGAGAATGCAGCTTTTGTCGGTCTGGCCGGACATCTGACCGTGCGCGGCGAAACCATTGAGGATTGGCTGGATTCCGGACAGTGTCAGGATTGCTTCCTGCCGGCGTTCAATCTCAACCCGCTCACCAGCGTGCAATATGGTTTGGCCCTGACCAATTTTGACGAGGACGGCAGTGAATACCGTTTCCGCTGGGGCTTCATCGGTTCATCCGATACCCACACTGCCCGCCCCGGCATTGGCTACAAGCCATTTGGCCGCCATTATATGACAGACGCCGGTGGTGCCGTCACCGAAGACGTCGCCCATCGTTTTCTGCCGCCTGACGAGGATGCACCGGCGCAATCCTTCCGCATCACGCGCGAGGATCTAATCAATAATGCCGGTTTCCAGATGACCGAGCTTGAGCGTCAGGCCAGCTTCTTCACCGGCGGCGGCCTGGTCGCCGCTCATGTCAGCGAGCGCTCGCGCGATGGCGTCTGGAATGCCCTGGAAAACCGGCAGGTCTACGCCACATCCGGACTGCGCCAATTGCTGTGGTTCGATCTTGTTGATGAAAACGGTGACAGCATGGCCGGCATGGGAGCGGACGCCGAACTTGCGGAGAATCCGGTCTTCCGGGTCCGGGCCGCAGGATCGCTGCGTCAGAATGAGGGCTGTCCGGACTATTCTGTCCGCGGCCTGACGCCGGATCGCCTGCAACAGCTTTGCCGCGGAGAGTGTTATAATCCCGGGAATGAACGCTACCGGATTACCCGGATCGAAGTGGTCCGTATCCGGCCGCAAATCTTTGAAGGCGAGCCGGTCGACCCGCTGATCGAGGACGCCTGGCGCGTCCTGCCCTGCAATGACCTTGGCGAAGGCTGTGAAGTCGAGTTCACCGACCCCGAATTCGTCTCCGGCGGACGGGATGCGATCTACTATGTGCGGGCCATCCAGGAACCGTCCGGCCAGGTGAACGGCAATAATCTGCGGTGCACCTATGACGAGAACGGGCAGTGTATTGAGGTCAATCCCTGCTATGGCGATTACCGCACCGATATGGAGGAGGAATGCATCGCCGATGTTGAACATCGGGCCTGGTCCTCGCCCATATATCTGACCCATCTGCAACCGTCAGCCACGACAGAGCCGGCCGAATGACCTTGCCGAAATGGGCGTTGGCCATCGGCGCGGTAACGGGCGGGGCGATGGTGCTTCTCAGCGCTCTGTGGACGGATGATGAACCACTGGAGGCCGGCAGTCCGGTAGCGGCCATCGTCAACGGTCAGCCGATTCCCGTCGCGGATGTCGAGATTGCGCTGGAAGCCATGGCCCGCGACAGCCGCAACGCATTGCCGGAAGATTCCTCCCAGCGGGCCCTGGATCGCCTGATTGATGAGGAATTGCTGTTCCAGCGTGCGATTGATCTCGACTTGCCACGCAATGCCTCCACCGTGCGCCGGACCATAGTGATGACGATGATCGATCTGGCCCAGTCCAATGCCGATCTGACGCCGGACGATGACGACCTGCGCGCACTGTTCGAGAACAATCCGGAATTCTTCGCCGCAGAGAACCGCTATCGAATCCGCTGGGAGTCTGCTGCATCACCCGAAGCCAGCCGTGCGCGGCCCTCCGCGCATCCCCCCGACCGCATGCTGACGGCGACGGATCTGCGGCGCTATCTGGGAGGAAGCCTGACAGCATCGGTATTGCCGCTGCGCGCCGGCGAACAGATCGGGCCGGTCGAAAATGGCGGACGCTATCACTGGCTGAGCGTGATCGAGTTTTCAGCAGCCGGTCAGCCGGAATTCGAAACCCATCGCGACCGCGTCGAGGCGCTCTGGCAGGAGCGTGCCGCAGAAGCCGCGCTGGAAGCCTATATCGCGGAATTGCGCCGGGAGGCCGACATCCGCATCCAGCCCTTCTCCGGCGAATGATCCGCTTTCTCTTGAGCCTTGTCTTGCTGGCAGGATTGACCGCCGCGGCCAGCGCGCATGAGCGGAGCCGCTCCAATTCGGCATGGACCGAAACAGAGACCGGCCTGACCGGCCGGATCTATCTCGATGCACGGCAGGCCACGCTTTTTCTCTCGCTCTCAGACGAAGGGACAACGCTGGAATCCGCATATCAGCAGCGGCTGGTGGATGGGCTGCGCGTGGCGCGTGGCGACACGGCCTGTACACTGGATGCCCCGCCTTCTGTCCGCCTGCGCGCGGACGGGCGGCTGGAGGGCCAGGCCAACTGGATCTGCGACGCGCAAGGCCAGATCGAAATCGGCGTTCAGGTTTTTTCGCCGCTGTCGGCCAACCATGTTCACTTCATCAGGTTGGAAAGTGCCGGCGGCGTTCAGGAACGCATTCTTTCCCGCGGGCAGACCACAGCCAGCTTTGGCTCGGACGGCCTTGCCGGACCGGCCGGATGGACCGGCTTCCTGATCCTTGGCTTTGAACATATTCTCGGCGGTCCGGATCATGTCGCCTTCGTTCTCGGCCTGATGCTCATCGTCTCGGGTTGGCGGCGGCTGGCCCTTGTGACACTCGGTTTCACGCTCGGACATTCCGTCACGCTGGCGCTTGCGGTGCTGGGCTGGGTCTCACCGCCGGGGGCCGCGGTCGAATCCCTTATCGGGTTTTCCATCCTCTTCATCGCAGCCGAAGCGGCGCTTTCAAAGTCCGCCGAATTCCGGCGGATGGGCTGGGGTGGCGGCGCGGTTCTGCTGGCACTTGCGAGCATTTCGGTGTTTGCGGGCGGGCTCCTCACCTGGCCGGCCTGGCTGGGACTGATCGTGCTGACGGTCTTCTATTTCCACTGGCTGGGACAAGGCGGCCGGATGGAGTTCGCCGCCCCGATGCTCAGCGGCGGGTTCGGCCTTGTACATGGTGTTGGATTTGCCGGCATCTTGCTGGAAATCGATATATCCGGTGATCGGCTTCTGCCGTCCCTGATCAGCTTCAATGCCGGTGTGGAACTGGGTCAGCTGGCGATTGTCGCCGCGGTACTGTCCGGGCTGGCAATCCTGCGCCTGTTCACACCGGAACGCGTCCTGTTCTGGGGCCGGTCTGCCGTCATAGCGGGACTGGCCGGGGTTGGAACCTTCTGGTTTGTCGGCCGGGCCTTCGGTGCCTAGCTTTCCTCAAGCCAGCGCCCGACCTGCCACAGCCGGTCCTGCCCGAAGGCCGAATGCTCACCCACCCGAAAGGATGGGACGCCCCAAAGACCCAGCGCGAACATTTCCTGCCGGTTTTTTTCCACCGCGTCCCGCCAGCTGTCGTCAGCCATGGCGTCTTGCGCATAGGCCCAGTCCAGCCCCGCGCGCTCGGTCATTGTCCGCAAGCCCCTATCCGTTGCCGCATTAAGGCCCTCGGCCCAGACACCGCGATAGAAGCTCTGTGCAAAATCGACGCCTTTCCCCTCTGGAATGGCACGGTGAAGAATAGCCAGACCGCGTTCAACGCCCGTCCCGACCGGGTCCTCGATCTTCCCGAAAGGAATGCCCAGACGCTCAGCCTCGCGTTTGCAGTCACGAACGATATAGAGCCGCTTCTCGGACGGCACCGGCAATGACCGCATCACCATGGGCAGGATCGGTTTCAACGTGATTTCGGCATTCCATAAGCGTGCCAGATCCGGTGCGCGCATCATCGCCAGATAGCTGTAGGGGCTGCGCAAGGAGAAATACATGTCGAACGATCCGCCTGTGGCATGGGTCGGCTCGGCGCGCGGCGGAAAGAGCAGCGCATCCTCGTTCGCACCGAGACGGCGCTCCAGATGGTGTAGCCGGTCAATGCCCCAATACCACTCGCCCTCGAACCAGATCATGCCACTGCCATAATGGCCCAGCTTCCGGCGCAGGCTGGCATTCGCGGCCGGATCCCCTTCCGGGGTGAGCCGGACATCCGCCGCTGCGATGCCATAGGCCGCGCGCAGGCCCGACGCATCGCGCTTTGAATAGGCGGCCAGCATGTCCGGTTCGGGGGCCGCAGATTTTTCCGGCGCGGGCACAGACAGCGCTTTCAGCTCCAGCCCGTAATGCTGCGCAAAAGCGGGCAGCGCATCGGCGAGCAATTCGGAATACGGCTCGCCCTGCTCCAGGAAGACGAGCAAGGTCCGCGATTGGCCGGTCAGCGCGCGCCGCGCCGCGTGCCACCCCCGTACCGCCGCACGGATACGGCGGCTGCTGATCATTTGTGAGGCGAAGGCGCGAGCACTCACGCCGACGGCATCCGGCAGGGAATGAGAAGCTGGCCTTCAAGGCCCGCCTTTCGATGGACGGCGATCTCCTGGAATTCCGGCGTCAGGCTGATCTCGGCCAAAGTCTTCGGCGACGGATAGGTCATGATTGCCACCATATCCCACGCCTCGTCCATTTCGCCGATCAGCAGAGGAAGGGCGTCGCCAGAAAAATCCAGCGTCCCGCCGGCATCCATGACCAGCTTGGTCATCGGGATGGCATAGCGAAAATACGCCTCCTTGCCGGAGATGTCCGCATCGCGCCCGTCCGGATAGGCAGCAGTTTTGCGAAATTTCAGCAGGTTCAACATGGCGACCGGCGCATCGCCCAGCTCCATAAACCCCTGCATCTGTGCCTCATTCGGATCTACGGCATTTTTCATAATCGTCCCTCCCCTTTAGTGCCGCAGGAGGCCGGATCATGGGTCCGCCGTCAACCGGTTTGACGGATCAGGCCTGAACCTCGTCCAGCCCCAGCGTCAGGACAGACGCCAGCCCGGCCATGCCCGCCATGACCAGCAACACCACAGCCGGCCCTGTGACCGCCGCAAGCACACTGAACAGACCGCCCGCCAGCAAAACCACACCCACAACCGTATTGGAAAGCGCCGTATAGGCCGCGCGGGTTTCGGCCGTTGCCATGTCGGTCAGATGGGTCGACCGCCCCAGCCGAACGCCCTGATAGGCAATCATGATGATGAAGATCATCGCCGGGAGCGCATAGAGCGGGTGCAGCAAGCCCGTCAGGCCAAGCATAGCGCTGATCGTGAGGGCGAACCCGCCTGCCAGCCCGGCATAGACCAGCACTTTGCGGCTCGACCGGTCGGAAAATCGTCCCCAGACATAGGCGCTAAGCAGTCCGGCCAACGCGGAAGCCAGAACCAGCGTCCCCAGCGGTAGCACTTCATCTGCCCCGGCGGCGGCTGCGATCATGAAGGGTGGGGCCAGCGCCGTTGCGGTCAGCAAGGAGCGCACAATTATGAACCGGCGCAACTGGGCATCCTTGCGCAGCCAGACCAGGTTTTCCATCGCCGCCGCAATGGCGGACCTGCCGCCTTCTGTTGCGCCTCTGGCCTCACGCAGCGTGGTAAAAAGCAGCGCCGCAGCAATCCAGGCTGCGCCTGCCATCACGATGGCGGACACCACCAGTTCAAATCTTTGCACCAGACCGGAGGCCAGCAGACCGGCAAAGACAATGACAACACCCGACGCGATGGATCCGGCCAGTCCTGTTGCGGTCCCGCGCCGGGATTTATCAACCGTCTTTCCAAGCACATCCTTGTAGCAGACCGAACAAACGCTGCGCGCCAGAGCCAGCGTGGCCAAAGCGAAAAGAATGGCCAGTCCGGCGGCTTGTCCACGAAAGGTGAGCGCTGCGAAGGCAATCGCCAGTGCCGACAAGCCCTGGACAGCCGCACCGGCTGACCATGCCCATTTGCGCTGCGGCAAGCGGCGGAGCGCACCTGCAGTGAATAGCTGTGGTAACAGCGCGCCCGCCTCGCGGATCGGGACCAGCAGGCCGACCAGCGCGGCCGGCGCGCCCAGGGTCAACATCAGCCAGCTCAATACCAGTTTGGGATCAATCAGCCCGTCTGCCATCTTGGACAAGGAAAGCGAGCCGACATGACGGAAGAAATTGCCGGCCTCCTCTTGGCAGGCGCTCTCGGGAATATCGCGGCAGGCCTGGCCCTCATCGTCAATCGCGACAGCCTGAAAGGCTGGTCGAGGCCATTGGGTGGGGAATGGGTCAGCCATGCCGGAGGGAACTAGTCTTCCGTGTCCTCGGGGGCCAGCACGACGCGCCCGCTCCAGCGTGGCGTGTCACTTTCGGCCTCAGCCTCCTGCGCGGCTTCTCGGGCAGCGTCCCGGTCGATCTCGCAACCTGTCCGGTTCGCGCCAAGTGCATCAGCCGCGGCCCGGCGCTGACGATATTCTTCAGGCGTGCAATTTCCGAATTCCTGCCCCCGGGTCGAAAGGCGGTCATATCGTCTGCCGGAATCTTCGTTCGAACCCGGGTTCTGTCGGAAATCAAAGTCGCCGAGTCCCCCGTCATCTTCTTCTGAAACCGCGGGCTCCGGCGCGCGGAATTCATAGACACCCAGAGATGTTTCCACCCACCCCGTTGCGCGGGCCGGTCTGTCCTCATTGGCCCGCTCGAACTCCGAACGGGTCTCTTCTTCGGAGCGGCTTTCGCTGGACCAGCTCCACTCGACCTCGAATCTGTCGGTACGGGTTGTCTCTTCTGTTTGCGACGTCGCCGGCGGCAAGGCCGATTGAAGCAGGACAAGCAGCAGGATCATCACGTTCTCCCTATTGCCTTCAGCTTAGCGCTCATCTTCTCCGCCGCCAATAACAGGAGGAGCGTGCCGCCCCCGATCAGCTTCACAGGGCGTCTTTGGTGCCGCAGGGTGCCAGACCAAGTGCGGCAATTATTCCCGGCTCCACTGGTGGATTTGCCTGAATATTCAGCTAGGTTCCGAACGGAAGGTGACATGGAGTTGATGTGATGCGCTGGATGATCATTGTGGCCGCCACCGGCTTGCTGACGGCTTGTGGCGGGGGCAGCAATTCTGAAACCGTAGACGACACGGAAACCCCGGATCCGGCTGCAAGCACCAGACAGGTATCGGCAACACCGGCTTCGGCAGAGCCACCCGCAGCGGCCGAGACGGTTGATCTGTCCTATCTGCCCATGCCCTATTCCGAGGCCGATTACGATTCCGGACGCAGATTGTTCCGGCGGTGCGGTTCCTGCCATACGGTCGCTGACGGCGGTGGTAACCGCGTGGGTCCGAATCTCTACGGCATGTTCGGACGCGAGGCCGGCTCGGTCGAGAATTTCAATTATTCAACCGCTTTGGAAAACGCGGACTTTGTCTGGACTCCGGAGCAGCTGGATGGCTGGCTTGCCAATCCGCGTGATTTCCTGCCCGGCAACCGCATGTCCTTTGTCGGCTTGCGCGAAGAGACCGACCGGCGCGATGTCATCGCCTATGTCATGCATGAAACCGGTTATCCGCGCGAAGACTAGAAAGACCGCCACCAGCTCGCAACAAGGCCGGTTTCATCAATGGCATTCCGGCCGGAGAGGGTTGTGAAAGCACCGACCATCAGACGGCCACGGCCAAAATTCCGCCCCGCCGAGAACTGGACCTTGTGCTGCCTGTATTCCCGCCCGTTGCGCACAATGTCCGCATCCGCGACGGTATAGAAGGATTGCGCCATTACGAGGTAGTTTTCGCGGATGCGCCAGCCCAGGGTCGCATCCAGGCGGGTTTCCGCCGGATACTCGTCAGCGCGCCATGTGCGTCCAAGCTGCAAGTCCAGAAACCCGTTCGAACCCACGGATCGTCCTACCAGTGCGCGCAATTCCACGCCATTGGCGCCATCGCCGAGCGGCCGGTCGGCAACGTTTTCACCTCCGCCGGGAATGACGCCCGCAATCTGAACCGATGACGTCCAGCGGCCAAAGCTGAGAAGACGCGCCTGAAGGCCCGCGCGGCTGGCAGCAAGCCCCTCGGCGGTGTCCGTAATGCCGTTATTGTCCTGGCTGACACGTTGACCCGCAAGTTGCAGGACGAGGGTCAAACGGTCTGTAAGGCCGTATTCCGTATAAAATGATGATTCATATTTCGAGAAATAGAGGCCCGGCTGCCGTTCGCCATTGCGGTCCAGACTGCTGCCGGCCTCGGACAGCAAAAGCCCGGAAATTATGATGCCGTGGCCTTTTTCCTGAACCCACGCGCCGGCAAATGCCGGGGCGGAAATCAGAAGGACACAAAAGACTGCTACTGATCGTAGCCCGGCGATTCCCGGTCGACGCGCGCACGCAAGGCCGCCCAGGCGATTTCGAGGAAGAATTCGTTCAGCACCCCCTCTTCGCCCTGCTTGTAGACCTTGTCCTGCATCTCCTTGTCCCACTGGATCAGCTCCCCGCCGCCCTGTGCCAGAGTCTGTATCTTACACGCACGCTCAAGGAGATAAATACGTAAATACGCCTGGAACGGGTGGGATCCGACCGACAACGTCCCGTGGTTGCGCAGGATCATGGCATTTTTCTCGCCCAGATCGGCCACCAGCCGGGCCTTTTCCGCCTCCACAAGCGCAAGACCTTCATAGTCGTGATAGGCAACATCGGACATGATGTTCATTGCCAGTTGCGAGATCGGTAAAAGCCCGTCCTTCTGTGCCGCAACGGCCACGCCGCAATCGGTATGAAGATGCATTGCAACGGTCACATCGTGACGCGCCGCATGAATGGCCGAATGGATCGTGAACCCTGCCGGATTGATTCCGTAGGTCGAGGGCGGGAGTACATTTCCGTCCAGATCCACCTTCACAAGGTTTGACGCGGTGACGTCTTCATAGAGCAGTCCGAACGGATTGAGCAGAAAGTGCTCTTCAGGGCCGGGAACGCGCATGGAAATATGGGTGAAGAACAGATCGTCCCATCCATGCATATGCACAAGCCGGTATAGCGCCGCCAGATCACAGCGTGCCTTCCATTCCTCTTCGCCTACCACGTCTCTGACGCTCTGCTTTGATTGATCATCCATGCCGGCCTCCCGAATTCTCTGGCATAAGATTGAACGACACAGGGCCCGCGTCAATTGCAGCTCTGCCGTCAGGATTTAACGGCGGATAAACCAGGGCTGGAATCCATTGCAGACTCAGGCTTTTATAGGGATTGGAAATCAGGCAACGTTATGAGCGACATTGCATCGGCCCTGACACATCTGGCGCGCGTTCGCGATCCGCAAAGCCGTGCAGCACTGGCGCTGGGCGTTACTGACATCTGTGTCGGCAGACCGCTCACCAACCGGACCCAGCCCCTCGCAAACGACATCCTTCTGGCTTTGGCGCTCAAGGTGGAAGAATCGGTTCGCATCCAGATGGCTTCGCGGCTGGCAGAATGTGAGTGGGCTCCCCGCGGTATCGTGCGATATCTGGCATTTGATGCGCCCTGTGTGGCGGAGGCCGTCATTCGGAAAAGCCTGGTCCTCGAACCGGAAGATCTGGTCGAACTGGCCAATACGGGGTCCCGCGAACATCGCATCCTGATCGCTGGCCGTTGCCATATCGGCATCGCTGTCAGCGATGCGGTTATGGCGTATTCAGAACCGGAAGTCATAGACCGCCTGATCCGTAATACGACCGCCCGGATTTCCGATTCCGCCATGTCGGTCTGCATGGAGACCGCGATCGCCGATGAAAGCCTGTCCCGCCTGATGCTGGAACGCGACGATATCCCGCCCGCTTTTGTTGACCGGCTCACCGCCCGGATTTCGGAAGCCGTGCGCGATCAGGTCGCACAGCATTTCGGCCTGGAAGCAGGCAGGCTGGACGAGATCGGGACCAATGCACAACCGGCAGCCACTGCGGAAGACAGCGAAACCGAAGCGCGAAAACTGGTCGAGCGCATGGCCGCTACCGGCGAACTCAATGGCACGGTCGCCGTTCGCGCTTTGACAGACGGCAAGAGCCTTCTGTTTGACTATGCCATTGCCGATCTGTGCAGCCTGTCCGTCGAGCAATGGCGGGCCGCACTTGGTATGTCCAGCATGCGGGCAACGGCACTCGCGTGCCGCGCAGCACGTATTGATACATCGCTCTTCCCGTCGGTCGTCCGCGGCATGCAGAAAACCGGGCGGATCCAGGAGGACCTGCCCCCGGACGCCATGGTCAGTGCCGCCAGTATATTCCAGAAATTCACGCCCGGCAGCGCCCATGATGCCTTGCGCCGGCTGGCAGCGCAGGTTTGAATATTCCGGCCCGATCATGGAGACCGGAGTGAGCCCGCTACCCCTGTCAGATACGCCTTCGCTGAGCTTCATGGCCAGCAACCGCCCGGATGCGCAGGATGCCTGCAAGCGGCTGCAGGACCGGTATGGCAACGTCCCGGTCGGGGACGCGGACATCGTCGTTGCCCTGGGCGGGGATGGCATGATGCTGGAAGCGCTGCATGCGGTGATGGACACCGGCATTCCTGTTTACGGGATTAATTACGGATCGGTCGGCTTCCTGATGAACAATCCGGCTGAAAGCGATCTCATCGATCATTTGCGACGGGCCGAGAAAACCTCGATTCATCCGCTACGCGCCACCGGCACTGACATCCGCGGCAATCGGTTTTCCGCTCTTGCCATCAATGAGGTATCCCTCCTGCGCGAAACACGCCAGACGGCCAAGATACAGATTTCCGTCGATGGCCGGATTCGTCTGGCAGAACTCGCCGCAGACGGCGTCATGGTCGCAACACCTGCCGGCTCCACCGCCTATAATGCCTCGGCTCACGGGCCTATTCTGCCTTTGGGTTCGCGCACACTGGCTTTGACGCCGATCAGCGCTTTCCGGCCTCGGCGCTGGCGGGGGGCGTTGCTGAGCCATGACAGCAAGGTCCGCTTTGATGTCCTCAGCCCGGAAGAGCGCCCGGTGTCTGCCGTGGCCGACAATCAGGAATTCCGGGATATTGCTTCGGTCGATATCGAGGAGGCGGCAGATGTCAGCCTCCATATGCTGTTCGATGAAGGCCGTGCGCTTGGTGAACGCATTCTGATCGAACAATTTCAAGCCTGACAGCTTAGGCCGGCGTTAAGCATCATCTGCTACCACTTTTCCCCAATCCGCCAATGAGATGCGGAAAAAGGATGGTGATGATGCAACAGCTTTCCGGTGGTCTGGGAATGACGGTTCTGATCTACAGCCAATCGCGCCCGCTTCAGCAAGCGCTTCAATCCAGCCTCTATGCCATGGGCTGCAAAGCCGTCGTGACGGCCGGCTCGGTTGAAGAGGCTGGCCATGCGCTTTCAGTCCAGCATATCGAGGCTGCGCTCGTCACGGACACCAGCGCGGCATCTGCATTGCAGCAGATATCTCCGGCCTTGCCGCTGCTGTCACTGACCAATGACGAAACGCCTTCCGGGGTTACGTCTCTCAAGAAACCTTTCCGGATTCAGGACCTGGAAGCGTCCCTTATCCATTCTGTTAGCGTCAGCGCCGATCAAGCGCCTGCCATGATGGCGCTGTAAACTCACGTCGCCCAAGGAAATCCAGATGTCCAAAAAAGAACAACCCATCGAGATGATCACGCCGCCGAACATGCTGCGCGTGAAAGTCGGCGGGCGCATCGGTCCCATCGACGAAGCCGCAATAGCCCGTGCCGAAGCGGCACTGGACGATATGAAAGAGGTATTCGCTGAGTGGCTGGAATCCGAAGTCCAGAAGCTTGAGGCCGCAGCCAAACGTGTCATGGCTGAAGGGCTTGATGGTGAAGCCGGGATCGAGCTTTTCTCGCGTGCGCACGATCTGCGCGGCATGGGTACAACCTATAAATTCCCGATCATCACCCGCATGGCCGGCTCCTTGTCAAAACTGATCGAGACCGAAGAGAAGCGCGCTATCGCGCCTGCCAAACTGGCGCTTGCCCATACCGGAGCCATCCGCGCAGCCCTGCGACAGGACATTCGCGACGAAAACAATCCGGTCGGAAAAGCTCTGGCGGTCGAGCTGGAGACGCAGGTTCTGGATCTTGTTGCTGAATTCGAGGATCAACCGGTCGCCCGCGCAGGCTGATCTTCACTCTCGTCCTGATCAAGACGCGACAGGATATATTCGAGATCTTCTTCCGGAACGCCCTGAAACTGGGTCAGGGACCGCTCGACCAACCGGCGGCGGAAAAGTATCCGGCCAGATTCGCCCGGGCCCATTTCAATGGAATGCAAGGTATCAATAGCCGAGCGAATGGCGGGCAAAAGCCGCTGCGGCAATCCTGTGCGTTCGAAAACAGCTTTCAATCCCAATGGGCCGGCATCGTGAATCAGCAACCAGGCCTTGGAATGCGGTATACCCGCGAGCCGGGCCACGGCATGTTCGAAAAACTCGATATGCCCGCGTAGCAAGCCGCGCAGGATCAGCGACGGCGTCAGGCGCCCCGAGCTTTGCATCTGTTCAATGAAATGCGGCATGTCGGGCGCAACACCGGCCTGGTCCACAAGGTCAATTGTCGCACGCTCGCGGGCGCTCTCGGCCAGGTCAACCGCGACCTGGGGCGGAAGGGCATGACGCCGTACCAGCCGCTGCAGGGCATCATCACTGACCCGCGCGATAATCTTCTCGGTGAAGCTGATGGGAAGGACAGAGCGCGAAACGAACGAATCCATGACAGCCCGCGACTCCCCAAATCGCGCAATCGTCCTGTCGAAGGCTTCATCATCGAACTCGGCACCATCATTGGCCGCCGCAATCCCCATAACGCCTTCATCAGCATGGTCGATCAGCGACATCACAACGGGCTTGGAAATGCTTTGACGCGCCGCAATGGCTGCGAGTTTCGCAGCGGGTTGTGTCCGGACCAGCTCGATCAGATCAGCATCATCAAAGACCGGACTTCCCGCAATGACAGGCACCGCGATGGAATCAATGTCCTGCGCCAGCTTGATCGCTACATCTTTCGGCAAATGCGGCGACTGGCGAAGCGTCACAGCCAACGCGCGCCGCACCAGCGTCGCCGCATCCTGGGCAATCATGCCAATGATTGCGTCAGCCGCTTCGCGTTCTTCAGATGTCAGCTCGGGCGTATCAATTCTTTGGCATATCTTGCGGGCAGCCAGGGCGCGATCTTCGGCGTCCTCACCTTTTACAAGGCGCCGGATATCGTCGTCGGTCAGGCGCGAACGCATCGCTACGATGCTCATTGGCATGATCCTGTTGCTCGCGAATCGCCCCATCGCGATTCGCCTTTGACAACAGGCTCTGACTCTCGTGTTAATGAATCCTTAGACGCGACGGTTTGCGGTTAACTTTCCCGTTCATCGCGATCATTCCGGCCGCCTGGTGCTTCCAGTGAAGCCAGAATGGCAACAACCGCCGGAGACAGCGTTCCACCACCCTGCGCGATCCCGATCCGGCGCGACATGAAGGCCACGCCCTGATCGGGCGCCGGCGACTGGAATCGCAATGACGGTGCCGCTTCGGTACTTCCTGCGGGCAGCTCACTCCGCGATGGCATCGTCACGGCCTCTTCACGGGTCAGGCCCGCCAGAACATCCCGGACATTGCGCGGCTGCCCTCCATCATAAAAGACATTGCGATTCGCCGCGGCCGCCGCAGGAAACAGGCGGTCAGCACGGGCGGTGGGAGTCTCCGTTGCCGCATTGATCAGCTCTGATGCACCGCCAGCGCCCAGAAAGTGCGCGGCATAGAGCTCGCCCGATGTCGGCTGGCGGCCAATCCGCGATTGCAGGATGGACGCATTCTCTGCTGCCAGCTCGCCCGCCATTCGCGCTGCGACACCGGCATCGAACCGCAAATCCAGAATGCGCTGACGCTCGGCCGGGTCGGCCACTGTATAGCGCCCGGTTTCGGATTGTTCGATCATCCCGGCTTCGCGCGCCAATCCGTGCTCGCTGCCGTGCCGGCTCATCATCGCCAGCCAGGTCTGATCAAGAAACTGATACATACCGGCAGCAGACGATGTTGCCGCACGGGCATTGGGGTCGAAATTGCTTTCGCGTGCCGCCGTACGCACCATGAAATCGAAATCGGCCCCGGTCTCGCGTGATGCGCGGGCGATCAGGGCGTGTGTGGCTTCGCCAGGCGGAGAAATCGTACTCATCATGCCGACTCGCATTACATGTGCGCAGTGTTGGGTCGAGCCGCTAACTTGGCGTTAACGCTGAAAGAAGCGCGCAGCCCCGAAGTCTGCCGGCAGTGCCGTTCCGGAAAGAATGGCATCGGCCATCAGTTCGCCAACAGCCGGGGCGAGCAGAACCCCATTCCGGTAAAGCCCCAGCGCCAGATAGACACCCGGCAATGCGCCCGGCCCCAGAATGGGCAGATTATCCGGCGTTCCCGGGCGAATTCCCGCCCAGCTCCCGGTCAGCTTTAAATCGCCAAGCCCGGGCAACCAGTGTTCGGCATTCCGCCTGAGCGCCTCGATCACTGTATCATCTGTATCAGTATCATATTTGCCGGGCTCACTGGTCGCGCCAATCACCAACCGGCCATCAGGCTTCTGCGAAACATAGGCATTGCGGGCCCGCAGACAGAAAGCGAGCCGCTCACCCTCGCCCTCAAGCGACAGCATCTGCCCTTTCACGGGCCAGATGGCGCTCAGTGCCGGCTCGGCTGGCTGCAAGACCTGCCCGGCTACACCCGTCGCCAGTATGACCGCATCAAAGTCATGGCTGGCCTCGTGCGTTTCAACCCGCACACGGTCACCGTCGGTTGCCAGCGCCGTCACATTCCTACACTCAAGGATGTGCCCTCCGGCCTCCCGAACGCATGCGGCAAGGCACGGGCCGAGAAGACGGTTGTCGAGCTCGCCATCTGCAGGAAATTCGATAGCGGCCCGGGCGCGGACACGCTCCGGCAACCGGCGCAGACGCCGATACGGAATATCCAGTTGTCCGGCACGCTCCGCCAGGACATCTAGCCAGTCGAGGCCGGCACCGTCACTGGCCGGGCTGATCACACCGCCGACCCTGTAGCCAATCCGGGCGGCACCCAGATCTTCCGCCCAGTCAGACCAGAGCGCCATGCCGCGCCGGGCCAATTCGGCAAATGCCGGGGATGCATTGGCTTCCGCGCATTCAAACCCGCCCGCCAGCATGCCTCCGGATGCCCACAATGCCCCCTGGCCAGCGGCCCCAGCCTCATAGACGGTGACAGCAGCGCCGCGATTCAACAGGGCTTTCGCACAGGCCAGACCGGCAATGCCGCCACCTGCTATGGCGATCCTGTCACGGGGTTTTGACTTGAAATCCATTCAGCTCGGCGTCATGTCCAGTGGTGTAACCTGTCCAGCCGGTAAGGAGGACAAGATGAAATCCCTGACTATCGTATCACTGGCCGCTTGTGCATTCGCGACCGCACCTGTGCTTGCCACCGATCACCACCAAGACGGCGAAGAGGCCGCACCGCGCTGCGTCCGCATGGTCCAGATCAATGGTTACAGCGTTATCGACCGTGAGCATGTCGTGTTCCGCGGCGGTGCCAGCCGCCACTATCTGGCGACCTTGCGTCACAGCTGCCCGGATCTGAACTTCGGCGTCCAGCTGGCCACGTCGTTCGGCGAGAACGCCACACTGTGTCCGCCGGTCGTGGAATACATCACGCCGGACAATGGCTTCCGCTGTGCCATTGATACGGTCGAGGAAGTCGAAAGCGTCGATGCCGCCCGTGCCCTCATCGCAGAGCGCGCGGAAGCTGCTGAGGCGTCAGACGATCAGGAATAACCTCGCGCCGCGATATGCGCGCGCATGGCATCCAGCCTGGCTTCATCCGATGGGTGGGTGGACAGGAATTCGAATCCGGCATTCTGGTGGCGCGTCGACATGGCAAGCCAGAAATCGGTCGCATAGTGCGGCGCATACCCGCCTGACACCATGTAATCCACGCCCAGGCGGTCGGCCTCGAACTCATGCTGGCGCGAATACGGCATGATGATGCCATAGGTAACGCCCGCCCCGAGGGCGGCTGCCATATCCTGATTGAAATCGACGCCCTGCTGCTGCAGCAAAGCCCCTGCAATCTGCATCCCGATCTGGCTTGCCCGTTGCTGGCTGGCACGCTCGGCAGAATGGCGCGCGGCCACATGCCCCATCTCATGGCCCATCACCGTCGCGATATGCGCGTCCTCTTCCATGATATCCAGAATGCCGCGATAGAAGGCGACCTTGCCGTTCGGCAACACCCAGGCATTCACCTGGTCGGAATCGATCACCACAAATTCCCAGTCAAGGCCGGTCATTCCGGTGGCGCGCACCATATTGGCACCCACCCGCTGCAGCCGCCGGTTATAGCCGGGGTCTCGTAGAATGCGCTCCCGTTGAAGGGCATCCTGCCAGGCCTGCTGCGAAAGCGCCATGATCTGGTTTTCCGATACCAGCTGCAGCTGGCTCCGCCCCAGCGCATCGTTTTGGGCGCAACCGGCAACCGGCAGGATCGTTCCCGCCGCAAGGCCCATAAGGATATCGCGGCGACTCATGGATATTTTTTGAATTTTCATGCTGTCCCCCTGAACGGCTGTCATTCTGTGAGCTATACTAGCCTGAAATTCTCGTCAGAGAACAGATGTCATCCGGCTTCAGGGAGTTTTTCATGATCCGCCGCCTTCTGACTTTTCTTATCGGCCTGATCCTCGTTGTCGTGATCGCCGCCATCATCATCCCCTTCCTGATACCCGAGTCAGTTTACCGGGACCGGGCCCAGATTGCGGCCAGTGAAAATCTGGGCCGTGAGGTCACCCTCGCAGGTGATGTCCGTCTCAGCCTGCTGCCAAATGTGCAGATCCAGGCTCACAATGTCTCGATTGCCAACGAGGACGGCTTTGGCGATGTCCCGTTCGCAGAGATGGCGGAAATGCGCGTCGGTGTGCAGCTCTGGCCATTGCTTTCGCGCACGGTCGTGATCGAGGAATTCATCCTCATCGACCCTGTAATACGGCTGGAACAACGCGGAAATCGCAATAACTGGTCTTTCGGACCCGATGACGGCACCGCAGCGCAAGCCCCGGCAGACGCTGGTTTTGTCCGCCGTCCCGGAGCCTTGCCGTTTGAAGCCTCGCTCGGCGATATCCGCATCGAGAACGGCTTCATCAGCTTCGCCGATGGCACGCAAACCCGGGAGATTGAAGGGCTGGACCTCGATATCCACATGCCAGGACTGGATGATCCACTCGACATCACGGGCGCATTGACGGCCGATGGCGAAAATATGACCCTCGATCTGCATCTCGGATCTGTCCGTGGTTTTTTTGAAGGCGAGCAGGTGGCGGCCCGGCTGGACCTCGGCGGCAATCTGATCGACCTCGGCTTTGACGGGAACATTCTGGAGGGAGAGGACGTCCGCTATTCCGGCCGCTTGTCCTCTGACATTCCCTCAATTCGCGCCCTTGCCGCCTTTGCAGGCGCCCCTCTGCCCCCGGGTGCGGGGCTGGAGAATTTCGAGCTGTCCGGAAATCTCTCGGGCGGCATGAACGCCTTTACGCTCGACGCGTCCAATGCCGGACAGAATGACCATATCCGTCTCGATGACATCTCGGGCACTGGCCGTTTCAGCGTATCTCTGGCCGGGGCGCGCCCGGCGATTGGCGGCACCTTGAACCTGCCCCGGCTCGACGTAACCCCCTACATGCCGGCTGTACCCGAAACAGAGACGCCTTCGGGTGATGTGCCGGCCTGGTCGACGGAACGCATCGATGTCTCCGCGCTTGGCCTTGTCGATGCTGACCTGGATCTCACTGTGGGTGAACTGACGGTTCAGGACATCGAGATTTCGGATGCGGCGCTGGATGTCGAGCTGGTCAATTCACGGCTGGAAGCGAATTTGACCCGCATTTCGCTCTATGAGGGCAGCGGGCGGGCACGCTTTGTCGCCAATGGCCGCACGGCGACACCATCCTTCAGCCTGTTTGCGGACCTGCAATCGATTGCCGCCTTGCCGCTACTGGAGGCGGCTGCGGGTTTTGACCGCCTCTCGGGGACAGGGCGCCTCACGATAGACCTGTTGACCTCCGGTCATTCCCAAGCCGAATTGATGAATGGCCTTGGCGGAACCGGCGGCTTCGCTTTTACCGATGGCGCGATTCGCGGTGTGAACCTCGCCCAGGCCATCCGCGGCATAGAGTCAGCACTGACCAACCGCCGCCTGCCGGACGGATTCGGAGAACAGGAAGAAACCGATTTCTCGGCGCTCGAAGGTACCTTCACGGTCGCCAATGGCATTGCCACCAACAATGACCTGATCATGCTAAGTCCGCTGGTCCGTGTCGATGGTGCCGGCACGGTGGGAATCGGGGGCCAAGCACTTGATTACCGTCTCCGCCCCCGGGCCGTGGCCAGTATTGAAGGCCAAGGCGGCGAACGTGACCTTCAGGGTGTCGTCGTTCCCATCCTCATCAGCGGCACCTTCAACAATCCCCGCGTCGGCATTGACTGGGATGTCGTGGGCCGGGCCCTTCTCCAGGGCGCCATTCAGGGTGCCATAAGCGGCGAAGACCCTGAAAACGCAATCCGCAATGTCTTGGGCAACGCTCTGGGCCTTGGCGGCACGCAGCCGGCATCGGACGAGACAAATCCGGAAGGCGAACCGGCTGAAGAAGACGTCGATCCGGCAGAGCGTCTTTTGCGTGACCTGTTTGGCAGGGGCTCATCGCAGCAAGATGATGAAGAGGAAGGAACGGCAACCGGCGATGGCGGCAGATAAAACCTGTCTGTCACTCCCGTTGCCGAAGGTTCACAATAGAATAGCCATAAAGGTGGGGAGATAGACGAATCCGGCATTCGTCAGAATGGGAGACTATCATGAAATTCAAGATGTTGATCTGTGCGCTTGCCAGCACTCTGGCATTGGGCGCGGCCGCAGAAGCCCAGCATGGCGGCGGACAGCGCGCGCTGACATTCTATTCGGGAACCGGTTTTTCCGGTCAATCCGTGACCATCAATGGCGATGTGACAAATTTCCAGACCATCAATTTCAATGATCGTGCCTTGTCCATCCGGGTCCAGGGCCGTGGGAGCTGGACGGTTTGTCAACACGCCGATTTCCGCGGTGTTTGCCGGGAAATATCAAATGATGTCCCCAATCTGGCGACCATCAGCCTTGACGGCCATATCAGCTCGGCGCGCATGGAATACGGAGCCGGCGGCCGTCCGGGAGGCGGTTATCCCGGGGGAGGCTATCCCGGCGGCCCGCGTGGCGATGGTTCGCTGACTCTCTACTCTGGCCCGAATTTTACCGGTCAATCGATCAATATCGACCGCCAGACGAACAATCTGACGGGACTTGGTTTCAACGATCGCGCCATGTCCGCTGAAGTCGAAGGCCGCGGCCGCTGGACGATTTGCGAAGACGCCAATTTCGGCACGCCCTGCCGTACGATCTCCGGGCGCATCCCCAATCTGAATGCCTACGGGCTGGGCAACCGGGTCTCGTCAGCGCAACCGGAATATGACTATGGTGGCGGATATGGCGGCCCCGGATATGGTGGCCCTGGCAGCGGTTATAGCAGCCGCGCGGGAACACTGGTTCTGTTTTCCGGTCCGAATTTCACCGGTCAGTCGATCGAACTTGACCGCGAAGAAAGCAATTTTGTCCGGCTGCGTTTCAACGATCAGGCCATGTCGGCCATCGCCTACGGCAATGAGAGCTGGACGGTCTGCGAAGATGTCAGTTTCGGCACACCCTGCCGGACGATCTCCGGCCGCGTCCGGAATCTGAATACACTTGGCCTTGGCAATCGCATTTCCTCGGCACGTCCCGAATATGGTTATGGCGGCGGATATGGCGGCCCTGGCGGCGGCTACAATCAGTATGACTCGATCACGCTCTATGCCGGCCCGAATTTCACCGGCCCGTCCGTCACGATCGACCGCGATACCTACAATCTGGACGTTGTCCGCTTCAATGACCGCGCCATGTCGATGACGATCAATGGCCGGGGCCGCTGGTTGTTGTGCGAACATGCCTCATTCGGGGGCCGGTGCCACGAGTTTGATCGCGATGTCCATAATCTGAACCAGTGGGGCCTGGGCAATCGGGTCAGCTCGGTCCGCAGCTATTAGCGCCGCTGGAACGGATAGAAGTCCGATCCCAGACCAAGAAGGCCGGTGAGCGCATCCAGCGCTTGCCGGCTTTCCTGCATCAGCGCCGGATCCGCCAGATCCTCGACACTCAGCGTGTCACGGTAATGCTGTTCGGCCCACTTGCAGAGCGCCGAATAGATTTCATCGGTCAGCAGACAGGCGGGGTTGACGGCCTGCGCCTCCTCGGGCGTCAGCACCACACGCAGCCGCAGGCAGGCAGGCCCGCCACCATTGCGCATGGACTGGCGCACATCGACATAATTCACTGTGCCGATCGGACCGTTGCCCGATGTCATTCTGCAACAATAAGCCTGCGTGGACGGGGTTTCCTCTGTCTCCACCGGTGCATTCAGCATCAAACGGTCCGCACCCGGCATCGCCAGCAATTGTGAATTGAAAAGATAGCTCGAGATCGCATCCGCAATCGGCACTTCGTTTTCCGGCACTTCCACAAAGACCGGCTCGAACAGCCCCTCGGCGGCAGCCCGGATGGCGGCCATCGCGCCAGTCTTGTCCTCGAATGCCAGCTCATGGAAGAAAAGCGTGGTCAACGTGCCAACGCAGACCACATCATTATGAAACGCCCCCGCATCTATCGCCGCCTGCCCCTGCCGGATGAACACACAGCGCTTCGGGTCCAGCCCATGTGCGCGTGCGACGGCCTCGCAGGCTTCACGAGTCTGGCGGGCGGGAAACCGGCCGGTCCAGGTCTCGCTGGCCTCGCGGCCATAGACGAATATTTCCACGCCCGGGCCGCCATGTTGCGCGCACAGGCGGACATGATTTGCCGCCCCCTCATCCGCGAAAGTCGATTGCGGCGGCAGGGGGGGATGCACGGCGAATCGATCACCGGTAAAAATCCGCGACAGGGCACGCTCCGTCGCCGGACCTTCGATGGACCGGTGTAAAGTCGTGATCAGATTGGCCGGCGTCAGGTGGAGACGGCCATCCGCGGTATCCGCGGACGGCGACACGGTGGCGGCATTCGCCGCCCACATCGGCGACGCCGAATACACATTGCGTAACAGCACCGGTGCGGATTTCGCTGCCGCCTCCAGGACTTGCGCATCCGATCCCGAGAATCCGGCCCGCCGCAGAAAACCGGTATCCGGACGCTCCTGCGGAGGCAGAACGCCCTGTAACAGCCCGGCATCGGCGAGGGTCTTGGCTTTCTTCAGACCTTCCAGCACCGCCGCACGGGGGGCCGATGCAGCGCCCCTATTCCTGTCGGATGCCATATTGCCGAAACTCAGTCCGCCATAATTGTGCGTCGGTCCGATAATCCCGTCGAAATTGGCTTCAACAGCTGTCATTCCACGCCCCGTATAGCGATCCGTTCAGGCCGCGGAGCCAGCTGGCTGGCCACAGGGTAGGCACAATAATCCGCTGCATAATAGGCCGATGGCCGCAGGTTTCCGGACTGTCCCGGACCACCGAAAGGCATTGAACTGGCCGCGCCCGGCGTCGGGCGGTTCCAGTTGACGATGCCGGCGCGAACTTCGACGCGGAACCGGTCCCACAGTGCGGCATCATCACTGACCAGACCGGCGGACAGGCCATAGGCCGTATGATTGGCTTCCTGCAAGGCGGCCTCGAAACTGTCCACGCGGATAATCTTCACCAGCGGGCCGAAGACTTCGGCATCGGGATGTTCCGTCCCGGTCACGTCAATGATTCCCGGCGACACGAAGGCCGGCCCCTGGTCCAGAATATGCGCCTCGAGCAGACACTGCCCGCCACCTGCGACAAGCTTTTCCTGCGCCTTGATTACCTGCAGGGCAGCATCGGCGGTCACCAGCGGGCCCATGAATGGCTCCGGATCATCACTCCATGAACCCACAGGAATACGGCGGGAAATCCCGATAAGGCGCTCAACGACGGCATCTCCCGCCGCCCCTGCGGGCAGGATGATCCGCCGCGCACACGAACAGCGCTGACCGGAACTGACAAAAGCAGAGAAAGCCGCAAGCCGGGCCGAAGCTTCGGCGTCTTCCGCATCCCAGATGACCAACGGATTATTGCCGCCCATTTCCAGCGCCAGCTGTATTCCGGTCCGGCCGGCGAATTTCTTGTGAATGAACTGGCCGGTATTGTGCGAGCCCGTAAACAGTACGCCATCCAGCTCTGCGTGATCGAGGGCGGCTGCCCCGGTTTCACGCGCGCCTTGCACCAGGTTGAGCACGCCGGGTGGAAGCCCCGCCTCCTCCCAGACATGGAGCATCCACTCACCGGCCGCCGGCGTCAGCTCCGAAGGTTTGAAAACACAGGAATTTCCGGCAATCAGTGCGGGTACGATATGGCCGTTGGGCAGATGTCCCGGGAAATTATACGGGCCGAGGACAAACATGACGCCCAGCGGCTTGTGACGCAATTCGGCCGATCCGAAATCCATCTCGGCCTGTGTTTCACCCGTACGGTCATGATAGGCCTTGACCGAAATGGCGATCTTGCCCGCCATCGCCGCGGCCTCGCCCTGGCAGTCCCACAGCGGCTTTCCGGTCTCGCGCGCTATCAGCTCCGCAACCTCCGCCTTTTTCTCACTCAGCAAGGCGCCAAAGCGTTCAACAATCGCAATCCGGTCCGCCAGCGGCGTTCGCGCCCAGCCCGGAAACGCGGCGCGCGCAGCCATGAAGGCCGCATCGACATCTTCCGCACTCGCAGCATTACCCGTCCAGACCGTTTCACCGCTGGCCGGATCGATGGAGACAATATTTCCGCCACCACCCGACCGCCATTCGCCACCGATAAAACACTGTCCCTGGGTCATGATTGCGGTCTCCATACGCGTACAGTCTCGCCTTCGCCCATCTCAAGCGCGGCCTGGGCTTCCGCAGTCATCATCGCCTTGCCATCTTTCAGCGTGACGGGCGTACGAATACTGCGGAAATTCGAAAAATTGTCGCTCGACACGATGGCCTCGGTTTCACCGCTGCCGGTCGCGACTTCAAACACTTCGCTTTCCCGCGCTGTGCGGGCCTGGCGCGTCGGCACGGACATGAGCGGGCCACCATCAAAAATATCGATATAGCGATTATAGGTGAAGCCTTCCCATTCCAGCAGGCGGCGCGCGCCAATGCCCTGCTCATGCGTCAGGCCGATCACCTCCCGGGCGGCCGGCGGGAGCAGGTCGAGATAAATCGGGTGCTTGGGCATAAGGTCCAGAATGAACTGGTTGTCCGAAGCCGCACTGAGCCGGTCGGCCTCGTCAAACGTCATGCGGAAGAACGGCCGCGAAACATGATCGAAAAACGGGGACGATCCATCCTCGCGGACCACACCGCGCAATTCCGCCAGAACATGCGGTCCGAAGCGGTCATAGTCGGCCGCGATCAGGAGATATCGTGTCTGCGCGACCAGACGTCCCGCCCCACTGCCCCTTGCAGCATCATTCACAAAAAGCGTACCGACTTCCGAACACCCGGCAAAATCATTGACCAGGATCATCACATCCATGTCAAAGCGGCGGTCCGCTTCCGCAGATGATTGCGCCAGTGTGATGATCTTGAAATCATAATAGGGCTTTGAAATTCCGACGGCATCCTTGACCGCCGAACAGCCGAGAACCTTGCCGCTTTCCGTGTCCTCCAGCATCATCTGGTAAGTGACTTCGGTTGGTGCGCCGGCATTCGATGCAAAAGCAGTCAGAGATTTCTCGAGGCGCTCGGCCAGTATATCCGGCGTCACGGCCAGGCTTGTGAAGCCGGTACCCGCCGCCTCCGACAATGCCACGAAGGCATCTATATCATCGCGGCGTGCCGCCCGGACCCTGAGCATTTAGGCTTCTCCCCTCGCCAGCTTTCGCGCGGTTCTGGCATCAAATTCACCGGACGCAAACTTCATCAGCATGATGGCAGACAGCTGGGCGCGTTCGGTCAGGCTGTCGAGCAGGACAATCTCTTCATGGGAATGGATATCCGTCCCGCAAACGCCCAGCGTGTCGACATTCGGACATCCGGCGGCCCAAAGATTATTGCCTTCGCAGACGCCGCCAGTTGCATTCCACTTGATGTCTATACCCAGCGCAGAGCCAGCCGCCTTGGTCCATTCGAACATCTGTGCATTGGCCGGTGTCATCGGCTTGGCCGGCCGGGTAAATCCGCCGAACAATTCCGCCGAAATGCCGTCGCGGCGCTCGGTGGCGCCGGTCAAACGCTCCAGATTTGACAACACCCAAGCCTGATCCCCGGCATCATTGACGCGGATATTGAACCGGACAACCGCATTGGCCGGCACCACATTGGGCGGCCCGCCGCCATCAATGCGGGCGACATTGAAGGTCACGCCGTCACGCTGACCATTGAGATTGTCCAGCGCCAGCGCAAATTCACTGGCCGCGACAATGGCGTTGCGTCCGAGATGGTGTTCCCGCCCGGCATGGGCGGCCTTGCCCGAAACCTTCAGCGACCAGTTCCCGGAGCCCTTGCGTGCGCCGGCGAGTGAGCCATCCGCCAGCGCCGGTTCGTAGGTCATGCCGATATCGGCTTTTGCGCCCAGTGCATGGAGAATGGGCCCCGAGCCCAGTGACCCGATTTCCTCATCGGGGCTGATCAGGATGTCATAACCGATCCGGTCTTTCAGCGGGCTGCGCTCCAGGGCCAGAAGGGCGTGCAGCATGACAAGCAAGCCTCCCTTCATGTCCGCAGCCCCCGGCCCGTTCATGATATTGTCGTCCCGCATCACCCAGCGCTGAAAGCTGTCATCGGCCGGAAAAACCGTGTCGTGATGACCGGTCAGGACGATTTTCATCGGCGCATCCGGACGCTGGATCAGATGAAAAGCCGGGGTGAAGTCCTGCTCCCGGACGTCGCCATTTTTTTCGACGACTGTGGTGGGCGTAAGCCTCTCGGCCCGAATCTCGCCACCCAGCTCGGCGAAGGCGTCATCCAGCTTACCGCGCATGGCCTCGAGGCCGTCCGCATTCCGGCTGCCTGAATTGATATTCACCCAGTCCCGTAGGGTCGAGACCATGTGATCCTGGCGGGTGTCTATCCAGTTGAGCGCTGCACGCTCGTCCGCATTCAGCTCGACTTTTACGGTCATGCTGTCGTCCTTATGGAACTGCTCGGATAAGGGCTTAGACGTTTGCCAACGCCTGTTCCAGATCGTCTATCAGGTCGTCGGGATCTTCCAGCCCGACGGACAGGCGCACCATGCCTTCGGTAAAGCCCAGCGCTTCGCGGCGCGCCGGGTCGATATTGGAATGACTGGTCGAGACCGGATGCAATATCAGGCTCTCCGTACCGCCCAGGCTGACGGCCAGCTTGATAAGCTGCAGCGCGTCGAGGAATCGGAATGCCGCCTCACGGTCGGTGCCTACATCGAACGAAAACGTCGAGCCATCGAGGCTCGATTGCTGTCTGTGCAATCGTCCGCGGCGGCTATTGGAAGCCAGGAGACCCGGGTAGTTCAATCGGGACACCTTGGGGTGCCGGTTCAGAAAAGCAGCCACCCGGCTGGCACTGTCACAGGCCGCTTTCATACGCAGCGTCACCGTCTCCAGCGAGCGGGTGAGCAGCCAGGCTGTATGTGGATCAATGACACCGCCCAGAAAGCTTCGCTGGCCATAAACCGCATCAATCAGATCCCTGCGGCCGATCACGGCACCGGCCAGCAAATCACTGTGCCCACCGACATATTTCGTAAGCGAATAAATAACCAGATCGACGCCGTGATTCAGCGGCTGCTGCCCCACGGGGCCCAGAAGCGTGTTGTCGCAAACAACAACGGGCGCAACCCCCTGAACGGTTTCCATATAATCAGCAATTCGCCGGCAAAGGCCCAGATCAACGATTTCGTTATGGGGGTTGGTTGGCGTCTCGGTATAAAGAACACGCACCGGCCCTTTTTTCATTGCCGAATCAGCCGCCGCCCGGAAAGCTCCTTCATCAGCTTCAGCGGCCACGGCCGTCAGCCGGATATCCTGCCGCGGCAAAACCCGGTTGAGAAACGCATCCGTGCCGCCATAGAGCGGCGCTGTATAGAGAATGACATCACCAGCACTGACAAACGCCATCAAAGTCGTCGCGATCGCCGCCATTCCGGAAGCAAATGCCAACGCCCGGTCCCCGCCGTCGAGAATCGCGAGGCGTTTTTCAAGAAGATCGACATTCGGCGTCGAAAAGCGCGAATAAATCAGCCCGGCCTGATCGGGATCATCCGGCAAAGCCACCTTGTTGTTAACCCTGAAAAAGGCGGCGCCGTCTTCAGCACTGTCAAAAAGAAACGTGGAGCTGTGATAGATCGGTGCCTTTACAGCCCCGGAATGCGCCGACGCATCATAGCCCTCATGAATGAGGCGGGTCCGGGCAGAATGCCGCCGTCCGGTGCGGGAGGATTTATCATGCTGCGAGCCCATTCACACCTCCGCTTGGCTGAATCCGGACTGTCTAGCTGAGGCGTCCGGCCGGTCAAGCCATCCGGCATCAGCCCAAAAGAAAACGGCCCGGCCAAAAGGCCGGACCGCTCTCTGAGTTAGCTAACCGTCAGACTAGCGCAGGTCGACGAGGACCTCGGCGCGACGGTTGAGCGGCTCGCGGACACCATCCGGTGTCTGAACCGCCGGGCGGCTTTCGCCCAGGGCCTGAAGCGAGATCGCGCTCGCCGGAACGCCGAGGCGAACCAGTTCGTCACGAACCGCACGAGCACGGCGCTCGGACAGGCCAACATTGTAGGCAGCGGCACCAGAACGGTCAGCGTGACCGTCGATGGAGACGCTGGATACGCCGCAGTTACGGGCCTGGTTAACGGCCTGGTTGATCACCGCACGAGCCTGATCGGTCAGGTTGGAACGATCCCACTCGAAGTAGACCACGAAGCCCACGTCTTCACACACCACTTCAGGAGGAGGCGGCGGAGGCGGCGGAGGCGGCGGCGGAGGCGGAGGCGGAGGCGGCGGCGGAGGCGGAGGCGGCGGCGGCGGAGGAGCCGCAAACAGATACCGCATCGAAATCCACGCTTCGTGACCGCTGACATCGCTGATGCCGGTCTCGCCACCAATGGTCGTGCCCGGGAAGGAGTTGCCACCCTGGCGGATTACGCCCGATCCGCCAACGGCGGTCGGAGTAGCACCCGTGTAGTTGGTTTCGCCCAGACGGACATAACGGTATTGAGTGTCAATAATAAACTGGTCGGAAAGACGCCAGCCAATACCCGCAATGAGGTTCACGATATAGGTCAGGTCATCATCATTGGTCGTGACGTAACGAGCACCAGCAGCCGGAAGCAGGATTTGGTTGGCAGCACCACCGCCACCAAACGTCGGGCGTGCGCCCGAATCCCAACCGGTACCGCTGAAGCTCACCTGTGCAGCACCGACACCGGCGCCGATATAGGGCGAGATAAATCCGCTTTCATTGAAGTCACGATAGACATTCAGCATCAGGCTCCAGATGTGGAGATTTGCCGAGGAGTCTTCGTGATTGCCGATGGCACCGAAATCGTTGAAGCGGTGCGCCACTTCGGCTTCCGCCCGCCAGCCATCGGCCCAGTCATAACCGAATGCTGCGTTCTGGCGCCAATCGCCGGCACCGTCCATTTCGGCACCGAGACGATACCCGTCGACTTCAGTATCGCTGAAGCCTCCATTACCAGCACCAATGCTGGCATACCAACCTTCGTCAGCGTTTGCTGCACCGGCGGACGCCACCGCGATGGCACCGGTTGCGGCCGCTGTGAGTAGCCACTTTTTCATTTTACCCCCTCCGGAGGCAAATGCCTCCATCGCGTGAAACTAAACACTTGGAAAATTCCAAGCACAGATAAAGCGCAATAACGATACGCGCTGTTCCTTGACTACATGAAAAAATTTCCAGAGGCCAGCCCCAACCGCTTTCTTAATGCCCTTTGCCTGCGCCATTTTCCGAGTGGAACAGGACGCATGAATTATCTCCTGAAACGCGAAAATCTTGTGTGCAGGCTTGCTATTCTGCCATGCATCACTGGCGAATGGTTGAATCAGGGCCGGGTTTTGCCGAAACATCCTGTGTTGCAATTCGGCATCGGTTTTCCGCCATTTGGCAAAATGATCGCTGCAACAAGCTTCGGCGTCGCCCTGCGCCGGAAAAACATGGTGAGCCCGCAGGGATTCGAACCCTGGACCTACTGATTAAAAGTCAGTTGCTCTACCAACTGAGCTACAGGCTCCCAAAATGGTTGGCCGGACGTATCCCCTTCCCGCTGATCCGTCAACAAGCAGCCATATTTTTGGGCAGTATCTTGGCATGTCATTGGCAAACGGTAGTGTTAGAGTAATGAAACCGCATTTCCTTCTCGCCTGTTACTGCGGGCTCATCTTCCTCGCCGCTTGCACGTCGGTGCCGGATGGCCAGTCGGTGACCGAGGCCGGCATGGACGAGACCCGCAGCGCCGTCAGCGATGCCGTCGGGTTGCCGCGCGAGCGCCCCGGAAGGATCATGGTTGATGAGGGAGATAACACGGTGCCCACGCCCTATGGCGGCGACGGGGCGCGGCGCGTTTGCTCCACGACAGCGCGGGATATCGCCCGCCTGACGGCGGTTCTTGGACCGGAAACGATCTATGTTCCCGATGAACGCGAGAACGAGACCGAAGAAGAGCGCAGCTGGCGGGAACGGTCCGCCATGTGGGCCGAACGAAGCGGCGATGCCATTTCGTCCGGCGCCAGCGATCTCTACCGGTCAACAATTGTCGGGCTCAATCCGGCCCGTCCCGTACTCCGCTTTGTCGGCCGGGCCGGTGAGATCGAACGCGAAGCACGCGCCCAGCGTACAACAGCGCTCAATCGGCGGGCCTATTTGCGCGGCCTGTTTGACGGTTTTGGCTGTACGGATGACTATCTGACCCGCGCGTTCAATGAATACGGATTGTCTACCGCGAATGAAGACAGCTAGCTGCGCCGCGCTTCACCCTCTGCCCATCGCCCACGGAATTCGGTTGCAAAGCGGTCGAATTCACCCGCTTCGATAGCCGTGCGCATCCGCGCCATCAGGTGTTCATAATAAGCGATATTGTGCCAGCTGAGCAGCATGGCCGCGAGATATTCACCTGCCCGGACGAGGTGGTGAATATAGGCTCTGGAATAATCGCGGCTGGCCGGACAATCGATCTCGGGGGCCAGCGGTGACTCATCCTCGGCAAATTCCGCGCGCTTGAGATTCACAGGACCATAATCCGTCCACGCCTGCCCATGCCGGCCGGATCGCGTAGGCATGACGCAATCGAACATATCGATTCCGCGGGCAACCGCCTCAACGAGATCAATGGGTTTGCCTACGCCCATGAGATAATGCGGCCGCGCGTGCGGCAGGGCCGGCACCGTATAGTCCAGCACCGCACACATTGTTTCCAGCCCTTCGCCCACCGCCAGGCCGCCAATCGCATAGCCATCAAATCCGGTCTCCACGAGACGTGCTGCGGATTCCTTGCGCAAATGTTCAAAAACCGATCCCTGGACGATACCGAACAGCGCCTGGGTATCGCGTTCGCCAAATGCCGATTTGCACCGCGCCCCCCAGCGCAGGGACATTTCCATGGAGGCCCGGGCCTCGTCCTCGGAGCAGGGGAAATTGGTACATTCATCAAGCTGCATCGAAATGTCGGCTCCCAGCAGATCGGCCTGGATCTCGATCGCCCGTTCCGGCGTCAGATTGTATTTCGAACCGTCGATATGCGACTGGAACTCGACACCCTCTTCTGTCAGCTTGCGCAATCCCGCCAGCGACCAGACCTGGAAGCCTCCGGAATCGGTCAGGATCGGGCCATCCCAGTTCATGAAGGCGTGCAAACCGCCCAACCGCTTCACGCGCTCCGCGCCGGGCCGCAGCATGAGGTGATAGGTATTGCCCAGAATGATATCCGCGCCGGCCGATTTCACTTGCTCCGGATAGAGCGCTTTCACGGTCGCGGCCGTGCCGACCGGCATGAAGGCAGGCGTCCGGATATTGCCGCGCGGCGTCTTCAAGAGGCCGGTGCGGGCTTTTCCGTCCGTTGCATGGATATCGAAGGAAAAAACACTCATGGTGCAGCCTCGATCAGGCAGGCGTCGCCATAGGAAAAAAACCGGTAGTGTCCGGCGATGGCATGGGCATAGGCCGCCTGCATCCGGTCAAGACCGGACAGTGCCGATACCAGCATGAACAGCGTCGATTTCGGCAAGTGGAAATTGGTCAACAAAGCATCCGCCACACGAAACCGGTAGCCGGGTGTAATGAAAATATCGGTTTCCATTGTGCCAGAACGGACACCTTCACCTTCGGCCATGCTCTCGATTGTCCGCAATGCAGTGGTTCCGACCGGAATGATACGGCGGCCGTCCTGCTTCGCGCAATTGATGAGGGCCGCACTTGAATCAGAAACCTCACACCACTCTGCATGCATCTGATGTTCTTCAATATTTTCCGATTTTACCGGAAGAAATGTTCCTGCTCCCACATGCAGGGTGACCGTCACTGTCCCGACGCGGCGCGCTTCAAGCGCCGCCATCAGGCGGTCGGTGAAATGCAGCCCGGCCGTCGGTGCGGCCACCGATTGCGTCTTGTCATCTGCAGCGAAGGTGGTCTGGTAATCTTCTTCATCCGCTGCATCAACCTTGCGCTTCGAGGCGATATAGGGCGGCAATGGCGGCACCCCTTCATCCTGAATCGCCTTATCAAGCGCTGCACCTGACTGATTGAATTGAATCAGGAAATCCCCGCCTTCAGATTTTGCTTCAATGCGGGCCGACAGCTTGGTGAACCGGATTTCATCACCGGCGCGCAAGCGTTTGCCGGGCTTCGCGAAGACATACCATTGATCCGGTCCCGCGCGCTTGTGAAGATTGATAGAGACCGGCACATCTCCGCTATCGGCGCTCCGGGCCCGGCGGGTCCCGGTCAACGCCGCATGCATGACACGTGTATCGTTCAGCACCAGCAGATCGCCTGGCTGCAAGAGCGACGGCAGATCCAGCATGCCATGGTCGCCAAATGGCCCTGCGGCGGGAATATGCAGCAGACGCGCCGCATCCCGCGGCCGCGCAGGCCGCAGGGCAATCCTGTCATCCGGCAGGTCGAAATCAAAATCGCTCAGGCGCATGGCCGCGGGGTCTATCTTTTGCCGCATTGCACGGCAAGCTTGCCACTGTTCAGCGGCACCACTCGCCAGGCACTCCAGCCCTCAGCGGCCGGCGTAAACGCTAGGCGTCGACCAGTTTTGCCGAGATGATCTTGCCGGGATTGCGCGGCGGCTCGCCCTTCGGCAGCGCGTCGACATGCTCCATACCGGAAATCACTTCGCCCCAGACAGTGTACTGGTTATCGAGATAGGGCACTTCATCAAGGCAGATGAAGAACTGGCTGTCTGCCGAATTCGGATCGGAAGCGCGCGCCATGGACATGGTGCCGCGCACATGCGGCTCGGAATTGAATTCGGCTTCAATCTTCTGGCCGGATCCGCCCATGCCATTGCCATTCGGACAGCCACCTTGCGCAACAAAACCGTCAATGACCCGGTGAAAGGTCAGCCCGTCATAAAAACCGTCCGCCGCCAGCTCGGATATCCGGGCCACATGTTTCGGCGCCAGATCGTCACGCAATTTGATGACGACATCACCGCCATCCAGTTGGAAAACAAGATTTTGATCAGCCATTGAAGTCTACTCCGTAATACGAACGGGAATATCGACCGCGCACACATCCGGTGCCTCGCCGCCCTCGCCCTGCGCCATCAGCCAGTCGGCGAAGGCCTGTGAATTGGTGTCGATCACTTCAACCGTGACCTGACCACGAAAGTCCGGGTCGGACCCGGCCCGCATTGAACGGATCGTGTCCGGCGTAAAACCGGGATCCTGCCCTGCCGTTCCCACGGCTATGGCATTGAACGCATCCTGTCCGGCGCGTACCCGGCCCCAGACGGTGTATTGCGCGTTCAGATGCTCGGCATCGCCGCGCGTGATGTAAAACTGGCTGCCGGCACTATCCGGATTGCTCGTGCGCGCCATGGAAGCCGCACCTTCGCAATGCAACAACCAGCTTTCCACCATTCCATCGGCGGTGATACTGGCCAGGGCTGCGGCCTGCGTGCCGGCCGGAAAGCCATTCCAGAAGCCGGCGCGCGCAATGGACGGATTGCTGCGCGGATTGATGACGCGGTCCTGGGTCTCGAAAATCACGATCTCGTTCGGGTCACGCCGCATGGTGAATTCGCCCGGCACGCGGTCCATATCCGTAGAATGGGAAGGGTTGGTCCGGCTGCCGCCGCCTTGCGCGACAAAGCCGTCAATCACCCGGTGCCAGACGAGAAAATCATAGAAACGCTCATTTGCCAGCGTGGTCATCCGCTCGACATGCAGGGGCGCAAATTCCGGAGCCAGCTCGACCACGATCATGCCATGATCGGTTTCGATATAGAGCAGGCGATCCTGTTCCACTGCGCGCCAGACATCATCCGGAAAATCATAATCCGGTGTCTCTTCCGCTACCGCCATCGAGCCGGCATCGTCTTGAATCAACGCCGCCAGCTGTGTCTCACCTGCAGCTTCTGTCGCATCAATGGACTCTGCCGCCGCACTCGCTACATCCGCACTGTCCGCTTCCGCATCGGACGCATTATTTTCAGCGCACGCGCTCGCCGTCAGGGCCAGAACCAGCGCACTCGACATCCATAATCTTTTCATCACGCAAATTTCTCCAACAACATGCTCTTGACCGAGGGAGAGACAAAGGGACTGACATCCCCGCCCAGACGGGCAATTTCCTTGACCAGCCGCGACGCGACAGCCTGATGACGCGGATCTGCCATCAGAAACACGGTTTCTATTTCTGAATTCAGCCTCTGGTTCATCCCCACCATCTGGAATTCGTATTCGAAATCCGAAACCGCGCGCAAACCGCGGATGATACTGCTGGCACCGACTTCCTCGGCGAAGTGCATCAGGAGGCCATCGAACGGGCGGACGATAATTTCTGTACCGGTTTCAAGGCTGTCGGCCACAGCCTCGACCATCGCAACCCGCTCGGCGAGGGAAAAGAGCGGCCCCTTGTCCTCATTGATCGCCACACCGATCACCAGCTTGTCAACCAGCTTCACGGCCCGGCCGATGATGTCGACATGGCCATTCGTAATCGGGTCAAACGTCCCTGGATAGAGCGCGATGCGCTTTGTCATGACATCAAGCCACCCTTCGAGTCGCAAGCCATCCTGCCGCCGATAAAAGGGCAACTCCGGAAACGCGCTGAATCAAACGTCGATAGTTTTCCGATTTGAGTTGCGCATGCGCAATGCCCGCAACGAAAGCATAGCCGCTGTCGATCACCAGCGCGACGCTCAAATAGAGAATCCCCAACGTCAAGAGCTGCGGCAAAGCGGCAGCCTCCGGGGAAACAAATAAGGGCAAAAACGCAGCGTGAAACAAAAGTGTTTTTGGATTTGCGAGCGCTGTCGCAGCCCCCCGAATGGCTACTCTTAAAGATGTCGACGGGGTTGCTTCTGCCGCTTCACCGCTACGCGTTAAGGCGCGCACGCCGATCCATACAAGATATGCGACCCCAGCCCATTTCAAGATGACAAAGATCCAACTGAAAGCGCTCAATATGGCTGCCAGACCGGCAACGACCAAAGCAATCTGAACCGCCTGAGCCGCAAGCATCACCAGAACGACGGAAATGCCCGAGGACGTACCACGTTCTAACGATGTCGCAACAATGACGGCGATGTTTGGCCCCGGCACCGCTATCAGCGTCGCTGAGGCGGCAATGAAAGCAATTATGGTCGCGATCTCAATCATTCCCCACTGCCATTTTCCGGTTCCGGGCCGGCATCCGGCTCAACACTGTCGTCTTCATCCTCGCCACTGTCTGCAACTCGAACCACCGAAACGACGGACTCCCCGGCGCGCGGCTTCAGCAAGGTCACGCCCTTGGTCGCACGGCCGGCAATGCGCACCGTGTCCAGCGGGAAGCGGATCAATTGCCCGCCATCGGTCACCGCCATGATCTGGTCGGCATCCTCAACGGTGAAGCTGGCAGCCAGCGGCACGCCCCGGGACAGATCGTGAGCAGCCACTCCTTGCCCGCCGCGATTCATGACCCGGTATTCATAGGCAGAGGAACGTTTTCCGAACCCGTCAGACGCCACCGTCAGCACAAATTCCTCGGCCGCGCCGAGCTCGGCAATACGCTCGGACGAAAGCGCTGCATCCTCACCTTCGGCTTCCAGCGAAACATCTTCTATGTCGTCGCCGTCTTCAGCACCGGAAACGGCCCGGCGCATGGCGGCCGCATGTTTCAGATAGGCACGGGCTTCCTCGGTCGTGACATCGACATGATGCAGCACGGCCATCGAAATCACATGATCGCCCTTGCCCAGGCGGACACCGCGTACGCCGACCGAGTTACGGCCGCGGAAAACGCGGACATCTGTGGTCGCAAAGCGGATAGCACGGCCTTTACGCGTGGTCAGCAGCACATCATCGGCTTCCGTGCACAGGCGGACATCAACGATCTGATCCTCGCCTTCCAGCTTCATGGCAATTTTGCCATTGCGATTGACCTGAACGAAATCCGATAGCTTGTTGCGGCGCACCGTGCCCGAAGCGGTCGCGAACATGACATCCAGCTTTTCCCACTCGGATTCGTCCTCCGGCAGCGCCATGACGGAGGTAATCGTCACGCCTTCGCCGAGCGGGAAGAGATTGACCAAAGCCTTGCCACGCGTATTCGGTGCGCCGATCGGCAAACGCCATGTCTTTGATTTATATACCATTCCGTCTGATGAGAAGAAGAGCAGCGGCGCATGCGTGTTGGCCACAAACAGCGTCGCAACGAAATCCTCTTCCTTCATCGACATGCCCGAACGGCCCCTGCCGCCGCGCTTTTGCGCGCGGTAATCGGACAGCGGTGTGCGCTTTACATACCCGCCATGCGTGACGGTCACGACCATTTCCTCGCGGGCGATCAGATCCTCGTCCTCGACCTCCAGCTCGACATCAAGAATGTCGGTGCGGCGCGGCACGGCAAACTGGTCCCGGGCTTCCTGCAATTCCGACCGGATGATTTCCTGCACACGGGCCCGCGAGCGGAGAATATCCAGCAAATCCTTGATCTTGTCCGCAAGCCCCTTGGCCTCATCGCCAAGCTCTTCCCGGCCGAGCGCGGTCAGGCGGGCCAGACGCAGATCCATGATCGCCTGCGCCTGCTCCAGCGTCAGCCGCAGTGTCTGTCCGTCGGAGAGGATCGACCGCGGGTCCGCCACCAGCGCGACCAGCGAGGCCACATCCTGCGCCGGCCAGTCACGCTCCATCAATTGTTCGCGCGCGGTGGCCGGATTGGGCGCCCGGCGGATGGTCGCAATGACTTCATCGATATTGGCAACCGCCAGCGCCAGGCCGACAATGACGTGGGCGCGGTCGCGGGCTTTCTTCAGATCATGGCGCGCCCGGCGGGCCACAACGTCCTCGCGGAAGCGCAGGAAAGTGCTCAGATAGCCCCGCATGCCCATCAACACTGGCCGTCCACCGACCAGTGACAGCATGTTCACCCCGAAATTCTGCTGCATCGGCGACCAGCGATAGAGCTGGTTCAGGATCACCTCGGCATTGGCATCCTTTTTCAGCTCGATCACGACGCGCATACCGGTACGGTTGGATTCATCGCGCAGATCGGAAATGCCTTCCACGCGCTTGTCGCGCACCAGTTCGGCAATCTTTTCAATCATCGACGCCTTGTTCACCTGATAGGGAATCGAGTGGACGATGATCGCCTGGCGGTCCTTGCGAACCTCCTCGACTGACGATTTCGCACGCATGATGACCGAACCACGGCCCGTCAGCAGCCCGGAACGGGCACCGGCGCGGCCGACAATCTGCGCGCCGGTCGGAAAATCCGGCCCCGGCACGATGTCCAGCAATTCGGCATCCGTGATGTCGGGGTTTTCAAGCATCGCCAGTGTGGCATCGACAATTTCCCCCAGATTATGGGGTGGAATATTCGTCGCCATGCCCACGGCAATACCGCCACCGCCATTGACCAGCAGATTGGGATAGCGCGATGGCAGCACCACGGGCTCGCTCTCCGAGCCATCATAGTTTTCGGCAAAATCGACAGTGGATTTGTCGATATCGGCCAGCAGCGCCTCGGCCGGCTTGTCCATGCGTACTTCGGTGTAACGCATGGCGGCCGGCGGATCACCGTCGACCGAGCCGAAATTGCCCTGACCGTCCAGCAAAGGCAGGCCCATGGAGAAGTCCTGGGCCATCCGCGCCAGCGCATCATAAACGGCCTGATCACCATGGGGGTGATATTTACCGATCACGTCACCAACCACGCGGGCCGATTTGCGATACTGCTTGTCGTGCGTATAGCCCTGCTCGTGCATCGACCAGAGGATGCGCCGGTGAACCGGCTTCAGCCCGTCACGCGCATCCGGAATGGCCCGGCTGACGATCACGCTCATCGCATAATCGAGATAGGAGGACTTCATTTCCGCTTCGATGGAGATGGAGCTCACGCCACTGGAGGCAGGCGGGGTCTCTTCCGGGATCGGCGGTTCGTTTTCGTCGTTCAAGAGCGACTTCTCCGGTCTGTCAGACACAACGGCCCGGACGGGCAATCATGGATAGGCACCGGTTCAGGAATCACCGGCAATAGCTGGCGGCCAGCCTATCGTCTGGAGGGGCTTTTATCAAACGCCGAAGGCCGCGCGGACACAGGTCGGAAGATGCCGGAAACCGGCCGGTTCAATCGTCCGGTGACAGATCAAGACCCGTCACCGCCTCAAGCGCGGACCGGGCAATACTGATCCGGTTGCGTCCGTCATCAGCTGTAAAATCCAGGTCCATGTTCAGCGCGAAGAAGAACACGTCATCCTCTGTCTCCAGCCAGCCCACATACCAGCCTGTATTCGGCTCATCGCAGATCGCCCAGCCGGTTTTGGCGCGCAGCACCCAGCCTTCGCCGCGGCCGGCTTCCATGATTTCCACCACACCGTCCATGACCTCGGCCCGGAATGGCAGGTCGCGGGCATGGAGCCTCCCGAGGAAGGCGATCTGCTCCTGCGCGGAAATTTCCAGCGGGCCTTCAAGCCAGAAAAGATCGACGGCACCCGGCGGTCCGGTATCGGCATTGCCATAGCCCATGTCCGAAACGAGCCGCTGCATGCGGTCGTGACCGACCTCGCGGGCCCACGCCTGATAGGCCCAGACCGCGGACCGGCGAAAAGCGGTGCGCAGGCTTTGGTCCTGATCCCAGCCACCGCCGCGTTCGACACCGTCCCAGGCGATGATATCCCGTACCGGATCCCCGATCACGCCGGTCTCCAGAATGATCAGCGAATTGGGTATCTTGAAGGTTGAGGCGGGAAGAAAGCGCTGCGCCGCACGTTCAGGGTTGGCGGTCCATTGACGCTGATCGGACCGGCGTTCGATGACGATCGTGCCCACTGCATCGTGGCGTGCAAAGACCGGATCCAGCTCTTGTGCGAGCACCGGGCTGCCGCATCCGCAAAACAGCGCGATCAGCATGATCCGGAATGGCTTTTCCAACATCGGCGGCGCCCCTGCGATCAAGATAACTCCTGATAAATTCAGGAAAAACATGTCCGGACAAAAAGTCCTATTCTTGTTCGCTCGCCAGCTCCCGCGTCCCCAGCGTCACTGCCAGCAGAGCGCGATTACGCTCGATATTCTGTTCGACCGCGCGCTGCGCGCCTGGCCAGACATCCCGCGGTTTCAGCCATTCATTTTCCGGCATGGGCGCTTCATTCGACGCCGCGATGAATACGCTGTCCGACGCCGAACAGACCCACCACGGTGTGAATTCACCCGTGAAGGCCTCGCCATTCTCCTGCAAACGGTCCAGCGCGACCTGCATCCGTGTGACATTTCCGAAGGCCGCACCGTCATCCGAGATATTCATGTAGGCGGCAACATCACCACCTGCCATGTCCGAGACAATCGGAACCGCATTGGTCGCAGTGGAATCCAGACACCGCAGCGCATCATACAGCGTCCGCGCCCGCGCCAGGAAAAACACATAGACGGCCTGGTCCGGATCGAATGATGCATAGCGCCGGGCGGCTTCAAACAGATAGGCCGCCGGTATCACATCGCGCGAATTGTAAAGTTGCTCGGCGATCTCCCGGTCCCGCGACCGGTCTTCCCCACGCATCACGCCCATTTCGGCCAGGACCTCGCCCCACGCGCCATCGCCCACCACGAAATGCGTCGTGTTGCCATCCGCGAGCTCGACTTCCGTCAAAACCGGGTGGCGCGTGCCGCCGACCTCCATCTGTGCCGAGGCCAGACCGGCGAAAGCGGCTGCGGCCAAAAAGCCGCCGAAGAATCTGGAATACTTGATCAAAACGGTATCTCGTCGTCCATGTCGTCATTCCGGAAATTGTCGCGGTTATCGGACACCTGCCCGCCGCCACCGGATTGATCGCTGGCCCTATCATAACTTCCACCGCCGGCATTGTCGCCCCGGCTGTCCAGCATCTGCAATTCACCACGAAAACGCTGCAAGACGACTTCGGTCGTATATTTGTCGTTGCCGTCGCGGTCTTGCCACTTGCGGGTCTGAAGCTGGCCCTCGATATAGACCTTGGAGCCTTTCTTCAGATAATTCTCCGCAACTTTCGCCAGATTTTCGTTGAATATCACGACATTATGCCATTCCGTCTTTTCCTTGCGCTCGCCGGAATTCTTGTCCCGCCAGCTTTCCGATGTCGCAATTCTGAGATTGCAGACCGGGTCGCCTGAATTCAGGCGCCGTATTTCCGGATCGGCCCCAAGATTGCCGACAAGTATGACCTTATTGACGCTGCCCGCCATATCCCCATCTTCCTCTGTCTGCTCGGGCCCACCTTCAAGGATGGACCGGAGATAAATGTTCACATAATGTTCCCGCAGTCAATCGCGCGATTCCCCGCAGTTGAACGCACCACGAGGCCGAAGTCCATGACCGATCCCATGAAGTTCATACGCGTCCAGGGCGCGCGCGAACACAATCTGAAGGATATCTCGATCGAGATTCCGCGTGACCAGCTGATTGTGTTCACTGGACTTTCCGGATCGGGCAAATCCTCTCTCGCCTTCGATACCATCTATGCCGAGGGTCAGCGCAGATATGTGGAAAGCCTGTCAGCCTATGCGCGGCAATTCCTCGAATTGATGTCAAAGCCGGATGTCGATTCGATCGAGGGCCTCTCCCCCGCCATCTCCATCGAACAGAAGACGACCTCCAAAAATCCGCGCTCGACCGTCGCCACGGTGACGGAGATCTACGATTACATGCGCCTTCTGTGGGCGCGGGTCGGGGTGCCTTACTCTCCGGCAACCGGCTTGCCGATTGAAAGCCAGACCGTCAGCCAGATGGTGGACAAGCTCATGGAGCTGGGAGACGGCACCCGGCTTTACCTCCTCGCCCCCGCCGTGCGCGGCCGCAAGGGTGAATACCGCAAGGAGTTTGCCGCCTGGCTGAAATCCGGTTTTCAACGGGTGAAGGTGAATGGCGAATTCCATTCGCTCGAAGAGCCGCCCGTGCTCGACAAGAAATTCAAGCACGATATTGATGTCGTGGTCGATCGCGTCATCGTCCGCGAAGGCATGGAGCAACGCTTCGCGGAATCGCTGGAAACCGCGCTCAAGCTTGCCGATGGCATCGCCATTGCCGAATTCGCCGACATGGCCAAGGGCGAGACCGAGCCGCGGCGCATCGTGTTTTCCGAGAAATTCGCCTGCCCCGTTTCGGGGTTCACCATCGAGGAAATCGAACCGCGCCTGTTTTCCTTCAACAATCCCTTCGGGGCCTGTCCCGCCTGTGACGGCCTCGGCCAGTCGCTGAAATTCGACGAACATCTGGTCGTCCCGGATCGCGGCAAGAGCCTGATGGACGGAGCCGTTGCGCCCTGGAGCCGGACAACATCCAAACTCTATCAGCAGACCCTGACCGCGCTGGCCGGCCATTTCGGCGCGTCCATGGTCGAACCCTGGCGTGACCTGCTTGATGACTTCAAGAGAGTTGTCCTCTACGGCACGGATGAGAAGATCAAATTCACCTATGAAGACGGTCTGCGCACGTTCGAGACCACCAAGTCATTTGAAGGCGTGATCCCCAATCTGGAACGCCGCTGGCGCGAAACCGATTCCAGCTGGGTACGCGATGATCTGGCCCGCTTCCAGTCTGCCCAGCCCTGCGAGACGTGCGGCGGCAAGCGCCTGAAACCGGAAGCCCTGGCGGTGAAGGTCGGCGAGCATGACATCTCGGAGGCCAGCGACAAATCCATCCGCCACGCCGCGGAATGGTTCGAAACCGTCGCCAATAACTTCACGCCGCGGGAAAAGGCCATAGCCGAACGTATCCTTAAGGAGATACGCGAACGTCTGAGATTTCTGGTCGATGTCGGGCTGGATTATCTGACCCTAGATCGTGCCTCCGGGACGCTGTCCGGTGGCGAAAGCCAGCGCATCCGTCTGGCCTCCCAGATCGGGTCAGGCCTGACCGGCGTGCTTTACGTGCTGGATGAGCCGTCCATCGGTCTGCATCAGCGCGATAATACCCGCCTGCTGGAATCCCTGCGCGGCCTCCGCGATCTCGGCAATACGGTGATTGTCGTCGAACATGATGAGGAGGCCATCCTCACCGCCGATCATGTGGTCGATCTGGGCCCCTTCGCCGGCATTCATGGCGGCGAGATCATCGCCTCTGGCAAGCCGGAGGAGATCAAGGCCAACCCCGCAAGCCTGACCGGGCAATATCTGTCAGGCGCAAAGGAAATTGCCATCCCGGACACCCGCCGCAAGCCGAAAAAGGGCCGGAAAATCATTGTTGAAGGTGCCGCCGGCAATAACCTCAAGCATGTGACGGCTGAATTCCCGCTCGGCCTCTTCCTGTGCGTCACAGGCGTCTCCGGCGGCGGCAAGTCCACACTCACCATCGAGACGCTCTACAAGGCGGCGGCGCGCAAGCTGAACAAGGCCCAGAACGTGCCGGCCCCCTATGAACGGATCAGAGGCCTCGAATTTCTCGACAAGATCATCGACATCGACCAGTCGCCCATCGGCCGCACACCGCGCTCCAACCCGGCCACCTATACCGGGGCCTTCACACCGATCCGCGAATGGTTTGCCGGCCTGCCGGAATCCAAGGCCCGCGGCTACAAGCCCGGACGCTTCTCCTTCAATGTGAAAGGCGGGCGCTGTGAGGCGTGTCAGGGCGATGGCGTGGTGAAGATCGAGATGCATTTCCTGCCGGATGTCTTCGTGCCCTGTGACGTGTGCCACGGCGCGCGTTTCAATCGCGAAACGCTGGAAGTGACGTTCAAGGGCAAGTCGATCGCCGATGTCCTTGACATGACGGTGGAAGAAGGCGCCGACTTTTTCAAGGCGGTGCCGGCCGTTCGCGACAAGATGGAAACGCTCAAACGTGTCGGCCTCGGCTATGTGAAGATCGGCCAGCCGGCGACACAGCTGTCCGGTGGTGAAGCCCAGCGCGTGAAGCTATCCAAGGAGCTGTCAAAACGGGCGACCGGCAAGACCCTCTACATCCTGGATGAGCCCACGACCGGCCTGCATTTCGAAGACGTCAACAAGCTGCTGGAAGTGCTGCACGAGCTGGTCGAGACCGGCAATTCCGTCATTGTGATCGAACACAATCTGGACGTCATCAAGACCGCCGACTGGCTGATTGATCTCGGCCCTGAAGGAGGCGATGGCGGTGGCGAAATCGTTGCTGAGGGCACACCGGAACAGGTCGCCAGCGTCGAGGCCAGCTGGACCGGCCGCTATCTCAAGCCCATGCTCGACCGCGACGCCGCCCGCCGCAAGCGCAAGAAAAGCGCCTGATCAGGAAAAGGCGTCCGATGCTGGCCGGTTGGCTGCGTCAATCTGCAGGGCGGCATAGCTCGCCGCACCTCGCAGCAACGCCGCGGGTATGATCGCGACCAGTTGGGCAAAAAAATAGAAACCGAACAGGATCGGCGTACCGGCCGGTTCGCCAGCATCTGTCCGGCCATACTGATCAAACGGCATGGCCCCGAACAGGCCGACGGTGATCAGGCTCGCAAGGAAAGACACAAGCATCGCAACGGCCAGCGCACCGAGCAGCGGCCAGAACATCTGCCGCGCACCGCGTATGCCCTCCACGATAGCCGGCTTGCCTTGCAACAGGCTCAGCCCGAGCACCGGCGACAGATGCGTGGCCACAACCGCCATCAGCGTGAACAGCGCCAGAATCCCGATGGCCCCGCCGAGGGCAGCCCCTGCGGGCCCGCCGAGCGCGAACACGGTCATGATCAGCACGATGACAATCGAAGCCAGCAAGAAGGCGGCAATAGCGATAATGGTCAGGATCAGGGCCGTCAGGGTGAAAACACCCTCATCGCGGCCCAGCCGGAACGGGAACGGCCCGCCGCCCTCGCCGCGCACGAAAAGCCGCAGCCAGGCGCTTTCCAGAATCACGCCGGCCACAGTGCCGACCGCAAGAAACGGCAGGAGAGCGGCAAGATACTGCCCCATCGCCTCCATCACCGCTTGCGGGTTGGCATCCGGACGCCCCACAGAGGTGTTGAAGGCCTGACTGACGCGGACATATTCAGCGAGCTCATCACCGGCCTGCTGAAGCACCAGCACGCCCATAACGGCCCCGTATACGGCGGTCCACAGGGCAAGAATGAGGAAAGCGGACTGCCGCGCCCGGAACACTTCCAGCGCAAAGCCCAGCGCTTTTCCAGTTTCGAATTTCGGCGTCATGTCCGGCTCCGGTCTGACAGATTCCTGCTGACAGTTTCAAACCAGACCGGACCGGACTTCAAGCGCGCCATCAGCCGCGGGCATCCTCTGCAGGCCGGGGCTGCAGTGACAGCGCCGTATACGCCCCGACACCATGCCAGATCGCATCCAGAAAGGATCGCATGAGCACCGACAGCAAACCTGCCGCGACAAGCGCGGTAATCGTCCCGGCAGAGGACAGGGTCTCGGCGAATATGGCCAGCACTTCTTCCGGCTCCGGCTCGTACCCGGCCTGGGCGAGTTCCATGAATTCGCCCAGCACCGGCCATATCGCTCCCAGCAGGGCGAAATTCACAACACCCCCGACAACGAATGACAGGATGAAAATGATGATGGCTGTCAGAATATAGCCGCCAAGCACCGGCCAGAAGACACCTTTCGTTGCGCCCCAGGCCGGGAAGGCAATGCGTTTCTCCAGAACCGTCAGGGCAGGCGCCGCAGAGAGACGCACGCTCAGGAAAACCGCAATCACCAGAAAGGCCAGCAGGCCGATACCCACGAGCAGACCGGCCGCGAGACCGGCTTCGGCATTGCCCCCGCCGGAAAAGGCCGCCACTGCGCCCAGGGTGACAATGGCGATCAGGAAAGCGAAAGCAAAATAGGCCCCGATCCCGACTGCGATCAGGCCGAGATTGGTCACCAGCAGACGAAGTTCATCACCGCCAAGGCGGAACGGAAAGACTGCCGCGATTTCCTGCCGGGTCAGCAAGCGGAGCCAGGCCCCCTGCGCCATCAATGCGATCACGATTCCGCCCAGGGAAATCAGCGGCACCATGGCCATCACGCCGCCCATGCGGGCAAGCATTTCCGTCTCGCTGGGTTCTGCACCGGACGCGGCCAGCTGGAACATCCAGATGTAGAAATCGCCGAGAGTCAGCCAGGCCAGATAGGTCAGTCCGCCCGTCAGCAGCGCCTGCCACAGGGCAATCCACAACACGGCCATGGGCTGTTTGCCGGCAATGTGGAAGAAATGGAAACCGGCATTGCCGAGATTATACGTCCGGGTGTCCATGAACACCTCCCCTGTTGTCCTGAACGCATCATCGCAGATTAACCACCAAATGGCAGGGGGAATATTAGGCGGGATCGTCCCCGCCCCAGGCCCGGTAGAGCGCGGTGGTAAAGCCGGCAAAAAGCGGCACCGTCAGAAAAGCGGCCAGCCAGCCATGCAGAAAGGCCAGCGGCACATAGATCCGCCAGTCAACAGCAAACTCTCCTGCGTCAAACAGACGGGCCGGCTGGTGGACCGGCGTATTGAAAGCCTGCTCCGCAAACAGTCCCAGCCCGTGCACCAGCAAACCGGCGGGCACAAAACAGAGGATCGCGCCCAGCACCACGGCCAGTCCGCGCTTGCGGGTGAAAACCATCACCGAAAGCGCCTGCACCTTGCGGCGCGCTATGCTTGCGGCCGGGGCCAGCAGCAGGCGGCCGGCAAACCCGGCGAGCAGTATCAGGAAAACCGCACCCAGAATGATCGCCACACTCCATTCCGTAACCCCGTAGAATTCCGTCAGGTCCGGGATATTGCCGGTGGCGGCCGGATCTTCCGGAGTCAGCCCGGCTGTGTCGCGGGAAACAATCGACACCGCCGCCATCAGCGCCCCATAGATCACAAGCGCAATGCCAGCCGCCACGATAATGAGAAAGAAAACCAGTGCCCAGGACACGGCCAGACGCACTTCATCCGCCCCCAGCGAATAGCCAAGAATACCGGACGGCCGCCCGCGAAGCGCAATGCGGAAGATGGCCGCATGGGACAGCGTCATCGCGGCATACCAGCCCGCGAAAGCGAGGAGGTAAAGCGCCCAGTTATTGGCCACGCTGTCATTCGTCACAGCACCGGTCTGCCAGGTCAGGGCAATGGCGGCAAAACCGGGCAGAATTCCGGCCAGCGCGGCATGGCCGGGATGATGCCGGAAGAAGGCCAGTGTCCGGACCAGCGCGCCCGGCAAGGCGGTGAAAGACGAAATCCGTGTCATGCGCGCAAACCTAGCCTGCCCGCCCGGATCGGCAATGCGTCATTTGCGGTATAGCGGATATTCAGTCGGTTTCGGCATAGCCCGGATCATTCAAACAAATGTCAGGTTGGTCAGCGGCAATGAACATTCCCGACAGACAGGGCTCAAAGGTCAAAACCATATAGTCATCCAGATTTATGTAATGGCTGCGAACCCGGCGAAAACGGCGTAAAAATGCGTCACTCGGACGGCCCGGATAGGTCAGCATTGGCCGAATATCGCGCACATCTCCGCGGCGGCCAGTGCGCACATCAAAAACGCCCACCACATAATCCGTTAGCGGCGCATCATATCTAACGCGAAGCGGAGGCAGATCTCCGCAGCGCACCGGATCTGTCCGGTAGGCCCGTTCGATATACGGGCTATCAAACGAAAAAATATCGTCTGGTGGATATGTCCCGAAATCAGCGGAATATTCGACGGCAACGAAACGCTGGTTGCGCGTCAGTCCGCCGGCTTCATCATGAGCCTGCAGAGCAGCATGCATATAAAAACTGTAAGCGCGATCACCTCGCACCAGACGCGAGAACCCGCTGGTAAACGCAAGCTGCGCCGCGAGCGGCGTCCATGCACAACCGCGATCCGACACCAGACGCAACGTGCTGGCCGTTAGCAAAGAAACCGTTTCCAGATCGCCTTCATCCCACGCGGCTTCGGCGGCGAAAATCAGCAACTCTTCATTTCCGGCACAATCGCTGACCAGTTCAGCGGCCCGCACGACGGCGTCACGTTGGCCGCTGCGGATTGCCCGGCGGACCTCCAACTGATCGACGATAGCTTCGCACTCACCAGCGGGCGAAGCAGCCTGCAAGCTGGCCGCAACGGCGAATATGACAAATTCGATCAATTACTCATCTCGAAACCGAATTGCGTGACAACGCCCTCGCGCCTTACCGCGACCCCATCAACGGTCATGGGTGAATATTCCCACCTTTCAAGGGCTTCCAAGGCCGCTTCGCCAAAAATCGGATGAGGGACAGTGTATAATACTTCACCGTTTGAGACGCTGCCATCCGCTTCAACATCGAACATCACCAAAGCTATTCCTTCGAGACCGACCATTGCGGCCTCCTCTGGATAACGTGGCGGTTCACGATGCAATGGCGCGGACGGCACAATAACCGCATCTGGCCCAAACCGGCTGACCAGCTCCTGCTCATCAGCTTCCGCGGAGCAACTGAGTAACGCCGTGCCACATCCGGCGGGTTCATAGCCGCTATCGCGCAAACGCCGGATCAGCTCAGGCCGGTTTCGCGCCGGAATATTGCCGCGCGCGTAGCTTGCCCAAGCATTGGCAATTTCAGCCGTTCGCCCCTCACTGCCAATGGCTTCATTGATGTAGCCGGACAACGAAAAATAGTAGCCGGCTTCCTCGGCATTATTCCGGAAGGTTTCCGCAAGTCCGGCGAGAAACGTCAAGCTGGCAGTATCATTATTGGCCACAGGTCCGATCTCGGACAATGCCTCCATCGCCTCGCGGGCATATCGTCCGGCCCGAATTGAATCGCCCTCATTCATAACAGAAAAGGCTGACAGCAAATTGCTTTGGTAAAGCCCCGCCGCGCGCGTTTCGCTCTGAGGCAATCGTTCATATCCGTTGGTTGCGTTCTCCGAAAGGCGACGCGCTCTCGCGAAATCCTGAGCCACATAATATGCCTGCGCGGCCATCCGTAGGTAGTTGGCGCGTGTCTCAACATCCTCATGACGCCGCCCCATAATCTCCGCCGCCCGCTCATAGGCCTCTGCCGCACCCGCATTATCCCCGCTAATCAGAGAAACCTCACCGTAATTCGCGGCCAGAATCGTGGTGGTGGCGGCATCGACATCGCCAGCCTCTGCGGCTCGCCATGCCGTTTCGGCCTGCGCCGTTGCTTCGGCCCAGTTCTCGGCATCCACGGCGGCTTCATAGGCGCGATAGGCATCAGCGACGTCTTGCGGCAGCCCCTGAGCGACCGCTGCAAACGTCAGAATCAAGCTCGTCAAAATCCCGGTCAAAATATGCATTCAACTTCCCTGCCCTGAAGACACAGCAGGCACACTACACGCTACACGCGAAATTGCGAAGACCGCTTGGGTTGGACGCGCTGAGCCGTTATACGCCGCCTCATGACACATCCAGTTCACATTATCGGTGGCGGAATGGCCGGATCGGAAGCCGCCTGGCAGCTGGCCAGCGCCGGCGTGCCGGTCATCCTCCACGAAATGCGGCCAGTGCGGAAAACCGAGGCGCATCAGACCGATGGCCTCGCCGAACTGGTCTGCTCCAACTCTTTCCGTTCCGACGATGCGCAGAACAATGCCGTCGGCCTGCTGCACGAGGAGATGCGGCGCGCCAACAGCCTGGTCATGGCCATTGGTGACAAGGTGCAGGTGCCCGCCGGCGGAGCCATGGCCGTCGACCGCGACGCCTTTTCCCAAGCCGTTACAAAGACGCTGACCGAACACCCTCTGGTGACCATCGAACGCGGCGAGATCACCGGCCTGCCGCCGGAAGACTGGGACAGCGTGATCATTGCCACCGGCCCCCTCACCTCGCCCTCGCTGGCGAAAGCCGTGCTGGACCTGACGGGAGAGGATTCGCTCGCCTTTTTTGATGCCATTGCACCGATCATCGAACGCGACAGCATCAATATGGACATTGCCTGGATGCAGTCCCGCTATGACAAGGGCGAGACCGAGGCCGACAAGGCCGCCTACATCAATTGCCCGATGGACCAGGCACAATATGAGGGCTTCGTCCGGGCTCTGCTGGATGGTCCGAAAACCGAATTCAAGGACTGGGAAAAGGACACGCCCTACTTCGAGGCCTGCCTGCCGATCGAGGTGATGGCGGAACGCGGCCCGGAAACCCTGCGTCACGGACCAATGAAGCCGCGTGGGCTGACCAACAGGCACAATCCGGATGTGAAACCCTATGCGGTTGTCCAGTTGCGGCAGGACAACCAGCTCGGCACGCTCTTCAACATGGTCGGCTTCCAGACCAAGCTGAAATATGGCGCGCAGAGTGAAATCTTCCGCACGATACCGGGGCTGGAGGGAGCGAAATTTGCCCGCCTTGGCGGCATTCACCGCAACACTTTCCTGAACTCGCCGAAATTGCTCGATCACCAATTGCGGCTGACATCCCGGCCGGCCCTGCGCTTTGCCGGACAGGTGATCGGCGTGGAAGGCTATGTCGAAAGCGCCGCCATGGGATTGATGGCCGGCCGCTTTGCCGCTGCCGAACGCCTCGGCCGGACACTGTCACCACCGCCGGAAACAACCGCTTTCGGCGCGTTGATCCGCCATGTCACCGGCGGGCACCTGTCCGGCCCGAAAGCCAGCTTCCAGCCCATGAATGTCAATTTCGGTCTCTTCCCCGATATCGAGGTGCCGCTGAAGACTGAGGACGGCAAACGTATCCGCGGCAAGGAAAAATCCGTCGCCCGCAAGCGCGCCATGAGCGCCCGCGCCCTGTCGGATATTGATGCCTGGCTCTCGGGGCAGCAGAAGCCTTAGATTGATTTCCCGCTTACGTTGGGTCAGCATTGTTGCGATAAGCAGGGGAGTGTTTGCTATGCGTTGGATGTTCAGTATTGGCTTGGTGGCGGTTTCTGTTGCGGCGGCTGAGGCCCAGACACCACCCGTTGAAGCCTTTGCCCGCATGCCAGCGATTGATCTGCCGACACTCTCTCCTGACGGCACTCATATTGCCTACATCGCAAATGACGGGGATGCGCGCGCACTCTATATTCTTGAAATTGATACAGGCGAACGCCGAGGCGTCGGCGCATCGTCAATTCGTCCTATAAACATCATATGGGCAGGCAATGAGCGTGTCCTGATGATTGCGAGCGAGACCCAGCGATTCACCGCCGCCGCGCGTCGCAACCCGATAGATGTCTCGGCGGCGTTTTCCGTCGATGCCAGAGATCCGTCAAACGTCACGCAATTGCTGGCGGATAACCGTTTGATTCACCAATACTCGATCAATCGTGGCAATGTGATCGCGGTCGATCATGATGGCGGAAATGTTTATATTCCGGCCCATGAAGCGCCCCGTCAGAGCGGTGTCAGCTCGTCGCGGGGGAGCGATGCGATACAGCAGCCCCGATATTCGCTATTTCGCGTTGCCGCAGATGGCGGGGCGGTAACACGAAGCGTGCAGGGTTTGCCGGACCAGCGATCCTGGTTTGTAACGCCAGACGGAATGCCGTTGGCACGCGAGTATTTCGATGATGAGCGCAATGCCTATCGAATCGACGCCTATCGCGATGGCAGCTGGGCATCCATATTCGAAGCAGAGAATCCGACATTCCAGTCGATCATCTGGGGGGTCACCCCGGAAGATGAAGCAGCCCTCGGTTTTTATAGAGACGGTTTTTCGGTGCTTCGAACATTCGATCTGGAAACCGGCAACGAAACAGCCAACACCATCGGATTGGATGGACGGGACCTGTCCTACAGCATTGATGATCCTTACACAGGATGGCTGATCGGCGTGGCCTATCCGGATGAAACCATGCAAACGCGCTGGATCGATGATGAGTTGCAAAACCTGCAAAATGCCCTCGTCGGCGCGCTGGGCGATGACAGTGCCACGATCACGTCATGGTCGCAGGACCGGTCCCGTTTCATCGTTCGTACGAATGGCTCGGCGGATGTTCCGACTTTTTATGTGTATGACGATGAGGCGCGCAGCCTCTCGATTCTTGCCAGCGAATATCCCGAATTGGAAGCCACCGAGCTCGGCACACGCCAGCAATTCGATTACACCGCTCGCGATGGAGCGGTCATACAGGCCTATCTGACCTTGCCCGCGGATGGTGGCAGTGATCTGCCAGCGATCGTGTTGCCTCATGGCGGACCGGAATCCTACGATATCGGCGGTTTCGACTGGATCGCACATTTTCTGGCTTCAAGGGGCTATGCGGTCATCCAGCCGAATTTCCGGGGATCGGACGGCTTCGGCCAGGCTTTCCGCGATGCCGGCCGCGGGCAATGGGGCATCGGAGTCATGCAACATGATGTGACCGACGCGCTCAGCCACGCCATCCAGCAGGGCTGGGTCGATGACGGCCGGGTCTGTATCTTTGGTGGCAGCTATGGCGGCTATGCGGCATTGGCCGGCGGGGCATTCACGCCAGACCTCTACAGCTGCGTTGCCGCCTATGCACCGGTGACCGACATTGGCTTGTTCCTCGGAGAGGTTGAAATTCGTGGTGGCGGCGGTAACTGGGTTGCAGATGCTTGGGCGGAGATCCTCGGCGGAGTGGTTACGGTTGAGGACCGCCAACATCTCGACGAGATTTCACCGATTCACAACACACGCAACTTTCAGGCCCCGGTTCTGCTGATGCATGGCCGCGAGGACTCCGTCATACCGATCTCTCAAAGCCGCCGCATGCAAAATGCACTCGATGATGCCGGACAAGATGTTGAATATGTCGAGATGCACGGTGCCGATCACTGGATGACAGATTACGCTACGCGTCTGGAAGTCCTCACACGGCTGGAAGATTTCTTTGCTGAACACATTGGCGATTAGAGGCGTCCGCTCATCGAGGCCTTGAGAAGCGCGAACTGGCGGGCGATTTGCGGGCGGTGAAAATCCGTCCGGTAGAGATCGCTGGCCCTGCGCGCTGTCTTCAATGTGGCGCGCGCCAGCCGTGCCGGGGCCAGCGCCGGAAACGCCTCGGGCGGGCATTTGCCCAGCCCGGATAAAGCCGTCAATTCGGCGTCTAGAAGCGCGATGACCGGCTCGAAAATTGCGGTGGCCGACCCGGATTCCAGACCACTGGCCAGGCGATGAATGTTGAAGCTGCGCGCTTCCAGCACATCCAGCGGCACCAGCGCCATCTTCGTTCCGGCCCGGAAACTGAACGCCCGGCACCATTGCGCCAGTCCGGCCGCCCGCGCCGCTGCCCTGATCTGACCGGCGTCCGCCTCCCCGCCGCACAGCCGCAGGGCCAAGCCGGCAAGCACGCCCCAATGCCGGTCCATGACCGATAACAGGGCCGCTTCATCCGGAATGCGCTCCGGCAGTGTGCCGTCTTCCACCGCGTCGATGACGCCCTGCAGGATTTCTGCGGTCAGGCCGTTATCCGTTTCGGTCAAGCGCGCCAGCCCCTCATAGGCAGCATGCCTCCGGACCTTGCGCGGCACTGCAAACAGATCCGCGACAGCCTCCCTGTGCCAGGCAAAGCGCATCGCCTGAATGGCCGGCTCGCGCGCCTTGAACGGAATGGATTCAATCTCTTCCGCCCACAAATGGAGGTCTGCCAGCAAGCTCCGGACGGAAGCGGGCGCAAACAGCGCCGCCAGTGCGCGATCGGACGGCCCGGTAGAAATTTTCGCTGCATTTATCATGGCTTGTTCATAGCTTGCGGCTGGAAAATTGAAACCGAATGACCATATCCGGGTTCAAGAAGTAGAGCCCCGCCCGGTGAAGTCCCGGGCCATTCGCAGATATGGAGACAGATCATGGCGCATACCCTTCCCGAATTGCCTTATGCCAAGGACGCCCTCGCACCGCACATTTCCGCCGAGACGCTTGGCTTTCACCATGGCAAGCACCATGCCGCCTATGTCAGCAA
>NZ_QBDX01000004.1 GCF_003129605.1 Hyphobacterium indicum
GTCCGGTCAGTAGCTGCAACCGAAACGAGATCGCCCGGACAAGCCGGGCGATGACGCGATTAGTTTCGTCATGCCCCGGTTGATCCGGGGCATCTCTTTTTGCGGCTTAGCCGAACAGCGTCTGTGCACCCGCCATGGCCACCAGCATCGGAAGGGACAGCAGCGTATTCGTGCGCGAGAACAGCATCGCTGTGCGCGCCGCCTTGGGTTTTGCCTCGGCATCCGCTTCTACCAGCCCCAGTGCGATTTTCTGGTTGGGCCAGATCACGAACCAGACATTGATCGCCATGATAATGGCCAGCCACATGCCGATGCCGATGAAGGAATATTGCGGCGTATAGGCTTCCGCCAGCGCCCCCAGTGACAAGACCTCCACCATATAGCCGCGAAGATGCGCAACGATCAGGCCGGTCAGGACAGTGAAAGCAGCTCCCCAGCGGAACCAGAACAGGGCCTTGGGCGCGATATGCTTGCCAATGGCCGGCTTCATCTCGTCAGGGATGGACGGCATGGTCGGGATCTGCACGAAGTTGAAATACCAGAGCAGACCGATCCACATGATGCCGGCCACGACATGGGTCCAGCGCGCGACCGCCATCCAGAAGGCGCCGCCGAAGCCGATACTGTCATACGCCAGCGCATAGCCCACCAGAAAGATGATCGCCAGTGCCAGCGAGATATGAATGGTTGTGCGCAGATTTGTCAGAATTGCAGCCATTTAGGAATCCTCCCCGATTCTCGTTTCGGGGAGGACCATATCAGGCTCGCTTGAAAAGCGAAATCAGGCTTCGCTGGCTTCCCGTTTGACATTGGTCAGCATCAATATCGGCGCCGCGACGAAGATGGAGGAATAGGTTCCAACCACAATGCCGAAAATCATCGCAAAGGCGAAACCCTGCAGGGCCGCCCCGCCCAACAGCCAGAGCGAAAATAGCGCCACCAGCGTGGTGAGGGAGGTCAGGATCGTTCGCGAAAGCGTCTTGTTGATGGCCAGATTCAAAACCTCATCCAGGCTCTTTTTCTTGAATTTCCGGATTTTCTCGCGGATGCGGTCATAAACAACGACCGTATCGTTCATGGAATAACCGACAATCGTCAGAATGGCCGCAATGGTGGAGAGGTTGAACTCCAGCTGCGTTACCGAAAACATGCCGATGGTAATGATCACGTCATGGATCAGTGCCACGACCGCGCCGACAGAGTACTGCCATTCGAAGCGGAACCAGATATAGACCAGCATCAACACCAGCGCGGTGACGATGGACATGATACCCGCCTGAACCAGTTCGCCGGAAACCTTCGGACCCAGCACCTGAACAGAGCGGTATTCAATGTCCGGATAAAGCTCGGTGAGTGCTGCCTGAACGGCGAGATTGGCTTCCTGCTGGGCTACTTCGGCTTCCAGCCCCTCACCCTCCTGTGGCTGCACACGGATCAACGCACAGTGATTGCCATAACATTCCGACCCCTCGGTCAGTTCCGACAGGCCCTGCAATTCGATCGCGCCCAGCCCCAGATTGTTCAGCACGCCCCGCATCTCATCAATGCGCGCCGCGTCGATCTCTGCCTCGGTCCGCACTTCCAGCGTCACACCGCCGGTAAAGTCGATCCCGAAATTCAGCCCCATGGAGAAGAACGCCGCGATGGACGCCAGAATCATCAGGACGGAAAACCCGAAGGCCGCAAAGCGCGCCTTGATAAAGGGAATCGACGTCGAGTCGGGGAAATAATTGGTCAGTGCGAGGGACATGGGCCGTCTCCTAAATGGGGAGTTTCTTGGGCTTCAGCCCCTTCACCCACATCGCAACCAGCAGGCGGGAGAAGACGAAAGCAGTGAAAACCGAAGTGATGATACCAATGCCCAGCGTCACGGCGAACCCGCGCACCGGACCGGCGCCCAGCATGTAGAGCACACCGGCAGCGATCAGCGTGGTGATATTGGCATCCAGAATGGCGGAAAGCGCTTCGGAATAGCCCTTCTCGATCGCATTCGCGGGCGATCGCCCGTTTTTGGCCTCCTCGCGTATGCGCTCATAGATCAGCACATTCGCGTCCACAGCCATACCGATGGTCAGGATAATCCCCGCGATCCCGGGCAGCGTCAGGGTCGCCTGCAATCCGGACAATGCCCCCAGAATGAGCATGACGTTCAGCATCAGCGCCAGATTCGAGAATACGCCGAATACCGAATACGCCGCCAGCATGAACACCATCACCGCGATGAAGCCGATCACGACCGCAATTGTGCCCTTGTTGATCGAGTCCTGCCCCAGGCCCGGACCGACCGAGCGCTGTTCAACAACCGTCAATTCGGCCGGCAGTGCACCGGCCTGCAGCAGCACCGCCAGATCATAGGCGCTTTCGAATGTGAAATTGCCCTGGATCACGCCGGATCCCCCCAGAATCGGCCCGAGAATAACGGGTGAGGAAATCACGATATCGTCCAGCACGACAGCAAACCGCCGTCCGACATTCTGGGATGTGACACGGCCAAAGGCCGCCGCGCCGGTGGTATCAAAGCGGAATTCGACGACCGGCTGGCCGTCCTGGAAGGTCGAGCCCGCATAGGTCAGGTTTTCCCCCGACACCATGGCTCGCCGCTCGACGGCAATATAGGGCTCGGACAGATCATCCTGCTGCAGGATCATGACGCCCGGCGGAGTCCGCCCCTGGCCGTCCGCGCCCACGGCAACATCAGCCCGCACCAGATGGAAAGTCATGCGCGCCGTCGTGCCGACCAGCTCGATAATCCGTTGCGGATTGCTCTCACCCGGCACCTGGACCAGAATCCGCTCATCGCCCTGGCGCGCAATCGTCGGTTCGGTGGTCCCCGATGCATCGATCCGGCGGCGGATCACTTCAATGGACTGGGCGATCGTACGGTCCCGGATATCGATCATTGCCGCATCTGTCAGAGACATGCGAATCGTCCGCTCCGCATTATCGCGGTCAAAATCAACCGTGCGTGCAGCCACGCCAGTCAGCCCCATGGAGCCGTCACCGACTGGCCGGGACAGCGATTGTAGCCGGCTGAACGCCTCGTCCATGTCTTCGGCGCGCGCAACGCGGATCACGACCTCGTCACCGATCACAGCGTTTGCTGCCGTCGGAATGGTCGGCTGCTGGCGGAAAAGAACCGTGGCTTCCTGAGACAAACCGTCCAGACGCTCCGCGCGAACCCCTGGCAGATCGACCTCGAAAACGAGGTGGGACCCGCCCTGAAGGTCGAGTCCCAGATTGACGGTCTGTCCTGGCAGGGGCGAAAAATTCGGTGCCGCAAACCAGATGCCGAGCAACGAAACCGCCAGGATCAGCGCGATCTTCCAGTGGGCGAAATAGAGCATAAGCTCTTACTCCGAAATGGTTTTATTGGCCGGTTTCTTGTCGGACTTGCTGTCATTGGCCGCTTTCGGCTGAGTGCGCGACCGCACTTCGGAAACCGTGGACCGCATGAGGCGGACTTTCACCCCGGTTGCGATTTCAACCTGCAACTCGGCATCATCGACCTTGACCACCTTGCCGACAATGCCGCCTGCGGTGACAACCTCATCACCCTTGGCGACAGCCGCAACCATTTCGCGATGGGCTTTCATCCGCTGTTGTTGCGGACGGATCAGCAGGAAATAGAAGACAACGAATATCAGCAACAGCGGTGCAAACTGGATAAAGGCGCCGGTGATACCGCCGGGAGCGCCAGCGGTGGATGCGATCGAGATAGCGTCAAACATGAATATGCCTCTATTGCGAGCCGTTTATTTGAAGGTCGCGGGAATATATCGGGACGCGCCCGCCATGCAACAAGGGTTGGCGGTTAACTTCCCTGTAAATGCCGCATCGGATCTTCCGGAGTCACCCCACGGCGGATCTCGAAATGGACCTGGGACGTGTCGACCGACCCCGTCGAGCCGGCCTCGGCAATCAGTTGTCCCTGTTCCACCCGGTCACCCTCGGCCACCAGAAGGCGCGAATTGTGTGCATAGGCAGTCACCCAGCCACCCTCGTGGCGGATCAGGACCAGCTCGCCATAGCCCTGCAATTCACCGCCGGCATAGACAACCGTGCCACCGGCGGCGGCCCGCACACTGTCACCTTCATCGGCTGCGATATTTATACCGTCATTGCGGCGGCCATCCGGTTTGGGACCGAAGGTCGAGAGAATCTCGCCCTGGATCGGCCACTGGAAGCTGACCGGGGCGGAGGCGGCGGGCGGCGGGCTGCTGGCTGGCGGCTCGCGTCGGGGCGGCGGATCAGCGCTCTCGACCGTCACCGGCGTATCCGGCGTCACCGGCCGGCGCGGCCTGTCGCGGACGGCCGGCGGTTCCAGCGAAACCGTGCGTACCTGTCCATTCGGAATCCGGATTTCCTGTCCGACCTCGATGGCGTATGGCGCAGAAATGCCATTATGAGCCGCAAGGTCCAGATAATTGATATTATAGCGTAATCCGATGCGGTAGAGATTTTCTCCACGCCGCACCGTGTGCGAGGACGGGCGCGGGAATATCAACTCCTGCCCGGCCAGCAACTGATAGGGCGGGTAGAGCCCGTTGGCTTGGGCGAGGTCGGATGTCTGCAGTCCGCAATCTTCCGCAATCTCTGACAGCGTGTCACCGGACCGGACCACATAGCGGCCGCCGGGATTGCATTGCGCCGGATTGCGCAGGACATCTGCCGTCGGACCATCGGTATTGGCGCGCCGGTAATCGATCCGCGCCGGATCACGCGGCGACGGGGTCGCGCAGCCTGCCACCAGGGCAAGCAATAATATCGGAAGGATCAGACGCACAGACAGCACAGCTCGGATTTCACTTTGGCAAACCGCCGACAGTAAGCCCAAGAGGCGTTAATCAGCCGTTAGCCATAGCCAGGAATCAAAGGGCTTTTGTTTCACCTTCGACCAGGGGCACGAAGCGGACATCCATTACGGCCTCTTCGTCCAGCGTGTCAGAATCGGTTTTGATGTAGCGGACAAGCGTCTGTGAGCCACGGTCATTATTGACCGGAATCACGGCGATCCCGCCCGGCTTCAGCTGGGCCAGCAGCGTGTCGGGCCGCACCGGCGCACCGGCGGTTACGATGATCCGGTCGAAAGGGGCCTGTTCCGGCCAGCCTTTCGTGCCATCCCCTATCCGGGGGGTAATATTGGTCAGGCGCAGCGCGGCAAAGCGTGCCTCGGCCTCCTTGGCCAGCGTGCGGTACCGCTCGATCGTGTAAACACGGCGTGCCAGGCGCGCCAGGATTGCCGCCTGATAACCCGAGCCAGTCCCGATTTCCAGCACCTTGCAGCGGTCATCGACCTGGAGCAGCTGTGTCATCAGACCGACAATCAGCGGCTGGCTGATGGTCTGCCCGCAATCAATCGGCAGCGCTCTATCGTCGAAGGCATGATCGAGAAACCGGTCGGGCACAAAAATATCGCGCGGCGTGCGTTCTATCGCTGCCAGCACAAGCCGGTCCGTCACACCGGACCCGCGCAGGCTCATGACAAGCTGGATGACGCGGGGATCAGGAGCGGTCATTTGCGCGGCGGGGCGCCACCCAGAACACCTTTCAGGCGGTGATGGGTTTCCATATGGGTCAGATCGACATGCAAGGGGGTCACCGAGATCCGTCCCCCCATGACGGCGTGCAGATCATCGCCTTCCATCGGGCTTTGCGGAGCGCCCTTGAAACCGATCCAGTAATAGTCAACGCCGCGCGGATCGGTACGTTTTTCGGCATGGACAATGGCCTGGTCCCGTCGGCCCTGCTTTGTGACCTCCACTTCCTTGATGTCGGCAAGCTCGCAGTCAGGGAAATTGATGTTGATCAGCACATCCTCGGGCCAGCCTTCTTCCAGAAGCCGCCGAATGATGGGCGCACCGAAGGTCTCGCAGACCTCCCAGCGGATATGTGCATTGGGCAGGAAGGAATAGACCTGGCTGAGCGCGATCGACGGAATGCCCAGCTGCATGCCCTGCATCGCCCCGGCGACCGTGCCGGAAAAGGTGACATCCTCGGCAACATTGCCGCCGCGATTCACCCCGGACAATACCAGATCGGGCTTCTTGTCCGTGATCAGATCCTGCACGCCCATCAACACCGCATCCGTCGGTGTACCGGAAATCGCAAACGACCGGTCAGCGACCTTCCGGACGCGCAACGGGTCATGCAACGTCAGCGAACGCCCCGCACCGGATTGCTCCTCGGCAGGCGCCGCGATCCACACATCATCGGATAATTCGGACGCAATTTTCTGCAGCGATTGCAGGCCGCGCGCACGGATACCGTCATCATTGGTCAGCAGGATTCTGGGATTTTTCATGCACCCAGAACCTCAAGTCCGCCCATATAGGGGCGCAGCACGTCCGGAATGGTGATCGATCCGTCTTCATTCTGGTGGTTTTCCATCACCGCCAGCATGGCACGCCCGACGGCCACGCCGGAGCCGTTCAGCGTGTGCAGGAATTCCGGCTTCTTCTCGCCCTCGCGGCGGAAACGGGCATTCATGCGGCGCGCCTGGAAGTCTCCGCAATTGGAGCAGGAGGAAATCTCGCGATACGTGTTCTGGCTCGGCAGCCAGACTTCCAGATCATAGGTCTTGCGCGCGCCAAATCCCATATCGCCGGAGGACAGCAGCATGACCCGGTAAGGCAATTCCAGACGGCGCAGAATCTCCTCGGCGCAATTCGTCATGCGCTCGAGTTCGTCCTCGGAGTTTTCTGGGCGCGTCACACACACCATCTCCACCTTGTGGAATTGGTGCATGCGGATCAGACCACGCGTATCCCTGCCCGCAGAGCCGGCCTCGGCCCGGAAGCAAGGCGTATAGGCGGTCAGGCGCGCCGGAAAGTCCGCCTCATTGTGGATGGCGTCCCGGAACAGATTGGTCAGCGGCACTTCGGCGGTCGGGATCAACCAGCGGCCATCCTCCGTGCGGAAAAGGTCGTCGGCGAACTTGGGAAGCTGGCCTGTGCCGAACATGGCCTCATCCCGCACCATATAGGGCGGGCTCACCTCGGTGAAACCGTGTTCCGACGTGTGCAGATCCAGCATGAATTGCGCCAGCGCGCGTTCCAGACGGGCCAGCCCGCCCTGCAGAACGGCAAAGCGCGCACCGGACATCGCAGCCGCGCGTTCGAAATCAAGCTGCCCCAGGCCTTCACCCAGATCGACATGATCCCTGGGCGCGAACCCGAACGCTTTCGGCTCACCCCAGCCGCGCACCTCTTCGTTATCCGTTTCGTCTTCGCCGACCGGCACATCGTCCATCGGAATGTTCGGCAATCCGGCAAGATGCTGATTGAGGGCTTCTTCAAATTTCGCCGCATCCGCGCCAGACTCGTCCAGCACCGATTTCAGACGATCCACCTCTCCGCGAAGCCGGTTGAACTCGCCTTCATCGCCCTTGGCCTTCGCCTGGCCGATCTGCTTGGACAACGCATTGCGCTCGGTCTCGGCCTCCTGCTGGCGGCCGACGGCTTCCCGGCGCTTGCGGTCCAGGCGCAGGATTTCATCCGATTGCGGCGCAAGGAAACGCTTCGCCAGCCCGGCGTCGAAAGCTTCGGGATTTTCGCGGATCAAACGGATGTCATGCATAACCGGCCCTGAATCTCTGTGTCTGCGCGGGTGATAGCGAGCAGGTGTCGGGCTGGCAACACTTCATCCCGTAACGTCAGGGCAGAACTCCGCCCGCAGGGCTTACGCGTCTTCGCTGGCCGGTTCGCCGCGCTTTTCGACCAGGCGCACACCCAGGATCGAAATCCCGTAAAGCCCCATCAGGACCGAGCCAAGAATGAGCTGGCTGATCGGGTCGGGCGGCGTCACGAAAGCGGCAAAGGCAAAAATCCCGACCAGTGCGAATTTCCAGAATTTGATCAACTGCTTGGAGGACACGATCCCCGCTCCGCCTAGCAGCATCAGCAAGACCGGAAGCTGGAAGCTGAGCCCGAAGGCGAGGATCAGCGTCGTCACCAGATTGAGATAGTCCGAGACCCGTGTGAGCAGCTGGATCGTTACCGCATTCTCGCCGCCCAGCTGCTCCTGGCTCAGCGCAAACCGCATCACGAAAGGCAAAACGAAATAATAGACGAAGGACATGCCGCCGACGAAAAGCGCCGGCGCGCCAATCAGGAAGGGCGCAAACGCGCCGCGCTCATTCTTGTAGAGCCCGGGCGACACGAAGGCGAAGATTTCATAGGCCAGCCAGGGAAAGGCGAGGATCAGAGCGCCGAAAAAGGCGAGCTTCACCTTGACGAAGAAAAATTCCAGCGGCGCGGTAAAGATCAATTCCAGCGACAGATCGCCCTGACGCACGCGCGCCGCGGCATCCTCGAACGGCACGAGCAGGAAATTATAGATCTGCTCGGCAAAGACGAAACAGACGACAAAGCCGATCATCAATACGATCACCAGCCGGATCAGGCGGGTCCGCAACTCCGTCAGATGATCCATCAACGGCGCGCGGCTGGCCTCGACCTCATCGTCTTCGATATCCGTGCCGATTTTATTGCTCATTCTTCAGCCGCTGGCTTCTTGGTCTTCTTTTTCGGACTTTGATACGGCTCGACAGTCGGCTGCAACGGTTCGGAAAGCGGCAGATCATCCTTCGATGGTGGCGTCTTGCTGCCGCCGCTGGTGTGGTCTTTCTCCGCCGCCGCCAGCTTGCGCTCGACCACCGTCTCGTGTTCCAGCGATGCCAGGTCGCGCGTCACCTCATCGAGATCACGTTTCGCTTTTGCCACCGGATTGCCGGACTTGAGCGCCTCGATCTCGCGGCGCAATTCGGACATTTCCGCCTCGCGGCCCATATCGTCGAAGCTGCGCTGGAAATCGCGGGCCATCTGACGCGCCTGCCCGACAAACCGGCCAACCCGCCGGAACATCATCGGCAGGTCTTTGGGGCCGACCACAATCAGGGCCAGGACCGCAAGGACAATAAGTTCAGGTGCGCCAATGCCGGGATTCATGACCGGACCCTAGTTCCGCGTCTTTTCTTCCTCTTTCGAGGCCGATTCAGGGGCTTGCGCGCTTTCACTGATCGAGGCCGAGCTATTACCCTCCTCCTCGTCACTGCCCTCATCGCCTTCCTTGAGGCCCTTGCGGAAGCTGGTGATGCCCTTGGCAACTTCACCCATCAGCCCCGAAATGCGCCCCGCGCCGAAAAGCAGCGCGACAAGGACAACGATAATCAGAATTTGCCAGATGCCCGGTGCCATATTTTCCTCCCGCGGGAATATTCGTGAAAAGGATTAGACCAGCGATCCGCCCGCGTCCATTTGCATGGTCAGGAAATCAGGTCTCGCTGTCATCTTCTTCCATGAAATCGACATGGAAAAGATGCGCATCGTCTTCCGGATCCAGCGGGTCTTCCCCCTCCAGACCCTCGGACAGGCCGGGATCGGGGATTTCAAACCCGGGCGGCAGGCGCGCATCGAGAAGCCCCGCAGCCTTCAGGTCGGCCTGTCCCGGCAGATCGGCAATCGTGGCGAGTCCGAAATACTGAAGGAAATCCGCCGTCGTGCCATAAGTCACCGGACGTCCCGGCGTACGGCGGCGGCCACGCGGGCGGATCCAGCCCAGCTCGAACAAAAGATCCAGCGTGCCCTTGGACACGGCCACGCCGCGGATTTCCTCGATGTCGGCGCGCGTCACCGGCTGGTGATAGGCGATGATTGCCAGCGTCTCGAGCCCGGCATCCGACAATTTGCGCGGCTCCTCGCGGATCTCTTCCAGCAGACCGCGAAGGTCCGGCGCGGTTTCAATCCGCCAGCGTCCGCCCACCTCAGTCAGATTCACGCCGCGATCGGCATATTCGGCCTGCAAGACCGCCAGCAACGCCTCGACATCGCTTTCAGCCGGCAGCCTTGTCTGCAATGTCTCGATATCCAGCGGCTCGGAGGCCGCAAACAGCAGGGCTTCCATCCGCCGCAAACGGTCTTTCTCGGCATTGACGGCCAGACGCGGGCCCTTTTCATCGCTGCCGGTCGCAGCCTGGCCTTGCCGGGATGCGCGCTCGCGAAGCTTCTCGATAGCATCATGGATGGGATCGGGCTTGTCCGTCATGGCTTGGGCGCGTCCTCCTTGCCTCTGACCTCGATGGGATCATAGGCTTTCGCCTGACGCAATTCCGCATGGCCGTCCTTGGTGACTTCCAGCGCGGCCAGTGTCGAGCTGGCCAGCACGGACCGGCGCGGTGGCGCGTCCGGGCCCAGCTCCGCATCCGTCGGAAGCAGGCTGTCCAGCGTCTTCCAGTGACGGATTTCCGGCAGTATGCGCTCCAGCCGCGTGCGGGCCGCATCCGGCGCATACACTTTCGGCAATTCCGGCCGGTAATTGGTGCGGATCGCCGCCTGACGGCGCTTCGCATAGGCGCTCAGGAGATCATAAAGGCTGGCTTCATATTTCGAGGCGCGCAGCGTCCGTACACCTTCCGGCATGCCGCGCGGAAAAACGTCCCGCCGCAACAGGTGTCCGGCGTAAATCGCCTGACCTGCTGCGCGCATCGCATCCAGCCGGCGCAAGCGGAAGGCCAGCGATGCCGCCATCTGTTCGGGCGCAATCTCCTCATCATCCTTGGCCGGCTTCGGCAGAAGGAGGCGCGATTTCAGATAGGCGAGCCAGCTGGCCATGACGAGATATTCGGCGGCCAGATCCAGGCGTTGCCGGGCGGCATGGACAAAGGCGAGATATTGCTCGGCCAGTTCCAGGATCGACAAACGCGTCAGGTCGATCTTCTTCTTGCGCGCCAGGGCGAGCAGCAGGTGAAGCGGGCCTTCATAGCCATCAAGATCGACGATCAGCGCCTCGTGATCGGCGTCTTCGGCAGCTTCAAATGGCAGGTCTTCCTCGAACTCGTCGGTCATGACGCCACCCCGGCCATCAGGGAGTCCAGCTTTGCCAGGCCGGATCGTACATCGAACTCATCAAGCTGTGTGCGCGCATCCTCGGCTGCTTCGGCACGCGCCAGAGCCGGCCCGGATAGCAGGGGCGCGGCATCTGCGATGGCGATCATTTCCTTGCGGTCGCCATTACAGTGCAGGACGACATCACATCCGGCATCGATTGAACGCCGTGTGCGCTCTTCAAACGAGCCCGACAGCGCTTTCATCGAAAGATCATCTGTCATCAACAGGCCGTCAAAGCCGATATCCCCGCGGATATGCGCTATCGCCGCTTCCGACATTGTGGCAGGCGCACGGGCATCCAGGGCGTCATAGACGATATGAGCCGTCATCCCCATCGGGGCATGCTTGAGCGCCGCAAAGGGCACAAAATCGGTTTCGGTCAGACGCTCCAGTGACTCCCGCACGCGCGGCAGATGGAAGTGACTGTCCGCATCAGCCCGTCCATGCCCCGGCACATGCTTGATCACCGGGGCCACGCCGCCGGCCATCAGCCCGTCCATCGCCGATTGTCCCAGCGCGGCAATGACGCCGGCATCCGGTCCATAGGCCCGGTCTCCGATCACGGCATCCGCCCCCTCAATCGCGATATCCAGACAGGGCGCACAATCGGCATCGATACCGCCGCTGCGCAGCTCATGGGCAATCAGGCGATGATTCAGCCAGACCGCCTCTTTCGCCGCCCCGGCATCCTCCGCATAGAGCTTGCCAAACAGCGCGGCAGGCGGCGCATCACGCCAGTGTGGCGGCCGTAGCCGCTGCACCCGCCCGCCTTCCTGATCGATGAAAACCGGGGCTTCGCGCCCCACCGCATCGCGCAGCGACACACACAGCTTTGCCAGCTGTTCCGGCGTTTCGACATTGCGGGCAAAGAGAATGAATCCCCACGGATCCGCATCGCGGAAAAACGCGGCTTCATTGTCGGTCAGCACCCGCCCGGAAAGGCCGAAAATCGCGGCGCGTGCACTCATCTGCGCGTGGCGTAGCAATCCTGCCCGCGCACTTGCAGCGCGGCACAGAAGGCAGACGCTTCATCGCGCCCGGAAAAGGCCGCAATGCGAAGCCGGTGATAGGTGCCGCGTCCTTCGATTTCTGCCGACTGGATATCCGGCGCGGCACCTGCTGCGATGTCGGAATAGCCGGTGATGAAATTCACCCAGGCACTTTCCGCCTCGTCTTCTGTGCGGAAGGAACCGATCTGGACCACCCAGTCACCATCAGAGGCCGGAGAAGGAATGGCTAATGCGGCGGTTGTGGTTTCGCGGGCCGGCGGCGGTGTCGTGGGTTCCGGCTCTGCCCGCACCGGCTCGGCGGGCTCGGGGGCCGGAGCGCTGGTCGCTGGCTCCGATTGCGTTGTGGTATCTGCCTGCGGGTCGGAAGCGGTCTGATCCGGCGTGGTTTCCTCGAGACGCAGTGCCGGACGTCCGCCATCCTCCACCGGCTCTTCCGGCCCGGCCCGCGGCGTTGTTCCACCATCCCCTGACGTATCACCGGAAATCCGGTCATAAGCCTCGATGTCGAGATCCGGCGTTTCTGTTCCGCCGGGATCGGCCGGGACTTCACGATAGGGTGTGGAATCGGCGAGGATCCGCGAAGGTTCGTCACGGTCCCGCACGCCTTGCTGATAGGCACTCCACACCACGGCAATGAACAGGACGAAGACCGCTGCCGCCGTTGTCAGCAGCAGAGGGCCGCGCCGCGAATCCTCGCGCGCGTCGAAGGTTTCTTCATCCTCGTCGTACTCGCCGAGGGGGGATTGGGTATCGCGATCGCTCATAGCGTTCCGTTCCTGCGGGGCCGAATCACCTGACCTCTTGCAGAATAACACCAAGACGAGGTGTTTTCGGGGGTCAGAAGTAGGCTTGAACTGTGAATAACCGGCGATGCTCTTCCAGAGCGTACCGGTCAGTCATCCCGGCAATATAGTCGCACACCCGGCGCGCCAGTTCCACACTGCCGGCCTCACCCGCCCCGCTGCGGAATCGTGTCGGCAGTAATCCGGGGTCGGAATGAAAGCGGGTGAAGAGATCCGTCACGACGCGTTCGGCCTGCGCCATCACGCGGTTCACCTTGTAATGCCGGTACATGTTGGCAAAGAGATGGCGGCGCACTTCGGCCAGCCCGATCAGCATATCATTGGAAAACGCTGCCGTTTCCCGGCCAGCCAGGCGGATGGCATCAGCGCTGTCCGGCTTCAGCCGCTCCAGACGCACCTTTGTCTCATCAAGGACATCCGTGACCATGCGCCCGATCAACTCGCGAACCATTTCCAATACCAGAATATCTTCAGGCGTTGACGGATAGCGCTTCCGGACCGCCGCCAGTGTCTCCCCCACCAGCGGCAGGGCCGCCAATGCCTCCAGATCCAGAAGCCCGGCGCGCAGCCCGTCATCAATATCGTGATTATTATAGGCAATATCATCGGACAGCGCGGCAATCTGGGCCTCCAGCGAGGCGAAAGTGGACAGCTCCAGCTCGCGCCAATGCGGATAATCAGTAATGCCCCAATTGAGCTGATCCTCGCCCTTCGCTTTGGTGACCAGCGGGCCATTATGCTTGACGATGCCTTCAACACTTTCCCAGGTCAGGTTCAGACCTTCAAACTCGGCATAGCGGACTTCGGATTTGGTGATGATGCGAAGTGTATGGGCGTTGTGATCAAAGCCGCCAAAATCCGCCATACAGGCCGAGAGCGCCCGCTCCCCGGCATGACCGAAGGGCGGATGTCCCAGATCATGCGCCAGCGCCAGCGCCTCGGTGAGGTCCTCATCGGCATTCAGGGCGCGGGCAATCGTCCGGGCAATCTGCGCCACTTCCAGCGAATGGGTCAGGCGGGTGCGGTAATGATCGCCTTCATGGGCGACGAAGACCTGCGTTTTCTCTTTCAGCCGCCGGAAGGCCGTGGTGTGAATGATGCGGTCGCGATCCCGCTGGAAGGCGGTCCGCGAAGCGCTGTCGGCCTGCGCAAATACCCGCCCGCGGGAACGCGACGGGTGGCAGGCATATATCGCCCGGCTGCGGTCTGTCGCGCCCACACTCATCGGCTTGTCCTCAAACGGGTTTGCGTTCCGGCTCCGGCGGTCCATATATCAGGTCAGACAGAAACGAAAGCCGGAGCCGTCCCATGACCGCCCCCCAGATCGAATTGACCGAGCGCGCCGCCAGACGCATCAACGCCATCCTCGAATCCGAGAAGGCCGGTGTGATGCGCATCTCCGTGGAGGGCGGCGGATGTTCCGGTTTTTCGTATAAATTCGATCTCGATGCGGCTGCGGCCGATGACGACACCGTGCTCGAACGCGATGGCGCAAAGGTCGCGATTGACAGCGCCTCCCTGCCCTTCCTCGCCGATTGTACGATCGACTTCGCCGATGACCTGATCGGCGCCACCTTCAAGATCGAGAACCCTCACGCCACGGCAGCGTGCGGCTGCGGCGTCAGCTTCTCGATCTGATGGACATCAACGAGGCCATCCGCAACCGCATTTCCACGCGCGGCTTTCTCGACACGCCGGTCAGCGAAGCTGCGGTACGCGCAATCCTGGAAGATGCCCGCTGGGCCCCGTCCGGCGGCAATCTGCAACCGTGGAAAGTCCATGTCGTCACCGGCGAAGCCCGGCAAGCCATCATTGATGCGGTGAAAGCAAGGCTCGAAGCCGATCCGTTCAACGATGAAAACGCCTTTCCGGTCTATCCGGAAAAACTCTGGGATCCATATCGCGCGCGCCGGTATGCGGTCGGTGAACATATGTATGACATCCTCGCCATCCCGCGCGAGGACAAGGCCGGGCGGATGGGTCAGGTCCTGAGGAATTTCGACTTCTTTGGTGCCCCGGTGGGCATGTTCTTCACCATCGATCCCCGGATGAATCCAAATCAATGGGCCCATCTCGGCATGTTCATCTATGCCGTCACGCTCGCCGCCGAAGGCCATGGCCTCGCCACCTGCATGCAGGAAGCCTGGACGCGCTTTACGAAGACGCTCGGCAAAGCTCTCGACCTGCCCGAAGATGAGCAGGTCTATTGCGGCCTCGCCCTGGGCTATGCCGACCCCGCTGCGCCCCTGAACACGATGCGGACGGAGCGGGCGAGCGTGGATGAAATCGCGCGTTTCCGGGGGTTCTAGCGGGCGGTCCTGCCGAGGGTAGTTGGGCTTAGCAAATGCCGCCGGCGCAGCGGCCCTCGCCCATTGCGACAAGCACAACCAATGGGATCAGCCAGAGTAAAGGGACCAGAAAACCAATCAGAAGCCCGTTTCGCGGTCGGAAAAAGAAGGTCAGCCAACCGGCAGCCAGACCAATTAACGCGAACAGCGGACCGGCCAGAATCCAGTTTACAAGAATGTCCGGCAGCCCCCCGATCTGGGTGCCCAGTGAAATCATTGTTGTAGGAAGCCATAAGACAAAGCTTCCGACGAAAACTCCAAGGTCAAACAGGCTGACAAGCATCATCAGCAATATGGCCCAGACAGTAATCCGTTGCCGGGGCGATGGACGGTCGTCAGGCATCAGCAATCCCCCGATCTGACAATGCCACCATCAACACACCCAGTCGCCATCGCAACGGCCCAGCGCATTTGCGAAGATAGCCAGCACACTCAGCCCCCAAAGCAGGGGCGGAATGATGACAATGCGAATGCCTGTCACCGGGCGGAAGAAGAACGTTATCCAGCCGACAAGCAGGCCCGCGCCCGCGGCAAACGGCCCGGCAAACATCACCAGCATCACCGCTCTGAATGCCCATCCGAGGTCCCGCCCGTCCATCACTGGCCCAAAGGTCATGATATTTGGCGCCCACATGGCGAGCCCGAACAGACCGACCGCCACAGCGACGAGGCTGGCAAATAGCAGGCGAACGCCTTTCCAGGCCGTGATCCGCCGCCGCTCCGGTGCTACACCTGTGTCGCTCATGAGAGATTCCCCTGCCCGCAAGAAAGACCACCCATGACCATCACCATCGCCACCTGGAACGTCAACTCCGTCAAGGCGCGGCTCGAGAATGTGCTCGACTGGCTGCGTGAAGCTGCGCCGGACATTGTCTGCCTGCAGGAAATCAAGTGTCTCGACGAGAATTTCCCGCGCCTGGAGATCGAGGATCTGGGCTATAATGTCGAAACTCACGGCCAGAAATCCTACAATGGCGTGGCCATCCTCTCGAAATTCCCCATCGACGAAACCGTCACCGGCCTGCCCGGCGATGACGGGGATGAGCAGGCCCGCTATCTGGAAGCCGTGATCTCGACCGAAGACGGCGTGGTGCGCGTCGCGTCCATCTATCTGCCCAATGGCAATCCCGCGCCGGGGCCGAAATTCGATTACAAGCTGGGCTGGATGAAACGCCTCGGAGCGCGCGCGGCAGACCTCCTCACCTATGAGGAAAAACTCGTCCTGGCGGGGGATTACAATGTCATTCCAGGCGACCATGATGTCCATGACCCGGCCGCCTGGGAGGGCGATGCGCTGACCCGCCCGGAATCCCGCGAGGCCTTCCGCTCACTTCTGTGGCTGGGCTTCACCAGCGCTTTCGAACAATGCGATGGCCGCGCGCATCAATACACCTTCTGGGATTATCAGGCCGGAGCCTGGCAGAAAGATCATGGTATCCGCATTGACCATCTGCTGTGCTCGCCGCAGGCGGCCGATCACCTCAAGTCTGTCGAAATCCACAAGGACGTTCGCGGCAAGCCCAAGGCCTCCGATCACGTGCCGGTCGTGGGGACATTCGACTTCTAGTTTTCGGCCAGAACATTCTCGCCGAGCTCGGGCGGGCGGACCATCAGGTCCAGCATGCCCGTCACCAGTTCGATCTCGCTCAGCAGCGTGCGGATACGGTTTTCATCATCCAGCGGTTTGAACAGGCTGCCCGGTTCGAACAGATTTCCGGTCTCGACCGCGATCAGCAGCTCGCCGCCGCCATGACGCTCGTCAAAGGCCGCGCGGACCTTCTTGCCTTTCACGGCCGTCTCAAGGGCCAGAAGCCGTTCCATGAAAGTCGGCGTCAGAAGATAGCGCGACATCACCTGATCGGTGGAATAGACCTCGAAAATCTTCTCGAATTTCGGATCGACCAGCCCGACCCGTTCCAGCTTGGTGCTGCCGAATGTCTTCCGGCCCCAGCCTTCCAGCGCATTGAATATCCCGGCATCGCGGGTGATAACCGTCACCCCCTCGACCGTGCGCGGAAACTCGATGCGGATCAGGAGCCCGCGGAAGACCGTGACCCAGGTGGTTTTCTTGTCGGTTTGCCGCCGCTGTTCCAGCTTGGCTTCATAGAGCTCGAAGACGGAACCATGGCGTTCGCCAATGAAATGGTCCTCGAAACTCTCGCGCTGCGAGGACGGGATCAGCCCGTGTTCGCGGAACACCTGGAAGCGCGCGGGGGCCGCCGGTTTCAGCGCATACTGCATGTCAGAAGCTTCGGCGAGGCGGTTCAAAAGCCCCACCTTCACTTCCTTGCGCAAGGCCATGAATTTGGTGCTGCCCAGAAAACTCCCGCCCATGACCGCCACGATAAAGGCGAAGAAGCCGAGCGGCTCGGCGGCGTTCGATACAAAGAATATGGCGGCAATGCCGCCGATGACCAGACCGCCGCCGACGCCCAGAACGAGGCGCTTGACCGCATCCTTGCGGCGGTCTTCGCGCTCGGACAGGAAGGGCGACAGCTCCTCCTTCCAGATGGTTTCCATTTCCGGTGAAAGGCGTTGGGAATCAGTCATGAAGCGAAGCTAGCGGCTCCGGCGTCGGGTGCAATTGCAAATTCAAACATCCCGTCATGCCGGACAGGCTCCGCCTGGTCCGGGACCCATGCCGTGACATCACCGCATCGCCATGGGTTCCGGGTTCGCGCTGAAAGCGCGCCCCGGAATGACGACTTGAATGACTCACCCCAGACGCGCGCGGGCCGCTTCAAGTGCATCCTTCTGCGCGGCATAATCCGCCATCTTGGCGCGTTCGGCGGCGACCACATCCGCAGGGGCGTTGGCAACAAAGCGCTCATTGGAGAGCTTCTTTTCCAGCCGCGAAATCTCGCCCGCCGTCTTCTCGATTTCCTTGTCCAGCCGCGTCCGCTCGGCGTCGAAATCGATCACCCCTTCCAGCGGCAGCGCATAGGTGGTCTCGCTCACCACAATCTGCGCCGAGCCTTCGGGGGCCGTGTCCGCCAGCGCAATGCTGTCCAGCCGTGCCAGCTGACAGATCAGGGCGGAATGGCGCTTCAGGCGTTCGGCAAGCGCCGCATCGCCGGAAATGGCCAGCCCGGCCGGCCGGGCCTTGGCGGGGATATTCATTTCCGAGCGCAGCTTGCGGATTTCGGTGATCAGGCTGACCAGCCAGTTCATCTCGTCCTGTGCCGCCGCATTGGCAAGGCCTTGCGGCTGCGGCCAGTCGGCCACGATCAGCAGGCTGTCCCGGCCCTCGGGCCCGGCGGTCTTCGCCCATAGCTCCTCAGTGATGAAGGGCATGAAGGGGTGCAGGAGTTTCAACGCCACTTCCAGCACATAGGCGGTTGTCGCGCGGGTCTCGGCTTTCGCGGCCTCGTCCTCGCCATTGAAAAGCGGTTTGGCAAATTCCAGATGCCAGTCGCAGAACACATTCCAGACAAAGCGATAGGCCGCGCTGGCCGCCTCGTTGAAGCGATAGGTTTCAAGCCCTTGCGCCACCGCGCTGGTGGCGGCTTCGGCTTCGCCCAGCAGCCATTGATTGACGGTCTGCTTCACCGACTTCGGGTCGAATTCCGGGTCCGGCAGGCAATCATTCATCAAACAGAAGCGCGCCGCATTCCACAGCTTGGTGCCGAAATTGCGATAGCCCTCGACCCGGTCCTTCGACATGCGAATGTCGCGGCCCTGCGCCGCCAGCGCGGCCAGCGTGAAGCGCACCGCATCCGCCCCGAACTCATCGACCAGCTCCAAGGGGTCAATCACATTGCCCTTGGATTTGGACATTTTCGCGCCGTGCTCGTCGCGCACCAGCGCATGGATATAGATATCCGGGAACGGCACCTCTTTCATAAAGTGAAGGCCCTGCATCATCATCCGGGCGACCCAGAAGAAGATGATGTCGAACGCCGTGACCAGCACGCTCGTCGGATAGAAGCGCTTCAGCTCATCGGTTTCCTCCGGCCAACCCAGCGTCGAGAACGGCCACAGCGCTGAGGAAAACCAGGTGTCGAGGACGTCTTCGTCCTGGGTCAGCGCCCTGCCACCGGCTTTGGCAACGGCCTCTGCCTCGCTTTCGGCGACAAAGACATTGCCGTCTTCATCATACCAGGCCGGAATGCGGTGCCCCCACCAGAGCTGACGCGAAATGCACCAGGGCTGGATATTGCGCATCCATTCAAAATAGGTCTTTTCCCAGTTCTTCGGATGGAAATCCGTTCGCCCGTCCTCGACCGCGGCAATCGCATCCCTGGCCAGCACATCGGCCTTCACGAACCACTGATCCGTCAGGAAGGGCTCCACCACCACGCCGGAGCGGTCGCCAAAGGGCTGTTGCACCTTGCGGTCCTCGATCCCGTCCAACAGGCCGAGTTCGTCCATCCGGGCGACGAGTTTTTCACGCGCCTCGAACCGATCGAGGCCGCGCCACTCGGCGGGGATCCGGTCCAGACCGTCGACCTTTTCATCGGTGATCTCGGAGATTAGCCGCGCCTCACGGTCGAACAGATTCACCATCGGCAAGCCCTGGCGCTCACCCACCATGAAGTCATTGAAATCATGCGCCGGTGTGATCTTCACCGCGCCCGAGCCCTGCTCCGGATCGGCATGTTCATCGGCCACGATCGGGATCTCAACGTCCGCAATCGGCAGGCGGATGGTCTTGCCCACGAGGCCGGCATAACGCTCATCCTCCGGATGCACGGCTACACCGGTATCGCCCAGAACGGTTTCCGGACGCGTGGTCGCGACCACGATATAGTCGCGCTCCTCCCACTCGGTGGCCTGGCCGTCCTCGTCAAAGGCAATCGGGAATTTGTAGGTCGAGCCGTCGGCCAGCGGATAGCGGAAGCGCCAGAAATGCCCGTCGACTTCGCGGTTTTCCACTTCCAGGTCGGAAATCGCCGTCTGGAAATGCGGATCCCAGTTCACCAGCCGTTTGTCGCGATAGATCAGCCCCTGCTCATAGAGCTCCACGAAAACCTTGAGCACCGCCTTTGACAGGCCCTCATCCATGGTAAAGCGCTCGCGGCTCCAGTCACAGGATGCGCCCAGCCGGCGGAGCTGGTTGAGGATGGTTCCGCCGGATTCCTCTTTCCATTCCCAGACGCGCTTTATGAAGGCCTCCCGGCCCATATCCCGGCGCGAGATATTGCCTTCCGCGGCCAGCTGGCGCTCGACCACCATCTGCGTGGCAATTCCGGCATGATCGGTGCCCGGCTGCCACAGCACGGCCTTGCCCAGCATGCGGTGATAGCGGATCAGCACGTCCTGCAGCGTATTGTTCAGCGCATGCCCGATATGCAGGCTGCCCGTCACATTGGGGGGCGGAATGACGATGGAATAGGTTTCCGCCTGCGGGTCATCCTTCGGCTGGAAGGTTCCGGCATCTTCCCATTGCGCATAGAGGCGCGGTTCAGCGGCGTTCGGTTCGAATGTTTTTTCTAGCATGGCGGCGGATACATAAAGGGCGCCGACGATTTCGTCGACGCCCTATTCTTTTCTGTTTCAGTTAAGCGCTTAGCGTCGACGCGAAATTCGTTCGATTTCGGCTTCGACCTTCTCCTCGACGATCCGTGGCAAATTCGTATCGAGCCAGTCTTTCAGCATCGGACGCATCATTTCGCGCACAATGCCTTCAAGGGTCAGGCCATCGGCCGAGGCCACACGGAGATTTTCAGCCAGGGCGTCAAACGCGCCGGCGGCGGCTGTCGCGGCCGGTGCCCCGACCAGCGAATCATCCTCTTCCGCAGCCGGTTGCGGCGCAGCTTCCGGAGCCGCTTCGGCGACGGGTTCAGGTTCGGGCTGCGGAGCGGGCTCGTCCTCCTCGCGGTCGACAATCATCAGATCATCATCAAGCGCCAGCGGGTCGGTACCGCCGCCGACTTCATCAATCTTGTCGGTGAGCTCGAGCACTTCATCATCTGCCGGTTCCGGCTCTGCCGGGGCTTCAGCCACCGGTTCCGGCTCCGACGGAGCTTCGGCGGCCGGTTCGGGCGCGGGCTCTGGCGTCGCCTCTTCTGCCGGTTCGTCGGCGGCGGGTGATTCGGCAGCCGCCTCGGCTTCGCCACCGTCCTCGTCCTCGTCTATGATCCGGCGGATCGAGGCGAGGATTTCTTCCATGGACGGTTCGTTTTCTGCAGCTTCTGTTGGCATGAGCGGGCGATCCCTCTTCCGTCGCTTCCCCTGATGGGCGAATTAAAACCGGTCTGGAGGGGTGCTGTCCAGCCGTAAAGCCCAGTTATCCGCGGATTAATTCCACGGCATGAAGCCGGCGTCACCGCTGGAAGACGTGCTGACATAGGGTTCCGGCTCACCGGTAATGCCCAGCGTTTCCGCTGTCAGCAGTCCCATCGCCTGCAACAATGTCAGGCCGGCGACATACGAATCACGTTCCGCACTGACGAGTGTCAGGCGGGCATCCAGCAATTCCTGCTCGGCATTGAGGACATCCAGCGTCGTGCGCAAACCGACAAAGGCTTCCTGCTGGACACCATCCAGCGCAATTTCATTGGCTTCGACGGACTGCTCGCTGGAGGCGATCACCGACCGGCTGGCGACAAGATTGTTGAACGCCGTTGTCACCACCTCGGTGACCTGCCGGCGGGCAGCGGTCACCCGCATCCGGGCCTGATCGGCATTGAAGTTGGCCTGCCGCACGCGCGAGCGGTTGAGCCCGCCCGTAAAAAGCGGCACGGAGACCTGCGCGGCGACCGAGACCCGGTCGGTCTGATCCCCTGAAAGCTGCTGGTCCAGCCCCCGGCTGGCAGACGCGGACAGGGACACATCCGGCATGTAAGCGCCGCGGGCCGTCCGGATGGCGGCACGAGCCGAATCCTCGGTAAAGGCTGCGGCCCGCAAGACGGGGCTGAAATCCAGCGCAATCTCGAGCGCATCTTCCAGTTCGTCCGGCAATTGCGGCAGCGGCGGCTCGGGGGCCAGTGTGGCCGGGTATTGCCCGACGAGCGCGGCATAACGCGCCCGGCTGGCCGCCAGCTGCGACAGCGCGGCGGCAAACTGGGCGCGGGCGCCGGAAAGCCGGGCTTCGGCCTGGGACACATCTGTCCGTGTGATCTCTCCGACTTCGAAACGGTCCTCGGCGGCATCCAGCTGAGCCAGCAGCACTTCGACATTATTGCGGCGGATTTCAGCGATCGAGACATCACGGCGGACATCCAGATAGGCTGTGGCTGCCTGCAACAGCACCGTCTGCTCGCTGGATCGCAACTGTTCGCGCGATGCCTGGACATTGGCCTGCGCCTGGCTGATCGCGCCATTGATCTCGCCGCCGCGCCAGATCGCCTGACTGGCATCAATGCGATAGCTCTGTGGTGTCACCGTGTTCGACTGGTTGAAAAACCCGCCCGAACTTTCTGTATAGGTGCTGCTGATTCCGGCCGTCGCCGAGACATTGGGCAGCCAGCCGGCGCGCGCCTGCGTTATCGATTCTTCAACGGCACGAACCCCGGCGCGCTCCGCCTGCAGGGTCGGGTTGGACCGGTAGGTCAGCTCGAGTGTTTCCTCGAAAGTCTGGGCTTGCGCCGGGAGCGTCAGCACTGCGGCCGCGATCGCGCCGGAAATGAGAAGTCTGGTAAACATGTGCGTCCCTCGAATTTCGCCGCAGTTTATACGTTAATACCCGCAGGCATAGTGTCGGCTTTGTAAGGTTCCGGACACGGCCAACGATGTGAACATCGTTCACTTAATTAACGTAACCGTCTTTTCAAGCGGCGTCTTGCCGCATCAGAAGACGAAACCGGCCTCTTTCTCGAAACCGGGAATCAATCGCGGCGTCGAATCAAATACGATACGGTGACCGATACTGTCGCCGGACCGCGTGAATATCGTCGCTTTTCCGGACATGCCCTTGCGCACGACGACGGCCAGCCGGCCGCCATCCTTCAACTGGTCAAACCAGGCCCGCGGCACATCCTCGACAGCGCCCTCGACAAAGATCACGTCATACGGCCCCTGCCCCGGCGCGCCCTTCACCGGATCGCCGCCAATGATCGCCGTATTGTCGCAGCCGGCATCGGCGAGCGCATCGGACGATTTCCTGACCAGCGACTCGTCGGCTTCGACGCCGACAACCGTTTCCGCCATCCGCGACAACACAGCCGCCGCATAGCCACGGCCGCTGGCAATGTTGAGCACCAGCTCGTCCGGCTGCACCTGCGCAGCATGAATCAGCAGGCCCAGATCGCGCGGGCGCATCATCCAGCGGCCCGGAGCCGCCTCCACTTCACAATCAGCATAGGCGATTGCCGCCTTGCTCTTCGGGATGAAGGCATGACGCGGCAAGGTCCGCAGCGCTTTCAGAAGCCGACGGTCTGTGACATCCGCCGTATGAATCTGGCTATCGACCATCGCATCGCGTTCACGGGAAAAATCCGGCACGTGGGCCCCCTCTGATTTACCAAGGCGTGGCGCTTATATCGCGCGTTGAAAGCCTGCGGCAACACCTGATGACGGCGATCGTGCGAGAACACGTTGCCGGGACGAATGGCCTCGGTTACAAACCCGGCTCACCGCAAGGATGGCTCCGTGGCGGAGTGGTGACGCAGCGGATTGCAAATCCGTGTACCCCGGTTCGATTCCGGGCGGAGCCTCCAACCATCCCGGCCAGACACAAGCGCGAACCGGCCTATTCCGCTGCCGGCGGCGCCACGCCGGCGCGCTGCAGTGCGCGGTCAAGCTTTCCCGTCAGGGCCAAGAACAGCATGTGATAATCGCCGCGCAGCGACCATAGCGGATAGGTGAATGTCGCAGGCTTGTTCTTTTCGATGAAGGCGTGACTCACCCAGGCAAAAAAATAGCCGGACAGGGGCACCGCCAGCAAAAGCCACCAGTTTTGCGTTGCCAGGGCATAAACCAGCACGCTGATGGCCAGGATCGAGCCCGTATAATGGAACAGCCGCGTTTCCAGCTTGGCGTGCTCTTGTAGGTAGTAGGGAAAGAAATCGCTATATGTTGTGTATTCACGCATGGAAATCCCCCTCCGGTAAGACTTATTCAAGCAGACTGAATCGTTTTCGACCATTTCGCAAACCCGTTAACTTCATATTTACCCTCTTGGGAGAAAGTTTACCTGTCTTCCCGTGAAGACACCCCACCATCCACCCAATGCCTTGTCGGGAGCCTCACTGGCTCCCGATTTTCTTTGTGCATTTGATGGCGCATCAAGGCTTGCCGCCGGATCAAATCCGGTGGTATAGCCCCCGCCTCATTGCTAAGGCTTTTCCCTGGTAGCTCAGTTGGTAGAGCAGGTGACTGTTAATCACCGGGTCGGCGGTTCGAGCCCGTCCCAGGGAGCCAGCAATGACCTCCGTATCGTGCAGAAATTCTGATCAATTCCGAAAAAGACGCGTCAATTCCGGGCTTGCCTCTCGATTCTGAGTCGGATTCGGCCTATCTCGCACCTGCAACATGGCCTGCGGGCGAATCAGACGGATATCCACTATGCGCTTCAACGGCCGGTATATCGCAGCCATCGTCATTGTCATTCTGGTCGGAAGCTTCTTTCTCTTCGGAACGGTTTTCAATAATCGCGATGCCGGTCAGGCCGCGCAGGATGGCCAGGCCCCGTCGCGCGCGCCCCGCGTTGTCTATGAAACCTTCACCGCCGAGGAACAGCCCGGCTATCTGGTGCTGCGGGGCCGGACAGAGGCCCTGCGCGAGGTCTCTGTGCGCGCCGAAACCGGGGGCCGGGTCGTTGAAGCGCCCGCACCGGAAGGCGCCCGCGTCGAGGAAGGTGATCTTCTTTGCCGGCTGGAAGTCGATGCCCGCCAGGCTGCGCTTGACCAGGCCCGCGCCGATCTGCGCGCCGCCCAGCAGGAATATGAAGGCGCGGTGACACTCAGCGACCGGGGGTACCGGTCCCAGAATTCCGTCGCCGCCCTCGAAGCCGCCCGGGACGGCGCCCGCGCCCGTCTCGAAGCGGCGCAGCAGGAATTGGCCAATATCTATATCCGGGCACCGTTCGGCGGCTGGTTTGACCGGCGCGATGCGGAAATCGGTGACTATCTCGCTCCGGGCGCGTCCTGCGGCGTGGTGCTGGAGCTCGATCCATTGCTGGCGGTGGCTCAGGTCTCGGAAAGCGATGTCGGCGTGCTGGAACCGGGGATGACGGGTGAAGCCCAGCTGATTACCGGAGAAACCGTGACCGGAACACTTCGGCGCATCGCGCATCAAGCCGATCCGGCCACAAGAACGTTCCGGACCGAATTATCGATTGCCAACCCGGACGGCGTCTTGCGGTCCGGCATTACCACCGAAATCATCATCCCCCTGCCGGCGCAGCGGGCACACCTCGTGCCGACCACCGTTCTTGCGCTCAACGAAGACGGGCATATCGGCGTCCGCATCATCGACAGCAATGACCGTGTGCGATTCGTCGAAGTCGAATGGCTGTCCGACGCGCCCGGCGGCAGCTGGGTGGCCGGCCTGCCGGATCCGGCCAGGGTCATTGTCCAGGGCCAGGACTTCGTGGAGGACGGCGCCATCGTGGAATCGGTGGCCGCGCCATGACCTCGATCGTCGATTTTGCCGTCAATCGCGTCCGCATGATCCTGGTCATTTTCGGCGTACTGCTGATGGCGGGGCTGGTCTCCTACCTCACCGCACCGAAAGAGGCCGATCCGGATGTGCCGATCCCCTTTGTCGGCGTCATCGTGCCGCTGGAAGGCCTGTCACCCGAAGATGCCGAACGCCTGATCCTGCGTCCGGCCGAAACCGAATTGCGGGCCATTGAAGGCCTGGAGGAGCTCAACACCACCGGCCAGCTCGGCGCGGGCTCCATGGTGCTGGAATTCGATGTCACCTTCGACGCCGATCAGGCCATTCTCGATGTCCGCGAGGCGATCGACCTCGCCCGCCGCGAATTTCCCGATGATGCCCGCGAACCCGTGCTCAGAGAGGTCAATGCCGCGCTGGCCCCGGCCATTGTGGTCCAGCTCTACGGTGATGTGCCGGAACGCGCGCTCTACCGTCTCGCCCGCAACCTGCAGGACGAGCTGGAAGCCCTGCCCTCGGTTCTGGAAGCCAATCTGGCCGGCGCCCGCGATGAATTGCTGGAAGTCGTGGTCGATCCGGCGCGTCTGGAATCCTATGGCGTCACTTTCGGACAGGTCATCAACGCCGTTCAGGCCAATAACCAGCTGGTGGCGGCCGGGGCGCTGGATACGGGTGATGCGCGCTTCCAGGTGAAAGTGCCCGGCCTGTTCGAAACCGCGCAGGATGCACTCAACCTGCCGGTCGCGCGCAATGGTGATGTCGTCGTGACGCTAGCGGATCTGGCTGAAGTGCGTCGCACCTTCAAGGATCGCGACGGCTTCGCGCGCTATAATGGCCGCCCGGCCTTTTCCCTTCAGGTCGTGCGCCGTCCCGGCGCCAATGTGATCGACATGACGGCAGAAGTCCGTGAGGCCGTGGCCGGGATTTCCTTCAGCTGGCCGGAATCGGTCGGGCACGCCTTCTCGCTGGATGTCTCGACCTATGTCCAGGATTCGCTCAACAGCCTGACCAGCTCCATCATTCTCGCCATTGTTCTGGTGATGATCATCGTCGTCGCAGCACTCGGCCTGCGTTCGGCGCTGCTGGTCGGGATCGCCATCCCCTCCAGCTTCATGTTCTCCTTCCTGCTCCTGAACATATTCGGCTATTCGGTGAACTTCATGGTGATGTTCGCCATGGTGCTCGCCGTCGGCCTGTTGGTGGACGGCGCGATTGTCGTGGTCGAATACGCCGACCGGAAGCTGGCAGAAGGCACGCCGCGGCGCGAAAGCTATGCGCTTGCCGGCAAGCGCATGTTCTGGCCGATCGTCTCCTCGACCGGCACCACGCTCGCCGCCTTCCTGCCCTTCCTGTTCTGGAACACCATTCCCGGCCAATACATGGCCTATCTGCCGACCACGCTGATTTTCGTTCTGTCATCGGCCCTGGTCATGGCGCTGGTTTTCCTGCCCGCTCTGGGGTCCGTCATCGGCAAACAGCCGATGAAGGGCGATCCCGGCACGCTGGCCATGCTGTCCGCGGAAAGCGCCGCCCGCCCGACCGAGTTGCCCGGCTTGACCGGCATGTATGCGCGTATGATTTCTTCGTTGGTCAAGCGCCCGCTGGCGGTGGCCGGGGTCACGATGGCCATCGTCGCCGGAACCATCGTCTGGTTTGGCGCAACCCCGCACCGCACCGAATTCTTCCTCGATACCGAGCCGGAGCAGGTCTATGTCTTCGTCCGCGCGCGCGGCAACCTGTCACCGGCCGAGCAATACCAGCTCGCCGTCCAGGTCGAACAGCGCCTTGACGAGATTGACGGCATTCGCGGCTATTTCACCACGGCCGGAAGCGCCGCCCAGTCCGGCAGTTTCAATGACGGCGTATCCGGCGCGCCGGCCGACGCCGTGGCCCGGATTTTCATTGAATTCTATCCGCACGGTCAACGTCGTGACGGCCGCGAGATTCTGGCCGATATCCGCGCCGCCGTCGCTGATATCCCCGGACTTGTGACGGAAGTCCGTCCCTTCGAGAACGGCCCGCCGGTCGGCAAGGATGTGCAGGTCGAATTACGGTCCAATAATTTCGTCGCCCTGGATGAAGCCGCCCGCGCCGTCCGCGCCCGGCTCGATGAAACGCAGGGCCTTGTCGATATCGAGGACACATTGCCGCTGCCCGGCCTGGAATGGCGGCTGCAGGTGGATCGTGAGGAGGCCGGGCGGTTCGGCGCCGATGTGGCACAGATCGGGGCCGCCGTTCAGCTGGTGACCAATGGTGCCCTTGTCGGCCGCTATCGCCCCGATGATGCGGACGAGGAAGTTGATATCCGGGTCCGCTTCCCGGCGGAGTATCGCGGCATTGATGCGCTGGACCAGTTGCGGGTGAACACGCCGGAGGGCGCTGTGCCGATGAGCAATTTTGTCACGCGGGAAGCCCGGCAGCGCGTCGATTCCATCAATCGCCGGGATGGCATGCGGGTGATCGAGATCCGCGCCAATGCCGATGACGGATTTGCGGCAAATCTCCTGCGCGATGAATTGCGGACATGGATCGAGGCGGAGCAGGCAGCCGGCCGCATCTCTACGGATGTTGGCATCCGCTTCCGCGGCGCGGACGAGGAAACCGCCGAGGCCGGACAATTCTTCGCCGTCGCCATGCTGGCTTCATTGTTCATGATGGCCGTCATCCTGCTCTGGCAGTTCAACAATTTCTGGCATGTCTTCCTGACCCTGCAGGCGGTCGTGCTCTCGGTCATCGGCGTGATGATCGGTATCCAGCTCTCCTTTCCCTACATCTCGGTGCTGTTTGTGGGCACCGGCGTGGTGACGTTGGCGGGCATTGTCGTGAACAACAATATCGTGCTGATCGACACCTTCCACCGCTTGCGGGAGACGGGCTTCGGCGTCGACGACGCCATCATCCGTACGGCGGCCCAGCGTCTGCGGCCGGTCATGCTGACCACGGTCACGACGATTTTCGGCCTTCTGCCCATGGTGTTCCAGATCAATGCCAATTTCGGCACCGGCGTCATCGGCATAGGCGGCCCGTCATCGGAATGGTGGGTGCAGCTCTCCAGCGCCGTGGTCTGGGGGTTGGGCTTTGCCACCTTGTTGACGCTCGTCCTGACACCGGTTTTCCTCGGCGTGCCGCTGCGGATCGCCCGCTTCTTCAACCTTGCCGACGAGGAGGCCGCACGCACGGATCCCGGCAAGATTGAGACGGCCCCCGCCAGTTAACCATTGGCAACTTGCCATTTCTGGTGACAATCTTTTCCCGCTAACAGGGGAGATTGTCATGCGCGCGCTGATCACGACCATTCTGTTTGCCGTTTTTTCCGTCGCGGCATCCGCACAGGACTATGCCATCCAGGCACCGGATGAGGCCCATATCCGGCAAAGCATCGAGGTCGAATGGACGGCCGCTGACGACTCCGGGAACATGATCGAAATCCGCCCTCTGGAAGAGGGCGCCCGGCGCGTAGCCTATTCCTACCTTCAGACGAATCCGGAAAACATCGAAGCTCCCGAACAGCCCGGCGATTATCTCCTGGTCTTCACGCATGGTGGCGAGGTCGTCGCCAGTCAGCCGCTGCGCGTCGTCATGGCAGAAGCAACCATCACGGCGCCTGCAACTGCCGGTGCCGGAGAATCGATCGAGGTGAGCTGGACCGGCCCGATCAGCCGCGGCGATCTGGTCACATGGGCCGAACGCGATGGTGAGTCCATTCGCGGTTCCGCCTATGGCTATGTCGGGAATACAGCTGACGGCTCCCGCAGTCTGCGCGCACCGGCCGATGCTGGTGAGTATGATGTTGTCTATCGCACTGGCAGCACCATTCTGGCGCGGGCACCGGTAACAGTCGGCCGTATCTCCGCAACGGTCACGGCACCCGCATCCATCCATGCGGGCGGGCGCATCGAGGTCACATTCGAGGGTCCGGAAAATTCCGGAGACCTGCTGACTTTCAGCGACCGGGGCGGCGAAGCGCGCAATGGCATCGGCACCTATACCTATGTGTCGAACACCACGGACAACACCGCCATGCTGCGGGTTGGCGAAACCCGTGGCGAATTCGATGTGGTCTATGTCTCCAATGGACGGGTGATAGGCCGCTCACCCATCGAAATCGTTGAAGCCAGCGTCGAAATTGACGGCCCCGGCGAAGTCCATGCCCGTTTCCTTTTCAATGTGGCATGGGAAGGGGCCGGCAATGCCGGTGACATGATTTTCATCGCCGATGCCGAAGGCAACAGTTACGACTACAGTTATATTGATCCGAGCGAGCCAGTGGTCGAGCTCGCCGCGCCCGAAGATGTGGGTGATTATTCGCTGGTCTACCGGACGCGCGGCGGCGAGGTGATGGACACAGAACCCCTCAGCGTCACCCCTGCCCCCAACCCGCCGGGCGAATTGGTGGTCACCCAGAACCGGGCGGCCCTTGGCTCGGGCGATGCGGTCGAGATCATTCTGGATGCGTCCGGCTCCATGCTGCAACGCATTGATGGCGAACGGCGGATCGAGATTGCCAAGGCGACGCTGACCGATCTGGTGACCGGGACCATCCCCGAAGGCACAGGGTTCGCCCTGCGCGTATTCGGGCATCGCGAAGCCGACAGTTGCCGCACCGATCTGGAAATTCCGCTCGGCCCGCTCAATGCCGCAGCAGTAACGTCCACCATCGCGGGAGTGAATGCCATGAATCTGGCCCGTACCCCCATCGGCGCGTCCATCGCCCGGGTGCGCTCCGATCTGGCCGGCGCATCCGGCCAGCGCATTCTGGTCGTCCTCACCGATGGCGAGGAAACCTGCGACGGAGACGCCGCCAGTGAAATAGCCGCGCTTCGGGATCTCGGCTGGGATATAAGGGTCAATATCGTCGGTTTTGCCATTGATGATGCGGAACTGGAACAGACATTTGAAAGCTGGGCCGCGGCTGGCGATGGCAGCTATTTCAGCGCCGTGGATGCCGGCGGTCTCGCCGAGGCCATGACCCGCGCAGTCGCAACCCGGTTTGACGTCATCAATGCGGAGGGCGAGACCGTCGCCTCGGGCCTGACCGGCGGCGATCCCATCACCTTGCCAGCTGGCGCTTATCGTATTGTCGGCGGTGACCGCGAAGTCAGCGCCACCATTCTTTCAGAGGAAGTGACAACGGTCGGGCTGGACTAGCCGGGCGGGTCCCAGCGGCTTCAGCGAAAAAGCTGTACCCGAAAAAACAGGGTCGGAACCCGGTTTCGCGATTCGAAGGGTCGGCAAGCAGACGGTTGGCGTCTTTAGACTGACTTAGAAATCAGTGAACAGGCACCGATGCCGAATAGCACGTCAGCCATCGCGGAACGAATGCATCCATTTCATGGCACCTGTGCTGTGCCAGACCTCCCCCGAACGGGTTATAGTCAGTCTGATGCTGTTCAGGACATTTTCCGGGGGCAATAGTGGCAGGCGCGCATCTGAGCGCTTGCCCGGTCACGGGAGTCAATAATGAACCGCTTTCTTCGCAGCATAGGTGCCGCCCTCTTTTTGCTCAGCCTTTCAGGCTGCGCCAGCTATATCTCCGGGGGACCGCTGATCCGGCCCGGCGAGCCGACCGGCATTATCGAAGTCGTCAACCGGTCCCGGCTGCCCGTGACCGCAGTCCTTATTTCCAATTGCAATCACTCTACCTATGGCCTCAATCGCTTGCCGCAAGGCATGGCGATCCAGAGCGGGCGGTCCTACCGCTTCACCGTTTCAGCGGGCTGCTGGGACGTCCTCGCTGGCCGTGCCGGTGCGGAAGCCCGTCAGCGCATGCAGGTCCGGGCAGGCGGTGGCGTCCGATATACAGTCCACGACTGATCGGGCCGGGCAACACTCAGCCCGGCGGGACGGATGCAGCAGCGCCCGATTCCGATGCCGCTTCGGCCTGACGCCGCCACATCTGGGCATAGAGCCCGTCTCGGGCCAGCAGTTCCGCATGCGTGCCGCGCTCGGCAATCCGGCCGGCGTCCAGCACCAGGATCTGGTCCGCCCCGGCAATCGTCGACAGGCGGTGCGCCACCGCCAGCGTTGTCCTTCCCTTCGCCGCTTCGGCGAGTGCCACCTGCACCTCCCGCTCGGTTTCCGAATCGAGCGCGGAGGTGGCTTCATCCAGGATGAGCAGACGCGGATTCTTAAGGATCGCCCGCGCCACGCCGACGCGCTGTTTTTCACCGCCGGAGAGTTTCAGGCCGCGCTCGCCCACCCGCGTCTCCAGACCATCGGGCAGGTTCCGGATGAAATCACCCAGGCGCGCCCGTTCCGCCGCTTCCATCAGCGCGGCGTCATCGGCCGCGGGATCGCCATACTGGATATTCGCCCGCAGCGTATCATTGAACAGGACCACATCCTGCGGCACCAGACCCAGCCGTGCGCGTAGCGAGTCCTGGGTCACCGATCTGACATCCTGTCCATCGATCAGGATCTGGCCTGACGCCGGATCATAGAAGCGGAACAGGAGCTTCAGCAGTGTGGATTTTCCGGCACCGGACGGCCCGCAAACACCGGTGAAACTGCCCGGAGCCAGCGCAAAGCTGAGCCCATCAATCGACCGGTCGCGGCCATCATGGGCAAAACTGACATCGCGGAATTCAACCGCCCCGCCCCGGTCTTCCAGCGCGATCGCACCCGGCGCATCCGCGACATCGGGCTGGATGGCGAGGGTTTCGAACAGGCGCTCCATATCGACGGCCGCCTGGCGGATTTCACGATACGCCCAGCCAAGAATATTCAACGGCTGATAGATATTCATCAGGATCAGTGTCACGGCGGCAATATCGCCGGCTTGCAGCACACCATTCCAGGCTTTCCACCCGGCAGTGACCGCCATCGCCAGCAGGCCGAGATTCATGACCAGCGCCTGCAGGCCGTTGAGAAAGGCGAGCGAACTCATCGACCGCGATGCGGCATGCGCATAACGCGTCAACGCCTCGTCATACCGGTCGGTTTCGCGGCGCTCGGCGGCAAAGGATTTGACCGTTTCGAAATTCATCAAAGCATCGACGGCCCGCGCGCTGGCCTCATTGTCGGCCTCATTCATGTCGCGGCGCAGCTTCACCCGCCATTCCGTCACCGCCAGGGTCGACAGCGCATAGGCGGCCACGGTCACAATCGCGATGACGGGAAACTCCCAGCCATAGGCAATGCCCATGACCGAAGCCGCCAGCAGCAATTCCACCACGGTCGGGCCGATATTGAAGACAAAGAAGCGCAGGAAGAAATCAATCGCCCGCGCCCCGCGATCAATGATCCGGCTGAGCGCCCCGGTGCGCTTGGTCTGGTGATAGCCGATCGACAGGCGCTGCACATGGCCGAAGGCGCGCACCGCGGTCAGGCGCTGGGCATCCTGGCTGACCGGTGCAAAGAAGGCATCGCGCAATTGCGGCGCGCCCACGCTCAGAAAGCGGGCACCGGCATAGAGGGTGAAGGCGAGGATGAAACCCCAGATCGCTGTATCGGCGGTCCGTTGGGTGATCGCATTCACGCCCTCGCCAAAGGCCACAGGGGCCATCACGGCGAATATCTTGGCGATCAGTGTCAGACCCAGCGCCAACGCCATGCGCGGCCGCCAGCGGCGCATCTCGTCGGACAGGAGGAGCTGGAAGAGCCGCCCTAGCGCCTTGCCAAAATCACCCTGCGGAGGCGGTGTGTCAGTGTCGGCCATTTGCGTCAGATAGGGTGAAAGCCGGCCAATAGCCAGAGTGCCAAAAGAAAACGCCGCCCGGAGATGTCCGGACGGCGTTTCTTCAACCGGAGTTGGAAACCGGCCTAGATATCTTTCAGGCCAGCCGCCGGGCGGAAAGCCGCCGACGTCTTGGCTTTGGACATCATGGTCTCGCCGGTACGCGGATTGCGAACCTGGCGGGCTTCACGATGCTTGGCATAGAAGGTGCCGAAACCGGCGAGCTGGACATTGTCCTTGCCTTTGACGGCACCAACGATGGCTTCGATCGTGGCGTCGACGGCTTCACCGGCTTGTGCCTTGGACATGCCGGTGGAGTCAGCGACGGCCTTGGCGAGATCTGATTTATTCATTTTGGGTCTCCCCCAGAGTGTTGAATTAGTGCCCTTCGGCGAATGCCTGCAGGGCGCAACAGAACTGTTGACGGCCCAATTGAGGACGCAGGCGAACCATAAAGCAAGGCCAAACCTCTGGATTTCGCTGTTGCAGCAAGGGATTCCGGCGCTTTTTCACGGTTTTTTGCAGTCCGGCACGGCTTTTGCGGTTAACAAATCATTATGAACCGCAATGACCCACACTTCGATCCCGCCCGTGCGATGCAGATGATTCGGCTGATTCCCGCGCCGATTCTCGCCGCCATCGCCGGATTCGCCTTGCTGAAAGCCCTTGGCCTCGATGGCCCCTGGCCGGAACTCGCCGGTGCCATCGCCGGTGGCTATGTGCTCGGTGTCGTGGCGCGGCGCGCCAACATCAATTCCCGCTAAGCGACGCGCCATAGGCTTCGGCCAGCGGTCGGAGTTCTTCCGGCGAGTGCAAGGTGAAGAGATCGTGGATCGCCGCATCCGGGTTTGCGGCGCTCTGATGATGATGCTCACAAATCCGGAAACCCATCCAATAGCCGATCTGCGCCGGCCAATCCGTGTGGTCCGGATGACGTCCGGAAAACCAGCCCGGCGCGGAAAAAGGTGGCGCATCCATCACAGCCTCGAACTCTGACCAGAGCGCCAACTCATTGGCTTCTCCGTAAATGTGCCGATCACCGAGACGCCAGCCGGACGCCAGATAAGTCACATATTCCGCGCAGCCTTCGCGCACCGCGACCGCCAGCATGTTCCCGTTGTCCGGATTGTAGATGGATAGGTAATTCTCGATTCCGCCCTGCGACCACATCTGCAGGACGTGTGCGTCTTCATGCACTGCCACTTGCGGCAGGTCGCTGGCGCGCGCCCTTCCACCAGTACCATTGGGGAATTCCGATAGGTCGGTCTCATCTGTTAAAGCGATGGCATCGATGGCAATGGCGATATGGACCGCAGGACCGTCGGGCCCGTTGACGCGTACCGGCGTCCCGCCTGCTGTCTGGTCGGCAACGAGGAAAAAGATCGGCGCAACCTGCCCGGCAGGCGCAGTGGATGACAGTCTTTCAATGGCCGCATTCAGCTCTCCTTCCCGCGACATGATATAGGCTTCCAAGCTTGGCAGAGTGCGGTAGTAATTCGGCCGTGCCTCGAATGCCGCGGCAATCGACTCCGCTGTCGTGCCGTATCGCTCTGCGAAAGCGTGAAAGGCCGGACTTGCTTCATCAACATAGCGCTCGAAGGCTGTCAGCGGCGCTTCGCCGGCATCAATCGCTTCCAACGCTTCGGCAAACAGCCGCAGATCGTCGAAATGGATTTCGGCCTCGCCCAGAACGGGACTCGACGCCAGCAAAAAGGCAAAGAACGCCAGAAAAATTCGTGTCATGTCCAATCACCTCGTGTGCTTTCCACTCACACGATGCACATAACGCCTGTTCTGGATGCAATGGCAGTCTGATGCCTAAACCTTCACCAGCATCTTTCCGGTATTGGCGCCGGAGAACAGCCCCATGAAGGCTTCAGGCATATTCTCGATACCCTCGACAATGGTGTTGCGCGGTTTCACCTTGCCCTCGGCCATCCACTTGCCGAGATCGCCGATAAAGGCAGGCAGCAGGTCGAAATGGTCCGAAACAATAAAGCCCTGTATCCGCAATGACTTGCCGACGATATAGGTGAGGTTGTCAGTGATTTTTGCGCCCGGGTCATTATAGCGCTGGATCATGCCGCAGGCGGCAATCCGGCCTTTCGGCTTCAGCACTTCCAGCGCCGCCGTCCAGTGTGTGCCACCGACATTCTCGAAATAGGCATCCACACCGCCGCCAATGGCCTTGGCTACCGCCTTGTCCAGACGTTCGGCCGCCTTGTAATCCACCGCCGCATCGGCCCCGATGGAGAGACAGTAGTCGGCCTTGTCCTGACCGCCCGCCGTGGCCACGACTTTCGCGCCCATGGCTTTTGAAAACTGGATCGCGGCGGAACCGACGGCGCCCGCCCCGGCGGAAACCCAGATGCTCTCGCCGGCCTGCAGATCGATCATCCGCTTCAGCCCGACATAGGCGGTCATGCCGGTCAGCCCGGCAATGCCCAGATAATCCTCGGGCGCGATGTGGGTGGTATCGAGCTTGTTCAGCCCCTTGCCGTCGGAGATATAGGCCTCGCGCCAGCCATTCATGGAATTGACCCAGTCGCCTTCCTTGAAGCCGGGGTGATGGCTTTCCACCACCTGTCCGACGGCGCCGCCGTCCATGGGCGCGTCCAGAGTGAACGGGTCGATATAGGTGCGCACACCGCTCATGCGGCCCCGCATATAGGGATCGACCGACAGGAAACGGTTGGCCACCAGCACCTGCCCCTCGCCGGGTGAGCCGATGTCGGTCTCCGCCATTTTGAAATGCTCGGCGGTCGGCTCGGTCTTGGGATAGGCAGTCAGGTGGATTTCACGGGATATCATACGGCGAGGTCCTCTGGGTTATTTCCGGCATCAAGTGCCATCAGATCAATTAGTGAAAGATCATGGCCTATGCCCAGCGCCAGATGCGTGAGCCATAATTGAACAACGGCAAGAATGACGAACATGATCGGCAATGCCGCGAGCTGGCCAAGAAGTTGAAGCGCAACGATTAACAGGTTTTGGGAATAAAAACGATGCAGCAGGCGCCCCATGGCCACGAAATACCAGATGATCGAGACGACAAACCCTGCCCAGAAAAGCGCGGTTCCGGAAGCGAACGCAACGATCAGAAAAAATGGCAAAACCATTATGTAGGACGCATTGGTGGCTGCCAGATAAGCCAGAGCATGTCCGAAAAACGAACGCCGCCAATAATAAAACTTCAACAACAACAGAAAGGGTAGAGTGGACAAGAAAGCCAGCGGCATGGAGGTCAACGACGACATCCGGTCGAGTGTGAGGTCGACCTCGGCCCGGCAGGCCTGCATCGCTTCGGCGCGGTTGGCAGCATAACCGGGATCACTGGCGTCGAGCGGCGTCAATCGCGCCTGGCAATCCGGACCGGCTTCCAGCCATATTTCAATTGCGGCGCTGGTCTCCGGTGACGCCTCGAGCGCCTCGAGCGACATGCCTGTCGGCATATCTGCAAATGCCATCAAAGCAAATTGCAGCCCGAACAGCACCAGGAAAAAACGAATGATCGGCACATATTTTTCGCGGTCACCGGCATAGGCCGCTTCCACGACGCGCGGTGTGCGGAGGAATGTATCCCAGATTGTCCGGAAAATGCGCGTGTCCACACCAATCGCGGCATCAGCCACATCATCGACATCCGCGCGTGACGGGCGCGCATCATCCGGTTGGTTCGGATCGCTCATTGGGTCTCCCTCTTCGACTAACCTAGCCTGCACGCCGATTCTCACAAGAGGCGAAGCACGGAAAAGTCCGGCAACAATTGGTGAAGCCCGCCACTGCGGCATTTCCTTGCCGGTAAGGACTTGCCTGCTAGTCAGCGCGCATGAGCATTCACGATACCCAGATGAAGGCGGGCGTCATCGGCGCTGGCGTTTTCGGCGGACACCATGCGCGCAAATACGCCGCGTCGGACCGCGTCCACCTGGCGGGCGTCTATGACACCGATGCAGGCCGCGCCGAGGCGCTGGCCGCTCAGCTGGAAACGCGCGCCTATACCGACCTTGAGGCCCTGATCTCCGATTGTGACGCGGTCACCGTCGCCAGCCCGGCCGTGCATCATTACACCGGTGTGAAAGCGGCCCTGCAGGCGGGACGCCACGTGCTTGCCGAAAAACCGCTGGCGGACACCGCGGCCCGCGGCGGGGAGCTGATCCGCATCGCCCGCGAGCGCAATCTCGTCCTTCAGGTCGGCCATCAGGAGCGCTTTGTGTTCAACGCCATGGGCGTGTTCGACATCGACGAAGCCCCGCGCCGCATTTCCGCACGCCGCATGGGCCTGCGCTCGACCCGCAATCTGGATGTCTCGGTCACGGTCGATCTGATGATCCATGATCTCGACCTGGTCATGGCGCTGGCGCGGGCGCCGCTCGCCCGCCTTGAAGCGAACGCCACCAGGATATTCACCAGCCTGCCCGATGCGGCCGATGTGCGCATGGTCTTCGAGGACGGCTTCGAGGCCCTGCTGGAATCCAGCCGGGCCGCCGAGGCGCTCGACCGGGTCATGCGCATCGACTATGCAGGCGGATTTCTGGAAGTCGATTTTGTTGCCAAGACCTTCATCAACGAGACCGGTTTTGATCTGAACGCCGACTTTGCGGAAGACCCGAAGGCGAAGGATTCCCTTGGCGCCAACGTCAACGCCTTCATCGAGTCCGTGCTGGATGGCACACCGGTGGCCGTGCCCGCCGAAGCCGGCCTGGCCGCACTCGCGGTCGCTCGCGACATTGACCGGGCGGCCGCGCTCTGACTTCGCGCTTGAATGCCCGGCGCACCGGGTCTAGATCGCGCCCATGACAAAGCTGCGTATAGCCTCCGCCCAGCTGAACCCGACGGTCGGCGATATTTCTGCCAATCTGGACAAGGCGCGGGCGGCGCGCGCCGAAGCCGCCGCCAATGGCGCGGACCTGATTGCCTTTCCAGAGCTTTTCATTCTCGGCTATCCGCCCGAGGATCTCGTGCTTAAGCCCGCCGCGGTCGAAGCCTGCCATGCGGCCATCGAAACCTTCGCGAAAGAGCCCGGCATCGCCGCGCTGATCGGCACGCCCTGGCGTGAGGACGGCAAGCTCTACAATGCGGTGGTGCTGATTGACGACGGCGAGATCAAGGCCACACGTTACAAGCACGACCTGCCCAATTATGCCGTCTTTGACGAGAAACGCGTTTTCGCACCCGGCCACATTCCCGCCCCGGTGGATTGGCGCGGCCTCAGGCTCGGCCTGCCCATCTGCGAGGATATCTGGCTGGAAGACGTGCCGCGCGCGCTCGCCACACAGGGCGCGGATTTCTTCATCTCCATCAATGGGTCACCCTGGCGGCGCACGATTGAATCCGAACGCCGGGATGCCTTCGGGAAATGGGCGGACCTTGATGTGCCGCTGGTTTTTGTCAACCAGGTCGGCGGACAGGACGAGCTGGTCTTTGACGGAGCCTCCTTCGCCTGGAATCCGGGCGGCGGAGAAATCCAGCGCCTGCCCGCCTTTACCGAACACCTGGCATATTCGGACTGGACAAAAGCGGATGGCGTCTGGACCGGCACCAGCGAACAGAAATCAAAAGTCCTGACCGGTCTGGAGGCCGACTGGAAAGCCACCTGTCTGGCGCTGGCCGACTATGTCAACAAGAACGGCTTTCCCGGCGTCGTGTTGGGCATGTCCGGCGGTATCGACAGCGCGATATCCGCGGCGCTGGCGGCGGATGCGCTCGGGCCGGACCGGGTCTGGGCCGTGATGATGCCGTCGAAATACACCTCTGATCACAGCCTCGAGGATGCGAAGGCCTGCGCCGAGGCGCTCGGCGTGCGCTATGACATCATTGATGTCGAGCCCGCCATTGCGGCCATGGGCGGCATATTGACCGGTATTTTCGCGGGGCAAACACCCGACACGACCGAGGAGAATATCCAGTCGCGCATGCGCGGCGTGGTGTTAATGGCCCTGTCCAACAAGTTCGGCCCGATGGTTTTATCCACCGGCAACAAGTCGGAAATGGCGGTGGGTTATGCCACCCTCTATGGCGATATGAATGGCGGCTATAACGCGCTGAAAGACATCTACAAATCCGAAGTCTATCAGCTCGCCCGCTGGCGCAATCAGCAAAACGCCTCACCGGGCCTCGCCCCGGCCGGCACGGTGATCCCGGAACGCATCATCACCAAGGCCCCGTCCGCCGAACTCAAGCCCGATCAGACCGATCAGGACAGCCTGCCCGATTATGACGTGCTCGATGAAATCCTCACCGGCCTGGTCGAGAACGAGCACGGGCCGAAGGAAATCGCCGCGCAGGGGCATGATCCGGCGCTGATCGCGCGCATCGAGAACATGCTCTACCGCGCCGAATACAAACGCCGCCAGGCCCCGCCGGGCGCCAAGATCGGGCGCAAGAATTTCGGCCGCGACCGCCGCTATCCGATTACGAACAAGTTTCGTTCGGTGAGGTAGAGGCCGTTTTATCGCCAAAATTGGATGTTTGATCCACTTTCATGAAATGGCTCGCGATAGCATTCTCCATCCTCATTGGAATTCCGACCGTAGTTTTCGCGGTAGATTACTATGGTCGCTATGACAGCTGGCGAACTCTTGATGCTGCAACCGTGCAAGCTGAAGCCGTCAATTATGTAGAACGATACGATATCAACAATGTCGGTGTTTGCGTATATGCCGTTACGTGCGAAGCGGACCAAGCGATCCTATCGCCAATCCCGGATCTCGACGCGCATGATTTTTATCAGACACGAGAATTGATCTGGGCAAGGCGCTTTGAAGGGGCCTGCACTGGGCGCACTGCCAATCTAGGCCTTCATTTGGTCGAGCTGGAACAAAATTCCACGACCCTTCGGTCTTATCAAGAAACGGGCAGGTGGTCGTTTTCAAACGACAGGTTCATTCAGCGGCGAAGTCGCTTTCAAAGTGGCTATTTCAGCGAAGAGCCGTGGCAAAGATGCACTCCCGATAATTTTGCATTCACGCGGATTGACGGTGAAATCACGCTCCCTCCCGAGACAGGGATTGATTGAATGGTCAGGTTGTTATTTTCGTTGCTGGTATTGGCAGCTGAACCAGCCATCGCCCAAGACGCTGAAAACTGGCCTCCTCCTCCCGGGCCGGTTTGTGGAGAAATCGAGTCCGGCGTGGAAGCTGACTACCGTCGACATGAGGCAGAGCTAACCGCAGATCGATTTCGCGCCGCATTCGACGCTATGAACTCGCACGTTCTTGAGTGGACCATCGGAAGCACCGCTTACGATTTCCCGGGCTCTGAAGTTGATATTGCCTGGACAAACCATATGGCCATCATCCGACTGTATGTCCTTAAACTCGAAGCGTTGAGTGCAGAGGGCGAAGAAGAACAACTGGCGATCAATCGGTTCTGTGATGCGCTCTCCAGCGCATTCATTATGGATTAGCAGCACAGCTCCAATTCCCATGCCTCGCGGCATTCGCCGGCGGGGATGTTGGTGTTCGACAGAAGACATGAAACACAACCTTTGCGATTATTTCCCTCGCCCCCTTCAGGGGGAGAGGGTAGGGTGAGGGGGTGCGACATCCGAACCGTGATAGAGCCCGCAAACTCAGGCGCGAACAGACCGATGCAGAGGGCAAGCTCTGGTATCTGCTGCGCAATCGGCGACTGGCCGGATACAAATTCAAACGGCAATTCCCGATTGGCCGCTATATCGCTGATTTTGCATGCGCGGAGCTGAAGCTTGTCATCGAAGCGGACGGCGGCCAGCATGCGGACCGTCAGCCCTATGATGATAATCGCTCACGCTGGCTGCAATGCGAAGGCTGGCGCGTGCTACGCTTCTGGAACCATGACATTCTGAACAATATCGAGGGCGTTACCGAGACACTTCTGGAAGCAGTGCGGTTTCTGGAAAACAACCCCTCACCCTACCCTCTCCCCGCAAGCGGGGAGAGGGAAAACCGCTAGCGGTCCCGATTAGCCGCCTCCGTCCGCCAACTTATCCACCCCTCCCCAACCGCCCCTATAATGCGCCGCACCTCATCCCGTGAGAGGCGGTCTGCAGGTCGTCTGTATATCGGGGGATGAGGGGAATGCCTCGAGTGGGCCGGGCTAACGATCCGGTTCATGAAAGAGCGGCTGCGGGTGCGACGCCTCCTGAAAGGGAAGCGGGCGGATATCGCCTTGCAGGATTGAAGGGTGGAAAGGTCCATCGTCAGGCCCTCCTGGCTTGGCCAACGAAACGGTGGAAACCGGTTGCCCGGTTGGGGAAAGCCCATGCAATCCGGCGGGTAGGACGAAATACCGGTGTGCCTGAAAGACGGTCCGGCAGTTGTAAGACATTCCGCGCGGGAGGCCTGGCAGGCCACCCACATACACATCCATAGACGGCTTGCGAGTTCCTCCCGCGCCCTCTCTCATCCTCAAAGCCTCGCGGCGCTGACCGGCGGGGATGTTCGGCATGGCAGATGTGGATCCGGTGTCCTCCCCACATTCCCTCCCACCTCATCCTGAGGTGCTCGCGACAGCGAGCCTCGAAGGAGCATGCGTGGTTCGAGGCTTCTCTGCGAGAAGCGCCTCACCATGAGGCAGGTCGAGTTTGGGCACCCTCTCTTCTTGAAAATGGGAGAGGGAAAAAACGCGCCCCGGAATGAAGAGAGGAAAACGCGTCCAACCGCCCCTCACCCTTGCCGCAAAGACGCATCGGCGCTAAGCCGCGCGCTTCTGTTTCAGCAGGTAAATTCCATGACCACCAAAGTCCGTTTTGCCCCGAGCCCGACCGGCAAGCTGCACGTCGGCAATGTCCGCACCGCGCTGACCAATGTGCTGTATGCGCGCCAGACCGGCGGGACTTTCCTTCTGCGTATCGATGATACGGATCTGGAGCGCTCGACCCGGGCCTTCGAGGACGGAATCCGCAATGACCTGACCTGGCTGGGCCTGATCTGGGACGAGAGCTTCAATCAGTCGGACCGTTTCGACACATACGCCGCCGCCGCGCAGAAGCTGAAGGATATGGGCCTGCTCTATCCGGCCTATGAAACCGGCGAGGAGCTCGACCGCAAACGCAAGATCCAGCGCGCCCAGGGCAAGCCGCCCGTCTATGACCGCGCCGCGCTGAGCCTGACGGACGAGCAGAAATCCGCTTATGAGGCCGAAGGCCGCAAGCCACACTGGCGTTTCAAACTCTCCGGCAAGCCGGTGAGCTGGAATGATCTGGTCCGTGGCGAGACGACAATTGAAACCTCCTCGCTGTCCGATCCGATCCTGATCCGCGAGGACGGTTCCTATCTCTATACCCTGCCCAGCGTGGTCGATGACATCGAGGCAGGCATCACCACCATTATCCGCGGCGAGGACCACACCACCAATTCCGGGGCCCAGATCGAGATCTTTGAAGCCCTGGGCGGCAAGGTGCCGGACTTCGGCCACCAGGCGCTGCTGGTCGGGGCCGATGGCGGCAAGTTGTCCAAGCGCCTCGGCACGCTGGCGATCGAGGATCTGCGTGAAGTCGAAGGCTTCGAGCCGATGGCGATCCTGTCCCTGCTCGCCAAGATCGGCACGTCAGATCCGATCGAGGCGTTCACTGATATCCAGACCCTGATCGACCAGTTCTCCTTCGACAAATTCTCGCGCGCACCGGCGCGATTTGATCCCGAGGAATTGAAGCGCATCAATGCCCGCGTCCTGCACCAGCTTGATTATGCCGATGTCCGGGACCGCCTGGCGGCGATGGACGCCGATGGCGGGGAAGCCTTCTGGCATGCGGTCGCGCCCAATCTGGAACGCCTCTCGGACGCCAGGACCTGGCACACGCTGATCGAAGGCCCGGTCACGCCGGTCATCGAGGAAGCCGATTACATAGCCCAGGCCGCTGCCGCTCTGCCTGAAGGCGAGCTGACCGCCGAAAGCTGGGGAATCTGGACCGGCAGTCTGAAAGAGATCACCGGCCGCAAGGGCAAGGCACTCTTCATGCCATTGCGCATGGCCCTGACCGGCGAACAGCACGGGCCGGACATGTCCGAACTCCTGCCGCTGATCGGCCGCGACCGGGCGCTGGACCGTCTGAAAGCCTAGTCGCTGATTTCGCGCAGCAGGCGGTCAATCGCCTCACCGGCATCATCATGCACGCTGACATGATCGTGGAAACCGTCCGGCGTGAAGCCCTCTTTCTCGGTGCGGTAGAGCAGTTTGAAGAAGGGCTCCCAGAAGCCCTCGACCTCCAGAAACGCGACCGGCTTGTCATGTTGCGACAGGCGCTGGCGGGACAACACATCGAACACTTCTTCCAGCGTGCCGACTCCGCCCGGCATGATGAGAAAGGCGTCGCTCTCCTCGATCAGCATGTTCTTGCGAATCGACATGGTGGTCACGATGCGGGTTTCGGCCGCTTCATACAGGCCTTCCGTGGCGATCATGAATTCCGGAATCACACCCAGCACCTGCCCGCCCGCTTCCAGCGCGGCATGGGCGGCCTGGCCCATCAGGCCGACATCGCCGCCGCCATAGACCAGCCGGGCCTTGCGGTCGGCGATGACTTGACCGGCAGCGCGGGCCGCTTTGACATAGGCCGGGCTCCGGCCGGTTGCCGAACCGCAAAAAACACCAATCGACCGCACTTTCGCCATTTCTTCATGCCCTTTTGACTGACAAAGAGATCATAAGCCGCGTTGTCACATGTTGCGACCATCGATGGCCGTGATACACCAGTAAAAAAGGAGTTCGGCATGACCGCCATGCGGTCCCTCATTCTCGCCGCCATTCTGGGCGCTCTCGCAATCGGCGCAGCTGCCGTTTTTGTGCTGACACGCACGCCCGCCCCTGTGCAGCAAAGCGAACTCGCCACTCCGGCCAATCCCGCTGTCGATAATGACGTTCTGGTCACCACGCCGGCCCCGTCTTTCGATATTGTGCGTATCGATCCGGCGGGAACCGCCGTAATTGCCGGCCGCGGCGTTCCGGAATGGACGCTGCGCATTCTTGCCGATGGCCAATCCATTGCCGAGACAGAAATTGATGATCGCGGCGAATGGGTGATCATCCTCAACGATCCCCTGCCCGCCGGTTCCATCGAACTATCACTGGAAATGGAGTCCGGCCGTGGCGAGGTCATCCGGTCCGAACAGACGGTCCTGGTGTCCATACCCGCCTCCAGAGACGAAATTCCGCTCGTTGTGATCACCCGCCCCGGCGAGGCCAGTGAGGTCCGTCAGGGTCCGATGACCGGCGTGGCCACCGGCCCGCTGGCCCTTGAGACCGTCGATTACGATGACAGCGGAGCCGTCATTTTCGCCGGCCGCGCCACCCCCGGCAGCCGCGTCCGCATTTTCGCCAACGGGGCGATTGTCGGCGAAACCAGTGCCAATCCCGAGGGCCGCTGGTCCTTGCGCGCCGCGGAAACCCTTGCCCCGGGAATCTACGATCTGCAGATCGACATGCTGTCCGTGGACGGCGAGGTCGAGGCGGTGATCGCCCTGCCCTTCGAACGCGTCGCTCCGGAAGATGTCCAGCTTGGCGAAGGCCGTGTTATCGTGCAGCCCGGCAACAGCCTGTGGCGGATTGCCCGCCGTGTTTATGGGGAAGGTTTGCGCTATACGGTGATCTACCGGGCCAATCAGGACCAGATCCGCGATCCCGACCTGATCTATCCGGGCCAGGTCTTTTCCACGCCGAGCCAGGGCGACATTCCCGAAGACGAAGCAGAAGGCGGTTAGGCGGCGCGGGACGTCCCCGTACGGGCCGCCGTCAGCGCTTCGGCAATCCGGAACGCCATGTCCAGCGCCTGATCCGCATTCAGGCGCGGATCGCAATGCGTGTGATAGCGGGAAGAAAGATCCGCTTCGGTCAGGGCCTTGGCACCGCCGACGCATTCGGTTACATCCCGGCCGGTCATCTCGAAATGCACTCCACCCGGATAGGCCCCCTCACCGGCCACCGCCTGCATGAAGCCTTCCAGCTCCTTCAGAACACGGTCGAAATCGCGGGTCTTGTAGCCGCTATCGGTCTTCACCGTATTGCCGTGCATCGGATCACAGGACCAGATCACCGACCGGCCCTCGCCCTCGACCGCCTTGACCAGATGCGGCAGGCGTTCCCGCACACGATCCGCGCCCATGCGGCTGATCAGTATGATCCGCCCGGCTTCATTGTCGGGATTCAGCTTGTCCAGAACCGGGAAAAGGTCGTCCGGCTCCATGGTTGGACCGCACTTGATGCCGATCGGATTCATCACCCCGCTGGCAAATTCGACATGAGCCCCATCGGGTTGCCGCGAGCGTTCGCCGATCCACAGCATATGGGCGGAGGTTGCCAGCCAGGCATCGCCGGTTGAATCCCGCCGTGTCAGCGCTTCCTCGAAGGGCAGGTGCAGGGCTTCGTGACTGGTGTAGAAGTCCACGCTTTCCAGGCTGCGCGCGGCATCCCCCGTCACGCCGCAAGCGCGCATGAAAGCTAGGGCTTCGGAAATCCGCCCGGCCAGCTCGGTATAGCGGTCGCTGGCAGGCGAATCCTTTACAAACTCCAGCGTCCACTGATGGACATTGCCGAGATCGGCAAAACCGCCGGATGCAAAGGCCCGCAACAGATTGATGGTGGCCGCTGATTGCTCATACGAGCGGATCAGGCGCTGCGGATCCGGCCGCCGTGCCTCAGGCTCGAACGCCATGTCATTGACGCTGTCACCGCGATAGCTCGGCAGTTCAACACCATTCTGGGTCTCGATCGGATTGGAGCGCGGCTTGGTGAATTGTCCGGCAATGCGGCCGACCTTGACCACCGGCTTGGCCGCCGCAAAGGTCAGGATGACCGCCATCTGCAGAATGACGCGGAAAGTGTCGCGCACATTGTCCGCCGAAAACTCCTTGAAGCTCTCCGCGCAATCCCCGCCCTGCAACAGGAACGCCTTGCCGGCGGCCACATCTGCCAGCTGACGCCGCAAGCGGCGGGCTTCACCGGCAAAGACCAGTGGCGGTTTCGCCGCCAGCTCGGCCTCGACCCGCTTGAGCGCGTCGGCATCGGGATAATCCGGCAGTTGGGCGGCGGGCTTGTCCCTCCAGGAGGCAGGTGTCCAGCTCATGTAATTTCCGGCGGTGTCCATTTGTCTTTCAGCGTCACCAATTCCTCGGCGACAGTCGGATGCACCGCGCAGGTCGCATCAAATTGCTGCTTGGTCAAACCGGCTTTCACGGCAATACCGACCGCCTGGATGATTTCCGGGCTGTCATCGCCGGCCATATGGACGCCGACAACGCGTTGATCGTCCTGCTTGACCACCAGCTTCACCAGCATCCGGCTTTCCGACCCGGACAGGGCATTTTTCATCGGCTTGAAGGTGGCCTTGTAGATGTCCACCGCGCCATAGGCCTTGCGCGCTTCGTGCTCGGTCAGGCCGACCACGCCGACTGGCGGCTGGGTGAAGACCGCGCTGGCGACATCGGCATGGTCAAAGGCGGTAGGGTCGTCACCGAAGACGGTCGCGGCAAAGGCCGCGCCTTCGCGGATGGCCACCGGAGTCAGATTGATCCGGTTGGTCACATCGCCGACCGCATAGATATTATCGACATTGGTTTTCGAGAATTTGTCGACAATGATGGCCCCGTCTGCGGCCGTCTCGACACCGGCCTTGTCCAGCCCCAGCCCCTGGGTGTGCGCCACCCGGCCGACCGCCTGGATCACAACATCTGCGGTCAGTTCCTCGCCGGTATCGGTATAAACACGGCGCGCCCCGTCACCGGCTTCCTCGATCCGCGTGATATTGGCATGGGTCATGACCCTTACACCCGAGCGCTTCAGCTCGTCATGAATATGCGCGCGAACATCATCGTCAAAGCCGCGCAGGACCGTATCGCCCCGGTAGATCTGGCAAACCTCGGAGCCAAGCCCCGCAAAGACCTGGGCAAACTCACAGGCAATGTAGCCGCCGCCCGCAATGACGATACGCTGCGGGCGCTGCTTCAACAGGAAGACTTCATTGGACGAGATCGCCAGCTCGTCGCCCTCGATGCCGAGCCGGGCCGGGGCTCCGCCAACCGCAATCAGAATATACCTGGCAGAAATCGTGCGTCCGCCGGCAATCAGACGGACCGTATGGGCATCTTCCAGCTCGGCCCGGTCCTGAAAGATCTCGACGCCGGAATTGGACAGGTTTTTCCAGTAAATGCCCGATAGCCGGTCGACTTCATCATGCAGATTCGCACACAGCTTCGCCCAGTCATGGCGGACTTCGCCCACGCTCCAGCCATAGCCCGCCGCTTCTTTGAAGGCCTTGCCATAGGCTGCGGCATAGACAAGGAATTTCTTGGGCACACAGCCACGGATCACACAGGTTCCACCAACGCGATATTCCTCGGCAATCGCGACCCGGGCGCCGCGCAGGGCGGCCATCCGCGCTGCGCGCACGCCGCCGGAGCCGGCACCGATCACAAACAGGTCGAAGTCAAAATCTGTCAAAACTATTTCCGCCTACAATTCCATAACCCGCGCGCCGCCATCTTCACCGACGATCACCACCCGTGCCAGACCGATAAACAGACCGTGTTCGACAACACCGGGAATGTGAACCAGCCGGTCCGCGAGCCCGGCCGGATCGGGAATGGCCTTGCACGCACAGTCGAGAATGTAGTGCCCGCCATCCGTGATGAAAGGCTCCAGCCCGTCGCCGCGCCGCCGCAAATTCACATCGCCATGCGAAATGCCGGTCGCCCGCAAGGCATCAAAAATCTTCTTGGCGGTAATGGTGAAAGCGAAGGGATCCACTTCCACCGGCAGCGGAAACGCGCCCAATTGAGCCTTGAGCTTGGTTTCATCGATGATGACGACCATCAGATCCGAAGCGTGCGCGATAATCTTTTCGCGCAAAAGGCATCCGCCGCCGCCCTTGATCAGTTGAAAGCGCCCATCAACCTCGTCGGCGCCATCGACGGTCACGTGAATACGGTCCACATGGTCAATCGGCTTCAGGCCAATCCCCACCGATTCCGCCAGCTGTGCCGTCTGTTCCGATGTCGGCACGCCGACAATGTTGAGCCCGCCGCGTACACGTTCGCCGAGCGACTGGACAAAGAGTTCGGCGGTCGAGCCGGAGCCGAGGCCGACCGTCATCCCGTCGCTGACATATTGCAGCGCGGCGGCGGCCGCATTGGCCTTCTGCTCTGAGGCACTCACGAATTCACACCCGCGAGCAGGACATATTTCAGCTCGGTGAATTCCTCGACTCCCCACTTGCCACCCTCGCGGCCAATGCCGGATTCCTTCATCCCGCCAAACGGGGTGGAGGCCGAGCCGACCATCGGCGCATTCACGCCGACCATGCCGTAATCGAGGCCCTCCGACATGCGGTGGACGCGGCCGATATCCCGTGTGTAGAGATAGGCGGCCAGCCCGTAAGGCGTGTTATTGGCGAGTTCGATGATCTCTTTTTCGTCGTCCGCGCGATAGACCGAAGCCACGGGACCGAAAATCTCGTTGCGCGCAATCGCCTGATCGAAATTGCCGCCTTCCAGAAGGGTCGGCGCATAGAACGAACCGCCCAGCTCATCGGCCAGCGGCTGCCCGCCAACCCGGATACGGGCGCCCCCGGCCACAGCATCCTTTACAAGCTGATCAACGCGCGCGACCGCCTCGTCATGAATCAGCGGGCCGATATCCACGCCGCTTTCAAAACCGTCGCCCGCCTTGATCTTCGCGATCTTCTTTTCCAGCAGGTCGAGGAAAGCATCGGCCACACCGCTTTGAACAATAATCCGGTTGGGGGAGACACAGGTCTGCCCGCCGGACCGGAATTTGGCTTGTGCCACGCCCGTGGCCGCTGCCTCCAGATCCGCATCATCCATGACGATGAAGGGCGCATTTCCGCCAAGCTCCAGCGCCACGCGTTTTACGCCATCGGCGGCCTGCCGCATGATCAGCTTGCCCACTTCCGTCGAACCCGTGAAGCCGATCATCCGGACCTCCGGCGATCCGGTCATCACCGGCCCGAGCCTTTCCGCATCGCCGCAGATGACATTGAAGACGCCGGCGGGAAATCCGGCCCGGTCCGCCAGCTCGGCCAGCGCCAGCGCCGTCAGCGGCGTTTCCGGGGCCGGCTTTATGACAATCGAACAGCCCGCCGCCAGAGCTGGCGCGGCTTTCCTCGTGATCATGGCCGAGGGGAAATTCCACGGCGTGATACAGGACACAACGCCGACCGGCTGATGGATTGTCCAGCCTCGTGTGCCGGGAAACGGCACGGTGACGGTTTCCCCGTGAATGCGCACCGCTTCCTGCGCCGACCATTCGATAAATGCCGAGCCATAGGCCACCTCGCTCTTGGCTTCGGCCCAGGGCTTGCCCATTTCGGACGTGATCAGTGTTGCCAGATCATCGGCATTTTCATTGATCAGCTCATACCATTTCAACAGGATGCGCGTGCGCTCGAAGGGCGAGGTCTTGCGCCACACCCGGAACCCGGCTGCCGCCGCCGAAATCGCAGCCTTTGCGCCATCAGCACCGACATCCACGACATCGGCCAGCTTCGACCGGTTGGCCGGATTATCGACCGCAAATGTATCTGGGCCGGAATGCCATTCACCTCCGTAGTAGGACTGGGTCTTGTAAAGGCTTTTGTCCTTCAACCGGTCGGACAATATCATGATTACCGCTCCGCTTTGCGTTTTTGCATCGCCGCGCGAAAACGCGACGCCCAGCCGTCCTTGTTGACCTGTTTGGCGCGTCCCAACGCCAGGGCATCATCAGGCACATCCTCGGTCACCACACCCCCCGAACCGGTATAAGCCCCCTTGCCAATGTTGACCGGGGCCACCAGCGAGGAATTCGAGCCGATAAAGGCCCCCTCGCCGATCCGGGTTCTGTGCTTGCCGAAACCGTCATAATTGCAGGTGATGGTTCCCGCACCGATATTGGCATTCGCACCGACATCCGCATCCCCGATATAGGCAAGGTGATTGGCTTTTGCACCGGAGCCGAATGTGGATTTCTTCACTTCGACAAAATTGCCGATCTTTGCGCCGGCTCCGATATCCGCGCCCGGCCGCAACCGTGCATACGGACCGATGTCTGCCCCGGCGCGGACCACGCACCCTTCAAGATGCGAAAAGGCATGAATTGTCGCGCCATCCTCGACCGTCACGCCAGGGCCGAAAACCACATTCGGCTCGATAATGACATCGCGGCCAATGACCGTGTCATGAGCAAGGAAAACGGTTTCCGGCGCGGTCAGCGTGACGCCATCGCGCATGACTTCGCCGCGGCGGCGGGTCTGCCAGCTTGCCTCGGCTTCCGCCAGATCAGCTCGCGAGTTGACGCCGAGGACTTCGGCCGCATCGCCTTCAACAGCGACGGCTTTCAGGCCACGCTTGCGCGCCAGCCCGACAACGTCCGTGAGATAGTATTCCCCATTGGCATTGTCGTTGGTGACTTCGCCCAGCAATTCGAACAATAAAGGCGCCGGCGCCGCCAGCACACCGGAATTCACAAAGCCGATGGCGCGTTCTTCTTCGCTGGCATCCTTGTACTCCACAATCCGGTCGAGCACGCCGTCCTTCACAACCAGCCGTCCATAGGCACCGGCATCTTCCGGGGTGAAGCCCAGCACCGCCACCGAGGCACCCGATTCAAGTGCGGCGAAAACCTTCTCCACCGCTTGCGGCGTGATCAGGGGCGTGTCGCCATACAGCACGATAGCATTGCCCAAAAAGCCGGCCATCGCGCTCTCGGCACATTGCACCGCATGACCGGTTCCCTTGGGCGGGTCCTGCAGCGCCGTCAGCGTATTGTTCGCCTCGCCCAACGCGCCAATCTGGGGCGACTTCCTGCCATAGACTGTAACCACCCGCTCGGCACCGGCTTTCCTCGCCAGATCTATCGACCATTCCAGCATCGGCCGTCCGCCGACCTGGTGCATACATTTTGGCAGATCGGATTTCATTCTCGTACCAAGGCCGGCGGCGAGAATGATAGCGGCGCGCGGTGCGGTCATATGCGGCTCCTGATCCCTGCGACATTGCAAATGGGCTATCGGGCTATAGACCATTCAAATACAGGAAGCGACCGCCCGTTTGGGGGAGATCGCAGACTTGAGGATCAGAAATGATGTCGGACTGTTTCGAGGGGGCCGGAATTGCCTTCGACCTGGATGGCACACTGGTGGATACCGCGCCGGATCTGGTGCGGGCTCTGAATGAAGTCGTGGCGGCAGACGGTCTGGACAATGTCGCGCTGGCGGATGTCCGCGCCATGGTCGGGCGCGGAGCCCGTGTACTGATCGAACGCGCTTACGCAGCCCAGGACCGGAAAATCGATTCGGCCGGTGTTGATCACCGCGTCGCCGACTTCATCAAGGTCTACCGGTCAGGCATTGCCGATCTCAGCCGCCCCTTCGAAGGAAGTCTGGAGGTACTAGACAAGCTGAATGCACGTGGTGCGAGGCTGTCAATCTGCACCAACAAGCCCAGCGAGCTGGCAGATGCCCTGATCGAAGCGCTCGGCCTGACGCATTATTTCGAACGCATCATCGGACCCGACCGGACCGAGGCGAAAAAGCCCGATGCCGCCCATTTCTGGAGCGCGGTCGGTGATGCCGGACCCAATCTGGCGCTGATCGGCGATTCCATTACCGACGCCGCCTGCGGACAGGCTGCGGGCATTCCGTGCGTCATACTGACCCACGGATATAGCGAAATACCGCATCTCGCCCTGGGCGCAGATGCGGTACTCGATGATTTCAGAAGCTTGCCCGAAACGCTGGAAAAGCTCTGGCAAGGCCGGTGATCAGGCCGAGCGCAGTTCCGGCAGCCGGTCATTGGCGGTCCGACGATCGGGCGTCGAATCATTGGCGGCGCTTTGACGGCGCGGCATGCCATTGACCATGTTCGAGCGGACATCGGTCCGTGCCGACCGCATGGCCGGCATGAAACCGGCATCCACCAGTTCAATATTCACATCATAGCCCCGGTCAGCCCAGTAGGCTTCGATCCGTTGCTTCAGTCGACGCGCGCCTTCCGGCGTGCAGAGGTCATTACTCATAGCGATACTCCGAACCGGCGGGCCATTCCCGCCTGGGTTACGTGCGCTCCCCTCTTGGAAAACGGAGACTGCGTGAAAAACACTGCCTCTCCGCACCACCTGCTAACAGGCTGGCGGGCTCTATGACGATTTCATGTCGCCGCGTCAAGCCGTTCCGGCCAATTATTTAGAAAAATTTAGAAATGCGCCGATCAATTGTGTGTGACGCTTGACCAGCAAGGGGCCTGCGGCCTATACGCCGCGGCTCTGGAATGGGCGATTAGCTCAGCGGGAGAGCACTGCCTTCACACGGCAGGGGTCGCTGGTTCAATCCCAGCATCGCCCACCATTCCGCCTTAAAGCCTGTATTAACCGCCATTTGGACAGCCTGGCCGGACTCTTTTACCGCAACGCTGCAATTCGCCGCAGGCCAACTACTTGCGAAACATTCGCAAAAATGTAAGGGACAGGATCAGAGATTACGGAGTGATCCATGACCCGCCTGATTTTGTCAGCGATTGTCGCTTTTACGGCGGCGGCCTGCAGCCAGCCCGCTGATACCGAAGTCGTCAACGTCTATTCCGCCCGCCACTATGATTCGGATGAGGTTGCCTATGCCCGCTTCACCGAAGAGACCGGCATTGAAGTCAATCTGATCGAGGCCAGCGGCGATCTTTTGATCGAACGCATCCGAACGGATGGCGACCGAAGTCCCGCAGATGTCGTGATCACCGTCGATGCCTCGCGGCTTCAACGCGCAGAGGACGCCGGCCTGTTCGCCCGGACCGATTATTCCACGATTGCGGAAGGTGTGCCGGAACGCTTTATTGATCCCGATGGTCACTGGGTCGGTTTCGCGCTTCGTACACGTGTCATTGCCTATGCCGAGGATCGCGTCGACCCTTCCGAAATCACCAGCTATATGGATCTGGCCGATCCGCGCTGGCAGGGGCGGATCTGCATCCGCAGTTCGGACAATGCCTATAACCAGTCACTGCTGGCCTCCATCATCGCTCACCATGGCGAGGCGGTGGCAGAAGCTTGGGCGCGCAGCGTCGTGGCCAATTTTGCCCGTCCGCCTCAGGGGGGCGACACCGATCAGCTGCAAGCAATTCATGCAGGTGAATGCGATGTCGCGGTCGTAAATCATTACTATTATCTGCGGCTTGCGAATTCGGAGAACTCTGATGATCTGAGTGTCGCCAATGGCATCGGCTTGATCTTTCCGGCCGGTGAATACGGCACTCATGTTAACATCTCCGGCGCAGGAATTGCCGCCAACGCCCCTCACCCCGAGAATGCGGAAGCGCTGATCCGCTTCCTCCTGAGTGAAACCGGGCAGCGGGCCTATGCCGAGCTCACCAATGAATTCCCGGCGGTCGAGGGCGCCGCATTCGACAACCCGGCCGTCCGCGAACTGATGGGCTTTCAGGCGGATACGCTCAACATGTCGACACTGGGAGATAATGCCGAAGCCGCCCGCCGCGTGTTCGACCGCGCCGGCTGGCCCTAGGATTTGAATGAGATCGTCAGGACCCGGTCCCGCAGTTTTTGGCAGTCTGGCCGCCCTTGTGGCGGCCGGACCGATTCTGGCCGTAGCCTGGATCGCTCTCACCGCGCCCTGGGGCGATTATCTGCTCCATCTGCTGCAGACACGTCTGACGGGCTATGTGCTGAACACACTTGTGGTCACCTCGACCGCAATGATCCTGGCCGGCGGGATCGGCACCATGGCAGGGTGGATGATCGCCCGTCTCGATTTTCCGGGACGCCATATATTCGCATGGGCATTGGCCCTCCCCCTGGCGGTACCGGCCTACGTCGCGGCATATGGCTGGCTGGATCTGACACAGGCCGCCGGACCGCTTCAGACGCCCTTGCGGGAGGCCGGGCTGACCGGCCTCGCCGACCTCCTGCCGGTTGTGCGCGGCCCCCTTGGGGCGGGATTTGTCTTCGCCGTGACCCTCTATCCCTATGTCTATCTCATCGCGCGGCAGGCTTTCTCGGAACTTCATCCGGATATGCAGAACGCGGCGCGTACGCTCGGAGCCTCACGCTGGCAGACGCTGACCGGCATCACCCTGCCACTCGTCCGGCCCGCACTGGCCGCGGGGCTCGCCCTTGTGGCGATGGAGTCCATAGCTGACTTCGGGGCCGTAGCGCATCTCGGCGCCCCCACTTTGACGGTTGGCGTGGTCCGTGCCTGGGCAGGGGCCGGATCGGTTGCGGATGCCGCCCGTTTGGCCGTCGTACTCGCGCTGTTTGCCTATCTGGCCTTCGCGCTCGAACGGCAGAGCCGAGCCCGCGCCCGTTTCGGCCAGACCAGCGGCGGACGGCGTCAACCACACCTTCTCCGGCTGACCGGCACAAAGAGCATCATGGCCAATCTGGCCTGCCTGCTGCCCATCCTGTTCGGCCTGGTCGTCCCCCTAGGCCGGCTGCTCTATCTGGCGCTGACCGAGCCAGCAGCCCGCGGCGTGATGGACGGGCTCACCAATTCCCTCACACTGGCCAGCATAACCGCCATCCTCGCCGCCCTGCTGGGACTGGGCGCGGCCTATGCCATACGCAGCGGCACGGCATTCGGTGTCTTGTCCGCACGGCTGGCCAGCCTGGGCTATGCCGCACCTGGTGCGGTCGCGGCGGTGGGGGCGCTCGTCCTGTTTGCCGGTCTCCAAGCCCTTCTCGATAGCCTCTGGGGCGGACGTTTTCCGGTCCTCCTGACGGCCACTGCGGGCGCGCTTGTCTTCGCTTATCTATCACGCTTTGCAGCTGTCGCGATCGCTCCCGCCGAGACAGCGCTGGCACAGGTCACGCACCGTCTGGATGAGGCCGCCAAAACGCTCGGCGCCCGCCGCCGGCGGATCGCGGCTGAAATCCACTGGCCACTGATACTCGGCGGCGTTGGCATTGCCGCCCTGATGGTGTTCGTTGAGGTGATGAAGGAATTGCCCGCCACCATGATTCTGCGCCCATTCAATACCGACACGCTTGCTGTGATCGCCCACAATTATGCTTCGGATGAGCGGTTGGGACAGGCGGCGCTGCCGTCCCTGATCATCGTTCTGGCCACCATTCCGGCAATGATTCTCGCCGCCCGTTCCCTGACACGGGGAGCTGATCGATGAGCCAACCCGTCCTGTCGGTCCGCGGCGCAGAAAAGTCGCTCGGCGGCAATCCAATTCTCAAAGGGGTCGATCTGGACCTCTATTGCGGCCAGGTCTGTGCCGTGCTCGGCCCCTCCGGCGCTGGCAAATCGACGCTATTGCGCAGCATTGCCGGTCTGGAAGCGCTGGAAGCTGGAAGCATCATCTCCGGCGGACAGAGATGGGATGATGGAAAACACATCACGCCGGCCGAACAGCGCCGCGTGGGGGTCGTCTTTCAGGACTATGCGCTTTTTCCTCACCTCACCGTCGAGAAAAACATCGCCTTCGGCTTGAAGGGCAGCCTTGCAAAAGACGCCGCTCGTGAACGGGTCGCGGAACTGATCAGCCAGGCCGAGATCAGTGCGCTGGCACAATCCTATCCGCATGAATTGTCGGGCGGCGAGCAGCAGCGCGTCGCGCTCGCCCGTGCCCTTGCGCCGCGTCCCGACATCATCCTTCTTGATGAGCCCTTTTCCAGCCTCGACCGGCGGCTGCGCGCCGATTTGCGCGAGCAAACCATGAAGGTCATCCGCGAGGCCGGCGCCGCCGCCATGATCGTGACACATGATGCCGATGAAGCCTTTGAAACCGCTGATACGCTGCTTTTGATGGAAGATGGCCGCATCATCCAGTCGGGTTCGCCAGCCGATGTCTATTGCCGTCCGGTTTCGATTTCATCGGCCCGATTGCTCGGAGATATCAACGTCGTGACCGGGACGGTTGACCAAAACCGGATCGCCACCCTGTTCGGTGATATTGCGATACCGGACATGCAAGACGGCGCGAGTGTGAACCTGCTCGTCCGACCGGAAGCCTTGCGGGAATCCGAAACAGGTGCCGAATTCACGGTCGAGGACATCCGCATCAGCCAGGGCCGACAGCGCCTTCGTGCCACCGCCTCCGACGGGGGCCGCTGGATTGCGGAACTCCCGCTCGCCCATCCCATAAAAAAGGGCGAGACCTTGCGCCTCGCCCTTGATGAAACCGCGATTTCGGTATTGCCAGCCTAGGCGGCGGCCGCTTTTGCTGCAGCGGCCTCTTCCAGACGGGCGCGCGCCATCTCGTCCGCGATATCGTTGGACGGACGGCCTTCATTTTCAGCGCGGTCGAGAATTTCGCCAAGCGTCGCCTCAAGGCCGGCCAGCTTGCCCTTCACCCATTGCGGATCGAAATCACCGCGGATTTCGCCCATCACATTGATGATGCCGCCGGCATTGATCACGTAATCGGGGGCGTAGAGGATGCGCCGCTTTTGCAGGGCGGCACCCATATCCCGTGTGGCGAGCTGATTATTGGCAGCACCTGCAACAATCTTCACCTTCAGACGGTCTATCGTCTCCGGATTGATCACCGAACCCAAAGCGCAGGGTGCGAACACATCCACCTCCTGATCATAGATCGCGTCCTTGTCGACAATAACCGCGCCGAAATTGTCCACATGCTTTTTCAGGCCGTCGACATTCATGTCGGCAACGATCAATTCAGCGCCCGCCCGGGACAGATGCTCGCACAGATAGCTGCCGACATGCCCGGCAGCGCCCTGGACAGCGACACGGAGACCATTGAGATCTTCCGAACCGGTGGCGCGCTTGACGCAAGCGCGGATACCTCTGAAGACGCCGTCCGCCGTTGTCGGTGACGGATCACCCGATGCCGCCTTGCCTTCCGGCAGGCCGGTAACGTATTTGGTCTGTTTGTGGACACTCATCATGTCGTCAGGGCTGACACCGACATCCTCGGCGGTGATGTAATTCCCGTTCAGGGATTCCACAGCACGGCCAAAGGCCTGAAACAGCGCATCGCGGTCAAAATTGCCTTGTGGCTTCATGATCACGCTCTTGCCGCCACCAATCGGCAAGTCGGCCATGACGTTTTTATAGCTCATGCCTTGAGAGAGCCGCAGCGCATCCTGAAGGGCGTCCGCCGAATTGTCATACGTCCAGAACCGACACCCGCCGCAGGAGGGCCCACGCGCCGTCGAATGCACGCCAATGATCGCCTTCAGCCCGGTTTTCTCGTCCGTTGCAAACAGGACCTTTTCGTGATTGTCGAAAGAAGGGTGTTCAAAAACGCTCATGAATCAATCCGTCTTCTGGCCGGTCTTTTCCGGTATCGCGCCAGCCGGGGGGGAGAAGTGGCGCGAGGCGGCGCCGGGATAGCTTTCCTTGACCTGTACGGCAAGCAGTTCACGCGCCTATTTCAGGAGAGATTCCATATTGCGCTGCACCATCGGCAGCAATTCCGACTCGAACCAGCCATGACGTTTCAGCCATGCATTATTGCGCCAGGAAGGGTGTGGCAGGGGCACATATTGCGGCGCAAAATCCCGCCACGCTGCGACCGTATCCGTGACCGTGCCCTTGAAGGCATCACCCAGCACAAATTTCTGCGCGTAGCCGCCGATCAGGAAGGTCATCCGGACGTCAGGCAGCTGTTCATCCAGCGCGGCCTGCCACAGACGGGCACATCTCGGCCGCGGCGGCTTGTCACCGCCCTTGCTGTCCAGCCCCGGAAAGCAGAATCCCATCGGCGTGATCGCCAGAATGTCGGGATTGTAGAAATCGGCCTCGCTGATTTTCAGCCAGGACCGCAGCCGCTCGCCGGAGGGGTCGGTGAACGGACGGCCGGACGCGTGAACGCGGGTCCCCGGCGCCTGACCGATTATCCGGATCCTGGCCTTGCCGGAGACCTGGAGCACCGGACGGGGCTCGGGAATTTCGCCTTCACAGGCCCGGCAGGCACGGATGTCATCCAGTAATGCGGCAAGTGCGCTCATGCTTTCATCGCAATGCGGTAGACCCCTTTGAAGTTGGCCGGGTCCACAGGCTTGCCCTTTCGCAGGATATCGACCTTGCCGGCATGGGCCAGACGGATCGCACCCTGTTTCACGGCATTCAGCCGGCTGCGCCAGTTTTCAGGATCAAGAATCCGCGCGGCCTCAGTCGGGCAGATTGACTTGCCAACGCCCCTCGCCTCTACAAGAGACAGGATGGCGGTATCGACCGTGTCATCATTCATGAGCGCTTTTTAGCCTGCGGAAACCGGAATGCGAAGAGATCACCGCCCCTACTGGATGCACGCCGCCTGGGAAAGTTTTGAAAACGCCTGGGCGCGGCATTTTCTTGCCCCGCATTTCGTTCGTCTCGGCCCGGCGGCCAAGCTGACCCAGCCTTGGCATATCGAGGTATTCGGTCCGAACATCTCCGTCGGAACGGCTGTGCATATTGTCGCCACCGCTGATCAGAATGTGCGGCTGACCGTCTGGTCCCCGTCGGACCAGGGTGGCAATATTGAGATCGGCGATGCGGTCTTCATCGCACCGGGCACCCGCATCCAGGCAACAAAATCCATCACGATCGGCCATGCCTGCCTGTTTGCCGCCAACACGACGGTGACCGATAGCGACTGGCACGGGCTCTATAACCGCGTCGATCCGGCTCCCGAGGGCCGCCCTGTGACGCTGGGTGACAATGTCTGGGTCGGGGATGGCGCTTTCATCGGCAAGGGCGTCACGATTGGCGCCAATGCCGTGATCGGCGCACGATCCGTGGTGACACGGGATGTCCCGGCCTTTGCGGTCGTCGCGGGTGCACCCGCCCGGATCGTGAAAATGCTGGATGAAAACACACCCATGCAAACCCGGCTCGACCTCGTGGGTGAAAGCCGGACGCTCTCGAAATTCATGGACGATTCCTACCGCAAGGCGCTCGCGGGCAATTCCACGCTCGGCTGGCTAAGGTCGAAATTCTTTCCGCGCCGCGGCGACTAGGGTCCGCCCCTAGCCAAACAGGCTTTGTGGCAGCACACCGATCACCGCACCGGTCATCAGGGTGGCGAATGTCCCGGAGATCAGGGCTTTCGGCGCGAGGCCGAGAATGTCCTCGCGGCGGCTTGGCGCAATGGCGATCATGCCGCCAATCAGAATGCCCACGCTGGAAAAATTGGCGAAGCCACACACGGCATAAGTCATGATCAGATAGCTGCGCGGCGACAGCGCATCACCTAGCGAGCCGAGGCGTTCATAGGCAATGATCTCGTTGAGCGCCGTTTTCAGCCCCATCACCGCTCCGGCGTCCGTCGCCTCGGACCAGGGTATGCCGGCCAGCCAGACAATGGGCGCGAAGACCCATCCCAGGATGCGGTCCACCGAAAGCGGCGCGCCGCCAAAGTCCGGCAAGGCGCCGAGCATCATGTTCACCAGAGCGACCAACGCGATGAACACCAGCAACATGGCGATGATATTGATGAACAGTTTTACGCCGTCGGTCACACCCGTCGTCAGGGCGTCCATTGATGAATGATAGACGGTGGTCGGGATTTTTTCGGACGATCTGTCCTCGTCGCCATCAGCGTCGGCGGGATGCATCAGCCGGGCCAGCAGAACGGCTGCCGGAATGGAGATCAGCGAGGCCGTCACAATATGACCGGCCGCGCCGTCGATGACGCCACTGAGCTGGCCGACATAGACCGCCATCACCGATCCGGCGACGGTGGAAAAGCCCACCGTCATGATCAGGAACAGATCGCTGCGGCTGATCTGCGGCATGCGCGGCCGGATCAGCAAGGGAGATTCGGTCATGCCCAGAAAGATGTTGGCTGAAGCCCCGAGGCTCGCTGCACCGGACAATCCCAGCGTCTTGCGGAAGGCGAAGGCAAATCCGCGGACCACGAATTCCAGAATGCGCCACCGCCACAGAAGCGCGGAAAGCGCCGACAGGACAATAACCATCGGCAGGGCCTGGAAGGCGAAGATAAAGGCGCGGCCGGCATTGGCCTCATCGACCACAAAGGGAGCAGTGCTGCCTGACAGATAGCCGAACACGAAGTCCGCGCCCTCCATCGTGGCCGCCTGGAGTGCCTGGACGACACCGGTCAGCGACCCCAGAAAGGCGCGGGTCGGCGCAAAGGAATAGAGGATGATTGCGATCAGGAATTGCAGCAACAAGGCGCCGGCAATGAGCTTCACGGGTATCGCTTTTCGCGGCCCCAACAGCCAGCATATCGCGATGAAAGCGAACAGGCCGAAAAAGCTGCGCAGCTGCAGACCCAGATCTTCCATGGAATCCCCCCAACCGGATGACGCAACCTATTCGCTCTTCCGGCCGGCGGGCAATGCTTGCGCGCACGGCTGGCCGCGCTAGACAATTGGCCAATGAGTATCTGGACACCCTGCATCAAGGTCTGCTTCGTCGATCCGGACGCGGAAATTTGCGTGGGCTGTTTCCGTACCTTGCCGGAACTGGCGCAATGGACACGGTTTTCAGATGCCGAACGCCAGGCAATTGGCGCTGAATTACCCGAGCGAAAAAAGCAATATCAGGAAAAGAAAGCCGGATCGTCCTGACGATTTAACCGCCGGCGAAAGCCTCGCGCAGCAGGCTGAAAGCGGTTGCGATCAGTCCGAGTGCAAACAACCGGCGCAGCAGTTTTTCCGGCAGGGTGTGCGCCAGCTTTGCGCCCACAGGGGCCACAAAAAAGGCGGATGCGGCGAGAATCAGGAATCCGAGCCCATCGACATAGCCGAGCGATGTTGGCGTCCGGCCCGGCTCGTCCCAGCCCCAGATGATGAATCCGAGTGCGCCCGGTACGCCGATGGCCACACCAAAACCGGCAGCCGTCGCAACGGCTTGACGGATGGACTTGCCGCAAAGCGTCATCAGGGTAACGCCAAACACACCGCCGCCAATCCCGAGAAGCGAAGACAGGCCGCCAATCAACGCCCCCAGTCCTGCACGCAGAAATCCGCCCGGCATCGTTTCGGCCAGCCGCCAGTCGGGACGGCCGAAGAAGAATTGCGCTGATAACAGCAATGCCACAAACCCGAACAGCCCGGTCAGGCCCCGGCCGGGAATGATGTCAGCCACAAAACCGCCAATCAGCGCCCCCGCGACAATCCACGGCGTCCAGGTCTTCAGGATATCGAAGTCGACGGCATTGTGACGGGCATGTGCCGCAACCGAGCGCAGCGAGGTTGCGACAATAACCGCCAGCGACGTGCCCACCGCCATATGCATACGCGGCCCGTCCTCATAGCCCAGCGCGCCCAGCACGAAATAGAAGGCCGGCACCATCACAACGCCGCCGCCGATGCCGAACATTCCGGCGATCAGACCCGCAAACAATCCGGTGGCGACCAGCGCACCGGCGAGCCCGATCAGTTCGCCGCTCATGCAGAGGCCATGGCTGGTTGTGTGGCCGCCAAAGCCTCACGGACCACGTCGAGGCCGGCACCGTCCCTGACCGCATTTTCAGACAGGATACGCCGCCATTGCCGTGCCCCCGGCCGCCCGTGAAACAGGCCCAGCATGTGGCGTGTCATGGAATGCAGGCGCATGCCGGCCTCCAGCTGGCGCTGGATATAGGGCAGATAGGCTGCCACTGCCGCGTCCGGCGATGTCACCGGATTTCCTGCGCCATAAACCGCATGATCCACCCCCGCCAATTCCCACGGCGTGTGATAGGCTGCCCGGCCGAGCATGATGCCGTCAAGATTTCCCTGTGCCGCCAACCCGCTTTCCAGCGTCTCCAGCCCGCCATTGAGAATGATCTCCATATCCGGAAAAGCGGCTTTCATCTCATGCACGAGATCATAATCCAGCGGCGGAATGCTGCGGTTTTCCTTGGGGCTCAATCCCTTCAGCCACGCTTTGCGGGCATGGATGATAACACTCCGTATGCCGCGTGACTGAACATGGGACAGCAAATCCGGCAGAGCGTCGCGCGGCTCCTGGTCATCCACCCCGATACGGCATTTCAGCGTCACCGGAATGGCAATGGCTTCCTTCATTGCCTGCAGGCAATCGGCCACCAGTTCCGGTTCGCGCATCAGGCAGGCACCGAACCGCCCCGATTGCACGCGGTCAGACGGGCAGCCGGCATTGAGATTGACCTCGCAATAGCCGCGATCCGCGCCAGTGCGCGCCGCCTTTGCCAGCTCGTCGGGATCAGATCCGCCCAATTGCAATGCCACAGCTTGTTCGGCTGGATCAAAACCGATCAGGCGCTCGACATCGCCATGCATGATGGCGGCGCTGGTCGCCATTTCCGTATAAAGCAGGGCATGACGGGTCAGGACACGGTGGAACGACCGGCAGTGGCGGTCCGTCCAGTCCATCATCGGTGCCACGCAAAAGCGGCGGTCGGGAATGATTGCGGTTGTCATTTGCGCTCACATAGCGCGCGCCGGCAAAATCAACAAACCGTACAGACGGCTTAACGCTGTTCTAAGGCTGGTCGAATAGTCTTGTTCCGAGTGACTGGAGCAGACCGCCATGGCCAAAGCCGTCTTTCACAAGCATCAGCGCGTTTTCGTGCGCCCGGTAGGCACCTGGGCCCTGATCGAGCAGGTCAAACCGCATTGGGTCAAGGGCATGGATGAGCCCGTACGAATTTCCTATGATTGCGGACTTGGCCGCGATTTTTCGGCCGAGGAACTGGCTGAAGAAGAGCGCGACGATACCGGAGCCGGCCGCTGGCGTCTGATGCGGGCAAGAAACAAGTGGCAATCGGCAGATGAATGCGCCCATCATCCCTTTCCCGGCACCTTCCCGATTGTCGTGACCGATAAGCAGGACTGGGGTGGATGGCGGGTTCCGGGCGCTGAATACGATCGTGATCCGCAAATGATCGAATTTCAGGCCCGTTTGATCACCGCCGCCCCGGCGCTGATGAAGCTGGCCGAAAAGCTCGCCGAGCAGGCTGAAAAGCCGGACGACATGCCTGACGATCTCAGAAACCTCGTTGAGTTTGCCCGGGATACGATAAAGCGGATCAAGTCACGGCCATCAGATAGTGTAAATACGGCTTCGCGCGCTGCTTAACGTCAGCCTAACCGTTTCGTGCTAAATGGATCTTTCAACGAGCTACGGTTGGACAGATGCCTGCAGATCTGAGCAAACTTTCATTCCTGATTATCGACGACAATGCGCACATGCTGAAGATCGTCCGCACTTTGCTGAACGGGTTTGGTGTCCACAAGATCTATGATGCCTGTTCGGGTCAGGAAGCGCTCGAGATTCTCAGGAATGAATCCATCGACATCGCGATACTCGATTTCCAGATGGACGGAATGGACGGGCTCGAACTGATCAAATACATGCGCGATGAAAACCGCATGGAAAATCCGTTCATGCCGATCATCATGTTGTCCGCCTATGCCGAAAAAACCCGCGTTCTTGCAGCGCGCGATGCAGGGGCAACAGAATTCTGTGCAAAACCGATCACGGCAACCGATCTCTATCGCAAGATCGGCGCGGTCATTGACCGGGCGCGGCCCTTTGTCCGCACCAAGGTATTCTTTGGCCCGGACCGCCGCCGTCACGATCCAGACAAGTACAAGGGACCGGAGCGCCGGTCCGACGACCCGGCACAGCCCAACGTCGCCTGATTTTCTGGCTCGATATTGCCGGTCGACAGCCTGCCGGTTGGGTCTCTAATCTGGGCGGAATGATTCGCCGCGATTCAGCCCCGCCTGCAAAGGCCAGAAAAGTTCGCCCTGCACCGCGAACCAAGACCGCGACGCCGCAGGCCGCCAGCTTCTCGGGCGAAGGCAGGGGTGTCGTCTGGATCGTCCTTTCCGTCATTCTCTTCACCGCCATGTTCGGCGGCGTGATCGGCTTCAAGCTTTATCAGGAAAGCGTGGCCACCCGGTTCGATGCGCAGGAAAGGCATTCCCGCGAAGCGATCTACCGTGCCGATGGAGCGACCGCCGTCCTCCGCGAAACACTGACCGCGGTCAGTGTTGCGATCACCGATGCACGTGAAATCCCGGCCGAGGATTTCCCGGCAATCTTGAACCAGAGGCTTGAGCCGGTCCGGTCCATCAATGCTGTACGCGAAGCCGTCTATCTGGCCCCAGGTCAGGATGTTCCGGGCGAGCTTCAATCACTGACCGGTACGGCCCTGACTTCACCGTCTGGTCTGACATCCGTGATTTCAAATGCTGACGGCCTTCCGGAAATTGCGGCGGCCATTCCGGTACTGACCCAGTCGGGTGAGGTCGGCGCTGTGTTGTTGCGGCTCGATCCGGCCGCGCTCCTGCCCACGGCCGATCCGGCACATGTTGCGATATTGATCGGCGAGGATGGACGCGCGCTGGCCATGCAGCCGCCGCGCTCGGATGGGCTGTTTGCCGAACCTCTGGCCCGGCGTTTCGGCCTTCCTGACGGCACGGTGCGCCAGATCGCACAGAGCGGAGAAGCACTGACCGATGTCCGGATCGGCGAACGCGAAATGGTGCTCGCGGCAGCCCCCCTCCCCTTTGAGGGATTGACGGTCGCCGTTATCGGCACGCCGAATATCAATCAGGGAGCATGGACACGGACCCGCATTCTCTATGGTCTGCTGTTTGTTGCGCCGGTCATTTTCGCGATCGGTCTTTCCGCCGCGTTGTCGACACAGATGAACAGCCTCAAATCGGCCCGCCTGGCCCTGGGCGATAGCGAGAAACGCTTCCGCCTGGCCATCGAGGGCGCGCGATGCGGTGTCTGGGACTGGGACCGCAAGCGTGACACGGTCTACCTCACGGATTCCTTTGCGCGGATCATCGGACGGGATGAAGCCATGATGCTGTCCGGATCTGAATTCCTGTCCCTGTTCAACCAGAATGACCGCCAACGCATTGCCGCCGCCATTCGCGGCTCCAGCAAGGCCGGGGATATCGACATCGAAGCCCAGGCCCGCAGCCTGCCGGTCTGGTTTCATTTGCGCGGCCGCCCCTGGGGCGAAATGCAGGACGGCACGACTGACAGGCTGGTCGGTGTCGCCATCGACATTACCGAACGCAAGGGCGCGCAGGCCAGGGTCGCGGCGGCAGAAAACCGGTTGCGAGCCGCACTTGAGTCGATGTCGGAATCCTTTGTTCTGTGGGATCCGCGGCGCCGTCTGGTGATGTGGAACCGCAAATTCCGCGACTTCTTCGATTTTACGGAAAATGGTCTCAAGCCCGGAATGTCCTACAGCGATGTCGAAGCTGGCGCTGGCCGGGCCATCCGTTCGGTGCAGGGCGGAACCAATTCCGGTGAAGCCTATGAAATGGAATTGAAGGATGGCCGCTGGCTTCACTATTCCGAACGCGCGACCAGTGATGGCGGCCTCGTCAGTGTCGGAGCCGATATCACTGATCTGAAAAACCAGGAACGCGCCCTCAAGGATTCCGAACAACGCTTGCGCAATACGGTGGAAGACGTGCGCCGCAACCAGCAACGCATCGCCGAGCTCGCCAACAAATACGAGCAGGAAAAGATCCGTGCCGAGGAAGCCAACCGGTCAAAGAGCGAATTCCTCGCCAATATGAGCCACGAATTGCGCACGCCGCTCAACGCCGTCAACGGCTTCTCGGAAATCATGTTGCGCGAAATGTTCGGCCCGTTGGGCGATAATCGCTATGTCGACTATGTGAAAGACATCCACACCTCCGGCCAGCATTTGCTGTCGCTGATCAATGATATCCTGGACATGTCCAAGATCGAGGCCGGCAAGATGCAGCTCCAGAAGGAGCCGGTCAGCCTTGCCGATATTGTCGAGCAGAGCACGCGGCTCGTGAAGGCCCGCGCCGACGAGAAATCCATCCGCCTGATCATCGAGCTCGACGACAGCATACCGGACATGACGGCCGATCCGCGCGCCTTCAAGCAGGTCATTCTCAACCTCCTCTCCAATGCCGTGAAATTCACCCCCGAGGAAGGCCGCGTCACTGTCCGCAGCTTCGAGTATCAGGGCCGCCTCGCCCTGCAGGTCGCCGACACCGGCATCGGCATTCCCAAGGAAGACCTGCCGCGCCTCGGCCGGCCCTTCGAGCAAATCGAGAGCCAGCACTCCAAGAGTCATCAGGGAACCGGGCTTGGCCTCGCCCTGTCCAAGTCCCTGGTCGAGATGCATGGCGGCGAAATGAAGATTGACAGCGAACTCGGTGAAGGCACCACGGTCACCATTATCGTGCCGTTTGACGGCGGCGAAACCGGAAATGCCGACGACGATGACTTAGCAGATTACAGATTCCGGGACACCGAAACTGACGCCGCCTGATCAGAAACCGCCACCCGGCGGCGCCCCCGGCCGATCAGCCCCGTGGCGGCCGCCGCCATGCCTTGGCGGACCGCGCCGGCCGGCGTCCAGCGCCTGCAGACGCTGCTCTGGTGGCATGTCCGCCACCACATCCAGCACAATGGCTTCAAATGCACGCTCGATGGCAAAGCGCTGCTCACGTAACTGATTGAGCGCATCGGCAGCTTCCGCTGCATCATATGGCGTGGCCGACAGGGCCTGCTCGGCCGCCAGTTGTGCGGCGCGGGCGTCCATCATCAACTGACGGATGAGTTCGCGATCCTGCTCGAAGCGTTGCCGCGCAATCTCGCGCTGTTCAGCCGGCAAATTGTGCATGAAGGCGCGGATATTGAAGCCTCGTCCCTCGCCCCGCCATTCACCTCGGGGAGGCGGGCGGTGACCCTCATGTGGCAAAATGGTCCCGATACGCGGGCCACCGACAACCTGGTGCAGGACCAGGCCGGTCATTACACCATTCGCCGTCAGCGAAATCAGCAAGGCAATGATCCAGGGCAAAGCGCGTGTCATGCATCACTCCAGTCCAGCGCCGACCAGTCTTCTTCAAGACCGTCAAAGGCATCGGCATATTCAATCGAGGTTTCATCGCTGAACGGTGCCGGAACAAAGGCACCGCCCGCAAATCCGCCCGCCATCCCGATCACAAGCGCAGCCGCGGCCGCCATGGCCGGGCGCCGCCAGTCAGCATCGAAAGCCGGCTTCGGGAAAGACCGCATGATCCGGTGTGCGAGCAATTCACTGCCATCGGCGTGCCTGGCGGTCTCCAGCAAATCGTCGAGTTCTGATGCGTCCGACAGAATGTCGGCAGCAGCCGGTTCCGCGCGCAGGAAAGTGTCCGCATCCGCACGGAACGCGTCCGGCCAGCGCGACAGCTCACCGCCCCAGATTTCCGCCAGATCTTCAAATCGTTTCCTGTCCATCACATCACCTCCGGCGTTGATCCTGCCGCTTCCGACAGGCTGGACATCAATTCTTCGCGCTGTGGCATCAGCTTTGCCTTCAATTTCCGCCGGCCTCTTGCCAGCAGGGATTCAAGCGCGTCCACACTGATTTCCAGCTTATCCGCGGCTTCGATATTGCTGTAATCCTGAAAATGGCAGAGCTCCAGCGCCAGTCTTTGCCGCTCCGGCAACGCCGCAATGGCGGCCATGACACACAGCCCGGTCTCGCTTGCAATCAGAGCATCAACTGCCGTCACGGCGCCATCCCGCAATTCTGGCGGCGATTCCATCAGGGCCTCACGCTTCTTGCGCAAGCGGTCCAGGCAGAGATTGGTTGCAATCCGGCACATCCAGCTTTCCAGCTTTGCCTGACCCGGCTGCCAGTCCGGCGCAGCCTTCCAGGCACGAATGAAAGTGTCCTGTGCAACATCTTCGGCCTCGACCGGGTCACGTAATATCCGGCGGCCAATGGCCAGAACCTGACCCAGCGACCGCTCCATCAATTCCCGTCCGGCAGTCTTGTCGCCCGAAGCGATCCGGCGCATCAGCGCCGCATCAGCCTCGTAATCAACCGGATGTGTGCCGTGTGGGGGTCTAGGCATACGTGATCAGCACCCTTTCTCCCCGCACAGCACACGGTCGGTTAGTCACGCCACCAGAAGATGCGGTTCTCACGGCGATTACGGCCGGATTCGACGGCCGCATCGAGTTCGTCTGGCGTGATCACATTATCATCATTTGCATCCAGACGCTCGAACATCGGGTTGTCACCGCCGAGAAATTCCTCGCGCGAAACCTCGCCATCGCCATTGGCATCGCGATCCTGATGCCCGCGGCCCATGCGCCCGTGACGGCGGCCGCGCGCTTCACCCGATGCCTCATGCAGGGCGGCGAGCCGCTGGTGCATGGGCGACCGGTCAGCGTCGGACAATACGCCATCACCATTCCGGTCCATCCATTCGAACATTTCAGCCTGCAGCGCATCGACCTCGGCACGCGTGACGGAATTGTCGCCATTGGCATCTGCCGCCTGAAGCATCATCAGCGCCCGGGCCGGACCGTGGCCGCCCTGACCGCCATGTCCGCGATGCTGCGCATCTGCAGCTGCGGCAAAAACAAGTGTGCCGGCAATCCCGGCAAGTATGAGGGAGGATTTCATGTCAGTCTCCAGATTGTGGCCTCGCACTCCATTCAACGAACCGCGGCGCGCAATCCGTCGCATCCTCCTGCATTTTCCCGAGGCAGATTTCGAATATCCTGCGGACTTCATCTGCACGCGTCTCCACGAGCTCGCCGAGCGCATGGATGTCGGCCTGTTCCGCAACCCCGGACAATCGCTGTGCAAAGGCTTTCGACGCGGAATTGGGATCAAATCCGCTGCCGTGTGCGGTCCGGATAATCTGCGACAGGTTGAGCCATAATCGCATGGTCTGGCGCAAGGACTGTGCTTCGGCGGCAGTAAGCAATCCTGCCGATTCCAGGGATGTGATCTGGGCAGCCGTATTGGCACAGCGTTGATACTGGCCCTGTTGCGCCAGAAGGAGCTGTCCCGTCTGGGCGATGAATTCTATGTCCAGAATGCCGCCGGGCCGCCGCTTGACGTCCCAGGCGCCCTTTGCCCGCCTTTCACGCTCCATACGGCGGCGCATATCAAGCGCGTCATCGACGATCTGGCGCGGATCCAGCTTGTAGGTCAGCGCTATTTCAATATCGGCTGCTATTCGATCACTCATTCCCGGTGATCCGGTGATTACGCGCGCGCGGGTCAGTGCCATTCTTTCCCATGTCCATGCGCTCTCGCGGTAGTACTCACCAAAGCTGGACAGACGCACGGCGACCGGCCCGGCCTTGCCGGATGGCCGCAGCTGCATGTCGGTTTCGTACATGCTGCCTTCTTCCGTGGGAGATGACAGTGCGCTGACCAGGCGCTGGGTCAGGCGGGTGAAAAAGGCCGGAGCATCACTCTCCCGCCCATCGGCCGGATCATAGATCATCATGATGTCGAGGTCGGAATCCGCGGCCAGTTCATGACTGCCAAGCTTGCCCAGGCCCAGCACCGCAAATTCACCGGGAGGCGGGCCGTACCGGTCAGTAACCTGTTCCAGCGCAACATCGGCCATGGCATGGATCGCAATGTCTGCCAGCCGTCCAAACGCCTCGCCGGCGGATTCCGCATCCGCGCGCCCGACCAGCAATTGCGATCCGATACGGAAGCGCTCCTCCCGCACCAGCCGGCGGCCGCGATTCATGGCGTCCTCTGCATCCCTGGCTTCCGACATCTGGAACGCCATGCGCCTGGCCTGCTCATCGGGATCATCATTGCGCAAGGGCTGGGAAAACCGGGCATCCAGCATGACATCCATGACAGCCGGCCGTTGCGCCAGCGTTGTCGCCATGCGCGGGGCAAGCCCGATGATGGCAACAAGTTCACGCGCCAGATCCGGCTCGTTCTCCAGCATGGTCAAAGGCTGGACGCCCATCGGCAAGCCTTCAATGAAAGCTGCGAAACGTGTGAAGGCCGAATCCGGCTCGCTTGTGTCCGACATCGCCCGCAGGAGACGCGGTGCCACTCGCGTCAGAACCTGACGGGCACGGTTGGTGCGCAGGGCACGGGCTTTTCCGGCGAGCCAGGAATTCATCCGCGACCAGGCCGTGTCGGGAAACTGGAACCCCAGCGCGGACAGCGTCTCCAGCGTTTCCTTCGTCGGCTCCACGCCCGTAAAGATCAGACTGCCGCATTCATCCGCCAGACTGTCCTCATGCGAGAATTGACGCGAAAACGCAGCGTGTACGCTCTGCAGTGTTTCGACGACAGCAGAGTCCAGCTCGGCCAGCGATCCAAGTCCGGCCAGATGGGCAATGGCTGTCCGGTGAGAATCATCGGCCGGCAAGGTCTGTGTCTGCTCGTCGGCCACCATCTGGATACGGTGCTCCACTTTCCGCAGAAAGCGGTAATTGGCCTGCAGGGATTCGGCACTCCCGGTGTCGACAATGTCGGCAGCGGCCAGTGCCGAAAGCACCTTGTATGGCGAGGTCAGCCGCAGTTCCGGCATGCGCCCTCCCATCACCAGCTGCGGCACTTGAGCAAAGAATTCGATCTCCCGGATGCCACCCCGGCCAAGCTTCAGGTCATGACCGCCGGGACGGATGCGTGCGCGGTCACCGACCGACTGGATCTGCCGCGCCAGCGAATGAATGTCTTCAACTGCGGCATAATCCAGCGTCCGCCGCCAGATGAAGGGCCGCATGTCCGCAAGAAATGCCTTCGCCGCTTCCTGATCTCCGGCACAGGGTCTGGCCTTGATATAAGCCGCGCGCTCCCAGTTCTGCCCGAGCGATTCATAATAATTCATCGCCGCCGTGATCGACATGATGGGCGGCGTGGCAGACGGGTCCGGCCGCAGCCGCAAATCCACGCGGAAAACATATCCATCCGGCGTATTCTCCTCCAGCAAGCGGACAAGCGCCTTGATCAGGCGCGGCAGACGCTTGCCGGGATCCTCGGCGACCGGCCCGGAGAGGTGATCCGGATCATAAAGCGCCACCAAATCGATATCGCTCGAGAAATTGAGCTCACTCGCACCCAGCTTTCCAAGCGCCAGCACAAACACGCCCGGTAACGGATTGGCCGGATCGGTCCACGCGTCATATTTTCCCGCTTCGGCACCGAAACGCACGAGCCCGGCCAGCCCGCCCCGGATACAGGCATCGGCAAATCCCGACAGCAGAGCGGCGGCATCCATCACCTCGATCGCGCCGGAGATTTCGGCCAGACCCAGCGCGAAATGCGCATCGCCCTTGATCTGCCGCAGACCGGCCGCGAGCGCGGCCTCGCCGGAGGCCTGTCTTGCCAGACCGTCAATATCCGCCGTCAGGCCGCCAATAATGGTCTGCACATCCTGTTCCGCCAATTGCGCCAGCAGCGCAGCGCGGCTCCGGGCCAGCCGGGCCAGATAGGGGGAGTTGGCAAACACAGTATCAAGAAACCGCGCTTCCGCAGCCGGCAATCCATCAGGATACCGGCACGGCCGTTCGCCCAGATCGGCGGCAGGTCCATCAAACGCCCGGAGCGAAAAGAGGGTGTCAGCATGAGCCATGGACGAAAGCCTTACTGCTTCGCGCCGAAATTCAAGCCTTCAATTCGCTGGCCGGGAATATCATGGCTATGCGCAAGCCCGGCCCGTGACCGTCAATGCCGCCAGCGCCTTCCTCGAGATGCAATTCAGCACCATGAACATCGGCAATCGCCTTGACCAGGCTAAGCCCGAGACCGGAACCGGGCTGATTGCGCGACTTTTCCAGCCGCACAAATCTCTGCGTGACACGCAACCGGTCCGCCTCGGGTATTCCCGGTCCGGTATCGGTCACGGAAATCTCGGCCCGTCCATCACTGCACCGGCGCAACCGCAACTGAATGGCACCGCCGGCCGGTGTGTATTTCACCGCATTGTCCAGCATGTTGGCCATTGCCTGTGAGAACAGGCTCCGGTCGCCGCAAATTTCCAGGCCTGGCTCGACCTGCATGCCAAAGCTGTGACCGCTGTCCTCGCACACCGGCTCGTAGAGCTCGCCCATATCCGACACCAGCGGCGCAGGGTCAAACCGCTCGAAAGACTCCCGCCGGTCACCCGCCTCGATACGCGAAATACTGAGGATCGCATTGAAGACGCCCAGCAATTCATCAGAGTCTGCAAGCGCCTGTTCCAGCGCGGCCTGACGGCTCTGCCGTGTGCCGCCCTCGCGCAGGGCATCTTCCATACGATTGCGCATGCGGGTCAGCGGAGAGCGTAAATCATGGGCGATGGAATCCCCGACATTGCGCATCCGGTGCATCAACTCTTCCAGGCGCTCCAGCATGGCGTTGAAGTTCGCGGACAACTCGTCGAGTTCATCGCCTGAACCATTGCGCGGCGCACGCGGCGACAGATCGCCGCCCTTCACAGTCCGGGCCACGGTATTGATCGCATCGAGGCGGCGCGAAAAACGGCGGCTGACGACAACGCCGGAGGCGATACCCAGCGCGATGACCAGTCCCGAGGCAATAAGGATCGCGCGCAACATGCGGCCAATCAGCCGGTCCTCGTCTTCAAAATCAACGCCGATAAAAACCGAATACCCATCGCCGATTTCCAACAACCGGGCCCGGGCCCGGCGGCTGTCACGCGCCTCGTCGGCATCCCCCGCAGGCGCCCGCCCATAAACAAAATCCAGCCAGCCCTCACTGTCGGGCTCGACATCCGGCATACCGTTCAGATTACCGGACAATAGCCGCCCATTCGGATTGATCAGGAGGTAGAGAAAGTCGCTGCCGCCAACCGTGCGCTGCAGGATATAGCGATTGACGCCATCAATGCCGGAGTCTTCGTACCGGCGCTCGATAGCCACAAACTCATCGACGATGACGGCATCGGTCCGACGCAGGGCGGCTCCCGCCGATGCGGCGTAGACGAATGCCAGAATCAGAAAGCTCGACAGGGCAAACAGCGCCGCCGACAGAAGAGTCAGGCGGAAAGCGGTCGTTCTGACGAATGACGGCAGGCGCCGTTCCATGATCTCGCGCTCCGGGCTTATGCCTGAAGGCGATACCCTGCCCCGCGTACCGTGTGAAGCAATGCTTCATCAAACGGCTTGTCGATTTTCGAGCGCAGCCGCGAAATATGGACATCAATCACATTGGTCTGGGGGTCGAAATGGTAATCCCAGACCTTCTCCAGCAACATGGTCCGCGTGACCACCTGACCGGAATGCTTCATGAGAAATTCAAGCAGACGGAATTCACGCGGCTGAAGCAGAATTTCCTCGCCGCTGCGGACAACCGTCCGGGCCAGAAGGTCCATTTCCAGGTCTCCGACCACCAGCTTGGTCCGGACGGTTTCCGGATCACGGCGCCGTGCCAGGGCCTCGACCCGGGCCAGCAGCTCGGCAAAGGCATAGGGTTTGACCAGATAATCATCGCCCCCGGCCTTGAGGCCTTCGACGCGATGGTCCACCTCGCCCAGCGCGGACAGGATCAGCACTGGTGAGGACACGCCCTCATCCCGGAGGGATTCAATGACCGAGAGCCCGTCCAGCTTCGGCAGCATGCGGTCGACGACAAGAATGTCGTATTCTGCCGAGCGGCCCATGGCGAGGCCTTCCTCGCCGTCGGCCGCATGATCGACCACATGGCCACATTCCTTGAGGCCCTTGCGGATATAGTTTGCCGCTTCGCGGTCATCCTCGATGATCAGAATACGCATTGTCCCAACCTTTCTGCTGATAGCCTCAGACGCGGTCCAGAGTCAGCGCGACATAGCGCTGGCCGCTCGCATTCTGAACAAGAACAAGAATAGCGCTGCGGCCATCTTCTCGGGCGTCATCAATGGCCGCTTGCAAATCATCCACGTCCGTCAGCGTTTCACCGCCGGCCTCGAGCAGCACATCACCTGTACGCAAGCCTTTCTGCGCGGCTTCGCTATCGGGCTGGAGCGCGACGATAACCAGGCCGCGATCGGATTCCACACCGGGGCGCGCCGCCATCTCATCATCAGCAGGACGGACCTGCATGCCGAAGAAAGCCGTCTCCGGTTCGATCACACCACTTTGCTGCATGGTATCCAGATCGGTCTCGGCAGGCCGGTCGCCCAATGTCGCGCGCAGGACAATCTCGTCATTCTCGCGGATGACGTTGAAGGTCACTTCCGTGCCGGCACCGATACTGCCCACACGGCGGGTGAGATCCGCGGAGCTTTCAACGCTCTCACCATTCACGGCGGTGATGACGTCCATGCGTTCAAATCCGGCACGGTCGGCCGGGCCGCCAGCGACAATGGAGGAGACGAAAGCGCCTCGCTGCTCGTCCAGCCCGAGGCCTTCAGCGATATCATCGGTCACATTCTGGATCTGGACACCCAGCCAGCCGCGGGCAACGCGCCCGTCCGCCAGCAGCTGATCGACAATATTCGCGGCGATATTGGACGGAATGGCAAAGCCGATGCCGACATTGCCGCCGGACGGCGAAAATATCTGCGAATTCACGCCCACGACCTCACCATCAAGGCTGAAGGTCGGGCCGCCGGAATTGCCGCGATTGATCGGCGCATCAATCTGAAGAAAGTTGTTATAAACATTTGTCGGAAGCTCTCGGCCTGTGGCCGAGACAATCCCCGCTGTTGCCGTTCCGCCAAGACCGAAGGGATTACCAACGGCGACAACCCAGTCACCCACGCGGATCGTGGGATCGCGGTCCAGGGTCACAAACGAAAACTCGATTTCCTCATCCGTATCGAGGCGCAGCAGCGCAATGTCGGTCAGCGGATCGGTACCGATCACTTCAGCCGGATATTCCTCGCCATCTGACAGGGCCACCGTAATCTCTGTGGCGTTCTCGACCACGTGATTATTGGTGACGATATGGCCTTCGGCCGAGATGAAGAAGCCGGACCCGAGCGAACGGCCTTCACGCGGCTGTTGCGGCTGATTCGGGAACTGGCGCTCGAACCATTCGCGGAATTGCGGCGGCATGCCCTCCATGTTCGGGACAACACCGCCCTGCATGCCCATGGGGGCCGTGATTCTCGCATTGATCGAAACCACAGACGGGCTGACCTCTTCGATCAGATCGGCAAAGGACATCGGGGCTCCGGCAGGGACGGCCGCGGAAAAACGCGGGGCGGGCTCATCCTGTGCCAGCGAGACCGGCGCGGTCAGGGTGAGGGCCAGAGCCGTGGCGGGAAGCATCGATACAAGGCGAAGTCTTGAAAACATCTGATTTCGGTCCTCTTGCGGATTTATAGGTCGGCACAAAGTCTGCGCCGCGACGGATATCTTCGAGATGTCCGCTTTCTTACGAAAACATTACGAATGGTAGACCGCCTCACTCAATCGGCAAGTTTGGAACGCACCTTGACCTCGGAATGCAGCGTCTTGTGAACCGGACACCGGTCCGCGATTTCCATCAACCGCTGGCGTTGATCAGCATCCAGATCGCCTTCCAGCCGGATGGTTTTCTCGAACACATCAATCTTCGCATCCTTGCCTTTTTCGCAGCTTTCACAATCGTCGGCATGGCTCTTGTTGTGCACGACGGTCACCGTCACCCGCTCCAGAGGCAGCTTTTTATGGCGCGCATACATGCGCAGCGTCATGGAGGTGCAGGCGGCCAGCCCTGCCGACACATAGCCATAGGGTGTCATGCCTGAATTATCGCCGCCCACCGAGGCCGGCTCGTCGGCCAGCATCGCGAAGTCCTGATTGACCACCCAGTTCTGGAATTGTCCCAGCCCGGTTTCCTGAACAACGACGCCATCCTTCACCGCTTTGGGAGGGGCCGGGAGCGGATCGGGAGCGGCGTACTTTTCGGCCCAGGCCGAGATGACGTCGGCCACATGATGGGAATCCGCTTCCTGCGTCAGAAGGTGATCCGCATCGTCGAGGCTCAGGAAGCTCTTGGGATGTCTGGCCGCGACGAAGAGGCGGGACGCATTCTCGATACCGACTGTCTCATCAATGGGAGAATGACAGATCAGGACGGGCCGTTTCAGATCGCGCACCGCATTTTCCAGCGTATGGCCGGAAATGTCCTCGAGGAACTGCTTCTTGATCGTGAAGGCCCGGCCGGCCAGCGATACAGTCGCTTTTCCGTTTTCCTCGATTTCATCCACGGAATCACCAAATTGACCAACAATGTGATCCGCATCCGCCGGCGCGCCAATCGTGGCGACCGCCTTGACCGACTGGATCCGGTGGGCGGCGGCAATCACAGCCGAGCCGCCCAGGCTGTGACCGACCAGTATGGCCGGCGCTTCATAGTCGCTGGCAAGATGTTCGGCCGCTTTGACGAGGTCATCGATATTCGAGGAAAAATTGGTATTGGCAAAATCGCCTTCGGATTGACCCAGACCGGTAAAATCAAACCGCAGGACGGCGATGCCTTCCTGGGCCAGCCTGCGCGCAATGCGCGAGGCCGCATGGACATCCTTGGAACAGGAGAAACAATGCGCAAACAGGGCATAGGCGCGGGGTTTGCCCTGGGGCAGCTCCAGCCTTGCGGCCAGCGTGTCGCCCATCGCCCCCTTGAATTCGACTTTTTTTGATTGCGGCATGAATAACTCCTCGGTCCTGAAGAAGGATTTGGGCGCTATTGCTGCACGCTGCAAGTCAATCCTCGATAACGCCTTCGTCAGCGCTTCCTCGACGCCAGGCCGATCAGCACGCCACCAGCCAGCAAAAGCACCAGCGGCGCGAGATAGAGAGGAAGGGTCTGCCGCGTCAGCCGCGGCCGCATCAGCACTTCATCGCCATATCGCTGTGCCAGGGCAATCCGGACAGAATCGGGCTCGGCCCCGGCGGCAATCTGGGTCCGCACGAAGAGCCTCATATCCTGCGCCAGCGCGGCATCGGAATCGGCAATGGACTGGCCATCGCACACCACGCAGCGGATTTCCTGCATCAGATGCGCGGCCTCCATCTCCTGGGCCGGCGTGAGCTCGGCAGATTGCAGTAACAGCACGGCAGCCAGCATCTGGATCATGACACCATCCCCTTCTGCCGCCGGCTCATGGCGCGGCCAATAGAGGCCGACGTGCCGCCCAGCACAATCATGATGGCGCCCAGTCCGAGCAGCCAGACCATCGGATTGAACGTTACCCGTACTTCATAGGCGATTTCGCCACTGTCGCGGGCCCGTGGTTCGCCAAGAGAGACGTAGAGATCGCCGCCCAGGCCGGACCGGATCGCAACTTCCCGGGTGGTCGTGTCCGCCGCAGCATAATAACGCCGCTGCGGAAGCAATTCCGAGACGCGCCCGTTTTCAACAACGATCCGCGCCTCGTCGGCAAGGTAATTGGGGCCATCCGCGCGCCGCACTCCGTCAAGCGTCAGGGTAAAACCCGGGATTTCGATCTGCTCGCCCTCGGCCAGCGCCCGCACGGTCTCGGGCCGCCCCGTGGAATCGGCCACCGCACCCAGCGCCACGGCGACAACCCCGGCATGCGCCAGAACCCGGCCTGTCAGGCTAAAACGGGCTGCCGCGCCCTGCAGAACACGATGGTACCAGAGATCCGTTACAACGCCGGCCAGCGTCCAGCCGGCAAAAGCCGCTGCAGCGATGGCCACCGGCGAGGCTTCGATCAGAAACGCCCACAATCCAGCCAGCACACCCGGCAATATCCACAGCGTCGAGCGCACGGCCAGACGCCGGCTGAAACCGTCCTTTTTCCAGGGCAGGAACGGGGCGATGGGCAGCAATATCAGGAGCGCAGCGAGAAACGGGGTTGCGGTCGCATTGAAATAGGCTGCGCCGACAGACACACCGCTAACGCCGAATGCCGTCATGACCAGCGGGTACAGCGTTCCGAACAGGACGGTTCCGGCGACGGCGGCGAGCAGAAGATTGTTGACGCCAATAAAGGCTTCCCGGCTGGTCAACGCAAACCCGTCCCCATGACCCAGCCTGCCCGACCGGAATGCGAACAGGGTCAACCCTCCGCCCGCGAGGATCGTCATGATGCCCAGGATCCACAGGCCGCGCTCGGGATCGAGCGCAAACGCATGCACCGATGTCAGAACACCCGAACGCACCAGGAAGGCCCCCATGGTCGACATCGTGAACGCCATGATGGCGAGAAAAGCGGTCCAGCCCGCAAAATTGCCCGACTTCTCGGTGGCGATGGCCGAATGGATCAGGGCCGCGGCGACCAGCCAAGGCATGAAGCTGGCATTTTCCACCGGATCCCAGAACCACCAGCCGCCCCAGCCCAGCTCGTAATAGGCCCACCACGCCCCCAACGCGATACCGGCCGTCAGAGCTGTCCAGGCAAAGAGCGACCATGGCCGCAATGCCGCTGCTATGGCACGGCCGCCGCGTCCTTCGATCAACCCCGCCACGGCCAGCGAAAAAGCCGCCGACAGGCCGACATAACCGATGTAGAGCGTGGGCGGATGGATGGCGAGCGCCGGATCCTGCAGGATCGGATTGAGGTCCGCCCCCTGCACAGGAACGTCCAGCAAGCGGTCAAACGGGTTGGAGGCGAAGGCCAGAAAGCCGAGGAAGAGAATCTGCAATCCGCCCTGGATCGAGACAGCACGGTTTTTCAGCTGCTCGTCCTGCCGGAGCGCAAAGCGGGCCAGCGCCGCGCCGACACCGACCAGCATCACACACCAGAGCAGCATCGAGCCTTCATGCCCGCCCCAAGCGGCCGCAATCTTGTAGAAGAGCGGTTTGTCGACATGACTGTGCCCGGCAACATAGGCGACCGAGAAATCCGATTGCAGGAACAGGATGATCAACAGCCCGAAAGCGATCACGGCCGCCGCAAGCGCACCATAGGCCGAACGCGCCGCGATCCGCATGGCTGGCGCAGATCCAGTGGATGCGGCCCGCCATCCGGACAGCAATTGCAGGATGGACAATGCGAACGCCAGCGCGACCAGAAAACGCCCGATTTCGGCGATCATTGTTCACCCTCTCCCTGCCAGACACCGCTTTCACGCAGCGCCTCGGCCACTTCGGGCGGCATATAGGTTTCATCATGCTTGGCCAGCACCGTACTGGCCTCGAAATCGCCGGACGGTATGAAGGCCCCTTCCACGACGACACCCTGACCTTCCCGGAACAGATCCGGCAAGGATCCGTCATAGACGACGCGGATCGTGGCCGCCCCGTCCGTCACGACAAAATTCGCGCCGCCTTCGGCCGGGCGCTCGACGCTGCCATCTTCCACGAGGCCACCGATGCGGATGCGTTCTCCGAATCCGGGATGCTCCGCGGCAACCTCGCTCGGGCTGTAGAACAGCACGATCGCGTCACGCAGTGCGATCAGCGCCAGCCCGACGGCTGCTACCAGAATCACACCGGCAATGGCGACCATAATCAATCTTTGCGACCGGGCTCTCATTCACCTTGTCCTTCATCCGTTTGCAGCGCAGCTGCCAGCAAATCGAGAATGGTCATGGCCCCCTCACGTTCGGCAAACCGGTCTCGCGCCGCCTGCAAGGCATCCATTCCGCCCTCATTATCGCCCAGCATTCCGCGCACCCGGATAAGCCGCAGATGATCGGCAAAACCGGCGTCACCGGCAGCGACGCGCGCTTCCAGACGCTGCACCATATCGGCAATACGCTGCCGTGGATCAAAGTCTTCTGATGCCGCAGCAGCTTCGACGGCCTCGGCATTCACCTGCGGCTGAGACAAGAGCTGGAATACCTGCTCGGAGATCAGGATTTTATACGGGTCACGATCATCCAGACGGGCGATCAGATCCAGCCAGATCGTCTCCGCAGCATCGATATCACCGGACTGGAATGCCTGCAGGCCGAAGAAAAATCCGGGCTCCGGCAGGGCCGCGTCCATACGCTGCGCCTCCTCGAAAGCCGCCCGCGCTTCATCGGTCACCTGACCATCATTCAGGTTTATGAAAGTCTGGCCGAGGTCGGACAGCGTTCGCGCATTCAATTCCAGCCGCAAGGACCGCTGGAACGCATTGATGGCTTCCAGTTCGCGCTCCGACCGTGCGAGCATGCGGCCCAGTTGCGCCCAGGCCGCAGCATCGGTTTCATCCGTGCGAAGGATGTCCCTCAAGCGCTCCATTTGGGCAGCTTGCCCGAGCGCTTCAGGATTTGTGGCCATACGTTCGGCGGCCGCTTGTTGATAGGGCACGCCCGGCGCTTGCGGCTGTGCCCCGGCGAAATAGGTCGCGCCCGCCACACCCGCCAACCCGGCAAGGATGGAAGGGGCCAGCCAGCGCGGCCGCAGGCGCGCGGCAGGCCAGACGGCAAAACCCGCGAAAACGAAAGCGGTCACCGCCAGTATGATGGCAAGCAGGATCATCTTTGCGCCCGCCTGAAAATCAGGGACAGATTATTGGCCGGCATTGCGATCCGCTTTTCCAGGTGAAACCCGTTCTGCTCAAACAGCTGAGTGACATCCTGGAGCGCCCGGACGCCCCATTGCGGATTTCTGGCCTTCAGGCTGGCGTCAAACTCCAGATTGGACGGCGCAGTGTCTGCTCCCTCCAGAAACGGTCCATAAAGAAAAATCCGCCCCTCCGGCACCAGAATGTCAGCCGCGCCGCGGGCCAGTCCTTCGGCGGTCTCCCAGGGAGAAATATGAATCACATTGCAGCACACAAGGGCATCAAATGCAGGAAGCCCCTGTGTCCAGCCGACTGCCGATACATCCAGCTCAAGCGGTGCCTTCAGGCCGCTCGTCTCCCGCGCGCGAGCTGCCTGACTGCGCCGCGACAACTCATCCGGATCGCTTGGAGTCCATTGAATATCCGGCCTTGTGCTGCAGACGGCCTCCCCGTGCTCGCCCGTGCCCGATCCGATCTCCAGCACACTCGCATCAGGTGGAAGAACGGGGCTCAAAACATCCGCAATAAGTGCAGAATTGCGGGCGGCGCTCGGAGAATACAGCTTCTCATCGGCGGATTCCCGCAATTCCATCGCAATCGGTTTTTCCGGGGGGCGTTTATCCATACCTGCGGGATAGGCAGGACGGGCAGCCAAAGCAAGCCGATTCAGGCTGCGTTTGCGCGAACCGCGACACTCCGCCGCTGGATGAGATCAGCGTTTTCATCGTCCTTGAAGGCGTGCATGTAACGCACGATGAGGTCGAGCGCAGCGGACGCTTTGCCGGCATCCTCACCCTCTGCCGCCCGCAGAATTTCGAGATAGGCACGGGCCGCATCATCCAGCTCCTGGCGCACATAGTCAGCGGCATGTTTCTGAGCGCTGCCCACAGCGGCCTGCGATGACCATTCCGATGCCAGTGCCAGAAACCGCAAAGCCGCTTCCGCTTTCAGAATTCGCTCTTCCTTTGGCATTGATCCCGGCCTGGCGAGGCCACGATGCCCCTTGGCGACATGCGGGATGGCCCGGACAAATTCCTTCTCGACCTGCTTGAAAAACTCGTCCAGCGCGCTCGAAGCCTTGGCGCGTGTCGCAAAAAGCGTCTTCCCCCAGCGGCCATCCTTGCGGATACCGAATTCTCGCGTCATCCCGACAGATATCTTGGCGAATTCTTCCAGGGCACGCCCGGCCATCTCGGCTTCGTCCAGAGTGGCGGGAGGCTGATCGAATTTTCCTGCATAAAAGTCGGCATTGGCAAGAACCAGGTCGCCGACATCGGCGAGGTCGGTCTTGGAGACGAGCGCATCATCGCTGCGCCGCCCGATTTTCTCGACCACGCGGAATATTTGGGCCGTCCGGGTCAGACGCGCGGTGAGAATCTTGAGGAACCACAGGCTGGCGTCCGGCGCATCGGCACATATCCGGTCATATGCATCCCGTGCCTGAGTGACGCTCTCTGGCAAGAAGTCCGTTATTTTCTTGTCGAATGGCTTGAGCGCATCGGTCAGCTGGGCGTCATGGGAAAGCAGACAGGCGGCATCCACAATCAGCGAGGCGTAATCCGTGCCCAAGACCTCCGTCAGCCTGGTCCTCAGGGATTTGTCGGTTTCTGCCTGCGCGATCAGCGCCTCGATACGTTCAGCCGCCTGATTGCGCCAGGATTGCATGGCGTCCGGATCGCCTGGATCAGCGGGCATTTGCAGCGATTCCAGACCGGCTTCAGCGTCCAGCACGGACAGGGTTTCTTCGGTGAATCGCGAATGCGTCGGAGGGTCGGACGCGTGCCCCGTAACATCATCAAACACACGGAATAACAGTTTGTGGCGATCACCCTGGCAATCACCGCCGCTGCGCCGGGCGTCCAGACTTTTCAGCGTTTCGGCCAGACGCCCTTTATCGCCGGCCGCCACAAGCAGTTGCCTGCGGACATGATCCGGCAATCCCGCCCATAACGCGGAGAGGCTTTTCAGCTGTTTTTCCGTTAACGGCTTCATAGTGTGCACGGGCCTTTCAGCCGGGCATGCTAGAAGAATATCGTTAATCGCCCTTTAGCGCTGGCGGCCGGGCAGGTTCAGTTCCGCCGACAATCCGCCGAGGTCGGAGACACCCAGCTTCAGCTCCCCGCCATAGACCCGCGCCAGGTCCACAACGATGGACAGGCCCAGGCCCGTCCCCGGAGTTTCCTCGTCCAGCCGGACCCCGCGTTTCAGCGCCGCTTGCCGCTGTTCGGCATCCATGCCCGGACCGTCATCTTCAACTTTCAGGAATATCTGCCCATCGGCCTTGGCACCGGCCGTCACCCGCACCCGGGCCGCTGCCCATTTGCAGGCGTTGTCACAGAGATTTCCGACCATCTCTTCCAGATCCTGCCGCTCCCCGCGAAACACCAGATCCGGTTCGTAGGACGCGGAAATCGATTTGGACTGCCGCGAATAGATCTTGTTCAGCGTGCGCGTCAGGTCATCAATGACCGGTGCAACCTCGCACCGCGCGCCGATCGCCTTGGCGTGGGCCGCCGCCCGGGCGCGGCGCAAATGGTGATCCACCTGCCGCGACATGGTCTCGGTTTGCCGGCGCACAAGCGACGACAACTCCCCGTCATCACCGGCGGTTTCGTTCAGCAATACGGCAATCGGCGTCTTCAGCGCATGGGCCAGATTTCCGACATGGGTGCGCGCACGTTCCACCACTTCGCGTGAGTGGTCGAGCAGGGAATTGAGCTCCACACCAAGCGGTTGGAGTTCCACCGGAAAATCCCCTTCCACCCGCTCGCTCCGGCCCTCGCGCACCTCGGCCACGGCATCCCGCATCTTGAAGACGGGGGCGAGGCCGATCCGGACCTGCACGATGACCCCCGCCGCCAGAGCGATCCCGAATATCAGGAAAATGATGATTGAAACGACAGCGAACCGGCGAACTTCGGCATCCGCAGGGCGGCGGTCCTCGGCGGCGGCGACCAGAATACGGCCGACATCGCCCGGCAATTCGACCGCCTGTATCACCACCCGCAGCAACTGGTTGTCCGGCCCCTTGGTGTTGTATGGCACTGGCTGGCCAAAATCAGCCATGGCGTCTGCAAAGGCTGACGGGGGAATAAGAATGACCTCGTCCAGCAGCGACTGGGATTCACCCAGCACCTCACCGGCCTGGCCATCTTCCACGGCATTGATCTGCCAGTACAGTCCCTGGAAAGCGCGGTTATACCGGCTGTCGAGTGGAGGCTGGGCAGGTGCGACACGTCCCGAAGGAGCCCGCTCCGCCGTGGCGATAACCGTCAGGGCAACCGCTTCCAGCCGGTCGTCCAGAGTCCGCACGACGGAATTCCGGAACAGCGTGGTCAGCGCCAGCGCGACGGCGATCAGCGCAACAAGCGTCCAGACGGTGGCCGTCAACACCAGACGGCGGAAAAGCGATCTGGAACGGGTCTTCACGCGGCCTTGGCGTCCGGGTCGATCAGCCGGTAGCCGAGACCACGGACGGTCTCGATGCGATCCTGCCCGATCTTTTTGCGCAAGCGCCCGACAAAGACCTCGATCGTGTTGGAATCCCGGTCGAAGTCCTGATCATAGATGTGCTCCACCAGTTCGGAGCGGGAAATCACCCGGTCCTGATGATGGGCCATATAGCTGATCAGACGGAATTCGTGCGAAGTGAGCTTGACCGGTGCGCCGTCGATAAAGACCCGCGCGCCCCGCGTATCGACCGAGAGCGCGCCGCAATCAATGCTGGACGAGGCATGCCCGGCGGCGCGGCGCGTCAAGGCCCGCAATCGCGCCAGCAATTCTTCGGTATGGAAAGGCTTTGTCAGATAATCGTCTGCGCCCGCATCAAAGCCGGCCACTTTTTCGCTCCAGCGGTCGCGGGCGGTAAGGATGAGCACCGGGAACACCCGTCCTTCCTGCCGCCAGCGCTCCAGCACGGTGACGCCATCAATCTGCGGCAGTCCGAGGTCCAGCACGACCGCATCATAGGGTTCGGTGTCTCCCAGGAAGTGGCCCTCTTCGCCATCGGTTGCGACATCAACGGCATAGCCGGCATCCGTCAGCGCCCGGTTGAGCTGGCGGTTGAGGTCCGGATCATCTTCTACGACGAGTACACGCATGTCTTCCTCTATCGCTCGCCAAGGATCTGGCCGGTACGCGCATCAACGATCACGTCAACGCGGCGGCCTTCCCGGGTCAAAATCGTCACAACCCATTGCGGCGATGCGCCGCCACGCAATTGCGCATTCAGCACTTCCGAGCCCGGATAGCGCCCGCGCACGATCGAGATCGCCTGCAGGGCCGGCAATACATCGCCCGAATCGCGCGCATCACGGGCCTGACCGGCGGAATAATTATTCCGCATGTCCTGCGCATGCGCGCCAGTCATGGGCAGCATGGCTCCGGAAACCGAAAGCAGCAGGGCCAAACCAGCCGTTATGAAGTGTCTCTTGTTCATGAACGGCAATCTGCCCTCTCGTCACTGAACGCGCGCTGAATGAACAAATAATCAGATTTTGACATTTTTGCGAGGGTTGTATCCCGCCGGGGGTGTCCAGCCGGACAGAAATTCCCGCAGAGCTGCATCGTCCGGCACATCGACCATAAGCCGCACAATCTGGTCTCCCGCCGGTTTTCCTTTCCGCGCGATCCCGCGCCCCTTGAGTCGCAGCAGCGTGCCGGATGTCGAATTCGGGGGGATTTTCACATCGACCGCACCCTGCAATGTGGGGACGCGCACCTTGGCGCCCAGCGAGGCCTCCTGCACGGTGACCGGCAGATCCAGGCGGATCATGTCCCCGTCTCGGCTCAACCAGCGGTGCGGCCTGATCGACAGGGTGATCAGAAGATCGCCCGAAGGACCGCCCTGCTGGCCTTTCTGGCCCTGCCCGCCAAGCCGCAGCACCTTGCCATCCTCGACACCGGCCGGGATTTTGACATCTACCTTGCGGCCATCGGGAAGATGAATGCGCTGATTGCCGCCCTGGGCCGCCGTCACGAAGTCGATTTCAAGCGCGGCAGACAGATCGCCGCCCCGTTGCGCACGCGGCGACGCCGCGCCGAAATCGCTGAAAAGATCGGAAAAGATGTCGGTAAATTCGCCGCTTTGGCGGCCGCGGCGCGCAGAGCGGAAATGGTGATGCGGCGCAACCTCCTCGCCATTGGCATCAATTTCGCCGCGATCATATTGCGCACGCCTCTTTGCATCCGACAGCAGGCGGAAGGCGGTGCTGACCTTCTTGAAGCGGTCCTCGGCGGCCGCATCCCCCGGATTCGCATCCGGGTGTAATTGCTTGGCCAGCTTGCGGTAGGCCGACCGGATTTCTTCAGTTGAAGCGGACCGGGACACGCCCAGAATTTTATAGGGATCGCTCATCAACCTCACAGCTGCCGGAAAGCGCGCGGATTGGCAAGCTGGCTATGGTGTAATTGTCAGGCGTGACGCCGCTCCGGGTCCGTACCGGGCGGAGACCTGCCGGACGTCCACCTCGAAGGCGGGCAAGGGAGACCCGATCCAGCTTTCCAGGTCTGCGATGGATATATCGAGCGCTGCCGCTTCGACCGCTTCCAAATGATGCACACTGCCATTCGTCTGAATCTCTACCTGATAGCGCTCGCTGTCCTCACCCAGCGGGACTTCGGCAGAGACCCAGTCATCCGCGCCAAACCGGGCCCGCCGGATCCAGGTCAGGCGGAAACCCTCCGCAATGCGCCGCGCCTTCAGATGGGCGGGTGGCAGGGGTTGGACATCCCGTCCGCGATAGGTGGCCACAAGGCTTTCATGCAGGCTGTCATCCGGCATCACGCCGGCGGGCAAAGCCATGAAGGTCAGGTCCAGATCGCGCTCATGGGGCTGCAGCGCCAACGTCTCTACTGCGCGATCGGCGAGCACAAAGGGCGCACCGGCTTGCAATCCGGAGAAACCGGTTGCGCTATCGGCCAGCAATCCGGTCAGCCGATAGCGACGGTCACCGGTCAGTTCTGCATCACGGAATTGCAGCGTGAACCAGCCATCAGTCCCCTGAATCGCGAGCCGGTTCCCGCCCGCCAGGACCGCCGATGCGCTGTCTGACACCAGCTGGCCGCCTGAAAGCTCAACCATCAGGGGCTGTTGTTCTATCCAGCGCCCCTCAGGCAGATCATCCGGCGCGGAAATGACGGTGCCGCAAATCGCCGGGGTGTCGAGCACGTGCCGCTCTTGCCAGACATTGTCTGCCGCGCTCCAGATCTGAACCTGCCCCGGCCAGGGGGCCGAATAGGCCGCGGCGAGCAATCCCCCGCGCGCCACCCGTTCTCCCGGCAACGGCGCAAGGTCGATCAGATTGAGGACCGGCTGCGGGGGCGGCTGAACCAGATCCGCCGCTTGCCCGGGCAGCGCCCCTGCCAATCCCGGTGTCCGTGCCACATGACGGGACGCTTCAACCTGTCTTTCGCCAAGGCCGGTCACAGCATCCAGCGTGATATCCCGGCCATCCATGGTGACCGCATCGCCCGCCTCCAGCGCGATCCGCGAAGGCGGCAGGGAAAATTGCCACTGCACCGCTCCGGCCTGTGCTTCGCCGAGAATATCTCGCGCCCAGCCCTCAGCCGTGCTTTCATCCGCCAGCAAGGGCAGGCTAAGATCGGCGACCGCTTCCAGATCATCGGTCTCTGTCCGCGCATAGACGCTGGACGGGCGATAGTCCGGCGTATCGCGCTGATAACGCAGACGGACATCGCGCGGCAGTTCGCCGTTTTGCACGAGGCTCATCTCCACGGCCCGGCCTGAGGGCGGCAATGACAGCGAGTCGTTTTCCAGAACCGCATCGGACGCCGGCCCGAAGCGAATGAAAGCGGGTCCCTCCGCCCGGTCCGCCAGGGTAAAGCCGAAGGCGGTCATCAGCGGCTGCAAGGCTTCCCGCACGGCCATCGGCCGGTCGATCACGAAACCGGAAACCAGCCCGTCCAGAGCGCCGGAATCGGCATCTAGACCGCACCGGCGTGTCAGCTCCTCAACGATCAGGGACAGCGGCGCCAGCCCGGCCCGGCCGTTCAGCCAATGCCCCAGCCGCCAGTTCGCACCATCCGACCAGATATCGCCACGCGCCGGAAAATCGGGAAAAGGCCGCGCATCCCAGGTCCAGACATGGATGAGGTCCGGGGCAATCATCGGGCCGCCATAAACGGACGACACCGGATTATGGCCGCCATCCGCCGACCAGTATTCAATCAGCGCTTCGATATAGCGCCGCTGGATCAGATCATCGCGCGCCCCGCTGGAAAAATGGGGCTGAAAGGATTCCGAACTTTTCGGATCCACAAAGACATTGGGCTGATTGGCACCCTTGTCGATCGCCGGGCAACCCAGCTCGGTAAACCAGACCGGTTTGGATTCCGGCACCCAGCCCGTTGGCGCTGCGGATTCACCGCCGCCCGGGCGGTCATGATGGGTATTGGCCCACCAGTTGCGGATATCCTTGTAACGGAAGACCCAGGGCTTTGCATAAGCCTCGTCGGTGATCGGCGTACGGGTCTGCGCATCGCGGTCCGCGGCGCTGGCATAAAACCAGTCATACCCCTCTCCGCCTTCGACATTACCGGCCAGATAGTCCGGGTCATGAATGGAAGGCGCCGCCGCCTGGTCGAGATGCGTGTCGCCGTCGCGCCAGTCGGACAGGGGCGCATACCAGTCAATCGCAACGGCATCGATCTCCGGCGCGCTCCACAAGGAATCCAGGTGGAAGAAGACATCGCCGGACCCGTCGGCGGGCTGATAGCCGGAATATTCCGACCAGTCCGCCGCATAGGAAAGACGCGTGCCCGCTCCGAGCAATTGTCGCGCCTCGGTGGCCAGATGCGTCAACTGCTCTACCGCCGGAAAGCTGTTGCTCTCGCCCCGGATCGTGGTCAGGCCGCGCATTTCCGAACCGATCAGAAAGCCGTCAACACCGCCGGCAGCAGCAGCCAGCGCCGCATGATGCAGGATGAAACGCCTAAATCCCCATTCCGCAGGTCCCGTGTAGGAGACGGTCTGACCACTGACGGCGAAATCCGCCGCAGCGGCGGTGCCGAAGAAGGCCTCGACCTGATCGCGCGCTGCGCCCGTCCCGTCAACACTGGCCGTTTCACCGATGGCCGGGTGGCAGGTGATCCGCCCGCGCCATGGAAACGCCGCCTGCACTGCACCGCCATAAGGATCGGCAAGTCCATTGCCGGGCGCAATGTCCATCAGGATAAAGGGGTAAAGGGAGACCGAAAATCCGCGCGCCTTCAATTCGGTAATGGCCTCTATCAGTGAGGCATCCGCCGGGCTGCCGCCATAGACAGGGCGTCCATCGATGCGGGAAATCAGATAGGCCGAACTGCGGTTTTCGCCGGCCACCGACCAGCTATAGGGCCGGGTGATGGTTTCACGCGTTTCAACGCCGGGCCGGATGGTGCAGTCACCGCAGCGCAAATCCGTGCCGAACCAGGCCGACACGATCAGCACGGACCGGCAATTCGGAAGACGGGCTTCAAGATCGTCAATGGCAGCAAGGAAATCCGGCTTGCCACGCGCATTATTGATGTTCAGCCAGCTTTGCCGGCCCGGCCCGTCATCCCGCAGCACAGATGATGTTGCATAGGCAAATTCGCCCGAAGCCGGGATGAGATCGACGCCCTCGATCCGGGTCTCCAGCCGCGCCGCGCCAGTCTGGGCTTGCGGGGAGCGGAACACTTCAAAAGACAGGTTGGGAATACGATTGCCGAAAGCCTCGAGCGGCAGGTCTTCGAAGACAATATAGGCCAGCCCGCGCCAGGCCGGCGCATTTTCTGTGCCTTCTATGGCCACGATCAGCGGATCCGGCGTTTGGATTTCATCGCCCCTGTAGAGGCGAAATCCCAGCTCACTCTGATCAAGTAGCTCTCCATTCGCCCAGATATTGCCGATGCCGTCGATTACCCCTTCACACAGGCCGACCGCAAAACTCACCGAATAGCTGAACCGGTTGATGCGCGGTCCGCCCTTGCCGCCGCCTTCGGAGCTCCGGTGCTCGGAAAACCGCGAGGCCCAGATGACCTGCCCGGCAATCCGGCTGCGGCCGAAAACGAGAGGAATGGGGGCACCTTCCGTCGATGCTTGCACGGGCAAGGCATCCAGCCGCGGACCGGACACGCGGTCCCGCCCGAACAGCGCCTGGTCGAGCCATCCGCCCGCCTGTGCGCCGACAAACCCGCCAAGGGCCTGTCCGGACAGGTGCAGCCCGAAGGCAGACAATCCCTTCGGCAAAACCTGCTGGCCCACGGCAGAACCGATCGAGCCCAGAATCAGCTGGCCCATGATGAGTCACTTTCCGGAAACGAGAAGGCAGCCAGGCAATGACGCCGCCACCAGGGCGTCAGCCGGGTCTCGGCAACAGCGCGCCGCGAGTGCGCATGAATGAAGTGGTGTCCGGCCGATTGAATGCCGCAATGGCGCGCCGGTTGAGAATGGCGCCAAGAAAAGACCAGAACATCCCCGGCCATGGCCTTGTCGCGGGGGATTTCGATCAGCCAGCGCCCGAGGGCCGGCACCATCAGCGCCTCTCCCGCCGGGTGCCGGACCGGATAGGGCGGTGGTGTTTCGGGCTCCGCCCCGTAAAGCGCCCGCCAGACACCGCGCACCAGCCCCAGACAATCACACCCGGTACCGCGGCAACTCGCCTGATGATGATAGGGTGTGCCGATCCAGCACCGCGCTTCAGCCACAACCGCATTGCGGATCATGACAGGCCGCGCGATCCGCCGTCCCGGCGCTTGTCTGAGGCGGGAGAAGCCATCAGCACGTCATTGCCGGGCAGGAAGGCAAAGCCGCGAAAGTTGAGAATATTCGCAAACTTGTCCCGGCAGGTCGCATGGCGCTTGTCGCACCCGGCAGTGATGACAAAGCCATCGCCTGTTCCGGACGCGGATGTATCACCCTCCAGCCCGATCAGAACCTGGTCTCCGGAGACATGGTGCGAAATCACCCGCAGGCGTTGGCCGCTCGCCGCGCCGCTGGTCCAGTCGAGCCAGCCGGATGAAAACCAGCCATCAGCGAAACCGGAAAGCCCGGAAACGACGAAGCCGGCCGGCCCCTGCCCGGTCACCATGCCCGTACCGCGATAGGCCGGCAGGCTGGCATCCAGACCGCAGCGGGCATCGCCAAAACTGGCGTCGCAATGGCGCGAATATATCCGTCCGATAGAGCGCTCCAGCCGCCGCGACAGACCGTTCAGATCCGCACGAAACGAAACGCCATCATGCCGGACCTCGCTCAGTTCACCGGTCCAGACCTTGACGCGCAAGGAGACATCCGACCAGTCGGTGCGGTAGATCTGCACCTGCGCACCGCTCCACACCCCATTCGCGAGATCACTTTCCGTCAGGGCAGAATCCTCAAACACGCCACTGACTTCGCCAGACCCGCTTTCGCGGCCCAGACGGGTGTCGATATCGGCACCGCTCAAACCGGTCGCCGCGCGATAGGTGACGCCATCAAAGACCAGATCACCATCATGGTCGGTGAAACCGAACACGTGTCCGTCGCGGCGCTCCACACGCCAGCACCAGGCCAGTGTCGTCGCCCCGGCATCCAGCCGGGCCTGCAATTCCGTTGGAATATTCAGCATGGCTCAGGCGCGGATTTCCAAGATTGGCAAATCGGCAATCTCGCCCGCCTCGAAAGCGTCCAGCGAGATATCCAGCCGATCGGTATCAAAGCGCACCGGGACATCGAATTCGAAACCGGCTGTGAGGGCGGTCCCGGCCGCCGGTGAATCAGCGAAAGTGACTTCGCCGGTTTCAACATCCACCGTGAAATCAATCCCGGCGGTCAGTTCCACGCCGTCTGCCGCAACCCGCACACTGCCGGAAACCGGCCGCATGATGAGGCGGTCATAGGCGGAAGCCTCATCCGCATAACGTTTGATCAACTGGAAAACACGGGCGTCGCCATCGCCCGTGCCCAGAGGCTGGTCGGTAGGTGACACCGGCTCACCGCTGGCATGATCCATCGGATCGCGGAAGCGGAAGCCATAAAGCCGGCCCCGGCGCGCCTCGAAAAACGCCGTCAGCGCTGCGACATCCGCCAATGTCCTGATGCCCGGCGCAGCATTCCAGCGCCGCCGCGAATGCGCCCAGGGCGTATTGCGTTCCTCCCGGCCCGAACCCAGCGTCACGATGTCCGTGCGCCGCTCCGGCCCGCCCCGCGCGCCCAGTGCCACGGAAAACGGAAACAGCACGTCATGGATTTGAGGGCTCATAGTCTGGCGGCTCCCTTGCGGACCGCGCGCGCCAGGGCCGTTGCAATCTGCGTTTCCGAACGCGTGACCGCTTCCGCCGGCGCGCGGCCCTGAAGATTGATGGTGACATGGATCGGCGCCGCACCGCCGACCTGGCCGGCGCTGGAAGGCGTGAAAAGCTCGGGACCGCGTTCACCGACAAGATAGGCCCCGCCCGCCTGAACCGGACCGCCCTCGGCCCGCGCGCCAAAGAAGGGCAGACGGCTGGCCAGTTGATCCACCAGCCCGTCAATGGGGGCGGTGACAAAGCGCTCCGTGGCAATGCGGGAAAGATCGCGCAGGATCGCATCCACCATGGTGGAAAAGCTCAGCTCTCCCGACCGCGCAGCCCGCGTCAGCGCCGTCTCGATGCTCTGCCCGGCACGGTCAAAGGCATCGCTCATCGCATCGGCCGCCCGACGGGCCGGACCATTGGCGAGGGCTTCCAATGCGGCACCCGCCCGCGCAGCATTTTCCGCCACACGCTCCGCTTCGTCGTCGTCATATGTCATGGGTCTTGTCCGGATGGGATTTCAGGAGGGCGCACAACTCGTCCCGCCGCAAGGGCGGGGCTGAGGCCGATTGCGTCAGCACCCGCCATTCCGTCAGGGACAGGTGCCAGAAGTCCGAAGGCGGAATGGCCAGGCGCAGCACGGCAAACCGCAGCCAGTCATCAAACGGGATCGTGGTCACAGCGCCCGTTCGAAGCTCTCGGCGACAGCCCGGGCGGCCTCCGCCGGATCAATCCGCGCGGTCGACAGATCCAGCACCACGCCCTCCCCGCCGGTCAGCAGGGCCTGGACCACCAGGATCAGGTCGGCTGCGGACAGGCGTTTCAGGCGCGCGCCCAGCTCGGCAAATCCGGAACACCGCAGCCCGGCCTCGATGGCCGCCAGCGCGCCCAGCGTCAGGCAGAGCGTACGCGCCTCGCCATCAATGGTCAGCGAAACCTCGCCGCGGGCCGGATTCATCTAGGCCGCCGTGAAGGTCAGCGCGCCGGCCGAGGCCAGCGACAGGGAATAGGTGGCTTCGCCATCATGGCGGCCGGCATATTCCAGGGCGGCAATCTGGAACGGACCCTCGATCACACCGAAATCCGGGATCACCAATTGCCAGTCCGGCGTGGTCTGGTTGAAGAAGGCCTGCCGCACCGTCTCGTCCGCGGCGGCATCGACAAACAGGCCCGCCCCGGTCACGGCGCAGGATTTCACGCCCGCCCCGGCGATCAGCTCGCGCCAGCCCTCGGGACTGTCGGACGTGGTGGCGTCCACCGTTCGCGCATTCAGCGTGATTGTCCGGGCGCGCAAGCCCGCCACGCTGGTAAAATCTGGCGGCGAACCCCCATCGCCGATCTTGAGCAGCAGGTCTTTTCCGCGTTGTGCGGTCATTAGAGACTCCGTCAATTGACTTGAATGATGGCCTGCACCCGCAAGACGCCATGCGCCAGGCGGTTGTCGGCAGAGCGGAAGACGTCGGCATAGACGATGCGGCAGGAAATCAGCGTGAACCCGCCGGCGAGGACAAATGAGGCGTCATCCACAACCGCGCGGATGGCGCCGAGCATCTCCTTGGTCTCCCGCCGGCCGGTGTCCCGCGTCCACAGATGCAGGGTCAGCCGGTGCGCGATCAGCTGCGTATTGCTGGCCCCGGCGGGCTCGCTGACCCCACGCCCCACACTGAGATAGGGAAAGGCCGCACCCTCCGGTGCGGCATCGAATATCCGCGCCGGATCGCCCAGAGCGGCTTTCACGCCGGCATCCGCCGCCAGGCGCGCCAGCAAGGCGTCCTGAAACGCCGCCTCCGCGCTCATAGCCGCACCCGCCGATAAGGCGCGAGCAGGCTCTGCACAGCCATTGGCAGCGGCCGGTCGCCATTGCCGTCGCGGTTCAGATAGGCATCAGCGGTCAGCCGCATCACGGCCTCGCGCAGGGCCTCCGGCACATCATCGGCGCTCGCGCCATAGCCCGCCTCGAACAGGATTTCGATGCCCGCCACCGCGCGCCCGGGCCGGGGGAAATCACCGGACCGGACAGCAATCCGCCCGGGATCGGACGCGGTATCGGCGAAATAGTTCGCCGCATCCCATACGCTGGCCACATCATCAGCGGCGAAAGTGGTGACCGAAATCACCGAGATCAGCGGCGGCAGGGGCAGGCGAAACTGTCGCCCGCTATCGGTAATGCGTCCGGGTACGTCCCAGGCATCCAGCGTCTCGCGATACGTTCGCGAAATCAGTGCCCGGCCCGTTTCGGCCTCGACACGCATACGTGTAGACGCGATAAATTGCGATACAAGGTCGTCTTCATGGCCGGTCCCGATCCGCAGAAACGCTTTCGCGTCAGACAGCGTGACGGGCTCGACCGCCGGCGGCGTGACGAGTTGGAGAGTCATTTTTGCCTCTTTCAGATGATCCGGATTCTACGGTGCAAGCTTCCCGAAGGGATGGTCCACGACAGGCGGTACTATCGTTTCTGGCACATGCACTCGCCGAGATATTTGGCTTTGTGCTGGCGATCCCGGTAATCGCCTTAGGAATTCTTTTTTATGGCTGGTTCCCCTGGATCGGCTTCGAGGGGGCCGCCATCGGTACTCTGGTCGTCTTTTTCGGCATCGGCTTCAGCCTCAACCGCCTATTCGGCCGGACCGAGGACCGCATACGGACCCGCTGGTTTGGCTTACTAACAGTCGAAGAATCAAAGCGGCGGCGAGCCGACCGGGCGGCGGCGGCCAGGTCGGTCGAACAGCCGAGATCGGGGCTCCGCCAGCGCCTGATCGACATGGGTGTACGGTCCAAAGATGACCCACCGCCCGGCAGCGAGGCCAAAGCCCCGCCCCGGAACACGGACAGTGATTAGGACAGCCCGAACTTCAACAGCTTGATCGCATTGAAATCCTGCACCCCGCCGCCGACACGCTTGGTGGTGTAGAACAGGACGTAGGGCTTGGCCGAATACGGGTCGCGCAGGACCTGAACACCCTGACGATCCACCACCAGATAACCGCGGCGGAAATCACCAAAGGCAATGGCAAAAGCGTCCGAGCCGATATCCGGCATGTCCTCGGCTTCCGTCACCGGATAACCCAGCAGCGTCGCCTGCCCGCCTTCGGTCAGCGAGGGCTGCCAGATATAATCGCCATTGGAGTCCTTGAACTTGCGCACCGCCGAGACCGTGCGCCGGTTCATCACAAAGCGGCCCGCGGCGCGATAGCCCGGTTTCGGCGCATAGATGAGATCAATCAGATCATCCGCCGGATCACTGGCGGCAAAATCACCGTCCACGCCCGTCGCAACATAGCCGATCTCGCCCCACACCGCCGAGGCATCTGCCGTCTTCGTGTAGCTGAGGAAGCCCTTCGGCTTGTTCGTGCCATTGCCATTGATGAAGGCATCGCTTTCCTGCGCGGCGAAGACATCCTGCACTTCTTCGGCCAGCCACTGGTCGATATCCACCAGCGCATCATCCAGGAGCTGGCTGGTCGCGGCCGGCATGGCGTAGAGCTCTGCGGTCGGGAAATCGAGCAGGTCCAGCGTCGGGCTGTCCGTTTCCGGACGCGCCGCCGTTTCCGACACCCAGCCGGTGGCCGCTCCGCCCAGGCTGACCGGCTTCTTGAAGGTGTGCGCCGTGGTCTGCTTGACGCTGGCAATCGCCCGGATCGGCGAGGCCGAGGTCAGCAGCCGGTCGATCAGCGCTTCGGTCTCCGCAGGAGCGACATAACCGCCATCACTGTTGGATCCGGCAGAAAGCGATTTGCCCTCGATCAGCTTGCCGGCCTCGCCCGTGCGCATATAGCTGTCCCAGGCAGCGTTGGTTTCGTCAGCCCCCTTGCTGTCGAGGCCGGGGCGTGAGGCGTCCAGCGCCAGCCGGTCGAGCCGGTCCTGGGCCCGGTTCAGGGCCGCGTCGATACGTGAGACCTTCTCGTCCAGCAGCGGATCAGCAGCCGCTTTCGCCTCGATCTCGTCCAGGCGCCGGTCATTGGCGTCCTTGAACGCCTCGAATGCGCACAATACTTCGCTCAGCGCCGCGCGGGTTTCCGCCGACGGCGCCGCCATCTTGGTTTCCTTCGTCATGTAAATCCTCTTGATTGACGATGGTTATGCGGCAATTGCCGCGGGCGCCGCGACGCGAAGGCGCGCCTGCGGCAACATCGGGAAGGTCACGATTGAGACCTCCCACAAATCCAGTTGAAGAAGCTCGCGCCCGCCGCCCGTTCGCGGCGCAAAACGCTCGGTCCGAAAGCCGATGGACAGACCATCCACCGCACCCTGGCGGATCAGCTCCGCTGCCGCCCGCCCGCGCGGCCCGGCACGCAGCACCCGGCCGCGCACGAACAGGCCCTGCCCGTCCTCACGGATCTCGTCCCACACACCGACGGGCTCGCCGGCATCATGCTGAAACAGCATGCGCACACCTTTGTAGCCGCGCCGTTGCAGGCCACGCGTAAACGCACCACGCCGCACGACATCCCGGTTGAGATCCGCCAGCCCGAAAAGGCTCGCATGGCCTTCAATGCGCAGCGGCTCGCCCGCTGCGGTGAATTCATCCATCACTGTCTCCAGAAATTCCGGCGGCGTCAGTCGTCCAGACGCCGTTCGATGCGGCTCAGGGCTTCGCGCGCCTGACCGATCTGTTCTTCCAGCCGGGCCAGGCGTTCACTCGCCGCTTCATGCAGCTCGGCCTCGGCTTCCAGACGATTGAGGCGTTCGCCTGCCGCCCCCGCCCAGATCAGCGCCCCGCCGGTCTGCATGGCGAGCGCGAAGACCACGCCCAGCGTCACCGATCTTTCCAGCCGCCAGCCCGTCATGAGGCCTCCGGCAGGCCGAGCAGGCGGCGCTTTTCGTCCGGTGTCAGGAAGTCGGCAGCGCTGATCCGCGCCCAGTCGGCAGCCCGTTCCGATGAGAGCGCCGGTATGGCAGACGTGTCCGCTGTGATCTCCAGCGGCGCTTCACTCCAGGGGGAGAGCCAGCCGGTCAGCGCCCGCGCTGTCTTGCGCACCAGCGGCAACACCGTCTGCCGCCAGAAGGCCAGATTGGCTTCCTTGTAATTGGCATAGGTATTGTCTCCCGGCAGGCCGAGCAGCAGGGGCGGCACGCCAAAGGCCAGGGCAATTTCCCGCGCGGCTTCCCGCCGGGCCTCAATGAAATCCATATCCGCTGGCGACAATGCCATCGGCTTCCAGTCCAGCCCGCCCTCCAGCAACATTGGCCGCCCGGCATTGGCCGGGCCGGTATAGGCGTCGGACAATTCCGCCTTCAGCCGGTCGAACTGGTCATCGGTCAGGTTCGCGCCTTCCCCGGTATTGAAGATCAGCGCACCGGACGGCCGCGCCGCATTGTCCAGCAATCCCTTGGCCCAGGCGCCGCCCGCATTGTGCACATCCACAGAGGCCGCCGCCGCTTCCAGCGGGCTGAGGCCATAATGATCATCCGACGGGTGAAACAGCCGCATGTGAAGGATGGGCGAGCGCCCGCTGGCCCTGTCGCGCGCAAACGTCACTTTTCTTCCATTGGCCGAATACTCCCAGCCTTCCGGCCAGCCGCGCTTGCCGGGCAGAATCCGCATCCGGTCCGGGCGCAGGGTGAACATTTCGCGCGGTACGCCATCCAGCGCCGCCAGCTCGAGATAGGCATTGCCGGAAATCTGCAGAAAGCCGTAATGCGCCTCCAGCATTTCGGTGAAACTCTGATCCGGATTGGCCTGCTCCAGCAGATATGACAGCGGGTGCGCCGCCCCGCCGCCCGTCTGCATCGTCAGCGGTGTCGAGGCGGCAGCTTCCGCAATCAGGCGGATACAGCGATGCACCACCGGATTGCGCGCAAAGCCTTCCTTCGACAGCGAGGCGTAATCGCGCGCCGGCCACGCCGCCCGCGTCCCGAAAGACAGGGCGATCAGAGGCTTTGCCGCAGACGATTTTGTGGTCAGCCCGAAGGTCCGGGCCAGCTGGTTCAGCATTGTGTCGTCCCTCAAAGACGCCGCAGCCGGGGTGCGCCCGGCCGGTTCAGCAATAATTCGCTCACCGCCCAGACCAGCGCATCCACACGGTCCGGGCTCTTGATGCTCGTGTCCGGCGCGCCGAAGGCGCACATCTGGTCTTCCAGCGCCGCAAAGCGCCCGGCATGTTTCACCCGGCCGGCGGCATAGAGCGCCGCCACAGGTTCGGCGCGGGTCCGCTTGCCGCGGCTGGCATGAACCAGCTTCACCGGCAGGCCGGGGCGGGCGGCTTTCAGCACGGCCGCAACCATGTCGCCGCCCTGATTGGATTCGGCGACCACGCAATCGGCTTCAAACCCGTCATAGGTGGCCGCCACGGCATCTGCCCAGGCCGCGGGTTTGGCCGGGCCGAAGGAGCGATCGGCCAATATGATGGCTGTTCGATCCCTGCCTTCGCCCGACGCGCCCGCAACGATGATGCCGCATTCATCCGCATGGACCTGTCCGGTCGCGGGAGGGTCAACCGCGACAATGATCCGGTGCGGGTCGGCCGCCTCGCCGCCGCAGGCGTTTTCAATGTCCTTGCGGGTCCAAAGCGCCCCGTCCGGGTCCTCGATCAGTATCCCGTCCAGTTCCTGCCGCCCGAGCAGCGACCCGCCATAACTCGCCTGCATGGCGGCCACGAAACCGGCGGCCAGATTGCCCGCATTCTTCTCTGTCCGCGCATGAGTAATGGCCACATTGGCTTGTCCGGCCAGGGTTTTCAGCGCCGGAATGGGCCGCGGCGTGGTGGTAATCACCAGGCGCGGCTCTGTCCCCAGACGCAGTCCCATGCGCAGCGTATCCAGCGTTGCCTGCGGATAGCTCCACGCCGCAAACTCATCGGCCCAGGCGGTGTCAAATTGGGGCCCGCGCAAACTGTCCGGATCCTCAGCCGAAAACACATAGCCTTCCGCGCCATTGGGCCAGATCAGCCGCCGTCGCGAGCTTTCAAAGCGCGGCCGCTCCTCTTCCAGGCCAATGCGGGCGAGACCCGACGGCCCGCCAATCATCACTTCGCGCGCGTCATTCAGGGTTGGCGCAACGAGCCCGATGCGGCGGCAGCCGCTGGCGACTTGCGCCCGTATCCATTCCGCGCCGGCGCGTGTCTTGCCCGCACCCCGCCCGCCCATGAAGAGCCAGATATTCCAGTCTCCATCGGGCGGTAGTTGTCCGCTATGGGCCCAGAACGGCCAGTCATGTTTGAGGACTGTTTTCTCTGGCTTCGTCAGCGAGTCCAGAAATTCGCGTTCCATCTCTGGCGGCCCGGAGACGATTAAATCGGCATTCCAGTTCCGCCCTGATGTCCACAAATTCCCCGGCCTCCGCCACGGGCGTGCTTTCCGGTTCAGCCGCCCGTTTCAAGTCTTTTTCCAGTTTCATGAGCATGTTCAGCGCCCGCATCCGCTTGACCGCGGACTCGACGCTGCCTTTCAGCAATTCGGATTCGGCCCGGACCAATTCACGGTGCATCGCTTGACGGTAGTATTCAGCACGCAGAGCCGCATCATCCTGCCGGCATTCCGCAATCCTGTGGCGGATACGTGATGCACTGAGACCGGTTGACGTTGCCAGCGCATCGACACTCACGCCGGCCTCATACTGGCGGGCCAACACTTCCCAGGCCGCGCGGTCGAGCCGCCTTGCCGTCATTTCTCTGACCATGCCGTTTTATAGCCCGGCCACCGCGCGCTCCGGATGGTTTTGCCGGAAAAAATTTCAGCCCATTGAATGAATAAGGGTTTCCGGATCCGTCCGGCGGGATAGCGTCCTATTTATCCCCGTTTTCGCCCGGCCAGTCGCGGATGAAGGCCTCGTAATCAGCCTCATCCACCCGCATTTCACTGGTCACCTGCCCGCGGACCGACATGCCGGCCTTGAAGGTGGATTGCGCATCACCCGTCACCAGCGGATGCCAGTCCGGCAGATCGCGGCCTTCATGGATCAGGCGGTAAGCGCAGGTTTTCGGCATCCAGGCCAGTTGTCCGACATTGTCCGGTGTCAGCCGCACACAATCGGGCACCCGCGCCGAGCGGTTGGCATAATCGCGGCATTTCCCCGTCGCGCCATCATAGAGCTTGCAGGACAGGGAGGTCAGCACGCGGTCCCCGTCCTCGTCCTCAAGCTGGACCAGACAGCATTTACCGCACCCGTCGCACAGCGATTCCCATTCCGCAGAGCTCATCTCTTGCAGTGTTTTCACTTTCCAGAAGGGGGCGTTGGACATATTCGCCTAAACCTTGCCACTTTGTGCGGGCTGATACCCGGCAGGGGAAATCCGGATGACCGCTTTCAGAGCCGACCTTCTAGAGGAAAAACGCCGCAAGCGCGAACGTCTGGCATGGGCGCTGACAGCAGGCTTTGCGGCCACGGTCATCCTCGCCGGCATTATTGGCGGCGTGTTCTGGCGGTGGGCGTTTTCGGACATGCCGGCCCTGCCGGAAAACCTGTCCGTCCTGGCCGACACGCGCCGCGAGCACAGCATCACCCTTTTGGACATGAATGGCGCGGTGATTGATGTGCGTGGCCCGCTCTATGGCTCACCGGTCGAGCTGGATGACCTGCCCGACCATGTCCGCCAGGCCTTCATCGCGATCGAGGACCGGCGCTTCTACGACCATTCCGGTGTCGATTTCCGCGGAACGCTGCGGGCCGTTTTCACCAATCTGCGGGCCGGGGCCACGGTGCAGGGCGGCTCGACCATCACCATGCAGCTCGTCAAGAATCTGGTGCTGACGCCGGAGCGCTCGATGCGGCGCAAAATCCAGGAAATGCGGCTGGCCTGGCAGCTGGAGCGCCGCCTGTCGAAAGACGAAATCCTGCAGCTTTATCTCAACCGCATCTATTTCGGCGCCCGGGCCTACGGTATCGAAGCCGCAGCACGGCGCTATTTCCAGAAGTCTGCCGCCGAACTCACACTGGCCGAAGCTGCGATGCTGGCCGCCCTGCCCAAAGCGCCCAGCCGCCTCGATCCGACCAGCAACCTCGCCGCTGCCCGCGAGCGCGCCGCCATCGTGCTCGCCGCCATGGAGGAGGCCGGCTTCATCACCGCCGAAGAACGCGCCGGGGCCGAAGCCAATCCCGCCGCCCCGATTGCGCCCGAACCGGAAACCTATCGCGACCCGGCCGTGTTCGGCTTCATCTTTGACCAGGCCGTTCAGCTCGCCGAAGCCGAATTGGGGGAGCTGCCCGCCGACGCCATTATCCAGGTAACGATTGATCCCGCACTGCAGGAAGCGGCACATCGCACCCTGACCACACGCATGGACGAGGAAAGCGAGGCGCAGGGCGCAGGCGAGGCCGCTTTGCTGGCCATGACACCGGACGGGGCTGTGCGCGCCATGGTCGGCGGCCGCGATTATCTGCAATCCCAGTATAACCGCGCCGCACGGGCCCGCCGCCAGCCGGGCTCGGCCTTCAAGCCCATCGTCTATCTTGCCGCCATCGAGGAAGGCGCATCGCCTTTCAGCGTCTATTATGACGAGCCGGTCGATCTGGAAGGCTGGCAGCCGCAGAATTTCGGCGGCACCTATCGCGGCCGCGTGACATTGCAGGAAGCGCTGCGGCGATCAATCAATACGGTCTCGGCCCAGATCATCGATGAAATCGGCCCGGAAACCGTCGTCGACATGGCCGCACGCCTCGGCATCGAGACCGAATTGCCAGCCCTGCCCGCGCTGTCGCTGGGCGCGGTCGAGGTCACCCTGCAGGAACTGACCGCCGCCTACGCCACAATCGCCAACTCCGGCGAACGCCACCCGGCCCGCCTGCTCGAGCGCGTCACCAATTCCCGCGGCGACATCCTCTGGGAGCCCGCGCCGGCCGAACCGGAACAGGTGGTCGAAGAGGCCGATGCGCTGACCCTGTCCACCATGATGCAGGATATTGTGCTGTCAGGCACCGGCGTGGCGGCGCGCCTGCCGGAGCGGCCAACAGCGGGGAAGACCGGCACCAGCCAGTCCTTCCGCGATGCCTGGTTTCTCGGATTTTCGGCCGATTACATCGCCGGTGTCTGGGTCGGAAATGATGATGACACGCCCACCAATGATGTCACCGGCGGCGGCCTGCCGGCGCGCATCTGGCGGGATTTCATGATCGCCGCCCATGACGGCCTTCCGGTGCGGCCGCTGGCGGCCCCGGCGCCGCGCGAGCGCTCCGCCCATGAAGAAGAACTCGCCGCCTTCTATTCCGAATTGCTGAACGCTTTCGAGGCCGAAGTCGCGGCCATTCCCTAGGGTCAGGACCTGCTAATCTGGCTGCAATGGCCGGAGCGGATTTGTGCGGATACGAGGAGGAAACCCGCCGGAAGGCCAATGCCTTTCAAGGGTTTGCGACACAGTAGCCCGTGCAGATCAGCCCGGTCCGAAGGACGGCCATGCTGACGTCGATCTGCTTTGTCAAAGCCCTCGACCGGGGGGCGGCCCCGCTCTTCGGGCTTTTCCTCGCATCTCTCGTCATCCCGGCCGCCATTCCAGTCAAATTAACAGGTCCTGACCCTAACGCTTCATCTCCGCGCGCAGCGCCGCCAGCTCGGCACGGATCGCCTTCAGCTCGTCATGAATGACCTGCCGGTCTTCCTGCGCCTCGGCTTCCGATTGCGCCGCCCGCTCCTCCTCTTCGTCGAAATGCTTGGACTGCAGCGAGTCCACGATCACCGCGATGAACATGTTGAGGACGGCGAAGCTGGTCAGCACGATGAAGATAAGGAAGAACAGCCAGGCGAAGGGATATTGCTCCATCACCGGACGGGCGACATCCATGGCCCAGCCTTCCAGCGTCATCACCTGGAAGAGCGTGAAGGCCGAGGCCCCGAGCGTGCCGAACATCTCGGACGATCCGCCAAACAGCTTGGTCGCCATCACCGCCGCGACATAGAACATCAGCGCCAGCACGGCGAGGATCGCCCCCATGCCCGGAATGGCTTTCATCAGCGCCTCGACGACCTTGCGCATGTCCGGCATGACCGAGAACAGGCGGAAGACCCGCAGGATGCGCATCGCCCGCAGAACCGTGAAGGCCCCGGCATCGGGGACCAGCGATACCGAGACAATGATCAGGTCGAACCAGTTCCAGCCGGATCGGAAAAAGCGCGGCCCGTAAGCCACCATTTTCAAGAGCAACTCGATCACGAAAACCGAGACGATGACCGTGTCGGCCAGTGGCAGGGCATCTGCGAGAACGGGGATTTCAACCGGATAGGTTTCAAGACCCAGCGTCACCGCATTGACCAGGATCAGCCCGGTGATGAAATTCAGGACGAAGGGCGTTTCCAGAAACGTAACCAGCCGGGCCCGCCAGCCTGATTGCACATTGCTTGTCATTTGGTCCGCTCCCGATTCCCGGACGCCTCATTATCTCCGACGCGCGCCCTGCGCAATCCTGCACCGGCGCGCCGCATTAACCACATGCGCCCACGGTTTCTTTACCGATTGGCGGGATGATCTGCACAAGACAGATTCTGGCGGGCGTCATGGCGGTTCAATCCAATCTTCACAAACTTGTCGACCTTGCGCGCGAGAAATCCAGTGAAAGACGGCGTGAGCTTCTGCGGGAGGTCACCGACCTGTTTTTCGATGATGTCCCCGCGAAGGGATCGGCCGAACTTGACCAATATGATGGCGTGCTCTCCCGGCTGGCGGAGGACACCGCCGAGGATGCCCGCGCCGAACTGGCCGAGCGCTTTGCCGACAGCGCGCATGCACCACATGGCCTGATCATGCAGCTGGCGCGCGATGTCATTGACGTCGCAGCGCCCATTCTCAGAAAATCGAATACCTTGACCGAGGACGATCTGGTCGCCATCGCCGAATCCACCGGGCAATCGCATCTGAAACTTCTGACCACACGCAAATCCATTCCCGAAGCCGTCGCCGATACCATCGTCCGCCGCGGCAATGACGATACCGTCGTCTCGCTGGTAAAAAACAGTGGCGCCCAACTGTCCCGGGCGGCCTTTGAAAACATCACCGAACGCGCGGAGACCAATCCGGATTTTCACGCGCCGCTGGTCGCCCGCAAGGAAACGCCGACCGATCTCCTGAATGACTTGCTGACCGTGGTGGAAGCCCGTCTCCGCGACCGGATTCTGGAAAAGTTCGATGGCGTGGATCCGGACGAGCTGCAACAGGCAATAGATGCCTCGCATGCGCGCCTCGAAGCCCGCCTCTCGAACGACAAGACAGCCGATGAAGCCAAGCGCTACGTCAATGCCATGAAACTGCGCCGTCAGCTCGACGGGGCCCTGCTCGTCCGCCTGCTGCGCGAAGGCCAGCTGATGCGGTGCGCGGCGGGCCTGGCAGTCATGACGGATACCGATCTTGGCACCGCAAAACGGGCGCTGGAATGCCCGGGCATCGACCCGCTCTGCCTGCTCTGCAAGGCGGGTGGAATTGACCGGACACTGTTTGTGACCCTGTCCGTCATGCGCAATGCCGGCAAGGGCGACGCGCTGCGTGATGCGCGCGAATATGGCCGCATCTACGATGAACTCTCGGAACGCGAAGCCCAGCGCGCCATGCGCTTCATGGCCATGCGCAAGAACGCCGAAGCCGCCTGAGCCTTAGCTTTCACCGCCGGCATTTTCGGGCTGTTCAAGCCGCGGCGGGGCGGATTTGTGTTCCGGCGGCAGGAAAACTTCGGAGCCGTCGTCGACATAGATGGTCTGTGACGGGAAGGCGAAGCTGGTGCCGGCCTCTTCCACGATTTTCTTCAGCTCGAAAGCCAGCGCTTCCTTGATCCGCAACCATTCCGTCCAGTTGGTCGTGATGGTGAAGGCATAGAGCTTGAAATCGATCGACGAGGGACCGAACGCATCCACCCGCATGAAGGTGGTCACCTCCGGCGGTTTGGCAAATTCCGGATGAGTCAGAATGTATTCCAGTGTCTTGTCACGGATATAGGCGAGCTGCTCGGTGGTCGTCTTGTATTCGACCCCGATCGCCCAGCTGATCCGGCGGTGTGTCATCCGCGAGAAATTGGTGACCGCATTATCGGACAGTTTTGAATTCGGTACATAGACCGGTCCCTTGTCGAACCGGCGGACCACGGTCGAGCGGAAATTGATTTTCTCGACCGTGCCCTCGACCACGCCATCCACCTGCACCCAGTCCCCCGGCAGGAAGCGGCGCTCGGTCAGGATCAGGACACCGGCGATCAGATTCTTGAACAAATCCTGTGCGCCAAGTCCGACGGCAACGCCGAACAGGCCGAGACCCGCAATAATCGGGCCGACCGGTATCGACCAGATTTCCAGAACCGCCGCCGCACCAACAATGATGAACAGGATCTGCAGCGACTTGGTCATCCAGTCGATCATCACCGGCGTCAGGGCCTGTGTGACGAAATCGAGGCTGCGGGACACCGGCGTCACCGCATTGTGCATGGCCCAGAAAAGCGTGATCGCCACCAGCGACTGCACCAGCCGCGACCCGACGGATTCCGGGCCGCCAAGCCCCAGAATGGTGGTGGCGATGAACAGTCCGATGATGACCGGGACCAGTTGAAAAGGGCCGGCCAAGGCTTCGACGATGGCATCGTCGATTTGATTGGTGGTTTTCTTCACGAGCCGCCGCAGGACCAAAACGAGCCAGCGGGAGACGATGCCGCGCAGGAAAAGTGCGGCAATGACCGCCACCATCGCCAGCAGGCCCTGCCCGACACTGGCCCCCAGAAAGCTCGTATTCCAGACATCGACGACCAGTGCCCAGAATTCATTGGCTCTGCCCAGTGCCGTATCAATCAGTGTTCCGGATGAGGCGCTCAACTGTTCCGCTCCTTGGCTCGCAGGAATTTCAGGTCCGGCCATTTTTCTTCTGAATAGCTGACTTCCCATGACGATTTCGCGAGGAAGACCGGGTCGCCGTCAATATCCTCGGCAATCGCACTCTTGTGCCGGTCCGCGAACTTTTCAATATCGGCATCGGACCCGCTGATCCAGCGCGCGGTTTCATAGGGGGCGGCCTCGAACGTCACATCCAGCCCGTATTCGGCGGACACGCGCTCGGCCATCACCTCGATCTGCAACTGTCCCACGGCACCGACGATGAAATCGCCGCCAATCACCGGCCGGAAGAGCTGGGTCACGCCTTCCTCGGCGAGCGATTCCAGCGCCTTTTTCAGATGCTTGGCTTTCAAGGGGTCGGCCAGCCGGGCGCGGCGCAAAATCTCCGGCGCGAAATTGGGAATGCCTGCAAACAGGATCTCCCCGCTCTCGCTCAGACTGTCCCCGACACGCAGGAGCCCGTGATTGGGGATGCCGATGACATCGCCCGCGAAGGCCTCGTCCGCAATTTCCCGGTCCTGCGCAAAAAACATGATCGGAGATGACACCGTTAGAGACTTGCCCTTGTCGGTCTTCAGTTTCATGCCGCGTTTGAACCGGCCGGAGGCCAGACGCAGGAAGGCCACTCGGTCGCGGTGGTTCGGATCCATATTCGCCTGGACCTTGAACACGAAGCCCGACACTTCCTTGCCGTCCGGCGTCACTTCGCCCGCAACCTTCCGGACAATGGCTTTCTCGGTCTGTGGCCCCGGCGCAATGTCCGCCAGCGCATCCAGCAATTCGACAATTCCGAAGCGGCGCAAGGCCGATCCGAAATAGACCGGCGTCATATGCCCTTCCCGATAGGATTGCGGGTTGAAGTCCGGGCACAGCTCGCGCGCCATTTCCGTACCTTCCTGCAATTCCGCGAAGACGTCCGGGCTGAGAAGCTTCTCCGCATCAGCCGCGGGAACACGTTTGCCCGAAGACATTTCACTCTCATCCGGCCGGAACGGGATGAATTCATCGGTCATCAGGTCCATGACCCCGCCGAACCTTTTTCCGGAAGCGGCTGGCCATTGCATCGGCGCGGTATCCAGCGCCAGCTTGTCCTGGATATCGTCCAGCAATTCTTCCGGTGCCAGCGCTTCGCGGTCGAGCTTGTTGATGAAGGTCAGGATCGGAATGTCGCGCAGCCGGCACACCTCCACCAGCTTCAGCGTCCGCGGCTCCACACCGCGCGCTGCATCCAGCACCATGATGGCGCTGTCGGCCGCCGTCAGCGTCCGGTAGGTGTCCTCGGAGAAATCCTCGTGCCCCGGCGTATCCAGCAGGTTGAAGGTGAGTCCGCGATGCTCATAGGTCATCACCGACGCAGAGACCGAAATCCCGCGATCCTGCTCGATCTTCATCCAGTCCGAACGCGTCCGGCGGTTTTCGCCGCGCGCCCGCACCTGCCCGGCCATCCGGATCGACCCGGCAGCCAGCAACAGGTTTTCGGTCAGCGTGGTCTTGCCGGCGTCCGGGTGGGAAATGATAGCGTAAGTGCGCCTCTTGGCCCATTCACCGCTCGATGAAGTCGCGCTCATATCGGATCTTTGTCTTGTGTTGTGATGCGCGGACCTAATAGGCCCGGACGGATGTGGCAAGCCTCAACTCAGGCTTCGACCGGCTCGGTCAGGAAATGGCGGCCCTTGCGGTCCTCGATTTCAACCACCCAGATATCGGGATCATCTTCCAGCCGCCGCTCGCAATAGGCATTCAGGCGGCTGTCCTCCACCGGATCCGTCCCCAACGGCTGAATCCAGATCTGCTGGCCATCCATATCCCGCGCCGGGACATAGAAATTGGAGGTACCATCCAGACGCGACACGCGCAGAAGCACGGCGCCGGCATCAACATCGCCTTTGCGCACCACACCGCCCATCGCACCTTCAACCTCTGCGCGTCTGAGCAGGGCCTGCACCCAGATTTCTGTACGAATTCGATTCATTTCCATTGATGGCAAGCCAATTGCTTAATAAAGTGTGAATGGGTGGGGAGCGTATCATGACAGTACGAGTTTTGCGTTGGGTTTTCGCGATCGCCGTCGGCCTGCAGGCCGCTATTGCCGCGGCTGAGGAGCCTGCACCGGGCTCTGTCCATGAAGTGCCACTGAGCAATATAATACATCAAATCAACAATTTAAGTATTACAGGCGACACCGGGGACGGTCTCGTTCAATTCTCGCTTGCGCCGACAATCACCCCCCTGGACGGCCGGCTTTACCTGGGATTGACCGCTCAGGGCGCTGACAGCCCGGCCCTGATCGTTATCGTCAACAACAGCCGGGCTGTCCGGATTGAACCGGCCAGCGAACCCTTTACTGCGGAAATCGCGCTGCCACAGCACGTGCTCCGCAACGGCACCAATATTGTCAGCCTGGCCCTGGAACATGATGAAGGTGCAGGCTGGACAGTTGATGGAGCCCATTCGCGGCTCCGCATCGCCTATGACACCGCACGCGCACCGGCATCGCTGGGGGATATCGAAGCGCTGCTGTCATCCGACATTCCGCCCGTGGGCGCAGTCTATATCGAGGACCGCCCGAATGACGTCATGCTGGAAGCGGTGATTGCGCAGGGCGTCGCCATGCGCATGGGCCGGGCACCGGAATTCGTGGACACACCGGATGCCGCCGGCGTCCGTATCGGATATGACGTGGATGCCGGATTGGCCGGGGCTGAAATCCGCTTTACCGGCGGTGATCTGGATTTCGTTATCGCCGGGCGCCACCAGCAGGACATGGAAACCGCCGCGCGGCTATTTGCCAGCCGGTCCATCCGTCAGGCTGGCACTTCCTTCAGGGTCGCGGATGCCCTGACGGCTGCAGCAATCGGTACAGAACACACGCGCCTTGAAGCCGATGGCGCAACTTTGCGCGAATACTCGCAGGCCCGCCTGCCTTTCGGTGATGGCCGCGGCGCGCGCACAGCCGTCATCATTACCGAGCCCGATGGCACCGGCCGGCTGGCCGCCATGTCGATCATGGCCCGGACGGCGCTCGCCCACGGCACGGCATGGATCTATTCATGGTATGGGGCCGACAGCGAAATGGCGCCGGAAAGCCGCAACATGGTCTTCATCGGCACGGCGGCGATGTCCGACCGGAACCTGCTGGACGGCGCTCCCGTGGAATTCCGTACGGCGCTTCGGGCCGCAGCCGAACAATCCGGGCAGCGGACCGGTCTGCGCCTGTCTTCGGCAGCCTATGCCGACGCGGCGGTCCGCCCTTCCGGCGTCGCAACCGTGTTTGCTGACCCGGCCAATCCGACGCGCTGGATTGCCGGCTTCACCTCGCCGCAGGAAGACGGATTCAATCGCGCGTCCGAAATCCTGTCCCGGTCCGCTCACTGGTCAGCCCTGTCCGGGCGGGCCGCCTTGTGGAATGAAAGCGGCGTCACCGGCTATGATTATTCCATTGCCGGAACGCCCACCCTGGCCGAACGGTTCGGCCTGCCGGAGTTCTCGATGCGCGAAATCGCCGCCATCCTGTTCCTCCTGGCCCTGCTGTTTGTCCTGCGCGGGGCCTGGCGCCGCCGCCGCGTTCACGACAAATCAAGAGGTTGGAAGTAGTCTTCACTCCCGAATAACGGGAGTGACCCATGCGGACCGCAATTGCGGCTCTGGTACTGCTGAGTGCCGGAGCGGACGCCCAGACTGATCGTGACATCTTTGCGCAGCGCGCCCTCGCCCGCGCGCTGGATGACCGCTGCAGCCTGTTTTCGGACAATCAGCGCCTGGCGCTGGAAGGGGCATATCTGCAGGCCCGCGGCGATCTGCTCCGCGCCGGTTATCGCGCCGACCGGATCGACCACACCTATGACCAGATCACACGCAATGCGGCCAACCAGCCCTGCTCAAGCGACGCCACGCTCGCCATTGCTGCGGATATCCGCTCGGCTTTCGCCGGGTGGCAGCGCGAGCGGTTCCAGAATTATGCCGGCGCGCCCAATCCCTGGCAGGCCAGCCGGCCCTATGGCTATGACAGCTGGGTGATCTCGCAGATCCTGCCTGCCACAGAGCATCCCCTGCGCGTGGGGCTCTATAATACAGAACAGGTCCATGCCCTCACAATTGCGGCAAATCTGACTTCGCAAATCGCTGCCGTGACCCTGCATGTGCGCAATCCCGATCTCGCACCGGCGCTGCATGATCCCAGCCTGGGCGGCTTGCTGGACGTTGCGGGCATGCCCGCCTGGACAGATTACCTGCCGCCTGCTGAAGGCAAGACCAGCTTTTTCCCGGCGTCACGCTGGTCGGATGAGGACCTTGCCTATTTCCGCTTCAGCGAAGAGGCGCTGGCCGCCTTTGCGCGGCTGGACCCGCGTGAAGCGGCCCTGATCGAGGCCTTTGATGCCCAGGGAAATCTGGTCACCTCGCAATATGTCGGGATTGGCGATTTTGCCGCCGCGCTCGCCTTTGTCAGATCCTCGCCGGTGCTCTCAGCCGGCCGATGACGCCAGCGATTGCCCAGCCTGCTGGGCCCGCTGGATGCGCGAATGCACTTCAAGCGAATCCTCCCGCCCGGTGTCTTCCCCGTCAACCTGCCGGATGACCGGCAATGTCACGGACACGGTTGTGCCCTCGCCGAGCGCGCTCTTGATCGTCATCTCGCCGCCATGCATTTCGGCAAGCGCCTTGACCAGGGACAGGCCGAGGCCCGAGCCGCGATCCACCGTCTGCTCCGTTGTCGAGGCCTGCATATAGCGTTGACCCAGCTGCGCCAGCTCCGCCGGTGCAATGCCCGGCCCGCTATCCCCGACCGCCAGTGTCAGATTGCCACCCTGGGCACTGGCCATCACCACGATCACGCCATCACGCGGTGTGAACTTGATGGCGTTGGAGAGCAGGTTCAGCAGGATCTGGCGCAAGGCCTTGCGGTCGGCACGGACCGGGATCGGCCCGGCGGCATCCAGCTCGATCGTCACGCCGGCGTCCTCGGCGCGCTGCGACAGCATGCGGGTGCACAGCTCGATGACATCACCGGCATCAAAGGCCTCATGGCTCAGCGAATAGCTGTCGGCCTCGATCTTGGACAGATCGAGCACATCGCCGATCAGCTCGAGCAGATGCCGCCCGCTTTCATGGATCAGCTCGGCATATTCGGCATATTTCGCCGGCACCGGCCCGAACAACCGCGACTTCATCGCGTCGGAAAACCCGATGATGGCGTTGAGCGGCGTGCGGATCTCATGGCTGACAGAGGCCAGGAATTCGGATTTGGCATGGGTTTCGGCCAGCGCCGTGTCGCGCTCCATGACCAGTTGTTCGTTGGCCGCCCGGACCGGGCTGTCGAAGGCATCGGTCGAGACAATGGCAATCACGCCGCCGTCCGAGCGGAAGAGTTGCACCGCTTCGGGCCGCCCGCTTGCGCCGCGGATTTCGGCCCGGGCCGGTGTCTGGTCAGCCGCCAGCCGGAAAGCGGCGGAATCGTCAGCGTCAAAGGCCAGGTCGGAGACCGGCACGCCATCCATATGCGGCGGCATTCCCGGCATCAGATCGCGCGTCACCCGCGAACAGGCAATGATCTCGCCATTTTTCTCAGCCACCAGCGCCAGCGGTGCCTGCTCGAAGGCACGGCTGCGGACGAGATGCTTTGCGGCAAGGGCGCGCAACAGGCTGCGGGACCGCAATCCACGCAAGGCAGAGAGCGAGAACGCAATAGTAATGAAAGAGGCGGCGGCAAGAAAGCCCGGCGCGAACACCATCAGAGCGCCCGGCGGGGCGGTCAGGAATCCGGCCAGCTGCAGCGCGCCCGACAGCAGCGCCGTCAGCCCGGCCAGCGCCGCCGATTCCACCACTGTCCGCCGGTCGGCATAGGAGGCGGCCGACGCAACCGGCAGCAGGAAAGCCAGCGCCGCGGGCCCGAACAGGCCGCCGGACGCCGCGGTGATGGAAGCGGCCAGTGAAACCCAGAGCAAGGCCAGCACCAGCCGGCCAAAGGCCGGCGTGCGTTGCCGCGCCAGCAGCAGCCCGGCCAGACCGGGCGCCAGACCCGCCGCGATCCCTGCCATGGCCACCGGCATGGGGGCGGGCGAGGCGTTGATGATCAGGGGCGCAACAGCCAGAAGAACGCCCACCCATGTCAGGTGCGCCAATAGTCCGCCATATCGGAGGAGCGGGTTGATCAAACGCATTATCGGCGAAGGCCTCCGGTTGTCGCGACTCAGGAAATGGCCGCACATCAAACCTTGTCGCCCCCACTTAACAAGACGTTAATCCGGGGCCGGAAATCGTTAACGCAACACTTCATCAAGCCTTGATGAAAGAATGTCTGCGGGTGACTGGCGCTTGCGCCCTACTCGGTTCAAGATAGGGAAAATCCCGCCTGTGGGCATAGGAGAGTTCGATCGTGCTTAATATCTTGTTTTCTGCGATGGCCATGGTCTCCCTTCTTCAGGATGACGGCAGCACGCCGCCGGCCGGTGAACAGCCCGTGCTGCGGCTGGATGCGGTAGAAACCGCCCCGGACGTCAATAATGACATCGTGCTCCGCTCGGCCAGCCAGTATGCCGGATTTCACCGCACCCTCGGCAATATCCGCGACCGCGAGATCACCTCGGGTGCCGTGCTTGATCAGTCCATGGACGAAATTTCCGTCTATCTGGCGCGCGAACGCCTGGTCCGCGCCTGGCTGGCCTATTCCTCGCTGATCGCCGAGCAGCATCCGCAATTCCTGGATGATGTGCGCGATGTCGCCGATTATTACGGCCGCGACGCCGCCATTGCCGCCCTCGCCAATGATCCGGCCTATGCCGGCGCCTTCCGCTATGCCGACCAGGCCAGCGAGTCCGTCCTCGAAGCCATTGACGCGGATTCCTCCCAAATCAGGGAGCTTGGTGAGCAATACCGTCAGTCCGCCTACAGTCTCCAGAACGAGCGCTGGGCGAATGCCATCGCCCGCGACCGGCAGAACCGTCTGGCCGCCCTCCGCGCCGCTGACGATGTTTCGGCACCGCTGGCCAATGATCTGTTCACAACCAGCTTCTTCAGCGAAGCCGATATCGGCGCGGCCTCCGGCCTGTTCCTCGAAAGCACGCCGCGGCCGGGCCTGCCGGCCACGACGCCGAACCTGACACTGGAGGCGGATGTGCCTTATGAGCCCGACCGGGTCCGCGTCGGGCGTATCCTGTCCATCGCTGCCCTGCGCGCGATCGGCGAGGACACGCGCTATACCGAAGATTCGATCCAGTCATTGCTGGCCGACCCGCTGGCACAGCGCTGCATTTCCTGGGCACGAATCAATCTCGCCCAGTGCGTCGCTGCTGCGCATTTCGAATATGAGGACTCTTTCTGCATCGCCCAGCATGCCCTCATCGAGGTCTCGGAGTGTCTCGAAGCGGCGCAGGACCGGCAGCAATAGACGCCATGCGCCGGGATCTGCTTCATTCCGGCACATGGTAACTGCCAAGTAAAGATTCTGCTTCGTTTTCGATTTATTAGAATTTTTGCCAGGGCATTTGGTATTTATTTTCTATTAATACGCGTTTTGATGGAAATCACGCCGCCCATTCGCTAGCCTCTTTCTTGCAGTTGGAGAACTGTAGGTCATCAAGGGATTGGCGGGGCCATGGGTTTTGCATTTCGAGCGATTTTCTGGATGGCAGTCGTTGCCGCATTTGCGCCGGCGAGTGTCTTCTCCACCGATGATGTTCGTGCGCCGGGCGAGCTGACCGATCTGATCGCGCAGGGCCAGCGCCTGCAGCAGGTTTGCGCCGACCTCCCGGCGCTCTGCGATCTGGCCGATGAGGCCGGCGGTCTGGCCGCAATCGCCGCCAATGAATCCCTGTCGCGGGTCGAGAACTGGCTGGAAGAGCGCGAAGCGTCTGCGGCGGACGCGTCCTGATCCCTTGCCCTGGCGCCCGGGGCATTATATTCGCCGGGCATGAGCCCCGACACAAAATCCGAAATTGACGGCCTGATCGAAGAGTTCGAATTCCTCGGTGACTGGGAAGAGCGTTATCGCTATCTCATCGATCTGGGGCAGGAAATGCCGCCCCTCCCCGAGGATGAAAAGACCGAGGACCGCCGCGTCAAGGGCTGTACCAGCCGCGTCTGGCTGGTGGTTGATCCGCCCGAGAATGGCCATTTCCGCTTCCGCGCGGATTCCGATGCCCACATTGTCAAAGGCCTCGCCGCGCTTCTGGTGCGCCTCTATTCCGGACGCAAGCGGGAAGATATCGCGGCCATCGAGCCGAGAGACATCCTCGCCCGTATCGGTCTCGCCGAGCATTTGTCGCCGCAGCGCTCCAACGGTCTCAACGCCATGATCGGCCGCATCCGCGCCGAAGCCGGAATTACAGACTGACATCCGCCTTGCGGATCATGCCGTAATGGATGGCCAGCCTTTGCAGGGCCAGTTTGAGCATCGCCTTTCCCGACCGGCGCGGCCAGTTATCCGCCTGTTCGGCAGCCTCCAGCCCGGTCTCCCGCAGACACACCGCACTCACTATCCGGTCAAGGCCGGGCCCCGCGGCCGCAAGGGCCGCCATCACACGGTCCTTGGCATCCTGCGCGGACAGCGGTGCCTCTTCCCGCGCCCGCGGCCGTCCGGATCTGACGGGGGCCAGATAGCCGTCCCAGTCAGACGTGATCCGGTCGGCCAGCACGGAGCGGTGATAATCGGCCCGCAATCTTTCCCCGGCCTCGAATTCTTCCGGCGTCAACCAGCTCGCCCCGGTCCGGCTGTCCGGCTTCATCCAGCGGGCAAGTGGCGAGTCCGCCAGATTGACGTCGCGCTGTGCGATATGCCCGTCCGCGTTGATAAATCGCTTGCGCTGGTGGACGGCATGCAGGGCCTGGTAATTTCCGCGCCGCCGTTGCGATAGAATATCCGGCGTCTGCGCCAGCCGGAAACAATCCGGCGCAACCTCGGTGATGACGCCTTCAGCGCGGGCCCGCAGCACGCTCTGGCGCTCCAGACGGGCCAGCGGCCGGCGCCGCTGATCGCCCCTCGGGAAAACGCCATAAGCCGCCCCACCTCCGGCCAGCGGTTTCAGAACCGCGCCGGGGATCGCCAGGCGTTTTTGCCATTTCGGCAAACCGGTCATTACATCGCCTCGCTCAGGGACCGGGGCTCCGGCGCCGTCCGCAGGCATTCCTCCAGCCCGTCAAGCCAGGCATCGAAATCCGGATCATCGCGGCGGTCCTCGACAATCTGACAGGCATAGGCCGCCGTGGAGCGGTCCCGCCCGAAAGCCTGTCCGACCCGCGCCAGATTCAGCTCGAACGCCACATGCGACAGATACATGGCCACTTGCCGGGCAAAGGCGACCTGGCAGGAGCGCCGTGTCGGCGCGGCGATTTCATCGGCTGGCACATTGAAGGCAAAGGCAACGGTATCCCGCGCCAGCCGGGCACGCGCCAGATCCCGTTCGATAAATTGCTGTCCACACATTTTTCCATCCGTTCTTCACTCCTGAGCGCATCATAAGAGTGTTTCGGAAATGTGAGGATAACATTCCTATATTGATCGCAAAATACCCATACACACCTTAGGGATGCAGAGCTGCACGACTGGGATAACCGCTATCCGGCAACATAGGCGATGACCATGACGAGGCCGAGCAAGACGCTCGTCCAGATCGCCATAATCCCGCTCGGCACATCACGGCTGAGGGCTCCGGCCGGGCTGAACAGATTGAACAGCTTGTCCGCAATCACCTTACCGCCGCGGCCGATCCGGTTGGAAATGGCGGCAGACAAGCGGCCGCTCATCGCCCCGGTCCAGCGGAACAGGCCATCCCCGAACCGCCGGTAGAACCAGTCCGTATCCAGATTGATGGACCGAACCTCCTCCGGATAGAGCTTGAATTTCACCAGGAAGGTAAAGGCAAACAGCGCCGCCAGCAGCAGCTGCATCTGCCCGACCACATGGTCGAATGTATAGGGCTCGTACGCCACCGGATAAGGCAACAGGCTGTAGAGCGCGCCGTAATTGATCCCCAGATAGATGCACAGGAATGAGGCCAGCCCCATCGCCAGCAACATGTTCCAGGGCGCTTCCTTCACACGGTGCCCCCGGTCATGGCTGAAGAAGGCGAAATACGGGATCTTGATGCCTGAGTGTTCCAGCACACCGGCCGAGGCAAAGACCAGGATCACAAACGGTATCTCGTATCCGCCATAGGCAACGGCCGACAGAGTCAGGGCTTTGGCCACAAATCCGGAGAAGAGCGGGAAGGCCGAGATCGCCCCCGCCCCGATCAGACAGAAGAACGCTGTGAACGGCATGGATTTGTACAGCCCGCCTAGCTCGGATGCCTTGGTATGCCCGACCCGCATCAACACCGCGCCCATGCTCATGAACAGCAGCGCCTTGTAGATGATGTGGACGAAGGCGTGCGCGGCCGCGCCATTCAGGCCAAGCTCCGTCCCGACCCCGATACCGGCCACCATGAAGCCCAGCTGGTTGTTCAGCGAATAGGCCAGCACCTTGCGCAGATCGTTTTCGATGACCGCGTAGAAAACCGGGAAGGCGACCATCACCGCCCCGATCCAGACCAGAACATCCAGACCGGCAAACCCGCGCGCCAGCGCATAGATCGCCAGCTTGGTCGTAAAGGCCGACAGCACGACCGCCCCGGTGGCCGTGGCTTTCGGATAGGCATCCTGCAGCCAGTTATGCATCAGCGGGAAGGCCGCCTTGATGCCGAAGGCGAGCAGGATCAGCAGGCCGCCCGGCGCATTCACATCAATCGCATTGAACTGCCAGCTGCCGGAATGATTGGCGTAGAGGACGGCGCCTGCCAGCAGCAGGACGCCGGACAGGACATGGATGGACAGATAGCGCAGCCCGGCGCGGAAGGCTTCGGGATTGCGGCTGGTCCAGATCAGGAAAACCGACGAGATCGCCGTCAGTTCCCAGTAGAAAAACAACGTCAGCAAATCACCGGCAAACACTGCGCCCAGCCCCGCGCCGGAATAGATCAGCGTGGTCGAATCCGCGAGCCGGTCACGGTCATGCAGCGCGTAGATGGAGTTCAGGAAGATGGCGAGAATGAAGACCAGCCCCCAGACCCGCGACAGCGGGTCAAAGCGGTAGGTCTCGAATTCAAAACCGGCGAGATCGATCAGGCCGAAAATCCCGACTTCAGGCGTCATGAACCAGACCGCGGCCGCGGCCAGCGGCGCAGCGATCATCAGCATCTTGCGCAGCGTGTAGGAGGGCGAGATTGCGGCCAGGAGGCCGGCAATGATGACCGGGAACGCCGGTGACAATCCGGCGGTGATCAGGTCAGTCATGATCACCCTCCTGATCGTAATAATTTTCCGGCCTGCCCAGGAGACGGCGCAGCGGCCATCCGGCCAGCACCGCCAGACAGAAGCCGACAAAGCCCTCTATTTCATAGAAGCCGAAGACATCATCCCATTTCGACACCGCGTGCAGCGGGTTGAAGGCCTCGACCACCAGCAAGGTGAGCGCCGCAATCCCGAAAATCCAGAACGGCGCGGCTTTCGTGACCGGATGATCCAGCCACAGGAATGGCTTTGCGGCGGGATGAATTCCCTCATCGGAACCGGCCGGATGGGAGGTTTTGGAATCGTCGGTCATGCTTAAAGCTCCACCCCGAAAACGGGGGCCAGGAATTCAGTCAGGGGTCCGATCAGGAAAAACAGCACGGTGACGCCCGCCGCGGTCATGACCGGCGGCAACACCACCAGCAGAGGGCCGCGCTGTTTCAGGGCTTCCTTCGGGGCCGGGTCAAAGAAGCCGCGGCCGGGAATCGGCAGCAGATAGGCCACATTCAGGATCGATGACAGGATCAGCGCGCCGATCAGCGCCAGCTGGCCGGTGCTCGCCGCGCCCATCATCAGATAGAGTTTCGGCCACATCCCGCCAAAGGGTGGCAGGCCGATAATCGCGAAAGCCCCCACCGCAAAGGCCCCGAAGGTCCAGGGCATCAACCGGCCAAGGCCGCGCATGTCGGAAATCTCGGTCTTCTTGCTCGCCGTGTAGATGGCTCCCGCGCACATGAAGAGCGTGATCTTGCCCCAGGCGTGCATGACGATCTGCAGGGCTGCGCCCAGCAGCGCCAGCGGCGCGGCGATCATCGCGCCGAGCGTGACATAGGACAGCTGGCTCACCGTCGAGAAGGCCAGCCGGCGTTTGAGATTGTTGCTCGACATCGCAATGATCGAGGCCAGCACGATGGAAATCGCCGCAATCCAGGCCAGCCAGTCCGACGCCGGGGCGGACTCGATGAGCTCCGGCCCGAAAATATAGGTGCTGACCTTGAGGATCGCGAACACGCCCGCCTTCACCACCGCGACCGCGTGCAGCAGGGCGGACACCGGTGTCGGTGCCACCATCGCATTCGGCAGCCAGGGGTGGACCGGCATCAGCGCGGCCTTGCCGATACCGAAGGCAAAGAGGACGAGCAGCACGCTGGCCACCAGCGGCGAGGCCTCGCCATTCAGCAATCCGCCCACCGTGAAGTCGGTCGATCCGGCAATGAATTGCGTGGCGATAATCGCCGGCAGCAGCAATCCGATGGAGGTCCCCAGCAGGATGGCCAGATAGATGGCCGCGCCGCGCCGCGCCTTGTCGTCACCCTTGTGGGCGACCAGCGGATAGGTCGACAGCGTCAGCGCCTCGTAGAAGAGGAACATGGTCAACAGGTTGGACGCCAGCGCAACGCCCATGGCGCAGGCAATCGCAATGGTGAAAAACACGAAAAAGCGGGTCTGGTGCTTTTCCTTGTTCCCGCGCATATAGCCGATCGAATAGAGCGAGTTGACTATCCACAGCCCGCTCGCGACCGCGGCAAACAGCGCCCCCAGCGGTTCCAGCTTCAGCCCGAAGGACAGGCCCGTCGAGCCGATCTCGTAGATCAGCTCCGGACGCGCACCGGTCACCGAAACCAGATAGGCCACATTCAGCGCCAGCAGGACTGCCGCCGTCAGCGTCGCGCCCTCGCGCAGATTCGGGTATTTGCCGAGCAGGCCGACAAACACCCCGCCGGCCAGCGGGATAAGCAGGGCGGCTATCATCGCAATTTCAGGCGTCCAGCTCATCGTGTCGCTCCTGACAGGGCAGCTTGCGCCGCCGCATTCGTCAGCGACACCAGGAAGTCGGGCTGGAAGAAGAACCAGATATTGGCAATCGCCAGCACCCAGAGCGGCCCCAGCATCAGCCAAGGCGCGCGCGCATGGGCGATCGCCCCTGCCTTGTCATGATGGGGTTCGGCCACCCAGATCGCGGCGAGCATGCGGGCGACATAGGCCAGCGCGATCAGCGAGGACAGGATCAGCGCGGCAACCGCCCACCACCAGCCGTTTTCAAGCGCGGCGACGCCGAGATACCATTTCGACCAGAAACCGACCGTCATCGGCACGCCGACGAGGCTGAGACCCGCAATGGTAAAGGCGATGGAGGTAAACGGCATGGACTGGGCAAAGCCGTTGAGGTCGGAGATCCGGCGGATTCCGAAGCGGATGGCAAAGGCCCCCAGCGCCATGAACAAAGCGCCTTTCATCATCGCATGATTGACCAGGTGGAGCATGCCCGCCGAGACGCCGGCAGCCGTGCCGATGCCGAGCCCCAGCATCATGTATCCGACCTGCGCCACCGACGAGAAGGCCAGCAGCCGCCTTGCATCATCCTGGAAGACGGCCTGAACCGAAGCCACGATCATGCCGACAATACCAAGGATGGCGAACACCCAGAGGAAGCTGACCGCCACGAAAGGCGCTTCCGGCCAGAACACGTCGAACAGGAAGCGCACCAGCGTGTAGAAAGCCACCTTCGTGGCCGTCGATGCCAGAAAGGATGTGACGAAATTCGGCGCGTAGGCATAGGCGTTGGGCAGCCAGAGATGCAGCGGGAACATGGCGGCCTTCAGCCCCAGCCCGACGATGATGAAGGCAAATGCGGCCTGCACCACGCGGCTGTCGGACAGGTCCGGCAGGCGTGACGCCATATCGGCCATGTTCAGCGTACCAGTGGCCATGTAGAGGAAGCCGACGCCGATCACGAAGAAGGTCGCACCGATCGTTCCGAGCACGAGATAATTATAGGCAGCGGTCAGTGCCCGGCGGTCATGGTTCGCCCCCATCCCGACGAGCACATAGGTCGAGATCGACGAAATCTCGAGGAACACGAACATGTTGAAGGCATCGCCGGTAATCGCGACCCCCACGAGTCCGGCAAAACACACCAGGAAGGCGGAATAGAACAGGGCTTGCCGGTCCTCCGCAATCTCGTCGGCGACGCTTGGCAGCGCATAGATCACGCTGAGCAGGCCCAGCGCGGCAATCACCAGCAGCAAAACGGCATTCAATGCATCGATGCGGAATTCAATCCCGGCCGGCGGCGCCCATCCGCCCATCGCATAGGAAATCACACCAGCGGACTGGACCTCCACGATAAGCGAGAGTGCGAGAAGGGCCGCGAACACGGTTGAAATCAGCGTGACAGCCCAGCCCAGCCGGCCATTCGGCATCAGGGCGGCCACCGCCGCCATCAACAGCGGCGTCACAACGATCACCGCAGGCGCATGCGCCGACAGGGACGGCGGAATCAGCGAAGCCAGAAACTCCATCAGGCGTTTCTCCTAGCGTTCTCAACGGCATAATCCGCCTGATTGATGGCCTCATCCTCGATCGTGCCATAGGTTTCGCGGATCCGCACAACCAAAGCCAGACCAACAGCCAGGGTGGCCACGCCCACCACGATCGCGGTCAGGATCAGCACATGCGGCAACGGGTTGGAATAGATGGCTTCCGCCGTTTGCTGCACGGCTTCGCCCTGCGGTACAGCGCTTCCGGCGGCCTCGGCCCCGTGCCCTGCCGCTAGGCCGGCATCTCCGTCATAAGAGCTGCTGCTGTCATACCCGCCGGAATATTCCGGCAGAATGGGCGGTTGCCCCCCGAACACCTTGCCGATCGTGATGTAGAGCAGGAAGACCGAGGTCTGGAACAGGGACAGGCCAACAAGCCGCTTGACCAGATTTCCGGTGGCGACAACTGCATACAGGCCGGTCATCATCAGGATGATGACGATGATGAAATTGAATCGTTCGGCAACGAGCTCGATCATCACCATTCTCCTTCCGGAATGTCCGGCGCGCGGCCGGCAAAGGCATAGAAAATGGCCATCATTACCGAGAACACGGTGGAAAGAACGCCCAGCTCGACCAGAATGATCCCGATATGCTGGCCGGTATGGTGCGCTAGATCCGGATGCAGAACATCATAATCGAGGAAATTGGCGCCGAGGATAAGGGAGGCCACACCTGTGCCGCCAAACAGCAACACGCCCAGGGCCGCCATGAATTTCACAAACCAGGTCGGCACCGCGCGCTTGGCGCTGTCGATCCCGAAAATCAGTGCATAGAGAATGACGGCTGCTGCAACGATCACGCCGGCCTGGAAGCCGCCGCCGGGACTGTAATCGCCATGGAAATGGACATAGAGCCCGAAGACCACAATCAGTGGAATCAACAGCTTGGAAACGACACGAAGGACCAGATGCGGGGTCATTCCTCATCTCCCTTCTTCTTTCCGGAATTCAGTCCCAGAAGCAGCATCACGCCAAGCCCGGCGGCAAAAATCACGACGGTTTCGCCGAACGTATCAAAGCCGCGATAGCTGGCCAGAACGGCTGTCACGACATTGGGAATGGCAATTTCGTTGGGTGTTGATGTGATATAATCCATGCCGACATAGGAATTCGCGGGTGAATTGGGATCGCCATAGACCGGCATGTCACCAACCGCATAGAATAATGCGGCCCCCGCCACCGACACCACGATCAGTGCCGCCCAGTGCCGGATGGCTTTCACCGGCTCGGCCTCGCGCGCCGTCAACAGCATTGCCGCGAGCATCAGGACCGTGGAAATACCGGCACCGACGGCCGCTTCGGTGAACGCCACATCGACCGCGTCCAGCGTCACGAACCAGGCAGCCGACAGCAGGCTGTAAACGCCCATCAACATCACGGCGGCAAACAGGTTTCTCAGGCGGACAATGGCAATGCCCACCGCCAGCAACATGCCCATCAGCGCATAATCGAGCAGCTGAGTCCAATCGAATTCGGTCACGGCTTCTCCCCTGATTCAGCATCGCGGGGATGCGGCGGCTGGTGCCGGGACAACAGCGGATTGAGCCCGGCGCGATGCGCCGCATTGGCGACAGCATGCGTTGCAGTCGGGCTGGTCAGGAAAAGGATGAAGCCGACCAGCAACAATTTCGCCGACAATAGTGTAAAGCCAGCCTGCAGCATCAGCGCCAGCACGATCATTTCCGCGCCCAGCGTATCCGTCACGCCCGCCGCGTGCATGCGCGTGTAGAAATCAGGCAAACGCACGACACCGATCGCCCCTGCGAGGACAAAAATGACGCCGACCGCCATCAGGGCGATACTGGCGAAATCGCGGATCAGAAGCAGAATATCCATCAGTCATCATCCCCATCAATGGCGCGGCGGAGCGACATTTGCGCAAGCGCAATTTCAAGGGAGCGGTAGCGGAAGAATTTCAGGATGGCGATGGTCGCAATGAAGTTGATCAATGCATAAAGCAGCGCGATATCCACCCCGTCCGCACGGCCGACAAGCAGGCTGAAAATCAACAATAAGAGGACGGTCTTGGTGCCGAAGGAATTGGCGGCCAGCACGCGGTCATAAAGCGACGGCCCGGCGAACAGGCGCCCCAGCATGATCGCCATGGCCAGAGCCATCGCCAGAGCCGCACCCAGATTGGCCCACTCCATCATTTTGCATCTCCGTCGGTGGCGCGGGCGGAATAAAGATTCATCTCGGCAAAACCCTCAGGCGCGGTGAAAGACGCATCCAGCGCATGCACCAGAAAGGCGTCCTCCTCGATCTCGACGGTCACAGTGCCCGGTGTCAGCGTGATCGAGTTTGCAAATACACACCGCGCCAGATCGGAGTCGGCCTTCACCGGGACCCGGACGAGACGCGGCGTGATATCGATCTCAGGCTTCAGTGATGCCTTGACCACCGCCATATTGGCTTTCGCGATCTCGCTGCCGAGCCATATATAATAGGGGATCAGCGTGTGGAGTCGCATGAACGGAACGGTCTCGCGATCGAGAATCCGCATGCGCAGCACAAGCACCATGGCAATCACAACGCTCACTGCCCCGAAGGCCAGCAGAGTGATTTTGTCGTAACCGGACAAAACCCACCAGAGCAATGCCAGCACCAGACTGAGGCTGACCCCGTAAATCATGCTTCCTCCCGCATGCCGGGCGCGAACGCGCCGATGCGGAGGCTTTTAACCACGCCTATCCGGCTTGGCCAGTATTTCACTCGGATTCCTGCACACGAATGTTTGTGGGGTTATTTCCGGCGGTCTTCTCCGGCCTTGGCCCAGTCCCAATAGCGCAGGACAGTCTGTGCCTTTTCAACGGAAAGCCCGTCAAAAACAGTCTTTGCACGCTGCAGCCCCTCGGTACCGCCCAATCCTTCACACAGCTGGATCAGGACATCGCGGTCCGCGCCGGTCGCCTTGCTCAGGATCGCCAGCGGCTCGCCCCCCGGATCCGAACAGATTCGGACCACAAGCGAATCGCTGATACCCGCCAGCAAGCCCAGCTCGCCGACCAGGCCGGGTTCCGCGCCGCGCGCATGGATCTGGGCGATCAGCCCTTCCATCGACCCGTATTCGCAATCATCCGAGGCTTGGCGATTGCGTTGCCGGCGGTCAACGAATTTCAGGGCGCGATTGACCAGCGGGTCGGCCCAGTTTTCTGCCGCCGCCATGGCGAACACATCTTCTGTTGCCTCGATCATCAGCGAGCGGCCAACTGCGAACCGCTGGAGCACCTGCTTTCTGTGTTCATGATCGCAATGCCAGAACAACTGCAAGGCCGAACGGGGCCGCAATTCCTGCCGTTTCAGCAAGGCTGGCACGTATCGCGACTCGTCCTCGGCCAGCGCCACGATGTGATTGACGGTTGGCGGCGCAAGGCGGGCATTGTGGTTTTTCAACAGCGCAGTGATGACCGCGGGCTCGCCAATGGACGCCAGTGCGGCCGTCACGGTCTCCGACACCGATTCGCGCGATGAAATCATCACGCGGTGGTCAATCGTTCCCAACCGGCTGATCTCCATGAGGTCGAAGTCGGACAGCGCTTCAGAAGCGTCCAGCAGAGGCGATGCTATCGAGATTTCGTCGGCTGCGAGCAATTTGACAATATTGGCCGGTGCATCACTGATTTCGGCGAGGCGCTCGGCACAACGCCGGCGGATTCGGGCATCGCTGTTGCGCAGAATCTCGTGCAGCAGATCGCCCACAATCCAGCGTTCCTGCGGGCTGATAATGCTGGAGGGCAGACAGATGATATCCGCCAGGCGCCGCGCCATCGTGGCGCGCGCGCGGCCGGTTTCAGCCGCCGTCTCGGTCAGGGTAAGAGGTTCCGGTGTATTCATCACATCGCCTGTTGGTCAGAAAATGCCTGCTAAGGCGTTAAACAAGCGTGTGCGGTGCCATGACGCCTTGCGCCCGGAGACCGCGCTGGCCAAGCTCGGCTTCAAGGCTTCGCCGGGGGGCGGAATGGCAAAAGTGGAATCGCGAAAGAGCCCGGCACCCTTTGCCGCATATCTGGTGATCGTCGCCGGATGGTTTTTCGGATTCGGACTTCAGACCACGCTGTTTCCGGGGGTCGTCTATTTCACACTGCAGGAATCGCCTGAGCGCCTGGGGCTGGCCCAGATGGCCCTCACCGCGCCCATGCTGCTCCTCTTGCCCGCCGCGGGTGTACTGGCCGAGCGGCGGGGACGGCGGCGGATTTTGATCCTGTTCTATGCCCTCGCGGCGCTGTTTGCCGCGTCCCTTGGTGCGCTTCTTATGTCCGGCAGACTGACCTATTGGCTGCTCGTCATGTATGCGATTGCCGTTGGATCTTGCGGTGCCTTCGTTCTTCCGGCGCGGGATTCGGCAATCAATCGCGTGGTCGAGATCGCCAACCGGTCGGGCAAGCCGATCACCCTTCAGAAAGCGGTCGTGATTGCCTCGCTGGTCCAGTTTGCCGGCCAGATCACCGGCATGGGCTTTGGATATATGGCGCGGTGGACGGGGCCGGGCCCGCTGCTCTTTCTGCAGGCCGGCGGCTTCCTGCTCGGCGTTTTCGCCGCGATCGGACTGCCGCGCTTGAAAGCAAGACGCACGGCGGCGACCCACGCCATGCAGGACCTGGTCGAAGGCATCAGAACGGTCTTCCGGTCACCCGTGATCGGTTCCATGACCGGCGTCATGGTGGCCGTCGGCTTCTTTGTTGTTGGTGGTGCGTTTTTCGTCGTTATTCCGGTACTGGTCCGCGATGTCTACGGTGCCGGCTATGGCACCTTGTCCAGCCTGCTTGTGGTCTTCTGGATCGGCGCTTTCATCGCCAATGCCCTGCTCGCCAGAATGAGCCATATCGAGCGGCCGGGACGCGCCGTCATGCTGGCCCAATTGGTAACGGTGATCAGCCTGGGTGGTCTCGCCCTTCCGATACCGCTGGCGGGGCTTTATGCACTCGACTTCTTCTGGGGGCTGGGAGCAGGCGTGGCGATCTCGCTCAGCCGCTCCGTCGTGCAGGAAAACGCGCCAACCGAAATGCTGGCCCGTATCATGTCCGTCTATCAGCTCGGCCTGTTCGGGGGCATGCCCGCTGGCGCCGCGATGATGGGATTTGTCGTTGCGGCGCTCGGACCGCGGGACTCCGTCCTCATCCCGATGGCCGGGCTGGCGCTGGTGCTGCTCCTGATCTCTGTTTTCACGCCCATCCTGTCCGTGCGCCGGAAAAGCTGAGCCAAGCTGTCAGTCAACATGGTCAGCCGTGCCCGCACGCGCGATAGTATGTTCAAACGGAAAGCATGGAGTCATGACCCTCATGAATACCTTTCACACCCGCGCCCTGACCGGCGTGGCCGCTCTCGCCCTCTTGTCAGCCTGCAGCGAACCGGCTCCGGGCAACACGGCCGAACCGGAACAAGCCAGCGAAACCAGCACAGAGACCCAGAATATGAATTTGATTGCCCGCGCCCAGTCGATCACGCCGCCCGCCGCCGAACAGCGCCCGGTCACGATTGAACAACTGGGCCGGTCCCGGACCGACGAATATGCCTGGCTACGTGATGATAACTGGCAGGAAGTGATGCGCGATCCGTCCGTGCTCAACCCGGATATCCGCGCCCATCTGGAAGCCGAGAATGCCTATTATGAAGCGGTCATGGCTCCGACCGAGGCCTTGCAGGAGCGTATATTCCAGGAAATCCGTGGCCGTATTCTGGAAGACGATTCCTCGGTTCCCGACCGCGACGGCAATTTTGAATATTATTCCCGTTTCCGCGAGGGCGGACAGTATCCAATCTATGCGCGGCGCCCGCTTGATCCCGAAACCGGTGAAGCCGGAGAGGAGCAGATCCTGCTGGATGGCGATGCGGAGGCCGACGGCATCGAATATCTCGATTTCGGCAATATCGACCACAGCCCGGACCACCGCTGGCTGGCCTATGGCGTCGATACCCGCGGTTCCGAATATTACGAGATCCGCATCCGCGACCTGGAATCCGGCGAGGACGTGGCCACATTGACGGATGAGAGCACCGGGAATTTCACCTGGGCGAATGATTCCGCGACCCTGTTCTGGGTCTGGCGCGATGCCAATGGCCGCTCCAAGCAGGTCTGGCGTCAGGACCGCAGCGAATCCGAAGGCACGATGATATTCGACGAGGCGGATGACGGTTTCTTCGTCAATGTCGGACGCACAGAAGGCGACAGCTATATCGCCATCTCCACATCCGGCCACACGACCAGCGAGGTTCACCTGATCGACGCCGATAATCCGGAAGCGGAGGCCCTGCTGGTCGCCGCCCGGGAAACGGATGTCGAGTATTCGCTCACCGAAACCGGCAGCGGATTCTTTATCCTGACCAATCTGGATGGCGCCGTCGATTTCCAGATCATGCGCGCGCCCCTGGACGCGCCGCAACGTGAAAACTGGGAGACGGTGGTCGCACACCGTCCCGGCACGCTGATCACCGGCCTGATGGGATTCCGCGACTGGATGGTCCGGGTCGAGAGGGAAAACGCCCTGCCCCGCATCGTCATCCGCAATCTCAACACCGGCGAGGAGCACAATATCGCCTTCGAGGAAGAAGCCTACTCGCTGGGTATCGATGCCGGTTATGAATTTGCCACCGACGAGATGCGCTTCAGCTACGAAAGCCCGGCGACACCCGAAGAGACCTATGATTACAACATGGCGACACGCGAGCGTGTCTTGCGCAAGCGCCAGGAAATCCCCTCCGGTCACGATCCGGACGATTATGTCGTGCGGCGTATCATGGCTCCAGCCCATGATGGTGAGATGATCCCGGTCACCATCCTCCATCACCGCGACACGCCGATCGACGGTTCCGCGCCGCTGATGCTCTATGGTTATGGCAGCTATGGCATCACCATACCGGCCGCCTTCCGGGTCACGCCGCTCTCACTTGTTGACCGCGGCATGGTCTATGCGATTGCCCATATACGGGGCGGTCAGGCGCGTGGCTATGAATGGTATCTGGATGGCAAGCTCGGTCTGAAGATGAACACTTTCCGCGACTTCGTTTCTGCGGGAGAAGCACTGGCCAGCGAAGGCTTCACCTCGCGCGGCAATATCGTCGCCTATGGCGGCTCCGCGGGCGGTCTGCTGGTGGGCGCAGCGATCAATCTGCAACCGGACCTGTTCGCCGGTGCGATTGCCGCCGTACCGTTTGTGGATGTGATCAACACCATGTCGGATCCCACGCTGCCGCTCACCCCGCCGGAATGGCCCGAATGGGGCAATCCGATCGAGGACGCCGAAGCCTATGACACCATCGCGGAATACAGCCCGTACGATAACATCGCGGCCATCGATTATCCGCATGTCCTGGCCACGGCCGGCCTCACCGATCCGCGCGTCACCTATTGGGAGCCGGCCAAATGGGCGGCGCGTCTTCGGGCCACGCGTGTCGATGACGGCCTGACGCTCATGCGCACCAATATGGGCGCCGGTCACGGCGGCGCTTCGGGCCGCTTCGACAGCTTGCGCGAGACCGCCGAGAACTGGGCATTCGCCCTGATGACCGTGGGTCTTGCCGACGCGGAAGCCGAAGCCGAATAAAGGCGTTTGGACCGGGTGTAAAAACACCCGGTCCACATCCGCTGTCCCCTAGTCGTTCAGATTGAATTCCAGGCGGGTCTGCACCCCGTGATACATTTGCGGCACGCCATCGCGGACGCGCGGATTGTAACGCCAGCGCTCGACCGCCCGGATGGACTCCCGCGCAAAGCCGGGTGACGCACAGTCCAGAACCTGAATGTTGACCGGCGATCCTTGGACCGTGACATCAAATTGCAGGACGCAATCGCCCTCGATCCCGCGCTCCGATTCCCGGGCAGGATAGACGGGCGGGATACGCACGAGTGGCTGCACATCCCTGTCGGATATGTTGAAGCTCGTTGGACCTTGATCGATCCTGTCGACTTCTAGGCCCGGTATGGTGCCCGCCATCATCACGAAATCATCCGTTGGCAATTGCGACGTCTGAACATCGATGGTCGGTGGCGGTGGTGGCGGCGCGACCGGGTCCACCGGCGTCAAAACGGGCGGTTGCACCGGGTCGATTGGGTCAACGCGCGGGAACAGGTCGAAGGTCAGCTCGGCGATATCCGGTCCCGGCTCGCCTTCCACCGAGATCAGATAGGCCATGAAAAAAGCCAGCGAAGCCGTGATCACGGCCGCAACTGGCAGGCTGAGTGATGTTCTCAGGATTGATTGCATCGGGCACTCCCCTAGATGTGCCCCCTGCCCCAAACATGAACTTTCCGTAAGATTACGGCAAAGTTGCGTCCGCATCATGGCCATTTGCGCAAAGAAAAACCCCGGTCCGAAGACCGGGGTTTGATGAAATGAAAACCTGACAACCGTGATTATCCGGCTTCGGTTTCGCTTTCTTCGGTTTCGGCAGCCGCCTGTTCGAAGCCCGGTCCGCCGATCTGATCGCCATAGGTGTTGAAGTAAGGCTGGCAGCGCTCCGGCACCTCGACCATGGCGCGGCCCTCATCATCGAAATTGCGGGCATCACCCACAATCGTGACATTGACGAGCTCGGAATTGATCGTGATCCGGCACTCCTCGACCTCGACCCGGATGCGCAGACGGGCGCGCTCGGATTCGGCATTGATTTCATTCTGGATGAAGGTCACCCAGCCGCTACATGTCCGCCGGCTGTAAGAATACTGTGTACAGCCGCGAAAAGCCTGCAGAGCGCTTTGACGATTTCCCTGTTCATACCGCACCGTGCCAAGCAGTGCCTGGGTATCACCCGGGCGGCTGATGCCGCCGCGCGCCAGGGCCGATTCAAAGGCCGATTCAGCCTCCGCCAACCGGTTCTCCTGATAATAGGCTTCGCCGAGACGCAGATAGTCCTCGCCATCGCCGCGTTCGGCAACGGCCTCCAGAACCGGAATCGCCCGTTCATATTCGCGGGCCTGACGCCACATATTGGCAAGGATTTCCAGATTTTCGCGGGACCGTGTGACCCGGCCGGCATTCATTTCGCGTTCCAGAATCACAGCCCCCCGGTAGGGATACTCAAAATAGCTGTAATACTGGGCAAGCCGGACGAGTTCCCGCTCATCGCTCAGCATGCCATTGAGATACATCAGCTTGTTGGCTTCAAACGCGCCGGACTCGTTATTGGTTTGCGCCATCAGCGCCACCAGTGATGTCCAGATATTGCGTTCGCCCGGCCAGCGCTCGACCATCTGGGTGATCAGGCGGAGCTGGTCCTCGGTCCGTTCAAGCTGCTGGAAATACAAAAGCAGCATGTCGAAATTCCGGCGTTCACGCGGACTGGCATTGTCGAACTGGTGCTGGGCATAGCGCAGTCCCTCGCGGAAGCGCTCGGCCTGTGCATAGGCTTGCGACAGAAGCATGGCCAGGCTGGGCGTCAGATTCGCCCCTTCCGAAATCGCACGCTCCAGCTGGTTTATGCCCTCTGTATAGCGTTCGGTCACGATATATAGCTGACCGATATTCGTCCGCAGAGAAGTCGATTCATCCGGCGTGGCCGCACCGGTGGCCAGTGCCGCTTCAAAATCGCGGATGGCGAGGTCAGTGCGGTCCTGATTGTAATAGGCAACGCCGCGCATCCGGTAGATCACGAATTGCTCGTAGGGATTCGGTCCGCGTCCGAGGAGCGGTGTCAGCGTGTTGATCACGCAGGTCATATTATCAGCGTCGATACACTCCTGGGCCGCAAGGATCGGCTCACCCATTTGTGCAGACATGGTGCGGTCTTCTGCACTGCCCTGCTGTTCGTCATTCCGGCTTCTGCGTTGCGCATCGGCACTTGGAGCCACCGCAACGAAGGCGAATGCGGCAGCCACAATCAAGAAGGAAATCCGATTAATCATCACGCTTCCTCTGCATTCCTGTTTCAGTATCCGATCGCAACGCGGAAACCATTCTATTCGTCCAGTTGATAATCGAGCCGTGTCTGAACACCGGTCCGAGTCTGTGCCACACCGTCCACAATACGCGGGCTGTAGCGCCAGCGCTCGACAGCGCGGATGGAGCTCCGTTCAAACATGCTACTCGAACATTCCAGCGCAACGATATCGATCGGAGTTCCGTCCGGAGACACGTTGAACTGCATCAGACAGAAGCCCTCAATACCACGCTCGGCAGCGCGCGGCGGGTATTGCGGAGGGATCCGCACCAGCGGCTGGGCGTTCCGGTCGGAAATATTGAAGCTGACATTGCCGGAATTGAGATCCGGCGCATCGAATTCCGGAATGCTGCCCACAATGGTCGACAGGCTTTCAGACGGCAGATCCGCAGCCTGACGCTCTACCTGCGGCGGCGGGGGCGGCGGGTCAACCTGCTGCACATCGTCAATCGAGGTGTCGCGCGCCCGGGCATCAACCTGTTCGACCTGCGGATTGATATCAAAGCGGTATTCCGCGCCTTCTTCCTCGGGCGGAGCCTCGTCAACAAAGATCAGCGTCCGCATCAGGGTGAACAGGGCAAACGTCACAATGATCGCGATCGGAATACCGATGACAAGTCTGAAAATACTACCCATCAGGCGCTCCTAGCTTTCTTCCGAGATGTTGATTTCCTCAACACCCAGCTCGGTGAGTATCTCCTGGATATCCAGAACGGTTCCGATCGGCGCATCCTGATCGCCCTGGATCATGGCCTCGGCCCGCGGATTCTCGGACAACAACTGTTCGAGTACACCGCGCACCTGTGTAATTTCATACACATTCCGGTTGATCCAGATTTCGTCAGCCGATGTTACCGCGACCAGAAGGGTCGGCTTCATCTGCTCACTCTGGTTCACGTCAGGCCGGAAAACATCCACGCCCGGTTCTTTCACGAATACAGCCGTCACAATGAAGAAGATCAGGAGGATGAACACGACGTCCAGCATGGGCGTCATGTTCAGTTCGACATCTTCATCATCCGTCTGTACCCGGCTCCCACGTCGAGCCATATCTCTCTCCCCGAGCTAGGTGTCGTCGCCGCCGCCGCGTGCGCGCTGGATCGACACAGGAATACCGTTGGACCGCATGTCATCCCAGATCGTCGAGATCGTGCCATGCAGGGCTTCATCATTCGGCTCGATCAGCACTGCGCTTTGCGGTGCCTCGGCCCGTATCCGCTGAACCGCCGCGAGCACCCGGTCTTCACTGGTGGCACGCTGGTTCACGAATACCCGGTTCTCTGCATCAACCTGGACCAGAATAACCGGATTGGGCTCAGTCGGCTCTGCCTCGTCATTCGGTGGCGGAGGCCGCATATCGAACCCCTGCTCCTGCAGGAAGGTCGCCGTCACGATGAAGAAGATGAGCAGGATGAACACGATGTCGAGCATCGGCGTCATGTTCACTTCGGCCTGATCATTTCCTCGGTTGGAACGTCTGCGCATATCGCTACTCCAGTTCCAGCTTGTCGGCGAGAACAGCCGTGCGGTGCTTGGCGAGCCGCTCGATCTGATTTGAGAAAATCAGACCGGACAGTGCCGCCACCATGCCGGCCATGGTCGGGATGGTCGCGCGGGAAACCCCCGCCGACATTGCCCTTGCGTCCGACGATCCGGCCACGGCCATCACATCAAACACCTGAACCATGCCTGTCACCGTTCCCAGAAGACCGAACAGAGGCGCAACCGCGACGAGCGTCTTGACAAGCTCGACATTGTTTTCCGCTTTCTGACGGGCTTCCGAGATCAACTGGTCGCGGATCGCGTGAGCTGTCCACGATGTATGATCGGACCGTGCGGACCATTCCTGGAGCGCCCGCTTCGCATCGCCCGCCTGGGCGAAGAAGAAGTAGGCAAAACGCTCGAGGATAAAGGCCCACATCACGAACGTCACCGCCATGATGGCGACGAGCACAGGCCCGCCGCGATCAAGGAATTCGTTCAGTCCGCCAAGGGCTGATTGGAAATCCATTTTTCGGACCTCCCCTAAGCTGAACGGCCAGCACGCTCTTCCGCGTGACGCGCGACAATGCCTGCCGCCTGCTCTTCCAGCGTTTGCTGCACGCCGCGAGAGAAGCTCGCTGCGAAGCTATGAAGGAACAACAGCGGTATGGCAGAAACAAGGCCGAGCACCGTGGTCACAAGGGCTTCCGAGATACCGCCAGCCATGATCTTGGGATCGCCGGTACCGAAAAGCGTGATCTGGGTGAAGGTCTTGATCATGCCGGTCACCGTACCGAGCAGACCCAGCAGCGGGGCAATACCGGCCGCCAGCTTCAGGAAGTTGAGTCCGAATTCCAGCTTCGGCACTTCCTTGAGAATGGCTTCGTCCAGCTTCATTTCGATGACTTCCTCGGAATGATCCTTGACCGATTCATAGGCCAGCATCACGCGGCCGAGCGAATTGCCCTTCGACGGGGTCGAGCGGCGCTTCTGACCGGCAACGGCCATGGATTCCAGAACCAGCATCAGCAGGCGGAAGAGACCAAAGGCAACGCTGACTACCAGCAGACCGATGATGATCTTACCGACGATGCGGCCCTGTTCGATACGCTCGCCGAGATCAGGAATGTCCCGGTAAACCAGAAGCAGGCCACCGCGGGACGGGTCGACCGGACCGGATGTGATCTCGCCACGCTCGGCATTGTAGAGGCCCATGGCAGCACCGCGGATATTGGCCGGCGGCTGCGACGGCAGGGCCGACAGGCGGTAGCTGGCACCGACGCTCGCATTTTCCGGAAGCGCCCACTGAGTGAAATAGGCTTCTCCGCCACACGTGGCGTAGGAAACGAACACACCGACACGGGTCACAGCCGGGCTGTCACAATCCAGGTCGGACACATTCGCCGAATAGGATGCAATTTCAGCCTGGTAGATCATTTCCTCAGTGATCGACCGCCAGATCGTGTCCAGCTCGGTGCGGGTCGGCAGAACGCGGCTGTTGGACAGGTCCAGCAGCGGTGCGGCGCGGCCCGGATGCTGGGAGCTGACCAGAGACCCCTGGATCAGCGATCCGAATTCACCGGCACTCTGGCGTGCGACGCCGAAGAGCTCACCGAATTCCCCCTGGGCGAGGCGCAATTCCTCGGCCAGCACGTCGATCTGTTGCGAATTGGCTTCGAACTCGGCTTCCAGCCGATCTGCCTGCGCTTCCAGCGCCGCCAGTTCCTGCCGGGCACCGGCGAGCAGTGACGTCTGGCGGTTCCGTTCGGAACGGAACTCGCTGAGCCGTTGCTGGTTTTCGGCCGAAGCTTCACGCACATCCGAGCGGACGCGGTCAAGCAATTGGCTGATACTCGAAACCGGTTGTTGTTGAGCCATCGCTCCACCGGCGAAAGCGGCACCGAATGCGACCGCTGCGGCAAGTGTTTTGAGATTGAATTTCATCACAAATTCTCCGTCAGGGCCGTATTATTGATCTTCCGAGCCGGGGAGCGGCACGGTGAAGACTTCCGGCGTCGTCACTTCACGTGCGATGCGGAAAGCCCGTTGAACGTCATTGTTATAGCTCGCGGGGACCGGAACCCAGTCAGAGGCACCGCGATACAGCATGTCCAGCGAACCCTGCGTGTCGCGGATCAGTGCCACGCGGCCGACCTGGAGGATCGACTGTGTCACGTCGGTACCGTCGATCGTGGTGGTGTCCTCGTAAACGCGGAGACCGCGGCCATAAGAGGCCTCGATGTCATAGCGGTTCAGGATGACGCGATATTTTTCCGCAGCGGAAACTTCCGGATCGTCGATCAGATCATAAAGATCATCAACGCGCTCGAGACGGGCGTCCTGCTGGAATGGCAGGTCGAGCTCCACGAACTGGCGGAGATTGTCGACCATTTCGCGCAGCATCGGGATCAGGTCGCGCTGGATGTTGCCGACGCTGTCAATCTGCAATTGCAGGGAGTCCAGCTCATTGGCCTGCGACTGCAGGAAGACTTCCTGCTGAGCGACGTAAAGCTCCTGGCTTTCGATCTGCTGCAGCAAGGCCCGGTATTCCAGCTCCGCATTGGTGCGTTCATCGTCGATCTGGTCGATCTGCGATTGAGTGGAAGCCCCTTCCTGTGTGGATTGCGCGCCTGTGGAAAGCGCTGTCTGCAATTGCGCGTCCGCAATACCGGCCACGCCAACGGAAAACACCGCTGCTGCGACTGAAGTGCGAAGCCATTTATTCAAGTTCGCCATGTCTCGCCTCACGTTGAACAGCGCGGCTTGTATCCGCCACGCCTGACTGACTGTTTATGCTAGTCCGGTACCATGCACCGGATAAGCCCCTGCTTGTTCTGAGGCCGGACGGCCGCAAAGCGCCGGCCCGAACCTGCAGATTCGAATAGAAGTTGGGAAGCACCCCGAAAATAGAACCCTTCCCCTCGCTTCGCGGGAGTTTGCCCTCCCGTCTCGTTCGGCGAATTACGCCTTCTTAATCTCGACGCTAACCAAGTGACGCGCGTCAATCAATAGACAGACACTTATCGAATGCGGTGACAATGGCAGTTTTATGGTGAATTCTCCCTTCACAGGCGAATTGCTGCCAAGCGGTTGCCGTGCAACACGAAATACGCGTCCCGTTTGGGCCTTGTTGGCAAGGCGGCGAGCGTGTTCACAAAAAATTGTTACAGGCACAGCTGCAAAAACTTTGCAGTCGCTTCACCGCAAACCCGCAGATGGAGAGAATCGCTTTGCATGAGAGTGGCTGGGGCGGGAGGACTCGAACCTCCGCTCTTCGGTACCAAAAACCGCTGCTTTACCAACTAAGCTACGCCCCAGCAGGCCGGCCGCGTATCGCGGCGGAGGCGGTAGATAGCCCCTCACTGCAGATGATGCAACGGGGTGATGCTGTAGTGATTGAATCCCGTATCCGAAGTAGCTATAAGCCCGCGCTCCGGTCGGAGTATAGCTCAGCCTGGTAGAGCACCGTCTTCGGGAGGCGGGGGTCGCAAGTTCGAATCTTGCTACTCCGACCACTCTACCTTCCCCGTTGTATACAAGGCACATCTGCCGCGGATTTTGGCCGGCGGGATGAAAGATGTGACTGTCCCTCGTGGTTTCCGGCACAATATGCGCATGCTGTAAGCAAGATAGCGCAATTCAGGACGGTCCCATGAAACAGTTTTTTGTCACGCTCTTCGGCTCGATCATCGGTGTCATCATCGGCTCGATCCTGACCCTCTTCATCCTGATATTCGGAATCGCCGGTCTGATATCCGCGATGGGAGCGAGCGCAGCAGAGGACACAGGCCTGCCGGCGGGACGCTTCGTCCTGGAAGTCGACCTTCGCGAGAGCCGTCTTGATCAGCCGACGCGGTCGCCCTTTGCCTTCACCGAATCAACATCTGTCGTCGATCTGGTCCGGCTGCTTGACCGGGCCGGGCGGGACAATCGCGTCGCCGGCCTCTTTATCCGCGCCAACGAATTCGGCATGACGCCGGCCCAGGCCGAGGAAATCAACCGCGCCATCGCCGCCTTCCGCGAGAGTGACCGGCCGGTGATCGTGCATTCCCAGGGCTTTGTCGGAACGTCGGTCACGAATTATCTGGCCATTTCGAGCGCAGATGAGATCTGGCTCCAGGACACGGCCAGCTTCTCCACGTCCGGACTGGCCGGCGAAGTGCCCTTCTATGGCGCTGCGCTGGAACGGTTCGAGGTCGATGCCGAATTCATCCAGTTCCTCGAATACAAGAATGCGCCGAACACCTACACCGAGACCGGCTTCACGCCGGAACACCTGGAAGCCACGCTGTCCTATTTCGGCTCGATCTATGATGTGGCGCTGACCAATGCCGCCGCCGGCCGTAGTCTCGACCTGGAAGCCTTCCGGGCTCTGATTGAATCCGCTCCGCATAGCGCCGAGGCCGCTGCCAGTGCCGGGCTGGTGGATCAGCTCGGACATGTGGCAGCCGCGCGTCAGGCGGTGATCGACCGCGCAGGCGGAAATGTCACCCTGGCCAACATCGAGGACTACCGCTTCAGCGGTGTGCTGACCGAACAGGGACCGCGCATCGCCCTCATCGAGGGGCAGGGCGCCATTGTGACCGGCCCGGGTATTGTGTCGCCTTTTGGCGGCGACCCGGTTATTGGCGGTGACGCCATGGCGGAAGCCATCACCAACGCCGCTTCCGCATCCTCTGTCCGGGCCATTATCCTGCGCATCGATTCCCCTGGCGGATCATCCGTTGCCTCGGATCAGATCTGGGACGCGATCCGGCGGGCGCAGGACCGCGGCATCCCGGTCGTGGTATCCATGGGCGGCGCGGCGGCCTCCGGCGGTTACTATATCGCCGCACCGGCCGATTACATTGTCTCCAACGCCACCACGCTGACCGGCTCGATCGGGGTCTATGGCGGCAAGATCAGCCTGGGCGAGACCTTCGGCCTGATCGGTGTCAATTTCGAGGAAGTCGCTGTTGGCGGTGAATTCGCAACCGCCAATTCGGCAAGCTCACCCTGGACCGGGGAACAGCGGGCCGCCGTCGAGGCACAGCTTGCCGACATCTACGAGGACTTCACGCAGCGCGTGGTAGACGGCCGGGAGATCGGCATCGACACCGTTCGCGAGATCGCCAGGGGCCGGGTCTGGACCGGAGAACAGGCACTGCAAAACGGCCTCGTGGATGAAATCGGCGGTCTTATGGAAGCCATTGCCGCGGCGCGGCGCCTCGCTGGCATCGAGGAAGACGCCACCGTGAACCTGCAACGCTTCCCGCGCGAGAGAACGCCATTCGAGGCCTTCCAGGAATTGTTCGGTGTCTCGGCCGAAGGCGCTCAATCCCTGGCCCAGCTGAACGCCCTGATGAATGCACCCGAATTCCGGGCGCTGATGGAGGCCGGGCAAACGGCAGGCACCGGCAATGAGTTGCGGGCCCGCAGCGTCCAGCCGCGATAGGTCAGGCGGTAAACAGGCCCACGATGATCAATGCCAGCAATGCAAAGAACAGCACGATGGCATAGGTGAAATCGAGCGAAATCGTTCTGAGCACGGACATGATCCGTCCGTGCTCATAAACGACCCTGTGCATCCGGTAGACGTAAAAATTGCTCCACAAGATGAAGATCAGGATGCCCCATTCATTCAGTACGCCACCGAGCAGATTCAGCAGGGTCAGCAGGACAAAAATGAACGCATGAAAATGCAGCGAGGCGATCAGATGGTCGTAAAAATAAAAACCCCGGCGCCATAGCTGGCCAAAGGCCAGGATAAGAGCGTGAACGGGAAGCAGCGCAACAAGCAGATACGTCGTGTTGGCCTTGATGGAATCCAGCCAGCGCGATGGGTCGCGAATGATAACCTCAAGCTGATTGGCAATGACCCGGCGCGCCGTGAGCGGCAGTTCATTGGCGCCCGTCAACTCCAGTCGCCCCACCCCGGGCAGGACAACGCCCTCATCCTCGATTCGGGTGACGGTTTCCTGCCCGTCGGCACCTGACGGTGCGGTGTGGTCCTCCGGGACCAGGAAATGGCGCATCCCGGCAATTCTCTGCTCTCGCAAAACGGCGCGTTCTTCCGCGGAAAGCTCAGCTGCACCCAGCTCACCGTCAGCGTTGCTGGGGCCTTCAGAATTTGCCAGCGCCGCCCGCATGCGAGCGATATCATCGGCCGCTTCAGGGTTGCTTTCGCGCAGCTGCTCTTCTGTTGAAGTGAGCTCTTCCATGGCGCGGTCCGTATCAGGCAGACTACCGCTGCCGAATAGACCATCGCCTCCCCCGAACCCGCTCCAGAACACAAAAAAGAAGATGACACTGGCGCCCAGCAGCAACCGGAAGGGTTGGACATAGCGCGCCCGGACACCTTCAAGATAATGGCGCGTCAGATAGCCGGGCCGGAACAGGAGCTTGGGCAGGGTCCGCCAGAGCTTGCCATCAATCGACAGCAGTCCGTCGAATACTTCCCAAAAAAGACTCCAGATGGGGCGATGAAAACTGTCACTATCCTGACCGCAGCTATGGCAGACTTGTCCTTTGAGCGGCGTTCCGCAATTGAGGCATTTGCCGGACTGTTCCCGATTAAACCGCGACCCGCGGCGGCCTTGTCGAGCTTTGCCTGCCTCGGACACCACCGAATCAACGGCAATCGCGTCGATAATTGGATCTGACATGAAAAACCCCTCCCCCTGCGGCGCAATCTACGCCGAAGAAGGAGGGGTGCAAAGCCTGATGCAGATCAGATCAATCGGCTGATGTCTCGCCGCTTGAACCCGATGCGGCCTGCTGGGCATCCTGCAGGCACATGAAGCGGGTGCGGTGGATATGGACGATATTGTCTTCCCACCCTGTGACTTCAGGGCTGACCACCGCACGGTTCACATAGAAGACGACCGGAATGATCGGCATGTCATCGATCATCATCTGCTCGGCTTCGGCCAGCATGCTGGCGCGGATTTCCATGTCGAGCTCCTGATTGGCCCGCGAAACCAGGTCATCATATTCCGGATTGCGATAACGCGAATAATTCATCGGAATGGAGCGTTCTTCCGCAAGGAACAGGAAGTTATAGGCGTCGTTGTAGTCCGCGATCCATCCGCCATCACCAATTTCATAGTCTGCAGACCGCAGGTTTTCATAGTGAATCTGGGTCTCGATCTGGCGAAGGTCCACGTCCACCCAGTCCGCAATGCTCTCCCAGTCCTGCTGGACCACCGGCGCAATCCGCGGATTGTCGCCCGTGGACCGGTGAGAATATTCGAACTCCAGAGGGTTGTCGGGACCATAACCGGCTTCCATCAACAGCTCGCGCGCACGGTCACGGCGATCGTCCATCGGCATATCTGCCCACTCGGCCTCGACACCGCCCGCATAATTGGCAACATCCGGCGGCACCAGCGAATAGGCCGCCGAGCGCCCGTCGCGATAGATTTCCTCGGCCAGGAATTCGCGGTTGACCGCCATGCCCAGCGCGTTGCGGACACGCGGATCGCTGAACGCATCAATCTCGTTATTCATAGAGAAATAGACGGTTCCCATATAGGGATGCACACGGACATAGTCCGGCATTTCGCGCTGAAGCCGGTCGATATGCTGGCCCGGAAATTCATTGTTGAGATGAAGTTCGCCATTCTGGACACGGCGGACCCCCGCTGCCGGATCAACCGTCGGGTAATAGAACACCTCGTCGATGCAGACATTTTCGTTATCGTAGAACAGCTCGTTGCGCTCGACGTGAACAAAATTGTTGGTCGACCACTGGACCAGCTCGTACGGGCCATTGACGGCGATATGTTCCGGCTGGATCCACTGATCGCCATATTGCTCGACGATGTGCCGGGGTACGGGGAAGGTCGTGTAGTGCGTCAGCAGGCCGAGCAGATAGGGCGCGGGGTTCTCGAGCCGGATTTCCAGGGTCCGGTCATCCAGCGCCTCCACGCCGACCGCTTCCGGCGGCATGGTACCGGTATTGACGGCTTCGGCATTCTCGATCGGGTACAGCAGCGAAGAGTATTGCGCCAGCGTTGCGGGATTCAGAATCCGCTGGAAGGCATATTCGAAATCGTGGGCCGTGACCGGCACGCCGTCAGACCACACCGCTTCGCGCAAAGCGAAAGTCCAGGTCAGCCCGTCTTCGCTGACCTCCCAGCTTTCCGCCATGCCGGGAATGGGCGCAGCATTCGCGTCATCGGTAAACAGGCCGATGAACATGTCGCCGATAATATTATTTTCCCAGGTTCCGCTGGCCTTGTGTGGGTCAAGCGTCAGGGGTTCGGCACTATTGCCGCGGTGCAGGACGATGGAGTTTTCGTCAACATCACCCGAGCCACCGCATGCGGCCAGCGTGACCGCGGAAGCAGCCATCAATAGCGTAATCCGGAAATTCAACTTGTTTGGCATTGCCAGGACCCTCTCCGTTCCCGTTCTGTCAATCTGGGACTATGCATATCGTATTGCGTCTCGCGGTCGACAGGACCGGAGCGCTCACGCATAGTCTGCGAAACTCGGTCACTGATAGCAAGTTAACGATGAACACGCGATTACTAACACTTCCGCTCGCCCTTTTTATCACAGTCCCGGCATTTGCGCAGAATGCGGACTCCCCGCTATCGCCATTGTTTGACTGCCGGCAGATTGCCGACAACGCACAGCGCCTTGCCTGTCTCGATGCCGCCGTTGAAAGTCTTTATCAATCTGAAAACAGGGGTGAAGTCGTTGCCGTCAATCGAAGTGACATTGAGGCAGCGGAAGAAGCCACCTACGGCTTGAACATACCGGAATTCCGGCTGCCCAGCCTGCCCAATGTCAGCCTGCCCCGCCTGTCCGGCGGCGCATCGACAGATCTGGCGGATGCTGCGGAGCCGGAAAGGAATGCGCAAAATGCGCCCTCGTCCCGTACGGTTGTCCGCAATGACGAAGGCGATATCACCGGCATAGAAGGTCTGGCGGTTCAGAATCTCGAGCGTGATCCGTATGACCGGCTGATCGTGACACTGCAGAATGGCCAGGTCTGGCGGCAGATTGATGACACCCGCGTGCTTTACTCCCGCCGCCAGCCGCCAACCGAAATGTCGGTCGCGGTCCGCAGCGCCATGCTCGGTTCACACCAGATGCAATTGAATGACCGGGGCCGCTGGTTCCGTGTCCGCCGTGAAGAATAGAACAAAGGGAATGACCGGAATGCGCAAACCATCCGAATTCAAAGTCTCCATTCTGTCGGCCACCGCACTGGGCCTGTTGATCTCGTCCGGCGTATCCGCTCAGTCGTCCGACCCCATTGATGACATTCTGGTCTGCCAGCAGATTGCCGATGAAGCCTCGCGGCTCGCCTGTTTTGATGCCGCGGCCGGGCGCTTGTCCGAAGAAAGGCAGAACGGCCTCGTCGGCATCTATCGTGAAGACGTCGAGGCCGTCGAGCGCGACTCATTCGGATTTGACCTGCCCAGCATGCCGCGCCTGAGCCTGTCCATGTTCGCCCGGGGAACCGGTAATACACCCGACCCTCTGGACCCGTCCTCCACACCGGAAAGACTGGCCGCCGCGGAGTCCGGTGAACCGGTTGAACCTGTAGCTCCCCCGCCTGCGCCCTCAGCTGAGCCTGTCATTCAGGAAGAGGAAGAGGAGTCACGCGGACTGTTTGCCCGGCTGACCGGCCGCGGTGGCGATAGAGAGGAAGCACCGGCCACAACAACTGACCGCGGCCCGATCAATGGCGTCCAGGTGGTCGAGCGCGATGATGAAGGCGGGGTCGAACGCGTCGTCATGGAAATCGAACGTATCCGCGAAATGGCCTATAACCGCCACCGCTTCTACATGACCAATGGTCAGGTCTGGGATCAATCCGGGGCCGGACGCATCAATTACGACGATGACGAAACGAATTTCGCGGAAATCCGCCGCGCATCACTCGACAGTTATCTGATGCAGATCAATGGCCGCGGACGCGCCATCCGCGTTCACCGCGAACGCTGATCAGCGGTCTTTCGGATCGATGGCGTCCCGGACGCCATCACCGATGAAGTTGAAGCAGAACAGCGTCAGCATCATCGTCCCGGCCGGAACGAAGAGTGTCCAGGTGGCGATCTGCATGTCCTGAGCACCATAGGCAATCAGACGGCCCAGCGAGGTCAGCGGTTCCTGAACGCCGAGACCGAGGAAGCTCAGAAAGCTCTCAGCCAGAATCACGACCGGTATGGTCAGGGTGACATAGACGATGACCGGGCCCAGCACATTCGGGATGATGTGACGTCGGATAATGGCCAGACGCGAAACACCGGCCGCCTCGGCCGCCTCGACAAATTCCATATTCTTGATGGAGATGGTCTGGCCCCGGACAATCCGCGCCATGGTCAACCATTCGACCGCGCCGATGGCGACAAAGATCAGGATGATATTGCGCCCGAAAACCACCATCAGGATGATAACGAAGAAGATGAAGGGCAGCGAATAGAGCACGTCCACGATCCGCATCATCACCTGGTCAACGCGGCCGCCGATAAACCCGGCTGTTGCGCCCCAGAACACGCCGATCACCAGCGAAACCAGAGACGCCACAACACCGACCATCAGCGATACGCGCAGACCGATCAGCGTCCGTGCAAACAGGTCACGTCCCTGCGCATCCGTCCCGAAAATGTGCAAATTCTCGAATGTCGGCGCCAGCCAGACCCGCTCGCGGTAGATCGTTTCATGACTGTGCGGCCAAAGATACGGCCCCACCACGGCAATCAGCACCAGGAGGCCGAGCACGATCATACTGCCCACAGCGGCCTTGTTGCGGAACAGGCGCGCCAGGGCGTCGTCCCACAGGGAACGGCCTTCTATCGCCGCCTTCTCGATGGCTTCGGCGTTCTGCTCGGATCCGACTATCGTTTTCACTCGAACTTCACCCGTGGATTCAGCGCCGCATAAACCAGATCGGCAAGCAGATTGAGAAGAATGATCAGCGAAGCGTACAGGATCACCACGCCCATCACGACCGTGTAGTCACGCTGCAGGGCCGCCATAACGAACTGACGGCCGATGCCGGGCAACTGGAACACCTGTTCGATCACGATGGACCCCGTGACCAGCGCCGCCGACGCCGGTCCGATATAGCTGACCAGCGGAAGCACGGCCGCCCGCAAGGCATGGCGGAACAGAACCGCGGGCGCAGACAGGCCCTTGGCACGCGCCGTGCGGATATAGTTCGAGCGCAGCACCTCGATCATGCTGGCGCGCATCAGGCGTGAAACGATTGCGATCTGCGGCAGGGCCAGCGTGATCACGGGCAGGACCAGCCGCTCGGGCGTCATTCCATAGCGGGGATCCAGCCCCCCCACCGGCAGCCATCCCAGCCCGATACCGAATATCAGGGCCAGGATCGGTCCCATGACAAAGGGCGGAATCGTGATTCCGCCCATGGCAAAGCCCATGACGGCAAAATCCGTCAGCTTGTTCTGTCTTAGGGCTGCAATCGCACCCATCAGCGAGCCCACCATCAGCGCCAGCAATATGGACAGCCCCCCGATGGTCGCGCTGACCGGAAAACCTTCGGCAATAATGTCGGAAACCGTCTTGTCGCGGAATCGGAGGGATGGACCCAGATCAGCCTGAACCAGATCACCCAGATAGGCGAAATACTGTTCGTGCAGAGGCCGGTCGAAACCGAAATGCTCGAGAATGTTCTGCCGGACCTCTTCCGGCATCGGGCGCTCGAGATCAAATGGACCGCCCGGAGCCGCGCGCATCATGAAGAATGCGACGGTAATGATCACCAGTATTGTGGGTATGGCGATCAGAATTCGCCGGGCAATGTATCCGAACATTTACGCGCTAACCCTGCTGGTGACTGGTCGCCGATTCATGCGGCGCACCGGAAAGTCAATCAATAGCCCGTCGCAGTGTCAGGCTGCGATCTGCTGCGGTCTCGTCATCCACCGATGCCGAAAAAACACTTGGGATAGCCTGTACCGCAGCTAGCATTAACAGGATAAAAACGGCCCTGCGCAAGCGCGCTGACAGAAAATTCATGGCTTGAACCCATCCCGGCATGATACAGCCCCGTTTCAACTCGGGGCTTTCCACGCAAGCCTTGGACCGCTAATCACCTGAATGCGTGCCCGGTCAGGGGCGCTTGTAACAGGACGCGATCATGAACAGCGCCTTCTGGTGGTCAGACTGGGCCTACCGCGACGGAATCGTGTCGATCAAGAGCACGGGGCATCAACTGCCCTTGCGCCGCAAATTCCTTGCGGTCTGCATGAACTGGCTGGTCTTCTATATCTGCATGGAAGTCTGGCGCCTCGCCGCCTTGCGCCTGCGCGGGCCGCGAATCGCTTTCACGCCGCAGCGGCCGAGGCCATGGTATTTCATCTGGTCGTGCACCCATGCTGTAGGCGGCCGGATCGTCCGCGATCAGACAAAGGCGGACCTCACCATCTATTTCGAGGACACCACAGCCTCTCCCCCGCCCCCGCTGCCGCAATCCCGGGCGCATATGAATTTCGGGTGCTGCGACGTTTCGAAATCGCATGTTGCCCGCGTTTTCGAACAGACCTTCGGATATGGGATTGCCGTCGATCCTTCCATTCATGCCGGCCCTGTCGTCGAGAAGTCGGAAATCAACGGAGCGCATGACGGCCGCGTCCTGCAGGCTCCGTTCACGCCGAAACCGGACTGCGCCTATCAGCGTCTTGTGGACAACCGCTGCGGGGACAACGAGGTCATGGATTACCGCTGCGTCATCGTTGGCCGCGACATGCCCTTGCTGTTCATCAAGCGCCGCCAGATCGGCAAACGGTTTACCAATATCAATTCCGATGTCCGCCTCGTCGAACCGGAGGAGGCTTTCACGGAAACGGAAACCGCCAGCCTCATCGAATTTGCCGCCCGCATGGGACTGGAATGGGGTGCCATGGATGTCTTGCGCGACCAGATGGATGGCCGCCTCTATGTGGTGGATGTCAACAAGACCAATATTGATCCGCCCATTGCCATGCCGCTGAAAGACAAGCTGAAAGCAACCTCCCGGGTCGGCAAGGCATTGAAGGCGTTTGTCGCGTCCCGCGCTCAGGGATAGAGGCGCGACCTTGTCCAGCCGGCGTCCCGGCGGTCGAACACCAGCCGGTCATGCAGCCGGAAAGGCCGGTCGCGCCAGAATTCGAAATGCTGTGGCTTCAGCCGGAAGCCGGACCAGTGCGGCGGTCGGGGCACCGTGCCGAGACCAAATCGAGCTGCCTCTCTTGCCACCGCTTTTTCCAGCGCGAACCGGCTTTCCAGCGACCGCGACTGTTTCGACGCCCAGGCGCCGATACGGCTGTCCCGGGCGCGGGAGGCAAAATACGCATCCGCTTCGTCCGGAGTCACCCGCTCCACGGCGCCACGCAGCCGCACCTGGCGGCGCAGGCTTTTCCAGTGAAAGCACAGCGCGGCCTGCGGATTGGCCCCGATCTGCAAGCCCTTTGCGCTTTCCAGATTCGTGTAGAAGACAAAGCCGTCCGCATCGAAATCCTTGAGCAGGACCATCCGGACATCCGGCAGGCCGGTCTCGTCCGCCGTGGCCAGCGCCATGGCATTGGGATCATTGGGCTCCTTGCGTTTCGCGTCGGCAAACCAGTCGGCAAACAGGGAAAACGGATCATCGCGGTCGAAAATCTCCGCCGCATTCGCCTCGGCGGTCGCCTGATAGTCCTCGGCCGTGGGGGATTGCGGTATATCGCTCGTTTTCCGGCTCATTTTCTGTCTCCTCGCTGCACAACCATATAGGCGTATCGCGCGCGTCAACCAATCAGGAACCTTCCTCAATCTACCTTGCGCCGCATGTGGGGATCTGATCCGGACATTACGCGCTCCTTGAAAGTGCTTGGCCTCGCGCCCGATGCCTCCCTCGCGCAGGCCAAAGCTGCCTTCCGCCAGCGCGCCAAGGCGCTGCATCCCGATCATACGCCGGCCACACCCGAAACGCTGTCCCGTCTGGCCAACGCGGTCAAAGCCATCCGCCATCTGGAAAAATCGGACGCAACAGAGATCGTCCTGACCCTCACGCCCGCTGAAGCCCGGACTGGAATTTCCAGAACCGTCAATCATGAGGGGCGCAGCGGTGTGTTCCGGATTATTGCGGGGACAACCGCCGGAACCCGGATTTCCGCCGTTGGAGACCCGGCCTTCCTGGCCATGATCCGGATCGCCTGCGAAACCGGAAGCGAAAGCGTGACCGGGGAAACCGGCCTCGGCCGCTTCATTGATGACTTCGTCAACCGTTCACCGGCGGCACGGATGGCAGGCTGGCTGCGAAAGGCCCGGTCTGCAGCGTGACGCTGGCCATCCGCTGATCTAGTTTGCTGCCGGAAAGAACGGGCCATCCCATGTCGAACAATACTTTCGGACGATTATTCCGCGTCACCACCTGGGGCGAAAGCCATGGACCGGCCCTGGGTGCGGTTATTGATGGCTGCCCGCCCGGCCTGCCCCTGGATGAAAGCCTGATCCAGCCCTGGCTGGACAAGCGCCGGCCGGGAACCGGACGGCATGTCTCTCCGCGGCAGGAGGCAGACGCGGTGCGCATCCTCTCCGGCACATTCGCGGATGACCGCACCGATGGCCCCGTCACCACGGGTGCGCCCATCTCCCTGATCATCGAAAACACCGATGCCCGCTCGAAGGACTATACCGATATCCGCGACAAATGGCGGCCGGGCCATGCCGATTATACCTATGATGCCAAGTACGGCGTTCGTGATTATCGCGGTGGCGGCCGGTCCTCGGCCCGCGAGACCGCCGCGCGCGTCGCGGCAGGCGCCATCGCCCGGCAGGTGCTCGGCCCGCAAATCCGGATTCGCGCCGCCTTGATCCAGCTCGGGGATATTCCGGCCGACAAAACCGCCTGGGATTGGGAGGCGACCGGCAGCAATCCCTTCTTTTCGCCGGACGCCGGCATTGTCGAGGCATGGGCCAGCCGCCTCGATCAGCTCCGCAGCGAAGGCTCGTCGACCGGCGCGATCGTTGAACTCCATGTTTCGGGCCTCCCGGCGGGCTGGGGCGAACCGGTCTATGGCAAGCTGGATGCGGAACTGGCGGCCGCCATGATGTCCATTCCGGCTGCAAAAGGCGTGGAAATCGGTGCCGGCTTTGCGGCGGCGGCCATGCGCGGCGAAGACGCGGCCGATGAAATGGTGGCCGGCAGGGACGGTGCCGAATTTCTGTCCAATCACAATGGCGGTGTGCTCGGCGGCATTTCAACCGGTCAGGACATTGTCATGCGGATCGCCATCAAGCCGACCTCCTCGATCAGGACCGAACGGCGGACGCTGGACCGGGACTTCAACGAGACAAGCATTTCCACAAAAGGCCGCCATGACCCCTGTGTCGGTATCCGGGCGGTCCCGGTCGCCGAGGCCATGGCCGCAATCATTCTGGCCGATCAGAAGCTCAGGCATCGTGGGCAGGTGGGGTGACCCGGCCAACCTGAACCAGACGTTCATGTTAGCGTCATGACGGATTCGTTAACCTTGTGGCAATGGGTCGCCCCTGTGCGGCTTATCCGAAAGGAGAAGCAATCCATGCTCACAATCAGACTGACTTCGCTGACGGCTGCAACGGCTCTGGCCCTTGCGATGGCGGCGTCCATTGAGGCTCCGGCCGCGGACGCTTTTGTACAACAGACCGACGCACCGCTCCTGGGCGCGTCCCTCAACGCTTCGCAGGAAATCACGATCGCCCAGAATGACGGGCGGCGGGGTGGCCGGGGTGACGGCGCCCGCGGTGGACGCGGCGGCGGCGATGGTGCCCGTGGCGGGCGCGGCGGCAGAGGCGAAGGGGCCCGGGGTGGCCGTGGCGGTTCAGACGGCGCCGCCCGTGGCGGTCGCGGACCGCGCGCTGGCGGAGCAGTATTGCCCAACGAATCCGGCGGCATGCGAACCGCCACCCCGCCGGGTAGAGGCGATCGCGGCGGCAGGGGCGCTGGCGGTGGCCGGGGCGGAAATGATGACGGATTTCGCGGGGGCCGCGGCGGCCGGGGTGATGGCTATCGCGGCGGCCGGGGTGGACGCGGCGATGGTTATCGCGGCAGTGGAGGCGGCCGGGATACCGGCTATCGCGGAGGACGCGGCGGCCGTAATGATGGCTATCGAGGTGGCCGTGGAAGCCGGACCGATGTCTATCGCGGAACACGCGGCGGGCGCGGTGACGCCTATCGGGACGGCTGGCGCGATGGCCGGACCGGGACCCGCTCGGGTATTCGGGATCAACGCTATGGCCGGGGCGATGCCTATCGCCGCGGGATACACGACGGACGTGGTGCACGGATCAACCGGCATGGCGGCTATCGCGGCGGTCACACCTTCCGCGATTCCCGTGGCTCCTACCGCCGTGGTTATGTGAATGGCCGGATCGATGCCCGGCGCTATTACAGCAGCTATCATCGTCCGGCGCGGGCCAGCTGGCGCTATCATGCCCGCTATTATGATGCCGGCCACAACCGCTACACCTACAATTATTATGATCGCGGTTGCCGCGCGAATGGCGACCAGGTTCTGGCCGGTGCCATTCTGGGCGCGCTGTTCGGCGCTGCTGTCGCGGATGATGGTGCAGCCGGTGCGGTGATCGGCGGCTTCTTCGGGGCAGGCGTTGGCTCGGCGCTGAATTCCTGCGACCGGGGTCAGCTGCACTATGCGGTTGGCTACGCCTTCACCCACAACAGCCCGTATTACTGGCACAATCCGTATTCCGGCGTCCGCGGCGTGGTTTATGCGCGCGACTACTACACGGTCGGCAATCGCCGCTGCCGCTGGGGTGATGCGGAGATCTACATGCCGGATGGCAGCTTCGTCATCGACGAAGTCCGCATGTGCCAGGATGCCTATGGCCGCTGGCAAGTCGCCAGCTACCAGTAAGTCACACAAATTGTGCAAGAAACCGGTTCCTGAACAGGAGCCGGTTTTTTGTTCATGTCAGGCTCATCACGATTGGCATAGGTTTTGATCAGGACGCCGGACGAACTGGCGTCAGGAACGGAGGTTCTAACATGACTGGTTTTCGTACATTGCTCGTTTCCGCCGCTTCAGTGATGGCGCTCATCCCGGCGGCTGAGGCCCAGACCCGCAATCAGTCCTACCATGAGTGCGAATCCAATCGTCAGGGCCGGCAGGTCGCCGGCGCCGTGGTCGGTGCCATTCTCGGCGGCGTTCTTGGCGCCGAGATCGAGGACGAATTTGATGACCGCGACAGCTATCGCGGCCGCGGCTACCGGGGCCATCGTGGCTATGGCCGGCATCGCGGCTATGGCCGCTATCGCCAGAATGAGCGGCACAGCAATGACCTCGCCGTTGTTGCCGGTGCCGGCGTCGGTGCCCTTGTTGGCGCGGGCGTTGCAGGCGGACAGCCTTGCGCGCCGGGATATGATAACCGCCAGACCGGCTATTATGGCAATAATGGCGGCTATCAGGATCCGTATTACGACAATCGCTACAATAATTCCGGCTATAACAATTCCGGTTATGCCGATGATGGCTATTACCAGGACGGCTACTATCAGGATGGCTATGCCAATGACGGATATGCCGCCGACCCCTATTATGGCAGCACGACCCAGTACGGGAATGAAGGTCTGGCCGGCGCACCGGTCACTTCAGGCCGCGTTTACCAGGCCGGAGTGCCCCAGAATGGCAATTGCCGCTGGATGACAACGCGCAGCCAGAACCAGTATGGCACCATCACGGCTAATGACGTCTATATGTGCCAGGGCGTGGACGGCATCTGGCGTCCGGCGCAATAGAGCGCTCTGACCTTACCCCTTGCGGGCGTGGACGAGGAATTCACGGTTTCCGTCCCCGCCCGTCACAGGACTGTCTGTCACACCGCGGATTTCGAATCCCTCCCGGCCATTCAGCCATATCCGGAACCGTTCCAGCGCCGCCCGCAGGGCGGCGTTGTCCTTGACAAGGCCACCCTTGCCGACATGGCTCCGGCCAACTTCGAATTGCGGCTTGAACAGGGCGATCAGATCGCATTGCCCGGCCGCCAGCGATAATGGCCGCTCGATCACTTTGGCGAGCCCGATGAAGCTGGCATCACAGGTGATGATGTCCGGCGCACATGGCAGGTCGGCCAGCACCAGGTCGCGGGCATCTTGTCGCTCCAGCGACGTCACCCGCGAATCCGATTTCAATGCCGGGTGAAGCTGGCCGGTCCCGACATCAACGCCGGTAACATGACGCGCACCCGCCTCAAGCAGGACCTCAATGAAACCGCCGGTCGAAGCGCCAATATCAAGGCAGGTCTTTCCCGCCACATCCACATCGAAAACATCCAGCGCGCCCTTCAGCTTCAGGGCCGCGCGGCTGACATAAGGGTGGAGGTCTTCGGCCTCGACACAGGCCCCTTCGGAAACCGGAAAGGATGCTTTCAGGACTGTCTTGCCATCAACCCGGACCTTGCCGCCCTCAATGGCGGCGCGGGCCCGCGCCCGGCTTTCGAATTGACCGCTTTCGGCCAGATAGACGTCCAGACGGGCCTTGCTCACCGGCTTACTGGGCAGCGCCGATCACCGCGGCGGCTTCCTCATCACGGCCCAGCGCGTCGAGCACACAGCTGACGATATGCGGCGCCGTCAGCCCCGCCGCCGCATACATGGCCTCTGGCGTGTCCTGGTCCTGGAAGATATCCGGCAGCGTCATCGTGCGGATCTTGAGACCGGCATCCAGCGCTCCGCGTTCGGCCAGCATGTGCAGGACAAACGCCCCGAAGCCGCCGCGCGCGCCTTCCTCGATCGTGATCAGAACTTCATGCTCGCGGGCCAGGCGCAGGATCAACGCCTCGTCCAGCGGCTTGGCGAACCGGGCATCGGCGACGGTGGCAGACAAGCCCCGCGCGGCGAGATCATCTGCGGCTTTCAGCGATTCCTGCAGACGCCCGCCGAGCGAGAGAATGGCGATGCGGCTGCCTTCCCGGACAATCCGGCCCTTGCCGATTTCCAGCGGTTCCGGCAATTCGGGAATATCAATGCCGATGCCCGCGCCCCGCGGATAACGGAATCCGCTCGGTCCGTCATCAATGGCAACCGATGTCGCGACCATGCGCGCCAGCTCGGCCTCATCGGAAGCCGCCATCAGCACAAAGCCCGGCAGCGCGCCCAGATACCCGATATCGAATGCCCCGGCATGAGTGGCCCCGTCGGCTCCGACCAGGCCCGCGCGGTCAATGGCAAAGCGGACCGGCAGCTTCTGGATGGCGATATCGTGGACGACCTGGTCATAGCCGCGCTGAAGGAAGGTCGAATAGATTGCGGCAAAGGGTTTCATGCCGGCTGCCGCCAGCCCGCCGGCAAACGTCACCGCATGCTGTTCGGCAATGCCGACATCGAATGTCCGGTCCGGAAAGGCTTCGCCGAACAGGTCCAGCCCGGTTCCGCCAGGCATGGCAGCGGTAATGGCGCAGATCCGGTCATCGCGCTCCGCCTCGCGGATCAGCGACCGGGCGAACACTTTCGTATATCCGGGCGGCCCGCCGCTGGATTTCTTCTGCTCACCGGTGACGACATTGAATTTGGCCACGCCGTGATACTTGTCATCGGAGGCCTCGGCAGGCGCATAGCCCTTGCCTTTCTGGGTGACCACATGGACCAGCACCGGTCCGCGGTCGAAGCTCTTCACATTCTTCAGGACCTGGGTCAGCGCGTCGAGGTCATGCCCGTCGATCGGGCCGACATAGTAAAAGCCCATCTCCTCGAACAGCGTTCCGCCGACGGCCATGCCATGGGCATATTCCTCGGCCTTGCGGATCGTCTTCTCGAGGCCGACCGCCTTGGCGACCGCCTTGCCCACCTTGCGGAAGGACCGGTAGCCGCGCGACGAGACCAGATTGGCAAAATAATGGCTCATCGCCCCGACCGGCGGCGCGATGGACATGTCATTGTCATTGAGGATGACCACCATACGCTTGGCCATGGCCCCGGCATTGTTCATGGCCTCATAGGCCATGCCCGCCGACATCGCCCCGTCACCGATCACGGCAATGACATTGGTGTCTTCAGCCTTCAGATCACGCGCGACCGCAAAGCCCAGCGCCGCGGAAATCGAGGTCGAGGCATGCGCCGCGCCGAACGGGTCGTATTCGCTTTCCGAGCGCTTGGTGAATCCGGACAGCCCGCCGCCCTGCCGCAGGGTGCGGATGCGGTCCCGGCGGCCAGTGAGGATTTTGTGCGGATAGCATTGATGGCCGACATCCCAGATCAGGATATCGTCCGGCGTATCGAAAACATGATGCAGGGCGACGGTAAGTTCCACCACCCCCAGACCGGCCCCCAGATGCCCGCCCGTTGTGGAAACGGCATCAATGGTCTCCTTCCGCAACTCGTCTGCCAGCGATCTGAGGCTGGCAATATCCATATCCTTCATGTCGGCAGGTGAGGATACGAGATCGAGGGTCGGAGTGTCAGAGGCCATAAGCTTTCGCTTTCAGTTAATCAGGAGCGCCGTTCAAGCACATAATCGGCGGCCCGTCGCAGAAGGTTCGCACTTTCACCGAAGGGTTCAAGGTGATCCTTGGCTTGCGCGGCAAGACGACGCGCCCGGTCTCGCGCACCATCAAGGCCAAGAATCGTCACAAAAGTGGCCTTGCCATGATGATCGTCCTTGCCCACCGCTTTTCCGGTTTCGGCGGCATTGCCTTCGGCGTCCAGCAAATCATCTCTGATCTGGAACGCAAGACCGATATCATGCGCATAACCTTCCAGCGCCCGCCGGACGTCTGCTCCGGCCCCCGCGAGGATGGCCCCAGCTTCCGCCGAAAACGCGATCAGCGCGCCGGTCTTCATCCGCTGCATGCGGGTAATGATGTTGATATCGGCATCGGCACGGTCAGCCCTCATATCGATCATCTGCCCGCCAACCATGCCGCGGGCACCCGACGCCGCCGCCAGACGGGCAATCAGCTCGATCCGCCGGGCCGAACTGGCATCGGTTTCCGGGCTCGCCAGGATTTCAAAGGCAAATGTCTGCAGGGCATCGCCCGCCAGCACCGCCGTCGCCTCGTCATATTCCTTGTGAACCGTCGGACGGCCGCGCCGAACATCATCATCGTCCATGCACGGCAGATCGTCATGGATCAGCGAATAGGCGTGGATGCATTCAATGGCCGTCGCCACGCGGAGCAGGCCGCGTTCATCGGCCCCGACAATCCGGCCGGCTTCAATTGTGATGAAGGGCCGCAGGCGCTTGCCCGGACCCAGTGCGGCATAGCGCATGGCGGACAGGAGGGCGGTTTCCGGCCCGTTGGCGCGCGGCAACAGGGCATCCATCGCCACCGTGACGCGATCAGCGGTCTCCGCCAGAAGGGCGCGAAAATCGTCCATCAGGCCAGACCGGCATCTTCCGTGCTGATCCGCCCGTTATCATCCAGAACGATTTTCTCGACTTTCAGTTCGGCTTCCCGCAGCTTGGTTTCGCAATGCGCCTTCAGCGCCGCGCCGCGCTCATAAATGGCGATCGATTTTTCCAGTTCGACATCACCGGATTCAAGCTGCTGGACGATGCCTTCAAGCTCCGCCAGAGCCGCTTCAAAGCTCATCGTCTCGATTGGGGTCTGTTCGTCGGACACATCGTCCTCCCGGTTTCGGTCTTCACAATAGGCAGATGGTTATCCCGCCGCAATCAGCGCCGGACTAGCGAATGCGTTCATAACGCCGGTACGACCAGTAGGTGTCGCCGCCATCCTGCACACATTTCCAGCCGCGGCGGCGAAGAGCGGGCCTCAGCATCCGGTTGAACCAGCCATGCGCGCACAAGACAACCGGTCCGCGCTCGGCAGCGATGACCAGCTTGTCGGCGGCCCGCTCCGCGCGCAACTCGGCCTCACGCCGTGTTTCCAGCCCGCGCGAGGCCCCCAGCCACCAGAAAATCCGGGCATAGACGCCCCAGGTTCCCGGTTTCAGCGTGCCGATCATTTGCGGTGGCGGCAGCGGTGCTTCGACAAAATCGGGGTCGATCACCAGCCGCCGTCCCGGCGCGGCCGCCTGCGCCGTCTCGATAGCCCGTGGAAGGGAACTGCTGAACACAACAGCAGCATCTTCGGCAGCCTTTTTCAGCATATCCGGAGGCGACTGTCCCGGCGCCAGCCCGGCCGCATCATAGCCTTTCCACCAGTGCTCATACCCTTCCCAGTCAATCCGCACTGTGCGGTCGGCATCAGGCTGGCCATGACGGGCAATGGTTATGGAGCCGGGAGGCGGCAAATCATGGGAGGATGTGTCAGCCATGAAATCCGTTGAGCGGGGCGTTAAAGGACTGCCGAATGGCTCCCCTGGCCCCTCGACAGTGTCTCGGTGAATGCCGCAGCCGAACGGCCCAGCGCTCCGATGTCGTAACCGCCCTCAAGGCAACACACAAGCCGCGATGATGCCGACTTGCGCGCCAGATCACACAGCCGCTCCGCCGCCCGGATATAATCGCCCTCGTCGAGCAGCAGGCCGCCGAGCGGATCGGCCCGGTGCCCGTCAAAACCGGCTGATACGAAAACAAATTCCGGCGCAAACGCCTCGACTCTGGGCAACAGGTCAGTTTCAAGCCGCGCCAGCCATGCGTCTCCGCCACAGCCGGCGGCCACCGTGACATTGACGACATTGCCGTTCAGCCCGGTCTCGTCTTCCATGCCGGTGCCGGGATAGAGTGGCGACTCATGAATGGAGGCGAACATTACGCGCGGCTCGCTTTCCGCCAGATCCTGCGATCCGTTCCCGTGGTGCACATCGATATCGATGATGGCGACACGGGATAATCCGTAATGATCCAGCGCATGCATGGCCGCGACACCGATATTGTTGAACAGGCAAAAGCCCATGGGCCGGTTGCGCTCGGCGTGATGGCCCGGTGGACGCGTGGCGCAAAAAGCGGCCTCGGCCTCGCCGGCCATGATCATGTCAACCGCCTGCACCGCGGCTCCGGCTCCTCGGAGCGCCGCATTCAGCGATCCCCGGCACATATAGGTATCGAAATCAAAGCCGTGAAAAGCTTCATGGCTTGCCGGCTCGCCATTGAACACGGCATCCAGATGCGCGGATGTATGCATGCGCCCGACTTCCTCGCGCGTCGCGGGTCGGGCCTGTATCCGCTCCATGCCTGAAAGGGACGGTGTGTCCGCCATGGCATCGAGGACGCCGCGCAGGCGCGCCGGGGTTTCAATATGGGGTGGCGGAACGCGGTGATCGAAACCCGCGTCGGAGGTCAGGATGACGGTTTTCATACCCCCGATCTAGCCCGCGCGCACGCTGGCGGAAAGCCGTCAGGTCCGCGAGCCCTGAAAATCCTTCACCCGTGAGGGCAGGATCACCAGGCTGGGCATGAACTCACTGTAGTTACAGGTCAGTTCCTCACCCTTGCGGATATCCCGCCGGGCATAACCGTCGCCATCAGCGCGGAACTCGATCGCCGCATCATCGCTGTGATTGAGAAAGCGGGAATGGTCCCCGTCGAGCAGATAGCCGCCAAGCCCGGCATCGAAATAGGCATAGCGCTCGATAAAGCGCTGATAGACCGGGCTGGCCCGGTCAAGCTCCTCGGGCGTGACGATACGGTCGATGGACAGGTCGAGAGTCCAGACATGGCTGCCCTTCCGGACAGGCTCCGCAGCAAAAACACCGACCCCCTCGATGAGGCTCGGCCCGGCAAATGTATCAATGAGCAGCATGGGTCAGAAACGCCAAATAGGCCTGCGTCGACAGGCCGGTTGGACAAAGCGAACAACAGGATTCGCAGAGTGCGACGCTCTAAAACTCCATGATGGGAATTTTACGCAAAACGCAAGTCACTTTTTATCTGACGGCCTAATGGGTCAGCGACACATTCATGATCCTGACGCCTTCGGGCGCAGGCGGGTTTTCCGGCACGAAGAAATCGGGCAGCAATTCCTCGCCTGGCGACACCGAGTACTGGTCGAGATCGATTACGCCTTCCGACACCAGAAAGCTGTCATCAATCAGGAAGTTACCGGTGAAGCTGGCTGCCGGCTTGTTCAGCACGTGATAGGCGGTGTCGGCCAGTATCTCCGGCTTGCGGCAATTCCGGAAAGCCTCCTCTCCGGCCAGCACATTGGCGATGGCCGCGGTGGCGACTGCCGTGCGCGGCCAGATCGCATTGGCGGCAATCTTGCCCCTGAACTCGCCGGACCATCCCAGAATGCACAGGCTCATGCCATATTTCGCACTGGTATAGGCGACATGCGGCGCAAACCATTTCGGATCCATGTCCAGCGGCGGTGACAGGGCCAGGATGTGCGGATTTTCGGACTTTTCCAGATGCGGCAGGCATTTCTGCGTGACCAGGAATGTGCCGCGCGCATTGACCTGATGCATCAGATCCCAGCGCTTGACCGGTGTCTCGGCTGTCGATCGCGGAAAGATGGCCGATGCATTGTTGATCACCGCATCTATACCGCCAAAATGATCAACCGTCTTGGCCACGGCGTCCTCGACATTCGCCTCGTCGCGGATATCAACCACCAGCGGCAGGGCCTTGCCGCCTGCCTTCTCGATCGCCTCTGCAGCGGTGTAGATCGTGCCTTCCAGCTTCGGATGAGGGTCCGCCGTCTTGGCCGCCACGACGATATTGGCACCGTCGCGCGCGCAGCGTTCAGCAATCGCCAGACCAATGCCCCGGCTCGCGCCGGTAATGAAAATCGTCTTTCCTTCAAGCGACATGGCGCCCTCCCCGGTTTCAGTAATGCAATCCGCGCCAGACCCGGCCGGTCGGACAATACAGCCCGTCCTCGCGGCGGCAGCGATTGAGCGTGAACATCACCGTTTCGGCGCGGCCGACGACTTCTGTCAGGTCGATATAGCCGGGGCCGCCGGCCTGCGGATATTGCGGGTTCGGTGCGACGCGGCTGTCGGTCGAGCTGTCCCGATTATCGCCCATCGCGAAGACATGCCCTTCGGGCACACGGAAGGGACCGGCATTGTCGAGCGGATAGGAGTCCGAGCGTTCATAGATATAGTGGACAACGCCGTTGGGCAGCGTTTCCAGATAGGCATCGACCGACACCACCTGGCCGCCCCGATGCTCGATATAGGAGCGTTCGCCGACGGGCTCGCGCTCGACCATCTCGCCATTGATATAGAGCCGGCCGTTCTGGACCATGATCACATCGCCGGGCAGGCCGATGATCCGCTTGATCAGGTTGCGGCGCGTCGCCGGCGTCCGGAAGACGACGACATCCCCGCGCTCCGGGTCTCGCGCAAACACCTGGAAGTCCCAGCTCTCCGGCAGATAATAGCCCAGGCCCAGCGGCAGCGAATGCCGCGAATAGCCATAGGCCCATTTCGACACCAGCACCCGGTCACCCACTTCCAGCGAAGGCTGCATGCTCTCCGACGGAATATGGAATGGCGCAAACAGGAAGGTGATGATGGTCAGCCACACCCCTGCCACACCGGCAAAAAAACGAATTGTATCCATGACTTCACCGGCCGCATTTCCGGCCAGCCTTTTTATTGTCGACATCATTTGAGCTTTACTGCTGTGCCGTAGGCGAGGATTTCCGATGACCCTTCCATAATGGCGGATGTCGAAAAACGGAAGCCGATCACCGCGTCCGCACCCATTTCTTGCGCACTTTTCATCATCCGCGTGAAGGCTTCCTCGCGCGATTCTTCCAGCAATTCGGAATATTCATTGACTTCACCGCCCAGAAGATTGCGGATCGAAGCGAAAATATCGCGGACAAAAAACCGGGCCTTTACAACACTGCCCCGGCATATGCCGAGGATCTCGGCAACTTCACGCCCCGGGATTTCGTGAGCCATTGTGACAGGTAGGGTCATTGCGGGGGCTTTCTTTGCGAGCCGGTGCGTTCCTCGACCGCAGTCAGGAAGACCAGCGCAATACCTGCCGACGGGATCATGGCAAGAATGACCCACAATATCGACCAGGGAAAGGCGAGCATCCAGTCCGACAGACTTGCCACCGCAATCGCAATGCCCAAGGCGATCACGCCCCCGAAAACAAGGCCATAGCCGACACGTAAACGGGTCTGAAGGCGCTGCATTGACATTTTCCCTGTCTGACCTTTTCTGGCCATACTTTCATGGTGCGTTGCACCGGCAACCAAAACAAGCCTTTAAAGGCTCAAAGCCGGATTGAGGTGCAGATGAAGAACGTCACTCCCCAACCCACCGCCACCAGCGGATCCGATGATCGCCTGATGGCCGCCATCGGCTATGTCCTGTTTCTGGTCGGTCCGGCCAATGTACTGACCATGATCATTGCCGTCATTATTGCCTGGTTCCGCAAGGACAACGCGCCGGAATGGATCGGCACACACTATGAATTCCAGATCCGGACGCTGGTCTATGCGGCGGTCCTGCTGGTCATATCCGTGGTCTGCGCCATTTCGGTCATCCTTTTACCGGTCGCCGTTCTGATCTGGGTGCTCTGGTCGCTCTGGGTGATTGTCCGGGCCATTGTCGGCCTGATCCGTCTGGTCGACGGACGGCCCAATCCGGATCCCGAGACCTTCTGGGTCTAGCCTCCCAAAGCGGCCTCATCTGCAAGCAGTGAAGCACCGGCCTGGATGCCGGCAAGAGCCGCCGGGGCCGTGCTCAGAACGGTTTCGGCAAAATGCCGGGCCAGCAATATCTTTCCTTCCGCAAAGGCCGGATCACCTTCGGCGTTTTTCAACCGTCGCTGCGCTGAAACCGCTCCGACGCACAACAACCATCCACCAGTCACATCACCGGCCAGCTTCAGGAAAGCCGTAGCGCCAGCCAGAATATCGGCGCGGTCCCGTCTGGCGGCCGTCGCCCATTTCGCCGCCGCTTCCAGCGCGTCTGCCGCCGGGCCAAGGCGTTTGGCCAGTTTCGACAATTCAGGGTTGGACGAGGTGGCGCAGTCTTCCACCGTCTGCCGGATATCATCCAGCAATTCGCGCATCGGCGCACCCCCGTCCATGGCCAGCTTCCGGCCAATGAGATCCATGGCCTGGATGCCGTTCGTGCCTTCATAGATCGGCGCAATCCGGGCATCGCGATAATGCTGGGCGGCACCTGTCTCCTCGATAAAGCCCATGCCGCCATGAATCTGTATTCCCAGAGACGCGACTTCGACGCCGACATCGGTCGCCCAGGCCTTGGCAATCGGGGTCAGCAACTCCTCGCGGCGCCTGGAATAGGCGCGATCTTCCGCTTCGGGCTCGAACTCGGCTTCATCGGCCGAGACGGCGCAATTATAGCAAATGGCCCGTGCGGCCTCGATTTTCGCCTTCATTGTGGTCAGCATCTGACGCACATCGGGGTGGTGAATGATGGCATGCGGCGGTTCGGACTCGACACCCGGCGCGCGGCCCTGCTTGCGGTCGCGCGCATAAGCCAGCGCCTGCTGATAGGCACGCTCGGCAATCCCGACGCCCTGCACGCCCACGGCCAGCCGCGCGGCATTCATCATGATGAACATGGCCGCCATGCCGCCGAATTCCTCGCCGATCAGCCAGCCTTTGGCCCCGGCCATTTCCATCACGCAGGTCGGGCTGCCATGAATGCCCAGCTTGTGCTCCAGCCCGATGGCGTGAATCCCGTTGCGTTCACCAAGAGAGCCGTCCGCATTCACCAGGAATTTCGGGATCAGGAAAAGCGAGATGCCCTTGGTTCCCGGCGGCCCGTCCGGCGTGCGCGCCAGAACCGCGTGGATGATGTTTTCCGCGCAATCATGCTCGCCCCAGGTGATGTAGATTTTCTGTCCGGTGATCGACCAGCTGCCATCGCCATTGGGTTCCGCCTTGGTCCGCAGCGCGCCGACATCCGAACCGGCCTGTGGCTCGGTCAGCTGCATGGAGGCCGACCACTCTCCGGTCATCAGCTTGGGCAGATACATCGCCTTCTGTTCGTCGGAGCCTTTGGCAATCAGGGCCTCGATCGCCCCGAAGGTCAGCATCGGGCCAAGGCTGAACGCCATATTCGCCGATTGCAGCGTCTCCATGACGGCGGCACCCAGAACCCGCGGCAGGCCCATGCCTCCCACCTCGGCCGGAAACTGCAGTCCTTGCCAGCCGCCTTCGACGAATTTGGCATAGGCCTCCTTGATACCCTCGGGCGTTGTCACCTTGCCGTCCGCGAGCGTGCATCCTTCCAGATCACCGGACCGGTTGAGCGGTGCCAGCACATCACCGGAAAACTTGCCCGCCTCTTCCAGAATGGCGGCCGTCAGATCGGAGGACAGTTCGGGAAATGCGCCCGTCGCTTTCAGACCGTCCATGACGGCGATTTCCTCGAGCGCGAAGCGTATGTCGTCAATTGGTGCGCGATACATGGCCGGTCCCTCAGCTATTACTTGTGACAAGATAACGCGGGAAAACGCCGCGTCGACTGTTTGGAGATGCGGCAAAACACACTAGGAGGCATTGTATGAGATTAATTCTGCCTGTTTTGCTGATGGCGCTGCTGAACGCGTGCGTCAGCGCCCCGACGCAGGACCCGGCCGAACTGCCGGCCGGCAGCTGGCAGCTCGACACGGATCACGCCTCTGTCCACTGGCGCTCGCGGCATTTCGGGCTCTCCTGGTATACAGCCCGTTTTGACCGCATTGACGCCAGTCTCGATTTTGATCCGGCCGAGCCGGGCAGCGCACAGATGACCGCCATCATCGAGGCCGGCTCGGTCTCGACCGGCAATGACGCATTTGACGAAACCCTGCGCGGGCCGAACTGGTTCTCGGCTGAACGCCATCCGCAAATCGTTTTCCGGTCCTCGAACATCGAGGTGACCGGCGGCGAAACCGGCATCGCGGAAGGCGAGCTGACCATCCGCGGCATCACGCACCCGGCCCGCATGGACATTGTTTTCTATGGCGGAAACTTCAACTTTCTGGAAAACAGGGATGTCATTGGTTTTGGAGCCGATATGGTCATTGCCAGAAGTGATTATGGCATCGGTCCCTTCATTCCCGCAGCTATTGCCGGAGATGAAGTCAGGATCCGGATCGAGGCGGAATTTCTTCGCGAGGAGTAGAGCATGACGACGCAATCCAACCGCTACACCACCGTGGCCATCACCCTGCACTGGCTGATCGCCATCATGCTTGTCTTGCTGATCGTGGTCGGCTGGCAGGCCGGTGATTTACGCGAAGCCATGCTGTCCGGCCAGGAAACGGATGCGACCCTCGAGGACGTCCGCTTCATTTACAACATGCACAAGACATTCGGGCTGCTGGTTCTCGTCCTCAGCCTTGCGCGGCTCGCCTGGCGGTTCACGCACAAGACGCCGCCCATGCCCGAGACCATGGCCGGGTGGGAGAAATTCGCAGCGCGCTTCACCCATATTGGTTTTTACGTCCTGATGATCGGCATGCCTTTGCTGGGTTGGGCGGCAGCGTCCAGCTCCGGCCTGCCCAGCTATCTGTTCGATAGCGACGCGCTGCGATTGCCGAATCTGCCAGTCCCGGAATCGGAATCAGTGTACGAATTTACGGGCTGGCTGCACGGCCGCGGTGGCTGGGCGATCCTCGTTCTGCTGGCTCTGCATGCAGGCGCGGCCTTGAAACACCATATTTTCGACAAGGATGACGTGCTGGCTCGCATGTTGCCCTTTCTGAGGCGATCGTAAGAGGACACAAAAGATGTTGCGTTTACTGGCCCTCGCCCTGCTGGCCGCTCCCGCCGCTCATGCTGGAGACTGGCGCGTCGATGCCGATGCCAGCTCGATGACGTTCGAAACCGAAGCCTTTGGCGCACCCGTCACGGGCGAAATCGGCGAATTTGAAGCCGATATCCACCTTGACCCAGATGCGCCGGAAACCGGGCGGATCGAAGCGCGCGTGGGCGTCGCATCGGTTGACGCCGGGTCGAGCCAGTTTAACGACCCGCTGCAAAGCGATGCGGGCTTCGCGCCGGATTCGCACCCCTATGCCCGCTTTGTTTCAGAGCAGGTCACCGAGATCATGGACTGCGAAGCCGGAAATGGCGCGCGCTGTTACACCGCCGAGGGCGACCTCATGCTGAAGGGCGAGACACGGCCCGCCACGCTTCATTTCCGCCTGGCGGTCGTGGAGGACCGCGCCATTGCCGACGGAGAGCTGGCCATTGACCGGCGTGACTTCGGTATCGGTGGCGCCTCCTGGGGCGACACCGGCGCAGAGGTGACGGTCCGCATCCATATTGAAGCCATATCGGCAGACTAGACTTGCCCGTACCGCGTTAGCGGCGCTAGCTGCATCCATGACCGCGCCTGTATTATCCGGAGAGGATCCCGCTGCCATTCGCGCAGCCGCCAGCCTGTTGCGGGACGGCGGGCTCGTCGCCATGCCCACCGAGACCGTCTATGGCCTCGCCGCAGATGCCACCAGCGGCGCTGCCGTCGCGGCGCTCTATGCCGCCAAGGGGCGCCCGAAATTCAATCCGCTGATTGCCCACGTCACCGGAACCGGCATGGCCGAAGCGCTGGCCGTCTTCACCCCGCTGGCGCGCAAGCTCGCGGCGGCCTTCTGGCCCGGCCCGCTGACCCTGGTTTTGCCGCGCACAACAGACTGCCCGGTCAGCGAGCTGGCCTGCGCCGGGCTGGAGACCCTGGCCGTGCGGGCGCCCGCTCATCCCGTGGCGCAAGCGCTGATTCAGGCATTCGGCGGTCCGCTCGTCGCCCCCAGCGCCAATCCGTCCGGCGGCGTCAGCCCCACACAGGCCGGGCATGTCGCCGCGGGTCTGGGTGAACGCATCGGCCTGATCCTGGATGGCGGCCCCTGCCGGGTCGGGGTCGAATCAACGGTGATCGGTTTTGACGGCAACACACCGCTTCTTTTGCGGAAGGGCGGGCTGGCACGCGAAGCCATCGAGGCCATCACCGGCCCGCTTTCCGCACCGGATGCCGCCTCGCCGAAAGCCTCCCCGGGCATGCTGCAAAGCCATTACGCGCCGCGCGCCCGCCTCCGCCTGAATGCCGTCGCGCCGGAAAAAGGGGAAGCCTTTCTCGGATTTGGCACCAGCAAAATCGCGGACCGCAACCTGTCGCCTGACGGCGATCTGCAGGAAGCCGCCGCCAATCTGTTCGCTTTCCTGCGGGAACTGGATGCCGGCGCTGTTGCCGGCATTGCCGTCGCGCCGATTCCCGATGAAGGTCTGGGCGAAGCCATCAATGACCGCCTGCAACGCGCCGCCGCGCCGAGAGACATCGCATGATCACCGGACAAACCCTTGATGCCCTGAAATCTGCCCTCGGCCCGAAGGGCTGGAGCACGGACCCGGAGGATATGGCAGCGCATACGCGCGACTGGCGCGGGCGCTGGCAGGGCGAAACGCCAATCCTGCTGAAACCGGCCAGCACGGCCGAGACTGCCGAAGCGGTCCGGATCTGCGCGGAGGCCGGAACCGCTATCACCCCTCAGGGCGGGAATACCGGACTGGTCGGCGGGTCGATTCCGCAGGGCGAGGTGCTGATTTCGATGGCACGCATGAAACAGGTTCGGGAGGTCGATACCGCAAACGATTCCCTCACCGTCGAGGCCGGCTGTATTCTGGAAACCGTCCAGACGCTGGCAGCGGAAAATGACCGCCTGTTTCCGCTCAGCCTCGGCTCGCAAGGGTCAGCCACGATTGGCGGGCTGATCTCGACCAATGCCGGCGGCGTCCATGTCTTGCGCTATGGCATGATGCGCGATCTGGTCCTCGGCATTGAAGCGGTCCTGCCCGATGGCCGGATCTGGAATGGCTTGCGCGGATTGCGCAAGGACAATTCCGGTTATGATCTCAAACAGATCTTTATCGGCGCAGAAGGCACGCTGGGGATTGTCACGGCGGCCACGCTGAAACTTTTCCCGCGCCCGTCTGAAATGACGGTCGCCTTTGCCGGCATTCCCTCACCGTCGGCAGCCGTTGAGCTCCTCGGCATCGCCAAGGCCGCCTCCGGCGGAACGCTGTCGGCGCTGGAAATCATTCCGCGCAATGCGCTTGATCTGGTGCTCAGACACATACCCGGCAGCCGCGACCCTCTGGCCGCTTCCCACCCCTGGTATGTCCTGCTGGAAATCGGCGCGGGCCGGATGGGTGAGGGCCGCGCTGCCATGGAAGCGGCGCTGGAGACCGGTCTGGAACGCGGCCTGGTCGAAGACGCCGTCATTGCCGAAAGCGAAGCGCAGGCGCAGGCCCTGTGGCAATTGCGCGAACCCATTGCGGAAGCCGAAAAAGCCCATGGCAAGGCAGCCAAGCATGACGTGTCCATCCCGGTCTCGAAAATCGCCGCCTTTATCGCCGACGGCACACGTGTAGCAGAGCGCATGCTGGACAGCGCCGAGGTCATCGCTTTCGGCCATGTTGGCGACGGCAATGTCCATTTCAATGTCATGCAGAAGGCCGAAGGGGCCGGCGAGGACTTCGTCGCTGCCTGCCGTCCGGTGACCGAAGCCATCTATGATCTCGTCCAGACCTATGGTGGCTCCATCGCCGCCGAACACGGCGTGGGAACACTGAAAAGCGGCGATCTGGCCCGCCACCGCCCGCTGGAGGTCGAGATGATGAAATCCATCAAATCCGCCCTCGATCCACGCGGGATCATGAATCCCCGCGTCCTCATTCCGAACGGCTGAGACACGGCCCTTTAAACCCGCGCCGCATCAGCCTAAATCTTCGATCAAGGAGATTGCCATGCTTGTTTTACTATCGCCCGCAAAGCTGATGAATTTCGACGACGTCCCGGCCCCGGACGTCACGCAGCCGGAACTCATGGACCGGGCGGCCACGCTGTCAAAGACCACACGCAATCTGACGCGGGCACAGATCCAGCAGATGATGGGCCTGTCGGATGATCTGGCGCAGCTCAATTACGAACGTTTCAAGGCTTTCGACCCCGAAAACAGGAGCGGCAAGCCGGCCATTCTGACCTTTGCCGGGGACGTCTATCGCGGGCTCGAGGCCCCGGACCTCTCGCAGGAGGATCTTGTCTGGGCGCAGGATCATGTCCGCATTCTGTCGGGCTTATACGGCATTTTGCGTCCGCTGGACCGTATCCAGCCCTATCGCCTGGAAATGGGCACGAAAGTTCACACACGGCGCGGCGAGACGCTCTATGATTACTGGGGTAGCGACATTGCCGGGGTGCTCAATACTGCGCTGGGCCGGACACCTACGCGCACCATCATCAATCTGGCCTCGAACGAATATTTCAGGGCGGTCGATAAAAAGACGCTGAACGCCGATATTATCGACGTCGCCTTCAAGGAAGAAAAGGACGGCAAGTCACGGCCGCTCTTCATGTTCACCAAGCAGGCGCGCGGCAAGATGGCGCGCTGGATCATCGACAACCGGATCGACGACCCGCAACGCCTGAGTGCCTTCGATATCGATGGCTACCGCTTCGACAAAGCCGCTTCCACAAAAGGAAAGCTGGAGTTTTCGCGGCCACAGCCTGCGCCCAAGGCTGCAAGGAAAGCGGCCTGATCCCTGAATCTTGAAATGGTGCGATGCAACAAGTCCTGCTAAGGGCAGTGTATGAGCACGATTCAGACAGACCTGTCCGGACAGACCGCGATCATTACCGGATCCACCAGCGGCATTGGCGCGGCCCTGGCCGAAGGCCTCGCCGCCTGTGGCGCCAACATCATCCTCAATGGCCTGGGTGATACGGCCGACATCGAAGCCCTGCGGGCGCAGATGGCCGCCACACATGGCGTCGAGGTCCGCTATCACCCGGCCAACATGCTCAAGACGGACGAAATTGCGGATCTGATCGGATTTGCCGGCACCGAATTCGGCCGTCTCGACATTCTGGTCAACAATGCCGGCATCCAGCATGTCGCGAAGATCGAGGATTTTCCCGCCGGCAAGTGGGACGCGATCATCGCCATAAACCTGTCTTCCGCCTTTCATGCCATCAAGGCGGCAATTCCCGTCATGAAAGCGCAGGGACGGGGCCGCATCCTCAACATCGCCTCGGCACACGGCCTCGTCGCCTCCCCCTTCAAATCCGCCTATGTCGCCGCCAAGCACGGCATTGTCGGCCTGACCAAGACGGTGGCGCTGGAAGTCGCGGAATGCAGCATCACGGCCAATGCCATCTGCCCGGGCTATGTCCGCACACCGCTGGTTGACGGTCAGATCGCCGACACCGCAAAGGCGCGCGGCATCAGCGAGGAAGAGGTCGTGCGTGACGTGATGCTGAAAGCCCAACCGACCAAGAAATTCGTTGAATATGACGAGCTCGTCGGGCTGATGCTCTATCTTGCCTCGGATGCGGGCGCATCCTGCAATGGGGCCGCTTTCCCGGTCGAAGGCGGCTGGACCGCCGCTTGATTGACTGCTCTGAGCGCCTTCAAACGCACGGCCTTTCCCGGATCGCTGCCGGATTTACCTATGCTCGAACTCTGCCGCCCCAACCAATCGTCTTTTGGTATTAATCCGGGAACGGTTTTCGGAACCCCGGGTGAACAATCGCAAACCATCGAAGTCGCTCTTGTAAAAACGCTTGAATGGTATCATTAATGATATTAAATTAAACGCCGTGAAGCGGATAGACAAGACCCTGAACCAAATGAAATCCGCACCGGAGAACGTGCGTTTTTCAGATTTGGCGGCGGTGTGCGCACACTACTTTGGTGAGCCACGTCAGAAGGGAACCAGTCATCACGTTTACAAGACGCCATGGCCTGGCGACCCGCGTGTGAATATCCAGAAAGCCAGGAACGGGAAGGCAAAAACCTACCAGGTGAAACAGGTGCTCGCCGCGGTCAAAAAGCTGAACGAGCAACAGAAGAAGCGAAAAGAACAACGCAGGGAGAAGGGCGATGGTTGACCATAAACAATATGCATATCGGGTCATCTGGTCCGACGAAGATGCTGAATTCGTCGGACTTTGCGCCGAGTTTCCGAGCTTGTCGCATCTGGCACCGAACCAATCTGACGCGCTCGAAGGTATCGTCACCCTCGTCGGAGAAATTGTGGCGGATATGGCTGCGAATGGTGAAGCTGTACCGGAACCGCTAAGCGGAAAGCGGTATAGTGGAAAATTTCAGGTTAGAGTGCCGCCCGAACAGCACCGGAACCTGGCCATTAAGGCCGCCGAACAAGGAATAAGCCTGAACAGGCTCGTTTCATCGCTTCTGACGGCGTAGTCGACTCAATTCACAGGCTTAAGCCGCGGCCACGTTCAGCGTTCCATCAGGCGCGGGCGCCGCCATTTCCAGTAGCATTTGAGGGTCGGCTTCGGGATCGAGCCAGACTTTCTGTGCCTCACCCTCCAGTATTACCGGCATCCGGTCATGATAATCGGCGGTTTCGGCATTCGGCGTGGTCGTCAGCACCGTAAAGGTCAGCTGCTTCTGGCCATCGCCGCGATTCCGCGCCTCCCACAGGCCGGCAAAAATCAGAAGTGAGCCATCGGTTTTCGAAAACCGCCATTTGGTTTTCGCGCCCGGCTTGCCGCTCCATTCATAGAACGCCATGGCCGGGACAAGCGCCCGCTTGCGCCTGAAGGCGGAGCGGAACATCGGCTTGTCCGCCACGGTCTCGGCCCGCGCATTGAACATGGGCCGGGCCGGCTTTTCCGTCATCCAGGACGGCTCCAGCCCCCAGCGCATCAGCACGACTTTGGTCCGACCATCCTGACCAACGGCAATGACGGGGCCGGTGTCGCCGGGTGAAAAATCCGCATCCCGCACAAAGTCCGGAACCTCCAGCCCCAGCATCTCGCTCAGCGTCTTTGGGTCGACCTCTATGTCATAGCGTCCGCACATGGGGTGTTCCCGCATCGATTCCGGTCTAGCTTGGCGCGGGAAGTTCCAGCGTCAAGGACCGGATATGAGCGAGAAAAGACGGCCTCTGGCATGCGTGGGCGTGGTCTGCCGCCGCGGTGACGAAGTCCTGCTCGTCAGGCGCGGGCGCGAGCCATTGAAAGGCAAATGGTCCATCCCTGGCGGCAAGATGGAATTCGGGGAGACGGCGAAAGAGGCCGCCTTGCGCGAGTTGCAGGAGGAGACCGGCATCACCGCCCGCATCACGCGGCTGATTGATGTCGTCGATTCCATTATGGAAGATCAGCATTACGTGCTGATCGATTTCGAGGCCGAATGGATCAGCGGCGAACCGGTGGCGGCAGATGATGCAGAGGCGGCGGAATTCGTTCCCGTGAAAGAAGCGCTTCAACGTGTCAGCTGGGATCGCACCCGCAAGGTGATCACGCCCGCCTAGACCTCGCCGCAATCCTTTGCCAAAGAGAATTCATGCGCTGGATCTTGATCCTCTTTCTGACATTTACGCCACCGGTTTTTGCGCAGCAAAAGCCGGGCATTGCCGTGGCCAATGAAGCCGCTCAGGACACCGAAGCCAGCGCTGATCCGTTCCGCGATCCCGGCCGCACCCTGCCCTATCTCGCCTATACGCTGGGGCAATTGCACTATCTGGCCTACGCCTGTGAGGGCGATGACACGCAGGAATGGCGCAACCGTATGATCGAACTCCTGCGACTGGAAGCGCCGCTCAGCGGCTATCGCCGCGAACGCCTGATCGACGCCTTCAATGACGGCTATCAGGTCGAACAGCAGGCGCGCATCCGTTGCGGTGTGGAAGCAGAGGCGGAACGGCGCAATCTGGCCCGCCGCGGCGCGCAGATGAGCCAGGCCCTGCTCAACGAAGTGCTGGATTAGCCGTAATAGTCACCCTCGGCGGCCCGCAGCTTGGATTCCTCCTTGTGTGGCGGGAAGACTTCCAGCTTCACATGCTGGCGGCGATTGGTTGAAATCACGAAGAAGCGCTTCTCCGGGTAGTCCATCTTGCATTCCAGCATTGCCGAGGTGATCAGGTCCACATTCTTGGGATCATCATCGGACATGCCGAAACTGTGGGGCAGGTCCCGGCCATAGCCATCCAGCCCGCGTTCGACACACATGCGGATCGCCTTGCGCTTCAGGCCGGCTGTCGTCAGATGCGCGCCAAGCTCGGTCCGCACCTCGGGATTGGACACTCCGAAGACCGCTACATAGAGCGGTTCCTCGGGTAGCTCTCCCGCCTCCTTCAGGATCGCAATGCCCTGCTTGATCGTATCGGCGGAATGCTGGCGCGCCGTCACGAAGGCAACGGGCCGCTTTCTCAGCACGGCGTAACGGAAAATGTCCCAGGACGGGCCTTTCCAGCCCTCCCCGGCCTTGAGCGCGCGGCGGATATCGCGGTGGAGATATTCCTCGCCATTGCGGTCCTTGCCATCGGCAAATTCACGAAAGGCGCGCTCCGGCGGCGCGGCCCAGTCTTCCCAATCCCCCGCCACGCCAAGATAGGCGCGTATGCCCTCGAATTCGCGCTGCGACATCGACATTTCTTCGCCGGTGACGGTGTTCAGCAAATGCACCTTGGTCGGCAGGTGCAGGATGTTTTCGTCGATATCGAAGAAGTAAAAGCTCGTCCGCTCCGTCATCAGGCAGCTTCCTCCGGCAGGGTTTCCATGAACCGGACCGGCGCGCCCTTGCCCTGCACCAGCAATTCATCGTCACGCATGATGGTCTGACCGCGCACTATGGTGGCCATCGGCCAGGCCTTGGCGGTCATGCCGGTAAAGGGCGACCAGCCGCACTTCGAGGCCACCCAGTCCTCGGTGATCTCACGCCGTGCCTTCAGGTCGACAATGGTGAAATCGGCATCCCAGCCAACCGCCATGCGGCCCTTGTTGGCAATGGCAAAGACCCGCTGCGCGCCATGGCTGGTCAGATCAATGAACCGTTCGAGGCTGAGCCGCCCGTCTACGACATGGGTCAGCATCACCGGCACCAGGGTCTGGACGCCGGGCATCCCCGCCGGGCTTTGCGGGTAGGGCCGGGCCTTTTCCTCGCGCGTGTGCGGCGCATGATCCGAGCCGAGGACATCGAACAATCCCTGATCCACCCCTTTCCAGAGGCCCGCGACATGGTCCGCGTCGCGGATGGGCGGGTTCATCTGGGCAAAGCCCTTCAGGCGCTCATACGCTTCCGGTGCAACCAGTGTCAGATGCTGCGGCGTCACTTCGCAACTGGCGATGTCGCGATTCTCCTGCAGAATATCGACCTCTTCCCTGGTCGAGATGTGCAATACGTGGATCCGCTTTCCCGTCGCGCGGGCAATGCGGAGCAGGCGTTTGGTTGACATGATCGCCGCTTCCGCATCGCGGACTTCCGGGTGACTGGTCCAGTCCCCGTCCCGGGCCAGCTTGCGCCGGTCAGCCAGACGGTATTCATCCTCGGAATGAAAGGCCGCCCGTCGCTTGATCGCCCTGAGCACCCGTTCCACCCCGGCATCATCCTGCACCAGGAGGGAGCCGGTCGAAGCGCCCATGAAGACTTTCACGCCGCAACAGCCCGGCATCTGCTCCATGACCGTCAGATCTGCGGCATTCTCGTTCGTGGCACCGGCATAAAAGGCATGGTCGCAATGCATGCGCCCCTTTGCCCGCTTCAGCTTGTCGGTGAGCGCATCCGGATCCGTCGTGGCCGGTTCGGTATTCGGCATTTCAAATACGGTGGTTACGCCGCCCATCACGGCTGCCAGTGAGCCCGATTGCAGGTCCTCTTTCCACTCCATGCCCGGTTCACGGAAATGAACCTGGCTATCAATGACGCCCGGCAGCACGGTCAGGCCGGAGGCATCAAACACCTCGCCGGCATCGGCTTGCGACAGATCGCCCATCTTGGCGATCTTGCCGCCGATGACGCCGATATCGGCTTTGCCGCGTCCGGCATGATTGGCAACATCACCATTGCGGATAATCAGATCATAGGTCTGGGTCATGTCTCTTCCGTTCGTTCCAGGAGTCGCTTCGACGCTTCGAGCACGGCGTCAATACTCAGATCTTCCAGCAGGCTGGAAGGGTGGTGGCGCCAGTCCGGAAACTGCTTCTTCGTCTCTTCCAGCCCGCGCGGCCCGCGTACCGTGGCACACTGTTCGCCATACGGACCATACAGGATTTCGTCCGAAGGGCCGAATAATCCGAGCGTCGGCGTTCCCATGGCGGCCGACATGTGCATCAGGCCGGAATCATTGCCGATAAACAGCCGCGCGCGTTCGACAACGGCCGCGACATCGGAAAGATAGAGCTTGCCCGTCAAGTCCAGCACACCCTTGTCCGGCAAGGCATTGCGGATCGGCTCAGCGTGCGCTTCATCGCCCGGCCCGCCCACGATCACCACACCCGCGCCGGCCATCGCTCCGCCGGGAGACACCAGCGCCTTGACCACTTCGGCAAAATGCGTGGCTGGCCACATTTTGAAGGGCAGGCTGGCAGAGGGGCAGACCGTCAGCCAGTCCCGCCCCGGCGGCATCCAGCCCAGCGCGCGTTCGCGGGCATCATCGGTCAGATAGATTCTCGGCGCTGGCGGCGGATCCAGCCGCAACACACCGGCCGCTTCACGCACCTTGTGCATTTTGACCCTGGTGCTTTTCAACACCCGTCGCTGATCTGCCAGTAACAGATAGGCAATGGCCGACCCGCGCAAATCCACGATCAGATCCCAGCGCCGCGTCACGACCCGCCGCCAAAGCCCGAACCAGTGAAGGCCGAACGGCTTCTTGCGCACCACGATCAGACGCTCCAGGCCGGGCGTGTTTTCCAGTACCGGCTGGGCGAGCGGGCCACAGGCAATGGTGATTTTTGCGTCCGGCCATTGCCGGACCAGATAATCGAGAACGCCGGAATTGATCACGGCGTCGCCAATGCGGGTGGAGGTGATGAACAGAATGCGCTTCATCGCCAGCGATTTAAACCATGCCTTCCCCCTTGGCCAGCACAACCGGCAATGCCATATGGCGGTGATGAGCCATTCCCCTGCCCACCTTTCTGACCGCCGTGCCATCGTCATTCGCGGCCCGGACTCGCGCGATTTTCTTCAGCGCGTGATCACAACCGATATGAAAATCTGCGAGCCGGGGACCATCCAGACCGGGGCATTGTTGACACCGCAGGGCAAGGTGCTCTGCGACTTCCTGATTCACGGCGAGGCCGATGGCGTGATCCTGGACGTGCCCGCCAGCGCTGCCGAAAGCCTCGTCAAGCGCCTGTCACTCTACCGCTTGCGCGCCAAAGCCGACATTTTGCTCGACGGCAACGCCTTGGTCGTGACCGGCACCGGGGCGCCGGACCCGCGATGCTCCGCCCTGCCGCTCCGCGCCATCGCCTCCGGCACGCCCGGCCAGGACGGCGCACAGAACCAGTCTGACATCGAGATCACGCACGGCGTTCCGGCCTTCGGCCGGGATTACGGGGAGGCAGAGGTCTTCCCGACCGACGTCAATCTTGATCTCTATGGCGGCATTGGCTGGAAAAAGGGATGCTTCATCGGCCAGGAAGTCCTCTCCCGCATGAAGCGCCGCGGGACGATCCGCAAGCGCACCGTAACGCTTGCCTCGGCGGACCGGGACATGGCCGTCGGCGACACCATAGTGGCGGGCGGAATTCCGCTGGGCGCCATCACCTCCACCACCGGAAAAACCGCCCTTGCCACCATCCGGCTGGACCGGCTGGAAGCGGCAACAGAGCCACCGGCGATAGACAGCGATCCGGTCATCATCACGCTGCCGCCACAACTGGCTGACTGAATTCCCCCACTCGCCAAGGGGGCAGGCGCGGTCTAAAGCGGGAGCATGACGGCTACTCAGTTGACGCGCTGCCCCTGGGCACCGGATCATGACCCGCTCTATGCGGCCTACCATGATGCCGAATGGGGCGTTCCGGAATACGATTCGCGCGCCCTCTGGGAAAAGCTCGTGCTTGACGGCATGCAGGCAGGGCTGGCCTGGATCACCATCTTGCGCAAACGCGAGACGATCCGCGAAGCCTTTGATCATTTCGATCCTGTAAAAGTGGCCGCCTATGGTGATGCCGACATGGACCGCCTGTTGGCCAATCCGGGCATCATCCGGTCTGGCGCCAAGATCAATGCCGCCATTGGCGGAGCCCGCATCTTTCTGGATATGGACGAACGGGGCGAGGACTTCTCCGAATACCTCTGGTCCTTCACGGGAGGAAAGCCCCTTCAGAATGACTGGCAGAGCATGGCGGAAGTGCCCGCAAAAACGCCTCTGAGCGAAGCCATCGCCAAAGACCTGAAGAAGCGGGGTTTCAAATTCTGCGGACCTGTTATCGTTTATGCCTTCATGCAGGCCGTTGGCATGGTCAATGATCACCTGGCCGCCTGCCCGCGCCATCCGGTGGTTCGGAAAATGGGAGAAAGCTGATGTTTCGCGGATTGATTGCCATACTATCCCTGACGGCGCTTGCCGGATGTTCCACCCTCAACTGGCCGCCCGAGCGCGATGAAGACGATCTGACCGCGCAGGAACTGGGCGAGGTTGATTGCCGGCTCGCCCGCCCGTCGGATCCGGCAGGCCGCGGCGAATGGGTCTGCGAGAATCCCCGCACCGGCGAGATCGAACGTCAAACCGAAAACCCGGTATTCGGAAACGAATAGCGCCGAAACGGAACGGACATTTTCCATGATAAATGCGGTCATCCGCTCTTCCGGTCTCTGGACCCCGCCCGACAGTGTCAGCAATGATGAACTGGTGGCCTGCTACAATGCCTGGGTCGAGAAATGGAATGGCGAGAATGCCGATGCCATTGCCGCAGGAACTGTCGAGCCCAAATCGCCCTCCTCATCCGGCTTCATCGAGAAGGCGTCCGGCATCCGGTCGCGCTATTCGATCGACAAGGCCGGCGTGCTCGACATTGACCGCATGCGCCCTGAAGTGCGCCGCCGGGACGATTCGGAAATCTCGGTCATGGCGGAAGCCGGTCTGGCCGCGGCCCGTGAAGCGCTGGAGCGCGCCGGGCGGGACCCGAAGGATATCGACGGCGTCATCTGCTCGGCCACGACCATGCAGCGCACCTATCCCTGCATCGCCATCGAGATTCAGCACGCGCTGGGCATTGACGGTTTCGGCTATGACATGAGCGTGGCCTGCTCGTCCGGCACATTCGGCCTGATCAATGCCATCAATGCCATCCGCATCGGACAGGCCAATTCCATCCTTCTGGTGACACCGGAAATCACCACGCCGCAACTGAATTTCCGCGACCGCGACAGCCATTTCATCTTTGGTGATGTCGCCGTCGCGCTGCTGATCGAGCGGGATGACATGTCGGAGGATGGCTGGGCCATTCTCGATACCCGCATGAAGACGGTCTATTCCAATAATATCCGTTCGAATTTCGGATTCCTGAATGCCTGCGAGAGCCCGGAACCGGCCTTCGAAGACCGCTATTTCACGCAGGAAGGCCGCCGCGTCTTCAAGGAAGTCTGCCCCTTGGTCGCCGAATTGATCCTCGATCAGCTGGCGGCCAATGACCTGTCGGCGGCGGATATGAAGCGGTTGTGGCTGCACCAGGCCAATATCAACATGAACATGATGATCGCCCGGAAAGTGTTCGACCGGGAGTTCACCGTTGAAGAAGCGCCTGTCATACTCGATGAATTCGCCAATACCGCGGGTGCCGGCTCCCTCGTGGCATTTCACCGGCATGCAGACGGTTTTACGGCAGGCGAAAAAGGTCTCCTGTGTTCCTTCGGCGCAGGATATTCGATAGGCTCTGTGATCGTGGAGAAACGAGCGGCATGAGAGATTGCGTCATTCGATCGGTCGGCTGGACCGTGCCGGAAGCCAGTATTTCCAATGAGGAGCTGGTTGAGATATTCAACGCCTATGCGGACCGGTTCAACGCCGAAAACGCCGAGGCGATTGCGGCCGGGTCCCTCGCAGCCATTCCCCATTCCAGCGAAAAATTCATCGAACAGGCGTCCGGCATTCTCAATCGCCATGTCGTCGACAAGGCCGGCCTGATGGATATTGACCGGATGCGCCCGCGCATTCCGCACCGTGAAAAGGATGCCCTCGCCTTCCAGGCCGAATTCGGTCTTTCAGCCGCAAAAAAGGCGCTGGAGAAGGCGGGCCGCACGGCTGCGGACCTTGATGGCGTGATCGTCGCCTCCTCGGCGCAGCAACGCAATTTTCCCGGGGTTTCTGTTGAAATCCAGAATGCGCTGGGCATGACACGCGGCTGGGCCTTCGACATGACCATGGCGTGTGCGGCAGCGATCTTTGCCATGCAGCAGGCGCGTGAACTGATCCGCACGGGCCAGGCCGAGGCCATTCTGATCGTTTGCCCGGAAATCATGAGTGCCATCAATCATTACCGCCGCCGCGAGGTTCATTTCATCTTTGGCGATGCAGCTGCTGCAGTATTGCTGGAGGCGGGTGACCGTGAGCCGGGGGGGTGGGAATTACAGGGCGTGCGGCTGGAAACAAAATGGTCGAACGCATTGCGGTCCGATTTCGGCTTCATGAACCACACCGAATTCGAGGACGATGAGCCGTTTGAAGCCTTCGTCGATCAGGATGGCCACCGCGTTTTCCGGGATGTCATCCCCATGGCCTCCGGCGTATCGTCGAAACTGATTGCGGACCTCGGCTATCAGCCACATGACATCCGCCGCGCCTGGCTGCACCAGGCCAATATCCGCATTGTTCAGGCGGTGGCCAAGAAAGCCCTCGACCGCGAACCGACGGCCGATGTCGCGCCCATCATCCTGAACGAGTACGGCAACACGTCGTCATCCAGCGTGCTGATGACCTTCGGTATGCACTCCGACGATATGGCCGCCGGCGAACGGGGACTCATGTGTGCCTTCGGCGCCGGTTATGGCTGTGGCGCGGCCATAATCCAGAAAAGATAGGGACAGGGCATGAAACAGGAATTCATCTGGACCGCAGGACTGGCCGCCTTGATGCTGTCCGCCTGCAATGCGCCTTCCGGCACACCGGCAGAGCCCGGCACTCCGTCGCAAGACGCAGCGCCCGCCCCGGCAGATGAAACGCCGGAAAGCACGGCGGCTGCAGACGATGCCGAGGGCCTTCCGGAGACAGATATCGTGCTCGCCAGCCTGGAATGGAATGACGGCCTGCCCGCCATTGCCGGCCATCAGATTGTCACGGATGCCGGCCTTTACGACAACCAGCCGGCTTTTGATGATCAGGGCGGTTTCTACTTCACCAGCGAGACGGCTGGCAGCCAGACCGACATTCATTACCGGAATGCGGCGGGCGAGGTGCGCAACGTCACCAATACGCCCGGCGAGAGCGAGTATTCACCGCGCCCGTCGCCGGATGGCCGCTCGATCACCTACATCCATCAGGCCCCCGGCGGTTATGGCGGACAGGTCTACCGCCAGGCGCTGGACGGCGGCACGGCCGGGCCGGTCCATGATTATGGCCCTGCCGGATATTATGCCCTGTCGGGAGATCAATCCCGCATGTTGCTGTTTGCACTGACCGATCCGTTCAGCCTGCGCTGGATCGGCCTGGACCTTGGCATCGAAGAAGAAGTGACCACCGGTATCGGCCGCGCCCTTTATACGGCCCCGGATGGCCAGTCGGCCTATTTCACGCTGGAACATCCGGACGGCGGCTACACCATCAATCAGTTCGGTTTTGACGATTCCGCCATCACGCCGGTCTTCCGCCTGCCGGGAACAACCGAGGACTATGCGGTTTTCACCAATCCTGAGGGGGAACGGGCCTGGCTGACGGTTTCGGATGGCACCCTGTTTTACCGCGTATCGCACGACAGTTGGCAGCCAGTGGCTGATCTGGCGGCATTGAACCTGAACGGCATTTCCCGGCTCGCCGTGTCGCCGGATGCCGGACAGCTCGCCATCGTCGTGGAAGAATAGACGTCAGAGCTTGACGACTTCGGTGATCTTGTAGGTCAGGTCCTCGCCATCCGCCTCGTGGATGGTGAGGTATTCTCCCAGCCGCAATGCATGATCGCCCAGCCGGTAGATCGGTTCATCCGGCCCCTCATCTTCCTCGTCATACCGGAAATACCAGTGGCTTCCGCGATGCGTCAGCCAGCCATCGGCCTTTTCATCCTCATCGGGGGAAAACCGCAGCACAGTGCAGTCCTGCTTGTTGGCCCGCCACAATTCGAGATCGAGATGTCCCGACGAATCCAGCGGTGCCACAATGGTATAGCCGCGATGGTCGTCGCCATCAGGGTGGCGGGTGCCCGGATTTCGGGTCAGTCTCATCACAACTCGGGACAGCGCCATACAGGCCTCCTTGAATTTCCATATTTATATGAGGGAATTAAACACCCTCACCGTCAATGGGCAAGCAGCATCGCAGGACCATCTGACGCAGACAGAAGTGTCCGCGTGACCCCGCCGAACACGAATTCCCTGAGCCGCGAATGGCCATAGGCACCGGCCACAAGAAGATCATGGCCTTCCGACCCCTGTAACAGCCTTTCGCCGACACTCCCCTCATACTGGTCAAGATTGATCATGTCCGACCGTTTGCCGCGTACCGACAACCAGTCAAAGAGCCGGTCAATCGATGCTGCGCGCCGGTCCCGGTATTCCAGCCCGCGCTCCGACTGGAGGATGCGCACTTCCTGGGCCGACGCAATCAGGGGCGCTCCGGCATAGATGGCGCGCGCCGCTTCGCGGGATCCGTCCCAGGCGATGGCGACACTTTGCGGCAATTCATCCGTTTCGCGGCAGATATAGATCGGCGTTTGCTCGTCGATCAGGATGGCGGTCACCAGATCGGCCAGTGGCCCGTTTCCCGAGGCGGCATAATGCGAGGTGACGACCAGGCGTGACAGGCGGGTTTCAGCCGCGGCATCGGCGGGTTGATCGGATATGCGCAGAAAGCGGCCGCGGACCGCGGTCAACTCGGCATATTCAAGCGCGTCTATGAAGGTGTTTTTGGCATTTTCCGCGCTCTTGTCCGATTCCGTCTGGATCGAGCTCAATGCTCCCGCCATGACAGAGGCCGCCGCACCGCTCGGCCCTGCCCACATCATGAAATCGCTGGGATCCGGCTCCAGCAACACGGCATCCAGCGTCGCATCAAAACGCGCCGCCAGCCGTGCCGCCGCGCGCGCGGGGATAAGGTCGTAATCATCTCCTTGCAGAGTGACGATGATCCGCTCTTTGGCCATGCTGGTCTCCGGCTTCTATCAGACAGGGTTGATCTCGAAAGGATCAGGGCTAGGAAGTGACAGACTTAATAGCCTGTGACGGAACAAGGATAAAGGGAATTGCAAAAGCGCTCACACGCAAAGGGTGTCCCCCCGCGGGCCTGGCAACGTATGCTTTCCGGGCGGCGGCTGGATTTGCTGGATCCGTCTCCGCTGGATGTGGAAATTGATGATATTGCCCATGGTCTGGCGCGCGTTGCGCGGTGGAATGGCCAGACCCGCGGCGCTTATGCCTTCTCGGTCGCCGAACACAGTGTGATTGTCGAGCGCATAGTCCGCACGCTCTATCCCCGGCTCGACCGCCGCTGGTATCTGGCGGCGCTGCTGCATGATTCATCGGAATATGTAATCGGCGATATGATCAGCCCGTTCAAGGCCGCGCTGGGCTATAATTACCGGGAATTCGAGGACCGGCTGGAAGCCGCCGTCCATATCCGTTTCGGCCTGCCGCCGAAAACCCCGGCCGATATCAAGCGCAGGATCAAGCGCGCAGACCGGATCTGCGCCCATCTGGAAGCGGTCCAGATCGCCGGTTTCGGCGAAAAGGAGGCGCGGCAGTTTTTCGGTCCTGTACCGTCTCAGATTGATCTGGAAATCCGGCCCGTTCCCGCCAACAAGGCACAGGCCCTGTTCATGGACCGCTTCCATGCATTGATGGCGGATATCGAGCCCGCCCGGAAACGGCGGTCCGCATGAGTATTCCTCCTGTCGCTGTCGGCCTGAATGCCGTCGTCATGGCGGCGGGACTGGAGGCGCCCCAGGTCCTGGTCGTCCCGCGCGGCAGCAACGAGCCCGCCCTGCCTTTTGGCCCGTTTGATCCGGCGCGCCACCGGACATTCGAGATCGGCTTGCGGGAATGGGTGAGCGAGCAGGCCCATTTCCAGCTTGGCTATGTCGAGCAGCTCTACACCTTCGGCGACCGGGGCCGCGAGGCACCGCTGGCGGACCTGCCGTCCTCGGATGAGGCGAGGATCATATCCATCGGCTATCTGGCCCTGACACCGGAAGCGGCTGACCTGCCCTCGGGCGGCGGTGAATGGCACAACTGGTACCATTATTTTCCGTGGGAGGACTGGCGCGCCGGCAAACCCGCCATCCTTGAAGGGCAGATCGAGCCGGCACTGCGCCGCTGGATCGACGAAGCCGAGACCGACGGCCGCCGCGCCGCCCGCCGCGACCGCGCCCGCAGCACATTCGGTCTCGATGGCCGCGCCTGGAACGAGGAGCGCTGTCTTGACCGCTATGAACTGCTCTACAGCTCGGGTCTGATTGCCGAGGCGGCGCGTGACCGCAAGGAGGCTCAGGGCATGCCGCCGGTCAGCCGCTCCATGGCCTCTGACCACCGGCGGATCGTCGCCACCGCCATCAGCCGCCTGCGCGGCAAGATCAAATACCGCCCCGTAGTCTTCGAACTGATGCCCGACACTTTCACCCTGTCGCGCCTGCAACAGGTCGTGGAGGGCATTGTCGGCTTCCCCCTCCACAAGCAGAATTTCCGCCGCGCCCTTGACCGCACCGGCTTTGTCGAGGGTACCGGCAGGATGCTGGCGCGTACCGGCGGCCGCCCGGCCGAACTCTTCCGCTATCGCCGCGAAGTCCTGCGCGACGGACAGGCCACCGGTATTGCCATTCCCCGCTCCCGGTAAGTCCGGCCGGTTCTGACGCCACCGGTTGACGCCAGCACGGACGCGGCCTATTTAGGCTCAATAAGAGCAAAAGGCGGTCAACTCATCTGGCCGTCTTTCTTCAGGCCTCACAAATGCTCATTTTGAGCATAAAGGGAGAGATCGTCATGGATCGCATGGACTGGACCCGCCCCAACTGGCATTGCGACTCAGGATCGGCCGATACATCCGCTGACGCCGCGCTGGTTTATGATGACGACGTCAAGGCGGAGACCGATCATCTCTATGAACGCGTCAAGGATGTGATCCTGCCCGATGAATGGCCCGTATATGCGCCGCTGATTGCCGCCATCAACCGGCTGAAGAAGGAACGCGGCGCGATCATTCTGGCCCACAACTACATGACGCCGGAAATCTTCAACTGCGTCGGCGATCTCTCCGGCGACAGCCTGGCGCTGGCCCGCATGGCCGCAGATGTGGAAGAGGACATCATCGTCCAGGCCGGCGTCCACTTCATGGCCGAAACCGCCAAGATCATGTGTCCGGACAAGACCGTCCTGATCCCCGACATGCGCGCCGGCTGTTCGCTGGCGGAAAGCATCACCGGCGAGGACGTCGCCGCCATCAAGGCGAAATATCCGGACTATCCGATTGTCACTTACGTCAACACCTCCGCCGCGGTGAAAGCCGAGGCCGATGTCTGCTGCACTTCCGGCAATGCCGTCCAGGTGGTGGAATGGGCCGCGAAGGAATGGGGCACGGATACCGTCATTCTCATCCCCGACGAATTCCTCGCCCGCAATGTCGCGGCCAACACCGATATCCGCATCCTGACATGGAAAGGCGCGTGCGAAGTCCATGAGCGCTTCACCGCCGAAGATGTCGAGGCTCTACGCGAAGGCCATCCCGGCGTCGTCGTGCTCACCCACCCGGAAAGCCCGGTCGATGTCGTGCGGGCCGCAGACTATGCCGGTTCGACAGCGGGCATGGCGGCTTATGTGAAGAATAATCAGCCGGCCAAGGTCGTACTGCTCACCGAATGCTCGATGAGTGACAATGTCGCCATTGAAAATCCCGGCGTGAAATTTGTCCGCCCCTGCAATCTCTGCCCGCACATGAAGCGGATCACCTTGCAGAATATCTATGATGCACTGCGCTATAACCGGCATGAGGTCGAGGTCGACGAGACAACCGCCGCACGCGCCCGCATCTCGATCCAGCGCATGCTGGACCTGCCAAAGCCCGACAGCCCGGCACAATTCGACAAGGACCGCGCCCCGGTCGAGGTGGAACTGGTCTAGCAACAGATGCCCCGTCCCATCCTCATCATCGGGGCCGGCATTGCCGGGCTCTGGACGGCGCTGAAATTGGCGCCGCAGCCCGTCATCCTGTTGACCGGCGCGCCGCTGGGGAAAGGGGCCGCCACAGGCTGGGCGCAGGGCGGTGTCGCCGTGGCCGCCGGTCCGGGCGACAGTGCCGATGCACACAGGCAGGACACGCTGGCGGCAGGGGCCGGGCTGACCCGCCCGGAGGCTGCGCGCGCGCTGGCGTCGGGTATTTCCGGGGAGATCAAAGCCCTTCGCGCGCTCGGCGTGCCTTTTGAGGAAGACGCGGACGGGCAACTCGCCATGGGGCTGGAAGCCGCACACAGTTTTCCGCGCATCGCCCATATCAAGGGCGATCAGGCCGGAGCCCTCATCCTGGAAACCCTGATCCGCGAAGTCCGGGCGGCCCCGCACATCACCCTCCGCGAGGGCTGGTACGCCACCGCCCTCCTGCCGGCCACGGATGGCGGCTGCGCCGGGGTCGTGGCCCGGACACCCGCGGGAGACCGCCAGACCATCACTGCCCGTCAGACCGTGCTGGCAACCGGCGGCTATGGCGGCCTGTTCGCCGATACGACCAGCCCGCGCGGGGCCCGGGGACAGGCCATGGCCATGGTGGCGCGCCTCGGCGGTGAAATCCGCAATCCGGAATTTGTCCAGTTTCACCCCACCGCCATCTGCACCGGCGCCGACCCGCTGCCGCTGGCCACCGAAGCCCTGCGCGGTGACGGGGCGGTTCTGGTGGATCAGACGGGCCGCTCCATCACGGCCGGCCAGGACCTCGCCGCCCGCGATATTGTCGCCCGCGCCGTGCACCGCGCCTTGCAGACAGGCGGCGGCGCCTATCTGGATGCAAGGCGCGCCGTCGGCGAAAGATTTCCGGACGCCTTTCCCGGCGTGTTTGCCGCCTGTATGGCAGCCGGAATTGATCCGCGCCGCAACCCCATTCCGGTCGCCCCTGCGGCGCACTACACGATGGGCGGGATCGCCACGGACATTGACGGGCGCACGACAATCGGCGGCCTCTGGGCCGTCGGGGAATGTGCGTGTAATGGCCTGCACGGGGCCAACCGCCTCGCCTCCAACTCGCTGGCGGAAGGTCTGGTCTTCGGTCACCGGGCGGCAAAGGCGCTCCGGTCGGCGACACGCCCCCGCTTCACCCCCCTGCCCGCGAGCGAGCCCCCCGTCCTGCCGCGCATCGCCCTTAACGGACTGCGGCGCGCCATGAGCGATCTGGCCGGCGTGACCCGCAATGAGGCCGGCCTGCGCGATCTGATCAGCCGCATCGGCCGCTTGCAGGCGCGTTATGGCGACGCCAATGAAATCCGCGTTGCCGGGATGATCGCGCAGGCGGCTCTCGCCCGCACCGAGAGCCGCGGCGGACATTACCGCGAGGACTGGCCACAAACCGCCGCACGCGCTATCGACACCCGGCTCAATCCTGTTCTCGAAGCCAGACTGGTCGCCGCCGAATGATACCGCCCCTGCCCCATGATATTGTCCGCGATGCGGTCCAGCGCGCCTTTGCCGAAGACATCACCGGTGCCGGGGATGTCACCTCGCTGGCTGTCATTCCGGCAGACCGGAAGGCGCGCTTTGAAATCCGCGTAGCCGGGATGATCGCGCAGGCGGCTCTCGCCCGCACCGAGAGCCGCGGCGGACATTACCGCGAGGACTGGCCACAAACCGCCGCACGCGCTATCGACACCCGGCTCAATCCTGTTCTCGAAGCCAGACTGGTCGCCGCCGAATGATACCGCCCCTGCCCCATGATATTGTCCGCGATGCGGTCCAGCGCGCCTTTGCCGAAGACATCACCGGTGCCGGGGATGTCACCTCGCTGGCTGTCATTCCGGCAGACCGGAAGGCGCGCTTTGAAATCCGCGCCCGCAGCAATGGACTGGTCTGCGGCCTGCAGCCCGCCATGGAAGCCTTCATCCAGGCCGGTGCGGACCTGTCACTGGATGTTCTCGCCAATGACGGCGACCCGGTTGAGCCCGGCGAAACGGTGATGAGTGTTGATGGACCAGTGCGCGCCATCATGCTGGCCGAACGCACGGCGCTGAATTTTCTCGGCCGGATGAGCGGCATCGCCACGCTGACACGCCGCTATGTCGATGCCGTGGTCGGGACAAAGGCGAAAATCGTCCATACCCGCAAGACCACGCCGGGCCTGCGGGCCTTCGAGATACAGGCCGTGCGCGCCGGTGGCGGGTCACCGCACCGCTACAATCTGTCAGATGCCATCCTGATCAAGGACAATCATGCCGCCATTGCCGGCAGCCCGGCCGCCGCCGTCCGCGCCGCGCGCGAACAGGCCGGTCATATGCTGCGGATCTCTTGCGAGATCGACCGGCTGGAAGATCTCGCCGGGGTGATGAAGGCGGGCGCCGACGTCGTCCTGCTGGACAATTTCACGCTGGAGGATTTACGCGCCGCCGTGGTGCAGGCGGCGGGCCGTTTGCGGCTGGAAGCCTCGGGCGGCGTCACCCTGGAAACCGTGGGTGACATTGCCGGAACCGGCGTCGACATCATCTCCGTCGGCGCGCTGACGCACTCCGCCACCAATTTCGATTTTGGTCTGGACGCTGTCTGACGCTAGAGGTCGCGTTCCAGCTCGGCGCGTTCGCGGCGGCTCGGGAAGCGGTAGAAGATGTGGGTGCCGATCTGTCCGGTCTGCACCAGCGAATCATTCCAGTGCGGATCAACCGCCGTCGTATGGTAATGCGTTGCACGGCGGGTGCGCGGTGGTGCAAAGCCGATGGCGACATGTTCGGCCACCAGTTGTGACCGGCGCCAGGCGCGGCCGCGCGGCGCGCGGGTCATCGAGCCATCGCAGGTAAAGCTGAACTGGCAGCCGGTGACACGTTCAGAGCCCTCATAGACCACACCGCAAATCGTGTCCGGATAGACCCGGTGATTGACGCGGTTCATGATGACTTCCGCCACTGCGGCCTGACCCGTGAAGCTTTCGCCGCGGGCCTCGTAATAAATGGCTTCGGCCAGACAATTGATCTCCGCCGCACTGAAGCGGGCGCGATCAATATGAGTGGCATCAAAGGTCCGCAGATCCACACCGACCGGCCGCATCAGGACGCGTGCGCCCTCAAGCTCGTCTGCGGCCAGCGTCAGGGACGCCGCGCGCAGCCCGTAGGGGGCAGACCATCCCAGCAGGTCCTCGGTTTCGACATGCCGGTTGGCCAGCTCGCGCCAATAGGCCGCGTCATCCTGGGAGCCCGCGCGCATGGCCGCCAGAGGCAGCAGCGCAGCGCACAGCACAAAAGCCAGAACCGATCCGGCGATTCTGGCAATGCGCGTCTTTCGCGCAGGAAATTCTGTCGTCGCCTTGGCGGTCATTCCAGCCCCGTCATGCGTTAATTCCAGCCCGGCGTCTATATTACCAGAGAAGATGACTATTCGCTGAATAGACACCCGCCGGGGAGCGCGGTCGATTATAGCCAGCGCCAGTCGGCGTCAAGCATTTGTCACGATTACAAATGGGTTACTATTCCGGCCATTTCAACAGCCGCAAGACTTCCCATTGTGATTCAGACGCTTAGCCCCGGGACCGGAGGGCGGCCTGTGCGGCCGCCAGACGCGCAATCGGCACCCGGTATGGCGAACAGGACACATAATCGAGCCCCACCGAATCACAGAAGTGAATCGAGGCCGGGTCGCCGCCATGCTCTCCGCAAATGCCCAGTTTCAGGCCCGGACGCGCCGCCCGGCCCCGTTCTGCGGCAATGCGCACCAGATCGCCGACACCGGACTGATCCAGCGTCACGAAGGGATCCTTCTCGAAAATCCCCTGCTCGATATAGTCCGGCATGAACTTGCCGGCGTCGTCGCGCGACAGGCCGAAAGTGGTCTGCGTGAGATCATTAGTGCCGAAGGAGAAGAATTCCGCATCCCCGGCAATCTCGTCTGCCCGCAGCGCGGCGCGCGGCAACTCGATCATCGTCCCGATCAGATAGACCGGCGCCGTTCCGCTCTCGGCGGCCACTTCATCGGCAATCCGCGCCACGGCGGCTTTCAGGATCGACAATTCCTTCGCCATGGCGACCAGCGGGATCATCACTTCGGCGACGGGCTTGATGCCGGTCTTCTTCTCGACATTGACCTGCGCCTCGAAAATGGCGCGCGCCTGCATCTCGTAGATTTCCGGATAGGAAATGCCCAGGCGGCAACCGCGATGGCCGAGCATGGGGTTGGATTCCGCCAGCGCTTCCGCGCGTTGCATCAGTGCGGCCGCAGACAGGCCGGTGGCTTCGGCAACGGCGTGAACATCCTCCTCGGTATGCGGCAGGAATTCGTGCAGCGGCGGGTCCAGCAGGCGGATCGTGCAGGGACGCTCCTCCATGATCTGGAAAATGGATTCGAAATCAGCGCGCTGCATGGGCAGGATTTTCGCCAGCGCGGCGACCCGGCCCTCCTTGTCGTCCGACAGGATCATCTCGCGCACCGCGGCAATGCGGTCGGCGTCAAAGAACATGTGCTCGGTCCGGCACAGCCCGATGCCTTCCGCGCCGAAATCCTTCGCGGTCTGCGCATCGGCGGGCGTTTCGGCATTGGTGCGTACCTTCATGCGCCGCACCTTGTCGGCCCATTCCATCAGCCGGGCGAAATCGCCGCTCAGCTCCGGCTTGATCATCTCGATCGCACCGGCCAGCACTTCGCCGGTGGCACCGTCAATGGTGATGAAATCGCCTTCCTTCACGACACGCCCGCCTGCCGTGAACTGCCGGGCCGCATAGTCGATGCGGATGGAGCCCGCGCCGGACACGCAAGGCCGTCCCATGCCGCGCGCCACCACGGCAGCGTGCGAGGTCATCCCGCCGCGCGCCGTGACAATGCCTTCGGCGGCATGCATGCCGTGAATGTCTTCCGGGCTGGTCTCGATCCGCACCAGAATGACCGGATCGCCTTTCTTGGCGCGCGCTTCGGCATCGTCGGAATCAAACACCACCACACCGGCGGCCGCACCGGGAGAAGCCGGCAGGCCGGTCGCCAGCACATCGCGCCGGGCATCGGCGGCAATCGTCGGGTGCAGCAATTGATCCAGCTGCGCCGGATCGACACGCATTATGGCTTCTTCCTCGGTGATCAGGCCGGATTCCGCCATGTCGACCGCGATTTTCAGCGCCGCCTTGGCGGTGCGCTTGCCATTGCGGGTCTGCAGCATCCACAGGCGGCCACGTTCAACCGTGAATTCGATGTCCTGCATGTCGCGGTAATGACGCTCCAGCACGTCGAAAACCTTCGCCAGCTCGTTATAGCTGTCGGGCAGGGCTTCCTGCATGGAGGGCTGGGTATCGCCCATTTCCTCGCGCATCTCCTGCGTCAGGCATTGCGGCGTGCGGATGCCCGCCACCACGTCCTCGCCCTGCGCATTGATCAGGAATTCGCCATAATAGCTGTTGCGCCCGGTCGAGGGATCGCGCGTGAAGGCCACGCCGGTCGCCGAGGTCTCGCCCATATTGCCGAACACCATGGCCTGCACATTGACCGCCGTGCCCCAGCTTTCGGGAATATCGTGCAGCTGGCGGTATTTGATCGCCCGCGCCGTCATCCAGCTGTCGAACACGGCGCGGATGGCGCCGGCCAGTTGCTCGCGCGGATCGGTCGGGAAGTCCCGGCCCAGCGCGTCGGCGGCGGCCTGCTTGTATTCCGCGACGATCTCCACCCAGTCATCGGCGGACAATTCGGTGTCCAGCGCATAGTCGCGCTCTTCCTTGAAGGTTTCCAGGATCTCCTCGAAAATCGCATGATCGAGGCCCAGCACGACATCGGAATACATCTGGATGAAGCGGCGATAGCTGTCATAGGCAAAGCGCTTGTCGCCCGACAGTGCCGCCAGCCCCTCCGCCGTCTCGTCATTGAGACCCAGATTGAGCACCGTATCCATCATACCCGGCATGGAGGCGCGCGCGCCCGAGCGCACCGAGACGAGCAGCGGATTTCCCGGATCGCCGAACGCCTTGCCGGTCACGCTTTCCAGATTGGCCAGCGCCGCGTCGATCTGCGCTTCCAGCTCGGCGGGAAAGGCTTTGTTGTTTTCATAATAGGCCACGCAGACCGCCGTCGTGATGGTGAAGCCCGGCGGCACAGGCAGGCCCAGCCGCGCCATCTCGGCGAGATTGGCCCCCTTGCCGCCCAGCAATTCGCGCTGGCTGGCATCGCCCTCGCTGGAACCGCCACCGAATGCATAGACCCACTTCGTCGCGCTCATATCAGTCCCTTTGTCTTCCCCCCTTCGAGGCATTCGTTCCGAATGCATCTCGCAGGAGAGGTAGAGCCAAACTCCTTTTCACCTCATCCTGAGGTGCCCGCGCAAGCGGGCCTCGAAGGACGAGGGGAAACTATCCCTCGATGCGGCCGAAATCGGCCACGGTGTGCGCCGCTTTCCGGATCATCGCCAGAAGGCGAAGCCTGTTGCGGCGCAGCATGCCGTCTTTATCGTTCACAGTGACTTTGTCAAAGAAGGCATCAACGGGTGCGCGCATTTGCGACAGGGCCGCCATCGCGCCCTCGAAATCCTCGGCTTCGACCGCCTTCGCCGCCGCCGGGCGCACACGCTCCAGCGCCGCGATCAGCGCCTTTTCCTCGGCCTCGGCAGGCGCATAATCGCTGTCGAGCTCGCCTTCGAACGCGCCCTCGCCGTCGGTCTTCTCCTCGGCACGCAATATATTCGCCGCGCGCTTGTATCCGGCCAGCAGCGCCTTGCCGTCTTCGGTATCGAGGAAACCCTGAAGGGCGCGGGCGCGATTCGTCACCCGCACCAGATCATCATCGCCCAAGGCAAAAACGGCATCGATCACATCGTGCGAAATGCCGTCATCCTTGAGATGGACTTTGAGGCGGTCCGCGAAGAAGGCGAGAAGATTACCATCGTCCTGTAACGGTCGAAGAGCAAATTTTAGTCCAAGGTACTTGGTCTTAGCTGAAATTTGACTAGTAATTGACTCGACATCGAACCGGCTTTCGCGGAACCAATTCTCTGACCAGATTTTTCCAAAAGCTTCAAAGGCCTCGCGTCTCAGGGAGGCTTCTTCCTTCACGCCGAATGGAATTGCGGTTCTCATCGCAAAATATCGGAGATCAACGCGCGAAGATGTGGCCAGCAGTATCCGGATCACGCCCAGCGCGGCACGCCTCAGCGCAAACGGGTCTTTCGACCCGGTTGGCTTTTCATCGATCATCCAAAAGCCGACCAGCGTGTCCAGCTTGTCGGCGAGCGCAACGGCGGCACTGACCGGCGCGATCGGCACGTCATCGGACGGGCCCTGCGGCCTGTAATGATCACGGATCGCATCGGCGATCTGTTGGGCTTCGGATTCAGAGAGACCGGCGAGCCCCCCCTCCACCACTTCGTGGTCCCCCTCCCCCGCAGGCGGGGGAGGAAAGGCGCCTTCCTGGTTTCCTCCCCCGTTTACGGGGGAGGTGTCCCGGACTTGATCCGGGACGGAGGGGGGACGGCGCCATTGCTCCATGACGTAATACCGGCCCATCACGCCCTGAAGTTCGGGAAATTCATAGACCATTTCCGAAACCAGGTCCGCCTTGGACAGGCGCGCGGCTTTCTCTGCGAGATCAGGATCAGCGCCAACGGCAGGCGCCAGTTCGCGCGCCAGCGCGGCGACGCGCTCCACCTTGTCGGCCACCGTGCCCAGCTTCTTGTGGAAGGTCACCTTGGAGAGCTCACCCGCCATATCCGACAGCGGCGTCTTGCGGTCATTGTCCCAGAAATGCCGGGCATCGGAGAGGCGCGCCGACAAGACCCGCGCATTGCCCGCGGCAATGGCCATGCCGCCATCGGGCGCGTCCTGATTGGCGACGACCACGAAATTCGGGGCCAGCTCACCCGTCTTGGGGTCACGCACAGCAAAATATTTCTGGTGCGTCTTCATCGACAGCTGGATGACTTCCGGCGGCAGGTCGAGGAAATCCGGGTCCATCCGGCCTAGAAGCGGAATCGGCCATTCGACCAAGCCCGCGACTTCCATCAGCAATCCATCATCCTCGATCAGTTCCAGCCCGGCGGCGGCACAGACCGTCTTCGCGCCTTCAAGGATCAATTCCTCGCGGCGGTCGCGATCAATGAGGACATGCCCCTCGCCTTCCAGCTGCGCCCTGTAATCGGCAAAATCCTTGACCGTGAACGGTCCCGGCCCGTGCATGCGATGGCCTTCGGTGACATTGCCGGCGGTCAGGCCGAAGACCTCGACCGGTACCACCTCGCCGCCAAACAGGCAGACGATGCGTTGCAGCGGCCGCACCCAGCGCTGGGTCTTATCGCCTTCGCCAAACTTCATCGATTTCGGCCAGGGGAAATTCCTCACAATGTCCGGCACGACCGAGGCGATCACATCCGCCGTCTTCACGCCCGGCTTCTCGATCACCGCGACGTAGAATTCGCCCTTCTTGTCCTGCCGCGTCTCACACTGGTCGAGGCTGGCAATCCCGGCCCCGCGCATGAAGCCTTCCAGCGCCTTTTCCGGCGCATCGGTGCGCGGGCCCTTGCGCTCCTCGCGGGTCGGTTCCGTTTCCTCGGGAAGATCGTCAACAACAAGCGTCAACCGACGCGGCCCAGCGAATGCTTGAACTGACCACCAGTCGGTGAAGTCTAATCCACGCGCTTTCATTTGTTGTTCGAACAGATTGACGAGTTCATGCTCCGCCCGCGGTTGCATGCGCGCGGGAATTTCCTCGGAAAAGAATTCAAGCAGAAGCTGGGGCACGTCAGTGATGTCCTAACCGGCAAAGACTTTTTGAAAGGCCGGGCGCGATTGCACGGCCTTGAGGTAGTTTTCAAATCCCGGGCGCATCTCGAACATGCCGAACTGGATGGCCCAGCCCAGCGCGCCGCCGATCAGCACGTCCGCCGCGGTAAACCAGTCACCGAACAGATACGGATCCGCTTTGGCCAGCCGCTGATCGAGCACATCCATGACCAGCTCGACATTGCCCCAACCGGCCTGCTGGCGCTGGGTCTCGAATTTCAGCCCCGCCTGCATCATCGCCGGATCGATGCACGCGCTCTGATAGGCAATCCAGCGCAGATATTCACCGCGCCGCGGATCATCAATCGCCGGTGCCAGATCGTTCGGCGTTTTGTATTTATCCGCCAGATAGATCGCGATGGCCGTCGTCTCGGTGACGATGGTCTCGCCATCCCTGATTGCCGGGATCTTGCCCATCGGGTTGATCGCCAGGAATTCCGGCGTCCGCATCGAGCCGTCCTCATAGGCGACGGGTCTGATCGTGTAGTCGCAGCCAATCTCTTCGAGCAGCCAGTGCGTCATCGCCGCCCGCGATTGCGGATTGTGATAGAATTCAAGCGCCATGATGGGCCTCCATTGCGGCCCGGCACTTTCCCTCCCCCTTGAGGGGGGAGGTGGTCGAGCAAAGCGAGACCGGTAGGGGTGAATGGACAAACACACCCCACCCGGCCGGATCGGACGATCCGTCCACCCTCCCCATCAAGGGGAGGGGAAAAACCATTCCGGAGTTCCGCCTCATGCCGCCTCTCCTTCTTCGGAATGGACCCACGCTTCCGCGCAGCCCTTGGCGAGCTCGCGCACCCGCGCAATCCAGCTGGCGCGTTCGGCCACCGAAATCGCGCCGCGCGCATCGACCAGATTGAACAGGTGCGAGGCTTTCAGGCAGTAATCATAAGCTGGCAGCGGCAGGGGTTTCTCCAGCGCCAGCAGCGCCTTGCACTGCTTTTCGGCATCGCCAAACCAGGAGATCAGCATCTCGACATCGGCATGCTCGAAATTGAAGGCGGAATATTGCCGCTCGGCTTCCTGGAAGACATCGCCATAGGTCAGGCCCGCGCCATTGAAGTCGAGATCGTAAACATTTTCAACGCCCTGCACATACATGGCGAGGCGTTCGAGCCCGTAGGTCAGCTCGCCGGAGACGAGATCGACATCCAGCCCGCCGACCTGCTGGAAATAGGTGAATTGCGAGACTTCCATCCCGTCACACCAGACTTCCCAGCCCAGCCCCCAGGCCCCGACGGTGGGGTTCTCCCAGTCATCCTCGACAAAGCGGACATCGTGCAGATTGCGGTCAATGCCGATGGCATCCAGCGAGCCGAGATAGAGCTCCTGCAGATTGAACGGGCATGGCTTCAGCAGCACCTGGAACTGGTAGTAATGCTGCAAACGGTTGGGGTTTTCGCCATAGCGCCCATCCGCCGGACGGCGCGAGGGCTGCACATAGGCGGCGCGCCACGGCTTCGGCCCCAGCGAACGCAAGGTCGTTGCCGGATGCAGGGTTCCGGCCCCGACCTCGACATCATAGGGCTGCAAAATCGCACACCCCTGCCCGCCCCAATAGGCCTGCAGGCGGAGGATCAGTTCCTGGAAGGACGGTGCAGCTTTTTTGGTCATGGAAATATCGGCCCCGGCAGCCGGGAATCCGGCTCTGGATAAGTCGCGCGGACACTAGGAAAGCAGGGCCCGTCAATCAAGCAAGGATGGCGGTGATGTCCTCCCCCGTTCACGGGGGAGGGGGACCGCGTAGCGGTGGAGGGGGCTGGCACCGGCATTGCCCCCCTCGTCGCTTCGCGACACTCCCCCCGCAAGCAGGGGGAGAAAGAGGCCTATCGCAGCTCGATCCGGTCGCTCCCGCGCAGGACGGACTCCGCCTCTGCGGTATATTTCCGGCCGGAACCATCATGCAGGACCAGCGGCGGCAGGAGCTTCATCGGCCCGTTCACCCCCTTGCGGGCGGACACCAGAATGCGCTTGGCCGGCTGGTCGGCATAGGGTGCCACCGGCTTGACCACGACATCGCCGAACCATTTTTTCATCAGCAACAGAATGTCATCCAGCCGGTCGGCGCGATGGATCAGCGTGACCCGGCCTTTCGGTACCAGCACCTTGTTGGCGAGGCGGATCCAGGTCTCCAGCGGCACGCCATGGCCCATATAGGCGGCCTGCTTCTGGAATTTCGGCGGCACCATCTTTTTCGGATCATCATAATAGGGCGGATTGAAGAATACCTGGTGCACCAGGCCCAGATGCCCGGGATTGAGGACATCCGCCTGGAAGGCCACCATCCGGTCCTGCCAGCCATTGGCCGCGATATTCTCGTCGGCAAAGCCCAGCATCACAGCGTCCGTATCAAAGCCCTGGAACCGGCTCACAGTGTTGTGCCAGGCCGCCACCAGCATCGCCGCACCCGATCCGCAGCCAAATTCCAGCCCGACATGTTCCGGCTTGATGTCGATGGACGCCCCCAGCAGCACCGCATCCAGCCCCGAGCGGAACCCCGCCTCGGACTGCCGGGCAATGACCTTGCCGTCCAGCAGCGTGACCGGCTCAGTCATCGGGCAAATCGTCGAACGCAGCCTTCAGCGCCGAACGGGCCTGGTGCGCCTCCTCGTCAATCACCATGATCCGGCGTTTGATGAAGGGCAGCGCGCCAGCATAGGCGCCGGCGGTTTCGCTATCCAGAACAATGGGTTCCAGCCCCGCCTGCCGCAGCACATTCTCGGCGAAATTGAGCTCTACCGGATTATTGGTTCGAAACACCTCGATCACGAAACGCTCACTCCCATTTGTCCGGCTGCGACGATCAGCGCAGCGTTGCTTGCTTGCGGCAGTGTCTCCGCGTTTCTATTGTCTCTCAAGTCTAATGGGCCGTGGCTGTCGAAGGAAACCGGTTTGGATATCAGCGCAATTGCAAACCAGGCGCTCGAGCGCGCGGGCGAAGCAGCCGCGTCAGGACCCAATGCCGCCGAGACGCTGGCGCATCTGGCCGACGGCGAGATGAAGGCCGTCAACGCGCTGATCCTCGAGCGCATGGGCAGCCCGGTGCCGCTCATTCCCAAGCTGGCGAAATATCTGGTGGAAGCCGGCGGCAAGCGCGTGCGCCCGCTGGTCACCATCGCGGCCGCCAACATGATCGGCTATACAGGCGATGCCCATCTCAAACTCGCCGCTGCCGTCGAATTCATCCACACCGCCACCCTGCTGCACGATGATGTCGTCGACGAGAGCGATCTGCGCCGGGGCCGGAAAGCCGCCAACCTGGTCTGGGGCAATGCGCCCAGCGTGCTGGTCGGTGACTTCCTCTTTGCCCGCGCCTTCATGCTGATGGTCGATGCCGGCTCCATGGACGCCCTGCACTCGCTGTCACGGGCTTCCAGCATCATCGCCGAAGGCGAGGTCCGCCAGCTGGCGGTGAAAGGTGATATCGACGCCACGGTGGGCTCCTACATGGAAATCATCGAAGCCAAGACCGCCGCCCTTTTCGCCTCGGCGGCGGAAGTCTCGGCCATTGTTGCCGGCCGCCCGGCAGAGGAAATTGCCGCGCTCGACACCTATGGCCGCGAACTCGGCCTCGCTTTCCAGCTGGTCGACGACGCGCTGGATTATGGCGGCCTCGCCCAGTCGCTGGGCAAGAATACCGGCGATGATTTCCGCGAGGGGAAAGTCACCCTGCCCGTCGTGCTTGCCCTCAAGAAAAGCGGTCAGGCCGACAAGCAGTTCTGGGCGCGGGTGATGGCCGAAGGCGAACAGACCGAAGCCGATTTTGAAACCGCCCTCGAACTCCTGCACCGTCATGATGCGCTGAAGGCCACGCTCGCCATGGCCGAGGACAAAGCGCGCACGGCCCAGCAGGCCCTTTCGGTTTTTCCGGACAACAAGTGGAAGACCGCCCTGTCCGATCTGGCTGAATTCGTGGTCCAGCGCGCCAGCTGATCAGGCCTTGAGGTCCAGTCCGGACCGGATGGCCAGACGCCGTATCCCGGCATGCAGAAGCGTTGCCACCACAACGGCTCCGGCAAACATTGCGAACGGCACCACGCCGCCGAGCGCCGCCCCCAGCATGGCCATCACGGCACACAGCGAAGAGGCGATGAAATAGGCCAGCGCCACGCGCCAATGCGGCCATCCCATGCGCGACAGCAATTGATAGGCATGGGTGCGGTGCGGGCTCAGAAATCCGATCCCGTTGCGGATTTTTCCGACCAGGGTCAGCAGCACATCCGCCAGCACCGGCAGGATCAGCAGCGGGTAGAGCCAGACCTCTCCCGGTGTCTCGATCCGCTGCAGGGCGATGGCGGCAAATACGCCACCGATCGCCAATGAACCAACATCGCCGAGAAACAGAAAGGCGCGCGGTACATTGAAGATGGCAAAACCCGCCAGTCCGGCCGCCAGCGCATAACCGGCATATCCGCCAGCGCCCTCCCCTGTCAGGCCGAGTGCCAGCCCCACCGGCACGAAAATCGCCACGATCAGCCCGTCTGATCCGTCCATGAAATTGACCGCATTGGCGGCCACGAAAACCCAGAGCACCGAGCCTCCAAACCCCAGCCAGACCGGCAAAGGCAGGGCCAGGGCATCACCGGCACCGATGGCCGCGACGGGCCCGGCCAGCCAGACCAGCAGGCTGCCAAGGACAATGACCACGCCGAATTTCAGCCACGTGCCCAGCGCCAGCAGGTCGTCGGCAAGACCGAGCAAGCCAAAACCCAGCGCAGCCATCGCGGCCGGACGGATATCCAGCCCGGCCTGCAGGGCGGGAACGAGGCCCAGGCCGAGCGCCGCCAGGACGCCCAGCCCGCCCCCGCGCGGCGTCGGCCGTGAATGGCTGGAGCGGTGATTGGGATGATCGAGCACGCCGGCGCGCTTCGCCAGCCAGCAGACGCTTGTGGCCAGCGCAAAACACAGAAAGATCCAGATCGCACTCATGCCGGATTTATCGCCGGAACACCCGGAAATTCAACCGGCTGAACAAGCCAGCCGGGATGCCTGGCCCGCAATTTTTCCGCCGCCGAATCACGGACGCCGCTGTCAGCATAGACCGCAAAACAGGTCGCGCCCGACCCCGACATGCGCACCAGCTCCGCTGATCCGTCTTCCGCCAGCTCTGCCAGAACGCCGGAAATGTTCGGGGCCACGGCACACGCCGGGGCTGTCAAATCGTTTGTTGCAGCATTCAGGTCTGCCAGCACAGAAAGGCGGTCCAACCCGCCGGTCAGCCGGAATCCCTGACCGGTCCCGGCCGGCAGATCATCAAAGGCCTGGAACACTTTCCCCGTGGCCACCGCCACACCGGGATTGACCAGCAAGGCCGTAAAGGCCGGCCACTCATCGATCAGCCGGATCCGTTCGCCGCGCCCGGTCATCCGCAAGGGTCGGGACCACAGGCAGGCGGGAATGTCGGAACCGATCTCCGCCCCGATCCCGGCCAGCATCTCCAATGGCCAGTCGAGTTCCCACAACCGATTGAGCGCCCGCAAGGCCGCTGCCGCATCCGCCGAGCCGCCGCCCAGACCGGCCCCGGCGGGGATAGACTTTGCCAGCCCGAGCCGAGCAGCCGCCTCGACGCCTGCGGCTTCCGCCAGCATCCGCGCCGCGCGCATGACCAGATTGGTTTCGTCCGCGGGAATGGCACCGCCCTGCGGTCCGGAAATCGACAGCGACAGCCCGTCCCCGGTTTCCGCCGTCAGCGCATCGCCCCAATCCGCAAAAACAACAATGGAATCCACGGGGTGATAGCCATCCTCGCGCACCTTTCCGGTGCGCAGGGTCAGATTGACTTTTGCCGGCGCGAATTCACGGATCAAGGCGCTTCAATGGCCGCATCCGCGACCCTCATATCCGGCAGGTCCGGGGCATCACCGGCGAGCCGCGCCATCAGTCCGGCGCGCTCATCCTCGTCCGGATCCAGCCCCAGCGCTCTTTCCCACTGGAAGCGGGCTTCCAGCTGCCGCCCGACCTGCCAGTAGGCATCGCCGAGATGATAATTGATGGTCGGCGCCTCGGGCGACAATTCTACCGCCCGCTCCAGATGCTGGACGGCGAGCGCGTAATTGCCGCGCACATAATGGGCCCAGCCAAGGCTGTCGATAATATGACCCTGGTCCGGCGCAATCGCTGCGGCGCGTTCGATCATGTCGAACGCTTCGGCAATATTCTCGCCCCTTATCACCCACATATAGCCCAGATAATTGAGCACTTCGGCTTCATTCGGCGAGATTGTGAGTGCGGACTGGAAATCGGCTTCCGCCATGGCCCAGCGCTCTGACTGCTCGTAACAGATCGCCCGAAAATAATAATACCGCCAGTCGGGAACCAGGCCTTGCGCCTCCCGCGCCTCAAGCGCCCGCGTATAGAGCTCGGCCGCCAGCGTGTATTGCCCGGACGAGCGCAGGAGGTCGGCATAGACCAGCTGGGCCTCGACCGCGCCGCTCTCCTCGGACAGCTCACGGGCTTCCGCCAGCGCCGTATCAACATCGCCTTGCGTGGCCCGCAACCAGATACGGTCAATATCGGCCGGCAAGCGGAACGGCCCTTCCGGAACGGTGTTATAGGCCGCGATCGCTGCCTCGGTGAGCCCGGTATTTTCCAGCGCCCCTGCCAGCAGGATCACAGCCGGCGCATAATCCGGATCCAGACGCGTGGTGAGGCGGAGATAGACAACGGACAGGTCGATATCGGCCTGGGAGGCCAGGGCCGCCGACGGCCCGAACACCGCCCGTGCGGCCGCCTCGCTGACCGTCATCCGGCGCGGCAGACGCCGTGTTTCGGCGGCAATGCGGCGCGCCTCGGTGATACTGCGTTCAATCGGATTCTGGCGCAGATACTGGTCATAGAGGGTGATCGCATCATCACGCCGGCGCTGGCGCAACAGGAAGTCGCCATAGAGCGCAACGGCCACGCGCGTGAACGGGCTTTCGCTGATGGCCGCCTGATAGGCCGCATCGGCATTTGTGGCATCACCAGCATAATCGGCCAGCAAGGCGCGGTGCAGGGTCAGAAAAGCCGCCGCATAGCCCGGCACCGACGCTGACCGCGCCCGCGCCAGAGCGCCCTCGATATCGCCGCTTCCGGCACGCGCCCAGTCCGACATCAGCTCGGCAAGAAAGGTATTGAACGGACCCAGCTGATCGGCATCCAGCCAGGCGCTGGCGTCATCATAGCGCCGGGCGGAAAGAGCGTCTGCGGCCAGAAAAAGCCGGGCGAGACGGGTTTCGTCCCCGGCCAGCGCCGATACCCGCGCCGCCTCGATGGCCGTTTCCTCATGTCCTGACAGGACGGCGGAAAGGAAAGAGCGCTCGGCAAGAATGGCGCTGTCGGGTTCCAGCTCCCAGGCCGTGGCATAATAATCTGCAGCACTGTCCGCATCGCGGGCCGTGCCGGCAAAACGCCCGGCCAGAAACGCGCCATAGGACGACACGCCTTCATCTTCCACATCCGCGATGACGAGCCCGCTCGGCAGGCCGTCCGAAGTCGTCTGACATGCGGCGAGCATCAGGAATGATGCCGAAACGAGGAAGGAAATCCGGAGCTTCATGAATTCACGTTACGCCTCACAACTGGGCACACAAGGGCAGGAGGTGCCTACAGATTCACATAGATCGGACCCTGACCGCCCTCCGGAGTTGTCCAGTTGATATTCTGATTGGGGTCCTTGATGTCGCAGGTTTTGCAATGCACGCAGTTCTGCGCATTGATAACGAACGACATTTCACCGGAATTCTCGTCCTTCACCCATTCATAGACACCAGCCGGGCAATAGCGGCTGGAGGGTCCGGCATAGACCTCCCATTCGCTGGATTTCTGCAGTGCCATATCCTTCACCTTCAGGTGAACCGGCTGGTCTTCCTCATGATTGGTGTTGGAAATGAAGACCGACGACAACCGGTCAAAGGTCAGCACGCCATCCGGTTTCGGATAATCGATCTTTGTATGCTGTTCTGCCGGGTCCAGCGCTTCCGCATCGCTTTTGCCGTGCTTCATCGTCCCGAACAGTGACAATCCGCCGAACAGATAGTTGAACCACATGTCCACCCCGCCCAACGCGATGCCGAAGAAGGTGCCGAATTTTGACCAAAGCGGCTTCGCATTGCGGACCAGTTTCAGATCCCTGGCGACCCAGGATGTGTCATAGGCGGTCTGATATGCGGTCAGTTCATCGCCCTGGCGGTCGGCCTGCAGGGCCTCGAACACGCTTTCCGCGGCCAGCATGCCGGTCTTCATCGCATTATGGCTGCCCTTGATGCGCGGCACATTCACGAAACCGGCCGAACAACCGATCAGCGCGCCGCCCGGGAAGGTCAGCTTCGGCACCGACTGGAACCCGCCTTCGGTGATCGCCCGCGCGCCATAGGACAGGCGCTCGGCCCCCTCGAATACGCCCCTGATCTTCGGATGCGTCTTCATCCGCTGGAATTCCTCGAACGGCGAGATCCAGGGATTCTTGTAATTCAGGTGCACGACAAAGCCGACCGACACCAGATTATCGCCCCAGTGATAGAGGAAGGAGCCGCCACCGGTTGTATTGTCCAGCGGCCAGCCCATTGTGTGCTGCACCGTGCCGGGCTTGTGGTTTTCCGGTTTGACGCGCCACAATTCCTTCAGTCCGATACCGTATTTCTGCGGCTCCTTGCCATCGCTCAGCGCGAAGTGGTGGATCAGCTTTTTGGCCAGCGAGCCGCGCGCGCCTTCGCCGATCAGCGTGTATTTGCCGCGTAGCTCCATGCCCGGCTGATAGCCGTCCTTGTGGCTGCCATCGCGCGCCACGCCGAAATCACCGGTGATCACGCCCTTGATAACGCCGTCTTCCTCGATCAGCTCGGCGGCCGGGAAACCCGGATAGATTTCAACCCCCAGCGCCTCGGCCTGTTCGCCCAGCCATTTGCAGACGGCGCCGAGAGAGCCGGTATAGCAGCCATGATTGGACATGAAGGGCGGGAAGGCGATGTTCGGAAAGCGGAAGCCGGATGTTTCCGAGAGGGCGAGGAAAATGTCGTCCTTGACCTCTGTTTCCAGCGGACAGCCCTGATCGCGCCAGTCCGGGATCAGCTCGTTCAACGCCTTCGGATCCATCACCACGCCCGACAATATGTGCGCGCCGACCTCACCGCCTTTTTCCAGCACGGCGACGGAAATCTCCGCTCCGGACTCGGCGGCCATCTGCTTCAGCCGTATCGCGGCCGACAGCCCGGCCGGCCCCGCCCCGACGATGATGACGTCGTATTCCATCGACTCGCGCTGAATCTCGTCAGACATGCTGTGCTGCTCCTTGCCCCGTAGTGCTTCGCTTTCTCTATGATCTGTCATAGCTTAGCTGTTCATATTCAGCTAGGGCACATTACGTGTCCGATCCAGCCGAAAGCCGCATGTTCCAGACGATGCCCGACGCCGATACACACGCCCGCGCCCTCAAGGCTCTCACACTCTGGTGGGAGGATATGGGCATCGAGGCCGATCCCCTGCCCGTGGCCCGGCCGAAATTGCCCTCACCGTCTCCCGCGCCAAAATCCCAATCGCGCGATCCGCTGCAAGCGCCGGAAAAGCCCGCCATCGCCACCCCGCAGGCCGCACGGGCCGCAGGCTTCGGCACACCCGATGGCGATCCCGAAGATGCGCGCAAGGCGGTCGCAAATGTGCGGACACTGGACGAGCTGAAGGCCGCGATTATGGCCTTTGACGGCTGTGCGCTGAAACGCACCGCGCGCAATACCGTTTTCTCGCGCGGCAATCCTGCGGCGGACATCATGATTGTCGGCGAGGCCCCGGGCCGCGATGAGGACGAACAGGGCAAGCCCTTTGTCGGCAAGTCCGGTCAGCTGCTCGACCGGATGATCCGTGCTTCCGGCCTCGACCCGGAAACAGACGTCTATATCTCCAACATTCTCAACTGGCGCCCGCCCGGCAACCGCACCCCCTCGACCGAGGAAATCGCCATCTGCCTGCCCCTGATCGAGCGCCATATTGCGATCGCACAACCGAAAGTGCTGGTCTTCGCCGGCGGGGTCTCGGCGCAAGCCCTCCTGCGCGCCACCACCGGCATCATGAAGCTGCGCGGCCGCTGGGCCGAATACCGTTTCAAGGACGCGGACGGCGAAGCCGGTGACCACATCCCCGCCATGCCGCTTTTCCACCCGGCCTTCCTCCTCCGCCGCCCGCAGGAAAAGGCCCGCGCCTGGCGCGACTGGCTGGAAGTGGTGAAGAAGGTGGAGGGGGCGGACTAACACCCAACATCCTTTCAACATTTTACATCGTCATTCTCCGGCTTGACCGGAGGATCTGAACCCAGAGCGCCCGGCAAAGAGGTCCTCCGGTTAAACCGGAGGATGACGCGCGTTGACGTTCGCACGGATGACGGAGTGGGTGGTACTTCCCGCACTATTCGCACCCATGCGTCACCCGCTCCCGCAAGGGTGAGGGGCAAAGCGCGACGGCGCGCCCGCAGCGTTTCCAGCTTGCCTGGAATAAGCGAGGAGCGACGGTCCGGATGGACCGGAGTATCAGCATAAGTGTTCTTGATTTGTTCGCTTGATAGGAACATAATCCTGTCATGTCGAAAGCCCCTCGCACGCCACCCTGCCTGAACGCCGATCTCACCGGTGACCCCCTGCCCGCGCCCCTGCAGCCACGCGGCCGCGGCGCGCGCTCCAACCGCAGCAACCGCTTCGAGGACAAGGCGTATGAGCCTTTCGACGATGGCTGGCGCGACACCGACCCGCAGCCGGAACAATTGCGTACGGTTACGCTGATTGATTCCTCACGCTCCATCGTCACGCGCAATCATTCGCCGGATATTTCCTTCAACCAGTCGATCAACCCCTATCGCGGCTGCGAACATGGCTGTGTCTATTGTTATGCCCGGCCCAGCCACGCCTATTGGGGCTATTCGCCGGGCCTTGATTTCGAAAGCGTCATCTTCAAGAAGCCCGAGGCCGCGAAACTGCTGGTCCGCACCTTCATGGACCGTAATTACCGGCCCGAGCCCATTGTGATCGGGGCCAATACCGATTGCTATCAACCGGTCGAACGCAAGGAGGAAATCACCCGCGATATTCTGAAAGTCTGTGCGGAATTCCACCATCCGGTCAGCGTCATCACCAAGTCCGCGCTGATCCTGCGCGACCTCGACATCATCGCGCCGCTGGCGAAAAAGGGCCTGTTCCGCGCCGCCATCTCCATCACCACGCTGGACCGCAAGCTGGCACGCGACATGGAACCGCGCGCCGCCACGCCGTCGCGGCGGCTGGAGACGGTGAAACAGCTCGCCGGGGCCGGCATTCCCGTCACCGTCATGGCGGCGCCGATGATCCCGGCGCTCAATGACCGCGAGCTGGAAGCCATACTGCAGGCCGCCGCCGAAGCCGGGGCCGTCTCGGCCGGTTATGTGCTCCTGCGCCTGCCCATGGAGATCAAGGGACTGTTCAAGGAATGGCTGGCAACGACGCGGCCGGATTCAGCCTCGCACGTCATGTCGCTGGTGCGTCAGACCCGCGGCGGTGCGGAATATGATTCAGCGTTCGGGAAAAGGCAGCGTGGCGACGGCCCCTATGCCCGCCTCCTCGCCAGCCGCTTCCGGCGCGCGATTGAACGCTATGGCCTGAAGACGCGCGGCCCGGGCCTGCGCTGTGACCTCTTCGAACGGCCGCTCGGCCACGGCAACCAGCCGAGCCTGTTCTAGCTTGAGGACGATGAAAAAAATTGCGCCTCCCTCCGGCTTGACCGGAGGGGCTCTTTGACATCGAGATCGTCCGGTCAAGCCGGACGAAAACGGAGAGAGTTGGCCACCTCATGGCGAGGTGCCCGGCGCAGACGGCTCTCGAACCACGTGCCCTCTGTTGGCCGGGGTTTTTACGCAGCCACCAATCAGGCTAGCTATGGCGCATGGACAGAACAGACACCATCGCCGGCATCGACGAGGCCGGCCGCGGGCCGCTGGCCGGGCCGGTGGTGGCGGCGGCCGTGATATTGCGGGAGCCCATCGAGGGGCTGAACGATTCCAAGAAGCTGAGCGAAAAACGCCGCGTCGCACTGGCGCGCGAGATCCGCGACACCGCCCTGTTCGGCATCGGCATTGCCGAGCCGGAAGAAATCGACCGTATCAATATTTTGCAGGCGACCCTGGTGGCCATGCGCCGGGCCGCCCTCAATCTCGGCGAAATCCCGGCCGAATTCCTGGTCGACGGCAATCGCACGCCCGGCCAGCTGCCCGCCACTGCCAGATTTATCATTGGCGGGGACGGCCTCGAACCGGCCATATCCGCCGCCTCCATCATCGCCAAGACCGTCCGCGATGATCTGATGATCCGGGCCGCAGAACGTTGGCCCGCTTACGGATTCGAGGGCCATAAGGGCTATGGCGCGCGCACGCATCTGGAGGCGATCGCCACGCACGGCCCCTGCCCGATCCACCGCATGAGTTTTTCACCCATGCGCCAACCCGCATTCGTTTAACCGCCCGTTAGGCCCGAGGCGCGAGTCTGGGCCGCTAACAAGGTTAATCCGGGTGGAGTAAAGCAGTGACCAGCCAGCTGCCAGTGAACCAGATTCTGCAAGGCGAGTGCGTGGAGATCATGCGCTCCCTGCCCGATGAATGCATTGATCTCGTCTTTGCCGATCCGCCCTATAATCTCCAGCTCGGCGGCGATCTCCACCGCCCGGACAATTCCAAGGTCAGCGCCGTCGACAATGACTGGGACCAGATCGGCAATCATGATGATTACGATCTGTTTTCCTGCGCCTGGATGGAAGAAGCCAAGCGTATTCTCAAACCCAATGGCGCGATCTGGGTGATGGGCGCCTATCACAACATTTTCCGGCTCGGCACCTTCCTTCAGGATATGGGCTTCTGGATCATGAATGACGTGATCTGGCGCAAGACCAATCCGATGCCGAATTTCAAGGGCACGCGCTTCACCAATGCGCACGAAACCCTGATCTGGGCGGCCAAGACCAAGGACGCCAAACCCACTTTCAACTATGCCGCCATGAAGGCGCTGAATGATGGTGTGCAGATGCGCTCCGACTGGGTGCTGCCGATCTGCTCCGGCGGCGAACGCATCAAGGCCAGCGATGGCAAGAAGGCGCACCCGACCCAGAAGCCGGAAGCCCTGTTGCACCGCGTCCTGCTGGCCACGACCTCACCCGGTGATGTCATCCTCGATCCCTTCTTCGGCACCGGCACCACCGGGGCGGCCGCCAAGCGGCTGGGCCGAAAATTCATCGGTATCGAGCGCGAGGACGCCTATGTCCGGGTCGCCACCGAGCGCCTGGAAGCGATCCGCCCGGCGGCGTCGGAATCACTGGCGGTCACCCGGTCGAAACGCGCCGAAGTGCGCATTCCCTTCGGCAATCTGGTCGAGCTCGGCCTCGTAAAGCCCGGCGACACGCTCTACTGCCCGAAAGGCAAGCGCACGGCCCGCGTGCGCGCGGACGGGTCCATCCTGTCCGGCAAGATTGAAGGCTCCATCCACAAGGTCGGCGCGGAAATCCAGAATGCCCCCTCCTGCAATGGCTGGACCTTCTGGCATGTCCGCAAGAAGGGCGCCTATGCCCCGATCGACACGCTGCGGGCGGAAATCCGCGCCGCGATGGAAGCCTAGACCGCGGCCAGAACCGCCTTCTTCATGACACTCGGCAAGGCCAGTTCGCCGATCTCGCGGACAGCATACCAGCCGCCTGTCTCCGGCTCCCATCCGCCAGCCGCTTCGGCGCGCCACAGTCTCATTTCCAGCGAGAAGTGGGTGAAGACATGGGCGATCACGGCCATTTCTTCCCATTCGGCCTGCAGCGGCGCCGCCGCGCGGGCCTCGTCCATGTCCCAGTCCCGGGTCCGCCACTCGGTCGAGGGCACTTCCAGCATGCCGCCGAGCAGGCCTTTCGGCGGACGTTTGCGCAACCAGATCCGGTCACCGCGGAAGACCGCAAATCCGACCGCCCGGCGATGCGGCTTCGCGGTCCGGGCCGGTTTCACCGGAAACGCCTCGGGCCGTCCCTGCGCATGAGCGGCGCACTCTGATTGCCAAGGGCAGGCGGCACAGTCCGGCGAACGCGGCGTGCACACCGTCGCGCCGAGATCCATGATGGCCTGTGCATAATCGCCGGGCCTGTCCGGGTCCGCGAGCGCCGCCGCAACCCGTTTGATCACAGGCTTCGCCGTCTTTACCGGATCCGGCATGGCGCAGATCCGCGTGATCACCCGTTCGACATTTCCATCCACCACGCTGGCCGGCAGGTCAAACGCCGCCGCGCGGATCGCCGCTGCCGTATAGGGGCCGATCCCGGGCAGGGCCAGCAGCGCTTTCTCGCCGGACGGAAAAGTCCCGCCCGCCGCCGAGACCGCACGGGCGCAGGCGAGCAGATTGCGGGCCCGGGCATAATAACCCAGCCCCGCCCAGGCAGCGAACACCTCGTCCTCGTCCGCAGCGGCCAGGTTTTCAACCCGCGGCCAGCGCTCCAGGAATTTGTACCAGTAGGGTGTGGCGTGCGGCACAGTGGTTTGTTGCAGCATGATTTCCGACAGCCAGACCGCATAGGAATCGGGTGTCCGGCCCGCTTCGCGGTCTTCCGGCCGTATCCGCCAGGGCAGGCTGCGGCCCTCGGCATCATACCAGGCGAGGAGCCGCTTTCGCATGCGGGCAATCGGAAAATCGGATTCGGTTTTCATGGCGAACAGACTTGTCTTGCCAGCGCGCACAGGCAACGATGATTGTCATGACAAGCTTCCGCCGCCCGACCCCTCTGGAAACCCTGGCCGCGCGCTATCTCAATGAGCGCCGGGGCAAGGCAGCATATCGCGGCGCGCCGCCCGCCGGGCAGGCAGCGGCGAAAATCCTCAGACCGCTTTCGCTCAAATTCGGGCCCGGCACAGACCGGCTGGCCGAACACTGGAGCGAAATCGTCGGTGACCGCCTCGCGGGTTGGTCGGCGCCGGAAGCCATACGCGGCGGAACATTGTATATCATCGCCAAAGGCCCGGCCGGCGCGCTGATCGAAGCGGACGCGCCGAGGATTCTGGAGCGTCTGAAAACCCTGTCCGGCCCCTCGGCACCCGGCCGGCTTCGTGTCAAACAGGGCAATCCGAGCACCACCGGCCCCGGTTCGCAACGAAATGTGAGCCGCGAAGTGAAAAAAGACATGAGCGAGGGGGTAGAGATTGACCCGGATGCCCGGCTATCCTCTGCGCTGAAACGTTTCGAGCGGGCGAATGAGCGCCGCGAACGGGGAGAATGAACGCATGACCTTAACACGCCGGGCCATGGCCCTCACTTCGATGGCGACTGCTGCCCTTCTTGTGGCCTGCGGCGGTGGCGGATCCTCGTCCTCGGGCGGCGGCACGCAGTTCGAACGCGAAGGTGACCGCGCCCTCGGCTCCGCCGATGCACAGGTCACGGTGATCGAATACGCTTCGACCTCCTGCCCGCATTGCGCGGAGTATCACGCGGAAGTCTTTCCGGCGATCGAGGCGCGCTATATCGACACCGGCCAGGTCCGCTATGTGTTCCGCGAAATGCTGACCGGTGAGCCGCGTCTGGCACAGGCCGGCTTCATGCTGGCGCGTTGCGCCCCTGAAGACCGCTATTTTGATGTGATTGATCTGCTCTTCCAGCAGCAACAATCCATCTTCCAGGCGGCTGGCAGCCCGACCGGCGCGCGCAACGAATTCTGGAACATCGCCCAGACCGTTGGCATGACGCGCGACCAGTTCAATGCCTGCATCACCAATGCCGAATTGCGCGATGCGGTGAATGACGCCCACAATCAGGCCATTGAGGACGAGATCGACGGCACTCCGCGCTTCGTCATCAACGGGCATATTCTGGATGCCGAACGCTCCGGCGGCCAGCTGGTCTATTACTGGAATGGTGCCCCGCTGATGATCAATGGCGAAACCGTCCCGGCCACGGTGGACGAGGACACCTTCATCCGCATTTTTGATCATTTCGTGGCCGAAAACGGTGGCGCACCCACAGCAGACACTCCGGCGGAGGACTAATGTCTATCAGGCTTCTGGCACTTGCATTTGGCGCGCTCCTGATTGCGGGAAGCGCATCGGCACAGACACCGCATCCCGGTGAGGAACGGCCGGATGACCGGGCCATCGGTGAAGCCGATGCGCCGATCCGGATGGTGGAATATGCGTCGGTCGCCTGTCCGCACTGCCGCTCCTGGTATGAAACCGTCTGGCCCATGGTGCAGGACGAATTCATCTCCACCGGCGAAATGCGCTTCATCTACCGCGAAATGCTGACCGGCCAGCCGCAACTGGCGGCCATCGGTTTCATGATTGCCGATTGCGCACCGGATGATCAGTATTTCAACGCCCTGCACCTTCTGTTTGAAACCCAGACAGAGATTTTCAGCCTCGCTCAGGAGCAACAGAGCACCGCCCCGGTCTATTACCGTGTGGCCGAAGCGCTTGGCCTGTCAGAGGACGAGGCCAATGCCTGCATCGAGGACGAAGCGGTGCAGCAAGGTGTGCTGGCGCGCCATCAACAGTCGATTGAAGATGGCGCAGGCGGAACCCCGGCCTTTTTTATCAACAATTATCTGCTGACAACTGATCCGACCCCGGACGGATTAGCTTATGTATATCATGTAGATGGTGAGCCATTGATGCTGGATGGCGATCTGGTCCCTTCTACACATGATGCAGACACATTCCGCCGAATCATTTTGTATCTGGCCTATGAGCACGGTGAAAACACCGGCGAATAGGATGGGTTAGACGGCAGCCACAAGGCGTAGGACCGTCATACAGGGACGGGACTGCGTGGAATTCAACTCACTCAGGCTGACCGGCTTCAAGTCGTTCGTGGACTCGACCGAACTCTCGATCGAGCCCGGCCTGACGGGCGTGATCGGGCCCAATGGCTGCGGCAAGTCCAACCTGCTGGAAGCGCTGCGCTGGGTGATGGGAGCCACCTCCGCCAAATCCCTGCGCGGCTCCGGCATGGAAGATGTCATTTTCTCCGGAACCGATGCCCGCCCCTCTCGCGAACATGCCGAAGTGCGTCTGGTCATCAGCAATGAGGACCGCACCGCCCCGGCCCGTTTCAATGACAATACCATCCTTGAAGTCGTGCGCCGCATCGTCCGGGGGGCCGGGTCGAGCTACAAGGTCAATGGCGAGGAAGTCCGTGCCAAGGATGTCCAGCTCCTGTTTGCCGATGCCGGCACCGGCGCCAATTCACCGGCCCTCGTGCGTCAGGGGCAGATCAGCGAGCTGATCAATGCCAAGCCGGAAAACCGGCGCAAGGTGCTGGAGGAAGCCGCCGGCGTTTCCGGCCTGCGCGCCCGCCGCCATGAAAGCGAATTGCGGCTCAAGGGTGCGGAAACCAATCTCGACCGCTTGCAGGACGTCATCGACGAGCTGGAATCGCGCCAGGCCGATCTCGAACGCCAGTCCCGTCAGGCGGCGCGCTACCGCAAGCTGTCCGCCGACATCCGCGCGCTCGAAGCCGCGCTTTGGCTGCACCGCTGGCGCGAAGCCGAAGCCGCCGTGCTGACTGCCTCCGAGGCGCTGGAGATTTCCGGAGCCGCCGCCAGTGAAGCCGCAGAGGCGGCCGCCTCGGCCAGCCTGGCCGCGGAAAAGACGGCGGCCGATCTTGATCCCTTGCGTCAGGCCGAAGCCGAAGCCAGTGCGGCCCTGCGCCGGGTCGAACGCGAGCGCGACACGCTCGACCGCGATGCCGCCGATGCCGGGCGTCAGGTCGCCGCCCTGGAACAGCGATTGCACGATCTGCGGGCCCAGATTGATCGCGAAGGATTGATTGGCGAGGACGCGGACGCCGCCATCAACCGCATTCGCGATGCAATCGCCGCCCTCCAATCCGAAGCGGCTGGCGAAGCAGAAGCCATGGAAACGGCCGCCGCGCTTCGGGACACGCAGGACGCAGACCGGCTGGAAAAGCAATCGGCGCTGGACGATGCGTCTAACGCTTTCGCGGCCATCCGCGCCGAACGCGATGCCGCCGCCCGCAACAAGACCCAGGCCGAACAGCGTGTGTCCCGGCTCTCCATGGAGCGTGATCGCGCCAATCAGTCTTTTGCGCTCCTTGGTCAGGGCGATGAAAGCGATCTGATGGCCGTCATCAAGGCGGCCGAAACCGCCGAATTGCAGGTCGAGACCGCCCGCAAGGCCCGCGACGAGGCCGAGGCCGCCCGGCTTGAAGCCGAAAGCATCGAACGTTCGGCGCAGGATCCCCTGAATGCGCTGCAGTCGGAAGCCTCGGCACTGGAGCGCGAAATCGCGACGCTGACACGCCTGCTGGAACAGGACCATGTCGAGGACCGCGCCCTTGATTCCATGCGCGCCGCACCGGGATATGAAAAGGCGCTGGGAGCCGCACTCGGCGACGACCTCGAAGCCTCGCTCAATTCCGGGTCTGCCCGCCATTGGGGCGGCAAGGCGACTCAGGCCGGGGAATTGCCGGAGGGCTGCGAGCCATTGACGGCCTATGTCGAGGCCCCCGCGGCCCTGTCCGCCCGGCTGCAGGCCATCGGTATCGCCAGTGCCGACACGGCAGCGGATCTCGCCACCCGGCTGCGGCCAGGCCAGCGCATTGTAACGCGCCAGGGCGATCTCTGGCGCTGGGATGGCTATGTCTCGCGTGCCGATGCGCCGTCGGCGGCAGCCGCCCGGCTGGAACAGCGCAACCGCCTCGAAACCGCCCGCCGGGAAGCGGCCGCGCTGGAAGCGAAAATTCAGGCCGCATCGGATGCGGTGGACGAGGCCCGGCTGGCCCTCGCCCAGGCCCGTGAATTCGAACGCAAGATGCGCGAACAGGCCGCCAGTGCCGAACGAGCGGCCCGTGAAGCCCAGTCGAAAGCCGCCGGAGCGCGCGAAAAGGCGGCCCGCGACAATGAACGCCGCGCCGCCCTGTCGGCAGAAATCGACCGGCTGACGGCCGAGTATGAGGACGCCCGCACGCAGCTGAAAACCGCTGAAGCCGCACTGCAGGATGATACCCGGCTGGCCCGGGCGCAGGACGATCTGTCAGCGGCGCGTGAAGCCGCCGATCAGGCCCGCGCACGCTTTGACGAAGCCCGTCAGGCCTATGAAGACCTGGCGCGCGCCGCCGCAGACCGGCAGCGGCGGATCGCAGATCTCGGCCGCGAGGAAGCCGAATGGCAAAGCCGCGCGGCCAGTGCGGAACAGCGTCTGGCCGAATTGAACGAAACCAGATCCGGCACCGAAGCCGCGCTGGACACCGCCCGCCTGAAACCGGGTGAGATCCGCAGCCGGCTGGAGAAAATCGGCGAAACCCTCGCCGACGCCACACGTCTCGCCGAAGAGGCCCGTGACCGCGCAATGGGTGCCGAGACCGCGGCCAAGGCATCGGATGCCGCAGCGCGCGCGGCCGAACGCGAAGCCTCGACGGCGCGCGAAAGACGGGCCGCCGATGAAGCCCGACTGGCCGCGGCCCGCGAGCGGCTGGATGAAACCGATTCGCGCCTCAGGGAAGCGACGGGTGAAACCGCCCTCATCCTTGCCGAACGGGTTGAGCCGGCCTTCGAGAAACTTGATCTCGAGGATCTGGAGCGCAAGCTGGAGGGCGCCCGCCAGTCCCGCGAACGCCTCGGCGCCGTCAATCTGCGGGCCGACCAGGAAGCCGCCGAGCTGAAGGAAAAGCGCGACGAACTGGTCACCGAACGCGATGATCTGCTCGCCGCCATCGACCGCCTGCGCAAGGGGATTGATGCCCTGTCGCGTGAAGGCCGGGCGCGGCTGCTGGAGGCTTTCGAACGAATCGATCAGCATTTCCGCCAATTGTTCGAGACCCTGTTCGAAGGCGGGCATGCCGAGCTGGCCCTGACCGAAAGCGATGATCCGCTCGAAGCGGGGCTGGAAATCTTCGCCTGCCCGCCCGGCAAGAAGATGGAACGCATGTCGCTGATGTCCGGCGGTGAGCAGGCGCTGACCGCTTCGGCATTGATTTTTGCGGTCTTCCTGTCGAACCCGGCCCCGGTTTGCGTTCTCGATGAGGTCGACGCCCCGCTCGATGATGCCAATGTGGACCGCTATTGCCGTATGCTCGACGAAATGCGGCGCCTGACGAAGACGCGTTTTCTGGTGATTACTCACAATGCCCTCACCATGTCGCGCATGGACCGGCTCTACGGAGTGACGATGGCGGAACGCGGGGTTTCGCAGCTGGTTTCCGTTGATCTCGCACGTGCAGAACAGCTCATTGCCGCCGAATAAAATTCGGCAATAAATTCATAAAGATAAATGGCACACACCTGTGCTTGACTTGCCCTCCCCCCTTGTCTAGCTTGCGCGCGCTTTCCGGGGGTCCGGGAAGCGCCATGATCATGATGTCCAATCGCGACGAACCAGACCGGAGCAATCCTGAAGATCGACTGGCCGATTTCGAGAAAAGGCTTTCCGCCCGCCTCGAATCCCGGAATGCGGAAGATCGCAAATATGACCGCCCCAGACAGGGCTGGGCCATAGGATTGCGTTATGGGACTGAGTTCATGGTTGGTGTGTTGGTAGGGGCGGCAATCGGCTATCTGATTGATCGCGTTTTCGACACCCTTCCTTTCGGGCTTCTGATCGGGACATTTTTGGGTTTTGGCGCGGGCACGATGAACGTCGTTCGCGCCGCAAAAGAACTGAGCGAACGCGCATTGCGCGACAATTAAGGGGCCGGACGTGGCAGACACGAACCCGATCAAACAGTTCGAGATACATGAAGTCGCACCGCTGGAGATTGCGGGCCTCAATCTGGCATTCACGAACTCCGCTTTCTTCATGTTGCTGGCGACCGTATCGGTCACCCTGCTGATGGCATTGGCCACCAACAAGCGGGCGCTGGTACCGGGGCGTGGCCAGTCCATTGCCGAAATTCTCTACGGTTTCGTGGCCGACATGGTCCGGTCATCGGCCGGAAATGAAGGCCTGCGCTTCTTCCCCTTCGTCTTCACGCTCTTTATCTTCATTCTTGCGGGCAACATGTTCGGCATGTTCCCCTATCTGCCCCTGCCCATCCCCGGCGTGGACAATCACGGCTTCACCATTACCAGCCACATCATCGTCACGCTGACCCTGTCGATGATGGTGATGGCCATCGTCGTCGGCTTCGGCGTGTACAAGAACGGCTTCAAATTCCTGAAACTCTTCGTGCCCGCTGGCGTACCGCCCATTCTCTATATTATCGTGACGCCGATTGAGGTGATTTCCTTCCTCTCGCGTCCGATTTCCCTGTCCGTGCGTCTGTTCGCAAACATGCTGGCCGGTCACATTCTGCTGAAAGTGTTCGCGGGCTTCATTGTCATGCTGGGGGCTGCCGGCGCAGCCTGGGGCATTGTCGGCATCCTGCCGTTTGCGATGGTCATCGGACTGACGGCGCTGGAATTCCTCGTGGCCTTCCTTCAGGCTTACGTCTTCGCCATTCTGACTTGCATTTATCTCAACGACGCGCTTCACCCGGCGCACTGACGGGTTTAGCCAATCTATCTAACCGGACCGCTTACAAGGAGCTCCAAAATGGAACAGGGTCTTATTGATCTCGGAAAATACATCGGCGCTGGCCTCGCTTGCCTCGGCATGCTGGGCGCCGCCATGGGCGTGGGCAACATCTTTGGTTCCTTCCTTCAAGGTGCCATGCGCAATCCTGCCGCTGCCCAGCAACAGTTCGGCACGCTGATCTTCGGCTTCGCCGTGACGGAAGCCCTCGGCATCTTCTCGCTGCTGATCGCGCTTCTGCTTCTCTTCGTCGTCTAGGACGGCAAATCCCGATTGGCCGCGGGCGCTTCTGCCCGCGGCTGACGCTATTGTGCTAACGGAAAGAGTCGTCCCATGACGCTCATTGCGCTGATGAATCTGGCGGTCACCGCGGCTGAGGAAGCCGGCGGCGGAGAGCATGAAGCCTCCGGCGCCTTCCCGCCGTTTGATCCGACCTATTTTGCCTCGCAGATCTTCTGGCTCCTGATCACCTTCGCAGCGCTCTACCTGCTGATGTCGCGCTGGATTCTGCCGCGGATAGGCGGGATCATCGAGGAACGCCGCGACCGCATCGCCGACGATCTTGATGCGGCCCAGCAGATATCTGCCGAAGCCGATCAGACCCGTTCCGCCTATGAGCAGGCGCTGGCGGATGCCCGTGCCCGGGCCCATAATCTGGCCGCCGAAGCCAAAGCCGCCATGGACCGGGAAATCGCGGATGAGACCGCCGAGGTCGATGCCGAGATTGCCGCCAAGTCAGCCGAAGCCGAGAAAACGCTGGCAGACGCCCGCGCCAAGGCGCTTGCCGAAGTGCGGAATATCGCGGCGCCCACCGCCGCAGAGGCTGCCAACCGGATTGGCGGCCTGGCGGTGACGGAAAAAGACGCGGATCAGGCCATCAAGGCCCTCGAAAGCCGGTAGGAGAACAGCCTATGACCTATCTTCTGCAGGACACCTCCTTCTGGGCCATGCTCGGGGTCGTCATTTTTTTCGGCATTCTGGTCTGGGCCAAGGTGCCCGGCATTATCACCAGGCAACTCGACACCCGCGCCGACAAGATCCGCAATGATCTCGACGATGCCCGCCGGATGCGGGAAGAAGCCCAGGAATTGCTGGCCAGCTTCCAGCGCAAGCAGCGCGAGGCTGAAGCCGAGGCCGAAGCCATCATCGAGCAGGCCAAATCAGACGCGAAACATCTGCGTGAAGCGGCCCGGACCGAGCTGGCGGCCCGCCTCGAACGCCGGACGGCACTGGCAGAACAGCGGATCGCCCAGGCCGAGGCCCATGCCGTGGCCGAGGTCAAGGCCCTCGCAGCCGATCTGGCAACCGATGCGGCCGCCCGTCTGATCGCCGAACACACAAAGAAGGCCGATCACGCCGAACGCCTGAAAGCCGACCTCGCCGATCTCGAGACGCGGCTGAACTGATCAGCGTTACCAGCTAAAAGAAAAGCCCCGCTCGAGCGGGGCTTTTTTATGTCGGATTGGCCGGTTTTTCGTCTTCCGGATCATCATCCTTCTCGCCAAAGGCCCGTTTGACCCGGTTCCAGAAGCCGGGATGGCGCTTCAGATATCCGGTGATCATCCGGTGCGCCCGCGGCGAGCTGCCCGCCAGCATCAGCGTGCCGATGATAAAGAGCGGGACACCCAGCGGAATGGGCGTGACCGCCAGCGGTATGGCAATGATCATCAGGGCCAGGCCGAGTGCTATCCCGACCATGCGCAGAACGGTGGCAATGACGCTGCCCAGCGGCGTCTTGCTCATATTGTTCAACGCATCATTCATTCGGGACTTTCCTGCTCCCTGACATAGATGGGCCTGCCTAGAAAGTGATCAAGATCAACGCTAGGTCCATAACGACACAATAGCAGCGAAAACGACCGAATTCGGGCGAAATGCAGTGCTAACTGTTGATTATTCCGCGGCTTCCGCGACCGGCGGTGTCCAGCGCAGCACCGGTTGGCGGGCCGCCCGCGTCTCGTCCAGACGCCGCATCGGCGCATGCACAGGTGCCGCCCTGAAACGGTCCGCATCACCGGCGGCCGCCGCAGCCGCAAGCCCCAGAAGCACATCACAGAAACGGTCCAGACCGGATTTTGATTCGGTCTCGGTTGGCTCGATCAGCATGGCCCCGTGAACGACCAGCGGGAAATACATGGTCATCGGGTGATAGCCCTCATCGATCATGGCCTTCGCAAAATCGAGCGTGGTCACGCCGGTATCTTTAAGGAAGCGGTCATCAAACAGCGCTTCGTGCATGCAGGTCCCGTCAAAGGCCGGGGTCATGACATCCTTCAGCCGCGCCAGGATATAGTTCGCATTCAGCACGGCATCTTCCGACGCCTGCTTCAGCCCATCCGCGCCATGGCTCATCATATAGGTCAGCGCCCGGGTGAACATGCCCATCTGGCCATGGAAGGCGGTCAGGCGGCCAAAGGGCCGCGCCTCGCCATCGGCATCACCGTCATTTTCCGCCATTTTCAGCTGTGCGCCATCGGCGGTTTTCACGATGAAGGGCAAGGGCGCAAACGGGGCCAGTGCTTCGGAGAAGACCGTCGGGCCCGAGCCCGGACCGCCGCCACCATGCGGCGTGGAGAAAGTCTTGTGCAGATTGATATGCATCGCATCGATGCCGAGATCGCCCGGACGGACACGCCCGACAATGGCGTTGAAATTCGCCCCGTCGCAATAGAAATAGCCACCCGCCTCGTGGATCAGATCGGCAATTTCCTTGATGTCGCGTTCAAACAGGCCGCACGTATTCGGATTGGTCAGCATGATGCCGGCGACATCATCGCCCAGCTTGGCCTTGAAGGCCTCCATGTCGACCCGGCCCGTCTTGTCAGCCGGAATTTCGTCGGTGAAGAAGCCGCACTGGACCGCCGTCGCCGGATTGGTCCCGTGCGCTGATTCCGGCACCAGCACGCGGCGGCGGCCGGTTTCGCCGCGCGCATCCAGCGCCGCGCGGATCGCCATCATGCCGCATAATTCGCCATGCGCGCCGGCTTTCGGGCTCATCGCCACGGCCGGGGTATTGGTCAGCACCATCAGCCAGCGGGCCAATTCCTCGATCAGCTTGTAGGCGCCCTGCACCGTCTTTTCCGGTTGCAGCGGGTGGATGTCGGCAAAGCCCGGCAAGCGCGCCATCTTCTCGTTGAGGCGGGGATTATGCTTCATCGTGCACGAGCCCAGCGGATAGAGCCCCAGATCGATCGCATAATTCTTGCGCGACAGGCGCACATAATGGCGCATGGCTTCCGGCTCGGCGAGGCCCGGCAGTCCAATCGGGCCCTCGCGCTTCATCGTCCCCAGACGGTTCAGCCCGCCCTTCGGCGTTGGCAGATCCACACCGGTGACCTCCAGCGATCCGCGCTCGAACAAGAGCGGCTCGGCCTGGTCCAGCCCGCGTGAGCCGGACAGCGTCTCATAGCCGCCGGGATCGATATCATGCTCGATACGCGTCGGACGGCCTTGTGTGTTCATGCTCATTGCTAGAACTCCAATCCGGTATGGTTCGATATCTGCTTTTTGATGATGCTGATGGCTACATCTCGCAGCACGTCAACAGAGAAGCCTTTTCCTTTTTCGGCGACATCTTTGGTTCGCTCCCAAACATCTGCATCTCGAACGGCTTCTAGGTATTGGTAACCATCATAGGTAACACCTTGGACAAAAACTGCGTCTTCCATCCAAGACAGCTTCTCATCTCTCAGAAGCCCCCCTTCCATCATGAGCTCAACGTGAGCTCCGACCACCGGAATATCATGATCGGGAAAGTCGCTTTCTGACCAAGTGATGCTCTGATTTGCAGGCATCTCGGCTTCTGCTTTCAAGAGAATTTGGCGAACCAGCTCGAGATCCATCTTCATGCCAACACCTCCCGCAGGGCGGTTTCGAACGCCGCCAGATCCTCTGGCGTATTGGTTTCCGTGGCCGCGACGATCAGCACATCGTCCAGCCCCTCGCCCGGATACAGGCGCGAGGCAGGAACACCGCCCAGCACGCCCCGGTCCACCAGCGCATCCACGACATCAGCCGCAGGCTTGGTCAGGCGCAGGGCGAATTCATTGAAGAAAGTATCTGTCAGAAGCTCCACGCCCGCCACCGCGCTCAGCCGGTCTGCCAGATCACAGGCCGTTTCATGGTTCAGCTGTGCCAGCGTCGTCAGGCCTTTTTCGCCCAGCAGCGTCATGTGAATGGTGAAAGCGAGCGCGCACAGGCCGGAATTGGTGCAGATATTCGAGGTCGCCTTGTCGCGGCGGATATGCTGCTCGCGCGTGGAGAGCGTCAGCACATAGCCCCGGCGGCCATCGGCATCAACGGTTTCGCCCGCCAGCCGGCCCGGCAGATTGCGGATGAAATTGCGATCATTCTTGCAGGCAAACAAACCGACATACGGCCCGCCGAAATTGAGGCCGACGCCGATCCCCTGGCCCTCGCCAACGGCAATATCCGCGCCCATTTCACCGGGTGACTTCACCAGCCCCAGCGAGACCGGCTCGGTAAAGACGGCGATCACCAGCGCGCCATGCTTGTGCGCTTTTTCCGAGATCTCCGTCAGGTCATGCAGGCGGCCGAAGACGTCCGGCGTCTGGATCACCACACAGGCGGTTTCATCATCAATCGTCTCGGCAATACCCGCCAGCCCGTCAAGATCGGGCGCGGTAGAGGCCACCGCGATATCCATGTATTTGGCCAGCGTCTTGGTCGTTGCGGCATAATGCGGGTGCAGCGAACCGGCGAGCACCGCCTTCTTGCGTTTCGTGACCCGCGCCGCCATCAGCACGGCTTCGCCGCAGGCGGTCGAGCCGTCATACATGGACGCATTGGCGACATCCATGCCGGTCATAAGCGCGACCTGGGTCTGGAATTCGAACAGCGTTTGCAGCGTGCCCTGGCTGATCTCCGGCTGGTAGGGCGTATAGGCGGTCAGGAATTCCGAGCGCTGGATGAGGTGGTCCACCGTCGCGGGGACATGGTGCTTGTAGGCCCCGGCCCCGACAAAGAAGGGCACGCTGGAGGCCGGCGTGTTCTCGCCCGCCAGTTTCGACAGCGCCCGCTCCACCTGAAGCTCGGTCTGATGCATCGGCAGGTCCACCGGCCCGTCGAGCCGCGCGGCTTCGGGCACATCGGTGAACAGGGCATCAATGGATGCCGCGCCGATCCGCTTCAGCATGTCTTGCCGGTCAGCCGGCGTCAGGGGGAGATATCGCATCCGCTTGTCCTGTTGGAAATCTAGGAGATATGGGCCTGATAGGCGGCGTCATCCATGAGACCGTCGAGCTGGCTTGTATCGCTCAGCTTCAGCTTCACGAACCAGCCACCGGCGTCCGGGCTTTCATTGACCTTTTGAGGCTCGCCTTCCAGCCCGTCATTGACCGCCACGACTTCGCCGGAAACCGGCGCGTAGACCTCAGACGCGGCCTTCACCGACTCGACCACCGCCATTTCATCGCCCTGATCGAAGGATTTGCCGACCTCCGGAAGTTCGACAAACACGACATCGCCCAGTTGTTCGGCGGCATAGGCGGTGATGCCGACCGTGGCGGTGTCGCCATCGACTTTCACCCATTCATGGTCCTTGGTGTATTTCACGCTCATCGCGTCCTCCCCTTGTGGCTATTCGCCCCGATAATACCGTTGTTCGACGAAAGGCATTTTCGTCACCTGTGCCGGCCGCGCCTTGCCGCGCAGCAGAATTTCAATCTCCGTCCCCGGGCTGGCATGATCCAGATCGATATAGGCCATGCCCACCGGACCGCCGACCGTCGGACCGAACCCGCCGGAGGTGACGATTCCGATGCTCTGGCCATCCTTGACGATCTCGGCGCCTTCGCGGGCAGGCGCGCCGGCCATGGTGAAGCCCACACGCTTGCGCGCCGGCTTGTCGGCGAACATCTGCATCACCCGCTTCGCACCGGGAAAGTCGAGGCGCTCGCGGCGTGGCTTGGCCACCGCCCACATCAGCACGGCTTCCACCGGCGTCGTCTCCTCATTCATGTCATGCCCGTAAAGGCAGAGTCCGGCCTCCAGGCGCAGCGAATCGCGCGCGCCCAGACCAATCGGCTTGACCCGCGCATCGGCGAGAATCAGACGCGCAATGGCCTCGGCCCGGTCCGCCGGAATGGAAATTTCAAACCCGTCCTCGCCGGTATAGCCAGAGCGCGAGACCCAAATCTCTGTCCCGTCCAGCGTGAACACACCGCACTGCATGAATACCAGCTTCGCCGCGTCCGGCACCAGCGCGCCAAAAACATCGGCCGCCTGAGGGCCCTGCAACGCGATCAGCGCGCGATCCTCTATGACGCGCAATTCACCCTTTCCGGCGGTATTCCTGGCAATATGGGCAAAATCATCAGCTTTGGTCGCCGCATTGACGACCAGGAACAGGCCATCATCACCGAACGGGCGAGAAACCATCAGATCATCGCGAATCCCGCCCTGCTCATTCAGCAGCAGCGTGTATTTCTGTTCGCCGGGTGCCAGCGCCGAAAGATCCGCCGTGATCAGCTTTTCCAGCGCCGCCTCGTCGCCGGTATAATGCGCCTGGCCCATATGGGAGACGTCGAACAGGCCGGCCGCCGCGCGCGTGTGATTGTGCTCGGCCATGATGCCTTCGTATTGCAGCGGCATGTCATAGCCCGCAAACGGCGTCATCTTCGCACCCAGTGCGGTGTGAAGGTCATAAAGCGGCGTCCGCAGCGTATCGGTCATGGTCTCGGGCCCCGTTACCGGCATGTCCGGATGGTCCGGACGGCCCCCGCTGTCTTGGGTGACCTGAGAGATTCCGCAAGAAGAAGGATGATCCCTCCCTTGCTTGCTCCGTCGGTGGGACGCTCTTTCAAGCGCCCGCTTTCCAGCGTTTCGTCATCCCGCGGTCCATCTGCCTGAGCGTTTCCGGGGCGGTTGCGCCTTCGGCGCCGGCCTTATTTGCCGGTCTCTCCCGCGGGGACGGGAAGTGATGAGGTTTAGAGCGCGCGAATTGAGAGTCAATCGCGCAAAACCGGGAAGCTGTTTACATTTTCTCCGGCGCGTCCAGCCCGATCAGTGACAGCGCGATCTCCAGCTGTTTCAGCGTGGTTTGCGCCAGCATCAGGCGCGAGGCGCGGATGGTTTCATCCTTTTCCGGCAGGATCGGGCAGGCCGCATAGAAGGACGAGAAGGCCTGTGCCAGGGCATAGACATGGTCGCAGACATGATTGGGCGCGCGCAGCTCATAGGCCCGCTGCAAGGCCGCATCAAACCCGTCGAGACGCCGGACCAACGCGGCCTCGGCCGGGTCGGTGATCCGGACAGGTCCGGCTGTCAGCCCTTCCGCTTCCGCCTTGCGCATGATCGATTTCACCCGCACCGCCTGATACAGGAGATAGGGGCCGGTCTTGCCTTCAAACGAGATGAAGCGATCGAGCTCGAAAATGTAATTTGTCGTGCGGTAATTCTGCAGATCGGCAAACTTGATCGCGGCATTGGCGACCATGCGTGCGACACGGTCGAATTCCGCAGGCGCCAGCTCTGACCCCAGCCCCGCCTCATTGAGCCGGGCCTTGGCGCGCTCGAATGCCTCATTGATCAGATCGGCGAGCCGGAAAGTCCCGCCCGCGCGCGTCCGCAGGCGCTTGCCATCCGGCCCGTTCACCGTGCCGAACTTGATATGTTCGAGCGAGCCTTCCTTCGCGAGCCCGGCCTTGTAGGCGGCGCGATAGACCTGTTCGAAATGATCGGACTGGCCCAGATCCACGACATAGAGAATCAGGTCCGGGCCAACCGTGTTTTTCCGGTCCAGAATGGTGGCCAGATCGGTCGTGCCATAAAGCGCCGAGCCCTGCGATGAAACAAGAATGAGCGGCGCCAGCTCCTTCTTGTCATCGTCGCGGGCCACCCGCACTACCCAGGCACCGTCGGATTTTTCGGCCACGCCGCGCGCCTTGAAATCCGCGACCAGGTCCGGGATCAGCTCATTGACATCGCTTTCGCCCTTCCAAAGGTCGAAATGCACGCCGAGCGTATCGAAATCATGTTTCAGCGCCGCGATGGACACGGAAATGAAATGCGCCAGCAGCGCCCGGTAGCCGCGCCGCCCGGCCTGCAATTCGGCTGTCGCCTTGCGGGCCAGCGCCGCACGTTCGTCATCTTCCTTCGCAGCGGCCGCCGCTTGCGGATACAGCCGCGACAAGTCCTCGATCGTGACCGGTGGTTCGGAGGGGTATTCGCCCTCATAGGCTGGATCGAAATAGGGCAGATCCGGCTGCTCGGCCTGCAGCTCGGTGACCAGCAGGCCCATCTGATACCCCCAGTCGCCGAGGTGAATGTCAGACACCACATCGTCGCCGCGAAAGCGGAACAGGCGCTGCAGGCTGTCGCCCAGCACGGAGGACCGCAAATGCCCGACATGCATCGGCTTGGCGACATTGGGGCCGCCGAAATCGATCATCACCTTTCGCGGGGCCTCGACATGACCGGCTCCCGCCCGGTCATCGGCAGCGATGGCATTCGCCTGGCGTTCATAGACGTCCGCGGCTGGCGTGATGTTCAGAAAGCCCGGCCCGGCGATTTCCAGATCGGCGATCATCTCATCGCCACCCAGCTGCGCGGCAATCTCTTCCGCGACGGCCCGCGGCGCCTTTTTGGCCAGCTTCGCAGCCGCCATCGCACCATTGCATTGATACGGGGCGAGGTCCGGACGGTCGGATTCCGTGCACCGGCCCAGTTCGGCAGGCAGGCCAACAGCATCGAACGCCGCACCGATACGGGCGGTCAACTGGTCAACAATAGACGTCATGAGCTCAGTCCTGGCCCTGACCGGCATCCACGCGGAAACGTTGGCCGGCGCGGTTCCATTCAATCTGTTCCGGGGTCAGGTCGAAACCGACAATGATCTCGAAATTGGAACCCGAGGTCGTTTCCCTGGCCCGCGGAATGGAAATGCGATTCAGCGTTTCGGTCAGGAAGACCCGGTCCTGACCCGGTTCGAAGCGCACAGTGATCGGAAATTCCTCGCGATGGATCACGACACTATCGCGGCGCGTTACCGCCACGAAATAGGTGTAGGTATGCTCATTCCCCTGCGCCGCAGGACCACGGCCAAATCCGAAATCAATCTCCAGATTGGCCCTGATCGGCTCGAGCTCGTAATAGCGGCATAGCGAGCGCACACCATTGATCTCCCCGGTGAATCCGACGGAATCAATGGTTGCGGGTTGCTCAGTCAGTTCGACGACACGATGCGCATCGTACAAAGCCAAGGCGGAAGGGCAGGGTCCCGGATTGTCAGGAGCTTCGTTTATGGCACGATCTAACGAGCTGCAGCCAGCAAGGGCAATCGCAATCAGCGGGACAAACAAGCGCATGGGTGATGACTCCGGACGGACGCTTCACTAGATCAGGGTCTTACGATGCCTGATCAGCCGCCGCAACGCCACGACCGCACATGAAGGACAAGAAATGACGCAGGAAAAACGCCCGATGAAAGTCTTGCTGGCCGCGCCGCGCGGATTTTGCGCGGGTGTGGACCGGGCGATCCAGATTGTCGAACAGGCCATCACCAAATTCGGCACACCGGTCTATGTACGCCACGAGATTGTCCACAACCGGCATGTGGTCGAGCGCCTCGAGCGGATCGGGGCGATTTTTGTCGATGAGCTGGACGAGGCGCCGGTGGACCGGCCGGTCGTGTTTTCTGCCCATGGCGTACCGAAATCCGTGCCCGAAGAAGCCCGGCGCCGGGAGATGATCTATATCGACGCCACCTGCCCGCTGGTTTCGAAAGTGCATGTCGAGGCCCAGCGCCATCATGCGGCGGGCATGGAAATTGTCCTGATCGGCCATGCCGGCCATCCGGAAGTCGTCGGCACGCTGGGGCAATTGCCCGAAGGTGCCATCACCCTGGTTGAAACCGTCGGGGACGCCGAAAAATTCGAGCCCAAAGACCCCGCCCGGATCGCCTTCGCGACCCAGACAACGCTCTCCGTTGACGATACGGCCGAGATCGTGGCGGTGCTGCAAAGACGTTTCCCCGGCATTGCCGCGCCGCACAAGGAAGACATCTGCTATGCCACAACCAACCGGCAGGCGGCGGTCAAGACCATGGCCGAACCCTGTGATGTGGTGCTGGTGATCGGGTCGGAAACCTCCTCCAACTCCAAGCGCCTTGTCGAGGTCGCCCTGCGCGCCGGTGCCCGTAAGGCCGTGCTGGTGGAAGATGCCAGCGCCGTTGACTGGTCACTGCTGGAAACGGCGCAGACAGTCGGCGTCACGGCCGGCGCCTCGGCCCCGGAGCAACTGGTCGAGGATCTCATCGCCGCCATTGGCGCGCGCTATGATACGGCGGTTGAAGAATTGCGGGTGACTGACGAGAATGTGGTCTTCAAACTGCCCAGACTGGTTGCCTGATCATGAGTGACAACAAGACCCGGCCAACCGCCCTCTCACCCCGGGACTACATCGCCTCGATCGAATCCGAACGGCGGCGCAGGGAAGGCGAAATCCTGCTCGACCTGTTTGAAAAAACCACGGGCTGGAAAGCCAGGATGTGGGGCCCGGCGATTATCGGATTCGGTGAGTATCACTACAAATACGAAAGCGGCCGCGAGGGCGATTTTCTGGCCACCGGCTTTTCGCCGCGCAAGGCCAAACTCTCCATCTACATCCTGCCCGGCTATTCGGATTATTCGCCGATCCTGGCCCGGCTGGGCAAGCACTCTCACGGCAAGTCATGCCTGTATATCAACAAGCTGGACGATATTGATCTTGATGTGCTCGCCGAGCTGATCACTGCCGGCCTTGCCGATCTGTCCCGGAAATACCCGGTGAAACCCAGCTAATGGGCATGATCACGATTCATACTGACGGAGCCTGTTCCGGCAATCCGGGGCCCGGCGGCTGGGGCGCGCTGCTGGAATGGAAAGGCCATGAAAAGGAACTCTATGGCGGCGAGGCCGAGACCACCAATAACCGGATGGAATTGATGGCGGCGATATGCGCGCTGGAAAGCCTGAAACGCCCGTCCACCGTCCGTCTGGTCACCGACAGCGTCTATGTCCGCGATGGCGTCACCAAATGGATTCACGGGTGGAAGAAGAATGGCTGGAAAACAGCCGCGAAAAAGCCGGTGAAGAACGAGGATTTATGGCGGCGGCTCGAAGAGGCTGCCCGCCGCCATGATGTCCGCTGGGACTGGATCAAGGGCCATTCCGGCGATCCCGGCAATGAACGCGCCGATGCCCTGGCCGTCAAAGGCCGGGACGAAGCCGGTGCCGGCCGGATATGAGGACCGGCACCGCAGTTTGATCGCCCGGCAGTCCGTCAGTTGCCCTCAACCCCGGCCATGCCGTCATCCGCGCCGGTTTCGGCGGGAGCGGTTTCAGCTACGCTGGCTTGCGCGGCGGCCTCGGCGGCACGGCGCAGGACGGCATCGCATTCCCGTCCCTCATAGAGACCGTTGAGATAATACCACCGGCGTTCAGCAATCACCTGGCGGGCCTCCTCTTCCTCGCGACGGCGCTGCGCTGCCCGGCCGAGCATGCCCCCCACGGCCCCGATTCCCGGTATGGCGCGGCCCACACCCGAATGCAGAGCGCCCTGCATGGCAAGGCCGGTCGCGGCATTGATCGCCTGCTCGCTTGCGAACACGCCACCTTCCGGTGCGCCGCCGAGAATTTCGGTGGCTTCATTGGCCGCCACGACAATTTCCGGACACGTCATCGCCGAATCGCCCAGCAGGATCACCTGGCTTTGCTGCGCTGCGGCCGCCCCGCTGGCCAGCAGGCAGACTGCGGCGATGGATAGTGACTTGGACATGATGAATTCCTCTCTGTTCACACCGTCAGCAGGAGGAATATGGAATCCCGGCCCGGAGCGGCATCCCCTGTTCAGGGGAGGCGGCGGGCCGCGCCGGGCGCGCAGGCCGGGCGTTCAGACCGTTGCAGGCCGGATCCGGCTCAGGCAGGTTTCACGATCAGACGTGTGCCGTCCAGCGCTGCAACGACAACATTGGCCCCTTCGGCCAGATCGGATCCGTCCGCGGTTTTCGCCGACCATTCCGTGTCGCCATGGCGGACCCGTCCGCGGCCTTCGGTGAAACCGCCGACCACCGTCACCCGTTCGCCGACCAGATAGGTCGCCCGGGTATTCAGCCCGCTTTCCGGCGCGCTTTTCAGGAGCGGCTTCACGAAACGGTCGCCGAGAATGAGGAAGATCACGCCGAAGACGGCAAAGCTGAGCAATTCCACGGGCCAGCCCACAAAGCTGGCCAGCAGGGCGGTGACAAGAGCAGCGGCCGCCGGCCACAATATATAGGTCGTGCCGGTCAGCACTTCGGAGACCAGCAGGATCGCGGCAAAGCCCAGCCACCACCAGATATTCAGGCTGTCCAGAGCTGTGAGGATGATATCCATGACCTTCCCTCCCTAGCCGGTTGGCGGAACGCTGCCGCGGTTCTGTTTGACGGCGCCCTCGGCGGCATCCTTGGCCGAATTGCGGGCTGCCTTGGCCAGCTCGCCGACCCCCATCACGGTCGAGACAATGTTCGAGAATTCCGCCGGAATGATCACGGTTTTCTGCTGATCGCTCTCGGCCAGCTTGCCGAAGGCCTCGACATATTTCTGGCCGAGGAAATAGTTGATCGCATTGAGATCGCCTTCGGCAATCGCCTTCGACACCATCTCGGTGGCCTTGGCTTCCGCTTCCGCCGCCCGTTCGCGGGCTTCGGCATCGCGGAACGCGGCTTCCTTGCGGCCCTCGGCTTCCAGGATCTGGGATTGTTTTTCGCCCTCGGCACGGAGAATTTCGGACTGCTTCTGGCCCTCAGCTTCCAGGATTTCCGCGCGCTTCAGGCGTTCGGCCTTCATCTGCCGTGCCATGGCCTCGGTAATGTCCGGCGGCGGCGACAGGTCCCGGATCTCGATCCGCGTCACCTTCACCCCCCAGGGATTGGTGGCCGCATCGATCACCGACAGCAGCCGGGCATTGATATCATCGCGGTTGGACAGCACCTGGTCGAGATCCATCGAGCCGACCACGGTCCGCACATTCGTCATCGCCAGATTGAGAATGGAAAAGTCGAGATTATCGACTTCATAGGCGGCCCGCGCCGCTTCCATCACCTGGATGAAGACCACGGCATCGACCGATACCATGGCATTGTCCTTGGTGATCACTTCCTGCTTGGGCACGTCCAGAACGCGCTCGCGCATATTGATCTTGTACCCGACCTTGTCGAAGAAGGGGATGATGAAGTGAAGGCCCGGGCCCATCTTCCGGGTGAAGCGGCCGAACCGCTCGAGCGTGTATTCCATGCTCTGCGGCACGACCTTGATGGTCGACGTGACCAGGACAAGCGCCAGAAGAACGACAACGCCGATAAAGATCAAAGTGCCCATGGGCCTTCACTCCTGTGTCAGATTAGAGCTGGCCGAGCATGTGTTCGGCACTGGAGGTGCGGAAATCGCCCGGCTCTTCCGTGTTCAGTATCTCGACCACTCCGTCCTTCACCAGCATGGAAAAGCGCTGCGAGCGTGTGCCCATGCCAAAGCCGCTGCCATCCATGGTCAGGCCCGTCGTCTTGGCGAAATCGCCATTGCCATCAGCGAGCATCACAATGTCGTCGCCGACGCCCTGATCCTTGCCCCAGGCATTCATGACAAACACATCGTTGACGGACACGCAGGCGATGTCATCAACACCCTTGGCCCGCAGCTCGGCGGCTTTTTCGACAAATCCCGGCAGATGCTTGGCCGAGCAGGTCGGCGTGAAAGCGCCGGGCACGGCAAACAGCGCCACCGTCTTGCCGGCGAAAACGTCGGACGTGCTTTTCTGGGAGGGGCCATCTTCCGTCATGATGCCGAACTTGACGTCGGGGAGGCGGTCACCTTTGGAAATCGTCATATTTCATGCTCCTCGCATTTTCTGTTATAATTCATGTCTGCCCGATCAAATCCCGCCTGAACAGCGGGAAATTGACTTTACCTGTCCCCGGATTCCGGCAAGCATACAGATATGGGCGAAGAAGGATATCTCACCGGCAAGCTGCTGATCGCAAGTCCTGCGATCGGCGATCCGCGATTCGATCGCGCCCTGATCTATGTCTGCGACCATGACGAGGACCACGCCATGGGCATCGCCATCAACAATCCGGTCGAGGATCTGCGCCTGCCCGCCCTGTTCGGGCAGCTCGGCATTGAAAGCGACATCATCCTGCCCGACCGTGCCGTGCTGAATGGCGGACCGGTCGATGGCGATCGCGGTTTCGTCCTGCATACACCGGACTTTGCCCATGACAGCGCCACCATGCGGGTCTCGGGTAATATCTGCCTGACAGCGACGCGCGAGGTGCTGGATGCGATGGCGTCCGATCACCCGCCGCGGCAGGCCGTTCTGGCGCTCGGCTATGCCGGCTGGGGGCCGGGCCAGCTGGAGGACGAGTTACAGGCCAGCGCCTGGCTCGTGGCCGACCCGGAAGAGGGTCTGATCTTCGATGACCGTTTCGACGACAAATGGGAGCGGGCCCTGCAACAGATCGGCGTCGACCCCGCGCGGCTGTCCGCTATTTCCGGCCACGCCTGAGCCTCAGCCCAGTGGCGATATGATCCGCCCCGGCAGGCCGGATCTTACGATCTCCGCGGCCAGTTCCGGAGCCACCGCGCCGGCAAAGCGGAAGCCCTGACCGAAATCGCACCCCATGGCCGCGAGCTGATCGGCGGTCTCGGCCGACTCAATGCCTTCGGCGACCACGGTCATGCCGTAATGCTTTGCCAGCTGCAGCACGGATTCGACAACTTTGGCCGCACTCGCCGAAGCCGACATGGCGCGGACGAAATAGCGGTCGATCTTGACCGTATCGAAGCTGAATTCATCAAGCCGGGACAGCGAGGAATAACCGGTGCCGAAATCATCCAGCGCAATCTGTATGCCCGCGGCTTTCAGCTCCGCAATCACCGCCGCCGCCCGGTCCGGCTCGCGCATGATCTCGGTTTCGGCGATTTCCAGCTTGTAGGTGCCCGCCCGCAGCCCGGCCTTGGTGACAGCGGCGATCAACCGGTCTGTAAACCCGTCAGCCAGCAGCTCGCCGACACTGGCATTGGCCGCCATGAACAGCGGAGCCCCGGACGCTGACCGGCGCCAGGCGGCCAGATCGCGCGCCGCGGTCTCGCGGACCTGATCGCCAATCCGGCCCAGAAGGTCGAGATCATCGGCCAGCGCCAGAAAATCATCCGGCCCGATAATGCCCACGCCTGGCCGGTCCCATCGCGCCAGCGCCTCAAACCCGGCCAGCCGGCCCGTCTCGAGCGCGATGATCGGCTGGTAATGGGCCAGGATTTCACCGTCCTCGACGGCGTCGGTGACGCGTGTTTCCCGGTCAAGCTGATCGCGGGCGTCAATGGAAAACCGGCCGGCCGGCAGGATGAGTCCGGTCAGGCTTTCATCGCCCGCGCGCGAACCGATAAAGCGCAGATAGCGGACCGCGCCCTCCTCGCCGACCATGCGCACGCGCAGATCGATATCGCCGGAGACCAGCGCAGCGGTGAAATCCTCGCGGTCGCCGGGCGCCAGCATGTCGATGATATCATCCATCCGGTAATCCGGCTTCAACAGCCCGATCTCGCCAACCGGACCGGAAAAATGCGCCCGGTCCAGATCAAGCGAAAACGCAACGGCTCCGGTCGCCCTTGCGGCGCGGCTGAACAGGGCGTCATCCACGGATCGGATCTCCGGCCAGCAGCGCCAGCCTGTCATGATCCCGCCATTCGCCGGCAATGAACAGGAGCCGCCGCGCCAGCCCCTCATGCTGGAACCCGATCTCTTCCAGCAGGGCACGCGACACGGTATTCGCCGGCTGCACCGCGGCCTCGATACGGTTCAAATGCAATTCACTGAAGGCAAAGGCCAGGACGCGGCGGACAGCCTGCCGCGCATAGCCCTGACGCACATAGGGCGCGCCGATCCAGTAGCCGATATCTGCCGACTGCATCACACCGCGTTTGATATTGTTGAGATTGCAGGCCCCGATCAGAAGATTGCCCCGCTTGCGGATCACGAAGAAAGGCGCGCCGCGCCCCTCCTTCCAGTCCAGATCATACCGCCGTAACCGGCCGCGATAGGCGGTGCGCGTCAGCTCGTCTTCGGTCCAGGACGGCTCCCACGGCTCGGTATGGCGGCGGCTGGCCGCGCGCAGCTTCGCCCAGGCCTCGTAATCCTCGGCGCGCGGGGCCCTGAGCACCAGATCACGGGTTTCCAGCTCAATGGTGGGAGAATCATCGCGCCACAGCGCCATAGGTCAGCCTCATGCTCGTCGATGATCTGTATACACCAAACCCGCTAACGCCGGGTGAAACGCAACCGCCCGGCCTGCACATGCATCAGCAGATAGACAGCCACAAGACCGATGGCCAGCCCCCACCAGGTGAGCGCATAGCCCAGATGCTGACCTGGCGGCACATTGGCCAGATGCGGCGGCAAGCCGTTTTCCGCCTCGATCAGCCACGCCTCCCCGGTCATCGGCCGGCCGCCAAGCGCAGACGACAGCGAATCCGGTTCGAAGCGGAAGAATTCACCGGTTTCCGGATTGTTGGCGGCATCGAACAGGCCCGCTTCCGGCGGCCGGGCAAACACCAGCGTCGACGGTGCCGGCAGCACCGCGCCCTCGAAGGTTTCAAATCCGGTCTGCACCAGCATGTAGTCCCCGGCCGCCGGATCAAAGCAGGCGGGCACCTCCAGGGGCGACATCAGCCGCCAGCCCAGCTCCCCCGATGCCGACCGGCCATGAAACCGGATCTGCGCGGAGTCAACGCCCTCGGGCGGGCGGATATCGATGCCGGTAAAGCTGGCCCGGATATCACAGAGCGCGGCCTGCCAGTCGAGCACTTCCCCGCCCTGCCGGGCCTCCCAGGCGGCAATCGCATCGGCCTTTTCCGCCATACGCCCGAATTGCCAGCTGCCCAGCCAGATCAACAAGGCCAGCGCAGGAATGAAAAGGAGAGTCAGAATGGGAAGCGGGCGGAACATCAGCGCCTCGCATCAGTGGTCGTCATTGAAGCGTGCTTCTTCGGCTGCATGCTTGAACTGCAGGGCAAACAATATGCCCTTGCACGGCCGCAGCAGGAGCAGGCAGAGCGCCACTGTTACCGGCAGCCATACCACCATATGCACCCAGAGCGGCGGGCCAACCGCGACTTCAAAAAGCAGCGCCAGAAACACCACCGGAAAGCCGACAATCGACATCACGAAGAACGCCGGACCGTCCCCCGCATCCGCAAAGCCGTAATCCAGATCACAGGCGCTGCAGGACGGCGCGATCGTCAGAAAGCCGGAAAACATCGCCCCCTCCCCGCATCGCGGGCAGCGGCCTTTTGCGCCCGCGAGGAAGGGGGAGACGGCGGTCATGTCCTACTGGAAGGTGACGTAGACGAAAGCGAACAGGAACAGCCAGACCACGTCCACGAAGTGCCAGTACCAGGCGGCGGCCTCGAGGCCGAAATGCTTCTGCGGAGTCATGCCGCCCATCAACAGACGGATCAGGCAGACCGCCAGGAAGATCGTCCCGATGACAACGTGCGCCCCGTGGAAGCCCGTCGCCATGAAGAAGGTCGCGCCATAGAGGTTGCCATCGAACGCGAAGTGCGCGTGGCTATACTCATAGATCTGGACCGCGGTGAAGCTCATGCCGAGCAGCACGGTCAGGATCAGGCCCTGGATGGCCCCCTTGCGGTCGCCATGTTGCAGCGCATGGTGCGCCCAGGTCACCGTCGTGCCCGAGAGCAGCAGGATCAGCGTGTTTATCAGCGGCAGATGCCAGGGATCAAACGTCTCGACACCCGGCGGCGGCCAGCTTTCCCAGCCAGCGAAATCGGCTCCGATGGCAATCGCATCCCAGCTCTCGCCAGCCCGCAATTCGTGGAAAAGTGCGCCTTCGAAGAACACCCAGAACCAGGCCACGAAGAACATGATTTCCGACACGATGAACAGGATCATGCCATAGCGCAGGCCGATATCGACCACCGGCGTGTGATCACCGGCGCGTGATTCCTTGATCACATCGCCCCACCAGCCGAACATCACATAGAAGATGCCCAGCAGGCCGGTGAAGAACAGCCAGGGCTGACCTTCGCCAAGGAAGAAATTGCCCTCTGCAAGGCCCTTCATCCAGACGACAGCGCCCAGCATCATGATAAAGGCGAACAGTGAACCGACAACCGGCCATGGGCTCGGATTGACGAGGTGGTAATCGTGTTTGACGGCGTGACCGGCCATGTCCTGTCTCCTGCGAGTCGTCCCCGGACGAATTTCAAATCCTGATACAGGCCGCCGGGGGAAGGATCAATGCTATGGTGCCGCTTCGCGGCGACCTGTCGCGCCGGCGCCGTCGGCATCCTGTTCGAAAAAGGTGTAGGACAATGTGATGGTGCGCACATCATCCATGCGTCTTTCCTCGTCAATCAACGGATCAACGAAGAACAAGACAGGCATTTCAATGCTTTCGCCCGGCTGCAAGGTCTGCTCGGTAAAGCAGAAACATTCCAGTTTGGAAAAATAGGGAGCGGCCTTGAAGGGTGTGACATTATAGGTCGCCATGCCGGTCACGGGCTGGTCCGAATTATTGGTCGCCCGGTAGAAGGCCAGCGATGTTTCGCCAACATTCACCGTCATGGACGTCTGCACAGGTTCGAACGTCCAGGGCAGGCCGCGTTCCATGCTGGAATCAAACCGGACTTCCACCGTGCGTTCGAGCACCGAACCGGCTTCCGCGGTCGCTACCTGTGTCGTGCCGCCATATCCGGTGATCTGGCAGAACAGATTGTACAGCGGCACCGCGGCATAGGCGGCACCGACCATGGCCACCGCGACACCGGACAGCGTCACCAAGAGGCGGGTATTCTTATTCATCGTAACCGGCCTCCTCTCCTGCCGGAGCATTTGCATCCTGTTCCATCACAGCGTCCTGCCGTGCAGCCAGATTCTGGGTCAGGCGGATGGCCGTAATGGAAAAGATCAGCACCATGAAAGCCACCAGCGACAAGGCAATCATCACATTGCGGCGCTTGCGCGCCTTGATGAAGTCCTGCTGCGTCGGCGCATTGCCTGCCGGTTCCGTAGCGCCGCTGCCTTCAGTTTCACCGGCTACCGGATCATCACTCACAGCACACCTCCCAGCGGAGTCGCGATATAGGCGCCCATGGCATGTTCGGCGATGAGCGCGGCAAACAGCGTGGCCAGATATCCGATGGAATAGGCGAACAGGTCGCGCGCGGCCTTGTCACCGGCCCGCACGGCATAGAGCGCGCCCTCCTCGGCGGATCCGGCTTCTCCGGCGCGCGAATCAAAAATCCGCCACGCCAGGATGATGAAGACCGCGCCCCCCAGGAAAGCCGCCAGCCCGTAGAGCACGCCGCCGAGGCCGGTCAGCACCGGGGCCAGCGCAAACGGCGTCAGGATCAGCGAATAGATCAGGATTTCCAGCCGCGTCCGTTTGGCTCCCTTGGCCACCGGCATCATGGGCACGCCGGCATCGGCATAATCGCCGGCCTTGTAGAGCGCCAGCGCCCAGGAGTGCGGCGGCGTCCACAAAAAGATGATGGCAAACAGGATCACCGCATCCATCGACACACTGCCCGTGGCGATCACCCAGCCGATCATTGGCGGGAAGGCCCCGGCGGCACCGCCGATGACGATATTCTGCGGCGTCCGCCGCTTCAGGATCATGGTGTAAATGACCGCGTAGAAGAAAATCGAGAAGGCCAGCAGCGCCGCGGCAAACAGGTTCGCGGCCAGTGTCATCAGCACGATCGAGATGGCGGCGGTGACAATGCCGAAACCATAGGCATCTTCCTGCCGGACCTTGCCCAGCGGCACCGGGCGGAGCCGTGTCCGCCGCATGCGCCGGTCGATATCGGCATCATAGGCCATGTTCAGGGCACCGGCCGCGCCCGCCCCCATCGCCAAAGCGAGAATGGCGATGGCCGCCATGACGGGATGCAGGGAGTCCGGCGCCGCGATATAGCCGGCGAAAGCTGTGAACACGACCAGCGTCATCACCCGCGGCTTCATCAGCGAGAGATAGTCCCGCCATTCAGCGGGTCTGGACGAGACAAGCTCCGTCAGGGCGATATCGCTTCGCGTTTCCATGTTCTCAATCAGTTGCGGTTGGGGCGGAAGTTTCCCTCCGCCCCTGACCTGTGTCCTAGTGACTGTCCGACTTCACCACCGGCAGTTCATTGAACTGGTGGAAAGGCGGCGGAGAGGACAGCGTCCACTCCAGCGTCGTGGCGCCTTCGCCCCACGGATTGGCCACGCCCTTGCGGCGGCGCAGGAAGATGTCGGCCAGCATGACGAAGAAGACCACTGTCCCGACCAGGGTGACGACATAGCCGATCGACGAGACCTGGTTCCAGAGGGCATAGCCATCCGCATAATCCGGCACCCGCCGCTGCATCCCCTGGAGCCCCAGGAAGTGCTGCGGGAAGAAGATCAGATTGACGCCGATAAAGGTGATCCAGAAGTGCAGCTGTCCGAGGACTTCTGAATACTGATAGCCGCTCATTTTCTCGATCCAGTAGTAGAAACCGGCGAAAATGGCGAAGATCGCACCCAGCGACAGCACATAGTGGAAGTGTGCCACCACATAATAGGTGTCGTGCAGATAGGCGTCGACACCGGCATTGGCGAGCATCACACCGGTCACACCGCCCACGGTGAACAGGAAGATGAAACCGATCGCCCAGACCATCGGCACCTTGAACTCGATCGAGCCGCCCCACATGGTCGCAATCCACGAGAAGATCTTGATGCCGGTCGGCACCGCAATGATCATGGTGGCCGCCACGAAATAGGCCTTCAGGTCAACGTCCATTCCCACCGTGTACATGTGGTGCGCCCAGACGATGAAACCGATGAAACCGATCGAGACCATGGCATAGGCCATGCCGAGATAGCCGAAGACCGGCTTGCGCGAGAAGGTCGACACGATGTGGCTGATCATGCCGAAGCCCGGCAGGATCATGATGTAGACTTCCGGGTGTCCGAAGAACCAGAACAGGTGCTGGAACATCACCGGATCGCCGCCACCGGCCGGGTCAAAGAAGGTGGTGCCGAAATTGCGGTCCGTCAGCAGCATGGTGATCGCCCCGGCCAGAACCGGCAGCGACAACAGCAGCAGGAAGGCCGTGATCAGCATCGACCAGACAAACAGCGGCATCTTGTGCATGGTCATGCCCGGCGCACGCATGTTGAAAATCGTGGTGATGAAGTTGATCGCACCGAGAATGGACGAGGCCCCGGCCAGGTGCAGCGACAGGATTGCCAGATCCATTGACGGTCCGGGGTGTCCGCTGGTCGAGAGCGGCGGATAGATCACCCAGCCCCCGCCAAAGCCGTTTCCGGCACCGGACCCCGGCACGAAAATCGAGAGCAGCAGCAGCGCGAAGGCAAACGGCAACAGCCAGAAGGAGATGTTGTTCATCCGCGGGAAGGCCATGTCCGGCGCACCGATCTGGATCGGGACAAACCAGTTTCCGAAGCCGCCGATCAGGGCCGGCATCACCACGAAGAAGACCATGATCAGCCCGTGGCCGGTGATGAACACATTATAGGAGTGCTCGTTCGCGGCCAGCGCACCCAGAAGCGATGTGCCGTCAAAGACCTGGATGCCCGGCTCCGCCAGTTCCCAGCGGATGACACCTGACATCGCAAAGCCGATGACGCCCGCCACGATCGCGAACACCAGATACATCGTGCCGATGTCCTTGTGGTTCGTCGAGAACAGCCAGCGGCGCGGATCCCAGATGCTGGGCGAGTGGTCGTGATCGTCGTGTTGTACTGCAGCGTCTGACATATCTCTTCTCCTCAGCGCGAGGCCATCCGGGTCTCACGGACACCGGCTTGGTATTCAGCTATCATCGTCCGGCCGGCATCGATGTCCTCGGCAGCGGCCGCCGCCCAGGCATCAAAGACATCGCGCGGAACGACATGTATCTCGATCGGCATGTAGGCGTGACGCAGACCGCAGATCTCCGAGCACTGGCCGAAATACACGCCCGGCTGCTCCGCACGGAACCAGGTCTCGTTCAAGCGGCCCGGAATGGCGTCGATCTTGACGCCGAAATTCGGCATCGCCCACGAATGGATCACGTCGGCAGCGGTCACATTCAGCCGCACATTCGCATCGACCGGAACCACCAGCGGATAATCGGTCGACAGCAGGCGGAACTGGCCGGCAGCGGGATCGATCTCCTCGTCCGGGATCATGTTGGCGTAGAACTCGCCAATGCCCAGATCGGCGTATTCATAACCCCAATACCACTGATACCCGGTGGCCTTGATCGTCAGCTCCGCTTCCGGGACGACGTCCTGAAGATACAGGAGCCGGAAGGACGGGATCGCGATCACGACGAGGATCAGGACCGGCACCGCCGTCCAGATAATCTCGATCAGCGTATTGTGGCTGTTCTTGGAGGGCGTGGGATTGGCGCGGCGATTATACCGGACCATCACATACAACAGCAACACCATCACCAGGATGACGATGGCCGTGATGATGTACATGACGAGTGTATGGAAATCGACGACCGACTCCATCACGGGTGTGACGGCCTCGCGGATGCCGATGGCATCCGGCGTCGGAGCTCCGGGCTGGGCGGCAGAGGCCGCAGCAAGGCCGGTCCAGATGGCGAGTAACGCGGTTAGAAATCGCATGGCTTCCCCAAATAATTGTTTTTCCGCGAGTAGCCCCCTCGCGGGTTGAGCCGGAATATAGAGCGCCGGATCAAGCCTGTCAGGCCGCTATCAGCGCTTTTTTGTCGCATACGTGCCTCTACCCGGAATGTCGATGAAAAACATCCGCATAATTCAGTATTTTCCAAATTGACGGCATTCTGCTAGTTTATGGATCTGCCCTGGATCAGGGTCCGCACATGGAGGGTGCAGGCGATGAAAAAGCTGGCAATCGGAATTCTGGCCACCTGCCTTCTGGCCGGCACGGCGACCGCGCAATCGCTAATGGTGATTGGCGATAGCCCGGCGTCGCAATGTTTTGACAATGCCCGCTGGGCCCGGGCCTATCCATCCTCGCTGGACGCCTGTGATACCGCCCTCGCCGCTTCGGATCTGCCGCTGCGCGACCGTCAGCGGACCTGGGTGAATCGTGCCGTTATCAATCTGCATCTCGGTGAGCCCGAAGGCGCCCTCCACGATCTGGATCAGGCCGTCCGCCTCGGTTTTGACTCGCCCGAGATCGAGATGAACCGGTCGGCTGCCCTGATTCGCCTGTCGCGCTTCGAGGAAGCCATTGAAGCTGCCACGCTGGCGCTGGAAGGCGGATTGCGCGATTCGGAGAAAGCCTATTTCAACCGCGCCGTCGCATATGAACGCCTCGGCCGGATCGCCGAAGCCTATGATGATTTCCGGGCCGCCCGGGCCGCGGCGCCGAACTGGGCCGCCCCGCGCGAGCAATTGGCGCGCTTCAGCGTTTCCCGCGGCAGCTGACCGGCCTCACCTTCAACAGTTACAAGGCTCGCAACCGGAGCGCCGCACAGCTATGTCTGTTTCATGGCTTGCAGGAGTACGGACATGTCGAGCGATCCTTTCGCACCGTTTCAGTTTGATGCCGATGCGGCGCGTTCCGTCATTGCAGACCCCTTGAGCGGCGCCGACGACGGGGAACTCTTCCTCGAACACGGCACCTCGGAAACCCTGGTGTTCGATGATGGCCGCCTGAAAACCGCTTCTTTCGACGCGCTCCGCGGTTTCGGACTCCGCTGCGTGTCCGGTGAAGCCTCCGGCTATGCCCATTCCAGCGATCCGACCCTGGACGCGCTGAAACGCGCTGCCGCGACAGTCGGCGCGGCACGGGAAGGCCGCAATGGCACATTTGCCGAGGCACCGGCCGGCACGAACCGCCATCTCTACGATGCCATCGACCCGGTCAACGAGCCCGGATTCGAGGCCAAATCGGCGCTCCTCCAGGAGATTGACGCCTATTTGCGTGCCCGCGATCCTTCCGTGGTCCAGGTGTCTGCCTCCATTGCCGGCTCGCGCCGGATTGTCGGCATCCTGCGTCCGGATGGCGATCTGAAAACCGATGACCGCCCGCTGGTGCGGCTGAATGTGTCCGTCACGGTCGAACGCGATGGCCGCCGCGAATCCGGGTCCGCCGGGGCCGGCGGGCGCGATGTCTTCGAAGCCTGGATCGCGCCGGACAGCTGGAAAGCGCTCGCCGACGAGGCCTTGAGGATTGCCCGGGTCAATCTCGATGCCGTCGATATCAAGGCCGGGCAGATGGATGTGGTGCTCGGACCGGGTTGGCCCGCCGTGCTGCTGCACGAGGCCGTGGGCCACGGGCTGGAGGGGGATTTCAACCGCAAGGGCACATCCGCCTTTGCCGGCCGCATGGGCCAGCAAGTCGCGTCCAAGGGCGTCACCGTCGTCGACGATGGCACGATGGAAAAACGCCGCGGCTCGCTGACAATCGACGATGAAGGCACGCCGACCGAACGCACCGTGCTGATCGAGGACGGCATCCTGGTCGGATATATGCAGGATCGCCAGAATGCCCGGCTGATGGGAATGCCGGCCACCGGCAATGGCCGCCGCGAATCCTATGCCCATACGCCCATGCCGCGCATGACCAATACCTATATGCTGGCAGGAGACCATGAGCCGGCCGAGATGCTGGAAAGCCTGGATGACGGGCTCTATGCGGTCGGCTTTGGCGGCGGACAGGTCGACATCACCTCCGGCAAATTCGTCTTTCAGTGCACCGAAGCCTACCGCGTCCGCAACGGCAGGGTGGAGGAACCGGTCAAGGGCGCAACCCTGATCGGCGATGGCCCGACTGCCCTGACCAAAGTCTCGATGATCGGCAATGATTTCTCGATGGATCCCGGCGTGGGTGTCTGCGGCAAGGCCGGCCAGGGCGTGCCCGTCGGCGTGGGCCAGCCCTCGCTGAAAATCGCCGGCCTGACCGTCGGCGGGGCCGGCTGATCACGCCATCTCGCGTTTTGGTGATTGAAATTACGGTCATTTAATCCCGCCAGCCGCGAATATCTCTAGATTGCAACCCACCGGGCTTTGGGGGCCTGACAGGGGAAGATCTTCATGCGAGGGAGATTTGCGGCCTGCGCGTCTGCGCTGGCTCTGGGCCTGTTTGCCGCCACGGCAAATGCCCAGGAAAACACCACCCATTCCGGTGAAAACCCAAGTTCGGCGATTGTCGGCTTCGGCACCGACTTCTTCACATCCTTCAATCCGGTCACCGCACTGGACATGGTCAGCCGCATTCCGGGCTTTTCCCTGTCCGGCGGAGATACCGAGCGCCGCGGACTGGCCGATTCCTTCGGCAATCTGCTGGTTGACGGGCGGCGGCCCTCGAACAAGACGATCTCGCTCGAAACCGTGCTGCAGCGGATCAATGCCGCAGATGTCGAGCGGGTCGAGCTGATCCGCGAACCCGTACCGCAATACGAAATGCGCGGCCATGCCAGGCTGGTGAATGTCGTGCTGCGCGAGGGCGCCGGCTCGTCCGGTTCATGGTCGGCGCGGGTCAATCATTTTGACGGCGGGCGAATCGGCGGTGTCACTGAGATCGCATACGCCACGCGGCTGGGCGAAACCGATCTGAATATCGGCCTCGAATCCATTTTGCGCGGCCCCCGCATCCGGCGCCGCGAATCGCTCTTTGACGGGGCTGGTGCGCAAACCGAGGCGCGCGACGAGAATGAGCAGCGCCGCTATTGGGAACATGTTGCGACCGCTTCCCTGGCCCGCCAGCTCGGCGAGGACACACGTCTGCAACTGGATGGCCGGTTTTTCTTCTGGGAATGGCGGCGGCATCAGAATTCCTTCGTCGACGGCTTTGCCGGCGGCACGGTCTTCCCGCTTCGCTATGAACAGTCAGCGACCACGAATTACGGTCAGGGCGGATCGTTCACCGGCACACTGAACCATGATTTCAGTGACCGGCTCTCATCCACGACGACACTCCTGTGGCGGCGCGAATTCTGGGATGATGGTCCGGAGCCGTTCGAAACCTTCGATCCCGTGAATTTTGTCGACGCCGTCATCTTTACGGCGAATGCCTACACTTCAGAAACCGTGCTCCGTCAGAGCCTGAATTATACCGTGAATGACCGCCACACCGTCGAGTTCGGGGCGGAAGCCGCGATCAACTGGCGCGACACATCGCTGAGCCTGCAGCTCGATGACGGCAACAGCGTCACGCCGATTCCTGTCCCCGTCGCCGATACTCGCGTCGAGGAACGCCGCGCGGAGGCCTTCATCAATCATGTCTGGGCCATCAATGACGTGGTCAATCTGGAATCCGGCATCCGCTTCGAGGCGTCCGAAATCGAGCAGACTGGCGACACCCGGCAATCGCGGACATTCTCTTACCCGAAACCGTCCATAGCCCTGACCTGGCAGGCCCGTCCGGATACCAGCATCCGAATCGCCGGACGCCGTGATGTCGACCAGCTCAACTTCGGGAAATTCGCAAGCTCTGTGGATGTCGCCGACAATAACGCCGTCGTCGGCAATCCCGACTATGAACCCCAGCGCACCTGGACACTGGAAGCCGAAGCCGAACGCCGGATCGGCGAAGGTGGCTCGGTCACCTTCCGCATCGGTCAGGACTGGATTGAAGGCGTTGATGATTTTATCTCGATTGTCACACCCAATGGGGTCTTCGATGCGCCGGGCAATATCGGCGATGGCACGATCTTCCGCCTGACCGGCGAATTTTCAATGCCGCTCGACTCGATCGGTCTTTCCAATGCCGTGCTCGATGGGTTTCTGGAATGGTATGACACGGACATCTACGACACGCTGACACAGCAGCAACGCCATCTGTCGAACTTTCGGGAGTGGGAATTGCGCCTGGACTACCGCCAGACTTTCCCGGCGCTCGACCTCGCCTGGGGATGGGACTATTTCTGGCTCTCGGACGGCGAGGTGTTCCGCGCCCGCGAATACCGGCTCGAAGGCCATACCGACGGCGATCTCGATATTTATGTCGAGACCACGCGCTGGGCCGGGCTGACGGCCCGTCTCGGCATCGACCAGGCGCTCGATAACGGGTTTTCGCGGCAACGTGTCTTCTACAACGGGTCCCGCGCGCTGAATGTGATCGACGCCACCGAATACCAGAATCGCCGCGAAGGGCCGCTGATCTATCTGCAGCTTCGCGGCACCTTCTGAACCGCTAACGCTTTTGTGTTTTCCAGTTGACCAGAGGCCCGCCTAAGCATGGACGCAAAAGGGAGAGTTATGTCCATTCGTACAATGATATCTGCGGCCGCTCTCAGCCTGACGGCCTGGGGAATGGCCGGGGCCGATGATGCACTCGAACTCCGCCAATCCTATGCCGGACATTATGTCCTGCCGACCATGGTGGGCGATCGCGGCCCCTTCCCCTTCATTCTCGACACCGGTGCCAATCACACGGCCATCCTTGAACTGCTCGCGCACCAGCTGGATCTGTCGCTGCGGGACGGGGTTCCGGACACGCTCTATGGTCTGACCGGCTCGAATGCCACCGTCATTCTCGGGGTTGCCGCGCTGGATTTCGGGGCCGGCCCCGCGCCGGTCGAGCGGGCCGTGACGATAGATGCCGATGTCAATGCCGATCTGGTGGCTTTCGGCATTATCGGGACAGATGCCTTCCGCGGCCAGCGTCTCGAAATCGACCTGACGGAATATGTGATCCGGGTCGATCCGGATGCGCCATGGGATCTGGATGAACTCGAAGGCCGGATCTCGCGCAATGGCATGTTGCTCGCCCGGGGCACGGTGAGCGGCATCGAAACCACCTTCATGATCGATACCGGCGCGACCCGCAGCTTCATCAACCGCGCGCTCGCAGAAGAAGTCATGACCGGCCGTCAGATGCAGCGTGTCGAAGTGTTCGGCATGGGCCCGCAAGGCGGCAATGCCGGCGAGGTGGGCATCGGCACCGTGCGCTTCACCGGCCTGTGTCATCGCAATGTCAGGGCGCTGGCGAGCGATTTTCCGATCTTTGAAACGCTGGATCTGGCCGATGAGCCGGCCATGATCGTCGGCCTGGACCTGCTCGACCAGGGCGTGATCCGGATCGACTTTACCAACGGTGTTTTCACCATCGACAGCTCCGCGGCCTGCCGGCGGCGGTCGTCCAGCCTGCTCGACCGCAATCTCATCTATGACCGCTGGGGCGATGACTGAGCCCCGTTCCGGATAAGAAAAAACCGCCGCGGAACCCGGTTCCGCGGCGGTTTGGTTTCCGCTCTCAATAAAGCGTCACGGGGCTCCGGACGAACGGTCCATGGACGGACCTCCCGCTTCGGTATCCTCCGGATGCGGTGTCATCGTGCCGTCTGCATCGCCCATCAGCTTCTTGATGATCGGTGAGATCAGCAACATGCCGACCGCAATCGCCATCGCGATCAAACCAACCTGCGTATAGACCGCCGTATAGGTGGCCTTGGCCGCTTCCACATCGGTCAGCTGCCCGCCAATGGTTTCCGCGCCCGTTGACGAGGCAATGATCCCCGCAAGGAAGTTGGACAGGCCGGAATAGAGGAACCAGGCCCCCATCGTCATGCCCACCACGCGCGCCGGGGCCAGCTTGGTGACCGCCGACAGGCCGACCGGCGACAGCATCAACTCGCCCATCGTGTGAACAAAGTAGATGAGGAATATGAAGTAAACGGCTGTCATCCCCGCCGTGCCGCTGACATTCATGCCCAGCACCAGTGCCAGAAATCCGAGACCGACGAGGAAAACGCCGAAGGCGAATTTCACCGGCGTCGACGGATTCATCCGCCGCTTGGCGAGATAGATCCACAGCCAGGCGATCAGCGGCGCGAAGATGAATATGAAAGCCGCATTCAGGCTCTGGAAGACCGGTGCCGGCACCGACCAGCCAAACATGGTGCGGTCAACAAGCCGGTCGGTAAACAGGTTCAGCGAGGAGCCGGCCTGTTCAAACAGCGCCCAGAACGGGATCTGAGCCAGCACGAAATAGATCGCGGCGAACATCTGACCGCGTTCCTGGCCGGCCGTCTTGGTGAAAGCGTAAATCACCAGGAAAGCCAGCATGATCAGGCCGAGCGGACCCAGAATGCCGCCCATATATTGCGGGTTCATCACCGCCAGCATGGAAATGCCGATAATCGCCAGTCCCGCCAGATAGCAGGCCCATTCCACATTGACCGGGCCGAAGACCTTCTTTTTCAGCTTCTCGGCATCCGGCGGATCGGCACGGCCCTCCAGCCATCCCTGGAAGAACAGGAAGGTCAGCAAACCGACCAGCATGCCCACACCCGCGAGCCCGAAGCCCCACGCCCAGCCATAGACAATGCCGATAATCCCGACCGTGATCGAGGACAGGAAGGACCCCAGATTGATGCCCATATAGAACAGGGTGAAACCGGAATCCCGGCGCGTATCGCCCAGCCCGTAAAGCGTGCCGACAATGGTCGAGATATTGGCTTTCAGAAAGCCCACACCGGCAATGATCAGGGCCAGCGCGAAATAGAGGATATTGACGTATAATTCTTCCTGCTCGATCCGGGTCATGTCGCCGGAAAACTCGATCTGCGCGGGAAGACCGACCGCCGCCGGGTCGTCCACGATCATGACGCTGCCCTGGTTTTCAAACCGGATGACGGACTGGCCGGAATCTGAAATGACGATCTGGTTGGCATCGCCGCCGCGGCCATCCAGTGTCAGCTGGTATTCCGCGCCTTCATACGTCATGATTTCGCGGGAGCCGGCGCCTTCAAAGGCCATCATGCCGTGACCCAGAACGAGGAGAATCGCCCCGTAGGTCACCGCTTTTCTTTGCCCCAGATAACGGTCGGCGAGCGTGCCGCCGATGATCGTCATCACATAGACCAGCGCCGTATAGGCACCATAGATCAGGGTCGAGCGCTCATCCGAGAACAGGAAGTGCTGTGTCAGATAGATGATCAGCAGGCCGCGCATTCCGTAATAGGAAAAGCGTTCCCACATCTCGGTGAAAAACAGGATGGCCAGCCCTTTCGGGTGGCCGAAGAAACTGGTGTCCTGCGATGCAGGCGTTACCGAAGCCGTTGTATCAGTCAAAAAAACCTCCCCGATTCCGGCATGCGCCGGGTGTCGGGCGGCACTTGACCACGGCGTTAACCACAGAACAAGCCGGGTCCTGTCACGAAACTGTCAGTAAGCGCATTCGCGGAAAGCGGGATCGACCGAATACTCCCATCCGGAATGATAGCGCTGCAGGAGTTCGCGCGCCGGACTGCGGCCGCTAGCGGCAATCGCGTCCAGCTCGTCCAGGAAGATGGTTTCATTCTCGCCATGCCCGTTCGGACGGCCGCGCGCCCGCAATCCGTCCCGGGAAATGGCCAGCACATCCTTGGCAATGTCCTGCAGAGTCCGGTCGCGGAAGGGCGCATGCAGCGCCAACTTCGCGGCTCCACGGCGCAAATCCTCGCGTTCTTCGGCGGTCCAGTCCCGGACCAGATTCCACGCCGCATCCAGCGACGCGTCATCATAGAGAATACCCGTCCAGAAGGCCGGCAACGCACACAGCCGGTTCCAGGGACCGCCATCCGCGCCGCGCATTTCTAGAAAGGTTTTCAGCCGCACTTCGGGGAAGATGGTCGACAGGTGATCGTCGAAATCCTCCATGGTCGGGCGCTCGCCCGGCAACACCGGCAGCTTTCCGGCGAGGAAATCGCGGAAGCTCAGCCCCGTGGCATCGATAAACTCGCCCTTGCGTTTGACGAAATACATCGGCACGTCCAGCGCATATTCGACATAGCGCTCGAAACCCATCCCGTCCTCGAACACGAAGGGCAGCATGCCGGTGCGGTTGTTGTCCGTGTCGGTCCAGATATGCGCCCGGTAGGACATGAAGCCGTTCGGCTTGCCTTCGGTGAAGGGCGAATTGGCGAACAGCGCGGTTGCTACCGGCTGCAGCGCCAGCGAGACGCGGAACATCTTCACCATCGTCGCTTCGCTGTCGAAATCGAGATTCACCTGCACCGTGCAGGAGCGGAACATCATCTGATGCCCCAGCGTGCCGACCTTGGGCATGTAGGCTTTCATCAGGCCATAGCGGCCCTTCGGCATCATCGGCGTTTCTTCAAGCGTCCATTTCGGCGAAAAACCCAGCCCCAGAAAGCCGGCCCCGATTTCATCGGCCACGGCGCGCACTTCGCGCAGATGCGAATTCACTTCCGCACAGGTCTGGTGGACGGTTTCCAGCGGCGCGCCTGACAGTTCAAACTGCCCGCCCGGTTCCAGGCTGACGCTGGCACCCTCGCGCTTCAGGGCAATCGGCTTGCCCTTTTCCAGCACGGGCTCCCAGCCGAACCGCGTCAGGCCTTCCAGCATCTTGCGCACGGTCGGGCCGTCGCCTTCATAGGGCAAGGGGCCGTGATCGCTCAGACGGAAGCCGAATTTCTCGTGCTCGGTGCCGATGCGCCACCGGTCCTTGGGCTTGCAGCCCGTGGCCAGATGGTCCGCCATCTCGCTGATGGTTTCGATGACCGGCCCCTGGCCGCCGTCTGAATAGGATCCGCTCAAAAGCTTGCCGCTCCCCTTGCCCTTTTCGCCTAGGTAGTCAGCCGGTATGCGTCCGGCAAGGCGGAACACGCATTAATCACGCGCTTGTGCGTGCCCGGCCCAGTCCCCGCAACCGCTTTGCCAGAGCGTCAGGGCCGCCGCCACAGCCGTATCCGCCCGCAATATGCGCGGCCCGAGGCTGACCGGCATTGCGGCAGGCAGGCGGCGGATGCGGTCACGCTCTTCGGGTGTGAACCCGCCTTCCGGCCCGATCAGTATGGCGGCCTTGCTGGCGCCGCGGCCCCGCAATGCCTCTGCCATCGGCGGCGCTTCCCCCGCCTCGTCGCAAAAGATCAGGACGCGGTCAGCCGGCCATCCATTGAGAACGGCGTCCAGTTTTTCAGCTTCAAAAATCTCCGGCAGGTCAAAACGCTCGGTCTGCTCGGCCGCTTCCCGTGCCAGCGCCGCCAGCCGGTCGATTCGCACCTTGTCGGCAATGGTCCGCCGGGTCAGCACCGGGCGGATCCGGCGCACGCCGAGTTCCGTGGCTTTTTCCACAATGAAATCGGTCCGCGCTTTCTTGACCGGCGCGAACAGCAGATCGAGATCCGGGACGCCCTGCGCAGCGCGCAGCTTTTCTTCGGGCCGCAGGATCGTGCCCTTGCGGTCGGCTGTCAGGATGACGGCGCGCCATTCCCCGTCCTGGGCATTGAAAAGCCTGACACTATCACCGGCCTGACGGCGCATGACGGAGACCAGGTAATGGCTCTCATCGCGGCCGAGCCTGATCTCGTCCGAAGCGCGCAGCGGATCGCCGTAGTATAGGCGCGGGTCTGTCATGCCTTGCCGGTACGCATGTGCAGCTGCGGCGTCAACTCTCTTGCCCGGCTTTGCCGGATCAGGGCAGATTGGGCGCATGGTTATGCAATCGGATCGGCGGGTGGCAGACAGCCTCCCGAAAAGCTGGGTGGATCATGCCCCGGACCGGTTCCGGCCGTTCCTGCGGCTCGCCCGCTATGACCGGCCCGTGGGGTTCTGGCTGCTGGCGATTCCCTGCTGGACCGGTCTGCTGCTCGCCCGTCTCGGCAGCGGCCTTGCCCCGCAATGGAGTGATCTCGGCCTGGCCGTATTATTCGCCATCGGCGCCATCGCCATGCGCGGCGCCGGCTGCACCTATAACGATATCGTGGACCGCGATCTCGACCGCCGCGTCGCGCGCACCGCAGACCGGCCGCTGGCGGCGGGCACGATCTCTGTCCGTTCGGCCTGGCTGTTCCTGCTGGCCCAATGCCTCACCGGCTTTGTCATCCTGATGCAATTGCCGCCGCTGGCCATCTGGATGGCACTCGGATCGCTGGTGCTGGTCGCCGCCTATCCGTTCATGAAGCGGATCACCTGGTGGCCGCAGGCCTGGCTGGGGCTGACTTTCAACTGGGGTGTGCTGGTCGGATATGCCGCCATTGCCGGCCGGATCGATGCGCCCATGCTGCTCCTCTATGCGTCCAGCGTGTTCTGGACGATCGGCTATGACACCATCTATGCCTGTCAGGACAGGGAGGATGACGCGCTTGTCGGCGTCAAGTCCACGGCCCGGGCCCTGCAGGCTCATCTGCATCTCTGGCTGTGGGGGTTTTACGGGCTCACCGCAGCGCTTGCCGCCCTCGCGGGCGTACTCGCCGGAGCGCCTGTGTGGTTCGCGCTGGCCCTCCTGCCTTTCACGTTTCACCTGTTCGACCAGATCCGCAAGGTCGATCCGGAAGACGGGCGGGCCTGCCTGGCCGTGTTCAGAAGCAACCGGACAACCGGCCTCCTGCTGGCAGCGGCCTTTCTTGTCTGTTCGTTCATTTGACCTTTGCCGCGCAACGTGGCGGGATAGCGTGAAACTTGCGCCAGAAGCGGCGCGAATTGAGGGAGGCGATTTATGGTAAACCGGCTATTGGCCGTATTGGGAGCCGCTGCGCTGTTTGCCTGCAGCGAACCGGTGACCCCACCGGACACCGATACCACGACGGACCACACACAGACCGACAGCACCGTTTCGGGCATTCAGCTGGATGTGCAATATCACACGCTGGACAATGGCTTGCGGGTCGTCCTGTCGCGCGATGCCTCGGTGCCGACCGCGACCGTGGCGGTCTATTACGGCGTCGGTTTCCGCAACGAGCCGCGCGGCCGCACCGGATTTGCCCACCTTTTCGAGCATCTGATGTTCGAGGGGTCGGAAAACCTTCCCGGCGGCACGATGACCAATCTCATCTATAATGCCGGCGGCGTTCAGAACGGCTCGACGCGTTTCGATTTCACCAACTATTTCGAGGTCGTGCCGCGGAATGCGCTGGAAGCCGTCATCTGGGCCGAAGCCGACCGCATGGCGCGCCCCATCATTGACGAGGAAAACCTGGCCGCCCAGGGCGGGGTCGTCGAAAACGAAGTGCTGGTGAATGTCATCAACCAGCCCTATGGCGGCTGGATCTGGATCGATCTGCCCATGCTGGCCAATGAAAACTGGCACAATGCGCACAATTTCTATGGCGATCTGGAGGATCTCCGGGCCGCAACGCTGGACGATGTCCAGGCCTTCTTCGACACCTATTACGCCGTCAACAACGCCGTGATCGTCGTCGTCGGCGACATTGACTATGACGAGACGCTCGGCTGGATCGAGGCCAATTTCGGCAATATCGAACCCGGCCCGCCCCTGCCGGAGATCGACATTTCCGAACCGCGCCAGGAAGAAGAGAAATTCGGCGAGATCTATGACCGTCTCGCCCCGCAACCGGCGCTCGGCTTCGGCTATCACATGCCGGAACGCGGCACGCCGGAATACTATGCCATGGCGGTGCTCGACCAGATTCTGGTCCAGGGCGATGACAGCCTCTTGAACCAGCGTATCGTCAATGAGGAAGGCTATGCCTCGAGCGTCTTTGGCGGCATCAACCTTCTTGGCAACATGTATAATTACAATGGCCCGATGCTCTGGTCCGCCGGCATGATCCATGGCGATGAATACGACCATGAAGTGATCATGGGCGATGTCGATGAGGTCATTGAGGGCCTGCGCACCGAAGAGATCAGCCAGGAACAGCTGGACCGGGCGATCACGAAATTGCGGTCGCAATTCTACAATATTGTCGATTCCTCCTCGCGCTTCGGCCTGGCCGATCTGCTCGCGGTGTTCGCCATGTTCGATGATGATCCCACGCGCATCAACCGCATCGAGGAAGGCTTTGATCAGGTCACACCGGAACTCGTTCTGGCGACCGCGCAGGAATATCTGCGTCCCACCAACCGATCGGTGCTGCGGGTCATTCCTGACCCGGACGGCACGATGAGCGGCGAAGAGTGATCTGGAGGATATGACGATGTTGAGATCAAACACCATTCTGATGGCAGCCGCCGCCGCGCTCCTCACGGCCGCGCCGGTTTTCTCGCAAGCCCTGCCGCGCCCGGACATCGGGCCTGCTCCGGACTTCGAGCTGCCCGAAACCACCACCATCGAACTCGATAACGGCCTCGAGATCACCTTCATCGATTTCGGCCTCGCGCCGAAGGTGAATATCTCGGTCCAGGTCCTCGCCGGAAACGTCTTTGATGGCGAAAACACCTATATGGCCGATGTCGTCGGCGCCATGATGGAAGAAGGCGCAGGCGGGGAATCCCCGGAGTCCATCGCACGCGCCTTTGCCTCCATGGGCGGAGACATGAATGTCGGCGTCGGCATGCACACGACCGGCTTCTCGGCCAACGTCCTGTCCGAATTCGGTCCCGACGCCATCGCCCGGATGGCCACCGTCATCCGTCAGCCCGATTTTCCGGAATCCGAATTCAACCGCATTCTGCAATCGCAGATCCGCAATATGACCGTCGCCCGCTCACAGCCGGGCCCGGTCGCATCCGAAGCCTATGCCGCCCTGCTCTATGGGGAGGGCCACCCCTATGGTCAGGGCCTGCCCGATGTCGGCCAGATGGATTCCTACACGCTGGACCAGGTGCGTGAATTCTATGATGCGAATTACGGCGCCGCCCGGACCCGCATCTATGTGGCCGGCCGGTTCGACCATGCCGCCATGGAAGCTGCGATCCGTGACGCGTTCGGAGACTGGGAAGCCGGTCCCGAACCCGACGTTCCGCCAGCAGAAATCCGCGGCGGTCCTGTGGTTCAGCTGATCGACCGGCCCGGCGCGCCCCAGGCCACGGTGCGGCTGGGCTATCCGGTGGCACCGATCGGCACCGAAGACGCCTACCGGATGACGGTGATGAATGCGATCCTCGGCGGCTCTTTCACCTCCCGCCTCACCAGCAATCTGCGCGAGGAACATGGCTGGACCTATTCACCGGGATCGGGCGTCACCAACCGCCTGGGCTCGTCCTACTGGACCTTCAATGCGGACATCAGCACGCCCAATACGGTCGAGGCTTTTGCCGAGATTTTCAGCGAGATCCAGACGCTGCAGCTGACTCCGCCGGACGAGGAAGAAGCCGGCGGCATGCGCAACTGGCTCTCCGGCCTCTTCATCTTGCAGAATGCCTCGACGGGCGGGCTTATCGCCCAGATCTCCAACCGCGATTTCTTCGGCCTGCCGGATGATTATCTCGAAACCTATGTCGACCGGATCAATTCGGTATCGAATGGCGACATATCGGCTGTTGCATCGGAATATCTGCAACCCGGTCAGATGGTCGTCGTCGTGGTCGGCGATCTCGCCACCATCGGGGAAGGCCTGCAGGCTTTCCCGCAATTTGCCGATGCCGAATTCATCATCGATGAAGAATAGGCAGACTTGACCGAGAGAAGGGCCGGGCTCAAAAAAAGCCCGGCCCTTCTTTTCTTGCGGAACCCTGCGGGGAATCAGATGCAACCAAGGTTAAGTCGGGTCAGCATTTTGACATAAATCATAACCCAAATCCATCATGTGATCGCGTATACTTGAATTCATAACGTCTATTTCATATTGATCTTCCTGATTATTTTTCAAATAAAAATATATTGTCATTTCATGCTCATATAATCCGTTAACAGCAGTAACAAACATGTTATCGTTCCATGCATTTATTACGTTAATGTTGTGGGTCCCGGAAGGATTGACGTGCCGGGAGGCACCCATGCTATTATTTCTTAGAAAATCGAATAGCTCTGTGGAAAAATTGTCGGCACTCTCGACTGTAAAGCACACAGCCTGCCGCGGTTCCGTTTCGTATTGCCCGCGCCGGCCTTGACAGTTTGCTGTCACTAGCAAAACCAAAGTTAGCACTACAAACCTGATCACGGTGACATTCATCAGAACCCTCGCGAAGATGTGCTGTAAAACCGGTAGTTATGTTCGCAATCCCACCTTGGGCGTTATGACCGGAGTGCATCTCAAATTTCAGGCGTCGGGTCTTTCCAAGGCCCCTGTTTCAGGTTTGGAATTGCACACCCTTTAGGCAATTATTTCAACCCGGTTTCTTTCGGAAACGAACGAATCGGCCTTATCTTCCGGAATGGCCAGAATTCGTGCCGTTGACCGGCGATTATTCCTGTTGATCGAGATTGCCGCCCGCCGCCTGAACCGGGAGGCCGACAAGCGCCTGAAAGCCGAGGCCGGCGTCTCTGCGGCCCAGGCCGGCGTGCTTTTCCTTCTGCTCCGGCGCGGCCAGCGCCGCATGGGCAGCCTCAGCAAGACATTGTCCCTGAACCCGCCTGCCGTCACCGGCCTGGTGGACCGCATGGTCCGGGCGGGGCTGGTCACAAAGACCACCGATCAGACCGACGGGCGCGGGGCCATGGTCGCTCTCACCGCCGAGGGCAGCGAGGCGGCCGAGCGCGCCGATATCGTGCTGCGCGATTTGAATGCGGATCTGGAAGCGCGCCTCGGAGACGAGGTTTCCGACATCCTCCATGATGCCTTTACCCGGATTGTTATCGCGGAAAGTTGACGTCTGCGCGAACTGGATTTGGCCGCCGGAACTGCCTACACATGCCGCTGGCAACAGCAACGGAGTGTGCCCATGAGTGATCTCGTCTCGGTTGAAACGTCTGAAGGCGTCCGCACAATCCGCTGGAACCGGCCGGAAAAGAAAAACGCCCTGTTGCGCGAAATGTATGACACCGCCGCGGAAGCCTTTGAAACGGGTGAAACCGAAAAAGACGTGCGCGTGTTCATTCTGGGCGGTCAGCCCGGTCTCTTCACCGCCGGCAATGATCTCGTCGACTTCATGGAAGCCCCGCCCCATATCGGCGGCGCCGACACACCCCCGGTCGAACGCTTCATGCGCGCGCTGATGAATGCGGAGAAGCCCGTAATTGTCGAGGTCGACGGTCTTGCCATCGGCATCGGCACCACGCTTTTGATGCATTGCGATCTGTCCTATGCGTCCGAAAATGCAGCGTTCAAGACGCCATTCGTGGATCTGGCACTGGCCCCGGAATTTGCCTCCAGCCTGCTGTTTCCGACGCGGCTTGGCCGCGCCGCCGCTTCCGACCTGTTGATGCTGGGCAGTGTCTGGGATGCCACCCGGGCGAAAGAGGCCGGCCTCATCACGGATATCTTTCCGTCCGCCAGTCTTGCCGATGAGGTGCGCAAGAAGGCGCTGGCCCTCGCCGCCAAGTCGCCGGGCGCCGTGCGCAAGGCCAAGGCGCTGATGATGACCGCGGAAGAACCGGTTGAAGACCGCATGAAACGCGAAGGCGGCATTTTTGCCGAAATGCTGCAATCGCCCGAATTTGCCGAAGCCGTGGGCGCGTTCATGGAACGCCGGGCGCCCGATTTCTCGAAGTTCGGCTGATGGGCAAGGGCGCGCACTCCTATATCGACGATCCGCGCAATGCGGAGGTTCGGGTCTGGATCAATGGCGAGCTTTTCCCGCGCGCCGAAGCCAAGGTCTCGGTGCTCGATTCCGGCTTCGTGCTGGGCGATGGCGTCTGGGAAGGCTTGCGCGTCCACAAGGGCAAAATCGCTTTTCTGGACCGGCATCTCGACCGGCTGGAAGAAGGTGCCAAGGCGCTGGATTATGAGCTCGGCCTGACACGGGACGAGCTGACCCGGGCGCTTTATGACACGCTGAAGGCCAATGACATGCTGGACGGCGATGGCGTCCATATCCGGCTGATGACCACGCGCGGGCTGAAGGCCACCCCCTATCAGGATCCCCGCGTCACCATATCGCCCGCCACCATCGTCATCCTGCCGGAGTGGAAAACACCTGATCCGAAAGTCGCCGAAAAAGGCCTGCGCCTCTTCACCGTCCATGTCCGGCGCGGCTATCCCGATGTGCAGGACCAGAAGCTGAACTCGCACTCCAAGATCAACTGCATCACCGCCTGCATCCAGGCCACCAAGGCCGGGGCGGACGAAGCCCTGATGCTGGACCCGCACGGCTTTGTTGCCACCTGCAACTCGACCCACTTCTTCATCGTCCGCAAGGGCGAGGTCTGGACCTCGACCGGTGATTATTGCTTGGGCGGTGTGACGCGCGGCGTGATCATCGATATCTGCCGCCAGGCCGGCATTCCGGTGTTTGAAAAGAATTTCACCCTCACACAGGTCTATTCTGCCGACGAGGCCTTCACCACCGGCACCTTTGCCGGCCTCGTCCCGGTCACCGAGGTTGATGGCCGCACGATTTCCGGGGGCCGCGGCCCGATGGTGGAACGCCTGCAGGCGCTCTACCGGGAGACAATCGCGGCGCAATGAGGGAAACCATCCGCATCTGCCTGTGGTCCGGCCCGCGCAACATCTCGACGGCCACCATGCGGTCGTTTGAAAACCGCCCCGACTGCGCGGTCTGGGACGAACCCTTCTACGGGCCTTACCTGGTCCGGACCGGGCTCGATCATCCCGGCCGCGACACCATCCTCGCCGCCGTGCCTCTGGATGAAGACGATATTGCTGCCCGCTGTGCCGGTGAGGCCCCCGAAAGCGCGCCGCTCTTCTTCCAGAAACATATGTGCCAGCACATGCTGGATGATATCCCGCGCGACTGGATGGCCGCCTGCCGTCACATCTTCCTGATCCGCGATCCGGCCGAAGTCGCCGCCAGCTTCGCGGCAACAACCGGTGGTGCGACCGCAGACGATCTGGGAGCGATCCGCCAGGCCGAACTGTTCGAATATGCCTGCCAGCTGACCGGCCAGGCCTGGCCGGTGATCGAGGGGGCGGATGTGCTCTCCGATCCCGAGGGCATGCTACGCGCGCTTTGCGCCGCCATCGACATTCCCTTTGATGCCGCCATGTTGTCCTGGCCGGCGGGCAGGCGGGAGAGTGACGGCGTCTGGGCACCCTGGTGGTATGATCGTGTGGAGGCCTCCACCGGTTTCGAGCCGCCACAGCCGAGCCCGCACGATCTGCCGGACATGCTGCGCCCTGCCGTCGAGGCCAGCCGCCCGCATTACGAGACGCTGAAAGCCCGCAAGCTGGAGAACCGCCCATGACCGACACACCTGTGAAACACGAAGTCGGCGAGACCAAAGGCCGCTTCGTCATCGATCTCGGCGGAGGTGCGGAAGCCGAGCTGACCTATTCGATTGCCGGAAAAACCCGCTGGATCGCGGACCATACCGGCGTACCGGACGAACATGGCGGCAAGGGCATTGCCGGCCAGCTCGTGCGCGCGCTGGTCGCCGCCGCCAGGGAAGCGGATGTGAAAATCATCCCGCTCTGTCCCTATGTGAAATCCTGGGCGCAAAAACATCCTGAAGACGCCGGTATTTTCGACTAGGCTGCGGCCAACACGTTTCGGGGGGAGAACCACATGAAAATCCTGCGCTGGACCGGTGGCATCATCGTCATCGCCATCATCGCCGGCCTTGTCTGGCTGAACACGTCGGCTATTGGCCGCATCTATATTCCGACCGCCACCGGTATTACCGCCAAGCAGGTCTGCTCGATGACATTCGTCTCGGATATCGAGCCACAGCTGGCGCGATCGCTTTATGTCGATCCCTTGCTCGGCGATCCCGCGTCCCTGATCAGCGCCAATGTCGATCGTGAGGACAGATCCGTTCACTCGCGCCTTCTGGGCCTCTGGCATGCCGAAGCAGTCTATCGCGAAGGCCTGGGCTGCACGCTGGTGCATGGCGCGCAGGAGTTCGACCGCGATCTGACCGTGCCATGGGATGACGAGCCGCGTTATTATGATCTGGATACGCTCCATCGCGACGCGAATTTTGACACGGACGCCCTGCAAACCGCCATTGATGGGGCGTTCGATGATGGCTTCGGTGCGCGCAACACGCTGGCCGTGGTCGTGCTGCATGAGGGCCGTCTCGTCGCCGAGCAGTACGCGCCGGGCTTTTCGCGCGAAAACCGCCTGCATTCCTGGTCCATGGCGAAATCCGTGGCCGCCACCCTGGCCGGCGCGATGACGCTCAGTGGCGATCTCGACATATATGAGGAAGGCACGATCGAGCTGCTCGGCGGTCTGGGCGCCGAGGCAGAAGCCACGACGATCGACGATCTATTGCGCATGACAGGCGGACGCGCCGTGCATGAAATCAATGACGGCACGGACCCCAATTCCGACATGCTGTTCACCGAGCGCGACATGGCCCGCTTTTCCGCCACGCGCGATCGCCTCCATCCGCCGGGCGAGCATTGGGAATACCAGTCCGGCGATACCGTGCTGGCGACCTGGGAGATGCAGTCGCGCCTCGGCGGCACGCTGGACGAGCAGGTCCGCGCCCTGCGCGCCCTCATCTTCGAACCGGCGGGCATCCATTCGCCGATCTTTGAAGCCGATGCTACCGGCACGCTGCAGGGCTCGTCCTACATCTATGCCACCCCGCACGACTGGGCACGCCTGATGCAGGTCTATCTCGATGACGGCATGGCCAATGGCACGCGGATCCTGCCGGAAAACTGGCGGGACTATGTCACCACGGAAACACCGGGGTCGGACGGAATTTACGGGTCGGGCTTCTGGCTCGCACCGGAGCTGACGCCGCAAGCCTTCTACATGTCCGGCTTCCAGGGCCAGTCAACGCTCGCCATTCCGGACCATGACCTGGTGATCGTGCGCATGGGTGCCACCAATTATACCCGCACCGGCACGTGGGACATGGTGCGGGACATCATCGCGGCGCTGGAGGACTAGTCGCGCAGCCTCTCCCAACCGTCCGTATCCGTCTCCGTGCGTTGCAGAATCCGGTCGAACGGATGCGGCACAATGCGCTCCGCCTTGCACAGCCATTTATCCAGCCGGTCATGTTTGCGGCGCAGGGCGCGCACGCCGTCCCGTGCCCGGTTGGAATTGGAGACGATCAGCGCCAGCCCGGCGGCGATGAGGACCAGCCCGACCGGAATCGGCGTCCAGAACAGCGGCAGGCCCAGCAGGATGAGCACGACACCAAGGATCTGATAGAGGATGGACATGAGGCTCACGGTAAGCCGCTCAACCGCATATTCAACCTCTGAACCATTCGCCGCAGGCGAAAGACTGGACATCGCGGCGGCAAACCGCAGATTGGCACGCAGGACAAGAGGCAAAAGCCATGGCGTACAAATCCCTGCGTGATTTTCTGGCGATGCTGGAGGCAAATGGCGACCTGAAGCGCATCACCGCGCCGGTCTCGACCCATCTGGAAATGACCGAGATTCACCGCCGCGTGCTCGCCGCCGGCGGCCCGGCCCTGCTGTTCGAGCATGTCATCTATGAAAAGGGCGAGCGCTCGGACATGCCGGTGCTGGCCAATCTCTTCGGCACCGTGCAGCGCGTCGCCAATGCCGTCACCCTGGGCGGTACGCCGCGTTCCACCGCCGCCGAATTGCGCGAGGTCGGCGAGCTCCTCGCCTTCCTGCGCCAGCCCGAACCGCCGCGCGGCCTCAAGGATGCGCTCTCCATGCTGCCGCTGGCGAAAACGGTGATGAGCATGCGGCCCAAAACCGTGCGCAACGCCCCCTGCCAGGAAGTGGTGCTGACCGGCGATGAGATCGATCTGGACAAGTTGCCGATCCAGACCTGCTGGCCCGGCGAACCCGCCCCGCTCATCACCTGGCCGCTGGTTGTCACCAGGGGCCCGTCGGACGCGAAGGAAGATGATTTCAATCTCGGCATTTACCGCATGCAGAAGCTGGGCAAGGACCGCACCTTGATGCGCTGGCTGAAGCATCGTGGCGGGGCGCAGCATTATCAGCGCTGGAAAGACAAAAAGCCCGACCCCCTGCCCGCCGCCGTCGTGCTCGGCGCCGATCCCGGCACCATCCTCGCCGCCGTCACGCCGGTGCCGGACACGCTCTCGGAATACCAGTTCGCCGGGCTCTTGAGGGGTGCCAAGGCGGAGCTCGTCGACTGCAAGACCGTGCCCTTAAAAGTGCCCGCCGAGGCCGAGATCATCCTCGAAGGCCATGTCCTGCTGGACGAGTACGGCGAGGAAGGCCCCTATGGCGACCACACCGGCTATTATAATTCCGTCGAACCCTTCCCGGTGTTCCAGATCAGCGCCATCACCATGCGCAAGGACCCGATTTACCTCTCCACCTTCACCGGCCGCCCGCCGGACGAGCCCAGCGTTCTGGGCGAGGCGCTGAACGAGGTCTTCATCCCGCTTTTCCAGCAGCAATTTCCGGAAATCACCGATTTCTGGCTGCCGCCGGAGGGCTGTTCCTACCGCATCGCCGTGGTCTCGATGAAGAAGGCCTATGCCGGCCATGCCAAGCGGGTCATGCTCGGCGTCTGGTCTTACTTGCGCCAGTTCATGTACACGAAATGGGTGATCGTCGTGGATGACGACATCAATGCGCGCGACTGGAAGGATGTGATGTGGGCGATCTCCACCCGCATGGACCCGGCGCGCGACATCACCCTGATCGAGAACACGCCGATCGACTATCTCGACTTTGCCTCACCCGTCTCCGGTCTCGGCTCCAAGATCGGCCTCGACGCCACCAACAAGATGGACGGCGAAACGACGCGGGAATGGGGCGACAAGCTGGACATGGACGAAGCCACGAAGCGCCGCGTGGACGAGATGTGGGCCGAGTTGGGGCTGGGTTGATCCCCAGCCCTCATATTTGACGGCTAGGCCGACTCGGCCGGTTTGGGCGCTTTGAGCACGATCAAGGCAATGCCCGCCACGATAAACCAGACAATGAAACCGAGGCCGAACACCATTGTTGCGGCTGAGAGTGCCGGGATCGTCGAGATTATCCCGGCGCCACCCACCACAAAGCCCAGCCCGTTCACGGCCAGCGGCAGAGTCTTGGTCTGGAATCCGGCCAGGCTCAGCACGAAAATCCACATGCCGCCGGTGATTTCATTGCCGCCGCCCAGTCCGGCGCTGACGACCGTCGTCGACCGCCAGAGCGCGACCGCCGAATCCATATCCACCTCTGCCAGCCGGACGATCTGGCCGATGGCGATGTTTTCCAGCATGCCGGTGGCGAGGATCAGGCCGGCCCAGATCAAGCCGAACGCCGAAGCGGTCTGTGCGATGGCACCGCTGGCCGTCAGACGCCGGTGCAGGCCAATGACGATGAACACCATCAGCACCGCATTGAGCACATAGATAACCTGGTTCCAGAGCGTCATCAGCGCCTGGTTGTCCACGAGAAAGCTGACATGGTTGGCGGCGGGCACGGCCAGGCTGCCGTATTGCGCGGGCCCGAGCACTGAAAAGTAGACCCAGAACCCGATGATATAGGTTGCGCCGGCGGCTATGGCCGCAAGGCCGCTTATCTTCTGGAAATTCATCTGGTTTTGCCTTTCTTGTTTTATGGGCTGAGCGAGTCTGACCGGCTCGCGGCCGCTGCTCTTTCATAGCGTTGGAATGGAAGGGGCTCGGTCCGCGAATTTCTGGCCGAATCTTGTGCGAACAGCATGGACAGCGGTCCAGACAACAACGGCGAGAACGGGAAGGGCCAGAAACCACGGTGTTCTCAGGACTTCCGGCAGCACGTGGTTGTTGCCGAAAAAGAAGATGCCGGTCGCCAGGAAGAAGGAAAAACCCATCCGCCATAAATGCCGCGTCAGCCGCATCCGGAGCGCAGGCGCAGACATAAGGGCGTAGAAGATATCCAGCCCGCAGAGGACAGCGCTGACGAGCGCCAGCCCGTAGAAGGCGTCCGGGGGCAGACCGTCGAGAGCGCCATCCGGGCTTGCGCCAGCGATCATGCCGCCCGCCGCTGCCCCCAGCACAATAAGGCCGGACACGATCGGTGCCAGACGGCTGATCCAGCGGCACAGAACGGAACGATTCCTGGCCGCCGCCCATCCGGTGATCAGCGCGTGAAAGCTGATCGCGGACAGAAAGACCGTGAACAGAATGTCGCGCGCCAGGCTGAGCCAGAGACCGCTGATCGCCAGCAATCCCATTGAGACCACAAACAGCGTGCCCGCTTTCCGGTGCACACCTTCGCCCTTGCGCGAGGCAAACGCCGCAAAGCCCGCAATAATCGCGCCGCACCCGATCCAGAAGTGAAGATCGCCGAGGAGTTCCGGTTCAGTCATGTTTCGTCCGTTGTGAATGCCGGTAAACGGGCCGGCGATGTGTCGTCTGGAACCCTCTATTCCGCATCCCGCAACTGTCTGTCGTCCGTGCGGGACGGCGCGGACAAATTGCCTGCACAAAGATTGATCGGTGGGCCGCTCTCCCCTAGACCACGCCAATGCAGACAGATGGCGTTCTTTTGCTTTCGGCACTGGTGACCGGAATTGCGCTGGCCGGTGCATTGGCGGTGGCCGTGACCGGCGCACGCCAGAATTCCGCCAGGTCGAGCCGGATTTATCTGCTCTCGGTTTTCGTGACGATGGCCGGACTATGCGCTCTGCCGCTGGCAACGGCCGTGCAGCCAGCCCTCTTCACCTTCTACATGCCCGCGCTTTTGCCGCTGATGTTCGCCTTGCCCGTCGCCGTCTATCGCTATGCGAACAGCCGCCTGACCGGCACGGCCGAACGGCGAAACTGGCGGCGGGATGCCATACTGCCCCTGGCCGGTCTGGGCGTCATGCTGGGTTATTGGATGCTTCCTGCGCCGGCCCGGCGCGACTTGTTCATCAACGGCGACCTTCCCGGCGGCATCGCACCGGCGGCTTTGACCCTTTTGACCTTCGCACTGATCTTCGTGTGGGTGGCCGCGTCTATCCTCTATCTGATCGCCACCTTGCGGACGCTGGCCCGCTACCGGGCGACTCTCAAATCCCTGTATTCGAACACTGAAGCCTTTGAACTGCGCTGGATCGATGGATTTCTGATCCTTCTGGTCGGCGTGTGGGCCGCCGCCGCCATCTCCCTGTTGAGCGACAATCTGGGCATCGGCTTTCTGACGCCGGACACGCTCGTATTTGCCCTCGCAGGCGGCGTCCTGTTGACGCTCACTGCTTTTGCCAACGCCCCTGTTCCACCTGATGCGCTGGATCTGCCGACTTCGCCGTCCGGCGACCCGGCCACGGAAAAATATGCGCGATCCGCCCTCTCCACCGAGCGCGCGGAAAAGATCGCCGAACGCATTCTCAAGGCCATGGAAACCGAAAAACTCTACCTCGATCCCGGCCTCTCCCTGCAGAAACTGGCCCGGCATGTCACCACGCCGCCGAACCTGGTGTCGCAAACCCTGAATGAACAGCTGGGCATGACGTTTTTCGACTTCGTCGCTCAATGGCGAATTGAAGACGCAAAATCACGAATCCTCGCAGGCGATGATTCTGTTTTGAACATCGCGCTGGATGTCGGCTTCAACTCCCGCTCGACCTTCTATAAAGCCTTCAAGCGCGAGACCGGGCAAACACCGAAGGAATTTCGCCGCATGCCGGGGGCATCCACGTCGATGGCGTCAACAGAACATGCCGGGCAGTGACGGATGCAACTCCCCCGAATTTGACACCCGCCGCTCATCTTGCGACCTTTAGGGACCGCAGCGCGTCACTGGAACGCGCGACACCTTTTCACCCTCCACCAGGAAGAATTCATGCCAACAGCAAAAAAGGGCGACACCGTCCTGCTCACCTACATTGTAAAAACCGCCGACGGCACCGTCGTCGGCAAGACGGAAGACGATACGCCCGTGCCGGTGACCATCGGCAATGCCGAGATTTTCCCCGAAGTCGAAGCCGCGCTGGACGGCCTGGAAGTCGGCAAGGAAAGCGCCGCCGTGGTCAGTTCCGGCAATGCCTTTGGCCCGCGCCGCGAGGAAATGGTCATCGACATTCCGCGTGCCCAGCTGCCGGGCGATCTGACGCCGCAACCGGGTATGACGCTCGGTGCACAGCAGCCGGATGGCTCGACCCAGCAGCTCACCATCACAAAGGTCGGCGAGGAAAGCGTCACCGTCGACGGCAACCACCCGCTGGCGGGCGAGGATCTGCATTTCGGCCTGACACTGGTCGACATCCAGACCGCCGCCTGAGGCGGCAATTTCCAACCGGTCCGGCGTTCCGCTTTGCGGGCGCCGCACCGGGACGAGGCTGCAGGCGGGAACACAGCGACGAGATGTGGGAGGCGTTGAGGGTTTACGCCGAACCTCACTGAGCCAATAAACTCAAATCAAAGCGACCTTATCGAGAAGCGATTGTCGCGCAAAGTCGATCTTGTCTGGGTTCGTCTTCGGCGAGAGCATATTTCGCGGCTTTTTGCCTAGAAAATATGCGATTCGTTCCATGTTTGCGCCGCTGGGATGAGGCAAGCCCGAAAAAACAACTTTCGAAGATAGCGACCCGCAATCAACGAAGTGTTGAAGTACCGATTCTGCGTGATGTCCCAGAGGAACCCAGACTGCACCTGGTATCGCAAGCACCTCCTCCCCGAGTTTGGTTTCAATCAGGCTTCGCAACATGCTATTACCCAATGGGCGAGGAGACCCAGAGTAGTTTAGTCCTGACTTGAAAACCGGATATCGCACTGCAGATGTAAAATGTACGCTTGAGGATTTATCCTTGAAAAAGTCGGCACACGTTTCAACGCCGAATGGGTTGGAAAGGCCAATCTTGTCGAGCATTGCGATTAGATTGGTCCGCATGGGCCCGCTAAAACTAGCAAACTTCTTAGCCGCCTTAAGACTAGTACTGATAGAGGCTCCAAGCTGTAAATGTTCAAAGCACGACTTGAGCGCATTATCTGCCTGTTGCCGCCCCGGCGTCAGGCCAACAATCACAAGCTTGGCCTCCTTTTCGATATGGTCGAAAGGTGCCCATTCTACTGTCAATGACCCGTCTTCGCTCATTAAAAGACTTGGATCACCGCAACGACACGCTTGATTCGCAGACGCTAAATGCTGGATGAATTTATCCATGTCTATTTCCTGTAACTTACGGTGATCACGCGGTCTTCCGACGTGACAATCAAATATGCGCGACGAAATTTTTCCATCTCCTTCAAGCGCCATTTTCCGAATAGTCGCTCGATTTCTTTCCAAGATCGGTTGTCGAAGTCATAGCGCATTGCACCGCCACCTGCTGGCTTCTCTGTGCCGTAGTCTCGCAGCAATTGAATAGCAAGTTCAGGGATGCCGCGTTCGGTGACACGACTGTGGCCATGCGCTGTTCTTTCAAGATGTCGATTAGTCATCAGACAAGGCCTCCAGCTCTGAACGCCTTATGCGTTTCCAAGACTGACCGCTCACAATGCCCCAATTGCCGCTATCCTTATTCGGGCGTCGCCAGCGTGGCGTTTGCATACGGGAAAGCCTGCTCAAAGCCTCGTCAAAGTTAGCAACGACATCTTCCCCACCCTTCGGGCCTATTCGGAATACAGATTCACCACCCAGACCTCTCTTCAATCCAGGATGAAAAATCGAACCATCCTTGTCGACGGGCACAAACAAATAGTCATCATGCTCCAGCAATTCTTGATCAGGTTGATACTCGGTGTTCCGCCCCCAATTCGGATGCAATGGGTAAAGCGCGATCACATCTTTCCAGATAGATGCCTTGTAGTCGCGATCTTCCAGCCACCTTTTACAGGCATCTGTGGATATCAAGCCGCTCTTCGATACTGTGGGAGCGCCTTCAGAGCGTGCATATATCGCATTTTGAAGCCGTTTCGTGCTAACGCCAGAGAGGATTGCCAGCTCACCGACAGTCAGAGTTTCGCCAGCATCATACTTAATACGAGCGCGAGCATGATCGCGAACATGGGTAAGATGAAACAACTCGGTTTTGCCACCTTCATTACGCAAGGCCAGCCTTTCGAATTGATCAATTTTTGCACAGACGCCTTGCACCCACTTCGGTAGATTTTTTACCTGATCGATACGATGGCGAATATGGTTTTCAGTTGACGCCATATCGACAGCGCCCGGCTCGATATCCCAAAGAGTTACGATACCATATTTTGCAAAAGCGCTAAGGTCATGAAGTTCATCAAGAAATGGCGGAGTCGAACTTGCATCCCAGCCATCGATCTTCGACCAAGTTTCACGCCAATTCTCATCTGGCTGAACTGAGGCGAGCTCGGCCCAGTCCCATCCTTCACGTCGGCCCTTTGCAATGACCTTCTCAAGAACGGCCATTGTCATGCCAGCCTCATCGCCGATGAATACTAAATCAAGCATTTCACCAATGACCGACAGGGACCGGATGACCTCGTCTTGAGGGTTAAACTCATACTCGGCCCGAAATTCTTCCAGCCGTTCATCGAATGTGTCTCTTATCGAAACCATGGCTATTTCCTCTTTTCAAAATCACGTCGCACACCATGCATGGGTGTTTCATTTATCTGATATGCCCATAAATCATATTTCATACGTAGTGTAAATAATGGGTATATACGTTTTCCTATTTACCCGAGTATTATCTACTGACCAAAACCCACGCCTCCAGATTTCTTTCCTGATATATCGTGTGTATATGTTGCGTATCGAACCAATCATGCCGGGTTTGCGAACCGGCCGGGTCGATACAGGGAGAGATCACATGAGCGGATTATTTGTTGCGCTCGTTCATACGGACGGGGCCGGAAGCTATGGCGTGTCATTTCCTGACGCGCCGGGCGTGGTGGCGGTCGGCAGGAGCATTGAAGAGGCCCTTGAATCCGGCCGCAAGGGCCTGCGGTCGCATTTCAACGCCTTGCAGGATGAGGGCTTCGACGTGCCGGAGGCCCGGCCGCTGGAAGACGTGATCAATGATCCGGCATTTGCTCACGACCGGGCGGAGGCCATTCTGGTTTCCACCATCGCGCCCGCGCCGAAAACCGGCAAAAGCCTGAGGATCAATATCAGCATTGACGAGTTTCAATTGGAGCGCATCGACAGCGCCGCCCGCAAATCCGGCCTGACCCGCTCGAAATTCCTGGTCGAAGGCGCACTCAGGAGTGCGGACATCGAGGCCTAAGGCCGCGCCCACCTGCCGGCAGAACAACGCCCTTCCTATCCCCGCCGCCCTCTGCGGCATTAAACTGCCCGGTGGAGCTGACCGTAACCGGTGCAGACCGGCATATAGGGCCGGGGGCCGCAAATGCCGGAGAATCCGGAGTCATTGGAGGATAAAACCGGAGTCACTGGAGGAAAAACCGGAGTCATGTCGGGAAGCCGCCAGAACCGGGATCATGAAGTCAGGACAGGAGATCCCGGTGTCCGGGCTGCACCCATCGCCGGAAATTATAGTAGTCGTAGTAGGAGACTCTTTTCTTGCAGAATTATGAGACATTTTGAATGACCGAGCCCAAACGCATCCGCACAAGAGACCTCCGCAAGAAGCTGGAAAGCTGGATTCGCGGCCGGCTGTGGGCGCAGGTCATCACCGCGCTTGTCCTCGGTGCCGGCCTCGGCTTTCTGATCGGTCCGGATACCGGCCTCGTCAGCGCCGAAGCGGCGGATCTGGCCGGGCGCTGGCTGGCCCTGCCCGGCGGCCTTTTTCTCAACCTCATCCAGATGGTGCTGATGCCGCTGGTCGCCGCCTCCATCGTGCTCGGCCTCGCCGCCGGGGCCTCCGACCCGGAAAAGCTGCGCCGCCTCGGCGGACGACTCGCCCTCTATATCACCGGCACCACCCTGTTTGCCGCCGCCCTGGGCGCAACACTGGCGCTCTGGTTCCGGCCGGGGCTTTCGGTCGTGACCAACCCCATGCCACTGCCGCGCCTGCGCCCGGACCCGGAGACGCTGACCGACCCTCTGACCGAAGCCGCTACGCGCGCGCCCGACCTCATCGCCCGCATCGTGCCGTCCAACCCGCTCGACGCCGCGGCCAACAGCGAGATGCTCGCCATTGTCGTGTTCTCGATCTTTGTCGGCCTCGCCTTCGTCGCCTCCAGCAATCAGGCACGCCTCGCGCCGCTGAAGCAATTGTTCGAGGCCATGCTGGAAGTCTCGATGACCGTGGTGAAATGGGCCATGCACATCACCCCGCTGGCCGTGTTCGGCCTCACCGCCCAGCTCGTCGCGCGCATGGGCGTTTCGGCGATGACCACGCTGGCTGCATATGTCGGCCTCGTCCTCGGCGGGCTGGCGCTGTTGCTCATGCTCTATGTCGGGCTGGTCATGGTGCTGGGGCGGATGGGCCCCGTCACTTTTCTGAAAGCCATCTTCCCGGTGCAGCTTCTGGCGTTTTCAACCTCCTCGTCGGCCGCCGTCATGCCGCTGTCGATGGAAACCGCCCGCAACCGGCTGGGCACGCCGGGCGACACCGCCAGTTTCATCATTCCGCTCGCCGCCACCATGAACATGGCCGGCACCGCGCTCTACCAGGCCATCGCCGTGATTTTCGTGGCGCAGGTCGCCGGGGTCCAGCTTTCCCTGCCGGAAGTCTCGCTGATCGTGCTCAGCCTTGTCGCCGCCTCCATCGGCGCGCCGGGCGCGCCGGGCGTCTCCATCGCCATCCTGTCGGGCATGCTGGCCAGCTTCGGCATCCCGGCCGCCGGGCTGGTCTTTGTCATCGGCGTCGACCGGCTGCTGGACATGTCGCGCACCGTCGTCAATGTCACCGGCGACCTCGCCGCCTGCCGGATCCTGTCGCGAAATCAGGGAGAAACGGAAACCGGACATTAAGCCTGCCGCCAGCTTTCACTCGCTTGCCACATCAGGGCGGCGCAATCTGGCGGAATGAATACGGCCTATAACATCTCGCTGAACGCCATGACCGCCGCGCAGGCGCAAGTCGCGCAATCGGCCCGGCAGATCGCCAATCCCCGCGCCGATGAAAGCGGTGTCATCGAGGCCCTGATCGCCGTCAGGGAAGCCGAAACGCTCCATGCCGCTGCCGCCAGCGCCGCCCGCACCGCCGCTGATATGGACCGGCATCTGATCGACATCATGGCTTGAGGCCCGCGTCACAACACGTCATCCTGTCGCCTGACCGATTTCAACCGACAGGATGTATCCATGCTGACCTTGCTTGCCGCCGCCTTGAGCCTGACCGTCCAGACCAGTGAATTCACCCGCGACCGGGAGGTTTTAAGCGGCTACATGGTTCAGGCCTGCCTGGTGCAACAGCAAGGCCGCAATGGCGCAACGGCAGAGGAAAACCTGCCCTTCTGTACCTGCCTGGACGCAGAACTCGCCGCAACCGCCACTGACGAACTCTATCGCATTTTCGCGCTCGGCAGCCAGGGCGCCATCGGTGAAAATGCGCAGATCGACGCCGCCGCTGCGCAGGCAGAGAGCCAGCAGATTTTCCTTGAAATGACACCGGAAGACCAGGCCGGCGTTCAACCCATCCTGCAATCCGCCGTCGGCACCTGCTTCGCGGAAGCACCGGTGACGGAAAGCGCGCAATAAATGCCCGCCCCCGTCCGGATTGATCTGGTCGCCGATTTCGTCTGCCCCTGGTGCTGGCTGGGGTGGCGCAACTGGCTCGCCGCGAAGAAGCTCGCACCTGACATCCGGACGGAGGTGACTTGGCGGCCCTATGAGCTGGACCCCGCAATCCCTGAAGAGGGCGCACCCTATCGCGACTACATGAAAGCCAAATTCTCCGGCGAAAATGCCGACCGCTGGAAAGCCATGCGCACCCATCTGGAAGCCGCCGGCCCCGGCGCGGGCATCGATTTCCGTTTCGATTCCATCACCCGCCGGCCGAACACGGTCAACGCGCATCGCCTGATCCGCTGGGCGCGTGGCCAGAGCGCAAAAAAGGCCGATGCCGTCGCCGAAGGCCTGTTTGCGTCCTTCTTCCGCGATGGCAAGGATGTCGGTGACAAGGACGTTCTGACCAGTATCGCCGTGGATGCAGGTCTGGACGGGGCCATAGTCGCCGACCTGCTTTCTACCGATCGCGACAAGGATGATGTGCGGCAGGAAGCCGGCTTCTTCCGCCAACTGGGCGTTACCGGCGTTCCCAGTTTTATCTTCGAAGGCCAGTTTGCGGTGCCGGGCGCAGCCGAGCCTGCCATTCTGGCCGACGCCTTGCGGCAAGCTGCAAACCTGCCGGAACGTGATTAGGCTTTACCGGCCACGGCTCTCCGGGTCATACTGCCATCCACCCCGGGACAGGAGGTTTTCAATGAACACGCTCACCCCTCTGGCCATTCTGGCCGCACTTGCTCTGGCTGCCTGCAGCAATGACAGCCCTGATGCCAGCGATCCGCCCGCACAAAGCACGACCGAAACTGATGGGAGTGCTGCTGCCAGCGGCAATGATGGCGCCACAGATGATATGACAACAGAAACGGGCACATCATCTGGAAATGCCGGCGACGATTTTGTAGCCGCCTGCCTCAGCGCCTCAAATCAGTCCGTGTCGATGTGCACCTGCCTTTCGGAAAAGGCCGATGAGGATCTGAGCGATAACAGCCGGGAATTCCTGATTGCAACGCTGAATGAGGAATCCGAGGCTGTAATGGAGATGCGCACCCGGATGGATATGGAAGAAATGGCCACCGCCGCAATGTTCATGGCGAATGCCTCAACACAATGCGCCCGCGAAGGCCGCCAATAGAAAGGCCCGGATATGACTGCAATGCAGGCTGTCGCTCTTTACGCCGGACTCAATCTTCTGATTCTCGGCCTGTTGTCGCTGCCCATCGGGCTGAATCGCAACAAGAAGAAGATCAGCCTCGGCGATGGCGGGGACAGTCAGATGAATGCCCTGATCCGTGCCCATGGCAACGCAGCCGAATGGATTCCCGGCGCGCTGATCGGTCTGACGCTTCTGGCTATGACAGGAATGGGCACACTCGTCATTCACGTGCTGGGCCTGTTGTTCACACTGGCACGTGCCGCTCATGCTTATGCTTTCCTGTCCGGTCAGACGACTGGCCCGGGCCGCGTATTCGGTGCTGGCATGACGTTCCTGGTATTTCTCGTGATAGCCGGCCTGTTGATCTGGAAAGCGCTCAGCTGAACGAAGCATTGCCCCGGCAGTATGTCACGGGCTAGGTGAGGGTCATGGCCACACCGAACGACGCTCCAGACACAGACCAGCTTCTCTCGATTGCCGAGGACCTGATGCAACGCGCCCGCAAGCTGGGCGCGGATGCTGCCGAAGCCGCCGTGACGCAATCTCGCGCGACAGAGGTCGCGGTTCGCGATGGCAAGCTGGAGTCGGTTGAAGGCTCGGAGAGCAAAGATGCCGGGCTGCGCGTATTTTTTGGCAAGCGGCAGGCTGGAGTCAGCTTTTCCGACCTTTCAGATGAAGGCGTCGCCTTGGCGGTTGAGCGGGCTATCGCAATGGCAAAGCTGGCCCCCGAAGATCCCTGGTGCGGTCTCGTCGAAACCGGGCGTCTGGCCACTTCAATACCTGATCTCGACCTTTACGAACCTCCTGTCTGGACCAGCGGGGAATTGTCGCGCCTGGCCTGCGAAGTTGAAACCGCCGCACGCGCCATTCCCGGCATAACCATGACCGAAACCGCCTTTGCCAGCACAGGCGAGACGGCATCAGCCTCGGTTTCGACGAATGGTGTGTCGCACACAGCCCGCCGGTCTAACAGCGGTTATGGTGTCAGCGTCATTGCAGCTGGAGATAACGGCATGGAACGCGACTATTCCATGACCAGCGCGCGCCGCCTCGCGGACCTGCGAAGCTGTACCGAGATCGGTGCCGAGGCCGGAGAACGAACCGTCAGCCGCCTGGGTGCCGCCCAGATGTCCTCGGGAGTCCGGCCGGTCATATTCGACCGCCGGGTGGCCGCGCGATTTCTCGGATCGCTCGAAGGAGCGATCTCCGGCCCGTCCATTGCGCGCGGCGTTTCATTCCTGAGAGACAGGATGGGCAAACCCGTCTTTGGTGAACATATCAACATCATCGATGATCCGCACCGCCCCTGGGGCCTGGGCTCGCGGCCCGTCGATGGTGAAGGCCTGCCGAACAGCAAGCGCAATATCATCGAAAACGGTGTGCTCACGGCCTGGCTACTGAACTCTCCATCCGCGCGTCAACTTGGCCTCGAACCCAATGGATATGCAACCCGGTCACTTGGCGGGTCGCCCGGTGTCTCCACCACAAATCTTCACATTGAATCCGGAGTACAATCCCGTGCAGACATGATCGCGGCCATTTCCGATGGACTGCTGGTCACCGAGATGTTCAGCCCGTCCCAGAATCCCAATACCGGTGACTGGTCGGTCGGCGTTTCCGGGTTTGCAATTCTTTCCGGCGAAATTGCCCATCCGGTCAGCGAGATCACCGTTGCCGGCAATCTGAAGGACATTTTCTCGCGGCTCATTCCGGCGAATGATCTGAAATTCTGGTCTTCGGTCAACTCACCCAGCCTGTTGGTGGACAATCTTTCCATCGGCGGCGCTTGAACAGGAAGGTAAACATGAGCGACAAGCAGCTGCTGCATCTGGTCATTGGCGGCGAACTGACGGATCTCGGCCCCGACGCCAACCAGTTCAAGGACCTGTCCCGGATCGATTTCGTCGGCGCATTTGCCAACTATGACGATGCCCGGCGCGCTTGGAAATCCGCCGCTCAACGTACCGTGGATAATGCGCATATGCGCTATTTCATAATTCACGCCCACCGTCTTCTGGATCCCCGAAATGACGGGCACGCACACTAGCCTGCCCACTCTTTCGGACGGCCCGGATCCGTCGCCGGTCAGGTCGTTGATCGCCCGCTTCTGGAGAGATCGGATCGCTCCGCGATGGCGATTGGTCACTATTGCAGTCATTCTTTCTGCGACCACCGCCGCCGCCGCTTCCAGCTATGCCTTCATGATCCGCTGGGCAGTCGGCATGCTCGAGCGCCAGGACACGCAGGTGATCTGGCTGGCTCCCATCGTCATTGTCATCATCACCGCCATTCGCGGCGGCTCTCTTTTCCTGCAAACAGTACAAACCAACCGGCTCGCCTTGCGGGTTATGCAGGATTTGCAGGAAACCCTGTTTACCCGTCTCGTTCGTGCGGACTATGCGCGCCTGATATCCGAACCGGTCGGCGCAATCGTCTCGCGCTTTACCAATGATATTACCATTCTCCGCGATTTACTGGTGCGGGCCGCCAACAATCTGTTGCGGGATACGCTGACCATTCTGGGCGCTGTCATCGCCATGTTTGTCTTCGACTGGATGCTCGCCTTGCTCATCCTTGTCGTCTATCCGCTGGCTGCCCTGCCGGTCATCCGTATCGGCAATATGCTCAGAAAGACATCCAGCGAAGCGCAGACCCAGATGGGCGAAGTCACCAGCTTCCTGGAGGAAAGCTTCTCCGGTGCGCGGATGGTCAAGACCTACGGGCTGGAAGATCACGAGATCGAGCGCTCGCGATTTGCCTTTCTCAAACGCTTCCAGCTCGCCTTGTCGCTGGCCGCCTCCAAAGCACGCGTGGATCCGATACTGGAAGTGGTCGGCGGGGCAGCGTTCGCCGGTGTACTGGCATTCGCTGGCTGGCGGATCTCACAGGGCGCGGCCTCGATTGCCGACTTTACCGGATTCATCGCCGCCATCGGCATCATGGCCCCTGCCGTTCGTGCGGTTGGTACCCTTGGCGCAGCCATGCAGGAAGGCGTCGCCGTACTGCAAAGAATTTATGATGTCACGGATGAAACCGATGATGTCATCCAGATACCGGGTGCGAAGCCGCTGAAAGTCACCCGCGGGCGGCTGGAGTTTGACAATGTCAGCTTTGCCTATAACGGAGAAGGTGCCGCCCTGAGCCATATCGACCTGGTGGCAGATGCGGCAAAAACCACCGCAATCGTCGGAGCTTCAGGCTCTGGAAAGACAACGCTGCTCAATCTTGTGCCGCGCCTCTATGATCCGGCCGGGGGAGCGGTCCTGATTGACAATCAGGACATTCGTAAAGCCACGATCAAATCCGTGCGCGATGCCGTGGCGCTGGTCAGCCAGGATGTCGTCCTGTTCAATGACACGATCGCCGCCAACATCGCTTTCGGCCGCATGACCGCCAGCCGGGACGAGATCGAAGCAGCTGCGAGAGCCGCCGATGCACATGAATTCATCATGGAGCTACCGGGCGGCTACGACGCCCCGGTGGGTCCGCGCGGGGGGCAGTTATCGGGCGGGCAAAGACAACGCATTGCGATTGCCCGCGCCATTCTCGCGGATGCTCCGATACTGCTTCTGGATGAAGCCACCAGCGCACTTGATGCCGAAGCAGAGGCGCGTGTGCAATCCGCACTCCAGCGCCTGTCCGAAGGCCGAACCACCATTGTGATAGCGCACCGGCTGGCAACTGTCCGGGATGCGGATCGTATCTATGTCATGGAGAACGGTCAGATCGCCGAGACTGGCAAGCATGACGAATTGCTGGCCAGGGGCGGCATTTATGCCCGCCTTTGCAAGCTGCAATTTGCCGACTGATCATTCGCGGCGCAGCACTTTTTCTGTCAGGAAACTGCCCCACCAGCTCGCCATGAATCCGTCATGTACAGCCTGACGGTCATAGCGTGTTCGGACCCAGTCCAGAAAGCTCACCGGCTCGACCGAATTGGCCAGACGGTATTGCTCAAAGAAATAATCAAGCATGCCGGTCTTGCCCTGTTTCACATGGAGGTATTTGAGCGACAAGTGGTCGATGGCCTCTTCGAATGGAGCATTTTCATGGAGCAGCATATACATGACTGCAACGATTCCGGCCCGGTCCGCGCCAGACTTGCAATGCATCATCGCCGGGTATTCGATGGAGTTGAAAACCTCGATCAGCTGTTCGATCCGTTCAACATAAGGGGCCTCGCGAGACCCCCAGGGCAGGTCATGAATGGCCAGGCCGAGACGATCACAGGCCTCATGCTCGAGATCATAATAGGAACGGCCCGGCTGCGTGCCGCGCAGATTGAGGATTGTCTTGAACCCTTGGTCCTTCAACCATGCCAGGCGATTGGGTGACGGCTGGTTTGCGCGCCACATGCCCTTTGTACCCACCTTGTGCATGTTGTGAAAGCGAAGCCGCAATACGCCATGGTCGCGCCAGAGATAATGGTTCCACGCGCGTTTGTGATCTTCAGGATTCGTCAAATCGTAGCTCATAAACATTCATTTACGGGGCCATGCCGCAGGCGGCAACCGCGACGAACGCTTGACGCCTGCACCAATCAACGCAAGCAAAGACGCAAATGTTGCGATCGCTCACATCCTCCGCCGCAGTCCAGCAGGCTATTTCGTGGATACTTGCGAAATACATGCAGTTTTGCGCGGCCACCAAAAGCTGGGACCGGCGCGGGCGGGAACATCTGGACGTCTGCACCCGAACCGGCGAAGGCATGATCGCCGCATTCTGGCATTCGCGTATCGGATTGAGCTTTATGGGTTGGGATCGTAAAGCGCCCCAGACGCCGACCATGCTGATTTCACGTTCGCGCGAAGGCGATTTCATTGCCCGGTTTGCACGCAATCTCGGAATCGGCGTGATCCGCGGCTCATCGCGAAACACACGAAAAACCAAACAGAAAGGCGGCATGACGGCTTTCCGCGACATGCAGCGCGCGATTGAGAAGCGTGCCTGTATGGGCCTGACCGTAGATGGACCGCGCGGACCGCGCCAGCGCGCCAGCATGGGCGTCATTCAGTTGGCCCGGATCACGGGCAAGCCAATCATGATTTTTTCCTGGGCCATTACGAACAAGAGAATTTTCAACTCATGGGACCGTTTTGTCTTGCCCTATCCTTTCGGCAAGGGCGTGTTGGTCTGGAAAGAACCACTGATCGTGCCGTCTGATGCCAGCGATGACGAAATGGAGGCTCTGCGGCTTGAACTCGAGCGCCGCCTGAACGATGCCAATCAGGAAGCGGATGAGGCCGTCGGTGGCCCGGTCATCGAACCTGCGGAACCCCGGCCTGCGCGCAAGGCGGCGCAAGGCGCGTGAGCCTGCCGCTTTCAATACGGCTTTATCGCGCCGCAGTCTGGGTGGCCACGCCATTGTCCGGCTGGATTCTCGGCAATCGGGCCCGGCGGGGCAAGGAAGACGCTACGCGGCTCAACGAGCGGTTTGGCCGGACCGAACTCCCTCGTCCGGCGGGAAAACTTCTCTGGCTGCATGGGGCCAGCGTCGGAGAATCCCTTGTCCTGCTGGAACTGGTCCGGCGGCTACAGGATAAAACAGACTGGCAGTTTCTGGTCTCGACCGGCACGGTAACATCCGCGCGATTGATGGCTGAAAAACTGCCGGCGGGGGCCCGGCACCAATATATCCCGGTCGACCGGCTAGGGCCGGTCCGGCGTTTCCTTGATCACTGGCAACCTGATGCCGCCATATTCGTGGAATCCGAACTCTGGCCCAATCTGTTGATAGAAATGCAAAGCCGCAACATGCCCGCCGCACTGGTCAATGCGCGCATGAATGAAGCCTCGCTCATCAATTGGCACAAGCGCAGGGACGCTGCCCGGCATTTGCTCTCGGCGTTCAGATGGATCGGCGCAGCCGATGAACGTACGGCCGCAGGTCTGAACAAACTTGCAGGACATGCTGTCCCGCTCGTGGGTAATCTCAAACTCCAGATATCTGCGTCCGATCCTGACAGAAAGGTGCTGGACGCCGTTCGTTCCGTGCTGGGCGAACGCCCGGTCTGGCTGGCCGCCAGCACGCATGCCGGTGAAGAGCAGATCCTGCTCCAGGCCCACCGCCATTATCTGGAAACCCGTCCCGAGGCCCTGTTAATTCTGGCGCCGCGGCACCCGGAACGGGGCCACGAACTCGCCAATACTGTCAGAGCAGCGGGGCTGACTTTTGCCCAGCGGTCCCGGAGTGAATTGCCTGATACAGGCACTCAGGTCTGGCTGGCGGATACGCTGGGAGAAATGACGCTCTGGTATGCGCTTGCCGATCAGGCTGTCATAGGTGGCAGCCTCAGGGACGGCATTGGTGGGCACAATCCGGTGGAAGCGACCCGGGCCGGGTGCCCGGTCATTTCGGGACCTTATACCGCCAGCTTTGAGGACGTTTTTGCTGCCTACAGAAAACATGAGGGTGTCGCGATTGTCGGGTCGCCCGCAGAGATCGCCGCAGCACTTAGGGATGTAACTGAAGACCGCCTGGCCGGGGCCCGGCGCGCCTTGCAGGAATTGACAGGCAGCGCAATGGACGAAACGCTGGCGGCCATTCTTTCGCTCATGCCCGAAGGGCCACGATGAAACCGCCGCATTTCTGGTACCATGAGCCCGCAACGCTGCTGGAAAAGCTAATGGCCCTGCTCCTTCAGCCTCTGGGTCCAGTCTTTGCAACGCAGGTCGCAACGCGGATCCGCAATGCGAAATCTGCGAAAGTGGATGCCGCGGTCATCTGCGTCGGGAATCTGACAGTGGGCGGGACCGGAAAGACCCCTGTGGCAATAGCTTTGCTGGGCGCTTTGAGAGAGGCCGGCATCAATGTCCAGGCGCTGAGCCGTGGTTATGGCGGATCGGTCAAAGGCCCGCTCTGCGTCGATCTCGGACGGCATACGGCAAGGGATGTCGGTGACGAGCCCTTGTTACTGGCCCGCGCCGCTCCTGTCTGGATCAGCCGGAATCGCCGCGCCGGCGCCGAAGCCGCCATTCTCCATCAGGCGGAAGTCATCATCATGGATGATGGCCACCAGAATCCGCAGCTCCACAAGGATGTGTCGATTTTGGTGGTTGATGCCGAAGCTGGTTGGGGAAATGGACGTGTCTTTCCGGCCGGGCCGTTGCGGGAGAATTTTGATGATGGCCTTGCAAGGGCCGATGCCATTGTCCTGATGATACCGGCCCCTGATTACGAACCGGATTATGACCGCCTCGGCCTGACGGAGGTTGAAGTGCCGGTTCTGAAGGCTTGGCTTGAACCGGATTCTGCACCACCGGCCGACACGCTCTTTGCCTTTGCAGGGATTGGCCGTCCGGAAAAATTCTTCAACGCTCTGGCAAAAGCCGGCGCCCGGATTGGCGGCACAAAAGCCTATCCCGACCACCATGAATTCTCCCGAAATGATCTGCGCCAGTTAAGGTCTCTGGCAGAAGCGGCAGGCGCACAACTGATGACCACGGAAAAGGATCTGGTCCGGATACCCGCGCCGGATCGCGAGGGAATTACAGCCTGGCCGGTCCGTGCAGTGTTTGAAGAACCTGCGAGAGCCACCGCCTTGCTTGAACAGGCATTGGACGCCGCCGCAGCGCGGCGCTAAACCCCGGTTATGAGCGCGGGATGGCTTCAGCGAATCGGTTGGCGGGCGGAAGCTCTAGCCTGGGACAGCTTTCAGCTGACCTTCCAGTCCATGGGGCTGGAGGGCGCATCGGCCTTTGGCAGCGCCGCCTTGCGGCGTATTGGACCACTCACCCCGGTTCACCGCGTCGCCCGCATCAATATGGAGCGTTGCTTTCCCACTGCGTCGGGACCGGAAATCGACCGGTTGCTTGATCGCATGTGGGATAATTTCGGCCGGCTGGTCGGCGAAAATCCGAATATGCGCCATTACCGCCCCGAGGTTTATGGCGAGCGCGGTGAAATTTCAGGCGAAGAGATCGTTCTGGATCTTGAACGACAGGGGCAGCCCTATGTGCTGGTCGCAGGTCATTTCGCCAATTGGGAGGTGATGGGCGCGGCGATCGCCAAGCTGAACCTCAATTGCAACATCACCTATCGTCATGCGAACAATCCGCTTGTCGACAAGCGCATTCTCGATTCCCGGCACGCCTATGGCATCAAGCTGCTGACCGCAAAGGGCGGTGTCGGCGCCAAGGAATTGCTGACAAATCTCAAACAGGGCATGTCCGTTGCGCTGATGAATGATCAGAAAATGAATGACGGAATTGCCGCGCCCTTTTTCGGCCATCAGGCCATGACGGCCTCCGGCCCAGCCAAGATGGCGATGAAGTTTGGCGCACCGATTGTGCCGATTGGTGTCCGCAGACTCGGTGGAACGCGGTTCCGCGTAACCTTTTACGAGCCGATCCCCCATTCACGGCTGGCGGATAAGTCCGCCGCCGTTCTGGAAACGGTCTCCCGCATCAACAAATGGGTTGAAGACCGGATCATAGAAGCTCCGGAACAATGGTTCTGGGTCCACCGCCGCTGGGACAAGGCGATCTACCGCAAGGATGCAGGATCAAGCGTCAATACCAGGGCCGGATCAATATAGCGGTTGCGCCATTTGATCCGCCAGTCGAGATGGGCGCCCGTCGCACGGCCACCCGACCCGATTTCGCCGATAAGCTCACCCTGTTCCACGACATCGCCAACCGTTACGTGAACGGCACCGAGGTGAAGGAAGGCGCTGGTAAAGCCCTGCCCGTGATCGATGAAGATCAGCCCGCCCTCATAATACATGTCCGGATCGGCCAAAGTGACGATACCTGCGGCCGGTGCATGAACTGGCGTGCCGGCATCATTGGCATAATCCAGCCCGTAATGCGGGCGGCGCGGCTCGCCATTGTAAAAACGCTGCGACCCGTAAACGCCTGAAATAATGCCCTCGGCAGGCGCTATAAATCCGCCGGCAAAACCCGCCCCGTCCCAGCGGCTGGTATAGGCGGCAGCCTTCATGCGGGATTGTTCACGGATCAGGGCAAGCGCCTCAGCCGGCGGATTGACGGTTTGCGGCGGGACTCCGTCCACGCGTTGAATATTGTATTCCCGCTGTTCGATCTCGTACTGCTGCTCGATCATTGCACCCGAAGGGAGCGCAGCTGTCAGCGTCAATACATCTTCGCTGTCACGATTGATCCCGAGGATGACCCATCCATCGCTGTCAGCTGTTCCGGACTGATCACCCAGTGATATGATCGTCCCGGGTTCGGCCCGGCAGACAATGGCGGCCCCTTCGATATACTGGCCAATACAGCTCAATTCCGGTTCGGCAATCTCCCGGATTTCTCCCGCCAGCGGAAATTCGGAATCCGCGCTCAACACATCAGCGATCGGGTCGGCCCCGGGCGCCTGCAAAGCCAGCAATGCGGCAAGAATCATCATCGTCCAGGCTCCTCGTAAACGGACTTCCAGCGTTCCGCAGACGCATAGCCGTCCTTGTAGGCTTCCTGCAGCTCGGCGCTCCAGTAACGCAAATCCTGCAACGGGATTTCTTCCCTGGTGACTGCGCAGCGCACAAAGGCGCCCGGCTTCAGGATCATGAAATCGGCATCGCCAAATTCGAGCACGGCCTCGCCGGCAAACTCTTTGCTGAACGGTGTCTTCATCATGCTTGCAATCCTAGCCGCTTGTTTCAGCCTAGAACAGCCGCCCCTGCTTTTCACTTGCAGCCGGCTTGATCTTGCGGGATTTGGGCCGTTGCTGACCTGTCTGCCCGTCAATCACGGCATTCTTGCGGCCATCCGCCAGTTCGATGGAAACCGATTGTCCGGCCGACAAGCCGCGACTTTTCCGCACCAGCCGTCCATCCATGTCCCGGATCAGGGCAAATCCGCGCCTGAGTACAGATTGATGACCCAACAGGGCATGACGTCCGGCGACTGCTGCCAGATCCCGGTGTTTTCGGATCAATGACCGCTTTCCTGCCTGCACCAGCCGGTCTGCAAGCTTTTCCGTCCTGTCCCGGCATTGAATCGCCAGACGGGCGGGGCTGGCACGGCCAAGACGCGAGCTGACAGAGCTCATTTGCTCGCGCCCGGATTTCACTTGCCGGCGCAGGCTGGATGTCAGACGGCCACCGGCACCGGCCACTTTTTCGGCCTTTGACCGGATATCCCGCCGCAACGCATCGGGCCGGATGCCGGTCGAGGCGAGATCAAGGCGCTGACGCATCGGCCCCAGCAGCGCCTGAGGGGCCGGAAACACCCGGGAAGTCGCGCGGAATTCTGCCCTTCGCCGCTCGATCAGCCGCATCAGGCCCCGCGACAGACGATCCGCCCAGCCGCGCAGATCCTGCATCAGCTCGGACCGGACCGGGACAGCGATTTCAGCGGCGCCGGTCGGGGTCGGTGCGCGCCGGTCTGAGGCAAAATCGATCAATGTCGTGTCGGTCTCGTGTCCGACCGCAGAGATCAGCGGTATTACCGAGCTGGCGGCTGCCCGGACCACGACCTCTTCATTGAAGCACCACAAATCCTCAACCGAACCGCCGCCGCGCGCCACGATCAACACATCAGGACGTGGAATGCCGCCAGTCCCGTCTATGGCATTGAAGCCCTCAATCGCTGCCGCAATCTGTGCTGCCGCCCCCTCGCCCTGGACCAGAACCGGCCACAACAGGACGTGCCGGGGAAAGCGGTCTTCCAGCCGATGCAGAATATCCCGTATCACAGCGCCGGTAGGGGATGTGACCACGCCGATCACGCGTGGCAAATAGGGAATGGCCTTTTTCCTGCCCGACTCGAACAAGCCTTCGGCAGCCAGTTTTTTCTTCCGCTCCTCGAGCAGCGCCATCAGAGCGCCCGCCCCCGCCGGTTCCATGCGCTCGATAATGATCTGGTATTTTGACTGACCAGGATAAGTGGTCAGCTTGCCTTCGCATATGACTTCCAGGCCTTCTTCCGGCCGGAAATTGAGCCGCGATACCATGCCTTTCCACATGACACCGGAAATGACGGCCTTCTCGTCCTTGAGGTCCAGATAGACATGACCCGAGCGCGGCGTTGTCACCCGACCCAGTTCACCGCGAACGCGCACATGTCCGTACGCATCCTCGACGGTCCGCTTCAGCGAATTCGCCAGCTCGGAGACGGAAAATTCCGGCGTATTGGACTCGGTTTCTGCCATTCCCTGTTGGTAATCGCTTGGCATTGCTGCGGCAATGGCGGCGGCAGACTCGCCAACAGCTTTCCAATCCGCTAGCCGTGAGAAAGCAGGAGGTGCGACATGAAGATTCTGGTTGTCGGCGGCGGGGGCCGCGAGCACGCGCTTTGCTGGAAAATCCGGAAAAGCCCGATAGTGGAGCGGCTTTACTGCGCACCTGGCAATGCTGGAATCGCTCAGGAAGCCGATTGTGTCGATATCGCCGCAGATGATGTGTTTGCTCTGACCGATTTTGCTATCGACAAAGCCATTGATCTCGTCGTGATCGGACCTGAAGCGCCGCTGGTTGCCGGGCTCGGCGACCGCTTGCGGGCCATAGGCATTTCGGTTTTCGGCCCCAATGCAGACGCGGCGCAGGTCGAGGCCTCGAAAGCCTTTACAAAGGAACTCTGCGACAGGGCCGGAATCCCGACGGCACGCTATGGAAAATTTACCGATCCGCAGGAAGCCAAAACCTTTCTGGACAGTCTCTCCCCGCCTTATGTTCTGAAGGCGGATGGTTTGGCAGCCGGCAAGGGAGTCGTTATTCCGGAAACGCGCGAGGAAGCCGAAGCTGAAATTGACGAGATGATGTCCGGCAAGTTCGGTGACGCCGGCAAGACACTCGTTATCGAGGAATTCCTGAAAGGCGAGGAAGCCTCCTTTTTTGCATTCTGCGACGGTATAACGGCGATGCCGTTGATCTCGGCCCAGGATCACAAGCGCGCCCATGATGGCGACAAGGGTCCCAACACTGGCGGAATGGGCGCGTATTCGCCAACGCCGGTTGCGGGTCCAGCGATTGTCCGGCAGACGATGGACGAGATCATCCTGCCGGCTATAAAAACACTGGCAGATGAGGGAATGCCGTATTCCGGTGTCCTGTTCGCCGGTCTGATGATCAGTGAGGACGGACCGCGGCTGATCGAGTTCAACGCCCGCTTTGGCGATCCCGAATGCCAGATCCTGATGATGCGGATGCTGAGCGACATCGTGCCTTATCTGAAAGCCTGCGCTGATCAGGAACTCGGCGGGATGCCACCCCTGTCCTGGCATGGCAGTGCGGCCGTTACCGTTGTCATGGCGGCAAAAGGCTATCCGGGTGACTATGAAAAAGGCACTGAAATCCGCAATGTCGATGCCGCCAGCGCGATGGATCAGGTGACAGTATTCCACGCCGGGACCAAACGCGATGCAGAGGGCCGGCTTCTGGCAAATGGCGGCCGGGTTCTGAATGTAACGGCGCGCGGGAACAGCTATCGCGAAGCCATCGACCGGGCCTATCAGGCCGTTGATGTCATCGACTGGCCCGGCGGTTTCTGCCGTCGTGATATAGGGTGGCGTGCACTGAAGACTTCAAGCTAGTCTGCGTGAAAATATCGGGGAGACATCATGATCAGGTTTGTAATCGCATTTCTGGCGCTGGCCTTAAGCCCGGTGGCCGCGGCTCAGGACAATGTGACCATCATCCATGCGGGCTGGTTGCTCGCCATTCCCGGCGAGGCGCCTGCCGAAGAGCAGTCAATTGTCATCCTTGGCGAACGCATCGACCGGATTGAAAGCGGTTTCATCGAGATCGACGGAGCGGAATATGTTGATCTTTCTGATCACTTCGTTCTGCCGGGACTGATCGACAGCCATGTTCACCTCTTGTCGGAACTGAACCCTGAACGGCGCCTGCAGAACGTCACCTTTTCCTCTGCGGACTGGGCAATTGACGGGGTACGCAATGCCCGGGCGACTCTGATGGCGGGCTTTACAACCGTTCAGGATGTCGGCGGCGAACTCGAAGCCATCATCGCCCTGCGTGACGGCCAGCGGGACGGAGACTTCGCCGGCCCGCGTATGCGGGTATCCGGACCCTCGGTCACACCAACGGGCGGTCATGGCGATATCAATGGCTATAATGAAGATATCATGCATGCCTTCTCCAGCCGGGCCGCCTGCAATGGCCCCGCAGACTGCCGGCGGGTTGTTCGCGAACTGGTCCGCGCCCGCGTCGATCTCATCAAGATCACCGCAACCGGCGGCGTTCTGTCCCAGACAGCTGCCGGGACCGAACAGCAATTCTTCGACGACGAGCTGGCGTCCATCATGGAAGCTGCCCGCATGATGGGCCGCTATGTCACCGCGCATGCTCATGGTGTGACCGGTATCAATTCAGCGATCGAGAACGGTATCCACTCCATCGAACACGGCACTTATCTGGATGATGAATCCATACGTCTGTTCCGCCGCAACAATGTGTATCTCGTACCCACCCTGCTCGCCGGCGCAACGGTTGCCGAAATTGCCACCAGCGCGGACTGGATGACTCCGGAAGTCCGCCAGAAATCGCTGGAAGTCGGCCCCAATATGATCGAGATGGCCCGTCGCGCTCATGCGGGGGGCGTCATGATCGCATTTGGAACCGATAGCGGCGTATCGCGTCATGGTGACAATGCCCGTGAGTTTGCGCTGCTCGTGGAGGCCGGACTTTCGCCCATGGACGCCATCCGGTCCGCCACGGTAACAGCCGCTGCCCACGTGCAGATGGCTGATGACATCGGGACCATCGCGCCCGGCAGGTACGCCGATATTATTGCCGTTTCCGGCAATCCTCTGGATGACATTACCGAGCTCGAGGATGTGGATTTCGTGATGCAAGGCGGAGAGGTCTATTCCCGCCAATGACCAATCTTGACGACACTTTTTCCGGCACAAAGGACGTCGCCGAGGCTCTGCGGTTCAACGAAGCCGCCCTGTTGGACTGGATGAAAGCAAATGTGGAGGGTTTTTCCGGCCCGCTGCGCGTCGGCCAGTTCAAGGGCGGTCAGTCCAACCCGACCTACAAACTCGAAACGCCTGGCAAGGCCTATGTGCTGCGCCGCAAGCCCCCCGGCAAGTTGCTGCCGTCCGCGCATGCCGTTGACCGCGAATTCCGGGTGATGAGCGCGCTCGGCGCACAGGGCTTCCCGGTGCCGAAAATGCATGGTCTGTGCGAAGACCCTGACGTCATCGGCACGGCATTCTACGTCATGGATTTTATCGATGGCCGCATATTCTGGGACCCTTACCTGCCGTCGATAGACCCGGCTGACCGGGCCCGCATTTATGATTCCATGAACGAGACGCTGGCGGCCCTCCATGCCTTTGACCCGGAGCGCATCGGCCTCGGTGACTATGGCAAGCCTGACGCTTATATCCCGCGTCAGATCGCCCGCTGGTCAAAACAGTACAAGGCGTCGGAGACTCATACGATTGCCTCCATGGACCGGTTGATTGACTGGCTGCCCGATGCGGCACCGGAGCAGGATCGCGCCAGTATCGTTCATGGTGATTTCCGGCTCGACAACATGATTTTTGACAAGAATGAACCGAAAGTCGTTGCGGTACTCGATTGGGAGCTTTCGACCCTGGGTGACCCGCTTGCGGACTTCACCTATCAGCTCATGCAATGGCGCACGCCGAAAGAAATGCGGAACGGATTTCTCGGTGCCAATCTGAAGGAGTTGAACATTCCCGATGAGGCGGCGTATGTGGAAGCATATTGCCGCCGCACAGGTCGCGAGGGCCTGCCGCAACTCGACTTCTATTTCGCCTATAATCTTTTCAGGCTCGCCGCCATTGTTCAGGGCGTCTATCACCGGTCAACGCAGGGCAATGCCTCCAATGCCAAGGCAAGGGAGTATGGTGCGATGGTCGAGCCAATGGCGGATTATGCATGGTCTTTTGCCGAAAAGGCAGGCAATTAGCCGCCCAGATGCGCAAGGAACGGCACCCATAAGGCTAGCCCCATAAGCGATTCAAACACCACCGCAGCGGCATTATATCCGGTGCGGGTCTGATGCTGGCCATGATCGGCGGCCATCGACACAATACGCCCGAGCGCCATCCCCATCCAGAAAGCGCCCATGGCAAAGCTGGTTCCCATCAGCGCAGCCATTCCGGCCTGGGTCTGCATAACAAAGGTCAGCAATATCGCGGCATGCCCCAGGAAAAAGGCTCCGCCATAGCTGGCGCGGAATTCCGACCAGCCGCCCCGCCAGCGCGGATCGGGCTGCAGACGTACGACAGTTGCGCCCCAGCGCGGAACCAGAAGACTTGCCGCTCCCATGGCACAGCCAATGGCAGCAGCACCCGCCGCTGGTATCTGAATGAGCTCCATCCGCCCGCTCTCCTTGAAAAACCGATCTTGCGAAAGATGTAGAGCGGCGAAAGGAAAAGTCAGGCCGGCGGGTTGATCACGAAATTTGCCACCGGCAAAGCAAAGGCGATGGCGGCGGCCGTTTCGACGACAATCGAAACAAAATTATGTTTCGTGCGGACCTGTTCTCCGTCCAGCATGAGGGACAGGATTCGGCCGAGCGCCGCACCGCCCCACCCGAACGACAATACAGCAGCAGCGCCGATGACACCCTGATTCAGAATAATCGAGGCAAGAAACGCCAGATGGAGGAAGAGAAAAACACCGCCAAACGTGGCGCGGAATTCTGCATAGCCCTCTGGATTCGCCGGATCGGCCTGCATCCTGACCAGCCTTGCTGCCCACTCCGGAGAAATAATCGCACCAAGGCCCAGCCCGGCACCGATCACCCCGAACAGTCCGGCAATACCGATTGCAGCGCTTTCCATCTTCACCCCTCGTTGGACAATCGTTTCATTTCCATGCGCGCAATCGCCCGTTCATGTACTTCGTCAGGACCGTCGGCCATACGCAGCGTCCGGATTCCGGCATAGGCACTGGCCAGTGGTGTGTCGGCCGAAACACCCGCACCGCCATGAATCTGGATAGCATCGTCAATGACCTGCAGAGCCACACGCGGGGCGGACACCTTGATCATTGCAATTTCTCTCTGGGCGGCCTTGTTGCCGACCGTGTCCATCATCCACGCCGCCTTCAGCGTCAGCAGCCGGGCGCTTTCAATGTCGATCCGGGCCCGGGCAATACGATGATGCCAGATGGAGAAGTCTGCCACCCGCTGACCGAAGGCGACGCGGCTCATTCCACGCTTCACCATCAGTTCCAGCGCTCGCTCGGCGGCTCCGATGGTCCGCATGCAATGGTGAATACGGCCCGGCCCCAGCCGGCCTTGGGCGATTTCGAAACCGCGGCCTTCACCCAGCAGCATGTTGGAGGCTGGCACGCGGACATCTTTCAGCTCGACTTCCATATGCCCGTGTGGCGCATCGTCATAACCGAATACCGGAAGATGGCGCTTGACCGTCGCACCTTTGGCATCTGCCGGAACAAGGATCATTGACTGCTGACGGTATTTGTCCGCATCCGGATCCGACTTGCCCATCACGATATAAATGGCACAACGCGGATCGCCGGCCCCCGACGACCACCATTTGCGGCCATTGATGACGTATTCGTCTCCATCGCGCTCGATCTTGCACTGAATGTTGGTGGCATCCGAAGAAGCGACTTCCGGCTCTGTCATCAGGAAGGCAGACCGGATTTTCCCCGCCAGAAGGGGCTCCATCCATTGCTGCTGCTGTTCCGGCGTACCGTAACGCGCCAGCACTTCCATATTGCCGGTATCGGGCGCCGCACAATTGAACACCTCCGCCGACCACGGCACACGCCCCATTTCTTCGGCCAGCGGCGCATAATCAAGATTGGTCAATCCTGCGCCTTTTTCGGATTCCGGCAGAAACAGGTTCCAGAGATCGGCAGCCTTGGCCTTCTCTTTCAATTCCTCGATGACCGGGATCACCTGCCAGCGATTCTCTCCGAAGCCGGCCAGTTGTTCGGCATAAGTGGCCTCATTCGGATAGATGTGCGCATCCATGAAGGCGCGAAGGCGGTCAAGATAATCCTGACACCGCGGCGAATACGAAAATTCCATGAGTCTCCCCTTAGGTCCCGGTCCTGCATTTTGAATACGATCTGACACGGACTATAGCCGGGTCAATCCTTTTGGGGGGATGATTCTCATGATCTGGCCCGTCATTCTTGCTGCAACCCTTGTGACAGCTTTCATTTCCGGGATTTTCGGAATGGCAGGCGGGCTGATCCTGATGGGTGTGCTGGCCCTCCTCCTGCCCGTTTCCGCCGCCATGGTAACGCATGGCGCTATCCAGAGTGTCGCCAATGGCTGGCGGGCGATTCTCTGGCGCAGATTCATCGACTGGCGGGTATTGGGTATTTATCTTGGCGGGTCGGCCTTGGCTTTTGCCCTCCTGATCGGATTTGCCTTCGAAGTCTCGAAGCCATGGCTTTTCATCCTTCTGGGTCTGGTCCCCGCCCTGATATGGATTCCGAAACAGTATCTCAGCCTTGATGCCCGCCGGCCTGGCCACGCCGTACTGTGCGGTTTTTCAGTGACCGGGCTGAACATCGTGGCCGGCGTGTCCGGCCCTTTGCTGGACATTTTCTTTGTCGCTGACGGCATGGATCGCAGAACCATTGTGGCGACCAAGGCAGCCACGCAGGTCGCAGCTCACGCTGCCAAGATCGCCTTTTATCTGGCTCCGGCCCTTGCCGGTGGCGCACTGGCGCAATGGCAATGGCTGTTGGCCGCCGCTCCGCTGGCCATACTCGGCACCACGCTGGGCGCCCGTGTCCTTGATCTGATGAGCGATGCCAATTTCCGCAAATATACGAAATGGATCGTGACGGGTGTTGGCCTGGTCTATGTGATACGTGGCGTCATGCTGCTCAGCTAAAAGCGCAAGAGATGAATTTGACACCTGCCATACTGGAAAATGACTGGGTGCGCCTGGAGCCGATGACAGAGAAGCACCGCGAGCAGTTGCGGCCACTCGCGTCGGATCCGGATCTTTGGGCGTGGACAACAATCCGTGGCGATGGTGAGTATTTCGATGCCTGGTTCGACCTGATGCTGGAGACGCAGGCAACTGGCAGTCAGATCAGCCATGTCATCTTCCGCAAGACAACCGGCGAGATGGTCGGACATTCCGCCTATCTCGTGATCTCGCCTCGCAACCAGCGCGCCGAAATCGGCTGGACCTGGTATGCAGCAACCGCGCACGGCACAGAAGTCAATCCGGCCTGCAAGCTGGCGCTGCTGACGCGCCTGTTCGAGTGCGGAGCCGAACGCGCCGAATTGAAAACGCATGGTCTCAACAAACGCTCACAGGCGGCGATGCTGAAAATGGGGGCCAGATATGAAGGCACGCTTCGCCGTCAGATGCGGACATGGCGCGGCGATTTGCGCGACACGGTCTGGTTTTCGGTGCTCAGCGACGAGTGGCCGGAGGTACGGGCGGGACTGGAAGCGCGGCTCAGCGCCGCTCCCGGAAAAAGGTCCTGAGGAGTCGCGAGGACTCATCAGCGAGCACACTCGGGACAATTTCCGGTTTCCAGTGACAGGTCGGTTGATCAAAGAATCGCGGCCCATGCAGCACCGCACCGCCTTTTTCGTCAGCCGCCCCGAAAACGAGCCGGCCAATCCGGGCAAAGCTGATCGCCCCGGCACACATGGCGCACGGCTCGAGGGTGACATAAAGCTCCATGCCCGAAAGGCGGTAATTGCCAAACTTTTCTGCAGCCAAGCGGATCGCACGGATTTCGGCATGCGCAGTCGGATCATGCCCGGCGATAGGCGCATTTCCGGCTGTGGCAAGCACTGCATCGGTTGCCGGATCAACAATCACGGCACCCACCGGCACTTCGCCCGCTTCAGCCGCCGCTTGCGCCGCGGCCAGTGCCAACTGCATAAAGGATTGATCGCGGGTCTCGCTCATGACACCTGCGGCGTATGCGTGAAGCGCAGAAGGGTCAAGCATTGGCAGATCAACGAAACTCCGGAGAACGCATTGCGAAAGTGCTCGCGCGGGCCGGCATCGCCAGCCGCCGCGGGTCGGAACAACTGATCGCGGATGGCCGCGTGACCGTCAATGGAAAGACGTTGACGAGCCCGGCCCTGAATGTATCGCCAAAGGACAGGATCGCCGTTGATGGCAAACCCGTTGGCGAACCGGAGAAAACCCGTCTTTGGCGCTATCACAAGCCCACAGGCCTTGTGACCTCTCACAAGGATCCGGAGGGCCGCGACACAGTCTTTCAAAAACTGCCGAAGGAACTCGGACGCGTCATCTCGATCGGGCGTCTGGATCTGAATTCGGAAGGCCTGCTTCTTCTCACCAATAATGGCGAGCTTTCGCGTGCGCTCGAATTACCCTCAACCGGCTGGGCGCGGCGCTACCGGGTCCGGGCCTTTGGCCGTGTGACCGAGGTCGAGCTGGAAAAGCTGCGCAAGGGCATCACTGCCGAAGGCGTAAAATACGGCCCGATCGAAGTGGAGATTGAACGCGAGCAGGGCGGCAACAAGTGGCTGAATGTGTCGCTGCGCGAGGGCAAGAACCGGGAAATCCGCAAAGCGCTGGCGGCCGTCGGCATGACGGTGAACCGCCTGATCCGGATCTCCTATGGGCCTTTCCAGCTGGGCAATCTGCAACCTGGCGAGGTCAAATCCGTTCCCGAGCGCGTGCTGCAGGATCAGTGCGGCCATTTCCTCGGCGGAAAGGACTGACATGCGTATCGTCGCCGGGAAATTCAAAGGCCGCGCTCTGAGCGCGCCTAAGGGGGCCAATACGCGGCCCACGTCCGACAAGGCCCGGCAGGCCCTGTTCAATGTGCTCGAACATGCCGCATGGGCTCTACCGCTTGAAGACGCACGGGTGGCGGATCTCTTTGCAGGTTCCGGCGCGCTCGGCTTCGAAGCCATCAGCCGGGGAGCGAGTTTCTGCCTTTTCGTGGAAACAGATGCCGCTGCTCGCGGTACCATCCGCGACAATATCGAGGCGCTCCAGCTCTTCGGGATTACCCGCCTTCACCGGCGGTCCGCGACCGATCTCGGCGAGAAACCGGCCAAGCTCGGTGCACCCTTCAATCTCGTTTTTCTTGACCCGCCCTATGACCGGGGTCTCGCTCCGCCCGCCCTTACCGGCCTGATTGACGGGAATTGGGTTGCCGATGATGCGTTGGCCGTGCTGGAAGTCGCGGCGGATGAGGACGCGCCGGATGTTCCCGGCTGGGAGCCGGTCGATGAACGCATCTGGGGCGCTGCAAAAGTGGTGTTTTTGAAACGCAGCCAGTGATTATTGCGTGGTATCGCGCCCGGCCGGGACAAGCAGGCGCGTATGCAACAATCGCGCAGCATCAATATGACCGGACATGGAATTGAACCATATCTCCGCATCGGCTGCTGCATCGCCGGTTTGCGCGGACTCACCCCTGCCGGCGACGGAATGAAGACGGGAAATATCTGTCAGAAGGGCCACAAGCAGCATACCGAAGGTCGGGTCGGCTGAATGGGTCCCGTGTATTTCGGATTGCAATCGCTGGAGTGCTGCCAGATTGACCTGCCGTGGTTGATTGAGTTGAGATTCCGGAATGGCACCGGTCAGCGCGGCCATTCCATAACCGCGCTCCCGGGCGAGATATTCCATCAGTGCGAGCAGCTGGAGTTCAAGGGCCCGCTGAAGGGCCGGTATATCCAACTCCCCGTGCAATTCTGCGGCAGTTTCCGTGATGATCTCCACCAGCTCCGTATAAGCGCCAAATGTCTCGAATGGCGATGCACTGTGATCTCCGGCATTTGAACGGATATCCACCAGTTGCTCCAGAGCGGGAACAATCGCGGCAAACGTGTCCCGCTGATGCCGGAGCACACCATCATCATCCGTCATCGCCTCGATTTGCGGGAGGAGCAGGAGACAATATTCATCCGTTGCCGCGATTTCCCGTTGCACGCCTTCATGCTGCATGTCGGTGTGACCGAAAGCCGTTACATAGGCACGTTCCCGCTGGATCTCGTTATTGATCATGGTCAACCGGACAATGATCTCACGTGCGGCTGCGGCCCTGTCCGCACGCTCGCCTTGCATCAGCAAATACGCTGTAACCGCCATGGAGATTACGAGAAAGGCGGCAATAATTACGCCAACGGGCAGCAGCTTGCGGACCATGAAGGACTCCGGCAACGGACAAGGGATTGCTCGTGTTAGTGAAACACTAGGATTAAGGGATAAAGCAAAGTTGAATCTGGATGCATCGCATTCGCATGCCACATCCCGCCTGCCTTCACCGCCGCCCGAAAAGCCGCTCGATATCGGACAGCTTGAGCTCGACATAGGTCGGGCGGCCATGATTGCACTGGCCGGAATGGGGTGTGGCTTCCATTTCGCGCAAAAGCGCGTTCATTTCCTCGCCCGAGAGGCGACGGCCGGACCGGACAGAGCCGTGACACGCCATCGTGCCGACGACGTCCTCCAGCTTTTCCTTCAGCGACAGGGCGGCATCATATTCGGCCAGGTCATCAGCCAGATCACGGATCAGGCCCTGAACATTCAGCTTGCCCAGCAGAGCCGGGACCTCGCGCACCGCAACGGAATTTGCACCGAAGCTTTCCACGACCAGGCCTAACTCGGCAAGTTCATCCGCACGTGACAGAACCCGCTCGGCTTCCGCCGCATCCAGATCAACGATCTCGGGAACCAGCAGGGACTGTTTCGCAACACCGGAATCCGCCAGCATCTTCTTCATCCGCTCATAGACCAGGCGCTCATGCGCAGCATGCTGATCGACAATCACCATCCCGTCCTGCGTTTGGGCAACAACATAGGTTTCATGCAGCTGCGCGCGCGCCACACCGAGCGGTAAATCATGTGCGGAAGCCGGGTCCGGCGCGGGCGAGTCAAACCCGTCTGGCCGCACAAAATCCGCCTCCACGCGGGCAGACCGATCCTGCACGAGCTGTGTGTTTTCCGGCGGCCTGGGACTGCCCCAGGCCGCCATTAGCGTATGAGGTGTCTGATAGACAGCACCATCCGGCCGCGCGCGGCCCAGCGCATACCCGGCGACTGTCGTGGAAGCACGGTGCCCTGCGCCCGCCAGGGCATGCCGCAAGGACCCGACAATCAGCCCCCGGACAAGGCCCGGATCGCGGAAGCGCACCTCGGCCTTGGCCGGATGCACATTCACATCCACCAACCCGCCTTCAAGATCGACAAACAAGGCAACAACGGGATGGCGGTCGCGCACCAGAAAATCCTGATAGGCGCCACGAACAGCGCCACCCAGCAATTTGTCCCGCACCGGGCGCCCATTCACGAACAGATACTGATGCTGCGCCGAACCGCGATTGTAGGTCGGCAGCGAGGCAAGTCCCGTGATCCTGACCCCGTCCCGCTCCTGATCAATCTCAAGCGCGTTATCGCCAAAATCCTTGCCCAGAATCGCCGACAGGCGCTGGCGCTGCGCATCCTCTCCACGCTCGGCTGCCAGTGCCAGTCGCGAGCGGCCATCAATCGACAGCGTGAAGCCTGTATCCGGCCGCGACAGGGCCAGCCGCCGCACCACATCGGCAATCGCATTGGCCTCGGCCCGTTCCGATTTCATGAATTTCAAACGGGCAGGCGTGGCGTAGAAAACGTCGCGCACATCAATCCTTGTCCCACCTAAGCCCAGCGGCGGGGCAGGCTTGATTTCACTCTGCCGGCCACCTTCAACGCCGAGCGAGAATGCCTCCTTCGTACCGCGAGCCTGAGTCGTGATGGTCAAACGCGCGATAGACCCGATGGACGGCAGTGCCTCTCCGCGAAAGCCCATGGTCGCAATATTCAGGAGATCATCTTCCCCATCCCGGCCGACGGGCAGTTTCGACGTTGCATGACGTTCCACACACAGCGCCAGCCGCACTTCATCCATGCCCGCGCCGTCATCAGATACGGTCAGCCTGGCAAGGCCACCCTTTTCCGCGTGGATATCAATCTGACGGGCACCGGCATCCAGTGCATTTTCCACGAGCTCTTTCACCACGCTGGCTGGGCGTTCAACGACTTCACCCGCGGCGATGCGGTTGACGGTCTCGGGACTGAGTCGGCGGATCGTAGTCATGTTCTCAGCCTCCGGGAGGCGAGGCGATGGGTCAAGCCGGCGCGGCGGTCCGGAAGTGGTCGAAAATTGTCCAGCCGCCGACCAGGATGAAACCGATACCCGCCAGCAATTTCAGTGGCAGGAATGCCAGCCATCTTTCCGCTGCAGTACCGAGCGCGACCGCCAGGGCTGTTGACGCCACAAGCGCGGCCGAGGCGGCCAGAAACACCAATAGCGGGGAGGATTGACGCTCCGAGGCGAACAATACGGTCGCAAGCTGTGTCTTGTCTCCGAGTTCTGCAAGAAAAACCGTCACGAAAATGGCGAGGAGCTGTGTCATCAAATTCTCCATAGCAATGAAAAAGGCGGCGAGCCGAAGCTGCGCCGCCTTGAATCGGAAATGTTATTGGCTAGAGCCCCGGAATTTTCCCGATGCCGCCGCGATCACGTTCAATTTCCACGGTTCCGCCGCCGGTCACACTCTGGATCAGCCGTAAACGCTCGGCTTCTTCCTCCGCGTCGATCGGCACTGCATTATCGCCAATGCCTTCAGTGCCTTCACGCCAGAACAGGATCTGATTGCTGAAAGCTGTGGATTTGCGGACAACCGCTGCGGTTTCGCCATCAATAATGGCGCGAATGAAAGGATCGGCCTCACCGCCTCCGGCACGCGCCACGAGCAGCGCTTCACCGTCAGAGCCCTGAAAATCGCCTTGGGCGCCGAACAATGCGGCACGGGCCGCCTGATCCGGGTAGATTTCTTCCGGACGAGGTTCACCGGGACGCGGCGGACGCAGATTATACTCCGGCGGTACTGTCAGCGGCGCAATCGTGACAACGCGGAATTCATCCGGCTCGGCACCCCGGCCACCGGCACATCCTGCGACCGCAACCGTGGCGGCGAGAACGGCGAGCGTGATAAAACGCTGACGCATAAAAATACTCCCGAAAATTCTGTCGGCTGTTTTCTAACCAAAGACAGGGGCTTTCGCCAGTCCGGCCCTCACCTTGTACCGCGATCATTGACCAGAAGGTCGATCAGCAATGCGAGAACGCCGATATTGATGGAAACATCTGCCACATTGAACACCCAGGCAAACTCGAAGCCGAAGGGCAAGGGAAGGCTGGAGAAATCCAGGAAATCCGCCACCGCACCGTATATGCCACGGTCAATCGCATTTCCCAGAGCGCCACCGATTATCAAGGCATAGGCCGAGGCCTGCAGCCATCGCGTGGCTTTCAGCATCCAGCTTGACAGCAGCCCTGAAACGGCAAGTGAGAACAGGATCAATAACAGGCTCTGCCAGAAAGCTTGCGCCTGCAGAAATCCGAAACTGATCCCCCGGTTCCAGACCATCGTCAGATGAAAAAAGGAAAAGACCTCTATGCGCTCGCCGGGCAATTGGTTGATCAGATCCAGCCCGTAAAGCATCCAGTACTTGCTCGCCTGATCAAGGGCAATCACAAGCACGGCAATGCCGAAACCGGCTATCGGAATCACCCGGGAAGTCCGCCGCTCAAACATGTCTTGTCCACTTGCCTGTTTGGTAAACCTGCCTCCAGCAAGGAGGTTCAGGCCGGTCCAGACAACGCAATGCGCGCTGCCTTTGCATCCTCCGCAATTTGCGCCTTTAGGGCCTCAAGTCCATTGAACTTTTGTTCAGGCCGCAGGAAAGCGGCAAATTCCACAATCGCCAATTCACCGTAAATGTCCTGCGCGAAATCGAAAATATGAACTTCGAGCCGCTCGGTTGTGCCATCAACCGTGGGGCGCAAACCGGCATTGGCCACGCCCAAATGCCATTGCCCGGCCACATGGATGCGGACCGCATAAACACCATATCGGGGGCGGCAATATTCGCCGAAGCTGATATTCGCGGTCCGGAAGCCGATTGTGCGGCCGCGCTGGTCACCTTGCTCCACTACACCCCTGACGGCCCATGGACGCCCCAGCAGGTCTGCGGCAGCGCCAACGTCACCGGACTCAAGATATTTGCGGATCTGGCTGGAGGAAATTTTCTCGCCGGCATCAGCCTTCAGCGCCACGCCGGTCACACCAAAACCGGCCTGCCAACCGATACCGGTCAATATGGTCACATCACCGCTGCGGCCTTTTCCGAATTCGAAATCGGCACCGACAACGATATGCCGCGCATTGGCCCAGCCACACAGCACAGTGTCGGCAAACTCCCGGGGCATCATGCTGGACATGGCGGTGTTGAAAGGCAGGACGTGAAGACGCTCGAACCCCAGATCGCGCAGGGCATCCGTCTGCTGAATATCGTCCATCAAACGGAAAGGCGCTGAGTCGGGCTGAAAAAAACGCCGCGGATGCGGGTCGAAAACGGCAACCGCAGGCACACATCCGTCGTCCCGGGCTTTTGCGAGCGCCGTATTCAGGACTTCCAGATGTCCCCTGTGTACACCATCAAAATTGCCCAGCGCCAGAACGCTGGGCGGCAGGTCGGATTGTGGCGGGCCTACGACAATCTGCATATTGCGGCGCTATTCCCGTGACGTCCGTTTTCGCGTCCGGACCATGACAGAAGCCCGCGCCGTCATGACTTCGGTCTCGCCCACACTGCAGGAGCACGACAGCTCGAGCATACGTGTCTTCAGGTCAATGGATGTGATTTCCGCACGCGACCGTACCGTATCGCCAATCCGGACCGGTGACCGGAAACCAAGATCCATGCTGACAAAGATCGAACCGGGCCCCGGAAGCTCATTACCCAGCAGAGCCGACAGGTAGGACGCAATCAGCGCACCATGCGCAATACGCCCGCGATACGGCGTACGCCGCGCAAATTCCTCATCCAGATGAAGTGGATTGTGATCGCCGGAAACGTCTGCAAAGGCGCGCACAGTCTCATCATCAACAAGGCGTGTAATCTCTGCAGACTGGCCAACGCAGAAATCTTCCAGTGGAATGGGGGCCTTTTGCGTCATTTACGGGGCTCCATTGAATTCAGCGCCTTTAGACGGCAACGCCGGTGCCCTGTCCAGACCACTCACCAGATCAGGCGCCGCGAAAACCATGTCGCTGTCACCTTGTACTGCGCCAGCAAATGACGGACGGCATCGGCATCAGTCGCATCGACATGCCCACCCAGAATGCCATCTCCGATGAAAAGGGAATCGACGCCGATGCGCGCAGCGCCGGCCAGATCGGTCTCCGGCCCGTCACCAATTGCCAGCACGGATGACGGGTCCTCCTGCCAGCCGGCCTCCTGCAGCAGGTCATAGGCAAGATCATAGATGGGTTTGTGCGGTTTGCCCGCTATGACGCTCTTGCCGCCGAGCTCACGATAGAGCCGCGCCAGCGCCCCCGCGCACCAGACAAGTTCGTCGCCGACCTGGACAACAATATCCGGATTGGCGCAGATCATCGGCAGCTGTCGGTCGGCCAGTGATTGCAGAAGCGGCCGGTAATCATCAGGTGTTTCGCCCAGCACTCTTGTCAGCCCCGTGCAGACAATGGCCAGTGCATCCTCGGCATCGCTGAAAGCAATCTCCAGCCCGGCATAGAGCAGATCATCTCCGCCGGGCGGACCGATCTTGAAGAAGGGGCCCGGCGCGTAGTCGTCCAGCGCGATCCGCGTTGCGTCTCCCGACGTAACGATGCCGTCCCAGGCATTGTCCGGTGCGCCCATCAGGGCAAGCTGACGTGAAACATCGTGGGCCGGCCGCGGCGAATTCGATACCAGTATCACCGGAAGGCCACGCCTGCGTACATTTTGCAGGGCCTGGATGGCGTCTGGCAGTATGGAATGGCCGTCGCGGATGACGCCCCAGACATCACAGAAGACCGCCGAATAGCGGTCGGTGATATCTTTGAAATGAGGTGCGGATTTCATACCGCCCTACCTAGCGGGATCAGCTGGCGATTCAAACCGTTTCACGCCGAGCGGCGGATAGGCTGGGTCGTGGTTTCGTCGAGGATATCATCGCGGACTGGACGCGGTTCGCCAAACAGATGCCCCTGCGCAAAACCGGTATCGATATCCAGCAACTCAACGACGGTCTGCTCCTGCTCGACCTTGTCGGCAATCAGATCCATTCCGTACTTCGCAAACAGGCTCGGAATATCCTCCGCCTGGATCGCACCGGCCTCAAGGCCGCCAATCGGTTCCTGATTGCGGATGGCCGTGACCAGTCGCTGCCCCTCGACTTTCGCAAACCGGACGCCTGCCCGCTGCATGTCGGAGAAATCGCTGTTGAGATCGGTCATCTGGTCAACCGAGAAGCGGAAACCGAAATCAGCCAACCGTCCCATGTTCCGGGCAGCCCCGGGTGTCCGCGCTTCAAACGCCGCCTGCGATACCTCGAAAATCAGCGAGCTCGCGAGATCGGAATTCCGGCGCATGTAATCAAGGAAATTCGGGAAGAAATCCTCGTCCGCCAGGGACCGGAGCGAGACATTGCAGAAAATGCCGATCCGCCGGTCTGATTGCGTCAGGCGGCGCACAATCTGGACACAGCGGAACAGGAGCAGATTGTCCACTTCGGCCATCAGGCCGGCATCCTCGGCGGCACGGATGAAGGCGGCCGGCGCAATGATATTGCCGGCACGGTCACGCAGCCGCGAGAAACTCTCGTAGAAATAGGTCTTGCGCTGCGGCAATGAGACAATGGGCTGCAGGTAAAGATCGACCCGGTTGGCGGCCAGAGCATCCCGGACGATGTCGATATCTACCGGGTTCTGACTGGCAACGCCGGCATTGGCGGCAGACGCAGATGCCCCGGCGCCCATCCGCCGCACCAGGTCCTCCAGCACACGCACCTCATTCGTCAGTGTCTCTTCGCGTTGATGGGCCTCTGCACGGATCGTGTCGGCGATCGTGTCCAGCCGGGACTGCGCTTCAGCCATTTCCTCGGCAAGGTCGAGATTGGCGGCTTTAAGCGCCTCGATCTCGGCAAGCATTTGCCGCCGCTCAATAGAGCGGGCGGCAGCAGAATGCGCCTGACCTGCGATCAGGAAGACGCCGGCTCCCATCAGCCAGGCAAAGCTTGTCGACATCAACCCGAGACGCTCGAATGCCAGCGCCGACACCACGGCAATCATGGCGTAGGTGAGGACGATCAGAATGTCGCTGGCGCGGGGCATGGGCGATCCAAGGCAATCTCGAGCGAATCAATACGATGGGCTCGAGACTACGTTGGATCGCGCCGTGTTGTCAGATCGTTAACGAATACCGTCCGTGTTAGCTTTGGACGTGCGGCCGGATGCGGATTTCAACGCGGCGGTTTTGTGCGCGGCCCGACGGCGTGTCGTTCGAAGCAATCGGCGAGGTCTCGCCCAGGCCAGCCACATAGAAGCGGTCGCGCAGGACACGTTGCGAAATCAGATAACCCGCGACCGATTGGGCCCGGCGTTCCGACAATTGCTGGTTATAGTCAGCCGCACCGGTTGAATCGGCGTGGCCGATCACATCGACATAAGTCGCCGGATAGGTGTTCAGCACGTCGGCAACATCGTTCAGAACAGAGTAAAAACGCGGTTCAATGTCGCTGGAATTGGTGGCGAAGGTCACATCGCCCGGCATGATCAGCAGGAGGTCATTGCCCTGGCGGCGGACGCCTACGCCGGAATCACGCAATTGCTCGCGCATCGCCGCTTCCTGACGATCCATGTAATTACCCACGCCCGCACCGGCGAGTGCACCGATACCTGCGCCGATCAGGGCGTTGGTCCGGCCTTCCTCGGAATCATTGGTATTGGTTAGATAGCCAAGCGCCGCGCCGAGGCCCGCACCGATCAGCGCACCGCGAGCCGTGTTGTTCGGCCGCGTCTCGCCCGTATAGGGGTCGGTCGTGGTGCAGGCAGCGGCCAGAGAAAGCGCTGCAGCGGAAACAAAAATTGTGCGGAAAATCATGGGACACTCCAGTTGGGTTAGCTTTCGTCACTATACGCCGATCATGGCGGAAATACGAGAGATAGTTGAAAATTTCACGGTGAACGGGACATGAATATGCGTTGGCCGCACCTATCGCCATTCGCAGAGCCCGCCCCTTGACGCTGCCCGGAAGTATGCCTATCTGCCCGCTCGTTAGCAGTCGGCACCAGTGAGTGCCAAAACGGCTGCGGAAATTTAACAGGGGTATGAATATGTCATTTCGTCCGCTGCACGATCGTGTGCTCGTGAAACGCGTGGAAGAAGAGTCCAAGACCAAGGGCGGGATCATCATCCCGGACACGGCAAAGGAAAAGCCGCAGGAAGGCGAAATCGTCGCTATCGGCGGCGGTGCCATCAAGGACGATGGCTCCGTGCGTCCGCTGGACGTCAAGGTCGGCGACCGCATTCTGTTCGGCAAGTGGTCAGGCACTGAAGTCACCCTGAATGGTGACGAGCTGATCATCATGAAGGAGTCGGACATTCTCGGTGTGATGGGCTGACGCCCCGCCGGACTCCCCCGCTCGCTCAAGAACAACCAGATCAAGAAAACGGAATCGGAAAATGGCTGCTAAAGAAGTCAAGTTTGGCGTTGAAGCCCGCGAAAAGATGCTCAAGGGCGTCGACACGCTTGCCAACGCTGTAAAAGTCACGCTCGGCCCGAAAGGCCGCAATGTCGTGATCGAGAAGTCGTTCGGTGCTCCACGCTCCACGAAGGACGGCGTCTCTGTCGCCAAGGAAATCGAACTGACAGACAAGTTCGAGAATATGGGCGCCCAGATGGTCCGCGAAGTCGCGTCCAAGACCAATGACGCGGCTGGTGACGGGACGACCACCGCGACGGTTCTGGCCCAGGCCATCATCCGTGAAGGCATGAAGTCGGTTGCCGCCGGCATGAATCCGATGGACCTCAAGCGCGGCATCGAGAAAGCGGTCACTGCGGTCGTCGCGCACATCAAGGATGCTTCGACACCGATCAAGGGTTCAGAGGAAATCGCCCAGGTCGGCACGATTTCTGCCAATGGTGAGAAAGCCATCGGCGAAATGATTGCCAAGGCCATGGAAAAAGTCGGCAATGAGGGCGTCATCACGGTTGAGGAAGCCAAGTCGCTGGAAACCGAGCTGGATGTCGTTGAAGGCATGCAGTTCGACCGCGGCTATCTTTCGCCTTACTTCATCACCGACGCGGACAAGATGCAGGCCGAGCTGGAAGACCCCTATGTCCTCCTCTTCGACAAGAAGCTGTCGTCGCTGCAAGCCATGCTGCCGGTTCTGGAATCGGTGGTTCAGTCTTCCCGTCCGTTGCTCATCATCGCGGAAGATGTCGAAGGCGAAGCGCTGGCAACCCTGGTGGTCAACAAGCTGCGTGGTGGTCTGAAAATCGCTGCTGTGAAAGCGCCGGGCTTTGGCGATCGCCGCAAGGCCATGCTTGAAGACATCGCCGTTCTCACGGGCGGCACTGTCATCTCCGAGGACATCGGCATCAAGCTGGAAAACGTCACCCTCGACATGCTGGGCACTGCCAAGCGCGTGACCATCACCAAGGATGACACCACCATCGTTGATGGCGCTGGCGAAAAAGCTGACATCGAGGCCCGCGTCGGCCAGATCCGCCGCCAGATCGAGGATTCCTCGTCTGAATACGACAAGGAAAAGCTGCAGGAACGCCTCGCGAAACTCGCAGGCGGCGTGGCTGTGATCAAGGTTGGCGGTGCCACCGAGTCCGAAGTGAAAGAGCGCAAGGACCGTGTCGATGATGCGCTGAACGCAACCCGTGCAGCTGTCGAGGAAGGCATTGTGCCGGGCGGCGGTGTCGCTCTCTTGAAAGCCGCGAAGGCGCTGGATGGCCTGAAGGGCGAGAACCCCGATCAGACCCAGGGCATCGGCATCATTGCCCGCGCCATTCAATCACCGATCCGCCAGATCGCCTCGAATGCCGGTGTTGAAGGCTCGATCGTTGCCGGCAAGGTGCTGGAAAATGACAGCCCGACCTTCGGCTATAATGCACAAACCGAAGAGTATGGCGACATGCTGGCCTTCGGTGTGATCGACCCGGCAAAAGTGGTCCGTCATGCTCTGCAGGACGCAGCCTCTATCGCTGGTCTGATGATCACCACGGAAGCCGCCGTTGCCGAAAAGCCGAAAAAGGACTCCGGCGGTGGTGCCCCTGACATGGGTGGCATGGGCGGAATGGGTGGCATGGACTTCTAGTTCACGCCAACCATGCTTGAACGATCAAGGGCGGCTCAATCGGGCCGCCCTTTTTCTTTGCCTAGATTCGCTGCCCCAGAACGTCCAGCCGCGCAATCGACTCGTCTATACGGGCTTCAGTGAGCTCACCATTGGCGACCGCGGCCTCGATCCAGTCTCCAAAACGGAGTGGCAGATCCGGATCCGGCGCGGCCGAATTCGACATCATGATCAGGTCATTTCCGGCCTGGATGGACCGGATAACGGCATCCCGCTGCGCGTAATTCTCATGGATCGCCCCCATGTCGAGATCATCGGTGATGAGCGCGCCCTGATAACCCATTTGCCCACGCAGCAGGTCGGTCAGGATCGGCCGGGAGACGGTGACCGGATCACCTGCCGGATCGAGTCCGGTGTGGGTCAGATGCCCGCCCATGATGAGATGTGCCTTGCCGGCATCAATCAACCGGCGGAAGGGATCCAGCTCGGCCTGTGACCAGCTGTCGGTGATATCGACAAATCCATGGTGGCTGTCGCCGGATGATCGGCCATGTCCCGGGAAATGCTTGATGGCGCAGGCCGCGCCCGCCGTCTCGAAGGCATCGATAAAAGCTGCCGCATAGGCAGCAATCGTCTGGCCATCCTCGCCATAACCGCGCCCCCACCGGCCGATCACGCCATTCGCGTCATCCTGCACATCGGCAACCGGTGCCAGATTCATATTGAAGCCGGCCTCCCGGAATTCAGCGGCTGCGGCCGTATAAAGCGCGCGCGCTTCCTCAACAGTCTTTTCTTCGGAAATCACATAGGCGCGCGGAATTGGCGAATAGCCCAGATCACTCGACAGGCGCTGCACCGCACCGCCTTCCTGATCGACCGCCATCCAGGCGCCGGGCGCAATCGACCGGAAGAGCCGGGTCAATCCCTCGACGCCTTCGCGGCTACGCACATTGTGGCGCAGGAAAAGCACACCGCCGATCCGGCCCTGTTCAAGATGGCCGGCGACCGCCGCTGCCCCGTCTGTATCGGTATTATCGCCGATAAAGCCCATCAGCAGCATGCGCGCAGCTTTCTGGCGGAGCGTCATTTGTGGACTGGCAAATGCCGGAGCCGAAAATGCCGTCGCACCGCTCGCGGCCATGCCTTGCAAGAATGTTCGCCTTTGCATTACTCACTCCGGATCATGATTTCGTATGGCATTATTACCGTGGCACCGGACTGTGCAAGCTTTGCGCCCTTTCATGGACTGTATCTGACGAATTCGTCACGCCTTCGCCAATGAGCGGTAATGCGCTTCAGATCATCTTGAGCCCGCCTTCATGAAAGGCCCCTTCCCGCGGCGGTACATGCTTCCCCTTTTCCCCATGTACCGCCGCATCAATTTCAACCAGATGACGAAAAATTCAGCCAACCGCATACCTGTGGTAATCCCGGCAATGAAAATGTCCCCTCTCCAAATCTGGAGGGACATATGAAAAAGCTTCTCAGCCTTTCCGTCGCCGGGTCTGCGTTAATCGCGGCCGGCTGCACGACCGCTGCCATGGCCAGCGACCAGAATGAATACCGTGAAAATGTGCATGTCGTCGTCGAGCGCGATGCTGCTGACGGTCAAACCATCGTCATCCGCGGCGTCGACATTGAAACGATCGATGGCGACGTCTTCATCAATGGCGATGCCCTCAGGACCGCAGCAGACGGCCGGATTGTCATTTCCGGCGACAATGTTCGCATCATCAACGGGGCACACAGCACGTTTGAATTCGCGACCGCCGGCGAGGAGCTCGAACTTCACCTGGCCGAAGTCGAAGCGCAGATGGAACATCTGCAGGACATGCGGATCATTGTGGAGGATCTGCACAGCGAGGAAATGGAACGCGCGCTCGCCCATGTCGAAGAAGAGCTGGCACGCAATCAGGGTCGACGCACGGTCGTGGTCAACGGCGAACGCCGCGAAATGACCGACGAGGAACGCGAGGAAGTCCGGCGCGAATTGATGCGTGCCCGCGAAGAAATCGCCGAATCCATGCGTGAAGTCCGGATCGAATTGCAGGAAGCTGAGGGCGATCGCGCCGAAGCCCTGCGCGTCATGCGGATCGAGCTCGAGCAGGCCGAGCGTGAGATGGCGGAAGCGGGACGCGAAGCCCGCCGTGTTCATGTGATCGCCAGACGCAATCAGGACATAAATGATGAGGTGGTCCGTGCGCTACGCGAGAGCGGTGGTCACGAATTGCGGTTTGTCAGCGAAGAGGGCGAAAGCCGCGTCTGGGTCAATGGCGAGGAGCTTGAAGGCGACGCGCGAATCGAATGGCTGAACCGGCTCGAAACCGAGCGTCTGGCTGGCGGCCGGGATTCGGATCGCCGCCGGATTGTTATCGAAATCGACGAGGACGAAACCGAATAGAATCCGGTTTACCCGGGCGGGGAAAGGTCCGGGCAGACCACATACCGGAAGGGGCTTCGATTGGGGGCGCTGTGCGCTTTAACCTCGAGGGAGTCTAAAAAATGCGTATCAAGAAAATACTGGCCATGCTGGCCGCCACACTTCTCGCCACAACAGCCGCTGCTTGTGCGAGCATGCCGGCGAATGATGACGATACGTCATCATCGTCATCACGCAGCGAACGCGATACCCCCCACGGATATTTCTAGCCAAAGCTGGAATCCGGACAAAAAAAGCGGGCCGGAAATATCCGGCCCGCAATTGTTTGGTCGATTGAGGCGTCTCCTCCCCGAAACGCCGAAGGACTGAACGGTCAGGTCCCGTCCTGTTTGTTACTTTGGCGTCACAAAGAGGGGACGTCAAGCACCCGAATCCCCTATCCACCCTGATAGTGCCGGATCTGACGTATCAATGCCTTTGTGGAAGCATCGTGCTGCCCAACTTCGCCGGCCATCCATTCGCGCTCCAGCTCTGCTGCCAGCTGCTTGCCAAGCTCAACGCCAAACTGATCGAACGCATTGATGCCGAACAGAACGCTCAGAACAAAGGTCTGGTGCTCGTAGAATGCCAGCAGCGCGCCCAGTGATTCGGCGTCCAGCTCCTGCCCGAGAATGAAGGTGGAGCTGCGCCCGCCGGGCATGACCATATGGGAAGCCAGTGCGCGCGCCTGCTCATCATCCATCCCCTTGGCCGCAAGTTCCGCCAATGCTGCCGCTTCGCTGCGCCCCGAAAGCAGGGCTTCAGCCTGCGCAACAGCATTGGCAAGCAGCGCATTGCGATGGCGGCGTTCACCACCACAGGCGAAGGCGATGATATCGACGGGGATGGCCTCCCGCCCCTGGTGCAGGAGCTGGAAAAAAGCATGTTGGCCGTCCGGCCCCTCTCCGCCAAAGACCACGGGACCAGCCGGCACAGCCAAGGGCGCGCCGCCGATCGTCACCGATTTGCCAAGCGACTCCATCGATAATTGTTTCAGCCAGCCCGGAAAAAGGCGCAGGTGCGTGGCATAGGGAACAACGGCCCAGGACTGGCGCCCGTGAATGGCCCGGTGCCACCATGCCGTCAGCGCAGCGACCACCGGCGCATTGGCGCTGGTACGGGCCTGCAGGAAATGCTCGTCCATTCGCCGCGCGCCCTCCAGCAACCGTTCGAATTCCTCCCGCCCGATGGCCGCCATTACCGAAAGAGACACACAGGACCAGAGCGAATAGCGACCGCCGACCCAGTCCCACATCTCGAAAATCCGGTCATCGGATATTCCAAGCGCACGTGCCGCGTCAGGCCGGGAGGTGGCCGCCACAAGATGGCGCCCGATACCGCCTTCCAGACCAGCCTCCAGCCAGCTGATCGCCGTCCGGGTGTTCAGCGACGTTTCCGGTGTGGAGAAAGACTTCGAAACGATGAAGACCAGTGTCGTTGCGGGATCCAGCCCCGACGTCGCACGTTCGAATGCATCCGGGTCAACGCTCGACAGAAAGCGGACATCAACCGGCGCATGCGGACTGGAGAGGGCATCATGAACCAGTCGCGGCCCGAGATCGGATCCCCCGATGCCGACATGCAGGATATGCGTGAAAGCCTCATTTGTAGATGAGGTGAAAGTGCCGGAGCGAAGTTCGCCGGCAAAGTCGAGCGCACGGTCTAGCTCTGCTTTTGATTGCGCCTTGCGCACTTCATCCTTGCCGCCGCCCCGCAGCGCCATGTGTTGCGCAGCCCGGCCCTCGGTCAGGTTTACGATATCCCCACGTCCAAGAGCTGCAATGGCATTCTCAATGCCCACCGCAGCGGCAAGACCGAGGAGCGCGGCAAACCCGTCGAGCGAAATGTTATGCTTTGAAAAATCGAATGTCAGCCCGGCCCCCTCGAGGAGGCATTGCTCCAACCTCCGCTCTTCGGTCGTCAGAAAATCCAGTGCACTGCGGCCCGCATCACGTTCGGCCTGCGCACGGATTGCTTCAACGGCTTGTTCACGGGTCGTCGCCATGATCCCTGACTCCACATCCGGCACGGATTGGCCGCAAGAGAGAGTCCAATGCCCCTCCTTTCAGCCCTGTTAATTGCACTGACCAGCCTTCAGTCAACGCCGGGAGCGGAATTTGCAACGCTGGCCGCAGATCTGCAAACCGAGGTTCAGGCGCGCATAGTCGATGCTCAGGCCCACGCCGCACAATCCGCCCCGGAATTAGCCCCCGGGGATACACTGTATAATGGATTAGGCGAGCTTTCTGCGCGCGCCATGCAATTGTCCCTGTCCATGGAAAGGCGCAACGGACCGGAAGATCTGAGATGTATCTACCGCGGGATGGCACAGGATGCACTGGACCAGCGTCAGGCCCTGTCAAATGCAGAGATTCGTTCTGATCGCATTCACGTCTATACCAATCTGGCCTACCTGCTCGATCATGCCGCCGAGATCGGGCCGATCGCGGATCAGGATGATATTGCACCGTTCACGGGCGTCGATCCCGGCTGTCCCCGCGGAGCGTTGCGCTAGCCGCCATTCACGGTTTCAACAACGAGACGCGTATTGATGATCGGTGGCAGGATTTGGGGCTCTGAGCTGCCGGGCGCATAATAGACATACAGCGGAATACCGGCTGCACCATATCCCCGGATTGCCGCGGCGATCCGGTCATCACGATTGGTCCAGTCAGCAATCAAAACCACGACATCATTCTCCTCAAACGCGTTGAGGACCTGTGGAGAGTTCAACGTCATCTGCTTGTTGAACTGGCAACTGACACACCAGGCCGCGGTAAAGTCGATAAAGACCGGTCGCCCTTCCGCCACCAGCATATCAACGCGGTCCTGTGACCAGGGCTCACCGGCATATTCTCCCGCAACCGTGCTGCGGGAAACCCCGAACAGAGAAATAACGAGAACCAGAGCCCCTGCGGCGGCCGCGATCCGTGCCAGAAGGACCGGAAACTTCAGAACCCACACCAGGAAAGCAACGGCAAGGAAACCGGTCAGCAGCATCAGCACGCCCTGCGGGCCGCCCTGCATGGACAGAACCCAGACCAGCCAGATGGCGGCACCAAACATCGGGAAAGCCAGAAACTGCTTGAACCGGGTCATCCATGGACCTGGCCGGGGCAGCCACTTCAGCAACGATGGATAGAAGGACAGGATCAGATAGGGCAGTGCCAGCCCAAGCCCCAGCATCAATGAAACCAGAACCAGCACAAACCCGGGCTGGGAAAAGGCCAGGCCAAGCGCGCCGGCCGCAAAGGGGCCAATGCACGGGGCCGCGACGACGACGGCCAGCAAGCCGGTCATGAAAGCACCTGCATCGCCGCCCAGATTCGCCCAGCGGCCACCAACGCCCTGAAGGCTTGTACCGACTTCGAACAATCCGACCAGGTTGAGCCCGATTGCGAAAAAGATCAGCGCCAGTATGCCTACCGCTACCGGGTTCTGGAGCTGAAACCCCCAGCCGATCGGATCACCGATAGCCTTGAAAGTCAGAAGGATCGCGGCAAGCGCAAGAAATGTCACCAGAACACCCGCCAGAAACAGCAGGCCATGGCGCCGCAACTCACCCGGAGCAGAGTGCGCGCGCTCCACGAAACCGAGCGCCTTGATGGAGAGCACCGGGAAAACACACGGCATCAGATTGAGGATCAACCCGCCGATCAGAGAGAGAAAGAGCGTGACGGCCAGACCACTGATGGTCACCGGCAGCATCGGGCCCGCGAACGCATCCTGCCGCACATCAATGACTTTGACCCCTGGTTCCGGCGTGATCACAATCGCGCGGGTGGTCCATTCGCCGCCATCCTGAACCTCATAGGTCAAAACGCCCTGCGGTGCCCAGGTCAGGCCCGAACGGGCTTCAGGTGCAGGGTCCAGTTTCAGTGCAATTCCGTCGTCAGAGATATACTCGACCTGTTCGGAGGCATGATTAATCACCGTATCCGCGTAGGGGTAGAATGCCGGATTGCGAACCATGCGCCCGGCCTCGGGCCGCTCAAGGGTTAGAATCAGGGAACTCGCCGACCGGGCTATGCCGGCGGACAAATCACTTTCCGATGGCACACGGTCCAGCCCTGACTGGATCAGCGCCGCGCCGGCATTATCCGGCGATGCCGTATCACTGACCGTCAAAAACAGGTCGAGATCAGCCGATTCCGGTATGCAGACCTCTTCACACACCAACCAGTTGGCCGCAGCGCGAATTTCGAGGAAACGGCCGTCAAAATCCTCGCCAATGGTCAGCGGCACCGGAAGAACAACTTCATCGCCATAGCCATAATTCATCAACGGACCGAAAGGGTAGGCTGTCGGCGCAGGCCAGATAATCTCTCCCGCTGTCACGCCCTGGGGTAAATCCCAGTCAATGCTGGTCGGCTCGCCGGAATCTCCCGGATTGCGCCAGTAAGTGTGCCAGCCCGGTTCGATTTCCATCCGCAACCCGACATGCAAGGTCATGCCGGGGGTGACCGTAACATGGTCTGCTACGAGGCGGGTCTGGACCATCGCCTCATTGCCGAGCGCTGAACGGCCCGGTCCGGACGTCTGTGCTGCCGCAAATGGCGCGGCTGTCAGAATAGCGAAAATGAAACTCAGAAAGCGGATCATATCCAGTCACTCTTTTTGGGTGACATCAGGACATATATAAAAAGGGCGAGAGGGCTAGCCCTCTCGCACCTTCGTGAACACTGCGTGTTGAATACTTCAGTTGGCCTTGGGGGCCGCTGCCTGCTGCCGGCGGATTGCCTTGTTCAGGATACGGTCCCACCGGTTGAGCGAGATCAGATGCGCATAAATTGCCGGCAGGAAGCCTTCATCCCGCAGCTTCAGATAGACGTCAGTTGGCAGCGCGTTCAGCTTCTTCTCCGAAATACCGAAATACTCGGCCACCTTCTTGCTCTCGCCCGACGCATTGTCGTTGAGCGTGACATCCTTCGGTTCGAACAGGTCGAGATCCAGCATGCGCTGGACAAACATTTCCGTTGACCGTGCATCAGCATCAAACGCGCTGACGAAATCGATCGCCTGCTGCAAGGCCTGGGTTGGCTCGCCATTCTCGTCGAAGAAAGGCAATTGGGCGTTCTCACCAATACCGTCAGCTTCGATGTCGATGCAGACCGTTGACGGCTGATCCGGACCATTGGAGGCACTGACGAATGGATAGCGGCGGGCAAAGGCCGGCAACATCGTATCCTGCTCGTAGTTCCCATCGGCATCGACGAAGAGATTTTCACCCCGGTTCAGTCCCATCACCACGACCGGCAAACGTTTCTCGCCAAGAAAGATGACCGGAAAGAAACCGGCATATTGCGAGAACTCGCCGACGATGGCCGGAAGAAAATGTGCATCCTTCAGGAAGGCAAACGGCTCTTTCGGCGGTGACATGCCGAATTTGCGGTGCTTTTCCTTGTTCAGGGGCTCCGGCTTTTTGTACAGGGGAACCTGTCCGGAAAGCGGTTGGTTGGCAGGGGCGTCAGCCATGGCGTCGTCCTTTGGGTTTCAAGATTTGGGGCTAGATAGCGAATTGAAGCGCATATCACAACGGAGAGCGTCACCCAGACGTTAAATGGCCGTCCGGCGGACTGCCGAACGGCCATCAGGTGTGACATTTCGAAAACGGCTAGAAACGGCGGCCAATGCCGATCCCGAAGACCCACGGGTCAATATCAACATCCGCCGTGATCGCATTGTTGATGGTCACATCGGTATTGATATCGATGTATTTGACGTCAACATTGAAAAACCAGTTTTCGTTGACATCGAAGTCGATACCGCCCTGCAATGCGAGACCAAAGCTGTTGTCATAATTGATAGATGTCGCAATGCCACCGGCCGGAAGGTCTTCGTTGAAAAAGACCGTGTAGTTGATCCCGGCCCCAACATACGGGTGGATCGTGCCTTCAGGCAGGAAATGGTACTGCAATGTCAGCGTGGGCGGCAGAAGCGTGACGTCGCCCAGATCCACATTCCCGGCGGCCGTTCCCACGGCCATGACGTCATGTGGCGTAACGCCGAGGATGAGTTCAGCGGCGATCCGGTCAGTAAAAAAGTACGAAATGTCCAGTTCCGGAACGAAGCTGGTATCGATATCAACATCACCGCCAATCGGATTGATGGTTGCGCTTTCATTCGGTGAAACGTTCAGCAAGCGCCCGCGAATGAGCCAGTCGCCCTGATCCGCAAACGATGCTCCGCTGCCGAGCACGCTGGCAATGGCTGCGGCGAATAATGTCGATTTCATGGGAACCCCCTATGTCCACAATTGATATGTGGAATTTAGGGGGCGCCGCATGACTTGGGCAGTGTACGAAACGCCGCGCGGCAGCCTGCCGCACTTCCCATTCTAGAAGGCCACTGACAGGGCCGCACGGAAATTCCTTCCCGGCAACGGCAGCAGGTCTTTCAGGAAGCTGGTATGCAGCCGCGCTTCCTCGTCCGTCAGATTTCGGGCTTCCAGAATCAGCCGGACATCGCGGTCCTGTACCGGCCGCAAAACGAGTTGGGCATTCACCAGCGTATAGCTGTCGGTGGGCAGCTCGAAACTGGTAATGTTATCCTGTTCGGAAGACCAGAGCACTTCAAGATGGGCCGTCGCAATGTCGCGTTCCGCTTCAATCATGGCCGACAGGCCGAGCGGCGGAATACGCGGTAGGTTGCCGCCATTATCGAGTTCGCCACGGACATATTCCGCTGTCACTTCCCCCCGGAAGTCCCAGCCCGAAGCGGAACCGATTTCGCGCTCCACACGGGCTTCGAATCCCCACAGGGACGCATCCTGCTGCGCATACTCAAAAACCGGCAATTCATCCTGTTCTGCACCTGTTGGGAACAACCCGATAAAGCCGTTATAATCAGCGAAGAACACAGCGCCCTCGGCAGACCAGTTGCTCCGGTCGAGCCGGGCCGTGAAGTCAATGGACGTTGCGAGTTCCGGCGAGAGATTGGCATCGCCGATTTCAAAGGCCTGGGTCGCAAGGTGAGCGCCATTGGCAAACAACTCGACATCCGTCGGTGCGCGTTCGGACAGGGCGCCTGTCACAGCCAGGAAAACGTCCGGCTGGGGCCGGAAGAAGACCGCTGCGGATCCGCTGGCAGTGTTGAAGGATCGGGATACCGCTGCGGTATCGACATCGCGGGTTTCAACCCTCAAGCCACCTTCAAGGCCCCAGTCACCCGCATCATAACGCTCGACGATGAAAACTCCGGTATCAGCCGTTGTCACAGGAACGATGTAGGCCTCGGCCCCGAAGGCAGCGAAATCCCGGCTGAAGGACTGTATACCGAACGCGCCTTCAACATCACCAAAGGGACGGTGGCGCAGTTCCAACCGCCCTTCCCAGCCTTCATTCGTGAAGGTCGTCGAAATTTCATCGCCTTCGATTTCGCTGTGCCGGTAATCACCTGTTCCAAGCGAGAATCTCACACGCTCGATAGGCGCGCCATCGAAACGGATATCACCGCGCGCATCCCAGCGATTCTGCGTCATCACAAGTCGAGCATCGCCCTCCTCGCCATGCGCATCATCGTGATCATCGTCTTCAGCGAATGCGATCAGGGACGGGCCGTCATCATGATCGTCGCCGTGATCACCCTCTTCCTCATGCCCGTGGGCATGACCGGGAAGACCATAGGCGCTGTCACTGGTGCGGTAGGACACACCAACAAAACCCCAGTCAGACACGAATGACACGCCAACCGAACCACTGGTGAATGCGAGATCGGTATTCGGAACAAACCCGAAGGCCTCTTCTTCCTCAAGGCCGTGCGCATCTTCTTCCGCAAGAGCAACACGTGGCTGGCCATGATCATCATGGTCATCATGTTCTTCGGCCTCCAGAGCCCGCTGGCGCGCAGACTCGGCAAAACCGGGTATGTCGTAATTCTCTGAAGCCCGATCCAGCCCTTCGACATGGAAGACGAAATTTCCTGCCGAAAAACGGCTCCGGCCGGCAAATTGATAACCTTCGTCAACGCTCGTCATGCCTGCATAGAAGCGCCCTTCGACGCCACCATCAGGCAGCCGTTCCGGAATGCGGCCATCGATCACATTCACCACGCCGCCAATCGCGCCGCCGCCATAGGCGATTGCCGCTGGCCCCCGCAGGATCTCGACCCGTTCGGCTTCCAGTGCTTCTGATGAAACAGCATGGTCAGGGCTGGCGGTCGAGGCATCGACGAGGCCGACTCCATTAACCAGCACTCTCACCCGGTCAGCCCCCAGTCCGCGCAAAACAGGGCGGCTGGAAGCCGGACCGAAATAGGTCGTGGTAACACCCGGCTCGTGCGCAATCGTATCCGCCAGACTGCCGGACAGGTTTTCCTCGATATGATCCGCTGTCAGGATGGTGGCAGACCCAACTATTTCATCCGCCAGCACCTGCAAGGGTGATGACGTCACGATAATGCGGTCGACCACCGGTTCTTCCGTACTTTGCGCCATGACTGGAGCACCTAGCAGCGCAGCAACACACACACCATATTTCATCGGGGACATGATTGACCTCTCGAAAATCTGCGCATGTGATATTATAACATAACGTAGACAGCAAGCATCAGGGCTCGATTTTCGCAGCCCGATTGGATTAAATCTTCGCAAGATGGCTCATAGTGATTCTGTAACCACCGCCCTGCAGCACGCAGAGACGCATTGCGCCGAACGCGGGATGCGCATGACTCCGCTGCGCAGGAACGTTCTCGCCCTGCTTGTCCGGGCGGGAGAGCCGATCAAGGCCTACGATCTTCTTGACCAGATGCGGTCGGAAGATGGGTCTGCCAAGCCGCCAACAGTTTACCGTTCACTGGATTTCCTGATGGACGTCGGGCTGGCCCACAAGGTGGAAGCCCTCAATGCCTACATTGCTTGCGCTCATTGTCACGACAAGGGTGGTGCAGAGCTCTATATCTGCGGCAAATGTGGCTCGGTCGACGAGCGGCATGGTGCGCCCGAGCCGCGGAATGCGCCGGACGGATTTGAAACCGAGCGCTCCGTTGTGGAGCATTACGGTCTCTGCGCGAAATGCCGTTAGCGGCATCGGGAGTCAGATATGATTGAGCTCTGGCGGGGCTGCGCCAACGCCTGGGAATGCGATGAGCTCGGCCATCTCAACGTCCGCTTCTATCTGGCAAAAGCCTGGGAAGCGGTCGGTGATCTGGCAGACCGGGTTGGCATGCCGGGCGCATTCGGGCCGGGAAACGTCGCAACATTGCTGCCGGGTGAAATTGTCATCCGTTATCTGGGCGAGATCCGCCCCGGGACCCCGCTGGTGATCGAAGGCGCTGTCATCGGCGTCAAATCGAAAACCGCTGGCATTTGCCTGGTCGTCCGCAATGCGGCATCTGGAAAAATGGCCGCCATCTTCCGTATCACGCTGCGCCATTGCGTTGCGGGCCGCCGCAAGAGTTTTGAATGGCCCGAACGTATCCGGCAAAAACTCGAATCGTTGAAAAGCGCGCTTCCGGAGGAGGCAAGGCCCCGCAGCCTTTCGTCGGCACCCCCACGAAAAGGCATTCGCCTACAGCATGCAGATGCGCTGAGCCTGGCCGAGATCGGACGCGGCCGCATCAATCCGGAAGATTGCGGCCCCTTCGGGCAATTGATGCCGGAACACTTGCAGGGCAAGATTTCAAACTCGGCCGCCAATTTTTCCGAAGCCTTTCCCGAACAATCTGCGGCCCATGCGTCGGGCAATATCCGCATCGGCGGCGCACTTCTCGAAGGCCGTATTTGCGTACGCCGCTGGCCGACGATCGGCGACGGCTATGTCATTCGCTCGGGCGTGCAATCCGCGGATCGCAATGTGCGGAGCATCGTTCACTGGGTATTTGACCGCCGCGGGCGCTTGCTTTGGTCAATGCAGGGTGTCGCAGCCATTATGGATCTTACGGAACGCAAGCTGGTCAAGGCTGATGACGAAACGCTGGCCGCGCTTCAATCGGTTTGCAAACCGGAACTGACTGTTTAGTCCTCAAGGTCCCGGGCGCGCGCCCGGGCAGCGATAGCCTGTCCATCCGTTGCAGCAACATTGGCAGCCTGTTCGTAGAGGGCGCGGGCCGCATCAACATCTCCCTGCGCCGCATGGGCTTCGGCCAGTGCGATAACGGCGTCAAAGCGCCCCGGCTCGAACGCGATCACCCGTTCCAGAAGGATGGTGGCTTCATCAGCCTGCCCGGCATCCAGCAAACATTCGGCGTGGCGGGTCAACGCATCAATATCCCATGGATCGGTTTCAACGGCAGACGCTGCCTGAGTGCAAGGATCGGCCGCCAGTGATGTGCCTGATGCCGCTGCTGTACCAATGGTTTCAGCCGGCCGCTCCACAGAATCCGTCGGCGCGCCCTCTGGCAAGGCGTTGGCACTGGTCACACCCCCTGCAGGGGCTTCGGACATATCTGCCAGCACCGTATCGGCTGTATCTTCCCAGCCTCCTTCGGCGCTTATGGAATGCCAACTCAGCCGGTAACCGCTTTCTGTCGGCAGGATTTCGAGCCCGTCAGCGCCAGCCGGCAACTCAATGCGGATCAGTTGTCCGGTTTCGGACGGCACGGCTTCAATGGCCCGGATCCACTGCCCGCCGGCCGCTTCTATGCGGCGCGAACCTGCTCGCTGACCGGCAAGCTCCAGTTCGATCGAGCGGCCATTGATCCGTGAGGACAACAATTCCGGCGCATCATCAAAGCCGATGAAAATGGCCGCCTGTCCGCTCGAATCCAGCTCGCGCAAATCAGTGATATCCGCGGCCGCAACAGCAGAAAAAACAAGCCCTGACAGGCAGGAAAAGAAGAAGCGCTGCATGCTATTCCAACTGGGCCGCGCCGGTTAAGGAATGCCTAACTGACCGGCGCGCGCGGACCTGCGCAGGAATCATATCCGAAAGCCCCGATCAGCGTGCCATCAGCTTCCCTTACGGTTTCATAGACATAACAGGCATCCCCGCGCGCGGGCATTTCCGAGCGGACGAAAATCGGATCGGCTTCGCCCAACCGGACATCGACAGCGGTGAGCGGAACAACCGCATTCACGCGCGCATCATTCACCGTGATGCATTCCCAGCGATTGCCGGCGGAATCGGCCATCCGGACCGCCGTTCCGCTGGCGGTGGAATAGGCGAAAGTGACATGGTCAGCCTGATGCCGGAGCTCGGCCATGCACAGATCAATGGCTGGCATCCAGTCGGCCAGATAGTTCGACCACCGGTCATTGGCTGCCCGCTCTGACGCACAGCCACGATACCGCTCGCCCCCGATAACCAGCGTGGCAAAATAGGATTGATCACCCTCGCCGCAGGGTCCGGCCTGCAACATCACGAACACGTCGCGGCCATCCTCTGACCGGCCGCTGAAACGCCGGACGCCTTCATTGAGATAGGGCTCTTCCATGTCCAGCGCAGCCGCGATCTCGCTACCATTTCCCGAAAAGGTGAAATCGACATCTATGGATTGCGCGGTGGCCTCATAGATCATGGCACCATTCCAGCCCGCATCGCTGCGCATCTCATAGCCGAAATGGCGGTCCGGAAGTTCGGCCGAGCGCTGCGGCTCATAGTCGAAAGCATTGCTGGCCAGATCGCCGCCCGGACTGGTCGTGGCACAGGCCGTCAGGCCCGCAGCGGCAATAAGTATCGTCAAAATCCGTTTCATGAAGCACCCCCCGCGCATATTCCAGATAGTGCAGCCATGGTGCCATAAAATCTGCCGCCATGCACCTAGAGACCATCCTTGAAGCGTTCCGCCAGATGGTCGACGAACAGCCTTACCCGCTGGGCCAGATAACGGTTGGACGGAAATACCGCCCACAGATCACGATGATCCGGCGACCAGTCCGGCAGGACCGGCACCACACGCCCGTCTGCCAGCGCCTGCCGCGCCGACCAGCTCGGGCTGCAGGCTATGCCCAGCCCCTGCGCCGCCGCTTCAATCGCAGCCGTGGCCCCGTTCAGCGTGATGCGGCCATTGACCTTGGCCTCGATGGTCTCTCCGTCCTTCGTGAATTTCCACAATTGGGCGGCTGGCTTGTTGCGGTCGATAATGCAGTCCAGCGCGCTCAGATCGGCCGGCGAATTCAACGGACCGGCTTTTTCCAGAAACGCAGGCGACGCCACCAGCGACATGCAGGCGGGAGCCAGCTTGCGGGCGATCAGGCTGGAATCGGTCAACTGACCGATCCGGACCGCCAGATCGAACCCTTCATCGACGAGGTCGACCATACGGTCAGCCATCGACAGGCGGACATCCACACCGGGCCATTTCCGCATGTAATCGGCCACCACCGGCATCAGGATCCGGGCACCGAAATCCACCGGCGCGGAAATCCGCAACACCCCCACCGGGGCCGCACCTTCCTCGGCAAACCCGTCCTCGATCAATTCGAATTCCGAAAGCCACGGCCGGATCCGTTCCAGCAATGCCTCGCCGGCATCGGTCAGCCTTACGGACCGCGTTGTGCGTTCCAGAAGCCGCGCCTGCAGGCGGGTTTCCAGCGCGGTGATCTGCTTGGACGCCGCTCCGGGGGTCATCCCCTCTTTTTCAGCAGCCTTGGTAAAACTGCCGAGCTCGGCGACGGACACAAACAGGCGGAGCGTATCGATGCGGTCCATTTTGCCAGCCTAGCCTTCGTCTTTCCGCCGGGCGATGACCTCGATCACCATGGGCGTGGTCAGAACGCTGTCCGGATCCGCCGCGCGTTCCTGCATGATGGTATGGAATCGTTCCGCATCTTCCGCGCTCAGAAAGCCCAGCTCCACCAGGCGGTCGATGCCGTCGGATTTGAGCCAGCCGACCGGCCATTCCCAGACCAGCTCGCCCGGCCGCGTGGTGAAAATGTGCGGCGTCATGAATTCCGTGGTCCAGCCAACCCGGCGGCACAGGGCCGGAAGCTGCTTGGCGATATTCGGCTCGCCGCCAAAGGCGCGCCAGCTCTTCTTGACCGCCGCGATGAAGCGGTCCTGGACCGGATCGGCGGGGAAAAATCCGAAGGTTTCATAATGGCCGTATTCATGGGCGATGAACCGGCCGCCGGGTTTGAGCGCGGTTTGCAGGCGCTCGAACAGGCCTTGCGGATGGGGAAGGAAGGACAACACCCAGCGCGACCAGATCATATCCACGCTGTTGTCTGGCAGGACCAGCTGTCCCAGATCGGATTTCACGGTCTCGATATTGATCAGCCCGCGTTGTTTGGCGCCCGCATTGACGGCATCCAGAAACAGCGCCGACTGATCGACCGCAATCACCTTGCCGGACGGACCGACGAGTTGCGCCAGATCAAAGCTGGCATGGCCCGGCCCGCAGCCGATATCAAGCACGGTCATGCCCGGTTTCAGCCCGGCCCGCCGCCATCCGGCGAGGGCTCGTTCGCGCCAGATGGCGTGTTGCTGGCCGAGGCGCAGGATTTCCTGCTGGCTGGCCCCGATGATGTAATCATCTTCCGGGAGGGCGGTCTGGCTCATCTGCTTATCCCCGCAATGCGGCGTGAATTGCCACATTTTTCCAGTTTTTGCGTTTTCGACTCCTACTACTACTACAATTATGGCGGTAGCAGCAGGACCGGAATGCAGGCCGGACGGGGACATAATGACGCCAGCGGCGCCAGTCTACCACCCGGAAGATGCGCCGGGGATTACGCCTCCGCGAACCGCAGGTGAAGCGCCCTATTCGCCGGTGATAAACCCGTAATAGGCGTTCGACCGGTCCGCGCCATCGCGCAGATAATCGGCCTTGTGCTGCGACAGGCGGTCATCCGCATAATGCGCCACCGTCCGTTCCGTACCGGAAAAACCATAGAGGTCAGCGGAATTCAGTCCGAAAATGCGGGTCTTCAATTCGCCATCCGATGCGCCCAGGGCGGGGAGCCCGAACCGGTCCTGCAGATCGGCGGCCACCTCAATCCGGCGGAACGCCTCGATCTGCCATTGCGGGGACCCCCACCAGACGGCATCCGTCCCCCACAACACATGATCACCGCCCAGCCCCTTCACCAGAATCGACATCATGGCCGCCGCCAGGCGCGGCTGCGTGATCGCACCCTGCCCGAAACTCGTGCCCACATCGGCATAGACATTGGAAACGCCGAACCGTTCCGGGATATCGGCCAGATCACTGACCCATTCCATCCGTCCGGTCTCCTCGAATGCCGCGATAAATCCGGGATCGAACATCACCACCGGCCGCATGGCGGCATGATAAATGATGAAATTCAGCTGCGGCCAGTCCTGCGCCGCCTTGCCGACATCGTCCACCGTGGCATAGGGCCAGAGATCCGGCATGCGCGTGGCATAATCGGCCGGCATCAGGCCCTTGTGGATACAGACATTGGTGATCCCCGCTTCCACCATGCGCTCATAGGCGGGATAGACGAGGGCTTCGTCATCCAGGCGCCAGGGGGCAATCGAGGTCGGCGACAGGGGATCGCCCACCGTATAGCCCTTCCAGCTGATCGGGCGGTGCACCTCGATCGCTTCTTCAAGGGCGTCCCACCAGCCATCCGCACCGGGATGGAAAGCGGCATGCCCCATCAGGCGCCGCGATCCGGCCGCGGAATTCAGGCGGGCGACATCACCGGCAATCTGCGCATTGGTCAGGAACCGGCGCGCCGGATCATCCGACGTCGCGGTCGAGACAATCCCCACCGTCGTATCGCTGTCGAAATAGACCTCCTTGGCGAAATTCTCGAACTTCAGATCGTCAAAGTCCGGGTCGCGTTGCGGAATACCATCCGCCTGCATGAAACGCGCAGCATTGCGGAAACCCAGAATGCCCGGCCAGTCATAATCATCATGAACAAAATGCAGATGCCCGTCGAATATGAACTGGCCGGCATGACGCGCTGCCCATTCTGCGGCCGCACCCGTATCGGCGATCTCGTCCTGGGCGACGGCATAACTCGCTCCGAAAACGGAATTGAGCGCGCCGAATGCCGCCGCCAAGCCGAAGCTCGATTGCAGGAAACGCCGCCGGTCCATGTCGAGCCGGGGCGCAAAGCGGTCCGCGAGATCAAAAAGCGCGGCCTCGACCCGCCGCTGGTCCTCCGTCTGCGGCAGCGGCGAATACTCGCCATTGGACATGATCCGTGTCGGAATCGGCAGGCCGGCCTCGCGCGGCCCTGCCAGTTGACCCTTGGCTTCTTTATCAGCCCTGAACCAGTCGCTCATGCGTCTCTCCCCATTTTTGCGGCAATCCTATCGGCCGCGGAATTATTCATCACATGAATAACCGGTAAGAGACTTCACCTCCGTGCGAGCCCGGAGCCCGGCTTTATTCTTCAGGCGCAACCGCCTGTCCGGAATGCCTCTCACCACAGCTTGCAGCTTCGCACCGGGCATGTGACCGTACATGTCTGCCGCGCCGGTTATCGCCGCGACGCCAATGGGGGCCACAACATGAAATCCGAGATCAACGCGCTTACCGCCCGGATCCGGGAGCTGGAAGCCGAGCTGGAGGAGAAGCTGATCGAGCGCCGCCGCGATCTGGAATACAAATGGTCACACGGGCGGGCGGTCTTCAGCCGCGAGGTGAAAGAACGCCAGCGCAAGCTGAAAATCTCCGCCGGGCGCTTTTTCGCGACATCGGGCTTCTGGGAAATCCTCACTTCGCCCTTCATCTATGCGGTGACGATCCCGCTGGTCCTGCTGGATATTTTCGCCAGCGCCTTCCAGGCGGTCTGTTTCCGCGTCTATGGCATAAGGCAGGTCAAACGCCGCGACTATGTCGTCTTCGACCGCCACCGCCTCGCCTATCTGAACGTCATGCAGAAGATCAACTGCACCTATTGCGCCTATGCCAATGGCGTCCTCGCCTATGTTCTCGAAATCGCTTCGCGCACCGAGCAATACTGGTGCCCGATCAAGCATGCCGAGCGGGTAAAGGGCACGCACAAGCGCTATGATACCTTCCTCGAATTCGGCGATGTCCGCTCTTATCCGGACGCCCTGCAGGAACAGCGTAAAGCGCTGAAAGCCGAACAGGATGATGACCGTGAGCGGTCAGGCTGACATCGGAAGACAGGGACAGCGGACCTGCCGCATACACCAACCGCCCGTCTCTTCCCTCTTTCGAGGATAGCGGCGGGCGGCGGCGCGGGGGGATTTTCCGTTTCCGGTCTTTCCCCGTTGCTGGTCCGGTTTCCGTGCCGTGTCGCCGGTTTGATCCTTTGACGGGCCGGTTTTCCGGGCCTGTTCCTTTCCGTTCGGGTTTAAGCCCGTCCGGTCCGGAACCCTCCAGCGCTCTGCTGCTTTGACACAGCGGCCATCTGAAGGACCGGTTTCCGTTGATCTGCCCTGTGAAGACCAGATCCCGGTGTGTCCCGATGGCTGAAGGAAACGCCTGAAACGCGGCCCGGTCAATCAATCCCCCTTCGATTCGTGTGGATAACGAATCGCTTTCCGGGGAAAAGTCCAAATACGGATTATTTTTCGCGGAGCTAGGGCGCAACGGGTTTTTGTCACCTTTCGCTTCGTCATTCCGGGGCGCGCCGCAGGCGCGAACCCGGAACCCATTCCGTAACGTCACCCTTACAGCATGGGTCCCGGACAAGGCTTCGCCTTTCCGGGATGACGCATTTGGATCTGTCCAGCGCCCTTCCCTCCCCCGTGAAGGGGGGGGGGGGGGGAGGAGAAACCAATCAACCTTTTGTTGAGTGGCAAGCGAACGTTTGCTAGTTTCTCCCCCCGTTTACGGGGGGGAGTGCCCCGGACCTGACCCGGGGCGAGGGGAGCAAAGCGCCACAAAAAAGCCGGACGCCTTTCAGCGCCCGGCCCTTCTCTGCGTTGCTCCCGGTCCCTCCGGTCTACGCCGCAGCCTGTGTGCCGCCAAAGCGGCCATAGAAGGTCTCGCCCTTTGCGGCCATGTCGCGCAGGAGATCGGGCACCTTGAACGGCTCGCCGAAATCCTTCGCCATCTGGTCGGCCTTCTCGACAAAGGCCTTCGCACCAATCGTGTCGATAAAGGACAGCACCCCGCCGGTATAGGGCGCAAAGCCCCAGGCGAGGATGGAGCCGACATCCGCTTCGCGCGGATCCTTGACCACGCCCTCTTCCATGCAGCGCGCCGCTTCAATGGCCTGCGCATAGAGGATGCGGTCTTTCACTTCCTGCACGTCCGGCTGAACGGATTTCAGACCGTCCACCGCGAACTGGTTCAGCTCCGGCCACAGGCTCTTCGACTTGTCCTCGGCATAATCATAAAAGCCCTTGCCGGTCTTGCGGCCATAGCGGCCCAGCTCGTACATCTTGGTGATGATCGGATCGGATTTGCCGGCCACGTAGGCCGCGCCGAGATCCTTTTTCGTCTGCTCCTGGATTTTCCAGGCCAGATCGATGGCGGTCATGTCCATCAATTCCATCGCGCCCATCGGCATGCCCGCCATGCGGGTGCCATTCTCGATCAGCGCCGGGGCATAGCCCTCTGACAGCATGGCCAGACCCTGTTCGCCAAAGCGCATCACGCAGCGATTGCAATAGAAGCCGCGCGTGTCGGAGACGACGATCGGCGTCTTCTTGATCTTTGTGACGAAATCAATCGCCCGCGAGATGGAACGGTCGCCGGACTTGTCGCCGACAATCACCTCCACCAGCATCATCTTCTCGACCGGCGAGAAGAAGTGGATGCCGCAGAAATTTTCCGGCCGTGACGAGGCCTCCGACAGCGAGGTGATCGGAATGGTCGAGGTGTTGGAGCCGAAGATCGCGTCTTCGGCCATGTGTTCCTCGGCCATTTTCGTGATCTTGTGCTTGAGTTCGGAATTCTCGAACACCGCCTCGACCACGAGCTCGCAATCCTTCAGCAGGGAATAATCCGTGGTCGGCGTGATCAGCGCGGCCATGGCATCGGCCTTTTCCTGCGTGACCTTGCCGCGCGCCACACCCTTGGCGAAATGATCAACCGCGTGCTGCTTGCCCTTGTCCGCGCCTTCCTGGTTGACGTCGATCAGGATGACTTCCAGCCCGGCCTGGGCCGAGACGGTGGCAATGCCCGCGCCCATGAAGCCGGCGCCGATGACGGCAATCTTCGAGATGTCCTCGCGCTGTGTGCCGGCCGGACGCGCCCCGCCCTTGTCCAGCGCCTGCTTGGACAGGAAGATGGAGCGGATCATGTTGCGGCTTTCCGGCCGCATCAAAAGCTTGGTGAAATAGCGGCTTTCAATCCGCAAGCCCGCATCAATCGGCACCTGGATGCCTTCATAGACACAAGACAGGATATAGCGCTGGGCCGGGTAATTGCCCTTGGTTTCCTTCAGCAGCATCGGATTGGCGGCGCCGAATGTCTGCATGCCCGCCGGCGTATAGACCGCCCCGCCCGGCATTTTGAACTTGTCCTGGTCCCAGGGCTGTTTCGCGCCAATCGGATCGGCTTTCACCAGCTCTTTCGCCTTGGCGACAATCTCGGCCAGCGGCGCAATCTCGTGGACGACGCCCTGTTCCTTGGCCTTTTCCGCATCCAGCTGCTTGCCCTGCAGCATGATCGGCGCGGCATTCATCACCCCCATCAGGCGCGGCAGGCGCTGTGTGCCGCCACCGCCCGGCAGAACGCCGACCAGCGCTTCCGGCAGGCCCAGCTTGGCCCCGGTATCATTGGCCATGACGCGGTAATGACAGGCCAGCGTGACCTCGAACCCGCCACCCAGCGCCAGACCATTGATGGCCGCCGCAATCGGCTTGCCGCAGGTTTCCAGCTGGCGCAGCTGCGCATTCAGGCGGAAGGCCATGTCGAAGAGTTTCTGCTTGGCTTCGTCTTCCGACAGGCCCGACAGATCCATCATGCCGCTGCCCAGCTCGGACAGATCCGCCCCGGCGCAGAAGGCTTTCTTGCCGGAGGTGATGACCGCGCCCTTGATGGCGTCATCGGTCGAGATTTTCTCGACCAGCTCGCCCAGCTCGGACATGACGCCCGCAGACAGCACATTCATCGAGACATTCGGGCTGTCAAAAGTGATCAGCGCAATGCCGTCACCGTCGAGTTCAAATTTGAAATGGTTCATGGGTTTAGTCACTCCGTTCCTGAGTGTTGTTTCGCAGTTGGTTGCGATCGATTAAGGCTTCGCGACTGGGGTGGCAGGCCGCCACCAAAAATCGTTCGTCTATGGTTGTGAAAGAGGGTGTTTCGATTTGGGCGACTTGGATTGGGTTTCCAGCGCAAGCGATCCAAAATCTTGTTTCGTCGTGGTTTGCCGCCGCAAATGCTGTTCTGCCACAGGCAAACGAATGATCAGCGCTATCAAACCGGAAGACAGATTCGACCGTGGTCAAATTTAGCTCTGCAGGAAGACCTTCTTGCCATCCGGGCGCTATACTGTTGCCTTCGCAATTATCGTCCCGTCCAAGCCAAGGCCATGCCATGCCGTTCACATTTGGAGCGCCAGCGAATTGATTTGATACCGGTTCCTCCGCGTTCTCGGACGTCATCTCTTGAAGCGGAAGAGCTATTTCGGCCAGCTGGTTGCTCGGGGCACGACTTCGACCGATGTTCCTATCGCAGGCGGTAATCATAATCCTCGAGTCTGTGAAAGTATCTGTTTCGGTTCGATAAGCAGAAATTTGTGGCGTAGAGCCGTCGCACAGAAGCCAAAATTCCAGCGGATCATGCGAACGGATCGCGAAGTATTGTGCCTGGCAGCCTGAAACGAACTCGCGCCAAAAAGTTTGCTCGGAGATTTCCAAAGGCAAACCGCTTCTCCAATTTGGAAAACGGTCTGCCAACCCAATTGCGTCAAAGCTATCCCAACTTTCGTCAGATCCGCTTTGAAAGTGACCACAATGATTGTCCCTACCCGGCCAATTCAATGGGGCCTCCAAAGCCTGCATTTCGGAATAGTCAATCGCTTCCCGCTCCGGGGCACTCGCGCAAGCCATCGCCAGAAACGGCAGGCATATGAGTGCCAGCCGGATCATGTCTCGGTTGCTTCCCTGTCGCTCATCGTGTCCTGTCCTTTCCGGTCCTTCGAGGCCCGCTGCGCGGGCACCTCAGGATGAGGTAACCAGTTGAACCTCACCCTGAGGAAGCCGTCAGGCCGTCTCGAAGGGCGCAGGTTCAACTAAACCCGCTCGATGATCGTCGCCGTACCCATGCCGCCGCCGACGCACAGCGTGGCGAGGCCGGTGGACTGTCCGGTGCGCTCCAGCTCGTCGAGCAGCGTGCCGAGGATCATCGCGCCGGTCGCGCCCAGCGGGTGACCCATGGCAATCGCGCCGCCATTGACGTTGGTCTTGTCGTGCGGGATGCCCATATCGTCCATGAAGCGCAGAACGACGGACGCGAAGGCCTCGTTCATTTCATAAAGATCGATATCGCTGGCGCTCATGCCGGCTTTCTTCAGCGCCTTCAGCGCCGACGGGGCCGGGCCGGTCAGCATGATGGTCGGTTCCGAGCCGATGGAGGCCATGGAGACGATGCGCGCACGCGGCTTGAGGCCGAGCTTCTCGCCCATCTCCTTGGAGCCGACGAGGATCGCCGCGGCCCCATCGACAATGCCGGAGGAATTGCCGGCATGGTGGACGAAATTGACTTTCTCCACCTGCGGATATTTCTGGATCGCCACGGCATCAAACCCGACAAAGGCCGACAGATCGCGGAAGGCCGGGTTGAGCGCGGCCAGCGATTGCATATCGGTCTGCGGGCGCATCAGCTCGTCATGATCCAGCTGGACGAGGCCGAGCTGGTTCTTCACCGGCACGACGGATTTCTTGAAGCGGCCCTCTTCCCAGGCCTTGCCCGCGCGCTTCTGGCTTTCCACCGCATAGGCGTCGACATCGTCGCGCGAATAGCCGCCCAGCGTGGCGATCAGGTCCGCGCCCACGCCCTGCGGCACGAAGTAATGATCATAGGCCATCTCAGGATCGGCCGCCATCGCGCCACCGTCCGAGCCCATCGGCACACGGCTCATCGATTCCACACCGCCGCCAATCGCCATATCGGCTTCGCCGGACATGACTTTCGCCGCGGCCATATTGGTCGCTTCCAGACCCGAGGCGCAGAAACGGTTGATCTGCACACCGGCGGTGCTTTCAGCGAATCCGGCATTGATCACCGCGGCGCGGGCAATATCGGCGCCCTGCTCACCCACCGGCGACACGCAGCCGAGGACGACATCATCGACATGGCTGGTGTCGAGATTGTTGCGGTCACGGATCGCCTGCAGCGCCTGTGTGGCCAGCTGCAGGGCGGTGATCTCATGCAGGGAACCGTTTTTCTTTCCCTTGCCGCGCGGCGTGCGCATCGCATCGTAGATATAGGCTTCGGTCATATTGGGAATCTCCCGTTGAATTCTCGTGTTTAAAGCGTCCGTGAAATCAGCAGCTTCATGATCTCGTTCGTGCCGCCATAGATGCGCTGCACGCGGGCATCGCGCCACATGCGCGCCACCGGATATTCATTCATGAAGCCATAGCCGCCATGCAGCTGCACGCATTCATCGATCAGCTCGCACTGCGTGTCCGACACCCAGTATTTCGCCATCGAGGCAGTCGCCGCATCCAGCTCGCCCTTGAGCAGGAGATCGGAACAATGCTGGCAGAACACCTCGGCAATCGTCGCCTTGGTCTTCAGCTCGGCCAGTTTGAATTGCGTGTTCTGGAAGCCAATGATCGGTTTTCCGAAAGCGTGGCGCTCCTTGACATAGCGGATGGTCTCGTCCAGCGCGCGCTTCATCATGCCGACGCCCTGAACGGCGATCTGCAGGCGCTCCTGCGGCAATTGCTGCATCAGCTGGATGAAGCCCTGGCCCTCTTCGGGTCCCAGCAGCGCATCGGCCGGCACCCACATATCGTCGAAGAAAAGCTCGGCCGTGTCCTGGCCCTTGAGGCCGACCTTGTCGAGCAGACGCCCGCGGCGGAAGCCTTCCAGCCCGTCCGTCTCGACCATGAACAGCGAGGTGCCCTTGGCGCCCGCGGCCGGATCGGTCTTGGCCACGACGATGATGAAATTCGCCGTGCCGCCATTGGTGATGAAGGTCTTGGAACCGTTGATCCGGTATCCGTTGCCGTCCTTCTTCGCCGTCGTCTTGATGCCCTGGAGGTCAGAGCCCGCCGCCGGTTCCGACATGGCGATCGCGCCGACATATTCGCCGGAAATCATTTTCGGCAGGAGACGCTTCTTCTGCTCTTCCGAGCCGTAATGCCAGATATAGGGGGCGACGATGGAATTGTGCAGCGACGCGCCCCAGCCATCGACACCCAGTTCGGACACCGCCATGTGGAAGACATAGTCGTGACGCCAGTCCCCGCCGGCACCGCCATATTCTTCCGGCGCGGCCGGGCAGAGCAGGCCGGCTTCACCCGCCCTGGTCCAGACCTCGCGGTCGACAACGCCTTCCTTCTCCCAGCGCTCGCCATGCGGCAGGCATTCCTTCTCGATGAAGCCCTTGACCGCTTCATAGAAGATATTGACGTCTTCCTGGTCGAGCCATTCGGGACGTTTGACGTTGAGGGGATCTGCCAGCATTTAGAATGCCTCCGCTTCGAGCGCCATCATGGAGGCGGCACCCGCCTTCACCTTGGCCAGATGCATGCCGCCTTCCGGGACCCAGCGGTCGAGGAAATAGCGGCCGGTTGCGAGTTTGGTGGAATAGAAGGAATCGGACGCATCGCCCGCTTCCGCGGCCTTCGCCATCAGCCCCCACATATAGGTGAGGCAGGTCAGGCCGAAGAGCTGCAGATAGTCATGGCTGGACGCGCCCGCATTGTTGAAGTCCTTGAGCCCGTTCTCGACCAGCCAGTCGGTCGCTTCCTTCAGCTGCGCCTTGACCGCGGCCACCGCGTCGAGGAAGGGCTGTGTCGCATCTGATCCGCTGGACGCGGCAAAGGCATCCAGCTCGGCGAAGAAGGAATTGATCGGGCGCATGCCATTCATGGCCAGCTTGCGGCCGACCAGGTCCAGCGCCTGGATTCCGTTCGTGCCTTCATAGATGAGGGTGATGCGCGCATCGCGCAGGAACTGGCTCATCCCCCATTCCTCGACATAGCCGGAACCGCCAAAGACCTGCAGGCCGTTGGAGACGGACAAAAAGCCCTTGTCGGTCAGATAGGCCTTTACGATCGGGGTCAGCAGCGACATGTAATCACCGGACTTTTCGCGCTGTTCCGGATCGTCGGACTTTTCTTCCAGATCGCCATGCAGCGCCGTCCACGAAACCAGGCAGCGCGCCGCTTCGACAAAGCATTTCTGATCCATCAGCATGCGCCGCACATCCGGATGCACGATGATCGGATCGGCCGGGCCATCAGCATTTTTCGGCCCCGTCAGCGACCGGCCCTGCAGGCGGTCCTTCGCGAAGGCCAGCGAGTTCTGATAGGCGACCTCGCCCACGGCCAGACCCTGCAGGCCCACGCCGAGGCGCGCCTCGTTCATCATGACAAACATGATCTTGAGGCCCTTGTTTTCCTCGCCGACCAGCCAGCCGGTCGCCTCGTCATAATTCATCACGCAGGTGGCATTGCCGTGAATGCCCATCTTTTCTTCCAGACCGCCGCATTCCAGCGAATTGCGGGTGCCCGGATTGCCTTCGTCATCAAGAATGTGCTTGGGCACGACAAACAGCGAAATGCCCTTCACCCCGTCCGGCGCACCTTCAATGCGGGCCAGGACAAGGTGAATGATGTTTCCGGCCAGATCATGCTCGCCGGAGGAAATCCAGATTTTCTGGCCGGAGATTTTATAGCTGCCATCGCCATTCGGCACCGCCTTGGTCCGCAACAGGCCCAGATCGGTTCCGCAATGCGGCTCGGTCAGATTCATCGTTCCGGTCCATTCCCCGGAGATCATTTTCGGCAGATACATCTGTTTTTGCGCTTCCGAGCCGCCGGCCAACAGGGCGCGCACCGCGCCACCCGTGAGGCCCGGATACATGCCGAAAGCCATATTGGCCGAGGACGTCATTTCGCCGGTGGCAAGCCCCAGCACCTGCGGCAGACCCTGACCGCCATATTCCTGCGGCTGCGACAGCCCCATCCAGCCGGCTTCGGCAAATTGCGTGTAAGCGTCCTTGAAGCCTTCCGGCGTCGTCACCGACCCGTCATCATGACGGGTGCAGCCCTGTGTATCGCCAATGCGGTTGAGCGGGGCCAGCACCTGCTCGGAGACTTTCGCCGCCTCTTCCAGAATGGCGTCCACCGTATCGGCATCGGCATCGGCAAAACCGGGCAGATTGCCATACTGCGACATGTTCAGAACATCATGCAGGACGAATTTATAATCGCGTGTCGGGGCAGTATAGACAGGCATCAGGACCTCTCCCTTGAAAATCAGGTCTGGGTTTCGTGAGAGCCCGGTTCGGGCGATGCGCCCGTCCAGACATTCATGCGGGCCGCCGCCAGCGCTTCAAAAGCGCGGGCCCGGTGTTTGATTTCATCGGTGGGTTCACGATTGGCCAGCCGGTCTTCCAGCCAGGTGCGCCCGGCCTCCAGCTCGGCAATCGCCGCATCAATATCCTCACGCTGGTGGTTCAGCGCATCAATGCGGTCATGGAAACGCTCCAGCATATCGGTCAGGGCAGACGGATCCTGCGTGGTGATGGCTTCCATATCCAGCATCTCGCGGATTTCATCGAGCGAGAAGCCGACGCGCTTGCCGCGCAGGATCAGCACCAGGCGGGCGCGGTCGGCAATCGAATACACGCGTGATGCGCCTTTCCGTCCCGGATTGAGCAGACCCTTCTGCTCGTAAAAGCGCAGCGTGCGCGCCGTAACATCAAATTCGGCAGCCAGATCGCGGATGGTGAATTCGCTTTTGATGATGCAGTCCTCCCGTGAGAGGTGAATGTGACTCACCTTTACGCGAACGTCAACGTCAACTTTATGACATTTCCTAACCGGCTGGCAGTGTTGACCAATCAGCGCTGCAGGCTTGTGTCCGGGTGGCTGCAGATGGATAACGTCGCCATGAAACGCTTCCTCACCCCCCTCGCCGCCCTTGTTTTCGCCGCCCCCGTCTGGGCCCAGGACGAGGCCGCCGGCTCGGCAACAGATGCCACTGACGGTCCGGCGCAATCGGATATCGCAGACCTGCTCGAGCTTCTCGATGCCGACGCCGCAGAAACATCTGCCGGAGACGATGAGGACGCCGCAGGCGGGCTCTCGCTGCGCGGCGATGATGGCAGCGAACTGGAGATTCCGGCCGCGGGTCCCGGAGACGAGGCATCAGGCGGGGACGCGCCGGCCGATGCACCGGAAGATTCCGGCAGCGGCAGCGCGGCAGCGGAAACAGGCGACGCGCAGGACGCGTCAGAAAATGACTCGGAGCCAGCCGAAGACAGTGCAGACGACAGCGTAGACGGCACCGATCCGGCCGATGAAACGGCAGAGATTGAAGCCCCCGGACCTGACGGGGAGGCGCCCGCGGAAGACGCCGCTGAGGATGCCCCCCGAACATCCACTAATGCAGAGGAAGAATCCGGTACCGGGACCGCAGATGACAGCGATCCTGTGGACGGAGCTGAAACGGCAATCGCCGAACCGTCAGCGCTGGCGCTGACGCCCGCCACCCCCTTCCTGACCAGCACACAATATCTGGAGCTTCGTCCCGAAAGCACCGGAGAAGCGCTGCAGCTCGTCTGGTCGGTCCGGCGCGAAAACGCCGAGGGCGAAACCCTGGGGGACGCGGCCACCCGGACACTCGTCATTGCCCCCGGCTTTGTCCGCGACGAATCTCCGAACTCGGTTTCCGTCTATGACTTTCTGACCAGCCGCCATCTCGAAATCGACCCCGATGCCGGCACGATGACCAACATCGCCTTTGCCGCCGAGGTTCGCCGCCGTCTCGACACCTATCTCGGCCTGTCACAAGGGGGACGCCTGAGCGATATACCGCTCGGGCCGGACCGCTCCTTCCATCGTTTCTGGTTGGAGGCGGCCATGGGAATCCGCCGCGAGCCGGCCGCCCTGACCCGCGCGTATGGTGACGGCGTCCTGACGGTTGAGCGTAATGGCGGCGAGACGGTGCTGTCCGCACGGTTCGATGTCGGCGATCTGGCCGGCGCCGATGCGGATGCCGGCAACGCTCCGGAATCCACAGAAGCAGAAGCAGACCAAACCGGTCCCGTCAGTATCAGCGACGCTGCACGTCCGGTCGACCTCTCATCCGGGGAATCCGTGGTGTTTGATCTGTCGCAGGCGGCCAGCCCGATCAATCTCCAGGCCGGTGACGCTGCGATCAATTATCCGGACGGCAATCCGGCCGAACAGGCTCAGGCCGAATTGTTGCGCCGCTGGATGCGCCATGCCCTGCCGGTTCACCCTGACGCGCTCGGCGCGCTGGAAGGGGCGCCCCGCATTCCGGAAGAGTTTGCCTTTTTCGTCGTCAGCCCGGAAAGCCCGGATGGCCGCCGCGAAATCTGGACTTTGCAATCGGTTGACGCGGTCGAGCCGGGTCTGCGTCTGGCGCCCGGTCTGGCACCGGCCTATACCGGCCGCGATTTGATCGCTGATCGGCTGGTGCCTGCCGCCCGGTCGGCCATTGAGGACGGCTATTCGGCTGATCAGCAGCGTTTCCTGGACGAGCTCGAAGCCCACCGCGCCAGAGGAGATTTTGTCCGCGCCTATCTCGTCAGCCTGCAGGAGCTGAACCATAACGGCGCCTGTCCACCCGCCGCGCAGTCCGCCCTCCGGCCGGTCTGTGCAGAGGTGAGCGGTTTGATTGCCGCCGGTCTGGGCGATTCCGCTTTTGAACAATTATTCGGCCTGATTGCCGGTCCTGTGGGAACCGGAAACGAGCAGATGGTCGAGGCGATGGCCCCCTATCGCGGCGATGACAATCTGGCCGGTGCCGCCGCCCGCGTGCTGACAGCCAAGGCGCTGCTGGCCTGGGCGGCGCGCGACCCTGAAGGCCCGCCCGGGGATTTGTCGCCCTTTGATCTGTTTGCCGAAGCCATCGAGCTGGATCCCGCTGCCAGCGGCGTCTGGTGGGAAACCGGCAATGCCTTGCTCGTCCTGCGTGACCCGCTGTCGGGCTGGACGGTCTTCGATACCGGCCGCTCTGTGCTGCCCGAAGGCGAAGCCGGCTTGCTGCAACAGGCGGCCGTACTGGAAGACCGGTTGCGCACGCTGGCACCTGAATTCTTCCTGCCGCGCTAGGGCTCTGGTCTTAAGACATCTTTACCCGGGATTAACCGAAACCGCAGTCATTAACGGATTGTGTGGCTGTCGGCCTGCGCTGCGTTGCTGTTAGACCTGTGGATATACCATATCTTGAGGGTCTGTGGTTGGTTTACACAAGATTAACCAGTCAGCTAGCGTGGGATATCGGAATGGAGTGCGATTCGTCATGTCCTCGGCGGGACCCTGGAGTGTCAAAGGTATAGACCCCCGCGCCCGCGCCCGCGCCAAAACCGCAGCGCGCCGGGAAGGCATGACGCTGGGCGAATGGCTGAACACCGTCATTCTGGATTCCGGCCCCGACCGCGATGGCGAACCCCGCTGGGAGTCCAATCTCGAGAGCTATCCGGGCTTTGGCAGCCGCAGCGATGAGGGCGACGCCCTGCTGCGCGGCATGGTCGAGCGTCTGACCGAACGCATTGAATCCACCGAACAGCATTCCGCCAGTTTCCTGAACGAGGTCGACCGCTCGATTTCCGATCTCGCCGAGCGCGTCGAGACCACCGATCAGACCATCCGTCAGGACCAGCAGAAGACGCGCGAACTGGCCGAGGCCGCCCGGTCCGCGGCAGAGGCGCTGGCCCTGCGCGTCAAACGCATCGAGGACGCGGGAGGCACAGCTGACCCGCAAACCCTGAAGACGTTCGAATCCGCTTTCGGCAAGCTCGCAGCGCGCGTTTTCCGTAACGAGAATGACAGCCTGCGCTCGGCGGAAATCATGCAGTCCGCGCTGGAGGAATTCGGCGAGGCCACCGAGACGGCGACCGTCTCGCTCCAGAAGCGTATCGAAGCCATCGAGGCGGGCCAGAACCGTCTGAGCGACGATCTGCGCAAGACCGCTGGGCGCACGCAAGGCACAGGTCAGGTCCTGCAGGGCCTGCACACGACCGCCGACCGCCTGCGCCGCCGGATCGAGGATACCGAGCGCCTGACCAATGATGCGGCCAGCGCCTTCGAGCAATCCGTGGCCCGCATTGATGCCCGCCTGCGCTCGCTCGAAAGCCGGCCCTTCTCCACCGATACCGGAGATCTGGACCGCCGCTTCGATCTTTTGTCCGACGAGCTGGCCCGCGTCGTTGCCGACACACGGGCGCAAGTGGCGCGCGAACTGGAGGACGCGGTTTCCGAACCGCGCGTCGAACGCCTCGAGCGCGCCCTGAAAACCGCGGAAACGCGCATTGCCGCTGCCGAGACCTCGCATTCGGAATCGCTGAGCCGGATCGGCCTCGAAATCACCCGCCTCGCCCGCGTCATGGACGACCGCATCAGCGAGAGCGAGAAGAAAGCCGAAGCCCTCCACAATACCGACAGGGCCGACCGCGAGCTGGCGCAGCGTTTCGACTCCGTGCGCGCGGAAAACCGCGAAGCCATCCGCAAACTGGGCGATGACGTGTCCGCGCTCGGCCAGTCCCTGAATGCGCGCGTCGAGAAAAGCGAAAGCCGCGCCGCCGAAGCCATCGAGACGGCCACAAAGTCGATGTCCGAAGCGGTGGCCCGGCTGGAAGAACGCCAGACCGCCAGGGCCCAGGAAAGCGATCTCGAAGAGCGCCTGCGCCAATCCGAGGAGCGCACGGCGAAGCGCATCGAGGATGCAATCGGCGGCATTTCCGAACGGCTGGAACAAGCCCGTGCGGAAACCGCGGAAAGCCTGTCACCGGTGCAACGCGCCATGAATGCGCTGGCCGACCGGCTGGAAGCCATCGAGAACCGCCATGTGGAAGAAGAGGCCGCACCCGAGCCTCAGCCCGAACCTGCCCCGGCGATGCGCCAGCCCGCTTATGACGAGCCGGATTTCGACACCCCCCTGCCCCCGCCACCGGACGCGGAAACACCGCCGGGCTTTGACGAAGACGAGGTCGATGACCCCTTCATCATCGCCGAGGCCGCCACACCGCCATCGCGTGCGCCGGTCCGGGAAGCGGAGGATGATGAATTCCTGATCGACGAGCGGACCCTGGACGCGGAAGTCGCGGCAGCGCAGCCCCGGTCGCGCGCGCCGGACCGGCCCGGCCGTGGCCCGTCAGCCGATACCGGCATGATCCTGCAGCCGATGGAGCCGGTCGATGAGCCGGTGCGTCAACAGCGCCCCCGCCCACAGCAGAGCCAACAGCCACAACAGTCAGCACCGAAATCGCGGGCCCCGCTGGGAGCCACCGCCGATGCCGATTTCCTGGCAGCGGCGCGCAGCCGCACGCGCGGCGACCGCTCATCCAGCTTTGATCCCTATGTCACCGAAAGCAGCGAAAGCGGAAACGGCCGCACCATCATGATCGCGGCCAGCGTGCTCGGCTTCCTCGCCATCGCCTCCGCGGCCGGCATGTTGCTGTACGACAATTTCAACCGCGAGCCGGCCAGCGCCGCCGAAGCCCTGTCATCCGAAGTGCTGGGCGATCTCCCTGCCGCCGGCGGACCGGACAGAATCGGGGCCGGGGAAACCCGCGATACGAGCGAGCCTGCCGCAACGCCTGCGGCCACACCGCCGGAAGAGTCAGCTGCGCCGGAAGAAGACGTCACGCCCGCGCCGCAACAGACCGCCGCACGGGATGTCCCGGAACCAACGGCTCCCGCACGCGAGGCGGATCTGCAATCGGCATCCCCCGCACAAACACCGTCCGCCGAACCGGTTGTTGTGACCCTGCCCACCTTGCAGCAGGCCGCTGCATCCGGTGATCCGGTGGCGCGCTATCTCCTCGGCGAACAGCGCCTGTCGAGCGGCGATGTGGCCGGGGCAGCCGCCCTGATCCGCCGCGCCGCCGAGCAGAATGTGCCCGCCGCCCAGTACCGCTATGCCAAGCTTCTGGAACGCGGCGAAGGCGTGGAGCAGGACCTGCCCGCCGCGCGTCAATGGACGCGCCGCGCCGCCGAAGCCGGCCACCGCCGCGCCATGCACAATCTCGGTGTCATGTTTGCCACCGGATCGGGCGGCGAGGAAAATCTCGATGAGGCCGCACACTGGTTCGAGGAAGCCGCGCTGCACGGTTTGACGGATTCACAATTCAATCTCGCCGTCCTGTTCCAGCAGGGCCAGGGCATGCCGCAAAGCGATGCCGACGCCTATGCCTGGTTCTCGATTGCCGCGGCCGGTGGCGACAGCGGTGCCGGCGAGCAGGCCGCCGCGATTGCGCCCACCCTGGATCCGTCCGTGCGGGCACAGGCCGACCAGATCGTCTCCAGCTTCACGCCCCGGCCTTTCGACGCCGAGATCAATGGCCAGTACAGCCGCAATTGGGGGGCAACCATCACCCTCGACACCGAGCTGATTGCCTCCGCCCAGAGCCTGCTCAACGCGCTCGGCTATGAGGCCGGTCAGGCCGACGGACAGCCGGGCCCTCGTACCGAGGCCGCGGTCCGCGCCTTCCAGACAGACCGGGGTCTGCCGGTGACCGGCATAATCGATCCAGCCTTGATCGGGCGCCTGGAAAACGCCCGCTCAGGTTAGGGCCGGCGGGCGATGCAGATCTACCTGCCAATCGCCGAAATTTCGGTCAATATCTTCCTCCTGCTCGGTCTTGGCCTCGGCATCGGCTTTCTGTCCGGCATGTTCGGCGTCGGTGGCGGCTTCCTGATGACGCCGCTGCTGATCTTCATCGGTATCCCCCCGGCCGTCGCCGTCTCGACCGAAGCCAACCAGATCGTTGCCTCGTCGTCTTCGGGCGCGCTGGCGCACTGGCGGCGCAAGACGCTGGACATCAAGATGGGCCTGCTCCTGCTGGTGGGAGGGGCCTCGGGCTCCATCGCCGGGGTCCAGCTCTTCTCCTTCTTGCGAAGTCTCGGCCAGATCGATCTCATCATCTCGCTCTGCTATGTCGGCTTCCTCGGCATCATTGGCGGGCTGATGTTCATCGAGAGTGTCGGCGCCGTCCTGCGCCGCAACCGCGCCCGGCATGCCAGCCAGCCGGTTTCGAAACGCCGCAAACGCCGCCTGATCGACCGCCTGCCCTTCAAGACCCGCTTTCCGGCCTCCGGGCTCTACCTGTCGGTCATTCCGCCGATCATCATCGGCTTTTTCGTCGGCACGCTGGCGGCGATCATGGGTGTGGGCGGCGGCTTCATCATGGTCCCGGCCATGATCTATATCCTGCGCATGCCGACCAGTGTCGTGGTCGGCACATCGCTCTTCCAGATCCTCTTTGTCACCGCGTTGACCACCTTCCTGCAATCCGCGCAGAACCAGACGGTGGACATCGTCCTGGCGCTTCTGCTGATCGTCGGCGGGGTCATCGGCGCCCAATTCGGCGCGCGCGCCGGCCGCCATGTGAAGGCCGAGGAATTGCGCATTGCCCTGGCGCTGATGGTGCTGGCCGTCTGCACCAAGCTGGGCTGGGATCTGGTCGCCACCCCTGCCGACCTGTTCGCCATCCTGCCACTGAGGGAGGGGGGACATTGATCACCGCACTCGCCGCCGCCATCCTCCTGCAAGGCCAGCCCGCGCTGGATATCGAACCGCAGAGCACACCAAGAGTCGTTGCCGCGCTGAGCCAGGAAGTCGTGGAAATCCGTTCCGATTTTGCCGGCGCGGAAATCATCCTCTTCGGGGCCGTGACCAACATGCAGGCGGAGGATGACCTGGTCATCGTCGTGCGCGGACCCGAAGCCGATCTGCGTGTCATGCGTAAGGAGCGCACATTCGGCATCTGGATCAATCGCGCACCGGTGCGGTTCGAGGATGTACCGAGCTATTATTCCGTCGCCTCGACCCGGCCCCTCTCCGATGTGGGCGGTTTCTCCGCCCTACGGCGGGAAGGCATCGGCCTGCAGCATCTGCGCCTGTCAGCGCCGGAATCCGAGCGCACCGAAATCCGCCTCGGCGTCGAGGTCACGGTCAGCGAGATCGGCGAGGACATCATCGAATACCGCGATGCCATCAGCCGCAACCGGCGGCGCGACGCCCTGTTCGCGGAAACCACGACCGGCGTCCAGATGCTGGAGGGCGGGCTGTTCCGCGCCAATGTCGCCCTGCCCCCGGCCACGCCGGTCGGCGATTACGAGGCCGATGTCTATCTTTTCCGCAACGGCAATGCGGTGGCCGCCGGCACGGTCACGCTGGAAGTGCGGAAGGCCGGGCTGGAGCGGGTCATCTATAATTTTGCCCACACCCATGGCTGGCTGTATGGTCTCGTCGCCGTCGCCCTTGCCCTGTTGTTCGGCTGGGGCGCCGCCGCCATCTTCAGCCGGAGGTAGACATGACATCGCACAGAGTCTGGCCTTTCACACTCGGCATGGCCGGGCTGGTACCCTTCTTCTTTTTTGCGCTGTTGCATGTGCTCGGATTCGGCGTGTCGCTGGACGCAACCAATCTGGCACTGATCGGCTATGGCGCCGCCATCCTGTCCTTTCTGGGCGGGGCGCACTGGGGAGCCGAGATTTCGCGTCAACAGCAGTCCCCCAACGGGGTGGTTCTGACAATAGCCATGGCACCGCCATTGGCCGGCTGGACCGCTATCCTGGTGTATACATCGGGACACCCGGCCACCGCGTATGGCGTGCTCACGGCAGCATTTCTGCTTCAGCTGTTGTGGGACATGACCGCCATCCGCAGCGGGTTTTTCCCGAAATGGTATCTGCCGCTGCGGATTCTTCTGACGGCGGGCGCAGTGCTCAGCCTGCTCTCCGCCATGCTGATCTAGCCTGAAATGCGTTTCGCCGGGATCGGATAGACCGCATCACGGCCCATGACCCAGGCATCGGGGCAGCGCCCGAAGACCGACAGGATCGCTTCATCCCGCACCGAAAGCCCGCCCGCATAAGCGCCAAAGGCCGGAAGGATCATGCGCCGGCCATCGGTTGCAAAACAACGCAGCCGCCGCCCGCGCCCGGCGACCTTTGCTGCGGGATGCAGGTGCCCGCAAATCTCGCCCGGCGCATCATCCGCTGACGGTTCATGCCGCAGCATCAGCCCGCCCAGCGCCATCTCCGGCACGGTGCGGCCACCAAAACGCGCCGGCGGCTCCGGATCGTGATTGCCCTCGATCCATATCCAGTCGCCAACGGACCGGACAAGCCCGGCCAGCCTTTCCGCATCCTCGTCATGAATACGATGATCCGCGCCAAGGTCATGAAAACTGTCGCCCAGCGCGATGACGGTTTGCGCGCCGCAGGCGGCAATCGCTTCAGACAGGCGCGCAATCGTTTTCCGCGTATCATAGGGCGGCAAAAGCTGGCCACCGGCGGCAAAGGCCGAGCCTTTTTCAAGGTGCAGATCGGCGACCAGCAGCGCCGAAAAATCCGGCACATACAGCGCGCCAGACAGATGCGGCACGACCGTCACGCCATTGACGCGGCAAACCGGCTCCTCGATTTTCCGTGCAGCCTCAGTCATCCGTCATGGCCTCTTTCACCAGATCATCCGCCGCATCCGCCAGCAGGCTCTCATGGGCTTCGCCGTAAACCGGTTCGCGCCCGATTTCGAGCAGGACCGGCACCGCCAGCGGCGAGACCCGCGGCAGATTGATGGAATGGATATTCCCCTTCACGCGCTTCAGCGCCTCGCCCAGACGGCGAATGTCCAGCAGCCCTGTCGCCGCATCGCGCCACGCCGCCTGCAAGAGGATATGCTCCGGATCGTGTTCGCGCAGCACATCATAAATCAGATCGGCGGAGAAAGTGACCTGCCGGCTGGTCTTTTCATGGCCCGGAAGCCGCCGCTCGATGAGGCCGGAAATCACTGCGCATTGCCGGAAGGTCCGCTTCATCAGAGGGCTCTCCGCCAGCCAGGCATCGAGATCATCGCCCAGCATGTCTTCTGAAAACAACGCGTCCATATCGACGCCGGAGAGATCACGCAGCCCCCACACCGCCAGTGCATATTCATTGGCGACAAAGCCGGTTGGCCGCATCCGCAACCGCTCCAGCCGCCGCGTCAGCAACATGCCCAGAGACTGATGCGCCAGACGGCCCTCGAACGGATAGCAGACCAGGTAATGCTTGCCCCCTTTGGGAAAGGTCTCGACCAGCAGGTCATCCGGCTGCGGCAGGCGCGATTTCTCCTGCTGCAGCGTCAGCCAGTCGCGCACCTGATCGGGCAGGACGGACCATTGCGCCGGATCATGCGCGATCTCGCGCACACGCCGGGCGAGATAGGTCGACAGCGGAAACTTGCCGCCATTATAGGACGGCACTTTCGGCTCGCTGGCGGAGGATCGTGTCACCAGCGCCGCGTTTTCCGATATGCCCTGGAATTCCAGGATCTGCCCGGCAAAGACGAAAGTATCGCCCGGTACCAGTTGTTCGAGGAACCATTCCTCCACCTCGCCCAGCGCTTTGCCGCCTCGCGCGCCGCGCCCCTTCAACCGTACGGTCAACATCTCGGCCTCGATAATCGTGCCGACATTCATCCGGTGCCGCTGGGCCACGCGCGCATTGCGCGCCTGCCACAGCCCGTCCCGGTTGCGGATCAGGCGCCGGAAACGCTCATAACTGTCGAGCGCATATCCACCAGTGGAGCAGAATTCCAGCACCCGGTCGAATTCACGGCGGGTGAGGCCCGCATAGGGCGCGGCCTGCGTCACTTCGGCGAAAAGATCATCGCTGGATATGGCTTCGCCACAGGCCCGGCCCGTCATGTGCTGGGCCAGCACGTCCAGCGCTCCGGCACGCAAGGGCTCACCATCCAGAACGCCCTCGGCAACGGCCGCCCGCGCAGCCTCGCATTCCAGATGCTCGAACCGGTTGGCCGGGGCGAGCAGCGCCCGCGAGGGTTCGTCCAGCCGGTGATTGGACCGGCCCAGACGCTGGATCAGCCGGGCCGAGCCCTTGGGCGCGCCCATCTGGATGACCAGATCGACATCGCCCCAGTCAATGCCGAGATCCAGCGTCGAGGTGCACACCACCGCCTTGAGCTGGCCGGACGCCATGGCGGCTTCCACCTTGCGGCGCTGTTCCACCGCCAGCGAGCCGTGATGCAGCGCAATCGCCAGCCCGTTCTCATTCAAGCGCCAGAGCGCCTGGAAAGTGGCTTCCGCCTGGGCCCGCGTATTCACGAAGACGAGGGTCAGCCGCGCCTGTTTGATCGCGGCATAGACCTCGCCCATGGCGTGCCGTGCCGAATGCCCGGACCAGGGAATGCGTTCTGTGCTGGACAGAATGTCGATCTGCGGTTTCGGACCCTCACGGCCGCGCACGATCCGGGCAAAAGCCGGTGTCTCGCCCTGCGGCGTCAGCCAGCGCGCCAGCCCGCCTTCGTCCGACACCGTCGCCGACAGGCCGGCGCGGCTGGCCCCTGGGGCCCATTGTGCCAGCGTGGCCAGGCCCAGCGACAGCAGGTCTCCGCGTTTTTGCGGCGCAAGGGCGTGAATTTCGTCGATGATGATGCGTTCGAGGTCGCCGAAAAAGGCCCGCGCATTGGGCGAGGCGCAAAACAGCGCCAGCTGTTCCGGCGTGGTCAACAGGATGTCGGGCGGCTTGTCGCGCTGGCGCTGGCGCTTGGAGACCGGTGTATCGCCCGTGCGCGTCTCGATACGGATATCCAGATCCATCTCCGCCACCGGCGTCATCAGATTGCGGGCGACATCGACGGACAACGCCTTGAGCGGCGAGATATAGAGCGTGTGCAGGCGGTGCGGGCGTTTCGGCCCGTCGGCCACCACATCCGCCAGATCAATCAGGCTGGGCAGAAAGCCGCCGAGCGTCTTGCCGCCCCCGGTGGGCGCAAGGAGCAGCGCATCCTCACCCTTGCGGGCGGCGTCGATCATCTCCAGCTGATGCGGCCGGGCCTGCCAGCCGCGCGCCGCAAACCAGCGGGCAAACCGCGAAGGCAGGACTGGATCGCTCATCGGCGCAAATCTAGCCTGCCGGTTCCGCCGCGCACAGGCCCGAATCCGCAAAAGGGGGACACTTTGAGTGGCATTCCCCCTGCCATCCTGTGGGTATTTTGCTAGACAGGCCCCGCTCGGGGGAGCGCAGACTTGTGAGGGACAGCCATGGCTCATGCAGCCATTGAGGAATATCGCACACTCGAATCCGCCTTTTTTGACACCACGAAAAAATCCGAACGCATGTCCGCGCGCTTTGCGGCCGCAGCCTGTCTGGGCGCAAAGGATCCGCCCGCGACCCTGGTGCGGCGCACACTCCGCGAACGCGATGCCATCAATGCCTCAAGGTCCGGCTGGCACAGCCCGTCCACCGCCATGCGGCTGGTCTACGGGGCCGCGCTGGCGGCCTCGAACCGTGATGGCGGCGGCCTGGTCAAGATGATGGAAACGCTGAAAGCGGAGCGCAAGCGGCGCGGCGGCCGCAGCCTGTCATCCGGCGGTGCCCCCGCCGCGCTTGTCATGTTGTGTGCCGGGGGCAGCTATTCGCAAGCCAGCATGTTCTACGACATTCTCGAGGAAGTCGCCGCCCCCTGGTGGCGCCGCTATCCGCCGGCCGAGGAAACCTATGCGGCGATGATGGCAGCCGGCAATGAAACACCGGCCACGGCTCTGAGCCGGCTGGAAAAGGCCCGCAACACGCTGGCCACGGCGGGTGTGCCGAAAAGCGCGCACAGCAAATGCGTCTTCGATGTCGCCATCGCCCACCCCCGGACGGATGATTTCACCTCCGCCTGGACCGCGCTCAACGTGGCCGTCCAGCAGCAGCGCGGCTTGCGCCAGCGCGCGGGCTGGGCCGGACTGGCCACACTGGCCGCCCAGGTCGAGGATGGCTCGGATGCCGGCGATGCCCTGCTGGAAGCGGATGCCTTTGTCCGCAGCCTGCGGCCCCGCGTTAGCAGCATGGTGGCCGGCCGGCTGGCCGTCAGACTGGCGGCCACAATGACCGGTTTGCGCACCCCGGCCGGGGCTGCGGCGGATTATGCCGCGATACTGGCCGCGCAGGCCGCGATGATCGCCGCGACCACAGCGGCCACAACCGCCGCCGTCGTTGCCGCGACCTAGTTCGTCCGCACGGCAACACTCGTCGAGCCGCGCACGACACCGGCGGTATCCTGTGCGATCAGGCGTACACGCGCACGGGCCGGGGCAAAAGGCACTGCCTCGCCCTGTGCGCGGCCGAATATGGCAAAGCTCGCCGTCTCATTGGCCGCAAAGCTGCGCGTGACGGTTTCGGCGGGAGCATCAAGACAGGTGCCGGCGGCGGGATCCGTTTCGCAAATCCGCAAGCGCAAGGTGCTGGCCGCGCTCAGCCCTTCCGGCTGCAGCGTCAGTTCACCCTCTGCACCGACATTCGAAACCGCCATGGCAAACGCCGCGGCGGAATTCTCATCGGCAATGCGCAGGATTCCGTCGCCTGATGGCGTCACCGCGACGGCGATGAGGTCCGGCACAGCAGCCGCGCCGAAAGAAAGCAGCACGGAATTCACACCGGAGACGATGTTTGCCGCATCACTATTGTCGCATTTGTAGCGAAGATTCAGATCCAATGAGTCGGCGGCAGTGCCCACGCTTGGTGTGATCGAAATCAGGAAACTTCTGGAGCCGGAAGGCGCGATATCGAACACGGCATTCGGACGGCCGGTAACGGCATTTGTGGCGGGATCGGTTTCCCGGTATTCGAATTGACCGGCCACCGGCGCAGCCGGAGAAATCCAGCACCCGGACGCTGTGACGGAGGAGGGGTTGAGCACGGTTGCGAATACCGTCGCAGTCTGTCCGGCCTGGAATGACCGGCTTCCTGGCAGGACAGCCGAGGCCAGCCGCGCGTTTTCTTCGGGCGCCGGACCAACGTAGAAAGCCCGCTCGCGGATATCGCCCTGATAATCGCCACGGATGGTCCAACGCCCTTCAGGGGCATCAGCAGGCAGTAAATAGCTCGTCTGGAAATCGCCCCGGGCACTGAATGTGGTGGCCGCGCCAAAATCCTGGCTGAAAACGTCACGGCCTTCCGGGTCAAGAACCGTCACGGCGGAAATGGCACCAACACCGCGATCGCGGACATAGAGACCGAGATAAACGCGATCCCCGGGCGAAAAGGCGGTCCGAAATCTCGGATATTCCGGGCTGCAAAAGGAGGCCGGATATTCGGGTGTAAAATTATGACTGAAAATCGCCGTTATAACGGAATCACTATAGGCAGGCTGGTGTCGCCAGAGCGTATCATCGGCTCCACAGGCGCCGGCATTCGGGTCAACGACCGAACCATTTGGATGTCTCAGTTCAAAATGAAGATGCGGTTCCGCCGACAGGCCCGAACTGCCTATCCGGCCCAGGAACTCACCCGCTTCCACCCTGTCCCCGACCTGTTTGTCAGTCAGGGAATTCCGCGCCATATGATAATAATAGGCCGTGATGCCATCATCCTGGAGAATGGTCACGAAATTGGCATCCGGGCTGGCGCTGATCCCGCCGCAATTCCGGTCAGCAGCGAGATGATTTCGGGCGATGATTGTCCCCGGCGCCGCGGCGATGACCTCTGCCCAGTTCTGATTCATCGCATGGGCCCTGAAAGGTGTCACCACGATGTCGATGCCGGCATGATCATATCCGGAATTGAGGTCGTATGTCCGCGCCCCGCAAGCATAATCCATGAGCGAACCGGGACTGACCGGATCAAGATCCACGTAATTTGACGTGTGATGAATCCGGAAGACATCCGCATTCGGGGCGGCGCGAACCGGATAGATCAGACGATCAAAGCTGTCTCGCGTTGCCGACGCAGAAGCAACGGAAGCGCGTGCAAGTCCAAGACGTTCGATATTCGCTTCGATCTCTGCATTGATTGACGCATAGTCGATGGGCGCATGGATCGCCGTTGACCGGTCATTCAATTGCTGGGATTGCGCCAAACTCGCGCCATGGATCACAATCGTCGTGACGATAGCAAGAAAAAATCGGTTTCGCATAAACGGCTCCACTGGGTGGATCGGGAATCCACCCAAATTGAAGCACCAGCACCGGTGTCCCCCAAGGACAGGCGCAGATTAGGCCAATCCCCTGACATGTCCATTCAAATCCCCGTGCGCAAAGCCTGCCAGCCAGCACACGGGGATTCTCGAGACCACGCTCCTATCCGCCGGCAGCCGGCGCGATGTATTCAACGCCCGCACCCGGTCCCAGAGGCCAGCCGAGATAGACCCAGCCGAGCATCATCAGGAAGCCGACGACCATCATCAGAACCGAATACGGCACCATGATCGCGGTCAGGCTGCCCAGGCCGAAGCCGGGTAGCCAGCGCCGGGCAAACACCAGGATGAGCGGGAAATATACCATCAGCGGGGTGATGATATTGGTCGCGGAATCGCCCACCCGATAGGCCGCTGTTGTCGCTTCCGGCGAGACGCCGAGCAGCATGAACATCGGCACGAAGACCGGGGCCAGCAGCGCCCATTTCGCGCTCGCCGAACCGACGAACAGGTTGATGAAGCCGGTCAGCAGGACCAGCGAGGCCAGAACCAGCGGCAGCGGCAGTCCGGAGGATTCGATTGCGCCGGCCCCTGTCACCGCCGTGATCAGCCCCAGATTGGACCAGCCGAACATCGCCACGAAATGCGCGGCGGCAAAGGCCAGCACCAGATAATAGGCCATGTCGCCCATCGCCTTCGACATCATGCCCACCAGATCGCGGTGATTCTTGATGGTTCCGGCACACACGCCATAAGCCGTACCGGCGGCGAGGAAGAGGACAAAGAATCCGGCCACGAGAGAGGTGAAGAAGGGCGAGAGCGCAGCCGTGACCGTATCGGCGGCCTCATCATAGAGCGGCGTGCCCGGTCCGAGGGTGAGAAACGCCCAGACCAGGATCACGGCCAGGGTCGCAATACCGGCCCACATCAGGCCCTTTTTCTGGCCGGCGGTCAGCGGCTTGGTCGGATCATCATCCTCATCGGCTTCCCCGCCGGGCGCCACGCCGCCGGTCCACTTGCCCAGGCGCGGCTCGATAATGCGGTCCGTGACATACCAGATGATCGGCAGATACAGCACCAGCAGGCCGATGATGAAAAAGGTGTTTCCGGCGATATTCACAATATAGCCGGGATTGATCAGGTCCACACCGGCCTGGGTGATGCCGAACAACAGCGCATCCAGCTGGCCCGGTGCGATATTGGCCGAAAACCCGCCCGAAACGCCGGCAAAAGCCGCTGCAATCCCGGCAATCGGATGCCGGCCCGCCGCCGCGAACAGCACCCCGGCCAGCGGAATCAGCACGACATATCCGGCATCGGCGGCGTGATTGCCCAGCATGGCAATCAGCGCCACGACCGGCGTCAGAAGAAAGGTCGGCGCATTGCGCACGCCGGCGCGCATGGCGGTGCCGAAAAGACCGGCCCGTTCGGCCACACCGGCCCCCAGCATCACCACCAGCACATAGCCGAGCGGATGGAAGTGGGTGAAGGTTGTGGGCATCTGCGTCAGCAATTGCTGCAGATTCGCCGGATTCAGCAGACTCGCCACCGATATGACACCGTCATCGCCAATCCCGAAACGGGCCCGGCCGGCGTCCCCCAGCCCGGTCAGGATCTGGTCATTCAGCTGGACCGAGACCCCGAGGGCCGACAGCGCAACGCTGATCACGACCAGCACGGCAATCAGGTAGAAGAAGATGAAAACCGGGTCCGGCAACGCATTGCCGGTCCGCTCGATCCAGCCCAGAACACCCTTCTGGGCATCCGGCTGTGCAGGTGTGGAATCAGACGCCATATCACTCCCCGAAAATCTGCGATTGAGAAGGGTTAGCAGCACTGGCTGAAAACGCAACGCAGAGGCCGCCGAAAGGCTTGCAGACGAAGATAACCATGCTAGGGAAGCGCAAAATCAAGTCTACCCGTTCATGGAGCAGCTCGTGGAACAATTCTTGACGGACAATCAGGCCCTTGTTGATCAGGTCATCCGGATCGTGACCCAGGGGGGCGTCAACGTGCTTCTGGCCCTCGCCATTCTGGTCGTCGGCTACATGGTCGCCGGCGGCATCAAGAAAGCCGTATTGCGTGCCGTGGAACGCAACCCGCGGATTGACCGTACTTTGGCGAACTTCTTCGCCTCAATGGTGCGTTACGCCATTCTGGTGGTGGTTTTCATCGCGGTGTTGAGCCGCTTTGGCGTCGAGACCACCTCGCTGGTCGCCGCCATCGGTGCCGCCGCCTTTGCCGTCGGTCTGGCCCTCCAGGGCACGCTCGGCAATGTCGCCGCCGGTGTCATGCTGGTTTTCTTCCGGCCCTATTCACTGGGCGATTTCGTGGAAGTCGGCGGCGTCTCCGGCACCGTGGCCGACATCAATCTCTTCACCACAGAGCTCAACACGCCGGACAACAAGACCATCATCGTTCCCAACGGCCAGGCCTGGGGCAATGTGATCACCAATTATTCGGTTAAACCGACACGCCGCGTCGATATCACTTTCGGCATTTCCTATGATGATGACATCAACAAGGCGATGGAGGTCATCCGCGCGCATTACGACGCCGACGAACGGGTATTGAAGGATCCGGAATTCTTCCTCGGCGTCATCGCCCACAATACCTCCTCGATCGATATCGTGACCCGCGCCTGGGTGAAGACACCCGATTACTGGTCCGTCTATTTCGACGCCATGAAGGGTATCAAGGAAGCCTTTGACGCCAATGGCATCGAAATTCCCTATCCGCACCAGGTCGAAGTCCGCAAGAAGGCCTAGAGCCACAATGGCGCCGCAATCGCCGGAAAGAATGACATCATGACCGAGTCAGAAAATTCCACACCCGAAGCGGCGCCGAAAACCCGGCTTCAGCGTTTGTTAGCGGTAACACCGGGCGATCTGCTGCGCGTGGCCCTGATCTCGATCATCGCCGGTCTGGTACTGGCGGCCTTCCGGGTCGACCCGCGCAATCTGTGGGTCGATTTCTTCGGCACCATCGCCGAGGCGTGGCAGGAATTCCTGCGTATTTCCGTGGATCTGGTGGGATGGTCCTTCGACTATCTCATCCTCGGGGCCATTCTGGTGGTCCCCATCTGGATCGTCATCCACATCGTCCGCGCATTAGGAAAACGTTCACCCTGATCACCGAAATCGCGTGAAAATTCCAAGGCTTCCGATTAAGGATAACGGCCTTGGAGGGGTGTATGGGCGCAGCGGCTGCCATCGAGAGCTTTGCACACTGGTCTTCATGTGGCGACACGTGGAGAGACCGGCCCGTGCTCGTGCTCGAACATGCCGCCCTGATGCGCCGCCTTCTGACCAGCACGCTGAAAACCGCCGGAGCCCGCACCATCATCACGGCGGGCAGCGAGGCCGAGGCGAAGTCCATCATCGAGAGTGACATGCCCGGCATGGTGGTAACCGACTGGCGCGCCGGTCAACACGATCACCGGGAAGCATTGTCGCTCGTCAAATCGGTCCGCAACAGCAACAATCTCGCCATCCGGGATGTGCCGATCGTGCTGACCAGCCAGTATACAACCCGCACCGACATTGAGCGCGCACGCGATTTCGGCGTCAGCGAATTTCTGAAAAAACCGCTGTCCACCGGACATTTCCTGCAACGCGTGGAACACGCCGCCATCCCCCGCCTTTTTGTCAAACAGACCCGTTATGGCGGCCCCGATCGCCGCCGCAAACCGCGCGAGGGCCGCGATCCCGCCTTCAAACGCAACAAGGATGTCGAGAACGGCCTGGTCGATTCCCTCACCGCGGCCCGCAATGCCTGTCTGGCTTTGGCCTATGAAGTGGCCCGCGACGGCTGCCTGCAGGCCCGCCGTGTCTCGGTCTCGCTCAACCGTTATCTCGGGGCTGTCCGCGATTTCGGTCCGAAGGAAAACGAGATCGTCGAAATGCACCGCGCCGCCCTGGTCCAGCTCGAGCGCGCCCGCGATGCCAATGACGCCGTCCGTATCAGCGTGGTCCAGGGCCTCGAGGATGTCGTGAAGATGCGCCTGTCGCGGCTTTAGGGTCAGGACCCTAGCCCTGCTTTCCGATAAAGCCTATCTCAGGGGCCTGACCATCAAGGATGCCCCATGCCGGAATCACTCCAGGAATTGCTGAACCGCCTCGCGCCGCTCATCGTCGATGGCTCGCCGCATGCCCAGGCGCTCGGCCTGGCACTGGACGGGCTCGGCCCGGGGCGCGCCACCATGCGCGCGCCCTATCGCGAGGATCTGATCGGCGATCCCGACACCGGCGTCATGCATGGCGGCGTGGTCACCGCCCTGCTTGATCATGCCTGCGGTGTCGCGGCTTTCTCCGGCCTCGGCGCAAAGGAAACCCCGGCGACGCTGGATCTACGCATCGACTATATGCGCCCGGCGGAACCCGGACGCGATATCATCGCCGAAGCCGAATGTATCCGCGCCCACGGCCTCATCGCCTTTGTCCGCGCCACCGCGCATGACGGAGATGAAAGCGATCCGGTCGCCACGGCATCGGCCGCTTTCATGGTGACACGCCCCTCCCGCGAAGCCGCCGAACGCGTCAGAAAAGCCATCGAGACCGGGGAATTGTCATGAGCGATGCGCTGATCGAAACCCTGCTCAAAGCTCCCTATGTCGCCAAATTCGGTGTCCGCTTCGAGCGCAAGGGCGACGAGCTGACCGGCGTTCTGCCCTATGAGGAACATCTGGTCGGCAATCCGCTGGTTCCGGCCCTGCATGGCGGCGCGGTCGGCGCCTTCATGGAAATTGTTGCGTCCGGGGCATTGCTGGCCTCGCAGACACTGGTCCGCCTGCCCAAGCCGATCGATGTCGCGGTGGATTATCTGCGCCCCGCCCGCGCAGCCGATGTCTATGCCCGCGCCGTCATCGGCCGCTCCGGCGCACGGGTTGCCAATGTTCGCGTCGAGGCCTGGCAGGGCCGCCGCGAGGCGCCGGTTGCCACATTGCATGGTCATTTCCTGATCAAGCCGGAACCGGTGGCGAATTCTTGATCGCTCCTTCGAGGTTCGCTGTCGCGAGCACCTCAGTATGAGGTCTAATATTTCGTCACCCTCCGACTTGATCGGAGGGCCTCGATCGAGATGCTCCGGTCAAGCCGGAGCAAGACGCCAAGTATAAGTTGCCTCATGGTCGGGGGCTGTCATCGACAGACCAAAGCACGCTGCGCCACCGCGCCGCATTTGAACCGGCCGCCCGCCACTCTATCTTGTCGCCCATGAAAACCGATATCGTCATCGCCTATTACGACGGGCTGTGCCCGATCTGCGTCCACGAGATGGGCGTCTATCAGCGCCGCGGTCAGGGCCGTGTCCTGCTGCACGATGTCAATGGCGACATCCCCGAGGATATCGACCGGCAGGCCGCGCTGGACGCGCTCTGGGTGCGCAAGAGCGATGGCGAGCTGGTGACCGGCTGGGACGCCTTCATCGCCATCTGGGAACGCAGCCCGGGCTTTGGCTGGCTCGCCGCGCTGACCCGCCCGGCGGTCATCAAATGGCCGCTGGACAAGATCTACCGCTTTGTCGCGCCTTACCGCCCCCGCCGGAAATGTGCCGATGGCGCGTGCGACCTCCAAAGCTGATCTGCCCGCGAAAATCTGCGTCACCTGCGGGCGTCCCTTCACCTGGCGCAAGAAGTGGGAGCGCGTCTGGGATGAGGTGAAATACTGTTCGAAACGGTGTGCGGGGCGGCGTTAGCGTGCCCGCATCACTTCCGCAAACGCCAACGCATGCCGCTTGGCCAGCGCGTCCACATCCCTTGAATACCCGCCGCCCATGACCACGCAGAGCGGCACACCGGCGCGTTTCACCGTGTCGATGACATAGGCCTCACGCTTCGCCAGACCCTCATCGGACAGATCCAGCAGGCCGAGCCGGTCGTCGCGGTGCGGATCGACCCCGGCATTGTAGAAGACCAGATCTGGTTTTTCCTGTGCGATCAGGCCCGGCAGCGTATCGGCGAGAACGCGCAGATAGGCATCGTCCCCTGTGCCTTCGTCCAGCCCGATATCGAGATCGCTGGCGATTTTCCGCCGCGGCCAGTTCTTTTCGCAATGCAGGGAGAAGGTGAAGGCGCGCTTGTCCTGCGCAAAGATTTTCGCCGTGCCATCGCCCTGGTGCACATCGAGATCGACGATCAGGATTTTCGAGACCGCGCCTTCCATCAACAGCAGCTTTCCGGCCACGCCGACATCATTGAAGACGCAAAAGCCTGCCCCGCCCCCGGGCAGGGCATGGTGCGAACCCCCGGCCAGATTGCCCGCCACGCCATGTTCCAGCGCCAGCCGCGCCGCAAGCACCGTTCCGGCCACGGAATGGCGCGTGCGGTGCTCGATGAATTTCGTCACCTTGAAGCCGATCCGGCGCTGTGTGCCTTCGTCCAGCGTCTGGCCCAGCACGCCCGCGACATAATCGGCCTCATGCGCCAGCGTCAGCCAGCTTTCCGGTGCTGGAATCGGCTGATGATAAGCCTCCATCGACGCCACAGCGCCCGACCGCACCAATTCCTCGGCCACGGCGCGATACTTGCCCATGGGAAAGCGGTGCGTGGCGGGCACGTCCGCCGCCACATAGAGCGGATGGAAAACCAGTGGCGTCAAATCAATCGAAATCGTTTTCCAGAACGAAGCGATAGCGCACATCGCCGTCTTTCAGACGGGCAATCGCCGCGTTGATGTTCGACATCGGCAAGTGTTCGGTCTGCGGCGCAATGTCATGGCGCGCACAGAAATCCAGCATGGTGGCAATCGTCGCCGGTGCGCCCACCGCACTGCCGGTAATGCTGCGCTGATTGCCGAACAGGCTGGCGGCCACGACCGGTACCGGGTCCATCACCGCACCGACCATGTGCAGCTTGCCGCGCGGCGCCAGCGCATTGATATAGGCGGACCATTTCAGCGGCACATTGACGGTGGACAGCACCATGTCGAAACGGCCCGCTTCGGCTTTCAGCGCCTCCTTGTCGCGGCTGTTGACGATACGGTGGGCTCCCATGGCACGCGCTTCCTCCGCCTTGGCTTCCGACGAGGTGAAGGCCGTCACCTCGCAGCCCCAGGCTTTCAGGAATTTCAGCGCCAGATGGCCCAGCCCGCCAATGCCGATCACGCCGACCTTGTCGGTGGGGCGGATATTGTTCTGAACGATCGGATTGAAGACGGTAATCCCGCCGCAAAACAGCGGCCCGGCCTTGGCCGCGTCCACACCCTCGGGCAGCGCAATCGCCCAGGCCGCCTGCGCGCGCACCTTGTCGGCAAAGCCGCCGAACCGGCCCTGATGGGCTGCGGCAACGCCTTTGGCATCATTGCACATATTGTGATCACCGCTCATGCAGGTGTGGCAGGTCAGGCAGGAATGCGCGAACCAGCCGACCCCGACACGGTCACCAATCTTCAGATGGGTGACATGGGCGCCCACTTCGCTGACGCGGCCAATCACTTCATGGCCCGGCACCAGCGGATATTCGGAGACAAACCACTCATTATCGATCAGCGAGACATCGGAATGACACAGCCCGCAGCTTTCCACCGCAATCTCGACCTCGTCGGCCGGTAGCGGCCCCGGATCATAATCATGACGCTCCAGCGCGCCGCCCTGTTCTTTCGCTGCCCATGCGCGGATCATCGTGTCTCTCCCTCAAACCGTCAGGGGCAGCATATAGGTGACTTGTCATTGCGTCCCACCCCGTATGCGGATATCGGGCGCGCATGGATCCTGTCGCCCTTACCCGCAAGGACGTGCTGCTGCGCGCCTGGCCGCTGGTTTTCGCCAATGCCGCCATACCGCTGGCCGGTGTGGTCGACACCTTCGTGCTCGGCATTGCCGGCGATGCCACCGATCTGGGCGGCGTGGCACTGGGCGCGGCACTGTTCAGCGTCGTCTACTGGAGCTTCTATTTTCTGCGCATGGGCACGACCGGCCTCACCTCGCAGGCGGACGGGGCGGGCAATGAGACCGAGGTGCAGCGCTCTCTGGTACGCGCCTGCCTGCTGGCCGGGGCCATCGGCCTGTTCATCATGCTGGCGCGCCAGCCCATCGCGGCGATCGGCTTTCACCTCCTGCAGGGCGGCGAAGCCGTGGAGGCCAATGGCGCGCATTACTTCTTCGCCCGCAGCTGGGGCGCTCTGGGCGCCTTCGGTGTCTTTGCCCTCACCGGCTGGCTGATCGGGCTGGGGCGCTCGACCGAGACCCTGATCGTGCATGGCGTCATCAGCGTGGTGAATATCGTCCTCGATCTCTGGTTCGTCATGGGGCTGGGCTATGCCGCGGGCGGTGTCGGCGCGGCAACCGCGATTGCCGAATGGTGCGGGCTGATCGTGGGCCTGTACTTTGTCGCCCGGGTCATCGCCAGACGCGGCGGCTGGCAGGACGGCATTTTCCGACGCGCCGCCCTGCTCGAACCCGTGGCGCTGAAGAAGTTGGTCGATGTCAATCTCAACCTGATGATCCGCACCTGGGCGATGATCATCGGCTTTACCTGGTTCGCCAATGCCGGAGCGCGGCAGGGCGCAGCCATTCTGGCCGGCAATCACGTGCTTTTACAGGTCATCACCGTCTGGGCCTTCGTGCTTGATGCCTTCGCCTATGTCTCGGAAACCGAGGCCGGGCGCGCGGTGGGCCGCAAATCGGTTGCCACGCTGCGCCGGGCGCTGATCCTGACCGCGGAACAGGCGCTGGCGGCCGGAGCGGTGTTCGCCGTGCTGACCTGGGCCTGGGGCGATGAAGCCCTCGCCCTTGTCATCGGCGATGAGGATGCCCGCCGCGAAGCCATCCGCTATCTGCCGTATTGCGCTATCGTCCCGCTGCTGGGGGCAATGGCGTGGATATTCGACGGCATTTTCATCGGCGCAACGCGCGGCGCCATGCTGCGCAATTCCGCCATCGCCTCGGTGCTGATCTATCTGGCCGCGGATTTCGTGCTGTCCCCCCTCTACGCCAATGACGGGGTGTGGATGGCCTTCCTGGTCTATTACCTCGCCCGCGCCGGCACGCTCGCGGTGCAATATCCCCGGCTGGAGAAGCGGTTGGTGGGGTAGCCCAAACTGGTCCGAGCCATCTGCCTTTCCCCTCCCCCGCCGTGGGGAGGGGTAGGGGTGGGGGGCATCCTGATATCACCCCACCCTGACGGCTGCGCCGTCTTCCCGCCCCATCAAGGGGAGGGGAAACAAGGTCAGAGCTCGCTCCCCACCGCCGCACTGACACTCGCAAAGCCATCCGCTTTCAAGCGCTCTGCGAGGCCGCGATTGATCTCTGCCACAAGGCCCGGCCCCTTATAGACCAGCGCCGAGTAGAGCTGCACCGCCGTCGCGCCGGCGCGGATCTTGGCATAGGCGGTCTCCGCATCCTCGATCCCGCCGACACCGACCAGCGGCACCTTGCCGCCCAGCGTCTGCGCGAACGCCCTGAGCAGTGCCGCCGAGCGTTCAAACAGCGGCCGCCCGGACAGGCCGCCGCCTTCCGCCCGGTCCGGCGAGATCAGGCTTTCGGGGCGCTCGATCGTGGTGTTGGAGACAATCAGTGCATCGAGCCTGTGCTCGATCACACTGGCGGCGATATCGGCGAGATCCTCCTCCTTCAGATCCGGCGCGACCTTCAGGAAAACCGGCGCCGCGGCTTTCGCCGTCATCACCCGCGCCAGAAGATCGTCCAGCGCCGCCTTTGACTGCAGCGCCCGCAGGCCCGGCGTATTGGGCGAGGAAATATTGACGGTGAAGAAATCCGCCAGCCCCTCCAGCGCCGTCAGCGAGGTGACATAATCTGCGGCGCGGTCATCTGAATCCTTGTTGGCCCCGAGATTGACGCCGACAATGCCCGGCCGGCCCAGACGCGCGGAGAGCCGCGCCTTCAGCGCCACCAGCCCGGCATTGTTGAACCCCATGCGGTTGATCACGGCCCGATCCGCGCTGAGGCGAAAGACGCGCGGTTTCGGATTACCGGCCTGCGGGCGCGGTGTGACGGCGCCGCATTCGACAAAGCCGAAGCCCAGCCGCAGCAGCGGATCAATGACCTCGCCATTCTTGTCATAGCCCGCCGCCAGCCCGACCGGATTGGGCAGGGCGAGCCCGGCGAGTGTCGTGTGCAGGACCGGATCGGGCACCAGCGGCGGCACCGGCACCAGCCCGGCCTTCAGCGCTTTCAGGCTGAGGCCATGCGCCATTTCCGGCGGAAAGGCGTGCAGGGCTTTCGTGCCGAATTTGGCGATCCCGCTCATGTCGAGAGATCATCCGGCAGCATCCAGCCGCCCTCATCGCCCTTGCGCAACAGCCGCACTGTACGCACGGCAATCATCGGCAATTCGTCATAGAGATGCGGGAAGAGCTCGCCGCCTCTCGCCTTTTCCCATTTCAGCTCCGGCCCGAAATGGTCCGCATCCACCTCGATCAGGGCGAGACGTTCGAAACCGGTGAACCATTTTTCCAGCGTCCCCGGTAATTGGGCGGCGGTGGAGAGATGGATATAGCCGTCCTCGACATCCACGCCGACGCCCTTGAACACGCCGGCCGTCATGGCCTCGGCCCAGATGCGTGGATCGACCAGCTTGTAGATCACGTTTGTCATGCGCGAATCCCCGGAATTGCGGCGGTTGCGGAAATCATTCCTTCTGCTATTCTATCTCTGGTTGTGGTCAAGGAATATATTCCTGTAGTAAGGAGCGACTCAGCTTGAGCGGAATAAACACCATGCTCACCCATAATCAAATCTGGAAGGGGGTCGACCTTCTGGCGGCCCGCGCCGGGCTGTCACCCTCCGGTCTCGCCAAACGGGCGGGCCTGGATCCGACCACCTTCAACATCTCCAAGCGGCAGAGCGCCGATGGCACACGCCCGCGCTGGCCCTCGACCGAGAGCATCGCCAAGGCGCTGGCCGCGGTGCGCGTCGATTTCGGAGAGTTTGCGGGGCTCGCCTCGGGCACGGCGCAGACCCGTTCCGTCCCGCTGATCGGTTTCGCGCAGGCGGGTGATGCCGGCTATTTCGATGATGCCGGATTTCCGGTCGGTCAGGGCTGGGAAGACGTCATTTTTCCCGGCATCGAGGATGCCCATGCCTATGCGCTGGAAATTTCAGGCGATTCCATGCTGCCGGTCTATCGCGCCGGCGACCGTGTCGTCGTCGCGCCCGGGGAAACCCCGCGCAAGGGCGACCGCGTCGTGGTGCGCACCGTCGATGGCGAGGTCATGGCCAAGGAAATCGCACGGATTTCCGGAGACGGGGTCGAATTGCTGTCGCTCAATCCGGACTATCCGGGCCGGACACTGGACTCCTCCGGCATCGCCTGGATGGCCCGCATCGTCTGGGCCAGCCAGTAAGCCGCTGGCGCCGGGCCCGCATCGTCACATTCCCGACATAGTCATGTCACTGAAAAGTCGCCGAATCACCGGCGATAGAGACTTGCATCCGGGCCCAAATCGCGAAGCGGCGGGTCCGGGCGCGGTCGATGATGATGCCTCTTCATGAAAAGGAGCGAGGCCATGTCCATTCTCCCCCGCATTTCCTCCGCCACAGCCCTTCACGGGATTTCTGTAGTCAGCCCCTCCGGCCGCAGGCTGGGCACGCTGGATGATGTGATCGTCGGTGTCACCACCGGCCGCGTCCTGCATGCCACCATCCTGCTGGACGAGCCCAGCGAGCTCGGCGAACAGCTCTACGCCGTGCCGTGGGAAGCCCTCACTCTGGATACCGCCTATGACCGTTGCGTGCTGAACGTGCCGATCGAGACATTGCGCGCGGCTCCGGCCTTCCCCAACCGCCATGCGGTGAATGATGCCGATCCGCGCCTGCGGCGCATGATCCACGATCATTTCGGCGCCTACCGGCCGGCGGCCTGAGCCGCCGGACCGTCAGTCTGCCGGATACTGGAATGCCTCTTCCAGCGGCACGCCGAACACGCGCGCTATCTGGAAGGCGACCTCCAGAGACGGGGAATATTTCCCCTGCTCGATGGCGATGATGGTCTGGCGCGTCACGCCGACTTTCGCCGCCAGTTCCGCCTGTGTCATCTCCTGCGAATGAAAGCGCAATTCGCGCAAGCGGTTGGTGATGCGGGTGGGCTTGCCCATGCTCACACCCCCCTCCGGTAGTCGACCAGCTTGGTGACGGCTTTCACCAGCTCCGAGACCACCAGTCCCGCCAGCGCGCCATGGGCGATCCAGAACACCGAGGCCCCGGCCAGGGCCAGACCCAGCGTCGAGAACAGGGCCACCGTCATGACGAAGCCGCCGCGCTGATCGCCGCGCAGCTCGATCAGCCGGTCGCGCTCATCGGCGGTATCGGCCTCCTTCGGGGACAGGATGGCGATCATGATATGCGCGACAATGGTCAGCCCGACCATGATCACAACCGCCCCGAACAGGCGGACATTGTCGGCAACAGGCGGCACGCCGGCGCCCAGCGCCTCGCCCAGCGTTGTCGCGAAATACCAGCCATAGACGATGATCGTCACCGCCAGAAGTACCCAGGTGCTTTTCTCTCTGAAACTCATGTCTACACTCCCCGCCGGTAATCGATCAGCTTGGAAACGGCCTTGACGATTTCGGCCGCCACCAGCCCCCCCAGAATCGTGTTGACGATCCAGAAATGCGACGTCGCGATCATGGCCAGCCCCATCGCACCAACCGCAAAAAACCCGAGCACAAGGCCGCCACGCTGATCGCCGCGCATCTCGATCAGCTTGTCACGCTCATCTTCGCTGCCCGCCTCCTTGTGGTTCAACAAAGCGATTACGATGTGGCCGAAAATCGCAATCGCGACCAGAGCGATCACGGTACCGATCATCAGTACGTTGGATATCGGCAGGCCGATTTCCGTATTGTAGCCCGCACCCGACAGCAAGGGTGCGCCCAGCACCAGTGCGAAATAGACCCCGTAAACCAGCACGATGGCGCCCAGCATCAGCGCATTGCTCTTTTCGTGAAAACTCATGTCAAACCTCATGGACCTTGTGTTAGTTATTTTTGACATTTCCGGATGTAAGATATCGCGGACTTGATGTCAAATTTAACTGACATACCCATGACGGCCGGGCGCTGGAAGGAACGGGTCAAGCTTCAGAACCGGTTGACATAAAATAGTTACTATATATACACTGTTTATATTGGAATCTGCCAAAAGGGAGACGAAAATGTCGAAATACGACGCCTTGACCGCCGCCTTGAACAGCCAGAAAAGCACGCAATGGCAGGTTTCCTTCAGCGATATCGAGTCGATCATTGGCGCGCGACTGCCCGACAGCGCCTATCGGTATCGGGCATGGTGGAGCAATAATCCGACCAACAGTGTTATGACCAAGGCTTGGCTGAAGGCCGGGTGGAAATCGAGCAACGTCGATATGGCCGGCCGGACGCTGACCTTCCGAAAGGTTGAAGTGAAACTGCCGACCACGATGGTCGCCGAGGACAGCACTGCGGACTATGAGGCCGGCTTGCTCGTGCCACTCCACGCCGATCAGCGGCAATGTCTGAAGGATCTGGCCGATGCCACCGGAGAGACACCTGCGCAAACTGCCGCACGGCTCCTGCGGCATGCCCTCGATGCCGCCAGTCCCGCCCTGCGCGTACGCCGCGCGAAAGCCGGGCTGGCCGCGCACGCCAACCTTCCGGACATCGACCTGGCCGCGCTGGTCTCCGAGGCGAAAGATCAGCATTGATGCGCGTCATCGACGCCAATGTCGCGCTAGCTTGGGCGGTACCATCGACGCTCAACCCGGCCGCACTGGACCTGCTGTCAAAGCCATATGAGCTGATCGCGCCGACCTTGCTGGTCCATGAAGTGACGAATGCCTGCCGCCTCATGGTCAGGCAGAACCATGTCGGCATCGAAACGGCGGACGCTATCCGGCGCAATGCGTTGGCACCCATCAGCCTTGCTTTCAACGATGCAGCACTCGCCGCCCGCGCCCTGGCCATCGCCACCGAACTCGATCACCCGGCCTATGACGCTTTCTACATCGCCGCCGCCGAGGCCGCAGACACACAGCTGGTCACCGCCGACCGGCGTCTGCTGACAAAAACAGCCGGCAGCGCCTACGCTGATCGCGTCATAGAGCTCGGCTGCTAGCTGCCAGACTTCACCAGCTCGCCCGCCAGTCCCCGTTCGATCAACGCGATGGTTTCCGGAATGCCGTAGACCGCGACAAAGCCGCCAAAGCGCGGCCCCTGGCTCTGGCCCAGCAGGACTTCATACAGCCCCTTGAACCAGTCGCGTAGATTATCAAACGGCTGCGCCTTGCCTGCGGCATAGACCTCGTTCTGGATGGTCTCGGGGTCCTTTTCCGCCGGGTCCAGCGCCTTCAGGCGCGCGATCAGGTCGAGCATCGCCGCGCGTTCGATATCCGATGCCTCGCGATAGACTCTGGCCGGTGCCACAAAGTCTTCGTAATAGGCCACCGCGCGCTCGGCCAGCGCATCCAGCGCCGGATCGGTTTTCGGCGTGGCGCCGGGCGCGTAGCGCGAGAGAAAGCCCCACAGCGCCGTCTTGTCCCGCGCGCCGGCGACGGAGGCGAGATTGAGCAGCATCGCAAAACTGACCGGCATGTCGTGTTCGGGCGGCTGGCCGTCATGAATGTGCCAGACCGGATTTTCCAGCTTCTGCGTCCCGTCCTGCGCCCCGTAGGCGGCGAGGTGCTGATAATACTCGTCCACCGCTTTCGGGATGACATCGAAATAGAGCCGCTTGGCGGTGCGCGGCTTGACGAAATTGTAGAGCGACAGGCTTTCCGGTGTGCCATAGCGCAGCCATTCCTCGACCGACAGGCCATTGCCCTTGGACTTGGAAATCTTCTCGCCCTGCTCGTCCAGGAACAGCTCGTAGACATATTGCACCGGCGGCTCGACGCCGAGGATGCGGCAGATGCGCGAATAGATCGGCGCATTGGTCTGATGGTCCTTGCCGAACATCTCGAAATCCACGCCCAGCGCCGCCCAGCGCATGCCGAAATCCGGCTTCCATTGCAGTTTCACATTGCCGCCCGTGACCGGCAGGGTGACATCCTCGCCATCCTCGTCGGTATAGGTGATCGTGCCCTCGGTTGGGTTCGTCGCCTTCATCGGCACATAGAGGACATGGCCGGTCTTCGGCGAGATCGGCAAGAACGGCGAATAGGTCGCCTGCCGCTCCGCCCCCAGAGTCGGCAGCATCACCTTCATGATGTCGTCGTATCTTTCCAGCGCCCGCAGGAGCACCGCGTCAAACGCACCGGAGCGGTATTGCTCGGTCGCCGACAGGAATTCGTATTCGAACCCGAACCCGTCGAGGAAGGCCTGCAGGCGCGCATTATTGTGCTGGGCAAAGCCCTCATGCGTGCCGAACGGGTCGGGCACATCGGTCAGCGGCTTTTGCAGATATTGCTGCAGCAATTCCTGTTGCGGCACGTTTGACGGCACTTTGCGCATCCCGTCCATATCGTCGGAAAAGCAGATCAGCCGGGTCTTGATTTTATCATCGGTCAGCACGCGGAAGGCATGGCGCACCATGGAGGTGCGCGCCACCTCGCCGAACGTGCCCATATGCGGCAGGCCGGACGGGCCATAGCCGGTCTCGAAAATCACCTCGTCCTTGCCGGATTTCTCGACCCGTTTGAGAATCTCCCGCGCGAGCTCGAACGGCCAGGCTTTGGCGTTGGCGGCGGCTTGGGACAGGGACATGGGATCAGGCTTTCTGTGACTGCGGTTCACGGACAAGGCTTGCGGCCCCGGCAACTAGGCCCCGCGCGGGTTTTCGTCAATGGTGGGCCGGCGCACCTCCACCAGCGACCAGCCACCCTTGCCGGAAAATCTGCGAATGAGGAGATAGATCGCCAGACCGATGGGCCCGAACATCAGGGTGAAGACCAGCGTCGGCAGGACGATCCATTTATTGAGTCCCACGCGCAGCGCATCACGGGCGATCCATGCCCCGACGAAGAGATCGAAGACGAGATAATGCGTCCAGCCGGTGAGCACGCCAACGGGGTGCGAGAACAGCGCTAGCACGCCCGCCAGCGAGGACATCCCCGCCTCCGGATCGGCCTGGCCGAAGAAGATCCCGGCCGACAGAAACGCCAGATAGATCGCCGCCAGAATGAGCGGATAGAAAGCGGCATGCACGATCCGCCGGGTCCAGATCCAGCCGGGCGCGATGGCCAGCAACAGCCAGGCCGGTGCGATGAGAATGTGAAGGGCGGTGTAATAGGTCTCGAACATGGCGGTCTCCCGGTTTGCCGGCGATGCTAGCGCGGTCCGGGGCGGATGCCGAGCGGGTTCAGGCAACCCCTCACCCGGCCTGCTCTTCGCTTCGCGATTCCGCAGCCTTTCCCTCTCCCCTTTCAAAAGGGGAGAGGGTAGAGAAAGGCGGCCATCATTATGGACGGCTTTCGAGGGTGAGGGGTTGATTTGCCTTCCCACAGTGTCACGCCCCACCACAACCGCCCCTCACGTCTCGCCATCCGGCTCCCTCCGCCTCGCATTCGCTCGGCACCTCCCCCGTAAACAGGGGAGGAAAAAGCACGAACGCCCACGCGCACATACCCCGCTCCCACCCTATCCCGCTCCCGTCCCACATACCTCACTCCCATCCCCTCCCACTCCTGTCTCATCTAGCTTCCACCCCCTCCTCCCGCTTTCCCAGCCCCCCTCACCCCTTTATTCCCCGCATCCCTGCACTGCCCATTGCAACTGACTGACCGGTCAGTTATAAGCGTCGGCATGAAGACCGCTGCCAAATCCCGCACCGCCCGCCGCCGCCCGGAAGAGCGCCCGGACGAGATCCTCTCGGCCGCGCTGGATGTCTTCACCGAAAAGGGCTTTGCCGCTGCCCGGGTCGAGGACATCGCCAGACGCGCCGGCCTCTCCAAGGGCGCCGTCTATCTCTATTTCGACTCCAAGGACGCGATGCTGAAAGCACTGGTCGAGCAATCGGCCGGGCAGATCGCCAATGCCGCCTCGGCCCTGTCGCTGATGGGCGCCGCCCATGATCCGGAAAAAGCCTGCCGCGCCATATTGAAAATGGCGCTCACCGCCCTGTCGGATCCGGACATCTCCGCCGCGCCGCGCCTGGTCATGGCCGAAGCCGGCCGGTTTCCCGAGCTCGCGGAATTCTACCGCCGCCGCGTGATCGATGTCGGCCGCATGGCCATCGGCCATCTGGTCCGCACCGGCACGCAAAACGGCCAGTTCCGCGAGGTTTCCGAAGACGCCGCCATGCGCGCCCTCATGGGGCCGGCCCTTGCCCACATGATGCTGTCAACAGTCTTCCGCCTGCCCGATGATCCCGAATTCAACCCCGCTGACATGGCGGATGCCATTGCCGACATTGTCCTCAATGGCCTGAAACCGCGCGGAGACGCCCATGCGTAATCTCCTCCTGCTTCTGCCCCTGGCGCTGGCCGCCTGCGCGCCGGATCCTGATCCGCATTATCTCGGCTATGCCGAAGGCGATTATCTGCTGATCGCGCCGGAAACCGCCGGACGCATTGCCACCCTCCACGCCGCCGACGGCGAATGGGCCAGCGCCGGCACCCTGCTGTTCGAACTCGACAGCGCGCAGGAGGCCCAGCAGCTCGCCGCGGCACAGGCCCGGATCGAGGCCGCCTCCGCCCGTTTTGACGATGCCGCAGCCGGCGGGCGCGAACCGGAAATCGCTGCCGCCCGCGACCAGCTCAATGCAGCCCGCGCCACCCAGCGGGAAGCCTCCGAAACTCTGGACCGTCAGCGCGATCTCTTTGCCCGGGGCATCATCCCCCGGGCGCGGCTCGATGAAGCAGAAGCCGCATCCGCCGCTGCCAATGCCCGCGTCGCCGAATTGCGCCAGCGCCTGACGCTGACCGCCCTGCCCGCACGCGAGAACCAGCTGCGCGCCCTGACGGCCGAGATCGCCGCCGCCGAGGCCGAGCACCACCGCTTGCGCGAAATGATCAGCCGCCGCTCTGTCACCGCCCCTGCCGACGGTCTGATCGAGCGCCAGATCCGCTATCCCGGCGAGATGGCCGGACCGGCACAGCCTGTCCTGCGTTTCCTGCCGGACGGCGCGGTCCATGCGGTGGTCTTTCTGCCGGAAGCCACAATCGGGACCTGGTCGATCGGCGATACGTTGACCGTTGCCTGTTCCTCCTGTCCCGGCGGTCTGACCGCCACGCTGCGCCGGATCGATCCGCAGCCCGCCTTCACCCCGCCGGTCATCTATTCCGAAGACCAGCGCGGCCGCCTGGTCTTCCGCGCCGAGGCGGATTTCCAGGGCCCGCCGCCACCGCCCGGCACGCCGCTGACCTTTCAGCCCGGATAAGCCGTCATGACCGGGATCGCCATTGAAGTCGAAGGCCTGACCAAACGCTTTGGCAGCAAGACCGTGGTCGATGACTTCTCCATGGCGGTGCCGAAAGGCGCGATCTACGGTTTCCTGGGGCCGAACGGCTCCGGCAAGACCACCACGATCCGCATGATGTGCGGGCTTTTGAAACCCGATTCCGGAACCGGTCAGGCGCTCGGTTATGACATTCTGAAACAGCCGCGCGAGATCAAATCCCGCGTCGGCTACATGACGCAGAAATTCTCGCTCTATGGTGATCTCACCGTGCGCGAGAATCTCGACTTCATGGCGCGGCTTCATGCCTTGCCGGATACACGATCCGTCGTGGACGCCGCACTGGAAGAATACAATCTGACACCGCGCGCCCGCCAGATGGCCGATACGCTCTCCGGCGGCTGGAAGCAAAGACTGGCGCTGGCCGCCGCGTCCCTGCATTCGCCCGGCCTCCTGCTGCTGGACGAACCCACGGCCGGCGTTGATCCGAAAGCGCGGCGCGATTTCTGGGACCGCATCCGCAAACTCTCCCGGGCCGGGGTCACCGTGCTTGTTTCCACCCATTACATGGACGAGGCCGTGCAGTGCGATTTCATCGCCTATATCGCCTATGGGCGGAAGCTGATCGATGCCCCGTCCGACGAAATCGCTGCCCGGGTCGGGCTGCACACCTGGCGGATCGAGGGCAAGGGGCTGCAGCCGGTACAGGACGCGCTGGAAAAGGCTGACGGCGTCGATCAGATCGCCCGCTTCGGCTCGGCCATGCATGTCTCCGGCAAGGATGCCGACAAGCTGGAACGCGCCGTCAGACAATTCGAGGGCCGCGAGGGTCTGACGGTCAGCGAGGCAAAGACCGGGCTGGAGGAAGCCTTCATCTATCTGATGACCGGCGCGGAGGACAATTTCTCATGATGGCCTCCCTCTCCCGCGTGCTGGCCGTTCTGATGAAGGAATTCATCCAGATGCGGCGAGACCGTCTGACCTTTGCCATGATGATCGGCATTCCCCTGGTCCAGCTCCTGCTCTTTGGCTACGCCATCAATACCGACCCGCGCCATCTGCCGACTCTGGTGGAACTGGGCGATGATGGTCCCGCCGTGCGCGCCATTATTCAGGGCATGGAAACCTCTGCCTATTTCGACATTCAGGGCATGATCGCTCCCGGTGAGACCGACGATGCGCTGCGCACCAATGAGACAACCTTCATCCTCGTTGTGCCGCCAAACTTCGAACGGGATCTTTTACGCGGCGAACAGCCGGACATATTGCTGGATGTGGATGCCTCCGATCCTGTCGCGGCCGGGGCCGGCGCCGGCGCCTTTCCGCAAATCGTCGCCAGTGCCACGGCGGAATACGGCAGCGGCGCGGCGGCGGCCGCGACGCCCGTCATCCACCGGCGCTATAATCCGGCGGGCGAAACCGCGATGAATATCGTGCCCGGCCTGCTCGGCATCATCCTGACCATGACGATGGCGATGATGACCTCGATGGCGCTGACCAAGGAGGCCGAGCGCGGCACGCTGGAAACCCTGCTCGCCACGCCGACGCGGCCGCTGGAAGTGATGGCCGGCAAGATCGCGCCCTATGTGCTGGTCGGGGCGATGCAGGTCATCCTCATGCTGCTGGCGGCGCGCTATCTGTTTGGCGTGCCCTTTCTGGGCGGGGCCGGCGCCTTCATCATCGCCGTGGCCCTCTTCATCCTGGTCAATCTCTCGCTGGGCTTCCTGTTTTCAACGCTCGCCCGCACCCAGATGCAGGCCATGCAGATGACCTTTTTCGTCTTCCTGCCCTCGATATTGCTGTCCGGCTTCATGTTCCCCTTCGCCGGCATGCCCGGCTGGGCGCGCTTTCTGGGCGAGATGATCCCGACAACCCACTTCATCCGCGCCGTCCGGTCCATCATGCTCAAGGGCGCGGATATGGCCGATGTCTGGCCCAGCCTCTGGCCGCTGATGATCACCTTCGCCGTGATCGCCACCCTCGCCCTGACGCGCTATCGCCGCACGCTGGATTAGGCTTCGTCATCGAAAATCTGCTCGATCGGCAGTTCGAACAGGCGCGCCATCCTGAAGGCCAGCGGCAGGGAGGGATCATACTTCCCGTTTTCGATCGAGATGATGGTCTGGCGCGACACGTTCAGCCTGTCCCCCAGCGCCTGCTGGCTCCAGCCGTGAACGGCGCGAAGCTCCCTTACCCGGTTCTTCATTCGTAGCGCCGCTTCACTATGTGGACCGCTACGACATAGGCGAGCAGGCCGGCGGGCATCGATATCGCGGCGGCAAGCGACAGCACGCCATCCAGAGCGCCTTCTGCAAAAAGCTCCGACAACAGGCCCAGCGCGGTCATCACGATCAATACGGATGCAAACCCGATTGCCATCGCCCGGATCTGGATCATCTGCTGCAACTCATCGAGCGTCCGGATGAGCGTTACGAACTCGTAGCCGAGCAGGATCACACAGACAAAAGCGGCCAGAGTCAGCCCGGCAACAAGGACTTGCGAGCCACCCATTGTCACCGCCACCGCCGAGCCGAGATAGGTGGCAAGGAATACCAGGCTCAGGGTCAGGCTGCGCCAGAAATAGCGGCGCCGGACCGCCGGCGGGGCCGAACTGGCTTCAGGCATCAGATCCATGGCAGGCTCCTAGTGCGAGGGTTGACCGAAGAACCGGTTCCACAGCTTTTTCCGATTCGCGAACACCGCCCATCCGCCAATAATGGCGAGCGTCCAGAACAGGGCTTCCGTCGCCAGCGCCGCGAAAGTGACCGCGACCACGAAGGCGGTCGTCGAGTCCGATACGAAATAGGTCACGATCACCCCGGTCCACGCGGCTCCGAATGCGGCGAAAGCCAGCACAAGCACGATTTTCCTGATGAGTTCCGGCATTTAGCCCTCCCCGTCTTGCGAGTTTTGCAGCAGCGGCGCGGTAAGCTGTTCGAATGTGAAGGCTCGGCCATTGGTCACGACCATATGCACCTCGCGGGCATGGTCGAGATTCTCGACCGGATTGGCATCGAGAAAGACGATGTCGGCTTCCCGGCCTTCTGCCAAGCGTCCGGTATTGTCAAAACCGATCCCTTCGGCCGAGGCCGAGGTTGCCAGGCGCAGGATTTCCCAGCGGTCGAGCCCGGCGGCGTGATGCAGCTGCAGCTCCATTGCATAGCCGGGGCCGCCGCCCGGACCATCTGTACCGATCAGCAGTGGCACACCGGCAGCATGGAGGCGGCGCACGAATGCGTGGACATTGTCCATCGCCGCATCGGCGCGGGCATAGTCCTCACCGGTCCAGCCGGTACGCGCGAGCTCGGCAAATTGCTCTGAAGACTCAAGCGCATCGGGGTGGAAGTAGCGCTCATCGCCCGCCTGTATCACGGCCTGATATCCTTCCTCGCTATAGACCAGCTCATTGACCAGCAGCGTCAGATCGACCTCGATCTGCCGTTCTGCCAGTTCACGCATCAGGCGCTGAACACGCGGGCTGTCGAAATCGGCATATTCGAACCATTGGTACATGAAACGGGAATCCGGCCCGCGTTCAGCAAGATAGGCCTCCGCCGCTTCCGGCTCCAGCAGGTCGGAACTGGTCGGCAGGGCATGCAGCAAACCGTCAATTCCCATCTCGGCAGCGGTCAGCCAGCTGACCTGATCGAGATGCGCGATGGCCTTTAATCCATGCGCGTGCGCGGCTTCGATACCCAGCGCCAGCTCGTCCTCGGTTAGCCCGTGATAGAGTTTGAAATAGCGCATGCCGAGACCGGCCTGCCGTTCAGCTTCGGCGAACCAAGCCTCGCGGCCTTGCGGATAGGCAAAGGCATTGCCGCCAAAGGGCGGAGGCTGCATGACCGCACCGGCGTGAACCGCATCCGGCCCGATCCACTCCCCCGAGGCAATACGTCTGTCGTAAACCGCATTGGCCTGCGGATCTGCGCCGGGATTGCGCACCGACGTAACGCCAAAAGCGAGTGCCACTCGGGCATGAAATTCGGTGACATCCTCGCGACTTTCCATCGTCACCATCGGCGCACCATCGACGATGTCGACAGCGTGCGGACCGGCGGTGATATGACCATGCGCATCCACGAACCCCGGGAGGCCGAAAGTGCCGGTCAGATCGTGAACCGTCCGGAAGTCCATGTCCGGCGGGTTGCCAGTACCGACCCGGATGATCCTGCCGTCCTCGACAATGATATAGCTGTTTTCAGTAAGGGTCCGGCTTTCCGGGTCGATTCGCGTAAAGCCGGAATAAAGATCCTGGCCCGTTGCGGCTCCCGAACATCCGGTCAGAAGAGCAGCGGAGGCCGCTGTCAGGAGTAAATTACGGATCATTTGTCACGCTCCTTTGTTAAGCTCGCTTTACACATAATGACAAGCTCACTTTACGTCAAGGGTGCTTGACTATCAAATCACAGAATGTGAAAAAATGACCGTGATAGTGGCGTTTTCCGGCAAGTCGCGGCAAACTTACCTTTCGTCAGACTGAAAGATCGCCCATGCCCCGACTGATCCTTGTCCGCCATTCCAAAGCCGTCGACCGCATGGACGCGGACGATGATTTTGACCGCGGCCTGACACCGGGCGGCCGCGAGGAGGCGGTCCGCACGGCGGTGGCGCTGAAGTCGGCGGGTATCGCCGCGGATCTGGTTCTGGTTTCCCCGGCCCAGCGCACCATGCAGACTTTCGTCGCCATGCGCGAGACACTGGGCAATCCCAAATTCGATGATCCGATGACGCTCTATCATGCCTCGCCGGAAATGCTGTTCCGGGCGGCCATCGAAGCCTTCGAACGCGCCGGCAGTGTCATGATTGTCGGGCATAATCCGGGCATTGGCGCGCTGGCCCTGTCGCTGGCCGAACGCGCCCGGCAGGATCATGAAATGCCGGACGGTTTCCCGACATCTGCCGCTGCCGTGTTTACCACGGATGATATTCTGAACGATGTCACCCTCGACCTTCTGATCAATCCCAAGGCCTGAAAACCGGCCAACGATTCGCTTTTCTGAAAAAATCCATCTAAGGTTGCTTCCGATATACATCGGGGGTGGACGATGGATGATCAGGGATACCGGGCGGGCGCGCTCGCCGGGCAGCATATGCGTGCGGTTGAACGTCTGGCGCCACACAGGCTGGCGCCGGGCTGGGCGGACAGGGCTGCCAACGGCCTGTTCTACAAATCACCGGCGCTGTCCGCAAAATCCGGCCTTACCGCAATGCAAAGACGTGCCGGGCTCGCCACCCTGGCTGTAGGCCCTGTTCTGATACTTTGGGCGCCGGGAGTGATGTGGACCGCGCTTCAGCTGGTGGCCGCCAGCGTCTTTCTGGTGATGATCCTGTTCCGTCTTGCCGCCGCAGCCTGGTGCGCACGGCCGGAACCATCCGTCATGCCGGATGAAGCCCGGCTTCCGGTCTTCACCATACTGGCCCCGGTCTACCGGGAGGCGGCGGTCCTGCCGCAACTGACCCGGGCGCTGGCCAGCCTCGACTATCCGCCGGGGCGGCTCGACATCAAGATCATCATGGAGGCCGACGACCACGAGACCATTCAGGCAGCCCGGCAACTCGTCTTTGACAGCCGCTTCGAGATTGTCATCGTCCCGGAGGGCACGCCCCGCACCAAACCCCGCGCCCTCAATTACGCGCTGACCTTTGCACGCGGTGACATCGTCACCGTCTATGATGCCGAGGATGTGCCCCATCCCGGTCAGCTGCGCGCCGCCGCGGCGGCCTTTCTAGCGGGGAATGAAAAACTCGGCTGCGTCCAGGCTCCGCTGAACTGGTATAACCATGACAGCAACTGGCTGACCCGGCAGTTCGCGATCGAATATGCCGTCCAGTTTCGCGCCATTCTGCCGCTCCTCGCCCGCCTTGGCCTGCCACTGCCACTGGGGGGAACCAGCAATCATTTCCGCCGCGAGGCGCTGGAGGCCGCTGGCGGCTGGGATGCCTACAATGTCACCGAGGATGCCGATCTCGGCTTCCGGCTCGCTCGGCTGGGCTATCGCAGCGGTGTGATCACCCCGCCCACACTGGAAGAAGCCCCCGAACACACTTCCCCCTGGATCCGGCAGCGCTCGCGGTGGCTGAAAGGGTATATCCAGACCCTGGCCGTGCATTTGCGCCATCCGTCAGCCCTGTCACCGGGCGCTGCGTTCAGCCTCGCCATGACCATCGGAACCGCCACAATGTCGGCATTGCTGCACGGCCCTGCCATCATCGCCCTGACCGGCCTTGCCGCATCCGGCATGATCCGCCTGACCCTGCCCGCCGCCGGATTCCTGTGTCTGGGGTATGCCGCCTCCATGGTGTGCGGGGTCGCCGCCATCCACCGGGCGGGCCTGCAAACACGCTGCATAGACGTGGCACGGATTCCGCTCTATTGGCCTCTGCAAACCATTGCAGCGATCATTGCGCTGGTGGAATTGCGCATTCGGCCCTATTTCTGGGCCAAGACCGAGCATGGATTCACCAGGGCCCCGGAGCCGGAATGTCGCTGTCCCTTACCCTCACCCTCTTTGTCCTCTCGGCCGGTGCCTTTGTCTTTTCCGCCTGGCAGACCCGCAAGGAACCCGATCCGGCAAAAGGTCCGCGCCTGATCCCGTGGACGCTATTGTCCATTACGCTCGGATTCTGGCTGCTATTGCTGGTCGCGCATCTCCTCTCATTTGTCGGCATCGAGACCGGAGGCCGGTTCAACAGCCGCATGGGCTTGTGACCGGCACATCATTGTGAACTCTAATTCACTTGAAGCTGGCGTTAACTGCGTCATTTACGACGGAACAGGGACCCGGAATACGTTTCCGGTAGACATATCGGGACGAAAGACATGAACAGACTGTGGATCGCCGCCGGAGTGGCCGTTCTGATCATCATCGCGGCTGGCTGGTACGTTTTCGGGCGCGCCGCACCGGAGGGCCAGCTCACCATCGAATCCGAAGCCGCCGAACTGGCCGATATCCGCCGGTCTGTTGCCGCCACCGGCGCCGTGCGGGCCCGCGTCACAGTCGAGGTCGGCTCCCAGCTGTCCGGTCAGGTCGCCGAGTTGAATGTCGATTTCAACTCGCCGGTCGAAGCCGGACAGGTCATTGCCCGCATTGATCCGCAAACCTATGAGACCCGCGTCCGCGAAGCCGAGGCCGCCGTGGCCACAGCCAATGCCCAGATCGCCCTCCAGCAGGCCGGCCTGCAGCGGGTCGACGCCAATCTCCGCGTCGCCGAGGAAGAATTCGGCCGCGTTGAATCGCTTCTGGAACGCGGCATTGCCAGCACCGCCGCATTCGAAGCGGCGGAAGCCGCGCTGGAATCCTCGCGCTCGGAGCGCGCTGTTGCCCTCGCCCAGATCCGCAATGCGCGCGCCACCCTGCAGCAGCGCGAAGCGACGCTGAACGGGGCACAGATCGATCTCGAACGCACGGTTATCCGCGCTCCGATTGACGGCGTTGTCATCAATCGCGCGGTCGATGTCGGCCAGACCGTCGCAGCCAGCCTCTCGGCCCCTGTTCTCTTCACCATCGCTCAGGACCTGTCCGTCATCCAGATCGACGCCCAGGTCGATGAAAGCGATATCGGCCAGATCCTGCAGGGCCAGACCGCGACCTTTACCGTCGATGCCTTTCCAGGCCAGAGCTATGAAGGCCGTGTCGATCAGGTGCGCCTGGCCGCCACCAATGAATCCAATGTCGTGACCTATACCGTGGTCATCACAGCGGATAATCCCGGTCAGCGCCTGTTGCCCGGCATGACCGCCAATCTGGATATCGTCACCGGCGAACGCGAAGGCGTGCTGTCCGTGCCCAATTCCGCCCTGCGCTTCCGCCCCTCCGGCGCGCTGGAAGCCCTCGCCCGCCCGGCGGAAGCGCCGCAACCGGGGCAAGGCGGTGGCGGACAGGGTGGTGGCCGCGGCGGGGGCGGCATGATGGACCGCATCGCCGAACAGCTCGACATGACGGAGAGTCAGCGCGAAGACGCCCAGCAAGCCGTGCGGTCGGCCTTCATGCAGATGCAGACCCAGATCCAGTCATCGGGCCAGCCGCCGGACCGCAATGCCATGAGCCAGCTCTTTGCCAACGCGCTGCGTCCCATCCTGACCGCCGATCAGATGAGGCGGTTCCAGCAGATACAGGCCGAAAATGCCGAGACCCGCGCTGCCAGCGTCTGGGTTGAGACCGGCGACGGCTTCCTCGAAGAACGGCGACTGCGCATCGGCGTTGGCGACAGCCGCCGCACCGAGGTCGTGGCCGGCGATCTGGAAGCCGGTGAAGCGGTCGTCACGCGGGCGCGGATGTCGGAGGGATGACCGCATCCCTGATCCATTGCCGCAACCTGACGCGCATCTACAAGATGGGCGAGAACGAGGTCCATGCCCTGCGCGGCGTCAGCGTCGATATCCGGCGCGGCGAATATGTGGCCATCATGGGGCCGTCCGGGTCCGGTAAATCGACTTTCATGAACATGATCGGGGCGCTCGACCGGCCCACCTCCGGCACGCTGGAAATTGATGGCGAACGGCTGGAAGCGATGAAGCCGGATGAGCTCGCAGCCTTCCGCGGCAAGCGGGTCGGCTTCGTATTCCAGCAATTCAACCTGCTGCCGCGCACAGCCGCCATCGACAATGCCGCCCTGCCCCTGGTCTATTCCGGCATATCCGCGTCCGAGCGCAAGCAACGCGCCGAGGCCCGCCTGCGCCAGGTCGGGCTCGGCGAACGCATGGACCACCACCCTTCGCAGCTCTCCGGCGGCCAGCAACAGCGTGTCGCGATCGCCCGGGCGCTGGTCAATGACCCGGCCATTCTCCTGGCCGATGAACCCACCGGCGCGCTGGATTCGCAGACCTCGGAAGAAATCCTGCAGATATTCGACCAGCTCAACCGCGACGGCATGACCATCATTCTTGTCACCCACGAACCGGACGTCGCCGCTCATGCCAAGCGGCAGATCGTGTTCCGGGACGGTGAAATCGTTGAGGACCGGACATGAATCTGTTTGCCGCCATCCGCGTCGCCCTGACCGCGCTGAGGGTCAATGCACTGCGTTCTGCCCTCGCCATGCTGGGCGTTGTGATCGGTGTCTCGGCCGTGATCGTCATGGTCTCGGTCACTGAAGGGGCCAGCAATGCCATCGAGGAGCAGATCGCCTCATTCGGGGCCAATCTGCTGATCATCCGCCCGGGCTCGAGTGCCTTTGGCGGACGCCGTGGCGGCGCCGGAACCGCGACTTTCATGAATGACGAGGATGTCGAGGCCCTCCGGGACGAGATTGACGGCATCGCCGCCGTCTCGGGCGAAATGTCAGGCACATCCACTTTTGTCGCCGACGGCGTGAACTGGTCGACCCGGATCCAGGGCGTCCATGCCGAATATTTCGAGACACGGGACTGGTTCCCCTCATCCGGCCGCAGCTTCTATCCCGAGGAGGTCAATTCCGGCGCACGGGTCATCCTGATTGGCCAGACCCTGGCCCGGGAGCTTTATGGCGCATCCGATCCGGTCGGACAGATTGTCCGCGTGGGCACGACCCCGATGGAGATCATCGGGGTGATGTCGGCAAAGGGGCAATCCAGCTGGGGCCAGGACCAGGACGATGTCGCGCTGGCACCGATCAACACCGTGCGTGACCGCATACTGGGGTATGATCTGGGCGTGCGGGATCCGGTCTTCACCATCTATGCCGAAATCGACGCGTCAGCCGATCCCGGTCTGGTTACTGCCGACATTGAAGAGCTGATGCGCATAAGGCGCAATGTCCAGCCGGGCGCGGAAGACGATTTTTCCGTCAACAATCTGGGCGAATTCATCCGGGCCCGGAACGAGACCGAGAGCCAGCTCGGCGTCCTGCTGGCCGCGGCAGCGGGAATCTCGCTGCTGGTGGGCGGCATCGGCATCATGAACATCATGCTGGTCTCGACCACCGAGCGGACCCGGGAAATCGGTCTGCGCCTCGCCGTCGGGGCCAAGCGCGCGGACATCCGCAACCAGTTCCTGATCGAAAGCGTGGTCCTGTGCTTTACCGGCGGGCTCGTCGGCCTGCTGATCGGCATTGGCGGGGCGGCCTATATTGAATCGCTGGATCAATTTCCCATCGAAATCCAGCCGAGCGTGGCGCTGATCGCCATCGGTGCGTCGGCCTTTGTCGGGATTTTCTTTGGCTTTTATCCGGCGCATAGGGCATCAAGGCTGGATCCGATCGAGGCCTTGCGCTTCGAGTAACCGCCCCCGGGAGCCGCTCATGATCCATCGCCGCCTGTTTTTGACGACGGCTGCGGCCGCAATGCTATGGCCCGGTGCGGCTCAGGCACAGGGCGCCGCCCCCGGCATCCGCTCCCTGCTGGTAACCGCGACACGGCAGGCCACGCAGCGCCTCGGCCAGCGCGATGGTTTCTTCGGCGACAGCATTGTCCGCATCCCCTTGCCGGGCATGCTGAACACGGCCCAGCGCCGCCTGCAGCCCATCGGCTTGTCCGGCCCGCTGGATGACCTGGAATTACGCATGAATCGTGCCGCCGAAGCGGTCATGCCGCAGGCCCGCGATCTGGTAATCAATGCCATCCGTTCAATGACGATCAATGACGGCCTGGATATTCTCCGCGGCGGCGATACCGCCGCCACGCAATATCTGCGCGGGCGCACCGAAACTTCGCTCACCGGCCTTCTGCGCCCGCCCATGGAAACGACGCTGGCCTCCTCAGGCGCTTACGGCGCGCTCGACAGTGCCGCCGGGCTGGTCGATAGCCAGTCCGGTATGAGCCAGCTGTTCGGCCGCAGCCGCAATGCCCGCTCCACTGCACGGGACTTTCGCGGTGAGGTGACCGATTTTGCGGTTGAAAAAGCGCTCGACGGGGTATTCCATTATGTCGGGGAAGAAGAGCGCGGCCTCCGCAGCAACCCTGCCGGGCGAACGCGCGATATATTGAGAGGCCTGTTCGGCCAGTAAATCCGGGGGGATCAGCATGGCACGTGTACTTGTAACCGGTATCAGCGGCTTCATAGCCAAACACGTCGCACTCCAGCTTCTGCAGGCCGGACACGAGGTCGTCGGCACCGTCCGTGACACCGCCCGCTCTGCATCCGTCAAGGAAACGCTGGTCCGCCATGGCGTAGATCACACCAAAATCCATTTCGCCGAAGCCGATCTGACAAGCGATAATGGCTGGGCCGCAGCGGTGGCCGGATGCGATTATATCCAGCACCTCGCCTCGCCCTTTCCGCTGGCCCAGCCAGATGACCGCGAAGCCCTGGTCCCGGCCGCCCGCGACGGCCTGCTGCGTGTCGTCAAGGCCGGACTTGACGCCGGTGCAAAGCGGATCGTGGTCACCTCCTCACTCGCCGCGGTCATGTATCATCCCAAATTCAAGGGCGAATTCGAGGCTGGCCCGGAGGACTGGTCGGACCCGGACTGGAAAGCCATCTCGCCCTATATCGTCTCCAAGACCCGCGCCGAACAGGCGCTCTGGGCCTTGCTCGACGAACGCGGTGAACGCCACCGCGCCACCGTGATCAATCCCGGCCTCGTCCTCGGCCCGTCGCTGGATGAACGTATCGGCACTTCGCTTTCGGTCGTGGAAATGCTGCTCAAGGGCGCTTACCCGGCGAGCCCGCCATTGCAGTTTCCGACAGTGGATGTCCGCGATCTGGCCGCCCTGCATGTCGCGGCGATGGACTCACCCAATACCGGCGGACTGCGTCTGCTCGCCGCGGCAGACACCGTCTCCATGCAGGAGATGGCGCTAATACTGGCCGCGGCCTTCCCGGCCTTTTCCAGAAAAATTCCGACGAAGGAATTGCCGGCATGGGTCGTCCGCTTCATGGCGCTGTTCGACAGGAATCTGAAATCGGTTCTCGCTGACCTTGGCCGCCGCCGGATCGCGAAAACCGCCTATGTCACGGAAAAGACCGGTATTGCTTTCCGTCCGGCCCGGGAAGCCATCGAGGCCGCCGCCGAATCCCTGATCGAATACGGGGTCGTCAGCCCGCCCCGCTAACCCTGCGGCATGGCGTGATAGAGTGTGCGCAAACCATCCACGGCCACCATCACGCCCACCGAAATGACGATGCCGGAAAACACGTAATTCAGCGCCCGCTTGCGGAGCGCAAGCGTTTTTGACGCCCAGCTGCCGGCAATTCCGCCCAGTACGCCACCCAGTATGAACAGAATGGCGATGCGCCATACAATCAGGCCGGATACCGCATAACTGGCGGCGGTGGCCGAGCCGAATGCGGTCACCGATACGAGTGACGAGCCGATGGCGTTGAGCAACGGCATGGCCGTTGCCACGATCAGGCCCGGCACGATGAGAAAACCGCCGCCAATTCCGAAAAAGCCCGACAGCCCGCCAACCACGAAGCCGGAGGCAGCCAGACGCGGCGCAATTTTCCAGGTCAGCTGGATGTCACCATTCCCTCCGGCACGCGGCCGCAGCATCAGCACGCCGACGACAATCATCAAAAGGCCGAAAAGCCCGAGCAATAGTTCGCCATCCACCCGCTTGCCCAGGGCTGCGCCTGCGACGGCTCCGAGCACGCCCGCCGCAGCAAACACCAGCGCGCATTGCCATTTCACATTGCCGGCGCGGGCATGGGTGAGAAGGTTGAACAGTGCGCTGACCGCCACGGCAAGGGCACCGGTGCCGATCGCCAGATGCGGACTGCCGATGCGGACCACATAGACCAGCAGCGGCACGGCCAGAATGGACCCGCCACCGCCAATCAGGCCGAGGATGAAACCGACCAGACTGCCGGAAAAAACCGAGAGTAGATCCTGAAGCATGTGGGGATCAGCCACCCGGATTCACGGACATGGCACCGCGACGGAGAGCCTGTTGGGTTATCAGCGCGCGTATAATTGTCATGGCGTTCCCGCTGCAAACGATCCCGGAGCCTATACGCTCCGGGCCAGCAAGTCTTTCAGATATTTCTGATATTCGGTTTTCGGACTGTCATCCACCAGTTCCGCCAGACCGGCCCGGTCGATGAATCCCATGCGGAAGGCGATCTCTTCCGGGCAGGCGACTTTCAGACCTGTACGCTCCTCGACCACCTTGATGAATTGCCCCGCTTCGAACAGGTCGGCATGGGTGCCCCCATCCAGCCAGGCAACACCGCGGCCGATGGTTTTCACATGCAGGTCGCCGCGTTCCATATAGGCGCGGTTGACGTCGGTGATTTCCAGCTCGCCGCGTCCCGAGGGTTTCAGCTTCCAGGCAATGTCCAGCACGTCCGGATCATAGAAATAGATGCCGGGCACGGCGAGTTTCGACTTCGGCTTTTTCGGCTTTTCCTCAAGTGAAATGGCCCTTCCGTCCTCGCCCAGCTCGACCACGCCAAAGGCCGAAGGATCGGCGACTTCATAGCCGAAAATCGTCGCGCCCTTGTCCTGCGTCGCGGCTTCCTGAATCCGCTTGGACAGCCCATCACCATAAAAGATGTTATCGCCGAGGATCAGCGCGATATTGTGACCTGCCAGCTCGTTGGCAGCGACGCGGAAGCCTTCGGCGATCCCCCCCGGCCGATTCTGGGCCACATACTCAAACGTCAGCCCCCACTTCTTGCCATCCCCCAGCAGGGACTGGATCTGCGGGATGGAATCCGGGCTGGAGACAATCACGAAATCCCTGACCCCGCCCAGCATCAGGGTGGTCAGCGGATAATAGATCATCGGCTTGTCGAAGACCGGCAGGAGGTGCTTGTTGACTGCATGGGTCAACGGATAGAGACGGCTTCCGGTGCCACCGGCCAGGATCAGGCCTTTCCACTTGGATTTCATGGCGTGTCTCCTGTCAGCGCCCGAGCCCGAGGCGCGAAATTTCTTCCCTGTCCCGCGACAGCCAGTCCGGATGAGCCAGATACCAGTCGACGGTCTCTGACAGGCCGCTGTCAAGCGTCACGGACGGCCGCCAGCCCAGCTCGTCCCGGGCGCGCTGGTTGTTGACGGCATACCGCAGATCATGCCCGGGGCGGTCGGTGACAAAGCGGATCTGGTCTTCATACGGCCGGTCCGCCGGGCGTTTCGCGTCCAGCAGGCGGCAGAGCGTGCGGACCAGATCGATATTGGTCCGCTCTGCATCGCCACCGAAATTGTATTTCCGGCCGGCCACCCCCTGGCCGGCGGCAGCCAGAAGACCCTCCACATGGTCGGACACATAGAGCCAGTCGCGAATATTCTCGCCCGTGCCGTAAACCGGGATATCGCCGCCGGACAGAGCCGTGCGGATAACCGTCGGGATCAGTTTTTCCGGATGCTGGAAGGGTCCGTAATTGTTCGAGCAATTGGTAATGATGACCGGCAGGCCGTAGGTTTCCATCCAGGCCCGCGCGAGATGGTCCGCCCCGGCTTTCGAAGCCGCATAGGGACTGTTGGGCGCATAGGGCGTATCTTCGGTGAAGGCCGGATCGCCCGGGCCGAGCGTGCCATAGACTTCATCCGTCGAGACATGGATAAAGCGGAAGGCCGCGCGGGCCGGCTCATCCAGATCGCGCCAGTATGCCAGCGCGGTATCCAGCATCACCGACGTACCGGTGACATTTGTCCGGATGAAGATGCCCGGACCGTCAATCGACCGGTCGACATGACTTTCCGCGGCCAGATGAAAGACGCGCTGCGGCCGGAAATCTGTGAAGGCGGACGCAACGGCCGGCGCATCGGCGATATCGACCTTGCGGAAGCGGTAGGTTTCAGAATCGGCAATATCGGCGACGGATCGTGCATCGCCGGCATAGGTCATGGCGTCCAGATTGAGGACGTCATGTCCGTCCTTCACCAGCCGGCGCACCAGCGCCGATCCGATAAAGCCGCAACCGCCTGTCACCAGAATCCGCATCTACGCCCCAACCCCGTTCTGCCAACGGCAGAAAACAGCCCTGACAGGGAAAGGCAACCACCAAGCTCAGGATAAGCAGCCGATGCCGCCGGATTCTACTCCTGCCTGCTGAAAGTCAGCGCATGCTGGAATTCCCATTGGCCGGTGTCCGGATTTATGCGGTATTGTTCGGCTGTATATGTGTTGTCCGCACCTGTCCGGATGATATGACCGCCTTCGGTCCTCACACCGTTCGGCCAGGAAAACGTCTGCCGGATCGTGGCAAAATCGTCGCCATAGCGGGTCATCACCCCGTCACCAAAAGCGCCGCCCAGACCCCATTGCATCACGCGGGCCTGATTGTCACCGGCATGCCAGAACTCACGGAACTGCCAGAATTCTTCTGTCGAGCCATCTGCTCGAAGTCCGTAAAGACGGCCGGTCATGCCCGTATTTCCCGGCATGGCAGTCCATTGAAGGCCGAAATGGGTATAGGGGTTTTGATCCGAGACATCATGGTTTTCCGCGATCCATGCGCCACTGTCACGGGTCATGAAGCCGATATGAGCCTGATACCAGGCGGGCAGCGATGATGAATCGGACTGCGCACCGGCAATCGGTGCCGTCGCAAAGTACACCAGTACAAGGGCAATGATCAGGCGCATTGTAACCTCCCCGGATTTCAAAATCCCATCACAGCAGGAAATTTCCGGCACGGGCAGTGAATACGGTGTTTGAAACGTAACGATTGCGTGATCAAAAAAAAGCCCGGCGCTTGGGCCGGGCCTTTCCTGATGGATAGCCGGGACTGGGCTACCAGATGCTCACGCGTTCTTCCGGTGGAAGATAGAGATCATCATCCTCGGTGACGTTGAACGCCTCATACCAGGCGTCCATATTCCGGACGACCCCGTTTGTGCGGTACTGGTTCGGGCTGTGAACACCGGTCAGCACGCGGTTCCGCATGGAATCATCCGTGCGGATTCCGCGCCAGACCTGGGCCCAGGCCATGAAGAAGCGCTGCTCCGGCGTGAATCCGCCAATCTCCTCGCCACCGCCATGATCCTCAAGATACATGCGGTAGGCATGGAGCGCGATGGACAGACCGCCCAGATCGCCAATGTTTTCACCCATGGTCTGGGCCCCATTGACGTTCAGGCCTTCGACCGGTGAGAAGCCGTTATACTGGGCTTCCAGAACGGCCGTCCGGCTTTCGAACTCGTTGCGGGCAAACTCGGTCCACCAGTTGCGTTGCAGGCCGGTGCCATCGGACCGGCTGCCCTGATCGTCAAATCCATGGCCCATTTCATGGCCGATGACGCCGCCAATAGCTCCGAAATTCACGGCCATGTCGGCGAAGGGATCGAAGAAGGGCGGTTGCAGAATGGCCGCCGGAAAGACGATCTCGTTGCGTTGCGAGGAATAATAGGCATTCACCGTCTGCGGGCTCATGAACCATTCCCAGCTCCGGATGGGCCCGCCAAGGCGGGACCGTGAATCCGCCCGGCCCCAATCGCGCACCGCATTGGCATTGGCGATCAGCTGACCCGGCTCAAGACCGATGCTGGAATAATCCCGCCATTGCGTCGGATAGCCGATTTTCGGAATGAAGGCTTCCAGCTTGTCGAAAGCCTCTGCGCGGGTCTCGTTATCCATCCATTCCAGCGTTTCCAGCCGGTCGGCAAAAGCCCGGCGGAGATATTCCACCAGCTCGCTCATCTGGTCACGATAGTCCGGCGGGAAATACTGCTCGACATAGACTTGGCCGATCAGCTCTCCGAGCTGGCCGTTCACGAACTGCACGGCACGCAATTCGCGCGGGCGCTGTTCTTCGGTGCCGTTCAGGCGGCGGGCATAGAAATCGAAGGATGCATCATCGAAGGCCGCCGGCAGCATGGCCGTGTGATTGTCGATGAAATGGAAGGCCAGATAGGAACGCAGCGTCTCGACCGGCGTTTCGGCAAAGAGCTGTGCCAGCCCCTGCACCGCCGTGTCGGTATTGACGATGATTTCTTCCTGATCCGCCACGTCTTCGGCTTCCAGGAAGGCGCGCCAGTCAAAACCCGGCGCGAATTCGGTCAGCTCGTCGACTGTCATCAGATTGTAGTTGGCAATCCGGTCGCGGGCCTGGGCCCGGGTCCAGTGAATGTCGGCAATCGCGGTTTCCAGCGCCAGAATGGCTTCGGCGCGTTCGCGGCCATTCTCGATGCCGGAACGCTCAAACAGTCCGGTCATATAGTCGACATAGGCCTCGCGATGGCCCGGGAAGGGCTCGTCATCGCGCAGATAGTAATCGCGGTTGGGCAGACCCAGCCCGGCCTGTCCGGTCGAGATCACATAGCGCGACGGATCGCCCGGATCGATGGTCACGCCCATGGTGAACATCGACATTTGCGAAGGCATGCCGAACCAGCGGGCGATCTCCTCATGCGTCTCGGACGCCAGAATTGCATCAATATCCGCCTGCAACGGTGTCAGGCCCAATTCCTCGATCCGGTCCGTATCCAGATAATCGTTATAAAGGGTACCGATCTGGAATTCCGGTGTCCCGGGCTCGGCATCCATCGCCGCGGCCGCGTGAATAATGCCCTCGACCCGCTCTTCGGTTTGCAGGAAGAGCTCGGTAAAGCCGTTCAGGCTGGAAAAGCCCGGCGGATATTCGGCCGTGTCCAGCCAGCCTTCATTCACATAGCGGAAGAAGTCATCACCCGGATCAACGGTTTCGGAAATGTGTTGGGTTTCCACACCCCACTCGCCGAGCACGGCCTCGCCAGAGGCCATGTCACCGCCGGCACTGTCGGCCCCGGAGGTTTCCGACGGCGTTTCTTCAGCGTCTTCAACGCTGTCCGGCGCGGACTCGTCAGACATATCGGCCGGGCTGCACGCCACGACGAGGGCAAAGGCGCTGGAGGCCAGCAATAATTTCCTGATCACGTTCAAGCTCCCCAAGATAAAATCAATGGAGATACCTAACGCAGTTCCGGGCAAGCTCAACTGACAATCCTGTCATATTTGAATGTCAGTCCGCGCAAGGGGCCGGAAATGGAAATGGCCGGCCCCGCGGGGACCGGCCATTCCGCCAATGCAACAGGCGTGACTACCAGATGCGCACGCGCTCTTCCGGCGGCAGGTAGAGGGCGTCCTCTTCCGTGACCTCGAACGCCGCATACCAGGCGTCCAGATTGCGGACGACGCCATTGGTGCGGTATTGCGAAGGGCTGTGCGGATCGGTGACCAGACGCTGACGCAGATTGTCCTCGCGATAGAGGCGGCGCCAGACCTGGGCCCAGGCCAGGAAGAAGCGCTGATCGCCGGTCAGGCCGTCAATCACCGGCGCTTCCCCGCCACAGCAGGAGTCGAGATAGCGCTGATAGGCGGAATAGGCCATCTGAACGCCGCCCAGATCGCCGATATTCTCGCCCATGGTGAAGGTGCCATTCACGAACTCGCCCTCGATCGGCGAATAGCCGTCATACTGGGCTCCGAGGCGCTCTGCCCGTTCCGTGAAGGCGGTATTGGTTTCTTCCGTCCACCAGTTGCGGATCCGCCCGGCCTCGTCGAACTCGCGGCCCTGATCATCGAAACCGTGACCGATTTCATGTCCGATGACTGCGCCGATGGCACCGTAATTGATCGCCGGGTCGGCATTGGGATCAAAGAAGGGCGGTTGCAGAATACCGGCCGGGAAAGTGATCTGGTTCATCAGCGGATTGTAGGACGCATTCACGGTTTGCGGCGGGTACGGCCACTGACCGCGGTCCACCGGCCCGGCGAGGTCTTCGACCTGCTGGTTCCAGTTGAACTCACTGATACGCTGGAGATTCCCGAACAGGTCGTCGGTATCGATGACCAGCGTCGAATAATCTGTCCACTCATCCGGATAACCGATACGCGGTTCAAAGGTGGAGAGCTTGAGCAGGGCCTGCTCGCGGGTTTCATCATCCATCCAGGAAAGGTTTTCCAGGCGCTCTTCAAAAGCGGCCGTCAGGTTGGCCACCAGATCTTCCATCTGGTCCTTGGATTCCGGCGGGAAATGACGGTCGACATAGACCTGGCCCACGGCTTCACCCATGGAGCCGCCCACCAGATTCACGCCGCGGCGGTCGCGCGGGCGCTGCTCTTCGGTCCCGTTCAGAGTCCGTCCGAAGAATTCAAAGCTCGCAGCATCAAACGCCAGCGGCAGCGCATTGGTGTTCGAATTCAGCAGATGGAATGTCATGTAATCGCGCATCAGGTCGACCGGCGTCTCGGCAAAAATGGTCGCCGTGCTTTCGATCGCACTGGGTTGGGCCACCAGATAGGATTCCACTCCGTCAATCCCGAGCGCGGCCATGCCGGCTTCGAAATTGAATTGCGGGGCCAGCGTGGCAAGCTGATCCAGCGGCATCGGATTGTAGATGGCCTGGATGTTCCGGCTCTGCTCCTGTGTCCAGTGGACATCGGCGATACGGGTTTCCAGGGCCAGAATGGCCTCGGCTTTTTCAGCCCCGCCTTCAATGCCCGCCAGATCGAAAATTTGCGTGATATAAGCCTGATAGGCGGCGCGGTATTCGTCATAGCGCTCGCCTTCATTCAGATAGAAATCGCGGTCCGGCATGCCCAGCCCGCCCTGGCCGACAAAAACCGTATAACGGGTCGTATCCGCCGGATCGGGAATGATGCCGACCCCGTAAAGGGCCTGATGATCCAGGGTCGCGAACAGCGCCGCAAAATCCTCATGGGTTTCAGCCGCAGCGATCTCCGCCATCAGCGGTTCGACCGCTTCAAGGCCGCGCGCATCCAGCGCGTCCGTATTCATCCAGCTGGCATAGAGGTCGCCGACCTGCTGTTCGATCGAGCCGGCTTCACCGCCGGTTTCGGCCAGCTCGAGAATGATGTCCTGAACCTGCTGTTCGGCTTCCAGTGCCAGCTCGGTGAACATGCCGTAATTGGAGAGATCGGCCGGGATTTCGGTCGTATCCAGCCATTCGCCATTGGCGTAGCGGAAAAAGTCATTCCCGGGATCGACACTGGTATCCATACCGTCGAGATCAAAGCCCCACTCGCCGATTTCGGCAGAGGCGGTAACGGTCTCATGGCTTTCGGCCGATGTGCCATCGGTCTGTTCAACGATCGTGGTGTCAGGCGTTTGCGGCTCGCTGCACGCGGCCAGCAGGGCCAGGCAGGCGCTGCCCAATAGCAGTTTCTTCATTTTCAATGTCCCTTCTGAAGCCGGTTCCCCACCGGCGGATGGTGATTGCAGTCATCTTAGGCGATGTACGCGGCGCTGACCAATCCGCAATGCGGAGCGGCCAGCGCCGGATGCATCATTCGGCAGGCTGGATGGTACCGACATCGGTCTCCGGCTTGCCACCTTCGGTCTCGTGATAGGTCGACCCGATCCCCGGCAGTTTCTGACCGGTCCACATGCCGACCACGCCGCGCTTGATATCGACGCCGATGGCGTAGAGCGCGGGGACCAGCAGCAGGGTCAGGAACAGGGCGAAAACCACGGCAAAGCCCAGCGATACGACCATCGGCTTCAGGAATTGCGCCTGTGTCGAGGTCTCCGCCATCATCGGCAGGATGCCGAGGAAGGTGGTCACCGAGGTCAGGATGATCGGCCGGAAACGCTGCACGCCGGCATCGACCAGTGCCTGGAAGGCCCCGACGCCATTCGCCCGCAGACGGTTCACGAAATCGACCAATACCAGATTGTCATTGATCACCACACCTGCCGCGGCACCGACCCCGAAGAAGGAGAACAATGCGAACGGCATGCCGAACAGCAAGTGGCCGAACACGGCACCGGCATAGGCAAACGGGATGGCGATCATGATCAGCGCCGGCTGGGCATAGGAGCGGAAGGCGATGGCGAGCAGGATATAGATGCCGCCCAGCACGAGGATCACCAGATTGGCGAGCTCGGCCATGAATTCGGCCTCCCCCTCCGCCTGGCCGAATTCCTCCCGGCTGACATTGGGGTGACGCTCCTGCCAGGCCGGCCAGAAATCGGAGGCCATGCTGTCCATGACCTCACCGCGTGCCGTCGGATCCGTCAGTTCAGCAGCCACGGTAATGGTCCGCATGCGGTCGCGACGGTTGATCCGGTTCAGGCCCGGAGCAAATTCGACATCGGCCACCGCCGACAGCGGCACTTCACGTCCATCCGTTGTGCGAATGCGGAAATTACGCAGCGTATCCAGCGAGCGGCGGGCTTCCTCGGGCAGGCGCAGCATGACGCGTACATCCTGTCCATTGCGGGGCAGGCGCACGACTTCCTCGCCATAGAAGGCCTGGCGCACCTGGCGGGTGACATCCGCCAGCGTGATACCGAGCGCTTGCGCATCCGGCCGCAGGGTGAACTGCAATTCTTCCGCCGACGACTGCATGTTGTCGACCACATCATAGAGCGTGTCATAGGAACGCAATTGCTCCTTCAGCTCGTCTGCGGCCAGCCGCAATTCATCCAGATCCTGTCCGGAAATGGCAAACCGCAAACCGCTGCCGCCATTATTCAGCGTCGTGTCGAGGCGCACTTCTTCCGCGTCCGGAATGGGACCGAGGAAATCGCGCAATTGCTGGGCGACTTCACGCGTGGTCAGGCCGCCGGGCCGGACTTCCGGTTCGGCCAGCGTGATCCATGCCCGCACCCGGCCATCCGTGGCCAGTGTCGAGCGGCTTTCGATCATGTCGCCCTCGCCCGGATAAACCTCGCGGTAATGCTCCAGCGTCAGCTCCTCGGCCCGCTCCAATTGCTGGCGCACCTGTTCGGTCCGCGACCAGGGCGTGCCCTCGGCGAGCTGGATGCTGGCCTGGATGGTCTCATTCTCGATCTCCGGCATGAAGACGCTGCCGACCCGGTTGGTCGCCTGCAGCGCAATCGCCACCATGAACAGGCCGGTGAAGAAGATCAGCGTCGAATAGCGCCGCTGGACCGCAAAGACGACGGCATGGCGGTACACATGACGGGCAAACCAGATCATCGTGTCGGCAATGGCGCGCTGCAGTTTCAGCAGCGGCCCGAAAAAGCCGTCCATTTTCTCCGGCTTCAGATGCGCCAGGTGGGCCGGCAGGATGAACAGTGACTCGATCAGCGAGAAGGTCAGCGCCGCGATCACGACCAGCGATATCTGGCGGGTGAACTGAACCTCCGGCCCGGACAGCATCATCCACGGCGCGAACATCAGAATGGTGGTGATAACGGCGAAGATCACCGGCTTCGCCACCATCTGCGTGCCGACCACCGCGGCGGTCAGCCCGGTCTCCCCTCGCTCCACCCTGTCGTGGATATTCTCCCCGACAATAATGGCGTCATCGACCACAATCCCGATCACGATCAGGAAGGCGAAAAGCGACAGCATGTTCAGCGTCACACCCAGCAGCGGCAGGACCAGGAAAGCGCCGAGGAAAGCCACGCCGATTCCGACCGTCACCCAGAGGGCCACGACGGGGCGCAGGAACAGGACCAGCGCGATCAGCACGAACAGCATGCCCCAGGTCGCACTGCCCATCACCGTGTCGACACGGGCCTCGTACATTTCGGCATTATTCCACCACAGCGACATGGAAACGCCTTCCGGTAGGGTCGCCTGGCGCCGCTCGATATAGGCCTGGACCCCGTCCGAGACCTCGACCACATCCATGTTCGGGCTGGAGACGATCACCACCAGCGCCATCGGTTCACTGTTATAGGTGCCGACAAGATTGGCATCGACAAAACCGTCCGTGACGCTGGCAATATCGCTGATCCGGATGGTGCCGCCATCAGAGGTCTGCCGGACCACGATACGCTCGAAATCATCCGCGCTGTCACCCAGCTGGCGGGCGGTCAGGGAGACATCACCGATGTCCGTCCGCACCTGTCCGGCCGAGGCATTCAGCGAGGAGTTGCGCAGCGCCCGGGCGACTTCGTCAAAGGTCAGATTATAGCGGCGCAGATCATTTTCATTGACCTCGATCGAGACTTCCTCGTTCAGCGTGGCCCAGATCTGGACCAGTGAAACGCCCGGAACATCGGCCGAGACTTCATCGCGGATTTCGCGCGCAATCCGCTGCAGATCGCGGCGCGGGACGTGGCCGTGAACCGCAAAGCCCACGACCTGGTCCTCATTCCGCCACTGATTGACGATGGGCCGGTAAGCCGAAGGCGGCAGATTGTTGACGGAATTGACCTGTTGCTCGATCTCATTGATGAAGGTGCGCATATCGACCGAGCGAGAGCCCTCGATATTGATGAAGGCGCTGCCTTCGCGGGCCGTCGAGGTCATGTTCTCGATGCCGTCCACCGAGGAGACGGCCTCCTCGATCCGGACCACGATCTGCTCTTCCATCTCCTGCGGCGACGCGCCCGGCCAGGCAACGGAAACCGTGGCTCCGGCAAAGCTCGCCGTCGGGAAAACCTCGCGGTTCATGGTCGCAAGGCCGAGAATACCGCCCACAATGGCGACCAGCATGAGCAGGTTGGCGGCGACGCCATTACTCGCCCACCAGGCAATTATACCCTTGAATTCAGTATCCTGTTTCGGGTCCGTCATGACCGTCTCCCTGGTCTCGTCAGCCTAGTCATTTGCACTCGCAACCTGTGCGGTGTCATCGCCTTCGCCATTGGGCTCGGCAGCCTCTTCGTCTTCATCTGCGTCGTCATTTCCGCTCTCGATCACTGCAGACCGCTCCGCGATCAGCTCGCCGGCCTGGTCAAAGGTCCGGATGCGCATGCCATCGCTGGCCGCCCGGATCGGGCTGGTGACCACCAGATCATCCGCCGTCACGCCGCTGGAAATTACCAGACGGTCGGGATCAGACGTAATCACACTCACGTTACGAATACCGAGCGTGCCACCGACCTGGGCAACATAGACCGAGTCCGAGCCGCGCAAGGCGGACCGCGGCAACACATAGGCGCCGGTCACTTCGCGGCCCTGGATTTCGGCATCAACGAACAGGCCGACCGGCAGTGGCGAGCCGCCCTCTTCTGCCGCAACGCCATAGGGATCATCGATCTGGGCAATGGCGTACAACACACGCGTCTGGGTATCGATGGAACTGTCAGTGCGCACCAGCTCGGCATGCCATTCGCGATGTTGACCGGCCAGCACGGCCGAGATCCGGACCAAAGGCCCCGGATTGGCCTCGGTGGCCTGGAACGCCACCGGAATATTGAGCATCGACAACTGGTCATCGGTCAGCGGCAGGCGGACCTGGACCGCATCTGTTCCGAACACTTCACCCAGTGGCGTGCCCGGCGACACGAATTGTCCGACATCCGCGCTTTTCGTGCGGACGCGGCCATCGAACGGAGCGGAAATCCGTGTCCGCTCCAGCCCCAGACGTGCCTCCTGCAGCTGCGCTTCGGCAGCGGCCAGCGAGGCCCGCGCCTGGGCCAGTTGCGGTTCACGCAGCGTCAGGGCCGAGGCTTCGCCCTCGCCCAGCTCTGCCCATTCGCTCGCTGCCAGATCGGCTTCGGCCTGTTCCCGCACCAGCGCCTGACGCGCCTGGGCCACCTGGGCCTGGGCCCGGGTCACGGCGAGACGGTAATCTGCCTCGTCAATCTGGATCAGCGTTTCGCCGGCTTCAAAAAAACCGCCCTCGATGAAGTTCGGGTTCACATAGACGATGCGGCCGGACACCTGGGGCACCAGATTGATGCTGACAAGCGGCCGGACCTCGCCCTGCGTGGTTACGGTGAGGGTGACATTGGTGTTTTCAACCGGTGCCGCAAACACGGCGACCGGGCGGGGCTCTGAATTGGCCCGTTCGGGCTGCGGTGCGAACATGAACATCGCCACAAGAGCAAGAACAAACGCCGCAATGAGAAACACCGGCAATAACAGGAGCAAACGGCCTAAAGATTTCGTCATGACGCTTTCCTAACCCTCCAGATCACGCAGATCGGGAGCGTCAAAGCTTCCGCCGATTGCGAGATAGATATCGATACGATTGGTGGCCCGCTCCCGGCGGGCGCTGATATACTGGCCTTCAGAGGCAATTCTACGACTCTGGGCGTCCAGCAGTTCAAAAACAGTCGCAAGTCCGGACCCGTATTGGCGGATCACCAGCTCTTCGGCTTCGGCCGCCTGTTCATAGGCATTGCGGAGCGCCTCGACCCGCTGCGCGAGAATGCCGTCTGCATAAATGGCGTCCTCGGCCTCCCGCCACGCGGCCAGCACGGTGCTGGCATAGGCGGCAAGCTGGGCTTCGGCAGCCGCTTCGGCCCGGTCACGTTCGGCACGCAGCGCACCACCCTGGAAGATCGGCGCGGTCAGTCCGCCAATGGCCTGCGCAATATAGGTGTCGAGGTCGAAAATATCCGCCGGGTCCGCGCCGCCCGTATCCAGCGTTCCGCGCAGGGTGAGGCTGGGCAGGAGCGCATCGCGGGCGATCTCGGCCTGAAGGCCGGCCGCCTGCAGGCGCGCTTCCGCCGCCCGCAAATCGGGACGCCGCGACAGCAATTCGCCCGGCGCGCCGATTCCCGACAGCGCCGTGAATTCCGGCAGGTCGGCCTCATGTTCGATATTGCCGGCCGGATAGCGGCCCAGCAGGATTTCAAGGCTGCGCGCAGCAGAGGCCTGCGCGCGCTGACGCGAGGCCAGCACCGCTTCACTGGACGCCAGCGCAGACCGGAAGGTCCGCACATCGGATGACCGCGACACACCGGCCCCGAACCGCCGCTCGATCAGGCCGAGCGAGCGCCGCTTGGTTTCCACATCGCGCGCGGCCAGATCGGTCTGCAGCCGGGCTTCAATCAGCAGGAACCAGGCCCGCGCCACCTGTCCGGCAACCGAAAGCCGGGCACCGGCATAGTCGGCATCGGTCGCTTCGTATTCCAGGACACCGGCCTGCGCCCGCGCGGCGAGCCGGCCCCAGAGATCAGCTTCCCAGGACACGCCCAGCCCGGCACCATAACTGGTTGATCCTCCGGCATCGGTTTCGCGCTGGGTGACACCCAGATCGGCACTGACACCGGGAAGGCGTCCGGCATTGGCCGCCCGGGCACTGGCCCGGGCCGCACGGATACGCGCTTCTGCCGACAGAATGCCGGGATTTTCGGTCACCGCTTCATCTATCAGTTGCGACAGCCGGGCGTCATTGAACGTCGCGATCCAGTTCTCGATTCGGGCCGGATCGGTATCGGTGCCGGACGCCCACACAGCGGGCGAGGACGGCAGGGCGTCCGCACCACGCATCGCCGGTCCTGTGGATGCACAGGAGGCCAGCGCAATGGCGGTGACGGAGAGGAGGAGGGTGCGTTTTATCATACGGAACTCTTGATGCCGGGGAGGGCGGATTTGGATGCACCCTAAAATCAGCTTTTCGAATGTCAACAAATTTTTATCGAAAAACAATAATTCTTTAGCGATGAACATGAAAACCCTCTCGAATATCACTATGCCTACGGAACAATTCACGGCGGTCACACGCAGTGTTCGCCACCACAGAGGCAGTTGATTACCTTCGGAATTGCGGCCCTTATGAGCCTTGAAGATTCAGGAAGCGAGTGAATTTTGAGCAAGGATTCCCGGTCCGAGCCGGATGGCCATCGCCTCAGGCGGCGTGACACGGTCGCGCTCACCGCGATCGCCGTGGCGGTTCTGCTGGTGCTGGCTATCACTGGTGCGGTTTCGCTGTGGGTGGCGCTTTCGGCAGCCAGCGCAATCGCGGCCCTGTCATTTATCTATTTCCTCCTGATTTCCACCGTCGTTGCGCCCCGCCCCGCCTCGCCGGCCCTCGCGCCGGGAAACAGATCCACGGACACGCTCTCGCCGGCCCGGGAAATCCTCGATCATCTCCCCTTTCCCGTCATGCTGGTGGGACCCGGCGGCCGCATCGAGCGCGCCAATCCGGCCGCGCATGAATTTCTCGGTCTGGGAGCGGAATCCGGCCTGCTATCGGCCTCACTGCGCCAGCCCAAAGTGCTCGAGGCGGTCAGCGCCGTCCTCAAGGGCGAGAAGGCGCGAATTGTCGAATATTCCACCGTGGCGCCGATCGAAAGTCATGTCCGGGTCCATGTCATTCCGCTGAAGGCCGAGGAGCCGGGCGCCTTTCCCTGGCGGGCTCTATTGGTCCTCGCCGACGAAACGTCGAGCAAGCGGGCCGAGCGCATGCGCGCCGACTTCCTCGCCAATGCCAGCCATGAATTGCGCACACCGCTGGCGTCGCTGGCCGGCTTCATCGAAACCCTGCGCGGTCATGCCCGGGATGACATCGCCGCGCGCGACAGATTCCTGTCCATCATGCAGGACCAGACCGAGCGCATGCGGCGCCTGATCAACGATCTGCTGTCGCTCAGCCGCGTCGAGATGGACGAGCATGTTCCGCCCAGCGGCGAAGCGGATCTGGCCGCCATGGCACTGGACACGATCGATTCTGTCGGACCTCTGGCCAAACCCAGGGACATCCGGATCGACTTCGAGGGCGACCGCAGTGCCAAAGTCGTCGGCGAGCGCGACCAGCTCTTCGAGATCGCCCAGAATCTGATCGAGAATGCGATCAAGTATTCCGAGCCCGGCGCGCGTATCATTTGTGACATTCACGCCGATATCGGCCGCGAGGATATCGAACGCCTGACCAGCTGTCTGGGGCCGGAGGCCGGACGCCTGACCATTGCCGCGCCGGCCCGTTCCGCCGGCACCCGATTCGCCCTGTTGCGCGTGCGGGACGCAGGCAAGGGTATCGAAAGACGGCATTTGCCGCGCCTGTCAGAACGGTTTTACCGCGTTGATGGCCAGAAAAGCGGTCCCAAGGAGGGGACGGGGCTGGGGCTGGCCATCGTCAAACACATTGTCAGCCGTCATCGCGGCGGATTCTTTGTGGAAAGCCTGCCCGGCGAAGGATCGGTGTTTTCTGTCATCATCCCGCGGCACATAGCAGAAACCCCGCCTGCAGAGGGCTGATACAGAAGCTGCACCTTTTTCCGGAACGCCGATCCCGGCCCTCCGGACCGCCGCCGTCATCAAACTGTTATGAAAATGACATAAGCGCGCCGTGATCCGGCTGCTAGGGGACGCGGATGTGAGAATCCGGCGGTCTGCGCCGTGCCGATAAAGCTGCTGACTGGGAAGACATGCCAATCAACGCCCTTATTTTGTTGATGATGCTCGTGCTGATCTCTGCCGCCTTCTATGTCGGCAGGAGCCGCGCCTTGCGCGCGTCCGGGCGGGGCTCCATCAGCCTTCACTCCCTGCCCAATTATCACGGATATTTCGTCGCCCTCTGGACCGGTGTGCCCGCCCTTCTCCTGATGGCGGCAATGGCCGTATTCGGATCCTCCATTTCCGAGTCCGTCATCGAAATGCGCCTCAATCAGGCGGCTGCGCCACTGGCCGCCGACCTTGAGGCACAGCTGGCGGAAGATTCGCTCATCCAGTCGGCCCGGCGCACGCTGGACGCGTCTGCGGATGTCAATGCCGCCACCCAGGCGCGGGCAGCCATTCAAAGCCGCAGGACCGCGATTGCGGACAGCATCGCTGACACAGCCCGGGAATCCGGGGCATCCGGCCTCGCGCTTGCCGGTTTTGAATATGCCAATCTGCCGCCCGAACGGCGCGGCCTGTTCACCAATGATGCACGCGCACTGGCCTTCAACGGACAGCCCAGTGAAATCACGCCCGCCATCGAAGCCACGGCGTCCGCTTTCCGCCCGGTGGACCGGATTGTGCGTTACGGCGGGGCGGTCCTCGCCATCCTGCTGGCCATGGCCGGGCTGGCCTGGTCACGCTCACGCGTGAAGGCCGGGTTCCGCGCCCGCAACCGCGTCGAAGCCGCCTTTATGGGCTTTTTGATGTTCTGCTCCGGCATCGCCATTCTGACCACGATCGGCATTGTGGCGTCACTCCTGTTTGAATCGCTGCGTTTCTTCGAGGCGATCAACTGGCGTCTGGACCAGTTCCTGTTCGGCACCCAATGGAGCCCGCAGACCGCCATCCGCGCCGAACAGGTGGGGCAGACCGGCGCGTTCGGAGCCGTGCCGCTGTTTGCCGGCACCTTCATGATCACCATTATCGCCATTCTGGTCGCCGGGCCGATCGGCCTGTTTGCGGCGATCTACCTGTCGGAATATGCCGGCAAGCGGACCCGCAAGATCGTCAAGCCGGTCATGGAAATCCTGGCCGGCATTCCGACCGTGGTCTACGGCTTCTTCGCCCTGTTGACCGTCGGGCCGGCGATCCGGGCCGCCGCCCAGTTTGTCGGTTTTGAAAGCGCCGTCACCCAGTCGGCATTGTCGGCCGGCCTCGTCATGGGTGTGATGATCATTCCTTTCGTCTCTTCCCTGTCCGATGATGTGATCAACGCCGTTCCCCAGACGCTGCGCGACGGCGCCTATGCGATGGGCGCCACCAAGTCGGAAACCGTCAAACAGGTGATCCTGCCCGCCGCCCTGCCCGGTATTGTCGGGGCCTTCCTTCTGGCCGTCAGCCGCGCCGTCGGCGAAACCATGATTGTGGTCATGGCGGCCGGTCAGGGGGCCAATCTGACCGCCAATCCGCTGGAATCGGTCACCACCATCACCGTGCAGATCGTCATGCTGCTCACCGGCGACCAGGAGTTTGACAGCGCCAAGACGCTCTCGGCTTTCGCCCTCGGTCTCGTCCTGTTCATTTTCACGCTCGCGCTGAACGTCATCGCCCTGCGCGTTGTGCAGAGATATCGGGAAAAATATGATTAACCGCACCGATATACAGGCCGCCGTTGAAGCCCGCCTCGCCAAGCGATACCGCGCGGAAGGCCGCTTCCGCATGTTCGGCATTCTCGCAATCATGGCGGCGATTTCGGTGCTGATCCTGCTCATCGGCTCCATTGCCAGCCAGTCCATTCCCGCCTTCCGGGTCAACGAGCTGACCTTGCCGGTGACGCTCGAAACCGCGCGCGTCGATCCCGCCGGAGATGGCAGCGAGGCCTCTCTGCGCCGCGGCGCCTATAACAGCCTGTTGCAGGAAGCCCTGCGGGACGAGTTTCCGGAAATCGAGGACCGGGGCCAGCTGCGGGAGCTCTTTGGCCTCTACACACCGCTGAATTCCGCACGCCTACAGAACCAGGTTCTCGCCAATCCGGGCCTTGTCGGTCGGACCATCGACTTCACCTTCCCGATTTCCGACGATGCCGACCTCTATCTCCAGGGGCTCACAACGACGTCCGGCGAAGTGGCGCCGGGCCTCATGGCGACCCCTTCCGGCACCAGTGGCGAAGTGCGGATCTTTGCCAATTCCAATGTTTTTTCTCCCATCGTCTCCGACATTCGCGAGCGCTTGGCCACCCAGGCCGAAGAGCTCGAGGACCGCGCCGAACGCTATGAAACCCGCGCCGCCAATGCGGCCGGCGAGGACGCCCGCGTCAGCCTGACCCGCGAGGCCGAGCAGGCCCGCACCCGGGCCGCGAGCCTGCGCGCGCTCGCCGAACCCGGCAGCCCGTCCGTCGACATGTCGCCGGAATTGCCCAGCCGCCTGATCCGGATGAATGGCGGCATTGTTCATATTGACCGCATCACCGATAGCGGCCGCACCGCAGAGGGCCGTGTCCTGGTGGCGCTCGAATCCACCACCCCCGGCGATGACTGGACCATCTGGACGCTGGACACGCCCCAGGCCGAACGCCGCATCACCGATGCCCAGATTGCCTGGGCTGAAACCCTGCGCGAACGCGGGCGTCTGGAGACCGGCTTCAACACCTATCTCTTCACCAATGCTGACAGCCGCGAACCGGAACTGGCCGGCGTCCTTGGCGCCGTCATCGGCTCGGCGCTGACCATGCTGGTCACCATGTTCCTGGCCGTCCCGATCGGCGTGGCGACTGCCGTCTATCTGGAAGAATTCGCTCCGAAGAACCGCCTGACCGGCTTCATCGAGGTCAATATCAACAATCTCGCCGCCGTGCCGTCCATCGTTTTCGGTCTGCTCGGCCTCGCCGTCTTTATCAGCCTGTTCGGCCTACCGCGCTCGGCCCCGCTTGTGGGCGGTATGGTGCTGGCCCTGATGACGCTGCCAACCGTGATCATATCCTCGCGCGCCGCCCTGAAAGCCGTTCCGCCCTCCATCCGCGAAGCCGCGCTCGGCGTCGGCGCATCGCGCCTGCAGACGGTCGTGCACCACGTCCTGCCGCTGGCCGCGCCGGGCATTCTGACCGGCTCCATCATCGGCCTCGCCCAGGCCATGGGCGAAACCGCGCCGCTCCTGATGATCGGCATGGTCGCCTTTGTTGCCGACGCGCCCAGCCTGTCTGTCGGCGGGCTGACGGAGCCGGCGACCGTCATGCCGGTACAGATTTTCCTCTGGTCCGATGGCGCCGAGCGCGCCTTCGAACCCCGCACGGCCGCCGCCATTCTGGTGCTGCTGGCCCTGATGATTGTGTTTAATGCCGTAGCGGTCTTCCTGCGCCGCCGGTTCGAGCGGAGATGGTAGGTATGGCGGATTCCGGAACCCGGTCCTCGACGGTTTATCACGACGCGGCGAAGACCCTCCAGGGCAAGATCACGCTGGACGGTGTGAATGTCTTCTATGGCCCCAAACAGGCCATTCATGACGTCTCCATGGTGATTCCCGACCGCTCGGTGACCGCTTTCATCGGCCCGTCCGGCTGTGGCAAATCCACCATATTGCGGACCATCAACCGCATGAACGAGACCATCGACATTGCCCGCACCGAAGGGTCGATCCGGATTGATGGCGACGAGGTCAATTCCAAGGCCGTGGATCCGGTCATCCTGCGCGCCCGCGTCGGCATGGTCTTCCAGAAGCCAAACCCCTTCCCCAAATCCATCTACGACAATGTCGCCTATGGCCCGCGCATTCACGGCCTCGCTTCTGGCAAGCGCGATCTCGATGCCATTGTCGAGACCAGCCTGAAAAAGGCCGGTCTGTGGGACGAGGTCGCCGACCGCCTCGACCAGCCCGGCACCGGCTTGTCCGGCGGCCAGCAGCAACGCCTCGTCATCGCCCGCGCCATTGCCGTCAGCCCGGAAGTTATCCTGATGGACGAGCCCTGCTCGGCGCTGGATCCGATCGCCACCGCCAAGATCGAGGAGCTGATCGACGAATTGCGCGAGAATTACTGCATCGTCATCGTCACCCACTCCATGGCGCAGGCCGCGCGCGTTTCGCAGATGACCGCCTTCTTCCACATGGGCGATCTGGTCGAATACGGCCCCACGGAAGACATTTTCACCAATCCACACGAGCCCCGGACACAGGACTATATCACCGGACGCTTCGGTTAGGGTCCTGACCCTGGGCCGCTGAAAGAGCAAAGCCATGAATAACCAACTCCACGCCCACACGGTTCGCGCCTATTCCGACGAACTCAATGCGCTGTCTGATGAAATCGCGCGCATGGGCGGCCTCTGCGAGAGCCAGGTCTCCGACTGTATTGCCGCCGTCATGCGCCGCGATCCGGCACTGGCCGATCAGGTGGTCGAGGGCGATCACCAGGTCGATGCGCTGGAAAGCGCGACGGAAAAGCGGGTGATCCGCATGCTCGCCCTGCGCCAGCCCATGGCGTCAGACCTGCGCGCCACCATCGCCGCCTACCGGATATCCGGCGATCTCGAACGCATCGGCGATCTCGCCAAGAATATTGCCCGGCGGACGCATGAGCTGAACAAGTCCGAACCGCTGGAGCTGACCCGCAGCGTCGAGCGCATGGGCAAGCTGGTGGTCGCCAACCTGCACCGCGTTCTGGATGCCTTCTCCGCCGGTTCCGCCGAGGAAGCCATTGCCGTCTGCCGCTCCGACGAGGAAGTCGACGAGCATTACAACAGCCTGTTCCGCGAACTCCTCTCCTTCATGATCGAGGATCCGCGCACCATCACCGCCAGCGCACACCTTCTGTTCGTCGCCAAGAATCTCGAACGCATCGGCGACCACACCACAAATATCGCCGAGATGATCCACTATCTCGTCACGGGTAACGAGCTGCACCGTGAGATCCGCCGCGATCCTGGCGACGTGGCCTGAACCGGAGATCAAGATGGACCCGCATATTCTGGTTGTTGAAGACGAGGACGCCCTCTCCACCCTGCTTCAGTACAATCTGGAAAAGGAAGGCTATCAGGTCTCGGTCGCCGGCGATGGCGAGGAGGCGCTGATGCTGGCCGATGAAGCCACGCCCGACCTGGTCCTGGTCGACTGGATGCTGCCCAAACTCTCCGGCATCGAGGTCTGCCGCCGCCTGCGCAACCGGCCCGAGACCCGCAATGTCCCGATCATCATGCTGACCGCGCGCGGCGAGGAAGCCGATCGTATCCGCGGCCTCGACACCGGGGCTGACGATTATGTCGTCAAGCCCTTCTCGATGACCGAGCTATTCGCCCGCATCCGCGCCGTCATGCGGCGCATCCGCCCCGGCCTCGCCGATGACAAGGTCACACATGGCGATATCGTCATCGACCGCGTCGCCCACCGGGTCCGCCGCGGCGACCAGGAAGTGCATCTCGGGCCGACCGAATTCCGCCTGCTGGACTATCTCATCCAGCATCCGGGCCGGGTCTTCTCGCGCGAACAATTGCTCGATGCTGTCTGGGGCTCCGACGTCTATGTCGAGGTCCGTACCGTGGACGTGCATATCGGACGGTTGCGCAAAGCCCTGAATATCAGCGGCAACCAGACCGATCCGATCCGCACCGTGCGCTCGGCCGGATATTCGCTGGATGCGAAATAGCGCCTAGAAATTCACCCGTCTTGTGGATTGCAGCGCATCCAGCGCAGCCTGCGCGTCGGAGACTTTGCGCTTGCGCTTCTGCTGCGGCTGATAGGCGATCTGGGCGTGAGCCTCGCAATAGGCATCCCCGGCCTTGGAGCGGTGGCCGCAGAAGCGGAAATCACCGCTGGCGGGATCGCCGATGGGCCATTTGCACATCGAGTCCTTCAGCGTCAGAACGGTGGCGAATTCGCCATTCGGCAGACGTTCCGGCGCGGGTGCCTCGATCGCGCGTTCAGCCGCCTTGCGCGGCGCGGGCACCTTGGCCTTGACCGGAGCGGCCACCCGCGGCTTGGGCGCGCGGGCCGGACGGCTGGACGGACGGGAAGGCGCTGCGCGGCCGGACAGGCCGAGGCGGTGCACCTTGCCGATCACGGCATTGCGGGTGACGCCGCCGATTTTCTTGGCAATCTGACTGGCAGAATGGCCCTCGGCCCACAACTTCTTCAACTCTTCCACGCGCTCATCGGTCCAGGCCATTCTCTCGCTCCACCAATTCTGCGGTGATACAATGGGCGGTATCACCGCCTCCCTCATCCGCAATATGTTGTGTCTTGTACGAGATACAGTATCCAGAACGCGTCCTGCCACAAGATGCGCGTACTGATTCGCCTGTGGAAAGCTGATTCGGATGCAGCTGGCCACCATCATCCGGCTCGCCCGGCGGCCCTGTGCGTGCTAGTTGGCTGCCCATGACAGAGACTCACACCGCCCGCCCCGCCCCTGTGCCCCGCCGTTTCGGAGCGTTGAATGCGCTTGGCCTGTGGACGCTCTACCGCAAGGAAGTGCACCGCTTCTGGAAAGTCATGTTCCAGACCGTGTTTGCGCCGGTGGTGACCACACTGCTCTTCTTCGCCGTGATCAATCTCGCCTTCGGCGAACGCCGCGGTGACATTGCCGGCGTGCCCTTTGCCGACTTTCTCGCCCCCGGCCTCATCCTGATGGGCCTGTTGCAGAACGCCTTCGCCAATTCCTCCTCTTCCATCCTGGTGTCCAAGGTGCAGGGCAATTCGGTCGATTTCCTGATGCCGCCGCTTTCCGCGCTGGAATTGATGATCGCATTCATCGCCGGGGCAGTGACACGCGGCATCGTGGTGGCCGTGGCCACCGGCGCCGTCATGGCCTTCTTTGTCGATCTGACCCCGGCCCATGTCTGGGCCATCGTCTTCTATGCCATCACGGGCGCCTCGCTGCTGGGCATGATCGGCCTGATCGGCGGCGTCTGGGCGGAGAAGTTCGACCATATCGCCGTCATTACCAATTTCATCATCACGCCGCTGACCTTCCTCTCCGGCACCTTCTATTCCATCGAGGTACTGCCCGAGCCCTTCTACACGCTCAGCCATATCAACCCTTTCTTCTACATGATTGACGGCTTCCGCTATGGCTTCACCGGCCATGCCGATGGCAGCATTCTGGCCGGTATTCTCGTCATTCTGGCGCTGAATGCCGTTCTGATGACGATCTCCTATCTGGTATTGCGCTCCGGCTGGCGCTTGAAGAGTTGAGCGGACAGGCCTAGACGGCTTTTTGAATACCATCACACATTCGAGGGAGATCGCTTCATGCCCGCACCGCTTATGGACACCTATGCACCGCCGGATCTTGTCTTCGAGCGGGGCGAAGGCGTCCGCCTCTACACGGCTGAAGGCAAATCCTGGCTCGACTTCATTTCCGGTATCGCGGTCAACGCGCTGGGCCATCACCACCCGAAAGCCGTCGCCGCCCTGAAAGACCAGGCCGACAAGCTCTGGCATTTGTCCAACATGTTCCAGGTGCCGGGCCAGATCGAGCTGGCGAAGAAATACACGGACGCCACCTTTGCCGACCGCGTCTTCTTCACCAATTCCGGTGCCGAGGCGGTGGAATGCTCCCTCAAGGCCGCGCGCCGCTATTTCTTCGACAAGGGCGAGCCGCACCGCTACCGCATCATCACCTTCACCGGCGCATTCCATGGCCGAACCTATGGCGCCATCAATGCCGGTGGAAACCCGGCCTATCTCAAGGGCTTCGGCCCGCGCATGGAGGGCTTCGACCAGGTCGAATTCGGGGATCACGATGCGCTGAAAGCGGCCATCACCGAGGAAACCGCTGCCATCCTGATCGAGCCGGTCCAGGGCGAAGGCGGCGTGCGCGCCGTACCGGAGCAATGCCTGCGCGGCCTGCGCCAGCTGTGCGACGAGCATGGCCTTCTGCTGATGTATGATGAAGTCCAGTGCGGCGCCGGCCGGACCGGTAAGCTGTTCGCGCATGAATGGGCCGGCGAGGCCCGTCCCGACATCATGGCTGTGGCCAAGGGCGTCGGCGGCGGCTTCCCCATGGGCGCCTGCCTGACCACCGAAGAGGTCGGCAAGGGCATGGTCGTAGGCACGCACGGTTCGACCTTCGGCGGCAATCCGCTGGCCATGGCGGTCGGCAATGTGGTTTTTGACGAGCTCACCGCGCCCGGCTTCCTCGACAATGTGAACAAGGTCGCCAATTTCATGCAGCAACAGCTGACCGGCCTGGCCGACCGCCATTCCGGCATTGTCACCGAAGTCCGCGGCAAGGGCCTCCTGATGGGGCTCAAACTGGTCGACAATGTGGTGGCAAAGGAATTTGCCGGCAAGGTGCGGGATCGCGGTCTCCTGATCGGCGCGGCGGGCGATAATGTCGCCCGCATGGCGCCGCCGCTGGTGATCGACGAAGCCGATGCCAGCGAAGCCATCGGTATTCTCGACGACACGCTGGGCGATTACGCGAAGCAGGCCTGATGACCGACCCTCTGGGCGAAGACGACGATCTGGTCGCGGCCTTCCAGGTCGATGGCCATGCAGCGCGCGGCCGCCTGGTGCGCATGGGCAGTGTGCTGGATGACATTGTCTCCGCCCATGATCATCCGCCCGCCGTCCGCCGCCTGGTCGGCGAAGCGGTGTTGCTGGCGGCGCTGGTCGGCGACTCGCTGAAATTCGAGGGCCGCCTTATCATCCAGGCCAGCGGCAACGGGCCGGTCCAGTTCGTGGTTGCGGAGTGGAATTCCGGCGGTGCCGTGCGCGGCATGGCGCAATATTCCGGCGCACCGGTCAGCGCGGATGCCGGCATTTCCGCCCTGCTCGGCACCGGATCCTTTGCCATGACGATTGATCCCGGCGAAGGCATGGAACGCTATCAGGGTGTGGTCGCGCTGGAAGGCGAGCGGCTGGGCCAGTGCGCCGAACGCTATTTCGAACAATCCGAGCAGACCCCGACCCGCATTAGGCTGGCCGTTGGCGAAAACGTGCAGACCGGCGGACAATCCATCTGGCGCGGCGGCGGGGCCATATTGCAGCAGATCGCCGGCGACGCGGCCCGCGGTGATGCATCCGAAGACTGGGATCATTGCCGGGCCCTGTTTGAAACCATCGCCGATGACGAGCTGATCGACCCCGACATTTCCGCCGCCACCCTCGTCTATCGCCTTTACCATGAAGACGGCGCACGCCTGTTCGAGCCGAGACGCCTGACCAAGCACTGCCCCTGCAACCGGGAAAGGCTGGCGGAAATTCTCGCGCGCTTTTCTGCTGAAGATCAGGCGGAAATGGAAAAGGATGGCCGGATCGGCATGACCTGCGAATACTGCAACCGCCTGTTCGAATTCAGCCCCGGAGAGATCGGCACCGCCGCCGGCTCATGATTGCCAGAAACGCGGCGTGAACAGGATCAGCACGGTCAGCACTTCCAGCCGTCCGATCAGCATGTTTGCCGACATCACCCATTTGGCGGCATCCGGCAGCGGTTGATACGTCCCCGCCGGCCCGATGATCTCGCCGAGCCCCGGCCCGACATTGGCCAGGGTCGAGGCCGCACCGGACAGGGCAGTCGTCGTGTCCAGCCCTATCGCCGCCAGCACGGCCGCCGACACAGTGAAAACGGCAATGAAGGCAAACAGGAATCCCAGCACCGAATAGACCAGCTCCGGCGAGACCGGCCGCCCGCCATAGCGCAATGGGGTGATGGCGCGCGGATGGGCCAGCGAGACAATATGCTGGCGCATGGCCAGAAGCGCGATCTGGTAGCGGAAAATCTTGACCGAGCAGGTCGTGGAACCGGCGCAGCCGCCGGCGAACATCAGCACGAAGAAGCCGGCCGTGGCCGGGGCACCCCAGATGCCGAAATCCGCCGTCGCATAGCCGGTGCCGGTGATCACGGAAATGGTGTTGAAGGCGGCCGTGCGAATGCCCGCCCCGGGCGCATAGAGATCGGCCGCAATGACAAAGGCCGACATGGCCGCAATCGCCGCGGCAATCACGGTGAAGAATCCCCGCACCTGCGGATCGCGCCAGAAGGCGGATGGATGCCCCCTTACCAGCATCAGATAGGCCACGAAAGGCAGCGACGCCAGAAGCATGAAGACCATGGCGACATAATCGGATCCGCCTTCCGTGAATGCTCCCATGGAGGCATCGCGTGTAGAAAATCCCGCCGTGGCCACAGTCGTCATGGCATGGGCGATGGCATCGAACGCCCCCATGCCGGTGACGCCATACGCCATGGCGCAAGCCGCCGTCAGCGACAGATAGATGAGCGAGACGGCGGCGGCGATCTCTGCGGCGCGCGGCAGGACTTTTTCCGAGGAATTGTCCGAGGATTCGAGCTTGAAAAGCTGCATGCCTCCGACACCCAGGAGCGGCCAGATCGCCATCGCCGTCACGATAATCCCGATCCCGCCAATCCATTGCAGGATGGCGCGCCACATCAGGAAGCCCGGCGGCCGCCCGTCCAGTCCCGACACTACAGTCGCGCCGGTCGTGGTCAGACCCGAGATCACCTCGAACATCGAATCGGTCCAGCCCAGCTCATGACCGCCAAACCGCAGCGGCAGGGCGGCAAAGAAGGCCATCACCACCCAGGAGCCGGCCGTCACCAGAAACGCCGACCGCGTGGTCAGGTTGCGGTCATCCGGCCGGACCGCCAGCGCCACGGCCAGGCCGAAAAACACGCCAAATCCGGCCGACCAGAAAAACGCCGCGGCACTTTCGGTGGCGCCGGCATTGAGGTCCATGAAAGCGGGAATCAGTTTCGCTGCCGACAGGCTGGCAACCAGAATGCCCAGCACGAACAGCACGGTGCGGACCGACGAACTCATCAGAGGGGCTCCGGCCGTTTAATGGATCACCGTCCGCTCATACGGGCTGTCGAGCGAGAAGGCCGGAACGATCGCATCAAACTGCCCACCCCCCGAACAGGCCATCCCGAAACTGCCGCGCATGAATCCCGAAGGCGTTTTCAGCGGCGCACCGGACGTGTAGGAAAACTTCTGACCCGGCTCCAGCACCGGCTGCTCGCCGACCACGCCGGGTCCCCGCACGGTTTCCACCCGGCCGGAGGCATCGGTGATCAGCCAGTGCCGCGAGATCAGCTGCACCGTCTCCTCGCCGCGATTCTCGATTTCGATCGTATAGGACCAGAGATAGCGTCCGGCATCCGGATCGGATTGCGCCTGCAGGAATTCCGGCTCGACCCGCACGACGACGCCGCGGGTTTCGCATTCATACCGGCTGATTTCATGCGTTCTGGTCATGCCGCAATGATCTCCCCGAATGCCGCCGGGCTCAAGCCCCGCATTCCGCTCTTTCTCGCAATCGCATTATCCCCTAACCAGTAGATATCGTCCTGCGCAGATGGATAGTTTGATGAGCATAGCCGGTATTCTGCCCGATACGGAAATTTCCGCCCTCGCCGGACAGGGCGGCATTGCTGCGCCCGCACCCTTCGTGGAAAATCAGGTTCAGCCCGCCAGCCTTGATCTGCGGCTGGGCCGGACCGCCTACCGCCTGCGCGCCAGCTTCCTGCCGGGACAATCGCGCACCGTTGCCGACGTGCTCGACAGCGGCCTGGTCATGCACACGCTCGACCTGTCCGCCGGGGCGGTGCTGGAAACCGGCTGTGTCTATCTCGTGCCGCTGATGGAGAGCCTGGATCTGCCGCCAGAGATCAGCGCCGCCATGAATCCCAAGAGCTCCACCGGGCGGATTGACGTTTTCACCCGCGTCATCGCGGATCACGCGACCGCCTTTGACTCCGCGCCCGCCGGCTATGCCGGCCCGCTCTATGTCGAGATCTCGCCGCGCACCTTTTCCATTCTCGCCCGGCCCGGAGACCGCCTGGTCCAGGCCCGCTTCCGCCGCGGCCTGCGGCAGGCGACGCGCGAAATCACCGTCTCGGTCGATCTGGAAGGGATTGGCGGCCGCATCGGATATCGTGCCCGCCGTCATTCCGGCCTCATCGATCTGGCGAAAATCGGCGGGCATGATCCGCGCGATTTCTGGGAAGAGATCGATGTCCGTCAGGGGCGGATGATCCTCGATCCCGGCGAATTCTATATCCTTGCCTCGCGCGAACCCGTCATCATCCCGCTCGATGAGGCCGCCGAAATGGCCCCCATCGCCCCGGAGATCGGCGAGTTCCGTGCCCATTATGCCGGCTTTTTCGATCCCGGTTTCGGCGTCGCCGAGGCCGGAGGAACCGGCGGGCGCGCCGTGCTGGAAGTGCGCGGCCGCGACGTGCCCTTCTTCCTCGAACATGGCCAGGCCGCCGCCCGCCTCGTCTATGAACCGATGACCGCCCGCCCGGCCCGGCCCTACGGCATGCAGGGGTCCAACTACCAGGCACAGAAACTCAAGCTGGCGAAATATTTTTCGGGCTAGCCGCCAGCCTGCAACAGCGCGCATGCCGCTTGCCCTCCCCATCCGCCGGGATAGAATTGGCGCGGCGCGCGGGTGTAGCTCAATGGTAGAGCAGAAGCTTCCCAAGCTTACGACGAGGGTTCGATTCCCTTCACCCGCTCCAACACGTCTCCCTGTGTGGGTGAAGGATCCGGTTTTCCCGCACGAGGCGGGACGGGAAGAACGCATGTTGGCAATCACCGGAAACCGCAATCCGCATGTGCATGGCGGGGTGATGATGCGGGGTCAGATAACCGGGAGAAATGGAAGCATTGAGCGCCAGCATTTCCACGGTTCTCGCCATCCTTGATACCATGGTCTATGAAAGGCCCAGCCCCATTCTACCATCGGCAGAACCAAAAGGCCGGTGTCAATTTGGCCTGCGCGCCGGGATTCAATGACAATGCCCACCCCCCCATGATGGGCCACCAGGGAGAAAATCATGCTGCCCAGCCGCCTTCGGGAACATGTCAGGAGACAGAACTGGGCTGCGGTTGTACTCGATTTTATAATTGTGTTGGTCGGCGTGTTGCTCGCGTTCCAGATAAATTCATGGAGCCAGCAGAGGATGGAAAAAGCAGAGCAACGGGCTGCCCTTGAGCGCTTACTCTCGGAATCCGAAGAATCGATCAGGTATCTTCGTAGATCGATAGACCGGTTTCAGGAGGGAAATCTGAGCCGAGTGGAATTGCTCACGCGATTGCGCGAGGACAATTGGGAAAATTTCATCAATGATGAAATGGCGCTCGGAGTGATCACGATAGGTAGAGCGCCCCCCGCAGCTCCCCCTCGGTCTGCATATGACGAAGTCATCGCCTCTGGTCGTTTTGCTGATATGGGAGACGCCGAACTACGCACCGCGGTGACCGAATACTATTCGTCGATCGATTATCTGAACGGGATGTCAGGCTACATACAAAGACTATCGATAAGGGAGCCGTATTGGGTTTCCCAAAGCACAACAGACGTATTCGCGCCAGATTACCCCTACCAAATTCGCACCCTGATCAATGTCGATGAAATACGAGCAGACCCCGAGTTCGCGGAGATGCTCGTACGGGGTCATCGTGTTCAGTTGGCACTTACCGAATGGTGGCAGAACGCGCTGATTGACGCTGAGGCCATGTGCGCGGCGCTGGCCCATATTTCTGAAGGCGAATGCTCGGAAGTTGATACGCCTTGATAATCTGGCGCGAACAGAGCAGGCCGCCGCCCAAAATGAGAGGCTTTCAAACTTCCCAAGCTTACGACGAGGGTGCGATTCCCTTCACCCGCTCCAGTGCCCCCAGCACCTCCCGGACCAGATCGGCCGCGGCGAAGGGTTTCTCGATCAGCCCGGTAAAGCCGGCCGCCTTATAGCGCGCATCCCGCTCGACACTTCCGTCTGCGGTCAGGGCAATGACCGGCCCGTCAAAGCCGGACGCGCGCAGCGCTTCACACGCCGCAATCCCGTCAATCCCGGGCATTTTGATATCCAGAAGGATCAGGTCGAAGGCCTGCGATTGCGCCGCCGCAAGGGCCGCCTGACCATCGGCCACAGCCGTCACCGCACCATACGGGCTCAAAAGCCGCGACAGCGTGGCGCGCATCAGATCATTGTCATCGGCTATCAGGATATGGCGCATTGCGGGCCTTCTAGAGCATTTTCAGCGAAAGAGGGAACCGGTTTCACGGTGCGGAAATGCGGCAAGGCGGGCCAGGAGGCTTTTTGCGGATCATGAAATCAGGAAAACCCCCTGACCTGCGCCCCCGGTCTTCTTTTATTCTGAAAGCTTGTGGCTTTCACAGTCCACGGTTTCAAGGATGGCGCGCGTGCCGGAAACGGATCACGTCCGGACTCATCAATGCTTCGGCCGGGAATGGCGACAGATGCCGACGGGCAGAACGGTCATGACCTGTTGTCCGGACGATTCGCTTTCACTGTCGCCATGACCAGCCCGGCCCCGGCATTCAGCTGGAACGCGGCCCACAAGGCGATGCCCATGAATTTGAACGCGTCTTCCAGAATGGCAATTGCCGGCGTCTGGATCCCGATAAAGACATCGATGGCCAGGCTGGCCCCAACGGCCATGCCGGCGGCCCCGGGAAGCAGGGGGTCGGTTCGCAGGATGAGCCGCCGGAACACCACCGCGTATACAAGGCCAAGAAAGCCATAGAGGGCCAGCACGAGATTCTGGGGAATTCCAAACCCGGGCAAAATGCTTTCGTGAAGGAGGAAGGCATCATCCATGGCCAGACCGGCACTCAGCAATCCGCCATACAGCATGAATCCGGCCAGACCTCGACCGGCACCCAGCAAATGGAGGATCAGGGCAGCGAACAGAGCGAAGGAGGCCGCTGATATCCAGAGAAACAATCCGATCTGGGATACGAAACCGAATGTGGCATGACAACAGGTCTCCGCCTGCCGGGCCGCGGTCAGCACGTCCATGAACATCCATTCCGGCTCGAACCAGGGCTGCAACACGGTCGCAAGAAGCAACGCCACCGGCCCGATGACCGCGGCGCCGATAATGGCGGCACGCCAGACGCCCTGCAGGCGATATGTTTTGTCGCGGAACATTTCCATCAGGCTCACGGCCTAATCCCGTTCACGCTAGCGAATGATTAACGCCGCTCAGAGGCGCCAATCCCTTATGCCCATGGCCATCGCGCTATGGATACGGGATTTGAAGCTGCGCCAGCGCCCCGAACCCGGCAGGGTTCGCAAGCGCGCCCGCGCGCCAGCCGGTCAGGCTGCCCCATCGGAGGCATGAGCGAAGCGAATTGCCGCGAGATAAATAGATGGCGCACCGGGGAAGATTCGAACTCCCGACCCCCAGATTCGTAGTCTGGTGCTCTATCCAACTGAGCTACCGGTGCAGACCGCCCGGGACCGGCATCCAGCCCCGGGAAGGCGCGGAAACTAGCCGCGCGATTTGGCAATAGCAAGAGGCCTTACCGGTCTTTTTCAGGCGCTGTTGCGGGCGTCTGGCCGCCGTAGAATTCGGCCTGTTCCCGGAACAGATCGCGATACGGACCCGGTGATCCGGCCAGCGCCTCCGGCGTGCCGGACTGGACGATCCGGCCCTTTTCCAGCACCACGATCCGGTCGCACCAGCGCAAGGTCGACAGGCGGTGGCTGATGACGACCAGCGTGCCGGGCCGGCCGCGCAGACCGCGCACGAAATCGGCCTCTGCGGCCGGGTCGAGCGCCGCAGTCGGCTCATCCAGAATGAGAATGTCCGCGCTCTCGCGCAGCATCGCCCGGGCCAGCGCCAGCCTTTGCCATTGTCCGCCGGACAACTCCCGTCCGTCGAGGAATTGCCGCGACAGCTTCGTGTCGAGCCCCTCCGGCAGATCGGCAATCACCGGCCCCGCCAGCCCGGCCTCAACGGCGCGTTCCAGACGCGCCTGGTCCGCCACCCGCAAGCCCTCGCCCATGGCGATATTCTCGCCGGCCGTCAGGCTGTAGCGCTGCGAGGGCTGGAACACGGCCGCCGTGCGCGCGAACAATGTGGCAGGATCCCAGTCCTTCGTGTCCAACCCGTCCAGCATCACTTGGCCCGATTGCGGCAGGTAGAGCCCGGTCAAAAGCTTGACGAGCGTCGATTTTCCCGAGCCATTGGCCCCCACAATACCGAGCTTCTCCCCGGCGGGAATGGCCAGCGAGACCGCGGTCAGGGCGGGCCGTTTGCCGTTGGGATAGGCAAAGTGGACATCGTCCAGCACATAGCCCTGCCCCGGCGCCGGCCCGGCCTGCGCCCCGCCCCGTTCCTGTCCGCTTTCCCGGCCCAGAAGCGCGTAGAGATTGGAGACATAGAGCAGGTCTTCATACCCGCCGCTGAGCGTTGCCAACAGGGTGGTGACCGTGTTCTGCCCCTGTTTCAGGATGGCCGCATACATCGTCATCTGGCCCAGCGTCAGCGCCCCCATGACGGTCGCCCACACCACCCAGGCCTTGCCGCCGAGAAAGAAGGCCGAACTGACCATCAGCAGCAGCACGCCGAATGTTGTACGCCTTGTCTGCAGCGCCTGGTCCTCGCCGAACAGCCAGCGGAACAGGCCGGTATAGCGGGTACGGATCGCCGGGCTGGACACCGCGTGCAGGCGCTCGATGGCGGCGCTGTCACTGGTCATCAGGCCTTCCAGATAATTGCGCCGCCGCATTTCCGGTGTACGGCCGGTATAGAAGCGGAAGGCCGAGCCGGCAAAGCCCAGCTCGCTCAGGAACAGGGGCACACCGCCCGCGATGATGATCGCCACGGCCAGCGGCGAGAAGGTCCACAGTACAATCGCCAGCGAGACGAGGGTCAGACCGTGCTGGCCGCTTTCAATGATCCGGTTGGCCAGATTATAGGGCCGCGCACTGGCATGTTGGCGCGCCAGCAGGATCTGCTGTTGCACGTCCGGACGCTCGATGGTCTCCAGATCAAACCGGCTGGTCTTGTCAAAGATTTTCGTGCTGACCGCAAAACCCAGCTCGGCATGCAGCAGGCGTTTGAGGTGAACCAGAATCCGCCGCAACGCCATGGCCACGCCCAGCACGCCGGCCTCGGCCGCCACCCAGATCAGGGCCATCTGCCGGTCGGCCGCGGCCTGCGTCTCGATGGCCGCCAGTACGGTGTCAACGATCAGCTTGGCCAGATAGGCCGCCAGTGCCGGCACCAGCGCCACCAGCGCCGTTGTCACCGCAATGATCAGGGTCAGGCGCGGTGCGGTGGCCCAGACCAGGGCCAGCGTCCGGCCGGCAAAGCCCAGCGACTGACGGAGACCGGGTGGCTCGATGTCACTGAAAGGCGTATCCGTCTGGGCCATGACCGGCGGCCTCTACTCCGCCACTTTCGCGGCAATCCGGGCCGCTTCCACACGCTGTGACATGATATTGCCCTTGTGCGGGAAAGGCTCGGCCGGTTTGGGCACGCCCATGAAGGGCGCCAGCTTGTCGAAGCCTTCGCCCTCGCACACATTCAGGATCAGCAGATCGTCCGGCCGGTCCCTGAAATAGGCCTTCACTTCGGCCACATGCTTTTCATAGACCCAGACAAATCGCTCCGGCTGGAAATTGTAGCAGCCATAGACCGCCGCCCGCAGAAGCTGGCGCATCAGGAGATGGGTCTCCTCGTCCGGGTCTTCCGTGTGCTTGAAGGCCGGGCGGTTGAACCAGTGATTCTGGCACGAGCGCAGCCAGCTTTCCCGGTCCCGCACGGTGAGGATGAATTTCGATCCCGGATATTGCTCGTCCAGCTGCTGGTAATAGGGCACCGTCGTGATGTCGGTCAGCCCGTCATGATATTTCAGCAGGGTCAGGTCATACTGGCCATAGGCGAGTTCGGTATAGGTATCCTCGTCGATCGGATAGTGCGATGTGTCCCATCCGAGCATCTGCAGGCCGGCCGTCAGCGACCGCGTCCCGGTGCGCGACAGGCCCAGACCGAAGACTTTCGGCTTCTCGGCGGCCGATCCGTAGACATGGCGCTGGTCATTCTTCTCCAGCCAGGCTTCCAGATCCGCCAGGGTGAAGGGGTCCTTCTCCTCAATCCCCAGCCGCGCCAGCTCGCGCTCGGCATGCTGGGGCAGGTTTTCGATGAAGGCATGGGTTTCTGCGGCGCCGGCATCTTTGGAGACATGTTCGCGCGCATAGCGCACGGCATGCTGGGCGATAACAAAATCATCGACCGGGCCGGACACGTCCGGCCAGTGCTTCATCGCCGAGGACAGGCGCTTGAACTGGACCTTTGTCCGGCTGCGCAATTCGCGCAGCGCATATTTCATGAAGACGTGGCGGTAATACTGGAAATAGTCGTGCAGGATATCGAAATTGCGGAATTGCTTGCTCATCCGCAACGGCTTCATCGCCAGATTACGCAAGCGCGATTCCGGCCGCAGCACATATTTCAGATCATCCAGCGGCGGTTCGATAGCGGCCATGGCGCGAACGAGATCGATCCGCGTGATATGCACGCCGCAATGCAGGCGGCCGCGGAAGCGGTCCGTGACATAGGCATCGACATAGGCGGCATCGGTCTGCTCGATGAATTCGCGCATCTCCTCGAGGATCAGGCAGTCCGCATCCAGATAGACGACGTAATCGCAGTCATGATCAATGCGCAGCATCTGATTCACGCATTCGGTGAAAGGCCGCACATCATCAATGATATGCACGGCATCCGGCCGGATATGCTTTTTCGCCAGCGCCAGCGAGACATCCCGCGTGCGTTCGTCAATCTGCCGGAAAACCAGATCAATCTTGGTCATTTAGTCTCTTCTCCCCAGGCCATGTCGGCATTGAAGTCTCCGGCCATGTCATTGAACAACGCCAGATGCGGCGCGGACATTTCGGTTTTCCAGCGAAGGTCCAGCTTTATGCCGCCGGAATGCTTCGCATAATAATCATGTGTGCGCGGTGTCAGCTTGAGTATGGCGTCCGGGTCATGCGCGACCTTGCCGCGCGCCGCCACGAACTGGGTGCCGGTATTGCCGCCCAGCGGATGCGACTCGCCGTCATTGAAGGCCAGCATCTCTGCCCGGAAAGGCAGGCCCGCCACCTCGCAGATCTGCCGGACCACGGCCTCGGGCCGGGTCGCCAGCTCTTCATAGCGCACCACGATTTTCGGGCCGTCATAGGCCGAAAACACCGCCCGGCTGTCGATGATCTGATCCATCCAGGACCGGATCTGCCCGGCGGCATCGCGCTCGGGATATTTGCGGAAACGTGAATTGAGAACCGCGCGGCCATCACGCTGCAGGAAAATCAGTGCGCCGCGATCACCGGCCGCCGTCAGCTCATCCGAACGCGCCCGGATCCAGGCGGCATTCTTGGTTGAGTCGACAATGATGCGGGTACCGGTATGGGCGGCCACCTGCCGGTAAAGCGGTCTGTCCCGGTCCCAGTGAAAGTCGGACCACACCGGGCAGGCCTCACCACAGACCTTGCAGGCGCGTTTGCGCAGCGGCTTGTTCAGATCGTGGAGATAGCGGATTTTCGCGCCTTCTCCGACATAGAAGGCTCCGTCCGCCCGACCGAGGATCAAGCCCAGCAGGGTAGAGCCGGAATGACCGGCCCCGCAAATCATCACGCCCGTTATGGGCGAGCTATGTGTCATATTCAAAAAGCCTGTCCCGGCGGAGTGTTCCGGGCGTCTGAAGCCCGCACGGAATACTCATCCCCTCGCAATGGTCTTAATGCCGCCAATGCGGGGTCGGATGCAAGCAAATAGCGCGGCATTTCTGCCGCGCTACTGCGTGTGCGGACCGGCGCCGTGCCTGGCGCGAATTACTGCGTCCGGACCGCCACACTTGTTGCGCCGCGGGCATTCGCGCCTTCATTGAAGCGGACGAAAACGCGGTTCTGGGCCGGGTCATTGGCAATGGCCTGACCATTTCCGCGAACGAAGACGCCGAATGTGGCCGTGCCATTGGCGCCGACATTCAACTGTGCCGTGGCGGCCCGCGGCGACGTGCATACGCCGGTAGCGGGGTTCGTCGGGCAGACCTCGATATTCTGGATCGCCAGCGCCCGCCCACCTGTATCGCCGGAGGCCGTAATCGTGCCCGCGGCTCCGACATTGGAAATCGCCACGGCAAACACGCCGACGAAATTTCCGGTCGTCGGCACATTCACCCGCCCCGGATCACCCGAGGTCGCAAGGGCAACGATATCCGGCACCGGCGTCGGAGAGGAGCTGAAGATCAGCGAATTCAGGCCCAGCGTATACTCACCGGAGCGGCGATTGCTGCAGAAGGCCTCGACGAACAGATGTGTTTCGTTATTTGTCGAGGCTTGGGGAAGGCCCTGATTGTCGGCAAAATCCGTCGCACTGGTAACCGAGAACACAAAGTTCTGGGCACCACCGGCGGCGATATCCGCAGGTGTGTTGGCCGTGCCCGACAAGGCGTTGGCCGGTGTGGTGGTTTGATAGGAAAACTGCGCCGGCGTCGTCCCGGCCAGCCGCAAACCGCAGCCTGTCGCCGTGGAACCGGTTGCCGCCGGATTGATGATCGTGGCGAAGGCCGTGGCGACCGTTCCGTTCTGGACCGAACGTGTAATCGGCAGAACCGAAGAAACAACGCGCGGCGCTTCGGCACGGAAATTCACGACATTCCGGCTCTCCTCACGCGCGGCGCGCGCAACGTCAGCCGGATCAGCATCGTTAAACGGACGTCCGCAAGCGCCAGTTCCGTTTGGCGGACAACGCATCAGCTCCGGATTGGAGAAGAAAAACGCCGTTGTTTCGCCGCCAATGCCATTTGGCGATCCTGCCGGGCAGGCCTGTATTTGCGCGTTGGTAGACGGATAAGACATGATCGTGTTGAAATTACAGTCAACCCGGTGACCGTGCGCAAAAGTCCGCACACCGCCGCCAACCTGACCTGTCTCCTCGACGTTATGAACAAAGCCCATATTGTGCCCGATTTCATGCGCAAAAGTCGCGGGGTCACAAAGAGATGACTGATCTGGTGTCAGCCAGTCGGCTGAAACCGAATACCCAAAGGGCAGATTTGAAGCGTCCATCGTTCCATTGGTGCCGTTGGTCCACGCAATGCCACAAGACGTCTGACCGGGCAGAGCACGCTGGATAATTCCAACGAGGTCAGCACCGTAAGTGACGCCAGCTGCCCGCAGAGCGCTCAGATCCTGAGTGATCTGTGCATTGCCATTTGGATTGCCTGACAGGTTTTCCAGCGTGACGCCCTGATCCGCATTGTCGGTCGTCAGATTGACGGAATCCAGATGCACGAGCCGCGCCCGCAATCCCGTATCACTGTCAACAAGCGCCTGATCGAGAACCGCCATCAGATACTGAATGCGTCCGCCAGTCGCCAGACCCCAATGGGCGGTCATGCTCTGGGAATAGAATACCGCAATATCAATGATGCCGTTCGACCCGACCGGCACGGCTTCTGCTATCTCACCGGAAAATTCCAATTCACCGGCCTCGGCCAACCGCGCCAGCACCAGCGGATCGGGAATCATCATGTCATTGGCACTCATACGTGGCCGAGCACTTGCCGGCATCTGCATGATGCGATGGCCATTTCCCTCCGGGATGATGTGCCAGATGCCGTCCTCGGTCACGATCCGGCCGAAAGCGTGCCCGTTGGTTTCCGTGATCAAAATCCGATCCAGAAGACTTCCGCCTTCAAGCCGGCCGACCCAGACTTGCGCCCCCATGGACTGGGTCGCCATGCGGTCCAGCTCGGCCACATAACCCGGCCCGAAATTGAGTGCGACCGTATCGCCTGGAGACATCCGCATGACGTCAGGTGACAGCCCGTCGAACCGGATGATGTCCGGGCCGCCGTCTGCGGCGGAAATGGACTCTACGTTTGTGAACATGTCCTGGCCGAAAGCCGAAACGGACACGGCAACAGACACGGCTAGGCCGGCAAGAATTCTGTGCATGGATATCCCCCGAAAGGCACCGCAGACCGGCGCTGAAAAACCGACGCTAGCCGGAGCGGAATGCGAAAGCCACAAAAATCAGTCCCTTGCAGCCATAAAAACGCCCCGTGCAATTGCCCGTGTCAGACAGTCCGCCGCCAGCGAGCCCAAGCGCGACAGGGTGAAAGCCTCCGGATCGGCCAGGGCGCGTTGTCCCGTCGACAGGGCAAACACCACATCGCCGTCAAACGGCGTGAAGACCGGGCGTATGGCACGGGCAAACCCGGCCGAAGCCATCTGCGCCAGGCGTTTGGCGTCAGCGGATGACAACACGGCATCCGTCGCCACCACGGCAATCGTCGTATTCGTGCCGGGGGCCGGGTTGAATTTGGCAACGCCCCAGTCTTCTGCATCGAAATCCACGCTGGCCGGGAAAGGCACACCGCCGAATTCACCGCCGAATTCGAACGGGGCGGCCCAGAAGGCGTCCGTCCCCGGCACCTTGACCGAACCAAAACAATTGACCGCCACAATCGCCCCGATTGTATAGCCGTCATCCGTCACCACGCTCGCCGACCCGGTCCCGCCCGGCAGGCGTCCGGCGCTGGCACCATAACCGGCCCCGGCGCGTCCCAGCGTGAAGTCCCGGGCCGCAGCCTGAACAGCCGTCCGCCCCAGCGCCGCATAGGGCGGAAGCTCGCCCCAATGCTTGTCCCCGCCATTGGCGAGATCATAGAGGATCGCCGCCGGAACGACCGGCGAGACCGGCACGGCCGGATCGGGCATCAATTCAAATCCGCGCCGCCGGGCCCCCAGCACTCCCGCCACACCATCGGCGGCCGCCAGACCGTAGGACGAACCGCCCGACAGCACGACCGCATCGACGGCCTCGACCAGCGTATGCGGCTGCAACGCATCGGTTTCCCGCGTCCCCGGACCGCCGCCGCGCACATCCACGCCGCAGACCGCCCGTTCATCCGGCAGGATTACCGTCACCCCGGTCCGCACAGCCTCATCCTGCGCCTGCCCGACTTTCAGGCCGGGCACATCGGTCATCGTGTTCATCGCGCCGGGTTTTGCCATCTTCAGGTCTTCCGCTGCTTCCGCTTCGCGTTATGGTGCCACCGACTGGACCGGGAGCAAGTGTGTTGATCCGTATATTAAGCCTGACTCTGTTTGGCCTCGCCACCGCTGCCTGTTCTGCGCAGGAAACCGAGCCCGGCCCGGCCATGGTCGCCGCAGCCAATCCGCATGCGGTCGAGGCCGGCCTCGAAGCCCTGCGCGACGGTGGCAACGCGATTGATGCCGCCATCGCCATCCAGACCACGCTTTCGCTGGTCGAGCCGCAATCGAGCGGCATCGGCGGCGGCGCCTTCATAGTCTATTATGATGCCGCCACAGGCGAAACCATTGTCTATGATGGCCGCGAAACGGCCCCGGCGGCGACAACACCGGAACACTGGCTCGACGAGACGGGTACGCCCCTGCCCTTCCTCACCGCCTGGACCAGTGGCCGCGCCGTGGGCGTACCCGGCGTTATCGCCATGCTGGCAACGGCGCATGAAGATCATGGCGCGCTGGACTGGGCAGAGAATTTCACCTTTGCCGCCGGGCTGGCAGAAGACGGCTTCGAAATCAGCCCGCGGCTCCATTCCCTCATTCTGCGGACGGCCCAGATCCGCGATGTCTCGGCGTCGCCGGCCATGCGCAACTATCTCTTCGACGAGGTCGGGGAGGCGCTTCCCGCGGGTCATGTCCTGACCAATGCCGGCTATGCCGCCAGCCTGCGCCTCATCGCCGAAGACTGGCGCAATTTCTATGAAGGACCTCTGGCACAGGACATCGTCGAGGCCGTCACCGCCGGACCCATCCCCGGCCAGATGACGCTTGAGGATCTGGCCACCTACACGCCCGAAGTCCTCGCGCCGGTTTGCCGCGAATATCGCGCCTGGAATATCTGTTCGGCCCCGCCGCCCTCATCCGGCGGCGTGACGGTCAACCAGATCATGGGCATGCTGGAGCCCTTTGACATGGCGGCCTCCGGCCCGGACACGGCCGAAGGCTGGCGCCGCTTCATCGAGGCCAGCCGCCTCGCCTATGCCGACCGCGATGCGTTTATCGCAGATACCGCCTTTGTGGACGTTCCGGTCGAGGCGCTTTTGTCTGATAACTACATCGCCGCGCGCTCGGCCCTGATCGACCGCGACACGGCCATTCCCAGCGTACCCGCCGGGACACCGGATGTGCCCGGCACCAGCCATTTCGTGGTCGTCGATGCGGACGGCAATGTCGTCTCGATGACCGCCAGCGTCGAATTCCTGTTCGGGTCCAACCGCATGGCCGGCGGGTTTTTCCTCAACAATCAGCTGACCGATTTCACCTTCAATCCGCTGAACGCCGATGGCAGTCCGGCCGCCAATGCGCCCGCAGGCGGCAAGCGCCCGCGCTCCTCCATGTCGCCAACGATTGTGTTCAATGCGGACGGCGCGTTCGAGCTCGCCACGGGCTCGCCCGGCGGCACCTCCATCATTGCCTATGTCTCGAAAACCCTTGTCGGCATGCTCGACTGGGGTCTGACACCGCAGCAGGCCATTGAATTGCCGAATGTCGTCGCGCGCGGCGATGTCGTCCGGGTCGAGGAAACCTTCCCGGCAGAGCTCGCCGATGAATTGCGCGCCATGGGCTTCACCCTGGATGCCAACCGGACGGAAAACTCCGGCCTGCACATCATCAGGCGTCTGGAAGATGGCACGCTGACCGGCGGTGCCGACCCGCGCCGCGAAGGCGTGGTGGGAGAGCCTTAATCTGCTGCCGGCAGCGTAACCGCGAACACCGTCCCGTCCTCGCCCGTCCGCACCAGCACGATATCCCCGCCATGGGCGCGGGCGAGTTCGCGGGCCGTGGTCAGACCCAGCCCGGTGCCTTCCCGGCGCGTCGAGGAGGTGAAGGGCTCGAACAGGTTTTCGCGCGCCTTTGGCGGCAGGCCCGGCCCGGCATCGGCAATCTCGATCCGCATGTAACCGTCCTCCGCCCCGGCGCTCACCGACAGGCGGATTTTGCCGCCGGTCAGGGTCATGGCCTGCAGAGCATTGCGGAACAGGTTCAGGAAAATCCGGTGCACATGATCGGGATCCGCCGTGATCGCCGTGCCATCGGCAATCGCATTGACCCATTCGCCTTCACCTTCGGTCGCCATGGCATCCGCCGCGGCTTCATCCAGGGCGAGTTTCAGATTGAGCCGCATCATCTGCGGCGGGCTTTCCTCGGCCTTGCCATATTGCAGCGTCGCTTCCGTCAGGCGGATGCCGCGGCCCACGGCCCGCACCATGCGCGCGCCCATCTTGCGCACCCGCTCATCCTCGAACGACACCAGCCGGTCGGAGACCAGTTGCGCCGACGCCAGCACATTGCGCAGATCATGATTGATCTTGGCCATGGCCGCGCCCAGCGCCGCCAGCCGCTCGCGTTGTTTCAGAGCCGCCCGCACATCTTCCTGCATCGCCGCCAGCGCCCTTTGCGCCTGGCCGATTTCGTCCTTGCGCGTATCCGGCACGATGGCGCGCCTGGGATCCATCGGGTCTTTCTGGAAACGCGCCATCGCCGCCGCCAGCTGCCGCATCGGGCGCACAAAGGCATAGAGCAATGTCACATAGAGCAGGATCCCGGTGACCACGGCGATGAACAGGGAAAGCTGCAACAGGCCCACCGAATACTCCAGCAAGGCCGCTTTCAGCGGCGCTTCCGGCACGATGACGTCAATGATGTCATCGGGCCGCGCCTGCGGATTGGCGATGATGCGGATATAGCGTTCGTCGGTTACGGTGAAGGTGCGGGCGGCGCTGCTGATCCGCATCGACCAGCTTTCGCGCCGCAGATCCGCTTCAATGAGAGGGGCATCAATCGGCCCGCCATAAAGGACCAGCTCGTTCCGGCCCTCGGTCACACGGGCCACGGCCACGGCATCGGAGGCTTCCAGCAATTCGCTCACCTCCATATCGCCCAGCGTCCCGCCCCGGGCGACATCGGCGGCCAGCGCGGCGATGAAGGCGGTCTCGGCCTGATCCGACAGCCAGTTGGTGCGGAATTGCGCCGCCAGCGGCAGAAAGATCAGCATCTGCGCCAGCATGACAAAGCCCAGCGTGAACAGCAGAAGACGGCCGGGCAGGCTTTCAACGGTTGCCCGGCAGACACCGATCACGACATTCCGGAATCGTTGCGCGGCACGGAGGGGAGGTGAGAGCTTTGTCATATCATTCGCCGTACAAGCCGATAGCCCACACCGGGCCGCTGAACAAGCAAGGCTTACGCTCTTGACGGCCCCGGATCGCTCGCGTATTCACCGCGCCTCTTGAGATTTGCCCATGTAATGGAGCGCGCCCGTGAAACGTACCTTCCAACCGTCCCAGCTCGTCCGCAGCCGCCGGCACGGATTCCGCGCGCGTATGGCCACCAAAGCCGGCCGTCAGGTTCTGGCCCGCCGCCGCGCCAAAGGCCGCAAGCGGCTGTCGGCCTGATCGCCACACGCGATACGGAAATGAAGATATCCCGCCTGCGCGTCAGGCGGGATTTTCTGTATGTGGCGCAAGGCCGCAAGGCGGTCCGGTCCAGCGTCGTCATCCAGGCCCGCGAGGGACGCTGTCCGCCCGGCGAAATCCGGGCCGGATTCACCGCCACACGCAAGATCGGCAATGCCGTGGTCCGCAACCGCGCCAAGCGCCGCCTGAAAGAAGCGGCAAGGCTGCTATTGCCCCTCCACGGAGAGGCTGGAAACGACTATGTGTTCATCGCCCGTGTGACGACCTCAACCCGGGCATGGCCGCGCCTGCTTGACGATGTGCAATCTGCGCTGCAAACCCTCGCCCGCCCGGCCTCGGGCGACACAGACGACTAAAGCGGATCGGGACACCCTCTCATGGGCGACAATCGCAATATCATCCTCGCCATCGTGATTTCGGCGGCCATTCTGATTCCCTATCAGATATTCGTCCTCGGTCCGATGAATGAGCGTCAGCAGGCTGCGCGCCTCGCCGAACAATCCACGGCCGTGCAGACGGAAATGACGGACCTTGCAGCGAGTTCGAACGCTGCGGCAGCGGATGCCGCCGCCCCCGCCGAGGAACAGCGGATCGCGATTGTCAGCGAAGCCGTCACCGGCTCTCTGTCCCTGACCGGCACCCGGATCGATGAGCTGCGCCTGCAACGCTATGATACCGAAGTCGACGATGAGTCACCGGTCGAGTTCCTGCACCGCCGCGATGGCCCGAACGCCTTCTATGCTCAGGATGGCTGGCAGGCGCTGGGCGCGGGGCCGACCGATGCGCCAGGCTTCAATGCCAGCTGGACGCTGGTCTCCGGTAATCAGCTGACACCGGAAACCCCGGTCGTGCTGGAATACCGGGGCAATGACGGCCTCGTTTTCCGCCGTACGATCTCGCTGGACGACGACTATATGTTCACCTTCGCCGACGAGATCGAGAACACGTCGGGCCAGACCGCCAGCCTGTCGCGTTTCGCGCGCGTGCGCCGCGACGGAGAGCCGCCGGCGCCCTGGTCCCCCTTCTTCATTCTGCATGAAGGCCCGATCGGCGTGGTGGGCACCAATATTCTCGACGAGAAATACCGCTCCATGAATCCCGGCGACGAAACCGCCCGCTCCGGAACGGGCGGCTGGATGGGCATTACCGACAAATACTGGATGGCCGCCGTCATTCCCGATCAGTCCATGGAATTCGAAGGCTCGATGCGCCTGATCGCACGCCAGGGCGATGACACCTTCCAGTCCGGCTATGTCACCCAGCCGGTCGAGCTCGCACCGGGCGCCACACTGAGCACCACGGCGCGCATCTTCGCCGGCGCCAAGCGCGTCGATCTCTTGCAGGCCTATGAGGAAAATCTGGGCATTTCCCGCTTCGACATGGCCGTCGACTGGGGCATGTTCTGGTTCCTGACCCGCCCCTATTTCTGGCTGCTGCACACCCTGTCCGGCTTCCTCGGCGGCATCGGCTTCGCCATTCTGGCGGTGACGGTTCTGGTCAAGATCCTGTTCTTCCCGCTCGCCAACCGGGCCTATGTGTCGATGGCGAAGATGAAAAACCTGCAGCCGAAAATGCAGGAAATCCGCGAGAAATACGCGGATGACAAACAGAAACAGCAACAGGAAACCATCGCGCTCTATCAACGCGAGAAGGTCAATCCGCTGGCCGGCTGTCTGCCCATATTGTTCCAGATCCCGGTTTTCTATGCGCTCTACAAGACCCTGTTCGTGACCCTGGAAATGCGCCATGAGCCGTTTCCGGGCTGGGTTCAGGATCTGGCCGCGCCGGACCCGACAAATGTCTGGAACCTGTTCGGCCTCCTGCCTTACGATCCGTCCGGCGTGTGGCTCATCGGCGGCGCGCTCGCCATTGGTGCCTGGCCGATCCTGATGGGCATCACCATGTGGGCGCAGCAATCCCTGAACCCGCCGCCGCCGGACAAGATGCAGGCGCGCATCTTCGCCTTCCTGCCGATCGTCTTCACCTTCGTGCTTGCGCAATTTGCGGTCGGCCTGGTGATCTACTGGGCTTGGAACAACTTCCTGTCCGTCGTCCAGCAATACGTCATCATGCGGCGTCAGGGCGTGGAAACCCAGCTCGACAAGCTGATCAAGTCCCTGCGCAATCGCGGCGGAGAAGCAAGCTGACCGCCGAGCCCGGCAGCTCCGGCTCCGGGCGCGGACGTGCGCTCTTCGCCCGCCCCTGCGAGTTTATCAAGGGCGCGGTGGACCTCGCCGGCCTGCCGCCCGCCGATACGCCCGAAATCGCCTTCTGGGGCCGCTCGAATGTCGGCAAGTCCAGCCTGATCAACGCGCTGACCAACCGCAAACAGCTGGCGCGCTCCTCCGGCGAACCGGGCCGCACGCGCGAGCTCAACTTCTTTGATCTGGGCGGCGCCATCCGCATGGTCGACCTGCCGGGCTACGGGTTTGCCAAGGCTCCCAAGAAAACGGCGCAGGTCTGGACGAAACTGACAGAAGCCTTTCTCAGGGGCCGCCCCAATCTCAAGCGCGTCTATCTTCTGATCGATGCCCGCCACGGCCTGAAGCCCGCCGACGAAACCATGATGGACGGGCTGGACGAAGCGGCGGTGAGCTACCAGATCATCCTCACCAAGGCGGACAAGCTGAAACCCGCGGAGTTGACCGCCATGGAGGAGGCCACGTTGAAACGGATTGTCAAACGACCCGCCGCCTTCCCGGAAATCATCCGGACGTCGTCGACAAAAAAATCCGGCCTGGATGATCTTCGCGATGCGATTGCCGCGTTTACGCCGGAATTTTCCGGATAAGGTAGAGCGATGATGTTTCGCGCCCTTCTCTTTCTGGCCTTGCTGTTCCCCGCTGTGCCCGCGCAGGCGGCGGATATCTGCAATGAGACCAGCTTCATTGTCGAAGCCGCCCTCGGCTGGGCGACGCCGCAACGCGACATCGCGGTGGAGGGCTGGACCCGCATCCGCCCCGGCGAATGTGTGGAAGCCGGCCCGTCGATTGACCCGGAAAGCGAGGATCCGCTGTTATTCTATGCGCGCTCGACGGCGGCCTATCTGGGCGGCGTCCGTGAATGGGGCGGACAGCTCGACCTCTGTGTCGGCGCGTCCGATTTTGCCGTTGAAGCGGTCAGCGATTGCGACGCGCTGGGTCTCGACCGCCGTGGGTTTGATGTCCTGCGCGGCGAACACCGCTTCCGCACCGTGCTGGTCGAGCCCGCCGATTTTGGCGAGGACGCTCAGGAAGCCGGAATCCAGCGGCTCCTGCGCGATGCCGGCTATGATATCCGCCTCATTGATGGTCTGGATGGCCGCCGCACGACCCGCGCGATTGCCGCTTTTGTCCAGGCCGAAGGCCTGCCCCGGACGCCGCCGCGGCCGGAACTGATCGACGCTCTGGAAGCCGCTGCAATCCGCCGTAATGCCGAGGCCGGCCTGGTCGTCTGCAACGAGACCGAAGGACGGATTGCGGTCGCACTGGGCCGTCAGCGCGAATCCGTATGGGAAGCTCGCGGCTGGTGGCGGCTGGACGCCGGAGGCTGCGCCCGCCTGATCGCCGACCATCTGTCCACGGCCAATGCCTGGTTCTATGCCGAACGCACGGGTGGAACCGGCGGCCGGCTCCAGGGCGGCACCGAAAACTTCTGTTATTCGCCCTCCCGTTTTGTGGCCGAAGGCCGCACCGAATGTGCCGGCCGCGGCTACTCCACGGCCCCCTTCCGGCAGATCCCGGACCCTGTGGATGGCACCAGCCGCGTCGAGCTGACGATTGCCGATTTCAGGGTGCCGGCGCAGCAGCCCGCTCCGGAGGACCCCGGACAATGAGCCCGCCCGACCTTTCACACGTATCGACCTGGGTCTTTGATCTGGACAATACGCTCTACCCGTCCGACGCCGACGTCATGTCACAGGTCGATCGCCGGATGACAGAATTTGTCGCCCGCGAACTCAACCTGTCACATGAAGATGCCCGCAAGGTGCAGAAGGATTACTGGCGCGAATACGGCACCACGCTGAACGGGCTGATGGCGAATGGCCAGGTGCGCAATGGCCGCGACTTTCTCGACTTCGTTCATGACATCGATCACAGCGTAATCACCCCCGATCCGCAGCTGGCCGCGCATATCCGCGCCCTGCCGGGACGGCGCTATGTCTATACCAATGGCTCCATGAAACATGCCGAGGATATCTGCCATCATCTCGGCCTGTCGGACTGTTTCGATGACATGTTCGATGTCGAGGCGGCGGACTTCCAGCCCAAGCCGCATCGGTCCGGCTTCGACCTTTTCACGTCGCGCTTTGACGTGAAAGCACCGGAGAGCGCGTTTTTCGAGGACTCGATCCGCAACCTCAAGACCGCGTACGAGCTGGGCTGGACCACGATTCTGGTGCGGGCCAGGCCGGGTCCGCGCGACGAGGAAAGTGCCGGACCGGAGGATCACCCGGACCATGTCCATTTTGCCGTGGATTGCCTGAAAACCTTCCTCTCCACCGCAAAAACGAAAGACGAAGCCGCATGACCGATCTTGCCGCCCTCGAAACCGTCATCAATACCGCCTGGGACAGACGCGACGATCCCGCCGCCCTGACGAACGGGGTCCGCGATGCCGTGGCACAGGCCATCGGTCTGCTGGATGCCGGCAAGGCAAGGGTGGGGGAAAATTCCGGCGGCGAATGGGTTGTCAATCAATGGCTGAAAAAGGCCGTCCTCCTCTCCTTCCGGCTCAATCCGATGGGGGTGATCGGGGGCGGCATTGGCGGCGCAAAATGGTGGGACAAGGTTCCGTCCAAATTCGAAGGCTGGGGTGAGGCCGAGTTCAGGGCCGCCGGTTTCCGCGCCGTCCCGCCCTGTGCCGTGCGCCGGGGCGCCTTCATCGCGCCCGGAGCCGTGCTGATGCCCTCCTATGTCAATATCGGCGCTTATGTCGGGGAAGGTGCCATGGTGGATACCTGGGCCAGTATCGGATCTTGCGCCCAGATCGGAAAGAATGTGCATGTCTCCGCCGGCGCGGGCATTGGCGGCGTGCTGGAGCCCTTGCAGGCCAATCCGACCATCATCGAGGACGGCGCCTTTATCGGCGCGCGCTCGGAAGTGGTGGAAGGCGTCATTGTCCGTGAAGGCGCGGTGCTGGCCATGGGCGTTTTCATTTCCGGCTCGACCAAGATCGTCGATCGCGCCACCGGTAAAGTCACTTATGGCGAAGTCCCGCCCTATGCGGTGGTGGCCCCCGGCACCCTGCCAGATCCCAAGGGCGGCCCCTCCCTCGCCTGCGCCGTCATCGTCAAGACCGTGGACGAGCGCACCCGCGCCAAGACCGCTATCAACGAGCTCCTGAGGGACTAGAAACGCATTCCTTCACAAGAAGGAGAATCAAACGGCGGCAAGGCCGCAAGCTGCGTGTTGATATTGAAATGACCAACGATCCAAGTGTCGCCTGACCGCAAGAAGTCGAACTTTAGAAACAGGGGCTGCATTGGCTCCCACAGCGTGTAAACGAATATCTGGCGGAAACCATCGCCGCAGGCTGAATAACTCACCACATGATTTTCGAGCAGGCCATCAGGGCTAATCGCGACAGCAATCTGAGCCGACTGCGCCCGCATCTGCATCTCCGGCATTCCAAGGCTGACTCCCAATGTGACGAATTGGTCCGCCCCATTCTCATTCATCGCCAAGACATAGGCCTCGACCCAGGCAAGCGGATCAGAAATATCCAAACCGCTGTCGGCATCTTGTGCGTACGCGCTGCCAGTCGCCAAGCTCATGATTGCCATCAGTATCAATAAGTTGCGTTTCATTAGCTCGTCTCCAAGTTCGACATGAACACAATCATAGAACGATGCCGGGCATGCTCAATGAATTTCAGTGAGGCAAAAACCTCTATCCCGCTTGGCAGGGCGGCGGGGCAAGGCTACCTCTTTCATATGTCCTCTGCCGATCCCCTCCCGCTCGCCCAGGCGCTGATCCGCGCGCCCTCCGTCACCCCGAAAGACGAAGGCGTGATGGACGTGCTGCAGGGCGCGCTGGAGGCGGTCGGCTTTGCGGCAACGCGCTATCCGTTTGACGAGGTCGACAATCTCTATGCCCGGCTGGGCACGCAAGGCCCGGTGCTCGGTTTTGCCGGCCATGTCGACGTAGTGCCGCCCGGCGACGCGGCGAGCTGGACCAATGGCCCGTTCGAGGCCCGCATCGAGGAGGGCGTCCTCTGGGGCCGCGGCGCCGCCGACATGAAGGGCGCACTCGCCGCCATGGTGGCCGCTGTGGCGCAGGTGAAGGCCGCGCACGACATTCCCGGCTCCATCGTCTTCCTCATCACCGGCGATGAAGAGGGTCCGGCCGTCAACGGCACCAAACGCCTGATGGAGGCCCTGCATGAGGAGGGCGAGCGCTTCGATCATGTCCTCGTCGGCGAACCGACCAATCCGCACCGGCTGGGCGAGACCATCAAGGTCGGCCGCCGCGGCAGCCTGAATGGCGTGATCCGCGTCATCGGCCGCCAGGGCCATGTCGCCTATCCGGAACTGGCCGACAATCCGGTGCCCAAACTCCTGGAATTGCTGAACGATCTGACCGATCGGGTGCTGGATGAGGGCGCGCCGCATTTCCAGAAAAGCAATCTGGAAGTCACCTCGATTGATGTCGGCAATGAACCGCACAATGTCATTCCCGGCGAAGCCCGCGCCAAGTTCAATATCCGCTTCAACACGGCGCATACAGGCGATGAGCTCAAACGCTGGATCGAGTCCGAGGCCAAGGCGGCCAGCGTCGGCTTTGAAGGCCGGATCGAGCTGGACCTGACGGTCACCGGCGAAGCCTTTCTGTCCACGCCGGATCATTTCACCAGCGCCCTGAAAGCCGCGATCGAGGCCGAGACCGGCCTGACACCGGCCCTGACCACCGGCGGCGGAACCTCCGATGCGCGCTTTATCCGCCACTACACACAGGTCGCCGAATTCGGCCTGGTCGGTGCCACCATGCACCAGGTGGATGAGCGCGTGGACACAAGCGACATCGAAACCCTGACCCGTATCTATGCCCGGCTGATCAGAACCTATTTCGGGCTGGCCGCATGATCCGCCTGATATATGAGGCCTATTCGGGATTGAAGGCTGTCCTTCACGCCATGGCCTTTCGCGATGACTGGGAGCGTCATCTGAATCTGAGTGCCGGCGGATTTGTCCGCAGCTTCAGTGCCGCGCTGTTCGTTCTGCCGGTCTTCTGGTTCATCCTGCAAGGCACGACACGGCTCTTTACCGAGCTGTCACCCGGATTCCAGAACAGCTATACGGGCGGCGATTTCCTCATCGATCTGGTGCGGATCTGGCTGGTTTTCCCGATCCTGGCCGCGCTGCTGACGCGCATTGCCGGGGTGAAGCACCGCTTTGTGCAATGGGTAATCCTGCACAACTGGGCGGTGCTCTTCCTCTTCCTGCTACAAGGCCTGATCTTCCTGTTCTATCTGGCCGGGCTTTCCAGCGCGCCGGTATCCTACAGCCTGCTGACCAGCGTCTATCTGATCTTCCGCTTCTTTCTGCACGCCCGGATCGCGGTCGCCGCGCTGGGCCTCCCGGCCGGGCTCGGCATCGTCATGGGGCTCATCCCCGTCATCGTCGATTTCGCCCTCATCGAGCTGATGCGCTAATAGTCTACCCGCTCCAGATAAAGACCATCGGCGGGAGCGACCGGCCCGCAGGCCGCCCGGTCGCGGGCTTTCAGCGCCTGGACCAGATCGGTCCCTGTCCATTTGCCGCGCCCGATCTCGACCAGTGACCCGGTGATCGAGCGCACCTGGCGATGCAGGAAGGACAGCGCCGAACAGGTCAGCTCCACCTCGTCCGCCACCCGGCGCACCGAAATCTGGTCGAGTGTCTTTACCGGTGACTTTGCCTGGCACTGCACATCGCGGAAGGTGGAAAAATCGTGCTCCCCCACGAGGCACTGCGCCGCGGCGTGCATGGCGTCGGCATCCAGCTTCACCGGCACCCGCCAGACCTTGCCCCGGTCCAGCGTCAGCGGCGGCCGGCGGTCGATGATGCGATAGATGTAATGCCGCCGTGCGGCCGAAAACCGGGCGTGGAAATCCGTGTCCACTTCCACGCAGTCCAGCACCGCAACCGGGTCGGGACGCAGATGCTGGTTGATGGCATCACGGACCGTGTCCGGGCGCAAATCCTTCACCAGATCCAGATGCGCCACCTGTCCCAGCGCGTGGACGCCGCTGTCTGTCCGGCCGGCCCCGATGACCTCGACGGGCGCGCCATTCAGCTTCGCCGCCGCACGCTGCAGACTGCCCTGCACGCTGGGGCCGTGATCCTGCCACTGCCAGCCCATGAAGGGCCCGCCATCATATTCCAGGGTCAGCTTGTAGCGGGGCATCAGCTCAGCACGGTGCCGGCCGGCAGGGCACGCCCGCGCAGGAAATCATCCGCGTCCATGGCCGCCCGGCCCTCGCGCTGCAGGCGGGTCAGGCGCACCGCCCCCTCACCGCAGGCGATCAACAGCCCGTCATCCAGCACCAGGCCCGGTTGGCCTTCACCATCTTCGGCCTTCGCCATATGCGCCTTTACGCGGACCGCGCCCTTGTCCGCGGGCCATTCAAACCAGGCCCCGGGAAAGGGCGACAGGCCGCGGATCTGGTTGGCAACCGTCTCTGCCGGCTGGCGCCAGTCGATGCGCGCCTCCTCATTGCTGATTTTCTTCGCATAGGTCGCGCCGTCGTCCGCCTGCGGCACCGCTTCCAGCGAACCCCGCTCCAGCGCCGCCAGCGCCCGGGGCCACATCTGGGCGCCCGTGGCCATCAGCCGGTCATGCAGGCTGCCCGCCGTATCAAACGGGAAGATGCGTACCGTTTCCGACAGCAGGATCGGCCCGGTATCGAGCCCCGCTTCCATCTGCATGATCTGCACGCCGGTGAGCTCGTCCCCGGCCATGATCGCCCGCTGTATCGGCGCAGCACCGCGCCAGCGTGGCAATAGCGAGGCATGGAGGTTGAGGCAGCCCAGGCGCGGCACATCCAGGGCCGCCTGCGGCAGGATTTGTCCATAGGCCACGACGGCCGCCAGATCAGGATCCAGCGCGGCAAAATCCGCCAGCACGTCCGGATCGCGGAAGCTTTCCGGCGTGTGCACATCCAGCCCCAGCGTTTCCGCCAGCGCGTGCACCGGCGTTTTCTGCTCCGCCTTGCCCCGCCCCTTGCGGCGTGGCGGCTGGGTATAGACCCGCACCACCTCATGCCCCGCCGCGGCGATCTCGGCCAGCGAGGCAGCAGCGAAGTCCGGTGTTCCCATGAAGGCAAGGCGCAAGGTCATGGCCGCGTTTCAGCCAATCGCGCCGCCAAGATCAAGGACTATCCGCTGTCAGTCTTCAAATCCCCAGGGCGCCGGCGGGGCCTCGACCGGCGTGGACAGGTCGAACACGGCGCGGAATGTCCGCCCCGGACGGTCGAGCCCGTAGGTGAAACTCCCGCCTTCGATTTCCATCATCCAGGTATTCTGCGCGGAATCCGGAATGCCCTCGCGGACAAAGAGGTCGCGGCTGAATTCATCGGCCGGAAATTCGATGCGCGACGCGGTCACAACAGAGGAGTCGCCGCCATATTGCGTCAGCACGTCTTCCGACCCGTCCTCATGCCGGTGATCATGTTTCAGGCGGTAGCCATCCTCTGTGCGCGTCACCACCCAGGTCCGCGAGCGATCCTCGCCCACATGCAGGGGAATCCGGATCTCATCGTCCGAGCATTCGCGCACATGCATGACAAGGGTCTGCCCCACCCAATCCGCATCGCGCGGATCCTCACTGTCGACCCGGCCTGCAAACGCTTGCCCGCAATAGGCCGTGAGCGCCTCGAACAGATCGGCCGGCGCTGCGGCCTCCGGCTCCTGTCCGCCGCCCATGGAACAGGCTGCAAGGACCGTGCTCGTGGCCACCGCAATGCCTGCCAGCGTCAGTTTTCCGGATACGCCACTCATCTTTCCTGATGTGCCACTCATAGTCATGTCTCCCAATCCCGCCCTGGTGACGAGGCCCGCCTCTATGTTTCTACGTATTGGCTCAATGCCCATTATGAAATCAGTGGCAGGAGACAGGATACGCGCGCGAATGTCGAGCCGTATGCGTGTGGGATTGCTGGTGCCGCTCCGGTTTTCGTTCAGAACTGCCAGACCGCACGGGGCAATTCCATCACCAGACAGTCATCCTCGCCAAACCGGCGTTCACCGACATCCACAAAACCTAGCCGCCGGTAAAAACGGATCGCAGCGGTGTTGATGATCAGGGGATCGATCAGGATGGTCGTGACCGCGGGGTCGGCAAAACAGCGATCAATCGCCTGCTGCATCATCTTCGTGCCATGCCCCTTGCCCAGATCACTTTCTTCACCGATCCAGATATCGATCGCGCGCTGATGCGGCGCACAATCTCCCCAGTAATGGCTTTCTTCCAGATGCGGGTCGATGATCTGGACAACGCCGATGGCGCGGCCCTCCACCTCACCGATCAGGATATCCAGCCAGTCAACATCGCGCGCAATCTGACCAGCCCAGTCCTCGCGCTCGACGTCAGGCAGGGGCTGGTCCGGGTCAAGACCGGTACACCATTTGACATGAGGTTTCTCGTCCCAACGGGCCAGCAGGGCGGCATCACCCGGCACCGCCGGCCGCAGGATCAAGCCGCGTCGTCCTGATCGCGGAGCTTGGCCAGTTTCTTCACCTTCTGCACGGCGCGCTGGCGTTTCAGGCGCGAGAGATGGTCGATGAACAGCACGCCTTCGAGGTGATCCATTTCGTGCTGGATGCAGACCGCGAACATGCCCTCGGCAATCTCGGTCTGCGGCTTGCCGTCATAATCGAGATAATCGATGCGCACACGGTCCGGGCGTTCCACCTCGTCATAATAGGTCGGCACCGACAGGCAGCCCTCTTCATAGGGCAGCTTGTTGTCGGACGGGTCGGACAGGACCGGATTGACGAAATAGCGCGGATTGCGCTCCCCCCTTCCCCAGTCGAGATCCATGACGATGACACGCTTGGGCACACCCACCTGGATGGCGGCAAGGCCGATCCCGTCAGCAGCGTACATGGAATCCAGCATGTCATCCATCAGCGAGCGAAGCTCCTCATCGACGGTGTCGACGGGCTTCGAAACCTCCTTGAGGATCGGATTCGGGACGGTGAGTATTTCGCGTACGGCCATGAGGGATTAAGTATGCGAGCCAGTGTGTTTCTTCAAGTCTCGTCTGTGTCCGGAGCGTCCAGCGCGGGCAAGGCCTCGTCGTTATCCGCCGCATCAAGATAAGACGCCGGCAGCGATTTCTTGGTCTGGGCCCCGAGGGATTTCAGCATTTCGGTCTGGCGGATGACATTGCCGCGCCCGGACGACAGCCGGTTCTTTGCCGTCGACCAGGCGTCATGCGCCTGATCCAGCCTCTGTCCCACCGTGTCCAGCTCCTCCACAAAGCCCACCAGCTTGTCATAGAGCTGACCGGCCCGGTCGGCGATCTCGCGGGCATTCTGGTTCTGCCGGTCGATCGTCCACAGATTCTGTACCGTCCGCATTGCCATCATCAGATTCGTGGGGGTGGCGATCATGATATCGCGCTCCCAGGCAAAGCCGGCCAGATCCGGATCGCTCTGGAACGCGAGGCTGGCCGCCCCTTCCAGCGGAATGAACATCAGCGTGAAACTGACCCCTTCATAGAGCCGGGGATAGTTTTTCTCGTGCAGACTCTTGATATGGGCGCGGATCGAGGCGAGGTGCTGTTTCAGCGCGGCGTCACGGTCATCATCGCTTTCCGCATTCACGCACATCTCGAAGGCTTTCAGGCTGACCTTGGAATCGATCACGAGGCGCTGGCTGCCCGGCATGTCGACCACCACGTCGGGCCGCAAACGCGCGCCCTCCCCGTCAGTCTCCGTCTGCTGGGTGTGAAATTCCTGGCCCTCGCGCAATCCCGCCTTTTCCAGAATGCTGGTCAGGATCAGCTCACCCCAATCCCCCTGCATCTTGGACGAGGACCGCAGCGCATTGGCGAGATTCGCGGCGTCCTCGGACATCTGTTGCGCGTCCTTGCGGAGGATCTGGACCATGCGGTCGAGGGCGGAGGTCTGTTCCACGCGCTTGTGCGAGTCGGTTTCCACCTTTTCGCGGAATTCCTTCAATTGATCGCGCAGCGGGTTGAGCATCTTGTCGAGCGATTCCTTGCTCGACTTGCTCAATTCCTCGCCGCTGGACTTCAGGATTTCGCTGGCCGTGACCTTGAACGTCTCCTTCAGCTGCTCGCGCGCCTTTTCCAGATCGGCGAGTTTCTCGGCATGATGCCGCTCGGCCGACTGCAGCTCGCTTTCCAGCCGCGCAAACCGCGTTTCAGCCTTTTCCCGCGCCTCATTAGCATGCCGGAGCGCGGTTTCCGCTTCCGCCAGATCCTGCTCCAGCCGGTCCGCAATCGCCGCCTTGTTCCGGACCTCCGTCAGCTCCCGCTCCAGACGCGATTTTGCCGTGTTGGTTGTCATCCACAGCACCAGCAGCCCCAGCGTCACGACCGGGGCGGAAACAATCAGAATGGTCTCAAGGGTCAGCGCATCGAACATCGAATCATCCCGTCATATGAGGGACCAGCCTAATCCTTTGCCTGCCATGCCGAAACCGGCACTCTTCTTGCTTTTCTCCTCTCAAGAGAAAGAGGAGCGGGCCGAATGCGCGTGAAAAGCGTTTCGATACGGGACTTGAGCGAAGCCGAACTCGGCCAGTGGCGGAGCTGGGCGTATCAGGACGGGCATCTGGTCAGCCCCTACCTGCTGCCTGAATTTGCGCAGGCTGTTGATCGTGTCCGCTCCGATGTCCGCATTGCGGTGATCGGGCAGGATGCGGAAACGATCGGCTATTTCGCCTATCACGCCCCGCGGCACTTTGCGCTGCGCCCGGTCGGCGCGCCCATGTCCGACTATCAGGGCATCATCGTAAAGCCCGGCGTGTCCATCTGCCCGAAGGACTTCCTGACCCGGCTCGGCGCCGGCTTCATGGCGTATGACAACTGGTGGAGTAGCGCAGCCTGCAAGCCCGGTATCGCCCGCGAGCGCGATGGCTCCGTCGTGGTGGACCTGTCTGACGGGCCGGACGCCTATTTCGCCGGCCGCAGGGCGGCGCACAAATCCCAGTTCAAGAAAATCGGCCGCCGCCTGCGCAATGCAGAGCGCGACTTCGGACCGGCAAGGCTGGTCGTCGGGGATGCTGGCGGCGCCCATTTCAATACGCTCGCCCGTTGGAAATCCGAGCAGTATGATGCCACCGGCAAGCTCGACATCTTCAATATCGGCTGGGCGCGTCAGCTTCTGGCCAATCTGAACACCTCAACGGACACCGGCTTTCAGGGCCTGACATTCGCCCTTTATTTCGGCGACGAACTGGCCGCCGTCGAATTCGGCCTGCGCGCCGGTGATGTCTATCATTCCTGGTTCCCGGCCTATGACGAGCGCTTTGCAAAAGTCTCGCCCGGCCTGCTCCTGCTGCATGAAATCTTCAAGGCCGCACCGGAGCTGGGCCTGTCGCGGGTCGATCTCGGCAAGGGCGGGGCCCACTACAAGACCTATTATGCCTCCTATGAAGTGCCGCTGGAGTCCGGCCGTCTCATCGCCCCCGGTTTTGCCGCGCTCGGCCTGCACTCCTGGGATGCCGCAGAACAATGCGCCAAATTCCTGCCCGGAAAGCTCGGTGACTTGCCGGCACGGGCCCGCCGCCGCTGGGCGCAGGTCAGTGCTTTCGAGCCCGATCTGGGGCCAAGACTGAAGACATTCGCGCGCGGATTCCGGGCGCAGATTTCAGCCGCCTGACCGGAAGCCGGGGCTCAGGCCGGCCGGCGGGATTTGAACGCCGCTGTCAGCGTGCCGTCATCGAGATAATCGAGCTCGCCCCCCACCGGGACGCCGCGGGCAAGGCTGGTAATCTCCACGGCAAGGCCATCCAGCCGGTCGGCCAGATAGTGCGCCGTGGTCTGGCCATCGACCGTCGCATTCAGCGCCAGCACGATTTCGGTCACCACCGGATCACCCGCCCGGTCCAGCAGCTTGCCGATATTGAGGTCATCCGGACGGACGCCATCAAGCGGTGACAACACGCCGCCAAGCACGTGATAGCGCCCCTTGAAAGCGGCGGCACGCTCCAGCGCCCATATATCCCCGACTGTTTCGACCACGCAGATCACCGCCGGATCACGCCCCGGCGCCGCGCAAATGGCACAGGGATCGGAGACATCCAGATTTCCGCAGGTGGAACACGCGGTGATCTTGTCAGCGGCATCCGCCAGCGCATCGGCCAGAGGCCCCATCAGAGCCTCCCGCTTTTTCAGAAGATGCAGCGCCACACGCCGCGCCGAGCGGGGCCCCAGCCCCGGCAGCTTGGCCAGCAGCGCGATCAGGCGTTCGATTTCAGGTCCGGCGGAATGGGTGGTCATGCAAAGTCCTGTCTATTCAACGCCGGCCCTTCGAAGAACGACTCGAAAAACATCTCCAATTCCCCAGCATGAGGGCTTGTGAGCGGGTTCATGCCCTCCGCCACAACAATCAGCGCTGCGAGATCGAGAGCAGATATTTCCGGTTTCATCCCGATTTCCTGTTTCAAACCGATTGCCACGCTACAAAACCCAAATTTTGTACAGGCGTATCCGAACGCTGCATCGATAGCATTCTCAAAGGAGTCGAACTCTTTTGCGGTTCGCCGCGCCACCTATCACCCCGGAAAGGAGAAGCCGGGTGGCAGCGGCAATCCGCCCGCCGCCTCTTTCATCACCCGCGCCTGGACTGCTTCGATCTTGCCACGGGCATCCGCGAACGCCGCCTTGATCAGGTCCTCGACCACTTCCTTTTCACTGGCCACCAGGATTGAGGGGTCCAGCGCGATATCCCGGATATCGCCCTTTCCGGACAGTGTGATGCGGACAAGGCCGGCCCCGGATTCGCCGGTCACGCTTTCCGCGTCCAGCTTCTCCTGCGCCTCCTTCATGCGGCCCTGCAATTCCTGCGCCTGCTTCATCAATCCCATCAGGTCTTTCATGACTGGCTCTTTGCGTTGCTTTCAGCGGCATCGTCCTCGATCCCGGCCGGACGTCTGACGTCCACGATCTCTGCGCCGGGGAAAATCCGCAGAACCTGTTGCACCGCCGGATCCCGGGAAACGCGTTCCAGATGTTCGCGCTCTTCGCGCTTCTGACGTTCGCGAATCGTCTCCCCGCCCCGGGAATCATGCGTCGGCAGAACGGCCCAGGTCACGCCGGTCCAGTCCTGCAGCCGCTTGGCCAGCCGCTGTGCGAGATCGGGCGGCGCATGCTCGGCCGGTTCAAACACAATCCGGCCCGGCTTGAACGACACCGGGCGAACAAAGCGGATGAGATCCGACCGCAGGGCCGCATCGGTGCGATCCGTCATCGCTTCGACCATGTCGTCGAGCGAGGCCGGGGCATCCTTGATCTCAAGGAGAGGCGCGGCCTCATCTGAAGGGTCTTCAAAAACCGTCTTTGGCGGGTCGGCCGCATCCTGCGCCACAGGTTCGGCAGCTGGCTTATCCGCCGGCGCAGCCGGCTCAGGCTTTGGGGCGGAGGGCGCGGCCCCCTCTTCGCCGCGCAGAAGTTTCGCCGCATCTTCCGGCGATGGCAGGGAGGCGGCAGAGCCCAGCCGCAAAAGCGTCATTTCCGCAGCGGTCAGCGGATCGGGGGCCCGCCGCACATCGTCCAGCCCGACCAGCAGGATTTTCCACAAGCGCGTCAGCTGCGCAATCGAGAGCGTTTCGGCGATCATTACGAGGCGCTGAACGGTCTCCTTCGCTTCGGCGAGATCAGCATCCGGTCCCGCGGCTTTCACCCGGGTCAGGGCATGCACATAGTCAAGGCAATCGCGGGTAATAATGGCGGGATCGCCGCCGGAATCATAAAGCGAGGCAATCTCGGCCAGGGCTTTGGCGTGATCGCCGGCAAGCGCCGCTTCGAGCAAATCTAGCACCCGGGCCCGGTCGGCGAGCCCCAGCATGTCGCGGATCTGCACGGCGGTGACCGGTCCGTCCGAGCCTTCGCCCTGGACGATTGCCTGATCGAGCAGGGACAGCGCATCGCGAACCGAGCCCTCGGCCGCGCGAGCAATCAGGGCCAGCCCGTCAGCCTCCACCGATGCGCCTTCTTTTTCACAGATACCCGACAGGTGCCCGGCGAGGACATCACGGTCGACGCGTTTCAGGTCAAAGCGCTGGCACCGCGACAGGACGGTCACCGGCACTTTGCGGATTTCCGTAGTGGCAAAAATGAATTTGACGTGGGGCGGCGGCTCTTCCAGCGTCTTCAGAAGCGCATTGAAGGCCGAGTTCGACAGCATGTGCACTTCGTCGATCACATAGACCTTGTAGCGCGCCGAGACCGGCGCATAGCGGACACCTTCAAGGATTTCGCGGATATCGCCGACACCCGTGCGCGAGGCAGCATCCATTTCCATCACATCGACATGGCCGCCCTTCTGGATGGCATCGCAATGCACACCGGGCGGATCGAGCGTGATGGACGGGCCATCCACATCGTCGGTGAGATAATTCAGCGCCCGGGCAATCAGGCGCGCCGTGGTGGTTTTGCCAACGCCTCTGACCCCGGTCAGCATATAGGCATGGGCGATACGGCCGGATTTGAACGCATTCGTCAGCGTCCGCACCATGGCTTCCTGGCCGATCAGATCTTCAAAGCGGAGCGGGCGGTATTTGCGCGCCAGCACCTGATAGCCGGCATCATGCTCCGGAAGCCCGAGCCCCGGAGACGGCCCCGGATCGGTGTCCGTCTTTGGTTCGGGAGCGTCGTCCATGGCCACTTTCTGGGCTGATTCCGGAGATAGGTGGAAGACCGGACAGCGACCCGGAGCGAAACTCGTTACGGCTGCTTCCTTCCGGACCTGACCGGGTTGGCGAGGCGTCCGTCCGCGCCGATCTTCCACTGACCAATATCGGATGTCGGGCACCGCATGACAAGGTATGCGACTCAGCCCGGATTCACACTGATTTCATAACGGCTGTGGCGCGATGCCAGACGCGGTTCCTGGGTTGAGATTTCCACGATGAACGGCGCGGCCGCCTCGACCGTAAATTCATGGTGGCCGGGCTCCGGGCGTTCGCGCTGTATGCGGCGTCCCGTTTCTGCGTCGTACACAATGATACCGTAACGCATGTCATCGCTTTCGAATGAAACGGTCATCGCGACACTGCCGGTTGCGTCGATGCGCCAGAGATCGGTCAGATCATCATGCCCGACCAGGCCGGTGCCGGTCTCACCCGCGGCAAGTGACGGATAATCCCCCTCGCGCCCGGAATCGGCATCGCCGCCACCTGTATCCGAGGCATCCTCGATGGTAATTTCAAACAGGCTCAAGGGCGTCACGGTTTCATAATTATCGCCAACGCCGATGATGAAACCCTCGCCCGTCGTGTCGACATAATAGCCGATCAGGCTCTCTCCCGGCAGGTTGCGTTCGCGCGGGAAACCGGACCCGGCCCGCTCACCGTCCGGATTGAGCATCTGGATTGTCATCGCGCCCAGAGCAGCTTGCGTTTCTACCGCTGCCTCACCCTCGCCCGTATAAGCGTAACTTTGCAGGAGGCCCCGCACGACGCCCATCTCGCCTTCATCGGTTTCCACCCGGTAATAGCGATACTCACCTTCCGGAACGAGTTCGCCGATCGTGTAGATGCCGGGTTCCAGAAGCACCGCGTCATCCGGAGTCAGACCGCCCTGCACCGGGTTTTCACAGCGGATCAATTCGCGTGAGGACCGGCTGACGGTCATCCCAGCCACTTCCCGCATCGCTGCGGCCAGGGCTTCGCCATCAGGCGCGGGAATATACCGGCCGCCCGCGGCTTCGGCGACGGCGCGCATTTGCGCTTCCTGTTCGGGGTCCAGATCAAAGCCGACCACATAGGCTGAGACATTGATGTTCTCCGCCCGCAAGGCCGCAGCCGCCGCGACCGGATCGCCATGGCAGGTCTCCTCCCCGTCAGAGAGCAGCACGATCAACCGTTCACGCGCCGCGACGGCTTCAAGATCGGCAGCAGCCGCCTCCAGACTCGCGGCAATCGGCGTATATCCGTAGGGCGACAAACGGCCTGCAGCGGCGCGCAGCTCACCGAGTTCACCGGATAGAAAATCTGTCAGGCGCTCGGTATTCGGGCAGGAGGCTTCCGCTGTATGATCCACACTGGCGTCAAAGCCATAAGCGCGGAGAGAGGCGGTAATATTGGCTTCCTCGATCACCTCCAGCGCATGGATGAAAGCCGTGCGGGCCACGTCCATTTTGGAAGGGCCACCGGCATCGCCGGCCATCGATCCCGATGCATCCAGAATAAACTGAACCGCGACAGGTCCCTCGCCTTCCGGCGCGACATCTTCGCTGCCTTCAAAGGACACACCGCGAACGACTTCCAGAAGGCGCTGCTGAATCAAATCGAAGGCCGGGCAGGCTTCGACGTCATTATCAACTTGTGAGACAGATGTTTGCGCCCCCGCCGCACTGGCACTCATGACGGCGGCAAGCATGGCCGAACGGATCAGATTCATTGAGGACTCCCCGGTTGGACGGAAAGCCTAACACAATCGAGCCAAAGACCCTACGGATTGAAAGGAGATCAACCCACCGCAGATGCGCGCAAAAAGCGCTCATGCGCATCCAGCGCTTCAATGAGGTCGAGATCGCCATTGCGGTCGACCAGAAGGTCGCGCCAGTAGCTGGCAATACGCGCCTGCGTCTCCAGCCAGTCCCTGACGGCGATCTCTGTTGCGGCCCGCGCGCCGACATCTGACGACGGAGCCACACAATGTAAACGCGATGCAGCCGGCATGTTTCCTCCCGGAGTGATTCATCTGATCCGGAAGCAGACTGCCTCAGTTGCGAATGATTCGCAACTGTTTTTACAAAATCAGGACCGGCCCCAGCGCGCATTCCAGCCGCGCTCGTCCACGTGGACAAAGGGACCATGGGCGGATGTCGAGCCGTATTCGCCGAGACCACCATGGAAATCGGTCCAGTCCGGCCGTTCCAGGATACGGTCGATAAAGTCGTAGAGGGCGGCGGCATCCCGGCGGTCGAGCACACCATCCCCGTTGAGATCATCCATGATCCCGTCATTGTCCTCGTCGATATAGATATCGGCAGCCCCGCCATAGACATGGCGGGAATAGCGGCCATTGCCGATGCCGGCATTATAGACCGGCGTGCGATATCCGCTCATTACGACAAAGCCGTCCGTACGCCAGCCATGCGCATTCACTTCTTCCAGCAAGCGTTCCAGCTTCAGCAGCAACCGCTCGCGCACAATGGCATAGCGCACCGGCCCGCCTTCCTGCTTGCACAGGAACTGGCCGAGGGTGAAATGTGGGGAAACCGGCAGGTCGCGCAATTCGGGCGGTACTTCGATGAAGCCCTCCGGCGGCAGATAGGCGTCCTGTCCGCGATAGGGCTCCTGCGGGTATTGTCCGATGGCATAGCCTTGGAGCACACCCGCCTCGATCTCCGAGGCCGGCCGCAGGACAAAGGCATTCAGGCGGATCAGATTTCCGGCCATATCCCGGATTTCGATGACATGGTGACCCGGCGTGTCCGGGGCCTGCCAGACCGCATCGGTCGATGACAGCGTTTGCAGCCCGGCCTCAGCGGAGTAGCGCACAGCCGTGCTGGCCGAGAGCGGCACCTGTTCGCCCGGCATGACCAGCGTCGCGAAGGTCCGGTAATCGGCTTCGATGGCCTCGTTGATCAGCACGGAGAACCCGGCGCGTCCGGCATCATAACCGCTGACGGCGCGTGTCGCCGGATCAGGCGGGGCAAGCTCCGACATGTCCGCCGCCCGCGCCGGAAGCGAGAGCGCGGTCAGGGCGAGTCCGAGTGTTGCGAGTTGGATCATCTTCATAGGACCGGTCCATAGCCTCAATGATTGAAGGGTCTTTTCCATATAGGTCGTGCACCATGCGGACGGAAGTATCCGCATCGACAAAAGCGGTAAGATACAGGAAATGCACACGTATTTCTTCGGCAATATCGATTCGGGTCTCCCGCCGGCTCTCGACAAGCGCGCCAATATCAACCGCCTCCGCCGCGCCCGCATCCACCGCCCATTGTGCCAGCGCATCCGCATCCCGCACCCGCACGCAGCCCGAAGACAGGGCGCGGGGCAATTCATTGAATCGCTCCCGTCCCGGCGTATCGTGCAGGAAAGTGCTGTGCGGATTGGGAAAGATCAGCTTCACAACGCCGAGCGCATTCAGCGGTCCTGGCGCCTGCCGCAACCGGTAGGGAAAGGCCGCCGCACTGACGGTGGTCCAGTCAATCGCCGAGGCATCCACGACATTGCCCGCCCGGTCCAGCACCTGGAAACCGAGCCGCGCTACAGCGCCGGGATCCCGCCGGAACAGCGGCAATTCGTCATTCACGGCGAGACTGTGCGGCGTTTCCCACCACGGATTGACGATCACGTATTCCAGCTGCGCCGACAACACCGGCGAGGGACGCGACACCCGCCCGGTGATCACATCATGGCGGCGGACGGTGACGCCATTTTCAACTACCTGAAGCGTGAAGTCTGGCACATTGACGGCGATATGCCGGTCTCCCAATTCGTCCGGCATCCAGCGCAAACGCTCCAGATTGGCGCGCAGCGTATCGGCGCGCTGCCGCGGCGTGCGATTGAGCCAGTCCAGGGTCGCGGGCCCGGCTATGCCGTCCGGCCGCAACCGCGCCAGACGCTGCACATTCCGCACAGCGGTCTCGACCTCGATACCGTAATCCGGCGGCATCGTGGCCGGCATGAAATCAAAGACGATGGAATCAACGGGAACGGCCGGCGAAAACGGCCGCAATCGCCCCAGCTGTACCAGACGTGCGCGCAGGGCGCGGACATCCGGACCGCTATCGCCCGGCTCCATGTGATCGCGCCGCGTGGTCAGCGGTGGCCAGGCCTCTTCCGGCTGCTTCAACCAGAACTGCCGCGCCCGGATCAATGCCTGATAGGCGGGTGTTTGCGGTTCAAAGCCCGCCAGCTCCCCGGCGGCATCGCCGCTTTCCAGCGCCCGCAACAGCGCGGCATCAATATCGCCGCTCCGGGGCGCAAACGGCCAGTTCCGCTCCACCGAGAGCGGCGCGATCCGGCCGGTCAGCAAATCTGCCGCCATATTCCGGAAAGCGGATTCCGCGAGGCGGTCAATATCCGCCGACGCAATCGTCGGGTCCGCACCGGCCAGGGTTTCGAAGTGATAGTCCTCGGGCCGCAGACCATGACGGTCTGCATCAGCAATCATATTGACGAGGCTTTCCAGCGCCCCGGACCGGTCCGGGCCGGTAAAACCCGGCGATTGTGCCAGTGCCGTGACCGGCAACAGCAGAAGAAGGAACAGGAAAATCAGCCTCATTGGATAACCTTACGCCAGATCAGGCCTTTCCGGCTATGGGCATCTTGCCGCGGCTGACAGCGTTATTGCCGGTCCAGCCGGGTCTCCCCGGTCTGCTCGAACCGCTTGCCGCCATCATGATCAACGGCGTCGAAACGGTGCAGGTCAAAATGCGTGTCTGATATGTCTATCAGATTGAATCCGGCCGCCTCCTCCCGCGTACGCGAGGAAAAGGCGGTCGACACACCGACAAACCAGCTTGTCCGTGCGCCGGTGTCTACCGGGCAGGCAAAATGCTGATGCAGATGGCCGGTAAGAACGAGATCTGCCGTTTCAGCGATTTGTTGCGCGAAGCGCGGGGCGCGGCGGGTGCGGGCCCGGCCCCGGTTTTCCAGCGGTGACAGGATGGGGTGGTGGGCGGTGAGAATCCGGGTTCCGGCCGGGCTCTCGGACAGCGCCTTGATCGGCGCCGCCAGCTTGCGGCGGGAGATGACGCCCAGCGACCAGTCAAGCCGGAATTGCGCGCCGCGGGCCGAGTTGAAGCTCTCGATATGAATATCGTCATCAGCAAAACGCGGCGCGGCATGGGCGGCCATCGCTGTTTGCAGCCGCCGCCACGGACGGGTCAGGCGCGATGCAATATCCAGCAGCGGTGTATCGTGATTACCGGGTGTCAGCACGACGGGCGGGTCAATCGCGGCGAGGAAGTCTGCGGCCAGCGCGAATTCCCGGCGCGAGCCGGTCTGGGTCAGATCACCGGCAACCACGACCACATCCACACCCGCCTCCGGCAGGCGGGTCAGGAAATCGGTCACAAGAGACGGATCTTCATCGCCGAAATGCAGGTCTGCAATGTGGGCCAGCCGGGTCATGTGATGATGACTTCAACACACTTCCGGCCGAATTCAAGGGTCAGCGGACTTTCCAGCGTGAGCGGCTCGCCATCCAGAATGACCGGAAGCGGCCGCATGGAGCGGATTTGCAGCTGCCGCGTCTCGACCGTCCAGTTCCGCCCGGATTCATCCACACCCGGCAACGCCGCCATGGCCAGCCCGCTCAGGAGGTCCGCGACATTTTTCATCCGCCCGCCGAACACCAGAAACTGGCCTTCAGACACGGGGGAATCGGGGCAGGTGACGTAAATCGCAGTCGCCCGGCGCGGCGCGGCCTCGCCTTCAGCCCGGACCAGAAAGGGCTGCCGGAACATGGACCGCCAGCCGACCCGCAGGGAGGCCAGCGACCGCCGGGCGCGGCCCCAGAAACCCAGCTTCCTGATGTCTTCGCGGAATTTCACCAGCGCCGGCGACACGCCCACAGCAGCGGCGACGGCAAACACATGCCCGTTGGCTTCGCCCAGCAGCAATGGCCGGGCTGTTGCGGACGCCGAGCGTTCGATAATCATGTCGAGATCAATGGAGGCGTGGACATGCCGCGCCAGTAGATTGGCGGTCCCGCAGGGCAGGATCAATGCGGGCGGCGCCCCCTCCTGCCCGGCCAGGGCATTCAGGACCGCCTTGATCGATCCGTCTCCGCCTGCAATGGCAAGCGCATCCGCAGACCCCGCCAGAGCGGCGGGATCGGGCTGATCGTCCAGCGCCAGAGCGGTTTCGCCGGCCATCTCCCAGCCAGCCGCTTCCAGCTTTCCGCGAAGCACATCCAGTTCCAGTCCACGCATGAATGCGCCGGACGATTCATTATGGATCAGATGGAGACGCTGGCCTGCCATACCGTATGTCCTTTGCTGCACCGGATACGGTTCAACGGTTTACCCGGCCTCTGCTCTGCCACATACAGGCGGCGTTCGCGAACGGGAAGTCATCCATGAACCCACTGCCGCCACTGGCCTTCTGCCTGACGCCGCTGGATCGCGCCGAGGACATCCGCCGCGACGAGCAGGCGCTCGCCGCTCTGGAGAAACATAACGGCGCACACGCCCTCTTGTTCCTGAATGGCGATCCGGCACTTGATGGCCGCGCCCTGCTGCGCCGGCCCTTCTCCGAAACCGCCAACATGGCCCGGATCAATGCGCCTGTCCTGTTGGGACTTGAGGACGGCAATCCGCTTTATGCGGTGGAACTCGATCCGGAGGCGGCCCTTCCCGGCGGCGTCGAAATCACCGACACACGCTCGGCGGCGATGCAGCTGGCCATCGAGGAGACGGGCATTCTGGCACAGGCGCGCTCGCTGATCGAATGGCGCCGCCGCCACCGCTTCTGTGCCAATTGCGGCACGCCGACGCTGGAGCTCGAAGCGGGCCGCAAGCGCGCCTGCCCGTCCTGCGCCACCGAGCATTTTCCGCGCGTCGATCCCGTTGTCATCATGCTGGTGGTCAAGGATGACTGGTGTCTGCTGGGCCGCCAGCAGCCCTGGCCGCCGCGCATGTGGTCAGCGCTCGCCGGTTTCATGGAGCCGGGCGAGACCATCGCCGCGGCCTGCGCACGCGAGATCTGGGAGGAGGCCGGAATCCGGACCGATCCCGATTCCACACGGGTGGTCGCCGATCAGCCCTGGCCCTTTGCCTCGTCACTCATGATCGGCCTGATCATCGAAGCCGTGTCGGTGGGCATCACCATTGACCGCCATGAGCTGGAAGAGGCGCGCTGGTTTTCGCGGGACGAGGTCCGCAGCATGCTGGCCGGAGATCATCCCGACGTCGATCTGCCGCCGAAAATCGCGATTGCGCGCCGCCTGCTTGAAGTCTGGGCGACGACCGGTTGAGCAAGGAAAAACGGCCGCGCTGGAACCAGCGCGGCCGTCATTATTACCCACTATTCCGAAAAAAGGGCCGGATTAGCGGCCGCCACCAAAGCGGCGGACATAGGAAAGGCTCCACACATCGGCATCCGAAGAATCGAAGTCGTGGTGTGTGTAACCGGCGCGGAAACCATTGCGCTGGTCAAAGAAGACCTCGCCACCCACGCCATAGGCCCAGCCATCCGTATCGCTGGTCACCGAAACGCCCGGAATGGAGGCTTCGACGTCAGCGGCCGTATAGCCAGCGCGAACGAAAAGGCTGGCATTCTCGGAAACCGGAGCCCGCGCAATGCCGAACAGGCTGGCGGCATAGTTCAGCTCGACATCCACCGGCGTCGCGGCAATGATGATGCTGTCATCGCTGACACCGACATCAAGCTGGCCTTCAAAACCGAAATGGCGGGTGAATTCATAGCCGCCGCGGAAGGTGACCGCGCCGACATCAACGGACTGTCCGCCATCGCTGATTTCGATAGCCGAATATCCGGCACTCCATGTGAAGTCGCCATCATCGGCGAAGGAGACCGAAGCCGCGGCAAGCGCTATGGCAGAGGCAGAAACAAGTGTGCGCAACATTTTTGAGTCCTTTCGTGGGAAGACATCTGTCTTTCAATACAATCGACCACCGATCATTGGCAATGAGGTGTGCCCGCAAATTCTGTTTCGCAAGGGCCATCCCTCAATTTTTGCAGATATTATTCTGGCGATGAATATTGACTGAATAATGGCACCGGTCCGGCCAGCCTGCGCCTCCTGCAGCCCGCGACGATGCGCCACTGGACGAAGCTGCCCCCGCCCGGTAAGTGACTGACAACATCAACTGGTTGATTGCCCGCAGGACGCATGGCAAACACCGCGAAATTATTCAGACTTCTCTGGGGACCAGCATGGGCGATCTTTTCTGGAACAAAGTAGCCGCTGTCATCATCGGCCTTGTATTGATGGTGATGGTGATCGGTGTGGTCGGGGATATCGTTTTCCCTGAGGAGCATGGCGGCGACGAAGAGGCCGCCCTGGCCTATCCGATTGACCTTGCAGCCGTTATGGGCGGCACCGGCGGAGCCGGACCGGTCGAGGAAGACGTCGTGGACCTGGGCACGCTACTGGCCAGCGCCGATGCTTCCGCGGGCGAACGCACCTTCCGCCGCTGTGTCTCCTGCCACAATGCCGCGCCGGGCGCCGGCAACCTCCAGGGGCCGAATCTCTGGGACATTGTTGACCGTGATATCGGCTCCTATGACGGATTTTCATACTCCGCGGCCATGGCCGGCCTCGAAGGTGACTGGACATATGAAAACCTCGATCATTTCATTGCCAATCCGCGCGGCTGGCTCGACGGCACCGCGATGGCTTTTGCCGGCATCCGCAATGACGAGGATCGCGCCGACCTCCTCGCCTATCTCCAGACCCTGTCGGATAACCCGGTGGCATTCCCGGCCCCTGCTCCGGCCGAAGACGAGACCGGCACCACCGGCGGCGATGAGATGGACGCCGCTGATGACGGGATGACGGAAACCGCTGCGGATGTTGACGACCAGATCGAAGCGCTGGAAGACGCCGGCGAGGCCGTGATCGAGGATCAGGCGGGCGAAGGTCAACTGCCGGACGAAACCGCTGATGAGGGCGGAAACTAGGCCGTCAGCCGGAAAACCGATGTGACAGGCGAGTCGTTGCTGACGGCTCGCCTTTCCGTTTCTGACACCGGCTCGATCACCGTCTGCAGGTAATGCGCATTGGCATGAAGGATGCGGGTTTCATCCACCATGATCCCGACATGACCGGACCAGAAGACAATATCACCGCGCTGACGCGGCGCATCGGCCGCGATCGTGGAAAATCGTGCCGCCAGCTCGCTTTCCTGCATATCGGTATCGCGCAATATGCTGATACCGGCCGCTTCCAGTGAGGTCTGCACCAGGCCGGAACAATCCAGCCCCAGGCTTTCCTTGCCGCCCCACAGATAGGGCGTGCCCGCAAATCGTTCCGCCACGGTCACATAATCCGGTTCTGCATGGTCTAGGGAAACCAGATGACCTTCAAATACCCAGCCTGACCCGCCCGCATCGACAAAGCGGCCCCGTTTTTCCCCCGCATTGATCTTGGCATTCATCGACAACAGGCAATGCGGCGCCGATTTCAGATCGGGCCCGGAGAACAGATAGGTGCGCAGCGCCGAAACCCGGTGCGTCACCGGGCGGACGGGCGCGGACAGCGCCGCCATGTCGATATAGCCGACATAGCCGTCATGGCGCGAAAAACCCCACGCCCAGCCATCCTTTTCCTCCAGCACGGCGAAGACCTCGCCAAACAGTGCCTGCGTATCCATCGGCCCGTCATCGCGGGGCGTGCGGCGGATGGCGGCCACACCGGCCGTGACCTGCATGTCCACCGGCTCGACATAGCGCCCGGCCTCGATCTGTCCTTTCAGGTGGGCGGCCGCCACATCGCCGCGGGCCGCAAGCAGTCTCGGATGCGTCATCCTATTTCCCGTACAGTGCTTTCAGGGCCTCCCAGGCCGCCCGTGACCCCAGCATTTCACCGCCCGTGGGACGGCCGGGCCGGTCCTTGGGATTCCAGGCGAAAATGTCGAAATGGCACCAGCGGCGGCCGCCGGTAAACCGGCGCAGGAAAAGCGCCGCCGTGATCGATCCGGCAAAACCGCTATCGCCCATGTTTTTCAGATCGGAAATCGTGCCGTCGAGCTGGCTGTCATAGCCATCCCACAAGGGCATGCGCCAGACCGGGTCGGCGACTTTCGCCGCGCCCGCGCACAACGCCTCACCGAAGGCCGTATCATCGGTATAGAAGGGCGCCAGGTCCGGGCCCAGCGCCACACGCGCCGCACCGGTCAGCGTGGCAAAATCGAGGATCAGATCCGGTTCGTCCTCGACCGCCCGCGTCAGCGCATCCCCCAGCACCAGCCGCCCCTCGGCATCGGTATTGTCGATTTCAACCGTCAGACCGAGTCGCGAGGTAAGAATATCGCCCGGCCGGAACGCCCCGGCACTGATCGCATTCTCCGCCGCCGCCACCAGCAGGTGCAGGCGCACGGGCAGCTTGCCATCCATGATCAGGCGGGCCAGCGCCAGCGCATTGGCCGCCCCGCCCATATCCTTCTTCATCAGCCGCATGCCGGCCGACGCCTTGATGTCCAGCCCGCCGGAATCGAAGGTGATTCCCTTGCCGACAATGGCAAGGCGCGGATGGTCCGGATCCCCCCATTCCAGCTCGATCAGGCGCGGCGCACTGTGCGCGGCCCGTCCGACGGCATGCAACATGCCATAGCCTTGCTTCAGCAATTCGTCGCCGGTCGTGGTGCGGATGTCGGCCTTGAACTCCCGCGCCAGGGCTTCCGCCGCCGCCTGCAGGGCATCCGGGTCCATATCACCGGCTGGGGTGTTGACGAGATCGCGCGCCAGCCAGATCGACCGCACGACCCGCTCCGCTTCCGCCGCATCCGCCCCGGCAATCGGTGTCAGCCGGGCAGGCGCCCGGCCAGGCTTCTTGTATCGGGAGAACTGATAGGCACCGGCCCCGAAGGCCACCATCGCCAGCGTCGGATCGATTTCACCCAGATCGCCTTCCAGCGACCAGTCGCCTTCCGGAAGCTGTTTGGCGGCATCGCCCAGCGCAAAGGCGTCGGTTGCATTGCCCAGCCCGATAAGGGCGTCAACGCCGGCAGTCTCCGGCATCACAACGATCTGTCCGGCCTCGCCCTTGAAGCTGTTGGCTCTGGCAATGGCCCGTCCCGTTTCGTTCAGCGGCGCGGGCAAATCCCCGGCCAGGCTGGCGGCCACTACCAGCAGGCGGCGGGCCGATGGAGAATTGGTCGGGAATATGTCGGTCACGGGCGCGGCTCCGGAAAATCTCTATGTGTTATCAAACCACCGGAACAGATTAACGTAATCTTGACCGGCGCGGCGAAGACTAATCCCCTGATTCTGCCGGTAAAGGACTTCGCCCATGCGGACCCTGACGAAATTTACCCTGATGGCATCAATCGCCATGCTGACGGCCTGCGCCACCGCGCGCACCGAACAGGAACAGGCCCTGGCCGAGGATCTCACCCAGCGCGCCTCCATTGTACCGGCCAGCGCCGCTGAACGGCAGGCGATCCGCAGCCAGGACCTGCTCACCCAGGCGGCATTCTGGGCCGAAGCCCATGAACTCAATCCCGGCGACCGCGAGGCCGCTGTCGAGCTCTCCCGCGTGCTGCGCAGCCTCGGCCAGACCCAGCGCGCCGCCACGGTGGCCCGGCAGGCCATGGCGCTCTTCCCGCAGGATGTCGACCTCCAGCTGGCCTATGGCACCGCCCTCACCGAAGCGGGACGCGGCGCCGCAGCCATTGAATCCCTCACTCGCGTGAATACCGCCCGCCCCGGCAACTGGCAGGTGCTGAATATTCTCGGCGTCGCCTATGAGCAGGCCGGGCTGCGCCAGCAATCCCGTCAGAAATATACCGAAGCCCTGCAGCTGGCGCCCGGCGAGCCGGCCATCCTGTCCAATCTGGCGCTGTCCTATGCCTTTGATGGCGAGGCGGAACGCGCGGAAAGCCTGCTGCGCGAAGCCATGGCGAGTCCGGCGGCCGCGGCCACCGTGCGCCAGAATCTGGCCCTGGTCATCGCCCTTCAGGGCCGCTTTGAAGAAGCCGAGGCCATGGCCCGTGTTGATGTCAGCCCGCAGACGGCAGAAGCCAATATGGCCTATATCCGTGCCATGCTGACCACCGGACGCCGCTGGGATGCCATTCGCGACGACAGCGGCGCGCCTTAGTCCCGGTCAGATTTCCGTCGATCCCATGCCCGCCGGAAACGGTGGTGGCGGAATGTCATCCGGCTTTTCCTCGACACGCTTGAGCGGAAACAGCGCCTTCAGCGCCGGATCGACCAGCGTCGTGTCAAAGCGGAAATTCTCGGCATGATCCCGCAAGGCCGAAGGCGGGCGGCCATCCCGCGTATTCTCGATCGCCCGGTAGAGCGCAAACAGGCGCAGATAGCCCTTGTCGTCCCGCGACAGGCTGGTGTCGTCGAGCCGCTCGAACACCTTGATCAGCTGATTGAGGCCGTTTTTCGTCTTGCCGGCCGACAGATCCGTCAGGGCCAGCACCAGAGCCACTTTCCAGCCGGTTTCGGCAAACTCGATGCGTTTGGGGACCGCCGTCAGCTCGTCACGGGCACGCGCCACATCGCCACCGCCCAACGCCTTGAGCGCGGCTTCACTGGCGCGGCTGGCAATCACATTGGATTGGGCCCGTTCTTCGCTTTTTCTGCGGCCTAGCATGAGGTGTTTCTAGCATGCGAATAGAACTTGGCGAGCCTGAACGCCAGACAGGCGAAACCTACATCGACTGGTAGCGCATGATGGCGGGGCCGAGAATGACCACGAAAAGCACCGGCAGGAAGAAGACGATCATCGGAACCGTCAGCTTCGCCGGCAGGGCGGCCGCCTTCTTTTCGGCATTGGCGAGCCGCATATCGCGGTTTTCCTTCGCCATCACCCGCAAGGCCTGTCCCAGCGGCGTACCATAGCGTTCCGCCTGGATAAGCGCCGTGGCCACGGCTTTCACGCCGGGATGATTGGTACGCTTGGCCAGATTCTCGTATGCCGTCCGCCGGTCCTGGAGATAGGAGAGCTCCGCCGTGGTCAGCGACAATTCCTCCGCCAGCTCGATCGATTGCGCCCCGACCTCGCCGGACACTTTCTGGAACGCTGCCTCAATCGACATGCCCGCCTCGACGCAGATCAGCAACAGGTCCAGCCCGTCGGGAAAGGCCTGCATGATGGATTGCTGGCGCTTGGCCGCCGCGTTGGTGAGATAGAGATTCGGCGCGTAATAGCCGGAAATACCGATACCGGCCGCCAGGCTCCAGCGTGTAATGGTCGGCAGGCCGAAATCATTGACGAAGAAGACATAGAGCGCGGCACCGCCAAACAGCAGGATCGGGGCCGCCAGCCGGAAGAAATAGAAGGTCATGACCGGGCCATTGCCGCGGAAACCGGCCTGGGTCAGCTTGTCCTTGAGATCCGGGTCCTCGAACAGTTTCTGGAGATTGAGGCTTTCCACAATCGTCTTGGTAACGCCCTTGTTTTCCTTGCCGCGCAGCTTGGAGGCATGGGCTTCCTCCATCGCTTCGCGCGATTTCCGGCGCAGCTCTTCCTTGCGGTTCTGGACACCCTTGATCCGCTTATCCAGCTTGTTCTGCCCCATCATGGGCGAGGTCAGCGTCACCACGGTGGCAAAGACCGCGATCGCGGCAATCACCGACCACAGGAATTGCGGGTTGGTGACGAGGTCAGCGATATCTGAAAAGCTCATCGCCGCCCCCTAGTGCTTGAAGTTGATCATGCCGCGCATCATCAGGATGCCGAGCCCCATCCACAGCCCGCCGCCCAGCAGCATCAGCTGCCCCTTGGGTTCGACGAACATGGCGGTCATGTAGGACGGGGTTGTGAAATAGACGATGGCCAGAACACCCGGCGGCAAGGCCCCGATGATCATGGCCGAAGCCTTGGCCTCGGACGACAGCGCGCTGATTTTCTCGCGCATCATCTTGCGGGCGCGCAGCACGGCGGACAGATTGCCCAGCGCTTCGGCCAGATTCCCGCCGGTCTTGGCCTGGATGGTCAGCACCGTGGCGAAGAAGTTGAGCTCCGGCAGCGGCATGCGCTGCACCATTTTCTTGATCGCATCTTCCAGCGAGACGCCGACCGCCTGCGCCTCGACCAGCTTTGTGAATTCGGACGCCACCGGCTCGGCGGATTCGCGCGCAATCACCTTGATGCATTCGTTCAGCGGCAAGCCCGACTTGATACCGCGCACGATAATGTCGAGCGCATTGGCGAATTCGCCAGTGAATTTCTTCTGCCGTCCGGCGCGGCGCATCCCCAGATACCAGCGCGGCAGGCCCAGCCCGGCGGCAATCGATAATCCGGCCGCGATCAGCAGGCTCTGCCCGGTGATCACCGCGCCGAGAAAAGCCAGCACTGCCAGCACACCGGACGCGATCCAGAAAGTCTTCGGCGAGAAGCTGAAGCCCGCCTGTTCGATCTGCGATTTCAGCGTCAGCGACTTTTTCTTCGCGCTTTTCTGCTTGTCCTCGATCTCTTTCAGCGAATCCTGCACCTGCTTGCGCCGCTGAACGGTCTGATCCGTCTGCTGCGCACGGGATTTGCGCGGTCCGTTGCTGGTCACAACCGCCTTGCGGCGGGCGGCTTTCTGGCCATCGCCCATGGCTCCCGCCACGACCCAGCCGACACCGCCAACGGCGATGAAGGCGGCCACGGCAGCAAACATCAGGGGAAGCTGGCCTTGCATGGTCTAGTCCTCCGCCGCATCAAGCGCAGCCGCGAGTTCGCGCTCCAGGCCATAATAGCGGGCGCGGTCCCAGAAGCGCGGCCGGGCAATCCCGGTGGATTTGTGCTTGCCGAGGATCCGGCCATCGCCGTCTTCCCCGTCCATCTCGTAGACGAAAAGGTCCTGGGTGATGATGACATCGCCTTCCATGCCCATCACTTCGGTAATATGCGTGATTTTGCGTGAGCCATCGCGCATCCGCGAGGCCTGGATCACGACATCGATGGAACCGGAGATCATTTCCCGGATGGTTTTCGAGGGCAGGCTGTAGCCGCCCATGGTGATCATCGATTCCAGCCGTGACAGGCCTTCGCGCGGACTGTTGGCGTGCAGCGTGCCCATCGAGCCGTCATGACCCGTATTCATGGCCTGCAGTAGATCGAAGGCTTCCGGGCCGCGCACCTCGCCGACAATGATCCGTTCCGGGCGCATCCGCAGGCAGTTCTTGACCAGATCCCGCATCGTGACCTCGCCCGATCCTTCCAGGTTTTTCGGACGCGTCTCCAGGCGCACCACATGCGGCTGCTGCAATTGCAGTTCCGCGGCGTCCTCGCAGGTGATGATCCGCTCTTCCTCGCCGATGAAAGCGGTCAGGCAGTTGAGCAGAGTCGTCTTGCCCGAACCGGTGCCGCCAGAGATCAGCACGTTACAGCGCGACGCTCCGATAATAGACAAAACCTTGGCCCCTTCCGGCGTGATCGAGCCGAAATCGACCAGGTCCTGCATCCGCAGCTTGTCTTTCTTGAACTTCCGGATGGTGAGGGTCGGACCGTCCAGCGCCAGCGGCGGCGCGATGACATTCACCCGCGAGCCATCCGCCAGGCGGGCATCACAGATCGGGCTGGATTCATCCACCCGGCGGCCGACCTGGCTCACAATCCGCTGGCAGATATTCATCAACTGGCCATTGTCCCGGAAGCGGATATTGGTCTTCTCCACCCGGCCGCCGACCTCAATGAACACATCACCCGCGCCATTGACCATGATGTCGGCAATATCGTCGCGGGCCAGCAAGGGCTCCAGCGGACCATAGCCGAGCACGTCATTGCAGATGTCCTGAAGCAGGCGTTCCTGCTCGGCAATCGACATCGCGACATTCTTGATCGAGATGATCTCGGTGACGATGTCGCGGATTTCCTCCGCAGCGGTTTCATTGTCCAGCTGTGCCAGCGCGCCAAGATCAATCGTGTCGATCAGCGCGTTGAAGATGGTCGTCTTGGTCGCGTAATATTCGTCGGTGCGCTTTGAATCCGCCGTTGTGGCTACGGGCTTCACCTTCGGGGCCGGCTTCGGACCGACCACTGCCGCGGGCTTCGCCGCCGGCTTGGGCGCAGCCGGCGCCTCGGTGCGGGCCGCCGGACGGCTCGCAGGCGCAGCGGAAGCCGGCGCGGGGGCCGGCTTCGGTTCTGGTCTTTGCGCTATGGCGTCGCGCTTACCGAACATGGCTTACATCACTTTCCAAACAGGCCTCCGAAAAGACCTTTCTTTTGAGGCGCCGCAATCCGGCCGGACAGCAGCGCCGCCAGGTGCGAGAACCCTTCCGCGGCCTTCGATTTCGGATCGACCTCGGCAATCATCTGCCCGTCATTGGCCGCCTTGCCGAAGAGGTGGGGCTCGAATGGCAGAACCAGAGCCGGCTGAACGCCCAGCGCCTCGGCGAAATCCTTGACCGGGATTTCCGGGCGTTTGGCGATCCCCGCCATATTGACCACCACTTTCGGCGGCTCGTCATTCGGGCGTGAGGCGTGGATGAGATCAAACAGATTCTTGGCATTGCGCAGAGAGGCAAGCTCCGGTGTCACGGTCACCACGACCTGATCAGCAGCCAGAAGGGTGTGCTTCACCCAGGGCGACCAGGTATGCGGCAGATCCAGCGTGATGAAAGGCGCCTGACGCCGCACCTTGTCGAGCACGGTTTCATAGGCTTCCGGACCGAAATCCCAGTCCTTGTCCAGCGTTGCCGGAGCCGAGAACAGGGACAGGCGCTCCGTGCAGCGTACCAGAAGGCGGTCAAGCAGGGCGTCATCCAGCCGATCCGGATCGGTCAGCGCATCGCCCAGCGTCTGCGCCGGGTCCTGGTTGAAATCGAGCCCCGCCGTGCCGAAAGACAGGTCCATATCGACCAGCACGCAGTCGGCTTGCGAATTCTCGGAAATGCACCAGGCCGTATTGTGTGCGACCGTCGATGCGCCGACACCGCCCTTGGCGCCGATAAAGGCAATCGTCTTGCCGGCAAACGGCGCTTCGGGGTCGAGATAGAGGCCGGAAATCGTGCGGATCAGGTGCAGCGGCGACATGGGCGGCACCAGATATTCACTGACACCGCGCTTCATCAGCTCGCGGTAGAGCGAAATGTCATTGGCGGCACCGATGATGATGACCTTGGTACCCGGATCACAACTGCCGGCGAGTTCTTCAAGCTGGTCAAACAGCCCCTGCCCGCGCATGCCGGTCTCGATGATCAGGAGATCGGGTGTCGACTGGGTAGCGAAGCGTTCAATCGCCGCCGGCAATCCGCCCAGCTCGACATCGACATGGGTCTTGGACAAACGCCGGTCATTCGCGGCATTGTGGACCAGCGCACCGCTTTCCGGACGCTCGCAGAAGGCATGGATGGTGATCCGCGGAATCGGCTGGTCGGGAATATCGTCGTCGATCTCGCCGGAAAACGGATCAATCAGCTCCGGCGCAAAGGCATCCGGCTCGAAAGCGTCAAATTCGGCCTCTGGCGAGGAAAGCTCGGACGGCGCAACATCTTCTGGCTCGTCCCACTCCTCGCGCGGCGCTTCAACCGGCGCTTTGGGCGCAGCCGGCGCGGCACGTGAACCGAATGGGCGCGACTCTTCGGCCGGCTCGCTGAATCCGTCGAAATCGCCGAATTCCTCGAACCCGTCCTCGCCCCCATCGCTCAGCAGACGGCGTTCGACTTCTGCCGGATCGAGAAACTCGTCCTCATCCAGGAAATCATCATCATATGTCTGTGGTTCAGCCATTATGTCTATCCAGCTTTATTCAACCGCAGAGGAAACCGCGCCGCTTTCATCGTCGCGGCGCGGCGTGCCGGTGGGTTCACCCCGGCGATAAGTATCAAGCACGGTCTGACGGCGGACCCCGTCCGGATCGCCGGAACCGGTCGGCCCGGCCAGATGATAGGGGTCACCGACCATGGCAGCGCGGTTTTGCGCCATGAAGCAGCCAAACCCGGCATAGGCCTGGTTATCGCGTTCGCGGACCAGATCATCCCAGCGCCGGTTTTCACATTCGGCCGGCATTTCCGCGACATAGTGCAGGAAGCTGACGATCAGCGGCGCATTGCCCATGCCGGACGCGTCATACGGGCCTTCTTCCGTGTATCGCGCGGAAACGCCCTGGGAATCGAGGAAGGCCCGCACTTCGCTCATCGCCGAACGGGCAGCCGCATCCTCGGCTCCGCCATGCGGATAGGAAACAACAATCGGGCCATGACCATTGGATTTGTAATGCTCGACAAAGACCTGGAACATGCCCAGCTGCGACCACAGCAGGCCATCGGCTTCGGCATCGACCAGCAGGTCCATGCGCGCGGTTTCCTGCACCGGACGGGCTTCTGGAAAGCCCATCAGATTGGTCGTCGTGGCCGTGGTCCCGCAGGCCGCCAGGAACAGGGCGGGGACAAGGGCGGTCAAAGCGTGTGTCATCTTCATCTTGCCGTCTCCCCTACTCGATCATGAAGCCGACAGGACCGGTCCAGGACCGGCCTTCGGTCTGCGCACCCGGCACCGCATAGGCGCGGTTGATATTGCCGAGGAAAAGCGTTTCCAGCTCGCTGGTCCGGACATAACCGTCCGCCGGCGTGGCGGCTTCATTCTGGTTGATCGGGTCCACCAGATAGGGTGTCACGATGATCACCAGCTCGGTTTCCCGGTTCTCGAAATCGCGGGAGCGGAACAGCGCGCCAAGGACTGGCAGGTTCTGGACACCGGGAACTCCATCCAGATTCTGCCGTGTCTCTTCCTGGATCAGGCCGGCGAGCACGAGGCTGCCACCGGAAGGCAATTCCACGGTTGTTTCCGCGCGATTGACGTTGAGGCCCGGGATCTGGAGGCCGGCAACCGTGCCGATGACATTGCCCTGATCATCAGTCACATCCTGCGCACCCAGCTGCAAAGACCCCTGATTGGTCAGTTCGGAGATCTCGGTCGAGATCCGCAATGAGATTCGGCCCTCCGAGAGGACGACCGGCGTAAAGCCGAGCCCGACACCGAATTGCTTGTACTCCACGGTGATATTGCCATCGCGGTCACGGCCGACCGGCACCGGGAATTCTCCCCCGGCGAGGAAATTGGCCGCTTCCCCGGAAATCGCGGTCAGATTCGGTTCCGCCAGCGTGCGCACCAGGCCGACGCGTTCCAGCGCCTGGATCAGCGCCCCGGCGGTACGGATATCTCCACCCCCGGTATTGGTATAGTCGAACTGGCCGCTGACACCGCTGAGAGCGCGGCCCACAAGGGAAAATTCCTGCTCGGTCGCGATATTGAAGGCGACATCATCCAGCTGACCGGCGGCGGACAGATTGATCCCGAGCTGGCGGACAATGGTGCGCTGCATCTCGACGATGCGCACCGACAGCATGACCTGCTCCCGGCCTTCAATCGCCAGCATGGACAGGATATTCTCCGGATTGTCCGTCCAGCGCTGCGCCAGCCGCAGAGCCGTATCGGCTTCCGAGGCACTGCGCACCGATCCGGACAGGACGATATGATTGTTCATGGCTTCTGCGGTAACGCGGCGATCCGGAAGGAAGCGGTCCATCGCCTCCTGCAAGGCGCGCATGTCACGCTCGACCCGGATATCCAGATCGAGGATCAGATTGCCCTCGGCATCGAAGAAAAACGCATTGGTCTGACCGACCGCCTGACCCAGCAGATAGGCGCGGGTCGGCGTCCGGATCACGGCATCGGCCACTTCCGGATTGGTGACCAGCACATCCGCAGCATCGACGGGCAGGTGGATGATCGCCGCCTTGTTGAGCGGCAGCTCCAGCACTTCCGATGCCGGACCGTAGCCCGCGCGGGTGATATAGACCTGCATGGTGGTCGATTCTGTTGCCGATTGTGCCAATGCCGTTCCCGCAGGAAGCATCGTCACCAGCGCGAGTATGAGAGCGCGTAACATGTCCGGCCTCCTAGTTGTCACCGGCCGAGACCACGCGGGCCTGACCATAGCGATAGACAACCATCTGATCTTCGTCGCGCAGCGGTTCGACATTTTCCGGATCCGGGCGTGACAGGTTCGGGTTGGACTGGCGCGAAACCAGGCGCGGCCCGCCCTCGCCATCGGAAAGGCTGCGCAGCGACAGCGAGATTTCTCCGCGCGCGACCGCCAGAACGACCGCATTGGCTTGCTCCGGTGTCAGCTCCAGCGTCGCCGTCTCGCCAACCACTACACCTTCGGCATCGGGATCATCGCCAAAGGACTGGTCGATGGCCAGGATGCGCGCATTCTCGACAACGGTTTCGGCCACGAAGAAACGGCGGCGTGTCCCGCCCTCTTCCTCGGCTTCATAGGACACGATGACATCCACACGGTCACCCGGAAGAATAAAGCCGCCCGCACCCGTCTCCGCACTGATGGGAACCGATGTGGCGCGCATGCCCGGTCCGAGTACGGCCGACATGAAGCCGGCCTCTCCGGCCTGCAGAAGATGGCGCGCCGAAACCGGCTCGCCTTCCGAAACCGCGCTACGGACGACCGAACCGGCAAAGCTCTCGGCGGCATCCGGATTGCGGTCTCGCAACACTTGTGACGGATTGACGGCATCCTGCGGCCAAGCCTGCCAGTAGAGATCGCTGGCCTGCACGCGGGAGCCGATCGGCAGATCGCGGCGCGCGGCCAGAACTTCAACCGTCGCCGCCTCAACGACCTGCGGCTCGGTGGTCACCGGTTCGCTGGAAGACGACTGGTAGACAAAGTAGGCGGCAGCAGCAGCGGCCAGTGCAGCGGCGATCAGAACTATGATTCTTGCGGCGTTCATCGGCGCGAATCCCCTCGGGTTACGCGCTCATCTCACCTGTAATTTCCAAAAGGGGAGTTAAGATTCAAATGTCATTGCAACCTATTGGGAAGATTTCTTCACAAACCGCCAAATCAAAGCGCGGCGAGCAGGAAGATCTGGCTCTCCGGCAGGGTCCACAAAGCGCCTGCAGCAAGGGCAATCCCGTAAGGTGCCGGCGCGCCATCGGCCAGCAAGGTCCCGCTCATCCAGCGCTGCGGTAATCCCGTTGCGGGTGCCGCGCGGCGCAGCATGATCAGTGCCACGGCCAGCAATCCGCCCATCAGCGCCGCTTTTCCGAGGAAAATCATGGCATCCGGCCAGCCGAACCAGAGCGCCGCCGCGGCCACCAGCTTGGCATCGCCACCGCCGATCCATCCCGGCGCAAACAGGGCCATTCCGATGAGCAGGGCCACCACGCCCACCAGGAGGTGAAGACCGAAATCCATCCAGCTGAGGCCGAGCACAGCTGCGGCGAGCGGAAAGATCAGCGCCAGGGTGCCGCACAGCCAGTTCGGAATGGTGAAACTCATGGCATCGCGGGCCGCCGCCAGCAGCATGAAGAACACAAAGACCAATATAGTGATCTGACCCGCCATCTCTTCACTCCGGATGATTTCCGGTCTGTATAGCGCAACAGGCTTAACAATCGGTTGGCCCGGCCGGACTGCGTCCGGAAAGCAAAAGGGGCCGCCCGCTGGGCAGCCCCTTGAATGCCTTGACGTTTGGCCGCGACTAGATCGCGTCGGCAACCGTCTGCATGTTGTCACGAACGCCGGTCCCCAGCGCCGTCACGGCACCGATAATGACCACGGCGATCAGGGCAGCGATCAGGCCATACTCGATAGCCGTTGCGCCAGATTCGTCTTTGAAAAAGCGAGATACGATTTGCATTGGGTCTACTCCCGTGTTGCTAGCCACACACATCCACTTCAAGGAGGCTTGTTTGTCCCGACCTCTCTTGTCGTGTGCAATGAATAAACCACAGGAGCCTTTAAAAGAGGTGAATACTCATGATTAATTATGTACTAATGGAAATTCCTGCGTCTTATAGTTAACAAGCTCTAAACAAAACAAGTGTAACTCAATTATGATCTTCGAACCATTCTGTTTAGAAAGTCTTCACGCGGACGCGCTCTTATAAGAGGTGAATGTGACACCTGTGGAGCACGCCCATGCGTAACGCCCTCACCGCCCTAGCCTGTCTGCTGATCGCTCCGGCCCTGGCCGCTGCGGACCAGATGCTGGAAGTCGAACATGCCGATGTGGTCCGTCTGCCATCATCGGCCTCGACCGTGATCGTCGGCAATCCGGCCATCGCCGACGCCGTGATCCACGACCGCCGCACACTGATCGTCACCGGACGCCTGTTCGGCCGCACCAATATCATCGCCATGGATCGCCAGGGCCGCGTGATTTTCGCCGAGGATTTTGTCGTCGGCCCGTCAACGTCAGGCCAGCTGGTACTGCAACGCGGCACGGCCCGCACGACCATGACCTGCACCCCCAATTGCGCTGCCAGCCCGACCGTGGGCGATGATTCTGAAACCTTTGACACGCTGACCGGCCAGCAGAGCGCCCGCATCGGTATCGCCGGCGAAGCGGCGGCCATCACCGAGGATTCGCAAAGCCCGCGCGCGCTCGAAGGCGGCCGGGAATAGGGCCGGTAGCGTCCTGTTAACCGTGCCTCTTCACGCGGGTTTAAGCGCTTGGCCCTTATAGAGAGAGCCTGATTTCCGGAGCCGGATCATGCGCAGGGCAGGCTTTTTCAAATCCTTCCGAAAAAATCGCGATGGCGCGACCGCCGTCGAGTTTGCGCTGATCGCTGGTCCCTTCTTCTTTTTCCTGATGGCGCTGATCGAGGTCGCCGCCGTGTTCTTCGCCGGAACGGTGATCGAGAATGCGGTCCTGGAATCCGCCCGCCTCATCCGCACTGGCCAGCTCCAGGGTGGTGGCGGAGGTGCCGCCAGCTTCCGCACCGAAGTCTGCGATCGCATCGAGGTGATTGCCGATTGCGACCAGATGGTCTTCGAGGTCGCGGTTTTCCAGGATTTTGACGATGTCAACCCGACCCCGCCCATCGCCGAGGATGGCACGCTGAACGGCGGCAATATGGGCTTCGACCCCGGCCGCGCGGGCGATATCGTTCTGGTGCGGGTCTATTACAGCTATCCGCTGATCCTGCCCGACATGTTCGGCTCGGTCGGAAACCTTCCGGACAATCGCCGGCTCATCCAGTCCTCCACCGTCTTCCGCAACGAGCCTTTCGATGACTAGGTCCGTGCGCCATTTCCTCCGCCGTCTGGCCGGCAATCGCGAGGGCGTCTCCGCCGTGGAGTTCGCGCTGATCGCCCCGGTCATGGTGCTATTGTATCTGGGCATGGTCGAAATCTCGCTGGCCCTGTCGGTCGACCGCAAGGTCACCAATGCTGCCAGCGCCATCGCCGATCTCATTGCTCAGGATGATGTCATTACCGATGACGAGATGGTCGATATCCTGAACGCCAGCGGCGCGATCATCGCGCCCTTCGATGTGGCCAATTTCTCCGTCCGCATCTCCAGTGTTTCGATGGATCTGACCGGCGATGTCGAAGTCGACTGGAGCGATGCGCGCGGCACGCTGGCCCGGGCCCCGGGCTCCCAGCCAACCCTTCCGGCCGGTGTTCTGACCAATGGACGCTCGATCATCTGGGTGGAAGTCGCCTATGCCTATCAAGCGCCCTTCCGGGAAGTCACCGGCGATTTCAATATCGAGGAAGAATTCTTCCTGCGCCCGCGTCAGTCGCTGGTCGTCAGCCGCGACTGATCACAGCGCCGCCGCCCGCATTCTTTCATACAGCGAATCTGCGACCGGCAGGGCGCGCCCGTCAATCTCCGAGACCGGCACTACGCCAATCACCGTATTGGTCACCCAGACAAGATCGGCCTTTTCCAGCGCGCCGGGACCAGCCGCGACCTCCACGGCCGGCAGGGCCTGGCCATCCAGCCAGGACAGAACCTGCTGACGCATCACGCCATTGCGGATACCGCACGCCAGGGACGGCGTCTGCACCTCTCCGCCCGTACGCCAGAACAGGTTGGCACTGTCACCGCCGGACACAAGCCCGCTTTCGGTCAGCAATAGCGCCATGTCCGCGCCCCGGCTCGCCGCCTCCCGCCGGGCCGCCAGATTGTCAACATAGCTTAGTGTCTTGAACCGAGCCGAAAGGCTGGTAGCCGACCTTCGGATGGTAGCGGTCGACAGGCGAAGCGCCTGCGGCACGTCCGGAAAGGGCGAGAATTGCAGATAGAGCGCTTCCTGCGGCGCCGTCACAGGTGCAAGGCCGCGCCCGCCCGCCCCCCGCGTGACCTGCACTTTTCCGATTGCCGCGTCCGGACCAGCTGCCAGCCTGGCCACCGCCCGCTCGATGTCGTCCCAGTCCGGCGGTGCGAGTTGAAGGGCGGCACACGCCGCATCGAGACGTCTGTGATGCAGGCGGGAATGCCGGATGGATCCGTTCACGATCCGGAAGGTCTCGAACACCCCGTCGCCGAGCTGGAGACCGCGATCCTCCAGCAGGCGCGCCGCCGTGCCGGCCGCTGTCCAGCCATCCTGATCCCGCCGGAACATGCCTATCCTTTCAGCGCCGCTTCCAGCGCGCTCAGTTTTTGCAGCGTCTCTTCATACTCGGCCTGCGGATCGGAATCGATGGTGATGGCCCCGCCCGACCGCGCCGTCACATGCCAGTCAGCATCGGTGCGGATCAGGTCCAGCGTCCGGATCATGACATTCAGGTCCATCGCCTGACCGCCCTCGCCAATCCATCCCAGCGCCCCGCAATAGGGTCCGCGCCGCTCCTCCTCCGCCGCCGCGATCAACTCCATCGCCCGGATTTTCGGCGCCCCGGTGATCGAGCCGGGCGGGAAGGCGGCGAGGATCAGATCGAGCGCATCCCGGCCCGCCTGCAATTGTCCCTCAACGGTCGAAACCAGATGGTGGACATTGGCATAGCTTTCCAGAGCATTGAGACGCGGCACCTTCACACTGCCGGGCTGGCAGACGCGCGACAGATCATGCCGCACCAGATCGACAATCATCAGGTTTTCAGCCCGGTCCTTGGCGCTCGCAAAAAGCGCTTCAGCCTCTGCCCGGTCTTCTGCCGGATCAGTGCGGCGCGGCCGCGTCCCCTTGACCGGACGGCTCTCCACCCGCCCGTTTTCCAGCCGCAGGAAACGTTCAGGCGAATTGGTCATAACCACATGATCCTGTCCGGACCGGAACCAGGCGGCGTGTGGTGCATCGCTGCGCGCGATCAGCCGCAGGAAGACCGTCCAGGGATCGCCCCGGAGCCGGCCCGAAAAGCCCTGCGAGAGATTGGCCTGATAGATGTCACCGGCGCGGATATGATCGACAAGCGTGCGGCAAGCGTCGAGATAGCGCTCCCGCGGCCAGTTGGCCGTGATCTGCGCACTGGCCGGCTGGGCCGGCGGTCTGCCGGTATGCAGCCCGGTTTTCAGCCGCGCGCGGCCCGCTTCATCGCCATGAAGCGTCAGCGTCCTGCCGGACGGATCAAACACCGCCCAGGCCGGATAGACGCCCAGTTGCACCAGCGGAAACCATTTGTGGGGAGGCGGCAGTTTGGCTTCCAGAACATGACCGAATTCATAGGAAAACAGACCGGCCAGCTGATGCCCTGCCGCCAGCGCCGCGCGGGCTTGGGTCAGAAAAACATCCAGATCATCGCCCGGCCGGAATTCCAGCCAGTCCGTCGCCAGAGCATAGAGCCGGGATTGTGATCTCAGTCCGCCATGCAGCAAGAGCGCGCTGTCCTGCATCCGGAAGACGGCAAAGGCTTTTTCAGGTTCGATCCAGTCCAGCTGTTCCGGGACTATGTCGCTCACGCCGCTATCAGATTGGCCCGGACCGCCTCGATTTCCGCTTCGGTCAGTCCCAGAACATCAGCGGCATAGCTTTCCGCAGAACCGATTTCGTCAAACGCCTCGTCGAGATAATCGGCTTCCACGCCCAGAAAGACCCGCATCGACTCCTCGGGCACCTTGCGTTCGTAGGTGTCCTCGATCCGCTTGTGGATCAGCGGCACCAGCGCGTCGTAATCGACTGCGGTATTGGTCATCAGATAATCATCATAGATGTCATCCTTTGACGCCCCTGCCAGCGACAGGGCCAGCGCACAGAAAAGCCCGGTACGGTCCTTTCCGGCGGCGCAATGGACAACGAAGCCTTCTTCGCTGCCATGGATAGCCAGTTCGCGCAATCCGGCGGCGAAAACCTCCTGATTGCCCTTTTCGTTCGGAAGCCGGCGATAAGTGGCGCGCATGAAGGCGGCGACCCCGTCCGCACTCATATCGCCCGTGCGCAAAAACCGCATATGCGGCGGCTCGGCATGGCCGGCCACATCCGATTGCAGGATGCGGAAGCCCTCACCCCAGCTCGAGGGTTCATTGTCGCGTTCGCGCGGCCGCCTGAGATCGGCAACCACCGAGATTTTCAGCTCTTTCAGCCGCGCCCGGTCAGCTTCGGTGGCATTGTGAAAATGCCCTGACCGGTAGAGCCCGGAGCGCACACGGCGGCCATCCAGCGCGGTATAATCCCCGAAATGGCGGAAATTGCGAATACCTTCAAAGGGCAGAACACGGCTCATGCCAGTCTGCTATCGGAAGGGGGAAGAAAGGGCAAGACGAACCGTAAGCGATCACCCCGTTGTGTAACGAAAACAGCACTCCGAAATCTGGATTGCCCTACCTGAACGGCGGTTCGTCAAAGCTGCGCAGTTTGCGCGAATGCAGGGCGTTCGCCTCATTGCTGCGCAAGATCTCGACGGTTTCAATCCCCGCCATCAGATGTTCGGAGACCGATTTCTGATAGAAGAGATTGGCCGCGCCCGGCAGTTTCAGCTCGCCATGCAGCGGCTTGTCCGAAACACAGAGCAGCGTGCCATAGGGCACACGCAGGCGGAAGCCATTGGCCGCTATCGTCGCCGATTCCATATCCACCGCGATCGCCCGGGACTGGTTGATGCGGCGCGCCTCGGCGTGATAGCGCAGCTCCCAGTTCCGGTCCGCATAGGTCGCCACCGTGCCGGTGCGCAGGCGCCGCTTGATATCGGCGCGGCTGTCGCCGGAGACGCGCTTCACCGCATCCGCCAGCGCGATCTGGATCTCGGCAATCGGCGGCACCGGAATTTCCAGCGGCAGATCGCGGTCCAGCACACGGTCATAACGCAAGTAAGCGTGCGCCAGCACATAATCGCCCAGACGCTGGGAATGACGCAGCCCCCCGCAATGGCCGATCATCAGCCAGCATTGCGGACGCAGCACGGCGAGGTGATCAGTGATGGTTTTCGCATTCGAGGGGCCGACACCGATATTGACCAGCGTGATGCCGCGTCCGCCGGGGGCTTTCAGATGATAGGCCGGCATCTGGTAGCGCCGCCAGGGCGCAGCCTCGACATCGGCGCGGGCATTCCGGCTCGAGCCGTCAACCTCGACGAACCCGGCTGCGGAAAAGGATTCGTACTCATTATCCGCCTTCAGCTGCCCGATCGCCCAGGCCACGAAGGCATCCACATAGCGGTGATAATTGGTGAACAGGATGAATTGCTGGAAATCCTCATACGGGCTGCCGGTATAATGCTTCAGCCGCTGCAGCGAATAATCCACCCGCGGCGCATCAAACAGGGTTAGCGGTTTCGGCGCGCCGGGTTGCGGCGTGCGCTCGCCATTGGGCAGGGCATCGTCGATTCTCGCCAGATCCGCATAGGGGAAATTGCGTACCAGATCGGCCACCGAGGCCGCATCGAGGTCAAGATCCTCGGCCCCGTCCAGCACGGTCGAGAAAGCGATTTCGTCCGATGACGGTCCGGTCTCGATGGTGATATCATACTGGTCATCCAGCAGGGTCAGCTGCTCGATCAGATAATCGCGGAAGAGCTCCGGCTCGGTGATAGAGGTGGCATAAAGCCCGGGTTCGGAAAATTTGCCGAAAGCGCGGCTGACCGGCGGCGGCGAGCCTTCCGGCTCATAGCGGACGCGCAATTCGGGATAGGCAAAGGCCCCGGCCTCGCGGGCCTTCGCATCGGGCGCAATGCCCTTGTCCAGATAGGCGCGCAAGGCGTCACGAAGCGCGGCGACGGATTTCCGGTGAAGGCTGGCCAGCCGGTCAACAGCCTCCGCCGGCGTTTCTGCGATTTCAAACGTTTTCATGGCCAGCTAATGCCGGAAACGGCAGGTGCGGGCAAGACGAAACCTATTCCGCCGGCAGATCGTTGGCGGTTTTGTGCTTTTGCCATTTGTCGAAATTCGACCACACGCCCTCTTCGCCATGCCATTCGCCCTTGGTCGCACCCTTGGAATATTCCGTCGCGCGCGCCTCGAAGAAATTGGCGTGCTCCACCCCGTTGAGGATTTCCGTCAGCCAGGGCAGCGGGTGTTTCTCGATCCCGTAGATCGGCTCCAGCTTCAGCTGCCGCAGCCGCCAGTCGGCGATATAGCGGATATAGCGCTTGATATCGTCCGGCGTCATGCCCTCGACATCGCCCATCTCGAAAGCAAGGTCGATGAATTTGTCTTCCAGCATCACGACATGTTTGCAATTGGCGACAATGTCGGCCTTGACCGCATCGGTCAGCGCACCGGTCTCGTCGGCAAATTCGTGGAACATGCGGATCATGCCCTCGCAGTGCAGCGATTCATCGCGCACCGACCAGGATACGATCTGCCCCATCCCCTTCATCTTGTTGAAGCGCGGGAAATTCATCAGCATGGCGAAGGAGGCAAACAGCTGCAGGCCTTCGGTGAACGCCCCGAACATGGCCAGCGTGCGCAGAATGTCCTCATTCGTCTCGACGCCGAATTCCTGCATGTAGTCATGCTTCGCCTTCATCGCCTCGTATTCCATGAAGGCGGAGAATTCCGAATCCGGCATGCCGATGGTTTCCAGGAGCAGCGCATAGGCGGCGATATGGATGGTTTCCATATTCGAGAACGCCGACAGCATCATCTTCACCTCGGTCGGTTTGAAGACGCGCGCATAGCGTTCCATGTAATTGTCATTCACTTCCACGTCCGACTGCGTGAAGAAGCGGAAGATCTGGGTCAGGAGATTGCGCTCCTGATCATTGAGCTTGGTCGCCCAGTCCTTGCAGTCCTCGCCCAGCGGCACCTCTTCCGGCATCCAGTGAACCTGCTGCTGCTTCTTCCAGAAGTCGTGCGCCCACGGATAGCGGAACGGCTTGTAGGAATGACTGGAGGTCATGAGGCCTGGAAGATAAGCAGAATCGGACATGGATAACCCCGGAATGACTGTTAGAGCGACTCGCCCGGATGGCGGAGCCCTATCACTACATATTGGGGTTAAAGCGCCCTGAACGTCCAGTGCTGGTAGGCACACTCTTCACAGGAAAATGGCGTTTTGTGGAAAACTACCAGCGCCGGCTGAGCGAGAAGGCGGCGAAATCGTCGGCTGCATCATAATCGTCAATGCCGATCCGGGCATTACGTTCGCGGCGGACATAGGCGAAGGAGAGATCATTGTCGCCGAGCCGCAGGGCCACGCCGGCCTGCGCATCCCCGACAACCGCATAGGGTTCGAACGTCATCGCCCCCTGCATGTTGAATCCCTCGCGCGGATCATAGAGCAGGGCATGACGCTCCGCTCCGGCGAAGAAATACCAGGATGGCCGGACGCCGGCATCCTGCAGATAGCGGCCAATGCGGACTTCAGCCCCGGCTCCGGCGCCCGAACCGTCCGGTCCGAAACTCAGACCCGCGCGCGGCTCGAATGACAGGTCAAGCCCGTCCGCACCGCCCGGCGAATCAAAACGGGTGACATAATCGACCGCAACCGATGACCGGGTTTCCCGGACCGGCCGCACAATGGCCGAATCAACATCCGATTCGGCATCAAACAGTCGATTGGCCCGGGACGGCAGCGCCGGGTCAAACACCCGGACCTCGATCCGTGACGCGTCATCCAGTTGACTGACCGATGCGGAATAGCCGGAAAAGGCAGTCAGCGCGCCGATGTTGAGACCGGTTTCGCTCAGCACGCCGGAAGCCACAACCGCGGCATTATCGGCATCGGGAAACGGGTTTTCCGCCGCCTCATTCATGAAGGGCGTCCGGATGGCGAGATCGACATCGAAAATCGCCGGAGCGCGTCCGTCATCCTGCGCCATGGCCGCAGCGGTGGTTCCGAGAACCGCCAGCAGGGCTATTGCAGAAATTCCGTCAATGCGCGTCACAGACTGTCTCCGGTATATTCACGTCATGCCAGACTAGCACGGCTTCGGCCACCATATACAGAAATACGCGTTAAAACCGGCTTTCCTTCTGGTCGTGGTAAAGGATTTTTTGAAAGCGTGACTCGAAACCCACATGCTGCGGCGCAACAATTTCACTCACGCCCACGTGATTTGATTTCCCTGACCGGCGTGCAATGAGCGCCGCAGGAGAAGCTGATATGATCTCAAGCTTTATGTTATTGGCCTTGTTCGCAACCGTGCAAACGGACGGCGCTGCCATCCGCGATCATGCGCCTGCCCTTTCACCCGATGGACGGTCCATCGCGTATTATTCCTACCGCAACGGATTGCCCGATATTTATGTGTTTGACCGCCAGACAGGCGAGATTCGCCAGCTGACAGACACACCGGAGCTCTGGGAAATCGAGCCTTTCTGGTCAACGGATGGCACGCAACTGGCGTTTCCGGCCGGAATCAGCATGCGGCGGCTGGCGTTCCGGATGGCGGACATCGCGACCGGCACAACCCATTCCGTACCCTTCGGGTTGCGCGTCACCGGCCCGGCAAGCCTGTCGGCAGACGGGCAGGCTTTCTTTTTCTTTGAGCGCCATGTCGACGGCGATCGTCTCTGGCGCGCAGATATCAATGGCGTGGGGCACCTTGTTTCCAACCGGCTGCCGGAAGGGCGCAATTCCATCCCGCAAGCGACTCCGGACGGGCAATCCCTGGTGTTTCTCAACACCGCGCCCGATGCAGACGCCGCCGACATCTACGCACTGGATCTGGCGACCGGTGCGATCCGGCAGATTTCCGAAACGCCTTGGGATGAAGGCTATCTCGGCATCACGCCGGATTCCTTGCGGGTCACATTTTCCGCTGAAATCGAAGGCGGCACGCGCGATCTCTACAGCTTGCCGCTGGACGAACACGCCGTCGCGCGCCATCGGCCCGCCCCGCTCCTGTCGTTTGAGGGCAATACCCGCTTCTTTTCCAGCATCGGTCCCGATGGCACGATTGCGTATGATGAAGTCGCCGACGACGGCGGGGCGCGCATCTGGATCCTGGACCCCGATGCGCTACGCCCGCAAATGTTGCCGCTGGACAGCTACGCGCACTACTGACAGGCGAGGCATTCCTCGTAATCGGTCTTGGCCGCCTCGATCATCGACGTTTCGGCGTCCGTCTTGTCGGCCGATCCGGCATAGGAGGCCCGCTGGATCGATTTCGACCGGCAGTAATAGAGCGACTTCACGCCCTTCTCCCACGCCGTCCAGTGCAGCATGTGCAGGTCCCATTTGTCGACATCACCGGGCAGGAAAATATTGAGGGATTGCGACTGGCAGACATAGGGGGTCCGGTCCGCCGCATGCTCGATCACCCAGCGCTGGTCAATCTCGAAAGCGGTCTTGAACAGGTCTTTCTCGTTCTGGTCCAGGCAATCGAGATGCTGGACCGAGCCTTCATGCTCCAGGATCGAGATCCAGACCTCTTCGGTATCCATGCCTTTTGCCTGCAGGACTTTCGTCAATTGCGGGTTTTTCACCGAGAAGGATCCCGACAGCGTCTTGTGGACATAGAAATTGGCCGGGATCGGCTCGATGCCCGCGGACGTACCGCCGCAAATGATCGAAATCGACGCGGTCGGTGCAATCGCCAGCTTGTGCGAGAAGCGCGCCTTCACGCCGGCTTCCTCGGCATCCGGACAGGCCCCGCGCTCCTCCGCCAGCCGCACCGACGCCTTGTCGGCTTCCTGGCGGATATGCCGGAACATTTTCAGATTCCACGACTTGGCCATCGGTGATTCAAACGGCGCATTCATGGCTTGCAGGAAGGAGTGGAACCCCATCAGGCCCAGACCCACAGAGCGCTCGCGTTGGGCGGAATAGACCGCCCGCGCCATCTCGTCCGGCGCGCGCTCGATGAAGTCTTCCAGAACATTGTCGAGGAAGCGGAATATGTCCTCGATGAAGCGCGGATCATCTTTCCACTCGAGGAATTTCTCGGCATTGAGCGAGGACAGGCAGCACACCGCCGTGCGGTCGCGGCCATGCTTGTCGACACCGGTCGGCAGCATGATTTCCGCGCACAGATTGGACTGGCGGACTTTCAGCCCCTGCTTTTTCTGATGCGCCGGCAGCGCTTCATTCACGGTATCGGAGAAGATGATATAGGGCTCGCCGGTCTGCAGCCGCAGATCAAGGATTTTCTGCCAGATCTTGCGGGCGGATACCGAACGGACCACCTCACCCGTGCGCGGGGATTTGAGCTCGTACTCGTCATCCCTGCGGACGGCATCCATGAAGGCATCGGTGACATTGAGGCCGTGGTGCAGGTTCAGGCTCTTGCGGTTGAAATCACCGGACGGTTTGCGGATTTCGAGGAATTCCTCGATTTCCGGGTGGTGAACATCAAGATAGACGGCGGCCGAACCGCGGCGCAGCGAGCCCTGGGAAATGGCCAGGGTCAGCGAATCCATCACCCGGATAAAGGGAATGATGCCGGAGGTCTGTCCATTCTGGCCGATTTTCTCGCCGATCGAGCGGACTTCGCCCCAATAGGTGCCGATACCGCCGCCATTCGATGCCAGCCAGACATTCTCGTTCCAGGTGTTGACGATGTCATTCAGGGAATCGCCAACCGTGTTCAGGAAGCAGGAGATCGGCAGGCCCCGGGTGGCGCCGCCATTCGACAGGACCGGCGTCGCCGGCATGAACCACAGATTCGAGATGTAGTCATAAAGACGCTGGGCATGGTCGGTGTCGTCGGCATAGGCTTTCGCCACACGCGCGAACATGTCCTGATAGGATTCCCCTGGCAGGAGATAACGGTCCACCAGCGTCTTCTTGCCGAAATCGGTCAGCAAGGCGTCGCGCGACGGGTCGATCTCGACCTGCTTGACCAGTTTCAGATCCGGTTTCTGGGCGCGGGGCTTGCCCGGGCGCAATGTCTCTTCCGGGTTGGTTTCCATCGGATTCTTGGCCAATGCTGCAGCGTCATAAGGCGTCATTTTTAACTCGTCTCCCCCCGGAAATCAGAGCGCAGCTTGCCGGTCGCGCGGAACGCGCGCGTTCGCGCCGCTGCTCTGAAAATCCCATGATGGTGTGTCCGCTGTCTCAGCCGACCCAACATATAGTGCTCAAGACAGCCGCCATGGTCAACACGGATAATGGTCCGAAAACGGATTTTTTGGTTAACGAACCGCTAATGCCCTGTGCTCACTGACAAACTCCGGTAATGCTTTTTACAGTAGGGTTTTTTGACCCCCTGAAACGTCAAAGACTTAGCAATTCCGGATCGCCGCCCTGTGCCGAAATGTTAACGGTGACCGTCCGCTCTGTGGCAAAACGCGGCACATAATTCGGCCCGCCCGCCTTCGGCCCGGTGCCGGACAGCCCCTCTCCGCCAAACGGCTGCACGCCCACAATCGCACCGGTGATATTCCGGTTCACATAGACATTGCCCGCCGGCACCGCCGCCATGATCTCCTCGTGGAAGCGCGACAGGCGCGAATGAATGCCCAGCGTCAGCCCGTAGCCTTTTGCCGCCAGCTCGGCCGCCAGCCGGCCGACATCCTTGCGCTTGTAGCGGACGATATGGAGAATCGGTCCGAAGATTTCCCTCTCCATCAGGTCCAGCGATGGCAGCTCGATCATGGCCGGCGCGAAGAAATGCCCGTCCGCCGCCAGCGGGCCGGGATTGGCCTGCTTCAGCACTTTCGCATTCACCCGCATGCGGGTCATGTGCTGGTCGAGCACGCCCTTGGCCTCCTCGTCGATCACCGGTCCGACATCGGTGAAGGCATCCGCCGGATCGCCCAGCGCCAGCACATCCATGGCTCCCATCAGCCCTTCGATGAAGGAATCCGCCGTGTCTTCCGGCAGGAAAAGAATGCGCAGGGCCGAACAGCGCTGGCCCGCAGAGCCGAAGGCCGACACGATGACATCGTCGATGACCTGTTCCTTCAGGGCCGAGGTATCGACAAACATGCCGTTCAGCCCGCCGGTCTCGGCGATGAAGGGCACGATCGGCCCGTCCTTTTCCGACAGCGACTTGTTGATGATGCGGGCGACTTCCGTCGAACCGGTAAAACACACTCCGCCCGTGCGCGGATCATTGACCAGCGCGGCGCCGGCGCGGCCATCGCCGGTAATCAGATGCAGCACATCTTTCGGCAGGCCGGCCTTCTGGAACAGCTTGACCGCTTCACACGCAATCAGCGGCGTCTGTTCCGCCGGCTTGGCGACCACGGCATTCCCGGCCGCCAGCGCTGCGGCCAGCTGTCCGGTAAAAATCGCCAGCGGGAAATTCCACGGGCTGATACAGACAAAAACACCGCGGCCGCGCAATTCGAGATGATTGGTCTCGCCCGCCGGTCCCGGCAGGCGGACCGGGCCGGCAAAGCGCGTCTCGGCCTCGTTCGCGTAATAGCGGCAGAAATCCACCGCTTCGCGCACTTCGGCCACACCATCGGCCAGCGTCTTGCCGCCCTCGCGGGTCATGATCGCGATCAGACGGTCGGTATCCGCCTCCAGCGCATCGCCCATGGCGCGCAGGATTTCAGCGCGCCGGGGACCGCCGAGCTTGTCCCAGCCGGGTTGGGCCTCCTGCGCCGACTCGAAAGCCGTCTCGATCAGCTCGTCATCGGCATTGCTGATGATCGAAACCAGCTCGTGCTGGTTGATCGGGCTGGCATGTTTGAACGGGTCGGTCTTGTACATCTTGCCATTGACGATGGGCCCGGCGGGCAGCGGCAATTTTTCGTCCAGCTCTGCCTGGACTTTCGCCAGCCGTTTGCGGACAGCCGCCTGGCTCAGATCCACACCGGCGGAATTGGCGCGGTGTTCGCCATAAAGCCGGGGCGGCGTGGGAATGAAGGGATGCCGGTCGATAATGTCGGCCCCGTCAAACGGACCGCTGGCCACGTCCTCGGCCGGCACATCCTTGTCGAGGAAGGAGTGCACGAAGGAGGTATTGGCCCCGTTCTCGAGCAGCCGCCGCACCAGATAGGGCAGCAGGTCTTCATGACTGCCCACCGGCGCATAGATGCGCACCGGATTGCCGCCATACGCATCCTCGGCCGCCTTGTAGAGCGGCTCGCCCATGCCGTGCAGGCGCTGGAATTCATAACGTTCGACGCCGGCTTTCTGCGCCAGCAGGCGCACCGCGCACAGGGTAAAGGCATTATGCGTGGCAAACTGGGCATAGATCGCGTCCGGCGCGGTCAGCATCAGTTTCGCGCAGGCCAGATAATTGAGGTCGGTGGCCGGCTTGGTCGACCAGACCGGGAAATCCGGCCAGCCCATCTGCTGCGCAAACTTGATCTCGGTATCCCAATAGGCGCCCTTCACCAGACGCACGAGGAAACGCCGCCCGGTTTCGCGGCCCAGCGCGATCACCGTCTCGATGACCGCTTCGCAGCGCTTCTGATAGGCCTGGATGGCGAGGCCCAGCCCGTCCCATCCGGCCAGCGAGGGTTCGCGCGCCAGGCGTTCCAAAATCTTCAGCGAGATGATCAGCCGGTCGGTTTCCTCGGCATCAAGGCAGAGCCCGATATTGACGGATTTCGCCGCTTCGGCCTGCTCCAGAACCAGCGGATAGAGCTCTTCGAAGACCGATTTTTCCTTCACCGCATGATAGCGCGGATGCAACGCCGAGAGCTTGACGGAGACACCGTCCACCAGCTCGATCGGACCCTCGCCGCGATTCTTGCCGACCGCCGCAATGGCTTCCAGATAGCGGGAATGATAGCGCGCCGCATCGTCATGCGTGCGGGCGCCCTCGCCCAGCATGTCGAAGGAGTGCAGGCGGCCTTCCGTCCGGTGGCCGCGCTTGATCGCGGCATTAATCGTGCGGCCCAGCACGAATTGCTCGCCCAGGATTTTCATCGCCTGCATCGTCGCCGCGCGGATCACCGGTTCGCCCAGGCGCTGGGTCAGGCGCTTCATATAGACGCCGGGATTCTTCTTGGCCTCGCGGTCCACCCCGACCACCGAGCCGGTCAGCATCAGCCCCAGGGTCGAGGCATTGACCAGCCAGTGTTCCGACTTGCCGACATGCCCGCCCCACTCGCCGGAACTGATCCGCTCGGCGATCAGCTTGTCCACCGTCTCGGCATCCGGCACCCGCAAAAGCGCTTCGGCCAGGCACATCAGCGCCAGGCCTTCCTTGTTGGACAGGCCGAATTCCTGGAGGAAGGATTCCATCAGCCCGGCAACCTTGGTCGAGGCGCGGGCGCGCTCCACCAGATCAACGGCCTGTTTGCGGGCTTCCGCACGATCAGCCTCGTCAAAGCCGATCTTGCCGGCCAGCGCGCGCGCCGCTTCTGATTCGTCAGCAAATTTGAGCGCGTCGATCCGGTCCCAGTCGAGACGGATGGGGGCGGTATCAGGCATGGCAAATCTCCGCAGCGGCCAGACCACAATCCCGATCCATTCACCATGCAAGCGGCCTGCTGGCAAGAGGCTGAAACGCCTCTTCGCCATGTGCGTATTATGGTTTATGGAGATCGGTATGAGCGAAGATCTGAACGAAATTGAGCCGGACGAGGAGATCGAGGCCGGCTTCGAGGACAAGCCCAAGCGCATCATGCTGGTCACCGACGCATGGGAGCCGCAGGTCAATGGCGTTGTCCGCACCCTCACCCGCACCACAGAGGAGTGCCGGGCCATGGGCCATGAGGTGGAAGTCATCCATCCCGGCCTCGGCTACAAGACCTGGCCCCTGCCGACCTATCCGGAAATCCAGCTGGCGCTCGGCGCCCGCAAGGATATCGAGGAGCGCTTCAAGGCGTTCGAGCCGGAAGCCATTCACATCTCCACCGAAGGCACGCTGGGCATGGCCGCGCGCGCGGTCTGCCTGAAATGGAAGCTGCCCTTCACCACGAGCTACCACACCAAATTCCCCGAATATGTGCATGCCCGCTTTCCCTTCATTCCGCTGTCGGCGGGCTATGCTTTCATGCGCTGGTTCCATAATGCCGGGGGCCGGCTGATGGTCGCCACGCCCTCCATGCGCGATGATCTGGCGGCGCGCGGTTTCAAGAACATCACGCCCTGGGCGCGCGGCGTGGATACCGTGCTCTTCAATCCTGATAAACGCGGGATTGATGGCGGCGTCTATCAGGAGCTGGAAGGGCCCATCTGGGTCTATGTCGGCCGCGTTTCGGTCGAGAAGAATATCGAGGCCTTCCTCGATTGCGAACTGCCCGGCACCAAGGTCGTCATCGGCCCCGGCCCGCAGCTCGACCAGTTGCGCAAGGAATACCCGGACATCCAGTTCCTCGGACCCAGATATGGCGACGAGCTCGCCCGCTATTTTGCCGACGCTGACGTCTTCGTCTTCCCCAGCCTGACCGACACATTCGGCCTGGTGATCCTGGAATCCATGGCCTGCGGCACGCCGGTCGCCGCTTTCCCGGCCCCGGGCCCGAAAGACCTCATCCCCGGAACAGGGGCGGGCGCCGTCTCGGAAGATTTGCAGGAAGCCTGTCTGGAAGCGCTGAAGATGAAGCGCGAACGCTGCCGCGAATATGCGGAAACCTTCTCCTGGAAAGCCTGTGCCGAAGAATTCGTGAAAAACCTCAAACCCCAGCCCAAGCCGGAGGGCCGGCGCTTCTGGCGCCGCCTGCGCCGTCTCGGCCGCCGGGAACAGAAACCGCTTTTCTAGGGGCCGGACCGGAGAAACCCTCCGCTTCCGGAGACCCTCCGGTCAAGCCGGAGGGTCACAATGGATTTTGTAAGATAAGAGCGCTTTCCCCTCCCCCTGGTGGGGAGGGGCAGGGGTGGGGGGGTAATTACCGGCATGGCATTTGCCATCATCACCCCACCCTGACGGCTGCGCCGTCTTCCCTCCCCATCAAGGGGAGGGGAAGGAGGAAGATCAGCACAAGTCCCTGAAAGCGTCCTAATGCCCTTCCGGCGCTTCCGTCATCGTCTCCAGCGCATTGACGCGCTCGACCAATTCCATGCGCCGGGCTTCCGGCAGCGGGATCAGGCCGCGATTGGTCAGATAGCCGAATTCTCCCCAGGCTTCGTCCGAGGCAAATTCCTGCAGATACTCCTGGATGCCCGGCACCACGCCGACATGCTGGACCTTGGCATAGACAAACATGGAGCGCGAAATCGGGTATTCGCCGCTTGCGATGGCATCGAATTCCGGTGCCACGCCATCAACGCGCGCCGCCTGGATGCGGTCGCCATTCTGCGCCAGGAAGGAATAGCCGAACACGCCATAGGCGGTCGGTGTGTTCACCAGCGTCTGGACGATGGCATTGTCATTCTCGCCGCTGTCAATCCAGGCACCGTCTTCGCGGATCCGCGCTGCCGCCTCATCGGAAATCTCGCAACCGGTCTCGGCGGTCACGTCCTCGGCCCCGGCTTCCATGCCCAGTTCCACGAACGCATCGCGCGTGCCGGAAGTCGGCGGCGGTCCGAAGACTTCAATCCGCAGATCCGGCAGCGACGCATCAATGTCCGACCAGCTGACATAGGGGTTGTCGATCATGGTGCAGTCATCCGCCGGCACTTGCGCAGCCAGGGCGCGCCATATCTGGCTCCGGGAAATATCGAGCTGCGGGCCGGTCGACACATTGGCGATGACAATGCCGTCAAAACCGATCGGCAATTCGACGATATCGCGGACCCCATTGGTCTGGCACAACGCATATTCGCTGGGCGTCATCCGCCGCGACGCGCCGGTCAGGTCCGGGCGGTCAACACCGACGCCCGAGCAGAAAAGCTGCATACCACCGCCCGTGCCCGTCGATTCGACAACCGGAGTCGGAAAATCGGTGCGCGCGCCGAAGCTTTCCGCAACCGCCGTGGTGAACGGAAACACGGTCGAGGACCCGACAATGCGCACCACATTGCGCGAGCCGGATCCGGCCCCGCCGCTGGAAGCCGGGGCGGATGCCGTGCCGGATGAGCCGGTGCCGGCATCCGAGCAGGCCGCCAGGGCCAGAAGGCCCGAGCCGATGACGCTGGTAAGAAGGAGTTTTTTCATGGTGTGAATTCCCGTTTTCTGTTTGGGACCGGATTTTTGCGATGTTTAGACTGTCTGCCGTGTGGCGGTGTGTGAATTTTTTATGGCCAGGTCAGCTGGAAGCGCATCTGGAAGCCCTGGAAGTCGCCTTCACCGAAGCGGGCCGGGCCTTCAACATCCGCCAGGATGACATTGGCCATGACGCGGACATTGCGTTCCACCTGCCAGTTCAGGCCGGCTGTATAGGCGGTCTGGCGACCGGCGCTGTCGGTATCGAGCTGGTCGATTCGCCCCACGATTTCCCACGCCCCCCAACCGCCATTGCTCAGCGATTGCGCCGGGGTCACGCCGCGCATGACACCATCGGAGGCGCGGTAGACGCGGCTCTCACCGGTCAGCATCCAGCCCCCTGACACCCCCCAGGCCGTGGCATCGGCCGCGCCCTCGGCATCTTCGGTGGCGAGCTCGGCCAGCACGTGAAACGGGCCGTTGATGTAAAGCGCTTCAACGCCGATCAGGGTCGAGTTCTCCGCCGTCGTGCGCTGGTCGACATAGCGATCCGCGAGGCTTGCCCCGGGACGGGCACGGAACCGGATGCTCTGCGGCTCGCCGGCATCGCGATGATACTGGCGTGCATGCACGCCCAGGTGCAGGACGCGGCCGGTTTCATTGATCGGCGCGAATGTGGCACGCCCGGCAATGACCGTGGAGTCCGAAATATCGAAATCGGCCGTGCTGTCACCGATTGATCCGCCGAACACGCCGGCGGCGACGGAGTAGTTTTCGCCCGAATGATCGACCAGAATTCCGATGCGCCGGTCATAGCGGAACGCCTGCGCCGGCTGCGCGCGTTCCATGAAGGTATTGACGGTCGAGGAGGTGATATACTCGATCGAGTTCGGGGTTTTCTGGTTGCCGAAAGTGATGCGGAAATTCTCACCGCTCCAGCGCAGGCGGACATCCTTGAACGACACCTTGTCGCCGCCGAAGTCCAGTTCCGCGACAAAGCTGAAATCATCCCATCCGCCCTGCAATCCCATGCGGGCCGCGCGAAGTGTGGAATCCTCCGCGCTGTTCTGGCGGGCCGCGAAATCTTCCTCGAAGCTCGCGACATCCACAAAAATGCGGCCGCGCGCTTCAATGGTGAAAGCTTCCTGCGCCACGGCAGGGCCGGCCGATGCCAGAAGCGCGAGAAGCGCGAGAAGCGAAACAAGACGGAACATGGAGCAATCCTTCAAGGCTGCGTCGCCCTTCCATGACACTTCGGTATCAGAACGACGACAAATTCGCCGCCGCTCTATGAAGGTTTGACTGCATATTTTTGACGGATGCGCGAAGCTTTTGTGACAACGCCAGAGGCCGGACCGGCCTCTTGCCGGCCCGCTCTCCGGGCATCCAAAATCACGAAACCCTACATCAGGCGCTTGCGCAGAACCTGTGACAGCATGTCGACCAGCGTCACGGCAATGATGATGATGCCGATGATGACCGCCGTCTTGCCGTATTCGAAGGACCGGATGTTCTCGATCAGAACCTGTCCGATACCGCCAGCCCCGATCAGGCCGAGAATCGTCGCCGAGCGCGTATTCGATTCGAACCGGTAGAGCGCATAGGACGCCCACAGCGGGATGACTTGCGGCACCACCGCCCAGGTGACCTCGTTCATCGGACCGGCACCGGTGGCGCGAACCCCCTCGACCGGGCCTTCATCAATGGATTCCACGGCCTCGGAGAACAGCTTGCCCAGGACGCCGGCCGTGTGGAAGGCAAGGGCCAGAACACCGGCAAACGGGCCGAGTCCCACAGCGGCAACAAACACCGCCGCGACCACCAGTTCATTGATCGCCCGCAGCCCGTCCATGACGATCCGCACCGGACGCCGGATCCAGAAGGGTGCGATATTCGACGCCCCCAGAAGGCCGAGCGGAATGGCCAGAACGACGGCGAAGAAGGTGCCCCACAGCGCGATCTGGATGGTGACCAGGATCTGCTCCATATAGGTCTGCCATTCGGTGAAGTCCGGCCGCGCAAAACCCGCCAGATATTCGCCCATGCGGTCCGCATTGGCACCGAGCAGCGGGAATTTGAACACTTCCGCCGGCCAGAAGCTCCAGATCAGCAAGCCGAAGAAGCCGCCCCAGATCACCGCATCAATCAGCCGGTCGGTGAACAGCCGCGCCGGCGCGTGCCGGGGCGGGCGGCTGACAAACAGCACAAGGCCGAAAACAAGGAGGCCCACCAGCAGGCCGATAAAGGCGCGGCGCAGGGTGGGGTCGGCTTCTGCGTCCCGGTTGCCCATGAGCTGGACCGATTGCGGCGGCGGCACGCCCTGGTCCTGCAGGAATGTGCTGACCAGATCGCTGACCGCATCCTGGTTCTGGCCCGGATTGGCCAGCATGCTGGCGCGGGCGGATTCAATCGCCAGCGAGACTTCCTGCGTCGCAATGGCCCGCTCCTGGAGCGCGACCTCTGCCAGCTCGGTCTCGATCTCCGCCAGCCGGTCGCCAAGCGCCGTCAGCTCTTCCTCGCGGAGCACGTCATTCATATCCGTATCGGCCTGAAGTCTCGCGATCGACGCCAGCGTGCTGGCACGCCGGTCGATCAGTTCGAGCCGCTGGATCGGCAGGAAATGGTCATTTGTGGCTGGCAGGAAGCCGCCCATTTCCAGCTCGCGCAGCACCGCCTGTTCGCGGGCCCGCTGCTCGGCATCCCCGCGCCAGCCATAGGTCAGGAAGAATTCCTGGATGCGGGCGCGCGCTTCGGCGGGAAGGTCGGTGCGCCACATGATCGGATCGGTCTGGATCAGGGGCGAGCGCCAGATGATCCGGATGTTTTCCAGCACTTCCGGACGGGTCCGCGACAGGCGCTCGATATTCGTCGTATTATTGGTGGCCGCATCCAGCTGTTCATTCGCCACCGTCAGCAGGTTGGATTCATGGCTGGCGCGGGTGACCTGGTTGAAGCAGTCCTGCGGATCGATTCCACGCGGCGAAAAGACATAGGCGTTGGGAACCAGCGTGCCGGATGTCGACAAGGGATCGCCGAAGCCGAAATCGATGCTGCCATCGCACACCAGCAGATCATCCAGAGTCTGCAGGGGGCTGTTGGCGGGCACGATGATGATGGAACGATAGCCGAGCTGTCCGTCCGGATAGATGAATTTGGCAAAGACTTCGGCATTGGCCCGGCGGGCCGCTTCAAGGCCGGACCGGTTGGTCAGCCAGGCAATATGCACCTGATTGGCGCGCATCGCCTCGACCACGCCGGTATAATCCCCGGCCGAGCGCAATTCGATATCATAGCCCGTATCCCGGGTCATATCCTCGACAAACGGTTCCCACAGGGCCAGCACGTTTTCCGACTGCTCGGTCGCCACAACGCCGAACACAATCCGGTTTCCCTCGTCCTGTGCAGAAGCGGCCGCAGCCAGGCCAAGAACGGCCAGGCCGGCGAGAAGGCGGGCCAGACACCGGATCATCATGCCAGCTCTCCTTCTTCATCCATGACGCCGATATATTCATCGCCATAGATCTCGATCAGCCGTTCACGGGTCAGCCCGTTTGTCGGACCGTCATAAATGATTTCGCCGGCTTTCAGTGCCACAGCGCGGCGGCAATATTTCAGTGCATAATCAACCTGGTGGAGCGTCACCACCACGGTGATGCCGTCTTCCGCGTTCAATTCGGACAGGAGCCGCATGACATTGCGGGCCGAGACCGGGTCAAGCGAGGCAATGGGTTCATCGGCGAAAATCGCCTTCGCGCCCTGGACCATGGCGCGCGCAATGGCGCCGCGCTGCTGCTGGCCACCGGACAGATTGGCGGCGCGATTACCGGCATATTCGACAATGCCGACGCGTTCGAGCGAATCCATCGCCTTCTTGCGGTCGGCCGGAGAAAAGCGTCCCAGCACACCTTTCCATTGCGGCATGCGGCCCAGCGCACCCAGCAGCACATTGGAATAGAGGCTGATGCGCTTGACCAGATTGAATTGCTGGAAAATGAAACCGACCTGGGCGCGGGCCCGGCGGACGCCGCGTGACAGCTTGCCCGCCTCCTGCACCCGGTCACCGAACAGGCGCGTGACCCCGGACGAGGAATCCGCGATCTGCAGGCCGGCCCCGACGCGCAGTAGCGTCGATTTGCCCGAGCCGGACGGCCCGATCAGGGCGACCATTTCGCCTTTTTCAACGGTCAGCGAGACACCTTTCAGCGCCTGAGTCGTCCCGAAGGTCACACTGATATTTTCGGCCAGAAGTGCCGGTGCCGAGTCAGACATGAAGGCAAAGCCCCTGTTTGCGATCCATTTTCCCTTGCCGGTCTTGCGTGACAGTTTTGTGAAATCCCCTCACCTGTCAGCAGCTTCCCGGCAACTTATCAGCCCCATTAGCGGAGAAACCTCTTCGGCACCACCCGGCAGAGTCCGCCGCAATAGTGCGCGGCCGATCACCGCCTCGCCCTCACGCGCAGCCGTGATCTCGCCCTCGATCGAAATGACCTCACCCGATGGCAGCCGGTAGGCCCTCGAAACGCGCTGCCCGGCAGCATAGGGACCGGAGCGCGCGGTCGTGCCCAGTTCCAGGATTTCCCCTGCCCGCCAGAGGCGCGCTTGACCGCGGCTCTCATTCTCGAACAGGCGTAGTGGATTGGGTTCGGCCCGGTCCCAGAAAAACGCGCCGCACTCTCCGGCTGGCAGGTCCTGCGGCGGCAATCCCGGTTCCGCGTCCTGGGCCTTTGCCATGACAGGCAGAACCAGAAGAAAGACGAGCGCCGCGCAGCCTTTTGAAGCCAGCCTGTTCATGCCAATTGCCCTTCGCCGCGATGCCGCCAGACTGGCCCGTCCTGCGTGAAACCGGCGGCAGAGAAGACCGGAGTCAGGGAGGCGTCAATCAGAACCGCCTCCGCCGACCAGCGGTAAAGCCCGGACGGGGTCACAGAAACAGTCAGGCGGAGTTCCATGTCCGCGCTGGCCCCGGACAGGTCGGCAAACAGCACGCCGCCATCACAGGAGAGCGGCCCTTGCAGGAGCGGCGCGTCCACCTCGTAGCGGGAAGCGATGCCGATCAGCGCCGATGTCCGGACCTCGCCCTCGGCTTGCACACAGCCCGCATCGGTCACCGCAAGCGTGCCAATCTCCAGCGATAGCGTATCGTCCGCCCCCACGCCCGGCAGCGGCAGCCCCAGCGCGTGGAAGGTCCCGCTCAGGCGCGTCTCGCGCAGCCCGGCCGATGCCAGGCCGGCATAGGCCACACCTGCGCCGCGCGCCCCGGAATCGGAGACCTGCCAGTCAAACACCGCCTGCCCGGTCAGCAACGCGCCCGGCAGGAGGGCGACGTCCACACGTTCGAACCGTGCCGGCCCCGCCGAAGCGGTATAGAGGCGGCCATTCCACACCGGGCCGAACGCACTGGCGTCACGCCCCAGCGGGCCCCCGGCCAGCCCGTGCACAAGGGCCAGCGGCATCAGCGCAAGGGCAAAGGCCATCAGCAGCAAAGCACCTACCATCAGCATCCATCGCCAGGACATCATCCGCCGCTCCGTTCCAGCACGATCTGTGCCCGCGCCCGGCCATCACCCTCGCGGTCGATATTGGCGCGGATGGCGGTAATGGCATGACGCTGTTCCAGATCGGCCAGCCAGTCCATCAACTGCCCGGCATCGGCATTGCCGGTCCAGACATTCAGACGCCCCGCCTCATCCGGCACCATGCGCGACAGCGGCAAATCCATCGCTGCGGCCCGCTCGGCAACAAGGGTCCGCAAGGGGCGGTCATCGGCAGAGGCCGCCCGGCCCGCCTCGCCCGCAACCGCCTGATAGCGGGCCAGCCCCACGCTCAGCTCGCGATAGCGCTCGACCGAATCGACATAGGCCGCGCGTGATGTATTGCGGAACTCGATCAGCGGCGCGGCCACAAGCGACCACAGCACCAGCGCCGCGATCACCAGCGACAATGCGCCCAGCAGGATCTGCTCGCGCGGGCTGCGCCCGGCCCAGGCCGTACCCAGAAGACTCAAGAAAGACGTCATGGCAGCCTCACCGCAAAATCACCATTCAGCACATCGCCATTCTGGCGCACACCGCCATCCTCCAGCGTCACGCCGATTGAAGCCGCGGCTGCATTCAGCGCCTCGAAATCGGCAAAGTCGGAATAGGTCGCCGACACGTTCAGCACGTTGAGGGAGCGGTCAAAGCGCAGCGTGTCGATCTGCACGGTCTCGACCTGCCGGCCCAGCTCCGCCACGGCCCGCGCCAGCACCAGGAAATCCGATCCGCCCGTGCCTTCCTGCGCCGCCAGCCTCTGCCGCAGCTGGACTTCCGGATTGACGATGCGCGTCTCCGGAAAAGCCGAGGCAAACAACGCCGTCCCGGCATCATCGATGGCGCTGCGCTGCTGGCGGTAGTAAATCCCCTCCCCCGCCATCATCAGACCGGCCACGACAGCCGCCGCCAGGGCCAGAAGTCCGGCCCGGCGGAAGGGGGTGATGAACGCCACCCAGCGCGCCGCGGATGTAGATTTTTCCATGAAGCCCGGCAGTTTCGCCAGCGTCTCCGGGGCCAGCCCGGCGATCTGCACGGCCAGGTCAAACGCTGCAAACCGCCGCGGCCGGGGCAGCGGCACACCGGCAATCTCGGTCCATTCGACATTTTCACTGACCGCCAGCGTGTCCGGATTCGAAGCCGTCAGCAGCACCGGCAGCGTTTCGGCCAGCATATCGGAATCCAGCCGCATAGCGGGCCGGTCATGCCGCGGGCGGCAGAGCAGGAGATCGCCATCCTCGCCGAATATGACGAGATCCTCTGCCGCCTCGAGAACCGCAAAAGCGTCGGGAACAAAATACACGCGGCGCGCCGGAAGCGGCTCGGCCAGCCTGCGCCAGTGATCCACCAGCGGCCTGCGGGCAGCATAGATCCAGCGCATGCCATCCTCCGCCGCCGGGCCCACGGCAAACGCCGTCGCCTCGACCGGGGCGGCCAGCTCGTCCTCGATGACAAAGGGGGCCGCCTGCCGCGCCTCCCGGTCCGACCGCGCCGCCAGGTGAATCCGGGACACGAACAATTCGCTCGATGGCAATACCACGATCAGGCGGTCAAACGCCTCCTCCGGCACGGGCGGCAGGCCCTCGCCGGACCGCTTGCGCCGGCCCGCCTCCACGCGCGCCCAGCGTATCGGGCCGCCGTCCTGCGCCGGAGCGAAGAGAACAAGGTCACGGCTCATGAAAACACTCCGAAGCGCTGGCTGTGCCGGGTCAGGCGGCCTGTGCTGTCCAGTTCGACCGATTCCCGCAGGCGGTAACGCGTTTCCCCCTGCAGGACATCGACATGGATTTCAAAAAAGCGGCTGGTCAGCGTAAAGAGCGGGCGCGCGTCCGGTGCCAGCTCCAGATCAGCCAGCAAGGGCTCCTGCCAGACCGCCTCCAAATCCGCATATCCCGTTGTTGGCCGCCGGGAAATCAGCAGCGCCGCGTCTGACAGGGACAGGCGGTTGTCCAGCGCCGCAGCCAGCAGGGCCGCCTGGTCCGGGCGCAGCGTATTGGGATTGAGCGGTATCTGTTCGGTCACCGGATGCGCACAGACCAGCGGCGCCAGCAGGGTGAAATAGGCCGGATTCATCGCCGGCAGGGCGAGCATTTCCCCGGCCTCGGTGAACAGCGTATTGGCCGCACGATGCGGCACAGGGCGTTGGGCATATTGCATGTCTTCCGCGCCGCGCGCCTCCGGACGTGTGTCGGAATCGATCCAGTCCGTGGCCTGCGCGGCAATCGCCTGCGCCTCACCCGCCGGAATGTTCAGCGCCTGCATCAGGGCGATAAACGCCTCTGCGGCCGCTTCATCACCCGTGTAGCCACTACGCCCGGCCTGCGTCACCAGCGCATTGAGATTGAAGCAATTATTGGCATCGCGCACCTCGCCGGTCAGCGCGCCATTCTCGATCTCGAACCGGCGCGCCCCCTGCGCCCAGGCATCGGTGGGGCGCATGGGCTCGCCCGAGGGCGGCAAGGACCGCAGCAGGGCGCTTTCGGCGAAATCGCGCGCGCCCACCGCATACCAGTAGGCCTGGTCACGGTCCGCGATATGGCCGCTGCGGCCAATGGCAAAGAACAGGGATTGCGACAGGCCGACCGCCACCGTCGACATCACCGCCGTGATCATCAGCGCCGTGATCAGGGCCGTGCCGCGCTTGTCCGACCGGTGCGTCATGACGGAAACTCCGGCGTCAGCAGTATAAATTCCAGATCCGTCTGGTCACGCATCACCGCGCGCAAGCGCACCGCACGCGGGAGGCGCGACGCCTGCCCCTCTGCCGGACCGGACACAAGGCCCGTCACCCAGCTGTTGAGGCTGAGAAAACCGGCCTCGATCTCGTCGATACCGGACAACAGCACAAATTCGCTGGCCGGGGTGTCAAACTGCCGGTCCGGATAGGCCCAGCTGCGGCGGATGAGGCGGTCGTCCAGACGGACATATTCGACATATTGCAGCGAGCCGCGCGGTTGCACAGCGCCCGGATTGGGCCGCCCGGCCCGTGTAAACGCGATCAGCGTTTGCCCGGAACCGGCCGGACTGGTTACGCCCGAACCGGATCCGGCAAACCCCGCCTCGCTGGCGCGGCCATCCATCTGCCGGACCGGGCGATTGACGAGCTGGCCGAAATCCTCGCGCATCAGCAATCGCGCACGGTCGATCATTTCGGCCCGGCCCGCACTCGCCATATTGATCTCGCGCGCGGTCAGCGAGGCATTCAGCATGCCCGTGGCGATGACGCCGATAATCGCGAACATCATCACCGAGACGAGCACCTCGACAAGGCTGAAGCCGGCGCGCGCCACCATCATGACGCCCTCCGGAACGTCACGAGCCGGTGTGAACGTCCGCCGGGCGTCTCGGCAATGTCGAGCTGGACGCGCAGCAGGCCGGCATCCGGCGTCGGCAGGACGCTCAGCGACCAGTCAAAGACCTGACCGGCCATTTCATACCGGCCGCTGGTGGACACCAGTGAATGCCCGGACTGTTCGATCAGTTCCGAATTGAGCACATTCTCGCCCGCCAGTGCCAGCACGCTGCGCGAGGCAATGATTTGAGCCCCCCGCGTCGATTGCTGGGTGGCGGCCATCAGTGCCATGCCGGCAATCGCCAGGATCGACAGGGCGACCAGTATTTCGATGAGGGAAAATCCGGCGCGGGCAGACATCAGCTTGCGCCTCCGGACATCCGCGTGCCACCGAGCCCGCCCGCGGACACCTGCCAGCGCGACTCGCCCGATTGCAGGGTGAAACGGGCCGCATCATTCGCCCCGGTCGGGTCAAACCAGTAATCCGGCACAACAGCCTGACCCTCACGCCCGGAGACCGGTGCAAACGAGGCCAGCAGGGTCACACTGTCCGGCAGGACCCGCGCCGCAAGGGCAGACCGCCGCTCCATCGGCACCCATGTGCCGCCCTCGTAGATCAGGAAATCATAGCCGTGCGCATGCGTGCGCAGGCCGATAAAGCTGCCGCGCGTCACCGCCAGGGTTTCGGCGCGCGCCAGATCCAGTTGCATCTGTTCGGCCGCCACACGCGCAGGATCGTGGGCAGGCCGCATCGTCAGATACACCGCGCCGGTCATCAGACCGGTAATGGCCAGCGCCACGAGCACCTCGACCAGAGAGAGCCCGGCACGGCCTGTATCAGCGCCGGTGATCACTCTTCCCAATTGCCGATATCGGCATCGAGGCCCTCGCCACCGGCCCGGCCATCCGCGCCCAGCGTGAAAATATCGAACTCTCCGTGTTCGCCGGGATGCAGATATTGATAGGGATTGCCCCACGGATCGGCTGGCAGGCGGCGGATAAAACCATTGGCCGGAAAGCGCGCGGCACGGGCCGCATCCGACGGGCCTTCCACCAGCGCTTCCAGCCCGTCATCCGTGGTCGGATAGGCCAGCAATTCGAGGCGATAGAGCTCCACCGCCTGTTCCAGCGTGCTGATATCCGTGCGCGCTTTTTCGACCATTGCCCGGTCCTGGCTGGGCAGCACATTGAGCACCACAACCGTCGCCAGAATGCCCATGATGACAATGACGACCATCAATTCCAGCAGCGAGAAACCGGCCTTGTTCGAGGCTTTTCCAGACGGTGTTTTCATGTCGGCATCTCCTATCCGAGGGCAAGCGTATTGAGGCGCAGGATCGGCAACAGGATCGACAGAATGATCCCCGTGACGATCGCGCCCATGGTGATGATGATGGCAGGCTCCAGAAGGTTCATGGCGGTGGCGGTGCGGCCATCCACATCCTGCTCGAGCTGATGGGCAGCGCGGTCGAACATGTCGCCCAGTGCACCGGAGCGTTCGCCCGCCGCCACCATGTGAACCAGCAGACCCGGAAACCAGTCGCTCTTGCGCAAGGCTTCCGAAAGACCGGTTCCGGTCTCGACATCCGCAACCACCGCCTCGAGGGTTCCGGCGAAGGCGCGATTGCCGGCCGCGCGCCCGGACGCCCGCAAGGCATCGGGCAGCACGGCACCGGATTGAATCAGGATGGCCATGGTCCGGGCAAAGCGCGCCGCTTCCATATCGCGCGTCCATCCGCCGGTCACGGGCAGGCCGCGCAGGAGGCGGTCGCGTTGATGCCGGGCCGGTTCGGACCGCAAGGCGAAAAGCGCCAGCAGGACACACATCGCCAGGCCGGCCAGCAGCACAACGCCATACTCCTGCAGCAAGCCGGACAGGCTGATCATCAGCCGGGTCGGCAGGGGCAGGGAAACACCTGTACCCTCGAACTGCTCGGCAATGCGCGGCACAATGAAGACCAGCAGGGCGGAGACAACCGCAATCGCTGTCACCGCCAGCGCCGCCGGATAGATCAGGGCCGCCTGTATCTTGCGGCGGATGACATCGGCTTTTTCCAGATAGTCGGCGAGCCGGTTGAGCACCCGGCCCAGGCCGCCGGCGCTCTCCCCGGCTGAAACCATGGCGCGATAGACCGCCGGGAAGGAGTGCGGATGATCCCCCAGCGCATCGGCCAGCCTGCCCCCTTCCTGTACCCGCGAGCGGGCGGAGGAGAGCACACGGCGCAGCGCCGGTGTTTCCGCCTGCCGCGACAACAGGCCCAGGGTTTCTTCAACCGGAATACCGGCCTCGATGAGGCTGGCCAGCTGCCGCGTGAACACCATCAGATCGCGCCGGCCCAGATTCCGCGGCCGGGACAGGCTCAGCGACACGCCGGCGGAGCGGACCCGCTTGCCTTCCGCGCGTCCGACTTTCAGCGGTGCAAGATTGCGGCGGCGCAATTCACGGCGGGCGGCGACTTCCGAATCCGCATTCAGATAGCCACGGCTGCGCTTTCCGCCGGTGTCGAGCGCGACATATTCAAACGCCGGCATGACGCTCGCCCTCCTCGCGGCAGACCCGCAGCACTTCTGACAGGCTGGTTTCACCGTTCAGCGCCGCAGAGACTCCATCCTGGAAAAGATGTTTGCGATTGCGGAAAGCATGATCGTAGAGCGCCTTTTCGGACGCATTGTCATGGATCAGCGCGCGCAGGCCCTCATCCACCGTCACCACTTCATACAGACCGACGCGGCCCGAATATCCCAGCCCCTTGCAGGACGGGCAACCCGTGGAGCGATACAGCACGACCGGACCGTTTGCCGTGATCCCCATCGCGCTGCGTTCAGCCGCACTGGCAGAATAGCTCTCCCGGCAATGACCGCAGAGCCGCCGCACCAGGCGCTGGGCGACAATCGCCGACAGGGTGGAGGCCAGAAGGAAGCTCTCAATGCCCATATCGCGCAGGCGCGCCACCGCCGCGACGGCGGAATTCGTGTGCACGGTCGACAGCACCAGATGGCCGGTCAGGCTGGCCTGCACTGCAATGCCGGCGGTTTCCACATCGCGGATCTCGCCGACCATCACCACGTCCGGGTCCTGCCGCAGAATGGCCCGCAACCCGGCAGCGAACGTCATGCCGACCTTGGCATTGACCTGGGTCTGGCCGACCCCGTCGAGCGCATATTCGACCGGGTCCTCGACGGTGAGGATGTTGCGCGAGGAATCATTGAGCAGGTTCAGCGCCGCATATAGCGTCGTCGTCTTTCCCGCCCCGGTCGGACCGGTGACGAGGATAATGCCATTGGGCTGAGCCAGCGCCTGTTTCATCGCCGTCAGATTGGCCGGCCCCATGCCCAATTGATCCAGCGTGAAACGCGCCTGATCCTTGTCCAGAAGACGCAGGACCACCCGCTCGCCAAAGCGCGATGGCAGCGTGGCGACCCGCACATCCACCCCCTTGCCGCCCAGCGTCAGGGACAGGCGGCCATCCTGCGGCACCCGTTTTTCGGCAATATCGAGACGCGACATCACCTTGATCCGCGACACCAGCGGCGAGGCCAGCGCCGGGGCGAGGCTGGCGCGTTCGGACAGGACACCATCAATCCGGTAGCGCACCGAAACGCGGTCTTCATAGGGTTCGACATGAATATCCGACGCGGCGGTGCGGATCGCTTCGGCAATCAGCCCGTTGATCAGCCGGATGATGGGCGCATCGGACGCCGAATCCAGCAGGTCCGCGGTGGGCGGGATTTCATCTATAATGCTCGACAGGCTCTCGCCTTCGGCCTGGTCCCCGAGACTGCCGGCCTCGGCATCGGAAAATGCATAGATGTCCGAGAGCGCGCGTTCGAACTGGGGCCCGTCCACCTCTTCGACCGGCCAGGTCCGCCCGACCGCGCGCCGCGCTTCCAGCAGCGCCAGCCGGTCGCCGCCACGCTTGATCAGGAAGGCAGGCGTCTCCCCGCCACGGAAAAGAATGCCGCGGGATTTGGCAAAGCCATAGGCGAGACGGTCCGGCGCTTCGGTCATTGCGGGCGCGGCGCTCCGGCTGAACCGGTGAGAAGGTCGGCAATCGCGTCGAGATCATTGACGCCCGTGCGTTCATCGCCGCGCGGGCCGCGGATACGGCCATAGCTGCGCCCTGTGACATCGCGCATATCGGCTTCATTGCGGACAATGGTCGGACGGATGAAGACCATCAGATTGCGCTGCACCACCGACTCGCCCTCCGAGCGGAACAGGCGGCCGACACCGGGCAGGCGGCCCAGCCCCGGCACACCGCTGGCCGTGGTCTGCCGGTCCTGTTCGATCAGCCCGCCGAGCACGATGATCTCGCCATTATCCGCCAGAACCGTCGTGGAAATCTCGCGCTGATTGGTGATCAGCTCGTTCGAGGAAGCGCTGACCGTTCCCGCCACGCTGGAGACTTCCTGCCGGATGGCCAGGCGGATCGTATCGCCATCATTGATCTGGGGCCGGACTTCCAGCCGCACGCCGACATCGCGGCGCTCGATGGTGCGGAACGGATTGACATTGTTGGCACCCAGCGCCTCGCCGGTGGTGACCGGGATCTGCTGACCGACGAGAATATAGGCTTCCTCATTGTCCAGCGTCAGCAATTGCGGCGTCGACAGCACATTGGAATTCTGGTCCTGCTCCACCGCATTCAGCACCAGGCCGAACAGATTCCCGCTGGAATCCTGCCCGCCGAACCCGGCGGTGATCCCGGTTGCGCCGAGCAGCGAATTGAGCGCCAGCGACCGCAGCGAGGGCGTGACGCCATCGCCGCTGCCATCATCGATTTCGGCAATCGCGCCGGTCAGCGCCAGAATGTCGGGATTGGCGCGGTTGAAACGGCTCATCACCAGCGGCGCATCGCCGTCCTGGTCGCCGGAGAACAGGAATTGCACGCCCAGCTCCTCGGCCACCGTGTCGGAGATTTCCACGATGATCGCCTCGACCAGCACCTGCGGGCGGCGGATATCGAGCTGACGCACGACCTGTTCGATCTGCCGCTGCGCATCGGCCGGGGCATTGATGATCAGCGAATTGGTCGGCGCGTGGTGGGAGATCGAAATCGGCCCGCCCGTGGCCGCCTCTCCGCCCGGGGCCAGCGACGCCGCCACATCTTCCAGAATCGGCAGGATGGATTCGCCATCCGTATGGCTGAGATAGATCACGCGGTAATCCTGATTGGACTCGCTGACCGCATCGATCTGCCGCGCCAGCCGCATCATCTCGGCGATCTGGCCCTCATCGCCGCGAAACAGCAGCGAATTCGACGAGGCGACCGGAACAATGGTGACGGCCGGGCTGCGTTGGCTCTCGCCGGATTGTGATCCGGGGCGCGAGGCATCGAGGATGCGGGCCATGTCCGCGGCGGAGACATTTTCCAGCGCCAGCATCTCGAACACCGAGCTGTCGCGGTCGAGATTGGCCAGCACCGAGCGGGCGCGCTGCACATTCGAGGCATAATCGACAATCACCACCGCATTGCCGGAATCGATCGCATTGACGATGCCCTGCGCGCTGGTCAGCGGACGCAATATATCCTGCGCCTCGCGCGCACTGGCATGCTGCAGCCGGATCACGCTGGTGACGATCTGGTCGCCGGAGGCCGGCCCGGCCCCGCCCGTGCGCGTGCCGTCCTGCTCGGGCACGATCTGATAGGCCCCGCTGCTGGAACGGATCACCGCATAGCCCTGCACCCGCATGACCGAGAGAAACACTTCGAACACGCCTTCATCGGTCAGCGGCGTCTGTGACGTGATATTGACCACGCCGCGCACATCCGGATCGACGATGAACGTGTATCCGGTGAGGATGGAGACATCGTCGATGAAGGCGCGGATATCCGCATCGACGAAGTTCAGCGTGCTTTCCTGCTGGGCGCGCGTGGCCCCGGGCAGCGCCATCAAAAGCGCCGCGGCGAGGCTCAGAACGCGGAGAGGTTGGGTGATCATCGGGAGACATCCAGAGTGACCCGTTCACCTTCACGGCGCACGGTAAGTTGAAGGGAAGTGGTCTGGCGCAATTGCGGGAACAGCCGGGCGGCCGCCTCGGCATCCTGCGGCAGGGGGCGGCCATTGATTTCCAGAATGATATCGCCGCGCTCCAGACCCAGAGCGGACAGGGCGGGCGCAGTGTCTGCCGCATTGACGCGGAAGCCGATCAGATTGCCGCTTTCGAAATAGGGCTGCAGCGACAGATCCGTGATCAGCGTGTCCGGATAGACCACCGCGCCGGAACTGGGCGGCGTCAGGGCTGTGCGTTCGGCCTCCTCGCGCAGAAACAGTACTTCGCGCACCCCGCCGCGGCGGATCACGATGCGGTCGGCATAGACCGCCGCCAGCACCGCCTCGCCGGTGATCTCCTGCCCCACCGCATAGGTGCGCTGGCCATTGGCACCGGCTTCGACAATCGCCGTGCCGGTCTCGGGATCCGCCCCGGTGCGCACCCCGAAGAGGCGCAGCTGCAGCCTTGTCTCCGGCAGCGTGTCGATATCGGCAAGAACCGCCGGACCGGCGCGGCCGGAAAACAGCCCTTCGAAGGATTGCGGTGTGGCTTGCAGACGGGTGTCGCGGATCGCCGGCCGGTCATCCGGCTCGGCAAAGTCGAACGGCTCGGCATAGGCGCCATAGGCGATGAACCAGAGCGCCTTCGCCAGAAGGAAAGCGAGAACCGCCAGCACCAACAGCTCCACAGCCGTCACCACGGCCCGCATCAGCGGGCGGGTGTTTTCCGGACGGGAGGTGGAAACGGTCAGCATGGTCATCCACGACGGGGGTTGCGATGCCCGGGGCAGGCCCGGACTGCCCCGCGTTTACGACAGTATTTTTCAGGCTTTGCGTCAGTTTTGATTCATTAATGTGACGGCCCGCCCGCAAGGGGCAGGCCGTCTCATTTATGCCGCACGTATCAGAAGCGGGCGGTGAGGCTCATCGAGATCGTCGTGCCGCGCTCATAGGTGTTGAAATTCGTCACACCAATCGTCGGGTTACGCTGGAATTCGATGTGATCCTCATTCAGCAGGTTGCGGGCATTCAGTCCGAATGTCACCGGCTGCTCGAAGAGATCGAAATCCCGGCTGTAGCTGAGATCAAGCTGGAAGCCCGGATCTTCAAGCACATCCGGCAGCTCCGCACCCGGCTGACTGAGACCGCGCTGAAGCACGCGCTCATCCACCCAGTTCAGCAGCAGGGTCAGCTGTTCCACATCGCTTTCCCAGCCGATCTGGGCATTGACGATGTTTTCCGGAGTCCCCTGCAGAACCGAACCGTCGAGATTGAAGAGCGAGGCCGCACGCAAGGTCTGGGTGATCGGATCGAACACCACGTCATTGGCCCCGGCCTGCACTTCGGAGTCGGTATAGGTGTAGTTCACCGAGAAGCGGAAATCACGATCCGAGAAGAAGGGCGCGAAATAGCCCGTCTCGACCGGAATGGTGAAATACCGGCGGAATTCCAGCTCCGCACCCTGCACGATGGCTTCCGGCGAGTTGATGAAAGTGGTCTCGAACACGAAGGTCGAGGTCGAGAACTGCACTTCCTCGATCGGGTTTTCCAGCCGCTTGTAGAAGACCGCACCGGTAATGAACTGATCGCGGCCCATATAGTATTCCAGACGGGCATCGAAGTTCTGGATGGTGGAATCCACCAGCCCGGCATTACCGCGATAGAGGCGCTCCGATTCCGGATCGAAGAAGGCCGAACGGGCCAGCTCGCGGAATTGCGGACGGGCAATCGTTTCCGAATAACCGGCGCGCAATTGCAGATCGTCGGCAAAGTTCCAGGTCACGGTCAGAGCCGGCAGGACATAGTCATTGGCCAGCGCCGAACCGGCACCTTGTGTACCGAAACGGTCGAAGGTCTGCACATTCTGTTCGGCTTCCTCGTAACGGGCCCCCGCGGTCAGGCGGATGAAGTCGGTCACGTCAAAATCGGCTTGCACGTAGAAGGCATCGACATCCAGATTGGCCCGGTAGGAATCGTTCGGTGTCACGATTTCCGTCAGCACGAACCGGTTGGGATCGATATTGTCCGGTCCGAACAGGAAGTCGGGACGGGCCACTTTCACGTCATCCGGCAACGAGTTGCCGCCGGCAAAACGGAAGGCGTAGAAATTATAGTCCCGCTCTGTCCGCGAAACATCAAAGCCGCCCGCCAGGACCAGTTCGCGGCCATTCGCCAGATCGAATCTCCGCTGCACGTCAAGACCGATATTGTTGAGGTCGTCCGTCAGATCCGAGAAGCGGATGGCATAGTTGTTGGCCACTTCATAGGAAGGAACGCCCGTCGCCGCATCCGGGAAACGGCGGAGTGAGCGCTCATATGGCGCATCCCGCGTGGCCCGGGCAATCGAGCCGCGCCAGTCGATCTCGAAATCGCCCAGCAGATGCTCGCCAGAGAGCTGGAACATCCGCAGATCGCGTTCATACCAGCCGGTGGATTCGTCATGCACCTGACCGGTCTGACCCGGGGCGTTGAAATCCCGGCCCGTATCAATCTGCGATTCCTTGGCCGTGCTGTGGACATAGAAGCCCGTGGCTTGCAGCAGGTGATGACCATTCTCGAACGACACCGAACCCAGCGCATTGCTCTGGATGTTGAGCGTCGTTTCGGTGGTCTGGAATTCACTGCCGATAATGTCGCCCAGCACAAACTGGCGGGTCGCCCGCTGGGTTTCCCAGTTATGGCTGTAACCGGCCGCACCGATCACGCCCACATCCCAGTCGCCCAGGCGGAAAGCCCGGCCGGCATCCAAGGAGAAGGACGTGTTGGGATGCAAACGGCCCGACTGGATCACCGAAACCGGCGTGTTGGTGAACGATTCGCCGATCTGCTCGACAATCGCCGGGTCCTGCGAGGACAGGGTTTGATTGGTGACGATCAGGTTTCGGATGCCGCTTGGCAAACGGCGGACGCCGCTGTCATAGCCGGTCCAGTCCTCGTCAGAGCCATAATGGAAAAGACCGGTTTCATGGGTCGTTTCCGTATTGAAGCTGGTGCTGGCCGAGATATTGGTGAAGTTCTCGATCGGACGGCGCAGCGTGCGCAGATCGATCAGACCCCCGCCGAATTCGCCCTGATAGTTGGCGGAATAGGTTTTCTGCACGGCAATCCGGTCCAGAACACCGGACGGGAACAGATCCAGCGGCACGGTCCGGCGGAGGGGTTCCGGGCTGGGCAGCGGTGAGCCGTTGAGGAGGGCCGCGGAATACCGGTCGCCCAGTCCGCGGACATAGGCAAAGCGGCCGCCGACAATCGACAGGCCGGACACGCGGGTCAGCGCAATGGCTGCCGAGCTGTCTCCGGACCGTTGCAGGTCCTCATTGGTGACGAAACTGGCCACCTGCGCCGTCTGGCGCTGGGGCTCGGGGATGAACTGGCCGCGGACGACAATCGTATCGCCTTCGGTCTGTTCTGCGGCAGCTTCCGCTTGCTGTGCCATCGCGGCCGAAGGCGCGAGGAACATCGTGCTTGCGAGAAGCGCACCGCTGAATTTTAGGACGGTTTTCATGGCTTCAACCTTTGAAATTCGAGAGCGTGTGGGGCGGATGACGGGGCGCGCCGGCCAGCATGACCGGCGCGCCTTGTCGCCTAGCAGGGAGTTGCGGCCTCGAGGCCACAGCTCCAGCCCGCCCACCAGCGGTCCTGGTTGTTCTGTACCGCACCGGCATAGGTCGCCGGCTGGAACCAGGCATTGACAGTCGCCGGGTCAATCGCCGTGACAGCTGCTTCATTGGCACCGTTGATGAAGGTCGCGGACAGCGAGCTGGCACCGACCACATTGTTGGTCCCGCCATTGATGGCAGCCTGGGCCGTTCCCGCTTCCGAGTTGGCGGTTTCGATACCACCGGCACAGTCGAACAGCACCGAGTCGAAGCTCGGATCCTGGCCAATGCCCTGATACCCGGCCGTGCCGTTACCGGCAGAGCTCTGGTAGCGGAAGCACGCATCGCCCTGCTCGTTCAGCACACCGTTGATGTAGCGGCCAACCGTACCCGAATTCAGGCGGAAGCCGTTACCGCCACCGGCGCGGGCAACGAAGGTGAAGTTGGACACATTGGCATTCGACAGCGGCGTGACGCCATTACCGGCCGAGGAGGCCTCGACAACATTGTCCCCGCCATTGGCGCGCTGGACCACAATCGCGAACTGGATGTTGCCCTGATAGCCATTGTCGGTGTCGATGGAGTCATCGTCATTGCCAGACAGTACCAGGTTGCGGACATTGACGTTGCCGCCGAAGAATTCGACGCCGTCATCCGAGTTGTTGTGCACCTGGATGTTGTTGACCGTCGTGCCATTGCCGACACCGCCGAAAGTGATGCCATTCAGCTCATTGCCTTGCGTATTGATGGCAAAGCCCGCGAACTGGACCCGGGTATAGGTCAGCGAACCCGAGGAGTCATTGGGGGTGGCACCACCGTAGATCGCGTCCGGATTGGTCACGCCTTCGACGATGTTTTCACACTGGACCGTACCCGGTGTGGCGGCATCGCGGCAGCGGTTGATCGGGGCCCGGCCGAGGATGACGAGACCACCCCATTCGGAGATCGCATCAATGCGGTCCCCGGCGGCATTGGTCACGTCATTTTCAGACGTCATGATGACCGGAGCGGCCGCTGTGCCGTTCGAGAAGATTTGCGAACCGCGATTGACGACAATGTAGTCAGCACCGCTGTCACCGAAGAGCGTCACGCCCGATTCGATGGTCAGCGACGCCGGGTCACCACCGGCGGCCGTGCCATCAGCACCGACATCGATGCCGACATCAATACGGCCGGCGATCTCGTAGAGATTGCCGCGGGTGAGGCGGATATCGTCCGTGATGATACCGCTGAGGCGGCACACATTCGTGCCGTTGATTTCAATGCTCGTATCGGTCGTGCCGACGGGGCAGACCGGGTCCGGGAACAGGGCGAAGGTCCAGCCGGCAGCCCAGTTCTGGGTCTCGGTATCATTCGGGCCGAAAGCGCCGACATAGCCGAGATTTTGCAGGAAGCCGTCAACCGCCGACGGATCGGTGGCGGTCATGCCGTTTTCATTCGGCCCCGGGAACAGGCGGGCAGCCAGCGAGCTGGCACCGACCACATTGTTCGCATTCGCATTGACCGCACCGGTCGCAGCGGCCGCATCCGAATTGCCCGTGGAGAGACCACCGTCGCAATCAAACAGAACGGACTGGAAGCTCGGATCCACGCCGACGCCGCCATAACCGGCCACGCCGTCACCGGCGCTCGACTGGTAGCGGAAGCATTCCTGACCGTAATCGATCACGCCATTCATATAGAGGCCGACCGTGCCGGTGTTCAGACGCATGGCATTCGAACGATTACCCACAATGGTAAAGTTCGAGATCGAAGCGTTGGACAGCGGGGTCACACCATTACCGGCCGAAGAGGCTTCGACGCCGTTGTCGCCGCCATCGGCCCGCTGAACGATGATCAGATTCTGCAACGCGCCCTGCCAGCCATTATCGGTGTCGAGCGAATCGTCATCATTGCCCGTCAGCACGACATTGCGGAGGTTCGCCGTACCGCCGAACATTTCAACGCCATCATCGGAATTGTTGTGGACCTGGATATTTTCCACGGTCGTGCCGTCGCCGACGCCGCCCATGGTGATACCGTTGAGCTCATTGCCTTGGGTGTTGATGGCAAAGCCGGCGAACTGGACGCGGACATAACGCAGAATGCCGGAATTGTCGTTCGGCAGTCCGCCGCCATAGATCGCGTCCGGATTGGTCACGCCTTCGATGATGTTTTCACACTGGGCCGTACCCGGCGTCGCCGCATCACGGCAGCGGTTGATCGGCGCGCGGCCGAGAATCACAAGGCCACCCCATTCCGAGATATTCGAACCACCGTCATCATTCGACGGGTCATTGTCGGCGCGGCGCTCGAGATCAGCCTGGCTGGTCATCACGATCGGATTGGCCGCTGTGCCATTGGCTTCGATCTGCGAGCCGCGGTTGATGACGAGATAGTCGGCACCGCTATTGCCGAAGAGCACGGCACCGGGCTCGATCGTCAGGCGGGCAGCTGTGCCGCCGGCATTTCCGTCAGCGCCGACATCGGAACCGATATCGACCCGGCCATCAATGCGGTAGGCAACGCCTTGCACCGCCGGAATGGTCAGATTGGCGAGAACCGCGCCGGACAGCAGGGCCACCGTATTGCCGGCCACCGGAGTCGCGGCACAGGTGAAGCCGGCCGGACAGGTGGCGGCACCGCCGCCCCCCGTACCGCCGCCACCGCCACCGCCGCCACCGGGAGGGGTGCCAGGATTGGTGGTGCCGGGTGACGCGATGTTGGAACCCTGCGAACAGGCGGCGAGTGTGCCGGCCGCTGCAATCAGCAACAGCTTTTTGAAAGAGATGCCCAAGGACATGAAAGACCCCCAATGAAGAGCGCAGTACAAACAGGTCGCACGAAGGCCTCATTACCCACGCACGTGATCGGGGCGGACCAAATCGGAGAGTTGCAACAAACCGATGACGGTTCTGCATCGGTTTTTTGTCAGCGCGCCCGAGCGTCAGGGAATCCGCTGGGCGGACGGATTGCGCTCGGACTTATATATTGAATTATAAGTGTTTTTATACTGTGTGGCGGTGAAGCCGCGCACTGCAGGAGCTTCTATTAAATTTGTGTGACAGGCCTCTGCCGTGTTATGCGGATCGCCACCTGGAGACGGCATCATATTTTCCGCTTTACAGCCGGATTATTTGGAAATAAATGCGTCTTCCCGGCGGAGGTGACGATGCCGGATTGGGTTAATAGCTGTCAGGGGGTTTCGTGCGTTGGACACGTTCAATACGCCCCTGGACCTGGTCCGCAATCGGCCCGTCGAGGTCCCGAACATTTGTGTTCGTCAGGATCGACTGTCCGTAGCGGTTCGCTGGTTCCAGGACAACTTTAGTGGCGAAGTGCTGTATGCGGTGAAGGCCAATCCTTCCGCATGGGTCATTGATGGCCTGTACGCATCCGGACAACGCTGGTTCGATGTCGCCTCCCTGCCAGAGGTGCGGCTGATCGCGGAACGCTGCCCGGAGGCCGTCATGGCCTTCCTGCACCCGGTCAAGAGCCGTCATGCGATTCGTACCGCCTATTTTGAATACGGCGTGCGGATTTTCGCCCTCGATTGCGAGGATGAGCTCGCCAAGATTCTCGAGTCCACGGACAATGCCCAGGACCTGACGCTGATCGTGCGTCTCGGCGTCTCCAATGCCGGAGCCGTCCTGCCGCTGGCCGGCAAGTTCGGCGCCAGCACGTTCGACGCGCCGGCCCTGATCGAGAAGGCCCGCCATGCCGCCGACGAGCTGGGTGTCAGCTTCCATGTCGGCAGCCAGTGCATGGATCCGATGGCCTATCGCGCCGCCATGATGGAAGCCAGCCGCCTGATCGCGCGCGCCGGAGTCACCGTCGACATTGTCGATGTCGGGGGCGGATTCCCGTCCGTCTATCCGGGTCTAACCCCGCCGCCGCTGCACGATTATATCGACGCCATCGAGGATGCGTTCGAGGAAATGATGGTGCTGGAGAACGCCGATCTGTGGTGTGAGCCCGGCCGCGCCCTGGTCGCCGAGGCCAGCTCCCTCCTCACCCGGGTGGAGCTGCGCAAGGGCGATGCGCTCTATCTCAATGACGGCGCCTATGGCAGCCTGTTTGACGCCACCCACGCCAAATGGCCCTTCCCTATGCGCGTCTTCCGCGAGAGCGGTGAGGTGAAAGGCGAGGTCTCGCCCTTCCGGCTGTTCGGCCCGACCTGCGATTCGATCGATTCCATGCCCGGACCGTATGATCTGCCGGCCGATATCCGCGAAGGCGATGTCATCGAGATCGGCATGCTGGGCGCCTATGGCGAAGCCATGGCCACGCGCTTCAACGGCTTCGGGGACTATACCTGGGCAGCGGTCCGTGATTTTCCTTGGGAAAGCCTGTATGTTGCCCGCCCGGCCCGCCGGATCTCCGAGGGAGCCGAAATCGTCGCCTTTCCGCGCACAAAACGCCGCCGCGAGCGGTTGCGCCGCCGCTAATCAGAAGACGGGTTTTACATGACTGACAAGACCAACCGGAAGGCAGAGCTTCTGTCGTCCCCCATCGAGCATATCGACATCACCCAATTCGATGCCCGCCCGGTTATCGATGCCTGGGAGAAGATGTCCTTCACCTCGCGCGATGCCGCCCGTGCGGCGCGCATCCTCAATGCCGCGGTGTCGGATCCCGATTGCTCGGTGATTCTCACTCTCGCCGGCTCCACCTCGGCGGGCGGCTGCATGCATGTCTGGCGCGACATGGTGCGCAACAACATGGTCGATGCCATCGTCGCCACCGGCGCCTCCATCGTCGACATGGATTTCTTCGAGGCTCTCGGCTTCAAGCACTACCAGGCCAAGGACATCCCGGACGACCGCATCCTGCGCGACCTCTATATCGACCGCATCTACGACACCTATATCGACGAGGAAGAGCTGCAGGCCTGCGACCACACCATTGGTGAAATCGCCGACAGCCTGCCCGCAAAGCCGATCTCCTCGCGCGCCTTCATCCACGCCATGGGCAAATGGCTGGCCGATGGCAATGCCAAGAAAGAAGGCTCGCTGATCCAGGACTGTTATGAGCATGGTGTGCCGATCTTCGTGCCGGCCTTTGCCGATTGCTCCGCCGGTTTCGGCCTGGTTAAGCACCAGGTCGAGCGCATGAAGGCGAACAAGCCCTATCTTTCCATCGACGCGGTGGCCGATTTCCGCGAGCTGACCGACATCAAGATCAAGGCGGGTGTGACCGGCCTGTTCATGGTCGGCGGCGGCGTGCCGAAGAATTTCGCCCAGGACACCGTCGTCTGTGCGGAAATCCTCGGCCATGAAGTACCGATGCACGCCTATGCGGTGCAGATCACCGTCGCCGATGTGCGCGACGGGGCGTGTTCCTCCTCGACGCTGAAAGAGGCCTGCTCGTGGGGCAAGGTCGATGTGACGCTGGAACAGATGGTATTTGCCGAAGCCACCACCGTGGCCCCGCTCATCGTCTCCGACGTCTATCACCGCGAGGCCTGGAAGGGCCGCAAGAAGCGGCGGTTTGCGGACATGTTTGAAGACTAGGGTTTTCGGACTTCCTGTCGCATCACCACAGGGCGAAGTCCCCGTGGTCCATGGACGATATAGGTTTTCCTCCCCCGTTCACGGGGGAGGGGGACCACGAAGTGGTGGAGGGGGGACGCCCCCCTCGCCGCTTGCCCCGCTTTCGCGGGGCCGGGCGCGGCACTCCCCCCGCAGGCGGGGGGAGAAAAAAGACCCCTCACCTCAAGCCTCACCCCCGCTTCCGCGTCTCCATCGCCTTCAGTTGTTCCGGCGTCGCCGGCGTCTGGAAGTTCGCTTTCCAGTCCTCATACGTCATCCCGTAGATCCGCGCCCGCGCCTCGGCATCGGAAATGTCGAGGCCGTTTGCCTCACCGGCGGCGCGGTACCATTTCGCCAGGCAGTTCCGGCAGAAATCGGCGAGGATCATCAGATCGATATTCTGCACATCCTTGCGGCTATCCAGATGCGCGATCAGCCGGCGGAAAGCCGCCGCATCCACGGCATCCTGTTCGGCGGGGCTCAAATCCTCATGTTTCATGGCATCTCTCCAGCAGGCCGGGCGTGCAGGCTAACCCCGGCCCGGCGCGGCTGACAATGCAGCCCTGCACGGCCCAGCTTTTTCTTGCCGCCGGCGCGGAAACCGGCGTAGCGTCCGGCCATGGGGAACGGGGACTATCACATCGGCGCCAATGATCCGGTCCGCCCGCTCAACGAGGCGCGCGCGCTGGATCCGTCCTTCTATCTGGGACAGGCCGCCCACGATTTTGACCAGCAGCACATCCTCGCCCCCGGCTGGCAGATCATCGCCCCCGCCGCCCTTGTGGCCGCGCCCGGCGATCATGTGGTGCGGGAGATCGGCGGCAAGCCGGTCCTCATCGTGCGCAATACGCAAGGCCGCCTCAACGGCTTTTTCAATGTCTGCCGCCACCGCGCCGGACCGATTGCGCTGTGCGATGGCAGGGGCGCGAAACGCCTGCGCTGTGCCTATCATGGCTGGATCTATGATCTCGACGGCCAGCTGAAAGTGACGCCGCAAATGGACGGCGCGAAGGATTTCGACATTTCCGGCATAAGCCTCGCCCCCATCGAGGTGGCGGAATGGTGCGGCCTTGTCTTTGCCCGCGTCGGCAGCGGCCCCGCCTTCGACGACTTCATCGCCGATATCGCCCCCTTCTGCGCGCCGGACCACATCGCGAAAATGCGCTGGTCGCATTCGCGCACCTACACCGTGGCCGCCAACTGGAAAGTCTATCTCGACAATTATCTGGAAGGTTATCACGTCCCCGTCGTGCATGACGGGCTGAACGCGATTATTGATTATGGCGACTATCGCATCGACCTGTCGCAATGGGCCTCGGTGCAGAGATCGCCCATGGATGATGCCGGCCTCTATGGCACGGGCGAGGCGCGCTATGTGACGCTCTGGCCCAATTCCATGCTCAATATCTTGCCCGGCCGCCTGCAGACCAATCGCGTCATCGCCACCGGGCCGGACAGCTGCGCGGTGGAGTTTTCCTACTATTACCTGCCGGGCGAAGAGGCCCGCGCCGACGCCGACGATGCCTTTTCCAGCGAGGTGCAGGCAGAGGACGCCATGATCTGCGAGCGCGTCCAGCAGGGCCTCGCCTCCGGCGCCTATACGCCCGGCCGCCTCTCCCCCGCACAGGAATCGGCCGTCTGGCATTTTCACAACCTCCTCCGGCGCGCCTATGGCGCGGATAAGGCCTGATCCCATGACCACAGAAACCCCCGGCGAAACAGACACCGGCCTCCCGCCCCTGCCCAATCCCGCGCTCAAGCCGCTGGGCTTCTGGGGCTGCTGGTCGCTGACCGTCGGGGTGATGATCGGCTCGGGCATTTTCCTCCTGCCCACCGTGCTCGCCCCTTATGGTCTGATGAGTTTCGGCGGCTGGCTGCTGACCGGCGGATCCTCCATCCTGCTCGCCCTCGTGCTGGCGCGCCTCGCCGGACGCACAACGCGCACCGGCGGCCCCTATGCCTATGCGGCCGATGCTTTCGGGGATCTGCCGGGCTTTCTCATCGCCTGGGGCTATTGGGCTTCGGTCTGGATCGCGACGCCCACCATCGCCCTCGCCTTTGTCGGCTATCTCGGCGTCTTCTTCCCGCAGCTGAATGACGCGCCGGTGGCACAGGCCGCCATCGCGCTCGGCCTGTTATGGACGCTCACCCTCATCTCCATTCGCGGCGTGCGGGAGGCGGGCCTCGTCCAGCTGGTCATGACCTTCCTCAAGCTCATCCCGCTGATTCTCATCATCATCGCCGGGCTGGCCTTCGGCTCGGCCGACAACCTGCCGGAGCTCAACCCCACGGGCGGCCACCCTCTGGCTATCCTCGCCACCACGGCGCTGCTCACCATGTGGGCCTTCGCCGGCATGGAGGCCGGCGTCATCCCGGCGGGCGAGGTCGCCAATCCGCAAAAGACCATGCCGCGCGCCATCTTTACCGGCGTCCTCACCGTGGCGCTGGTCTATATCGGCTCCACCGCCGCAGTGATGATGCTGGTGCCCGCAGATCAGCTCGCCGCCTCCACCTCGCCCTTTTCCGATGCCGCCCGCGTGCTCGGCACATGGGGGCCGCCCCTGGTCGCCATCGGCGCGCTGGTCTCGACGGCGGGCTCGCTCAACGGCAATATCTTCACCTCGGGGCAGATGCCACTGGCCGTAGCGCTGGACCGGCTCGCGCCGAAATTTCTCGCCATCCGCAACAAGGGCCATGCGCCCTACTGGGCGCTCATCCTCGCCACCTCGGTCTCGTCCATATTGCTGTTGCTGAACTTCTCGCGCGGCCTGGTCGGCGCCTTCACCTTCCTGTTGATGATGAGCACGCTCACCACCCTCATCCCCATGCTGATCAGCGCCCTGGCCGAGTTCAAACACTCCTGGGCGTCGGCCAGAGGCTGGGCCGCGGTGGCGGTCGCCGGAGCGCTCTATTCGGTGTTTGCCATTCTCGGCTCGGGCCTTGAAGTCCTCGCCTGGGGCGCCCTCCTCCTCGCCGCCGGCGTGCCGGTGTTTTATCTGGGGCGGCAAAGGGGGTGACCTTGACTTCGATCATTGCAGCATAGAATTTCCAAGTACTTTATAATCAAAGAATTATTTATAATAATAATTCGGTAACTGTTCTGACATATTAATTTTATTTTAAATAATTATGGTTTAATCAGAATGATCTGCACACTGTAGACACAGTATGTTGTTGCTACGCCACATATCTACAACAGACTTTCTGTCGTCAACAACAAATGCAATATCGCTACCTTTTCGTAATAATTTTGCTAACATCTCGGCCTTGATCTTATAGTCTGGACGATAATCACCATCGGGCCGCATCATTAGATGATCAAACTCTATTTCATTTGAAGCCAACCATTTTTCTGTAACCGGGCGGTACCTTTCTGGTCGCCCTGTAGCAATTATAGAATTAAATAGCTTAGTGCCATGAATTAACTTGTACAACTCAACGATTTCTGTATTCGGTTTATCGTCGATCATTCTACTAAAAAATAGTTCCCAGTTTATCGGCTGCTTTGCAAGGACTTCACGCCTATGGTCTATGTTAGCTAGAGTGCCATCTATATCAAATATAATTGTACGCAACTTTTCTGCCCAATCACGTAGTTTCTGATACAGCTTATATGGAACCTATTGCCAATGCAATTTTTTGAACAGTTTTTTAAATTGCTTCAAAAACACTTGACCGCCCCTTCGGCGTAGAAAGTCAGGAACTTAGGCTTGATTTCATAACCATTGTATCGCAGGTTAAATTATCATGTAGATCGTAAATTACATTGGCCCTTGAACCAATTTTTTTGTATGGCCGAGCCTCGTCCTTCAATTGGCAACCTACTTCCCGCAGATTACGTCAATCTGCTTGACGGCCTAGAGCAAGCCCTAGGTGTTAAAGTTTACCTTTATGGCGGTTGGGTGCTTTCTGCACTGCTGAGTAAACCGTACTTCGGCGATATTGATATAGTAACGGAGTTACCTCTATCTGATTTGAGCGATGCATTAGCTTCCTTGGGAGTCAAAACGGGCACTCGTTTAAACGACATATTACGCATCAGACTCGCCGATGGGAATTTTATCGATGCGAACTCACTATACTTCCGGCGAAAGAAGCTCTCGCTAAAAGCTTTCCTATCCAGGAAAACGTTTTCGGTAAACGCGTGTGCGATCGACATTGGCACCGGGAAATATACTTTCACCGAGCAGTGTGAACGCGACATACTCGAAAGAAATTTTCGGGTTAATCCGAACGCTGAAATGGAGGGGCAACGGCCTCTTTCAGTTCTCCGTACTTGGCACGAAATGAAATGCCACTACGGCTTAGAGTTTGTTGCTACCAACGGCTTCGAGGAGCAATATTTTGAAACCCTTGATAAAAACTGGCCCACAAATCAGATAGGAACCGGCTCGACTGAGCAATGTCTGAAAAGCACGCTTGAACCTTTCTTACCGAAGCAGTTTGATAAATATCTTACCAAGGGCGCGGTTCGCAGTATTATACTTAATAGCTTCACGGTCTGGGACGACGTCGACGTGATCGTGAAATGTGACCGACGAGAAATTGTGCGTCACCTTCAGTCTTTTAATGCAGAGTTTTCGCTGAATCACTATGGCAACCCCAAAATTTCACTGCCGGTCGGCCAGTTTGTTGATGTAATCCCTATTGGCAAAAATGGAAACTTGGCAGAAACATTGGAAAGTTTTTTTCACGAAAGTGATCGGCTAATTTGGGACTGGCAAACTGAGCATATAGAAGATCCCGTGAGTGTTCGGGATAATTTATCCAAGAAAGTAATTACCTTCCCGAAGCCACTTTTCCTTTCGCTTGCCGAGGAAGACATAGCTTATTTTGCACTGAAGTCGGTTTATCTAATTGTCCGGCATGATTTTGAACATGACTCACAAACGATGCGACACATAAATTCGCCTCAAGCATTCACTCCACATCATCGCCGCCTCTGTGTTTCTATGGTTAAAGAATTGATTTGCACGCAACCTAAAGCGCTTCTAAAAAATCGTATATATCGGCTGGATGCCGGGATTAGGTCTAGCGCCACTTCGCTATTTTTGAGTTATTTACAGTAGGTATAGATAGCAAGAATATAAGAGAGATATAAAGATGCAACCTTATAGATATGATATTAAAAAATTTATCGCCATATCTGCCGTTATAGCAATTATTACAAATTGGCTTACTTCATGGATTTTTTCTGCGTTTGGCGCATCAACATTTCTTAATTTAGGGTTATCAACTTCCATAGTAGGCTTATTTTGGTTTTTATTTGACCAGTATTTTTGGAAAATGGATGTTTTTCGACGTCTGGGCATTTCAGAATTGCCTGATATTAACGGCGTCTGGGTCGGTGATGTGAATCGGTTGGGTGAGAACAATCCACATCGTTTTGAGCTAAGAGTGTTTCAAACCTATACAAAAATTTCGATTCAAACAAATAGCGAAAATTCCAAAGGAAATAGCGTCTGCGCAACCTTCCTAACAGATGAAACGCGTAGGAATTTTGATTTAGTGAACTACTGGTCGAGCAGAACAAAAACGCGTGACCCAGACAAAAATTTCCATGAAGAGTTTCGGGGTGTTTCATTGATTGATATCCGAAATCATGACGATCAAATTTCTTTGGAGGACTACTATTTTACAGACCGAAATCCGTCGACAAAGGGGAAAGTACGCTTACATCGCGTTTCAAAAAAATTGCCGGTAAAAAACAATATGGATTTTGGTGAAACTTTTTTATCCAAGATTTTAGGGTTTATAGTCAAAAATGTGCGCTACACTTTAAATAAACACGATGAAAAATTTAGAGTTAGTCGATCTATGAATAAGAAAAGGGCGACATATTTGGATTTAGAGACTTCGATAATTTCGAACAAATCGGGAAAACCATATCTCGGCTGCAAGCTTGAAAAAGCGAATATTAAGCAATACCTTGAGCAGGTATCGGACATTCTAGGCAGTGACTTTCAGTATTTTGAAAATAATCGTCGCGATCGCGATGGGGTAGATTATCATGTGACAATCTTGAGTCCGGAAGAGTACCGACAACTGGTGGAACGTGAGAAAAATAACCTTATACCGTTCGTAGGAAAATTAATTCGCTTTGAGATATTGGGCGTAGGTCGTGCTGTACATAACGATGATGAAGCTTTTTTCGTGGTTCTTGAATCAAGCGAAGCTGATGCTCTTAGGAAGCAGCTTGCCATTGGAGATAGGGATTTTCACATAACGATTGGCTTCTCGGAAGCTGATGTGCATGGAGTTTCGAAAGGCAAAGATGCTCTGATCTGAATGCGAACATCTACTTGTAGTGGCTTCAATCATCTGTGTTGATACATTCCAACATGGGAAGTTCCTTCGGGACTTGGCCTTCCCCCTTATCCCCACCCCCGCATTTCCGCTTACACTCCCTGCCCGTCTCCGCGCGCCCAAGTCTGCGCGCCCGGGCGGCCCCGCACCGCCGGTCCTGGAAATTACGGGGATAAAACTGGAATCGCTCTAATGACCGTCATCGCCTTGCCCCACACGCCCCTCCGCCCCGCCAGCGCCTGCGCAGTTGTAGGAGTTGTAGTAGGAGACAAATTGTCCCGATTCCAGTTTTATCCCCGCTTCTTCGGCGAACCGGCCCGCTCATACCGGGAATGCAAAAGCGGGTATCGCCAGGCGGGGGCCCGCATGCTAGGGCGCAAGCAGACAATCGCCGGAGCCTGACATGGACGCTTTCGACCTCGCCCTTCTGACCGCCAGCTTCGTCACCTTCTTCGTGGTGATCGACCCGATCGGCGTGGCCCCGATCTTTGCCGCCCTCACCGATGGCTCCACCCCCGCCCACCGCCGCACCATGGCGGTCAAGTCGGTCGCCATTGCCACCGGGGTTCTGATCGCCTTTGCCTATGGCGGCGAATGGCTCTTGGGCGCGCTGCATATCAGCCTCGACGCTTTCCGCGCCGCCGGGGGCGTTCTCTTGTTCCTCATCGCGCTGGAGATGATTTTCGAGAAGCGCACCGAACGCCGCGAGGAACGTGCCGACAAAATGTCCCATGAGGACCCGACCATTGCCGGCACGAATGAGGACATCTCCGTCTTCCCCATGGCCATTCCGATGCTGGCCGGGCCGGGGGCGATTGCCTCCATCATGCTGTTCATGTCCGGGGATGGCGGATCGGTCATGGGCCAGGCCGCCATTTTCCTCGGCCTCGGCGCCAACTTGCTGGCCTGCCTGTTGATTTTCCTCGCCGTCGGTCCGCTGATGCGGCTGATGGGCGATACGCTGGCCGCGATGATCACCCGCATTCTCGGCGTCATCCTCGCCGCCCTCGCCGCGCAATTCATCTTCGACGGTATCCGGGGGGCGCTGCTGGGCGGATAAGGGCCGCGGCGGCGTCAAAATTTCGCCGCAAGCGTTTTTTAAAGACTTTTTGCTAGGGTGGCCGCGGTTGGAAAGGGTGAGGCGATGGTACGGCTCGCAGTATTCCTGACAGTATTGGGGCTGGTTCTGACCGGCGTGACCGCCAGTGCGCTGGCCTTTTCACACGGCCATATCGACGCCGGCATCGCCTTCCTCTGGCCCGCCCTCGCCATCGCCCTGGTGCTCGGCATCGCCATGCCGGGCCGGCAGCGGACCTAGCGCTTGTTCCAGACCACGCGGTAAAGGTCGAAGCGCCGGTCGCGCAGATTGCGCACCGTGCCCGATTGCCGCGCCGCCGTCAGATCATCCAGCCGCACATCGGCGACCACAATGGTCTCGACATTCTCCGCCGCCACCGCCGCCAGACCATCGCGCGCAAACGGGAAATCACAGGGCGTGATGATGGCGCTCTCGGCGTAATTCACATCCATGTTCTCAACATCCGGCAGATTGCCGACATTGCCCGCCGTCACCACATAGACCTGGTTCTCGATTGCCCGCGCATGGGCGCAATAGCGCACCCGCAAATGCCCAGTCCGGTCATCCGTCGCATAGGGCACGAACAATATGCCCGCCCCCTCATCCGCCAGCTTGCGCGCCAGCTCCGGGAATTCGGCGTCGTAACAGATCAGCACCCCGATCGGCCCGCAATCGGTCTGGATGGTGCGCACCTCATTGCCGCCCTTGATCCCCCACCAGAATTTCTCGTTCGGGGTGGGGTGGATCTTCTCCTGCGCATGCACCGAGCCGTCGCGCAGGAAGACATAGGCCACGTTCTGGATGTCGCCGTCATCGGTCTGGGTCGGATGCGATCCGCCTATGATGTTGATATTGTATCCCACCGCCAGGCTGCGCATGAATTCAATGAAGCCGGGCGTATGTTTCGTCAGCGCCTGGATGGATTCCTCCGGCGTCAGCTTGCGCTTTTCCAGCGCCAGCAAAGCCACGGTGAACATCTCCGGAAACACGCAGAAATCCGCCCGGTAGTCCGAACAGACATCCACGAAATACTCGATATTGCGCTCGAACGCTTCAAGACTGTCTTCCGCCCGCGCCTGAAACTGCACCGCGGCCACACGCACCGTGCGCGGCTCCGGCCGGACCGGCGCTTTTTCATCCTCGACCCAGGACGGATTGTGCCAGGCCATCAACAGGGCATAGCCGAGGGAATCCCTGTCCTCGTCATAATACCCTTTCATCAGCCGCACCGGCTCGAAGCCCTGCCGCGCCTGGAAGGCATAGACCGGGTCCCGGGCCTTCTTGGCCTTCACCGCCTCCAGATAATTCTCCGGCGTGCCGTATTCCTTGACCTTGCGGCGCAGCGACGGGAAGCGCGCGCCATAGACAATGCCCTTCAGACCCCAGTCCTCGCACAGACCGCGTCGTGCATCATACAGGCGTTGCCCCAGCCGGATGCGGCGCACATTGGGGTCGACACAGACTTCCGCGCCATACAGCCAGTCGCCATCCGGATTATGCAGCGTGCCATAGCCATGGCCGGTAATGCTGTCGAGCGTATGGTCCTCGAATGCCAGCGCCTCGTCGACGATGAAGGTCGAGGCCCATCCCGCCAGCTCGCCATCCAGCTCGACCACGAACTGGCCTTCCGGAAAACGTTCCAGCCGGCCCTTGATCATGCCCGGCGCATCCGGCTCCAGCTTCGGAAAAGCCCGTTTCTGCAGCGCGATAATGTCGTCTATATCGCCGGCCTCCGCATTGCGGATGACCAGGCGCGCGGACTTTTTGTGCGCATTATCAGCTGCGGGCATGAATCATCCTATTTGTAGAATTCGGGGCGGCGGTCCCGGAAAAAACCCCAGGCCGCGCGATGGCGATTGAGAAATTCGAGATCGAAGCTTGCGGTAATGAAACCGGTTTCGGCCCGGTCCAGTTCCGCGACAATCGCCCCGGCATGATCGGCAATGAAGGACGTTCCATAAAAAACCTGTCCGTCTTCATCCCCGACGCGGTTGGCTGCAACCACGGGCATGACGTTGGAAACGGCATGGCCCTGCATGGCCCGGCGCCAGCGCGCCGCCGTGTCGAGGCTGTCATCATGCGGTTCCGAACCGATCGCCGTCGGATACATCAGGACATCTGCGCCCATCAGCGCCATGGCGCGCGCGCTTTCCGGGAACCACTGGTCCCAGCAAATGCCCACGCCGATCCTGCCGTGCCGGGTCGTCCAGACCTTGAAACCGGTATCACCGGGGCGGAAATAGTATTTCTCCTGATAGCCGGGACCATCCGGAATATGGCTCTTGCGATAGACGCCAAGTGCCGCGCCATCCGCATCCAGCATGACCAGCGAGTTATAATAACAGGGACCGTCCTTCTCGAAGATCGAGACCGGAATGACCACGCCCAGATCCCTGGCCAGTGGCTGCAATGCGGTCACGCAGGGATGCTCCAGCGCCGGGAAAGCGTGCGCAAACCAGTGTTCTTCCTGTGTCTTGCAGAAATACGGCCCCTGGAACAATTCGGGCGGCAAGATGACGTGCGCCCCCGCATCCGCGGCCTGCCGGATCAGGCCGGCCACGGTCTCGATATTCGCGTGGATATCATTCCCGAAGGACGCCTGAAGCGCCGCAACGGTCAGTTTCTGATCGGGCATGAAAGTGTCCGTTCTATTCGTCGAGCTGGTCGAGCCAGTCGCCGGGGCCATCGCCCGTCCGCAAATCCATCAGCGTCGGAAACAGCCACCAAGGCGCATCACCATCCGCATTCCATAGTCCCACATAAGCAAATCCGGTCGCGGGTTCCAGATAGATTTGTGCACCATAGCCGGAAAGATAGCCGGAATGTGTCAGAAGCTCGCGCCCGTTCCAGTTATAGGTGCGCCAGCCCAGCGCGTATCCGGTCGATTCAATCCGGTCCGAAAGACGATAAAGCCGGCGGGTCTGCTCCGGGGTATCACCCGCACTGGCATGGACCCGGTCGAGCACGGCCCGCGGCAATCGCTGGCTGACCCCAAGATGCGCCCTCGCATAGGCAATCATGTCGCTCAGCGAAACATTCACGCCGGCAGCTGATACCGTTGTGTCATAGGCCGATTCCGGATCCCCCGCCACAAGCTGACCGTCCACACGGTCCCGGCGGCGATGCGGCCGGGCCCAGCTGTCTGCTGTGACCAGATCATCGACGCCAATCGTGGCATCATTCATTCCGATGCGTTCGAACAACCACGCCCGCATCGCCAGCTCGAACGGCAATCCGGCGGCCTGGGCCCCAAGGGTCTCAAGGCTCGCATAGGTGACATTCTGATAGCTGTAACACTGGCCGGGGCGGCACACTGTCCTTTGCGAACGGAATCGGTTGCGCAAATCATACAGATCTATTCCCGCTTCCATCTGCCGGTCGAGCGCATGAGGTATCAAACCCGTGCGCTGCGCCAACACCTGCTCTGCGGTCGCGGCGCGCCCGTTCGGCAAGGGCAGCAATTCGCGCGGGACGTCATCCAGCAGGTTCAAGCGCCCCTCATATTCCAGCAAAGCCATCAATGTTCCCGTCATGCCCTTGGACACAGAGGCCGCCCGGAACAGGGTGTTTTCCGTGACCGGCCGGCCGGATCCGATGGCCTCTTCACCTGACGTATAGACGAATACCGGCTCGCCATTCTCGATCACGGCAATTGCCAGCCCCGCCATGTAATCGCGGCCCGCCACTTCCTCGACGCGGCGGCGGAAGGGGTCAAGATAATCCAGCCCGGTCGGACGTCGCGGCGGGTGCAACATGAGCGTTGGCTCAAGCGCAGCGTAAATTGCCGGCGACACCTGAACCACAAATGCGGGGCTCTGACCGGCAACAGCGGTTCCGGTTCCAAGGAATAACAGACCCAGTATGACACTCAGGCCACGCATGCTCTTCCCCTCATCTGCAGCCCGGAGACTCACTCAACAATGACGGGGCAGATTACACGTTACACAGTGAAATGCGCCGCCACCCGTCAGGATCGCCCGGGCCGGACTCGTTAACACTCTCTTACCGGGCAGGGCGTCTTGCAAGGCCCGGGCCGCCGATTTTCCCGGTTTTTCGTCGTAGACAGGCATTATGATACGGTCATACGCCGCAACCCAGTTCATATGTGACGCGGGCATCGGCTTGCCGTCTTCCCCCTCCACACGGCCGGGCGACGGGATTTCGATCACCTGAAACGGCGCTCCATCAGGCTGCTTCATCGCCCGCAACTGGCTGGAAATCTCTGTCAGGACGTCAGCTTGCGGATCATCTTTTCCGTTCGGTGCCTGGCAAACCACCACGCCGGGTGCCAGAAAGCGCGCGATATTGTCGATATGCCCGTCAGTATGATCAAAATGCAGGCCGCGATTGATCCAGTAGATCGTCTCAACGCCCAGCGTTTCCCGCAGCAGCACCTCGATATCGGCTTCTGAACGCCCCGGATTGCGAAAATCGCTCAGCACACACTGGCGGGTGGTCAGGACACCGCCAGCGCCATCAAATTCCAGCGCGCCGCCTTCACAGGTCAGATCGACCTTCTTCAAAGGCACACCCGCCAGATCGGCGATCACGCCGCCCACCTCGTCATCACCGGGCAATTCATATTTTCCGCCCCAGCCATTGAAGCGGAATTGCACAGCCTCCCTGTCGCCGTTCCGCAACCGGAAGACCGGCCCGGTATCGCGCGCCCAGACATCGCCATAGGCGGCACGAACCACGGTCGCGCGATTGCCAAGAGCCGTTTTTGCAGAAGCCTCCGCTTGCCGTGTGGACGCCAGAATGGTGATCGGCTGGGCGGTCTCGCCGCCACCGGCAAGCAACCGGACAAATTGTGCGAATTCAGCCTGGGCCGGTTTAAGATCGTCTTCCCATAATTCGCGGTCTGCCGGCCAGCAGGTGAATATCCGGTCCTGGAGCGCAAATTCGTGGGGGATGGAAACAGTGTGTGTCATGTCCTCCCGCTAGCATGAAGAATGGCCCCCTGCCAGCGGGATGCGCGCAAAAGAAAAGGGGCGGCCCTGAGGCCGCCCCGATCCTTACCCGGTTGGTCCGGATACGAGGACTTAGAACTCGTAACGCAGGCCGATGCGGATATTGTAAACCGAGCTGCCGGAACTCAGGAAGCCGGTCGGCTCACGGAAGGACTGGTAGCGGTTATAACGGTAAACGCAGGAGCCTGCCGTCGTACAGGCAGTGCGCATGTTGTCACCGGTCAGAGCCGTGGCGCCATTGACGCCATTGGCAGCCACATCAGCCGTTGAGACGAGATCGGCCTGGACCAGAGCGACCTGACCGAAGCCAGGAGCATTGTACTGGGTGCCCCACTCATCATTCAGCATGTTGAGGACGTTCTCGATATCAACCACCAAGTTGAAGCGGTTGTCACCGACAAACTCCTCGACGAAGGGCAGGCTGCCCAGCTCTTGCTGGATCCGCAGATCCCACTGCTGGTTCCACGGACCGAAGTCGGAGTTGACTTCATGGATTTGCCCGCGAGCCAGGCCACGGCTGTTGATCAGGGCGTCGAAAGCCGTCTGATTGAAGGTCGAGGCATAGACAACACGTGCATCGCCAGCCGTCGGAATGTAGAGCGGGCTATTGTCAAACGGACCTTCACCCAGACCGGCACGGCCGAACAGCGAATTCGAATTGTTGATATCGAACGTGTAGGTGAACGGCGCACCCGAGGTGATTTCACCAAACAGGTCAAAGCGGGTGGTCAGCTCACCGAAGAATTCCTGCTCATACCAGAAGCTGAGCGCGAACCGGTCCTGAACCTGGTAGATGGAGGTCCGGGCCGACGGGAAGTTCCGGTCCGTATCCACAATACCACGCCAGCTCGAAATACCGCGGGAGGACGAACCTTCCGAGCCCATTTCGACGTCCTGATAAGCATAGGACCACTGGAAGCCGAGGCCGTTCTCGAACTCTTTGGCCAGAGTGAAGGTGAAGATGTGATTTTCTCCTTCGGAGTGGTTGGTCAGCTGTGTGAAGTTGCCGATACCGAGTGCATCAAGGTCGGCATAGATGGTCCGGCCGTCCGGAGCCACGCCCGTCGGCAGAGCCGCCGGCAGCTGCGTTTGCGCCAGATTGCGCCACTGGAAGCCATTGTTGGTCCGATTGTACAGATACTGGAAAGTGAAGCGGTAATCGGTACCGAGATTGAGGAATTCCGGCAGACCGAACATGTCGCCCAGCTCTGCATCAAACTCCTGATCAACCCGGATGGAGGCCCGCCAGTCGGACGGGATTTCGAAATTCGGGTCAATGCCGTCAATGACGGACGGAGTGCCGTTCGCCACATTGTTCAGCAGGTTTTGCGGAATTCCGAAACCGTTCAGCGTGACATTGTTGGCCGAGGTGAAGACCGTCGATTGCTGGAAGGCATTGGAAATCCAGACCATCGGATTGCCGCCGGAGAAGAGACCGAAGCCACCCGAAACCGTTGTGCGGTCAAGCGGCGTCCAGCGGGCGCTGAGACGCGGCATGAACACGTCACGGCCATCCAGATTTTCCTGCGACGACTGGCCGAAATTGGTCTGAATTGCAGGATCATTGGGCGGCGTGTCGTCCTGGCTGAAGAACTCCCAGCGGAATCCGCCTTGCAGTTCCAGTTCCGGCAGGATCTGCCAAGTGTCCTGACCAAAGATCGTGAAGCGATCAACGCCCCACTCTGCAGCGCCGGTCGATGCATCGTTTGACGGAACGTTGACATATTCGATCCGGGCGGTGCCGTTGATGATGTCCTGGACATTGTTGAAGATGAAACGGCCGTTCGAGGCTGGAATGAACACATTGCGCAGTTCGAATTGCTCGTACTCACCACCAACCGTCAGAACGTGATTTCCGGCGACATAGTCCGCGGAACCGAACAGGGTCAGGCGCGTATCATCATATTCATTGGCGTGACGGAAGCGGTCACAACCACCAACAAATGTGGTTTCGCTGGTATTGGTCAGCAGGCCATCCAGAGCTGTTCCGGCCACATCGGCCGCACTGAGGCGGAATTCGAGATGCGGCTGACCGGCACCGGCACGGCAATTCTGGCCGCGGACGAATTCGGTGTAGTTCACACGGAAGGTCGTCGAGAGATTCGCGTTCCAGTCCGAGAAGACCTGACCGGTGTAAGCGGTCACATCAACCGGAATATCATACCAGGCAGAAACGAATTCCGTACCGCCTGTGCTGGTCCCGGCTTCCTTCGTGCTCTGATAGGTGAAGGACGCGCGATGGTCTTCATTGATGTTCCAGTCGAGACGGCCCAGGAAGCGTTCCGATGTCACCGGGTTTGAGACGGAGGTCGGGCGGCCACCCATGTCAAAGCCGAGCTCGTTCTGAACCAGTGTGTTCAGAGCATTGTAGAAGCCTGCCTGACGGCCGTTTGCAGCATCAGAAACGGAGAAGTCGGTGCTCGAACCGGATTCAAACTCGTCGTAGGAAACAAAGAAGAACAGCGTATCTTCAATGATCGGACCACCGAGCGTGACGCCATACTCTTCTTCGGTGAACGGCGGGTTGCCCACGATATTACCATCGACGACATCGCCGCGGAAATCTTCGTCGGAACGGTAGTAGAAGAGAGAGCCGTCAAATTCGTTGGTACCCGAACGGGTCACGATATTGACGAGGCCGCCGGTGAAGTTACCGGCCGTGACGGAATAATCCGATGCCACGATCGAAGCGGACTCGATGGCGTCGAGGTTGATCGGCGAACGGCTGGTAGCATAGGTGTTGGAACCCAGACCGAAATTGTCCTGTTGCAGTGCGCCGTCAATGGCCAGCGCGTTAAAGCGCGGGTTGATACCGGCGACAGAGAGGTTGCCTTCGCCGCTGGAGTTAGCGAGCGGGTCGCGCAGCAGCGTAGCGATCACATCGCGATTGGTTGAAGGTTGGTTGGCAATGTCGCGCGCTGTATAGGTCGAACCGGCACCATTATTGATGTCCAGCGACTGGATGCGCTGACCCAGAACAACGATCGTATCGCCTTGCTCGCCTTGCAGCGTGGCGCGGATCGGCGTGTTCGAACCTGGATCGAGGCGGATGTCCTCGATGATGTCCGCCTGATAGCCTTCCGCTTGAATGGCCAGACGGTAGGGGCCACCCACCCGCAGACCGGACTGGAAGAAGTTACCGTCGCCGGCAGTCACGGTGGTCGAGACCGTGCCGGACGGAATGTGAATGATCGTCACGGTAGCACCATTGATGGCGCTACCGTCCTCGGCTAGCACCGAGCCGCGAATTTGCGATGATGTATTCTGCGCATATACGGCAGCCGGTGCTGCGAGTGCGAACAGAGCAGCAGCGGCTGCGCTGTAGGAAAGTTTTCTTGAGAAAGACATGGTTCTTCCAATCCCCACGAGTCGACGGAATGGGGACTGTAGCGGCCCCCGGTGAAACACGAGGCGGGCAATACGCCTCCCGCGAAAAGGATCAATGACTAATTCATGACACTTATGTGACCGTCCGCGCGCCCGATATGTTGCGCCGCACAATCCGAATTTGAGAACCCGGTAACGTAAATGTGAAATCGGCTGAAAACACAAAAGAATTTCAGGCGCGCAAATGCGGTAATAATATCCACAGACGGAATTCGCCTGCGTCGGGCGCATTCTAAAGGCGGCCTACATTTCCGCAAAAGTGCGGCTTGTATGTTACACTCCTCTGGGGCAGGAAGCGGTCATGTCTTCGCGCGCCTTCAAGACCGATTCCCTGACGCCCCTGCATTGGGGATTTGCGGCCATTCTGCTCATCACCCTGGCGCGCCTGATCCTCCTCGCAAACACCCGGCTTCAGCTTTATCCGGATGAGTCGCAGTACTGGATCTGGTCGCAGACATTTGACTGGGGCTATTTCTCGAAACCGCCGCTCATCGCCTGGGCCATTGCCACATCAACAGCCCTTTTCGGCGATACGGACTTTGCCATCCGCCTGCCGTCACTTGTATTCCATGCCATGGGGGCCGGCTTTCTGCTTCTCAGCGCGCATCAGCTGAAATCCGGTTGGGCCGGCGTGTGGGCCGCGCTTGTCTACTTGTCCATGCCGGGGATCGGCATTTCGGCCGGCGTTATCTCGACTGACGCGCTGCTGCTGCCGCTCTGGGCCGGAGCGCTTTACATGCTGTTGAGGTTGCGTGATCAACCGGACCGCTGGTTCTCTGCAGCGGGCCTTGGAATATTGCTGGGACTGGCATTTCTGGCGAAGTATGCCGCCATATATTTTCTGCTTGCGGCCGGGCTGGCGATTGTCATCGATCCGCCCGTCAGGCGGGCCCTTCTGTCGCTGCGGGGAATTCTGGCGGCCGTCATTCTGGCCGCCATCCTCGCGCCGAACATTGCCTGGAATGCGTCGCATGATTTTGCGACCGTCCAGCACACAGCCGCCAATGCCAACTGGCAGGGCAATCTCTTCAATTTTGGCGAGATGCTGGAATTCCTCGGCGGTCAGTTCGGTGTCTTTGGCGTATTGCTGTTTCCGGTGCTCGCCGTGGCCTGCGTTCAGGCATGGCGTCACTGGCGGGACCCGGACCGCCAGATTGATCGCTTGTTGACGCTCTTTATCGTCCCGGCCCTGCTGGTTGTGCTCGTGCAATCCTTCATCAGCCGGGCCCATGCCAATTGGGCCGCGTCCGCCTATGTCGCCGGATCGCTGCTGGTCGTGTTGTATCTGCTTCGCGGCGGGCAGTGGCGCCGCCACATATTGACCGCGTCGATCGCTCTGGGGCTGACCGCTTCCGCGGTAATGGCCGCGCTCTCTGTCAACCCGGCTCTGGTCGGCGGGGTCAACGCCTTCCGCGGGCTGCGGCACCTTCAGTCCTGGCCGGAAACCGCAGCCGCCCTGCATGAGGCCGAGCAACGGGGCACCTATGACGCACTCGTCTTCGATGACCGCAACATATTCCATCAGATGCAGCGCTATGGCCGCCAGCTGGAAACACCCTTGCGTATGTGGCAACGCTTTAATGCGCCGCACAATCATGCCGAAGATATCTGGGCGCTCCCTGAGGGTACAGACGGACCTGTTCTGATCGTTTCCGAGCGCGAATGGGAGCGTGACCGTCTGCTGGCGGACTTTGAAACCGTCGAACCGCTGGGCGAAATCGCCATTGCGACGGGCGGTCACCGCGAGCGCCGCCTGACCCTGTATGCCGGACGCGGCTATCAGCGTGTCCCCCGCACCGAAGCCTATGAGGCGGCCCAGGCCGCCATCGACGCTGCGCGTCAGCCCGGCAACTGACAGGAAACGCTTGGCCGGAACGCTATCAGCGGTTTAACTAGCGGGCGTGTTGTTTTTGAAGGGTAGCGTATATGTCAGGTATCAGGATCGTCCGCGGCTTGGCGCTCATCGCCTTGCTTGCCGCTTTGACAGCCTGCGAGACAGCATCGCGTCCGGCGATTGATCTCGGCGGCGGGCCGCTGACACGCCTGCCCGACACCACCCCGTCGACCAATCAGGGCGAGCGGCGCGCTGAGTCCAGCCAGACCATCCAGGATGCCAGCGAAAGCCGCGAGCTCACCGAGACCGTGCGTTATGGCGACGGCGTGCGCATCCGGCCGGGCCAACTCAGCTCCAACTCCCTGCCCAGCGGCGTTTATACCGTCAATTTTGTCGATGCGCGGGTCGATGAAGCCGCGCAGACCATTTTCGGCGATCTGCTGGACGAATCCTATAATATCGACCCGCGCGTCCAGGGCCGTGTAACCGTCAATACACCCCGGCCCGTATCCCGCGAAGGGCTGCTGTCGCTGTTCGAAGCCAGCCTCTCGATCAACAACGCCGCGCTGGTGTTTGCCGACGGGGCCTATCGCGTCATGCCCGCAGGTGAGGCGCAGACATCCGGCCTCGCCCGCTTTGCGACGGCCAGCCAGCCCGGCTGGGGTGTCACAGCCATCCCCCTCCGCTTCGTCTCTGCAACCGAAATCCGGACACTGATGGAATCAGTCGTCACGCGTCCTGGCGCCCTGCGCGCGGATCCGGCCCGCAACCTCCTCCTGATCCTCGGCTCCGCGCCGGAGCGCAGGAACATGGCCGCAGCGGCGGAAGCCTTCGACGTCGACTGGATGGCCGGCATGTCAGTGGCAATGGTGCCATTGATCAATGCCAGCGCCGATGACGTCATCCAGGAAATCCGTTCAATCTATTCGCCGGGCACCGACGGGAGTTCGGGCGCTTTGCGCCTGCAACGCATCGAACGCCTGAATGCCATTCTCGTCATTGCGCCCAGCCGCGAACTTCTCGACCAGGCGCGCGAGTGGATTGCGACACTGGATACAGGCGGAGCTGACGGTTCCACGCTCCGCGCCTATTTTCTTGAAAACGGAGAGGCCGAGGCGACAGCGGCCCTGTTAACCGAACTCTTGGGCGATGGCGTACTCGGCGGAGTCGCCCCCGATCTGGAATCAGGCACGGCGTCCTCGTCTGGCAGCGCATCGCGAACGGGCAACGCCAATGGCAGCATTCGCGTTATCGCTGACACCATCAATAACGCCATCCTTGTTCTTGCGGACCAACCGGGTCAGGCACTGGTCGAGCGCGCACTGGAATCCATTGACCGCACCCCTGTCCAGGTTGTCATCGAGGCGGTGATCGCCGAGGTCACCCTGAACGACACGCTGCGCTATGGGGTCCAGTTCTTCTTTGAAGGCGATGGTGTTGACGGCATAGCAGACACCAGCCGGGGCGGATTTGGCGTCGACGGTTTTGATGCAAACGGCAATTTTCCCGGCTTCAACATGCTGCTTGAAACCGGCGGCGATGCCCGCGTGGCGCTGGATGCATTGTCACGCGTCACCGATCTGACCGTGGTGTCCTCACCGACCGTTCTGGTCCGCGACAATCACACTGCAAACTTTCAGGTCGGTGACGAAGTTCCCATTGTCACGCGCCAGTCCAATTCCGTGATCAACCCGGACTCACCAGTGGTCAATAATGTTGAATTCCGCGACACCGGCGTCCTGTTGACCGTGACGCCGCGCGTCTCGTCGACCGGCATGGTGACCATGGAAATCGAACAGGAAGTCTCCAATGTGGCCAGCGGCTCGGCCACCTCCCTGACGCCGACCATTTCCACCCGTTCACTCTCGACCACTGTTTCCATCCGGTCGGGACAGACGGTGATACTGGGCGGCCTGATCGATGAAAGCCGCGACAGTGGCCGCGACGGCATTCCGGGCATTGCCCGTATTCCTTTCATCGGCGATGCCCTGAGCCAGACCAACATCTCGACCACACGCACCGAATTGCTGATTTTCCTGACACCGCGCGTCATCGACAGTGATGAGGATGCCGCTGCGATTACCAACGAGATCCGTCAGCGCATGGAGCTCCTGCGGCCGGAAACAAATTGATCAGTTTCTATCTCGACGTTTTTCTTCTGGCGGCGAGCCCCTTCATCGGGAGCTTTATCACCGCGTCATCACGCAGCTGGCCCGACTGGATCCGGATCGCCTCCGGCCGGTCATCCTGTGATGCGTGCGGGCGGCGTCTCTCCCCGCTCGAGCTCATACCGGTGGTCAGCTTTCTGGTTCAGCGCGGCAAATGCCGGTCCTGCGGCGCACCGGTCTCCTGGATACATCCCGCTGGCGAGTTGCTGGCGCTTCTGGCCGGCATCCTCGCCGTGCTCGCATTCGATGGCGGCTGGACGTTCGCTGCCGCCATGTTCGGCTGGATACTTCTGTTCGGGGCATTGGTTGATATCCGGACCTTTCTCTTGCCCGATGTCGTGACCCTGGGGCTGATCCCGGCCGGCCTCGGAGTCAGCTATCTGGCGGGAGGGCTGGAAGCGGTCTCGCTCAACGGCCTTGCGGCTCTGATCGGCTTTGCCAGCCTGGCGGTCATCAGCGCGGTTTATAAACGCCTTCGCGGCCGAGACGGCCTGGGTTTGGGAGACGCCAAGCTTCTGGCCGCCGGCGGCGCGTGGGCGGGACCGTTTGCGCTGCCATGGATTGTCATGCTGGGCGCGGGCGCGACGCTATTCATTGTTGCCATCGGTCATGTTCTGGGCCGCAAGGCCACTGCCGATACCGCGGTTCCGCTGGGGCCCGGCCTCGCAGCGGGATGTTATCTGGCCTATTGTTTGCCGTCTCTGGTGCAGCCACTGACCTAGAAGGGATTTCGCGTGTTTAACCGGCAGGCTCTGCAGATTGGCCCCAGCCGCAGGCTACATCGAAAGCCGCGCAGCTTGTGGGCAGAGCCATGGATGGTCTGGCGGGAAAATGCCTGGCGCGAACTGACCTGCCCGGCCTGCCTGACAACCGGATTGATGCCCAAGCGCCTCGACGCCAATCCGCCCTACAAGCCGCGTGAACGCTACAATCTGTTCCAGTGCGAATCCTGCCAGACCCTCCATTATCCGGACGCTGAAGTCTTCGAATATGAAAGCCGCCGTGATGCGGACCTGGCGCGCAAATTCTATCTGGAAGTCGGCGCCGGGCTGGATGCCATGATTGCACCGCTCGCCTGGGCAGCCCGCGGGGAGGTTGGAACCTTTCTGGAAGTCGGTGGCGGATACGGATTTTCTGTTGACTTCGCGAGCCGTGAACTGGGTTGGAAAGCCGCCAATATCGACCCGTCATTCCTTGCCCGGGCGGGCGCGTCGGATCTCGGCCACACCCATTATTCCGATTATCTCACGCCGGATCACAAACTGGCGGATCAATCCTTCGATCGTGTTCTGTCGTCGGAAGTGATCGAACATGTGAAGGACCCGGACGATTTCATCGCGTCCCTCACGGCCACGCTCGCTCCGGACGGTGTCCTTCTGTTGACGACACCGAATGCCGCCGGAGTGGCAAAGGGGGCGAGCCTCGAAACTCTTCTTCCCGTCATCACGGCCGGCCATCATCTGGTCATCTATTCGAAAGCCGGGCTGGAGGCGGTGCTGCGCCGCGCCGGATATTCGCACATCTTCATCGAGGAAAAAGGCGTGACCCTCCATGCCGCGGCGTCACGCGCCGCTTTCGACGTTGATTTCGACGCCCGCCCGGACCGGAGCCGGCTGCAATCCTATCTCTCGGGGCGGCTGGAAGCGCTGGGCCGGGATCATGCGCTTTTTTCAGCGTTCGCCGTCCGGTTGTTGAAAGAATATGTGCATACCGGCCAGTGGAAGGCGGCAGGCGTCGTCCGCGACCGCATCGCCCGCCGATGGCTGGATGACTATGGATTCAACCTGAATCTTCCCGATGGTCTCAAGCCGGAATTTGTCTCCATCGAGACCGGCCAGCGGCAAAGGCTGCGCAAATTTGCCGCCAACCATCCCTTTTCGCTTGCCATCGCGCTCTATTACTCAGCGCGGATCGACCAGCACGACGGCAAGACCGCTCAGGCGGCAGAGGCCTTCCGGTCGGCAGCCCGTATCGCCATAACGCTTCAGGCTGTGTTCAATGCCATGTACGCCGCATGCCGCGAAACCGAAGACGCCGGATTGCGGGCCACAATTGCCGCCGCCGAAATCAGTGCCTCGCGAGACCCGGCCTATGCCAGCCACACATTGTTATCTGTTGCCGGCAAGGCTGAAGGCCCGGTTTTGCCGGAATGGCGGCGGGTTGCCTGCCAGGTCTATGCTGCAGGCGCGCTGTCAGGACAGCACACGGCAGTGGCGGCAATCGAGCCCTATGTGCGCGGATGGCTTGAAAGTGCAAAAGACGAGGGGCGAGCACTGAATCCGGGAGAAGCCTATGCCGCAGGCGGTATCGGCGAAAAACTGCAGAGCGGCGGATGCGCTGATCAGGCTGTTTCCTGGTTTGAAACCGCCGAAAGAGGGATGACGGACCCCGCCGAGGCAGACATTTTCAGACGCAAGGCCGCAGAATTGAAATCCGGGAAACCGGACCTCGGACCAAGGCTGATTGCGGCACTCAACTCTGATGCCCCGGAGACCGCCCAACCGGTTGGCGACGCCTTGCTGAACATTCCTGTCACAGATCCTGAACTTGATGCGCCGGTCGCCTTTGCGCTCGGCCTGTATACGCTCAACGTCCGGCCCGACGCCGCAAGCGCCGTCAAATGGTTCGCCCGCGCAGCCGAACTTGCAGAAGGCGACGCGCGGCTGGAAGCCGAACTGCATCTTGCCCTGGCGGCAGACCGCCTTCCGGCCGGCCGGAGATCGAAAATTCTGCCGGACCTGATTCACCAGCTCGAGATCGCGACACCGGAAAGCAGCGATTTGGGGTCGCGGATCAAGGAGTTAACCGATAGGTATAGGCTGGAGAACGGGTCAATGGAGAAAACCACGTGAGCTGGCGGCGGTATATTCGGTGGATCAAGTGGCCGTGGCGGTGGGTTTTCGATCAACGCGAGCGCAAGGACTATATTGCTCAGGCATTTTCCCGGGGCATTGCCGCAATCATCGGATCGAAATCCATGGTTCGCCAGACCTGGGCGGGAAGCGGAACGCTGGATGGCGTTAATGACATCGCCATTCTCGTCACCTGGGATGCCAAAGGCCGCGTGCACGACTTCCTGATCGAACACATGCGGGCCCTGAAAGCCGCGGGCCGCACCGTTATTCTCGTTTCAAACAGCCCGAAGTTTCCGGATGACCAGGTCGAACGGGCCAGGCCGCATTGTACGCTGATCGCCTGGCGCCATAATCGCGGATATGATTTTGGCGCTTATCGTGACGGCATTCTGCTGGTGCCTGATTATGACGCGTTGAATTCGGTGATTTTCATCAATGACAGCATATACGGTCCCTTCCAGCCCCTGCGGCCGCTTCTGAAAAAGGCGAACGCCGCAAAAGCCGATGTCTGGGGCATGACCGACAGCTGGGACACACGCTGGCATTTACAGAGTTATTTCCTGTTATTCCACAAACCGGCCCTGCAAAATGCGAAGGTCCGCGAAATGTGGGCGCGATGGAATCATGTCCAGTCCAAATCCTGGGTCGTCAACAAGCTGGAGATCGGCCTGACCGGAAAGCTCGAGACAGCGGGTCTCGCCTGTGCCGCGCTCTTTCCCTATCGCGATGAGGTTACAAAATTCGCTGCGACAGTCCGCGGCCAGGAAATCCTGACCGACGAAAACCTGGCAAAGCCGCATCGTGTTCTGCTGGAGCGGATGCTTGAACTCGCCGATGGCGGGGCACCGATGAATCCCTGTCACTTTTTCTGGGATCAGCTGATCTCCGACGGCTTCCCCTATCTCAAAAGGGAGGTCCTGACCCGAAACCCGATTGGCATGCCGCGGCTTTATGAATGGAGCGATGTGGTCGCTGAGACAGGCCATTATGACCCCGAGACCATCGTCCGGCATTTGCGGGCCATTTCGAAAAACCGGGTGGTGTGATGGATCAGCCGGCGGACACAGGCTGGATCGAGACGATTGCAGGCTTGTCCGAAGCCGATATCAGCCGCGCGCGGCGCCTTTCCGCCGAGACCGGCGAACGGCTGGCGCGATCCCTGAAACGTCTCGGCGCGGCCTCCGACATCGCGATCGCCAATGCATTGGCGGCTTTCACAGGCCTGGAACGCATTGGCACCTCCGGATTTCCGGCTCAACCGGTGACAGCGGGCGGCATTTCCACGCAATTCCTCCTGGAATCATCGGCCCTGCCCATCAGCGAAGATGACAACGCCATCGTGCTGGCCGTTGCGGATCCGACCGACATGTCGCCCGTCGAGGGGGTCCGGCTGGCCTCGGGAAAACCGGTGGCATTGAAAGTCGCGGCTTTCGCCGACATCGAGGAAGCGCATGCCCGGCTCTACGGCGCAGAAAAAGTACTGGCCGACATTGTTGATGATGATTTCGGCGACGGCGAGGAGCTGAAAGACCTCGCAAGTGAAGCCCCCGTTGTACGTCTGGTGAACGACCTGTTTGCGGACGCGCTCAAATCGCGCGCATCGGATATTCATGTCGAACCCTTCCGCGACCGGCTGCGGATCCGCTTTCGTATCGACGGCGTGCTGCACAACCGCCCGTCGCCGAAAGCCGCCCTGACGCGCCTTGTCACCAGCCGCATCAAGATTCTCGCCAGCCTCGATATCGCCGAGCGGCGCCGCCCACAGGACGGCAGGGCACGCGTCACCATTGCCGGCAGCGCCCTGGATTTGCGTGTGGCGACCGCACCGACCGCCCATGGCGAAAGCGTGACAATCCGCCTGCTGGAAGACCGGGATACACAGGTAAAGCTGGACGATCTGGGTCTGTCACCGGCCCAGCGCGATCATCTGACCGCCCATCTCGCGGCGCCATACGGGCTGATTCTGGTCACCGGCCCGACCGGCTCGGGGAAAACGACGACGCTTGCGGGCGCGCTGGATCAGCTGAACACGTCCGACCGAAAACTGATCTCGATCGAGGACCCCATCGAATACCAGATCGAGGGCGTCAACCAGATCGCCGTGAATGCGCCAATCGGCCTCACTTTCGCCAGCGTGTTGCGCTCGATCCTGCGCCATGATCCGGATGTCATCGTCGTTGGCGAATTGCGCGACGGCGAGACCGCCGAAATTGCCGTCAATGCCGCCCTGACCGGCCACTTGGTGCTCGCAACCGTTCACACCAATACGGCATCGGGAGCCGCGCCGCGCCTGATTGACATGGGCGTGGATCCCGCCCTGCTCCGCTCCACCCTGCGCCTGTCCATTGCCCAGCGTCTGGTGCGCCAGCTCTGCCCGGAATGCCGCGCTCCGGCCCCCCCGCCGGCCGGTCTCAAATCCGCCTGGAAAGCCGTGGGTTGTGATCATTGCGCGCAGACCGGATATCTGGGCCGTATCGGTGTTTTTGAGTTTATCGACATGAAGGATGAATTGGCCGATGCGTTGAAGCCGGGCGTGGCCTCATCCGAAATCGAAAAACTCGCCCGCAAGAAGAAGATGGCCTCCATCCGGGACGATGCGCGCCAGAAGATCGAAGCCGGCATTACCAGCGCTGAAGAAGTCGATCGCGTCCTCGGTGTGATCTGATGGCGCTGTTCGCCGTATCCGCAATCCGGCCTGATGGCGGCGAGGAAGTTGTCCGCATTGAAGCCGCCGACACGGCAGGCGCAGCGGCGGCCGTTTCCGCACGGGGCCTGACGCCGATCCGCGTCAGACCCGCACGGGAAGCGCCACAGAAACAGGCGTCCGGCCGCGCCCGGAAAATGGCAACGCGCCTGGCCCGCGAATTATCCGTCCTCACCGCGGCCGGGCTCAGCATCGAACCCGCGCTTGCGGCCCTGTCCCGTCATGCCGCGGAAAAGCAGCTGAAAAACGCGGCGGATGTGCTGCTGGCAGATATCCGCAGCGGCGCGTCCCTGTCGGAAGCCTTCGCCAGGCGGCCGGAGCTGTTCCCCTCTCCGTTTCCGGAAATCGCAGAGGCGGGTGAGGCGGGCGGGGCGCTTGGCAAGGCACTGGGCCAGCTGGCCGATGCCCGCGAAAGGCGGGAGGCTGTCGAGGCGAATATCCGCGGCGCACTGGCTTATCCGGCCTTTCTGATGATTATGGCCATAGGCGCCATTTCCGGCCTTCTGGTTTTTGTCATTCCGCGATTTGAAGGCTTGTTTGACCAGATCGGGCGCGAAATTCCGCCGCAGGCGGCTTTTGTATTTGGGGCAGCAGATTTCATTGGAACCTACGGACCGTGGGTATTGGCCATCCTCGCCGTGTCGATCCTTGCCTGGCGCTGGGCATTGGCCCGGCCCGCTTTTCGCGAGGCGTATGACCGCTGGCTGTTAAGCCTGCCGATTCTGGGACCGGCACTGCGCACCATGATTGCCGCGCGATTCTGCCGGGTATTGTCCCTCCTGCTGGAAAACGGACTCTCCGCGGTTCCCGCCTTGCGGCTGGCGTCACGGGCCGCCGGCAATCGCTGGGCGGTTCGCCGCCTGACCGAAGCCCTGGCGGAGGTGCGCACGGGCAAGGGGTTTTCCGATCGCGTCGAGGCCTCAGACGTATTGCCCCCTCTGGCGGCGGAATTGCTCTCGGTAGGGGAGGAGACGGGCGATCTGGGCGCAGCTTCCGGCCGGCTTGCGTCCTTCTACGAGACACAGTTTGAACAAAATGCCCGGCTTGTCTCGCGCATTGTCGAGCCAGCGGTTATCGTGTTTGCCGGCCTTGCTATTGGCAGTGTGATCGTGTCGATTCTGTCGGCTCTGGTCAGCATCAACGAAATCGACTTCTAGAGGGTCAGAATGCCTCGCAATCAAACCGCCCCGAAAGACCGCCGCGCCGGATATTCACTGACCGAAATCATGGTGGTTCTGGTCATCATCGGCCTGTTGGTGGCATTGGTCGGCCCGCAGCTGTTCCGCTTTGTCGGACGCGCGAACAGCGATACGGCCGAAGCACAAATCGAGAGCATATCGACGCAGCTCAGCTTCTACCGGCTGGAAAATGGTGACTATCCGGACAGTGCTCAGGGCCTGTCTGCACTCGTTCTGGAAGATGGTCAGCCGGTTCCGGATGATCCCTGGGACCGTGCTTATGTCTATGAGTATATCGGCCCGGGCAGAGCCCGGATCGGGACCTATGGGCGGGACGGAGAGGAAGGCGGCGAAGGCGAAGATGCAGACATCTTCCGGAACCTCCAGTAATCGCGCCGGCTTCACGCTTACCGAACTTCTTGCCGCGCTCATTGTGCTGGGTCTCGCCGTAGCGCTGGTGGCACCCATGCTGTTCCGCAACAGCCCGGCGCGCGACCTGCGGCAGTCGGTCGAGGTCTTCGAGACAGCGGCGCGCATGGCACGGACCGAAGCCCGCCTGTCAGGCCGGGATACAGTGTTGAGTGTGGATCTGGACGCCCGCACAGTGACCATTTTGCCAAGTGAGCGTGGATTTCAGCTCGTCAGAAGCATCGAATTGCGCGCGACCGTTGCCGATCAGGAACTCGATGGAAACATCGCCTCTGTCCGGTTCTTCCCGGAAGGCGCGACGACCGGCGGGGTTTTCCTGTTCACACTGGACGAAAACGAGCGCGCCGTCCGCATCAGCTGGCTGACCGGCCAGACGGAGAGGCTGGAAGCTGATGAAGTCGAATAGGGCCGGATTCACACTGCTTGAAACGGTCGTGGCCATAGCTCTGGCCAGCGCCGGGATCGCCGCTGTCTACCAGGTCTATGCATCATCCGCGCGTGCCGAACAGATTGCGGAAGAAACCGAAACAGCCGCACGCCTGGCCGAGTTTCTCCTTCTGACGTCCGAAGCCGGCACGACCGGAGAAATCGAGGGTTTCGTCTGGACGATGGAGGCCTCCCGGAATCCGGACTGGACAGGTCTGGAGACTTTGACCCTGCGGATGGCCGCGCCATCCGGCCGGGAATTCGAATGGCAGCTGGACCGGCCCGCCGCCTCGGGAACGTCCCGATGAAACACGGCTTTACCCTGACAGAAATGCTGGTCGCACTGGCATTGACGGCCATCGCCATCGCCATCATTTCCGAAGGCGTGCGTCAGACGATTGGCTTTCAAGGACAGCTCCAGTCCGTCCGCGAGGCTCGCGAAACCCGGACCGCAACACTGGAAGCCGTCCGCGCCCGTCTGGAACAGCTGGTGCCGGCGGAACGCACAGATTCCGGTGACGAAACCGGGATCCTGTTTGAAGGTCAGCCCCGCCGCATCGTCTTCCTGTCGGCGGATCCCGGTTATCCGTCGGCCGCAGGCGTTTATGAATACACGCTGGTGCTGACCGGTGGTGATGACGAGGACGTTGACGCGCCCGCACCGCCGCAACTCATATTGATCCGCCGTTCGCTGACAGACCTTTCGGATTTTGGCCGGGCATCGGACGACGCCCGCAGCTGGACATTGCCATTGAGCGAACCCCTTGTCTTTGGATACGCCGGACCGGATTCGCCACCTGCAGCCGCCTGGCGCGACGCGGCCCGCTATCCCTCCCTCGTCACGCTTTCAGCAGACGAAGGCGAAGCGCCCGCCCTGTCCGTGCGCCTGCCGCGCATCCGGCGGGAAACAGGCGGCGATCCGGCGAACGGGGAGGCAACACAATGACATCGCGCCGCGGCATGGCCTTGCTGATCGTTGTTGCCTTGCTCGGCGTTCTGGCCATGGCGGCGGGCATGACGGCGCTGGCCACGCGTGTTTCGGCTGCGTCCGCATTCGCCAGCCTGGAGCGCGTCGAGCTCAGGACCGCCATCGAAACTGCGGTGGCTCGTACGGCTGTAAAGCTCGCTGATGAAGAGGCGCGATGGATCGCCGACGGGCGTCTCTACGAGACAGAAGCGGGAGATGTCCATCTGCGCATCCGCGCCGTGGCAGAACCCGCCCGCTTTGACCTCAATTCCGGCAATGTCGAAACACTTGCCGCATTGCTGGAAGCGTTGAATGTCCCGCCGCTCGCGGCGCGGCGGATTGCCGGTGCGGTCTCTGATTGGCGCGATGGGGACGACGTTAGCGGCGACAATGGTGCCGAGGCGGCGGCCTATCGGGCCGCAAACCGACCATCACCAGGCAACCGGCCTTTCATTGCGGTTGAGGAATTTCGTCAGGTTCTGGGGGTCGATGCCGCCATATATGCCGCCGCCGAACCCTACCTCACCCTTCATGGCACCGAAGCCGTGGCCGGGCGATATGCACCGCCGCGTCTGATCCGGGCGGCCGGTGTGTCTGCTGGCGACGCCCGGCGCATTCTGGCGGCCCGGAACAATAATAGCGATCTCCCGGAAACCACAGACTCAGCACAATTTGATCCGGCCCAACCCGCAGCCTATGCGATTTTTGTCGAAGCCGAAGCCGGGTCGGGGGCGCGCCTCTTACGCGAAATCATCATCAGCCTGCCCGGTTCGGAAGGCTTGTATGATACCCTCTCCCGGCATAGCCATGTATTCGGATATGCTGACTTTCTTGAGCCGGAGCCTGAACCGTGACGACTTTCCTTGATGCGATAGGGCGCGGACTGGCCGGGTGGCGGGACGATATCGATCACGCAGCCGCTGAATTACCCATCGTTGGCGGCCTGTTTGCCCGCGATTGGCGCGTCCTCCGGTTCGAGACGGGAAAAGTCACCTATACCAATACGGCGGGCGACAGCCTTGATATTCCCGCCGCCGAGGAGGCGGCAATTGCCAGCGCCGAAATCGCGCGCCTGGGCAGGAAGGGTCCGCTGGTCTTGCGGATCGCCGGCCCGCTGGGATTTCGCCGGATTGCGAGCTTTCCGGTCGCCGCCCGCAAGCATCTGGATGAGGCCATTGAACTGGCTTTGCCGCGCCTGTCTCCTCTGCCGGCGTCCGACATCGTTTTCGCAGCAGACCGGACACAGCTCGAAGAGACAGATGGGCGCATCAGCCTTCCCGTTTCCATTATTCGCCGCAGCACGCTTGAAACCGCACTCGCCCGGGCAAATGAATTGGGGCTCGAACCGGCCGCTGTGGATCTCGAAGACAATGGCCGGGAGGACAATGCGCCTGCGCTCGATCTGCGCGACGGACGATCCGCCCCCGCGGCGGGCCGGTCAGCCTTTACATTCGCCGGCATTGTGTGCGCGATTCTGATCGCCGCCACAGCCGCGCTGCTTGTTGATCAGGCCGTTCGCCTTGATCCGGCCTATGCAGAGGCCCGGCGGCCTGCCAGCCTGGAGGCCAGGCTCGAAGCGGCCATTACCCATGCCGAAGACAAGTCCCGGTCCGGATCCGTGACGGCAGCCCTTGCCGATCTCAGCCGCCGCTTGCCCGACGGGGCGTATGTCACCAGCTTTGCCTATGATAATGGCAATGTGCGGATTTCGGGCCTGGCCTGGGACGCGGCCGCAGCGTTGCGGGCGCTGGATGCAGCGGATGAATTCACTGGCGCTGCATTTGACGGGGCCACTGTCCGCGATGAGGAAACAGGGCGGGAACGCTTTGAACTGACAGCGCGGCACCGTATTTCGCAACGGGAGAACGGGTCATGACGCCGGACTTTCGCCGCCGCCTCTCCCTGTTGGCCGCCGGCATTGTGCTGCTGGGTGTGATGGCCGGTTTTTCTTTCTCGTTCTCCGGATGGTTTCGCATGCAATCCGACATCGATGCAGCCATTTCCGAACAGGCTGTGCCGCCGGCAGCGGACCCGGCGCGTTACCTTTCCCCGGGAGAAAATCATGCGGTGGCAGGCTCAAATCTTCAAACCCGCCTGAATGAGGCGGCCCGGCAGTCAGGTCTGACCACGGGCCGGGTGAATATTGCCCCGGCCGATGCGGGCGACCCCCTGGCCATCGTGCTGGAATTCCAGGCTGAAGGCGAGTTGGAAAATATTGCGCGCCTGCTCCACAGCATCGAATCCACCCTGCCCGCCCTGATTGTCGAGGACGCGCGTCTGACGCCGCTGCGCAACAGCCAGCGGCTTCAACTCACCGCGACGATCCGCGCCCGCCGCGAGCCGGGAGGCGCGTCATGAACCCGCGCTCCATCATTCTGATCGCCATAGCCGCGGTTCTGACCGTGCTCGTCATTTTGCGCTACACGGTGTGGGGGGATAATGGACATTCCGCCGTGATCCAGCCGGCTCCGCCACCAGAAGCCAATATCACCATCCGCGCGGAAAGCGGGGAGTTTCTGCCACCCTTCCCGGCATTTTCGGCCATTTCTGAGCGGCCGGTCTTTCGGCCGGACCGGCGGCCGGAACCCGACGCGGTCGTAGAGGGACCCGCACAGCCTGCCGGCGCTGCACCGCAAACCGCGCCGGAATTTGTTGTGGTTGGTACGGTCACCGGCCCTGATGGCGGTGTCGCCACCATTCGCAGCGGGAATGAAACCCTGCGCGCCTATGTCGGCGACACGGTCGAAGGCTGGCGCATCGACACGATCTCCGGATCCGGCATCGAAGTGTCACAAAATGGCGACCGCTTCCGGCTATCTATCGGAGAGCCAGAATAGCAACCGTATCCGCCCGGAAATGCCAGTCCCGTCAGCGCCTGAAGCATTGCGGGCTTGCTATTAAGCGCTATGGTGTGAGTCAGGCGAGGAAGCTACCACTCTATTAGTGGCGTTCACGGAGTACAGCATGCACAGAATCCTTATTTCGGCATTGGCGCTATCCGCTCTGTCCGGCCCAGCCGCCATGGCGGATGACATGTTTCATGGCGTTGAAACACTTGCGTTTTCTGGCGGGTCCGGGGACGAAATAAGATTTACTTCGCTCGCTCCGGACGTCATGGAAATGAATGTCGGCGAACGGATCGATCTCAATTTTGGTCCCGGCTATGTGGCCGAGCTTGACCGGATTGACCAGCAAGCCATGGGCGCCCGCACCTGGATTGGCCGGATTGAAGGCGGCGGCATTCAGGACCGTGTCATCATCTCGGAACTGAACGGTTTTACCTTTGGCCGGATCGCGACTGCGGACGGTGTCTGGAACATCATTCCGGGCGAGAATGGCGGTCATCGCATTTTCCAGTATCCGGAAAATGCCGTTCGCGAAAACTGGGGAGATGATGCGATCATTCCCTCTCTGGACAGCATCATCGCCGAGACACAGGAAATATCGTCCGGCAGTACCGAGGAATCGACCGCCGAGGCCTTGGCCGTCGGGTCCAACGGCACTGTCGATCTGATGGTGTTGTATACGCAAAGCATGGTGGATACGTGGGGGCTCGCCGTTGGCGGACGCATTCAGTATCTTGTCGCCCTGCTGGATCAGGCCTTGATTGACAGCGACACCGGAATGCGCGCGCGCCTCGTTTATCTGGACCAGTTGAACGCAAGCGAAACAGCCGGAAACACGCCAACCCTTTACGATTTGCAGGACGGCGCCGGCGACGGGCAGCCCTCGGATAATTCTCCGGATGGTGCGGGTCAGGATTTCAGCTCCCTGCTCGCCATCCGTAATGCTGTGGGCGCGGATCTGGTATCCATCGTCCGCCGTCATTACAGCGGTTCAGGCGCGGTCAACCGGTCCGGCAGCTCCTGCGGTGTGGCTTTCGTGAATGGCGGCAGCGCCAAGACAATCGGTCCGGCCAATGCGGTGAATGGTGTCGCTGTGGTCAGCGATTTCATCAACGGCAATGATACCAATCTTCTCGATGGCTTCGGATTCTGTTCCGATTTCACTTTCGCGCATGAGATCGGTCATAATCTCGGCTTCTCCCACAATGTGGAAGACACAACTCTCGGATCTGGCGTCCGCAGCTTCGCCCACGGCCACCGGGTCGATTGTTCTTTCACCACCATCATGGCCTATGGTTCCGATGGCGATGTCACCTGCCCCGGCACCGGCCGGAATGAAGCCGAATCGCCCTATTTCTCGAACCCGGATCTGAATCTGTGTGAGGGTGGAGCGGCGTGTGGTATCGCTGCTCCGGCATCCGATCTTTCTGTACCGCTGGCCGACAATCAGGACCCTGCAGACAATGCCCGGGCCGCACGTGAAGAAGGCAAGAATGTTGTCGGTTTCCGCAGCGAGGCTCCGCGTGTTGTATCCTCGGTTCTGCCCATCACGCGATCTGTGCAGAATGGCGCCACGGCGACCGCGTTTGCGACAATCATCAATCCGGCCTCAACGGGCTCCACGGCAACGGCCTGCGGTCTGCGTCTGGCCGGATCTGACGCCAGCAGCTTCTCTTACCAGACCACAACAGCTGCAAATGCTCTGACCGGCACGGCGAATACGCCCGTCGATATCGCAGCGGGGGCCGCACAGAATTTCGTTTTCTCGGTCACATCGGCCAATGATTTCAGTGATAATGTCAACCAGACCGGGCGTCCCAGCGGAAATGTTGAGACCGATCTCTTTATCGAAGCCAATTGTTCGAACCGGCGCTCGGCAGAGTTCACGCTGGGTCTGAACTCGCTGACCTTCCTGTCGCTTTCAACAGCTCCTGCGGATGTGATTGCACTGGCCGCCACGATCAATAATGACGGACGCATCAATGTGCCAACAACCACGCCATTTGTCGGCGTGGCTTCAGTGGCGGTTTCCAATGTCGGTGCGGGCGCAGTGATTACCGCTTCTGCTGACACGGGCGGACGCTCAATGGCCATTTCGGAAATCGAAATCTGCGCCACCAATAGTTCGGGCACATGCATCACCACGCGCGGACCATCGGCAACGCTCGCGCTCAATGCGAATGCAACCGCCACCTTTGCCGTCTTTGTCCGCGGAACCGGCGCAGCTATAGCTGACGACCCGGCCCGCAATCGTATCTTCATCCGCTTCAATGAGGGCAGCGCACCCCGCGGCGCCACCAGTGTAGCGGTCCGGACGCAATAGGTGAAAAGCATGCGTGTCTTTTCGAAATTCCTGATACCGGCTGCTATCGCCTCACTGACATCGGCAGCGGTCTTTGCCGATATCGAAGTCGGGCAGAACGACGACATCTGGACGGTCACCGCAGCGGGCGAGCCGCTATCGGAAGTGCTTTCTGCTATCCGGGAGGAGGCCGGCTTCCGGCTGGTCGGCGCGGACCGGCTGATTGATGATCACGCGGTAACAATCGAGGTGTCGGGATCACTCGGCGATGTGCTGGCACGCCTGCTGTCGGGTTTCGATTACGCCCTGGTATATGGAGAGACACCCGAAACCAGTGGGGAGCTTCAACGTCTCGTTCTCCTGTCCGGCCGGGCGGGGGATGCGCCCGACGAAAGCCAGCGTCTCACGGTTGAGAGACTTCCCGCCGGGGTAAGCGAGGAAGATGGCGAACGTGTCAGTGACTTGCTGGCGCGCCAGGTTCAGCCCCTGATCGAGGCCGAGGAAACCGGGGCGGCCACCAGCAACACGGAAGAGACAACAGCACTGACAGCGGCTCCGGCTTCACCGTCCAGCGAACCTGCCACAACAAGTGGGGACGACTATGAGCTGGATCCGGAAACGCAGGCGGCCCTGGCCGAAGCCACGCGCCGTGCGCAGCAGGATTTGCAGGCCCTGGTCAATGCGCTTCAGGCGGCCGAAGACGGCGACAATTAGGCTTTCACCCGGCTGAAAACCGGACACCCCGGCATCAGTCCGGGGTGTTTGTGTACTCACCCTCCGGCAGACCCAGCGCCAGCGACACATTCTGCATCGCTTGCACGGCCGCCCCTTTGAGAAGGTTGTCTAGCACCGAAACAACGGTCAGATGCCGGCCATCTCCGGCAAGACCAAATCCACCGACGATGGCTCCGGGCCGGCCCGAAATCATGGCGGGCTCGGGAATTTCCTCCGTCACGTCAACCAGTGGCTCACCATCGTAATAGGCCTGATATGTTTCCAGGCATCCTTTGGCCGTCAACATACCGGTGATCGGGATGTGGACCGTCGTCACCAGACCGCTGAAGAAGGGCGCAACATGGGGGGTGAAATGAATATCCACGCCCGCATGCGCCGCCATCTCGCGCTCATGAATATGCCCCGTTAGCGCATAAGGCATCAGATTGTCCTTGAGCGCCGCCAGATCATTCTTCCGCGATGGCGTCGTTCCGGCACCGGAATAGCCAGATACACCGAAGACATGAACCGGCCCCGAAACCATCTCGCGGAACGGTGCGATCGCCAGCTGTCCGCAGGTGGCATAACAGCCCGGATTGGCAATGCGTTTCGCCGTTCTCAAATCGTGCCGGCCATGAATTTCCGGCAAGCCATACACCCAGTGCGGATCAAACCGCCCGTCCGCCGACAAATCGACGACGATGGTTTGCGCATCGATATGTTCGAGAAAAGCGGCCGCCGCGCCGTTGGGAAGAGCAAGGATGATGGCGTCCAGATCATGCGAGGCGATGGCCTCCGGAGCAACCGCCTCGAACGACAGGCCGGTCTCAAGCTCCGGCGCGGTATCGCGCACCTTCTGTCCGGCCAGCTCGCGCGAACTGGCCAGGACCAGTTCCATATCCTCGCGGCGCGAGAGCAGGCGGAGGATTTCGCGCCCGGTATAGCCACGCCCGCCAATCAGCCCGACACGCGCCGTCATCCGGACCGCTCCAGCGTCTCGGGCAGGGCCGCAATCTTGCGCACCATGCCGGGGATACGCGACAGGTCGTTCTCGCCTTTCCAGAACACGGTCCAGGGCCCGGCTTTCACCGACCCGTCACACTCCTGGAAATAGAAGCTGTTGACCGGATTGGAGGACTTGGACCGCCAGTAAAGATAGGGCGCATAATCGATCATCGCCTGCCAGACCGCGCGCGCCAGCCCCTCGCCGCGCGCCTCTTCGAGAACCGCGAACTTGTCGAGATAGGCGATTCCGTCCAGGCGGCTGATCACCGCTCCGGCGCGATAGTTTTCCGTTACGAATAGCCGGTCAAAGTCCAGTGACGTCCAGAAATCGGCCACCGGCTTGCGTCCAAACGACGCGGCGATCAACTGCTCCAGCCGCGGCCAGTCAACGGCCGCCTTGTCAGTCTCGGTCAACAGCTTTTCGCCGCGCCGGATCAGCGTACCGGCCCCGGCATGGGTGAACAATTCCTGGCTGAGGCCTTCCGGTGAGGTAATCGACACCGAACTGGTGAGCGGCAAATCATCCAGCAGGGCCTGGATCTGATCGATCTTCACGCGCATTCCGCCGGTGATCCATCCTGCGGACATCAGCCGGTCGCGATCGCTGGCAAGATTAAGCGTTGAAATCACCTCTCCCTTGTCGTCAAGCAATCCGCCTGTCTCGGTCAGGAAAATGATCTTGTAGGGCTGCAGCGTCTTCACCAGGGCCGCCACCGCATGGTCGGCATTGATATTGACCAGGCGCCCGTCGCCGGTTTCGCCCAGACAGGCCAGAACCGGAATTTCTCCTCCGCGCACGGCGGCCTCGACAAGGTCCAGATTGACCTCTGCCGGCTCGCCCACGCGGCCATAGATGGCTTCGTCCAGCAGCCGGGCCCCGAACACGCCCGTCGGTATGCTGGCCGCGCGGCCGCCGCTTTCCCGGATGGCATCGACAATCGCGATATTGGCAGCGCTGAGAGCCTTGCGGATAACGGGAATGGCTTCTGCCGGCGTCACACGCAGCCCGTCTATGCGCTCGCTCCGGATCGCCGCCTCATCCAGCGCCGCATCGAGTTGTGGCCCGCCACCATGAACAATGATGGGCGACAGGCCGACCGTTTGCAGAAAAGCCAGTGCGGCAGCGAGTCCGTCGAGATCGTCGCGGATCACCGCGCCGCCAACCTTCACCACCGCAAAGCGCGACTGATCCAGGCGCGAAAACCGGTTGAGATAGTCGCGCACTTCCTTGCCATCGCGCATATGCGACAGCAGGCGGATAATGGTCGAGCGGGTGCCGGTTGTGCTCATGCCCGGAGATCCATGTCCCGTGCCAGGGCTTCCAGCATGGCTTTCTGGACATGCAGGCGGTTCTCTGCCTCCTCAATTCCCAGAAAAGCAGAAGAATCCACTACGCTGTCAGCAATCTTCACATTCCGGCGCATGGGCAGGCAGTGGCTGATCGAGGCATTACGGGTCAAAGCCATCTTGGCATCGTCCACCATGAAGTCCCGGCCCTTGGCCCGATAGGGGGCCTCGCCCTCCCATTGGCCATAGAATGGCAACGCCCCCCAGCTTTTTGCATAGACGGCATCGGCACCGGAATAGGCGGCCTCGATATCGGTCAGGAGATCGAAGGATGTCCCGTGTGCGGCACAGTTTTCCTGAGCCGCCGACATGTATCTTTCATCCAGCCGGTAGACTTCGTCCGGCACCAGCATGCGCACATTCATGCCGAACTTGGACGCCATCAGAATCGCGGAATTCGCCACCGCGGTGTTCAGCGGCTTTGGATGAGGAACCCAGGTCAAAAGAAAGGTCTTGTTGGCAACACGTCCATGCTTTTCCTGCAGGGCCAGCATCATCGCCAGCTCCTGACAGGGATGAACAATGGTTTCCATATTGACGATTGGTACGGTCGCATGCCTTGCGAAGGCCGAAATCAGTGGATCTTCGCGCTCTGCCTGCCAGTTCTGGAATTTGGGGAAACACCGGATGGCGATCATGTCGACATAACGTGAAAGCACTTTCGCCGCCTCGACAACGTGCTCCTCCGCATCGGCATCCATGACGACCCCGTCCTCGAACTCCATCGGCCATGTCCCGGCACGGGCGTCCAGCACAATGCCCTGCCCGCCCAGTTGCGCAATACCGATTTCAAACGAGGTGCGCGTACGCAGCGAGGGATTGAAAAAGACCAGCGCCACGGATTTTCCCGTCAACGCGGAACTGGACGCTCCGGCTTTTAACGCGCGGGCGCGATCCAGAATCGATTGCAATTCGTCCTGTTTCCAGTCTTCAGTGGTCAGAAAATGGCGCATTACCTGAATCCCGTACAAAAAGCCCGGCTCACCGAGCCGGGCTTTCATAACATCTGGCCGCCAGCATGAAAGCAAGCGGACTCAGGCAGTTTCAAGTGATCAGTTGTTGATTTCGCCAGAACGATACTGATTGCCCGTGGCCTGGTTCCGGCCAATGGCATCCCGCCCGGCTTCCTGGATCGCGGCCCATTGTGCCGCGGTCCGGCAGATACGTTCGCGGCGCAGCTGGCCGGTCACACGCTCGGCGCGGCAAACCATGCGGTTTGGATCATCATCATTGGATGCGGTGTCGGTTTCCGCCGGTGCCGTTTCCTGCGGCGCCTCGGCCGGTGCCGGCGCGTCATTGCTGGCCATATCGCCGTCTTCCGACGTGGTCGCGCAAGATGCCAGTGCCAGCCCGGCGATAAACACAAATATCAGCCTCATAATTCCTCCTTTATCGGATCAGTCATGCCCGGCAAAATCAGCGGCGCACCAAGCCCTATTGAGGGCTGGTCTGATAGCCGGTGGCCTGGTTCCGGCCAATGGCATCCCGCCCGGCTTCCTGGATCGCAGCCCATTGTGCCGCGGTCCGGCAGATACGCTCGCGGCGCAGCTGGCCGGTCACACGCTCGGCACGGCAAACCATGCGGTTGGGATCATCATCATTGGATGCGGTGTCGGTTTCCGCCGGTGCCGTTTCCTGCGGCGCCTCGGCCGGTGCCGGCGCGTCATTGCTGGCCATATCGCCGTCTTCCGACGTGGTCGCGCAAGATGCCAGTGCCAGCCCGGCAATCAAAATCAAGAATGTTCTCACTTTACCCCTCCTGCATAAACACGCTTTGTCTGGAAAAATGGAGCGAATGTATAATTCGCAACCTTTGAGCGTCAGCCTTCAATAATTCAGAAGCCCTGTCAAAGTACGAAATTGTAATTTCCGCAGTTGCCCCGGTTTGACCTCGCGGCCCATCAGGCGTCAATTGCGGATATAACCCGTGGATTGCCGGTGCCGGATCGTCTCACGGCCAGCTTCCTGGATGGCTTCCCATTCAGCCTGGGTCCGGCAGATACGCTCCCGCATCCGCGTGCCGGTTGGCGCCTCAATCCGGCAGACAATATCATTGTTTTCCGGTCGAATATCCGCGCTTTGCTCAACAATTATTGGTGTTTGACCCGAAACGGCGGCGCTATTTCCGGTGTCATCCGTCGTCGCACAGGCCGCAACAATCGCAGCCCCCGCAACAATAAGAAGATATCGCATGTCATCTCCCCCACTCGTGATGGTGTGAAGGCTTCCACAAGGCCGTTCACGGTTCAAATCAAGAATTGTTGATCGCCCGGACGGATTGCCCCAAAACGGAGGCCCATTATCCGATAGGCCCTCATGTCCGTTCTCGCTGTCATACCCGCCCGCTACGGTTCCACCCGCTTTCCCGGCAAGCCGCTCACCCGCATTGCCGGCCGCCAGATGATCGAACGTGTCTGGCGTCACACCTCGGCGGCCGAGGGGGTCGATGAGGTCGTGGTCGCCACCGATGATGCGCGCATTGCCGATGCCGTCACCAGCTTTGGCGGCAAGGCCGTCATGACGCCTGAAACCTGCCGTAATGGCACCGAACGCGCGCTCGCCGCATTGGACGCCCTGGGAAGCCAGGCGGACATCATTATCAATGTGCAGGGAGACGCCGTGTTGACTCCGCCCTGGGTCATCGGAGCCGTGCCGGTCGTGATGCGCGCGGATGCCTCCATCGAAATGGCCACGCCCGCCGTCAGAATGCCCCCGGAAACGGAGGCCCGATTCCGGGCTTCAAAAGCGGCCGGCGAAGTCGGCGGCACCACCGTCGTTTTCGATAAAGATATGAAAGCCATGTATTTTTCCAAAACCGTCATTCCCTTTCAGCGCAATCCGGAGGCCGGCACGCCGACCTGGCAGCATATCGGCCTCTATGGCTATCGTGCTGAAACCTTGCGCCGGCTCGTATCGCTGGAGCCCAGCCCGCTGGAGCAGGCCGAAAGCCTGGAACAGTTGCGTGCCCTGGAAAACGGCATTCCCATCCGCATTGTCGAGGTGGATTATCGCGGACGGTCGGCCTGGTCGGTGGATGCGCCCTCCGATGTCGCCGAGGTCGAAGCCATCATTGCCCGCGAAGGTGAACTCGTCCCATGAGCCTGCTGCTTCTGGCCCGTCACGGAAATACATTCGGTCCGGAGGACCCGGTCGTCTGGGTGGGCGCGAAAGAAGATCTGCCTCTGGTGAAATCCGGCGAGGCGCAGGCTGCAGCTTTTGGCGAAGCCTTGCGCGAGCAGAGCGTCGCCCCGGCCCGGCTTGTGTCCGGCCCGCTGAAGCGGACACGGCGCGCCGCGGAGATCGTCAAGGCGATCACCATGTCGGATGCGGACATCGAGATTGATGCCCGCCTGACTGAGATCGACTATGGCCAGTGGGGCGGAAAGACGGACGGCGAAATCAGCGCGGCCTTCGGCCCCGATGCCATTCCTGACTGGCGTGAGCGTCACAAACGGCCGGAAAATGCGGGCTGGTCACCAGATGACCAGACCCTGAAATCCAATGCTCTGGGTGTTCTGGGCGGCATGACATCGGGCGGATTTCCGGCCCTCGTCCTCACATCGAACGGCATTCTGCGATATTTCCACAATGCCATCGGATTTAAGGGGGACGCCAAAGTGAAGACCGGCCATATCTGTGCAGCGCGCCTGTCCGAACGGGGCTGGACCCCCCTCTTCTGGAACCAGCCCCCTGAAACGCTGCCGGAGCTGTCATGAGCGGGCCGCTGACCGGCATTCGCGTCATCGAGCTGGCGGGTATTGGCCCCGGTCCGCTAGCCGGGCAGTTGCTCGCCGATCTGGGCGCAGACGTCATTTCGGTCGACCGCAAGGCCGAAACGCCGAATCCGGTGCGCCCGAAAGACGCCAATCGCCGTGGCAAGCGGTCCATTGCCGTCAATCTGAAAGCAGATGGTGCCAGCGGTATCATCCTGAAGCTTTGTGAATCGGCCGATATCCTGATTGAAGGCTTCCGGCCCGGCGTGGCCGAACGCCTCGGGCTGGGTCCGGATGCTGTTCACGCCATCAATCCGGCGCTGGTCTATGGCCGCCTGACCGGCTGGGGGCAGACCGGGCCGCTGGCGGACCGCGCCGGGCATGACATCAATTATATCTCGATTACCGGTGCGCTCGCCGCCATTGGCGAGAAGGATCGCCCGGTCCCGCCGCTCAATCTGGTCGGGGATTATGCCGGCGGTTCGCTGATGCTGGTCTACGGTGTGATGGCGGCGCTGATCTCCGCCAAGTCCACCGGGAAGGGCCAGATCGTCGATGCCGCCATGACGGATGGATCCGCCGCCATTATGAGCCTCATTCATTCCTTGCGCGCCTCCGGCATCTGGCAGGACCGGCGCGAAGCCAACATCATTGACGGCGGAACGCCCTTCTACCGCTGCTATGAAACCGCCGATAACGGATTCATGGCGGTGGGCGCGATCGAGCCGCAATTCTTTGCCGAGCTGATCCGCGGGCTGGGGCTGGATGAAAGCTGGTGTGCCCGGCAATATGAGGCGGCGGGCTGGCCGGATATGCAGGCCGAATTCGAGCGCGCCTTTGCGTGCCGGACACGTGAGGAATGGACCGCAGTGTTTGAACCCACCGATGCCTGCGTCTCGCCGGTGCTGGATATGTCCGAAGCCCCCTCCCACCCGCACAATGCGGCCCGGCAGACCTTTGTCGAGATTGATGGTTTTGCCCAGCCGGCCCCGGCGCCGCGGTTTTCCGGCACAGCGGCCGGAATACCGTCGAGCGCCTTTTTCCAGGGCGAACATACCCGCGCCATTCTGACCGAGGCCGGTTATTCTGAAGACGAGATCAGCACCCTGATCAGCGATGGAAAGGTGCAGGCCGCACAATGAGCGATCAGATTGTCATTATCGGAGCCGGTCAGGCCGGAATCCAGCTCGCCGACAGCCTGCGCCGCGAAGGCCATGAAGGCCCGGTCACCCTGATCGGCACAGAAGACGAAGCACCCTATCAGCGCCCGCCCCTGTCAAAGGCTTTTCTTCTGGATCAGCTGGACGAAAGCCGCCTGCCCTTGCGGCCCGATGCTTTTTACGAGCAGCGCGATATAAAAACACGCTTCGGCGCGACGGTGACCGCGATAGATCGCGCCCACAAGACCGTCACCCTCGATACAAGCGAAACCCTGCCCTATGACAGGCTGGCGCTGTGTCTCGGGGCGAATGTGTTCATTCCCCCGATTCCCGGAACGGATCTGCCGCATGTCCTGGCTTTGCGGACCCTGGCCGACGCCAAGCAGCTGAAGACAGCCCTCGCCGGCGCTCAAAGTGTCGCGGTGATCGGTGGCGGCTTCATCGGTCTGGAAGTGGCCGCTTCAGCACGGAAAACGGGCAAGACCGTCACCATCATCGAAGCGCTCGACAGGGTGATGAAACGCGCGGTCAGCGAGCCTGTTTCGCGCTTTTTCGAAGCGCTGCATCGCGAGCATGGCAGCACGGTCCTGCTTGAAACCCTGACGGAGGAAATCACGCCCGGCGGTATCCGGCTGAAAAATGGAGACATGATCCCGGCCGATCTCGTTGTCATGGGTACCGGTGTGGCCCCTTGCCAGGAATTGGCGATGGCGTCGGGTCTGCACTGTGAAAACGGTATTCGGGTCGATGAATTTGCCCGCACATCGGATCCCGATATTGTCGCCATTGGCGATTGCGCCGCGCATCCGAATTATCTGACCGGACAGACCCTGCGGCTTGAATCCGTTCAGAATGCGATCGACCAGGCCAAGATCGCCGCCAGGACACTGACCGGCACGCTCGAGCCCTACAGGGCCGTGCCATGGTTCTGGTCAGACCAGTTCGATATCAAGCTGCAAATGGCCGGGCTTTCCGGCGGCGCCGACACCACCGCCATGCGCGGTAACAAGGCGGACAGAAGTTTTTCCATCTTCTACTTCAGGAGCGGAAAGCTGATAGCGGCCGATTCCATCAACGCCCCCGCCGATCATATGGCAGCCCGCCGCATCCTCGCCAATGACGCACGTACGCTGACGCCGGCACAGGCCGCCGACACCGGCTTTGATCTGAAACAGGCGTTCTAGCCGGTCCCGGTTTCGGAACCATCCGCGGGCATGGACTGCATCTCCGACGTCCAGGCCAGACGGGCAAACCAGCCCGTGGCCAGCATCGCGACGATGAATGCGAGACCATACAAGGTCCAGATGACCGCGCCGGCGGGATGCATGAGACCGATCATGGCCCAGGCGGAAGCGAAAGCCACGACAAACGCCTCCGACCCGACCAGCAGGGTTACGGTGATCACTGAGGCGAGCGCTGTAATTGAAAGGCTTTTTCGAAAATGTGCAGGTTTTTGGGACGGACTCTGCGAAGCCTGATGATGAGACGCCATGCGCCTGTTCTTTCCACCACATCACGCCCGGTGCGGGATGAATGCCGTATAAGTGGATATGCCGGTCCCGGGTGCAATAGGCAGGACGGCCGAAACTGACAAAATAGGAATCTGCCCGTCTAGACCTTTCCGGTCACCGGCAGCAGCGCCCCGGTGATCGCCCGGGCATCGTCCGATGCCAGAAACAGCATGACGGCAGCCAGATCATCGGGCTTCACCCAGATGTCTGGATCGGTATCGGGCATGTCCTGCCGGTTCTGCGGCGTATCTATGATGGACGGCAAAACCGCATTCACGGTGACCGCCGTGGACTTCAACTCTTCGGCCAGAGCTTCCGTCAGGCGCATCACACCGGCTTTGGAGGCCGCATAGGCCCCCATGCCCATACCGGCCTTGACGGCACCGGCCGCGCCGACATTGACGATCCGGCCGGACGGCGCGGCCTTGAGATAGGGCAACGCCATCTTGCACGCTGTCGCCGCCGTTTTTACATTGATATTGTAGAGAAAATCCCAGCTCTCGATTGATCCGTCTTCCAGCGTCTCCCACCGGAACCCGCCGGCAATGTTGAGCAGCGCATCCAGGCGTCCATGCTTTTCGACAATGGCGTTGAACAGGTCTGCCGTAGCCTTGGCATCCGTCAGATCCACACCGCCGCGTTGGTCCACGCCGTCCGGATACGTCTCGCGCGGTTTTTCCGCCCGGTCGATGGCGACAACGGTCCAGCCCTGCCTTTTGGCCAGCCTGACAGCGGCTTCCCCCAGAATGCCGAAACCGCCTGTTATCGCGATAACCTTGCCTGACATTGAGACCTCCTCGTATTTGCGCCGGACACTAGCCCGGAAATCGACTGCTGCAAGCCAACCGGCATCGAATGACCCGTTTTGCGCCCGCAGAATGACATAAATCAGGGGGATGCAGTTTGTCTCTACTCGTGAGAGTATGGGGACTCGGGGAAGGGATAGGGAGATTTCAGCATGACCACCGGTTTTAGCCGTCTGGGCCTTGGTGCCGTCGCATTGGCCCTGGTGTTAAGCGCTTGCGGAGAACGGGAGCCGGGTGCCAGCGGACCCGCCCGCGAGGGCATCGAACTGTCCGACCGGTCTGCGTCTGCCCCCCGCCCGGAACCGGAATATCCTGACCGTTTTGATTATCTGCGCTACCGGATTGATGTCTCCGCCGCCCAGCCCGCCGCCTGTTTCGTATTCTCGCAGGCCCTGGATCCCGGGGTGGACTATGCGCCCTATGTCGAACTGGACCCGCCCGCGAATGTCGCCTTGCAGATCGACGGGTCCTCGCTCTGCCTTGGCGGTCTGACCTTCGGACAGTCTCCGGAGGTTGCCCTGCTGGAAGGATTGCCCTCCGCAGAGGGCGATACTCTGCAAACAACAGAAACCACGACCATCGAATTCGGCGACCGGCCGTCCTATGTCGGCTTTTCCGGTGACGGCGTGATTCTGCCGCGGATCGATGCCGATGGCATCCCGATCGAGACGGTCAATGTGGACGAGGTCGAGATCGAGGTCCTTCGCATCACCGACCGCGCCCTGGTCTTCCGTGAAATCACGCAGGGCTATACCGCCTCCGAAAATGAATGGGGCTATCTCTATGGTGAAGAGAGCCCGAACGAGGTCGGCCGCCTTGTCTGGGAAGGCACGATGGATACATCCGGAGCGCCCAACGCGCCGGTCATCACCGTCATGCCGCTGGCCGAAACCATCGGCGTTCTGGAACCCGGTGCCTATTTCCTGCGCGTCCGGGATGCTTCGGTGGACGAGAATGAAAACCAGCCTGCGCGTTCCGAACGCTGGTTCATCATCACCGATCTCGCTCTGACTTCCTATGTCGGCCAGGATGGTATCGATGTCACCGTCCGTTCTCTCCAGACCGGCCGTCCGGTGGCGGGGGCCGAGATTCAACTCCTCGCCCAGTCGAATGAAATTCTGGCGGCGGTGGAAAGCGACGCCAATGGCCGGGTCCGCTTTGACGATCCGTTGACCAATGGGGAAGGCGCAAACGCCCCGCGCCTGTTGACCGCCTATGGTCCGGATGGCGATTTTGCGGTGCTCGATTTCAATCGCTCCCCCGTCGATCTGTCCGAACACAACATCAACGGCCGCAACACACCAGAGGGAGCGGACGCTTTCCTCTATCTGGATCGCGGCATTTACCGCCCCGGCGAGACCGTGCACGCAACGGCCCTCATCCGTGACCGCGAAGCCAATGCCATTGATGATCGCGCGGGCAGCTTCATCCTTTATGCGCCAAACGGAATTGAATCAGACCGCCTGCGCTTTGATGACGCGGAGATGGCGGGAGCCATTCAGCATGATTTCGATATTTCTGCCGCTGCCGCCCGCGGCATCTGGCGTCTGGCACTCGAGCTGGATGGCCTCGGCGTCGTTGGCCGGGCCAGTTTTTCGGTCGAGGACTTTGTGCCGCAGCGCATCGAGCTGGAGCTCGACGCCGACGACACAACACCGCTGAAAGCCAATGAAAGCCGCGGCATCGAAGCCAGTGTCCGCTTCCTTTATGGTGCGCCGGGCGCGGGTCTGCCGGTCGAGGGGGAGGTCCGCCTGGAAGTCGACCCGTCACCCTTTGACGCTTTTTCCGGATACCGTTTCGGATTGCACGATCAGGCTTTCCAGCAGATCGCCTATGACCTGCCGGATGCCGTTACGGATGGTGCGGGCAGAGCCGTATTGGGCCTCAATGCCGGTGATCGTGGTGCAGACGCGACCCAGCCCCTGCGCGCACGTGTCGTCGTGTCCGCCATCGAACCCGGTGGCCGGCCGGTGCGTGACGATGTCCGCATCCCCTATCGTCCCCGCGATCTCTATATCGGCGTCGAGCCGGATTTCGAAGGCCGCCCGGACCAGGATGCAGAGACCTCATTCAATGTCGTTTCCGTCAATGCTGCCGGCGAACAGGTTGATGCGCGCCTGGAATGGCGTCTGACCCGGCAGGATTACCGCTATGACTGGTATCGCGAAAGCGGCGGCAACTGGCGCTGGCGCCGGACCAGCTTCACCGTTCCGATTGAAGATGGTGTGATCCAGACCGGTGGCGAGATCACGGCGGTCAATACACCGCCGCTGGATTGGGGCAATTACCGGCTGGAGGTTTCAGGACCGGATGGCGCCGCCTCCAGCTACGGCTTCTGGGTCGGCTGGGGCAGTGTTGCGCAGGATGGCGTGGAAGCGCCGGACCGCGTGCGGATTGCCACACCGGAAGACTCTCCCTCCGTGGGCGATACAGCCCAGATCAGCCTGCAAGCCCCCTATGCGGGGGAAGCCGAGATCGTGGTCGCCACGGACCGTGTGATCGCCAACTATTCCATCAGCCTGCCCGAAGGCGGCACCGGCTTCACTCTGCCCGTCACGGATGACTGGGGTACCGGCGCCTATGTCATGGTCACGGTCTACACACCGCGTGACGTGGTCGAACAACCGCGGCCGCGGCGCGCCGTGGGCGTGGCGTATATTCCGGTCAGCGCTGAAGACCGCACGATTGATCTCGCCTTCGACATGCCGGAGCTGGTGCGGCCGCGCCAGACCGTCAGTGTCGATCTCGAGGCCAGCCAGAACACACGCAATGCCTATGTCACGGTCGCAGCGGTCGATGAAGGCATTCTGCTTCTCACGCGCTTCGACTCGCCGGATCCGATTGACTGGTATTTCGGACAGCGCGCGCTCGATGTGTCGCTATATGATGATTACGGGCGCCTGCTGGATCCCAATCAGGGTGCCGCGGCTCCGGTTCGCTCCGGCGGTGACCAGATTGGCGGCGCCGGTCTAACGGTCGTCCCCACCCAAACCGTTGCCCTGTTTTCCGGACCGGTCGAGTTTGACGGGAACGGTACTGCATCGGTTGATATCGAGGTGCCGGACTTCAATGGCGAGTTGCGCCTGATGGCGGTCGCCTGGTCGGACACGGCATTGGGGTCGGCGTCTCAGCCACTGACCGTGCGCGACCCCGTCCCGGCCGAACTCATTCTGCCACGTTTCCTGTCTCCGGGAGATCAGGCACAAGCCACGCTGACCATTGACAATGTCGAAGGCGAATCCGGTGATTACATCGCCATGTTCTCCAGCGACGGGCCGGTCAGTTTCGACCAGCCACAGAATGGTGCGGCCATGGAACCGGGCGAACGCCGCGATGATACGGTCGGCATCACTGCCGGGGATATCGGTATCGCTCAACTGTCCATGGAAGTGATCGGCCCGGAAATCGAACTCGAATCCAGCTATCCGATCCAGGTGCGGTCGGCCTTCATGCCGCAGGCTGATTTCGAACGTATTGCTCTGACTCCAGGCCAAAGCTGGTCGCCGGACCCGGCGCTTCTGTCCGAATTCAATCCCGGCGATGCCGAGCTTCAGCTCAGCTTCTCGGCCATCCCGATGGACGCGGCAGCGATTTACGAGAATCTCAGCCGCTATCCCTTCGGCTGTACCGAGCAACAGACCAGCCGCGCCCTGCCCCTGCTCTATGCCGGGCAGATGGCGGCGCTCGCCGGTCTGGAAGCCGATGCCGAGAGCCACCAACGCGTCAGGGAGACCGTCGAGACCCTCCTGAACCGTCAAAGCGCCGATGGCGCCATCGGTCAGTGGCGTATGGGCGATCGCTATGCCGACGGCTGGCTGGGGGCATATGCCACCGACTTCCTCGCCCGGGCCGATGCAGCCGGATACGATGTGCCGGCGGCAGCATTGGACCGCGCATATACGGTTCTGGATCATATCTCGCGCGGTGATTTCTACCGCGCCGGTGGCTATGACACCGATATCCGCCGCGGTCCCTGGCAGCGGGACACCCAGCAACGACTGAACGATCGCAGCCAGGCCTATGCCTTCTATGTGCTGGCCCGCGCCGGCCGGGCCGATGTCGGACGTCTGCGTTATTTCCACGATCAGCGCATTGACCAGATCTCCAGCCCGCTGGCCCGGGCCCATGTGGCCGCCGCATTGGCGCTGGTCGGCGATCGCGCCCGCAGCCAGAATGCCTTCGATCTCGCTGAACGCGTTCTGGGCTACAATAATGAGGGCGATTACTATCAGACACCGCGCCGCGATCTGGCCGGTGTTCTGGCCCTTGCCGCCGAAGCCGGGGACATGGACCGGGTACAAAGGCTGGGTGACCGCGTTGCAACAGAAATCCCAGCGATTGACAGCCTGACGACCCAGGAAATGGCCTATCTCCTGCTCGCGGCAAATGCGCTCACGCAGGACGGCGACGATGTCGATATTGCCGCCGAAGGCGCCGTGACCGTCGAGGCTGAAGACCGCAGTTTCTCGATGAGTCCGGAGGATCTGGCCCAGGGTGCCAGCTTCACCAATGAGGCCGGCAATCCGGTCTGGCTGACGCGTGTTGCGCGCGGCACACCGGCCGAGGCCCCGGAAGCGGAGGCCGCGCGTCTGCTCGTCAGCAAGCGGATCCGCAATACGGACGGGTCGGAAGCGGATCTGGCGAACATCTCGCAGGGCGACCGGCTTGTGATTTCCTTCGAGATCATCAATCCGGAATCCCGCCGCGCACCGCTCATCCTCGCGGATCTGCTTCCCGCCGGTTTCGAGATCGAGTCGATTATTCAACCGGATGAAGGCGGTCCCAATGGCGTCTACAGCTGGCTGGGCACGATCGAATCGGCTCGCATCCAGGAAGCGCGCGACGATCGCTATGTTGCCGCGATCGAGGTCTATGGCCGCCGCACGGAGCGCTATGCCTATACGGTTCGCGCCGTCACGCCGGGCCGCTTCACCATTCCCGGCGTTGTGGTCGAGGACATGTACCGCACAGATGTCTTTGCCCGCACGGCGGCAGGTGAGGTCGTCATCCGGGAACGCTGATGGACCGGATCCTGACGGCCTGGCGCTGGACGGCGGGAGCCGCACTGATCGCCATGATGGCAGTGGTAGGGCTGGATCGGCTCTTCCCCCCGCCGTCGCTGTCCGACCGGTCGGTCATCATTACCGATGAACGCGGTCAGATATTCCGCGCCTTCCCGGTCGAGGGCGGACGCTGGCGGCTGGCAGCCGATCTCGACGGCATTGACCCGGCTTTCATTGCGGCCCTGATCGCCATCGAGGACGAACGTTTTCAAATCCACCGGGGCGTCGACCCCCTGGCCATCCTGCGCGCCAGCGCCAACTCCTTGCGTGCCGGGGAAATCGTCTCGGGCGCCTCGACTTTGACCATGCAAACGGCCCGCCTGCTGGAGCCGCGGCCGCAGCGCAATCTTGGCTCCAAGCTGATGGAAGTCTGGCGCGCCCTCCAGCTGGAAGCCAGGTATTCCAAGCAGGAAATCCTCGAGACCTATCTGACCCTGACCCCCTATGGCGGAAATCTGGAGGGTGTGACGTCGGCCAGCTGGGCCTGGTTCGGTCATGCGCCCGACCGGCTGACCCCGGCCCAGATCGCCTTGCTGATTGCGCTGCCGCAAGCGCCCGAAGCCCGCCGCCCGGATCTGCGGCCGGAGAACGCCCGGCGGGGAAGAGAGCGGATATTGCAAAGACTGGCGAATTACGGAGTCATCTCCAGCGACATCGCAATCGAATCCGCTGCTGAACCGGTGCCCTCGCGTCATGATTTTCCCGCTTTGGCCTGGCATGCCAGCCAGTCTCTGCGCACGGCATCTGACGGATCATCCTCCGTTATCACCTCGACGCTCGACTACACACTTCAGCTGGAAGCGGAGCGTCTCGCAGCGAGCGCTGCTGAAGCCGCAGGGCCGGATGTTCAACTGGCCATTCTGGTCGTTGAGAATGAAAACCGGGCCGTTCGCGCGGCCGTCGGCTCGGCAAGCCGCGCCCGCGCGGGCGGGTGGATCGACCTGTCAAACCGGCCCCGCTCGCCGGGATCGACGCTCAAACCCTTTATCTATGGCATGGCCTTCGACGACGGGCTGGCCACACCGCAGACGCGGCTGACCGATGCGCCGCGCCGCTTTGACAGCTATATGCCGGAAAATTTTGACCGCATGTTCCGGGGCGAGGTCACCGTCGCCGAGGCCCTGCAGCATTCACTGAATGTCCCGGCAGTTGAAACGCTCGATGCGGTGGGCGCCAGCCGCTTTGCCGCCGGCCTGCGGTTTGCCGGCGCCTCACCATCCATATCCGCGGGGGCGAGCGAAGAGACCGGGCTGGCCATCGCGCTTGGGGGAGCCGGTCTGACCGTGCGGGATCTGGCAACACTTTACACGGGACTTGCCAATGGCGGCGAAGTGCGTCCGCTGATCTGGAATGCGGGCGATCTCGGCACCGATGCTCCGGGTATGCAGATTGTCAGCACGGAATCGGCAGAAGAGATTCTCACCATTCTTCGCGGCGCACCCCAACCGTCAGGCCGGGCGCCTGCGAGCCTGACCAGCGCCGCCCCCTCCATCGCGTTCAAGACCGGAACAAGCTGGGGCTATCGGGATGCCTGGGCGGCCGGAATTGCCGGCGGATATACGGTCGTCGTCTGGGTTGGCCGGGCGGATGCCCGCCCGCGCACCGGCCAGACGGGCCGCGAAGCCGCCTTGCCGGTCCTGTTTGATGTCTTCGATATGCTGCCGCAGCAGGAAACCCCGCGTGAAGATCGCCAACCGTGGCTGTTGGCGCAGGAAACGCCCGAACCGCTCGCCCGGTATAATCGCGACCCCGCCCCGGAAATCCTTTTTCCGCCGCATGAAGCCGAAGTCTGGATGGAAGCGGGCGGGCGCGATTATGTCCTGGCCGGGCGGGCGGGGTCACCGCTTCGCTGGTATGTCGATGGCCAGCCGGTTCCCGCCAATGCGGCCGGAGAACCGGTCTGGCGGCCGGAAGGTCCGGGTTTCTATGCTGTACGTGCCGTAGACGGGAGCGGCCGGTCGGCCCTGTCACGGGTCCGGATCATCACGCCAGCAGGCTGACACACAAACCTGCAAGAAAAACGCCCCGCCCGGACAAGCCGGACGGGGCGCTGAAACTGTCCGGGCCGGAAGGCCCGGGTCAGATCCTATTGACGGCCAAGAATACGGCTTTGAGCCGCGCCATTGTAATCGTCATTATGGCTGTCGAAATCGACGCCACCGGAATGATCCTGATAGGACATCGGTGTGCGTGAACGCTCAACAGTCGGTGCATCGAAATTCGGCAGTTCGATTTCTTCGCAGTCCATCATACGCCACTCATAACGCTCGCTCGATACGAGGCGATAGCGGGTGATGGTTTCAGACCGTCCCTGAACCGTACGGCTTTCAACCGTTGCCGGCTGGGTCAGGACTTCAACCGAATAGGTATCATACTCGGCCGGAATCGGAATTTCCTCGACGCGGCCCTGTTCAACCAGAACCTCACGCGAGATCATGGCATATTCGGCCGGTGTCTCGATTTCGTCGATCCGGGCTGGCTGCACCACGACATTGCGGGTCACGGTGCGATATTCGCCAGCCTCTTCAACCAGACACCAGACTTCACCGGTCTCCGGATCATAGCGGGTGATCTGGGCGCCGGGCACACGGCCACGCTGCCACACCATGCGGGGTTCACGAACGAGAACCTGCTCGGTCACCGTCTCATGAACGGCCGGACGAACGACATATTCGGTATAGGCCGGGCGGACGAGAACATTCTCTGTCACCGTTTCATAAACCGGCTGATGGACAACATAACGGACACCGGCGTCGCGGCGGACATATTCTTCGATCCGCTCTTCAAGGCGCGGAGGGGCCACATCATAGGTCTCATAGGCGTCCGAAGACGTGATGGTTTCCGTGTAGGGCTCATAGACCGGCTCGACGCGAACCCGCGCATAACATTCACCCGGCGTGGCATTGGCCGGCGGTTCGGACGGGAACCAGGACATGTCATCAGCAACTGCAACACCTGCTGCAGGTCCGGCGATTAAAGCGGCGCTGCCGCTGAGAAGAAGAAGACGACGAAGCATTGGATACATTCCCCCAAAATCAGATTTCGATGACCAGACCGTATACCCGCCGGGGCCGCGAGTTAAGCTAAAATTAATGTTTTCCCCATTTTTGACATGGAATCCCGGCACACTTCGCGTGTAAGGTGAATTATTGCCCTTCCAGCCAATTGAAAATCGCATCCAGGGCCTCGGTTTCGGTCAAAAGCGGCGTATGACCCGTATCCGGCACGTCGACATGGTCGAGATTCGGCTTCCGGCGCCGCATCCTGTCCGCAATTTCGCGCGTGACGAGTTCTGAAAGCGCCCCCCGCACCAGAAGTGTGGGGATTTCACGCAACAGATCAAAGGCATTCCACCGGTCTTCAGGGGAAGACCCGGCCGATAGCGCCGAAAGAATGGCCGGGTCATAGTCGGACCGGAAAGCCTCCGGTCCGGTCTGGCGGTGTGTGCGGCGGGCAAAGGCCAGCCAGAATTCATCCGATGTCTCTTTCGGATGAACATGACCGTTCACGTCGCGGCAGCGCTGCGCGGCATCCGCCCATGACCGAATGACGCCCCCTTTTCCGGCAATCTTGCGGATATTTTCAACGCCACGCGGATCAATCTCCGGCGCGATATCATTCAGGATCAGCCCCTTCACGCGCTCAGGCGCGGTGGCCCCGGCATACATGGAAATGCCACCGCCCATGGACGACCCGATCCAGATCGCGGCACCGGAATCGAGTTCGTCGAGCCAGACAAGGCAATCCCGGACATAGACGTCCAGACGGTATGTCGATGCATCAGCCGCATAATCGCTCTCGCCGCGGCCGCGCATGTCAGCGGCGAGGACCGGATATCCTTGCTGCGCAAGCAGCGGCGCAAAGTCTTCGAAATCCCGCGAATTCCGTGTCAGTCCATGCAGGCAAAGGCAAAGCGGCTTCGACTTTTCGCCGGGAGAATACCGCCCGAAGAGACGAAGCCCGTCACTCGACGTCAGCCAGACAGGCCGCGCATCACTCATCAAACAGTCCGCTATTCGGCGTGACCCACGGCTGAAACATTGCCCTCGCCGCTGGCCTTGGCGACGGCCTCCACATAGGCACGCCTTGCGTCAAACTCTTTCGCCTTGGCTTCGTCATCGCGTTGCAGCTCTTCGGGGTCGAGATTGGCGTACTGGAGGACCCCCATCTCTTCATAGGTCTTCTGTATGTCCTTGCCCCAGATGCCGATATCCTTGACGATCGGCACAATGCGCTGGAACAGCATCTGGCGGTATAGCTTAACGATCTCGGAGTTTTCCGAATACTCGACACATTCCTGCTCGGGCAGGTCCAGAGCCCGGTAGACCTCGCGCGCATCGGTCATCCGGCCGCGCATGAGCCAGCACGCCTCGACCAGAAACTCCTCGCGCTCATCACGTTCGGCTTGCGTCAACTGCGGATAATAATCCTTAAGAGAGATCCGGCCGAACGCCACATGTCGGGCTTCATCCTCCATGACATAGGCGTTCACCATCCGGGCGAGCGGATTCTGGGCCATGTCGCGGATCGCCCCGAATGCGGCCAGGGCCAGCCCTTCAATGACCACCTGCATGGCGAGATAGGTCATATCCCAGCGGCTGTCGCGCAGCGCCTGGTCGACCAGTTCCTGCAAGGGATGGGTCATCGGATAGGCAAGATCGAATTTCTTCAGCAGCATGCGGTAGGCTTCAACATGCCGCGCCTCGTCCATGACCTGGGTCGCAGCATAGAATTTCGCGTCCAGGTCAGGCACTTGCTGAACGATTTTTGCTGCGCACAAAAGCGCGGCCTGCTCGCCCTGGAGAAACTGCGAGATATTCCAGGACTGGGAGTGCCGGGTCAGCTCGATCCGGTCTTTCTCGCTCATCCGTTCCCAGAGCGGAGAGCCGTAAAGACCGCCCACCTCAACCGGCAATTCCATCGGATTTTCCGGATCGAGTTCCTGCGTCCAGTCGATGCGGTTGACCGCATCCCACTGCATATCCTTGCCCTTTTGATAGAGGTGCATGAGGGTCTTGCGGCCCTCATCAAACTCCCAGTCAAAAATCGCATCGAATTCCTGCGGAACCGTCCAGCTTGGGTCGATATCCGGAAGCGGGTAAAGGTCGCGTAGGCTCATATCAATCTCCCCGGTCCGTGCAGCATTTCACGAAAGTAAACGCTGTTCACTTCCACGGAGAGTGAGCGAAATTTACGAAAAACGCAAGGGGCGGCTATTCCGCAGGCGTGGCATCCTGCGGCGCTTCGCGGCGCGGCCGGACCGGCTTCTCCACGCCGGCCATTTTCTTGATCGCCCTGGTCGTCAGCCGGGATCCGTCCGGCGACCAGCCCGGCGGCGCGAAGATATAGGCAAGCGCATGCCTGAAAGATTTTGCGGACGCCACGTCCTTGATGATGCCCCACCATTCGTGAACGGCAATGCGCAGCGGGTTGTAAGTGCCCAGATTGCGCACAATGCCATAGCGGCAGGGCTCCTCATCCAGCTCCGCCTGGAACGTCCCGAACATCCGGTCCCAAATGATGAAGACGCCGGCATAATTCCGGTCGAGATAGACCGGATTTGTCGCATGGTGGACCCGGTGGTGCGACGGCGTATTCATCACCGCCTCGATCGGGGCCGGCAGACGCCGGATCACTTCGGTATGAATCCAGAACTGATAGATCAGATTGAGGCCGCCACAGAAGGCGACCATGGCCGGCGGAAAGCCGAGAAGGATCATCCAGGCACCGAACCAGATGAATTTCAGGGTGAAGATATTGAACCAGGGCTGCCGCAATGCCGTGGTCAGATTGTAATGCTGCGAGGAATGATGGGTGACGTGATCCGCCCAGAACCAGCGCACGGTATGGGCAAAGCGGTGTGACCAGTAATAGACGAAATCGTCCAGTACGAAGCACACGATCCAGACATACCAGGCCCAGCCCAGATCAAAGAGGGCAAAGGGCACAAGAAAGGCCAGCCAGGTGGCACCGACGGCGGCAAACACAATGCCGGCGGCCGTATTTCCAAGCCCCATGGCCAGGCTGGCACCGGAATCCCGGGGTTCGAATTTCGCCTTGCCCGTATGCCGCGCATAAATCAGCTCGGCAATAATCAGCAGGATGAAAAACGGGATCGCGTACTGAATGGGATCGGGAAGGTCGGTCATGGCGCTATCTGTCTCCCGTCAGCCGCGCCTGCCATTCCGCAGCCGCACTCGCATCATCAAAGGCAAATCTTGTATCCGGAAAGGTAAAATCGTGAAAGCGCAGGCTCAGGACATTATCGTCAACCCTGGCCCGTGCAATGTCGGCCGGCGCAATCAACCGCGTTACCAGGATATCGCCCTGCGCGGCCACCAGGCCGATCCTGTCCGTATTTTTCTCCAGAACGATGGCAGCGCGATGATCTTTGGCGATGATCCCGTCTGCAGGCTCGAACGCCAGTAAATCCTGCTTCAGCCGGGCCGCCGCCTCTTCAAGCGACTCCACCCGCGACGGGGTCCATCCACCCATCCAGACATTGAGCCCGATGAGCGCGGCAATCGCGACGGCCGAAACCAGTATGATGATCAGCGAGGTCATATCCGGATTTTCTGCATGAAAAAGGGCGGAGGCAAGACCTCCGCCCTTTCCCTTTTGTCGCAGGCCGTGACTAGTTCCGGATACGGAAGGTCACACCATAGGTCCGGGGATCGCCCGGATAGCCATTGATATTGCCTGGCAAGGTCGAGTCGAAGGAGCCTTGCAGATATTCCTCATCTGCCAGATTGCGGCCCCAGACCTGAACTTCCCAGCGGCCGTCATCTGCCGTCAGCCCGACACTGCCATTCAGCAGAGTAAAGGCATCCTGCGTCTGCAGCGGATCAAGCTGGGTGGTCAGGAAAGCGTCATCGCGGAAATAGACTTCACCACGCAGGAAGAAGTCCAGATTGTCGGAAATCGGCCGTTGATAAAGCGCCGTCACGTTCCCTGTCAGCTCGGGGCTGCCGCGGTCACGGCCCGACAAATCCTGCACCGGAACCAGTGCCGGTGACGTCGCGCTCGGACGGAAGTTACAGTTGGACGTATCCGATACCGGGCAAGGACCGTCGGTGAAGGTGACATACTTGTCTTCCCACAGCCAGATCAGGCCGCCGGTAAAGGTCAGGCTCTCGGTGGGCTGGAACAGGGCTTCCAGTTCCAGACCGGTGATCTGGATTTCGCCCGCATTGTCCGGAACGAAGGACGAGCCGGTGAAGACGTTGGTCTGGAAGTCCTCGACATTCTGACGGAAGGCAGCAGCGTTCAGCATCAGCACGTCGCCAATGGTCGATTTCACACCGACTTCCCAGGCCGTAACCGTCTCCGGGTCAAAGGTGAAGCTGCCCACGCGGGCCGCGGCAGAGTCGAGTGCGAAACCACCGCCCTTGTAACCCTGCGTGTAGGACGCATAGAGGTTGACGTCATCCGTCGCATCATAGCTGAGAATCAGCGTCCCCGAGAGATTCGAGTCCGAACGCGAGGAATTGAAGTCCGGAGCCGGCGGGAAGAATTGCAAGGCTCCGAGACCCAGCAGCGTATTGACATTCGGGTCCACGGCGGCCGCCTGGGCGCCCGCAACAATTTGCGCAAACCCGGCCGGGTTGGCCGTCTGGACGAAATTGACGTTGGCCGGCGTGAACGGCAGGCCGGTTGCCTGTGTGAACGCCGCCGGGAAGATCAGCGCATTGAAGCCGATCTGCACGAAATCCAGCGCCGCAAACGGGTCCTGGATCGAGATGTCCGAACGCGCATCTTTTTCGTCATTGGTGTAGCGAAGGCCGCCCGTGATCGTCAGGCGGTCATTCACATGCCAGTCCAGCTGACCAAAGAGGGCGAAGCTGTCATTATTCTGCCAGAAGGTCGAAGATTGACCCGAGCCGGCCGCCAGATATTGACCCGGCACACAGCCGCCAATGAACGGGCCTTGCGGGCCGTTACACAGCGCTTCCACCAGACCGACAGCACTGCCCGGTGTGAACGGATTGCCGTCCAGATCGGAGAACAGGTCGGCGAAAGGCCGGATCATCGGCCCCTGGCGGGTAATGTTTGTCGTGTTCAGGTTCTGGTGGAAGAAATAGGCACCGAACAGGTAATCCACATTCCGGTCACCGGTCGAGGTCATCCGGAATTCCTGCGTCGTCGTCTGGTAATCCTGATCCAGGAAACGGCGCTGGTTGAAGGGCTGATCCACCCAGTCCGGGTCAATATCCTGCTCTTCATCATAGGCCCGGTAGGCGGTGATCGAGGTGAAGGTAAATCCGTCAAACTCGTAATTCAGCTCGGCTGAAAGACCGCCGCTATCGACCACTGACAGAACGCTGCCATCAATCGCGATTCGTCCCGAATAGGGATTCACCGGCAACTGGGTCACGCCGAGAATGGTGAAAGCACCGGCGTTCTGAGGAGACACCCGCGTAAACGGAGCCGCGCAGCAATTTTCTTCAATCTGCTGCATGTCACCGATAATCCGCAGCGACAGGCGGTCATTCGGTTCAAAGAACAACTGGCCGCGCCAGCCCCAGCGATCCCGCTCGTTCACATCCCGGCCATCCGGAACATTGACGATGAAACCATCACGCTGGTTGATGTTGACGTCGAGGCGGCCGGCAATGCCTTCGCCCAGACCGCTTTCAATCATGCCGCGGAACGTCCGTTGATTGAACTCGCCCAGCGTCATTTCGGCTTCATAGCCGAAATCGTCCGACGGGGTCTGCGTGACGAAATTGATCACGCCGGCAGAGGTGTTCTTCCCGAACAGGGTTGACTGCGGGCCGCGCAGAACTTCGATCCGTTCCACGCCAAGGAAGTCACCGATCGAGGCCCCGTTGCGGGAACGGTAGACGCCGTCCACAAAAACGCCGACCGAGGGCTCGATACCGAAGTTGAAGGTCGAAGACCCGACGCCCCGGATGGAGAAGCTGGTGTTCGAAGACGACGCATTCTGGGAAACCGACAATGACGGCACGAGTGTCTGGAGGTCCCGTACATCGCGCAATTGCGATTGTTCCAGCACATCGCCCGAAACAGCCGTTACGGCCACAGGCGTGTCTTGCAGCGTGGTTTCACGCCGTTGTGCGGTCACCGTAATGGTGTCCATTGTCTGTGAATAGACCGGAGCTGCCGCAATCACGGCCATCGCCAGCGCAGTCGAACCGAGTGCCAGTTCGCGAATGGATTTCTGCATATTTCTCCCCCTGGATCACCGCGTTTCTCTTGCGGCTTGAGCTTTTATTGCGCCTACTAGATCAAACTTCGATGCTCTTGTCAGTAGCGAACGCGCAACAGGCGAGCATCCGAATGCATCGGCACCTGCAAGTCATGTGCCTGATACGGGTTAACAGGGGGGAAATGATACCGCTATGGTTTTGAGAATTCTGGGCGGCGTATTGCTGCTGATTGTGGCGCTGGTCTCGATTGCGGCCAGCTGGTTTTTCCGGCCCTGGTCGGATTATTCGCCCGCCAGAGTGCAGGCGGCCTTCCAGCCGGAGAATATTATCGATGTCTCGCTGAACATGGCGAGCTACTTCCCGTATGCGGATCTCGAGGCCACTGATCCCGATCCCCTGCCGCGCGAAACACGCCCGCTGGATGTATCCTACGAATTCGACGGCGAAACGCGGTCGCTGGGCCAGTATCTTGAACTCACCAGTGCGCTGGGTCTGGTCGTCGTGCACGACGGGGTCATTGTGCACGAGCAGTATCTCAATGGGGCGGACGAGATGAGCCGGCCGACCTCCTGGTCCGTCGCCAAGAGCTTTGTTGCCACGCTGATCGCCATGGCACTGCAGGAAGGCCGGATCGACAGCCTCGATCAGCTGGCCCGGGAATTTGCACCGCAGTTCGAAGGATCGGCGTTTGGCGAGACATCCCTTCGGCATTTGCTGATGATGTCGACGGGTATCGATTTCGTGGAGGATTATGATGATCCCGACTCGGATGTCGGCGTTCTGTTCGCGGATCCCTTTGTCTGGGGCAGCGATATCGACCAGTCCCTGCTGCAGTTCGAGCGCGTGACGGACCCCGGAACGGAACTCGACTACATCTCCTCGGCCAGCCATGTGCTGTCGGCTGTTCTGCGCGGCATCTATGATCAGCCGCTTCATCAGATCGTTCAGGAAAAGATCTGGACGCCGCTGGGCATGGAAAGTGATGCCTACTGGAACCAGAACATTATGGGCGAAGACGGTGTCGCGCTGGGCTATTGCTGTCTCAATGCCCGGCCGGTGGATTATGCCCGCCTTGGCCTGCTCTATCTCAGTGACGGTGTCTGGGACGGCGAACGCCTTCTGCCCGAAGGCTGGGTCGAGATGGCCACGCGCGCCAATGCGCCCTTCCAGGAGGCCGATGCCACTTATCCCTTGCGGGGATATGGATTGCATTTCTGGTTCCCGGAAACCGATCGCGGCGAATTTTTTGCGGCCGGGATTTATGGCCAGTACATCTGGGTCGATCCCTCACGCAATCTGGTGATTTCCCGCTTTGCCGCCGACCCGCAATGGGGGCCGAACACCGCCGAGACGTTTGCCGCCTTCCGCGCCATCGCGGCTGAAGTGGCGGGAGAATAGTCATGACGGACCATGCAACAGAATTCGACTATATCATCGTCGGCGCGGGCTCGGCGGGATGTGTTGTGGCCGAACACCTGTCGCGCGACCGGGATGTCACCATCTGCATTCTCGAAGCCGGCAAGTCGGACAATCATCCCAACATCCGCACGCCCATGCTGCTCAAGGAGGTCGTCTCCGGCGGCCCCTTCAACTGGAATTATGAAACCGAGCCGCAGCAGCGGCTGAACAACCGCCGCCTGTTCTGGCCGCGTGGCAAGACTCTGGGCGGATCCTCCTCCATCAACGCCATGCACTATATGCGCGGCGCGCCGGAAAATTTCGACGAATGGGGCAAGATGATCGGCGACCCGCGCTGGAACTGGGCCGACGCGCTGGAGCGTTTCAGACGGCAGGAAAACAATAATGCCTTCTCCGGCCCGCTGCATGGAAATGACGGACCGCTTCACGTCCAGTCCATCCCGAAACTCAACCCCCTGACCCGGCTCTTCCTTGAAGCCGGTGGCGAGCTGCAATACCCGGAGAACGACGACTTCAACGGCGAAAAGCAATATGGCTTTGGTCCCTATCAGGTGACCATGAACGGTCCGCGCCGGTGGAGCGCAGCCGATGCCTTCCTGCGTCCGGCACTGGAGCGCGGCAATATCACCGTCATCACCGAGGCGCTCGCCCACAGGGTCCGGCTCGACGGCAAGCGGGCCACCGGCGTGCTCGTTGATATCAGGGGAGCACTGACCGAACTGACGGCCCGCAAGGAGGTGATCCTGTCTGGCGGCGCAATCAATTCACCGCAATTGCTGCAGCTGTCCGGCATCGGCGATGCGGACTGGCTTCGCGCCGCCGGCGTCACGCCCGAGGTCGACCTGCCCGGCGTCGGACGCAATCTGCAGGACCATCTCGATATCGCCGCCGTTGCGACGGTGAAGACCTCGCAAGCCATTGGCCTCTCAATGCAGCGCCTGCCGAAAAACATCTATGATGTGCTGCGCTGGATGATCCGCGGCGATGGCGATTTCACCATCAACCCGGTACAGGGAGGCGCTTTCATTTCATCATCCGTTGCGGAGGATATTCCCGATCTGCAACTGGTCTTCATTCCCGGCTATTCGCTCAATCACGGCAAGGAGACCAAAATGGGTCACGGCATGACACTGCATGTCTGCCATCTCTATCCGCAAAGCCGTGGCGAAATCCGGATCAAAAGCGATGATCCGGCGGAATATCCGGCCATCGACCCCAATTATCTGGCCACCGATTTCGACCTGACGGCCCTGGTCGATGGCTATGAGAAGGTGATCGAGATCCTGCGCGCGCCGGCGTTCCGCGACGAGTTCGTGGAATGGGTTCACCCTGAAAGCATCGGCTCCCGGGACGATCTGGTCGCGGATATTCGACAGCGGGCCGAAACGCTTTACCATCCGACCTCGACCTGCGCGATGGGGGCTGGCGAACTGGCGGTGCTCGATGCGGACTGCAGCGTCAGGGGCGTGACCGGCCTGCGCGTGGTCGATGCGTCGGCCATGCCGCGCCTGGTGGGCGGAAACACCAATGCGCCAACCATGATGCTGGCCGACAAGGCCGCTGAAATGATCCGCGATCTGGCTTGAGGGAGAGAAAAATGAGTGATCTGGACAACCGGCAGATCGAGCGCATGGACAATGTTTTCCGTGCGCAGAAAGCCGCTTTCGAGGCCGAACGCCACCGCAGCTACAAGGATCGTCTGCGCGATATCGATGCCATCGGCGCGCTGACAAAAAAGCATGCCGACGCCATCAAGGACGCGGCCGCCGCCGACTTCGGCGTACGCTCGCGCTGCGAAACCCAGCTCACCGAAGTCACCTATATGACCACGGCAGTGAAACACACGCGCCGCCATCTCTGGAGCTGGATGCAGAACAGGAAGGTCTCCATTCCGGGCAATCTGGCACCGGGCAAGGCCTATATCCGCCGCGAACCGAGAGGTGTCGCCGGCATCATCTCGCCCTGGAATTATCCCTTCCAGCTGGCCTTCTCACCCATTCTCGCCGCACTGGCTGCCGGGTGCCGGGTCATGCTCAAGCCATCGGAACTGACGCCCAACATGTCGGAATTGATGCGCAACATGCTGGCCGAGGAATTTGACGAAAGCCACGTCGCAGTGCTTCTGGGCGGGCCGGCTGTGGGAGAGGCTTTTACGAAAATTCCGTTCGATCACCTGCTCTACACGGGCTCGACCCATGTCGGCCGGCTGGTCGCCAAGGCCGCCGCGGAAAACCTCACCCCCGTCACGCTCGAGCTGGGCGGCAAGTCACCGGTGATTATCGACCAGGGCTTCAAGGCAAAAGATGCGGCCGCCTCGCTCAGCTTCGGCAAATTCATGAATGCCGGTCAGACCTGTATCGCACCCGATTATGTCCTGGCACCGGCAGACCAGGCGCGGCCCATTGGGGAAGCGATTATCGCCAAGGCCGAGAAAAGCTATCCGGACTGGGCAACAGACGAAGACTACACGGCCATCGTCTCCGACCGTCATTATGACCGCCTCAACGCCATGATCGAGGAAGCAAGATCCGGCGGCGCGGAAATCCTTCAGGCCAGCGGCGGAGATCCCGGCAATGCGCGCAAGATCGCCCCGACCGTGGTGCTCAATCCGCCCGAGGATTCCAAACTGATGCAGGAGGAAATCTTCGGACCCGTCCTGCCCATTCTCGCGCACAACGGGCTCAATGATGCCATGAAACGGGTCAATGCCGGGGACCGCCCGCTCGCCCTTTACGTCTATTCGAAAGACAAAAAGGCCGCGCGGCGCGTTCTGGAAGGCACCATCTCCGGCGGCGCCGTCGTGAACAACACGATGCTGCACTATTCGGTCGAGGATCTGCCCTTTGGCGGGGTCGGCGCCTCCGGCTATGGCGCTTATCATGGCGAGGCCGGCTTCGAGACCTTCACCCATGCGCGCAGCGTGCTCGAAGTGCCGGTCTGGCATCCGTCACGCCTGATCGCCCCGCCCTATGGCAAACTCTTCGATATGATTGCGAACAAATAGACCATGCTGACAGACAAGACGGTATTGATCACCGGCGCCTCCCGCGGCGTCGGCAAGGAAACGGCCCGCGCCTGCGCCAAGGCGGGGGCGAAAGTCATCCTCCATTTCAACGTCAATCAGGATGCCGCGATCAAGCTCGCAAAAGAGATTGATGCGGTTGGCTGCATTGCCGCCGACCTGTCGCAAAAGGGGGCGGCCGACCGGCTTTGGCTGCAGGCAAAAAACATGGCCGGAAAGGTCGATGCCCTGGTCAACAATGCGGGCGTCTACCGCGAAACACCGCTGCACAACGCGCAAAGCTGGGACCGGCACTGGATCGAGCAACTCCAAGTCAATATCATGGCCCCGTGCGAACTGATGCGCAACGCCATCAATGACTGGGGTTCAGGGGGCGGCGCCATCGTCAATATCGCATCCCGCGCCGCCTATCGCGGTGACGGGCCGGATCATGCCGGATATGCGGCGTCAAAAGCCGCGCTGGTCGCCGCATCCAAAACGCTGGCCCGGGCTCATGCCCACAACAATGCGCTGATCTACACGCTGACACCGGGCTGGATCGAGACCGACATGGCCCCCTCGCGGGTTGAAGCGCGCGCCGCCGCGGTCGCCGATATTCCGCTGGGACGGGTCGCCCAGCCGCAGGAGATCGCCGCCATGGCGGCCTTCCTTCTGTCCGGCCAGTGCGGATCGGCAACAGGTTCGGTGATCGACATCAATGGCGCGAGCTTTATGCGCTGAGCTGACTCCCCATCCGCGCAAACCCTGCTAGATTTCCTGTGAACGCCGATATCGCAAATCCCCGTTCCACAATCAGCAGCATTGGTGTACTGGGTCGATTGAGTAGCGGTAGGCGAGATCACCGATATCAATGGTGCGAAGGACTAAATGGTAAACCGTGTCGAGCTAACATGATGAGCGCACCGGCGGCAGAGTATGTCATCCGCAACTTTCAGAAGAAATCCATTTCCGGCTTGTATGCGCCAGGCATTTCTTATTCGGAAACCGATGGCTGCGCTTTCGAAAGTATAGCAGAGCGTTCGTCATTGCGGATTGTTTTCGACGGGCGATCAGATTTCGAATCGCAATGGGGGAAATGGAGCCTCAATCCCAACAATGCGGTTTTTATCGCCGCCGGCACAAGAAATTACAACTCAACGCCAAGCGGACGAAAGACCTGCGGCCTTTCCATTTATTTTTCGGATGACGAGTTGTGCCCGGACTTGTTGAAAGGACTATCCGGCTCACCAATCCAGATGACGCGGGATTGGTTGGACGGTTGCGAAATTCAGATAAAACGCCTCTTAGAAATATCCGCATCACCCGATGGCCGCGTCAATGAAGCACGCCAGAATCAGGCCTGTATTGCGCGCGCCCTTCAGGACACGCTATTGGCCGAGTCAGAGCTTGCGGATCGGCTTGACGTCAAAAGGCCGACGACGCGCAAACGATTGACCGAGCAACTAAAGAACGCAAAATCAATCATTGATCAGAGAGCCGTTCGCGCGGTGAATCTGGACAGCGTCGCCGCAGATTGCGGGATGTCCAGATTTCATTTTACGACACTTTTTACGAGGGCATTCGGTACGTCTCCGCGGAATTATCACCTGTCACGCAGAATGTACCACGCCGCTGAACTCCTTACACATTTTCCCGTCTCGGATGTTGCTCACCAAGTCGGGTATAAAAATGTTTCGTCATTCTCCCGTGCCTTCAAGAATGTTCACGGCATATCGCCAATAAACTTCGCCCACGCGGATCAAAATTAACTACCGCAACATTTCGAGAGCCCGACCCATGGCGTCGTCCACCGGCACTTCGACTTCCGGCTCAACCCCATTTCCCTCGATCCGCTCACCATCCCGCGTGAAATAGTCAGCGACTGGAATCCTGACCACATAACCCCCACCGGCATCAAAAAAACGGCTGGACAGCATTTCTCCCGCCGTCGTTTCACCGACAAGGGTGATATGATCGAATTCCCTGAGCGCTGCTGCCACCAATTCTGTCATGCTCGAAGAATGCGGCCCAATTAGAACGATTATTTCACCGTCGAACATAACCGGGGATGGTTGAATAGCGACGCCGAATATGGGCTCGCGCTCGACCTGCGCATAGAAATCATCCAATGTTCCGCCTTGCCATTCTGGTGCCGCTGATATCTGGCGAGCGGTGGGTGCATGATTGTTCTCCGCATACCAATCGGCGGATACAAAAGCACCAACGGTTCCAGGAACCGGTGCCAAGTGGTTTGCTAATACGGCTCCAGCAGTAGAACCTCCGGAATTTGCTCGCAGATCAACAATCAATTTGTCAGCGCCAGACTCAATTATTTCGGCGAAAGCATCGTCTATTTGGCCGCCAATATGCTCACCCAGAAACGAATCTACTGTCAAAATCGCAATACCACCGTCGAATTCCAACGACAGGGCTTCACCCTGAACGCCTCGCGCGGCCCGAGATTGCAGCAAAGCATCAAGCCCGCCATCCGGTCGGTAGAGTTGAAAGTGCGAGAAGGGCATTACGGTTTCAGCGAACATATAGCCAATGGAAAAATCGAAATCATCCAGAGCCGCCATTGTCGCGGTATCGATTATGGCCCTCGCCCGCTCGAATTCGTTGCCCGCAATGAGGCGTGGATCAAATAGATGTTGCTCCAACAAAACATCAATGCGGTCGCGTATATATGCATAGTCGCGCGCGAGCTGTTCACTTGTAATCCGCCCCGAAACATGGCCGGAAAAGGGATGCCCGTCGGCAACATCACCGACGATACTTTCACCGTCAAAACAGACTCTTAAGCGACCGAACCCTGATCTCAAATTTCCCGTAAAACTTGCTAGACGCCCGGCATATATGTTTCCAGTTGGGCATTCGTCGGCAGAACGCCGGTGTTGATGGCGCACTTCCATAACCAGCAGGTCTCCCTCGGAAAACCAACTTCCTTGAGTGGGAAGCGTCGCCAAATAGGCAGACGAATTACTTCGGCTCCGCAATTGCAGATTGTTACCATCTCGAACCACATCTAGCAACGCGGTCAATTCACCATAAGCAGATGTGGAGACCGTAAATTCAACTACTTGGCCATTTTCAAGTTCAGGACCATTGATTGTCGGTTCAGCGCATCCAACAACTCCGAGAAGCGCCAGACAAGTAATCATATATTTCATAAATAGGCCTCCAATTTGGGGGCTTGATCGCCCACAAAAGAAGCGCAGCAAAGAGCAAGGCTGGATATTCGCAAAAAATGATAACTCCAGCTCCTTCCGTCGGGCATTAGCGACTCCCCATCCGCGCAAACCCTGCTAGATTTCCTGTGAACGCCGTTCACGAAACGGGGGGACATCATTGGGGGACGTTTCATGCGTTGGGTTATTCGCGGTATTGCGGCCATTCTCGGCCTTGGCATTCTGGTTGTGGCTGTGGGCCTCGGTTACGGCTATTGGCGCTTTTCCTCCTCCCTGCCGCGCACCGAAGGCACGGTCGAGGTCGCCGGGATTTCCGGTGAAGTGCAGATTGTCCGCGATGAATACGGCGTCCCGCATATTTTCGGCGGGACCGGCGAGGATATCTACTTCGCCATCGGCTATGCCCACGCGCAGGATCGCTTCTTCCAGATGGACATGATGCGCCGCTATGTGCATGGCGAGCTTTCGGCCCTGCTCGGCCATCTCAATCCGGCCACCGTCACCGCAGACGCCCGTAGCCGCAATCGTGGCTATCATCTGGTGGCCAATGCCGCCGCTGAAAATCTCTCGCCGGAATTCCGCGGCGCGGCTGAGGCCTATGTGGCCGGCGTCAATGCCCGCCTCGCCGAAGGCCATTACCCGCCGGAATACCTGATCCTGCAAGCCACGCCGGAACCTTGGGAATTGCACGATTCCATGGCCGTTGTGGTCTACATGGCGGACAGTCTGGCCGCCGGAGAAGGCGAGGAAGTCGCCCGCCGCGAACTGGCTGAAATTCTTGATCCGGTTCAGCTGTCCGAATTCCTGCCGGCATATCCCGACTGGGCCCCCAACATGCTGCAGGCCGAGGATTTTGCGCCCGCGCCAGCACCGGTTGAGCCCACGACCGAAGCCCAGCCCGACTTTGATGATGGCTCCAACGCCTGGGTCCTGTCCGGCGAGCATACCGCCACCGGCGAGCCCCTCCTGGCCAATGACCCGCATCTGGCGCTCGGCGCACCGGCCATCTGGTATTTCGCCCGCCTCAACCTGCCGCAAGGCGCCGTTGTCGGCGCGACCATTGCCGGATCTCCGCTGGTTGTGCTGGGCCGCAACCAGGTCTCGGCCTGGGGTTTCACCAATACCGGCTTCGATGTCATCGACATGGTGCCACACGCGCCGGGAAGTCTGTCCACGACCGAGCGCGTCGAGGTGATCGAGGTCCGCGGCGGTGCCGATATTGCCATCACGATGCGCGATGCGGAAAACGGCCCCGTCCTCGACCCGGAATATTTCATTCTTGATGTCTTCGGGAACCAGGATGTGGTGCTGGTCTCGACCGCGTTGGATCGCTCCAACCAGGTCGCGAGCGTGTCATACAATCTGATGCTGTCGCAATCCTTTGACGAATTCGTCGCAGCCGGTGAGGGCTTCACGGCGCCCATGCAGAACATGCATTACGCTCATGTCGACGGAACAATCGGTTATACGACGCCCGGCCTGCTGCCCATCCGCGATGAGGACGGGAACTGGACCGGCTATGTCCCCTATGAGGACCTGCCGCGCGTTGAAAACCCCGTCTCCGGCCGGATCGCCTCCGGCAATAACCGCATTGTTCCGGACAATTATGGATACGATACGCCGGGCAGCTATGCGGCCTACCGGGCCATGCGCATCGAGGAACGCCTTGACGAGACCGATGCCCACACGCCTGACACTTTCCACGATATCCAGATGGACCAGGTCTCGGCCCAGATCCAGCGCATCCTGCCGGCCTTGACCGCCGCTTCACCGCAAACCGTTCAGGGTCAGCAGGCTCTGCAGCGCATCCAGGGCTGGAATGGCGATATGGATGCCCTTCTGGCGGAACCGCTGATCTATTCGCTCTGGTATCGCGATATACAGGAAGGCATTTATGCCGACGAACTCGGGGATGATTTCCTGCGCCACCTCTCCACGCGCCGGGTCTTCACCGAAAATGTCCTCATCGGCGATGACGGGCATTGGTGCGACAATGTCACGACGGACCCGGTTGAAACCTGCCCGGAGATACTGGGCGCGGCGCTGGATGCCGCCATGGCGCGGGGCATTGAAACCTACGGCCCGGACATTGCCAACTGGACCTGGGGCCAGGCCCACCAGGCCGTCTTCGATCACCCGGTCTTTACCGGCTCCGGCCTTCCGCTGCTCGAAGACTGGTTCACCGTGCGCCAGCCGGTGGGCGGCGACAGCTCGACGGTGAATGTCGCGGTCTATTCGGTTCGCGCCGGATCGTTCGACGTGTTCCACGGCCCGTCCCTGCGCGCGATCTACGACCTTTCCGATCTGGACGCTTCGCGCTTCATGCATGCGCCCGGACAGTCCGGCCACCCCTGGTCGGACCACTATCGCGATCTGGCGCCCTTGTGGGCCGCCGGCGAGACGTTTGAAATGCGCACGGACTGGACACCGGAGAACGCACCGGAGGGCGCGCGCACTCTCACCCTGACACCCGCAAACTAGGAGACGTGTCATGCCGATCCGGATAACCCGCCGGGGCGCACTTTTTGGCGCCACAGGTCTGGCCTTTGCGGCGGCGGCCTGTTCGTCCGGCCCGCGGCGGCCGGAACCCGAAGCCCAGACCGGTCCCTTCCGTCATGGTGTGGCATCGGGAGAGCCGGACCAGACCAGCGTGGTGCTCTGGACGGCGATCACCGATGATGCCGGTGGCGAATATGTCTTCCAGCTGGCGGCAGACGAGAGTTTCGAAACGATCATTTTCGAGGAGCGCGAAGAGCGCACCTATGTGACCAGCAACGCCATCTCGACCTTCAAGACGATTGCGACCGGGCTGGAACCCGGCACCGTCTATTTCTATCGTATGCTGTTCAATGGCATTTCCTCACCTGTTGGCCGCACCAAAACCCTTCCGGCGGGCGCGGTCGAGCGTTTCAATATGGCCGTATGCTCCTGCTCGAACTACCCGGCGGGCTATTTCAATGCCTATCGCGAACTCGCCAATACGCCCGACCTCGATCTGGTGCTGCATCTGGGCGACTATATCTATGAATACAGCGCGGACGGCTATGCCTCGGACGAGGCTGAAAACATGGGCCGGGTGGTCGATCCGCTGCACGAGCTGGTGGATTATGGCGACTATGCCCGCCGCCATGCGCTCTACAAGACCGATCCGGACCTGCAGGCCGCTCATGCGGCGGCCCCCTGGCTGATGATGTGGGATGATCACGAAGTCGCCAATGATTCCTGGACGCAGGGCGCGGAAAATCACAATGAAGGCGAAGGGGCCTATGATGCGCGCGTTTACAGCGCTATGCGCGCCTATCATGACTGGAACCCGACGCGGGAGCCGGCAGATCAGATCGGAACCGCGCGTATTGCCGAGATTGGCGATCTCGCCACCCTGGTGATGACGGAATCCCGCCTTGTGGCGCGGGATGAGCCGATGGATTTTTCCACCTTCCCGATCGCAGATGATGCCGACCCTGATGATCCCGCCAATCAGCAGGCCATCGCCGAATGGCGCGCCAATGAAATCGGACGGGACGACCGCGAAATGCTGGGCGCGGCCCAGATTGCACAGATTGCCGATGCCTTCGAAGCCGCCGCAAGCAAGCCCTGGCGCTTGCTCGGCGGCCAGGTGATCATGGGCCGGGTTGAAACCCCCAACATGATCGAGGCCCTGCCCGGCTGGCTGAAATTCATTGTCGCACAGACCGATGATCTGGCCTGGGGCTATATCACCCGGTCGCAATTCGACATTCCCTTCAATCTGGATGCGTGGGACGGCTATGTCGCCGAGCGCGAGCGTCTGTACAACGCGGTGCGGGCCAGTGGCGGCGACATGATCGCCTTCGCCGGTGACAGCCACAATTTCTGGACCAACCGGCTGACTGATGATGCGGGCCGTCAGATCGGCTTTGAATTCGGAACCAGTTCGATCACCTCGCCTTCGCCCTTCGAGCGGGTCCCGGCGCCGGGCGTGTCCTTCTCCCGGCTCATAGAAGAGAAGAATCCCGACGTGATCCGCCACAATGATCGCGCCAAGGGCTTCATCCGGGTCACCGTGACGCCGGAAGCCGTCGAGGCCGACTTCGTCACCGTTTCCACCATCCGGCGCCGCGGATACACGCCCGGCTCTGACAGCCGCTGGCGCGTGACACGCGGACCTGGCGGCCTGGAACTCGGCGTCATCTAAGGGGTCAAATCCGGAATCAATTCAACCATCTGAATCGATTCAGTTTTCCGGATTCGGAATGAGATTCCGATTCCGCTTTACCTGTGTTTTAAAAGCTGTAACTGGCCGCCCTCAAATGGTCATGATAGGCAGGCATCACGCTTTTTCATGTCAGGCGGACGGGAAGGATTTCGGGCATGCCCTCACGTTTTGAAGCAACAGACAGTGAGCCTGTCCACTCGGTGAAGTTTACCGGGCCGGGACGGTATCTCTTCTGGATGACCGTTTTTCTGGCAGCGGTCGGTGTCATCGCCGTCCTGCTGATCGGCCCCCTCGAAGACGCCTTCATGGCCAATATGGCCATTAATGGCCTGATCATCGCTGTCCTGCTGATCGGTATCCTTTACACTTATCTGCAGGCGCTCGCGATCGCCCCCGCGGCGCGCTGGCTGGTGCGATTCCGGACATCGGATGATCCCGGCACCCTTCCCAACCCGCCCAGCATGATCGCGCCCATGGCCTCCATGATGGGCGATGCCGGCGCGCGCGCGCGCATTTCGACGAACTCGGTGCGCACGGTTCTCGACTCCGTCGGGGCGCGCATGGCCGAATCCGGCGCATTCACACGCTATTTCGGACGGCTGCTGATCTTTCTCGGCCTGCTGGGCACGTTCTGGGGTCTGCTGGCGGTTGTCTCCGAAGTGGGCGAAGCCGTCCGCGCTGTCACCGCCTCGTCCACAGGGGGAGAGGCCGACGTTCTGCGCCTGATGGCGGCGATTGAAAACCCGATACAAGGCATGGGCACAGCCTTCGCCTCCTCGCTTTTCGGCCTCGCCGGGTCCCTGATCATCGGCTTTCTCGATTTGCAGGCCAGCCGCGCCCATAACCGCTTCTTCAACGAGATCGAGGAATGGCTGTCATCCATCTCGCGCGTGGCCGCAGCCGGCCCCGCGACGACGACGGATGGCGAGATGTCACCTGCCTATGTCGGCGCCTTGCTGGAACAGACCGCCGAGACTCTCGACCGGCTGTCGCATACGCTGGAAAAACACACGCGCGATCTGGATGCGACATTGCGCCGGGTCGCCGAGGAGAATGCCTCCGGCCAGCAGGAAGCGGCCCGGGCCTTGCGCGACGAGATTCGCGTTCTGGTCCGCGCGATCGAAGCCCAGAACCGGTCACGGGGCGGCTAGAAGATGAGTTTCGCGCCGCGCCTTTCCCGGTTCACGGAGAATGATTCCGGCGATTACTGGCCAGGATTCGTTGACGCTCTGGCCACGCTGCTGTTGGTCATCGTTTTCCTGTTGTCGATTTTTGTGGCTGGCCAGTTTGCTCTCAGCCGCGCCCTCACCGGCCGCGACGAACAACTCGCCTCGCTGAACGAGCAGCTGGCATCCCTGACCGACGAGCTGGCCCTGGCGGAAGGTGAAAACACGCGCCTGGAGCAGGAAATGACAACCCTTCGCGCCACGCTCTCCGATGTCCGGGCCGAGCGCGATGAATTGTCCGATCAGCTGGTTGTCGTCCTCGGTCAGATCGAGGATGTCCAGTCCCGGCTGATCCTCGAGGAAGAGATTACCGCCAGCCAGATGGATCAGCTCACCGCGCTGAACCTCCAGATGCAGGCCTTGCGCGACCAGCTGTCCGAGCTGAACGGCCTCCTGGAAGCTGCCGAAGCCCGCGAAGCCGATCTGGAAAGCCAGATCTTCAATCTCGGCGAACGCCTGAATGCCGCACTGGCCAGCCGTGCGGCGGAACTGGCCCGCTACCGCTCGGACTTCTTCGGGCGGCTGCAGGAAATCCTCGGCAACCGGTCCGGTGTCAGCATTGTGGGAGACCGCTTTGTCTTCGAGACCGATGTCCTTTTCGCCTCCGGGTCTGCGGCGCTGTCGAATGATGGCCGCGAAAGCCTGCGCCCGATCGCCGATGCGATCATCCAGCTCACCGATGAAATCCCGGATGATATCGAATGGATTATCCGGATCGACGGCCATACCGACCCGCGGCCGATCCGCACCACCTATCCCTCCAACTGGCACCTCTCGGCCGCCCGGGCGATCTCCGTCGTCAACTGGTTCGAGGATCTGGGCGTGCCGCCGGAACACCTCGTCGCCGCAGGCTTTGGCGAGCACCAGCCGATTGCCGAAGGCACATCCGAAGCCGCCTATGCCCGCAACCGCCGCATTGAACTGAAACTGACCAGCCGCTAGCGGCAAACCCGCTTGCCCTTTGAGACACCCTCCGCTATAAGCCGCCGCTCATTTGGCGGAGTGATCCGCAAGACAGCCTGACGTGCCGGAGCACCATGATGCAAAAAGACATTCATCCCGATTATCACATGATCAATGTGACCATGACCAACGGCACGACCTTCCAGACCCGTTCGACCTGGGGCAAGGAAGGCGACACGCTGAACCTGGATATCGACCCGACCACGCACCCGGCCTGGACCGGTGGCGACCAGAAGCTGATGGACCGCGGTGGCCGCGTGTCGCGCTTCAAGGACAAGTTCAAGGGTTTCGCCTGATCCTTTTCAAGGATATCGGAATCGAAAAGGCGTGGAACCCCGGTCCCGCGCCTTTTTCATGTCCGCAAACGGCGTCTAGCTGAAAGCGTTTTTCAGACGGTTCAACTGGTCTTCAACCGGGCTGCTGCCATTGGGCGCCCCGGTCTCCAGGAACAGGGAATCGTCAATCCGCTTGAGGCGCGCATAAAGCTGACGCGACCGGGCTGCGAGGTCGGCCAGCACGCCGGGAACGGGATCGCCATCGGCGGGCCACAAATCCTCGACATCATCATCATCCGGCAAGCGGTACTGGCCGGTCACCAGCTGATCCGCCGGCAGATCGCCCTCGGCCACCTGCCGCTGCGCGAGCAGCCATGAGGCCGCCTGCATCAGACGGGTGGTCAGCTTCATGCTTTCGGCGGCATAGGCCAGGGCTCCGGCGCGCCCGAGCGCCTTGGCATCCTCCCGCCCCGGACCGTCGAGATAGGATGCGGTCTCTTCCACCATGTCCATGCCATCGCGGAACAGGCGCGCAAAATGTTCGCTGCCGGCAAATTCCGCCACGCGCTCTGCCGGATTGCCCGACTGAAAACCGGTATCACTTACCACGTCACTCATACCTGCCTGATTCGATCCACATGCCGGAGAGTCTGCAATTGGCGGGCCATATTCATCAACCCTGCCGGAAGATCGACTCGGCGGCCGCGCGTCCGGATTGCTTGGACGCAATCATCTCGTCAATGCGGATGATTTCGCCTTCGATAGCGGCCCGCCTTTCCTGAAGGTCTGCAATCGAAAACTCCGAAAGGTCCTCGCCCGGAACAATGACGTTCGACCTCTTTTTCAGGGGTGCATCTTCGTCAAACATGTCAGCCTCCCTCTCTTGCGGTCTGCCACACTAGCGCTCACCATTGAGCTTGTCGCCCCTCTGAATGAAAGCCGGATCATGCCCGTCCCGACAACACACCGGATTGCCATCGTCCCACACCCCGGCGGGCCCGAAGCGATCGAGATTGTCGCACGCCCGCTGCCGGAGCTGTTACCGGACGAGATCCTGATCCGGACCGCCGCATGCGGTGTGAACAGGCCGGACACGTTCGAACGGATGGGATTTTACCCGCCCCCGCCCGGAGCGCCGGACGGCCTGGGGCTGGAAGCCGCCGGCATTGTCGAGGCAGCCGGATCGTCCGTTGACCGTTTCAAGCCCGGAGATCCGGTCTGTGCGCTGGTCACCGGAGGCGGCTATTCCGATTATGTGATCGCCAAGGTCGGCAGCACCCTGCCCGCACCGGACGGAATGGATCTGGCCGCGGCCGCCGGCTTGCCGGAAACCGTGTTCACCGTCTGGGCCAATGTGTTCGAGGCCGGGCAGTTGAAAGCCGGCGAGATACTGCTCGTGCATGGCGGGGCGGGCGGCATCGGCACGACCGCCATCCAGATGGGCAGGGCGGCGGGGGCACGCGTCTTTGCGACAGCCAGCTCGGCGGACAAATGCGCGATCTGCGAGCGGCTGGGCGCGGAAAGGGCCATCAATTATCGCGAGGAAGACTTTGCAGCAATCCTCCGCGACGCCGGCGGGGCCGATGTCATCCTGGATATGGTTGGCGGTCCGTACCTGCAGAAGAATATCGATTGCGCGGCATTCCGGGGGCGCATCATCCAGATCGCATTCCTGCAGGGCTCGCGCATTGAAGCCGATTTCATGCGTCTGATGCTGAAACAGCTCACCCTGACGGGCTCCACCTTGCGCGCCCGCCCGGATGCGGAGAAGGCCGCGCTCGCCAGCGCCATAGAGAGCAACGTCTGGCCCTGGATTTCCAGGGGTCAAATCAGTCCTGAAATCTTCCGCACCTTCCCGCTCTCGGATGCGGCCGAGGCACACCGGTTGATGGAGTCCGGCGGGCATTACGGCAAAATCCTGCTGACGCCCTGAAGCTGATCCCTTTTCAGCGTCCTCGTCGCGCGCTATAAGACGCGCAAATCGCTGGATCGCCTTAGACTTGAGCCAGCGTCGGAAAGCCATCCAACCCGGCATCCGTGCCGGGTTTTTCTATGGCTGGAACACATTGCGTCTGGAGACGAAGAAATGACCGAAATTCTGATGCCGAAAGCCACGGCTGTCTGGCTCGTCGACAATACCGCGCTGACCTTCGAGCAGATTGCCGATTTCTGTGGCCTGCACCGCCTGGAAGTCAAAGGCATTGCCGATGGCGATGTCGCCGTGGGTGTGCGTGGCTCCGACCCCGTCTCCAACGGCCAGCTGACCCGCGAGGAAATCGCCAAGGCCGAAGCCGATGCGGATTACCGGATGACGGCGGTGAAACACCGCTATGATGATCTGCATCAGCCGCGCAAGAAACGCGGCCCGCGCTATACGCCGCTGTCGCGCCGTCAGTCGCGCCCGGATGCCATTGCTTGGCTGGTGCGCAATCACCCGGAGCTGACGGATGCCCAGATTTCCAAACTGATCGGCACGACGAAGACCACGATTGAAGCCGTTCGCGAGCGCACACACTGGAATTCGTCCAATATCAAACCGACCGATCCGGTCACGCTGGGCCTGACAACCCAGATCGATCTGGACGAACAGGTCCGCAAGGCATCTTCACGCCGCGAAAAGCTGGAAGAAGAGCGGAAGGCGTCCGGTCAGGATCCGATTGCCGGACCGGCTGATGCTGAACCCGAAGAGCATGAAACCGCCACCAGCATGGACGAGGTCAATCTCGAAACCCTGTTCGGCGGCGGCAAGAAGTCTCAGTCGGATGATGACGACAAATAGTTGAGGGCCAGGCGGCCACCATCGGCGTAAATGCATTCGCCGGTGATGTAGCTGGCATCCTTCGATGCGAGGAATGCGACGACCCCGGCGATCTCGTCGGGGTCGCCTATTTTCCCGACCGGCGTGCGCGACAGGATTTTGGTCATCGCTTTGCGGTCATCCATGACCGCTTTCAGAACATCGGTATTGATACTGCCCGGGCCGACCGCATTCACGCGCACACCGCGCGCAGCAAGTGCCAGCGCCATGGATTTCGTCATCTGGTTGATCGCCCCCTTGGTGGCGCAATAGGCCAGCTGATCCGGGATTGCGACGACCGCATTGACCGAAGACATGTTGATAATGGCATAGCGTTTCCGGCAATCATCCGGACGTTCATCATCCTGCTCGATCTGTTCGGCCATCTGCCTGGCCGCCGCACGGGCCACCAGAAAGGCCCCGCGCAGATTGACCGACATCACCTTGTCGAAATCGTCCGTTTCCAGCGTCAGCACATCGCCCTTGGCGATGATTCCGGCATTATTGACCAGCACATCCAGACGGCCGAAAGCGGAGCGTGTTTCCGCCATCAGATTGGCAACCGACAATTTGTCCGAAACATCGCAGTCCACAAACAGCGCGCGGTCCTTGTCCGCACCCAGCTCATCCGCCAGCGCCTTGCCCGCATCCCGGTCGCGGTCGGCGATGACGACTTTCAGACCGTCTTCGGCGAAACGCCGCGCGCAGGCACGGCCAATTCCGTTGGCTCCGCCGGTAACGATAACAACGCGGTCTGACTGGGCCATTTCCGGATCCGTTCTATTCGTCGCCGGCGCGGGTGCGCCGGTAATCGGACTCTATCGTCTCTGAATCAGGCGCCAGCTCATAGGCCCTTGCATACAGCTCGCGCGCTTCATCCATCCGTCCGACGCCCTCGAGCGCCGCCGCCCGCGAGTGGACAATAGCGCCATTGTCAGGCTCGGCCTCGACGGCCTGATCGCACAGGGGCAGGGCCGTGGCAAACTGTTCATCGACGATCAGGGACCAGCACAGCGCATTCAGCGTGAAGCCGCTCTCCGGCTCGAGCTCGACGGCACGGCGCGCATGGTCAATCGCCTGGGCTCTCATTCCGAGCTCCAGAAAAGAGGCCGACAGATTGATCCATCCACCCGGCCATTCCGGTTCCAGTCGTGTGACGGTTTCAAACGCGACCACCGCCTCGGCTTCGCGGCCCGAGGCTGAATAGGCGCGGCCAAGATTGAGATGGGTCATGATATCGTCCGGCAGATCGGCAACGGCCGCTTCAAGATCGCTCAACGCTCCGTCAATATCTTCTGTCGCCAGACGCGCAATGCCCCGATTGCGCCGGACATAGGAATTGTCGAATTCCACGCCCTGTGTTTCAGCGATGGCATAGGCGATGTTGAACGCCTGAAGCGCCTCCTCAAACCGCTGTTCATACAGATAGGCCCCGCCGAGACGGGTATGAATGATGGCATCTTCACCGGGTTCCAGAGCGGCGGTCTCGAGACAGGCCTCGAACTGGACAATCGCTTCAGCGGCATCGCCAGCGGTCAGTGAATCCTCGCCCGCCTGGCAAGGATCATTCGCGGCGGCCTCATTTGAGGTTTTCTGGGCGCATGCCGGTGCGGTGGCGGCAAGAGCAAAGACAAGAAAAGCTCGAAACATGCGTCGGCTCCAAATACATTCCGGTTTGATCATGCAATTAGGGCGGCCTTTCGCAAGGCCGCCCTACCGTGAATTTGATCAAATAGACGTTAGTGACTTCGTCGCAAGAGCTCTATCTGTTCCTTAAGTCTGAGCTTTTCCCGCTTGAGTGAGGCAATCTGAAGCGTGTCGGAGCCGGGGCGCTTGCTTTCGTGTTCGATCTTGGTGTCCAGTTGATTGTGACGAGCGTCCAGTTCACGGATGTGCGCTTCAATCGTCATAAGTCGCCTCCTTGCGTTAAATACGACGGAATAATGAATTGAAACACCGTCTGGCCTATGTGTCACTTCACAATTCGTATCGGAGCAAAAAATGTCTGAACGCGGACGGATAATCGTCGGAATTTCCGGGGCTTCAGGCGTGATCTACGGCATTCGCGCTCTGCAGGCGCTGCGCGAGCTGGATGTTGAAACACACCTGATCGCGTCGAAAGCTGCCGAGATGACAATGGGTTATGAAACCGACTATACGCCAGCTTCGCTCAGGGCGCTGGCCGATTACGTCTACAAGCCCTCCGATATCGGCGCATCCATCGCCTCCGGATCTTTCCGCAATAGGGGCATGCTGGTCGCCCCCTGCTCGGTCCGGTCCATGTCGGAAATCGCCACCGGCGTGACGTCCGGCCTGATCGCCCGGGCCGCCGATGTGACATTGAAGGAGCGCCGCCGGCTGGTCCTTATGGTCCGCGAAACGCCGTTTCATCTGGGCCATTTGCGCACGATGACCGCGCTGACCGAGATGGGGGCCGTCATTCATCCGCCCCTGCCGGCTTTCTACACCAATCCCGCGACAATTGACGATCTGGTCAACCAGTCCGTGGGCCGGGCGCTGGACATGTTCGGCCTCGACTGGACGCCGACACGGAGATGGGGCGAGGATCTGGAAGGCGGCAAGCGCCCGTCTGCCGCGCGATGAGCCATGCCTTCTGGGACTGGTCGCTCGAGTGCTATGACCGGCCGGCTGTGGCCTCTGCCTGCCTCCACCTGCAGGATCAGCACGGGCTGAACATCAATATCTGCCTGTGGTGCTGCTGGCTGGCCGAGGAAGGCCGCACGGCCGGACCGGCCATTGCACAGGCCATCAACGCGCTGAAACCCTGGAACGGCGAAATCACCGCCGCCATCCGCGACATCCGCCGCAAGCTGAAGGACCAGCCGCGGGCCGGGGCGCTATACAGATCGGTTCTGGCCTGTGAGCTCGATGCCGAACAGGTCGAGCAGGACATATTGTTCGAACTCGCGGCGGATCTTCCGGCAAGTCCATGGAATAAGGAAGAAACGGCGGCGCGGGCGCTGGACGGATATGCCCGGACACGGGGCGTTCAGCCCGATTTTACCCCGCTATTGAAAGCCGTTTTCTCTACCGTCAAAAAAGTGTAAGACACGCTTTCGCTGCGCGTGGCGGGCGAATCCAGAGCAACAATAAAGAAATAAAAACAGCGATGAGCGAAGAAGAATTCCTCGAGCAATCCACCATAAGGGCGAAGATTGACGAGCTGAAATTCCGGCACCGGTCGCTGGATTCCGAAGTTCTGGCGCTGCAGGAAACCGGCGTCACCGACCAGCTGAAACTGGCACGCCTGAAGAAGGAAAAGCTTCAGCTCAAGGACCGGATCGCCGAGCTCGAAGACCGCCTCACACCCGACATTATCGCTTAGATCTAGCCGGTCGCGGCGGACTTCAATTCCTGCTTGCGCGCATACATGGCGGCATCGGCCTGGGCCATCGCGGCATCGACATTGAGGCCGGGCTGCAGCGGGTGAACGCCCCAGGCGGCATTGATATAGAGCTCACGGCCATCATGAATGAACGGGTTGCTCTCGATTTCGTCCGCCAGGCCACGCGCCTTGTGTTCGGCCTGGCTGACGGTGGTGAGCGTCAGAACGACGCCAAACTCGTCACCGCCCAGCCGTCCGACAGAATCGGTTTCACGCAGATTGGCGGTCAGGGTTGCCGCCACATGATGCAGGGCAGCGTCACCGGCCGCATGGCCGAAACTGTCATTGATGTCCTTGAAACCGTTCAGGTCAAAATAGACCAGAGCCGAAGGCGCTTCGTGGCGCTCGGCCAGGGCCAGGGCGCGGGAGACTTCGCGCACAAAAGCCCGGCGGTTGAGCACAGGCAGCAGCACGTCATGATCCGCCAGCGATTCCAGTTCCCGCACCCGGTTGCGCAAGCGCTCCGTATCCTTGCGGAGCTGGTCCACCTCGCCCATCAGGCCGAGCAGCGCGCGCTGTACATTCGGCGTCAGCTCGTTTTCCGGCACACCCATGATCTGCGCAGCATCGCGCGGTGCAGAGGCGGAAGACGCCGAACCTGTACTGCCGCTCGCGGACGCTTTTGAGGCATCTCCCGCCGGCTTCATCTTGTTCAGCGCATCAAAAGGACGAATTCGCATGTCGACAGCCCGGATTATCTGATCCTGTGCAAAACTTGGCGAAGGGCAGTTAAGAAAGCGTCAAGGTTAATGACCGGTTTTGCCCTTTTCCTTGACGCCGCCCGGCATCTGCGTATGTTCCCGCGCTTCCTGAAGGCCGAGGAGGCTTACCGTGAGCGCCACAGCGCCCCGCATCGCCATCATCATGGGATCCCGGTCCGACTGGCCGACCATGAAGGCGGCTGCCGACATTCTTGATACGCTGGAAGCCGATTATTCGACCCGTGTTGTCTCCGCCCATCGCACGCCGGACCGCATGGCGGAATTCGCCAGAACCGCGAAGGACAAGGGCGTTCAGGTCATTATTGCCGGCGCGGGGGGCGCAGCCCACCTTCCGGGCATGGTGGCCGCAATGACCCCGCTGCCCGTCCTCGGCGTGCCGGTGGAATCCAAGGCCCTGGACGGCATGGACAGCCTGCTTTCCATCGTCCAGATGCCGGGAGGCGTTCCGGTCGGCACGCTCGCCATCGGCAAGCCCGGCGCAAAGAATGCCGGATTGCTGGCCGCATCCATCATCGCCCTGTCGGACGATGCGCTCGCCGCCCGGCTGCAACAGTGGCGGAAAGCCCAGTCCGATTCGGTTCCAGACACGGTGGAAGACTGACCCGGCATGACTGAAGCGCTCGCGCCCGGCTCTGTCATCGGCATTCTCGGCGGCGGCCAGCTGGGCCGGATGCTGGCCCTCGCCGGTGCCCGCCTCGGTTTCGACATTCATGTCTTTGATACCCAGGCCAATGGCCCCGCCGCACGGGTTGCCGCGCGCAGCTGGGCGGCGCCCTGGGAGGATGACGGCGCGGTGCAGACCTTTGCCGCCCGCTGCGATGTCCTGACCTTTGAATTCGAGAATATTCCGGCCTCCGCGCTGGCGGCGGCCGAAAGCGCCGCGCCCGTAAGGCCGGGCCGCAAATCCCTGGAATTCACGCAGGACCGGCTCATCGAGAAGCGCTTCATCCGCGACGCCGGCTGCAATACGGTCGATTTTGCGGAGGTCAATTCTGTGGCCGACCTGGAAGCGGCCGTGGCCCGTCTCGGCCGCCCGTCCATTCTCAAGACCCGCCGCTTTGGCTATGACGGCAAGGGGCAAGCCGTCATCCGCGACGGGACGGATCTTTCCGGCGCCTGGGCTTCAATCGGGGAGCAACCTGCCATTCTGGAAGCCTTTGCCCCCTTCAAGCGGGAGCTGTCAGTCGTCGCCGCCCGGGCGGCGGATGGACAGATGGCCGTCTATCCCTTGGCCGAAAATACCCATTCAGGCGGCATCCTCAGAACATCCACAGCCCCGGCCGCTGTCCGGCCGGAAACCGAGGCCCGCGCCATCTCCATTGCCCATGCCATTGGAACCGGCCTTGATCATATAGGCGTCTTCGCGGTCGAACTGTTCGACATGGATGGCGAGCTGGTCGTCAATGAAATTGCTCCCCGGGTGCACAATACCGGTCACTGGACCATGGATGCCTGCATGTGCAGCCAGTTTGAACAGCACATCCGCGCCGTCGCCGGCTGGCCTCTGGGCGGCACGCAACCCCATTCGGCGTGCGAGATGACCAATCTCATTGGCGAGGATGCCGCGCCCTGGAGGGATCTCGCCGCAGATGAAACGGCCTGCCTGCATCTCTATGGCAAGCGCGATGCGCGGCCCGGGCGGAAAATGGGCCATATCAACCGGCTTTCCCCGATTTCGGACTGATACACCCTTGCGCTCTGCATTCCTGCCGGTATGGGAAACACATGACGGTTCAGCGCCCCGATATCTGGCGACAGGAAACTGGCCCCTTTGACATCATCGGGGACATCCATGGCTGCGCGCGTGAACTCGAGAAACTGCTCGAAAAACTGGGATATCACCTCCAGTCCCGCGGTCCGAAAGGCCGCCGGACCACCCGCATCACCCATGAACAGAACCGCAAGGTGGTTCTGGTCGGTGACCTGGTGGACCGCGGCCCGGCCTCCATGGATGTGCTCCGCTTTGCCATGCAGGGCGAAAAAGACGGCACGGTAAGCTGTGTCATCGGCAATCATGACGATAAATTCCTGCGCTGGCTCAAGGGCCGCGAGGTGCGGATCACAAAAAGCCTGCAGACCACGATCGACGAGGCCGATGCGGAGAAACCGAAATTCCTGGAGGATGTCCGCCACTATCTCGAGGCCCTGCCCAGCCATCTGATTCTCGATCACGGGCGGCTGCTCATTGCCCATGCCGGTCTGCCGGAAAAATATCACGGCATTGAAAACCGGGCCTCCCGCACCTTCGCCATGTTCGGGGAAACAACCGGACAGACCGATGATCTTGGCTTTCCGATCCGGCGCGACTGGGCCCGCAATTATCGCGGCGAAGCCACCGTGGTGCATGGTCATGTCGCGGAAAAGAAAGTCCGCCGGAAGAATAATGTCTGGTGCCTCGATACGGGCTGCGTCTACGGCCACAAGCTGACCGCCCTGCGCTGGCCGGAACAGGAAATCGTCCAGATCAGGGCCAAGCGGGACTGGTTCCCGCATCCGCGCTTTCCCTAGGCGCGGCGGCGGCCGCCATATCGCAATCCTGACAGGATCTGCGCCGGATCCGGCAGATCCGCGGTCAGCTTGCGCCAGCTGGCCTTGGCTTTCTCGAACTCCATGACATTCTCGATTCGCCGGTCGAGGAAGGCTTTGGCTTTCATCTTGTCCGGCGTCTCGTCATTCAGCCAGACCGCCAGGCTGGACGTGTAGACGGCCGACAATATGGCGCGCTTGGAATACCAGTTGAAATCGGTCGACGGATCGTTCAGCGCGCGCCAGATGTCATCCGATGTCGCCCAGATCAGTTCCGCCCCCAGGCTTGCGGCATCATGCAGCATCAGCCGCGCCCGTGCCCGGCGCGCCGCTTCCTCATGCGGACCGATCGCGTCCAGCCGCGCCTGCACCGCGAATGTCACCCGCTGCCGGATTTTCATGGATTTGAGGTCCGCGGCCGCCATTGTCTCCCGCATTTGCTGGTCCATCTGTCGGGACCAGTGCGCAATGAGATCGAGCGCCCCGCGCGGCGCCGCCAGCAGGATGGCCCCGGAGCTCAATCCGGCGTCAGTCCCGGCCTGCCGGACCATCTCGTCCGTCCATCCGTCAAACGCCGCATGGCGCAAGGCAGCCTGCAACAGCCGGTCGGGATCGGAAGGGTGTGAATTCTGCTTCATGCCGCTTATGTAGAACACCCGCGCCGCCACGTCGATGTGCATGTCGTCACAGGCGTTTATGGGTGTGGACAGGGTGCGCCAGCTCTGCTAATAGCCGCGCCTCTCGGCAAGAGACCTGCGGTCGTACGAATCTGGTGCGGCTGCGCAACAGATTGACACGAACCCAGGAGAGCGGACCATCGTTCAGATTATTGTGCGCGAGAATAATGTGGAGCAAGCGCTCCGCGCGCTGAAAAAGAAGATGCAGCGGGAAGGCACTTTCCGCGAAATGAAGCGTCGCAATCACTTCGAGAAGCCCTCGGAGAAGCGCGCGCGCCAGAAGGCAGAGGCCATCCGCCGTGCCCGCAAGCTGGCCCGCAAGCGCGCCCAGCGCGAAGGTCTGATTGCAGGACCGAAGCCGCGCCGGCCATAGCCGCAGGTTCAAGCCGATACAGGTTTAAGATCAAACGCCGCGCTTATCCCAGCGCGGCGTTTTCTTATGCATTTCCCGATTTTCCGAATTTCAGCAGACGCTTGATGGAAGAGGCGTTCGCGCGCCCCATCGAGCCCTGCCGGAAGACATAGCTGGCGAGCGAGATGATGGCCGCCGCCGTCACCAGCATGCCGATCGAGGTCGCAATCATCTCGATCAGGGCGGGATCCGTCTGCAACCGCGCCATCATCAGGAAAGGCGTCCAGATCGGCACCCATGAGGCATATTGCAGGAAAAGCGAATCCGGATTCTCGATGGTCGCCATGATGATCACGAACGGCACCATCATGACCAGAATCATCGGGCTCATCAGTGACTGTGCCTCCTGCAGCGTGTCGCAGAGCGAGCCTATGGCCAGATAGACCGTCCCGTACATCAGATAGCCGACCGCAAAATAGCCGATGGCCGGAATCAGCAGGCCGGGATCAAACACCGCCGACAGGATATCGGCGGCTGGCAGGTCCGCGGCCACGGCAAAAGCCTGCAGCCCGGCCAGTCCGCCCGAGCCGATTCCGCCCCAGACGAGCATGAAGGTCGCGGAGACCGCAGCCAGCCCCAGCAGCTTGCCGATCAGGATTTCATGATAGCGGGCCGTCGCCAGAAGGGTTTCGAGGATCTTGTTGCCCTTCTCCTCGATCATCGCCGTCAGCAGCATGTTGGTGACCGAGAAAATCATCATCCACAGGCCGATGGAAAAGGCGATGCCGACAATAAAAGGCAGCCGGTCCGCGAGATTGACCTCGGACGATTCCCGGCCGCGCTCGGGGGAATTCTCGGTGATCCCCGGCGACATCGCATAGATCCGCCCCAGGACCGCTTCGGAAATGCCGGCATCGGCCAGGGCATTGCTGCGCACATGATTGCGGAGCGCATCGCGGGCACTGGTCCGCAAGCCGCCACTGGTCCGGTTGGTACTCCAGTATTCCGCCGTAATGCCGTACTCGCCACCGGGCAGGAACCGCACGGCCGCAAACAGCGGGTGTTGTTCCCCGTCGATGCTGAGCGTCTGTTCGCCGAGCAAATAGGGCCGCAGCCCGTCAATCGTTTCGGCCGGCGGGTCCACCCGCACATAATTGCTGCGAAATTGCGCGGCCGAGATATCGACCGGCACGCCAAGCGCATTCACCGCTTCCGGAAAGCCTTCCAGACCCGGCTCGGCATTGATCGCCGCCTCGATCGCCGGAATGGCATCTGCGCGTCCCGCCGCCTCGGCGACACCGCGCAAGGCTGCGATGGCTTCTTCCTTGGCTCCGTCATTCAGCTCTTCGTCGATCAGCGCTTCAAAGCCGGTACCGGTTTCATCGAGCACAACATAATAACGGGTCGGCTGGGCATTCTCGGCCAGGATGGAGATTCCGATAAAGACCGCCATGATGAAGGGCATCGCCAGCAGTGACAGCCAGAAACCCCAGGTCGCGACATAGGACAGGTATTCGCGGCGGGCCATGAGATAGATAGCACGCATTATACGGTCTCCCGGTTGGACGTCTCGACGAGTTCGACAAAGACATCATGGAGATGGGCCCGCATCGGCTCGAAACGCGCCAGACGCACCCCGCCTTCAACACAGGCTTTCAGCACGTCCTGGGCGTCTGAGCCGGCCGCCAGCTCGATCGTCCAGCCTTTCAGGCCCTCGGGTGCCGGTTGCGCCTCGACAGCGCCCAGCGCGCCGACAATCGGTTTGAGGTCATGATCCGAGGCCGTTTCGATGATGACACGGCGCGGCACCTGCGACAGCGCCTGCGGCACATCCCCGTCAAACACCTTCCGGCCCTTCGAGATCAGGACGATCTGGTCACACAGACGTTCGGCATGTTCCATGACATGGGTCGAGAACAGGATGGTCTTGCCGCGTTTCGCCTCGTCGCGGATCATCTCTTCGAGCATTTTCTGATTGACCGGGTCGAGCCCGGAAAACGGTTCGTCCAGGATGATGAATTCGGGATCGTGGGCCAGCGTGGCGATGATTTGCACCTTCTGCGCCATCCCCTTGGACATTTCCTTGATCTTCTTTTTCGCCTCGTCGCCCAGCCCGAAGCGGTCAAGACCCTCCCGCGCGGCCTTGCGTGCGGCAGGCATGCTCATGCCCTTCATCCGGCCAAAGAAAATGATGACGTCCTCGGCCTTCATTTTCTTGTAGATGCCGCGTTCTTCCGGAAGAAAGCCGACGCGTTGCAATACGGCAGCCTTCGGCGGCTGACCGAAGAGCCGGACCTTGCCGTCATCCGGCTTTATGATGCCCAGCGCGATACGGAGAGAGGTGGTCTTTCCGGCACCGTTGGGGCCGAGAAATCCGGTAATCTGACCGCGATTGACCGCAAGATCGAAACCGGAAACAGCCGTCTGGCCGGAATAGCGCTTGCTGACGCCTTCCAGCGATAAAATTGTCTCGGTCATAACTGTCCCTGTCTGCGCGATTTGCGCCGCACCATAACCGTGCGCGCTTTCAATGAAAGCGGGACCTGCGGCGGGCCTGTCTCTCCCGGTGTCAGGCCCCAGGGTCCTGACCCTAAGCCGCCGGCAGAACGAAATAGAGCAGATCGAGTGGCGGCGGCTCCAGCCCGAATGCCGAGAGCATGTGATGCGCCTGGCCGCGGTGGTGGGTCTGGTGATTGAAGACATGCGTCAGGATCACCGTCCGCGGCAGATGATGCGGATCACCGCGCGTATTGGTGTAATGCGCCTCGCCGTCATAGGCGTCTTGCGGCAATTCAGACACATATCCCTCGATCCGCCGGTCCATGGCTTCCCGCGCCATCCACAATTCGCCCAGTGTTTCAAAAGGCCTGTCCCGCAGATTTGTGTGGGTGGGGCCCTCACCGGTCAGACGGTGCATCCAGATCCGGTCGGCGATCAGGATATGGCTGAGCGTGCCGAACAGGCTGCCGAAGAATGCGCCATTGTTTTCGGTCAGCCGGTCTTCCGGCAACGCTGCAGCGGCATCGTATAAGCGATCATTGGCCCAGGCATTATAGGCCGCAAGGCGCAGAAAGTGATCACGCATTTGTGCTCGACCCTTCCGGTTTGTCATTTGTTTCCCCGCTCACAGTGTTTCAGAAATTGCGTAGAAAAAAGGGGAAGCCGCATGAAATCGATAATTATCGGAACCGCTCTGATCATCGCCGCAACGCCGGTTCTGGCGCAGGATGCGTATGAGCTGGATCCCTCCCACACCCAGGTCGTCTTTTCGGTGGACCGCTTCGGGTTCACGACCATTTTCGGCAGCTTCATGGATGCGGGCGGAACGGTTTTGCTCGATGCCGAAAACCCGGAAAACTCCAGCGTGACGGCTCAGGTCGAAACAGCCTCCGTTTTCCTGGGTCATCCCACCCGGGACCAGCATGTCGCCGGTCAGCACTGGCTCAATGCCGAAGCCAATCCACAGCTGACATTTGACTCAACCCGCGTGTCTGTGACCGGCGAGAACACGGCCGAAGTCACCGGCATGCTGACCCTCTGGGGCGAATCCAGGGAAGTCACTTTTGATGTGACGCTGAACCAGCTTGCCCGCGATCCGGCCACCCAGCGGCAAGCGGCCGGTTTTACCCTGACCGGCATGATTGACCGCAGCGACTGGGGTCACACGACAGCGTCCGCGCTGGTGGGGTCCGAAATCGGTATCCGGATCGAGGCGCTCGCCCACCTGCGTGAAGACGAGTAGCCTCGCGCCCGGCAGCAGTGCTAGAGGGGCGGCATGGCTATTGATCTGACCGCCGCCCGCCAGCGCCTGCTGGACCTGAAAGAGGAATTGCTGGCCCTGTCGCGCAGCGGCCAGGATGACCGCAAGCCGGTGGTGCTGGATCAGCAATCGGTCGGCCGCCTGTCGCGTCTGGATTCCATGCAGGTGCAGGCCATGGCCAGGGCCGCCGATGCGCGCCGCGCCATGGCCATCCGCCAGATAGACGCCGCGCTCATCCGCATGGATGAAGGCGAATATGGCTGGTGCGTGGAGTGTGGTGAGGAAATTGTGCCCAAACGCCTGGACAGCGACCCGGCCGCGCCGCGCTGTTCGGCTTGTGCCTAAGCCACTTTCGCCGCGCCGATATAGTCATACGCCACGATTCTGGGTGTTTTGGGCATATAGCCCGCCTCCAGCTTATCGATGGAAAAACCGCCTTCTGTGATCAGGCGGTCAATCGGCCGGGCCAGATGGCACCCGCCGGCAAAGACTTTCCAGACCGGCTCGATCCGGCTTTGCCATTTGAGGACACCGGCATCGGGGGCCGCACCATGTTCGCAGAAGAGCAGCCGCCCGCCGGGTTTCAAGACCCTTCGGATTTCCGCCATCGCTCCCGCAACATCCGGCAGGGAACACAGCGTGTAGGTCAAAACCACCGTATCCGCTGTCGCCGCTTCAAGAGGCAGGTCTTCGGCGACCGCATCGACCAGCTCGACCGGCAGGGAGTATTGCTGAATTGACCGCGCCGCCTTTTTGCGCAGGCCGGCATTTGGCTCGATTCCAATGACCGCCTTCACCCTGCTCGAATCATAGAGCGGCAGATTCGGAGCCGCTCCCATGCCGATTTCCACGACCACGCCGTCCGCTTCGGGTACGATTTTGGCGCGTTGCTTCATGATCGGCGATTGTTTGCACGCCGTTCCGATCAGATTGGGCAGAATGACACGGTTGTAGAATGACATGAGGTGACGCTAGTCGATGCCGGGAAAGCTCTCAACAAATTCGATCTGTATATCGCCAAAGCTTTCGACAAAGCGGATGGTGAAGTCCGGGAAACTCTCCACAAACTCCCATTCGCCGCAATCATCGGGGAAGCTGTCCACGACTTTCACCTTCAGATCGGGAAAGCTGGTGACCACTTCGACATCAATATCGGCGAAGCTTTCAACGACCTGCACCTCGCCATAAAGCGGGATGCCGTTCCAGGTGCAATCTTCGCTGATATCGAAAGCCGCCAGAGCCAGTAATTCAATCATGGTGCACCTCCCCGGATCACAGGAAGCCACACCTTACATGAATGCACGCTGACCGGTCAGGCCGCCGCTTTCAGCTTTTCGGCGATCTGGCGCGAGATGTTTTCATTGCCGGCGATGATATTGCCGGTCTCCAGCGGATCGCCTGCGCCATCCGCCTCGATATGATAGCCGCCCGCCTCGCGCACCATGATGATTCCGGCGGCGATATCCCAGGCTTTCAGATCCCGTTCCCAGAAGGCATCGAACCGCCCGGCCGCCGTCCACGCCAGATCCAGCGACGCGGCGCCATAACGGCGGATGCCGGCCACGCCCGGCATGATCTGATGCAGCTCTTTCAGGAAACGCGCATGACCGCGCTTTCCGAAATAGGGGGTGCCGGTGGCAATCACGCATTCCGTCAGCTCGCGCCGTCCCGAGACCCGCAAGCGGCGCTCATCCAGCCAGGCCCCATAGCCTTTTTCGGCGTGGAACATGTCGCCATTGACCGGGTTGTAGATCACCCCGGCGACGATCTCGCCGAGCCGTTCCAGCGCGATGGACACGGCAAAATGCGGCTGGCTGTGAATGAAATTCGTCGTCCCGTCCAGCGGATCGACAATCCAGCGATGGGTCTTGTCCGTGCCTTCGACCTCGCCGCGTTCTTCCATCAGGAAGCCATAGCCCGGCCGTGCCGCATCCAGCGCTTCGTAGATGACATCCTCGGCCTTGCGGTCGGCGGCAGACACAAAGTCCGCCGGTCCCTTGCGGGAAACCTGCAGATGTTCCACTTCGCCGAAATCGCGTGCCAGTCCGCGGCCGGCCTTGCGGGCCGCATTCTGCATGACTTCCATGAGGGCGGTGACGCGTCCCACTAGTCAGCCCGCTTCTGATAGCTGCCGTCTTCGGTGGAAATGATCACCCGCTCACCGACGCCGACGAAAGGCGGAACAGAGGTGCGCACACCATTCGACAGCACCGCCGGCTTGTAGGAATTGGCCGCGGTCTGGCCTTTGACCACCGGCTCGGTATCGGCAATTTCCAGCTCGACAAATTGCGGCAGCGTCAGGCCGATGGGCCGGTCCTCGTAGAATTCCAGCACGACGGTCATGCCGTCCGTCAGAAAGGCCGCGGTCTCCTCGCCGACGAAATCCATCTGCAATTCGATCTGCTCGTAATTTTCCTGATCCATGAAGGTCGCCATCGTGTCGTCCTTGAACAGGAACTGGAAGTCCTTCTGCTCCAGACGCACGCGCTCCACCTTGTCGGCGGCGCGAAAACGCTCATTCAGCTTGCGGCCGTCGAGGATGTTCTTCATCTCGACCTGGGCGAAAGCCCCGCCCTTGCCCGGCTTCACGGCATCGGCCTTTACAACCGTCCAGAGCGTATCCTGGTGCTGCAGCACCATGCCCGGCTTCACTTCATTCCCGTTGATCTTCATGGACGATCATCCCGTTCGCTGTCTTCACGATGTCAACCGGCCTCCGCCCGCAACAGGCGGAGGCCGGAAAGTTGCGCGCGTCCTATCAGGCAGCGCGGCGGGCGGCAAGCACTGTCAGCCTAGGGATCGTCGCGGGCCGGCAGGCGGTATCCGCCAAACAGCCAGTCGAACACGTCCTTGACGATGAAGCTGGCCCCGCCCAGCGCCGCAATCGCGGCATCACGGCTCGCCCCGCCTTGCAGAAAGGCGGGTAATTGCGCCTCGATGTCCGGGAAGAACTGCCCCAGAAGCATCACCGCGAGGACCGCTGCGCCCACCCAGGCCAGCGCCAGGATGAAGCCCTTGCGGCGCCCCCGGCGGCGGGCGGTGCCGAAACGGTCCCTTCTGTCCGCCTCGCGCATCACATTGCGCACGGCTTCACGCAGTTCCGGGCTTTCCAGCAGGCGGGTCCCGATCTGGCCGGGCTCGTCTTCGCCGGTCGCTGTGGCGGCCAGTGACAGGACCTGCTGCCCCTGGTGACCGGAGCGCACGCGGCGCGCCATCCGGTCATCGAATCCCGCCAGCAACAGAAGCTCGCGGGCCTGATTGCGTCTGCGGTTGATCATACCCAGGCTCCATTGGCTGAATTGTCAGGAAGATCGGACGTATCGAATGGCGGCGGCGGATCGGTCCAGCCGGCCGCTTCCGGCTTCGGAATCGCGAGCGAGACCGCGCTCATCAGGCGGCGCGACCATCCAAGACCGAAGACGGAGAAGGTCGACAGCTTGCCGTAGAAATGCATGCGCCGGGCCGCATATTCCTCGATCAGGGCTGTGGCGTCGGCGGCAATGACCGCGCCCAGCGTTTGCGGGCCGATAATGCCGTCATCGGTCACGCCGGCGGCCTGTTGCAGGAAAAGCGTCGCGCGGTAGGGCCCGTGATTGACGGCCGCATCAAACAGGATGAATCCCACCCCCTTCGGCATATCGCTGCACCGGCAGGCATCCCAGTATCGCGCCTTGTAGATCTGGGCCGCTTCCTGGAGCGTCAGATGCTGGACATCCTCCCGTGTCACCGGCGTGCCGCGCCATTCGGCCAGCGTGCCGATGGTGATGCCCATATTGGTGGCCCCGCCGGGATCGGACGGATGGTCCACATAGCCGCCTTCAAACTGGAGAATGTGTTCCAGAGCGGTATCAAAATGAGTGGTCATGTCAGCCTCCCCTGTTGTTGTCTGACAGGGCGCAGGCTGGCGGCGGGTCAAGGCATCAAAAGGACCCAATCAGGGTTATCGCGCCCGATATGCGGCAATTTCGGACCGGATCTGTTCAGCTTCTGTTTGGGAAAGATGGTTTTCCAGCTGGGCCTGAAGCCGGGTCCGGTCGGTATTGGCTGACAGCGAGCCATCCATTTCGTATTCGGCCATCAGCGCCCAGTAATAGGACCGCACAAGGTCACGATCGACGCCATCGCCGGTCGCCAGGGCGAGCGCGTAGAGATAGCGGGATTCCGCATCCCCCCCGACCGCGCCCTGCGCAAACCATTCCGCCGCGAGCACCGGATCGGGGGCCCGGTCCGGCCCGCCGGCATGCAGCATCAGGCCATATTGCCCCATGGCGGGCGCAAAGCCGGCCTCTGCCGATTGCCGGATCAGATCGAACGCCAGCGCAGCATCTTCAGCACCGCCTTCGCCGGAATTGGCCATCAGGCCCGCCTGCAGGGCGGCTTCGGCATGATTGGCTTCGGCAGCGCGCAAATACCACTGCCGGGCGGCGGCGGGATTTTGCGGCCCGCGCGCCCAGATATCGTGCATCTGTGCCAGCTGGAACATGGCTTCGGCATTGCCCTGACTGGCCGCCCGCTCAGCCCATTCCATGGCCAGAGGCGCATCCTGCGGCACGGGCGAGGCTTTCAGGATCAGGGCATAGGCCAGCATCGCCTCTATGTTTCCGGCCTGCGCGGCCCGCTGGAAATAATTGCGCGCCTCATTGGGAAGCAGGCTGCCGCGCGACGCCTCGGCCATACGGCCAAGCCGGTAGAGCGCAACGGGTTCGTTCTGATCCGCCGCCCGGCGGTACCAGCGCACGGCCTGCGCATCACTGGCTTCTTCAATCTGTCCGTTTTCGTGCAGCAAACCGGCCAGGGTGGCCGCCCGCGCATGACCCCCGGATGCCGCGCTGCGGGCATGAAGAAAGGCCGTTTCAAATTCCCCGGTCGCATAGGCCAGCTGCGCCTCGTCGAATATCTCCGCCACGCTGCTCTGACCGGATGGCGCGACCGTGACCGGCGTGTCCGCGTCCGCATCCTCGATCGAGAGCGCGTCATTCTGGCGGTCGACATCAATGAGCTGCAATCCCCGCAGGGGCGGCGCGGGCGCGTCATCGCCGGCATCCGCAGGCGTCTCCACAGACGGGGTATCCTCCTGCGCCGCCGCTTGTCCGGTCACAGCCAGAAGGAATAAAAACAGCGCGGCCAATACGCGACAGACCATGGTCAACCTCGTCTACTCGCCCCGCATCAATGCATTGAACGCTATAATGGCTGCGGCCGGTCCGTCCACATGCGACCACACACCCGATGACACGGCCAGGAAATCCGCCCCCGCTTCGATCAGCGGCCGGGCATTGTCCACCGTGATGCCGCCAATGGCCACACAGGGCAGTTCGAACAGGTCCGACCACCATTCCAGAATTTCCGGATCGGCACGGGTTGGCGCGTCCTTGGTCGATGTCGGATTGAAGGCCCCGAAGGCGACATAATCGGCCCCCGCCTCTCCCGCCTGCATCGCCAGATGGCGGGAATTGTGACAGGTCACGCCCAGCATGCGGTTCGGGCCAATGGCCGCGCGCGCCTGTCTGGCCTGCACATCCCCCTGCCCGACATGCACGCCGTCACAGCCCAGCGCCACGGCCAGCTCCGGATCATCATTGAGGATGACGGCCACACCGCGCGATTGCGCCAGACGGATCAGCGGCGGCGCGAGGCGTTTGATTTCTTCCGGAGAGTGATCCTTCAGGCGCAGCTGCAAAGCCGCCACCTCACCGGCATTCAGCGCCCCGGCGAGCGTGTCTTCAAAACCGGCCTCAAGGCGCGGCGGCGTGATCAGATAAAGCTGGCAGGTCATGGAGAGCCCCATAACCCTTTCCCTGGCCCGAAGAAAGCCTGAAGCGAAGCGACTCGCCCGCCACGAGAAAGGGGTTGCGAAACCGTTAAGTGTCAGAGACCTTGACCACCGGGTGGGGAGGACAAGAAGAATGCTGCGTATTCTGAATATGCTGATCCTGGGCGGATTGGCGATCTGGGCGGCCTCTTTCTTTCTGAGCGGTCCGGCTTCAAGCGCCGGCACAATCACACTTTCGATGCAGGAACGGGCCGCCATGGCTGATGAAGCCTGTGCGGCGGCCTGGGCAGCGCTGCCCGGCTTTGGGCCGGTTACGGCGCAGGGCGCGGACGTGCGCGAGGATTATGACGAGGTCTATGCCTGCACCGGCATTGTGCCGCAAGCGGGCGAGGTCCTGCTGGTCGCACGCTATGCCGGCGGGCCACGCGAACACGCTGTCAGCTACCGCATCGACGCGCTCTGCGACGCCACCGGCAAATCCCTGCTGGAAGATGGCGGACGCCTGCCGGAAGCGTGCGAGGGCTAGACGTCTTCGATGATGTTGACGCCGTCCTCGCCGCGGGATTCCCAGAAGAAGCGCTCGATAATGCGTATGCCGCCATCAGAGCGGCGGTGAGCGTGGCCGGCGCCAACGCCGGTCAATCAGCGCAAATTGGCGTCCAGCATGGCGCGATAGGTGCGGATACGCTCGACATAACGGACCGGCTCATGCCCGCGCGCATAGCCGTAGCGGACGGTCGAATAATATTCCGGGCGGGTCAGCAGCGGCAGGACCTGCTCCATCACCTCCCATGAATCCTTGTCGCGGCCCTGGCGCTCGGCCAGCAGGCGGGCATCATAGATATGGCCCATACCGACATTATAGGCAGCCAGCGCGAACCAGATCCGGTCTTCGCCCTCAATGGTCTCGGGCAGGCGGTCATAAAGATCGGCGAGATAGGCCGCACCGCCCTCGACCGACTGCCGGGGATCCAGCCGGTCGGTGACACCGACGCGTTCCGCCGTCGGCAGGGTGAGCATCATCAGGCCACGAACGCCGGTCGGGCTTTCGGCATGCGGGTCCCAGTGCGATTCCTGATAGGCCTGTGCGGCGAGTAATTCCCACTCAAACGGGGTCTCCTCCGCCGCGTCACGGAAGTAACGGCGGAACCGGGGCAGGCGATTTTCGATGCGCCGCACGAAGCGCGCGGTCTCGACATAGTCGAACGCGCCGAAATCCCCGAACCAGTCCTCCTCGATCTCCTCGATCAGACCAAAGGCATGCGCCTCGGCAAACCATTGATCGAGGGCTTCGGCCAGACCGTCTACCCGCCCGGAATGGGCCCAGGCGAGCGTCGATTCTTCCGACAGGTTGAGCGGGGTGATCAGTTCGGGATGCCGCTGGCGCGCAAAGGCGACGATGTGCGAGTCGGCCACCGTGCAATCAATGCGGCCGCGATCGACCGCCTCCAGCAGCGGCAGCGCCGATCCTGCGGGCCGCTCGTCGAATTCAATGCCGGGATGATCCTGCTGCAGGCGCCGCAGGGTCTCCGCATGGGAGGAGTCCGCGACCACGGCAAGACGCAGGCCCGCCAGCTCTTCAAGCGAGCGGGCGCGCTCCCCGCCGCGGCGGCAGACCAGCCGCTCGCGGACATTCTTGTAGGCCGGGCCGAAACTGATCCGCTCCGACCGGACCTCATTGATGGTCAGATTGGCGGCGGCCAGATGGCCTTCGCCATTTTCCAGCGCCTCAATCAACGCGCCGATATCGCGCATCTCGCGAAAGCGGACGCTCAGCCCGTGGTCGCTCGCGAATGCCGATACGAGGTCCACTTCAAAACCGTCCGGCTCGCCATTCCGCCGCTCATAGATGGTCTCACCCGGCAGGGTCAGCACCACCAGCTCGCCGCCGTCAACGACCGCGTTGAACGTCGCGTCCTCATTGGCGGGGCCGGAACACTGGACGAGGAGGAGGGCGCTGACAGCAATGGCCAGACCCGCCCATGTCTGTAACGTCATTCGGGTCATGGCCCTTAAGGGTAGGGCCTCTGGCGGTGGTGTCAAAAAGGACCAGCCATTAGAGGCCTTCGGCGCGCGCCTTGCGCCAGTAGATCAGCGCCAGCACCGTGACGACCAGCGGCACCATCAATCCGTATTCGTCGATCCAGACCCCGGTCTGTTCTGTCTCAAGCGTCAGCGGCGTGTAGATCTTCTGGATAAAGATATTATGCGCCCCGTGGAACATGACGGCGGGCCAAAGGGAGCCCGAACGGAAGGTGTAATACGTCATGATCACCGACATGGCGACGATCATCAAAGTGAAACAGGCCAGCTGAAACAGCGTATTGCCGCCGCCATAGGCGATGATGACCGGATAGTGCCAGACCGCCCATAACAGGCCGCTGACAAGGCAGGTCGCCTCGAACGACATCAACTTGCGGAGCTCCCAGACCAGAAAGCCGCGCCAGCCGATTTCCTCACCCGCAATCGTGCCCAGCGATTTCACGAACTGAACCACCGCCATAAGGACCACCATCAGGGTGATCACCATCCAGGTGGACGCTTCGGGAAGGCCCAGTTGCGCGCGCCAGTCGGCGAGAGTCTCCGGATTGCCCATACCGCCAAAGCCGAACACCCAGATAAGGCCATAGGCGGCCGAGACATAGAAAACCGGGATCAGATAACCGGCCCAATTGGCCTCGCACCCGCCCCAGCGCCAGGGCAATGACGATATATTCCGGCCCCGGAGCTTCAGCGTCACAAACGCCGACAGGGCGGGCATCATCATCAGCGTCCCGACATAGAGCGAGGTCGGCACCAGGCGCACGATCGCAAAATGTGCCACAGCGCTGGATATCGCCAGAATCACCAGAAACAGGCCGAGCGTTGCGAAGGTTGATCGTTTGTCAGTCGCGTGTGTATCCATGGCCTTATTCCTCCTGCGTCTCTGTTCCGGATTGACCGGACCGGTCGCGATATCTATAAATACACAATCAATTGTGCAATTAATTGTGGAATATTTAAGGCATGCAAAACAGCAACATCATGGACACGCATCCGCTGAGCGGGGCCTTCCTGTCGAACAAGCTTCTGCGGCTGGTCGAGACGATCGCGGATCAGGGGGAGGAGCTGCTGAAATCAGATGGCATCCAGATTCCGCCACGCGCCATCTCGACCGTGCTGATGATCGGCGAGTTGAAAGACGTCACTGCGGCGGACATTGCCGGCGCCCTGGATCAGCCGCACCAGCTCGCGTCCCAGCGCGTCGCCCTGCTGATCGAGCTGGGCCTTGTTACAAAGCGGCCCCATGCCACCGACAGCCGCAGAAAGGTTCTGGAGCTCACCGCAGAGGGTCAGGCGCAATACGCCAGAATGATGGATATGCTCGGCCATATCCGGGCGGCCATGGAGGCGCTGTATGAAGAGCTGGGCTGCAATCTGGCCGACATGGCGGTAAAGGCCGTCGACGCCCTGAACGACCGCCCCCTGATCGAGCGCATCGGCAAAAGGCCGGAACGGGCATAATCGCCGGCACAGACTGAATATTGACGCCGCCCTACCCCCTTCCAATTGCGCGGCTTGTCCTGCCAGACCATGCCTCCGGCCTTGCCGCGTCTATTTTCTTTTAATGTTTTAAAACAATGGCAATGGAGAAGGGCCGGTCTCGGCCAACACAGAGCCGCGCTCATCCGCGATATACCCGGTGATGGCATAAACCGTATCGCAGCCGAATGTGCCGGTGGAGGCCGACGTGCTGTCATAATGTGCCAGCGGCGCATCCATGCCCGGACGATGCGGCTCCGACGACCCCCACCGCTCCGAAAACGCAAACAGTTCCGAAAACGCACAAAGTCCGAAGCCTCAAATAGCTCCGTTAGTTATTTCGTTTCATTGTATTAAAACAATAAATCCGAAAATGGTGTGTGTCCCTGTTTTTTATCCCGAAGGTTACAAGGTGTCGAATGGGTCACTATCGCTTGTAGACCACGTCTTCGAAGACGGTTGTTGTTCAACCTATCCGCCGCCCGTCGCGATGTTTATCCAGAAATCGGAAAAGACGATCGGCGAGGCAATGGCCTGAAAGACGACAAAGGCCGCCAACCCAATCCAGCTTGCCGGGTGAACCCTCCGGTATTTCAGAAAATCATAGACCGGCAGCAAAAGGACAAAGGCCAGGTTTCCGATCGGAATCAGGGGGCTGATAATGTTCTCGGGCAAGTGTCCGTAGAACAGGTAAATGCGTCCCAGAATGGTTGCGATAGCCGCGATGGCGGTTTGATACATGAATCTCAAATGCCAGTCGGTGCGTCTCCGCATCCCAATCGCGAGGCAGAGAAACAGGACGAATGCTGGCGTTGAATGAAACAGACGGAATCCGCCGCCCACGACATTGGAAAAATCATCCGCAGACGTGGGAAGCACGTCCAATTGCAAGGCAACACCGCTGATGACATTGCCTATTGCGACCAGCAAAGCGAGATATCCGACACGCTTGTGCCAGTGAACATTCCCGCTAACGATCAGCCAGGGCTGAACCACGAATATTGCCGTCCACATAAGTGCAAATATGGCGTGCGGGTGCATCCACGGACTTGGAGGCGCATAGGAACCGGAGACCAGGGGCACAAAATATCGAGGTGCGAACGCCAGAACTGCCAGGAGCAGCAACACGATACCCGTATTGCGCATGAAACGGGCATCTGCCGTAATATTCACCATGATCGCTTCCCCCATCTGCACCTTACGGCAGTACACCTTCCGGGCAAGCGCACAATTGCTGGCGAATGCGCAATCGGTCGCATTCCATAGGCCAGGCCTCAGCGGGGCCTATCAGACTTCCGATATTCCGGCGTCACTGAAAATGAATCAGGGCTTCTAAACCCGAAGCCTCACAGCGTGCCCGCCATGCGCGGCCTGGTGCGCTCCTGGCACACGGGCATCCATCGGAGAGGGCGGAGCCGCGCGGCCCCCCTTATCCCCGGCGGCCCTGTTCCGCTTACACTCCCTGCCCGCATTCGGGCCCGCGCGCCCGGGCAGGCCCGTTGCGCCGTTTCCGGAAATTACGGGGATAAACCCGGAAAACCGGAGTCAGCTGGAGACTCACCGGAGTCCGGCCGGGGCCAGAATTGGAGCCATGACATGACCGGAATCGCTTTGCCAGACACGCTTATCCGCCCGTCAGCGCCCCGGAATTGGAGTCGGAGTTGTAGTAGGAGACAAAACGCCGATTCCGGTTTTATCCCCGCAATTTCCAACACTCCGGCCAATCCGCCGGCGGGCGAGCTGGCGGGCGTGGCATCAGCCCTGTTTTTCCAATTCGGGCGTCCATTCGCCGATCGACGCCAGGCCATTCATCCGGGCCCGGTGATTGAAAGCTTTCTGCCCGGCGGCAACATCCTTGCCCTTCCACGCTTTCAGCGGGGCCGCTTGCAAAGCGCGGCCATAGGAGAAAGTCAGCGCCCACGGCAGGTCATAGGCCGCATTCATGGCATTGAGGTGCGCGGTCGCGTCCTCGTCCGACTGACCGCCCGAGAGGAAGGCAATTCCCGGCACCGCCGACGGCACGCAATTGGCCAGACACTGGACGGTCAGATCAGCCACATCCTCGACACTGGCCTGATCCGGACATTTCTTTCCGGGCACGATCATGTTCGGCTTCAGGATGGTGCCTTCCAGCTGCACGCCCTGGGCATAGAGCTCCTCATAGAGCTTTTTCAGCCCGTATTCGGTGACTTCATAGCAGCGCTCGATGGAGTGATCGCCATCCATCAGGACTTCCGGCTCGACAATCGGCACAATGCCCGCTTCCTGGCACAGGGCGGCATAGCGGGCGAGCGCGTGCATGTTCACATCCACGCAATAGGGCGAGGGCATGCTGTCATCGCCCTCGCGGCCCATTTCGATCACGGCGCGCCACTTCGCAAAGCGCGCACCCAGCTCATGATATTCATTCAGGCGGTCCCGCAGGCCATCCAGGCCCTCGGTGATCTTCTCACCCGGGGCACCAGCCAGATCCTTGGCGCCCATATCGACCTTGATACCCGGAACCGCGCCGGCATCGGAAATCAGCTTCGCCAGCGGCGTGCCGTCAGCCGCTTTCTGGCGCAGCGTCTCGTCATAGAGAATGACGCCGGAGATATGCTCATTCATCGCCGGCTGCGTGCGGAACAGCATTTCTCGCCAGTCGCGGCGGCTGTCCTCGGTCGAGGTCAGGCCGATCGTGTCAAAGCGCTTCTTGATCGTGCCGGTGGATTCATCCGCCGCCAGAATGCCCTTGCCGTGCGCCACCATCTGAATGGCAATGTCGTTGAGTTGTTCGAGATCCATCGTCTTGTCCCCAGCAGATCGGTATGTGTGAAAAGTCTAGCGTTAATCGGTGACCGCTTCCACGCCCGGCAAGGCCTTGCCTTCCATCCATTCAAGGAAAGCGCCACCCGCAGTGGAAACAAAGGTGAAATCACCCGCCGCACCCGCCTGATTGAGCGCCGCGACGGTATCGCCGCCGCCGGCGACCGCAATCAACTTGTTCGCACGGGCGCGCTGGCCAACATATTTGGCGACCTCGACAGTGGACGTATTGAAAGGCGGTGTTTCAAAGGCCCCCAGCGGGCCATTCCAGATCAGGGTCCGGCAGGTATCAATCGTATCGGCAAGCGCATCCACGGTCGCCGGTCCGCAATCGAGCGCCATCATGCCAGCCGGAATGTCATCCACCGGGACCGTCACCGTGTCCGGATTGGCGGCAAACTCCCGCGCACAGACCAGATCGACCGGCAGGATCATCTCGCAGCCATGTTTGCGGGCGGCCTCCAGAATGGCGCGGGCGGTATCGGCGAACTCCGCTTCATAGAGGCTCTTTCCGACATCATGACCTTGCGCCGCCAGGAAGGTATTGGCCATCGCCCCGCCGACAAACAACCGGTCGACCTTGCTGACGAGGTTTTCCAGAAGGTCGATCTTGGTCGAGACCTTGGCCCCGCCGACAAGCGCGATGACCGGACGGCGGGGATCTTTCAGCGCCTGCGAAAGATGGTCGAGCTCCCGCTGCAGGGCATGCCCGGCATAGGCCGGCAGATACGCCGCCACGCCCGCCGTCGAGCCATGCGCCCGATGGGCGGCCGAGAATGCATCATTCACATAGATATCACCGAGCTTCGCCAGGGCCGCGGCAAATTCGGGATCATTCTTTTCCTCACCGGCATGAAAGCGGGTGTTTTCCAGCAGCAGCACACCGCCCGGCTTGAGGGCTTCGACAGCCGCCTCGGCCACAGGGCCGATGCAGTCTTCGGCAAACTCGACGGGCGCGGCGATCATATCCGCCAGCGGCGCAACCACCGGCATCAACGAGGCGTTCGCCACGCGCTGGCCTTTCGGTCGGCCGAAATGCGCCAGCAGGACAATTTTCGCACCGGCCGATTTCAGATAGCTGATCGTCGGCATCGCCGCCATCAGCCGGGTCGCATCCGTGACCACGCCATCCTTCATCGGCACATTGAAATCAACACGGACCAGAACCCGCTTGTCTTTCACGTCCGCGTCTTCGATCCGGCGCAATCCCATCACAAATCCCTTGTATTCGGCAGCTTAGAGGAACCGGCCCATGGCCACGGCCGTATCGATCATGCGGCAAGCAAAGCCCCACTCATTATCATACCATGTCATGACCCGCGCGAGACGGCCATCGATCACATTGGTCTTGTCAATGGCAACGATCGAGGAACGATTGTCATGATTATAGTCGATCGAGACCAGCGGAATGTCATCATAACCGAGAATACCCTTCATCGGGCCATCGGCGGCGGCGCGAATGGCGGCGTTGATCTCTTCGGCATTCGTTTCCTTCGAAGGCACAAAAACCAGATCAATCAGGGAGACATTCGGGGTCGGCACGCGAACCGCTGCCCCGTCCAGCTTGCCCGCCAGTTCCGGCAGCACCAGTCCGACGGCTTTGGCCGCGCCGGTCGAGGTCGGCACCATGGACATCGCCGCCGCCCGGGCACGATGCAGGTCCTTGTGGTTCCGGTCCAGCGTCGGCTGGTCGCCGGTATAGGCATGGATCGTGGTGACATGGCCGCGCTCGATACCGACCGCGTCGTTCAGTACCTTCGCGACCGGCGCGAGACCATTCGTGGTGCAGGAGGCATTCGAAACCACCAAATCGCCGGCGGCCAGTTGATCATGGTTCACACCATAGACAATGGTCTTGTCGGCATTCTTGGCCGGCGCCGAGCACAGCACTTTCTTGGCACCTGAGCCTTCGATGTGCGCCATCGAGGCTTCCTTGGAATTGAATTTCCCCGTGCATTCCAGGACCAGATCAACGCCCATATCGCCCCAGGGCAATTGCGACGGATCGCGGTTCGAGACTTTCTGGATCTTGCCGAACCCGGCATCAATCCAGTCATCGCCGACGGTAATCTTTCCCGGATAGCGGCCATGCACGCTGTCATAGGTCAGCAGGTGAGCATTGGTTTCCGGGGTCGAGGAATCATTGATGGCAACCACCTCGATTTCGTCCCAGCGCTTTTCTTCCAGAACCGCGCGCAATGCCAGACGGCCGATGCGGCCAAATCCCGTAATAGCAACCCGAACAGCCATGCAAAATTCCTCTCGAGCAGGTAGGTGCGAGCCCCGCAGGCCCGCCTGAAACAGAGTCGCGCGCCGTTTAGCCGCTCTTAAACGCGACGTCCACTCATACCCATCATTTCAAGGCATCTTTCCAGCGACTCCTGCCAGTCCGGCAGGGTGATACCATAGACCGCCTGCGCTTTGGACAGATCAAGGCGCGTATCACCCGGACGGCGCGCGCGCGTTGGATAGGCGCTTGTGGGAATACCGGTCACAGGCGTGGAGAGCCCCGCCCCCGAAATCGACGCTTCCGCGAGATCTTTCCAGCTCGCCTCGCCGGAATTGGCGACATGCAACAATCCGCCTGCCGCCCCGCCGCGTAAATGCTCCACCAGTTCCAGCAAGGCGTCGGCCAGCGCATGGGCTTCGGTCGGGCGGCCGATCTGGTCATCAACCACATTCAGGGCATCGCGCCCGGCTGCCAGCTGCAACATGGTACGCACAAAGTTGGTGCCTTCATGAGCATAGACCCAACTCGTCCGGACAATCAGCGCATCCGGATTCACCCCCATCACGGCTTGCTCGCCGTCAGCCTTTGTCTGACCGTAAATGTTCAGCGGGGCGGTCGCGGCGGTCTCCGCGTAGGGCGCACCACCCAATCCGTTGAAGACATAATCGGTCGAGAGATGAAGGAAGGGGATGCCGCGCGCTCCGGCAGCCCGCGCCAAGACGGCCGGAGCGGTTTCGTTCAGGGCCCGCGCGGCCTCAATATCATCCTCGGCCCGGTCTACGGCGGTATAGGCGGCCGCATTGATGATGGCGTCAGGCGATATCTGGCCGATGATATCGGCAATACCGGTCGGATGCGCGAGATCAATCTGTGGCCGGCCGATACGGACAACTTCGTGAGCCCCGGCCTCCCGCGCCAACGCTCTGGCCACCTGCCCCGTCGAACCGATCACCAGAATCTTCATGACTTGTACTCGAACAGCTTTGGCATCTCCGCCAGTTTTGGTGCATCGCGATCCTTCTTCGACACCACCGCATTTTCTGTATCCAACGGCCAGCGAATGCCGATCGCAGGGTCATTCCAGAAAATACCGCCATCGTGCTCGGCGGAATACGGATTATCGACCTTGTAGGCGATTTCGCTCTCCGGCTCGATCGTGGCAAATCCGTGCGCAAAGCCGCGAGGCACCCAGAGCTGCAATCCGTTTTCCTCCGTCAGACTGGCCCCGGCCCATTGCCCGAAGGTGGGCGAACCATGCCGGATATCGACAATCACATCATAAATGGCGCCGCGTGGGCACCTCACGAGTTTCGCTTGTGCCCTGGGCGGGGCTTGAAAATGAAGGCCGCGCACCGTGCCCGCAGCACTGGATCGCGAGGCGTTATCCTGCACAAAATCGGTATTGATGCCAGTAAGAGACTGAAACCGCTCTGCATTCCAGACCTCTTCGAACCAGCCTCTCTCATCGCCGAACCGCCGGGGCTCGATCAGAAACGCATCCTCGAAAGGTCCGAAACGTTCAAATTCTGGCAAATTGGGGCTCCTGCTCGCAAGCAACGGGATATATACTATCTGCGCGTCTAGAGCAGCAAAGCCTTGTCATCAGAGCTTCACCTTGCGACAAGGCTGACCAATCCGGAATTCATTATTACAGCGCAGGTGTTCATTATGAAGGTGATCGTTCTCGGTGGCGACGGTTTTTGCGGTTGGCCAACCGCCCTCCACCTTTCCAATCTCGGCCATGATGTGGTCATCGTCGACAATCTGTCGCGCCGCAAGATCGACATCGAGCTGGAAGTCGACAGCCTGACACCCATCCAGCCCATGAGTGTTCGTCTCGCCGCCTGGAAAGAAGTTTCGGGAAAGGATATCCGCTTTGTCGATCTGAATGTTGGCAAGGATTATCAGGAACTGCTCGACCTCATCCTCAAGGAAAAGCCCGACTCCATTGTTCATTTTGCCGAACAGCGTGCCGCGCCCTATTCGATGAAATCGGCCAAGCACAAGCGTTACACGGTCGACAATAATCTGAACGCCACCAATGACGTTCTCGCCGCCATCGTCGATTCCGGCCTCGACATCCACCTCGTTCATCTCGGCACCATGGGGGTTTATGGATACGGCACGGCTGGAATGAAGATTCCCGAAGGCTATCTCAATGTGAAGATCGAGACGCCACAGGGCCTGATCGACACCGAAATCCTCTACCCGGCCAATCCGGGGTCCATCTATCACATGACCAAGACGCAGGATGCCCTCTTCTTCCACTTCTACAACAAGAATGACGGAATGAAGATCACCGACCTGCATCAGGGGATCGTATGGGGAACACAGACTGAGGAGACCCGCAAGGACGAGCGGCTGATCAACCGCTTCGACTATGATGGCGACTATGGCACCGTGCTGAACCGCTTCCTGATGCAGGCTGCGATCGGGCACCCGCTGACGGTTCATGGCACCGGTGGCCAGACCCGCGCCTTCATCCACATCCAGGACACTGTGCATTGCATCGAGCTGGCACTGAAAAACCGTCCGAAAACCGGTGATAGGGTGCACATCATGAACCAGATGACCGAAACGCACCGGGTCAGAGAGCTGGCCGACATGATCGCCAATCTGACCGGTGCAGAGATTGCCAATCTGCCCAATCCTCGCAATGAAGCCGACGAGAACGACCTTCATGTGGAGAATGCCACTTTCCTGAAACTCGGCCTCAATCCGATCACGCTGGAAGCCGGTTTGATGGACGAAGTCACGGGAATTGCACGTAAATACAAGGATCGCTGCGATCTGTCGAAAGTGCCGTCCGTTTCCTACTGGAACAAGGACCGCGAAGCCGCGCAGAAAGACGCCAAGCTGAAAGCGGTATCCTAAAGCGCACCCTGACGCGGCCAGCCCGGATCATTCGGGCTGCCATGCCCGCGCTCGGGATAGCAGAAGGCAATCGCCGCTTCTGTTTGCGTGCCGGTGGGGCTGAGGCCGCAAAAATCGATCAGCTGTTCGACAAAGCGCTCCGGCCGGACCAGTGATTTTTCATAGCTGACGAGTGCAGCCGGAAGCGTGCAACGCTCCAGATAATTGCGGCAAAGCTGATAGAGCGTCAGCGTTTCTTCCATTGCCGTCAGAAGCGGTTTCTGCGTCAGTAAATGCACCCGCTCTGCCGCCGCCTGCGGATCCCGGAAAACACATATCAGCCGGGGTGCCGGCAGCAAATCCTGCACCTGCGCCGCATAAAGGACGCCGTGCGGATCTTTCCAGCCCCAGGCCGTGCCGGCTGCTGCCCGCCTTTCGATCAGCGGCCGCATCCGTGACAGGGCCGTCCGGAAAGCTCCGCTGTGCGGATCCGCCAATTCCGTAACACTGCCCCGGGCTTCCTGAATATCAAGATCCTCATTATTCCCGACACCTTGCCGCGCGCCCATATCGGCACCCAGAATCCGCAGGGCCCCTGCCACCATTGATGTGCCGCCACGCGGCGCGCCGAAAACGAAAATGCCCCGGCCTTCACCTTCCGGCGGCCCGGTCAACACATGTAGCGGTTCGGAACGTTCATACATGGTGCATCATTCCGTCAGCCATGCCGAGAGGCGGGTGAGAAAACCGATACACGCCTCCAGCTGGCTCAGCTCCACGAATTCGTCAGCTTTGTGCGCCTGCTCGATATAGCCAGGGCCGCACACCACAGTCGACAGGCCTGCTGTCTGGAATAATCCGGCTTCGGTTCCGAACGCCACAAAGCGCCGGGCATTATCACCTGTCAAACGGCGCGCCAGCTCTTCAGCCGCGCCGTTCTCTTCGGGCCGGAGCGGCGGCGCATCCGATCGCTGGATTACATCGACCCGGGCGCCGGGCGCATAACGCCGCATCCGGGCTTGCACCTCGGCCGCTTTCTCCCGCAAAGCCTCGCCGGCGGCGCGGGCATCATCCCACGGGGCAGGCCGCATAAGACTTTCAAACCAGGCCTTGCGGGCCAGGATGTTTGTTGCCGTCCCGCCTTCCATCTGACCAATCGTGATCGTGCCATAGGGCGGGTCAAACGGGCTCTCAGCCGGAGCCGCTTGCCGCCAGGCTTCGGCCTGATCGACCAGATATTGCATCAGCGGGACAGCATGTGTGACAGCGCAAGCCCCGTCCTCGACCTTGGAGGAATGTGCTTCCAGGCCCTCGATTTCCACGCGCACCGAATAAAGGCCCTTATGCCCGGTCACCACTTTCATTCCGGTCGGTTCGCCGATAATGGCAATCGCGGGCTGCGGGCCGTTCGCGGTCATTTCACGGATCATGTCCGGCGCGCCCAGGCACCCGACTTCTTCATCATAGGAAAACGCAAAATGGACCGGGCGCTTCAACGCCTGGCGCGCATAATCCCGCGCCAGAACCAGGCAGCAGGCGATAAAGCCCTTCATGTCGCACGTGCCGCGTCCATACAAACGCCCATCGGCTTCGGTCATCACAAAGGGGTCTGTGGACCAGTCCTGCCCATCGACAGGAACGACATCGGTATGACCGGACAGGACCACGCCGCCATCCACCTCTGGCCCGAGCACGGCGTGCAGATTGGCTTTCGTACCGGAGGCATCCACTGTCCGCTCACAAACGGCCCCGAGAGCTGAAAGGCGGGCTTCAATATAGTCGATGAGTTTCAGATTGCTGTCGCGGGAGACGGTCGCGATCCCGATCAGATCGGCAATGCAGGCCTTAACGGAGTCAAGAGTGTGAGCGGTCACGGAAGTCCATCCTTCAGGGTCCATCTCCCTAGCCCGCCCTTAAGGTTCGGGAAACCCTTTCTTTCCACGTGATTTTAAGACGTTTCAGGCATTTTCCGCTCAGGAATGGTGAATAAAGGCCTGCAACAATGCGCGGAATTATTTCAAAATTCGCACACTTCCTCCGGGCTTCCGGCGGTAATGTCGCAACGGTATTCGCAATCGCTCTGGTGCCGATTTCGGTCATGGGAGGCGGTGCGGTTGATTTTGCACAGGCCATGAATGCCCGCGGACGGCTCGCCGAAGCGCTGGATGCCGCTGCACTCGCAGTCGGCTCGCAACCCAACCTGTCCCGCGGACAGGCCGAACAGATGGCGCTCGATTATATCGAGGCCAATTATCCGGCGCGCGAAATCGGCAGTGTCCACTCGATCTCGGTGAGCGTTGATGACGTAAATGGCATCGTACAGATTTCCGGCCAGTCACGGGTCGAAACGACGCTGCTCGGCATCATGGGAATGGACTATATCAATGTGGACTGGATGAGCGAGGTCCGTCGGGCCCAGCAAAATCTCGAACTCGTCATGGTGCTCGACAATACCGGCTCCATGAGCGGATCGAAAATCCGGTCCCTGCGGGATGCCGCTGCCCTTCTCACCGATATCCTGTTTGACGGCGCACAGGAGCCCGACGATGTCAGGATTGGACTGGTGCCATTTGCCGCGACAGTGAATGTCGGAACACAATTCGAGCGCGCCTGGTGGCTGGATCCCGATGCCGAAAGCCCGCTGCATGCGCAATGGGCGGGGGGCGCACAGGAAATCGAAACCTGTACAGGACGTGGTCGCCGCAGGACCTGCACAACGGAAACCATTGTGCCCAATGCCTGGGAGTTTTTTGATCAGTTGCGCAATACCAGCTGGGCAGGGTGTGTCGAGGCGCGGGCTGTGCCGCTGGACATCGAGGACGTACCGCCCAGCCGGGCCAATCCGGAAACCCTGTTCCTGCCCTTTTTTGCGCCGGACGAGCCGGATATCTCGAACTTCTATAATGACTATCTCGACGACGACATCGGCGGCGGTATATTCGAACGCCTCAGGAATCTTGCGAAATACGAATCTGGTCGACCGAACCGTGGCGGGCCCAATGATGGCTGCACCACCACGCCGGTCACGCCGATGACACATGACCGTCGCACGGTCGAGAACGCCATTTCAGCGATGGGCGCGAGTGGAAACACCAATATTCCCAATGGTATTGGCTGGGGCATCCGCCTGATCTCGCCGCAGGAGCCGTTTACCGAGGGCACTGCCTATGGCGATCGCGAAACCATCAAGGCGATGGTGATCCTGACCGATGGTGACAATGTCCTCAGCGGGCACAATTCCGCACTGATGTCGCGATATAATGCCTATGGATACATTGCAGATGGCCGGTTGGGCATCCGGACCTCGTCGAGCAACCGTCTGTCGGATGCGCTGGATGAACGCACGCTGGCAGCCTGCCGCTATGCGCGCGATCAGGGTATCCGCATCTATACGATTACATTCCAGGTACGGAATTCTGCGACGCAGAACATGATGCGTGATTGTGCGTCTCATCCCAGCCTCTATTTCGACAGCCCGTCGAATGAAGCGCTTGAAGAGGCGTTCGAGGTGATCGCCGGTGACCTCGCCAATCTACGGATTTCGCGCTAAATCTGAGACGATATGGCGACCGATTTTTAACCCCGCGCACAGGAAGTCCGTGCGCGGGGTTTTCATTTGCGGATTCCTGTTTCCCGTTGGAACAGGGATGGCCTGCAATGAAGTTTTCAGGGCTCAGGACGTTTGGCCGCGATACACGCGGCAATGTCGCCATGCTGTTTTCGCTCATGCTCGTGCCGATCGTCGTCATGGGGGGCGGAGCGGTGGACTTCAATCAGGCGATGAATGCCCGGGCGCGCCTTGCAGAATCGCTGGACGCGGCCGCACTCGCTGTCGGGTCCTCACCCAGCCTTTTGCCACAGGACGCGGTGTCTCTGGCCCAGGCCATCGTAACGGCCAATTACCCTGCCTACGAGATCGGTGATCTTGGCCCCGTCAATGTCGAGATCGACGATACCAATAATATTGTCATCCTCTCCGGCACATCGCGGGTTCAGACGGCGTTTCTCGGGCTGATCGGCATTGATCATCTGACCGTCGACTGGGAGACTGAAGTCCGCCGCGCCCGCACGGCGCTCGAGCTCGTCATGGTGCTGGACAATACCGGTTCCATGTCGGGCTCGAAGATCAGCGCCCTGCGCGATGCCGCCCTGATGCTCACCGACATCCTGCACGACAATGCCGATGATCCGGACATGCTCGAGATCGGCCTCGTGCCTTTCTCATCGACTGTGAATGTCGGCCGCCAATTTGAGCGGGCCTGGTGGCTGGACCCGGACGGGATCGCGCCGAACCATTCCAACAATTTCTACCCGGACGCCAATCGCTGGGACGTGATTGATTCCATGCAGTATGAAAGCTGGGATGGATGTGTGGAGGCCCGCGATATTCCACTGGATATCGAGGATGTTCCGCCATCTCCCGGGGATCCGGATACACTTTTCCTGCCCTATTTTGCCCCGGACGAACCCAGCTATTATTCGGGTTACAGCAACAGTTACATGTCGGACGGGACGGGCAGTTCAAACCAGCTTTTCCGCCTGATGAACTCCTATAAATATGCAGGTGTTAATCCATCCGGGGCGGCATCCAACTGGGGCTGCACAGCCCGTCCGATCACACCGCTGACCCGGAGCCGGTCGGTGATTGATAACGCCATTGGCGACATGATCGCCAGTGGCACGACGAATATCCCGATCGGCATCAGCTGGGGCGTCCGCGTACTTTCTCCGCAAGAACCCTTTACCGAGGGAAATGCGTATGATGATGACGAGAATATCAAGGCCATGGTGATCCTCACCGACGGCGAGAATGTCATCAATGGGCGTGGCAATATCAATTACTCGGATTATTCCGGCTATGGCTATATCCGTGAGGGACGGCTGGGTCTCATCACGTCGAGCTCGTGGGCGCTCGGCAATGCCCTGGACGAGCGAACGGCCGCAGCCTGCGCCTATGCCCGCGAACAGGGCATCCGAGTTTATACTATCACCTTCCAGGTCAGCTCGACTTCGACGCGGGACATGATGCGCGATTGCGCCTCCCATCCCAGCCTCTATTTCGACAGCCCGTCAAACGAAGCCCTGCGCGATGCTTTCGAGCTGATCGCGGGCGATCTCGTCAATCTGCGTCTGTCGCGTTAATCTCCGCAGTTGCCATCTTCGCGGCCCGGCAAGCAGATCAGTTCCATCCGGAAATACAAAGTTTGTTCCGGACCGATCGGGCCGCCGGGTGTTCCGCGCGCGCCGTAACCGAGCTCGGCCGGTATGAAGAGTTCCCACTCCTCTCCTGTCCGCATAAGGCCCAGTGCCTCGACCCAGCCACGGATCAGGCGGTCCGAAGGAAACTCAGCAGGCGCACCCCGGGAATATGAGGAGTCAAACTCCTCCCCATCAATGCTCGTGCCTTGATAATGAACGCGGACGATTTCACCGCCTTCCGGGGTCAGCCCCTCCTCCCCGGCAGCCCGCAGGATACGGAACTGCAGGCCTGATGGCAGCGCATAGACGCAAGGCTGAAAATTCATCCGCTCGAGATAGAGCGAGCCCTCAACCTGATTGCGCTCCGCAGTGCTGGGATTTCCCTCGAATCTGGGCTCGCCAATATCAGGCACATCCATGCCGTCAAAATCAGCCGGATCACATTGACGTGCCGCCGCCACAATTGACGCGGGGTCAGAGGGGTCCGCGGGTACAGGAGGTTCGGATGGCGCGCTTGTGCAAGCGGTCAGGAGGGCAAGCGGGACAAGGGCAGTAAAACGCATGGCGGACTCCGGAAGCGGTCTTGATTTCTCTTTGGACGAGCCCATCGCAGCCTATTCGGCAGCATCGGTCAATGCCTCTGACATCGCCGTCAGGACCAGTGGCCAGTTCTGCTGGAAATAGGCATAGGCCTCGTCCCATTCGCCGCCCTCGCCCCAGCCGGTATGCGTCAGGGTCACGGACGTCAGGGTGTCAGACACCGGCATGATTTCGATGGTCAGTGGCGTCAGATGCGGCCGCACCTCCGGCATGTAAGGTGGCATGGCCCAGGTCACTGTCAGCATCCGGTTTTCCTGAAAGCCGAGCACAGTCGTGCCTTCTGACCCGCGCTGGCCTTCCGGCGCGTCAGGAAGGAAATAGACCTCATAATCACCCCCCGGACGCAGATCGATACGGGATGCCGGGGCAAAGAAGGCCAGGCCCTCCTCTGTCGTCCACATCTCCCAGATTTCTCCCGGCGTCGCCTCCACCTCGACAGACGCCACAATAATCCGGTTGGTGGCGAGCGCCGGCGCAGAGAACAGCGCTCCCGACAGGATAATGAAAACCAGAACCCGAAACATCCAGATCTCCCGCGAAATAGCGATACGCGCGATACTACGACATCCTCGTGGTAACCGCGATGCATATCTCTGTGACAGTCCTACACAGCAAGCTATTCAGCCGAAGCCGGAAGGATGGTCACGCGGTAAGCCGTCTCATCAACCAGATAGGTGCGCGCAGCGGTCACAATCTCTTCCAAAGTGATATCCGAATAGTCGTCTGTAATCGTCCGGATGCGGTCGAGCCGTTCGGGATATTCAAATGATTGGGACAACCAGCCCAGCCATGCCGGATTGCTCTCGAACGCGTTCTGGATCTGCTCCAGAAGCGGCCGTCTCGCGCGCAAGAGCTCATCATCCGTAATTTCGCCATTGGCCATATCAGCTGCGATCTGCCCGATCGCCTCATAAACCGGATCGATATTCTCGACTCGGATGTCGGCGCCGACATAGAGATAGCCATAACCGGGATGGTAGAAACTTTCGACATTCGAGGACGACGCCGAATAGGTGAAGGCTGCCCCTTCGCGTAGCTGTTCCGTCAGCTTGAGCGCCATGACGGCACGCATCAGGCGGATGACCCGTGACCTGCGGATGTCGCTGTCGTCCGTGGTCGGCCAATAGACATTCACCAGCGCCTGGTCATCCCCGCCATTATGGGTAAGGCGGATCGGTTCATCTGTGGCTTCCGGGAATTCCAGAATGCGGTTTTCAGCATAGTCCGGCCAATCATCGGCCCGCGGCGGCAAGGCACCGATCGTACCCGCAATTGCATCAATGACAGCCTGCTCTTCAAAATCGCCAACGACAGTGATCTCGATCGGCGCATTTTGCAGTGCCGGCGTCAGGAAGGCGCGCACATCGCCCAGATCGACGGCATCGGTTTCGGACTCCGTCGGGAAACCATAGCGCGTATCGCCGGAACGCAGCATACGGGCAACATCCCGGGAGCGTATCCCCGCCGGGGTAGAGCCCAGATTGCGGCGCAGCTCCGGCAGTGATGCCCGGAATTGCGCAAGGCTTTCCGGCCGGTAGCCCGGCGCTGTCATATAGGCCGCCAACAGCTGGAATTGCAGGCCGAGATCGGCCGGTGTCGTGGTCGCCGACATCGTGAAAGACCCTGCCCCCACACTGAAACCACCGCCGACATTGCGTCCGGCCAGAATGCGGGACAGATCGTCGAAGGAATGCGCTTCCAGGCCACCGGATGTGAACACGCTGCTGGCAACCGTATCGACCACTGCCTCCTGCCGGGGTTCGATATCGCCCCGGCCAAACGTCATGTTGATCCGGATGACATCATCTTCGAAATCCGTCGCCTTGAGTGAGGCCCGCACGCCGTTTTCGAAGACCAGACGTGTAACGCCCAGATCCGCGATTTCGGTCCGCTCGACAATTGCACCCGGAGCGCCGAAATCCTCGTACGCCCAGGCTGCCAGTTCGGCCTCTTCCATCGCTTCAACGTCTGTCTGCGCACTCTCATTCCAGACTTCGGCAATACGCGCTTCGGCCTCATCAATCTCGAGCGAGGTCGCGAGGAAGACCAGCGGCCCGTTTCCGGCCCATTGCGCGCGGAAGGCCGCATTGACGGCCTCAAGCGTAATGTTGTCTTCCAAGCCATTATACCGCGCCAGCGTGTCGGCAGGGTGATTGAAAACCTGATTGTATCTCCAGGAACTCCAAAGAGCATTCGAAAGCGAGGATGAGGCACGCGTATCAGCCTGCTCTACAGCGGTTTCGAGAGCCGTCCGCAGATTGGTGAGTTGTTCGTCCAGCTCCGCCTGGGTGAAGCCGTGTTCCAGCGCCCGGCGCAATTCCTGCTCGACGAGGGCGAGGCCGTCTTCCCAGCGATCCGGCTGGGCAACGGCCAGAATATTGGCACGCGCCGCGAAACCGTATTCGTCTGTTGAATAGCCGGCACCGCCCTGAAGCAGCGGCGACGTCCCGGTATTGATAATCGTCGAAAAGCGGCGCGACACGATCGACGTCGCCAGTGAATCCAGGAGCCCGTCAAAGCGGCTCGCGATCGTATCGGCTTCAATTGTGTCGGGCTGTACGGATTCCACCGTCAATACGGTGAAAAATTCAGGATCGTGGAAATATCCGGTTTCGAAACCGCGTTCTATATCAACAGCGCCGGCTACAGGAGGTTCGGGCTCCGATTCCGATTGTGACCAGTCAGAAAAGATTTCCGCGATCTCGGCTTCAACCCGGTCGGGATTGATGTCACCGACAATGACCAGCATCGCACGGTCAGGCGTGTAATAGGCATCATAATAGCGCGTGAAGGCTTCGCGCGGAGCGGTCCGGATCACTTCCGGGATACCGATGGCATCCCGCCGGGCCACCAGGGAGTCCGGATAGCGAAACTCCATAAGCGCATTGCTCCAGCGCCGGACAGGCGTATTTCGGACCCGCTCTTCTGACAGGATGATATCGCGCTCCCGGTCAATCGCTTCGATATCCAGCGACATGTTCGACGCCGTCTCGCGCATGATGAACAGACCGGTATCAACCGTCTCGTCATCGACTTCCGGCATGTCGAGCTGATAGACGACATATTCGCGATTTGTACCCGCATTTGTGTCAGGGCCGAATTGCAGGCCATAGCGCTCCAGCAAGGCGACCATTTCGCCTTCAGGCACGTTCAGAGTGCCATTGAAGGCCATGTGTTCGATGAAGTGGGCAAGGCCGCGCTGATCATCTTCCTCGACCATGGAGCCGACATTGAACGCCATACGGATTGATGCGGTATCCGGAGGCGTATCATTCACCATGATCGCGTAACGCAAACCGTTCTCCAGCTGGCCATACCGGACCCCCGGGTCCGCCGGAATATCGCTTCTGTCCTGGGCAAAACCATCGCCCTGCAATGCGGAAGCCGCCACCGCAGGCAACATGACCATCGCCAGCCCGGCGATAATGGCCATAGCCGGACGGCGTAGCACGCGAATATCTGGGAACATGTTATATCCTTCCGGAAAATTGCCTTTGGGCCGGACCCTACAGGTCCCGCCGCATTTCACTTAATAAAATAAAAGTCAGAATACCGCTCAGCCTAGTCGGTCGCGAGAACCGTTTCGATCGGATCATGTTCGGCGACAAAATGCCCCGGCGATACTTCCTGAAGCTGTGGCCGGTATTGCTCGGCTTCCGGGTCGTCAATGAGCCGCGATTTGAGGAAACGCAATTGCGCCCGCGGGTCCATCGGTGAGGGCAGATCCCCTTCCAGCTTCAACCGCTTCCGGGATTTTTCAACATCGGGATCAGGAATGGGTACAGCCGAAATCAGGGCCTGTGTATAGGGGTGGCGGGCATCATCATAGATCGCCTTGCGGTCGGCCAGCTCCACCACGCGCCCCAGATAGAGCACCATGACCCGGTGAGAGACTTCGCGCACAACCGACAGGTCGTGGGAGATGAAAATCATCGACAGATCCATCTCCTTCTGGAGGTCAATCAGCAATTTGATGATCTGCGCCTGAATGGAGACGTCCAGAGCAGAAACGGCCTCGTCACAGATCACCAGTTTCGGACTCAGGATCATGGCACGGGCAATACCGACGCGCTGATTCTGGCCACCAGACAATTCGTGCGGGTAGCGGTTGATCATGTCTGGATCGAGACCGACTTTTTCCATCATATTCCGGACCCGGTCCTGCCGTTGTGACCGGTTTAGTTGACGCTCATAGGTGAGCAACGGCTCCGCAATCGACGATCCAACCGTCATGCGAGGGTCGAGCGATGCAAGAGGATCCTGGAATACAATCTGCAGGTCGCGGCGGGTTTTGCGCAGTGTGTTCTTGCGGATCGACGTCAGGTCCTTGCCAAGCCAGGCAACCGTGCCAGCGGTCGTTGGCACCAGTTGAAGGACAGCGCGGGCCAAAGTCGATTTACCGCAACCGGATTCACCGACAACCCCCAGCGTCTCCCCCTTGCGCAAATCAAAACTGACGCCATCAACCGCTTTCAAAGGCTTGCGTTTCGGAATCAGACCGCCGCCGACATTGATCGGGAAGTGAACCTTTACATCGTCCACTTCCAACATGGGCTCCGAGCCCGAGACTTCCTCATAGGTCGGCAAGGCGACATGGCCGAGCTTGTCGGGCTGGTCGATTCGCGGCATCGCATCCAGCAGCATCCGCGTGTAGTCATTCTCCGGATTGTGGAAAATCTGCTCTACCGGACCGCTTTCCACATATACACCATGGCGCATCACCTCGACACGGTCCGCCATGCGCGCCACCACGCCCATATCATGCGTGATGAGCGCGATGGCAGCACCGGTCTCGCGCTTCAGATCATCCATGATGTCCAGCACCTGGGCCTGGACGGTCACATCCAGCGCCGTTGTCGGCTCGTCAGCAATCAACAGGTCCGGCTCGCACAGCATCGACATGGCGATCATTACACGCTGCCGCATTCCGCCGGACAACTCGTGCGGATACTGATTCAAACGGCTTTTCGCTTCCGGAATCCGGACGCGTTCCAGCCAGTCGAGTGCGCGCTTGTCTGCCGCATCACCCTTCAAATTCATGTGTTTTTTCAAGACTTCGCGCATCTGGTCACCGACGCGCATATGCGGGGTCAGTGAGGTCAGAGGATCCTGAAAGATCATCGTCATTGACTTCCCGCGAATGCGATTGAGCTTGCCCGGGCGCAGATTCAGGATTTCGGTACCGCGATACCTGATTGATCCGGTCGCGCGCCCATTGGAGGCCAACAGGCCCATGGCTGACAGAAAGGTCTGGCTCTTGCCGGATCCTGACTCTCCCACAACCGCCAGACACTCGCCGGGATTGATGTGGAGATTGATACCCTTGACGGCTTCGACCGCGCCATCCGGCGTCGAAAACGTCACCGCCAGATCCTCTACCGAGAGAATGGGGGCGGAACCGGTGCTGGGCTGCTGCGTCACGAGGGAACATCCTTGGTTATGCCAACATCGCGAGGATAAAGCCCGCGACCATTTTGGCCAGCATTCACATCAGGCCGGTAACAGCAATGCGAAGAAGGTTACGAATTGGTGGGGATTTCGTATCCTGCGCTGCGATTCGCCAGGGAAATGACAGATGAGCATTCGTCCAATCACGGCCGCACTGGAATCTTTGTTCGAGACCTCTCCCGATGCGGTGATCGTGACTGGCGCAAATCGTGAAGTCCAGGACATCAATCCGGCTTTTGTGAAGCTGATGGGTTATTCCCGCGAGGAGCTCATCGGACGGTCTGTAGAAACCTTCTATCCTGACAAGGCCGCATTCGAACAAGTCTGGAAAGTCCGGGACGAGGCTTCCAGCCGCTTTATTTCAAAGCCGTATATCCAGTCCTACGCCCGAAAGGACGGTCGCGAAATCATATGCGAGACCGTCGGAATTCCTTTACGGGATGAAAATGGCCGCATCACCGGTTTTATGGCCATCGTGCGGGACGTCACGTGCGAGCAGATTCATCAGAGAGTGACATCGGAAGCCGATCGGATCTATCTGGATGCTCTGGAATCCAGCCGTGAGACTGCGTGGCGGCTGAATATTGCCGCCAGTGAAATCGAAGTCGCGGGGCCTGTGGCGCGCACGGTTTTCGGCGCGGCAGACGGAAAACTGACCATGAGCCTCGAGAAATGGAAAAGCCGCCTGATCGGCGATAGCCGGCAATTTTGCGATGCCCTGATCGCTGACATACTCGCTAGTGGAGAAGGCCGGGCGGACCTCGTCTTTCAATCGCTAGATGGATCAGAGGTGTTCGTAATCGACACAGGCCGCCTCATCCGGCGGGATGCCAGCGGAAACCCGTTGATCGCAGCCGGCCTTTTGACGGATGTGTCCCAGCACAAGGCGCTTGAACTCCGGCATGCAGAAACGGGGACTTATTTGTCAGCAGCACTGGAAGCAGCGGATCTCGGTGCCTGGCGTTTTGACCTTGTCAACAATGTTTGCCGGCTCAGCGGTCCGCTGGCACGTCATGTGAAGCTCCGGACGCCCAACGAGGAGTTTACCGGCGCCTATTGGTGTTCGTTATTGCATCGTGAAGACGTCGGGAATGTTATCCGCAAGACAGCCAACATGGCCGAAGGCCGGACAAATGAGGTCAATGTCGCCTATCGGCTGAAGGACAAGAATGGCGATTGGCGTTGGATTCGCTCAATTGGCGGGGTCACACGTCATTCGGAGGATGGCCGGGGACTGGTTGCCAACGGCATCATCAAGGACGAAACCGAGACGATAAGACTGCATGAGCGGCTGGAAGCAGAGCGTTATCGGTTCGAGACCATTTTCAGAAACACGCCGGCCATGCTGCACCAGATTGATTCCAACGGGATCGTGACAGATGTCAGCGCCTATTGGCTCAGCCATATGGGCTATACTCGCGACGAAGTGATCGGCCGCCCGTCTGTGGAATTCCTGACGGAAGAATCACGCATATATGCCACAAATCATGCTCTTTCGGATTTTATGGTCAACGGTAGGGCCAGAGACGTCGCGCTGCAATTCCGCAAAAAGAATGGTGAGGTGATCGACGGGCTGATGAATGCCTATCTCGAAACCCACCCTGAAACTGGCGAACGCGTCGGCTATGGTGTCATCACGGATGTCACACAACTTCGCAAAGCCTATCGCGATCTGGAACGCTCCAACCGGGAACTGGACCGCTTTGCGACGATCGCCTCTCATGATCTGCAAGAACCGCTGAGGAAAATTACCGCTTTTGCCGCCATGCTCCGGAACCGCTATGCCGGACAGATGGACACTGACGGGATCAGGTGTCTGGAATTTCTTGCTGATGCCGCATCACGGATGCAAAAGCTGATAGACGACCTTCTCGAATATTCCCAGCTTGAAATTCGTCCGGTCAAGCCGGAGCAACTGTCGCTGAGGGCTTTGACGGCGGAAATTGAAGCTCAGCTATCAACACGGATTACACAGACGGAAACCAAGGTTACCGTAACCGGTGAAGACGAGATATTCGCCGACCGGTTCCTGCTGACACAGATCCTGCAAAACCTTCTCTCCAACGCCATCAAATACCGGTCGCTGAAGGCACCTGAAATCAGCATCAAAATGGAAAGGGCGCCCGAAGGCTGGTCAATCTCGGTCACGGATAACGGGATTGGCTTCGATCCCAAATTCGCCGCCCAGATATTCGAACCATTCCGCCGATTGCACCCCCGCGGTGAATATGAAGGTGCCGGTATCGGTCTGGCTGTTGTCCGCCAGGCTGTCGATCGGCAAAACGGCCGGATATCTGTTGATACCCGGCCGCAGTCCGGTTCGACCTTTACTGTATTCCTGCCGCACAATGCGGCACAGCAACGAGTTGCCTAACGACTCACCGGCACAGGCGCTGGCAGGAATTGCGGTGCAATCTTGAGGTCTCTGGCCAGCTTCAGCTTGTTCATGATCAGCAGGGCCGTGCCGTTATAATCGACAATGCGGTTCCAGAATCCCCGCTTGGGCAAGTGCAGAGCACTACGCGGAAACTCGTGATGGTGCCCGTGGAGCGCTTCGCCACCTGTCAGGAAGGCCAGGAAATAATCAAACCATTTAGGCGTATTCAGATGGCCGAACACATTGACGCCAAGGGTGGTCGCATGAAACTGGATAGCGCGGCCAATCACCAGAGACGCGTGAAGAATTGCGATGAGAACAATCGGCCCGCCAAGCATATAGGTGATGGCATATGCAGCCAGTGGCACCAGAAGGTGGGCGATCAGATAAAGCCAGAGGAAGTGCTTGTCGTGGAAGCGAACCACAGAATACCGGTCCAGCCATCGCGCCGTCGGGCGCTCGAGATCGGCTGCGTCACGCCACATTAACCAGCCAACCCAGGCCCATAGCTTGCTTTCATGCGGATTATGCGGGTCGCCGGCACGGTCGGCCCAATGATGGTGCTGGGTATGATAATTTACCCAGTCCTTCATTCGGCCTTGCATCGCAATGATGCAATTGACCATCACCATGATCTGCGCCGGCACGGCCAGCTGGCCTGCGCGGTGTTGCAGCACTCTGTGAAGGGGCCCAATGCCCATATTGCAGATAAAGATGGCCATGCCTGTCGCGGCTATGGCCAGAGGAGCATACCACCAGTGCAGCGTCACACCTTCAAAAATGAGTCCGGTAATGATGGCCGCCAGCAGCGCCAGAACACCAAGGGCCGGGTAGACAATCGCCGAGAAAACGCTGGCCCAGTCCAGCGTGCGCCAATTTTTCAGTATCGCTTCAGAGCGGGCAATGATGGAGTCATCAGGAGTCATTCATTCAACCTTCTGGACACTTCAGACACGGGAGCTGGTCTGGCTTTCAACATGATGCACGATGTGCGCTTTTTAGGAAGATTGGCAAGGGCAAATGAAACGTCCGTAAACAAACAAATGCCTGAAATTACAACTTATTGATGTACGACAAATTGTTTCAATTTTCACGAATTCGTCCGACATCGGATCGAATCTGGTCAGAAAGCTCTACAGCACTGTGGGTTCGAGAAAATTCGATGAGGCTTTCAACATCCGCCCAGCCATATCGGCTCGCCGGATTTGGCCTGACTTTTTGCAGTCCGTCCATCGTCGAAATGAGTTCCTCACCGGCGTCAATCAGAGATTCCCGTATTTTCTCGCCCGGACGCAACCCCGTGACTTCAATTTCAATGTCGGATTCCGAGCCCGCGGGCGCACATAATTCGATCAGGCGTTGGGCCATATCCATGATTTTGACCGGCTCACCCATATCCAGCACATAAACTGCAGGGTCACCGCCATTCTTCGCCGCTTCAAGCGTGGCATGGAGGACCAGCTGTACGGCCTCCGGCACAGTCATGAAATATCTCTCCATATCCGGATGTGTAATCGTCACCGGACCGCCAGCCTCAATCTGGGATCGGAAAATCGGAACCACCGAACCATTTGAACCCAGCACATTGCCGAACCGCACGACACCAAAGCGTGTTGGTCCATCAGCCTCCTCGGCCATCCTGTGAATGACGGCCTCGGCGAGCCGTTTCGCTCCCCCCATGACGTTAACCGGTGCCACGGCCTTGTCCGTCGAGATCAGTACCATTTGTGCGACACCGAATTCGCGCGCGGCGCGGGCAACATTCGCGGTCCCAAGGACATTCGTCTCCACAGCCTGCCGCGGATGCTCCTCCATCAACGAGACATGCTTGAGTGCTGCAGCGTGAAAAATGACCTGCGGACGGGTCGTTTCGATGACATCCCTGATGGCTTCGCCATCACGAATATCACGCAACAGAGCGCGATGTTTGACCGAAGTGAATTTTTCCGAAATCTCGCGATCAATATCAAAAAGTGGAGTCTCCGCAAAATCCAACATCACCAGCTCTGAACAGCCCAGAGCCGCCGCTTGGCGGCAAAGTTCGGCACCGATCGTGCCCCCGGCTCCGGTGACCATTACCCGGCGCCCGCGGAATCCGGTACGCAAGGGCTCAAGTGGCAGTGTGACCGGCGGCCGCGACAACAAGTCTTCCAGCTTCAGCTTGCGTAACCGGAAACGGCGATGATCGCTTTCCGACAATTCGGCTGTCCGCGGCAATGTCAGGATTCGAAAGTCACGTTTGCGTAAACGCGCGATTGCCGCACGGTCGATGCCCTTGAGCGATGTCGGCGGCGCAGTGAATACCAACGCAATATCGCTTTCGGCGCCGTCTGTCTGCGCATCGGCAATCGCTTCCAGCACTTTTGTGCTGCCGAGTACGCGAATGCCTCTTATGCCCTGCCCGGACAGACTGTCTTCGTCGAGGACTATGCCAACCGGCTCATATCCAAAGTCAGGCCGGTCACTCACTTCGCGCAGTGTCGCTTCCACATCCGCAGGTGTACCGATCAGAATCATACGGGGCTTGCCCGCATGGATAGGTTTGACCGGAAACGGCAGAAGCAATTCCGACAGTCTCTGCTCCCGCGCCGCGCGGACAGCAGACCGGACCAGCATCATTCCGCCCGTCGCCAGCATCCAGGCAAAACCGTAAAACTCGCCAGACCCCATGGCCTGACGGAAAATCAGGTAATTGATGGCCGCCAGCCCCAGTGTTGCAAACAAGGTAACCTGGACGATCCGGAGCAGGTCCGGCGGGGATACATAACGCCATGAATGCCGGTAGACGCGCGCCGGCAGCTGCGCAATGATGATTAGGATGGCGAAAACCAGCCCGTTTGCAAACCACGCCCCGTAGCCGCCTGACGGCAAGCTGCCGGGAGAGGCCAGAAACCAGCCGCCCGCAAATGCCCCGAGCGCAATCAGGACATCAATCAGCAACTTGGTTGTTATTGTCAGCAAAAGAGCCCCCGCTCCTCCAGCATTTCAGAATAGGCAGCTTATACGGAAGCCGGGCCGTATGTGGGTGAAATTTTGCAGTCGTCAGAACGGGTTCAGCGTATAGCCATCCTCTTGCAACAGAGCATGCGCTGTCATCGCAGACAGTGACATTGTAACCCCTGGCAGAAGGCTTTCTGCCGCAACGCCATAATGGGCCGCCGACTGACCGCAGACAAAAATCTCGACCTCGTGCCCGGTGAGCGCCTCGACAAGCGCCGCGTTGAGGCCGGATTGTCCCCCTTCCACATCCGCAACATCAAGAACCGCACGCCCGTGAACGACAATCGCAAGATCGATATTCTCGAGATCAAGACCGGCTCGCGCATGCATATTCAGAAAACGCGCCGCGGATACCAGCGTCCGGTTCAACTCGCCGTTTTCTGCAGGCATTGCTGTATCGAACGCCACACGTAACCGTGTATCCGGCGACAGAACTTGTGCGCCCGGAATGTCTGCCACCGGCCCGAAATTCTCGATCACCGGTCCGGTTGAAAACGCCTGCTGGGCCGCTGCAGCCGGCGCACTGAGCATGGCCAGACCGCCTGCAATGCAGATCAGGAGTTTGCCGGATATTCTCATTCGCCTGCCTCCCAGTCTCTGGCTACAGATCTTGATGCCAGCAGGAATAGCGCCGCCGCAGGAATAATCATTCCGGCAATCGCCATGATGGCATACCGTAACGCCTGATCACCGTAAGCTTCGCGGAAATAGTCACTGAGCGCTCCCACCGCCGGTGGCCCCATCCCCAACCCGATAATGTTGATTATGAATAATAGCACAGCGGGTGCCATGGCCCGCATCGAAGGCTTCACAAGGTTTTGCGCGACTGCCCAGACCGGACCATACCACATCGATCCCAGCGCGCTGGCGACACCCAGGAGCAGGAAAGCCATCCAGTTGGGCGGAATGGAGAGCGACGCAAAATAGAGCGGCAATGAAATCAGCAAGGCTGTGCCTGGAATCGCCGTATAAGCCCCCAGCCATTTTCCCGAAAACCTGTCGGTCAGATATCCCCCTGCCAGCGTGCCGATGAACCCGCCGCCACCGATAACAAAGGAATAAGGGATGGCGGCATTCGCCAGTGCATCCTGCGGAGCCACGCCGGCCGCCAGCGAGATGCGTATGAAATAGCTCAGCAGCCATGGAAAGAGGCCATAGCCTACGAGCGACGCAATGGCGGCCGCGAAAGCAAGGTACCAGAAAGACGGCTTTTTCGAGAGCGCCCGGACAACATCTCCCAGCGAGGACTTGCTGCCATCCTGCGCAGCACCGTCGAAGCGTCCACGCGGTGGCTCCTTGACAGTCAGCTTCAGGATGATGGCGAGGATGACCCCGGGAATGCCAATGATCAGAAAGGGAACACGCCAGGCAACATCTGCGCCGATGACCGCAAGATACTGAGGCGCACCATGGACTTCGTAATAGTCGGCAACCCAGCGGTACAGGATCGCCGTAATGAGAATGCCCAGCACCGATCCGATCGGAATGCCCAGCGAATAGACAGAGAGTGCACCGGCACGCTTGCGCGGCGGTACATAGTCAGAAATGAGCGAGTGAGCGGGCGGCGAACACCCGGCCTCGCCGATCCCGACACCCACCCGCATCAGGAACAGCATGAGATAGGAGTTTACCAGTCCGAACAGCGCGGTAAACGCGCTCCAGACCGCCAGCGATATGGAGATGATCGACACCCGGTTCCACCGGTCAGCCAGAAAGGCAATCGGCAACCCCAACACAGCATAGAGCAAGGCAAAGGCCGGGCCGGTCAGCAGACCCAGCTGCAAGTCCGAAAGACCGAAATAGGCCTTGATCGGCTCCTGCATGACCGCAACGATCTGGCGGTCGATGAAGTTGAAAGTATAGACCACAAACAGGGCCAGAATGACATATCGGGCATAGCCCGGGCTTTGCAGGCGCGCAGCGCCGGCCACAGCTTGATCGGCCATAAGTTCTCCCCCTTCGCCCGCCCCTTTCCGGTACGTGGCTTTGACAGCCACACTAAAGCAAGCGGCGAATCTGGCAATCGACTCCGCTATGTGGACAAACCAGGAAGGTTCAAGCTGAAATTCGGGAGAACTTCACCAATTCACAAACAGGATCAGATCAAACGCACCTGACGCAAACTTTTTATCCCATTGTTATTTAATGTGTTATTTACGTATCTGTCATTGTCACAAAAATCCGCTTTTTGTCCGTACTCAAATCGTTTACAAATATATGACAATCCGGTGACACTAGCATAACGATCCCGACACAATCAGGGGAGATCCGAAATGAAGAAAACAATTCTCGCAATCGCTGCCGCAGGCGTTCTGGCTGCGCCAGCCTTCGGGGCAGGCGAAATATTCCAGTTTGCCGCAAATACCTCTGACCTCGAAAATACGCAGAGTGTCGCGCAATTATATGAGCGGCTGGACACGGCGGTTCTGGACTATTGCGCTGATCTCGTGGACGCGCCGCAACTTGAAACCTGTCACATTCAGGTCCTTGCGGCCGTCGTCGAACAATTTGACAGCCCGGCACTGGCAGCGGTGCATGAGCGGGCAACAGGCTCGGTTGGCAGCGTCGAGCTGGCAGCCCGGGATGACGGTGTCTGATCAACACCGTTATAGCGCAGAGTAGCGCCGGCCGGGTCTGAATGACCCCCGTCCTGCGGGATCGGGCCTTGCCGGCCGCTACCATTTTTGAAACACCCGGACTTCGTGCCGGGTGTTTTCATTTTCGCGACCCAATTGCAGCGTGAAAAAGACATACCGGACGTATCGCCGCCAGAACGCCTGAATTGATCGAAGTTGGCAGAGATCAACAAATTCCCGCCACACATTCTGACTACGAGCCAGAAGTATTCATGCGGGACAGCAGCTTGTAGGCTGAAAAGCTTGAACAGGGTCACTTGGCTGGACTGAAATACGAATGTTGAGACTCGCACTGACAATTCTTGTGGCGTTGGCACCTCCCGTTTTCAGCGAGGAGCCGCTGGCACGTCTGCAAGGCATTGGCGATGCAGCGCTTGAGGAAAGAATCTATGAAATCCTCGGCACGTCAAAAGCGCCCCTGAGCAACGAAATTGCGATCCGGAGAGAGCTGCGCACAGCTCAGGACCGGGCGTCCCGCTTCCTTCGGGCGCAGGGATATTACGCCGCCGAGATTCTGGCTGAGGTAGATGAGACAGGCCTGCCTCTGCTCCGCATTTCCACAGGAGCACAATTTGCACTGGATGATGTATCGGTCGAAACCGGCTCGGGCGCTGCCAACGCCATTGCCCGCAATGCCATTGAGCGCCCGGCAGACAATGCACTGACCGCCGAATGGGTGCTGGGAGCAGAGGCAGCGGCCCAGGCAGCGCTGGAAAACGAAGGCTGGCCTGAAGCCGAGGCTCTGCCCCGTGATGTCGTGGTTGATCATGCGCAACAAGTAGGGGATGTGCGCTTTCACTTCCGCACCGGGCCCTTTACCCGCTATGGAAATGTCCAGCTGCAGACGCGGGGTTGGCGTCCTGCCTTCGTTCAAAGACTGGCCACATTCGAACCTGGCGCTCCCGCCCGCCTGTCCGGGCTCAACGCGTTCGAGAGCCGCCTCGAGGGACTCACCAGCGTGCGCAGCGCCCTTGTCAGTCTCGGCCCATCGGAGAATGGCGATGACATTCGTGAGGTAAATGTCGCACTAACCCCGGCACCACGCCATGCTGTTGAAGCCACAATAAGCCTGTCGACCACCGAAGGCGCTGGCATCGGCGCCTCCTGGACACGGCGGAACCTGTTTGGCGGAGACGAATCCTTGAGCCTCAGCGGAGAGCTGGCGACACTCGTTCAGTCACTTCAGGCTGACTTATCCGTGCCATATTGGCGGCGCATTGATCAACGTCTGGTGTTGACCACCGGACTTAAATCAGAAGACACCGACGCATTCCAGCAGAATGAATTCACCGCCGGGGTCACACTGTTCCGGGAATTGACTGAACATCTCGATTTGCGGCTGGGTGCGCTCGCAGACATCTCCCGCGTAACAGATGCCTCGGGCGAGCGGGATATCAATTCCCTGCGGTTAACCTCAGCACTTGCTTTCGACCAGCGGGATAACCCGCTTGATCCGCAGTCCGGTGTCCAGGCGGCCTTGATCGTCAATCCTGGATACAGTTTTGGCGACGCAGAAGCCGCCTATTTCCAGACTGAAATCCGCACCAGTACTTATTACCCTTTATCGCGCCACTTAACCGCTGCAGCGCGTATCCGGCTCGGCTCAATCATTGGCGCAGCGGCTACCGACATCGCGGCAGACCAACGCTTTTATGCCGGCGGAGGGGGGTCAGCGCGTGGATTTGAATATCAAACACTATCGCCGCTCGGACCGGATGGCGCGCCGGCTGGAGGTCTTTCGGTGACCGAACTGAATGCTGAATTGCGTTGGCGTGGCGAAGGCAGGTGGGGTGCAGTCGCATTTGTTGATACAGCTTTCGCAGGCGCAAACCAGACACCCGAATTTGATAATCTCCGCACCGGAATCGGCCTCGGTCTTCGCTATTATTTCGACTTCGCCCCTGTGCGTTTCGATCTGGCCACGCCGCTGGACCGCCGCTCGGGTGAAGACCCGGTCCATGTCTATATCAGTATCGGGCAAGCCTTTTGACCCTTTCAGACCGCCCCTTGCTGAAACGCTGGCTGATCCGGTCCCTGATTGCGCTGGGCGTAGTGCTCACCCTCCTGTTGGGTCTGATCTGGGCTGCCTCCGGACCGGCAGGCCGCTGGGCGGTGATGCATTTTGCCGATGAACGCGATTTGCCTCGCGGACTGGTGCTCGATATCGAGGGCTTGAGCGGCAATATACTAAGCAATCCCCGGGTCGAACGCATTTCTGTCAGCGATACCGAAGGGGTTTTCCTCACCGCCGAAACAGTTGCGCTCCGCTGGAATTCCCTGGCGCTTCTTGGTGGCCAAATCAGCATTGACCGGATTGTTGCGGCACAGATCGAATTGAACCGCCGTCCTGTGCTGGCCGCCTCATCCGGGGGCGGTGGCCGCTTGCCGTCCATCAGGGCAGGTGCCATCAACATCCAGCAGCTCGCGCTTGGTGAAAGCGTTATCGGCGAAGCTGCAGTCTTTTCGATAGAAGGCGAAGCGCGGCTTCGCGACAGCGGCCGCCTGGCGGTCAGTATTGTCCGCACTGATGTCGAGGGAGACCGCGTCGCCGGCGAAATCACATGGACAGACGATGGCGGAATAGAAGGCGAAGCTGACGCTTTTATTTCCGGCAACGGGCCGATTGCTGCATTTCTGAATCTGGGAGGGCGCGATGCCCGGCTGGCGGGCCGGATGAGCGGCACCCTGAATCAGGGGACAGGCGAAGCTCGTTTGACACTGGCTGGCGAAGACGCCGCCAGTGCCGCTTTTGACTGGCAGGAAGAACGCTGGACCTCACGCATAGATGCAGATGGAAGCGTTTTTGAAGCCATCCGCAGCCTGCCATTCGACCCGCAGGCCCGCATCCGTGCCGAAGGCACGCTCTCGCCATTCCGCCCGGTCCTTGTGGATGCAGGAGGCGAAGGCTGGCGGGTCAATATGACGCCGGCAGGGCCGCAACGGGTCTCCGCCAGCCTCGAACTGTCACAGCCGGTCTGGCAGGCACTGGCCGGAAACAGCGTCGCGATTGAACAGGCAGAATGGTCAGGAATCGTTGATTATGCCTCGGGCATCACAGCAGACGGTCTTCTCCGGGCGGGCAATATCCGTGCAGGCGGAACGGCCATCGAGGAAATTGGCGGATCGCTCCTGTTCACGCGGAGCGAGGGCGAAAACGCCATCTTTGCGGACCTGACGGCCTCGCAGGTCGCACTGCCGGACAATCCGCAAATCGATTCACTGTCCTGGGCCGGCCTCTCGGCGGAAATCCGGCAGAATGACGGACTCTATGTCTTCGAAGCACTGAATCTGACGTCTGATCTGTTGGAAGTGACCGGCGATGTGCAACTCGATCCGGACGGCTGGGTGCTGGCTGGCGATGCCCGGCTGGCTCTGCTCGACATTGGCGCTTTGACCGATCAGGCCTCCGGCACATCAACGGCAGATCTGCGTATTGAACACCTTTCGCGCAACCGGTTGGCGCTCGGCGCAGAACTTCATGGCGGAAACATTCAATGGCGGCAGGAGACGTTGGCCGCGCTGTTGAACGATGCCGAGGCATCCTTTCGCATAACCAGCGATTATACCGCCTGGCAAATCGGAAATCTGGGCCTGGAGAGCACAGAAACCGTCCTCCGGGGTGAGGCCAGCGGCGCGGGAGAAAGCTGGACCGCCGCTCTGGACGCAGCGGTCAATACTGACCTTGCCCTGGCAAATGCCGTGATTGGCGGCGGCGCGGCCTTTGCGCTCGAAATAGCGGGGGAAGGCCAGAACGCCACGGGAAATATTGTCATTTCCACACCACGCTTCGAACTGGCCGGGCAGGCTTTCGCCGAACCGCGCCTTGGTCTGGACTTTGCCTATAGTCCGGACCAGCAGACCGCGGACTGGCAGCTGGAGACCCGGTCCGGTCATGGGGACCTGCAAGCCACCGGCACAGCGCTCCGCAGCAGCGGCACTGTGGTTCTGACCCTGGACCAGGGGCAATTGGACCGCTTCGGCTTTACCGGCGGTGCCCGGCTCGATGACGAAGGTTTCACCGCTTCCGTGGCTGGCCGCGACTGGCGTTTTTCGAGTGGCGAGCTGAGCCGGGTCGATCTGACAGCTTCCAACCGCTCTGGCGATATTGCGATCACAGTGGAAGCGAACGGCGAGTTCCGCGACCCGTTTAACCTCTCGGCCGAGGCAAGAGTGACGGAAGATCAGGTCGCAACCCGTTTGATAGCCGACTGGGCCGGTATCGCGATCTCGACGTCCGGGCCGGTCATCTACCGGTTCAGCGGAGACACGCCCTCCCTGACCGGCAATTTGATCACAGGCGGCGGCGAGACGCGCATCCGCTGGACAGCAGAAGAGCAATTGCGGGTCTCCATCAGGGATCTGCCCGCCGGGATTGTCGCCACGGCCGCAGCGCTGCCGGCGCTGGATGGTAATATCGATCTTGATCTGGCCCTCGGTTACGCAGACCGGCGTTGGACAGGGACGCTGGAAGCCAGTGCCACCCAGCTAATTGTCCGCCGCTTTGCGGAAAGCGGAGCTGTTGATCTGGGCCTGACCGGGCGGCTCGGCAACAATCTGGATCTGGCGATCACAGTGGCAGGAGTAGATCTGACGGGCGAAGCGGACCTGGCCCGGACTGGCACAATTGGCGATCTCCGGGAACTGGGCAGTGATGCGCCGCTGTCCGGCACGATGACAATGTCCGGTGCCATCGAACCACTGCTGGCGCTGGTCATCGCCGATTCCCGCCAGCTCGCCGGAAGAGTTAGCGCGGATCTCGCCGTGTCCGGAACCGTTTTCCGTCCGGAATTGCGTGGCGAGACAATTATTTCTGACGGCCGTTATGTCTCTGAAGAACTGGGCGTGGCTATCGAGAATGTCGCGGCAATCGCCCGATGGGACAATGACCGCTTTCGGATTGAGCAGTTTACCGCAACGGGCCCTGCCGGCGGCGAGCTCAGTGTTTCAGGAGAAGGCGGATTGGGTCAGAATGGCTGGGAAGCATCGGCGCGCGCCGAATTTTCCGGGTTCAACGCCGTGCAACGCCCGGATCTGTCCGTTATTGCCTCTGGCACATCTGATGTGGTGCTATCGCGAAATGGGATAGACATTACCGGGGATGTCGTGCTCGACCGCGTCAATGCCCGCCCGCCGGAAGCCTCTGCGCCGTCCTTTTCAGAAATCGAGGTCACCGAGATCAACCGGCCGGACGGCAGCAGCGGCCAACCGGCACGCCGCATTCCGGTCACCCATGATATTCGCGTTCGTGCCGATGACAGTATTTTTGTTTCTGGCGAAGCGTTCTCGACGGAGTGGCGCGGCAGCTGGCATGTCACAGGCAGTCCGTCCGCACCGCATATCAATGGCGATGCCATTCTCGTCAACGGGCGGGCCTTCCTGCTCAATCGGGCATTCCGTTTTCAGGAAGGGCGGGTCGCGCTGTCCGGTCCCGTCAGTTCGGCGGAAATAGACTTGCTGGCCCGGCACCAGCGGGAAGGCTTGACGGTTGATGCCCGTATTTCCGGACCGGTTTCCGCACCGCAATTAACGCTTTCGAGCGAGCCATCCCTGCCCGAGGATGAAATCCTCGCGCGTCTGTTGTTCGACCGCAACTCCGGCCAGTTGAGCCCGCTGGAAACCGCGACAATCGCCGCCCAGCTCTCCGGCCAGAACCTGTTCGGCATTGTCGGCGGTTTACGGCGCGCAGCCGGGCTCGACCGGCTGGACTTTGCGGCCGGTGAAAATGGCGAGATCGTCATTACCGGGGGCCAGCAATTGACCGATGATGTCTATCTGGAACTGGAAAGCAGCGGCTCGGCGCTATCGTCTGCGCGTCTCGAATGGACGCTGACCCCGGATTTCACGCTGCTCTCACGTCTGACCGGCGACACCCAGGCGTCCATCGCGCTGCGCTGGCGGACAGAATACGATTAGGTTCGCAGCCGGAAACGCTGAATCTTGCCGGTCTGGGTTTTCGGCAGGGCATCAGTGAAATGAATCGCCCGCGGATATTTGTACGGCGCAATGGTCAGCTTGACGAAATCCTGCAGCTCCTTTGCCATTTCTTCCCCCGCGAGAAGCGGTTGTTTCAGAACGACATGCGCGGCGACAATGGTGCCGCGATTGTCACAGGCCTGACCAACGACCGCACATTCAGCTACGGCCTCATGCATCAATAAAGCCTGTTCGACCTCTGGCCCGGCAATATTATAGCCGGAGGCCACAATCAGATCATCAGCCCGGCTGACATACCAGAAATATCCATCCGGATCGCGGCGATAGAGATCACCGGTAATATTCCAGCCATTCCTGACATATGTTTTTTGCCGGTCATCCGCGAGATAGAGACAGCCCGTCGGACCCCGCACGGCAAGTTTTCCGATTTCGCCATCCGGTACGGGTTCACCGTCCTCGCCAATGACACATGCCTCATACCCGGGAACGGCCTTTCCGGTCGCACCGGGCCGGATATCCCGCCCGGTGGCGGAGATAAAAATATGGATCATTTCGGTAGCGCCTATACCGTCAACCAGACGGACACCGGTGGCATCTTTCCACGCCCGCCAGGTCGCTTCCGGCAAATGCTCGCCCGCCGAAACGCCGCTACGCAGCGAAGACAGATCGTAGGCGTCTTTCAGCGCGATCATCGCCCTGTAGCCGGTCGGCGCGGTGAAGGTATGCGTCACACCAAAGCGCTGAATCGTTTCGCACAGCGCCTCGAAACCCGGTCTGGGCGCCAGCGCAACCGCGATACCGGCCCGGGCTGGAAAGACCACGAAAGCGCCAAGCCCGAACGTGAAGGCAAAGGGTGGCGTGCCCGCATAGATATCGCCCTTTTCTGGTTCCAGCATCGCGCCGAACGTGTCGGCCATCGCCAGCACGCTGCGATGGAAATGCGCGCAGGCCTTCGGTTCGCCCGTCGTTCCAGATGTGAAAGCCAGAAGGGCAATGTCATCTGCCGCCGTATCACACGCATCGAAGCTGTCCGGCTTTGTGGCCATGAGCACAGCCATCTCTTCGCCCTTGCCCATCAGGACCAGGCGCTCAAGGCCGCTGCCAGTGGCCATTGATTTCTCCACCGCCTCTTTAAGCGGCGCGGCACACAGTGCCAGACGGATTTTCGCTTTCTTGGCAATCTTGGTGATTTCGGGCTCGCGCAGAAGCGGCATGGTCATCACCGCAATACCTCCGGCCTTGAGCACGCCATACCAGGCCACCATCATGTCGATGGAATTGGGGCCGTGGATCAGAACACGCTCACCGCTGACCAGATCGAGATCATCCACAAGCACATGGGCTAGCCGGTTCGCCTCGGCCGCCAGCTCGGCATAAGTCAGCCTTCGCGCTTCGGAATAGACCGCAACCCGGTCCCCCCAGCCCTTCGCGAGCGCGGCGTCCAGTAATTCGGCGGCAGCATTCAGGCGTTCAGGATAATCAACGGCTGGAGTGTCAAAACGGAAATCCGGCCAGTCACTTTCCGCTGGCAGGCTGTCACGCGCAAATCCGTCCGCATAGCCTGATGGCGCCATCGGCATGGCATCTCTCCCCATTTGCCGCGCAGCTGTTTAGTCTCGCTTCGAGTCGCCGCGCTGTCATTGCGGTTATTGTGCACGAGGACACCCCCATGACGGAAGCTTTTCTCTACACTGGCCTGCGAACGCCCATCGGCAAATATGCCGGAGGCTTGTCATCTGTCCGCACGGACGACCTTGCGGCATTGCCGATACGGGCCTTGGCCGAACGCCATCCGGAGCTGCCGGAAGTCGTCGAGGAAGTCGTTCTGGGCTGCGCTAACCAGTCCGGTGAGGACAATCGCAATGTCGCCCGAATGGCCGTGCTCCTGTCGGGTCTTGGCGAGACCGTGCCCGGTGTGACTGTGAACCGGCTCTGCGCCAGCGGGCTCGAAGCAGTGGCCCAGGCTTCATTCCGTATACGGAGTGGGGGGCTATCTTGTATTGTTGCTGGCGGCGTGGAGAGCATGACGCGTGCGCCTTTTGTCATGGCCAAGGCCGATACCGGTTTTTCGCGATCGGCAAAACTGGAAGACACAACGATCGGCTGGCGCTTTGTGAATCCCGGGATCGAGCGGCTCTACGGTGTCGACTCCATGGGGGAAACCGCCGAAAATCTGGCGGAGGAATTCAACATTTCCCGCGAGGACCAGGACGCGTTTGCCGCCCGGTCGCAAGCATTGGCAAGTGCAGCCGCGCCTCAGCTTGAAGATCAGATTACGCCAGTCGCCAGTCCCCGGCGCAAGGGTGATCCGGTTATCGCGAGCGAGGATGAACACCCGCGTCCGGACGTCACCACGGAGAGTCTTGCGAAACTGCCCGCCGCTTTCCGGGAGGGTGGCAGCGTGACCGCCGGGAATGCGTCGGGTGTGAATGACGGATCGGCAGCTCTGATCATAGGGGATGAAGCCGCAGGCAAGAGGATCGGCCTCGAACCACTCGCGCGGATCGTTTCCTATGCCACGGCAGGTGTGCCGCCGCGCACCATGGGCATCGGTCCGGTCCCGGCAACCCGGAAGGCGCTTGCGCTGGCGGGTCTGACTCTGAGCGACATGGACGTGATCGAGCTCAACGAGGCGTTCGCGGCACAGGTTCTGGCCTGCACGCGCAGCTGGAGCATCGCCGATGATGATCAGCGATTGAATGCCTGGGGCGGAGCGATTGCTCTGGGTCATCCCCTCGGCATGAGCGGTGCTCGGCTCGTGCTCACAGCCGCACATCGATTGAAGGAAACGGGCGGGCGCTATGCCCTCGTCACCCTCTGTGTCGGCGTCGGCCAGGGCGCGGCCATGGTGCTGGAGCGGGTTTAGTCCGGCATCACCGCTGTCGTCTCGATCTCGATCAGCGCACGCGGCTCAATGAGCCCGGCGACGATAACAAAGGCCATGACAGGATAATTTTTCCCCATCAGCTTTTTCCAGATCGCGCCAAGTTTCGGCGCGGCATCCAGATAGGCCTGCCGGTCGGTGATATAGCCGGTCATGCGTGCGATATGCTCCGGCCCGGCCCCGGCTTCAGCCAGCACCGCGAGCGTGTTTTTCAGGACCTGTTCGAACTGATCGGCGAAATCACCCGAGACGATCGTCTCTGTCTCGTCCCAACCGATCTGGCCGGCGACGAAGATCTGCCGGCCTGTCGCCTCGATCCCGTTGGAATAGCCTTTCGGGCGCGGCCAGTTTTCCGGATTGAGCACTTTCATGAGGCCGTCTCCGACAGGATGTGGCGGGCAATGATCAGTTTTTGCACTTCCGATGCCCCTTCATAGATCCGCAAAGCCCGGATATCGCGATAGAGCGCTTCGGGAACCGAACCTTTGGTGACGCCCTGCCCACCGAAAATCTGTACTGCCTTGTCGATCGTTTGTTGTGCAGTTTCCGTCGCGTAGAATTTGGACATCGCCGCTTCGCGCGATATCCGGCCAACGCCTGAATCTTTCATCCAGGCCCCACGATAGATCAGCAAGGCGCTGGCATCGATATCAATCGCCATCTCGGCCAGTTGCGATTGCACGACCGGCATGTCGGACAGCGTGGCACCGAACAACTCTCGCGACTGCGCCCGCGACCGGGCTTCATCCATCGCCCGTCGGGCAAAGCCCAGCGCAGCCGCAGCGACTGTAGAGCGGAACACATCCAGCGTTCCCATCGCATATTTGAACCCGGCATTTTCCTCCCCGATCAGCGCCGAAGCCGGGATGCGGCAATCCTCGAATTTCAGCCGCGCCAGCGGGTGCGGGGCGATCACCTCGATCCGTTCGGCAACCGACAGGCCGGGCGTATCCGCTGGAACGACAAAGGCGGAAATACCGCGCGCACCCGCCTCGCCGGTCCGGGCAAAGACGACATAGAAACCGGCAATCCCGCCATTGGAAATATAGGTCTTTTCGCCATTGAGAATGTAGCTATCGCTATCGCGTGTCGCACTCATGGCCAGCGAGGCAACGTCCGATCCTGCTGCCGGTTCGGTCAGGGCAAAAGCGGCCAGCGTCTCGCCGGACGCGACTTTCGGCAGCCACTCGTCTTTCTGCTCATGAGAGCCAAAAAGAGAAATCGTTCCCGACCCCAGCCCCTGCATGGCGAAGACGAAATCGGCGAGCCCCGAATGATAGCCCAGCGTCTCGCGCATGAGGCAGAGCGAACGGAGATCCAGTGTCGCGTTGGTTCCGCCGTATTCGCCGGGTACGCAATTTTTCAGCCAGCCAGCCTCACCCATTTTCCGGGCCAGCATCCGGCAATCCTCATCAATATCGGTATGTTCGGAAAAGCCGCTTGTCCCGATCTCTGCAGCACACCAGCCGCGGGCGGCATGAGCCAGATCGCGATGCCGATCCTCGAAGAAGGGCCAGTCCAGAAACGTCCGGTCCGCCATGGTCAATTTCCCTCGAAGACAGGCTTCTCTTTCGCGATGAAGGCCCGGTAGGCACGGCGGAAATCCTCGGTCTGCATACAGATGGCCTGTGCCTGCGCTTCGGCCTCGATCGCCTGATCGATCCCCATATCCCATTCCGCATTCAGCTGGGTCTTGGTGATCCCATTGGCAAAAGTCGGTCCGGTGGCAATCCGCTCAGCCCACTTCCCGGCCTCGTTTATCAACTCATTGGCAGCCACCAGCGCATTCCAGAAACCCCAGCTTTGGCCTTCTTCAGCGCTCATGGAACGGCCAAAGAACAGCAATTCGCTGGCCCGTCCCTGCCCGATAATGCGGGGCAGAATGGCGCAAGCACCCATATCACATCCGGCCAGTCCAACCCGGTTGAACAGGAAGGCGGTTTTGGCGTCCGGTGTGGCGATGCGCAGATCCGATGCCATGGCAAGGATCGCCCCGGCCCCGACACAGACCCCGTCGACCGCGGCAATGACCGGTTGCGGGCAATGCCGGATGGCCTTCACCAGATCACCGGTCATCCGGGTGAATTCCAGGAGTTGCGGCATGTCCATTTCGGTCAGCGGCCCGATGATCTCCCGCACATCGCCGCCGGAACAGAAATTCCCGCCAGAGCCGGTCAGGATGATGGCCTTGACGTCCGGCGCATAAACCAGCGCACGGAAGAATTCACGCAGCTCGGTATAGCTTTCAAATGTCAGGGGGTTTTTCTTCTCGGGCCGGTTCAGCGTGACCGTCCCGACGCCATTATCAAACGACCACAGGAAATGTTCCGGATTGTGCGTGGCGGGATTCATACCTTCATCTCCTGCATTTCCGCGGCACGTTTCAGATTGCGCGCCAGCTGCACATGACCGGCAATATACTGGTTCGGAACGTCCACACCACGATAGCCCAGCTCCGCCGCCGCGCGCAGCGTCCAGTAGGGATCGGAGAGATGGGGCCGCGCCAGCGCCACCAGATCGGCCCGGCCCGCAGCGAGAATCGAATTGACGTGATCGACCTCATAGATATTGCCGACCGCCATGGTGGAACAATGCAAGGTATTGCGGATCTGATCGGAAAACGGCGTCTGGAACATGCGGCCATAGACAGGCTCGCCCGCCGGCGTTGTCTGCCCCGCAGAAACATCGATCAGATCGGCACCAGCCTTGGCAAAGGCCTCTGCCACCTGCACCGTATCGTCCGGGGTAATGCCGTCTGCACCCACCCAGTCCGTTGCCGACAGGCGCACGGCCATCGGCCGGTCCGCCGGCCAGACCGCGCGCATGGCGGTGAACACTTCCAGCGGATAGCGCAGCCGGTTTTCAAGCGAGCCGCCATACTCGTCCGTGCGTTGGTTCGAAACCGGCGTGATGAAGGAGGAGAAGAGATAGCCATGCGCGCCGTGCATCTCGACCATGTCGAATCCCGCCTCCAGCGCCCGCTTCGTCGCCGTGACGAATTCATCCTTCACCCGGTCCATATCCTCGCGGGTCATCTCGCGCGGAATCTGGTTATTCTCTGACCAGGGAATGGGAGACGGCCCGATCAGCTCCCAGCTGCCATGTTCAAGCGGCTCGTTATTGCCTTCCCAGGACAGCTTCGTAGCACCCTTGCGGCCCGCATGCCCGATCTGGATGGCCATCTTTGCATTATTGGCATGCACATGATCAACAACCCGCTTCCAGGCCGCGACATGCTCATCCGTATAGATGCCTGCGCATCCCGGTGAAATCCGCGCATCGGCAGCAACATTTGTCATTTCGGTATAGATCAGTCCGGCCCCGCCCATGGCGCGCGATCCATAATGGACGAAATGGAAATCATTGATCAGCCCATCTTCACTCGAATACATGCACATCGGCGAAACCACGACGCGGTTCTTGAGCTCCATCCCGCGCAGGGCATAGGGCACGAACATCGGCGGCCGCACCGATACGCCGTGCTTCTTCGCAAACCAGTCCTCCATGCGCGCCATCCATTTCGGATCGCGTTCGCGCAGGTTTTCATGACTGATGCGCTGCGAGCGAGTCAGCAGTGAATAGGCAAACTGGATCGGCTCGAAATCGAGATAGCGCTCCAGCGTTTCGAACCATTCGGTCGAATTGCGGGCCGCCGATTGCAGTTTCAGCACTTCGACCGTGCGCACGTCCTGATAGTCTTTCAGCCCCTCCTCGACCGGCTTGGTCGTAGAGGTCAGCACCTCGGCCAGCATGATCGCATCCTCGAACGCCAGCTTGGTGCCGGAGCCGATGGAAAAATGCGCCGTATGGGCTGCATCGCCGAGCAGGATGATATTCTTGTGCGTCCAGCTTTCACACAGGACACGCCGGAAATTGAGCCAGGCTGAGCCGCGCAGATGCCGCGCATTGCTCATCAGGGCGTTGCCATTGAGCTGGTCCGCAAACAGGGCCTCACAGGCCCGGCAGGTCTCGTCCTGATCCATCTGGTCAAAACCCAGCCCGCGCCAGGTTTCTTCCGAACATTCGACAATGAAGGTCGAGAGGTCATCATCAAAACGGTAGGCATGCGCCCATACCCAGCCATGTTCGGTTTCCTTGAAGGCAAAGGTGAAGGCATCAAAAACCTTCTTCGTGCCAAGCCAGACAAATTTGTTGGCCCGCACATCAATGTCAGGCTTGAACACATCGGCATATTGTTCGCGGATGCGGGAATTGATCCCGTCCGCCGCAATCACGATATCCGCAGGGGGCAGGTTCGCCGGGTCGATCTCGGCTTCAAAATGCAGGTTGACGCCGAGTTCGGCCGCTCTTTCCTGCAGGATGCTTAACAGGCGCTTGCGGCCAATGCCGCAGAATCCGTGGCCGCCCGAGCTTTCGACCGTGCCTTTGAAATGGACATCGATATCGTCCCAGTGAGCCAGCGAGTCGGCGATGGATTTGGCGCTTTGCGGATCGGTTGCCGACAGATTGGCCATCGTCTGATCGGAGAAGACCACGCCCCAGCCGAACGTATCGCCCGGCGCATTGCGCTCATAGATATCGATCTCGCAGAACGGGTCCCGCAATTTCATCGCGATGGCGAAATAAAGCCCCGCAGGGCCGCCTCCAATGCAGGCAATTTTCATGGACCGAAGCCTCCCCGAAACCGTCTGCGCCAGACAATCACACAAAGCGGGAAATGGGGAGGCCTGAACTGGTTTTGGCTAGACCAGGTCAGCCGCCAGCGTGGCTTTGGTTTCAGCCGAGAGCATCGTCATATGGGGATAATTCTCATGCCGGATTCCCAGCATGACGTCCCCCTCAAATCCCTTGAAAGCGGCGGCCTGTTCATCGCTGAAATCGAAATGGATGAACTGGACGGAAGAGGCCTTGCCTTCGGCCGTCGTCCGGTCGACATCGGTTTCCGCGCGGGCCTGAATCTCGTGATCCCCGAATTTGAGGAAAATGGTCTCCTCGACACCGCCCAGCCGGCCGAGCACGCTCTTGCGCAGTTTTTCATCATCGATTTCGAACATCAGGGTCGCTGACAGGTCGCGGCCTTTCGGAATCAACGGATTGTAGGCTGCCAGCTCGTCGGGAATCTGTTCCGCGCCCCCCTTCTCAATGTAGAGCATTTCATGGATCTGAAGCCACATGGTCTCATAGCTCTCGAAATAGAAGGTCGCATGCGGCCCGATGGGTACGCGGCGCGATTTCTTGTGCGGTACCAGCTCGGCGCGTTTCTGTTTCCGGACCTTGCCATACTCGGCCATGTCCATGAGATCGCTGGCCTTCACCTCGGTCCGGAGCCGGGCTTCGGATAGATTGACGATATTTCCCATCATTCTGGTCCTTCTAGAGTCCGTAGGCTTTCGCAAAGATTTCAATCGGATGCCAGGTCCGTGCGGGGGCGGAATCAGACTGAATCGTATTGATCCCGGTCTTGATGTGATCGCAGGAGAGCGGGCAGGTCGACGACACAAAGGTATTGTGATGGTCGAGTGCCTTGCGGAAAACCGGCGTTCCTACCTTGATGGCCGTGTCGTGATTGGCCTTCTTGATGCCCCACGTGCCCCCATGTCCCGAGCACCGCTCGATGACATTGAGCTCGGTGTTGGGAATCATCTTCAGGAGCTCGGTCGATTTCTGGCCGATATTCTGGGCGCGTGAATGACAGGAAAGGTGCAGCGTTATACCGCCCTTGAGCGGCTTGAGCCCTTCGGCAAGCCCTTCGGTTTTGGCCACATCGACGATCAGTTGATCAAAATCCATTGTCGCGGCTGCCAGCGCCCTGACGTCGTCATCCTCCGGGAGAATCAGCGGCCACTCGAATTTCAGCATGAGTGAGCAGGACGGTACCAGCCCCATGATCGTATAGCCGTCATCGACCAGCGGGCGCAGCGCTTTGGCAACCTTGCGGGCATTGGCCGCGACTTTTGCCAGATTGCCGTGTTCCAGCTCGGGCATGCCGCAGCATCCGGGATAGACCACCTTTGCGTCGATACCGTTCTTTGCCAGCACGCCGAGGGTCGCCTCTCCGATTTCCGGCTTGTTGTATTCCCCGAAACAGGTCGCATAGACCGCGACCTTGCGCTTGCCGTAAGCGGGTGCATCCGCGTTGATGTCCCGCTTGGCTTTCGCCCGGCTGGTCAGCGTGCGGGTATTGAATTTCGGCAGCTCGGCGTCCGGACTGATATCACCCAGCGTATTGATCAGCGTGCGAACACCCGTGTTCTTCTTGTCTGTCGCCCAGTTGATCACACCGGCGACAGGCCGGGCGAGCGTGCCATTGCGGTCGGTCTTGACCAGCTGATTGTCGGCAAAGGGAATCTCGCCCTTTTCCTGCTGAATGGCACGATAGCGCAGCATCAGATGGGGGAAATCGATATTGAATTCATGCGGCGGCACATAGGGGCATTTGGTCAGGAAGCACATGTCACAAAGCGTGCAGCCATCGACCGTGGCCTTGATGTCATTGGCGGTCAGATCGTCGACTTCGAAACTCTCTGATTCATCGACCGCATCGAAAAGTGTCGGGAAGCTGTCGCACAGATTGAAGCAACGCCGGCAGGAATTACAGACTTCTGCCTGACGCCGGAATTCGGCATCGAATTTTTCTTCATCGTAGAAATCCGGGTTCTGCCAGTCGACCGGATGCCGGACCGGTGCATCCAGAGATCCTTCGCGCGGTTGTGTCGGTGTCTCGCTCAAGCCTGTGCCTCCCCGGCCTGTCCCGAATAAAAACGCCCGAGCCCGCCGTCTGGCCAGCCCGGGCGCATTGTATTACTGTCGGAATGGTGGCCTAGCTGGCCAGTTCGTCCAGCGTTTTCTGGAATTTTCCGGCGTGAGAGCGCTCGGCCTTGGCCAGCGTCTCGAACCAGTCAGCGATTTCGTCAAACCCTTCTTCGCGGGCCGTGCGTGCCATACCCGGATACATATCGGTGTATTCGTGCGTTTCACCGGCAATCGCGGATTTCAGATTGGCTTCGGTATTGCCGATCGGCTCACCCGTGGCCGGATCACCGACTTCTTCGAGATATTCGAGATGACCGTGTGCGTGGCCGGTTTCGCCTTCCGCTGTGGAGCGGAAAACCGATGCCACATCGTTATAGCCTTCAATGTCGGCCTTTTGCGCGAAATAGAGATAGCGGCGGTTGGCCTGGCTTTCACCGGCAAATGCTTCCTTGAGGTTTTCCTCGGTCTTCGAACCCTTGAGCGACATGATCTTCCTCCCTGTGAACCGGATATCCGGCATGAATATGAGGCCGAACCTAATCGCCCCTCAGGCGAAGTCAACATTTTAGAATCATTCTAAAAAATGAGAATTATTCTCATTTGGAGCGGGTCCGGATCACCAGCTCGCAGGAAACAATTTCGCTGCCATCAGCCGGTTGCGGCAGCAGATCCAGCGGAATGGCACCCGCCGGAATATCCGTCAGTTTTCCCGTCGTCTCGTTCAGAAAATGATGATGCGGACCTGTGTTGGTATCGAACAGCGTTGCCTCCGACCGGCTGGAGGAAATTGGCCGCAACAGGCCCGCATCCACGAAATGGCCCAGCGTGTTGTAGACGGTCGCCAGTGCGATCGTCACACCCTCGCTTGCCAGCTGGTCGTGGACATTTTCAGCTGTGACATGCCGGTCCTGACCGTCTGCAAACAGCATCCGGGCAATCTGGATTCGTGGCTGCGTGATACGCAAGCCAGCCGTCTCGAGAAGGGCAACAGGATCCGCCATCAATCCATGTGTAGGCGAAGTCTGATTTTCCGGCAACTCATGGCGCACTCGTGGTTTTAATGGCCGGACGCACGCCACGCGACCCTGCGGCCAGCAGGATGAGCGGCAACACCCACGGCACAATGCGCTCGAACGGATCGCCCGGCAGACGCGCCAACATTCCGGCCCAGCTGTCTCCTCCGGTCTGACCGGCAAGATAGAAGAAAACCGTCATCGCAAAACCGGAGAGAATGGCGGCCAGAATCGCCCATCCGGCTGGTTCCCGCTTGAAGACCCGGACAAGAACCACAGGTCCGAATGCGGCCCCGAGTGCCGACCAGGCGAACAGGACCCGGCTGAATATGGTTGCCGGCAAAGCCAGGGCCAACACGACCGCCAGGGCGACCAGCACCGCCATGACGATGCGCGAGATCAGCACTTCACGGCCGGGAAACTGGCGCGCCACGCCCATGTCGTGTGCCACCGCCGCCGAGGTCGCAACCAGCAGTGAATCCACCGTCGACATCACCGCTGACAACACCGCAGCGATGATCAGGCCAGCGATCATCGCCGGGAAGAGATCGCCGGCCAGCAGATAGAGCAGGCTTTCGCCGTCTGCCATCCCGCCCGTCAGCGCCCGCCCGGACAAGGCCAGTGTAATCATGCCGGTATAGACGATAACGGCCCAGCCGATGGCGATCCGGAACCCTTGCTTGCGCGCCACTTCATTCTTGACCGCCATCAACCGGGCGATGAGGTGCGGCTGGCCAAACGGCCCCAGTCCGATCGCGGCAATGCCGAGCACGAACCCGATGAAGATGAAGCCGGCATGCGGCCCGGTCCAGGACAGATAGCCCTCGGGAGCCGACGTGCCGAGCGTCTCCCACACACCGCCCGGACCGCCGGCCGCGATCAGTGCGGCAGCTGGCAACAGGATTGCGACCAGAGCCATCAATGCGCCCTGCAGCATATCGGTCACGCTGACCGCCCAGAACCCGCCCAGCAGGGCATAGATAAGGATGACCGCCGCGCCGATCAGAATGCTCTCGAAATGCGGCAGGTTGAGCTGGGTTTCAAATGCGGCCCCCGCCGCGCCGAACTGGGCGGCGATATAGAAAATGAAACAGAAGATGATCAGGATCGCGCTGGTCATGGCGATCACAGTTTTCATGCTCCCGCCGGTTTCGGCGGTCATGAAGTCGGTCAGCGTCATGTGATTCCGGGCCACCGTCTCTTCCCGCAGGCGTTGTCCAAAGACCTGCCACACCACGACATATCCACCCAGAATACCCGGCACCATCCAGAGCGCGCTGAGACCGTTGGTGTAAACGAAGCCGGTAAAGCCCAGAAGCACCCACGCTGATGATGTCGATGCGGCATAGGATAGCCCGGCCACCCAGGCCCCGAGACCGCGGCCGCCCAGGAAGAAATCATCCTCGGTCCTGTTGCGCCGCGACGCCCACAGGCCAATGCCGATCAGCGCCAGCTTGTAGACAATGAGTGTCACAACAATGATCAGCGTATCGGTGTTCATGGTGTCTCCCCTGCGCCGACCCTAGCGCGGCATTCCCGATGCGAATAGTGCCCTCGCCAATGGACGCCTGCGCGTGAAAATGCCATCAGACACTCCATATTCCGGACGAATACAGGACGACCGCCATGAACACGCACCAGACCGTCGATGCCAAGAGTTTCAACTGGGAAGACCCGCTGGATCTGACCGGCCTCCTGACGGAGGAAGAGCGCATGGTTCAGGAAACCGCGCGGGGCTATGCGCAGGAAAAACTGATGCCGCGCGTCATTGATGCGGCCCGCGAGGAAAAATTCGACCGCAACATCATGACCGAAATGGGCGAGCTGGGACTTCTGGGCGCCACCCTGCCGGAGGAATATGGCGGGGCCGGGCTCAACCATGTTGCTTACGGCCTGATCGCGCATGAAGTCGAAAAGGTTGATTCCGGTTATCGCTCGGCCATGTCGGTCCAGTCATCGCTGGTCATGTATCCGATCTACGCTTTCGGCTCCGAGGCACAGAAGCGGAAATATCTGCCCAAACTGGCCACCGGCGAATGGGTTGGCTGTTTCGGCCTGACCGAGCCGGATGGCGGATCCGATCCGGGTGCCATGCGCACCACGGCGACGAAAGTTGCGGATGGCTACATCCTCAACGGTTCGAAAATGTGGATCACCAATTCGCCGATCGCCGATATCGCCGTCGTCTGGGCCAAGCTGGATGGCGCCATCCGCGGTTTCATCGTCGAGCGCGGGACGCCCGGTTTCGACACGCCGAAGATCGAAGGCAAGATGAGCCTGCGCGCCTCCATCACCGGCTCGATCACCCTGAGTGATTGCAAGGTCGGTGAAGACGCACTGATGCCGGATGTAAAAGGCCTGCGCGGCCCGTTCTCCTGTCTCAACAAGGCGCGCTATGGCATTGCCTGGGGCGCCATGGGCGCCGCAACCTTTTGCTGGCATGCGGCCCGGGAATACGCGCTGGAGCGTGTCGTCTTCGGCAAGCCGATTGCCGGCACCCAGCTTGTCCAGAAGAAGCTCGCCGACATGCAGACCGAAATTTCGCTCGGTCTGATGGGCGCCTGGCGGCTGGGCCGGCAGCTCGATGAAGGCGCGTGGATCCCGGAAACCATCTCCCTGATGAAGCGCAATAATTGCGGCAAGGCCCTCGCGATTGCCCGGGAGGCCCGGGACATCCACGGCGGCAATGGTATCGCCGAGGAATATCATGTCCTGCGCCACGCCGTGAATCTGGAAACCGTGAACACCTATGAGGGGACGCACGACATCCATGCGCTCATCCTCGGACGGGCCCAGACCGGCATACAGGCCTTCACCTGAAGCAGACCGGACCGGCTTGCAGACGGCCTGCCACGCCCGGGAATTTGCATCCCGGGTGGATTTGCCGATTGCTTGCCGCTGTGCAGCCTGAAACACTCGGCAAATGTCTGCGCAACCCCGCCTCACCATTGATCTGGATGGCATAGCCGCCAATTACCGCCTGCTGCAGGAAACAGTGGCTCCGGCAGAATGCGCTGCTGTCATAAAAGCCAACGCCTATGGCCTGGGCGCGAACGCGATTGGCCGCAGATTGCTGGCAGAGGGCTGCCGTACATTCTTTTTCGCACACCTTTCCGAAGCGCTCGAGCTGGCACCCGAAATCCATCAGGCGGGCGGTACAATGTTTACGCTGAATGGCACGGGCCTCTATCCGGTTGATGCCTTTCTGAAAGCCGGCATCATTCCGGTTTTGAACACGCTGGAAGAAACACGTCACTGGGCACGGGAGGCCGGGGGCGCACCTGCTGGCTTGCATCTGGATACCGGTATGAACCGGCTTGGCCTGCCAGCTTCGCATGACGCGGCGGTCCTGGAATTGAAAACTGACGGCCTCAACCTGATCCACCTGATGAGCCACCCTGCCTGCGCTGACGAGCCACAGCGGGCGGAAAACCGGGCTCAGCTGTCCCGATTTGTTCAACGCGCTGCTGCATTCGGCGACATCACGAAATCCTTCGCGAATTCCGCCGGATGTTTTCTCGGGCCGGAATACCGGTTTGACGTCGCACGTCCGGGTCTTGCGCTTTATGGCGCGCAACCTGTCTCTGACAGGTGGGTAGATCTGGCCACTCCCTATCGCTTTGAGGCGCCTGTACTGCAGGTCCGGCGCTTTTCCGAAGGCGAAAGCTTCGGCTATGGCGGCACGCATAGCGCAAAGTCCGGCGGGTGTTCCGCAACCATTGGCGCCGGATATGCGGATGGCGTGCCGCGCTGCCTGTCAAACCGGGGGCATATCTGGCTCGGAGGCATAAAAGCGCCCATTATCGGGCGTATATCTATGGACTCTTTGGCCGCCGATATTTCGGCACATCCCGATCCGGAAAGCCTGGTCCATGAACTGGCGCAAATATATGGCCCGGATCTGACAGTGGATGCCCAGGCGGCATCAGCCGGGCTCTCGGCCTATGAATTATTGACGCGCATCGGCGGCAGGACACAGCGGATATTTGCCAATGCATTGGATTCGCGCTGACGGCGCGATAAGTCTGACAGCATCAGAGTGGGGGACGAATCATGCAGAAATATCTTCTGGCAATATGTGCCATCCTGGGCCTCGGCGGGACGGCATTGGCCGATCCGATTGCCTATTTCCAGGTCGAGGGCGTCACCTATGACGAATCGATTCCCGCACCTGAAGACCGGCTCGGTTTCGGTGTTGGCGACCGCCCGGTACGGCATGAGGCCATGGTCGCCTATCTGACCGAAATCGCCGGGCAATCGGACCGCATTTCTGTCGAGACCATCGGCTATTCCCATGAACATCGACCGATTCTCTTCTTCACCGTCACGGCGCCGGACAATCACGCCCGCATCGAGGATATACGCCAGCAGCACCTGGCCTCGCTGAGCCCGCAATCGGCTGCAGCAACCGGACCCGCCATCATCTGGCTGAATTACGGCGTCCACGGCGCGGAAAGTGCCGGCATGGATGCCGCCATTCCCACACTCTACCATCTCGCGGCCGCTCAAGGGACGGATATTGAGGAAACGCTGGCCAACAGCGTCATTCTGATAACCGCGGTTTTCAATCCGGATGGTCATTCCCGACGCGTCAATCATGTCGAGACATTCGGGTCGGAAGTCCCGGTCACGGACCCCGGCCACGAACAGCACAGACTCTGGACCGAAGCGCGCACCAATCACTACTGGTTTGACCTGAACCGCCAATGGCTGCTCCAGACCCAGCCGGAAAGCCAAGCCTGGCTGGAACAATGGCATCGCTGGAAGCCGCAGGTCTCGGCGGATTTCCACGAAATGCAGACCGAAGCCACTTTCTATTTCCATCCGGGCGAGCCACTGCGCCGCAACCCGCTGATTCCCGAGCGCGCGCGTGAACTCACCGAGGGAATTGCCCAATACCATGTGCGGTTTCTCGACAGTGAGGCGCGGCTCTATACCTCCGCGGAAGGCTTTGACAATTTCTATGTCGGCAAGGGGTCAACCTACCCGCAGGTCAATGGGTCACTCGGCATTCTGTTTGAAATCGGAGCCGCGCGCGGCGGTTTGATCGAGGCCGAACGTGGTCTCGTCCGCCATGCCGAGAATGTGCGTACGCATTTCCGCACCAGCCTGACCACAATAGAAGGCGCGTTGGCGCAGCGGCAGGCCATCGCGGATTATCAGCGCCAGTTCTTCGCTGAGGCCGCGGCCCGGGCGGCACGCGATGCCGACCGTGCCTATGTCTTCACGGCCGAAGGAGATCCGGAACGGCTCAACCATTTCGTCGATCTGCTGGACCGGCATGACATAACCGTAAATGCGCTGGCGCGTGATGTCAGTGCCGGTGGCCGCGACTACCGCGCTGGCGAAGCCATGATCGTCCGCCTCGATCAGCCGCAATATATCATGATCCGGAGCCTGTTCGATCGCGTTACCGACTTCGAGGAAAACATCTTCTACGACGTCTCCGGCTGGACCCTGCCGCTGGCTTACGATCTCGAATATGCCGCTCTGGGCCGGGCTTTTTCCGCAAACCTGATTGGCGAAGCAGTCGCACCCCGCCGTCCCGGTTCAGCGCCGCCGCAACGTTCCAGCTATGGATATGTCCTGCGTTGGTCTGACTATTATGCCCCGCGCAGCCTGTATCGCCTGCTCGACCATGAGGTCCGCGTCCGCATCGCTACCGAGGATGTGACCATTCCGGTCACGGGCGGGCCGCAATCATTCGGACCGGGGGCCGTCTTTGTGCCGCTGGTGGGCCAGGATGTCTCCGCCGACCGGATTTACGAACTGGTTGCCGAAGCGGCCCGCGACGATGGTGTATCCGTTCATGCTGTGGTGTCCGGATCAACGCCGGGCAATACGCCCGATCTGGGCGATAGCCGTGGGTTCCGCTCCGTGGAGCAGCCACAGATACTCGTCCTGTTTGACGATGGCCTGTCCTCCTATGATGCCGGCGAGGTCTGGCACCAGCTCGATTATCGCATGCACATACCGGTCACTCTGCGGCGCAAGGACGAGCTCGGTGGTCTCGACTGGTCGCGCTATACACATCTGGTGATTGTCGGCGGCGGCAATACCCGCCTGTCAGAGAGCGATGCTGAACGTGTCCGCCAATGGGTGCGCGAGGATGGCGGTGTGATCATCGCCAGCCGCCAGGCCGCGCTGATGGCGCAGTCCGTCTTCCTTGGCGTCGAGCCGGACGAGGGGGACAGCGAGGAGAACGCGGACGGCGCGGACGATGATAGCGGACCGGACCGGCGCAATTATGCCGATCTCTCCGTGGATGATGCCGAACACATTATCGGCGGCGCCATTTTCGAAGGCGATCTTGATCCAACCCACCCGATCGGATTTGGCTATCCGGATCGCTTTATCGCCCTGCACCGCAACATGGTGGAGACACTGGAATGGCCGGAGGAGGATCCGTTTGCCGTCGTTGTCCGCTATGCCGATGATCCGCTCCTGTCAGGCTATGCCTCGGAGCGCCGTCGCGAGGAAATCGGCGGCACACCGGCGGTCATCGCTCAACGTATGGGCCGCGGCACGATTGTATTGTTCGCCGACAATCCCAATTTCCGCGCAACCTTTCGGGGTACAGAGCGCATGTTCATGAATGCGGTCTTCTTTTCCCGCCTGATCACGCCGCCAAGTGGCGACTACTGATCGGCGGACACCATGGATCAGCCGCTCTTTTTTCACCGCAATGGGCAGACGGGTGAACTGGTCATCAACCGCCCCGCCAAGCGCAATGCGCTGACCCGGGCCATGTGGCAGGCTCTGCCCGGGCTTCTGGATGAGGCCAGAGCCGATACTGCCCTGCGTGTGCTGGTTGTACGGGGTGAAGGTGGAAGTTTTGCTTCCGGAGCCGACATTGCAGAATTTGCCGATATCTATGCCACGCCGGAAAGCGCCGATGCTTTTTCGCAGGAAGTGGCTACAGCCCTGGATGCGCTCGCCGCCTTTCCGCTGCCCACCATCGCCCGGATCGAGGGGGCGTGTATCGGCGCAGGATGCGGACTCGCGCTGGCCTGCGATCTTCGTTACGCGGCCGATGGAGCCAGATTCGGGATCACGCCGGCCAAGCTCGGCCTGCTCTACCCGCTGAATGATACGCGGCGGCTGGTCGATGCAGTCGGCCAGGCTGTCGCCCGCGACATGCTGTTTTCTGCCCGTCACCTGACGGCAGATGAAGCGGCCGCAACAGGCCTTGTAAATGCCTGTTTCCCGGCAGAGACGCTCGGGGGCAAGGTCGGGGAAATGGCGGATATGATCGCCTCACGCTCTGCGGAAAGCCTGCATGGCCTCAAGCTGATCCTCGGCCAGATTGCCGGAGGGGTCAGGAATGACACGCCCGAAAGCCGGGCGCTCTTCCGTCAGGCGTTCGACAGCGCCGATTTCGCTGAGGGCTATCGTGCTTTCCTCGAAAAACGCACGCCGGATTTCAATCGGTCAGAAAAGGACCAGACATGAAACGCGGACTTCAGATTTTCCTCGCTGTCTTCAGCCTCGCCCCACTGTATTTCGGGATTACCGGCGTCTTCTTCGGGGCGGCAGGCCTCATGCCTCCGGGCGATGTGACACCGGAGATCGACAGTCAGTTCCGCTACCTTTCGGGCCTCTATATTGGGTTTGCCGCCATCATCTGGTGGTTCATTCCCAATGTCGACCGCCATGTCTGGCTGTTTCGCCCTGTCACGCTGGCAATCTTTCTGGGCGGTTTGGCGCGGTTGTATTCCTACCTGAATGTCGGCGCGCCAGCACCGGAAATGGTGGCCGGCATTGGGATCGAGCTCGCTCTTCCCCTGATCATGATCTGGCAGACCGCCGTGGCCCGTAAGACTGCACGACAGGGAGACTAGACTCAGATGACCGAAGCGCCCCTCAAAGGCTTAAGGGTTTTGGAACTGGCCCGTGTTCTGGCCGGTCCGTGGATCGGACAGACGCTGGCCGATCTGGGGGCCGACGTGATCAAGGTCGAAGCCCCGCAAGGCGATGATACGCGGCAATGGGGTCCGCCCTGGATTGACCACAAGGGCGAGCGGGCCGCCGCCTATTATCATGCCTGCAACCGGGGCAAGCGCTCGATCACGGCCGACTTCCGGACGGAAGAAGGCCGCGAACTCGTCCGGAAGCTGGCGGCGCGGTCCGACGTGTTGGTCGAGAATTTCAAACATGGCGGTTTGGCGAAGTACGGGCTTGATTATGCGACACTCAGCGCCCTCAATCCACGGCTTGTCTATTGCTCGGTGACCGGCTTCGGCCATACCGGACCCTATGCTGACTATGCCGGATACGACTTTATCATCCAGGGCATGTCCGGCCTGATGGATCTGACCGGTGAAGCCGATGGCGCGCCACAGAAAATCGGTATCGCCATCGCCGATCTGTTGACCGGTCTCTACGGGGTGATCGCCATTCAGGCCGCGCTGGCCGCGCGCGGGACAACCGGCAAGGGCCGCCATATTGATATGGCGCTGATGGATTGCCTGACCGGCGTCCTCTCCAACCAGGCCATGAACTATCTGGTGACGAAGAAAAGCCCGCGCCGGATGGGTCCGGCCCATCCCAACATCGTGCCCTATCAGGCGTTTCCGGTTACGGACGGATATCTCATCATCGCGGTCGGCAATGATGGACAGTATCAGCGGCTGGTCGAACTGCTCGAGCTCGAGGCCGGACGCGCGCCGGAGTTTGCAACGAATTCCGGCCGGGTCGAGCATCGCGCCCGGCTCGTCCCGCTGATCGCGGAGCAGACACGCAAATGGTCACGTGCCGATCTTCTGCAAGCGTGCGAGGATCACACCATTCCGGCCGGCCCGATCAACACCCTCGCAGAAGTCTTCAACGACCCCCAGACGATTGCGCGCGAAATGGCTATCCTTGTCGACGGCGTACCAGGGGTCCGGACACCCATCACCTTTACCGGCAGCGAACTTGCGCTCGACAAACCCTCGCCTCGGCTGGATGAACACCGGGCCGAAATCCTGGCAGAGTTGACGTCCGGATAAAAAAAGGCGGGCCCGAAGGCCCGCCCAGCATACGCATAACACTGTTTTCGGAGGGCGAGGCCGGCGTCCGGAACCGAGAACTCACCAAAGTCCCGGATGCCAACCTCTGAGTGCTGCGTATTACTCCGTTGTGATCTGCCTAGCGGCGGATCGTGACCCGGCCGTAGAAGTAGCGGCCAGCCGTGTCATAGGTCTGCTGAAGCGTGTTCATGTCGTCATTATTGGAGACATAAGGCGGCGTCTCGTTGGCGAGATTGCGCACACCAAAGGTCAGGCCAACACCGCTGTCGACAAAGTCGTAAGCAGCCTGGATGTCATGATACATCACACGCTCTGCCGTGTTCGACACATTGTTCGGGTTCGATGAGAAGTCGGTGACTTCATCGATATAACGGCCAACATAGTTGAACTGCCAGTTATCCGAGACCACGCCCAGACGCAGCAGGGCGGTGATTTCCGGGAAGGCGGCAGGATTAGTGGTGAACGGATCCTGAGCAAACGTTCCGGCATATTCAGACACCGCACCACCCGGAAGCACCTGATAGGCGAAGCTTTCCAGATAGGTCACATCCAGACCGGCCACGAACTGCGCCGTCGACTGGAAGATGTCGAAGGTCGGACCGGAATAATCAATTCCGACATCGACACCCGACGTCTCATAGGTTGACAGGTTGGCATTCGTCAGCAGAACACCGGCCAGAACACCGACCGCGGAACGGCGGGCTCCACCCGGTCCCGGGAAGGGAGCGGCCAGCGGCGTGCCAGTCACACCGGTATAACCCGGGCCTGCGATCAGGGCACAGAGCGGATCCGAGAAGTTCGGCGAGTTGTAGCACGCATTGGCAATCGTGTTGACATCTGCCGAACCGACAGCCTGCGTGATCTCGAAGGAGAAATAATCCGCCGAGAAGGTGAAGTCCTCGAGGATCGGGGTCCCCGACGGCGTGAACACCACACCGAACGTATACCCTTCCGATTCTTCTGGTGTCAGGTTTGGATTACCACCAATAACACCCGATGCCTGCGTGGAGGTCAGGGTGAAATTGCCCGGCAGACCATCAGCCTGACAGTTGGCCACCAGCGCGGCGCTGGCCGAGGCATTGGTACCGTAATTCGTACACGGATCCGTGTACTGAACAGCGGACTGTGCCTGCGGTGCGAAGAGCTCGCCGATCGACGGCGCCCGGAAGCCGGTCGAGAACGACCCGCGCAGACGAACCTGGTCATTCGGCGCCCACTCGGCCTTGATGGCATAGGTGTTGGCATCAAAGGACGAGTTCACACCCGTGCCGGTCACGTCATAGTTGGACGAACGGGCCGAAAGCTCAACCGCCAGAAGCTCGGCAAATTCAACGCCGGACAGGATGGGAAGGCGGACCTCACCATAAAATTCCTGCGACGTGGTTTCACCTTCTGTGGCATTGCCCGAGACGAAATAGATCTGACCGATCTGTGCCGCACCATCGGGGATGAACTCACCGGAATCCCGGCGGCGCTCATAACCCACAGCCCAGCCGATTTCACCGCCCGGAAGCTGCAGGCCACCCAGATCACCCGACAGGTTGGCCTGGAAGGACAAACGGGTCTGACGGGACACCGGTGAGTGACGCACCAGCATGTAGTTGGCGATGGTATCGGTCAGCGTATCGCGGCGGAACGGGTCCCAGATCAGATTGGCCGGGGTCTGACACGCACCGGCCGCGAGGGACGCCGGGTCATTACACAGCACCTGAGCCGCGCGGATCGGATTAGCCTGACCATCAATCACCCGAGCGTCGAGATAACGGCCATAGGACAGCGACGTATCCCAGAAAATGCCAGCCGGCAGCATGCCTTCAAGACCGAAGATCGACCGCCAGGAGGTCGCATCCTGGGTGAAGAAACGGCCGCTTTCCAGCTCCGCCAGACGGCGGGCGACAAAGACGCTTTCACCGGTCGGGTTGTTCGGGTGGAAGGCCGGAACCAGCGGGAACCAGAACGTGCCCACAGGGGCAAGCTGCTGCTGCGACGAGCGCTGGGCGAACATGAATTCACCATAGGCCGTCGCCTGACCGAAGCGGTCAGAGTTCAGAACGTCATACTCGGCATCAAAGAAGCCGGAGAAGACTTCCTGCGGTGTCACCATGTAGGAGCGTGCCGCGAAGTTATAACCATCCGCCGGGGTGAAGGCGCGAAGAACGCCCGTCGCCGGATCGAGGATCGCACCGGCACTGCCGAATTGAGCAGTAAAGTTGGGCGAAGCCGCACCATTTCCGAAGATCTGTCCCGGATAGGACGTACCCGAACCGCCACAGATCAGCTGGCCACCAACTTCTGCCCACGGACAGGCCGAGAACGGACGCGCACCCTGAATAATGGTACCACGGTCGAAATATTCGAGGTTGGCGGTAAAGCGGCCACCATCGAAGGACCGGCCGAAGGTCAGGCCGTAACGATAGATCTGGCCATCGCCTTCCCCCGTCACATCATACTGGCCGAAAGCTTCAAAGCCTTCGACATCATCACGGGTGATGATGTTGACCACGCCGGCAATCGCGTCGGAACCATAAACCGTCGAGGCGCCGTCACGCAGGACTTCAACACGGCCGATCAGCGAGACCGGGATCAGGTTGAGGTCAGCCGTACCGCCGGTATTCGCCGGGGTTGTACGGCGGCCATTGACGAGGACCAGCGTCCGCTGCGGGCCGAGGCCGCGCAGCGAGATCGTCGCCTGACCACCCGAACCGTTATTGACGCGCGAGTTGGTTTCCCCACCCGGCGCGAATGTGATCTGGTCGGCAAAGTCTTCCAGCGTCCGGACCGCCTGAACATTCAGGTCATCCTGGCTGACGACTGTGATCGGGCTGACCGAGGTCAGCTCGCTGCGGCCGATCCGTGAACCGGTCACGATGATGCGGTCTTCCGACGCGCCATCCTGAGCGAAGGCAACGCCGCCCCCAAAAGTTGAAGCCATAGCCACTGCCGCACAGGACGACAGAGCCAGAGTCTTCAACGAGACGCGTGTGCGCCGTTCAAACACTTTCATCTGAGTCTCCATATTTTTCCCCTCCGAACGTCATGACGACGCAGGAACTGATCCCCCTAAACGAGTGGGAACAGGATCAAAAGACCCGAGCGATGAACCGTAGAAAAAGCACGACGAAGCGTAATAAATGAACGCTATCTTACTGATATTTCATATTAAAAAGAGTCCACATATCACGTTTCTGTTACCGGAATTCAGCCGATCGTGATTTCCTTTGAAGCCCGGAATTCTCAACCATTGGAAGTTATGGGAGGACGCCAGTTTAATACGATGAGTATGTGTGGAGACCGTCCCGTTCTGGTGATGTGTGCGCCTGATGCGCTCGGCGTCCGTCTGCAATCTTTCATTGCTGACAGGTGCAAGCTCTTGCGTATTTCAAACGTCAGTACACCCCGTGAACTTGATGAGCTGATCCGGGACGGCGGTGCGGCCGGAGCATTACTGGCTGCGCATCAGGTCGGACGGACGGAAAGGCAACTCGCCGCCCGGCTGGAGGAAGCCGACATCCCCTACCTGCTCGCAGTGAACTCGGAACACCAGGCACATCTGATGTTTGAATTGACCGCGCGCGACTATGTGCTGATGAAAATGCCCGATGATCATATCAGAAATGCACTCATCCGGTTTCTGAAAAGCCTTGTTCCGGACCAAAGCCCGGTCGCAGCAAATGGCACCGCATCGTTCATGACAGAGTCGAACGCGATCTGGGTCAGAACCGGCCATGCCGAGCGGAAAGTCCTGCATTCCGCCATAAGATCGATTTCGGCGGACAAGGATTATGCCATTATCGAGCTCGACGACACATCCCTGCTCGTCCGGGCGACCATGTCGTCACTGGAAGCAGAACTGCCGGATAACGATTTCGTCCGCATTCACAGATCGCATATCGTTTCGGCAGACGACATTCGTGAAGTGCGGACGCTGGGTCCGAACCGTCACCAGATCAGGCTGAAGAACGGGCGGGCCTTTCCGGTCGGCCGGACCTACTGGCCCCGTATTCGTGCCATGCTGCGCCGCCAGAACCGGCCCTCCGGCGTACAGCTCCCGGCGGGCTAACAGCACCGCCCATTCCTGTCTCGAAATAAAATCAGGGAAAGCGGGCGGGCCCGGAGACTCGCCCGGTCAGACGCGAAATGGGAGACTCTTGGGGAGACATCGCGCAAGGCCTTTTTGCCCGCTGGCTGTGTCGCTTTCATCGCAGCGCGATGACGCTTTCGCGACGGATCAGCCCAGCGCTCTTGCATGATGGGCGATGTGATCGTCCATGAAGGTGGAGATGAAATAATAGGAATGATCATACCCGGCCTGCCGCCGGAGGGTCAGTTTCTGACCGGCTTCTGCACAGGCCGCCTCGAATAATTCCGGCTTCAGCTGTTCTTCCAGGAAATTGTCCGCCAGTCCCTGATCGATCAGGATGTGGGCGCCTGACACCTGTTTCCGCACCAGCTCGCAGGCATCATATTGCGCCCAGCCGGAGCGGTCCTCGCCCAGATAGGCGGCGAAGGCCTTTATCCCCCACGGCACCTGCGCCGGTGCCACGATCGGCGCAAAGGCGGAACAGCTCCGGTAGGTCTTGGGGTGTTTCAGATGCAAGGTCAGCGCGCCATGCCCGCCCATGGAGTGCCCGAAAATGCCCTGACGGCTCATGTCCGCCGGGAAGTTCGCAGCGATGATAGCCGGCAGTTCTTCAGTGATATAGCGATCCATGGCGAAATGCCTGGACCACGGTTCCTGCGTGGCGGTCAGGTAGAAGCCCGCCCCCTGCCCGAGATCGTAAGACTCATCGTCGGGAACCCCCTCGCCGCGCGGGCTCGTATCCGGCGCAACGACGATCACCCCATGGCGCGCCGCCGCAGCCTGGAGATTGCCCTTCTCCATCACATTCGACCAGTTGCAGGTGAGGCCCGACAGATACCATAGCACCGGCACCGGGCCGTTCTCCGCCTGAGGCGGTACATAGACGGCAAACCGCATCGCCGACCCGGTCACCGCCGAGTCGTGATCATGGACGGACAGCGTGCCGCCAAAGGAGCGGAAGGTGGAAACGGCCTCCATCAATAAACCACCACGCTTCGAATACTCTCGCCCGCATGCATCAGGTCGAAGCCGGTGTTGATGTCTTCGAGGTCCAGCCTGTGCGTGATCAGCGAGTCGATATCGATCCGCCCATCCATATACATGTCGACGATTTTCGGCACGTCCGTACGCCCTCTCGCCCCGCCAAAGGCCGAGCCTCGCCAGACCCGGCCGGTGACCAGCTGGAAGGGCCGCGTGGATATCTCGGCCCCCGCCGGGGCCACACCGATAATCACGCTCTCGCCCCAGCCCTTGTGACAGCATTCCAGCGCCGCGCGCATGACATCGACATTGCCGATGCATTCAAACGAATAGTCCGCCCCGCCGCCAGTCAGCTCGACCAGATGACCGACCAGCCCGTCATGTCCACCGGGAATCTCCTTGGGATTGACGAAGTCCGTCATGCCGAACTGGCGTGCCATCGCCTCGCGCTTGGGATTCAAATCAACGCCGACGATCTGGCGCGCTCCGATCAGTCTCAGCCCCTGGATGACATTGAGCCCGATCCCGCCGAGCCCGAAGACAACGGCGGTGGAATTGGGCTCCACCTTGGCGGTGAACATCACCGCACCAATGCCCGTCGTCACCCCGCAGCCGATATAGCAGATCTTGTCGAAGGGCGCGTCCTTGCGGACCTTGGCGAGCGAGACTTCCGGCAGGACCGTATGGTTCGAGAAGGTCGAACAACCCATATAGTGCAGAAGTTTCTGCCCCCTGTAGGAAAACCGGCTGGTCCCGTCCGGCATCACGCCCTGGCCTTGTGTCGCACGGACTTTCTGGCAGAGATTGGTCTTCGGATTGAGGCAGTATTCGCACTCCCGGCACTCGGCCGTATAGAGCGGAATGACATGATCGCCCGGTTCCAGACCGGTCACGCCGGGCCCAACCTCCAGCACGACGCCTGCACCCTCATGGCCGAGAATGGCCGGAAAAGCCCCCTCCGGATCCGCACCCGACAGGGTGAATTCGTCCGTGTGGCAAATCCCGGTCGCCTTGATCTCGACAAGGACCTCTCCGGCCTTCGGGCCCTCAAGATCGACCTCGCAAATTTCCAGCGGTTTACCGGCCTCGAAGGCAACAGCAGCGCGTGTTTTCATCAGTCTCTCTCTACTCGGCCGGTTCGGTCACATTCGGCACCTCGGTGAAGGGCAGGATGCCGAATTCCGGATAGATTTCGGTCGGGAAATAGACCCGCCCATCCGCCATCACCATCGAAATCGTCTTGATCTCGCGCAGATCCTGTGTCGGATCGCCCGGCACCAGAAGGAAGTCGGCGAGATAGCCCTCCTCGATCAGGCCCACCTCATCCCCCACGCCCAGATATTCCGCCATGCCATGGCTGGCCCAGGCGAGGATTTCCGGCGGCGTCATGCCGATCCGCTGATACAGCTCCAGCTCGCGGTGATAGGTAAAGGAGCCCCCCAGATCCGTGCCCGGCACGATGAAAATGCCGCGATCACGCATGCGCCGCAGCGTCTCGGTGATCTGGTCGAACGCGCCGCGATAATTGACATCATCCTCTTCCGTCTCGATCGCCGCCCAGGCCGAACGGGCCTGCCGCTGTGCGTCGACCGGCAGATGGTCGATATAATCGACCGTTCCCGGCGATATCTCGCCATTGCGTGAAAGCAATAGCGCCTCGTGAATGGCAAAGGTCGGGTCGATCGCCACACCATTTTCCACCATCGCATCCAGCGTCGCCTGAACCGGCGCACTGTCGAGATCCAGCGCCGGCAGACGCCGCAGAGCCGTCAGACGGAGCAGTTGCCGAGTGTCCTCACCCTCTTCCAGAACCCAGCCCAGCATGACCTGGTTGATGTGTGTCATCTCATCATAACCGGCTGCAATCATGGCGTCGGCATTGGTAAAGGCGGGCACGTGCCCGGCCACACGCAGGCCGCGCTCATGCGCCCGCGCAATCATGGCCGGCACCCATTCCGGGGTCATTGAATTGTAGATCTTGATCTGGTGGAAAATTCCCGCATCAGCATAGGTATCGACCGCCGCGACCGCCTCTTCCTCACTGGAAACGATGATGCCGTTATTCGAGCTGAAATCGCTCTGCCCCTCAATGAAACCGGAGCGGTGAATGCGCGGGCCCGCCAGCTCGCCGGATTCAATCCGCTCGACCAGCGCATCCAGCACTTCGTTGTCATTGCCCATATCGCGCAGGGAGGTCACGCCGGCCGCGATATTCAGGAAAGCGGCGGTTTCGCCCATATGGCCGTGCATTTCGAAAAAGCCGGGCAGCAATGTCCCACCCGCCCCGTCAATCTCGACGGCATCGGCCGGCGCCGCCATGTCGGCGGCTCCGATTGCGGCAATCCGGTTGCCCTCGACCAGTACCGACGCCGCGTCGCCTCTGGTTTCCGTTTCGGCGTCGAAAACATGGACATTCCGGATCAGCACCGGCGCATCATAATCACGGATCACCCGCGACTGGATCTCCTCGAACCGGCGCGCGCCATAATCGGCGGACAGATTGCGCAGCCGCTCGTCCTCGCCTTCAAATCCTTCCGAGAGAATGGCAAAGCGCGGCGTCATCAGCCCCATGAAGGCCTCGCCGGCCATCAGGAAATAGGTCGGGTTCAGGCTCGTGCCGGACATCGCATAGCTTGTCGCCTCGACCGTCGCTTCACCATTCGAGAGCGTCAGCGTCTCGATCGGGGTCATCCGCAATTCACCGCCCGGAATGGCCGGCAAGACGCCATCCTCGTCCGCAATCAGGGCACGCGCGGCAATTGCCAGCCAGTAGGGGCTGCCATCTTGCGGAACGTAGAAGCCCGGCGATTCCATCACCGCCTCGCCCGAACCGGTTGCATCCGTCCAGCTCGCCTGGCTGTCAGTATAGCCATAGGTCTCGTTGACGGCATTGCCAAAGGTCGTATTGCCCGCAACCGTCCAGCTGACCGGCAACCCGTTTTCATCGAGCAGCACACGCTCACTGATGGTCGGGCCCCGGCCATTATTCCGGAATTCGTATTCGACCGAATACCCATCCTCGATCTCGCTGATCTCCAGCGCGCCAATCACGGTGCCACCGACCATGATGGTAAAGACATCGGCTTCGGCAATCTGTGCCGTCTCCGCCCCTGACCCAGCCGTTTGCGAATCTGTCGCCGGCGTCGTCGCTGACGGGTCCTCTGCTGCCGGTGAACAGGCCGCAAGCATAAGGCCCGCGCCGGCCAGAAGGCTCAATCTGATCGAATTCATGTCATTCTCCCCCGAATTGTTGCGGGGAGACTAGCAGGCCGATTTGGCCCTGTCGCCTCAGCCGGGCGCGCAAAAGTCAGGCCGGAAAATCAAAGCCGGTTCTGCCCTCGCGCGTCAGCGTGAAAACATAGGGCCGCGACATGCGCTTCATATCCATGAAGCCCAGCACATTGTCGTCATCCAGCTTGCGGAAAACATCGTGAATCGGCAGCTGATCATAACACATGGTCGCCGACACCTTGCCGCGATACTCGGTCATCCGCAGACGCGCCCGGCTTTTTGTGGTCTGCATATACGCCTTCATGCCCTGGCGCAGGACCGGCAACATCCAGTCCGGATAGCGAGGCGTCTTCATGCGCGGTCCCATCGGCATTTTGCCAGGATCCGCAAAGTATTTGCGGCCCTGACCATCAAGATGAACCAGCGGATGGACGTTCTCTTCATCCAGAAACGTCTTGCCATACCAGCGCGCGAGGGCCAGCGAACCATCCATATTGTGACCGGTCGACACTTCGCGTCCCCACCACTCGCCCAGCATGAAGTCGGTCGGGACAGCTTCCAGCGTGTCATAAAGGGCTTCAGCCGCTTCAAAGCTCATCAAAACAGGATTGGCGGGTCCGGTCATGACAGTAATAGGCCACGAATTACAGGGCCTGCCTAGCCGTTTACTTATATCCTGGGTTTTCGCGGCACCAGCTTATGTCCCCAATGCCGCCATATCCGCCAGCCCAGAAGCAGGGCGAGGATACCGGCATGGATCAAAGGTCCCGGCTGGAGGCCCTTCTCGGCAAAGAAATGGTGCGTCACCGCCAGAATGGCCAGCGGATAGACCAGCATGTGAAGGCGTTTCCAGCGCTGCGCGCCGAGCCGCCGGATCATGGAATTGAACGATGTCACCGCCAGCGGCACCAGCAGGATCAGCGCCGCCATGCCGAAAGTTATATAGGTGCGCTCAACGATATCTTCCCACAGTGCCGGCAGCGAGAAAAACAGGTCCGCCCCGAAATAGGCGAACAGATGCATCAGGGCATACCAGAAGGCCGCCAGCCCGATCCGCCGCCGCACCTGCAGGATCGGAGCCCAGCGCGTGATATCCCGGAACGGCGTCACCGCCAGCGAGATCAGAAGGATGCGCAAGGCGGTCTGTCCGAGAAAATGATGGGTCGCGGCCACTGGCTCGAAGCCGAGATCATGCTCCATCCCGGCGAACAGCAAGGCCCACTGGCTGGCAATCCAGGCGAACGGCAAGACCAGCAGAAACAGCGTCACCGGCTTCAGCCAGTGCCGGGCGAAGCTGCGCAGAAAAGCGGATCTTTGCGTCATTGGCTCTAGTAGTTTTCTTCCAGATCCATGCCGGCATAGAGCGAGGCGACCTCGTCATAGCCATTGAACATTTCCGTATCGCGCCGGGCAAAGGGACCAGCGCCGATAATCCGCTCGCTCGCCTGGCTCCACCGGGGATGAGACCGGTTCGGATTGACGTTGGAATAGAAACCGTATTCACGCGGCGCCGACTGTTTCCAGCTGGTTTGCGGCTGTTCGGAGACAAAGCTGATCCGTGAAATCGACTTGATCGACTTGAATCCGTATTTCCACGGCACCACCAGCCGCATCGGCGCGCCATTCTGATTGGGCAGGACTTCGCCATAGAGCCCGACGGCCATCAATGTCAGCGGGTGCATGGCCTCGTCCATGCGAAGACCTTCCTTGTAGGGCCAATCCAGCACCGGAAAGCGTGTGCCGCGCATTTCCGACTGGTTCAGATAAGTCTCGAAGGCCACATAGCGGGCCTCGGATGTCGGCCGGAAGCGGTTCAGGACCGAGCTCAGGGGCACGCCGATCCAGGGGATGACCATCGACCAGGCTTCCACGCAGCGCAGCCGGTAAATGCGTTCTTCCAGCGCATTGAAATCGATCAGGTCCTCGACATTGAATGTGCCCCTACGCTCGGCATGGCCATCGACCCGGACCGACCAGGGGTCAGTCGTCATCGCATCGGCATAACGCGCCGGATCATCCTTGCCCGTACCGAACTCATAGAAATTATTGTATCCTGTCACCGCATCATATGGCGTCAGATCGCCATCCGTGACGCGATAGGATGTTTCAGAGAATTCCAGCGGTCCGCCGGTCACCCGGCCGGACGCCGGCGTTTGCTCCGGCTCCTGGGCCGAACAGGCAGACGTCATGCCGGTCAATGCAAGTGCACCGCCCGCTGCCATGATGGCCCGGCGGTTGAGATAGAGGTGTCTGGGCGTCACATCATTTTCGGTCACGCCCGCCAGTGGCGGTTTCCTGATCAGCATGTTGATCCCTTCGATGAGTTCTCACTCATCATGGACATAGCACGATGAGCACGCGTGTCCCGCCGCCTTCAAAACTTGTGATCAGACGTGATCCGGCGTGACAGGATCGCGACCCTGCGATTATCGCTCGATCGTATTCCGGGCCACAACGGCGGCTCCCTCAAATATTGCCGACGATGGATACAGCACGACGCGATCGCCTTCTTCCAGGCCCGAGACAATATGGGCCTGCAGGCCGTTATTCCGGTCGATCTCTACCCGCACTCGGCGGGCGCGGCCGGAGCGGACGGCAAAGACCGCCCAGTCATCACCATCCCGGAAGAGCGCACTGGACGGCACGACCAGTGCATTATCATTCTCCCAGATCACGATGCGGACCACGACGCGATAACCATGGCCCAGCCCTTGCGGTCGCTCGCCGGGATTGGCAAAGCGTATCACCGAATTGACGCGTTGTTCTTCAACGCCCAGGGCCGAGAATTTCGTAAATCCCCACGGATCGACCCGTTCAACCACGCCGTCGAGATCGGTTTCACCACCCCAGTCTGCGATCAAAACCCTCTGACCGGGCAAAACCCGGACAGCATCGGTAGACAGGAGCTCGACCAGAATTTCCAGATCATGTTCGACATTGCCGATTTCCAGAATTGGGGACCCGGCCGGCAAAGTGGTTTCGCTTTGCTGGATCAGGCGCAGCACCCGTCCGGAAGCCGGCGCATGTATCGGAATATCCGCAATAAGCTGTGGCGCATCCTCGCGATCTCCGCGGATGCCATCAAGCATGGCACGCGCATTCGCCAGCTCGGCTTGCCGGACCGAGACTGCAGCATCAGCGGAATCGAGTGCCGCACTTGCCGAACGCGCCTCGCGGACCGCACGATCCAGCGCGGCTTCGCTGGCGACGTCATTCTCCCGCAGATAGCGCTGCCGTTCCAGCTCCGATTCGGCCAGTTCAAGGTCAGCAACCGCCCGGTTGCGTTCAGCCTGCGCCAGCCGCAGAGCGGCCTCTGCAGCGCTGACATTGGCGCGGGCCTGCTCGCGCGTCCTTACGTCCAGCACAGCCGGATTGGACGGTGCCATATAGGCCACGATATCCTCGCCGCGCTCCACCGGATCACCGGGCTCGACCTCGACACGGCGCAACCGGCCCGACACCGGTGTTGAGACGACATAGGCATCATGAACCCGTGTCCGCCCTTCTTCTGTGACCGTATCCAGCATGGGCTCCCGGACCACCTCTCCGATATCAACCGGGACAGGGCGCGGCCAGAAGGCAAATGCCAGCACGGCCACCAGCAGAATGGCGGCCAAGAGGACGAGTATGGTGCGCGAATATTTCTTGATCATTTACCCCTATTCCCTCGACTTTAGCGCGGAAACCAGATCGGCGCGATCACTCTCGCGCTTGACCATCCATCCGGAAAATATCGCAGCGGCCAGTACCGCCAATCCCGCCACACCCAGACTGTCCGGCGAGAAAATGGCCGGCACCTGATAAAGATCCGTACTGAAGCCCGCGGCAATCGCATGGCTCAGCCCATAGCCAAGGACCGCGCCGGCTGGCAATGCCAGCAGGACGATCAGGCCAAGCTCACCGAGTAACACAAAAGCCGCCTCTCCCTTGGAAAATCCGATCACGCGCAGGCTGGCCAGATCATGCGCACTTTCGGCATAGGCGATACGGGCCGTATTGTAGACGATGCCGAATGTGATCAATGCCGCAATCGCTGCCATCACGAACCGCATGGCACCGGCCCCATTGTCCATCATGCGCTGGAAAGCTTCGCGCGCATCCTGCTTCACGGAGATGCCCGCAACCACCGGCATGGCATCCAGTGCGGCATAGATCGCATCTCGCCGCAGCGGATCGATCCGCAAATAGGTACCTGATACGCGATTCGGTTCGCCCAGCGCCCGGTTCAATGCCGACAATTCCATATAGGAGGGCGCGCCCAGAAGGGATTCTGCAATACCCGTGACAACGAGGTCCAGTTGCGGACGCCGTCCTTGCCGGATGTCAGCGCGCAGCCGGTCTCCGGTCTGAAGCTGCAGAATATCTGCCAGGGCAGGCGTGAGAATGATGCCATCCCCGCGCAGTGTCAGTGCCTGACCGTTTGCATCAACCGCCCGCTGGAGCCGGGCACCGGACGTAATACCGGACACCCCGCCCCGATAGGAATGAACACCATTCCTCAGGATAACCGGGATTGTCCGCGAGGCTTCCACCTCGATCACTCCATCGAGCTGTGCAAGCGCGTGCAGGGTTCTGTCCGGCAAGGGTTCGATGAAGCTAACCGACATGTCGCTGCGGTCGATGACGCTGAATGTGGTCTCGACCGCCTCGTCAAATCCGGCCAGCACCGTCATCATCCCCGCTGAAAGCGCCATGCCGGCGGAAACCCCGGCAATCGCCCCCAGACTGCGTCCCGGATGCCGGACAAAGCGGCGCAGCACCATGCGGGTCGGCTGATCCAGCACCCGCTTCAGCAAGCCGCCAAAACGGCCTGTCCCGCTATAGTCCGGCGGTGTGGGCGGCCGCATGGCAACGGCGGGCGTCAGGGCAAAAATCCGGCGCAGTGCGAAGAGGCCACCGAACGCGGCGGCCGCCACACTTGCAGATACCGCAATGATGAACGAAGCGGGGTCGATTTCGAAGACCAGAAACGGAAATTTGTAATACTGGACATAAACACCGATGAGCGCTGCACCGGCCGCCAGCCCGAGTAGACAACCCAGCACGGCACCTCCGGCCGCGATGGTGAGGATGAGTTTGAAATAGTGAGCCGTCACCTCTGCATTGGTATAGCCGAACGCCTTGATCAGGCCGATTTGCTGGCGTTCGGCCTGCAAAAGCCGCGAGATCACAATGTTCAGCAGAAAGGCGGCCACCGCCAGAAATATCGGCGGCACGCCGGCGCTGGAGGCGCGCAATCCGGCAATTTCCTCTGCCACGAAGCGGTTCGAGAACTGATCCGCGAGCCCGTAAGCGCCGACGGCCCCGTAATCATCGAGAATCCGGTCTGCCGCTGCCAGAACCGACGGCAGATCTTCTTCCCGGCCAATGTCCAGCAGCGCCTCATTGAAGGCCCCGTCCAGATCATAGGCCGCCTCCATGGCCGTCCGGCTCATCCAGATCACACCGAAACGGGAATCATCCGGCACCAGTTCGCCCGGCGCGGTCGTGTAGAGAAACTCGGGAGACTGGGCGATGCCGACGATTTCAAAACTCCGCCGCGCGCCATGCATTGTGGCTGACAGGATATCGCCGGCCTCCAGACCATGGGCATCCGCAAAACTCTTGAGCAACAGGATTTCATGGGACCGCCGCCGGTCGATCCAGCGGCCAGCCGAAAGATAGACCGCATTCAGCCGCGGTTGGCCGAAATCGGGCAGCGAAACGGCACGCGCCTGCACCGGCAGATCGCTCCCGGGCATATCGATCAGAGCGCTCCCGGTGATACGCCCTTCGGCGGCCGACACCCCTTCTATGCCCGCCAGGCTGGTCAGCACGCGGTCAGGCGCACGCACAACCGGTGCAAAGACGTCCGCCAGCCGATAGCGTTCATAATAGGCCCGCCGCGTCTCATCGAGGGAGTTGACCAGACCCGACATCATCACCAGCAGCATGACGCCCACAGCGACGACCAGGCTGATCGCCAGGGCCTGCGTCTTCATCCGCCAGAGATCGCGCAGCAACTTGCGGTCCAGCGGGCTTACCATTCGATTTCGTCCGGCGAGAGCTTGGTGGGGTTCCGGACGACCTCCCGAATGCTGCCGTCCGAAAAATAGATGACGCGGTCGGCCATATTGGCTGTGGCAGCCGCATGGGTGACAATCAGCACGGTCGCACCCAGCCGCTCATTCACATCGCGCAATGCGGTCAGGACGGTCCGTCCGGTCTCGGAATCCAGAGCGCCGGTTGGCTCGTCACAGAACAAAACCGTCGGGTTTTTTGCGATCGCTCGGGCAATGGCGACACGCTGCTGCTCCCCGCCGGAAAGCTCCGATGGAAAGTGATCGGCGCGATTGGAAAGGCCCACCATGGCGAGCGCCGCCTCGGCCGTCATCGGGTCTTCGGCCACTTCGGTGACCAGTTCGACATTCTCGAGCGCGGTAAGACTGGGCATGAGATTGTAGAACTGGAAAACAAAACCGACATGGTCCCGCCGGTAGCGGGTCAGCTGGCGGTCGCTCATCGCCGTCAATTCCCGGTCGAGAAACCAGGCCTGCCCGCCGCTCGCACGGTCCAGTCCGCCGATAATGTTCAGAAGGGTCGACTTTCCACTTCCCGATGGCCCCAGAAGCACGACAAATTCACCTGCCGGAATGTCCAGATCAACGCCGCGCAACGCATGTACAGCCGTCTCGCCTTCACCATAGACCTTGGTGAGATTCTTCGTGGTAAAGGCATTCTGCGTCACGCGGGCTCTTGTCCCTTCCAGCCGGAGGCGGTCAGCCAGCTGCGCACAGTTTGAGGATTTTCCGGCGCGGCGCAATGTCCGCCATCGGCGAACTCACGCCGCTCCGTCGCTCCACAATTCATGCTTTTCCATGATGGCGGTAAACAGTGGTGATGCCAGATGCGCCGACAGCCATGCCTGAAGGTGCGGCAGGTCCTGCGCGTCAAACCATGAGCGGTCGGCATTCGCGAACTGGCGGACAAAGGGAAAGATGGCGATATCGGCAAGGCTGACCGCATCGCCGAAGAGCTGGCTTTGTCCCGTCAGCCGGTCATCCAGTTTTTTCAGAAAGTCCAGACCGCCCGCGCGATGGACTGCTGCATCGGCATTTTCATACCGGTTGGAATATTTATAGCGGTCGAGATGGTGTTTGAACGGGCCGTCATTTTCCGCGACGAGATCAAACATGATGTCACCCGGTGCCAGCCAGTTTTCCGGATCATTCCGCGCCAGCGCCCAGCGCATGACATCCAGACTTTCATCAATCACTTCGCCATCAGGCAAAATGACCACCGGCACCGTGCCCTTGGGTGAAGCTGCGAGCATCGAGGCGGGTTTGTCGCGCAGCAGGATTTCGCGGTGTTCACAGGCAATGCCGGAAGCTTTCAGCGCCATCCGGGCTCGCATCGCATAGGGGCAGCGCCGGAAAGAGTAGAGGATGGGGCGGGGTCCGCTCAATCCTTTGCCTCCTCCGTGTATCTTGCGCCCAGATGCACCTCGCCCCGTGCCGCTGCCAACTCCTGCTGGCGCTGCCGCTCGGCAAACCTGGCGCGCTGCGCTTCGCTGGTCAGGTCGTGACAATGGGGACAGGATTCCCCCTTCACAAACAGCGGTGATTTCAGATCTTCGGGTGCCAGCGGTTCGCGGCAGGCATGACAGGCAACATATTCGCCGACGTCCAGCCCGTGACGGACCGCAACGCGGCGATCGAAAACAAAGCATTCGCCCTGCCAAAGGCTGTCTTCTTCAGCGATGGTCTCCAGATATTTCAGAATCCCGCCCTTGAGGTGAAAGACCTCCGGCTCGCCTTCGGCCAGCGCAAAGGCGGTGGATTTCTCGCATCGGATCCCGCCGGTGCAATACATGGCGATCCGCGCATTCGGGCGCGTCTTTCTGAACTCGCGGAACCAGCCGGGAAACTCGCGGAAGCTGACGGTTTCCGGATTGATCGCGCCTTTGAACTGGCCGATGCGGACTTCATAATCATTGCGGGTATCGATCGTCACAACATCCGGCGAAGAGATCAGATCATTCCATGCCTCGGGTTCCACATAGGTGCCAACCGCCTTGTTGGGATCAACTCCGGGAACCCCTAGCGTCACGATTTCCTCTTTCAGCCTTACTTTCAGCCGGAAAAAGGGCTGCTCGTCAGCAAAGCTTTCCTTGTGCTCGAGATCGGCGCAACCTGGCAGGGCGCGAATGGCCTCCAATACCCGCTCCATCCCGTCCGCCGGACCGGCAATCGTTCCGTTTATGCCTTCCGGTGCAATCAGGATGGTGCCGATCACCGCATTGTCCGAACAAATGTCAAACAGTCTTTTCTGGAGCGCCGTTCCGGCCTCCATGGGCGTGAATTTGTAAAAGGCGGCAATGCGGAAGGCGGGCATGGCACAACGGTCCTTCAGCGGTCAGAGATCGTCTCTGTCCTATTCAGGGCGGGACGCGCGCGCAAGCCTTCGGTCAGTCGAGAAAAGCCTTGATCGCGGCCCAGGCTTCTGGCTCGGTCAGGAAAGGCGCATGGCCCACATCCGGGACATTGACAAAGGCGAGATCCGGCTTGCGGCGTTGCATTTCTTCAACCGTGGACATCATCAGAAGGTCTGAAATGCCGCCGCGGACGACCAGAGTTGGAATATCCTTCAAGGCATCGAACAACGGCCAGAGGTCGACATCGACATCCCCGCCTTCGGCGACCGATTTGGCAATGGCTGGGTCATAGTCGAGCACGACAACGCCATTGTCTTCGCGGCAGGTCTTCCGGGCAAAATCCATCCAGAAGGCATTGCCGGTCTCTTTCGGAAAGGCAACGCCATTGATAGCGCGGATCGCGTCCGCGGCCGCTTTCCAATTGGCAAACCGGCCATCGGTTTTTCCGGCATAGGTGCGGATGCGGGCAATGCCCGCCGGGCCAAGCTCGGGACCGATATCGTTCAGCACCGCTTTCGCAATGCGCTGCGGCACCATGGTCGCCGCAATCATCGTCATCAGCCCGCCCATGGACGTGCCGACAAAAACCGCCTTGTCGATGCCGAGATGGTCCAGCAGGCCAATCATGTCCTGCGTATAGACGGCCGGATTATAGCGCTCATGCTGCGGATCATGGTCCGATCCGCCCCGCCCCCGCTGGGTCGCGGATATGACCTTGCGGCCGAGCGCGGCGAGCTTCGGGGCCAGTTCCTCGAAATCCTTCAGATTGCGTGTCAGCCCGTGCAGGCAGAGAACCGGCGGCCCGGTCTCTTCCGCTGTCGCCGGATAGATCCGGTAATGCAGCTTCAGCCCGTCCGCTGTCTCGAACATCTGATCGGAAAAGCCGCCTGCCATGGACTATTTCTCCCAGTCATTGGCCAGCGTCCGGGACGCCAGCAGGAATAACAGGCCCGCGACCAGATAGAGCGACGCGCCGATCATGATCGAATAGCGCAGCGCGTCGGCGCCGAATGCAGGGGTAAGCAGGGTCGACAATTCGCCCAGCACGTACACCCCGACCCCGATCCCCAGGAGATTGTTGATCAAGAGGAAGACGGCGGACGCCATGGCGCGCATGTTCGCCGGCGCCAGATGCTGGAAGGCCGACAGCGTCGGCCCGAGCCAGGCGAGGCCCAGACCGGTGGGAATGACGAACAGCAACGCCGCAATCAGAGGCGTCGAGGCCATCGTGCCGGCGATATACATCGGGAAGGTGCAGAAGAAGGCGATTGCAGGCACGATGGCGTACATCTTCTTCGACCCCTTGCCCATGAGATCGCCAAGAACGCCGCCCAGGATGATCCCGAGCGAACCGCCCACGAACAGCACGCCGCCGAACAGCCAGCCGGTGGTGATGATGTCCAGCTCGAAGCTGCGCGCAAAAAAGCTGGGGACCCAGAAAAACACGCCATAGCCCATCATGGATGAGCACGACGCGCCGAACACCAGAAACCAGAAGCTTGGCTTCTTCGCCAGGACGGCGAACACGCCGAAAAAGCCGGGCTTTTTCTCGTCGGCCGCCTCGGCCGGCACCGCGGCGCTCGCCGCTTCGCCGGGTTCGGGCTGGAGCTTCGCCGCTTGCGTCTGCGGTTTCACGTCGAGTCCGCCGCGCTTGGGTTCGCGCAGGGTGAGCTTGAAAATCGGCGCGATCGCAATGCCGGCAAGCCCGACGATGATGAAGGCGGCGCGCCAGTCGAGGCTTTCGCCCAGATTGCCGCCGGCGATCTGCGCCCCGGCGATCACCCCAAAGGCCGAGCCGATGGGTATACCAAGCGAATAGAGCGCCAAAGCGCGAGCCCGTTTTTCGGGCGGAAAATAGTCAGCAATCAGCGAATAGGATGGCGCCACGCCCCCCGCTTCACCTACACCAACGCCAACCCGGGCGAGGAAGAGCTGCCAGAAACTCTGCGCCATACCGCAAACCGCCGTGAACCCGCTCCAGACCACCAGAGAAACCGTAATGATCGAGGTTCGGCTTTTCCGGTCGGCCAGCCAGGCAATCGGCACACCGAGTGTCGAATATAGCGCCGCGAAGGCGATCCCGCCCAGAAGGCCGAGTTGCCGGTCCGACAGGCCCAGCTCGTCCTGAATCGGAATCGCCAGAATGGAAATGATCTGCCGGTCAAGAAAATTGAAGGCATAGACAATGAACAACATGACCAGCACCCAGGCGCGATAGCCTGCCGTCGTCTCGCTTGCTGCTGGCGGTCGGGCCGGAGCCGTGGCTTCATTCATTCGCTTGTCTCCAGAAAGGTCAGCACATCGGCAACCGTGCGCTCGGGATCATCTTCATGCGCCGCATGGGCGAGCTCGTCATAGACGATCAGCTGTGAATTCGCGATGGCAGCGGCAACGCGCGGTCCATGACTGGCCGGAATCAGTAGATCGCGGCCACCCCAGAGGATGAATGTCGGCGCGGTAATCTGCGACAGCAATTCGGTGGGATCAGGCATGGTGAACTGGCGGATATGCGCAATGAAGGCGTCCCCGTTTCCCTCGCGCCGCATCATGTCGATAATGGTCTGAACCCGGGCTTCGCTGACCGCCGAAGGGTCGGCATAGCTGAAAGCAAGGCTCTGGCGCACACCTGCTTCAGGCGCCAGCTGCAGGAAGGCCTGGATGGCAGCCGGCGGCTCGACCGGCGTGTCACCCACCTCGTTGAACGGAAAGACACCGGGGTCGACCAGGATCAGGTGATCAACGCGATCCGGAAAGGCCGCCGCAAATCGCCAGGCAATCGTGCCCCCGAGTGAACTGCCGGCCAGAGTGGCACGTTCAATGTCCAGCGCATCCATCAGCTCGGCCAGAAACTCCGCCCTCGCCTGGGGCGCATAGCGCTCCTGCGGATCGGGCCCGGTCAGGCCGTGACCCAGCAGGTCATAACGGATGACGCGATAGTCTTCTGACAAGCGCTCCGCCCAGCCATCCCAGCTTTCCAGCGAGAAACTGAACCCATGGATCAGGATGATGACTTCGCCGTCTGTCGGGCCCTCTTCACGTACCCGCACGCGGGCCCCGGAGACATCGACAAAACGGTCACTGGCCGTCATGTATTCGGCTTCCAGCGCATCCGCCGCTTCACCGCCCGTGGCATTCAGATACCAGACATACCCCGCTCCGAGAACGAGGGCGATGAAAGCCAGCAAGACGCCGGCAAGAATGAGAATCGCGCGCATGGAATTACCCTACACGGCTCTGGCCCGGAGGCCAGAGCCGCGAGGTGCTGCATCAGTAACGGAAGGCGATGGTGCCGGTTACCGTGCGGGGATCGCCATAGAAGGCCGTCAATGTGCCTTCGAGGCCGAGCTCAGGTGCGAGGGTGGCATTGTTGACGAAGTCATACCCGGCAACCCGGTAACGCTCATCCGTCAGATTGCGCCCGTGAACACCAAACTGCCAGCGCCCGTCATCGGAATCCCAGACCACGCTGGCATTCCACAATGTGAAGGCTTCCTGGTCGATGGCCGCGAACGGAATCTCGAACTGGCTGGAGTCCCCGCGGTGCGACAGCGTGTTCAGGATCGTCAGCTCTCCCTGCCGGACCGGCACCGTATAGGTCAGGGTGGCGGATGCCGTCATGTCGGGCGTGTTCTGGATCTGGACCTGATTGGAGATATCAACACCGAACGCGTTGATGAAGCTGTCATACTCCCCGTCCAGAAGACCCACGGCCCAGTTCAGTGAGAGCGTGTCTCCGTTGCCGCTCATATCATCGGCAATCAGAACAGAACCCTCATATTCCACGCCCTGAATGGTGGCGGCTGCGGCGTTGGTGGTGACCCCTGTGAAGGTATCGTTGATGCCGTCTCCATTGGTATCGACACCGACCGAACCGGGAATCTGGACATCCTGATAGTCCATGAAGAACACGGCGACAGCATGCCGGTAGCGGCCATTGTCCAGACGCCAGCCAACTTCATAGGAATCGACTTCCTCGGGATCAAAGCTCATGAAGCGGAAGACTTCGTCGGCTGTAACCGCACCGCTATTGTCGAAGTCCGGAGCGGCAGATGTCTGGCCACGCGGGTCGAATGAGCCGCCCTTGAAGCCCTGGCTGTAGGAAAAATACACGCTGTTCTGGTCATTGACCGTGAAATTCAGCGACGCGCGCGGGCTGAAATCGGTCCACTCATTTGTTCCGGTGAAGTTCGACGTTGTCGCAATCAGTGTCGGATTTCCGCCGAAGAATTCCGAGAACCCGCCGATATAGGTCCGCCGCAAAACCGTCGAGCTCCGCTGGTCATTCGTGTAACGGCCGCCAATGGATGCGCTCACCCAGTCATTGAGGTCGAAACTCACATCCGCGAACACCGACCAGGTTTCCGTCGAGACATCGCCGAAGGTCTGCGCGTTCAGGCCCGGCAGATTGATCAGCGCACCGGTGGTGCCCAGAAGCACGTCGAACACCGTGCTGGAATTGGCATCCAGATAATAGAAGCCGGCCACACCGCTGATCCGGTCACCTTCATAAAGGACCTGGAATTCCTCGGAGAACTGGTCATTCGTGTAAATGGCCGGCACATCCAGATCGGCTGCTGGCAGGCTGTCAAAATCGATCGGGGTGGCAGATTCATCATCCCGGTAGGACAGGATGTTGCGGAAGGTCCACTGATCATTATGACGATATTCGGCGAGCAAGGAGACACCCGACGCCTCGACGTTCTGGCTAATCACATTCAGTCCGGCCCGTGTGTCGAACTCATTATTCAGCACAGGTGCGCCGCTCAGCGCGCCCGGGATCAGGCGATGCCCCTGGCGCGGTGCGGAATTGTCTTCCAGCGTATCCGCTGAAAGCCGGAAGAACCACTGATCATTGGGCTCGAACTCTGCCGACGCCCGAAAGGCCAGAACATCCTTGTTGTAATTGTCCTCACCGGTGGTGAGATTGGTCCCGTAACCGCCGCGATTGAGGCTGGCAACCGCACCGCCGACTCGGAAGGTGTCGCTGAGCGGCACCGAGCCGGACACAATGGCATCGATCTGCTCATAGCTGCCGACATTCAGGCGGGCATTGAGGGTCGGCGCATCGGGGTCCAGCCGCCGGGTCACATATTTGACCGCGCCGCCAATCGTGTTGCGGCCGTACAGCGTGCCTTGCGGTCCGCGCAGCACCTCGATGCGCTCGACATCATAGATATCCAGAACAGCAGCCTGCGGGCGGTTGAGATAGACATCATCAAGGTAGAGGCCGACACCCGACTCAAACCCGGATACCGGATCCTGCTGGCCCACACCCCGGATGAAGGCCGACAGTGTTGTGTTCGTTCCACGCGACACTTCCAGCGTCACATTCGGCGTGGTCTGGCCAACATAGGTGATGTCCGGAGAGCCCTGGGTTTCCAGCTGGTCACCGGAAATCGCCGTCACCGACAAGGGCACATCCATGATGGATTCTTCGCGCCGGCGGGCCGTCACCGTGATGACGTCCTGTTGCATCGGTGTGCTGGCTGATTCGTCCTGGGCCACCGCCATTGGTGCGGCAAGTACCGGCAGCATAGATGCGCTGGCCAACAGTGCGGTCAGCCGTGCGGAACGGTTACGTATGGTCATGGTGCTCTCCCTTTGACCTTTCCGGACTTGCCGTTACCGCGGATTTTCCGCGATCCGGCCCGCCTCCATTCGAGGTCATTTCCTTTGTGATGCGGCACAACAAATTCAACGCTGGTTGAAATGTCAAATGAAATTCAATGAACGTTGAAATAAGTTTCATGTCCGGGCAGGAATGCAACAGTGCGTGAACGCGCTTGCCCGATCGCGTCTACGGTGCAAGGCTTGTTTCAAATCGCTGATTGGGGGAGACAATTTGGCGAAGCGTGGTGAGAAGACCCGGCAGAAAATCCTCGATTCGGCGGAAAAGCTTTTCGCCAGGCGCGGCTATCACGGCGTCACCATCCGCCAGATCACCGAAGACGCGAAAGTGGATACGGCGCTGGCCAACTACCATTTTGGCAGCAAGCGGAACCTGTTTGATGCGGTTCTGTTGCGGCGCGCCGAAGAGCTCAACAAGGTCAGGCTGGAAAAACTGGAAGAGATCGAGGCGGCCGCTGAAAACGGCGTCGCCAGCCTCGAGGACATTATCGACGCTTTCTCGCACCCGCTCCTGGACCGGTCCGAGCGCGGCGGGCCGGGGTGGAAAAGCTATTTTGCGCTCATTGCCCAGATCAACAACTCGCCGGAATGGGGCGGCAAGCTGATGACCGAGTATTTCGATCCGTTGGTCCGACGCTTCATCGCCGCCCTGAAGCGGGCACTGCCCGAGGCGCGCGAGGAAGACATCTACTGGAGCTATCATTTCTTTTCCGGCGCGCTGGTGCTGACCTACGCGGAAACCGGGCGCATCGACAATCTTTCCGATGGCAAGGTCCATTCCAGCGATCTGGACGCCGTGCAACTGCGCATGCCGCCCTTCATTGCGGCCGGATTCCGGCGTTTGTGCGAGACCGGTGGTCCCAAAAACTGAGCGATTTAATTTCAACGCTTGTATAAATTTTGTTGACGGCGGCGATTTCCTTCGCTCCCCTGCAGGTCCGATTGCAGGGAATTGACGACAGGAATGCAGCCCGGCCTGACCTCTCCCTCTCCGCTTCTGCCGGAGATTTTGCGCCTGAATGCGCGCTGGCGCAGCACATCACCGGCGCTTGTTTCAGACCATGAAACACTCAGATGGGCAGAATTCCACCGCCGCACCAATGCGCTGGCCAACGGTTTTGCTGCCTGCGGACTGAAACCCGGCGATGCCATCGCTCTGGTCATGTCGAACAGCGTGGATATGGCTGTGGTTATCGCCGCCGCCATCAAGGCGGGTCTGGTCACAGCCCCGTTGAATACCAGCATTCTGCCCTCCGCCATGATCAGCATGATCGGGGATGCCGGCGCCAGAGCGGTGATCGCCTCTCCCGGCTTCGCGGAAGCGCTCGAATCGTCAGCCACCGGCGGAGACTGCGAATTGCCTCCGCTCCGTCTGCTGGACAGGGGAAGCCTGAACGGGTGGCGGCCGCTTTCCAGCCTGATTGAAGAATCTGATCCGGCCGAGCCGGACTGGACGCCGGACCGCGACCATCCGCTGAACATCATTTACTCCTCGGGCACGACCGGCATGCCCAAGGGCATTCTCCACACCCACGGGACACGTCTGGACTGGGCCTATGATCTTGCCATTGCCCTGCGCTATCATTCCGGCGCACGGACGCTGGTCACGCTCGGCCTCTATTCCAATATCAGCTGGGTGATGATGCTCTGCACCTGGTTGTGCGGCGGCACGCTTTTCATCCGCGAAAGCTTCTCGGCCGAGGATGTGCTGGAACAGACGGCCGGGAATGGCATCACCCACACCGCCATGGTCCCGGTACAATACCAGCGCATTCTCGACGATCCGGCCTTCGATCCGGAAAAACTCGCATCGCTGCAATATGTGATGTCCTGCGGCGCACCGCTTCTGGCCCACACCAAATCCGCCTGGCTGGAAATCTGCCCCGGCGTCATCGAGCTTTACGGGCTTACCGAAGGGCTCATCACCACGCTCGATCCCGAGGATGCGCCGGGACGGCTGGCCTCCGTCGGCAAGCCCGTCGCCGGCACCGACATCAAAATCCTTGACGATACTGACCGGGAATGCCCCCCCGGCACGGCCGGAGAAATCGTCGGACGGGGCCGCATCGCCATGCCCGGCTATCATAACCGGCCAGACGCAACCGCAGAAGCGACCTGGATTGACGATGGCGGACAGGCCTGGCTGCGCACCGGCGATATCGGACAGCTCGACGAGGACGGCTTCCTCTATATCGTCGACCGCAAGAAAGACATGATCGTCTCCGGCGGCCAGAATATCTATCCGCGCGACCTTGAAAGCGTTCTGATCGAACACGCCGATGTGGCCGATGTGGCCGTTATCGGCGTCCCCGATCCCGAATGGGGCGAGACTCCCGTCGCGATCATTGTTCCCGCAGATGGCCATCGGCCCGATGTGGCCACCCTGATCGGCTGGGCCAATGGCAGGCTGGGCAAGCAGCAGAAACTGCGCGGCGCACACTTCATTGACGAACTCCCGCGCAACGCCAATGGCAAGGTGCTGAAGCGCGAATTGCGACAACGGTATTCCGGAAAACAATAAGGGGCACAATAAAAAAGGGGCGGGTCCGAAGACCCGCCCCCAGATACGTGACACTGTACTCGGAGGGCGAAGCCAGCATCCGGAGCGGAGAACTCAGAGAAGCTCCGGAAACCAGCTCCTGAGTGTCGCGTATTCCTCTGTTCAGACCGGCCTAGCGGCGGATCGTGACCCGGCCGTAGAAGTAGCGGCCAGCCGTGTCGTAGGTCTGGTTCAGTGTGTTCATGTCATCATTATTGGTGACATAAGGCGGCGTCTCATTGGCGAGATTGCGCACACCGAAGGTCAGGCCAACACCGCTGTCGACAAAGTCGTAAGCAGCCTGGACGTCATGATAGAAGACACGCTCTGCCGTGTTCGACACATTGGCCGGGTTCGACGAGAAGTCGGTGACTTCGTCAATATAGCGGCCAACATAGTTGAACTGCCAGTTATCCGAGACCACGCCCAGACGCAGCAGGGCGGTGATTTCCGGGAAGGCGGCAGGAGTCGTGGTGAACGGATCCTGAGCGAACCGGCCAGCATATTCAGACACCGCACCACCCGGAAGCACCTGATAGGCGAAGCTTTCCAGATAGGTGATGTCCAGGCCGGCCACAAACTGTGCCGTCGACTCAAAGATATCAAAGGTCGGACCGGAATAATCAATTCCGACATCGACACCGGACGTCTCATAGGTCGACAGGTTGGCATTGGTCAGCAGCACGCCGGCCAGAACACCAACCGCTGAACGGCGCGCCCCGCCCGGTCCCGGGAAAGGAGCGGCCAGAGGCGTTCCACCGACGCCCGAATAACCCGGGCCTGCAATCAGGGCACAGAGCGGATCCGAGAAGTTCGGCGAGTTGTAGCACGAATTGGCAATCGTGTTGACATCAGCCGAACCCACAGCCTGCGTGATCTCGAAGGAGAAGTAATCCGCCGAGAAGGTGAAGTCCTCGAGGATCGGCGTCCCCGACGGCGTGAACACCACACCGAAGGTATACCCTTCCGATTCTTCCGGTGTCAGGTTTGGATTACCACCCACAACACCCGAAGCCTGCGTCGAGGTCAGGGTGAAATTGCCCGGCAGACCATCAGCCTGACAGTTGGCCACCAGCGCGGCGCTGGCCGAGGCATTGGTACCGTAATTCGTACACGGATCCGTGTACTGAACAGCGGACTGTGCCTGCGGTGCGAAGAGCTCGCCGATCGACGGAGCCCGGAAGCCGGTCGAGAACGACCCGCGCAAACGAACCTGGTCATTCGGTGCCCACTCGGCCTTGATGGCATAGGTATTGGCATCAAAGGACGAGTTCACACCCGTGCCGGTCACGTCATAGTTGGACGAACGGGCCGAAAGCTCAACCGCCAGAATCTCGGCAAATTCAACGCCGGACAGGATGGGCAGGCGGACCTCACCATAAAATTCCTGCGACGTGGTTTCACCTTGCGTGGCATTGCCGGAGACAAAGAAGATCTGACCGATCTGTGCCGCACCATCGGGGATGAACTCGCCGGTATCCCGGCGGCGCTCATAACCCACAGCCCAGCCGATTTCACCGCCCGGAAGCTGCAGGCCACCCAGATCACCCGACAGGTTGGCCTGGAAGGACAAACGGGTCTGACGGGACACCGGTGAGTGACGCACCAGCATGTAGTTGGCAATGGCATCGGTCAGCGTATCCGTCCGGAACGGGTCCCAGATCAGATTGGCCGGGGTCTGACACGAACCGGCCGCAAGAGACGCCGGGTCATTACACAGCACCTGGGCCGCACGGACCGGATTGGCCTGCCCATCGACCACCTGGGCATCGACATAGCGGCCATAGGACAGCGACGTATCCCAGAAGATACCGGCCGGCAGCATGCCTTCAAGACCGAAGATCGACCGCCAGGAGGTCGCGTCCTGGGTAGAGAAACGGCCGCTTTCCAGCTCCGCCAGGCGGCGGGCGACAAAGACGCCCTCACCGGTCGGGTTGTTCGGGTGGAAGGCCGGAACCAGCGGAAACCAGAACGTGCCCACAGGGGCGAGCTGCTGCTGCGAGGACCGCTGGGCGAACATGAATTCACCATAGGCCGTCGCCTGACCGAAGCGGTCAGAGTTCAGAACATCATACTCGGCATCAAAGAAGCCGGAGAAGACTTCCTGCGGCGTCACCATGTAGGACACGGCAGCAAAATTATAGCCATCGGCCGGGGTGAAGGCGCGAAGAACGCCCGTCGCCGGATCGAGGATCGCACCGGCAGTGCCGAATTGAGCAGTAAAGTTGGGCGAGGCCGCACCATTACCGAAGATCTGGCCCGGATAGGATGTGCCCGAACCGCCACAGATCAACTGGCCACCGACTTCAGTCCACGGACAGGCCGAGAACGGACGGTCACCCTGCATGATCGTGCCACGATCGAAATATTCGAGATTGGCGGTAAAACGGCCACCATCGAAGGAGCGGCCGAAGGTCAGGCCGTAACGATAGATCTGGCCATCGCCTTCCCCCGTCACATCATACTGGCCAAAGGCTTCAAAGCCCTCGACATCATCACGGGTGATGATGTTGACCACGCCGGCAATCGCGTCGGAACCGTAAACCGTCGAGGCGCCGTCACGCAGCACTTCAACACGGCCGATCAGCGAGACCGGGATCAGGTTGAGGTCAGCCGTACCGCCGGTATTCGCCGGGGTTGTACGGCGGCCATTGACGAGGACCAGTGTCCGCTGCGGGCCAAGGCCGCGCAGCGAGATGGTCGCCTGACCACCCGAACCGTTATTCATCCGCGAAGAGGTTTCCCCACCCGGTGCGAATGTGATCTGGTCGGCAAAGTCTTCCAGCGTCCGGACAGCCTGAACATTCAGGTCATCCTGGCTGACGACTGTGATCGGGCTGACCGAGGTCAGCTCGCTGCGGCCGATCCGTGAACCGGTCACGATGATGCGGTCTTCCGACGCGCCATCCTGAGCGAAGGCAACGCCGCCCCCCAGGGCCGTTGTGAGAGCCATCGCCGCGCAAGACGATAAGGTCAATGTTTTCAAAGAGACGCGTAAGCGCCGTTCATTCATCTTCATTAGAGTCTCCATTTTTCCCCTCCGGACGCCGGGAAGGCGTACGAAGCCGAAGTCATACGGGAGAGAAAAACAGCTCTGAACCGCGTAGCGACGATGTCGGGACGGGATGCGTTGAACGCATGGAATAATGCGTTGAATGGCGAATTTTGCTGTCCAGTGGCCAAGCGTATTCACGTTTTTGTGTTTATTGGCAGCGCTTTTTGAGTTTGTGTGTCCGTGGACAGGGCCTATGTCTGCAGCGGGGAAATGTGGTGTCAGAATGGGATTAGACCATGCCGTCGCCACGCCTGAATGTAATCCTGTCGTCCAACGGCGATATCCGCCGCGAGCTGACGGGCTTTATCTCCAGTGTCAGTGAGGTCACGACAACACCTCCACGTCTGGCTCGTGAACTGACCGAGACAATGGCCAGGTCCGGCAATGTGGACGGTGTGCTGATATTCGCCGACGAAGCGGACAGCGACACAATCGGTCTGGCGAAACATGTGGATACGCTCGATATTCCCTACATGCTCGCACTGGGACAGTGCGGCTCCGCACAAGTTCTGTTCGAGTTGGCGTCGCGCGAATTTATCCTGATATCGCGGGATTTCGACCAGATCCGCGCTACGATAACCAGGTTTCTGGCATATCTGGCTGATCCGTCCCGGAAATACCGGGGACCGAAGTCCGGAGCCTCGCAGCTGCCCGGAGATATCTGGGTGCGCCAAGGCTATGCAGAACGCAGGATTTCTCTGAATGAAATCCGCTCGATATCGGCTGACAAGGATTACGCTATCATCGAACTGCCGAACGCGTCGCTGCTGGTTCGCGCAACACTTGCAACACTCGAGGATGAGCTCAATGCGCAAGATTTTGTCCGAATTCACCGCTCGCACATCGTCCCCGCGCGTCGTATTCGTGAAGTCAGGAATACGACGCGGCACAGCCATCAGGTCAGACTCGAGAACGGGGAGGTGTTTCCGGTTGGCAAGACATACTGGCCGCGGCTGCGAAAGCGGTTTCGAAGCCAGTTGATTCGCAACCCGGGTTGATCAGGCGGCCTGATTGCACCTAGCCGCCGATCCGGGCCTGATAAAGCCGGACCCTGATGCCGCCATGATCCACCGGCCGCGAGGGCGCACCGAAGGGCAGGCGTGTGGCCCGCGCGAGCCTGTCCTCACTGGTGATCAGCCCGACCCGCCAGCCAGGAAACCGCTCCCGCAGGCTTTGCCCCAGTTCATGATAAACGCCGTAAAGGCCTTTCAGATTCCCGATCCGCCCGCCATAGGGCGGATTGACGATCACCAGACCCGGCACTCCCTCTGGCGGCGTGATATCCGCCACACCCTTCTGTTCAAAAGCCGTGAACGCGGCAACACCGGCCCGCGCGGCATTGGCCTGGCTGGCCCGGACCGCCCCGGCATCCCGGTCAGATCCGGCAAAGCGGACAGACGGGGTCAACGATGGCACATCCGCTTTCAGTGTTTGCCAAGATTCGGCATCGAAGCCGGCCAGCGCTTCAAAGGCAAAGCGACGCTCACGCCCGGGCGCCAGCCCGGCCGCCATCTCTGCAGCTTCGATCACGAAAGTCCCCGACCCGCACATCGGATCATAGACCGGCTCGCTGCCGGTATAGCCACACTGGCGCAGGAAAAGCGCGGCGAGGTTTTCGCGCATCGGGGCCCTGGCGACCGCTTCCTTGAATCCGCGCCGGTGCAGCAAACCGCCGGATGTATCGACACTGATCGTGCAGACATTGTCATCGATGCGCGCCAGGACACGCACGTCTGCGTCCTTCGAAACCGGCGCGCCGAATGTCTCGGCAATTGCGGTCTCAACCCGCTGGGCGATCGCGCCGGCATGGTAGAGTTTCGACCGCCGCGCCGAAGCGTCCACCTTGACCGGCACATCACGCCGCAGCGTATTTCGCCAGTCGATGGCGCGGGCTTTCTTGTCGAGCTGTGCCAGATGGACGACGCGGAATTGCGCCATCCGCGCCAGAACCCGGCTGGCCCCGCGGATTTCCAGATTCGCGCGCCAGACCTCGGGCCATGTCCCTTCTATCGTCACGCCTCCCGCCACGATTTTGGGTGTTGCAAATCCCTTCTCGCGCATCTCCCCGGCGAGAACCGGTTCAAGGCCGGGCGGTACGGTCAGAAAGATTTCAAAGGGGTCAGAGTCAGACATCGGGAATCTATATGCTGGATCAGGACGTCGTGCGATTCTCGCGGTCAGGTAGCCGCCTAATATTTTCACCCGAAGGCGGGCTTTATATCGGTTGTTCTAGAACGGAACGGCGCTCTCGAATGACATCTTCTCACCGGTGGCAGGATGGCGGAAGCCAAGCGACTGCGCATGCAGGCATAGACGGCCGCTGGCGGCCCGCGCCTCGGCATGGGCATAGAATTTATCGCCCAGCACCGGATGCCCCAGATGTGCCATATGAACCCGCAACTGATGCGAGCGGCCGGTTAGCGGCATTAGAGCGACACGGCTGTGACCACCCTCAATGGCCAGAACCTGCCAGTCTGTGACAGCGGAGCGGCCCCTGACAGGGTCAATCATCTGTCTGGGCCGGTTGGGCCAGTCGGTGATGATGGGCTGCTCCACACGCCCCTCCGCCACCTTCATCTCCCCCCAGACCCGGGCGATATACCGCTTTCCGGTCTGACGGTTTTCAAACTGCCGGCCCAGCGCGGCATGGGCCGGAATGGTCAGTCCCAGAACGATGACACCGGAGGTATCCATATCCAGCCGGTGAACGATGCGGGCGGTCGGGAAAACCTCCCTTGCCCGGGATTCCAGACAATCGGCGCGGCCGGGATGATTGCCCGGAACTGTCAGCAAACCGGACGGCTTGTCGAGCACCAGAATGTGCTCATCCGCAAAGATCACCGGCAACTCACCCTTGGGCGGCGGCGTGTAGACGAAGGGAGCGGGCCCGGCCTGTTCAGGCACGATCGGCCTGGTGACGCTCGACCCGTTCCCGCCAGTGCTTGCGGCACAGGGAGTCATAATCCGATTTCGCCACGCCCACCTGCGCGCCCTCTGTCACCGCTTCACCGCTGGCATCATGACGCAAATTCATCGTTGCCTTGCGGCCGCAATGACAGATCGTCCGCGCCTCTCGCAAATCATCCGCAATGGCCAGAAGCTCGGCCGATCCTTCAAAAAGCCGCCCCTGGAAATCGGTTCGCAGGCCATAGCACAGGACCGGCACACCGAGCTCGTCACCCACGCGCGATAATTGCCAGACATGGCCGCGGGAGAGAAACTGGGCTTCATCGACGAAAACGGCATCCAGCTGCCCCTCCGTCTTGCGGCGCAGAACCGCCTCGAACAGGTCGGTTTCCGGCCGGAACAGATGCGCCGGAGCCTTCAGGCCGATCCGCGATTCAATCTCGCCGGTTTCCGCATCCGCATGTTTTGCGTGATGCACAGACGTCCACAGCATGACGTCCATCCCGCATTCGCGGTAATTGTGCGCCGCTTGCAGCAGGATGGCAGACTTACCGGCATTCATGGCGCTGTAGGTGAAGTAGAGTTTTGACATGGTCACTGGATAATTCGATTCCGGCGAAGGTCTATCGCCTTTGGCGCAAGCCTGTGTTAGACGCCCCCCGCGCGAGAGAGCTTCGGTATGGGGTGACGCTTGAAGAGCGCACTTTGACAACACACCGGAGCCTTGATCCGACAAAGGATCAATGCGCCGCGCCCATTTGGAAAATGACCGTAATGACCATGAATTCCCGCATCGCGCCGGCTTTGGCGCGCGCTCTTGAAGGCAAGGGCTATGAAACGCTGACCGAAGTCCAGACGGCCGTACTGGCCCCCGAAGCCGATGGCGCCGACCTTCTGGTCTCGGCCCAGACCGGCTCGGGCAAGACCGTCGCCTTCGGCCTTGCGATTGCGCCGACCCTGTTGGGCGAAGAAGATCGTTTCGACTATGCCGCCGCGCCGCTGGCGCTGGTCGTCGCTCCAACGCGGGAGCTGGCGCTTCAGGTCCAGCGTGAATTGCTCTGGCTCTATGGCGAGGCCGGTGCCCGCATCGTCTCTTGCGTTGGCGGCATGGATGCCCGCTCTGAACGCAAGGCGCTCGAGCGGGGCTGTCATATCGTCGTTGGCACGCCGGGGCGGCTGCGCGATCATATCGAACGCAAATCCCTGGACATGTCCTCGCTGCGCGCGGTTGTTCTGGATGAAGCCGATGAAATGCTGGATTTCGGCTTCCGGGAGGATCTGGAATTCATCCTCGAAGGCGCACCGGAAAACCGGCGGACCCTGCTGTTTTCGGCCACCGTTCCCAAATCCATTGCCGACATTGCACGGCGCTATCAGAACAATGCTGTGCGCCTGTCGACCGTCAGCGAACGCGAGCAGCATGCTGATATTGAATACCGCGCCCTGACCGTATCACCGGCAGATCGCGAGAATGCGCTCATCAATGTTCTGCGCTTCTACGAGGCCGAACGTGCGCTGGTGTTCTGCGCCACCCGCGAAGGCGTCAATCGCCTGGCCGCACGGCTTGGCAATCGCGGATTCGCCGCGGTTTCGTTGTCCGGAGAACTGTCCCAGAAAGAGCGCACCCATGCACTCCAGGCGCTGCGGGATGGCCGCGCCCGTGTCTGTATCGCCACCGATGTGGCCGCACGCGGGCTGGACCTGCCCGGCCTGGAACTCGTGGTGCATTCCGACCTTCCCACCAATAGCGATGTCCTGAAGCATCGCTCCGGCCGCACCGGACGCGCAGGCCGGCAGGGTGTCTGCGTGATGATTGTGCCGCAAAACCAGCGCGGCCGCGTCAACCGGCTCCTGCGCGGCGCCAATATCGAGGCCGAATGGGGCGAAGCCCCCAGCCTGAATGATGTGAAAGAGCGCGACCGGGAACGCTTGCTGAATGATCCCAGCCTGCATCAGGATTATGATGAAGACGCCCTGGCCGGGGCCCGCGAACTTCTCGCCCTGCACAGTCCGGAAAAGATAGCCGCGGCCTTCCTTCACCGCATGCAAGCCACAACGCCCTCCGCAGAAGACCTCATGGCCATGCCCGCCGCCGGTGAGCGCGCCAGGCCCGCCCGCCGCGAGCCGTTTTCCGGCGGTGTCTGGTTCAAGCTGACCGCAGGCCGCAATCAGCGCGCCGAGCCGCGCTGGCTGCTTCCGATGATCTGCCGCATGGGCGATGTCACCCGCAACGAGGTCGGCGCTATCGAGATTGCCGACAGTGAAACTCTGTTTGAAATTTCCGCTGATCATGCCGAGCGCTTCGCCGCCCACGTCAAGGCATCCGGCGGCGCGGAAGGCTCGATCTACATCCATCCGGCCAACGCTCCGGCGAACAAGCCGCAGGACCGCAAACGTGAAGAGCGCCCCAAGCGCAAATTCGAGGGCAAGCCGGAAGGCCGGCCCGACAGGCCTTTCCGCAAACCACGGGCCAATGACGAGGTGTCGCAATCGCGCGCACCCCGCTATGATCCTGACGATGGTGCGCCGCGTGAAATAGCAGACGCTCCGCAAAGCGCTTCAGCAGCAGCGCAACGTCCCGAAAGCGGCAAGCCGCCATTCCGCAAGACCGGCAAGCCATCAGACGCACAAACCGGCAAGGACCGGCCCCGCAAGGCTTATGGCAGCAAACCGGAATACCGCGCCGAAGGCGGGGCCGCCAAGCGTCCGGCAGCGGCAAAGCCCGGTTTCAGGAAACCTGCGGCAGATGAGGCCCGCCCATCGGGCCGCCAGACTCCGGCAAAGCCTGCCACCGCCTCACCAGGCGGGAAATACAAGGGCAAGCCCAAACCACACCGCGCCAACTATGATGACGGTCAACAATCCTTCAAACGCGTGAAGCGCAAGGGGCCACGTCCGGGGCGGTCCTGATTGCCGGGCAGGCTGGTTGCTGCGATGATCAATCAAGCCGGTTGTGAGGCGTATCTTCACACCGGCGGATCGCTGTCATCATTCACTTCACCGGTCCGCCCGACATCGCCAACATCCAGAATCGGCGCGGCATCGACATCCTCCGCACTCATCAGCTCTGCAATCCGGAGCAGGGAGGCGATCAGCATTTGCTGCTCCCAGTCGGGCAGCTCACCGAACGCCTTCACAAAGCCGGACTGTAGCGCAGGCGGGGCCGCTGCGAGGCAGTCCCGGCCGGCATCATTGATATCAACAACGACATTGCGGCGGTCCGACTGACTGCGGTGCCGCGAAATCAGGGCGCGTTGCTCAAGCCGGTCGAGAATAACCGTCACCGTTGCCTGGCTTAGTGACACTTCGCGCGCGAGCACACTCGGTGTGGCCGGTCCATTTCGGGCCAGCGTTTGCAACACAATCCGTTGCGACGATGTCAGGCCACTGGCCTTCATCAGTTTCTTGGAATGCAGATCAACCGCACGGACAATCCGGCGGACCGCAATCAGCACATCATCTTCCCGGCTCATCTGCTGTCTCCGCACCCTGTTGTCCGCCTGCAGACTAGCGGTTTTTGCAAAACCGGAACATGCCCGATCCATCTTTAGTTATCTAAAGTCTTTCCACACCCATCTCTGTGAAGTCGTGAAAAAACACGCGTGAAAATCGTTGCGAAATTACAACAACTACCTCATGTTACTGTTATTAATATGGTTTAAGCGATCTTTTTGATCACTCATTTCTGATGGCCGCACCTTGAATTACTTTGATGACTAACCTTGTCTAGCCATGCCGCGCGCCATCGCCTAAACCCCCGCCCGTCTAGCAAAAACAAGAGGTAATTGAGAGCCATGCTGAAAAAGCGCGCGCTTGCGACAACCATTCTATCTTCCGCCGCCCTGGCGACGGCCGCGAGCGGCCTGGCCGCCGCGCAGGTGGAAACCATCACCGTGACCGCGACCAAGCGGGAATCCAGCACCCAGACCATTCCGATAGCGGTCAATGCATTGGGCGAGCGCACACTCGATGAGCTCCGCGTCGATGTCTTTACCGATTATCTCCAGCAATTGCCCGGCGTGACGGCAGGCGGGTCCGGCCCGGGTCAGAACACGATCTATATTCGCGGCCTCGCCTCCACGACGCCGAACCTGACAACCGCTGGCGTTGCGGGCCTGGCCCCCAATGTCGCCTTCTACCTGGATGAACAGCCGCTCGCCCAACCTGGCCGGAATCTGGACGTCTACGCTGCCGATATCAATCGTGTCGAGGTTCTGCCCGGACCGCAGGGCACACTATACGGCGCCAGCTCGCAGGCCGGTACCGTCCGGATGATCACGAACGAGCCGGTCATCGGCGAGTTCGAAGCCTCGGCCAGCTTCGGCACATCCTTCACCGAGAATGGTGAGATGAGCAATAATGTCGAAGCCGTTGTCAACTTCCCGGTTGCCGACAATTTCGCCCTCCGCGGGGTTGTCTATGCTGACAACCAGGGCGGTTATATCGACAATGTCGCCGGAACGAGAACCGCGCGGGAAAGCGCCCGCTTCCGCCCTGCTGGAACCATGCGCGCCAACGGTGTACCGGTGAACAACAACCGGGCCGGCTTCCAGGCCGCATCCGATCTGACCGGAGTCACTTTCCTGACCGCCGACAATTCCGGCCTAGTCGAGGAAGATTTCAACGACACGACATATCAGGGCTTCCGCGTCAGCGGCCTGTGGGACATCAACGCCGACTTCAGCCTCCGGGTCACCCATACCCAGCAAAGCCTGGAAAGCGATGGCGTCTTTTTCTCTGACCCCACGCTCGGCGATCTCGAAATCCAGCGCTATGAGCAGGATGAGCTGGAAGACTCCTTCCACAATACGGCCTGGACGCTGGAAGGCCGCCTCGGCATGCTCGATGCGGTTTACACCGGTGCCTATACCGACCGGCAGACCGACCAGCGCGTCGATTATTCCGACTATCTCTTCGTCGGCCAGTACCTGCCCTATTATATCTGTGACGGCTCGGTATCCTATCCGGGCGCGGGCAATAACCCGACGGGCACATGCCAGGCCCCGAATCTGTATGTGCGATCCACGACCGAAACCACCGTCTTCACACAGGAGCTCCGCTTCACCACGCCGGAAGATCGCCGGGTTCGTGCAACTTTCGGCGGATTCTACAGCGATCTTGAACTCGCGGAACGGAATGATTTTACCTATCCGGGTTCTGAAAACATCAACCTGTTCGGCCTGAACGGCTTCCCGGACAACTTCCCCTTCCCGGGCGTATACAATTCCGACCCGGGACCATTCCCGGCAGGGGTGATTTTCCGCAACGATGTTCTGCGCACGGACCTGCAAATGGGTCTCTTCGGTGAGGTGACTTTCGATCTGAATGAGCAGTTCGCCCTCACACTGGGTGCCCGTGCCTATGATATCGAGGTGGATATGGAAGGCGGTGCCAATTCGTCTTTCTGTAATTCGAGCGGTGTTGATGAAAACGCCTTCGGCACGAATATTTCCGATCTCTATGACGGAGACGGGTCCTTCACCTTTATCGGAACGTGTAATGACGCGGCCCGCATCACCTACACCGACCCGAATGCGCCGGGAATCCCGGCAGCCGCAGCGGCGGCGCTGGGTGCACCTGATACAGCATCGACGGATGGCGTGATCTACAAGGCAACCGGTGAATGGACACCGCGTGAAGGAATCCTTCTCTACGCAACATATTCGGAAGGTTTCCGTCCGGGCCTCCTGAACCGCCCTGGCGGTGCCGCCGGACCGAACGGATTTACGGTTCCCTTCGCCCTCGATACCGACGAAGTGACCAATTATGAGTTCGGCTGGAAGCTGGACCTTCTGGATAATCAGCTGCGCTTCAACGGGAATGCCTTCTTCGTGGATGTGCAGAATCTGCAGACGACGATTTTCGACCCGTCGATCACCAATCTCTTCTTCTCGGATAATGCTGCCAACGCGGAAATCCGCGGCGTAGAAGGTGATGTCACATGGGCTCCGTCGGACATGCCGGGCCTGACTGTCACCGGCGCCTTCTCCTTCCTTGACACTGAAATCACGGAAGTGTTGACGCCCACCAATGATGTGCTGGTCGGATCGGAGCTGGCGTTTGCGCCGGGCTTCCAGGGCAATATCCGGGCCCGGTATGAATGGGACCTGGAAAACGGGCTCCGGGCGCATGTCATGCCGCAGCTCATGGTGTCCGGCGACTCGGTCAGCGACGTCGTCGAGATCAACAAGATCGACCTTGAGGGCTATACAATGGTCGGCTTTTCGACCGGCCTGACCGGCGATCAGTGGAGCATCGAGGCCTTCGTCGACAATCTCACGGATGAACGCGCCGAGTTGAGCAACAACTTTGTCTATGACCGGGAACGGGTAACAATCGCCCGGCCGCGGACATGGGGCGTGCGTGTGCGGGTTCAATACTGACCCGGACCTTGGCTGAACTCAGCTGATGCTTAAGGTGGGCGCCTCGCAAATATTTGCGGGGCGCTCACTTTCATCGGACGGAAATCACTTGCCCAGCGAAACCGCAACCGAAACCGCTCCTCTCGAAACCGCGCAATCCCGCATGTATGCAGGCGATTTCAGCGCGGCAATCGAAGCGCTGAACCAGGTCCTCACAGAGGATGAGGACTCGGTTGATGCCCGCTATATGCGGGCGGTCTGTTTCCGGTATCTGAAAGATCCGGCAAAAGCCCGCGCCGATCTCGATGCACTCAAGCGGATCGTGCCCGATTTCGGCCGGGCCTATCAGGAAGAAGGCCATCTTTACCGTGACACCGGCGATTGGTCGCGCGCCCTCCTTGCCTATCAGCGTGCCTGCCAGTTTAATCCGGCCCTGCTGGCCAGCTGGAAAGGCCAGGCCGCCGCATTCCGGTCACTGGGAAAAGAGGCAGAGGCGGAACAGGCCGAAGCCCAGGCACGCCGGCTGGAAAGCCTGCCGAATGACCTGGTCGCCGTCACGCACTTGCTGCATGAGGGCAAACTGCTGAAAGCCGAGCAACTCTGCCGTGCCTACATGCAGAAAAACCCGCACGACATCGAGGGCATGCGCCTGCTGGCGGCCATCGGCACACGCTTTGGTGTGCTGGAGGATGCGGACTTTTTGCTGGAGACCGCGCTCGAGCTGGATCCGGACAATATCCAGTTGCGCCTTGACTTCATTGATGTGCTCCGCAAGCGTCAGAAATTCGAGGCCGCGCTCACCCAGGCCACACTGCTTTATGACCGCGAGCCGGACAATCCGCTCTTCCAGTCCCATCTCGCCATCGAATCCATGCAGACGGGCGATTACGAAAAAGCCCTCGCCCTGTTCCGCACCATTCTCGAAAAATTGCCCGATGACGCCGCCACGCTGACCTCGCGCGGCCATGCGCTGAAAACGCTGGGCGAGCAAGACGAGGCCATTGCCTCCTACCGGAAAGCCGCCCGTATCAAGGCGGATCATGGCGACGCCTGGTATGCCCTGGCCAATCTCAAGACCTATGCCTTTTCCGATGACGAGCTGGCCACGATGCGAGCTCGGGAAGCCGGATCCGATCTTGGTTTTCAGGACCGGATCTATCTCTGCTTTGCGCTCGGAAAGGCGTTCGAGGACCGCAAGGAATACGCCACGGCGTTTGAATATTATGAGCGCGGAAATGATCTCAAACGGGTCCAGACGCGCTATAAATCCGATCAGATGGAAGAGGAATTACAGGCACAGGCCAGCATCTGCACGCCGGATCTGTTTGAAAAACAGGCGGGCAAGGGATGTCCGGCTCCGGATCCGATATTCATCGTCGGCCTGCCGCGGGCCGGCTCCACACTGATCGAACAGATTCTCGCCTCCCACAGCCTGGTCGATGGCACGCTGGAACTGCCCAACATCCTGGCGCTGTCGCATCGGCTGCGCGGCCGCAAACGGGTGAGTGACCGGACTTTCTACCCGCGCGTGTTGCATGATCTGGACGCGGAAAAACTGCAGGCGCTGGGTGAGGATTACATCGAAAACACGCGTATTCACCGCCAGGGCGCGCCCTTTTTCACCGACAAGATGCCGAACAATTTCCGCCATATCGGTCTGATCAAGCTGATCCTGCCGAATGCGAAAATCATTGATGCGCGGCGCGGCGCGATGGCCTGCTGTTTTTCCGGTTTCAAGCAACTCTTCGCCGAAGGCCAGGAATTCACCTACGGGCTTGATGAAATCGGACGCTATTACAGAGCCTATGTCCGGCTGATGGAACATTGGGACAATGTCCTGCCCGGAGAGATCCTGCGTGTGAATCACGAGGACGTGGTCAATGATCTTGAAACCCAGGTCCGCCGCATCCTGGAATTTTGCGGACTGCCCTTCGAGCAGGCCTGCGTAGATTTTCACAAAACCCGGCGCGCTGTCCGCACCGCATCATCCGAGCAGGTGCGGCAGCCCATCTACAAGGATGGCGTTGAACAATGGCGTCATTTCGAACCCTGGCTCGACCCGTTGAAAAGCGCGCTGGGGCCGGAACTCGTTAAGACCTGAGGAGACTGCCTCTATGAAACGCATCGAACCTGCCGTGTTTTTTCCTGCCGCCATTCTGGTTGCCGTGGGGGTTGGGTATGCAGTGTTCGCGGGAGATCAGGCCGAGACAGTCTTCACCCAGATCCGTGAGGCCATTACCGATTCAATGGGCTGGCTCTATTCCGTCAGCGTGGGAGGTTTCCTCGTCGCCCTCCTGATCGTGGCGTTTTCGGACTGGGGCCGGATCCGCCTTGGACCGGACGATTCACGCCCCGAATATGGCTTCATGCCCTGGTTTGCCATGTTGTTTTCGGCCGGCATGGGCATCGGGCTGATGTTTTTCGGTGTCGCCGAACCGCTGACTCACTACATCAACCCGCCGGTTGGCGAAGGCGAAACGCTGGAAGCTGCGCGCCAGGCGATTGTTCTCACCTTTTTCCACTGGGGCATTCATGCGTGGGGAATCTACGTCGTCGTCGGCCTGTCATTGGCCTATTTCACCTATCGGCACGGTCTTCCGCTGACCATTCGATCGGCGCTTTATCCGCTGATCGGAGACCGGATCCATGGCTGGATCGGGCATACCGTGGACACGATCGCAATTCTCGGCACGCTTTTCGGTGTCGCCACCTCGCTTGGATTCGGTGTGACGCAGATCAATGCCGGGCTCAACACGCTCTTCGACATACCCATTGACACCAATGTCCAGCTTGTCCTGATTGTTGTGATCACGGGCATGGCGACGTTGTCAGTGCTGGCCGGCCTTGATGCCGGAATCAAACGGCTCAGCGAATGGAATCTCTACCTGGCCATCGGCCTTATGGTGTTTGTCCTGATGTTCGGCCCCACCATGTATCTGATCAGCGCCTATGTGCAGAATATCGGCAACTATCTGGATCAGATCGCAACCCTGACCTTCAATGTCGACGCCTTTGGCGACGGCGCATGGGTCAATGACTGGACGCTTTTCTATTGGGGCTGGTGGATTTCCTGGTCGCCGTTTGTCGGCATGTTCATAGCCCGCATCTCGCGTGGCCGGACCATTCGCGAATTCATTTTCGGCGTGCTGATCGGGCCAACCCTGTTCACCTTTGCCTGGATGACCATCTATGGCGACTCGGCCCTGCGCCTCGCTCTCATGGACATGGCGCAGCCCATGGTCGAGGCCGTGCGCAGCGGGACCAGCGAACTGGCGCTGTTCGGCCTGCTGGACACGCTGCCTTTCTCGACGATCACTTCGGTGGCAGCCATCGTTCTGGTGACAACCTTTTTTGTGACCTCGTCGGATTCCGGCTCGCTGGTGAAATCGGCGCTGGCATCAGGCGGATCGCTCGAACCCCCGCTATTGCAACGCTTCTTCTGGGCTGTGCTGGAAGGCGTCGTTGCGGCAACGCTTCTGGTCGCGGGCGGCCTGGCAGCGCTGCAATCGGTGACGATCGCCGCCGCCCTGCCCTTCACGATCGTCGTGATACTGGCCTTTGTCGGTCTGCTCCGCGCCTTCTCGATGGAAACGGCGCGGCGGGCCGGATTCAAGACCGCGGCCCAGATTCCGGTCGATGGCACCAGCGTGCCGTGGAAAACACGGTTGAAGCTGATGTTCACCCGGCCAAAGGTCAAAGAGGTCAATGATTACATAAGGCAATCGGTCGTTCCCGCCCTTCGCGAGGTCGGCGACGAACTCGAAAACAACGGGTACAATGTCACCCTGACCGATGAAATCGGCTGGGCCGAGATGAAGGTCGAGGGATATGAAGAGCCCTATTTCATCTATCGCGTCGAAAGGCGGGAATTCGACCAGCCACACTTCCAGCCGACCGACCAGGTGTCCGAGGACAGTTTTGCCCGCGCCGAGGTCTTCCTGTCAGAAGGCGGTCAACACTATGATATATACGGCTATTCCAAGCTTCAGGTGATCCGCGACGTGCTACGCCAGTATGAGCGCCACCTGCAATGGCTCTATCACCTCGCGACCTGATCAGGCCAATCGGGCGCCAAGCGGCACATCGCCATCCGGCTGCGCCAGCCGGATGGCTCCGTCCTTGTCGGCAAATCCCAGGACCAGGACTTCGGACCGCACTGGTCCGATCTGGCGGGGTGGAAAATTGACCACCGCCATGACGCGGCGGCCGGCGAGCTCATCCAGCGTGTAATTCACGGTGATCTGCGCCGCACTTTTCTTTTCGCCGATGACAGGCCCGAAATCGATCCATATCTTGTAGGAGGCATTACGGGCTTCCGGAAATGTTTCAGCCCGGACAATCTCTCCAACGCGGATATCGACCTTCAGAAAGTCGTCAAATCCGATCTCGTCCGCCCGTGGGGAATCCGGTGCAAAATCCTTGTGCATTCGCCTGCCCCTGCTGTCGTATCACTACAGCGACAGACAAACACCGTTGGCGGCGCATTTCCAGCCCCGGCAGAACCGCCGGCGGCCATCATGCCGTGTGCGGGCACATCTCCGCGCAATCCCCGAAACCCGCACCCAGCCAGACCGACAACCGGTCCGGAAATTGCTGCGACGCCTCCCGGCGATTTGAGACCGACAGGTCGAGATCACAGATCAGCCCGTTTTCAATCGCATAGATCCAGCCGTGAATCGTGACTGCCTGCCCCCTCGCCCACGCATCATGGATGATCGGATTGCAGGCAACAGAGCGGACCTGGGCCGCGACATTGGCCTCGCACAAGGCATTCAGACGCTGAACCGGATCATTGATCCGCAACAGATGGCTGGCCATTTCATCCGACACATCGCGAATAGGCTGCAGCCAGTGATCGATAAGACCATGCCGGTCGCCGGACATCGCTGCAGCAACCCCGCCACAGCCATAATGACCGCATACGATGACGTGCCGGACCTTCAGCGTTTCCACAGCAAACTGGAGCACTGACAGGAAATTCGCATCCTGCGCCGGTGCGAGATTTGCCACATTGCGGTGTACGAACAACTCACCCGGGTCGAGCCCGACGATATCATTCGCCGGCACACGGCTGTCGGAACAGCCAATCCAGAGATAATCGGGATGCTGCTGACGGACCAGGCGGTGAAAGAAGTCCGGGTCTTTCCGGGTCTTGGACTCCGCCCAGGCCAGATTGTTCTCAAGAAGATCGCTGATCATCGGCCTGCCCGGTTGTCCGGCCTCCTGTTTTATCGGCTTACCGTGATGGCAAACCAGAATTTGTTGCGATCCGCGGGCCCGCCGGCCGGGCCATCATAGAAAGCGCTCTTGAACTGCAGCGAGACATGCTCGGTCAGCCGCGACGTGGCGACGAGATCAAATTCGGATCCCAGTGATCCACCAGCGTTTTCTGCCTCGAAGTCATGAAAGAAAGCCGCCAGTGACAGCGTTTGCCCGAAAGGTGGCTCCGGCACATTCCAGCCGCCTGTCAGATAGATATCGCGCACACCGTTTCCCGGCGTGCCGAGAAAGACATCGCCCCATCCCTGAAAAGCGTGAAGCGTGGCCAGCGGCGTTGAAAAACCGACAACACCATTCCCCTCCAGATTCTCGATCCCGATCCCGGCGGAAAGCCCATTCCGGGCGATGTTCGCGCGAGCCCGGAACAGGCCCAGGTCAAAGCTGGCGGGATTGTCGCCATAGTCTGTTTGGTGCGCATATTCGACAAAATAGGTAAAGGTCGGCGCACCTTCGGTGGCAATCGCGCCCTGCCAGCGCAGTCCATAGGTTGCTGATGACTGGGCCGCGGCATCCTGATTGTCGATGAGAAACGCAAAGCCCGACAATTGCCCGGCGGGGGCCTGATAATCCGCAGAGAAAACATGCCCGTCGAGATCCCAGTCGCCAGCCGGGTGATCCGGGCCGAAAATCCGGTTGACCCGGTCAAGATAGAGATAGTTGACGGTCAGGTTCTCGATACCGTCGAATGTTGCGCGGAACGCGTCGAAAGTCTGCTCATTCTGCCGGAATCCGACATTGCCGATATAGCGCGCATCGCCCAGAATCACCCGTTGGCGGCCCAGCGTCAGAGTGGCACCTTCAAAACCGCTATAGGCGATTTGTGCACGGTTGAGTTCGGTGGCTTCGGGGTCGGCGACCACCGGATAGGCCGCTTGCCCGTTCGCGGTTGAATTGAAGTCGTCAACCAGGTGCAGCACATTTTCGCCTTCGATCAGGAAGCGGAAATCATTCACCGGTCCGCTATCAAGGCCGAAACGCGTCCTCAGGGTCAGGGCTTGCGCGGTCTCGGCGAAGCCATCCTGATCAACTGCCTCATAGCGCAAACGCGCATCCAGCGTGAAAGCGGGGTCGGCAACAACCGGCGCTGTGAATGACGCCAGAAGCGTCACCATGCTTGCGGGAAGAACCAGCCCTCTGACAACACCCTGCATAATCCACACCCTTCCGTTAGCGCTATTGAACCAGCGGCGATGTCGCGCCGTTGAGATTGACACCGGTGATTTTCGCCTCGCCAATGACCAGCGAAATGAATTGGGAGACAGCGCGCCGCCAACTGGCATCCCGGAGGAATTCCTCGATCAGCGGCCGGGCCGCCTCGAATTCCGGAATCGCACCATCGGCTTTTTCGTCCAGCCGGATGATATGGAATCCGTAAGGCGTTTCGACGGGGTCAGGCGTGATGTCGCCCGGCGACATATCGGCCAGTGCGGCCTCGAAGAGCGGGGTTGTCTGACCTGCCGTTATCTGTCCCAGACGCCCGCCTTCATTGGCCGACGCGCAATCGGAGCGCTCCCGCGCCATTTTCTCGAATTGACCCGGCCGCCTCTGAAGCTCGCTGGCCAGAATCTGCGCCTCTTTCCTTGTGCGGGAAAAGACCAGCGCATCCCGCTTGTCGGCTTGCAACAGGATATGTGCCACCTCATAGAGGTCGGCGGTCCGGAAGCGTTTCCGGTTGTTCTCGAAATAGCGGCGGCAGGACTCCTCGTCCGGCTCCGGTGTCGAGACCTGCGTCTCGAGCAATTGACGGATCAGGGCATCATCATCCGTTTCGGTCCGCCCGGCTTCGTCAGAGTGTGGCTGGGCCGTCAGTCCTGTAGCGCGCGCATTCTGCAACAGGGCCTCGCGGATGACCAGCGCCTCAGCGGCCGCTGCCCAGGCTTTCTCCGGCCGGTCGGCATCATGGTTCTGGGCTTCATCCGCAATGGCCTTGGCGGCGATTTCAACGCCATTCACCGAAACGGGAACGGCCTTGCCGGGCATGTTGGAGATCAGTGAGGCAGACGTCATTTGCCGGCCCCCTTGGCGGGTTTACGGCGGACAATCTGATACCCGCTGCGGAACACATAACGCACCGGCGCGCTGAACATATGGACCAGCCGCGTGAACGGGAAGACGAGAAAGATCGTCAATCCGAGGAAGATGTGCAGCTTGAAAATCCAGTGCGCACCCGTGATGTACTGGGCCGCATCCGCCTGGAAGGTGAAGATGCCCTGCGCCCAGTTCATGAAAGTCACCATTTCATGGCCATCCAGGTGAGTCATGGAGACCGGTATGGTGCCGAGACCCAACACAAGCTGGGCATAGAGCAGGAGCAGGATCACCATATCCGCAAAACTGGTGGTCGAACGGATCCGGGCATCAAAGAGCCGCCGGTGAAGCAGCAGACTCGCCCCGATCAGCGCGAACACGCCGGCCACACCCCCTGCGACAATCGCAAGCACCTGCTTGGCTCCATGTCCGATACCCAGCGCATCGAAGACCGCAATCGGCGTCAGAAGGCCGACGAGATGGCCGAAAAAAATCACCAGAACGCCGAGGTGAAACAGCACCGAACCCCAGATCAGTTGTTTGCGGCGCAAAAGCTGACTCGAGCCGGCCCGCCAGGAATAGGGCTCCCGGTCATAGCGGATGATGGAGCCGACCGCGAGCACGGTCAGGGCGATATAGGGATAGAATCCGAACACGGCAGTATGAAGGAAATCGCTCATGGCTGGTCTCCCTTGTTGAGACCGGTTTCAGGGGGCACGGCCATGCGGCCGAGCATGTCGCTTGCGGCCGGGCAGCCCGCATCCGGATCCGGTCCGAAGACCACCTGTTCTTCCGCCCAGGCCTTGTCGATGGCCTCCAGCGAGGTGTCTTCCGAGGCCGGTGTTTCGACCGTGCCATCGACGGCCGCCGAGCGGTCCGCCAGCTGGCCCAGCGCCCGGAACACACTGGCATAGATGCTGTCGCGCTTGCGGAGCCGCTCCGCCAGCGCATCAAGGACATGCGAGGTTTCACCCAGAAAGGCGCGCGCTTCGCCGACATCCCGGGTCGACAGGTATTCCAGGAAAAGCGGCAGGAAGTCCGGCAATTCGCCGGCGACCATTTCCAGACCGCTTTGCTCGTAAAGCGCCAGCAGATCGACCATGGCCTGCCCGCGGTCCCGGCTCTCGCCGTGAACATGTTCAAACAGATGAAGCGACAGGGTCCGCGACCGGTCGAAGAGCTGAACATAGCGCTCCTGAAGATCGTAGAGATCGCGGGAAGCCAGCTGGGCCGCCAGCCGGTTGACCGCAGTCTGGTCGCGCCGCGGCAACAGGGCTTCGGCCTCCAGAACGCCGGCGAACTCGCCGGCCGCATCCGCTATGTCCTGCGTCGGATAGCTGAGCAGCGCTGCAAGGATTTTGAAGGTCTTGGCCATCAGCTTTTCTCCATGGGTGTGACCTGGGCACGGCGGCGCGGGCCACCGAAGAGTGACGCCTTGCTGGAGCCGTCCGAGCAACCATTGCCAAAGCTGAAGCCGCACTCACCACGGATATCGAAGGCTTCTTCCGCCTCCTCGCGGTGGGAGGTCGGGATCACGAACCGGTCCTCATAATTGGCAATCGCCATGATGTGATACATGTCCTCGATCAGCTCGCGGGTGAGTCCCACCCGTTCGGCAATCGACGGATCAATCACGCCCTCGACCGTTTTCGCCCGCATATAGGCTCGCATCGCCAGCATGCGTTCCAGGGCAACGGCAACCGGTGCCTCGTCTCCGGCCGTCAGGAGATTGGCCAGATAGCGCAGCGGGATGCGCAAAGAGCGGACATCCGGCATGTCGCCGTCGATTTCCAGCGCACCGGATTCGGCCGCATTATTGATCGGTGACAGGGGCGGCACATACCAGACCATGGGAAGGGTGCGGTATTCGGGGTGCAGCGGGAAGGCGACTTTCCAGTCAATGGCCATCTTGTAGACCGGTGATTGTTTTGCCGCTTCCAGCCAGGCCTCGGGCACACCATCCTTGCGCGCTTGTGCCTGAATCTCCGGATCATGCGGATCGAGGAAAATATCGAGCTGGGCCTGATACAGGTCCTTTTCATCCTCCATCGAGGCCGCTTCCTCGATCCGGTCAGCGTCGTAAAGCATCACGCCGAGATAGCGGATACGGCCCACGCAGGTTTCCGAACAGACGGTCGGCTGCCCCGCCTCGATCCGCGGATAGCAGAAGGTGCATTTCTCGGATTTGCCGCTCGCCCAGTTGAAATAGATCTTCTTGTACGGGCAACCGGAGACACACATCCGCCAGCCGCGGCATTTTTCCTGGTCGATCAGGACAATGCCGTCTTCCTCGCGCTTGTAGATGGCACCGGACGGGCAGGCCGCCGCACAGGTCGGGTTGAGACAATGCTCGCACAGGCGCGGCAGATACATCATGAAGGTGTTTTCGAATTCACCATAGATCTGCTTCTGTATGCCTTCAAAATTGTAGTCCTCACCCCGCTTGGAAAACTCTCCTCCCAGGATTTCCTCCCAGTTCGGACCCCACTCGATCTTCTCCATCCGCTCGCCGGAGATCAGCGAGCGCGGCCGCGCCGTTGGAAAAGCGCGCGATTCACCGGCGGTGTGCAAGTGGTTGTAATCGAAGGTGAAAGGTTCGTAGTAATCATCAATCTGCGGCAGGTCCGGATTGGCGAAGATCTTGGCCAGAATCCGCCATTTCGAGCCCATTTTGGGGTGCAGGCTGCCATTGCCGGAGCGTTTCCAGCCACCATTCCAGCGGCCCTGATTTTCCCAGTCCTTGGGATAGCCGACACCGGGTTTGGTTTCGACATTGTTGAACCAGGCGTATTCAACGCCTTCGCGGCTGGTCCAGACATTCTTGCAAGTCACCGAGCAGGTATGGCAGCCGATACATTTATCGAGATTGAGAACTTTACCGATTTGCGCGCGAATTTTCATTCTGCTGCCTCCAGAGCGTCGGCGGCGGGACCTTCGAGCCAGTCGATCTTGTCCATCTTGCGGACAATCACGAACTCGTCGCGGTTGGACCCCACCGTGCCGTAATAATTGAATCCGTAGGATTGCTGCGCGTAGCCGCCGATCATGTGGGTCGGCTTCAGCGTTGCCCGCGTCACGGAGTTGTGGATTCCACCGCGCTGGCCGGTCATTTCCGACCCCGGCACATTCACGATCTTTTCCTGGGCGTGATACATGAACAGCGTGCCCGGCTTGATACGCTGGGACACCACGGCCCGCGCCACGAGCGCACCGTTGGAATTGTAGGCTTCCACCCAGTCATTATCGACGATGCCGGCGGCAGCCGCGTCATCTTCCGACAGCCAGACAATCGGCCCGCCCCGGGACAATGTCAGCATCAGGAGATTGTCGGTATAGGTGGAGTGAATGCCCCATTTCTGGTGCGGTGTGATGAAATTCAGAACCACCTGCTGGTTGCCATTCGGCTTGGAATCAATCACCGGCGCGATGGTCGCGGTATCGATCGGCGGGCGGTAGACGCACAGCCCCTCCCCGAACGCCAGCATCCATTTGTGATCCTGGTAAAGCTGCTGGCGGCCGGTCAGTGTCCGCCACGGAATGCGCTCATGCACATTCGTGTAACCGGCATTGTAACAGACCTTTTCGCTCTCGATTCCCGACCATGTGGGCGAAGAAATGATCTTGCGGGGTTGGGCGACCACATCGCGGAACCGGATTTTCTCGTCTTCCTTGGGCAGGGCCAGATGGGCGTGTTCACGACCGGTGTTTTTCTCCAGCGCCTGCCAAGCTTTGACGGCCACTTCACCATTGGTTTCCGGAGCCAGCATGAGAATGACTTCTGCGGCATCGATGGCCGTATTGATTTTCGGACGCCCTCGGGAGACCCCGTCCTCGAGCACGACACCGTTCAGCGCGGCAAGGTGTTCGATCTCGTGCTCCGTATTCCAGGAGATGCCCTTGCCCCCGTTTCCGAGCGTATCCATCAACGGGCCGAGCGAGGTGAATTTCTTGTAGAGGTTCGCATAATCCCGCTTCACCGTGAGGATTTGCGGCATGGTGACGCCCGGAATGGCCTCGACTTCACCCTTCTTCCAGTCCTTGACATCAAAGGGTTGCGCGATTTCCCCCGCCGTATCGTGCAGGATAGGCAAGAGGATGATATCGGTTTCCTCGCCGATCTCTTCCGGCGCAATCTCGGAGAGCTTTTTCGCCAGACCCTTGAAAATGTCCCAGTCGCTGCGCGCCTCCCATGAGGGATCAACCGCCGCCGTCAGCGGGTGGATGAAGGGATGCATGTCCGATGTGTTGAGGTCATCCTTTTCATACCAGGTCGCTGTCGGCAGAACGATGTCCGAATACATGCAGGTCGTTGACATCCGGAAGTCGATCGTCACCAGAAGGTCGAGCTTTCCCTCCGGCGCTTTGTCCGTCCATTCAACCTCGTCCGGCCGGTGCTCGGGGCCGACTTCATCACACATCAGCCCGTTGGTGGCTCCGACGAGATGTTTGAGGAAATATTCGTGCCCCTTGCCCGAGGAGCCCAGCAGGTTGGAGCGCCAGACAAAGAGGTTCCGCGGCCAGTTTGCCGGATTGTCGGGCGCCTCGCACGACATGCGCAGATCGCCGGATTTCAGGCCCTCGACAACATAGTCCTTCGGATCCCGACCGGCGGCGGCGGCGGCCTTTGAAACTTCGAACGGATTGGTCTGCAGCTGCGGTGCAGACGGCAGCCAGCCCATGCGTTCGGCACGGACATTCCAGTCGATCATCGTCCCGGACCAGTCGCCATCCGGCGCGGTCGGAGAGAGGATTTCCTTCACATCGAGGGTTTCATAGCGCCACTGATCCGTATGCGCATACCAGCAGGACGTCGAATTCTGATGCCGGGGCGGCCGGTTCCAGTCGAGCGCGAAGGCCAGGGGTTGCCAGCCGGTCTGCGGCCGCAATTTCTCCTGCCCCACATAGTGCGCCCATCCGCCGCCGGATTGGCCGATACAGCCGCACATCACCAGAAGATTGATGATCCCCCGGTAATTCATGTCCATATGGTACCAGTGGTTCAGCCCCGCCCCGAGGATGACCATGGACTTGCCTTCGGTCTTTTCGGCATTGGTTGCGAACGCCCGGGCTGTGGCGATGATTTTCTTGCGGTCAACGCCGGTAATCTGCTCCGCCCAGGCCGGCGTGTAGGGCGCAATATCATCATAGCTCTCGGCCAGATTGTCTCCGCCCAGCCCCCGGTCCAGGCCGTAATTGGCGCACAAAAGATCGAAAACGGTGACGACCAGAGCCTCGCCATCCTTCAGCGTGACGCGGCGCGCCGGCAGCTTGCGGGTGACGACATCCGGGTGATCCGTCCCCGCGAAATGATCATGATGCCGGCTGCCGAAATAGGGGAATCCGACATCGACCTGTTCGTCATGGCGGTCATCGAGAATGAAGGATAATTCCAGCTCGACATCGCCGCCCTTTCCATCCTTCTGCTCGATATTCCACTTGCCGGTTTCACCCCAGCGGAAGCCCACCGATCCCAGCGGTGCAACATAGCGGCCGCTCTTGCAGTCATAGGCAATGGTCTTCCAGTCGGGATTATTGTCCTCGCCCAGGCTGTCATCGAAGTCGGAGGCGCGGAGCAAACGTCCGGGGATCAGCCGGCCGTCCTTCATCTCCAGCCGCACCAGATTCGGCATGTCGGTATTCTCGCGGGCATAGCGCTCGAAATATTCGGCCTGCCGGTCTAGATGGTATTCGCGCAGGATCACATGCCCCATCGCCATCGCCAGCGCGGCATCCGTGCCCTGTTTCGGATTCAGCCAGATATCCCCGAATTTTGCGGCCTCGGAATAATCCGGGCAGATCACCGCGCTCTTGGCACCGCGATAGCGGGCCTCGGTATAGAAGTGCGCATCCGGCGTCCGGGTCTGAGGGACATTCGAGCCCCAGATCAGCAGGAAACCCGCATTGTACCAATCCGCCGATTCCGGCACATCGGTCTGCTCGCCCCAGGTTTGCGGGCTCGCCGGCGGCAGGTCACAATACCAGTCATAGAAGGACATGCACACGCCGCCGAGAAGCGAGAGATAGCGCGATCCGGCCGCATAGGACACCATCGACATGGCGGGAATGGGCGAGAAGCCGAACACCCGGTCCGGTCCGTACTCCTTGGCCGTATAGGCATTGGCGGCGGCGATGATTTCGTTGACTTCATCCCAGTCACCGCGGACAAACCCGCCCGCACCCCGCTTCGAGACATAGGACTGCCGCGTCTCGGGATTGGCCTGGATGGACCGCCAGGCGGCCATGGGTGTCATCGTTTCCCGCGCCTTGCGCCAGGCTTTCAGCAGGCGCGAACGGATCATCGGATATTTCAGCCGGTTGGCCGAATACATGTACCAGGAATAGCTGGCCCCGCGCGAACAGCCGCGTGGTTCGTGATTGGGCAGATCAGGGCGCGTGCGCGGATAGTCCGTCTGTTGTGTTTCCCAGGTGACCAGCCCGCCCTTGACATAGATTTTCCAGCTGCAGGACCCGGTGCAGTTCACGCCATGGGTCGAGCGGACGACTTTGTCGTGCTGCCAGCGCTTGCGGTAGGAATCTTCCCACTTCCGGTCCTCGGTGGTGGTGATGCCGTGACCATCGGAGAAACGCTCAGACGGGCGCGTGAAGAAGGTGAGGCGGTCGAGAAGATGACTCATGATAACAATCCTTTACGGGTTTTTCACATCTGCGCCCGGACGCAGATAGAACCACCAGTTGATGGCGATGCAGACGGCATAGAAAATGGCAAATCCGATGAGGGCGTATTCGGGCGTGGTGGCGCGGATCTGCTCGCCGAACACTTGCGGGATGATGAAGGCGCCATAGGCTGCAACCGCGGACGTCCAGCCCAGCACCGGCCCGGCTTGCTCGCGGTCGAACACAACGGCAATGGTACGAAAGGTTGATCCATTGCCGATGCCCGAAGCGGCAAACAGGATCAGGAACAGGATCAGGAAAGGCGTGAAGAAAATCTCCGGCGTGGCCGATCCATAGGCCAGCTTCATGAACCAGGCGACACCGAGTGCGCAAATGACCATCACAACAGAGATGGTCTGGGTAACGAGCGCCCCGCCGAACCGGTCGGCCAGCTTGCCGCCGATCGGCCGGATCAGCGCGCCGATGAAGGGACCGGTCCAGGCGAACATGAGGGCGCTGGGACCGTCCGGATTGATGACATCATGCGTCATCACCCCGTCGACCTCGATATGCTGGAAACCGAATATGACCTTGATGGCGAGCCCGAAGGCCGCTGCATAGCCGATGAAGGAACCGAAGGTCATCGTATAGATGACCGTCATCGCCCAGGTGTGCTTGTTGCGGAAGATCCGGTACTGCCGGTCGAGGCTCTTCCGGATCGCGCCGGGTATGGCCTTCAGCGCAAACACCGTCGCCGCGATCACGGCGGGAAGCACGATCCATTTCGATACGCCCCAGCCCGAACCACCGGCATCCGCTGGCAGCATCAGCCAGAGGCCGGCGGCCGCCATGACCAGGCCGATGCCCAGCATGCCCGCAATTTTCCCGAAAGAGGCAATGGGGGAACCGATATTCGGCGAGACATGCTCGTCACGGATATTGTTCATCCCGTACCAGGTGGCCACAACGACCGGGATCAGGATAGCCACCCAGATAAATCCGGCATTATGCAGGAATGTTTCGGTGCCGGCAGGAATGCGCCCGATCAGCGTGCCGGATGTGTTCTGCAACACCATCGAGGTTCCGCCGAACATGCCGACCGTCATGACCAGCGGGATCAGGATCTGCATGGTCGTGACGCCGAAATTGCCCAGACCGGCATTCATGCCCAGCGAATAGCCCTGCACCTTTTTCGGAAAGAAGAAGCTGATATTCGACATCGAGCTGGCAAAATTCCCGCCGCCAATGCCGGACAGAAGCGCCATCAGCTGGAATTGCCAGAGGGGAGTGTCCGGGTTTTGCAGGATGATCGCCGTTCCCGCAGATGGGATCAGCAGCAGGGCGGTCGTGAAAAAGATCGTATTCCGCCCGCCCGCCAACCGGATGAAGAAGGTGGAGGGAATTCTGAGTGTTGCGCCCGACAATCCGGCGATCGCCGTCAGTGTGAACAATTCGGTCTGACTGAAACCATAGTCCAGATTGATCATCTGGACGGTGATGATTCCCCAGTAGAGCCATACCGCAAAGCCGCAAAGCAGCGCCGGGATCGAGATCCACAGATTGCGGTTGGCGATGGCTTTGCCCGTCAATTCCCATTGGGCGGGATCTTCGGGGTTCCAGTTCAAGAGGTCTTTGGCCATTCGGGTCGTCCTTGTTGTCAGTTTGGCCGTGGTGGCACCGGCAGGGGGTTGCGGGCCACCACAGCCCTGTCTCAGCGGGCCTGGCTCGCAGGAAAAGGCGCGTCAGGCATGTCGCTGAGATGTCGCTCATCTGCCAGTTGCGGATATTTGCGGCGTTCCATCCGGCGGATCGCCAGATGCATCCAGATCGTCGAAACCAGGACGATCAGGAACATCAGCATGAAGCAGCTGGTCCAGACGCCGGTGAGATCATTCATGATGCCGAAGCTGATCGGCAGAACGAATCCGCCAAGGCCGCCAATCATGCCGACCAGCCCGCCGACGGATCCGACATGATGGGGATAATAGACGGGGATGTGTTTGTAGACGGCCGCTTTGCCAAGGGACATCACGAAACCGAGCCCGATGGTAAGGATGGCGAACGGCACGACACCTATGCCGAAGCTGAACTCGATCGGCCCCTCGATACCGCTGACAATATAGCGGGTTTCCGGATAGCTGAGCGCGAAAAGGCAAACCAGGGAGATGATGAAGGTGAGGTACATCACGAAACGTGCGCCCCACTTGTCCGACATCCAGCCGCCCAGAGCGCGGAAAATCGAGGCGGGCAGCGAATAGGCTGCGGCCAGCATGCCGGCCGTTTGCAGGTCCAGCCCGTAGGCACCGGTATAATAGCGTGGCAGCCAGGAAGCGAGCGCAACGAAGGCGCCGAAAACAAAGAAGTAATAGGTCGCAAACCGCCAGACCTGCGGGTCTTTCAGCGGCTCCAGCTGCATCAGGGCGGACGGACGTTTGCCACCGGACTTGCGCTGCGCAACCAGCACAGGGTCGTCCTTGGTGAACACCCAGAATATCACCGCCATCGCCAGCAGGACACCGGCATAGATTTGCGCGGTTTGCTGCCAGCCAAACGCGACAACAAGGAAGGGCGCTCCGAAATTGGTAACCGCCGCGCCCATATTGCCGACGCCGAATATACCCAGCGCCGTGCCTTGTGCCTTGGCCTCATACCACCGCGACACATAGGCGATACCGATAATGAAGGAACCGCCTGCGAGCCCGACGCCGAGCGCGGCGAGAAGGAGCATCGGGTAGGTGTCCGCCATCGACAGGAGGAAGGCTGCGACCGCTGTCGTGACCATCTGGATCGGGAACATGATCCGGCCGCCATATTGTTCCGTCAGAATACCGAGAAACACGCGGCTGATGGAGCCGGTCAGAACCGGCGTCGCCACCAGCAATCCGAACTGGGTCTCCGACAGGCCCAGCTCCTGCTTGATGCGGACGCCGATGATCGAGAAAATGGTCCAGACTGCGAAACAGACCGTAAAGGCCAGGAGGCTCATTCCGAGCGCTCGGTGTTGTTGTCCGGGTGTGACGCCTTCCAGCGAGTGCATGATCGCCCCCAATTTCAAAGCTTGCCGATACAAGCGATGAATAATTGATAGCGATAATAACTGACCCTCGAAACATGATTACATGTCGCGCGGCAAATATACGCACATATAATTGAAGTTATCGACAATTTCTTGTTATGATTTGTTTTATGTCATTACTATAAAACCCAATTTGCAATTCATACATTGATATTGATCAATCGGCAGTGTAACGACGCATTGGAAACAGCTGCGGGATCACGATGCGAGACTCTGACCGGGACATCATCAGGAATCTGAACCTGTTTTGTGACATGCAGCCGCAACGCTTCGAAGCGCTTCTGACCGCAGCTTATGCCCAGCAGTTTCCGGCCCATGTTGATCTCATCCGGGAAGGTGAACCCGCCGACTTTCTGTATGTGGTGCTGGAAGGTTGCGTGGAATTGTTTTCAGCAAGCCATGGGCGCGAATCGTCCTTGGCGATCGTCACGCCTGTTTCCACCTTCATCCTCGCGGCAACCATCAAGGACGCGCCCTATCTGATGTCGGCGCGGACCATCGCGCCGTCGAAACTGCTTCTGATGCCATCCGGTAATGTGCGTGAGGCCTTCGATCATGATCCCGCCTTCGCGCGGGCGATCGTGACCGAGCTGGCGACCTGTTACCGCGGCGTCGTGAAGTCCATGAAGAATCTCAAACTCCGGACCGCAATCGAGCGGGTCGGCAATTATATTGTGCGCCTGCATGACAAATCCGGTCACGCCGACATTGTCGAGCTGCCTTTCGGGAAAAGGAATCTCGCTTCCATTCTCGGCATGACGCCGGAAAATCTGTCCCGGGCTTTCGGTGCCCTGCAGTCACACGGTATCCTGATGGATGGTGCGCGGATCGAGATAACGGACCGCGCCGCGCTCGAAGCCATCTGCAAACCGAATCCGCTCATTGATGACCCGCGCAGCTGACCCCGCCAACACCGCCGGTATCATTCTGGCCGGCGGACAATCGCGGCGCATGGGTCAGGACAAAGCGGACATCGGCTATCGCGGCCAGACTTTTCTGGAGCGCGCTACGGCCCTTTTGTACGCAACCGGCTGCAATCCTGTGCGGGTGAGCGGGCGGCCGGATTTGCCGGATGGAATCCCCGACCGGGAACCCGGCCAGGGTCCGGCCCGGGCCATACTGGACGCGCTGGCCGAGATATCGGACACATCATCCGGCGCGTTGTTTATTCCCGTCGATATGCCCCTCCTCGAGCCGGACGATCTCTTGCCATTGATGACAAACAATCCGGCGCGGGCCTGCGCATGGGCCGGCCATCCATTGCCCGCCTATCTTCCGGCCGGCACAATAATGCCGGCTCAGGCAGAAATCCGTTCGGTAAAAAGTCTCCTCGCCCGGTTTGACGCGACCTGGCTGAAGCCGCACGCTGAACAGGCCGGGCGATTCAGCAATATCAATTCGCCTGCGGATTTGACATCCCTGCCGCGTTCGGAGTGACGTGCGACGAGACGTCACTTGGCAAGTGCACAGATTTGATGTTTGTCAAGAAACACGCAATTCACGGAGCCGGTTTTGGACCGCACGATCCAACTTTCTGACAAGCCAAAGCTGATCGACCAGTTCGGGCGGCACATCACCTATCTGCGCCTGTCCGTGACCGACCGCTGCGATCTGCGTTGCGTTTATTGCATGAAGGCCCGGCCGGACTTCCTGCCCAAGTCGGAATTGCTCACCCTGGAAGAGCTGACCGTCCTGTGCGATGCCTTCATTGCCCGCGGCGTTGAGAAAATCCGCCTCACCGGCGGCGAGCCCCTTGTGCGCAAGGATATCCTCACCCTGATCGAGAATCTGGGCGCGCGCATCGGCAAGCCCGGTCTGAAAGAGCTCTGCCTGACCACCAACGCCACCCAGCTTCCGAAATATGCAGACCGGCTGGCGGCCGCCGGCATCCGCCGCCTCAATGTCTCGCTCGATACGCTTGATCCGGATATCTTCAGCCAGCTCACACGGGGCGGAAAGCTCCGGCAGACACTGGACGGGATCGAAGCCGCCACGGCTGCCGGACTTCACGTCAAGATCAATGCCGTCGCCCTGAATGACACCAATGGCGCGCATCTGCCCGATCTGATCGCCTGGGCACATGGGCAAGGCCATGACATTTCGCTGATCGAGGTCATGCCGGTCGGGGAAATCGGCGTGAACCGCGCCAGCCAGTTCCTGTCACTACTGGATGTCCGCAAGGCATTGGAAACACGCTGGACGCTCGCCGACCTGCCCGATGATACCGGCGGTCCGTCCCGCTATGTGCGGGTGCAGGAAACCGGCGGGCGGCTCGGCTTCATCTCGCCGCTCACCGGGAATTTCTGTGCCGGCTGCAACCGTGTCCGCATGACCTGTACGGGGGAGCTCTTCATGTGCCTCGGTCAGAACGGATCAGTGGATCTGAGAGCGGCCATCCGTGACGGCGGCCCGGATGCCGTTGACCGGGCGCTCGACCGGGCCATGGCCACCAAACCCTTGCAGCATGATTTCGATGTCTCGCCGGGCGCCACCTCGACTGTCACCCGCGACATGGCCCGGACCGGAGGCTAGGACATGAAGGTGATATTGGAATTTTTCGGACCTGTCCGCGACCGGATGAGCGACAGCCCCGGCACGCTGACCCTTGATCCCGTGCCACACACATTTGACGCACTGATCTTGATGCTCGAAGACCGGCTGGAGAATGGCAGCGTCTTGCGCGACCCCCATCTGCGGTTCGCCATCAATGACGAGCTGGTCACGGCGGACGGAAAAATCACGCTCGGTGATGGAGACCGGATTGCCATTCTGTCACCGTTTTCGGGCGGATGATGCCCACGGCAGATATCCTTCTCACCGGCGCACCACTGGATCCCGCCGAGCTGAATGCGCGTCTGCCGGCCACCGCCGGAACCGGGGCGGTTTCAACTTTCACAGGCTTGGTCCGCGGCAATGGCGCACTCACCGCTCTGGAATTGCAGCATCACCCGGTCCTGACACTGTCCGCCCTGAACGTGATCGGTGAGACAGCCATGAAACGCTTCGACCTCCTGGCCCTGCTGATTGCGCACCGCTTCGGGCGCATGACCGTTGGCGAACCCATTGTCCACATTGCCGCAGCGGCCCCGCATCGCCGCGCCGCGCTCGACGCTGTCAGCTACACGATTGACGTTCTCAAAACCCGGGCCCCGTTCTGGAAACGCGAATGGCAGGGTGACACCGGCAAATGGATCGAGCCGACCGAAGAAGACCATGAGAAGACCGCACAATGGCTGGGAGCAATGCAATGACCGGAATTCCCGAAACCGTGGGCTTTGCCGTCATGACCGTGTCGGACACACGCGATGCCAAAACCGACAAGACCGGGCCCTGGCTGCGCGAACAGATCACCGCCGAAGGCCATGCCGTGATCGGGCATGCGATCATTCCCGATGACATCTCCGCCATCCAGACCCAGCTGAAAGCCTGGATCACCGATCCCGGTATTCATGCCATTATCGCCACCGGCGGCACAGGCCTGACCGGCCGCGATGTGACGCCGGAAGCCTTCCGCCCGCTATTCGATAAGGAAATGGACGGGTTTGCGGCCGTTTTCCATCAGGTCAGTTTCAAATCCGTGGGCGTCTCCACCATCCAGTCGCGGGCCATCGCCGGCATTGCCGGTGGCACTTATCTCTTTGCCATACCGGGCTCCTCGGGCGGCTGCCGCGATGCCTGGAACCACGTCTTGCGTGATGAATTCGACCGCACACACGGACCGTGTAATCTGGTCGAACTGATCCCCCGGCTGACGGAGACATGAGATGAGCCCCGCCCTCACCCATCAGGACGCACACGGCCGTGTTCATATGGTCGATGTCGCGGACAAGCCGGTCACCGGACGCCGCGCCGTCGCCGGTGCCCATATCGCCATGTCCGCAACCGCATTTGCGGCGATAAGTGCAGGTCAGGGCCCCAAGGGCAACGCCCTGCACACGGCCGAGCTGGCCGGCATCATGGCCGCAAAACAAACCGCCGGACTCATTCCGCTTTGCCATCCCCTGCCGCTCACATCGGTCAAGTTGGTCATCGAGCCGGACAATGCCGGAACGGGATTTGATATCCGCGCCACGGTCGAATGCGACGGCAAAACCGGCGTTGAAATGGAAGCGCTGACGGCCGCCTCTATTGCCGCGCTGACGCTCTATGACATGACCAAGGCACTCGACAAGGCCATGACCATCAGCGCCATCCGCCTGCTGGAAAAGAGTGGCGGACGATCCGGCGATTACACCTGGGCACCGTCCGGCACATGATCGGCCTGGACGAAGCCCTGCACCTCATCCGGACCGGCCTCGAGTCTGTGGAGGCGGAAGCACTGCCTCTGGCCGAAGCGCACGAGCGCACACTGGCCGCGCCGGTCATCGCCGCCCGCACCCAGCCGCCCTTCGCCGCGTCTGCCATGGACGGCTATGCCGTCCGTTCGTCCAGCCTGACAGGACGACCCGTCAACTTGCGCCTGAGCGGCGAATCCGCGGCCGGTCATGCCAGTCCGGCCCGTGTCGGCGCGGGCGAAGCCTTCAGGATTTCCACCGGCGCGCCTGTGCCTGAGGGCGCTGATCAGGTCGTCATCCAGGAAAACTGCCAGCGTGACAAAGATAACATCATCACCGCTGAACCGGCCCGCCCGGGCGCCAATATCCGCAAGGCGGGTGTCGATTTTTCCAGCGGTGACAGACTTCTTGATGCCGGGTGCAAAGTGTCTGCCGCAGGTCTGTCGCTTGTGGCCAGCGCCGACCTGAGCACCGTATCCGTCTACCGCCGGCCACAGGTCGGTCTTCTGTCGACCGGTGACGAGCTGGTCGAGATCGGCGCGGCACCCGGACCGGACCAGATCATCAATTCACTCGGCCCGGGACTGACCGCCCTGGTCCAGGCATGGGGCGGCCTGCCCCGCTACCTCGGTATTGCCCTCGACGATGTGGCAGATGTCCGCGAAAAACTGCGGGCGGCGGAGGGGCTTGATCTCCTCGTCACCATTGGCGGCGCCTCGGTCGGCGATCACGACCACTTGCGCAGGGAATTCGCGGCGCTGGGCGGCGAACTGGTGTTCGAAAAAATCGCCATCAAGCCAGGCAAGCCGACCTGGTTCGGCCGACTTGGATCCACGCTGGTCCTCGGCCTGCCGGGAAATCCGGTTTCGGCCATGGTCATGGCCCGGCTCTGTCTGAAACCGGCGATGGACCGTCTATTGGGATCGGAAAATCCGGCGCTCTTCCTCAGCGCGCAGCTCGGCATTGATTTGCCCGCGAATGGTCCGCGCGAGAACATGATCCGCGCGCATTTCGATGCAGTGACAGGACAGATAGCGCCTCTGGACAATCAGGATTCTTCGGCCCTGTCTGCCCTGGTGGCGTCCAACGCCCTGATCCGGCGTCCAGCCAATGCCCCTGCCGCTGCGGCCGGCGAGAGCGTCAGCTTCCTGCCGCTGGATGCCGGATGACCGCGCTGGCGGGACTGGCGGCGCTGTTCTTTCTGACAGCGCTGGCCTATGCCATGGTCGGCTTTGGCGGCGGGTCGACCTATACTGCCCTGCTGGTGCTGGCAGACACAGATTACCGCATTCTTCCCGCCATCTCTCTGGCCTGCAATATCACCGTCGTGACCGGTTCCGTCATCCAGTATGGATTGTCCGGGCTGATCCGCTGGAAACGGCTCCTGCCACTCGCGGCCCTCTCGGTCCCCATGGCCTGGCTGGGCGGGCGGATGGAAATTCCCGAACGCCTCTTCATTACGCTTCTGGGACTGGCCCTGTTGGCCTCTGCAGCCGCGCTCGTTTTCCGCAGACCCACCCCTGGCGGCCAGCCGGAACATCTGCCCGTCTGGTCCGGGCCTGCCTTGGGTGGCGGCATCGGATTCCTCGCCGGTCTGGTCGGAATTGGCGGCGGCATATTCCTGGCACCGGTCCTCCACTTCCTGCGCTGGGGTCCGGCGCGGGAGATTGCGGCGGCGGCTTCTGTTTTCATTCTGGTGAATTCAGTGGCGGGGCTCGGCGGCCAGATCCAGCGCCTTTCCGCTTCCGGCGATCTGGGTGCGGTGATCAGCTATTGGCCACTTCTGCCTGCGGTACTGATTGGCGGGCAGATCGGCGTCTGGCTGGGCCGGACGCGGACATCGGAAACCTGGCTGATCCGCCTGACCGCATTGCTTGTACTTTTCGTCTCGGTCCGCCTGCTCTGGCGGGCGTCAGGCCTCTGAAGTGATCCGGCACTCCGTACGCATCTTCTGGGCGCTGCTCGGCTGTTCTGCACTTGCCCTTGGCGTGCTCGGTATCGTCCTGCCTTTACTGCCGACCACGCCCTTCATTCTGCTCGCAGCCTATTCGTTCGCGCGCTCATCAAAACCCGTGTATGACTGGCTGCTCCGCCATCGCATTTTCGGACCGCTGATCGAGAACTGGCGGCGCTATGGCGCCATCAGCCGGCGCGCCAAAATACTCGGGCTGGCCTCGCTGATTGCCGTGTTTGCTATCTCTCTACAGCTCGGCGCGCCGCCGCATGCCGTGCTCATCCAAGCTGTCATTCTACCGCTCTGCGGCTTATTCGTCATGAGCCGCCCGCGTCCACCCGGCCGTCATAATTGATATTAGTCAAATATAAACACCGATTGTCTATCCCGGCCAAGGGCATTGAGGATCTTTACATTGGCAATTGCTGAAAACCAGAAACCGGAGCGGCGCAGGATCAATCCGGGCATCGAGCACACGCCGGCGGCGGAGATACGTCGGCGGTTGACCGAGGCCGAATGCGCCGAGGCGGATCGGCAGATCAAGCTGATTATTGATGACCGGGTCCGCCATTCGGAGATTTTCAAACCGGCTGCGATACAGGTGATCGCGGAATCAATACTGGTCCAACCAACGGTCGAGGCCGTCATAATGGAAGGCCCGCCTGCGGCCGCGGAGGAGAACCGCCGGCTCGGCCTGGGTGTGGGCATAACGGTCGGGTCGGCCTTTGCCAGCACTGTGCGCGACCTTCGGGGCGTTATGGCGATCCGCTTTATCGGTCAGATATTCTCGCAATTGCAAACCCGCTACCGCTGCATTCTGCTACGGGCGCTCGGACGCCGGAACGATACCGCAACACGAAGGTTGTCGGTCCGGTTGCACGCTGCGGATTCGTCCTGTGTCGACAGTCTCGATTGTGATGGTCAGGTGTATGCTCTGGCTGATCTCCCCATCCTGCCTCTCCCGGGATGCCTCACACGCCAGTGCCCTTGCTCGCTGGAGCTGATCGATGAACAGGGTCACCACGCCGGAGCGAAACGCGGCGCATCGGGCGGGCTGACCGGCCGCGTCGCCCGGCTGTTCCGGAAAAACGGCTAGCGGTCGGGCCGCTCAGCATCGCCGCATCGCCGGGCGGAAGGTGCCGGTCTACAGCCTGACGAATCTGCCGCCCGAATTCTACGTTAACCGCCTGTATCTCACATCACTTCGTAAAAACCTGCCGGACTCTGATTGCAGATGAGGCCAGACACCGGCGCAATTAGCCGGGGGCGCGAACGGGCGGTCTGGCGCCCCACAACATGGGGGCATATCCGGCGGCAAACAGCGCAAAGGCACTACTCCACAAAACAGCAGCAGAAATCAACAATACGGGCTCATTTGCCTGAAAAGCGGAGATCACGCGCAGCACAGCCCCCGCATGGACCAGCCCGTAGATCAGTGTTGTCAGCCGGCCGGCAGTCCTCGGCCGGCCCGTATGGCCCAGGCTGGCACGCGTCATCACCGCCAGCGTCATGCTACCAATCAATCCCGCCGCAATGGCGTGAAGACCCGCCGCGGCCGGCACATAACCGGGCAGGACGATGCTGGCTCCGGTCAGCGCCAGCGACACCGGCAGCCAGAGAAAGCCGGTATGCAGCGACCACACCAGCGGTTCACCGAACGTCCGGAAGCCTTTCCATCGCGCCAGCCGCGCAAACTGTCCGGCACCGGCCACCATCATCACCAGCCCGGTAGGGGCGGCGCAAGGAAAGACTGTCCAGCCGGTCACGGCAATGGCCGTCAGACCGATCACCAGCATGTCGAACCTCTGCATGGGAGGAGCGAGACCCTCTACCGCTGCCGGTTGGTGCTGGGCCAGCCAGTTGCGCGTGAAGCTCGGCACGATCCGGCCGCCTATCAGGGCGATCAGAAGCACAGTCACCGCAAATGTCGCCCGAATGGCCGCGCCGCTGAATTCCGGAAAATGAAAGGCCAGATGGGACAGGGTGAACAGGCCGATCAGCACTGCGATCGGCAGGTTGCGCCAATTCTTCCCGGCGAGGATTTCACGAATAACAACCGCAGACAGGACCGGCAGAAAGGCATGGTCCAGCCAGCTGACCCACGGCCCGCCATCTGCCAGATACGCGGCCCGTCCGGCCAGCCATAGCCCGAAGAGTCCCGCCAGCCCGGCCCCCGCGACCGGTGCCCGTCCCGTCCAGTTCGGAATCGCGGTGAGTGCAAATCCGCAAATGATAGCGGCCAGAAAACCATAGAGCATTTCATGCGCATGGCCGGTCATGCCATGCAGGAATCCGGTCCAGCCGAGATATTCGGATATCCACAGGGGCACGAGCAAAGCCGCCCAGACCGCGCCGCCGAGGAAAAACGGGCGGAAGGCATTCTGCAGAATAGGTGGAGCGGAGCGGCGTTTTGCGCCGCGATCCAGAGATTCGGTCATGACAGGGGCGTCCCGCTAATTGATATTTTTTAAGTCTAGTAGTGACAACCCTTCTGCATATGAGACGCATTGCCACGCCGGTGGTGCTGCGCTGTCTGGCGAAATCCGCCCCGTTATGGCGGTCAGCTGCATTTGGAGAAGGCGCAGCTGGTGCAGGTGTTGCAGCCTTCCAGCTGCATGATCGACGGTTGATGACATTTGGGGCACATCAATCCCGCGGGCGGTGATGTGATCTCCGCCACCTCGGCCCGGCTGGCGGTTATCCGGTCCTGGTCTGGCAGGATTTTCACCTCTGGACTGCCGTCTACCAGCGCGTTGAGATGGCGCTCGATGACACCGCCAATCACGGCCAGAAGACTGGGCGCATAGCGGCCATTGACGAATGCACCGCCTTGCGGATCGAAGACCGCTCCGAGTTCCTCGGCGACGAATCTCACATTTCCGCCACGGCGGAAGACGGCCGAGATCATCCGCGTCAGCGCCAGTGTCCAGGCATAGTGATCCATGTTTTTCGAGTTGATGAAAATCTCGAAGGGGCGGCGCAGCCGGACCGGTTCGCCCGCATCATCAACGCCCTCCTCCACAATGTCATTTATGGTCACATAGATGGCATGTTCACTGTGCGGCCAGCGGATCTTGTAGGTCTGTCCGGGCAATTCCTCGGGCCGGGGGGCGACAGCGGCAGACTCCTCCTTTGCAACGGTTTTCTCCTCTGCCGGCGGTGGGGCCGGCTTGGACAGAACCGCACCCGTCGTGTCATTCGGCCGGTAGGTGGTGCAACCCTTGCAGCCCTGATCATAAGCCAGGCGGTAGACATCCTTGAAGGCGTCGAAATCGATGTCGTGCGGCAGATTGATGGTCTTGCTGATCGAGCTGTCGATCCATTTTTGCGCCGCGGCCTGCATGATGACGTGCTCGCGCGGGGTGAGGCCATCGGCTTCCACAAAATAGTCCGGCAGTTCGGCGTCGCTGCCGAACAGTTCACGGAAGACCAGATAGGCATAGTCCTGAACTTCCTCGTCAACATGGGTTCCGTCAGTCTGGCGGACCCTCCGGTTGAACGTGTAGCCAAACACCGGTTCGACGCCGCCACTGGTATTGTTCGCCAGCAATGAGATTGTCCCGGTGGGCGCAATTGATGTCAGATGGCTGTTGCGGATACCATGCTCGGCGATCAGCGCCTGCACATCTGCATCCAGCGCCTGGACCATCGGCGTCTTGAGATAGTGTTCGGCTTCAAAAAGAGGGAAGGCTCCCTTTTCTGACGCCAGCATCGCGCTGGTCCGGTAAGCCTCGTTCGTGATCGCGCCCAGCCACGCCCCGACCGCTTCCACAGCTTCCGGTGACCCGTAGCGGATTCCGCTCATGATCAGGGCGTCACCCAGCCCGGTCACGCCGAGCCCGAGCCGCCGCTTGTTCACGGCTTCCTCTTTCTGTTTGCGGAGCGGAAAATTGCTGACATCGATGACATTGTCCATCATCCGCACGGCCGTCGCCACGCAGGACCTGACGGCATCCAGATCGAGACGGGCGGATGGGCTGAATGGCTCGGCAACGAAGCGGCTGAGATTGACCGACCCCAGCAGGCAGGCACCATAGGGCGGCAAGGGCTGTTCACCACAAGGATTGGTCGCCGCAATATCTTCCAGCCAGGCAAGATTGTTTGACCGGTTTATGCGGTCGATGAAGATCACGCCGGGTTCCGCGAAATCGTAGGTCGCCCGCATGATCGCATCCCACAGCTCACGCGCGCTTATGGTGTCATAAACCGTGCCATCAAAGTGAAGCGGCCAGTCTGCATCCTGATCCACGGCGTCGATCAGGGCATCACTGACAAGGACGGAGAGATTGAACATCCGCAGGCGGTCACGTTCACGCTTGGCCTCGATAAAGGACAGGATATCGGGATGATGGTCCCGCATCACCCCCATCATGGCACCGCGGCGGGAGCCGGCACTCATGATCGTCCGGCACATCGCATCCCAGACATCCATGAAGCTCAAAGGACCGCTGGCATCAGCATCCACACCGGCCACACGGCTGCCTTTCGGCCGGATCGTCGAGAAGTCATAGCCGATCCCGCCGCCCTGCTGCATGGTCAGAGCGGCTTCCTTGAGCATATCGAAAATGCCGCTCAGACTGTCGGGGATCGTCCCCATGACAAAGCAGTTGAACAGCGTCACATTGCGGCCGGTTCCGGCTCCGGACAGGATACGTCCGGCAGGAAGGAAGCGGAAATCATCCAGCGCGTGCCTGAAGTGCCGTTGCCAATGACCGGCCTTCTTGCCTTCACAACGCGATAACGCACGGGCAATCCGGTCCCATGTATCTTCGATCGTCTCGTCGGAACGTGCATCATCCGCACTTTTGAAGCGGTATTTCATGTCCCAGATATCGGTGGAGATTTTCTGCAGGGGGATCACGGGACCTTCGTTTGATCTCTGCCAGTCCGCTTCCGCCGAATCCATTTGCCCGCCCTCAATTGCACGACATATTGTGGTGCTGGTTTCAAAACAGGCCACATATTGTGCTTTTTGGATAAATCCGTCATCGCGGCGGCTTGCCGCGCGGCTCCAGGACGCACCCGGAATGACTTGACATTTATCAATCTATGTGAGTTTGAAGCCGGGCTATGAATTGCGGCATCAGAGCGGCCCGGATTTTCTTGTTGCGCCAGAACGGGTTCATGAAAACACAGCGCAAGAGCACCAGCGAATCCGTGTCACATTCCCCCCCGTAACGGCCCACATGCGCGTTAATCAATTCGCCGTAATTTTCCCGCGACAAAACCGTTTTTGAAACCGAGAACTCGGGATCGGCGGCGAACCCCTGGAACGCTTTTGCGGTTCGGGCGTTGGAGTCGCTCAGGCGTTCACCGTGCCGGGCGAGGGAAAAACACAGAATGTTGGAATCAGCCGGTTCGAGGACACGGACCAGATCCTCGCCCGCTTCCAGGGCTTCCGAGAAAAACCGGCGGCTTTCAATGGTGCCCGCCATGATCCCGCCAAATCGGTCCGGCCCGAAGGTCAGCGTTTTCCCGGTGAGCCAGATGGCAGCCGCTCCGACGCCGCTGCGCGACCCTTCCAGCGTCATCATCCACCGGTCATTGGACGCCGCACGGTCAATATAGGGCGCGGCAAAGGCCGAATTGGCATAATTGGATTTGTCGCGGACAAGAAAGGCACCGCAGGCATAGGGCACATAGCCCAGCTTGTGGGGATCCAGGGTCACCGAATTGACACGCCGGATTGCGGCCAGCGCACGGCGGCCATGTGTCTCAAGCACAGACTCTGCCTCGTCCCCGAGCATTGCGCACAGAAACCCACCCCAGGCCGCATCGACATGATGCCAGATATCCACACCGGACACCCGCCACTCCTCCAGCTCGTCGCAGACCGCATCAACCGGGTCGATCTCGCCGGCCTCCGTTGTCCCGGCGACACTCACCACGGCGAGCACGGGCCGTCCTGCTTCGTGCGCCCGGTGAATGGCCGCCCTCAGGGCCGGGATGCTGAGCCGTCCCTGCGCATCCAGCGCAATCGGCCAGAATGCCTCTTCGCCCAGCCCGAACACATTGGCCGCCTTGAGCCATGAAAAATGCTTGTTGCCCGGAACCAGCAACACGGGGCCCCGCCATTCGCGTCCCGCTGCAGCACCGATGCGCGCCGCAATTTCGAACGGATTGCCGAGAACGCTGCTGGCGGAACGAAGATCGGATTCCGCAATCGAGTGCGCGGCGGAAAGTTGCGCGTATGCTTCCCATCCCATATGCGCCGCCCCGACCGGATCGAGGGGCTGTCCCGTTGTCTCCGCAACACACAGCCCCATGGCCAGGAAATGGTCCATCCGGTAGCGGGCGCGCCACACGCTCTCGAAATTCGCCAGCGTTCCGCCGCTGGTGAAATGCCCCTGGGCCTGTGACGGATCATATCCGACCATCGAGGCCAGCATGGCAATGGCCTCATCCTCGACCACGCCGCTGACCCGCGACACATCGCGTGAGGTGTTGTTGGGATTGTGAAGCAGGGTCGCAAAATGCCCCAACAGCGCCGGTATCGACAACTCCGACACCATGTGGCCGATATAGCGGGGGGTATATTTCGGCACTTCACCGGTCATCAGCACGCCAAGTTCGTGCACTTTCTGGGAAATGAGCTCCCGTTCGGCGAGAAAACCGGCCGTCAGCCGCATGTCCGGCGGAATCGGCGAAGGGTCCGAGCCGAACAGCGCCCGCCGCCAGTCGAACCACTGGTCAAGAATGGACTGGAATTCGGCGCGGAACCAGGCGGCATTCTCGGATTTGGGTCCGAGAAAATAGGCGCTTTCATTCCAGATATTGCGTGTGGACACGACTGTCTCCTTCAAGAGCCCTTGGCAAATTCAGGTCGGCAGAAAGGCCGCGACCGGCCACCAAGGCGCCAGACCGCCCATGGCCCCGTTTCCATGAACTCCGCCAAAAACGTCCCTCCGCAGCCATCTGTGGAGGCCGCCTGCGGCACCATGCCACCTTCTGATACGGCCTCTATCTGATATGCGTTATCCGGACAGGAATTGATTATTGTCAATGCGCATATCCGCACACCCCGGGACGCTATCATGACGCTTTCATCCACCCAGCTCGCCTATGCCGGGCGAAACACGCCCCGCTACACTAGCTATCCGACAGCCCCGCATTTTCATGACGGTGTGAATGCTGATGTCTATGCGGCCTGGCTCGGCACACAGGATACGGAACAGTCCGCTTCGCTCTATCTGCACATCCCCTATTGCCGGGAAATGTGCTGGTATTGCGGATGCTCCACACGGGCAACACAGCGCGATGAACCCGTCGCCGCCTACGTGAAAACCCTGCTCCGGGAAATCGATCTGGCCGCCGGCCTATTGCCGGGCAAGCCGCGCGTAAACCATATCCATTTTGGGGGTGGAACGCCCACCATTCTGACGCAGGACCAGTTCACAGCGGTGATGACCCGGCTGCGCGAACATTTCAGTGTGCCGGAATCCGCGGAGATCGCCATTGAGATCGACCCGCGCATCTTTACCCGCGCCATGGCAGAGCACCTGGCGGCGAACGGCATCAACCGGGCCAGCATCGGCGTCCAGACGCTCGATCCCGGCGTTCAGGCAAAGATCAACCGCATCCAGCCCCTGCCGGTGGTCGCAGACACCGTCAACCATCTCCGGGCGGCCGGGATCGCCAATATCAGTTTCGACCTTCTCTACGGGCTTCCCGGACAGACACGCAGCAGCTGTCTCGAAACGCTGGAGGCCGCCCTGACGCTGAAGCCCGACCGCCTGTCCGTATTCGGCTATGCGCACGTCCCCCACATGAAGCGCCATCAGAAACTGATCCGGACAGACGATCTGCCCGGACCCGAAGCGCGGGTCGAACAGGCCATGGCGATCGCTGCGGCGGCAGAGGCGGCCGGATACCGGCCGGTCGGGATCGACCACTATGTACGCGATGGGGATGAGATGGACCGGCTGGCCAGAGACGGAAAGGTGCGGCGCAACTTCCAGGGCTATACCACGGATCAGGCCGGCTTCCTGATCGGTCTCGGCGCCTCCGCCATCAGCAAGCTCGACGCCGGCTACGCCCAGAATACACCGGATGTGAGAGCCTGGTCCGCGGCGATCGGGGCCGGCGGGCCCGCCACGGCGCGCGGCATCGCCCTGACCGCAGAAGACCGGTTGCGCGGGGAGATCATTGAGCGGTTGATGTGCGAACTGGAAGTCGATGTCGAGGCTGTGGCGGCCCGCTTTGAAGCCCGGTTGGACCTTCCGGCAATGGCGGATCTCGAAGCCGACGGCATTATCCGCAGAGACGGCTCGCACATCGCTCTGGCCGAAGACTGCCGCCTGCTGGCCCGGATCGTGGCCGCCCGCTTCGATGACCGTTTGCCGCAGGGCACAGCGGTCCGTCATTCCGTCAGCGTCTGAGACCGCGGCAGCGCGAGCCTGTCATCCCCTGATCGGGGGAGAGGAAAGCCGGTCAATCCGGACCATGCTCCTGACCTGTTGCCGGGTGCAGCCGGGACCGTCCCGGCAGTTGCCCTCTATGGAGCGAAGCCATGAAGACGATCTGCAACCATCTCCCGGATCTGATATTCGGAACCGTCAGCATCATCCTTCTGATCGTCATGGCGGTCTTTGCCCCTGACAGTCTGATTCTGGCGGCTCCGTCAGGCCGGTGATAATCTTCCTCCGGAAAGCATGGGCATATGGCAAAACCGCAGCCCGGGGGCCGGTTCCGCCAGACTTCGGGCCGGATCGGAGAGGAAAACAGAAGCGATGACGCGCGTATTGATCGTCGAGGACATTGCGGATGTACGCGCCTGGCTGTCTGACGTCATGATCAGCGCCTGTCCGGACGCACGGATCGAAACCGCTGCCGACACCCGCTCTGCCCGGGCCCGCCTGGGCCGCGAGCCCTACGATCTCGCACTTGTGGATCTTGGCCTGCCAGACGGGTCGGGCTTTGATGTCCTGCGGGCGATCAAGGCGGAAAGCCCGGGAACACTCTGTGTTGTCGCGACCATACTGGGCGATGATGCCTCCATTGTCGGGGCGCTCGCGGCCGGTGCAGATGGCTATTTGCTGAAAGACCAGCCGGGTGATCTTCTGGCCCGCCATATTCGCCAGATTCTCGACGGGCTGCCCGCGCTGTCACCGGCAATCGCACGCCGCATCATGGATCACTTCCGCAAGACCGGCCCGGCGGCACCGGATGCGGAATTGACCAGCCGCGAGCGCGACGTGCTCGCACAGATCGGACGCGGTCTGCGAAACCATGAAGCCGCGGCCGCGCTCGGTATCAGCGAGCACACCGTCGCCGCCCACATCAAGTCTGTTTACCGGAAACTCGACATCTCGTCGCGCGCGGAAGCCGCCTGGCATGCCGCCCGCCTGGGACTTTAGGACACTGGCCTATCCGGCATCGGCTCGAAGGCGCGGAAGACAGCCTCGACCCGGGTTCCCGCCGGCCCGGATGTAATGGAAAACGACCCGCCGAGCGCCTCGACCCGGGTTTTCATGTTCGCGAGACCACGCCCCTCTTTCATCGGCCGGGTATCAAAGCCGCGACCGTCATCCGCGACCTCCAGACGGATCTGGTCGCCCGCCGTTCCCACTTTCACGGAAATCCGCGACGCCCCGGCATGACGCAGCGTATTGCTGACCGACTCGCGAACCACCGCGCGGAGCACCTGGACGCTGACCCGGCGCGGCGGATCGGTACGGATAAAGTCCGCCCGCCAGTCCAGTGTCACATCCACCATTTCGACGCGATCCGCCGTCTCGGCTCTCAGATCGGCGAGCATGGCGTCCAGACCGACCGGCTCGCCTTCGGCATTGCGGATCACATCACGCAGATCACCGATCGTCGCGCGGATCAGTTCGTTTTTGCGGTTCCCGGGAGGCGCATGCAGGGCCGTCAGCAGCTGGGCCCCGATATTGTCATGAATATCGCGGGCAATCCGGGAACGTTCAAAGGCTGCACCGCGATCATAGGCCGTGCGGCTTTCGCCGAGATACGCCACGAGCGCGGCGAGTTCCCGGGCGGTCTCGACATCTTCCGGTGAGAACAGGGAGCGGCCCTGATCGCGGTCATGGAGGACAAGGTCTGCGAATCCTTCCGGGCCGGGGACGCGCATGGCGCGGCCATCCTTCTCCGTGCCGGGCGAGACATCCTTTTCACCGAGCGGCACGACTTCCAGCGGTGCGAACATGTCGCGCAGCAGCTTGCGCCAGGCAGCTTCGCGCTGGTCACCTGTCGGCTGCAGCGCGACATCGATCACCGCCCGGAACAGCCGGGCCTCGTCCGGCCGGGCGCGGCTCGAAAAGCGGTGCCAGACCCAGCCCCTGGCGGGAAGATACGCCAGCGCGACCAGGAAAAGTGACACGCCGATGGCCCGCCCCGGATCAAGTGACAGCGTGAGGATCAGGACCGCATCCAGCACCAGAACGGATAGCGCCGCGGCGACATTGAAAAGGATCTGGAAAGCCCAGCGGCCAAGGCCGAAAACCCGATACCGCAAAAGACCCACTGCAAGCCCGGCATAGACCAGAATGAAGAACAGGAATCCGAACTGGTTGGGAATGAAAGGGTTCAGGCCGAAGGCTGATGGGGCCGCAACCAGTGCGATGAATCCGCCGGCGCCAAAGCCGACACAAGCCCCCAGCCACACGGCGATGGCCCGCCGGACCGGATCGTTCCGTGTTGCAAGAATCTGGACCAGGGTCAGCACGATAATGAGAACCATTTCGGCGAGCGTGACCCTGTGCACCTGGATAAAGGCATCCAGCGGCCCGAACACCGACAGCAGCGCCCATCCGCCGAAAATCACCAGGCTTGAGGCGATTATGGCGGCGGCCCCCGGCAAGCGCCTGGGGTAGAGTGAGAACAGGGCGATCATCGCCAGGCCGAAAGCGGTGGCGCCCAGCGAATTGACCATGGCCAGGGTGGAAACCGTCGCCGGGCTGAAATCCAGCGGCAGGAAAAATCCGGCCGCGCCCATGCAGAACAGATAGGTGAAAAGCCCTCCGGCCGCAAAAATCCGGACCGTCCAGTCCGCAGGCCGCAGGATCAGGATCCAGGCCGATAGCAGGGCCGCGGTCAGCCCGGTGACCAGACAGGGCCAGATCCGGACATCAAGCGCCAGCAGGGCCTCCGGCCCCTGCACGAAAAGGTCGAGTGGAGCAAGCACGGCCACGGCCGTTGCCACAATGATGGCTCCCGCCAGCACACCGAACAATACTGCAGAAGGAATGCCCTGCCGCGTCTGCCATGCCGCGTCTGCCATGCGCACTCTCACCTGCCCCTGTTTCCTTATCACCACTATAATGCAGCCGCCCGGACCGGCCACAGGCAAAATCCGGCAGCAATATGAGGGCCGCAGCGGCCCAGGCATCCCCTGAACAGGGGGTGTGCAATATTACGCAAGCTGGCAAATTCAAACTGACAGACCGGGGTCCGGAATGGTCAACGCCCGCGAAAACAGCAAACACGGCCACGTCTTCCGCCCCGGACCGTTTCACAGGCACCGGGCCTACTGGCTTGACGGGGCCGTGCTCCACTGGCGCATCGGCAATCAGTCAGGGCACCTTCCACTCTCGGAAATCAGCGCCCTGCGCCTTTATCTTCCCGAAGGGGGAAAAGCGGTAACCGCACAATGCGTGTTGGTCAGCAAATCCGGGCTCCGGCACAAAATATCGGATCGCTACTGGTGGCGATGGACACCGCAGGAGCGCCATCGTTTCGGTCATCACGAGCGGCGCACGGCCACATTCCGGGGCCTGACATTTACTCTGGCGCGGCGGCTGAAAAAAGCCAATCCAAATGCCGTTTTCGAGACGGGGCCGGGCCGGAACGAATGGATTGCGACCTGCATCGTGGGTGTGCTGGCGATGTCCATTATTGCCGGTGGCGGGACACTGATGATGGCGCGCGGCGTGTTCAGCCTTCCGGCGGCAGCCCTCATCGGGCTGGCGCTACTCTATCTGCCGCTGCTCTGGCCAGTGATCCGTTCGGGCGGGCCGCAACCCTTCGATCCCGAAATACTGCACAATGCCAACGCTCCGTCCGATGAGGCGGGCCGGTAAGCGCGTCAGGCCTCGAACTCATACCATGAGCGCAACGCCGGGATTTGCCCGACCGCCAGACCGGGATTGTAAGCCATGGCTTGGGATCGTTTGGTTTCAAGCGGACCGCGACATCAGGGACTTGACCTTGCGCGTCCGGATATCACCAATGGCACCCGGGAGAATTTGGCGACAGGGGATGGCTGATGGCCGGACAGGAAAAGGGGACCCGGCGTTCCTGGCTGCGGATACCGCACACGCTCGTATTGATGGTCATCATGATGGCCGCGGCCCTGGCCATGACCTGGATCCTGCCGGCTGGCAATTTCGAGATGCGTCCGAACGAGGCCGGCCGGATGATGGTGGTGCCCGGAACCTATGAGGTTGTCGAGGACGCACCGGTCCTGGCTCCCTGGCACCTTCTCAGCGTAGTGCCGAGGGCGATGGCATCAGCCGCTGACGTGATCTTCTTCGTCTTCCTGATTGGCGGTGTTCTGGGCGTGGTCCGTTCGACAGGCGCGATTGATGCCGCGATCGGCGGCATGTTGCAGCATTTCCGGGAGCGGCTTGCCCTTCTTGTCCTGGCCTCCATGTTTGTCTTCGGCACATTCTCCGCCGCCTTCGGGATGGCAGCAGAATACATTGCCTTTGTCGGTATACTGGTGGCGCTGTGTGCCGCGCTGCGGCTGGATTCCATGACGGCAGTCGGGATGATGGTGGTCGGCTATGGTGTCGGCTACGGGGTGTCCTTCATGAACCCGTTTACGGTGATGGTCGCTCAGGACATTGCCGAGCTTCAGCCGCTTTCCGGCTGGTGGTACCGGCTTTTGATCGCTGGCCCGATTTTCGCCATCGGTTTTCATCACGTCTACAGCTATGCAAAGAAGGTACGAGCCGATCCGTCCAGAAGTCTGGTGGCAGGAATTCCGAGCGCGGTCGCGCCGCCTCCGGAAGACTACCCCCCGATGAACTGGCCGCGCCGGCTGGTCCTGCTGGCGCTCGGCGCGACCGTGGTCGGCCTTGTGCTCGGAGTCACACTGCAAGGCTGGTGGCTGACAGAACTGGCAGCCGTTTTCCTCGGCCTCGCCGTTGCGGCTGTTGTTTTTGCACGTCTCCGGCTCGATGACGCAGCGGAGAGTTTTATCGCCGGTGCGGCACAATTGACGGCCACCGCGCTGCTGGTCGGCTTCGCCCGCTCGATCTCGCTGATCCTCGAAGACGGGATGGTGCTGCATACGATCGTCAATTCTCTGGCGATGCCGCTGGAACAGGTGCGCGCGGAATTCTCTGCCGTTGGCATGTTACTGCTGCAAAGCCTGCTCAACCTGTTTGTGCCATCCGGCAGCGGCCAGGCTTTTGCTACAATGCCGATCATGGCGCCGATTGGCGATCTGGTGGGTGTTAGCCGCCAGGTCACCGTGCTGGCTTATCAATTTGGCGACGGTTTTTCGAACATGATCGTGCCGACCAATGCGGTGCTCATGGGCATTCTCGGCCTCGCCGGCATTCCCTATGACCGCTGGTTCCGCTTTGTGTTTCCATTGATGATCAAGCTGACGATTGCTGCAGCAATAGCGCTGATGGTTGCGGTCTGGATCGGCTATACCTGATGACCGGCTGAAGAATGCGAAGCGGGCTCATATTGCCTGTTGAAAGCCCGTTCAGGTCACAGGCTTCCGGCCTGTGGCAGGCTGGACATCGCGAATCCGCCCGCGTCTGATCTGACAATCCGGCAATGCGCTCTTGACGCGGCGCGCCCGGCACTCGACAGCAAGGTCCATGTCGATCGCCGCAGATTCAGAAAACCATTTTGATGCCCTGGTCATCGGGGCCGGTGCGGCCGGCCTGTTCTATGGCGCACGCGCCGGCGAAGCAGGTTTGCGGGTGCTGGTCATTGATCATGCCACCCGCCCCGCCGAGAAGGTCCGGATATCAGGCGGCGGACGATGTAATTTCACCAATATTCACACGGCCCCCGGAAATTTCATTTCCGCCAATCCGCATTTCGCCAAGTCGGCTCTGGCGCGCTTCACCCCGCAGGATTTCATCGCCCGGCTCGCGCGGCACAATATCACCTGGCATGAAAAGACGCTGGGCCAGCTCTTTTGCGATGGCCGTTCGGGTGCGATCATCGACATGCTGCTCGGCGAGCTCCACGGCGCCGGCGGAGAATTGCGCCTGGGCACGTCTGTCCAGGACGTCTCCCGGACCGGTAACGGTTTCCGCGTCAGCACGGCGGGCGGCGTGTTCGAGACCGGCCGGCTGGTGATCGCCAGTGGCGGACTCTCCATACCCAAAATGGGCGCAACCGGTTTTGCCTATGATGTCGCCCGCCAGTTCGGGCATAACATCATTGCCCCGCGCCCGGCCCTCGTTCCCTTCGTATTTGAAGGACGCGACAAGAGCGATTTTGCCTCCATCGCCGGCCTTGCCTGTCCGGTGCAGGCGCGCAATGACCGCGCCGCTTTCGAGGAAGCCATGCTGTTTACCCATCGCGGCCTGTCCGGTCCGGCCATATTGCAGATATCCTCTTATTGGTCGGAAGGCGAAGCGCTCTCCCTGGACCTGCTCGCCGGCCGGGATGCCGCTGCGGCCCTGACCGCCTTCAAGGCAGAGCACCCGAAGAAATCCCTGGCCAGCGCCCTTGAAACCCTTCTGCCGAACCGGCTCGTCGCCCTGCTGACAGAGCGCGGCGAAATTCCCGGCGTTCCGCGCCTCGCTGACCTGTCCCATACCGCCATTGAAGACATTGTGGCGCGTCTGTCAGACTGGAGGATCAAACCCGCGGGAACCGAAGGCTGGCGCACGGCCGAGGTCACGGCAGGCGGCATTGATACGCAGGAGCTGTCATCGAAAACGATGGAAAGCCGGCGGGTTCCGGGGCTCTATTTCATCGGCGAATGCGTCGATGTCACCGGCTGGCTGGGCGGATATAATTTCCAGTGGGCCTGGGCCAGCGCCCATGCCGCCGCTCAGGCCTGAGCGACAGCCCGGCCTGCGCCACCGTCATGTTTAATGTTCCGGAAAAGCCAATTCCGGAGCGCGATTCGCTCATACATTTGTCCCCGGAGAAATACATTCGAATAATGGTTTTACTGTCAAAGCCGCATTTTGCTGTTAGGTTGACGCAATCGTCGCCTGCCTTCATTGCCGGGAGTGCAAATGAAGACAAAGGAAGAAACACCGGAAGCAGATGGCACCGCGCCCGGCGGAAGCCGTGGCTGGCGTGTTCCCGTCCTTGCCGGCCTTGCCATACTGGTGGCTGTGAGTGCGCTCATTGCCGGGTTATTCCTGTATTTTCAGAAGGCGGATGCCCCGCCGGATGATCTCTGGGCGGAAGCCACTGTCACGGCGGACCCCGAGTGTGATCCGGAAACAGCCGGATGCGATATACTCCTGCCGCCCGTCCCGGCCGGCCATGGCTCGGACGGCAGCGGCCCGGCGATCTCCCTGGTGACATACCCGGATCTGGATGACCCCATCGCCCAATGGGGGCGTTGCATGGACACCGTATTCACCTGTCTCGGGCCGCCGGATAACGCCAGCGCAGAAGAGCGTGCCGGCCGGTTGCGCGCCTGCGTGGCCGGGGCCGAATGCCCGCAGGCCTGTCTGGATCGATATGCCGGACAGGCGGGCGGCGATCTTGACGCCGCCGTCACTGCATTCGAGCGGATTTTCGTAGCGGAGGATGCATGGTGCGCACCGCGACAGGACTAGCCCGGCTGAAAGCATATGCGCTCCGCGCCGCTCGCATGGCCGCAGTGATAGGTATCGCATTCTTTGCCAGCGCCCATGACACGAAAGATGCGGCACGGGTCGGTGAGTTTGCGGGGCATGTCGCGGACCGCGACAAATGGCACGCCATCTATTACTGCCATGGCAGCACGCTGGATAATTGCCGGGAAAACGAACATGCCTGGCTGGCGCAGACAGCGCTGGACCGTGCAGCCCCCGGCTCGCCATGGAATTTCTCGGCCGACAATGACCTGATTGTCCGGGATCTGGCGACCGGCTATTTCCGGCCCGAAATCGGCGAACGGCCAGGATCCTCCTGGGATCCAGATAATGTGATGGGCCTGCCCCGGCGCCGCCTGCCGGGTCCGGCCAATTTCGCCGGCATTCCGGATTTCAGCTACACAATCTATGACTGGATCAACCGCAATACGGACTGCCCGCCGGCGCCGGGCGGCACCATGCCCGGCGGCGTGCCCGGCGATTGTCACAACTACACTTACTGGCAGGGGGGTGGTTTCAACGCCTCCCATTTCGGCTCCCAGGCGACGCGATCCTATCTCCGGCTGCACCAGACCGCGCTGTCCCTTGCCGCGCGCGCCAGCAGACTTCGGAGCCGGATTTCGGAAGAGCCGGCCAATCTCGAAGCCTATCGTGATGTGATCCGGGAAGCCGAGCATCAAGCGCTGGCATACGAAGCCTACGCCCAGCATTTTCTCCAGGACCGGTGGGCGATGGGGCATATGTTCGAACGCTGGGGCTCTCCGGAATACAACGCCAATGGCATTGGCTGGGATCCGACCCGGGCCCTTTTGGCGGGCGGATTCACCGGCATTATTCACGGCCATCAATCCGTGACCCACATTCCCGACGCCCTGTCCTCGCCAGAAGTCGGGGTGACGTCCACCCTCACCAATCTCACAGCGCGGGCACTGATCTCGCTGGGGCAGGCTGTGGGACTGGTCGATGATGACGCCGAACCGCCGGCCGCATCCATCTACATACCGGTCTGGCGCCACGCCAATGAGGAGGAAACCCATCCCGGCGTCGGTGATTACCGCGCCTGGGACATGATGCGCCTGCGTTATGCCGCGCGCCTCGATGCGGCCGGTCATCTGCTGGAATACAATTCGGAAACCGCTCTGCCGGTTCAGCGTCAGCGGCGGGAATTGCTGGCCTGTTCGACAGCCGGCTATCGCGAAGTGATCGCCGCCTTCGGGCAGAACACAAGCGGGTACGGTATTGATGATGTCGCGCTCAGCCCGGCCTCCGGTGAATCGCTCGGCAGCCATTGTTTCGACATGTGGGCGACCAATGAATCCATGGTGGCTGGCATGGGGCCGGAATTCATAGCGGCCGGCGGCATCGCTACCCTGTCCCAGGCACTTGTGCGGATCGGAACCTATGCCGCCGAGGCGTCCGGCCGGGGGTCGCGCAATGCGCTGCCGCAGGAGCTGCGGGGCCTGGTCTACACGCGCAATGACACGCTTTCGCTGACCCGCATCTATGTACGGGCGCGGCTGGCGGCCTTCCGCGATTCCAACGGGATTGACCTGGCCCAGGGGGGACTCGGCAATCTGTCAAACATTCCGACCGGCGACACCTATCCGATCGCCAGCTATTTCGAACCGGCAGATCTGACCACCCTGCCGGATTCCGATCCGCGCGGACGCGACGCGGAAACTGTATTCGGTTTCTACAACCGGGCGCACGCCGACTATTTCTGCACGCGGTCCGAAGAGCTGCTTCAGTCGCTCCGGGGCTCGTCAGAGGAGGCAGAACGCGCAACCTGCCGCATACTGGCTCAGCGGCTTTATGAAGAGGCACGCGGCGACAGTCCGGACGTGGAAGAATATTCGTCCGTCATGCTCAACGGGTCGCGCGAGCGTACCGAACCCCTCTGCCGTCTGGCTTCCACAGCCTGGTCCGCGCCACGCTTCGGGGGCGATCGGATCGACATCCTGCATCCCGGCTATGTTCCCTGGAATTTCGCGTCGGACGAATCCGGCGCTTTTGCGATGGATGACGCCCAGCTGTCTTACCAGTCAGTCGCCAACTGGTGCGACCGGACTCCGGTGATCGACGCGCAGGAAGAAGAGGACCTCCGTGCAGCAGGTGTGGTGACCGTCATCGAGAACACCCGCGACACACTCGAAATCCGCGGGCAGCATTTTGGCAGCACACAGGGTCAGCTGGCGATCGGCCTGACGCCCGGCTCCGCCATCCCGATCAGCGACATCCTGTTCTGGACAGATACCCGCATCCGTTTCCGCGTGGAAGCGGAATTCGGCCAGCTGGCCTTTCGCGAGTCGGCGGCAAGCGTGGAGCGTTTCAGCGACAGCTATGTTTTCGTCACCCGGTCCGGAGACGCGGCCGAAGATCCCGGACAGGCCAGTGCCGGGCGGTTCGTGATCCGGCGGGAAGTGCGGCCGCCGCGCTTGGTGCAGGTCGAAATCACGGCACGCGGTGAAGATCAGCCCGTCTATTTCATGCAGCGACCCGCACCTTCTACCAGCCTGGACGAGGATGCCGACTGGTTGTTCGAGCCAAGCACGGAAGACTCGCATGAGGATACGGATACGGCCTTCCGGCCCGTAGGGCCTGGGGCCCGGCTGGTGATTGAACTGACCTTTGATGAAGACATTGACCGCGATGCCGACGGGCAGATTATCAGCCTTGGTGGCGACCCTCTGGAAGGCCGATGGACCAGCCGCCGTCACTGGCGCGGCGAACGCGCGATTCCGGAAGGGGATGCCTTCAACGCCTTGCGAGGCGCCCAGACACTGGAAGTCTATGTGCAGTCAGAACGAGGCGCATGGACGGATGGTGATCCGGAACGTCCCGGTTCCGAGCCGGACCGCGAAACCGTTCTGTTGTTTGACCGGATTCCTGTGGTTCTGGAATCCATCGGGGTGCGAGGTGCCGGCCGGAATATCTATAGCGCAGTCTGGACGGACGGGCCGGATTATCAAAGCGCGCGCAATCTCACCCTGGCGGCACTGGACCCGGAGGCGCGGACTCTGGACGTGGCGGAAGCCCGCGCAGCACCCGCCAGCGGCCCGGGTCAGATGCGTCTCGAATTTTCCGCTGAACTGGATACCGCGCCGGCAATTCGCGTCGGAGGAACAGACGCAGACGTCAGCGGGGAGGGGCGGCGATGGCGCGCACGCTTCGATCTGGAAGAGGCAGCGTCACTCCAGGACGCCAATGGCGATATCCAGATAACAGTGACGCTGACCGGTCAGGCACTTGACGCTGATCCGTCCACACCTGCAGCCATCGCCCCGCCGGATCAGTGGTCAAACAGGATTTACTGGACAAGCCTGGACCAACGCCGCGGCGGACCGGAAGGCTCGGATGGCGGGCCAGACCTCTGGCACCGGCTCGGCGAACCGCCAGCCTTGTCGCTTCTGGTGATTCTTGATGCGTCCGGCTCGATGGGAGAAAGCGGCCGGATGGCAAATGCGCGATCCGGCATCAACCAGACATTCGAATCCCTGCCGGAAGACCAGGTCATCGAATTTGCCGCCGTGGCGTTTCAGGATTGCGGATCTTTCAGCACCCGCACCTTCACCCGGGATGCCGACTCGATCCGCAGCTTCCTGACATCGATCACACCACTTTCCGGCACACCGCTGGCGGCCGCGCATGATCAGGCGCGCGCCATATTCCTGTCTCAGGCTGATCCGCGCGCGGCTGAATGGCGCTATGCCAGTTTCACGGATGGCGCTGAAACCTGCGATGGAAATGTCGCCGGCGCGATCCGGGATCTTGAGGCCGTGTTGAGCCGTCACCGGGCACCCGATCGCTCGCCGCCGGAACCGGAACAGGCACCCGCTCCGGAGCGCGCCGTTGATTGCCGGGCGACCACCGGAACCGGCTATTCGGTCGAGGTCAGGGATGGCGGCCGGCATCTCGACCGGATCACACTGGTGGAACGTGTCTATCTCGAACGCGCCTTGCCCGACGGGCGCTGCATCGCCTCGTTCGAGACCCGTGAATACGGAGTCTATTACGGACGCACGCGAAGCTCGGGCTTGCGATGGGGGATCAACAGCCAGCCCAGCGAGAGCCAGACGCTGATAGGCCGCAGCTCACGCGGCGAGGCCGATCTGTTACGGGTAAGGGGCATTGCCAACGCAGCCGCTGCAGGCCTTGTTGATCTTCCCACGGCACGGCGGGAGATCGAGCAGGCGGTTCGCGCAGCGGAGCCGGAGGAAGGATGATGCGGACCCTGTTGCCAGCGCTCGCCGCCGCCCTCCTGCTTTCCGTCTCAGCCGCGGCCCAGCAACGGCTGGAGGCCGGCGAAGTGGCGATTTTACGGCTGAATGACGCGGGTGAGACCCGTGTCCGGATTGATCTGGATCATGCGTCAGAGGTTCAGCTCCCTGTCTTCGCGGGTCCGGAGGCGGTGACTGCGGTATTCATCGCGCCGGCCGCAGAAGCAGACAGGACCCCGGCACAACGACTCGTTTTGCCTTCTGGCCGTCACGATCTGGTTGTCTCAGGCGGGCCGGTGGGAGAAACCGAAACCGTCATACAGGTCCGGCCGCAATTCCTGCCACCAAATGACGCGTTCGAGCCGAACGATACACCGGATACGGCATGGCAGGCCGGTCTGCCCTTCCACCGCCTGGTCCGCCTGTCGCACGGCGACTGGGACTGGTTCCGGGTCGATCCGGGCGGCAGCGGAATCCTGGGCGTCCAGCTTCTGGGTAACCGGGGGCCATACGAAGGCCCGCAGATCCGCGTTGTTGATGCGGCCGGTCTTGAGCTTTACGTCAGCCCGCCGGGGACGGGGGGGTGGAATGGTATGCGTTATGTCCGCGTGGACAGGGGGCCGGTCTTTGTGGGTGTCACGGATTCCTCGCCCTGGGCCGAACAGCAACCGGACGGCTTCAAGACACTGGAAATCCGGCGGATCGAGCCAGTCACCGGGATATCCGGACGCCTGATTACGCTCAGCGTGGAAACCGACAATCCGTCCTTTTTTCAGCTTGATCTGGTTGGCGAAGCGCTCGGCATGGACGTACGGGCGGCCGATGAAGCGGACCGCGTGGCCGCCGAGCTCGGGCAAGTCGTCCGGGGCGAAGGGTTTGGTTCGAGCGGTCAGGGCCGGATTATCTGGCTGATTCTGGGACTGGCGCTCGCAAGTGCGGCCGCCGGCGCAATCATCATTCTCCGGCGCCGTGCGCGGGGTGAGGAATAGATCCGGCACGGCAGCCATCCCCTCAGCCGGAACCGGCCATCTCCAATCCCCGGCGCGGGCAGATATTCTGCAAAAGCCGGCTCAGAAGACCCGGGGTGCAACCAGCAAGCGGACACGCCCTGAACGCCAACGATGACGGAAACAGCGCCTGCGGCAAGCACCCCGCCCTTGCCGCCGCCGCCAGCCGTGGCTAAACCCGTTTCCGGACAGGGTTTGTTATATTCCAGGCAAAGGGGCGTTCATGCGTTACGGGTTTCTCCCACTTATTCTGGCCTGCGCGACAGCGTCGGCAATGGCTCAAACGGCTGCAGAGGATGTTCGCCCCGGCACCGTCAGCGAGGATCAGCCCAGCGCCGATTTCCAGATCGATCTGACCGGCGGCCAGCTGGTCACGCTGACAACCCGCTCGGATACTAATTTCGACACCGTGCTCCGGGTCACCGGCACCGATGGCCGCACGCTGGCCGAGAATGACGATTATTCCGGCGGCGGCCTGCAGTCGCAGATCATCTTCCAGCCGCCGCAGCCAGGCATCTACACGGCATCGGTCACCGGATATGGCGGCGCCTTCGGCGCGTTCGAACTGGTGGTCAGCGAGGGCGTGGATTTTGGTCTGTCGGACGCGGCCGAAATCCGGGTTCAGGACGTTGTCACGCTCGACAATGCAAATCCGACGCGGTCCGTCAGTGCGGATTTCGCTGAAGGCGACATAATCGTGGCCAATACCTATGCGGTGAGCCCCGGGCTCGACACCACACTGGAGCTGCGGTCGCCATCGGGCAGCATCATCGCGCAGAATGATGACAGCCGGGCCGGCGGCACGCTCAACTCCCAGATCATCCTGCAGATCGGTGCGGCGGGCCGCTATGACATCGTGGTCGGGTCTTATTCTGGCACCGAAACCGGCGATGTTCTGGTGTCGGTCGCGATCGATCCGAACGCGGAAATTCCCTATGATTTTACGGCGATCGAAGGCACAGAGATCGCCCGTCATTCCGGTGTGATCGACAATGACCAACCGTCCCGCGAATACCCTGTCGCGCTCGAAGCCGGTCAGACCCTGTTGGTCCTGGCCGACGCATTGTCGGGAGATCTCGACCCGGTACTGCGCATCCTGGGCCCCGATGGCGAACCGGTATCGCTGAATGATGACCGTGGCGACGGATCGCTGAATTCCGCCATTGCGCTGACGGTAGAAGAGACGGCCGAATATACAGTGATCATGGAGCGCTATCGCGGCGGCAACAGCGCCGGCGAATACAGCCTCGTGATGTCGCTGGTCGATGCCGGCATCGTCGACGAGTTGCGAGCGCTGCGCGAAAACATCTCGCTGAGCGGGGAGCGCCTGTCGATCCGCACCGAGGACTTTGTTGTCTATTACACGCTCGAGGGAAGCGATGCCTCCTCCGAAGCCTATGCACGCGAAGTCGGCGTGGCCCTGCAGGAAAACCTCGATGCACAGCGGGCCCTGGGGTTTGCCGAGCCTATCCGCGATGAAGAGGGGCTTTACCGCGCCTATGTGTCGGAAGTCGGCGGAGCGCTGGGATTTGCGCGTCCGGTCGAGACCGTGTTCGACAACCCCTACACGCCCGATGTCCGGGAGGAAGCGGCGTCGCGCGCTATTTTCGTCATTGATAATGATTTCGTCGGCCTTGGCGATGCCCCCCCGTCCAGCCTGATCCGCGCCACCGCGACGCACGAGCTGAATCACATTGTCCAGTACGGGTATGACTCGGTCGAAGGACTGAACTGGCTTTATGAATCCACCGCTTCCTGGATCGAGACCGTCACCGTTGGCGATGATCAGGACGCCACCGACTATGTGTCGGCCGATTTTGCCCGGCCCGGCCGGTGCTGGAGCACATCGGGCGAGGGGCTGGATTACGGCCAGTGGACCTTGCTGCAATCCATTGCCGACAGTCATGGCAACGGGATGATCGTCCGCTTCTGGGAAAACGCCGCGCACATGGACGGGCTGGAGGTCATGGACACAGCCCTGCGCGAAGACGGCTCGCACCTGCTTGAAGCCATCACCCGCTGGCGGGCCCGGAATTATGCGCTGGATTACGATCTGGCGCCGGTTTTCAACCGCACCGTGGAGATTTCAGGTACGCTCGGCACCACTGGCCAGACTTCAGGGAAGGGCAGCGTGGAAGAGCTGGGCGTCAATTACTTTGCGCTCGATCTGGACGGGCCGGCCAATCTCTCGGTCAGCCGGGCAGACAATATTGAACTCTTTGTTCTCGGCCAGCGCGGCGGCGAAATCCAGGTCATTCCCCTTGGTCAGTCCGGCACCATCGACCCGGCCGAATGGGAACATGCCGGACTGATGGTATTGAACACATCCATTCCGTCTGCGCCCGGCGAATGCCGCGGACAACGCTATCAACTTGATTTGTCAGACGCCAGCGATGCCATGCCGGCGGCGGCCTTCCGCTTCAGCGACCGGCACTTCATCATTCCCGGTGAGGACGAGGCGGCTTCAGACGAAGAATAGCGGACCCGGCACGGACCCGCCTTTCAAGGGCGGGTTCCAAGCCTTGGCCGCGAAGCGGCCGCGATCCTGCGATGCTTTCGGGAATCGGGAGCGAGCGCAGTATTCGCGAGTCCCCGGTCAGGCCGTTTCCTTTTCCGAATCCTGGCCGGCGACGGCCACCAGCGCTTCATAGAGCTTGCGCGCATTCACCGGCTTTCCCAGTACGCCATCAAAACCGATGGACTCGAAATGCCGGACACGCTCCCCGACAACATCAGCGGTAAAGGCCAGGACATGGACAGGGTTTCCGCCGGCCGCGGATTCCCGTTCGCGCAAGTGTTTGATGGCGATTTCTCCATCCATTTCCGGCATCTGGATGTCCATAAAGACAACGTCGTAACGTTGCGCCGCAACCCTGTCGAGCGCCTCAAGCCCGGTCTTGGCGATATCGGGGGTGATGCCGAACTCGCCCAGCAACAGCTTCATGGTTTCGATATTCAGCGCATTGTCCTCAACAAGGAGCACGGAAATATCGCCAAGCTGTGCGGCATCCCCCATCCCTTCGGCGGGCCGGGTTTCAGCAAGATGAGCTTCGCGAAGCGGCAAATGAACAGTGAAGCAGGAACCCTTGCCGGGCTCGGACCGGACCTCAATATCTCCCCCCTGTGCTTCCGCCAGCCCCTTCACAATTGCGAGCCCCAGTCCGCTCCCGCCAAACTCACGCGTCGTGGAGCTGTCAGCCTGCATGAAACGGTCGAAAATCCGCGCCTGAGCCTCCTCCGGGATTCCGATCCCGGTGTCTTCGACTGCAATCTCCAGGCAGGTGCCGCCAGCTGCGCAAAAACCCGGATGGGCGGTCACATGCACATGACCGGCTTCTGTGAACTTCAGGGGGTGGTGTCAGACGAAAGCGAACTGGTCTCAGATTGGCAGGGTTTCGTCGATTTAGGCGGCAAGTTGCCGCCATTCGGCCAGCGCGATTTGCCGGTTCTCCTTGAACCAGTCTCGGTCATTGATGTGGCGCTCTAAATTGAAGTGGTTGTGGACGGACGAATGGACGGAGACGAATTTCTGGAGACTTCGCATTCGCCTGAATCTGAGCATCGCCCGTTCTCGTCTTCGTAGGGGCTGATGTGAGTTTTCGGCCCTGTTGTTGAGCCACCTCCCCACGTCCTGTTTGTCTTCGTTTCCGATGACCTTCATGGCAGCTTTGTAAGAGCGCAACCGGTCCGTCACGATGACTTCCGGGCTGCCATATCGCTTCATGGCTTTGCGCAGAAACTTCAACGCTGCTTGGCGATTACGGCGCTTGGTGACGAAAGCTTCCAACACCTCACCTTCGTGATCGACAGCGCGCCAGAGATAGTGCGTCTCACCGTTTATCTTCACAAACACTTCGTCCAGATGCCATTGCCACTGGGGCCAGGCGCGTAGCCGATCGGCGCGCCTTTGCCGGATCTCCGCAGCGAATATCGGGCCGAACCTGTTCCACCAGAACCGCACCGTCTCATGGCTGAGATCGATACCGCGCTCGTGCAGCAGATCTTCCACGTTTCGAAGCGACAGCGGAAATCGGACATACATCATCACCGCGAGACGGATGACCTCAGGTGATGTCTTGAAGTAGCGAAATGGGTTTTTCATCCAGGCAGTTTGGCCGACGAACCGATAATGACCGGTTTAATCTGACAATGCCTCGAGCGGTGCTGTTTACGGTGAATGACCCATGGAAACGAAAACCCGAACCCCGATCGCAAGTCTTGGCGCCCTCTCATTCGCGGAGTTGAAGGCAAGTTGGCATTCCCTGTTTGAAGTTCCCCCGCCAGTCTTCAATCGGCGCTCGCTCGAAGCGCGCCTCGCTTATCGAATTCAGGAATTCGAGCATGGCGGGCTGAAGGACCGGTCGCACAAGCGGCTTCTGGCCCTCGCCGACGAACTTGATGGCGGTGACCACACGAAACGGCGCAAGCGAGCGGATAACAAGCCCATTGCCGGCACCCGCCTGGTCCGCGAATGGAAGGGCGTCGAATATCTCGTGACGGTCCGGCGCGACGGTTATGAGTTCAATGCCAAGCACTACAAATCCCTTTCAGCCATCGCTTTTGCGATTACCGGCACGCGCTGGAATGGCTGGAGTTTCTTCGGGCTTTCAGACTCCCGGGGGCGGCGATGAATTTCGCATCGCAATCTACTGGCCCGAAACGCTGCGCGGTCTACACACGAAAATCCCGCGAAGAGGGACTCGATCAGGAGTTCAACAGCCTTGATGCGCAAGCCGAAGCCTGCCGCAACTTCATTGCCAGTCAGCGCCATGAAGGTTGGGTCGCGATCGACGAGGAGTTCCGGGATCCAGGCTATTCAGCCGGCACACTAGAACGCCCTGCTATTCAGCGCTTGATCAAGCGGGTCGAGCGGGATGAGGTCGACATCATCGTCGTCTACAAGATCGATCGCCTCAGCCGGTCGATCATGGACTTTGCCAAGCTTGTCGAACTCTTCAATGCGCATGACGTCAGCTTCGTGTCGGTCACTCAGTCGATCAATACCAGCGATGCGATGGGCAAGCTCTTGCTCAACGTGCTGATGTCCTTTGCCCAGTTTGAACGTGAGAACACGGCCGAGCGCATCCGCGACAAGATCGACGCCTCGAAGCGGCGCGGCATGTGGATGGGCGGACCTTTGCCCTTTGGTTATATCAGCCGCGACAAGCAGCTGGTGCAAAAGCCGACGGAAGCCCGGATCGTGCGGCACCTCTTCAAGCGCTTTATAGAGCTCGGTTCGGTCCAGCGCCTGTCGGAAGAAACACGGGCCTCGGCTTCGATGCCGGACTTCGCGAAAAGCCGCCTCTACAAGATGTTTTCCAACCCCATCTATATCGGGAAGATCCGCCACAAGGGTGCGGTCTATGACGGACGCCATAAAGCCATCGTTGATGAGATCACCTGGGCAAAGGTTCAGGCCATCCTGAAGACCGACAATCGCCAAAGGGCATCGCGGACGCGCGCGCAAACGCCGGCCCTGCTGAAGGGGATCCTCTTCGGACCTGATGGCGCGCCCATGTCTCCCAGCCATACGAACAAGGGCAAGAAGCGTTATCGCTACTATGTCAGCCAGACCGTGCTGGCGAATGGTGCTGGCGCCTGTCCAATCGGGCGCATCAGCGCGACCGAGATCGAAAGCCTTGTGATCGAGCGCATCAAGGGGCTCCTCCACGAACCGGAGATCCTGTTCAGCGCATGCCGTGCGTCGAAAGTGATCGGGCTAACGGCAAGCGAGGAGGAACTCGCCGCATTGATCGACGAGCTGACACCGATCTGGGAGAATCTCTTTCCGGAAGAGCAGGCACGCCTGGTCAACCTCCTCGTCGAGAAGGTTGTCATCCACCTCGAGCATGTCGAGATAACTTTGCGCCTTGATGGTCTGCAGCGACTTGCTGGCGAAGCACGCGAGGCTGCCTGATCCATGGAACGCCTAGCCCGGATAGAAGGCGAACGCATCGGCAACCGGCTTATCCTTCGGGTGCCGGTCAGCTTTCGTAAGCATCGGGGCCGCAAGGAGATCCATGCAGCTGGCGCCGGTCCGGTAATCGCCAAACCGGACCACGCTCTCCTCAAAGCGGTAGCACGCGCGCATCGATGGCGCGCATTGCTCGACAGCGGTAAGTTTGAAACTGTCCGCCATCTGGCCCGCGCCGAGCGTATCTCCGAGACCTATCTCGCCCGCGTGGTTCGAATGACGCTCCTGTCGCCAAAGCTGGTTGAAGCCGTCCTGACCGGAAACCCGCCGGCTGGGCTGTCGCTCAAGACCGCGCTGGAGCCCTTTCCTCTCGACTGGTCAGAACAGGATGCCTGGTTCGCCTGATCGCCGTAAGGTCGGGACATGTGTCCGATCCACGCGATGGATCACTTCAAACTGTCGTCGCTTGACCGGCGAACTTGCAATCCGAAAACCCGTTTGAAATCCGTGTCCTGAATGGCCCTTGCCGGCTGCCGTACGAGATTCTCTGAGTCTTCAGGTTTTGAGAAAACAGGGCAATTTCGGCCAAACCCTGCCACTTTATCGAAAGTGCGAGTCTTAAGGTTCCAGCCGATTATCTCGCATGGCTTGGGATCCCGGCGCTCGGGAACTTGGCTTTGAGACTGGTTCGATGAGTGTAGTGGCGGTGGATGAGAAACCAAGATCGAAATCGCAGTTCTGTGATCAGATACGGCCGTTTTTACTCCACCCGCCTAATGCGCACTTGTGATGACAATTAGGCATTATAAACAGCCGGAAACATCGCAAGACAGACTGAGCTTGCGAACCGGTCTAGTCTGACGGCTCCACCAGTGCCGAGCTTTTTCCAGCAAGATTGTGCCACTGCTTAGTCGGATCAAATATATCGCCTCACCTTCTGCGCATACTGATTGAAAGCCTCACCAAAGGTTCTACGCATGTGCGGCTCCTCTACCCATGTGATGAACACATGGATGATCGCCATAAAAAAGAGCGTGGAAGCCAAAGCCAGTTCGGAACCCGCAATGATGGCCGCTCCGAGGAACATGCCCGCATAACCGACATACTGTGGATTGCGTGTATGACGGTATATACCGTGCTGGATCAGCTCGTCTTCAAGTAAGCCGTAGACCCGCTGTTGCGATCCGTAGGCATATCGTCCCAGATAGATGACAGCGGCGCCACCGATGAACATCACTGTTCCGATGGCGACTATGATGGGGGATGGCGCAAATAGGCTGCCGCGATCCAGCCATGATAGCGCGAGTGTCGCGATGAAATGACCATGCATGATGACACCAGACATAATCGCGGTTTGAGGTGACCATTTGCCTTGGTGTTTAAACTCGGCCTTCGCCCTAAGCATAAAGGGAAGCGAAAGCGTTGCTGTTATGACCACATAAGCAATAACTCCGATGAGCAGGGGTGACATTACGCGTCTCCTGTATTGGCCATGGCTGAGTGTTCACGAAGCTCATCGAGCGCCTGTTTACAGATCGACCATGCCGACCGGCTGAAGATGCCGGCGAGCACAAAGGCGAGTAGCAGATCGGGCCAGGCTGATCCGGTGGCGGCCACAAGACCGCCAGCAATCATCACACCGACATTGCCGATGGCGTCATTGCGCGAGCAAAGCCAGACGGAGCGAACGTTTGCGTCGCCGTCTCTCCATTTTAGCAGAATGAGCACGCTGGCCGCGTTGGCGAGAAGCGCCGCAAAGCCAACAATGCCCATGGTTTCTGCAACAGGTGGCTCTCCCGACAAAGCCCGCATCAGTGTCATAGCTAGGACGGAAATCGCAATCGCGAACAAAAGGCCGCCTTTGAACAATGCGGCTTTGGCTCGAACCGCAATGGCAGAGCCGATGACCAAAAGGCTGATGGAATAGGTCATGGTATCGCCCGCGAAATCCAGTGCATCGGCCTTGAGGGCTTGGGAGCCCGACGCAAAACCTGCGGTTATCTCGACGACAAACATGACGAGATTGATAAAAATAACAGCCCAAAGCGCGCGGCGATAAGCGGCTGAGGTACCATCAAATTTTTGGTCGTTTTCGCAACAACTCATTTTCTTGACTCCTAAGTTCAAGATGGAGTCTAATTTCTACAGCGACTGTAGAAGCAAGAGCAAAATGCAAAAAGAATTCACCATCGGCCAAGCGGCGAAAACATCGGGCGTCAAAGTGACCACCATTCGCTATTATGAAAGCGTCGGCTTGATGCCCGAACCGCGCCGCGTTGAAAGCGGTCGACGAATCTACGGGCAAGCGGCCGTAGACTTACTTGGCTTCATTCGGCACGCACGTGATTTGGGGTTTACCGTCGATGCCATTCGCGACCTGATCGATCTTCAGGAAAACCCTGGCACCGATTGCGCCAAAGCCGATGAACTTGCCCGGCGGCACCTCGTCGATACGCAAACGCGCATTGAGCAGCTAAGGGTGCTCGAACGTGAATTAGAACGCATGATCGACACTTGTTCCGGCGGAGAAGTCGGAACATGCGAAATTGTCACAAGCCTGTTCGACCACTCCAAATGCCTGGCTGACCACAAACAGAAAGCATCGAAGGCATCATAACGATTATTGGTCGCTATTTGGCTTTGCAGCGCCCGATCTCCAGCCAAGAAGTAAAAGAGCAACGCCGACAAATATGAGAACATCGGCCAGGTTGAATGTTGGCCAACGAGTCGCCTGCCATCCAAAGTCCAAATAGTCCGTGACGGCCCCATCGCCGAGCCTGTCAATCGCATTTGCAAGTCCACCAGCCGCAAAAAAGGTGCTGGCAGCGTGGATGAGTTTTGAGCTTTGCCGGGCGGCCCAAATTAAAGCAAAAACAACCAAGATGATGGCGAAACTTGAAAGCAGATAGGGCGCAATCCAATGCGAACTATCCATAATGCCAAAACTAACGCCTCGATTGTGGCCCAAGGTAAGGTTAAAGCCAGGAAAAATCGATATCGACGTGCCAACTTCGGTCAAAAATCGCTCAATTTTGAGTTTCACCAAAAGGTCGAGAGCGATCATAGCGGGCAACATAACCAGTAGGCCGCCGTGAATTTTGCCTGGTCCAAAGCGGTGGCGCGAAAAAATTGTGGTCTTAAAAATCGACATGGAGAAAGCCTACTTTGCGAGTGACTCGCCGTCAGTTAATGGGTTCCGTCTTCGGTAATGGAAATGGCAGGCGTATCTTCCTGCCATTTCCAAACTTGCCTTCTGCTAGCCAAGCGATCCTTTTGGCCCAGGTCTTTGCGGATGAGGCGCAAACCATTTGTAGACCGCCGGTAGAACCAGCAATGTCAAAACGGTCGAAGTTACCAATCCGCCGATAACTACGGCTGCGAGAGGTCGTTGAACCTCCGAGCCGATGCCGGACGCAAAAAGCAACGGCATCAAGCCAAGGCCGGTAGTTGTCGCGGTCATCAGAACGGGCTGAGCACGACGCACTGCTGCCTCCACGCTGAACACGTCAACGTCCGAGCGTTCCTTTGCGAAGCGGTCGAGGAATGAGACCAAAACCATGCCATTACCTAGGGCAATGCCGAAGAGAGCAATAAAGCCAACGGAAGCTGGAACCGATAGGTTCTGACCGGTTAGCCACAGCGCCGCGATACCACCGACCAGCGCCAACGGGATGTTGGCGATGATCAAGAGTGCGCTTTTAAGCCGTCCAAAGCTAAAAAGTAGCAAGAGGAACACGACACCCAGTGTGACTGGGATGACGACGGCGAAACGCGCATTTGCTTGTTGCTGAAGTTCGAACTGACCGCCCCATTCGATAAAATACCCTGGCGGTAACGCGACATTTTCGGCAACGGCATTTTGCCCTTCTCGGACGAACGAGCCTATGTCGCGTTCGCGGACATTGGTTTGAATGGCAATGTACCGTTGGCCATTCTCACGCGTGATCTGCCGAGGCCCCTCGATACGTTCAATGACTGCGACCTGGCCGAGGGGTATGATTTCTCCTTCGGGGCCATTCAATACGATACGACTGATGCGTTCGGCATTCACCCGATCTTGTTCGCGGTAACGGACGATGATGTCAAAGCGTCGGACACCTTCGAATACCTGGCCAGCTTGCGAGCCACCAATCGCTGTTCGAACCACTGACAAAACATCTTCCACGTTCAGGCCATAACGGCTGATCGCTTCCCTGTTGACGGTAATCCTAAGCTGCGGAGCGCCGGTCACCTGATCTGTCTGGACATCCGCCGAACCGGCAATATCGCGGATGACATTTGCAATTTGCGCCGCGTATTCCTCAAGGACCGACATGTCCTCTCCGAACAGTTTGATCGCCAAGTCCGCTTTAGTACCTGTCAGCAATTCGTCGGTTGCTGCCGCAATCGGTTGCGTGAAGTTAAAGCGAGCCCCCGGAAAGGATTCAAAGCTTTCGCTCATCATCGCGAGCAACGCATCTTGTGTCCGGGCAGATTCCCACTCACCGCGCGGCGCAAGCGCCACGAAGGCCTCCGCACTGTTTACCGGGTCTGCGTGGGCACCAACCTCGCCGCGGCCAATACGCGTGACGATGCGCTCAACCTCAGGGAAGTTGGATTGTAGCTGTTGCTCAAAGCGCGTTACCGTTTCTCGGGCTTCCGGCAACGAGATAGATGGCGCCATGGTCAGCCGGACCAGCAAATCACCCTCGTTCATGCGGGGCGTAAACTCAGAGCCCAATCGCGGGAATATCGCACCGCCAACAAGCAGCATTGCTGCTGCTAGCGTGAGTGCTGCCCATCTCTTGTGAACAAAGAAGCGTACCAAAGGTGCAAACCGGCGTTCGTAGAAATCAGGTTCATCCTCACCCGATGACTTTTTGCCAATTTTCAAGCCGAGCATGGATGCAGCCGGTGCAAGAAGCACGGCGAACACCAATGATCCTGCCATCGCAAAAACAACAGAGAAGGCCAGTGGTCGGAACGTTTTGCCTTCGACGCCTTCCAACGTCAAAATTGGGACGAACACGATCACCACAATCAGGATTGCAAAGACGAGCGGCTGTAAGACTTCCGCACATGCGCCAGCGATAAGAGCGCGTTTGTCGTCGCCCTCTTTCGAAGCGGTCAGGATACGGTTTGCGTTTTCAACGATCACAACCGCACCATCCACCATCATCCCGATAGCGATAGCGATTCCACCTAGTGACATCAGGTTGGCGGATACGCCAAAGAGCTGCATTGCGAGCAAGGCAAAACCCACTGAAAACGGGATTGAAGCCACGACAATAAGGCTAGGTCGCCATCCTCGCAGGAAGAAGAGCAATATGATGGCGACAAGTAGCGCGCCCTGCCACAAGGCCGTGGTCATGGTGCCCACAGCGGCTCCTACCAATTCTGACTGATCATAGTAGGGAACAGCCCTCACGCCTGGCGGCAATGTTTCGTTGATCCGTTCAAGACGGTCATGAACGCGGGCGATCACTTCGTTGGTATTGGCACCAAGGAGTTTGAGAACCAGCCCAGCAACCACTTCGCCTTGACCATCCATGGTCGCCATGCCTTGCCGAGGCGCGCCGCCGATCTCTATGTTCGCGATATCGCGAACACGCACCGGCACACCGTCTTCGACTTTCACGATAATATCTGAAAGGTCATGGATGCCCTGAGCCAGCCCGACCGCACGAACCGTGTATTGCTCGCTGTTTTCGATCAAAAACTGAGCCCCGGCATTGGCATTGTTGGACTCAACAGCCGTTACGATATCTTCGATGGACAGTTCGTATCTCAACAAAGCCTCGGGTCGAACATTGATCTGATACTGCTGTTCGAAACCTCCAAGCGATAGAACTTCGGTGACACCTCGGACGGTTTGAAGGTCAAATTTGACCTGCCAATCCTGCAACGTCCGCAACTGAACGCCATCAAGATTTTCATCCGACGTTTCGAGGAAGTAGAAGAGAATTTGGCCTAGGCCGGTCGTGATCGGCCCCATACCTGGATCGCCAAACCCTTCGGGTATTTCTTCTCGGGCTTGCTGAAGGCGTTCTCCGACAAGTTGGCGCGCCCAATATATGTCGACGCCATCTTCAAAATAGATGTTGACGACGGACAAACCAAAGTTCGATGTCGATCTCACTTCTCGAAGCCGAGGCAATCCATTCATGGAGGTTTCAACCGGAAACGTGACGTATCGTTCGACTTCTTCCGGGGCGAGGCCTTCCGTCTCTGTAAACACCTGCACAAGTGTTGGTGTGACATCCGGGAACGCATCGACAGGCATCGACCTGAATGTGACGATCCCTCCAATGAGTACGAATGCAAATGCGAGTGCAGCGAGCAGTCTTCCCCCCGCTATTCGATGTAGCAGGCCGGTTAAACCAGAAACTTGCTGTGAAGAGTTAGTGTGCGTGTCCATCATCAAACTCCTCTTTCTGCAATTCGGCTTTCAAAGAAAATGTTCCGGTCGTGGCGATCATTTCGCCAATCGCAACGCCAGACAGGATTTCTGCATACCGATCCGAACGCCGTCCGATCTGAACATGGCGAACCTCAAATCCATCACTGGTTCGAACGAACACAACGGATTCACCTTCAACGGTTTGAAGCGCCGACACCGGTACGCGTAACGTAGGCTGCGCGTCAGACGCAGCCGCAATCACGGTTACAAACATGCCTGGACGCAGACGGTCGCCGGGATTGTCGATGACAATTCGAGCTCTACCCGTTCGTGTTCGTTCGCCGATTTGAGGACTCACGAAATCAATCGTCGACTCGATTGGTCGGCCTCCGTCGCCCGGATCAATAGAAACTGCAGCTCCAGCACGAAGTCGACCCAGGTCGGCGCCGTAAATCGCAGCATCGACCCAAACAGAATCAGTGTCAGCGACAATAAAGGCTGGCGGCTGTGCGCCTTCGGTAAGAACCTCACCAAGAACAGCATGGCGCTCAATAATTGTTCCGGCGATCGGTGCAGTCAGCTCATATCGGGTTAGCGAAATATCTGACGACGCAACCATCCGAGGCAGAGTGGCAACATCAACACCAAGAGCGTCCAGCTGCTGACCGGCACTGCGAACCTCAATTCGTGCTTCCTCGAGCGCCCGTCTCGCGTTGAGATAATCTTGCTCGGCTGAAATCTGACGTTCCCAAAGGCGCTCTTCGCGTTCAAAGGAGCTTTCTGCAAGATCCAATCTTGCCCGCGCCGAAAGATAGGCCGCCTTGGCATCTGCAAGTGACCGACTATTCAAAACCGCGAGAATATCGCCAGCATTGACGCGATCACCTTCGGTTACGTTCACACTGCTAACGATGCCGGACACGCGTGGCGAAACATGAGCCAGATGGTTTTGATCAAAACCCACTTCTGCAGGCAATTCCAAAATCCCATCGACTGGCCCACTTGTTACAGCCGAGACGACGATACCAAGTTCAGATATCTGGCTTGCGTCGAGGTGAACTTCGACCGCCTCATCATGGTCGCCATCTTCTGAATCAGTATGCCCATCATCGTCGCTATTGTCGTCGTGGCTAGTTTCAGTTTCGATGTTGCTTGCAACGGCAGATGGTTCGCTATTTTGGTCTTGTTCACCCGGACTTTCGGCAGAACACGCTGCGAGCGCCAGTGCGCTGGCCGTAATCAGCAATAGATTGATTTTATGTTTGGTCATTGTGCTGCCTCCTCTGAGGTCGTTTGGACCAGTCGAGTAAGTTGAGGCGCACCAGCTATTGCATCGAGTTCGATAGCCGCACGCGCCAACTCGGCACGGGCGGCGATCAGATCAACTCGAACATTGAAATAGGAACGCTGGATATCCAGGAAATTGAGGATATCCATGGCGCCTTCGCGGTAGGCCTCTTGAGCTGCTGATAATGCGTTTTCAGACGCCGGGAGGATATTTTGATTGAGTTGTGTGTAGGTCGACTGAGCGCGTGCAAAGCGACCAGCTGATGCAGCATATTGCGCGATCAATGACCGGCGCATGACTTCTTCGTTTAATCGGGCTGCAGTCTCTCGCGAGGCTGCCGCAGCGACACCGCCCTGGTTTCTGTTTATGATAGGAATTGGAATTTCAAGCGTTGCGACGAAAGCCGTCTCGTCGGTGGCGCCAAACCGGCGCACCCCTGCACCCACAGTCACATCAGGAATGGCTTCTGCGCGTTCGCGTCGAATTTCTAGGCCACGAGCTCGTGTTATGGCTCGAAGTTGAATGAGTCCGGGGTTGTTCGAAATCCATTCAACCGGGTTTGCGTCCGCAAAGGCGCTGAGATCAAGCGATTGTAGTGGCGAGGTGAGCTCTTCACTGAAGGCGTCGCCAGACCAAATTGCCACAAGCTGATCGTTGGCTGCGGCTTGAGCACTTTCAGCATCATTGGCAGCGATTGTCGCCAACCCGACAAGCATTTCGGCGCGGTTGCGTTCAATTGGAGACGCGCGGCCGGCGTCAACACGCGAACGTATTGCCTCTGCGGAATTATTCGCGATTTCCAGAAGCTCTGTACGAAGAGAGAGAGTTTCTGACGCCGCCTGGGCGTCAACGTAGGCCTGAGCAGTACTTGCTAAAAGGCGGGTACGTTGAAGCGCTAAGTCTGCCGTTGCTGCTCGCGCCCAAGCGCTCGCCGCATCGCGAGCCCGTCCGCGATCGCCGCCTAGCGGGATTGTTTGGTTGATCGACAATGTGGTATCGGCGTCGCCGAGACCTCCACGATCAGAACCAAATTCCTCTATTTCTGCGCCCAGGATGGGATTGTCCCACAGCCCGGCTTGTAGAGCGTCGGATTCGGCGGCGCGTATTTCCTCGCGCGCTGCATCGGTGATTGGGTTGTTTTCCAATGCGAGGTTCAGCGCATCGGATAAGGTGAATGGGACTGCAGAAGCGGATTGCGCCTCGGCAGAGCTTATGGAGATCCAGGCCAGCAGGACTGCTGCCATGGTCATCCGCCCCAGCCAATTTGGCCGGGCGATAAATGTTGAATTCATCTAGTGTAATTCCGATTGTTGGTTTCAGTTCGACAAAGTTGTCAGGCTGAAATCTCAATCGGTGGCTGAAACGGCGGCTCAAGAGCTCGCGTCCTGAATCGGACGTCCGGAAAAACAAATGATGGGGTTGATGAAACTTCAATAGAAGCCTCAAAGCCCGCGCGGGGGTCCATCAAGTTATGGCACGCAACGCACATATGGGCGGCGTGTGCCGATGATGCCGGTTCAGATTGACCTACATCAATCTCGACAAATCTCTCATCCGAATGATGATCGTGGTCAGGCGCAGCTGAACTTGCGACTTCGCTTGCCAACGCGAAGAATGCTACGGTGACCAACAAAATTTTGACGCCTAAATTCATACTCGTATGTATACGACGCGTGAATTCACAGTAACAAGCAACGAATACATTATGTTATAACCTCCGACACGATGCATTCTGATCTCGAAACTTTTGTTTCCATGACAACGCCGGCTTCTCGACGAAGTGCCACGACAGCGCCGAGATTAAAAAGGTAAGCGGCACAGACCAAAGAAACAGGCCCAATGGCGTGCGAGCCAAGTCAAAATGCCAGAGCGTCTGCATGACCGGATAGTGCCAGATATAGATCCCGTAGGACCAATCCGGCATATTCGCGAAAGTCGGCAGCCCCCCCAGCTTTGAAAACGCTAGCCAGAACAATATCGACGCCAGGCCAAGATTCAGAAATGTCTCGGCCAGCGGCGATGATCCCATCCAATACCAGATTGGCAACGCGAAGACGGCAACGATCGGCAGAAGCGGTAATCGGTGCCTTGCCGAATACATCAGCATGCCGAGCAGAAAGGCCGTTCCGAGCCGCAAGGTCAGTGTTATGATCACCGGAATATCGGGCGAGTAGAATTTGATCACCAGATATCCGGCCGTCGCTACGACGAGCAAAAATAGATAGGCCCGCCAGCCACGGGCAAAACCGGCAAAAAACAGCACGGCCGCGCCAATATAGGCCAGCACTTCATAGCGCAGTGTCCAGAGTGTGGCGGAAAATTCTCCAGGCGCCGGGTTGTTGCCAAACACCCCCAGCGGACCTTGCGACGTGTCCATGAACAGCATGACATTGACCGGATAGAGCCAAGTCTGTGCGCTGGTCCAGTACTCGGGCATGCTTGCGGTCGTCACAACTGGCCCGATCAGCAGCGTGGAGCTGATCGCGAGTACCAGCAGAGCCGGAAGAATGCGAAGCACGCGCGACGCCGTGTAGCTCGCTACATTGGCGCGATGCTCAAGGCTGCCCGCTATTAGAAATCCGCTGAGAATGAAGAACCCATTCACGGCAACATAGCCAATTGACCAGCCATGAATTGCGACGAACGGACCGCCTGCAATGCCGTGCGGTACCACAAAGATGTGTTCAATCATAACGGCTGTTGCCAACACCAAGCGTATCAGAGTGAGCCGATTATCGCGTCCGGTGAACGCGCTCCCGATTGTGGACGTAATTATAACGCCGTCTCCCCACATGCTGACACAAGGTAATACGCCGCCAAGCATAAGACCCCTCACGATGACTGTTATCACGCGGAATGAGGGTTCGCGCCCCGCTATTCGTAAGTGGATGAGAACTTAGCGATTAGGGGACTTATCTGATGTCTGAACCAACTCGTGCGCCGATGCGCATTATTCCGCTTGGGCTCACCCTGTCGACATTCTTGCTGATCACATTCGTGACTTGTGTCGGCTTTGGATTGCTCGCTCCACAACAATTTCACATGCATGAAGCCTGGGCGCCCTTATTGCCCGGTTTCGAGTGGCTGACCCCAACAGGGTTCCTGTTCGGCGCAATCGGGGCCTTCTCCTACGGCTGGTTTATCGCCATCGTCTTCGTACCCTTGCATCGATTCTTCCACAAATAACGGAATGAACGGTCGAGCCTGCCGTTTGGGTTGATCAAGGACTGTGACCGCTCGATTACTCGCAACAAGTGCCAGACTGGATGGGTGGGCAGTCAACGCTCCCATAGGAACAAAACACGCAGCAGTCGCCAGCGAGCGGCTTGATGACCATCTTGCAGGAGGGACAGTCCCAGAAATACTGGCATGCGTCCGTTGGCATGAGTAAATCCGGGTGAATGGTCTCGCATTCAGGGCATGTCAGAGTTGACTTGAAATTCATTTCCATCGCCAAACGCTGCTGGTCACTCATTGCGGTTGCCCGACCTCATTGAGACCTCCCACCTATTAAGCTGGCCAATCGGACCCGGTGGCGGAATGGTGTTGCGCTCCGCAAACCCGAATGTTGGCGATGATTGGCTCATCTATCCTCTCATCCATTCCAGCAGCGCTCGTTGTATCTGGAATTCATATAGTGGAAGGAGCATTGTCATGATCAGGAAAAGGGCACCGACGCTCCACCAGGCCCAAAACATCCATCGGGCGCTGCCACGACGGAGAGCCAGCACAGCAGCAACGATCAGGATAATTGTCGATATGCCGAACAGGACAGGTTGTATCCGAGTCAACCAGGCCAGCTTTGCGACAAGACTGGTCGCCACACCCAGATTTACCAGCAGGATCGGAACGACACAACAGGATGCTCCAATCAGGGCCAGAAAACTGCCGAACACACCGCCGCCGTGAAGAAGCGGTATGGCTTTGGCCGAAGATGACGTGTCCCTTGACATAAAGGAGTCCTACTCCCTGTAGTTAGTACAGGTGCAAGATGTAAAATTTGGAAGATCGATCACAAAAATGAGAGACGCCCTCAAACGCGGACAGTTGGCCCAATCGCTCGGCTGCAACATTGAAACAATCCGATACTATGAAAACATTGGTTTGATCGGGCCTGCTGATCGCTCCGCCAGCGGACACAGATTATACAACAAAGCCGATGCTGACCGCTTGCGATTTGTTCTGCGATTAAGGCAGCTTGGGTTTTCCATCGGCGATATTCGTAGCCTGCTCCAGACAATCAACAGTGGTGATTATTCTTGCAACGAGATTGCCCAGGTGGCCGAACGGCACATTTTGACCATTCAGGCGAAAATCAATGACCTCGAAAAGCTTGAACGCAATTTGACAAAGATCACCCGTCAATGCCATCGGGGAAACTCGCCCGATTGCGCTGTTATCGACGCCCTTTCAGAAACATAGAGGTGTAGTGTCTTGGCGCTAGTGATGCCCGGCAAGCTATTCGCGTGAAATCGAACGCTGGGCAAGTGCCATCCTGAGCAGTCTCTGCATGCGAATAACGAGCAGCACCAATCCTGCCAATACAGTCACCAGCGCAAATAACGCGGCGGTGATTACGAGCGGATTGTTGAAGTTTTCGCGCTCCTGATAGTCCATGATGTGAAGCATCCAGAAAAAATCATAGAAGCGCCAGGCGTTGTTGCGCCGCGCCGTCACCAGTCCCGAGTCGGGTGACACATAGATGCGTGTGCCTTCGCCATCATCGAACGAGACCCGCCAGGCCGGGCCGGGGCGGCGGGACTCCCATGTCGCATCCTCAAAATACTCGATCTCGGCAATCTCCGGGTCACCGGCATAGTCGGCGACGGCAATTTCAATCGCCCGCTCCCGGCTGATCGGCGTGATCACCTCCCCCGTAATCGCATCGACGAGCTCACTGTTGCCGCTCGGTCCGGTGACATTCCACACCACCTGTCCCTGCCAGATTTGCAGGGTGGCGGCGCGGATCGTCTGGCCGGGAAAGACCGCCTCCGCGGCCTGCCCGATCGGAATGATCGCCGCAGCTTCGATCGGGACCGGAGCCGGGGCTGCGATATTGTGTTCGCCCCGGACGGTCTCGATGGGAATGACGCTCATCACCACGCCGCCCGTCACCCAGAGCACGATCTGGATGCCGACGAGCAACGCGACCCATTTGTGGATCCGGATCGTCCAGCGCAGCAATGCCGTCATGGTCAGTTCCTCGTAAAACCGCCGCGCGCCCGGACCGGAGCGCGCGGCGGATCAAATCGCGTTTGTCTCAGAGGCGATCAGTCTTCGTTGCCATGACCCGCAGCGCCGGCATCGGTCTCGGCGTGATCACCATGTCCATCGCCATGACCGTCGCCGTGACCGTCGCCGTGGTCCATGTCGCCGTGATCCGCTCCATGCTCCATGTCCCCGTGGCCTTCACCGTGACCGTCAGCGTGCATCATGGCGTGGCAGGATTCGGCCAGCGCCTGATCTTCTTCCGACATGGCATTCATGATGGTGTCGTGGTCTTCGCCGGCTTCGTGGCGGGTCATCATCCAGTCTTGCATTTCCATGCAGGCCGTGTGCTGCGGATTGTCATTGGCGGCGGGTTGCGCCTCTTCATGGTGATCGGCAAAGGCCGATCCCGCAGCGATCAGAAAGGTCGCGCTACCGAATGCGATTGTGAACTTGTTCATGTCAGTACTCCAGTGGGTTGAAAAATGTCGTCAGAACCAGACCCGGACGCCCGCCACGATGGCGGTTGATTCCGGATCGACACCCGCCGCGCGGGCATAGTCAGCGGTCTCGCCAAGCTGGCGCGTCCATTCCACGCCGACATAGGGCGCGAACTGCCTGACAATCTCATAACGCAGGCGCAGCCCGGCCTGAAGGCTGGTGAACCCCGCTCCGGTCTCCAGCGACGGTATATCCTCGGCCGACCACGCCAGTTCGGCGCGCGGTTGCAGAATCAGGCGCTGGGTCAAGAGCAGCTCGTATTCGGCTTCCGCACTGCCGGTCAGCTCGCCCCGGTCGGACAGATAGGCCGAAACATCCACTTCGAACCAGTAAGGCGCCAGCCCCTGAAGGGCGGCAACGGCATGCGTGCGTCCGTTTCCATCCTCGAAGTCATGGGCAAGCCCGCCCTGCACATCGAAATAGGGCGAGATCGCGCGCGACCACAGCGCTTCGACGCGCGCTTCCTCAAACGCGCCATGATCGAAAGAATACTCGGCCTCGCTCTTGATCCAGAGGCGGTTCAGACGGCCGCCATACCAGGCGTTGATGTCCCACAGCAGCGTCTCTTCATCGTCGCGGACCTGATACTCGAACCGGTCGGTCTGAAAGAAGAATTGCCTTTGCCCGCCGGTTTCATGGCGAAGCTCTTCGAACGACTGCTCCATCTCCTCGGGCGGATAAAATTGGTGCGCATAATCCTGCGCATGGGCGGCGCCTGAGCCAGCAATCACGGCAGCGGCGGTGAAAAGAAGGGTCGCGCGCATCAGTGATCTCCGTGGTGCATATGGTGACCGGAAAGCGCGGGCGGCGCCTCGCCGGGCCGCACCGAAACCACCTGAAACATGCCCGCATGCATGTGGTAGAGCAGATGGCAGTGGAAGGCCCAGTCGCCGACATGCTCGGGCGTCACATCGACCGACAGCTTCTCGCCGGGTTTCACATTGATCGTGTGCTTGCGCGGCTTGTGGGACGTCTCGCCGTTCACGACCTCGAAGAACATGCCGTGCAGATGGATCGGGTGAACCATCATGGTGTCATTCACCATCGTCAGACGCAGGCGCTCGCCTTCAGTGAACTCGATCGGCTCGACGACCTCGCTGAAACGGGTGCCGTCGAACGACCACATATAGCGTTCCATATTGCTGGTCAGATGCACCTCGATCTCGCGTGCAGGCGCGCGCTGGTCGGGATTGGGAGCCAGGCTGCGCAACTGGGTATAGGCCAGAGCCCGGTGTGGCACGTCCTCCAGACCGGCACCCGGTTCATGCAGCCGGCTGACGGGCTGCATGGCGACGTTCGCCACCCCCGGTCCTTGCGGATGGTCGTGGCGGGTCATCGTTTCACCGCCGCCGTGAGCCCCATGATCGTTGGCAGCAGATGCGGGTGAAGCCGGTGCGCCATGCGCGCTATGGTCCATGCCGGACATCGATCCGTGATCCATCGCGGCGTGCGGGTCCGGGTCTGGCTGGCGGCCGTGACCCATCGCGGCGTGAGGATCCGCCGCAGGCATGGCACCATGGTCCATCCCCGCCATCGAGCCGTGATCCATGCCCATGTCGCGCATCGTCAGCGTCGGGCGCGGACGCAGGGCCGGGACCGGAGCCACCATACCCATGCGCGGGGCCAGCGTGGCACGCACATAGCCGCTGCGGTCGATGGTCTCGCACATCAGCGTGTAAGCGCGGTCCTCGCGAGGCTGGACGACCACATCATAGGTTTCGGCAACGCCAATCTGGAATTCGTCGGTTTCAACCGGCTGCACATCCAGACCATCGGCCTGAACCACCGTCATCGGCAGACCGGGAATGCGGACATTGAAGAAGGTCATTGCCGAGGCGTTGATGAAGCGCAGGCGCACTCGTTCACCGGGTTCGAACAGGCCGGTCCAGTTGTCGCCGGGACCATGCCCGTTCATCAGGAAGTCGAGCGTCGCCGCCGTGACATCCGAGATGTCAGTCGGGCTCATCCGCATCTGTCCCCACATCAACCGGTCGCGCAGCGCTGTCATGAAGCCGTTCTGCGACGCATCGCGGAAGAATTCCGGTACGGTGCGCTGCTGGAAATTATAGGTGTCGCTCGACGCCATCAGGCGCTGAAAGACGTGGTGCGGCCCTTCAAACGTGTAGTCCGAGAGCACGATCACATACTCGCGGTCATACCCGACCGGGTCGGTGCCGCGCGGCTCGATCACGATGGGACCATAATGACCCATCTGCTCCTGCAGGCCGGAGTGCGAATGATACCAGTAGGTCCCCGCCTGAGTGACCGGGAAGCGGTAGGTAAAGGTCTGGCCGGGGCGTATGCCGGGGAAGGTGACGCCCGGTACGCCGTCCATCTCGTTCGGCAGCAGGATGCCGTGCCAGTGAATGGACGTGTCTGTGTCCAGCGTATTGTGGACCCTGAGCGTGATGTCATCACCCTCGCGCCAGCGCAGCAGCGGAGCCGGCACCTGACCATTAACCGTGATGGCCGGGCCCGTTCGTCCGTCAATCGCCAGCTGCGACCGTCCGATCGTCAGGTCAAACTCGGTGCCCGACAGAGGCTGAAGTCCCGCCAGATTGGCCGCCGGACCCGGTTGGGCCCAGGCCGGCAGCATGGATGACGCCGCCAGGCTTCCGCCCAACGCAGCAGATGTTTGCAGAAAGTGACGGCGTGAAAACAAGGCCTGACTCCGAATCTTGAATTGGTGTTTGCGCTGCCGGAACGGTTTGCCCAAAAGGGGGAGGAAAGGAGGAAACCGACGAGACCAGCAAGCGCAAACTATGTCTGACTACGTGAGGGCTATTCGACCCCCTCACCTTTTACTGCATTTGAATCACGCAATCTGGATCGGGCTCTGTAGATCCGCACTTCAACCGCTTTAGATGTCAGGCCCATGACTGTGCCGATTTCCCCATGAGACAAGCCCTCAATGGCTGACAAGAGCAACGGGGTCTTCAACCCTTCCGGCAAGTCCTGGATCGCACTGTCGACCTGCTCAAGCGTCTGCCGGTCGGAAACTTCTATATCCGGTGCGGGAGCCGTGCTTGCGAACTGCTCCACGGATTCATCACCGCCCAGCCAACGCATGGCCGTTCGCTTTCGCAAGGCATCACGCCCCTTGTTGCGGGCAATGTGAAACAGCCAGGCCACGAAAGGATGCTTTGAGTCGAAACGGTGAAGATTGCGATGCAAAGCGACAAAGGTCTCTTGTGCGGCATCCTGCGCATCATCCATGTTTCCGAGCAGGCGCGTCAAATATCGCACGACCATGGGCGAGTGGCGCCGCATGAGCAGATCGAAGGCCTGACTCCTGCCATTGTGGGCCTGTGTTACGAGGTCAACATCAACGGCATTGTCATCAAGCTGACGGGTATCATCGTCCGGCATCAAATGCGTCTGCCAGTCGGGCATCAAAGGATGCGCGTTGATCGTCGGTGAGTACCGCCCGCATCGCCAAAATGTGGCTCAGCGTCTCAACCTGGAGCTCGCCCATCGCAGAATGGATTGCCTGTGCATGTATGGATACCTGATCGGACAGCTCCTGATCTTCCAGCAAAGCCTCACCCATGGCCTGGCGCGCTTCCGCCATTTGTGCTTCCAGCGCGTTTCGCCGAATGGCAAAGGCGGCTTCCAGCTCCTCAATCAAGGCGTCCTGCTCTGGTGACAGGTGCAATTCATGATGGACAATGGCATGGAGGCTGGGGGCATCGTCCTGATCGGATGCAAACAGCGTGATACCCATCCAGACCCCGGCAAGCCCGCCGAGAACGCCCAGGGTTACAGCAACGATACCAGCACGAAGCATCAGGACCCCGCCTTGGGCAAATCTGCAAGCGCCGAAATCGAGTAAGGCGCATGGCTTGTGAACACGGCAAGGTCATCGACATCGCGATCAGTCGCCAGAGCCGCGCCGGAGACACTGCCGACAACAAGCGCCATGGCCGCTGGGGCGGCCCGCCATGCGACACCGGGGCTGACGGACCGGAGTTCGTCCATCAATCCGCGCCATCGTTTCGGACGGTGGTGAATGCGTTGCCAGACCGAAGCGGCAAAGGCGCGTTCGTCAAACTCCGGTTTCGCCGCGGCCATTTCCTCGAATTGTCGATCAATCGGATCCATCGTCATGTCTTAAAACCCCTCAGGATGTATGGAGATGGCGCAGCCGCCATCCACTCTCTGTTCGCGTCAGAATAGCCGTGCCATGCGCGTCGCGTTCACGGGCTTCGCCATGCGACACATATTCCATCCGGATGGTGAATGTCGCAACCGCCAGATCGCCATCAATCGCGATTTCGTAGCCATGCCAGTCATAGACATCGATATCAAAGCCTTCGGCGGCAAACTCCGGTGCCAGATGATGGTCGCGGTAATCGGCCCAACCGATATTGGTGCCCGAGCCCTCAAAGATCGTGAAGTCTTCGCCATCGGCTAATACCCAGGCTTCGGCTTCTGTGACGTCTTCTGCAGCAAGAGCAGCAGAATAGGCCTCAAGTGCCGCTTCAATATCATGTTCTTCGTGAGCGAATGCGGGAGCCGAGGCGAGAAGGCTTCCAGCGAGGGTCAATACAACAAGTTTGATCATTTCAGTCTCCTTGTGAGCGCGCGACTGATTTCGCGCGATGGTTTGAGAGCCAGGTATCGCCCCAACGGCGGATGACGTGTCTTGATGGTTTTTCAAGCCATTCATAGGTGGCGCTGGACGCTGCCAGCATGGCCACGAGCATTGCCAGAAGGGCAACAGTACCGACGGTTGCGTCGATCAGACCAAAAACGTCCTGCAACAAATTAAAAGCGATCATGAAGAATGGAACATGAAGCATGTAGATCGCATAGGATATCTCACCGAGATACCGCACAGGGTCCCTCTTGGGCACGCTGTGCGCATGCCGATCCAATTCAGCCAATGTATAGATGAGCGGTGCCCCCAGAAGGGCAATAACACGGTCGTCCCATGCCCAATGCGCCGCCAACAGATAGACGACGAGGCTCACCGCAAAGCCTGCCAAGGCTGTATTCCAGCCAAGGGTGTAGCGGCAACCCAGCCGGTAAATGGCTATGCCGATCAGAAATTCAGGGATAATCCTCAATACGCCAAATCGCTCGGTCGCCATCGGCAGGCTTTCGCCAAACAGACTCTGATGTAGCTGATCAAAGAGAAGAAACGACGCGATAGCGATCCCGGCCAAGATGATGGGTCGTTTGGCCAAAGCAATGGCAATCATCAAATAGGCTGGAAATGCCAGATAGGCGAACCATTCAGCGCTGATTGACCAGGAAGGACCATTCCAGCCCGGATTGGGGGCAAAGCCCCATGCGTGAACCATCAGGAAATTGGCCGGCAAGTCAGCCAGCGGAAAGTCTTGTGGGCTGAACGGAACACCCATGAACCAGGCACCCAGCGCCACTAGGGCGAGCAGCGCTATCGTGGCGACATGTAACGGATAAATCCGGGCGAACCGGGCAATAATGAATTTTGGAAAGTCGAATTGCCCTTTTTCACGTGCCGCAAGATAGACATGCGCCAGCACGAAACCCGACAGGATGAAGAACAGGTCGACGCCGAAACGGCCCATCGCAAAAAAATCTGTGACCGCATCGACATTCACCGCCCAAGGCTCGCGCCAGTGGTAGAAAACCACCCACAGCGCCGCAAAAAAGCGGAGCCGGGTCAATGATGGAAGATCGGCTGGGTAAACAGACATTGTGATTTAGCTGCCCATCAGATGGGCCAGACCGCCATGCGCCAGAGAGCCGCCCAGAAAGCCGTTGATAGCGACGGCTGCTGCGGCACCAAATAGCAGTACAGTCAGACTCATCACCGCGACCGGCTGGCCGCTGCGGTGCTTCCACTCCGCCGCGCCGGCCACAGCAAAGAGACCGACAGTCAGGCTGGTTCCCAGCCAGCGATGTATGGACATGATGCCGTCTTCGGTTGAAGCGATAGGCCCGGCATGCGCCCAGCCCAGCAAGCCTGCAGCCAGTCCGCCGAAGGCTGCCGTCCAGACCAGGAAACGCACGATGTCGGCATATCCGGCACGGCCTGTCATCAAACCCAGTGCCTGAGCCAGAGCGGCCGCCAGGACAAGAGCAATGGGGAAGTGGACCGCAACTGAATGCAGAGCTCCTGCCTTTGCGATGGCGCGCTCCAGATCGGTCTGTGGACCGTTGTCGCCCCAATGCGCATGTCCACCCGTCTCTGCACCCTGGGCATGGTGGTCATCGACAGCACCGCCTTCGTCTCCGGCATGGTGATCGTTAGTCGCGCGTGCCTCCGGATCCGGACCATGATAGTCAATTGCCGTTGCGGACGCATCGTGTCCGTGCGGTGTGCTATCGCTGTCATCATATGGGACTGCATCGCCATGCTCATGGGGCGGCGAGCCCGCATCGTCATGCGACTCAACGGCGTTCGGCGGCGTATCGCTCGCGGCTTCTGATGTTTGCCCGGCTTCATCGTGCTCAGCAGGCGGATGGGCCATGGCATTTGGACTCATGAGCCCTATCGCCAGTGTCAGCGCCAGCGCGCTCAGAAATCTGCGAATGGTCAACTCATCACTCCACACTACCGGAATGGAGGATTACGCAATGACGGGTTCATTCCCTCAAACGGACGGCAGAGCCTCGTCAGCAAATGACTGCATCCGGGAACGCCACAGTACGACTTGTAATGCTGTCATTCTTGGTGCCCGGTTTCATGGGTTTCGCGCTTCTCTCGTCGACGTGACAGATAGAATTTTTCAAAGACGAAGATGGCGATTATCCCCATCGCTGAGATCACAATGATGGCCGGATCGCTCATCGCCTTCATCACAAGGAAAGCCCCCAGCGCAACGAGATCAAAAAGAATGGCGCAGATCAATACGACCGGATTGGCGCCCACATCTTCCCGCAGTCGGCGCAGAACGCCCCAGTGAATGATCACGTCCATGACGAGATAGAAAATCGCCCCCATGGAGGCAATGCGGCCAAGATCAAAGAACGCGGCCAGGGTGCCCGCCGCGACAACGGTGTAGACAAGCGTGTGCGTTTGAATGTTACCAGGCATGCCAAAATGCTTGTGCGGAACAAGCTTCATGTCTGTCAGCATGGCGATCATGCGCGAGACCGCGAAAATGCTCGCAATCACCCCGGATGCCGTCGCGATGATGGCAATGATGACGGTGAACCAGATGCCAGCTTCGCCAAAAGCAGGCCGAGCAGCTTCGGCGAGAGAATAGTCTCGCGCTTGTACGATTTCACTGATCGAGAGTGTCGACCCCACCGCGAAAGCAACAAGCATGTAGACGACAAGGCAGATCGCCAGGGAGATCATGATCGCGCGGCCAACATTCCGGTTCGGGTTCTTCACTTCACCGCCGCTGTTGGTGATTGTGGTGAATCCCTTGAAGGCAAGAATAGCCAGCGCGACTCCAGCCAGAAATCCCATCGCAGTCGTTTCGCCAGCGACGCCTGTATCCGCGGGTTGAAAGCTGAATCCTACTGCCCACAAGACGAGCGTCGCAAACACCAGAATCCCGCCGATCTTGGCGATGGCCGCAACTTTGGACAAGCCTCCGATGATCTGATTGCCCGCAATGTTTACGAGAAAGGCAAAGACGATCAGGCCCAGCGCCAGGATGGGGATCAGCACTTCGCTTTGTCCCACATCGAACAGCCGTAGCGTGTAGGTGGCAAAAGTCCGCGCCACGAGGCTCTCATTGATGATCATCGAGAAAGCCATAAGCAATGCCGCGCCGCCCGTAATGGTAGCCGGCCCGTAAGCCTTCTTGAGGATCATGGCGATCCCACCGGCTGAGGGATATTTGTTGGAGACCATGATGTAGGTGTAGGCGCTGAAGCCGCTGATTACGGCGGCCAGCAGAAAAGCCAACGGGAATAGCGGGCCAGACAGCTCCGCAACCTGACCTGTCAATGCGAATATTCCGGCCCCGATCATGACACCGGTACCCATCGCGACGGCTCCGGCAAGAGTCAGACTGCCTGCTTTGTATGATGCCTGCATCATTTAGCCCTTTATGGCTGTTGCATGCCGCGCGGCATGGCGCGGTAGAGCGAAATCGAACCGGTGGGGGTTGGCAATGTTCGTCCCGCGTCGACCGTCAACTCGACCTCACGCATAAGTTCGGGTAAAATGCCGTCAGCATTAGGTTGGGTGTCCGCGACACCGTCGAGCATTTGGACCGTCATGCGAAACAGAGCTCGCATGACAGGGCCCTTTTGAAATCCATAGTCGGCGATATGGATTTCGCCATTCTCGGCGAGCAGGTCGCGCATCGTAAAAAGCAATTCGCGTTTCATGGTCTCTGGCGTCTGATGAAACACCAAGCTGGAAACGATCTTGTTCGGCTTCCAGTTCAAAGGCAGAGACGATTCAGATAAAAACCCTTCCAAAAAGCGCAAGGATTGGGTTCTTGGGTCGACCTTCGCGAGAGCACGTCCCAGCGCTGCGGTGTCGGGATCAATCCCAATGATCTCCGCCTCTGGCACGAGCTTGTTTAATTCGACGGCAAGCGTCCCGGTTCCGCATCCTACATCGAGGATCCTGTCATCTGGCGACGGGTCGATCTGTTGGATCAACGCCGAACGCCACGCCGTCTCCCGCGTCAAAGCCCGGATAACCGTATCATAAATTGGCGTCAGCCAATTATATCTCAATGGCGGCGTGTATGTGCTTTTGCTGTCTGTCACAGACGCGCCCCTCGCAGCCGCAGCGAGTTCAACACAACGGAGATAGAAGACGCACTCATGGCAAAAGCCGCAAACATTGGGCTGATGAGGATGCCGAAGAACGGGAATAGCAACCCTGCCGCAACGGGCACGCCCGCCGTATTGTAGATCAAGGCAAAGAAAAGATTCTGACGGATATTGCCCATCGTTGCGCGGGCCAGCCGCCGCGCGCGGACAATGCCGTCGAGATTACCCTTCACAAGCGTGATTCCGGCGCTTTCAATGGCAACATCGGCGCCGGTGCCCATCGCGATACCGACATCGGCCTGGGCCAGCGCGGGCGCATCGTTCACGCCGTCTCCGGCCATGGCCACCTTGCAGCCCTTTGCTTGAAGGTCGCGAATGATCTCCGCTTTGTCGGCGGGAAGCACGTCAGCGCGGATTTCGTCTATGCCGAGCCTGGCTCCAATGGCCTTCGCGGTGCGCTCGTTGTCGCCCGTCGCCATAATGATCCGAAAACCGAGCTGATGCAGGGCGTCCAGCGCATCAAGCGTGGTCTCCTTGATCGGGTCAGCAACACTGACAAGACCAGCGATCAACCCATCCACGACGACAAACATGACCGTCTCGCCGTCGTCTCTACGGGCATTGGCCGTCTCGGCCAGCCTTGAGCTTTCCAGGCCCATATCCGACATCAGGCGGGCATTACCGAGCGCGACTTCGCGGCCCTCGACGACGCCGCTAACGCCCTTGCCGGTGATCGCCTCAAAATCATCAGCCTTGGCGATTGAAATGTCGCGCTCTTCGGCACCCCGTACGATGGCTTCGGCCAGCGGATGCTCTGATCCGCGCTCCAACGACGCAGCTAGACGCAAAACCTCCGTTTCGTCATGTCCGGCTTCGGGCAAAACCGCGACCAGTTTCGGCTTGCCTTCGGTCAGCGTTCCGGTCTTGTCGACGATCAGCGTATCGATTTTCTCAAACCGTTCGAGCGCTTCGGCGTTCTTGATCAAGACGCCGGCCTGGGCGCCGCGCCCCGTCGCCGTCATGATCGACATCGGCGTCGCCAGTCCCAGCGCACAGGGGCATGCAATGATCAGAACCGCCACTGCCGAAATCAGCGCATAGGAGAGCGCAGGCGTCGGGCCCCAGATCGCCCACGAAACAAAGGCAATAAGCGCAACACCGATGACCGCAGGTACAAATAATCCGGCCACCTGATCGGCATATTTCTGGATGGGAGCGCGGGACCGTTGGGCATTGGCCACCATTTCCACGATCTGGGACAGCATCGTGTCTGCGCCGATGCGCGTGGCTTCAACAATCAGGCTGCCAGTGCCGTTGATCGTCGCCCCAGTCACAGCATCGCCGGTCGTTTTTTCAACCGGCATCGGCTCGCCGGAAATCATGCTCTCGTCGACCGAAGAGCGCCCTTCAACGACCCTGCCGTCCACGGGCACTTTGTCACCAGGCCGAACTCGCAAATGGTCGCCCAACTGAACGTCTTCAAGCGGGATTTCAGCTTCTGAACCATCCGGACGAATGACGAACGCCGTCTTGGCGGACAGATCCATCAAAGCTCGAATGGCTTTGCCGGTGCCCTCGCGAGCCCGCAATTCCATCACCTGGCCCAGCAAAACCAGGACAACGATGACCGCGGCGGCCTCAAAATAGACGCCGACATGACCGTCCGCACTGCGGAAACCGTCCGGAAAAATGCCCGGCACCAATACAGCCACAACGCTGAATATCCATGCTGCAGAGACGCCCATCGCGATGAGCGAAAACATGTTGAGATTCAACGTACGAAATGAGTTCCAGCCGCGCTCAAGAAACGGCCAACCACACCAGAGGACGACGGGAGTGCCCAAAATCAGCTCGATCCAGAGTGTGGCGCGCTCGCCAAGAATCTCGCGAACACCAGGAAAGCCAATCAGCGGCCCCATGGTCAACACAAGAAGCGGTATGGTGAGGATCGTACCGATCCAGAAGCGCCGCGTGAAATCGACCAGTTCCGGATTGGGGCCATCTTCAACCATGGTGGCTGATTCCAGCTCCAGCCCCATACCACACAGCGGACATGAACCGGGGTGGGTCTGGCGGACCTCCGGATGCATCGGGCAAGTATAGACAACGCCTTGATGGCCGGCCGGAACGGTATCGTATTTTTCGTTCTTTGCCGCCACGGGCGACTCAATGTCTGTCGCGCACCCCGAATGATCCTCGGCCTTTGGCGTCTTGTGTCCAGCACTGTCGGGCAGGCCTTCACCGCCGCAGCATTCGTGTTTGTGTTTGTGTTCGCGTGCCATGATCTGCGCTCCTCGATTCAACGCCGAGAATCTGACGGTTTCGACTTTTAGGTCGCGACCCTGCACCTTCCAGCGGCTGGAAGGTCAAGGACATATTTTAGCGACGCATTCGGTCTGAACCGCATCGATTGCTCAGCTGGTTTTCTCATGCCCTGAAAGGCTGTCCATAATCGGACAATCAGGACGGTGATCACCATCACAGGCACTCACAAGTTTTGAGAGAACGCGGCGGATATCCTTCAATTCTCCGAGCTTACGATCAACATCCGCGATGTGCCGTACAGCGAGTTCGCGAACATCGGCGCTGCTACGTTCATCATCGTCATAGAGCGAAAGGAGTTGCCGACAGTCGTCGAGAGAAAACCCCAGCGACCGGGATCGCGCCAAGAATGTCAACTTGTGCAGATCGGAGTCAGAAAAGCTGCGGTAGCCATTCTCGCCTCTTGCAGGCGAGAGTAAGCCGATATCCTCATAGTAGCGGATTGTCTTCGCGGGCAAACCAGTACGTCCCGAGGCTTGTTTCATATTCATTCGACCGACCTTTCGGCATCCGGATCTGCTTGGTCGATCCGCTTGGTCCGTGTGAGCACAATTTTTTGCCAGATCAGAAAAGCTGCCGGAATGACAAGCAGGGTCAGGACGGTCGCACTGGTCATTCCACCCACCATCGGGGCTGCGATACGGCGCATGACTTCAGAGCCGGTGCCTGACCCCAACATGATCGGCAAAAGACCGGCGATTATAACGGCAACCGTCATCATGATCGGGCGAACCCTCATCAGAGCTCCCTCAACAACCGCCTCTCGCAAATCATCCAGGGTGACATCGCGGTCCTCGCCAATAGCGATTTCTCGCCGCTTGTTCAGGGCCTGTTCGAGATAAACGATCATGATCACGCCGATTTCGACCGCGACTCCAGCGAGCGCAATGAAGCCCACGCCAACCGCCACCGACATGTTGTAGCCAAGCAGATCGAGCAACCACAAACCACCGACCAGCGATAGCGGAAGCGTACCCAGGATCAAAATCACCGGAACGATACGTTTGAAGTTCAGAAAAAGCAGAAGAACAATAATGGCAAGCGTTACCGGTACAACCAGAGAAAGTCTGGCCTGCGCGCGTTGCATGAACTCGTACTGGCCTGACCAATTGATCGAATAGCCTGGCGGCAGGTCGATTTGTTCGGTCACAGCCCGTTGGGCGTCAGCGACATAGGTTCCGATATCCACGCCGGCTATGTCGATATATATCCAGCCGTTCAGGCGCGCATTCTCGCTTCTGATCACACCCGGCCCATCGGAGATGGATATGTCTGCGACGCGGCCAAGCGGGATCTCGGCGCCGGTCGGCGTGATTAGCGGCAGAGCCCGCAATTCATCCGGTGAACCGCGGTAATCGCGGGGATAACGCAGATTGACCGGATAGCGCTCAAGGCCCTCCACACTTTCGGTGATGGTCATCCCACCGATCGCCGTGCGGACGAAATCGTGGACATCGGCTATATTCAATCCAAAGCGTGCGGCTTCTGTCCGGTTCACATCGATATTGATGAAGCGGCCGCCTGTGACGCGCTCGGCATAGACCGATGCGGTGCCTGGCACATCACCGATCACATCCTCGATCTGCTGGCCGATTTCGGCAATGACATCCAGATCAGGGCCTGAAACCTTGATGCCCACGGGCGTCTTGATCCCGGTCGCCAGCATGTCGATGCGGTTGCGGATTGGCATGATCCAGACGTCGGTCAGGCTGGGTACATCAATGAGCGCATCTAGCTCAGCTCGAATGTCGTCCATGGTAATGCCAGGTCGCCATTCGTCGCGCGGTCGAAGCTGGATGGTCGTTTCGATCATCGTCAAGGGGGCTGGGTCCGTTGCCGTCTCGGCGCGGCCGGCCTTGCCATGGACGGTCAGGACTTCAGGCACAGTCATGATCAGCTGGTTGGTCTGTTGCAGAATTTCTGCGGCCTCGCTCGCTGAAACTCCCGGATAAGCACTCGGCATGTAAAGAAGATCACCCTCATCAAGATCCGGCATGAATTCACTACCCATGCGCGAATAGGGAATGACTGCGCTGGCCAGAGCAATCGCTGCGACAGCGATCATCAGCCAAGGGTGCTTGAGTACGCCGTTAATGAACGGCCTGTATCCGGCAATTAGCCCGCGATTGATCGGATTATTATGCTCTGGCGTGATCTTGCCGCGTACGAACCAACCCATGAGAACCGGCACAAGCGTGATCGATAATCCGGCCGCTGCGGCCATCGCATAGGTCTTGGTGAAGGCCAATGGATGAAAGAGCCGCCCTTCCTGAGCTTCCAACGCGAAAATTGGGACGAAACTGACTGTGATGATCAATAGCGAAAAGAAAAGCGCAGGCCCGACTTCGCTAGCAGCTTCGCTCACAATTCGCCATCGGTTCTCCGGTGTTAGCGGCTCACGCTCAATATGCTTGTGAAGGTTTTCAATCATCACAATGGCCGCATCAACCATGGCTCCGATAGCAATGGCGATTCCGCCGAGCGACATGATGTTCGCGTTGATGCCTTGCATGTACATGACAATGAAGGCCGCCAGGATTCCGACAGGCAAGCTGAACAGAACGACCAATGACGAGCGAAAGTGAAAAAGGAAAATCGCGCAGACAATGATGACGATCAAAAACTCTTCGATGAGCTTTTCTTTCAGGGAATCAATGGCGCGCTCGATTAATCCCGCCCGATTGTAGGTCACGACCACTTCGACGCCCTCTGGCAGCGAATCCTGTAACTCGTGAAGACGTTCCTCGACGCGCTCGATTGTCGCCATAGCATTCTCGCCATAGCGCATGATCACGACACCGCCGACAGCTTCACCTTCGCCATTGAGCTCACCGACACCACGTCTGAGTTCCGGGCCAACTTGTATTTCAGCGATATCAGACAACAAAACGGGCGTGCCATTGTCACTGAGGCCGACGGGGATGGCACGCAAATCGTCCTCGCCCTGAATATAGCCCGATGCGCGGACCATATATTCGGCCTCCGCCATTTCGATGACGCGTCCGCCTGTTTCTTGATTGCCGCGCTGAATCGCCATCCGAACATGGGAAAGCGGAATGCCATAGGCGCGCAAACGGTCGGGATCAGCGATGACTTGATACTGACGCACCATGCCGCCAATCGTTGCGACTTCTGAAACGCCTTCAATGGTCTGTAACTCGTAGCGCAGGAACCAGTCTTGAATGCTGCGCAATTGAGAGAGGTCATGCTGGCCTGTCCGGTCGACTAAGGCGTACTGGTAAATCCAGCCCACACCCGTCGCGTCCGGCCCTAGCGCCGGTGCAGCGCCTTCGGGAAGAGTGGGCGCGACCTGACTGAGATACTCCAGAACCCGCGATCGGGCCCAATACAGGTCAGTTCCGTCTTCAAAAATAACGTAGACATAGCTGTCATTGAAAAAAGAGTAACCGCGAACGGTCACGGCACCCGGCACAGCCAGCATGGCCGTCGTCAGCGGGTAAGTCACCTGGTCCTCGACGACCTGTGGCGTTTGGCCTGGATAGGTCGTCTTGATGATCACCTGCACATCCGAGAGGTCGGGGATCGCATCCAACGGTGTGCGTGAAAGCGACCAAATTCCCCCCGCCGTCAGGAAGCCCGCCATAAGAATAACAATGAGCCGATTGCTGATCGACCAACGGATGATAGCGGCAATCATTGGTGATCTCCATGTCCGGCATGGGGATCGATTTCTGTTTCAGCCTCGTCGGGTGGCATCTGGTGTGCGCCATGATCCATCGCATCATCTTCACGTGGGGCAATTGCGCTGATCCGCCAGTTGCTACCGTCTTGGCTCAGCGAGAAGGCGACGCGATCGCCGACCGCGATGCCGTCAAGCGACACGCCCTCAAGCGTTAAGAAGGACATGCGCATCGTTGGCCAGTCGAGCGCCTCGATCGGCTCGTGCGTAATGTCGATCATGCCGTGACCGGCCATGAGGGACTCAACCACGCCAACGCCTTCAACGGGGATGGCGCGCAAGGATGGGTCGGTCTGATGGCCTGAACCGGATATCTCGCCGGGCGGCGACATGCGAAGCATCACGCCTTGCAAGCTGGCTTCGGAATCAATGAGGAACTGGCTGGAAACGACAACCAATTCGCCAGCGGCAAGGCCCGAGAGGATTTCGACCATACCATCGGATTCCGCGCCCGTAACGACTTGGGCGGGCTGAAACCGACCCTCGCCATCTTGGATAATAACGCGCTCTGACTGGCCGGTGCGAATGACCGCTTCGCGCGGCACCATCAGGACATTGGAGCGGGGCTGCGCTTCAATCACCGCGTTGACATAGGTATCAGGACGCAAGCTCAGATCAGCATTGTCCAGACGTATTCTGACCGGGATTGTGCGGCTCTGGGCATCGACTGTAGGATAAACGTATTCGACCTCACCAATCCACTGGCGCCCGCGTTGGGCACCGGTTGTGATTCGGACCAATTGACCGGGTTCGATCTGCGCAATCCGGTCTTCAAACACATCGACAATCACCCAGACTTCCGTGAGATCGGCAATGGTCATGATGTGATCTCCAGGCCGGACAAATGCTCCCTCCCTGACGGTCAGTTCGGTCACAATGCCGGCGCGGGGCGAAAGGATGTTGGTCTGTGTCGATGGGCTGCCGCGACGGGCGAGCGCTTGTATCTGTCCTCGCGACATGCCCAGTGCCGTCAGGCGCGATGCTGACGCATCAATCAGCGCCTGTCGCCCGGTTCGGACCGCTTGAAGGTATTCGCTCTGGGCCGTTGCGATATCCGGCGCGTAGATCGAAAACAGGAGATCACCAGCCTCAACTTGATCACCAATGGCGGCAACAGGCAGGCTTTCAATCCAGCCTTCAGAACGGACGTCGACAACCGATGTCAGGTCGTCGACAAGCCGGACATAGCCAACTGCGTTCACGTTCTGTGAAAAGGTTTGTCGATGGACCCGAGCCGTACGCACGCCAATATTATTGATGACGGCGGGGTTGATTTCGACATGGCTGCCGGACCCTTCCTCGCCTTCATAGACCGGAATGAGCTCCATTCCCATGGGTGAAAGGCCTGGCTCGTCACGGCGAAAGTTCGGATCCATCGGCGCAACCCAATATAGAATGCGCGGCTCATTATTGGTGGCTGATCCGGTCGACGAACCGGCCCCCCCGCCTTCGGGGTGCAATATCAGCATGGCGCCAATGCCAGCTAGCAAACCCAATAAGAACAGCGAGACTCCAAATATCATCCAGGCCTGTTTCATTGGACATCTCCGGTAAGGTAGAGAATTCGCGACTGTGCCAACAACATGTCGACTTCAATGCGCAAAAGAGCGAGATCGGCATCGAGATGCGCAAGTTCGGACCGAACCAGTTCGGCAAAATCCGCACTTTCATTCTGATAGGCGAGGAGAACAGATTCCGCAGTTTCCCGGGCCCGCGGAAGAACTGTCTCTTCATACAGGCGTGCGCTTTCTCCCAACCGGTTCAGCTGGGCTAGTTCGCGCTCCAGGCGCTGCGCCATGTCCATGAGGGTTGCGGCGCGTTCTAGTTCAGCGGCGCGGCGAAGATCACGTGCAGAGGCGACCGTTTCATCTTGCCGATCCCGGCTGAACAGGGGCATTTGAACACTTACGCCAATGCTGGCGATATCCGACCGGCTACCCCGTAGGCCATATCCGGCTTCAACACCCCAGGCAGGCCGGTATTCCTGGAGCGCTAGATCAATACCCAGCTCACGAGCGTCTATGCGTGCATTGTGAGACCGGATCATTGGGTGACCGGCAAGACGTTCCAGTGCTGTTTCTCTCTCGGGAACCGGTGGGAGCACGGGCAGAACATCCGGTAGGGGCCGGCGCGCGACAGGCAAAGTGACAAAGCGCGATAGATCAGCGACGGCCATATCTCGGCTGCGTTCAATATCAATCAAGCGCGCTTCAAGAATGCTTTGTTCGAGATCGACCCGCGTCACATCATGGCTATTATTGCGGCCTGCCGAATAGGCCGACAACGCCACCTCTGCGAGGTCTTGGACTACGGCGAGGCGCTCACGCGTCAGGTCAGCGGATTGATCCAGATAATAAATTTCAAGCCAGGCCTCCCGGACGGACAGGGTGATCTGCCTGTCGGTCATGGCACGGCTAGCCTGCAGGGCTCTGGCTTCTGCCGAACGCTGCGCACGTGTCAGCCGTCTCGTGTCACCACGTGGAAACATCTGGCGCACACCAATACGCGCCTGTGTCATGGGTTCGCGGTTCGGATCAAGATCGGAGAGCGGCACATTGGCTATACCGGCAGAGAATACCGGATCCGGCAGGGTGTCGGCGGCAGCCCCCTGGCGTTCAAGCGCATCGGCGCGTGCATCGAAAACAGATGATGATGGCTCGCTGGCCTCCTGAGCGATCAGCACCGCTTCAGGTAGGCTGAGCGGGCGCAGCTCGTCATCGGCGACGACCGCGAAAGAGGCTGCGAGAGCCAGAATTTGCACAAGCATAGTTTTCTCCAGGCGTTATCAGGAATGGATGCCCTTGGCGGGCGATCCATCAAACGCGTGGAGGTTTTCGCGGGGCGCTGGACTCTGCGGAAAACAGAGAACGGTTTCTGGCCAATGCGTGACCTTGGAGAGTCGGTAAGGGTAACTCCTCCGCAGCAGGCACAAGAATGGTCAAAACAGGCGTGCTCGCACCTGTGGCGCAATCAGGCATTTCGCAATCTGAACAACAGGGCGGTTGTTCTTGCTTCGACGCCTCGCTCGAATGCGACCAAGTCATTTGCACAGCCGCGTCATGATCGCATTCCATCGGCATCTCGACCGATGTTGCATCGCGCGGGTTCTGATTTGCCGATGCCTCAGTGCCGACAATTGGAAGGGCCATCAAGGCAATCACCACCCACGTAAAAAAACGCGTGGGCAAGCCAATTGCCAGATTTGAAGTCAGCCGTGCCATTTGTAGGAGTTCAGCCCTATCGCTCTCGAACCGTAAGCATGAGTACGGATTACGGGCTAGAGTATATTATCCCTCATGCCGCCAGCAAATCATAAGACCGCTGAGACCGATTTGCACCGGCCTATTGCACCGATCCCATTCCCCGAAACCATATCTTATACTCGATATTATGCGCCAACTGTCGGCAATTCTGATACCAGTGGCATTTGCGCACGCAGCTTTCTTCAAGACATCAGCGCCTTGGAGTAGCTAGACGGCTTTCTCATCACAAACTCTTCGCGGCGGAACCGGTAGCGGGCCGCTTGATATAACCAGCCTAGATCTGGCGTTCGGAGCTTTGAGCCGTCCCAGGCCACAGCGAAGCGCACTCTTTATCAACTTTCTTAAGTGTATAATACGTGATACATAAAGAAGCTTATTGAGTTATGGATGATACAAATGGTTGCCCCAACGTTGAATGTAACCCCGGCTGTCAAACGGGAGCTCCGGACACTGGGCGCCGGTTTAAAAAAAGCGCGCATCTTGCGTAAATTGTCCATGGAGCTCGTTGCCAAGCGCGCGGGATCTACTCGAAGCACACTGTACCGGATCGAAAAAGGTGATCCGAATGTTCGGATAGGTGCCTACCTGTTGGTCATGCAGGCACTGGGCATTCTCAATGGCATCGGCGAGTTCAACGATGAACTCGGAGAACGCCTTGCCACTGAACAACTTCCAAAGAGAGTCCGTCAACGTGACTGATATTGAAGTCTATCTGGACGCGTTTGGCCAACAGCGTCGCGTGGGAACATTGCGTCGTCACGCAGGAGCCCGCCGAGAGCGGGTCACCTATGAGCACGACGAACTGTGGCTCAAAGCACCGGAGGCATTTCAGTTCGACCCAACTATTCCGATGGTCGCCGGCGTAATAACTCCCCCTGCAAATAGGGAAATGTTCGGGACCCTAGGCGATAGCGCTCCTGACACGTGGGGCCGAGAGCTCATGCGGCGAGCAGAGCGGAGGTCTGCCGAACGCGAGAGGCGACCTGTTCGAACCTTGCACGAAACGGATTATTTGCTCGGCGTCTCTGATTTCACCCGGTTAGGGGCATTACGGTTCAAGCTGCAAGGGCAGGAGGAATTCCTATCTCCGCAAACACGGGGCGTCCCGACAACGGTAGCGCTTGGCGATCTGCTCCAAGCGTCACAGCGCATTCTGAACGGCGAGGAGACCGACGAGGATCTGTTACTGATTTTCGCGCCCGGCTCGTCCCTGGGCGGTGCCCGCCCGAAGGCATCTGTCTTTGATCAGCATGGACGCCTTTCAATCGCGAAATTCCCGAAGGAAACGGATCAGTATTCTATATCGCGATGGGAAGCGATTGCGCTCGACATGGCGCAAGCATGTGGCATCACGACGGTTGAGCACGAGCTGCTGCCTTCCGCCCACGGTCCAATATTCGTCACGAAACGGTTCGATCGGAACGGCGATCAACGCATTCCGTTTATCAGCGCCATGGCAATGACGGAACATGAAGATGGCGACCGCGATGGCAGCTATTTAGAGATCGTTGATATCATCACAAGCCGAGGAGCCTATCCGGAGAGGGATCGTATCGAACTTTTTCGTCGGATCGCCTTCACAATACTCATCAGCAATACCGATGACCATTTGCGCAATCACGGATTTCTCTGGACCGGTCGCCAAGGCTGGCAGCTAAGTCCTTGCTACGATCTGAACCCTGTGCCGGACGGCGCACGCATCCTGAAAACGCGTATTGATTACGATGAATCCACCGCGTCTCTTCAACTTCTTCAGCAGGTCGCCGAATTCTTTCTTCGTCTCGATGACGGCAATCAGATCATTCGAGAGTGCGCAGCCGTGGTCAGCCAGTGGCGAGAGTTCGCAAATTGCCGGCAAGCACCAGCATCTGAGATCGCTCGCATGACGACGGCTTTCGAGCACGACGACCTCGCCTACGCTCGGCAGATCTAGCGGCCGAAAAGCGCGACACGGAGTATCCTCATATTGAACATTATGCGCGAAAGGCAGCGCGTTCTGATCGTAGCAGCAAGTTTGCGCTCATTTTGGTGCTGTCAGACGAAAGCGAAGTGGTCTCAGTTTTCTAGCACAAGCGTACTTTAGGAGGCCATACCACGCCATTCTTCCAGCGCGGTCTGCCGGTTCTCCTTGAACCGGTCGCGGTGATTGAGATGGCGTTCGAAATTGAAGTGATTGTGGACGGAAGAATGGACGGCGGCAAATTTCTGGAGACTTCGCATTCGTCGGAACCGGAGCATCGCCCGTTCTCGTCTTCTAAGAGGTAAGTGGCTGTTCTCGGCCCGATTATTGAGCCACCTCCCGACTTCCTGATCGTTTTCATTGCCGATAGTTTTCATTGCCGCGCGGTAGGACTTCAAGCGATCCGTCACGATGGTCTTGGGCTGGCCATAGCGCTTCATAGCTTTGCGCAGAAACTTCAATGCGGCTTGGCGATTCCGACGCTTGGTGACGAAGGCTTCAAGTACTTCGCCTTCGTGATCGACGGCCCTCCATAGGTAGTGAGTCTCGCCGTTTATCTTCACAAACAGCTCGTCCAGATGCCATTGCCACTGAGGCCAGGCACGAAGGCGATCTGCCCTCTTGCGGCGAATCTCCGCCGCAAACATCGGACCGAAACGGTTCCACCAGAACCGCACCGTCTCATGGCAAATATCAATGCCGCGCTCGTGGAGCAGATCTTCGACGTTCCGTAGCGAAAGCGGAAACCGGACATACATCATCACCGCCAGGTGGATGATCTCAGGCGATGTCTTGAAATACCGAAACGGGTTCTTGTTCATTCCGGCATTTCACCGGCAAACCGATAACGGGGCGTTTAATCTGACAGTACCAGCGATGGCGTAGAGACTACAACTTCGAGCGTCCGCACAGCGCCATCGGCTACCGAACGCCTGCGGAGGCACGAAAAGCGTCAGGGCTCACGCAGCCCGCCCTGGCGCCATGACACGGGGATCTTCCAACTCCTCGTGGCCCGAAAACGGGGTCAAGTTCAAAGGCGAACAGACTCTACTAACGAATGGCCCGGATCAGGGGGCTGGGTCAGCTATTGTGATGCGTTTCCCGAAGGCGCCAACCGGCCTACAAAGCTGCATGTAGCCCGTGCAATCGGCTTGTCCTGGTCTGATTGCCAGGTGGTTACGTCGACGACCGTGAGGTTTCGACCTTTCTTGACCATTTCGACACTCGCTTTGAGGTCTCGGGCTTTTGCAGATCGCAGATAATCGACGCTGACATTGATTGCTTTATACACGATAGGTCTAACGGACAGCTGTTCGAGTTCGCTTAGTGCAGCATACTCCATGAAGGTTGCGAGCACGCCGCCGTGCAGAGCTCGGATAAGCGGGTTCCCGATATGCTCTTCACTAAAGGTCAAGGAATAGATGCGGCGGACATTTTCGGTGGAGGCGTCGAAGCCCAGCCAGTTGCCAAGATTATCGGTCATTGGGATTTGGTCGTTGCCATGGCGTCATATTTGGGACCACGGGTCCCGATCATGAACGTACCAAGGGCGGTCGCGAGTGTTTCGCCTGTTTCGAAATCGGTGATGTCTCCGCGAACGAATGCCACGCTATCCCGGCGTGAATAACAATGGGCGTGACAGCGTATTTTTGTTCCGGAAACCGCTTTGGCCAAGTATTCGGTTCGCAGGTTTATGGTGGCGATGGGAACGAGGTCCTTGAGCCGGGTGAGCACCGAAAATCCGAGAACGGTGTCGAGTATGATTGCCATGGCTCCGCCGAAAATCTCGTTGGACCCCGGCCGAAAGCAAAAGGCATCATCCAGGACCGCGCTGATGGTGACTTCACCTTCGCCGACATCGAGCGGATAGATGTGGAAGCGGGCAAATAGCGGATGCTCCTCGGTGAAGAATTGCCGGGCTCCAGCGAGCCAGGGTGATAGTTCGATTTTGCCGGTTGAGGTTTCGGTCATGATGTCTTGTTCGGCTGTCGGGTAATCAGGCCGCCAAACATCGTCCGGATAGCGCTGACACCCTTTCCCACATCAGCCATCGCTGCATAGGCGGATGGGAGAACAAGCATGGTCAAAACCGTTGAGGATGCCAGCCCACCGATGATGATGAAGCCAAGCGCGTTGCGCCACTCCGCGCCATCGGACTGGGCCAGAGCGACGGGTATCAAACCGAAGATCGCAGAAAACGCCGTCATCAAGACCGGCCGCAGGCGTTCCGGGCAAGCTTTGCGGATGGCGGCGACCGGATCGAGCCCTTCCTCACGTAGCTGGTTTGCGCGATCTACCAGGAGGATACCGTTCTTCATCACAATCCCCATCAGCGCGAGCATACCGATCTGGGCGAACAGCGACATTTCCTGATCCGCATAATACAGCGCGGCAAAGGCCCCGGAGAAACTCAACGGAGCTGTAATCATAATCAGGAGGGGTTGTACAAAACTGTTGAACTGGCTGGAAAGCACAATGTAGAGCGCGATCAGGGCCAGCATGAAGGCAAAGCCGATGGCCTCGATGGAATCCTGCATGCGGCGCGCCTGACCTTCAACCGTCAGCGTTATGCCCGCTGGTGGCGGACGCGCTTCGATTATGCTTTCCAATACGTCAGATGCATCCCCCAGCGCTACGCCGGGCGCTGTATTGGTCAGGATTGAAATCATCCGGGACCGGTCTTGTCGGTCAATCTGTGACAGGCCCTGGACGATCTCGATATTGGAAACATTTCCCAAATCAACCAGCTCGCCTGACCTTGAACGCACCTGGATTTGCCTCAGTGCGGCGAGGTCCTGCCTCTGCACATCCTCCAGCTGCAGGCGCACGTCGTATCGGTGACCATCCGATTCAAAGGTCGAAACATCCGCCCCGCCGATCGCAATGCGAGTGACCATCGCTAATTCATTCGCAGGCACGCCCATATCGCCGCCGCGTAACCGGTCGAATTGAACCTGAACTTCGGGGCGTCCGCCATTGAGACTGGACTGGGTATCGGCGAAGAAATCAGTTTGGTCCATATCGCCCATCAGAGCCTGTGCGTAGGCATCAATTCGATCGAGATCGGCGCCTCTCATGCGAAGGTCGATCTCAAAGGAGGTGATGCCGCCGCCGGAAATCCAGGGCACTTCCACCACGGCTATGTCTCGTGCTTGTGGAACGGCCTCGGACAGGGCCTGTCGCGCCAGTGCCATGACCATTTCCTGAGTCATGTCCCGGGACTGTTTGGGCGTCATGGAGACAAGAAAGTCAATCTGGTTGAGCGCATTGCGTGCGCCGGCACCGGCAGTCACGAACACGTTTTCAACTTCCGGAAGTTGCGCGAGAGCATCGGACATGATTTGTGCGGTTTCGCGCGCTTGTGTGATGCCGATACCGAGCGGAAGTTCCAGTGTTCCCTGAAATTCGCTGCGATCCGCGTTGGATGTAAAGCCTGATGGCACTAGAGCCGCAAAATATCCGCCGATTGGCAGGGTTGCAAAACCGAGCACGATGACCAGATAACGCCATTTTACGCACCAGTTGACGATGCCCCCATAGACTCGGTCCAGACCGTTCCAGAAGCTCTGTATGGGCTTGAGCAGAGCAGTCGGTTCAGAGTGTCGAAGCCAGCGCGAAGTCAGCATCGGGGTCAGCGTAAGCGCGACGATTAGTGATACGGATACCGAAAACACAATTGCCAGTCCGTACTGGAAAAAGAACCGTCCGACGATGCCGCTCATGAAGGCAATCGGGACGAAGACGGCGAGGGTCGCAAAGGTCCCGGCCAGTACCGCCAGTCCCACCTTGCGCGTGCCTTCGCGGGCAGCGGTCAATGGGTCTGCACCATGTTCCAGCTCCTTGGCGATGGCCTCGATGACGACGATGGCATCGTCCACCAGCAGACCAATGGCGACCGTCAGCGCAAGCAGCGTCAGCAGATTGATGGTGAAACCAAACATGTAAAAGGCGAAGAATGTCGCGACCAGTGAGGTCGGAATGGCGATGGCGACGATAAACGTCGCGCGAAAATTGAGCAGGAAGGCGAAGACAACGATGACAACGAGAATCATTGCCATCTGGATCTCGTGGGAAACGTCCTCGATTGAGGATTCGATGAAACGAGTCACATCGCGCGCAACGATGATATCTATTCCCTCAGGCGCATTGGCCCGCAATTCATCAAGGGCGGCAACCACCGTGTGGGCGACTTCCACGGTATTGCGTCCCGATTGCCTGCGTATCTCCAGTGAAACACCTGTTTGGCCGTTGAGCAGGGCCAGTGAGCGCTCGTCTTCTAGACCATCTTCAATACGTGCCACATCACCCAGGCGGGTCGGTGCGCCGTTGGCGCGGTGGGCAACGACCAGATCACGAAATTCAACGAGGTTTTGCACCTCGGCCATGGTTCTGACGCTGTAGTCGATTCGTTCATTATCAATCTCCAGCCTGCCGCCGGGAACGTCAGAGTTCTCTGCCTGGATTGCGCGTTGCACGTCGATAGCTGTAAGGCCGTAGGCGCGCAGGCGTTGATTGTTCAACCAGATTCGGATGACGCGTTCGCGCCCGCCAAGAAGGCGGACCGAACCCACACCAGGCAAAGTCTGTATGCGTTCCCTGAGCACGTCGTCGGCGTATTGCGTAATCTCACGGATCGACAAATCACCGGAGACGATGATCGAGAGAATGGGTGAGGCGTCAGGATCGACTTTGGCTACGACCGGCGTCTCCACCCCGACGGGTAATTCGCGGATGATCGTCTGCAATTGGTCGCGGACGTCTTGAGCCTTCACATCAATGTCTTCATCTAGCGAGAACTCGATGAAAACCTGCGATAGCCCGTCCGAGCTGGAGGATCGTAATTGCTCGATACCGGATATGGTATTGACCGCGCCTTCGATGACGTCGCTAATCTCGGATTCGACGGTGTCCGGGGATGCGCCTTCAAGCGGTGTTGTCACGGATACATAAGGAAACTCGACATCGGGAAACAGATCAACGCCTAACCGACCGATGGAAAGCCAACCCAAGGCAACCAGTGAAGCGATGATCATGACCGCAAATACCGGCCGCTTCAGCGACGTTTCGACAAGCCCCATCATGGCTGAATGACCTCGACAACAACACCATCGGTCATTGTGTCGGGAGGTGAAAGGATGACTGCGTCACCGGCGTTCAGGCCCGTGACCACGCGCGAGAGCACACCGTCGATAGATATTGCTTCGATGCTTCTGCGAACGGCGTGACCATTTTCGACGATGAAAACCCGCTGCCCCAGCCCGGTATTGACGATTGCCGACTGTGGAATGGTCAGAATATTCTCATCTGTGATTTCGATTTCAACGCGCACAAACTGACCGGTCTGGATGCCGCAATTAGGATTCAGGAAGGGCGCGCGTAGCTCACCTGTACGCGTCTGCACATCAATGGCGTCATTCACTACCAGGATTGGCGCGCTGATAGGCTCGGTCCGGAAGCCAATATAGAGCTGTGCGGTCTGGCCCTCATGCACGCTGGTTAGTTCGGATTCCGGGAAGCGTGCAACGGCGACACCGATCTGGCACTCGGCCAAACGAACCACTGCAGATGATCCCATGCCGGAAAAGCGGCTCGACATGTAGGTGCCTTCATCGACAAAACGGCCGATGATGGCTCCGTCAAAGGGCGCTGTTACCAGGGTATCGGCAAGGCGTTGACGGGCAACATTTCGCGCTTGCTCTGTCTGGGTCACCGCCGCATTGGCAACGCTCATTTCCGTTTCGCGTTGTTCCAGTTGCGCCGGAGAAATGATGTCGCGCTCGGCCAGCTGCGCGGCGCGTTCATAGGCACGTTGTGCCTGTGTCGCCTGGGCCAGAGCCATTTGGTGGGCTGCGACCGCCGAAGCCACATCATGCTGGTAGTTCACATCACTTGTGCGAAATAGCGGATCGCCTTGCTGCACGTGGTCGCCGACATTGACCAGGACCTCGGAAATTACCCCATCAACCAGCGAGCCGAGGTCGCTGGTACGTTTCGGTGTGATCGTGCCTGTGGCGGAGATCGTACGAAGCACGGACTGTCGCTGTGTCACGCCAACAACCACGGAAACCGGCGCTGCAATTACTGGCGTCCGCTCTGTCGATTCAGTGATTTCAGCCGTGTCAGGCGCATCACTACACCCAACAATCAGCCCCAACGCTAATAGAGATAATATGCGTCGAATGGCCGAGAAATCATTCAGTATGTCGACAAGAGGCTTGTGCATTCTAACTACCGTGGCAATTTACACGACAGGAGGTATCACACAATAATATGGTGCCATACAATATAAATTTTCACGCCCTAGGTGGTGATGATGGCGGATGATTTCGAGGCGATTTTGGCTGACCCACGCGTTCAGATGGGTTTCCTGATTGCGGACACATCCCGATTGCTCAAATCGACCTTCGACACTGCCATGCTGGCCGAGGGCGCGACGCGAACGAAATGGCGCGCGCTGATCTACATCCTGCGTGACCCTGGCCTGTCCCAGTCACGTCTGGCGGAATATCTGGATATCGGACGTGCGGCGGCCGGAGAGATCAGCGCCTATCTGGTCAAGGAAGGTCTGGTCGAGCGCCGCAAGAACGCCGAAGACAGCCGGGCCTGGAATTTGTTTGCAACCGATCTGGGATACGCAATCGCTCCCGAACTGACCGAGGTTGCCTTCAAGCTGATTGACGAGGTGTTTGCTAATATATCAACGGAAGAGGTCAGCCGTGTGGTCACTGTACTGAGCAAGCTGTCGAACGCCCTGGAGCAAGCCGCGAAATGATAATAACCATTCCCTATGACAAAACGTCAGGTGACCTGAGCCCCATTTGGTCCCTCACTTGAATTGAAAGTCTGTCGATACGGAGACAGACGATGCGTAAGAGCAAATTCACGGAAGAGCAGATCATCGCGATCCTTGCTGCGCAGGAACGCGGCATGGCGACGGCGGAGGTGTGCCGGCGTTACGGGGTGAGTTCGGCGACGTTTTATAAGTGGAAGGCCAAGTTCGGCGGCATGGACGTTTCGGACGCCCGCCGGTTGAAGGTGCTTGAGACAGAGAATGCGCGGCTCAAGAAGTTGTTGGCCGACAGCCTGCTGGATAACTCGATCCTGAAGGACTTGCTGGGAAAGCCCTGACGACGCCCCGGATGAAGCGGGACGCGGCGTGTAAGGTGATGGAGATTTATGCCATCTCCCAACGCCGGGCCTGTCGTCTGGTCAGCGTCGATCTGAAGACGGTGCGGCGGGAAGCCGAGCCGGATAACCCGGACGTGCGTGCTCGCATGCGTGAGATCGCGGCCACACGCCGCCGCTTCGGCTATCGGCGGAACGGTCTGATGCTTGAACGTGAGGGCATCACGATGAACCACAAGAAGCTTCGCCGGCTCTATAAAGAAGAAGGGTTGGCGGTGAACCGCCGCCGCGGCCGCAAGCGGGCAACGGGAACCCGGGAGCCAATGCCGGTGCCGGATGGTCCCACAAAGCGGTGGAGTCTCGACTTCGTATCCGACGTCTTCGGTCCAGCCCGGCGCTTCCGCATGCTCAATGTGATCGACGACTATACCCGGGAATGTCTGGCGCTGGTGGCAGATATTTCGCTGTCAGGTGCGCGTGTGGTTCGCGAGCTTGATCGCTGCATCCGGCTCTACGGCAAACCTGAGACCATCGTGTCCGACAACGGCACAGAGCTGACCAGCCGCGCCGTTCTGGAATGGCAGAACCAGACCGGCATTGCATGGCATTACATCGCGCCGGGCAAGCCCCAGCAGAACGGCTTTGTGGAAAGCTTCAACGGCAAGCTTCGCGACGAATGCCTCAACAAAGAAGTGTTCGACAGCTTAGCCCACGCGAGAAAGGTGCTGGCGCACTGGCGACATGACTACAATCACAACCGGCCCCACTCATCACTGGGCGGGCTCACGCCCGCAGCGTGCCGGTCGCTCGAGCTAACCGAGGGCTCCGCTCCCGGCACGCTCGCCAACCTTTAAACCATGGACTATGAAAGGATCAGACTCTCGAAATAAACGAGGGAGCCAAGGGGCGCAGGTCACTATGGCCAGAAAAAGATAATGCGAAAATATTGCGAAGCCGACGCTCCATTGAAATTCAAACATTATTAAATAGACAATTTGTCAGTCTGGTCGCACGGATCAGGCTTGAAGCTAGCGTTCACTTCCATCGCCTCTTAAATTCGCTTACCAATGGACCGTCCATCACACCCTCTGGAAATGCGTCGTTTGGCGCACCAATTCCTTAGCCAACATAGGCGCATCGCCTTCAAGTACGCGGACCATCCAGATCTCAACGTCGTATTCGAATCTGCCGGGAAGGCTGTTCAAGTACGTAAAGCCGAGATTCGCCGGCAGATCGAACCAAGCAAGTCGCTCGAGGATATCCGTAAAAGAGTCGAGAAACAAACAGGTGGTGAGTTCGAGATATTCTGGGACGATTATGTCGATGAATGTTCTGAATACAGGGCTAGGTACGATCTGGCATTCGGCGACGGCGGCCTGAAAGACCTCCGAAAGAAATACAGAAAAGCCATCGATAAATTCGACAACTTTGTTTCCGGTCTGTCGGATGCTGTTGGCAGCAAGGCGCCGCATGGCGTGAACCTTTTTGCGCCAACCACCTGGCAGGAAGCGTGCAGGCATTTTCTAGCCTGGCAAGCGTCCGCACACATTGCGGACGATATTCCAAGCTTCGAGGATCACGCTCTTCTACGCCATTACGGTGGCAATACCGGGCCCAGAACAGCGCGGCAAAACACGCTCGATGGTTCGTTATCTGCAACTCGCGCTTCGTTAGTAGCTGCCGAGAAAATGGTCAGTTCAAACCTGCCAGAAGGACACCATAAGGAATTCTGGAAAGACCATCACGTTGAGCAAGCGTTAGTATATTGGCTCGATGCAACCTGCCACGAACGCGTCGACTTCGAGAAGTTCATGCCAAGCGGGTGGAATTATGGGCGCACCTTCTTGATCGAAATGATCAGGAGCGTTTGGGGTGAAAAGAGTCTCGCGGTCACGACAGCTGAGAAACGCCTCTCAACAGCCATGAAAGCGATCCGTGAAAGGCTCGAGGATATCAGATCCAGTCGATTGGAAGCCACAATTTCCTACCAAGTAGCCTCCGAATTCTCCGAGGGAGATTGCCGGAATCTGGCAATCTGTTTCGAGCTCGGCCAACAGATCAGCCAGCGATGGAACCAAGAGCTTCCGGATTTCGCGAGACCTAGAGGATATGACGCTGACGCCCAGATTCTCGCTGAGTATGGACAAGACCATTGGCCTATGTGGTTGGATCATAGATCTAAATCCTGAGCGTCAACTGCAATCCAACAAAATCAACCGCTGAAATCTCCGCCCTTAATGGTTGGATTTGGCGTTTGCGCCCTTCCCTGCCCTGCTTCATTTGAGTTGGTCTTTACGTCATGCAACCGGCGTCGATCGGAATCTGCGCAGCTTGCCATGACGTTCTCAGCGATCGCCCGAAACGGGCAATGAGGAGGTGTCATGCCAGTAGAGAAACGCCGGTCATTCTTCGACATCCGTGATGCGAGGTCGATCAGATCTCCCGACAAATGTGTGTTGCTGACAATCGCCATGCGTGTCGATTCAAGAAAAGGATACGCATATCCTGGAATCCGCCGCATCGCCTGGGAGAGTGGTTATTCGGTCAGCACGGTTAAAAGGTCGATCAACCACCTGAAAAGCGTTGGATTGCTCCGAGTTGCCAACACGAGCGGAACCAGTAGCAAGTATTATATCCAGTGGGGCCGGCTTGATCGTCTGGAGGCTAAGTGGGCGACAAGACACGAGGGTCAGTCTGATCCCTCGCCGGATGAAATTGATAACGATAGACCCGGGGTTGGCTCAGACAGGTACGAAACCGCGACCGCTGCGAACCCTAATGAATCTAGAAATACCAATAAATACCATGGTTGCGAGACGGCCTTGCTCGAGCTCGAAAGGTTGAACCGTCAGCATGGGGTCGACGCAGAATTGGCCTTCGCGGAGTTGGTCCGAGAGAAAGGCTACAGTGAACAAGCCGACCTTCTCGCAGGCGGCGACGAACCGGGATTCCGCCTATTCCACGATCCGAAGGAATGCCCAAAACCCGGCTATCACGGCTTCTTTTTAGTCTGGTATTTGGACGAAATCGGGAAGTCAAAAACCCTGTTTTCTGTCTGCAAGACTTTGGGCTTCGACAAGGACAGGATGAAGTCTCCAAGGGGTCTGCGGCGCTACCAGGAGCGAAATGAGGGCAAGTTAATCGTTCCGGTTCCGCTTTCCGTTCTTCGCGAAGCGATGTCCGCGCAATGACCCAAATCAAAAACAAGCAATCCACGGGTCCTTCTTGGGGCAAATCGGTATGCGGGGGAGCGAAGCGCTTAAATTCGCCAGACACACAGGATTCCAAAATGGTTGACGTTGACGTTGACAAGTTGACGTCACCATTGACCGGAACCAATCCGCTGGCGGTCGAACAGCTTTCAACTGCTGAACGGATCACCGAGATTGGGCAGCTCCTGGCGATCGGAGCCGCCAGGGCTTTACACCCACAGACACGTGACAATTCGACTGGACATTGGAGCGACGTCGAGCGGTGCTGTTTACGGTGAATGACCCATGGAAACGAAAACCCGAACCCCGATCGCAAGTCTTGGCGCCCTCTCATTCGCGGAGTTGAAGGCAAGTTGGCATTCCCTGTTTGAAGTTCCCCCGCCAGTCTTCAATCGGCGCTCGCTCGAAGCGCGCCTCGCTTATCGAATTCAGGAATTCGAGCATGGCGGGCTGAAGGACCGGTCGCACAAGCGGCTTCTGGCCCTCGCCGACGAACTTGATGGCGGTGACCACACGAAACGGCGCAAGCGAGCGGATAACAAGCCCATTGCCGGCACCCGCCTGGTCCGCGAATGGAAGGGCGTCGAATATCTCGTGACGGTCCGGCGCGACGGTTATGAGTTCAATGCCAAGCACTACAAATCCCTTTCAGCCATCGCTTTTGCGATTACCGGCACGCGCTGGAATGGCTGGAGTTTCTTCGGGCTTTCAGACTCCCGGGGGCGGCGATGAATTTCGCATCGCAATCTACTGGCCCGAAACGCTGCGCGGTCTACACACGCAAATCCCGGGAAGAGGGACTCGATCAGGAGTTCAATAGCCTCGATGCGCAAGCCGAAGCCTGCCGCAGCTTCATTGCCAGTCAGCGCCATGAAGGTTGGGTCGCGATCGACGAAGAGTTCCGGGACCCGGGCTATTCCGCCGGCACGCTCGAGCGTCCTGCTATCCAGCGTTTGATCAAGCTCGTCGAGCGCGACGAGGTCGACATCATCGTCGTCTACAAGATCGATCGCCTCAGCCGGTCGATCATGGACTTTGCGCATCTCATCGAACTCTTCCGGGCACATGATGTCAGCTTCGTTGCCGTAACGCAGTCGATCAACACCAGCGATGCGATGGGCAAGCTCTTGCTCAACGTGCTGATGTCTTTTGCCCAGTTCGAACGCGAGAACACAGCCGAGCGTATTCGCGACAAGATCGACGCCTCGAAGCGGCGCGGCATGTGGATGGGTGGACCCCTGCCCTTTGGTTACATCAGCCGCGACAAGCAGCTGGTGCAAAAGCCGGCGGAAGCGCGGATTGTGCGGCACCTCTTCAAGCGCTTTGTTGAACTCGGTTCGGTCCAGCGCCTATCCGAAGAAACACGGGCATCATCGTCGATGCCGGACTTCGCGAAAAGCCGCCTCTACAAGATGTTCTCCAACCCAATCTATATCGGAAAGATCCGTCACAAGGGTGAGGTCTATGACGGGCGCCACAAGGCCATTATCGACGAGATCACCTGGGCGAAGGTTCAGGCCATCCTCAAAACCGACAATCGGCAAAGAGCCGCCCGAACACGCGCGCAAACCCCGGCCTTGCTGAAGGGGATCCTCTTCGGACCTGATGGCGCGCCGATGTCCCCCAGCCATACGAACAAGGGCAAGAAGCGCTATCGCTATTACGTCAGCCAGACCGTGCTGGCGAATGGTGCTGGCGCCTGTCCGATCGGGCGCATCAGCGCGACCGAGATCGAAAGCCTTGTGATCGAACGCATCAAGGGACTCCTCCATGAACCGGAGATCCTGTTCAGCGCAGGCTCTGCGTCGAAAGTGATCGGGCTAACGGCGAGCGAAGAGGAGCTCGCGGAGTTAATCGAGGAGCTGACGCCGATCTGGCAGAACCTTTTTCCGGAGGAACAGGCCCGCCTGGTCAATCTCCTCGTCGAAAAGGTCGTCGTCCATCTCGAGCATGTCGAGATCACTTTGCGCCTTGATGGTCTGCAGCGACTTGCTGGCGAAGTACGCGAGGCTGCATGATCCATGGAACGCCTGGCCCGGATAGAAGGCGAACGCATCGGCAACCGGCTTATCCTCCGGGTGCCCGTCAGCTTTCGCAAGCATCGGGGCCGCAAGGAGATCCGTGCACCCGGCACCAACTCCCCATCCGTCGAGCCTGACCACACACTCCTAAAAGCCATCGCGCGCGCTCATCGGTGGCGTGCCATGCTCGACGCCGGGCAATTTGAATCCATTCGCCATCTGGCCCGCGCCGAGCGTATCTCCGAGACCTATCTCGCGCGCGTGGTTCGGATGACGCTCCTGTCGCCAAAGCTGGTTGAAGCCGTCTTGGCCGGAAACCCGCCAGCTGGGCTGTCGCTCAAGACCGCGCTGGAGCCTTTTCCTCTGGACTGGTCAGAACAGGACAACTGGTTCGCCTGATCCGCTGAATTTCGAGCCTAGTGTCCGATCCACCCAATGGATCACTTCAAACGGCCGTCGCTAGACCGGGCGAACTCGCAATTCGAAAAACCGTTTGAAATCGGTGTCCTGAATGGCCCTTGCCGGCTGCCGTACGAGATTCTCTGAGTCTTCAGGTTTTGAGAAAACAGGGCAATTTTGGCCAGAACCCCGGCAATGCACATGACGGGCGAGTCTTAAGGTTTCGACCGATTATCCCGCATGGCTTGGGATCCCGGCGCTCGGGAACTAAGCTCTGAGACTGGTTCGATGAGTGCAGTGGCGGAGAGAGAGGGATTCGAACCCTCGAGACGGTTACCCGCCTACACGCTTTCCAAGCGTGCGCCATCGACCACTCGGCCACCTCTCCGCTGGAAGGCGCGCACAATAGCCAAGCGCCCTTGCGGGTCAAGCGTGTCCCGCCGCAGCCGGTGGCGATACACTGACAGACGGCAAAACGGGCGGATCGGCCCGGAGACAGGCCCCGCCAACCCGGAAGGTGCGGAACCGGAAACGTGTCAGGCCACGACTGGCCGCTGACCGTCTGCAGCGCGCCGCAAATCGTGATCCCGGCACTCTGGTGTTGCGCCGCCGGCAACCTATCTTGGGGGCCGGTTTATGTTTTGAGGACAAAGATCATGGCCTGGTTCGACAAGCGCTGGAAAACGGACATCATCCCTGCGGCCCAGGCCCTGCCCGGCCGCGATCAGGCCATCATGGCGCCGCGCCCGCATTATGTCTCGGGAGCCTCGCTCACCGAAGTGAAGCCGGGTGAGGACGTGGTCTTCTTTGCCCTGGGCTGTTTCTGGGGCGCCGAGCGCCTGTTCTGGGAAACGCCGGGCGTGGTCTCCACTGCCGTCGGCTACCAGGGTGGCCACACGAAAAACCCGACCTATCAGGAAGTCTGTACCGGCGGCACCGGCCATGCCGAATCCGTGCGCGTGGTGTATGAACCATCGAAAGTCTCTCTGGAAAGCCTGCTGAAGATTTTCTGGGAAAGCCATGACCCGACGCAAGGCATGCGCCAGGGCAATGATATCGGCACCCAGTACCGCTCGGCCATCTACTGGACGACGCCCGCACAGGAAGCCGCCGTACGGGACAGCGCGGCCATGTATGCCGAAGCGCTCGAGCAGGCCGGCCGCGGCCGCATCACCACCGAACTCGCGCCCGCGGCCCCCTTCTATTATGCCGAGGATGATCACCAGCAATACCTGGCCAAGAATCCCGGCGGTTATTGCGGCATTGGCGGTACTGGCGTGACATGTCCCATCGGCCGCTGACAGGCCCTGTGTCTTTCGGTGATATCCTTGATGTGATCCCGGTCCGGCGGCGGGTGGAAGAACGCTCAAAGCCATCTTCACATGATGCGGAATGGCGGAATCCGCATATTCGCAAAAAAACAATTCGCCGATTTGCAAATCGGCAGGACGACGGAGTGTGGGAAAGAGAGAGTGGCCGGAACCAATTCAAAAAGGATCCCGCATGCCCCTCTCATCCCTGCCCCGTCACCCGGTGACGCTCGCCCGCCTGTCCGGCCTTGCCTATCTCGCAATCATTCTGAGCGGCATTTTTGCCCAGATTGTTGTGCGCGGTAATCTGATCGACTGGCAGGACGCCAATGCCACGGCGGCGGCGATTATGTCACAAGACACATTGTTCCGGCTTGGCCTGCTGGCCGACTTTCTGGTCTTCGCACTCGATATCCTGCTGGCAGTGACCTTCTATCGCCTGCTGGCCCCCGTCGATCGGGGGGTTGCTCTGTTCGCCTTGTCAGCCCGGCTGGTCATGAGCGCCGTCATGGTCACGGCGCTGCTGGCGGAAACAGCTCCGCTCCTGCTTCTGGGTGAGACGCCGATAGCCGGCCAGCTTGATGCAGACACCGCAAACGCGGTGAGCCTGATCTTCCTGGGCCTGCACAATGAAGGCTATATTCTTGGCCTGATGCTGTTCGGGCTTCATTGCGGGGCCCTTGGGATCCTGCTGGCCCGCGCCCGCTATTTTCCGGCCTTTCTGGGGCTGCTCATGGGCCTGTCCGGCATCAGCTATCTGGCGCTGGGCGTAGTGCATTTCGGAATACCGGCGCTCAGCGGTGTCGGGGGGCTGTTGCTTCTGCCCGCCGCCTTGCCGGAATTCGTCTTCGCGGGCTGGCTTCTTGTCGTGGGCCTCAATCGCCGCCAGTGGGCGGCACAGGGTGCCGCGGACGAGCCACATCCTCCCGGAGCCTGAATTCCTTACAGGAAAGCGCCGAATACATGTATCGTGTTGGAAACCGGAGCCGGAGTTCTGACATGATACATGAAACCCTGAAAATGACGGCGGGCGTATGCGCAGTCTTTCTCATGCTCTCATCGCCCGGTAGCGCGGCCACGTCATTCGACTGCCGGGCCTGTGAAACAGCTGAACGGTTTTACGAAGCCCGGGAAGAGGCGCTGGCCTGGACCGGTCCGGCCAATGCCCACCTTCTTGAAGATCTGGTCGAGGCTGTCCGAGGCGCATCCACACATGGTCTGTCGCCGGAAGACTATCATCTGACGTCACTGGAGGCCATTGATCCGCAAATAGCCGACCAGGCCGCGGATGAACTGGCCACCGATTCCTATCTGACCCTCGCGGCACACCTACTGGCGGGCCGTCTTGATCCGGTATCTGTTGAACCGGACTGGACCGCCGCCCGCCGTGGCCGTGATCTGGCAGCTTATCTTCAAGGAGCCGTCAGCAATGGCGCTATCAGGGAAAGCCTTGAAACCCTTGCCCCGGCACAACCCGGTTACCAGACCTTGCGCGACGCGCTTGTTTTCTATCGGGCGCTCGAAGCTGAAGGCTCATGGCCAACTGTCGAGGCCGGTGGAACCTTGCGCCCCGGCGACATTGGACCGCGTGTCGCACAATTGCGCGCGCGGCTGGCCGCCACGGGTGATATTGCCATTGAGAGCGAGACACCCGAATTATACGATGAAGCTCTGGCCGAAGCGGTCCGGGTTTTCCAGAATCGCACCAGCCTGGATGCTGACGGCATTATTGGTGCGCAAACCCTGGCCCAGCTGAATACGCCTGTCTCCGGCCGGGTCCGCCAGATCGAGGCAAACCTGGAGCGCTGGCGCTGGCTGCCGGAGGATCTGGGCCGCCGGCATATTCGGGTGAATATTGCCGACTATCAGCTGGAAGCTTGGAATAATGGCGCGATCGAGCGCACACATGAGGTGATTGTCGGCCAGCTCTACCGGCGAACACCGGTCTTTTCCGGAAATATGAGTTATTTCGTCTTGAATCCCTGGTGGGAGACTCCGCCAAGCCTGACCGTGAGGGACAAGTTGCCCGCTTTCCGGCGCGATCCATCAGCTGTCAACAGGCTTGGCTTTCAGGTCATAGACCGTGTGGGCAATATTGTAGATTCGGAAACCATTGACTGGGCAACGGTTCCGGCATCGCCCTTTCCTTACCGTATACGACAGGCTCCCGGGCCATTGAACGCGCTTGGCGAAGTGAAATTCATGTTCCCGAATCAGCACAATGTTTATCTGCACGATACGCCGACACGCGGCCTTTTCGCCCAGCGCCAGCGGAATTTTTCATCCGGCTGTGTGCGCGTACGGGATCCGCTGGAACTGGCGCAATGGGTCGCTGCCGATGCCGATGGATGGACGCCGGAAAGGCTGATGTCCGTTGCGGGCGGGAACACCGAAACGCGGGTATCACTCGCCCGCCATATTCCGGTGCATATCCTGTATTCCACGGTTGTTCCCGACGAGGTCTCGGGCGTCCGCTTCCTGAACGATATCTACGGGCGCGATCAGGCCGTGCTGGACGCAATGTCAGCATCGCCACCGGCCATGGCGTCGCGCTAGCCAATCACATTGACGTGCGGCGAGTTGACAATCCGCTCGCCGCACGGAGTGTGTCGCCAGACGGAGACCGCCATGCCCCGCTATCCAAGCCTCGGGAAGGATGATTATCTGGAAGCCCTGTTCCGGCGCTTTCCACGCGGTGTGAAACCGCTTCTGGAACTGCATGACGCGCTGATGCGTGAGCCGTCGGAGCTCGACATCGCCACCCGGGAGCTGATTTCCGCCTATGTCTCCGGCCTCAATGCCTGCCGCTTCTGCTATGGCGCGCACAAGGCGATGGCCCAGGCTTTCGGCGTTGATCCGGAATTGATCGAGGCGCTGGTTACATCCGGCCCGGCCGACGCCATCATTGACCGGAAGCTGGTCCCTCTCCTTGAATATGTGCGGCAGGTCACGGTCGATCCCGGCAAGTCGACTGACGCCATGGCCGAGGCCGTCTACGCGGCGGGCTGGAGCGAGGATGCGCTCTATGATGCGGTCGCCGTGGCAGCGCTCTATGCCTATATGAACCGCATTCTCGAGGGTGCGGGGATCGACCCCAAGCCGGTCTTCAGCGCCCCGTCCGAAGACGAGCTGAAAGCAAGGCGCGAGGGCGATTATAGCGGTTGGGGACGAAAGGCCGGCCTGATTGATTGATGCGCCCCGCCTTGTCTGCTTCGACGTGGATTCAACGCTGTTGGCGGTGGAAAGCCTTGACTTCGTCCTGACCCGCAAGCTCGGCCCCGCCGCCGCGGAAAAGATCGAGGCGCTCACCTCTGGCGGCATGAATGGCACGCTGTCTTTCCGCCAGTCGCTGATGGCCCGCCTCGACCTGACCCCCTTGAAGCGCAGCGATATTACCGCCGCGGCGGTCGAATTGCGCCAGCATCTGACGCCGGGAATGGCGCAATTGCTGGGCGATCTGCGCCAGCGCGGCGATCAGGTCAGGGCGGTGTCCGGCGGATTTTCGGACGTTCTGGTGCCGGCGCTGCGCGATCTCGGCTTTGCCGGAGAAGAAATTTTCGCCAACCGCCTTGTGTGGGAGGGTGAAACCGTTGCCGGCATCGATACCGGCAATCCCCTGTCGGACAATGGTGGCAAGCCCCGCATTCTCGCGGGCCTGCGGTCGAACACGCAGTATTCCGCTGTCTGGATGGTCGGCGATGGCGTCACCGATCTGGAAACCCTGACCGCCGGGGCAGCGGATCACTTCATCGGATTTGGCGGCATTGCCCGCCGCGACGCGGTCGTGGAGCGCGCCCCGGACTATGCCGGAACACTGGATGATTTGCGTGGCCTGCTGCTGGGTTAGCTGGCTATCGTGCGGATGCGGACCGTTCCGGGCGCGCGGCGCAATTGATCGAGCACGCCGTCGGGAACCGCGCCTTCCACATCGGTGGACACATAACCCAGCCCGCCTGCCGTATTGAGATACTGGGCCGCGATATTCAGGCCGGCTTCGCTGACAATGCGGGTCAGCGCCGAGAGATAGCCCGGCGCATTGCCATGCAGCGCGAGGATACGCGAGCGTCCGGCTGCGAGGTCGCCGGCCTCCAGTTCCGGAAAATTCACCGATTTTGCCGATCCGCCACTGACCGCATAGCGCGCCAGCTTCATGCCGGCATCCATGCCGATGGCGGCCTGGGCTTCCTCGGTCGAGCCACCAATATGCGGGGTGAGAAGCGCATTATCGCAGGCGCGCAACGGGCTGACAAACTCTTCCTCTTTCGAGGCCGGCTCCACCGGGAAAACATCCACCGCCGCCCCGGCCAGATGACCGGAATGCAGCGCCGCCGCGAGTGCATCGACATCCACCAGATCGCCACGCGCATGATTGATCAGGAAGCTGCCCGGCTTCATTTTCGCGATCGCCGCCGCATCCATCATCATCCGCGTTTGCGGCGTGGACGGCACGTGCAGCGTGACCACATCGCTGAGCGCCAGGAGCTCGTCCAGCGACGCCACCGGCCTTGCATTGCCATGCGCCAGCTTGGGCTCCGTGTCATAGAAATAGACGTGCATGCCATGGCCCGAGGCCAGTACGGACAATTGCGAGCCGATATTGCCATAGCCGATAATGCCCAGCTTCTTGGCACGGACTTCATGCGCACCTGTGGCCGTTTTCTGCCATTCGCCGCGGCGGATGGCGGCCAGTTTTTGCGGAATGCCGCGCATCAGCATCACCGTCGAGGCCAGTGTCAGCTCGGCCACGGAACGCGTATTGGCAAAGGGCGCATTGAAAACCGCAACACCGCGCCGGGCCGCCGCGTCCAGATCGACCTGGTTGGTGCCGATGCAGAAACAACCGATGGCCAGGAGATCCGGCGCCGCGGCGAGGATGTCATCGGTGATCTTTGTGCGCGACCGAATGCCCAGAAGCTGTACACCGGCCAGCCGCGCCTTCAGCTCGCCAGCATCCAGCGCATGGCCGGCGCGTTCGATCTCGATACCCGGAATGCGGCGGAGCACCTCGTCCGCATCGGGATGCACATTTTCAAGCAGGAGTGTCTTCATCGGGCCGGACCTGTTTCGCTGCAGGGCAGCAAAATCCGATTCCGGCCCGGGGTGAAGCCATCTTTACTCGTCTGCGGAGAGCGTGCGCAGTGCCGCCAGCGACAGGTCGACATGCTCGTACGGGCTGAGCGCATTGTGCGTCATCACGATATTCGAACTCTGGTCGATCACATAGGTGGTCCGTTCCGTCCAGCCCGGCCGCGCCAGCAGGCGTACTTCATAATCGCCCATCATGCCGTCGGCGATCGCAAACACCGGGAAGGCCGAAGCGCAATGCTGTGTGGAGAAATCCGCCAGCCGGTCGGTATTGCCGGCGGTGACGCCGATCACCCGCGCGCCCAGTGCTTCGAACTCGCCAATGCTTTCGGCAAAGCTCGCAGCCTGCGCCTCGCAGCCATCGGTGAAGGCGGCCGGGAAGAAGAACAGCACGACCGGCCCTTCAGACAGGGCCTCCGACAGGGTGAAGCTGACCGGTTCCCCGGCCTGGAAGCCGTCAACCGTGAAATCCGGTGCCGCTTCGCCCGGCTCCAGATCGGCAAGGGCGGCAGCAGAGACAAGCAGGCCTGCCGAGGCGGCAAGTAAGGTGCGGAACATGGGGTCACTCCGTTTTGTTCTGCCTATGAATATAGGCGTTGCGGCCGGTTTGGCGAGGGCCCGCCCCGGTCCGCAATGCGATGAGGCGCTTCCGATTATATTTCACTTGCCACACCAGCGCATTGACCCTAGAGCGCAGGCCCTTTGTGCGATGGCGGACATGGCTCTCGATCTTCCGGCAGGCAGTGCGCCCGCCCCCTTCTTCGGCGACAACCGGACCGCCGCGCTGATCGAGGATCTGGCGGCAAGGGGCTGGGCGCATGCTGAAGCTGCGCTGCCGGACGCCCTGACCCATGCCCTGCGCCTGCGGCTGGAAACACTGGACGCCGCAGATGCGCTGAAACCGGCCGCCATTGGCCGCGGTGACAGCCAGATCCGGGCCGCCGCCATCCGCCGGACCCAGATCCGCTGGCTGGAGGGCAAGGATCCGGCAGAGCGTGCCTTCCTCGAGGGCTGCGAATCCCTGCGCCGGGAGATCAACCGCACCCTCTTTGCCGGCCTGTTCGAGTTCGAGGCGCATTTCGCCCGCTATCCGACCGGGGGCCATTATGCCCGTCATCTCGATGCCTTTGCCGACCGGCCGCGCGACCGCGTCGTCTCGCTCGTCGCCTGGCTGAACAGGGACTGGCAGGCCGGCGATGGCGGCGAGCTCGATCTCTGGTCCGGCCCCGATGACACCGACCCGCCCGTCGCCACTCTGCCGCCGCGCGGCGGCGATCTTTTGCTGATGATGTCGGAAACCATCCCTCATGCCGTGCGCGAAACGGTCAGGCCGCGCCTGGGCCTCGCCGGCTGGTTCCGCATCAATCCCGGCGTCGGTGGCGTGCTCGACCCGGCGGGGTGATCAGTCCGGCGTACAGGCGGCGATAGCCGACGGGCGATCATGCCCCGCGGCGCGATTCTGACGATAGCAATCCGTCCGCGCCCCGGCATTGAACGTGCCGGCACACAATTCGAGCGCCGGCTGCCAGGTCCAGCTTTCACCGTTCAGCCCGGCAAGCGCGATCTCGAAACACCGGGCCGGTGCGCCACTGTTCTCCGCTCCGGCACACAGGCGTTCAATATTGCCTGATGCCCAGCGCGTCGTGCCTTGCGCATTCCAGGCGATCTGTCCCTGCACCTGCCCGGCACAGGAGCGGCGTGTGGTGTTGCGGACGGCCGCAAGTGAATCGCGGTCAATCGTCCGGGCCGGCGCGGATATTGCCGGTTCGGCCGGAAGCCCGGGCCGGCCGGGCGGGGACAGCTGCGTGTTGGCCGTCGCTTGCGGCGGCCGCAGCGTCGCCCAGCGTGCTGTCCAGTCCGGAACGCGGCGCTGTCCGTTGAGCGAACGGGTCACGCCGAAGGCGGCAAGGTCCACACCGATGGAATGGACCGCACCTGTATCCAGTGAAATACTGCGGCGTTCTTCCTCATCGATCCAGCCGGCAATGCGCGCATCCAGTACCGGACCGTATTGCGGGCGTTCACCGCGATAGAAGGCATGAACGGTCAGGTTCTCGATCCGCCAATCCCCGCCCAGCGTGCGGCCGAATTCGTAGAGGAACTGGTTGTAATCGTCAGCATCGGCGGGATCGACACCGGTGGAGAATTGGGCGAACAGATTATCGCGGTCGCTTGACCGTTCATTGTCACTTTCCCAGCCCTGACCCGCCAGCGTGACGATCCCGTCCGGCGGCAGGCGGACGGGCGCAAAGACATGTGACAGGGACACCAGCCGCCGGTCTCTGGAATCAGTGCCGATACCCGAATAAGGACCAAAGCTGCGCGCTTCCGGCTCGCTGATGCCATAGGCGCTCAGCGCGAAGAAGAAGAAGGGTTCATCCGTGCGGGTCGCCCCGTCCACGCGCGATTCCCGCAACACGGTCAGTCCGCGGATGCCGATCTCGTATTCGCCCCAGCGCCGGTAGGTATTGTCACCGTCCCAGGCGGTGCGCCGGACGGTCAGCCGGATGCGATAAACCCCTTCCGCCCCGCCATCCATGAGCACATAGGCTTCACCGGGCTGCGAGCGGACCGTTTCGCCGCGATAGGTGACCGAATTGCCCGACCGGATCAGCTCATCCAGCTCGTCGCGGCTGACCGACCAGATGATGTGCCCGATATAGTCCTGATCATTGCGGAAGGTGTGGCGCAGCCCCTCCAGCCGGTCGCGAATCCGGTTGCCCCAGCTGCGGAAAAAGGCGCGTCGGACCTCCCGCCGCGAGGCGCTGTCATTGAACAGGGTAAACGCGCCCGGGAGCTCGGCAAACGGACCGACGGTATAAACCTGGGAGTCGCCCGCCTCGAAATCATTATAGGTCAGGATTGACTGGCGGACCGGGCTGTCGGGATTGCGGGTGTTGAGATAGTCGAGCAGGAAGCGCTCGCCGCCGGCCTCTAGATAGATATCGCCATCGGTCCCGGCGCCGCGGCTGTTTGCCGTGTCGATGCGCACCCGCAGATACCAGCCATCGGAAAACGGGTTGGCCGCTGGCGCATCATGCCCGCCCGTCAGGAACTGGAAGGGCAGCTGGGCATAATGCTCGAACTGGCCGGTGATCTCCCGCGGCGGGCGGCTATAGCTGAAATCGCCATGGCAGACCGGCACGCCGGACGCGCTGCGGCAGGTCCGCACCTGGCGCCAGAAATCCGGATGGCGGTCCGACATGTACTCACCGATCAGGCGCAGCCATTGCTGGGAAGAAATGATGGCCAGATGCTTGGCCTCAGAGAACAGGAAGTCGGATTCGCGTTCGCAGGCGGCACCATGGCCGGCCACATCGCGGCACATCTCGCGCGGGTTGAACATTGCCGCTTCCGGCGGCCGGTCGGACCGGTCTGAACCGGAGGATTCGATATCGCCGGCCACGCGGCCGAGTCTTTCCTGCGTGCGGCGGTCGATCCGTGTGTCCAGCGGACTGTCCGGCAGCGCGCCTTCCACCCGCTCGGCGAGGCTGACCGGATTGCGGACGGCGTCGCGCCCGCTATTCGTGGTCAGCCCGCGCTGATCCGCGGCAATCTGCGCCAGCCAGGTGGTATCCATGGCAATGCCCGGCGGAGCCAGAACCGCGATATTGGTTTCCCGTCCGGCCACAACAACGCCCACGGTTTCGGAATCCGACTGCTGGCATTCGCGGTGCGCCTCGCAAAAGGAAATGCTGGAAGTCGGCAGGCCGCGTGTGCACAGAACGTCGAGTGCGCGCCGCGCCGCGGGCCGGTCATAGAGCGAGCAGGCGAGGTTGAACTGGCCATGCTGGATCGGCGCGATCTCGTCTTCATAGGCACCGGTCAGCACCGCGAAGCTGCGCCGCTGGACGGGCGGCGTGTCGAGATAGGTCCGGCCACGGCGGTCAGGATGATCAATCCATGTGGAGTGCGAGTAGAAATCCTGAACCGCGTGCAGCGACAGGCCCAGAAGGTGATGCGCGGCATCGACATCATCATTGTCCGCCGCCCAGTTCAGCCCGATCAGCACACCGGCCAGATAGCGCTGCCAGGTCGCCTCGACCTCGGCGCCGGAGTTGAGATCGTCGAAATGCAGACTGGCCAGATGCCAGTATTGCGACATGGATGCCTTGTACCGGTTGAGAATGCCGGATTCGCCGTCCAGCACACCTCCGGGATTGACCGCCTGCGCCCACCAGAGCGGGCTGTATAGATAGCTGTCGATATAATCGGCATGCCAGGCCATGGCGTGGGCGGCTTCCGGGCTGAATCCCGTCCCCGGATAGAGGTGCGTGTCGCGATTGCCGCTGCAATTGGCGTCGCCGGCCGCCGCCCGGCAGGTCATGTCTTCATGGTGCCAGGGATCGCCGCGCAAGATGTCTTCGCCGCCGAACAGGGTGAATTTCGGCTCATTGGCCAGGACGGGCGAGGCCATCGCCCATGCCAGTCCCATGCCGATGATCCAGAGCGCTCTCCCTGACCGCATGCCTGCCTCTCCCTGCCCGCCTCTGTCCTTTGAATGTGTGGAAAGACCCTAACATACCTGAGGGTGTTCAGATACGGCAGGCGGGGTGAGGCGCTTTTCCCATGCGCGAAACGGTCACGCCGCGTCTGGGCCTCGCCGGCTGGTTCCGCATCAATCCCGGCGTCGGCGGTGGGCTCGACCCAACGGGGTGAAGGGCCTTCCTATTCGATTGGAATAAACACCTAGACCTTAACAACAGAATTGCCGATAGTTCTCGAAGGTCTTGGGGGCGTTGTTTGGCCAAAGTTGTACTCACCCAGAAAGACGATAGCGGGTACAAGGATGTTCCCGGAGAAGTATACCATTTTCCCGCCACGTATTTAAAAGCGGCCAACTCTGCGGTCGGCGATGCTTGTCTATTTTATGCACCCAAAAGAGGCGGCCACGGGGTTCACCGAATGGCCTACTGGGCGACGGCGATTATCCGGGAAATTCGCCCCGACCCGGCGTTAGCCGATCACTACTATGCAGACCTCGAGCATTTTCTTGAATTTACCAACCCTGTCCCGCTGGAGTCGGAAATTAGTGGTTTTTGGGAGTCGCGCCTCGATAATGACGGCGCCTTAAACAAAGGCACTATCCGAAGATCTGTCAGGCCCATCAAAGAGGATGAATTTCTCAGCATTTGCGCCGCGGGATTCAAGGCGGGTTTGTATGATCCATCTTTAGGGGAACCAATTGACCCCTTTCCCGCGCTTGAAGAGGAGCAAACACCTTTCGAGCGCCCAACTATTCCAACCCTTGTGAATCGAAAATTTCGCGACCGGATATTCGCAAAGCATATCCGTGATGCCTATGATTCAAGATGTGCAATAACGGGGCTGAAGATCATCAACGGTGGCGGCCGGGCAGAAATGGAAGCTGCGCACATTCAGCCTGTAGAACACCGCGGCCCAGATTTCGTACGAAACGGTTTAGCGTTATCTCGAACGGTTCATTGGATGTTTGATCGAGGACTAATCAGCATCGACGATGATTACAAATTGCTGACTGTTCCCCAATTGCTGCCTGAAGGAGTGGACCGCCTGTTCAATATGAGCGGTGAGATCACCGTACCAGATCGAGAGCGAGACAGACCGAGCCCGACATTTCTTCACTGGCATAGAGAGAACTGCTTCAAGGGCTAGGGAATCGAGCGCTTCCCCTAATCCCCGTCCATCTTCAGCGCGGCGATGAAGGCTTCCTGCGGGATTTCGACCCGGCCGAACTGGCGCATCTTCTTCTTGCCCGCCTTCTGCTTTTCCAGAAGCTTGCGCTTGCGCGTCGCATCGCCGCCATAGCATTTCGCGGTCACGTCCTTGCGCAGCGCCGAGAGCGTTTCACGCGCAATGATCCGCCCGCCAATGGCGGCCTGGATCGGGATTTTGAACATGTGCCGCGGGATCAGGTCTTTCAGCTTCTCGCACATTGACCGGCCACGCGCTTCGGCACGGGTGCGGTGCACGATCATGGAGAGCGCATCGACCGGCTCGTCATTGACCAGGATGGACATCTTCACGAGATCATTCTCGCGGTAATCCTTCCACTGATAGTCAAACGAGGCATAGCCCTTGGTCACCGATTTCAGCCGGTCATAGAAATCAAACACCACCTCGTTCAGCGGCAATTCGTAGACCACCATGGCGCGGGACCCGGCATAGGTCAGTTGCTGCTGGATGCCGCGGCGGTCCTCGCACAGCTTCAGAATACCGCCCAGATATTCATCCGGAACGAGAATGGTCGCCGTGATCCAGGGTTCGGAAATCGAGGCCACCTTCACCGGATCGGGCATGTCCGCCGGATTGTGCAGGTCCAGCTCGGTCCCGTCCGTCAGGGTCAGCTTGTAGACCACGGATGGCGCCGTCGTGATCAGCTCGACATTGTATTCGCGTTCCAGCCGCTCGCGGATGACTTCCAGATGAAGAAGGCCGAGGAATCCGCAGCGGAAGCCGAATCCCAGCGCCGCCGAGGTCTCCATCTCGAAGGAGAAGGAGGCGTCATTCAGCGCCAGCCGCTCGATCGCATCGCGCAAATCCTCGAACTCGGCACTGTCCACCGGGAACAGCCCGCAGAACACGACCGGTATGGCCGGTTTGAAGCCGGGCAGCATCTTGTCCGTCGGGCGCTTTTCATCGGTGATCGTGTCGCCGACGCGCGCATCGCGCACCTGCTTGATCGAGGCATTGAGATAGCCGATCTCGCCCGGACCCAGCGCCTCCACGCTGGTCTTGGCCGGTGTGAAGACACCGACACCATCCACATGATAGCTGCCGCCCGTGCCCATCAGGCGCACGCGCATGCCCTTTTTCAGCTGGCCCTCGATCACGCGCACCAGGCAGATGACGCCCAGATAGGGATCATACCAGCTATCCACCAGCAACGCCTTCAGCGGCGCGCCGGGGTCGCCATATTTGGGCGGTGGCAATCGGGTGACGATGGTTTCCAGCACCTGGTCGACATTCAGCCCGGTCTTGGCCGAGATCTCGACGGCGTCCTGTGCCTCGATGCCGATCACATCCTCGATCTGCTGCTTGACGCGCTCCGGTTCGGCGGCCGGCAGATCGATCTTGTTCAGCACCGGCGCGATTTCCAGATCGGCATCAATTGCCTGATACACATTGGCCAGCGTCTGTGCCTCCACGCCCTGCGCGGCATCGACCACCAGCAGCGCGCCTTCACAGGCATAGAGGGAGCGCGAGACTTCATAGGCGAAATCGACATGTCCGGGCGTGTCGATCAGGTTCAGGATATAGGTCTTGCCATCCTTGGCCGTATATTCCAGCCGCACGGTCTGGGCCTTGATGGTAATGCCCCGCTCGCGCTCCAGCTCCATATTGTCGAGCACCTGCTCCTTCATTTCGCGCTGGGTCAGCCCGCCGGTGATCTGGATCAGCCGGTCGGCAAGCGTGGACTTCCCATGGTCGATATGCGCGACAATGGAGAAATTCCGGATAAGGGATTGGTCCTGGTTCATGAGGCGGGACGTAGCATCGGGATAGCGTTCCGCCAAGCGCCGTTTGCGCTGATTTGCGGCGCTTAACCTCGCCCTAACCGAAGCGCCATTGTCTTGCCCGAATTGACGCGCAGATTCATATGCGAATATGCGCTGATTGTCAGGAGACAGATTGCCATGACCTTGCCCCGCCTCGCCCTGGCCCTGCTGGCCGCCACCGGCCTCGCCTTTGCCGCCCATGCCCAGGAAGAAACCGATTACGGACAGCCCAGCCGCTATTCCGAAGATGTCGACGGCTATTCCCAGGAAGAAGTGGTCGATGCCGTGTCCGACTTTTTCGGCGTCACTGCCGAAGCGGCCGCCGCCGTCGTCGAGCGCGTCTTCTCCGATCTCGGCCGTCCGGTGGGCTATGTGGCCGGCGAGGAAGTGGCCGGCGCCGTCGGGGTCGGCCTGCGCTATGGTGAAGGATATCTGACCATGCGAGATGGCCGCCGCCAGCATGTCTACTGGCAGGGCCCCTCCATCGGCTTTGACACGGGCGGCAATGCCAGCCGCGTCTTCGTGCTGGTCTACCGCATGAATGATCCGGACCAGATTTTCCGCCGTTTTCCCGGCGTCGAGGGCTCGGCCTATTTCGTCGGCGGCATGGGTGTGAATTATCAGCGCGCCGATGGCATCACGCTGGCCCCGATCCGCTCGGGCGTCGGCCTCCGCGCGGGCGCCAATATCGGCTATCTCGCCTATTCCCGCCGCCGCAACTGGCTGCCTTTCTAGGCTTTCCCATGCAGATCAGGACCGCCGTCGAGGACGATCATGACGGCATAAAGGCAGTTCTGGACGCAGCTTTCGATCAGCCCGATGAGAGCCGCATTGTCGAGCGCCTGCGTAACGATGATGCCGACAGTCTCGAACTCGTCGCCGATCATCATGGCGACATTGCCGGCATGGTGATGTTCTCGCCCGCCAGTGCGCATCTCGACGATGGCACCCTGTTGCGGGGGCTGGGCCTCGGCCCCGTCGCCGTGAAGCCGGACCATCAGAACAGGGGCATCGGCAGCGCCCTGATCGAAGCCGGGCTGGAGCATTTTTTGCCCTATCCCGTCGCCTTCTTCTGTGTGCTGGGCGCGCCGGATTATTATGCCCATTTCGGCTTCACCCCGGCGATCGAGCGCGGCTGGCGCTGGTTCGCCGATGACGGCTCCATTCCGGAAATGGCGCAGGCCTTCCAGATCCGCCTGCCCCGGCCACTGCCCGCAGGCCATGGCATTGTACGCTATCACCCGGCTTTTGAACTGTGAGTGAAATCATTTGCTATTGGCGGCAATCCGTGTGAGAGAGCGCCGGTCTTCGTGCCGCGCGTAGATGTCCGGGCAACCGGTCAGGCGGTACGCCATAGGCCGAGCCATCCTGCATGTTGCCGGATCGCCGTAAGCCCCACCCTCACTTTTGATGAGGGGCCATCAGGCGGCTGGTCTACGCAAGCTCCCTATTTTGAAAAACCGCACCGCGCGGGAACCGGCTTGGCCCGTTCCGGCGCGATACGACCATGAAAGTTGAATTTTTGACCCAGTTTACAGATCTCGGCCTTGCCGAGCCGATTCTCAAAGCCCTCACAGATGAAGGCTACACCACACCCACACCGATCCAGGCCGAAGCCATTCCGGCGCTGATGGCCGGGCGCGACCTTCTGGGCACCGCCCAGACCGGTACCGGCAAGACTGCGGCCTTCACCCTGCCCATCCTTGATGCCATCGTGAAATCAAAGAGCCGCGCGCAAGGCAAGTCCTGCACCGTCCTCATCCTGGCACCCACACGCGAGCTCGCACTGCAGATTGCGGAATCGGTGAAAACCTATGGCCGCCATGTGCGCCCCACCCTCGCCGTCGTCATGGGCGGTGTGAAACCCGGTGCCCAGATCCGCACCATGCAGCGCGGCGTCGATGTCCTCATCGCCACGCCGGGCCGCCTGATGGATCACATGCAGACCGGAGCGATCAATCTCGGCAGCGTCAAGACCGTCATTCTCGACGAGGCCGACCAGATGATGGATCTCGGCTTCCTGCCGGCCATCCGCCGGATTCTGGCCGCCACGCCGTCAAACCGTCAGACCGCGCTCCTGTCCGCGACCATGCCGAAACCGATCCGCGCCCTGGCGCATGATTTCCTCACCGATCCGGTCCAGATCTCGGTCGCGCCGGTCGCCCGTCCGATCGAACAGATCACCCAGTCCGTCCAGTTCCTCGACCGGCCGCAGAAGCTCGAGCGCCTCGTGCGCGTGCTCAGCGTGCCGGAAATGACCAGCGGCATTGTCTTCACCCGCACCAAGCGCGGGGCCGACAAGGTGGCCCAGCGTCTGGCCAAGGCCGGTCTCGGTGTTGACGCCATCCATGGCAACAAGAGCCAGAACCAGCGCCAGCGGGCCCTCGATGCCTTCAAGAAAGGCAAGACCCAGATCCTCGTGGCCACCGATATTGCGGCACGCGGCATTGATATCGACGGCGTCTCGCACGTCATCAATTTCGAATTGCCGAATGTACCGGAATCCTATGTCCACCGCATTGGCCGGACGGCCCGTGCGGGCAATACCGGTATCGCGGTCGCCTTCTGTGACGAGGAAGAAAAGCCGCTGTTGAAGGATATTGAACGCCTCATCGGCTATCGTCTTGCCGTCACCAATGAGGATGGCGTGGAGCAGCACCCCTCCAAGCCCTTCACCGAAGAGCCGCGCGGTCCGGCGCCGGTCAAGAAATCCCGTCCCCGCGGCGGCCGTAACCGCAATCGCGGCCCGCGTCCGGACGGTCAGGGCAACGCAGCGGCCGGAAATGGCAATGGCAATGCGTCGCCGAAACGCTTCGGCAAGAGCAAGTTCAAACCAGCCGGTGGCGGAAAGCCGGGTCAGTCCCGTTCGCCGCGTCCCAATGGTGAAAACCGCCGCTCGGCCTGACGCGCCGCGTCGTGCAAAGTAAAGATTTCTTCCCCTGCTGCGGGGGGAGAAACCTACCCTCTCAGAGCGGCCCCCGTCGCCTTTTCAACCGACGCCACAATCTTCGCCGCGACCGCATCGATTTCCTTGTCGGTCAGGGTTTTCTCACGCGGCTGGATCACGGCCTCGATGGCCAGTGAGACCTGGCCCTCGGGCACGCCCTTGCCGGCATAGACATCAAACACCGAGACATCCGTGATCATCGCCTTGTCGGCACCTTTCGCGGCGCGCACCAGCGTGTCCGCGGCCACGGCGGAATCAACGAGGAAGGCAAAGTCACGCTTCACCGGTGTCAGCCCGGCCCGGTCAAGCGCCGGACGTGCCTTGGTCTCCGCCTTCTTCTTCGGTGACGGAATGCCGTCGAGAAGGATTTCAAACCCGATGACGCGGCCCTCGACGCCCAGCGCCTTCAGCACCCGCGGATGCAGCTCGCCGAATTCGGCCAGCACGTTTTTCGGCCCCAGTCGCAAAACCCCGGAGCGCCCCGGATGCCACCAGTTGCGCGCCTCGGCTGCAACCTGTAGCGACTCCACCGGCGCACCGGCGGCTTCCAGCGCCGCGATCGCATCCGCCTTGGCGTCAAACAGATCGGCTTCGCGCGTCCCGGCCCAGTGGCGGCCGGCGGCACAATAGCGCACACCGGCGACAGCCATGCGCTGGCCGTCCGGCTTGTCGGTCAGATAGATTGGACCGGCCTCGAACAGGCGCGGATCCTCGATGCCCTTGTCAGCATTCTCCTGCAGCGCGGTCAGAAGATGGATAAGCGCGGTCGGCCGCATCACATCCAGATCCGAAGAGATCGGATTGGCCAGTTCCAGCCCCTCGCCATGTCCGCCAAACAGGGCGGCCTGATCCCGGTGACAGAAGGACCAGGTGACGGCCTCATGATAACCGCGCACCGCCAGCGCCCGGCGCGCATGCCGCGCCCGGTTCTGGCCCTCGGTGGCGGTCGGCTCGCGCCGCCCCGGCAGTTTCGGCAGCGAGACGGCCTCGATCCGGTTATAGCCGTGAATTCGCGCAATCTCCTCGACGAGATCGGCCTTCATCGTGCAATCACGGCGGAAGGTCGGCACTTCCACATGCAGCTTGTCGCCGCTTCCGGCGACGCCGAAGCCCAGATCCATCAGGATTTTCGTGACGATACCGCCCGGCAGGTCCAGCCCGGTCAGGCGTTTGACCTCGGAGACCGGAAACTCGATCGGCTCTGGCGCTGATGGGGCTTCACCCGCCATACGGATTTCGGACACCTCGCCCCCGCACAATTCGACGATCAACTGCGTGGCCAGATCGATTCCGGTCTCGATGGAACCGGTATCGACACCGCGCTCGAAGCGATAGCGCGCATCCGATTCAATCCCGGTCGCCCGGCCCGTCGCGCGGGTGATTTCCGGATCGAACCAGGCGCATTCGAGGAAGACATTGACGGTGCCGTCAGTGACGCCGGACATCTCCCCGCCCATCACGCCGCCCAGGCCGAGACAGTGCTCCTCGTCCGCAATCACGCAGTGTTCGGCGGACGGCGTATAGTGTTTGCCATCCAGAGCCTCGAACCGGTCCGCCTCGCCCTTGCCCCGGCGCGCAATAATCGTCTGGCCAATCTTGCCGGCATCATAGACGTGCAAGGGGCGGCAGCGGTCATAGGATACGAAATTGGTGATATCGGCGAGGATGTTGATCGGACGCAGGCCGATGGCTTCCAGCCGCCGCTTCAGCCAGTCCGGCGAGGGACCATTCTTCACGCCGCGAATATAGCGTCCGGCAAACACCGGGCAGGCTTCCGGCCATTCCAGCCGGATCTCGACCGGACAGGGAAAAGCGCCCTTGATCTGCTTCGGTGCCGGCGTGATCACCTTGCCCAGCCCGGCAGCGGCCAGATCGCGCGCAATCCCGTCCACGCCCAGCCAGTCCGGCCGGTTGGGCGTCACTTCAAAATCAATCACCGGATCATTCGCGCCCAGCGCCTCGGCGGCGGGGGCGCCGACCTGCCAATCACCTTTCAGATCGATAATGCCGTCATGATCCTCGCCGGCATTCAGCTCCTTCGCGGAACACAGCATGCCGTGGGATTCAATGCCGCGGATCTTCCGGGGTTTTTTATCCAGCGCGAAGTCCGCGCCCGGAATATAGGTGCCGAGCGGCGCATAAACCGCCTTCATCCCGGCATGCGCATTGGGCGCGCCGCAAACAATCTGTTTGGTGCCTTCAAACGTCTCCACCGTGCAGACTTTCAGCTTGTCGGCATCAGGATGTTTTTCTGCCGAGATCACATGCGCGACAGTGAAGGCGGACAGGGCTTCGGCCGGATTGTCGACATGCTCGACTTCCAGACCCGCCATGGTCATCGCCTCGACAATGTTATCGATGGAGGCATCGGTTTCCAGATGCGCTTTCAGCCAGGAGAGGGTGAATTTCATTGATCGGCTCCCGCCGTTTCTGGAGTATCATCTTGAAGTGATGGCGGCGGGATGAAGGCTTCCGAACCATAACGTTCGAAGACATCGACCCCGGGATCGGGACAGGAAGCGACGGGCCGCCGGTCCCGCACCTGAACGGTGGCGACCCAGCAGCGGTCGAAGACCGAGCAGTAGCAGATCTCGACATCCCAACGTTCCCATTCCGCGAACAGCGCGGCAATATTGTCCGCATCCACCTCGTCCGCCGGCCAGGCAGCCGAGATCGGCGTGACCAGCTCGCCGGGCGCGATCACACGTCCGGTCAACGTCACCCAGGACCGGTCGACCTGCCCCTCGGGCATGCCGCTGAACATGCCATCAATGCGCTCGACCGGCTCACCATCCTGCAGCGGTGTGACATTGCGGATGAAAGCCGGACCGACACCATTATTCGCCACGCGCAGGCCCAGCGTGAGCTGATCGTCAACGGTCCGCGTGAAGGCATCGACCTGCAGGGCGGGGACCACTGCCCCATGTTGCTGGGCGCGCATCACCCGCGCCTGATCCCACGCCACGTACAGCGCCGCGAGACCGACGACCATCGCGCCGATGGCGGTGAGCGCCTGATGATTGGATTTGAACCACTTGAGCATCAGCGCCTCCCTTTTCCTCCCCCGTTTACGGGGGAGGGGGACCACGCAGTGGTGGAGGGGGGAATTGCCCCCCTCGCCGCTTCGCGGCACTCCCCCCGCAAGCAGGGGGAGAAAGAGTACAGCAAACACATCAGCTCAGCCCCGTCGCCAGATTCGCCTGCAAGAGCGGCGAGAAGCCGTAATGCGCCAGCCAGCGCGTGTCATTGGCGAAATAATCGCGCAGATCCGGTGCGCCATATTTCAGCATGGCGAGGCGGTCCACACCCATCCCCCAGGCAAAGCCCTGATACTCATCCGGATCCAGCCCGCAGGACCGGATGACGTTCGGATGCACCATGCCGCAACCGAGAATCTCCATCCAGCTTTCGCCTTCGCCGATCTTCACGGCATCACCAACGCGGGAATATTTGACGTCCATCTCGGCGGACGGTTCGGTGAAGGGGAAATGGTGCGGGCGGAATTGCGCCTCGACCGTATCGGTCTCGAAGAAGGCGGCGAGGAAATCCATGAGGATGCCCTTGAGGTGGCCCATATGAGCCCCCTTGTCGATGACCAGGCCCTCGACCTGATGGAACATCGGCGTGTGGGTCTGGTCCCAGTCACAGCGATAGACGCGGCCCGGCGCGATGATCCGGATGGGCGGTTTCTGCGTCATCATCGTGCGGATCTGCACCGGTGAGGTGTGCGTGCGCAGAACCATCTGCGAGCCATCTTCACGCGGTTTCATGAAGAAGGTGTCGTGCGTATCACGCGCCGGATGGCCTTCGGGAAAGTTCAGGGCGGTGAAATTGTGGAAATCATCTTCCACATCCGGGCCTTCCGCGACGGTAAAGCCCATATCCGAGAAGATGACGGCGAGCTCTTCCATCACCTGTGTGACCGGATGCAGCTTGCCGCGCGGCTCGGGACGGATGGGCAGGGTGACATCGGCGCGCTCGGTGGCGAGACGCGCATCCAGTGCGGCATCCTCCAGCGCGGCCTTCTTCGCCGCAATGGCCTCGCCAATCGTGTCCTTCAGCCCGTTGAGCGCCGGCCCCATCGTCTGACGTTCCTCCGGGCTCATCTGGCCCAGCGAGCGCATCATCAGGGAGATCTTGCCCTTTTTGCCGAGCGCTTCAACGCGCAGGGCTTCCAGCGCGGCCTCATCAGCGGCGGCGTCCACCGCGGACAGCAATTCGGTTTTCAGAGCGTCGATATCGCCGGGTCCGGCCATGGGTCTCGTCCTCGCATCACACAGCGCGTGTGCGCTGGTCTACCGCCCGGAAACGGAAATGGCGAGGGGATCAGGACCGCTTTATGCGTTTGGGCCGGGCCACGAGCTCGCCGCCGCAATTCGGGCAGACATGTTTGTGAACATCCCCGGTGCAGGGTGCACAGAAGGAGCATTCAAAGCTGCAGATAAAGGCCGGGCCGTCCGGGAGAAGCGCCCGCTCGCACGTCTGGCAAGCGGGCTTCATCTCGAGGGCCATCAGACGTTAGTCCAGCGCGGCCTGTGCCTGGTCGACCAGGGCTTTGAAGGCCTCGGGTTCCCGAATGGCCAGATCGGAGAGCACCTTGCGGTCCACTTCGATTCCGGCCTTCGTGAGGCCGGCCATAAATCGGGAATAGGTCGTGCCGTGCAGGCGCGCACCGGCATTGATCCGCTGGATCCACAAAGCGCGGAAATTGCGCTTCTTGGCGCGGCGGTCGCGATAGGCGTACTGACCGGCCTTTTCGACCGCCTGTACGGCAACGCGGTAAACATTTTTCCGGCGGCCATAATAACCTTTGGCCTGGGAAATAACTTTTTTGTGGCGGGCGCGGGAGACGGTGCCGCGTTTAACTCGTGCCATGATTCAAGCTCCGTAACGGGTAATCCCGGGCCTTAAAGGCCGTAGGGGATGTAATTCTTTTTCACGATCTTCTGGTCGGCATCCGCCATGACGGTGGTGCCGCGCTTGTTGCGGATCTGTTTGTTGGTCCGCTTGATCATGCCGTGACGTTTTCCGGCCTGTCCGGCTTTCACCTTGCCAGTCGCCGTGAGCTTGAAGCGCTTCTTGGCGCCGCTCTTGGTCTTCAACTTCGACATTTTCGCTCCATTTCCGGCGGGATAGACTCCGCCTTGCGTTCGTCGGCTGCCGGGCATGTCGATCTGGCCCGGGTGGCCGGTGTTTCAAAGAGCGGGCGTCATATGGGAAAAGCCGCGCGATTGCAAGTCAGACCGGCCGCCGCAAGGCGACATCTATCAGTTCGGCGAATTTCTGCCGCTGATCCTCGATATCGCCCGCCGCCAGCGCATTCTCGACACAATAATCGGCATGGGTTTTCAGGACTTCTCGCTCGACCGAGGTCAGGGCCGCCTTGATCGCCGAGATCTGCGTCAGGATATCGATGCAATAGCGCTCGTCCTCGATCATCCGCGCCACACCACGGACCTGACCTTCCACCCGCTTCAACCGGCCCAGAAGTGCGGAATGGTCCGCGGCTTTCACATGGCCTTCGCATACATCCGTCATCGCTGATTACGCCTCCTTGAATACCCCCTAGGGGTATGTTAGGGCTCCCGCCATGTCAATTCGTGCTGCCATCATGCTTTTGCCGGGAAGCCTTCTCCTTGCAGGCTGCGTCACGGTGGATATGACCACCGAACGCGCAGAAATCGAGGCGCAGGCCGCCGAACGCGAAATCCCGTTGGCGGCCCCGGACACTATCGCGGGTGAAATCACCGAGGACATGGCGGTGGCGATTGCCGTCTCGCGCAATCCGCGCCTCGCCGCCGATCTGGCCGAGGCCGGACTGGCGCGGGCGGAATGGGCGTCAGCCATCTTGCCGCCCAACCTCATCGCCGAACTGACATATTTCAATCCGGAAGGGGCTGGCGGTATTCTCGATGCCGACATTCGTGCGCCCGTCGCCGCCATCATTGGCTGGCCGCAACGCCGCGCCGCCGCGCGCGCCGGTTATGATGCGGCTCAGGCCCGCGCGCTTCAGCGTCTGATCGACTTTTCCGCCGAAACCCGGCGGGCCTGGGTGGAAGCCGTCGCTGCCCGCGAACGCGCCAACATGTATGCCCGCATCCGGCAGTCGGCCGAGGCCGCCCTGCTGATCGCCGAAGAAATTGATGATCAGGGCAATGCGCCTCCTCTTGATCTGACCCGCCAGCGCGTAAACGTCCTCGCCGCGCAAGCCGCCGCCGAGGACGCCGATCAGGCCGCGGAAACAGCGCGTATCCGGCTGGAAGTCCTGATGACCCGCACCGCGGACTTGCCCGGCCGCCTGCCCACGGACACGGCCTCCCCGCCCGATCCCGGCTCGGCTCGCACCACCGCCATTGGCACGAGCCTGCTCCTTGCTGCCGCCCGTGCCGACGCCGAAGCTGCCGCCCGGGCCGCCGGATATGCCGGGATTGAAAGCCTGCTCCATGGTGAGCTCGGCATCGCGCTCGATATCGAGGATGGCGAAACCGAACGCGGCGTCTCCGCGCATTTCGACATCCCCACAAACGGCTTCGGCCATCCGCAACGCGCGGCCGCCCGCATTCGTGCGCAGCAAGCCGCTGACCGTTATCAGGCCCTGCAGGCAGAAATCGCCGCCGAGGCGGGCATGCATGTGATGGAGATGGAACGCGCAGCCGCGCGCCTGACCCTGATACGCGATGAATGGTTACCTGCCTCCACGCTCGCGCTCGAACAAACCCTGCAACAGTATAATGGCATGCAGCTGGGCGTTTATGCCCTGCTGGACGCGTTCAATAGCCAGGTCGAGGCCGGGCGGGCCTATGTCGATACGCTGGAGCGCTATCACCGCGCCCGCATCGCCCTGACCGCCCTGATGCAGGGCGGATCGCCCATGGGCATGACAGAATCACAAGGCCTGGACGCAGGCAATTCCGGCGCGGAGGGACACTGATATGAGCTTTTCGCGCAGAGACGCATTGCTGGCTGGCGCAACAGGCCTCGTCGCGGCTCCCTTGGTTACGGCATCGGCGTCAGCGCAGACACGTACCAGCTACGCCCATTCCACCTCTGTCGATCACGGCACACGATACCGCCCCGGACGCCCGGGCGAGGACTATCGCCCGGTCATTACCCCTGATGGCGCGACACTGGATTATCGCATCGTCGACGGTGTGAAGGTCTTTCACCTCATCGCGGAGGAGGTGGAGCATGAATTTGCACCGGGCCTCACCGCACGTACCTGGGGGTATAATGGCCGCACCCACGGTCCCACCATCGAATGTGTCGAAGGCGACCGCGTCCGCATCTATGTCACCAACCGGCTGATCGCGCCGACGACCGTACACTGGCATGGCGTCATCCTGCCATCAGGCATGGACGGGGTCGGCGGCCTCTCCCAGCGCGCCATCCATCCGGGCGAAACCTTTGTCTATGAATGGACCTTCCGCCAGCACGGCACCTTCATGTACCATTCCCATCATGACGAAATGACCCAGATGGCGATGGGTCTGATGGGCATGATTGTCGTCCATCCGCGCCGCCCGCGCGGACCGCTTCCGGACCGCGATTACGCCATCATGCTCTCGACCTGGAAGCTGGAGCCGGGCGCGCGCCGTCCCGATCCCAACGAGATGACGGACTTCAACCTGTTGACCATGAATGCGCGCGTCTATCCCGGAACGACGCCGCTACTGGCCCAGCGCAACGAACGGGTCCGCATCCGCATCGGCAATCTCTCGGCCATGGATCACCACCCCATCCATCTGCACGGATACGCGTTCCGCATTACCGAGACCGATGGCGGGGAAATCCCCGCGAGCGCACAGCATCCGGACACCACCGTTCTGGTGCCGACCGGGGCCACCCGCACAATCGAATTCATTGCCGACAATCCCGGCGACTGGGCCATGCATTGTCACATGACGCATCACGTCATGAACCAGATGGGACACGGCCTGCCCAACCTGATCGGCGTCAATGCCCGGCGCATTGACCGCGCCGTTGGCCAGCTCCTGCCCAGCTATATGACGATGGGGCAGGACGGTATGGGCGAGCATGGGGCGCATATCGAGATGGGCCATATGGACGTGCCGGACAATTCCATTCCCATGGTCGGCGCGCGCGGACCCCATGATTACATCACCATGGGCGGCATGTTCACCATCCTCAAAGTCCGCGATCACCTGAACGGAGATACGGATCCGGGCTGGTATCAGGCACCTGACGGCACACAGGCCCGCGAAGCCACCGCCGCCGAATTGCAGCGTGACGGAATCAATCCGGACCGCAGAAGCTGATTTCAGGAGGCCATCATGGCCGCATCGCATCACGATCATCACGCCCATGACGGGCAGGACAGCACGACGCTCGTCTCTTCAGCCCATGCCACCCTGCACTGCCTCACCGGTTGTATCATCGGCGAAGTCGCAGGCCTCGCCATCGGTACCACTCTGGGCATCGGCGTCTTCTGGACCATCGTGCTCGCCGTTGTGCTGGCCTACATTTCCGGTTTCACACTCGCCGTCTTTCCCCTGATGAAGCGGGAGAGCCTGACATTCAGACAGGCCATGTCCGTCATCTGGCTGGGCGAAGCCATTTCCATCGGTGCAATGGAAATTGCCATGAATGGCGTTGATTATGCGGTGGGCGGCATGACGGCTGGATCGGTTCTCGCGCCGATGTTCTGGGCCGGTATTGCCGCCGCTGCACCGGCGGGCTTCCTCGCGGCCTGGCCCGTGAACTATTATCTCTTGAAACGCCAGCTGAAATGCTGCCACTAGGAGCTGTCCATGCACATCCTGTTTGCGCTTGCCCTGTTCGTATCCACCGCGGATCATGGAACAGACGGACATGATCACCATCAGGCCGGGGAAGTAACGGCCCGGTCAACGGTTGCCGCCGATGTCCGCACCGTCGATGCGGAAGCGCGCACAGCCCTGTTGCGGCATGAGGCCATGCCGGAGCTGGGCATGCCGTCCATGGTAATGGAATTTGCGCTGGCCGACACGGTGGACATCACCCTCTTCGAACCCGGAGCAGCTCTGATGATCACAGCCGTCATGGGCACTGACGGCCTGACCGTGATCGCCGCCGAACCGGAATCTTCGGAATAATGCGCCCGGTGACCCGCTGGCTGGTCCGCCTGCACAAATGGGCAGCGCTGATTATCGGCTTGCAGGTGCTCGCCTGGGTCGCAGGTGGTCTGGTGATGAGCGCCATCCCCATCGAGCGGGTGCGCGGCGAGCATAATATTGCCGAGCCGGACGCCGCGCTGGATCTGGCTGGCGTTATGGCGCCGCAGGATGCGGCAGCAAGCGCTGGCATCACGCCATCAAGCGCCGAATTGCGGCCCTGGCTGGGGCGGACCATCTATGAATTCGGCCGCGACGGCGAAGCCGCGCTGATTGTCGATGCCGTTTCCGGCGAGGTCCTGTCACCCATTGACGAAGCAGCCGCGATCGCGGCCGCACGGGCCGACTATGCCGGTGAAGCGGAGATCGGGGCGGTCACCTTCTTTGCCGAACCGACTTGGGAATCGCGGCGCGACATGCCGACCTGGCGCGTGGATTTTGCCGATGGCGAAGGCACGCGGCTCTATGTCAGCACGGCCACGGGAGAAGTGGTGGCCAGGCGCAATGATGTGTGGCGGATTTTCGATTTCTTCTGGATGCTGCACATCATGGATTACAGCGAGCGGACCGATTTCAATCATCCGCTTCTGATCCTCGCCAGCCTGTTTGCCCTCGGCATGAGCCTGTTCGGCTTTGTCCTGCTTTTCCCCTGGCTGGGACGGATGATGGCGCGGCGGCGGCTGGACTAGTCCTCGCACATCCCGCAATCGCGTTCGTGGTTATGACCAGCAGCCTGGCGGCGGCGCCAGTTTGCGACATGGGCGCCAATAAGGAAGCTGACACCGGTTACCGTCAGAACGGTTTCCATCGGCTGGGCGGCAATATGCGAGGCCCCGGTCAGCATCAGGACCAGGCCGAGCCCGGCAAAAGCCATCGTCCAGCGCCCGGCCCGCATTGTCCGCTCGCCCCAGAAAAAGGCCAGCAAGGTCACCGGCGCGGCCAGAAGAAACAGGATCAGATGCGCCCGGCCATCGACCAGTGACAGCCGCTCGGCCAGTTCCGGAGCCAGTGCCGGCGCCGCCACCGCAGCCGTCGGCAAGGCGAGGCAGTGCAGCAGGCAGATCAGCGATAGCCCGGTGCCGGACATGTCGAGAAGGGATCGGGTACGGTGGGTCATGGGCGGCGTGCTCATCCTTGTCCTGAAATGATATAATATAACATTACAGGAATTCAAAGCACTGTTTGCCGTTTCGCTGTGCAAAAAGGGCGGCCCCGCAGGACCGCCCTTTCCACGCCGGAATCCGTTCCGGGTCTAGTTGTCGCCGAAGGCGAGTTCGGAGATATGCAGCGTCGCTGGCGGTGTTCCCGCCGAAGACGAATACGTCCCCACCCAGATGTCATAGACACCCGAGTCCGGACTGGTGAACTCAATCCCCGGATTAAGGCCTTCCGCCCCGTCATCATTGCACCACCAGCTGCCGTCAGGCGCATTGACAATCAGCACGGTGTCGCTGCCGGAGGTGGCGGAGATGAACAGGTCGAACACACTGCCGGCCGTATAGTTCAGCTCGAAGTCCGGTGAGGCCGTTGTATAGCCCCAGCATCCGTCCGGGCCATTCTCGCGGACATTCACATCACCGCCCGCGGCAAGCTGGACATTGTAGGGGTCCGGCGTGAAACCGCTTTGCAGAGACACGGACCCATAATTCGAGGTCAGTGAATAATCGAGCAGATTGACGTCGGCCACCGGCGCGCCGCCGAACTCGATCTCGGAGATATGCAAGGTCGCCGCAGGTGTGCCCGCCGACGACGAATACGTTCCGACCCAGATGTCGTAGACACCCGATTGCGGGTTTTCGAACACCAGGCCCGGATTGAGGCCTTCTGCACCATCATCATTGCAATGCCAGCTGCCATCGGGGGCATTGACGATCATCACCGTATCCCGGTCGGACGTCGCCGACAGGTAGAGGTCGAATGTATTGCCCGCCGAATAGGTCAGCTCGTAATCCGGTGCCGCGGTTGTATAACCCCAGCAGCGGTCCCCGATGGACGTGGAAGACACATCAATGTCGCCGCCCGCCGCAATCTGGATATTGACCGGGTCCGGCACAAAGCCGGCTTGCAGGGACTGGCCGCCATAATTGGCTGGCAATGAGAAATCGAGCGCGGCGGATGAGCCCGGGCCTTCATAATCCTCGTAGAAATCATCCGTATCGGTGCCATCCGGCCCGAAACCCAGCTCGGAAATGTGCAGTGTTGCCGGAGGCGTGCCCGCGCTGGATGAATAGGTCCCGACCCAGATGTCATAGACGCCGGATTGCGGGTTTTCGAACATCAGGCCCGGATTGAGACCGGACGAACCGTCATCATTACACGCCCATCGGCCATCAGGGCCATTGACGATAATGACGGTATCACTGTCGGACGTGGCCGAGAGATACAGATCAAACGAATTGCCGGCCGAATAGGTCAGCTCGTAATCCGGCGCCGCAGATGCATAGCCCCAGCACATATCGCCGATCCCGGCTTCCGACACATCAATATTGCCGCCGGCCGCAATCTGGATATTGACCGGATCGGGAATGAAGCCGGTCTGCAGGGACTGGCCGCCATAATTGGCCGGTAAGGTGAAATCGAGTCCGCCGCCGCTGCCGACCGGGCGCGGGCCGAAGCCGATTTCGGAGACGAAGAGCGTTGTCGGCGGTGTACCGCCGGAACTGGAATAGGTGCCGACCCAGACATTGTAGAGCCCGGACGCCGGACGCTCGATCTGGACGCCCGGGTTGAAGGCCCCCTCGCCGCCATCATCATCGCAGATCCAGTTACCGCGCGGATCATTGACGACCAGCGTGGTATCGCTTTGCGACATGGCGGAAATGAAAAGATCAAACGAACCGGCCGTGTAATAGACATTGAAATCCGGCGCGCTGGAAATATGACCCCGGCACGCTCCGCTGCCACTCACATTGACGGGAATACTGCCCCCGGCCCGGAGTTGAACACTGTGCGGATCCGGCAGGAAGCCGGAATCCAGCGTGATGGAGCCATAGCTTGGCGGCTGGGTGATGTCTTGGGCGGCCACAGACGCGGCGGCAAGAGCCGCCACGCCGAGGGCCGGAAGGATGGATTTCATGATGGGCCTCCCCGGTCCGTTTGATTGCCGATCAGTAAGAGCGGAGCTCGGAAATCGACAGCGTCGCATTCTGGTAGGACGCGTTACCGTAAGTGCCAACATAAATGTCGTACTGTCCGGTCATCGGGCTGTTCCAGCGCAGGGACGGGTTCAGGCCCTGGCCGCCATCATCATCGCAATACCAGCGTTGATCCGGTGCGTTGATGACCAGCGTGGTGTCCGCATTCGAGCTGACCGAGATGATCAGCGGCAGCACATTCCCGGCCTGGTATTGCAGACGGAAATCAGGCGCATTGGCCACAAAACCGCGGCACGAACCGCCAATGGAACGCGAGGCATCAATGGAGCCGCCGGATTGCAGGCTGACCAGATACGGGTCCGGAGAAAAACCGGAAACCAGAGAAACGCTGCCATAGGACGGGTTGAGACGCCAGTCCTGGGCCTCGGCGGCGCCAGCCATGGCAAAGACAGCCAGAGCAGAAGCCGCGGCAGAAAGTGTGAGTTTACGAAGCATGATACTGTCCCCTGTTGATCGCCCGCCTCCGACCATCGGAGGCGGCGCGGACTGGAAAGGTCCTCCCCTTCCAGACTCGCGAGAGAGACTAGCATTAAAACCCGGTAATACGTGAACCCCAGTTGAACGGAAAAATCGTCGCACGGGCGGAAAATCCGCAAACTCCCGCCACAATTCGCGTGTGGCGGGAAATTGATGCGGCTTTCTAGCGCGGTGCGAGCACCATCGTCATCTGGCGGCCTTCGAGCTTGGGCTCGAATTCGACTTTCGCGATGTCGGCGAAGTCTTCCTTGACGCGGTTCATCACGTCCATGCCGCGATCCTGGTGGGCCATTTCACGGCCCCGGAAGCGCAGCGTCACCTTGACCTTGTCGCCGTCTTCGAAAAAGCGCGTCATGGCTCGCGTCTTGACCTCATAATCATGAGTATCAATGTTCGGACGCATCTTGATCTCTTTGATATCCTGCGTCTTCTGCTTCTTGCGGGCTTCCGCCTTCTTTTTCTGTTCGGCGTATTTCAGCTTGCCGTAATCCAGGATCTTGCAGACCGGCGGATCGGCATTCGGCGACACCTCGACGAGATCAAGCCCCGCCTCCAGTGCAGCTTCAATGGCCGCATCAGTCGGCATGATTCCCTGCTTTTCACCGTGTTCATCGATGAGCAGGACGCGGGGAACGCGAATATCTTCGTTTATGCGGGGGCCCTCTTTTTTGGGGGCGGGCGCGGCAAATGGTCGGCGAGCTATGTAACTTCTCCACTAATGGCCTGAAACAGAAAAATACCACAGACTTTGAAAAAGGCGACGGTCAAGAGACAGCCCCCTTTTCCGCACTGCAGCGGTGAGGTGTTATGAGGGTCGGGCGAAGAAAATCAAGCCGCACGCGGTGATTCCTCGAATCCGCCGGCCACGCGCATGGCCTGCAGCGCTTCCGCAGCGGTCACCTGCGCCAGCACCGGCGCGTGCAGCAGCACGACAGGCGAGGCGCCGCGCGGGGCTTTCAGCACTGGATCTTCGCCATCCGGATAGAGCGCTGCTGCCGGCGGTCCGGCCGCGACCAGCAAATGTAAAAGGTCGGTGTCCTCGCCGAAGACAAAACGCGTTCGGCGCGCCAGCCCGGCCAGCTGGACCAGCTTGGCCTTGCCCGTCACATCGCGCGAATTGGCAACCGTCTCGGCGACAAAACGCCCGACATCCCGGGCCGAAGGGCCGCCGACAATGGCCGGCGTGATACCGACCTCCAGCAGCGCCGCGGCCAGCGAGGCCCAGCGCTCGCGCGGCCAGCGCAGATTGGCTTTCACCTCTTCACCGGCGGGGGCCAGCAGGGCAAAGGGCCCGTTCAGGCCGAAATATTCCGGTTCCAGCATGCGCGAAGTGCGGGCGAGATAATCGACCCAGGACACATCCGGCGCCGGCGCTTCTCCGAGCCGGTAGTCCTCGCGGCCCAGCCCGGACCGGCCCAGCGCCGCGGCGGCCGCTTCCACGGGATGGACGCCAGCCATTTCGCGCGGCGCGGCATCGATCCATTTGACGCCCGAAAACCGCAACCCGCCCTTGATCCGGCGCGCATCGGCATCGCCCACCAGGTCATAGACATATTTGGGCTTCGTCACCTTGATGCGCTTGGCCGTCAGCTTTCCGGCCGGGCCGGTGGCCGCCGCATCGGTTTCGATCTGGCTGAAATAGGGGCAGTGTTTGAGCAGCGCTTCATAGTCGGGCGCGGTGAGCAGGATCAGCCGCGCGCGCGGATGCGCCTCGCGGATCCGCTGACAGGAGGCCAGTCCGCGCACCGTCGACGGCAGATCGCCCCACAGGAGGACGTAGATAATGTCTTTGACCGCGTCGTTCATGCACTCACTCTAGAAGCTCGCCATAGACCCGCAAGGTGGAAGTCTGCAGCGAAGTGACCGTAAAACGGTTCATAACCCGTTGCCGGCCCGCCTCACCCATGGCCTGACGCGCGGCGATATCAAGCTCCATCGCCGCTTGCAATGTTTTTGCGAGCGCGGCCGCATCGCCGGGCGGCGTCCGCCAGCCGGTGACCCCGTCCTCCACAACTTCGCGCGCACCGCCATGATCAGCGACAATGACCGGCAGTCCGGCCGCACTGGCCTCTGCCGCCGTCCGCCCGAAGGCTTCCGGATCGGTCGACGGATTCAGTGCCACATCCGCAGCCGCAAAGGCGGCCGGCATGTCCTCGCAATGCCCCACGATCCAGACGTCTGTCTCCAGCCCGTGGCGGCCGATCAGCAATTCGATTTCCTCCCGGTAGGCGGTGCGGCCCTGATCGCCGCCGACCAGAACCAGCACCGGTAGGTCCTGCCCGCCGGCTTTCAGATGCCCCAGCGCCCGGATGGCCACCAGCTGGCCTTTCCAGCGGGTCAGCCGGGCCGGCAACAGGGCAATGAAGCGCGCGTCCGGCAGCGCCCATTCCGATACCAGATCCCGGCTCCGCCGCCTGACCGCATCATTTATTGCAAACCGCTCCACATCCACGCCACGCGGGATGACGGTGATGTCACGGGCGGCCAGCCCGTGCTCGGAAACAATATGATCCCGGATAAATTCCGAATTCGCGATTACCCGGTCCCCGCGTGCCATTACCGAATTGTAGAAACGCTTCAGGCCGGATCGGGCATTATAGGTGCCGTGATAGGTGGTCACGAATTTCACACCCGCCGCCCGCGCCGCCCACAGCGCACTCCAGGCCGGTGCGCGCGAACGGGCATGGACAATATCTATACCGCGCTCCCGGATCAGCTTCTTCAGGCGGCCGGCATTGGCAAGCATCGTCACCGGATTCTTTGTCGCCAGGGGCAAGCGGATCAGCTCGCCACCCGCGGCCGCCAGCTCGGCCTCCATCGTGCCGCCCTCGCTGGCCACCAGCGCGCCATGACCGGCGCGGACCAGGGCCTGTGCGATCTCGATCGTGGTGCGTTCCGCCCCGCCGGTGTCCAGACCGGGAATGACCTGCAGCACTTTCATCGGATCGGCTTCTCCTGTGACAGGTCTTGACCCGCATATAGGGTTTGCGGGAAAGGTCGACATTCTTGTTTCACAGGACTTGGATCATGACAAATTCGCCGGTCATCCGGTATCTTGACCGCCCGGACGGGGAACAGATCGCCTATGTCCGGCGCGGCGCGCAGCCCGGCAAGGCCAACTTTCTCTGGCTCGGCGGGTTCAAGTCGGACATGAACGGCACGAAAGCCCTCGCGCTGGACGCCTGGGCGGCAGCGACGGGCCGCGGCTTTCTGCGCTTTGACTATTTCGGGCACGGCCAGTCATCCGGTGATTTCGAGGACGGCACGATCAGCCGCTGGCGCGAGGATGCGCTCGCCGTCATCGACGAATTGGCCACCGGCCCGCAAATCCTCGTCGGATCCTCCATGGGCGGCTGGATCAGCCTGCTCGCCGCCCGCGAGCGCGCCAGCCGGCTGGCCGGCCTGCTGCTCATCGCCCCGGCACCGGATTTCACCTCGGAACTGATGTGGCCGGGATTTTCCGACTCCGTCCGCGAGACGATTCTCAGCACGGGGCGCTATGAAGAGCCTTCGCCCTATGATGATGAAACCTTCATCGTGACGCGGAAACTGATCGAGGACGGCCGGAACTGGTCCGTGCTCGGCGCGCCCCTCCGGTTTGATGGCCCGGTGCACATCCTGCAAGGCCTGCTGGATGAGAGCGTGCCCTGGGAGCATGCCCGCAAATGCATGGACGTGCTGACCAGCGAAGACTGCGTCTTCACCCTGATCAAGTCAGGCGATCACCGCCTGTCATCCGGTCCGGAACTGGCCCGGCTGGTCGCCACGGCCGAGGCGCTGGCCGCCCGGGTCGAGTCGGAGTGAAGCGCGGCAAGGCCCTCCCGGTAGGTGGGGTATTGCAGCGTCCAGCCCAGCTGTGTGCGGGTTTTCTCACTCGAGACACGGCGCGAGGACGAAAAGAAGCTGCGCATCATCGCACTCATCTCAGCGGTGTCGAACGCCTCCTCTGGTGGCGGATCCACGCCAAGCAATCCGGCTGCGTGAGCGATGACATCGGCTTGCGGCGCGGGTTCGTCATCTGAGAGATTGAAGGGGCCGGCCGGCTCGGGGCGCGCGATCGAGGCCATCAGCGCGGCCGCGATATCGTCGACATGGATGCGCGAGAACACCTGCCCCGGCTTGACGATGCGCCGCGCCGTCCCGTCCTTCAGCCGGTCCAGAGCGCTTCGGCCCGGCCCATAAATACCGGCCAGCCGGAATATGCGTGTCCGGGCAGAAAACACCTGCCAGCCCTGCTCCGCCGCCAGCCGCCGCTGCGAGCGCGCTTCATCGGGACGGGGTAGTGTGTCCTCATCGACCCACCCCCCGGCCGCATCGCCATAAACTCCGGTCGTGGAGAGATATCCCAGCCATTCCAGCTTCGGAAGGGCAGGACAAGGCATCAGCATATCGAGGACCGGATCACCGCCCTCTCCCGGCGGGACCGACACCAGAATATGGCTCGCCTCGCGCATCGCGGTGCGCAGGGCCACCGCGTCCGGATTGATAAGCGGCGTGATCCCCCGCTCTGTCATTTCGCCGGCCTTTACCGGCGACCGCGTGGTCCCGGACAGGGCAAAACCCCGGGCCCGCAGGAGCGGTGCCGTGGCTTTTGCGACATAGCCGTAACCCAATAACAAGGCTGAGCGGGTGTGTGTCATGGACGCCAATCTAGCCCCCGCCTATGCTGGGTCCACTGAGCATTGGGGAGTCCCGGACATGAAGCGTCTTGTTTTTGCAGCTGCGGTCAGCGCGGCCGCCACCTCCATGGCCTTCGCGCAGGCCCGTGATCATGACCGGTATGAAGCCTGTCTCACCGGCATAGAAGTCAATGCCGATGCGGCTTATGAGGAAGCTTTGGCATGGCGCTATGAAGGTGGCGGCTGGCCCGCCCGCCATTGCGTGGCCCGCGCGCTGATTGCGCTGGGCGAGGAAGAGGAAGGCGCTTTCCGCCTGCAGGCGCTGGCCGAAGCCCCGGATGGCGGCCCGACGGCGATGAAAGTCGTCTATCTGGCCGAGGCCGGTGAAGCCTGGATGAGCGCCGGACATCCCGAAGAAGCGCGCCGCGTCTATGCCCGGGCCCTGGATTTCTCTCCGCAATCCGCGCCGCTCTGGCTGGGGCGTGCCCGCGCGGCTGCCGGAATGGGTGACTGGGCAGCGGTCGAAGCCGATGCCGCACAGGCGATCTCGTTTGAACCGCGGAGTTTTGACGCCTGGCGCACCCGCGCCGAAGCCCGTTACGAGCTGGGGGATCTGAATGCCGCGGAAGCGGATATGCAGCGCGCACTGGATCTGGCCACGACAGATGAAGAGGCCGTGGCCGCGCTGTTGATCCGCGGTCACATCAACGAGGCCCGCCGCACGGGCGGTTAGCCCTTCGCCTGATGCCGGCCCGCCTGATCCGCAGCACCCCGCAACTGTCCGACCTGATCCCAAGATAGCCTGTAAGGCGCCGACGGCATGTCCAGCGGCGCGCCGATCGCCGGTCCGGCAAAGAAGTTGAGACCGTGCGCCGCGGCTTCCCGCACCACCGCTCTGGACTGGCAATTGGCCAGGTACAGTGCGCGGTTGCGGCGCCGCGCATCCAGCACATGCCGTTCGATTTCCGGCCGGTGCTGATAGAGCGTGTCCTGTCTATTCAGCAGCTGAAGCCCGACCACATCGATTTTTGCCCCGGCAAACCGCTCGAAAGAGGGCGGCCGCAGCGGCAATTCCATGATCACCTGCCCGCAATATTGTGCAGTAATCCGGGTCAGTTCGGAAATCTGGTAGGCCGGCGCATCAACGGGTGTGCCATCAATGCGGATCAGGACCTGCCGCTTGAAATGGTCCGGAATGGCCGCCAGTTCCTGCATCAGCGGCACGCGCGTACGGGCCATGGCCAGTACGGAATAGCTGATCGAAAGCCCGATGGCGGACTTCAGTCCGCGTTCATCAAGGGCGTGCAGGGACTCGATGGCGCGCCGCACGATATGCACATTCAGGGTCAGGCGGTCCTGTGGACTGGCGCTCCCGTTCAGGACCTCCTGACCATAGATCAGGCCGTCATCGCGTGTCTTGCGGTAGGGCACACAGAAAAATGTGCCAACGGCCTCGGCTGTGGCCGACCAGACCGGCAGAAAGGCGATCATGACTTTCGGGACCTGCCCCCGCAGAACCGGTTGTGGCGTGGCGGCATGGGCGTCCTGGAATTCATCTTCGGGATGGGCCGTCGCCGCCGTCGGCAGAATCTCTGCCCGGGCCTGCTGGATTTTCCGCGCGAACTCATTCGCCGAAACCCGCGAGGCTTCCATGCGCAGGCCGAGATGCGCAAATTCCTCCGAGCCAAGGAAAAACGCCCGCACCCGTGCTGCAATTTCATCGCAGACCTTTCGGACATCGGCCTGATCAAGCTCGGCAAATATGACGATGAAGCCGGCATTGCAACGGATCACCAGATCCGCCGGACTTGTGTGTTTTGCAATGATGGAATCCGCGGCGATGAAAATCCGTTCGCGCCAATGGCCCCAATTCTCGCCGCAGACGGCCCGGACTTCATCCAGATTGATGAATTCCATCTGCCCGATATCCAGAGCGTCGGACTGGGTCAGAAGCGTCCGGACTTTATCCGAGAGTCCGGCAGAAGACTGAGAAGACATGATAATGACCGGCCAACATACCGGAGCAGCTTATATCCTGCGATCCCCGCGCTACCCGAACCGGGCGGGCGCGGACGCGGAACTTGCTTTATATCAAGACACCCGGCATCAGCGTCAACATGACAGAATCATGACGGTTAGCGATTCGATTCCAAATCGTTGAATTTACTGCTGCTAAAAACCCAGCATTAAGCTGGGTTATTCGCCTTCCTCCGCCGCCTCTGCTTCCGCCTGCGCCTGCTCGATCCATGCCATGGTGCGGTCTTCCAGATAACCCAGCGGCACGGCCCCTTCCGACAGCAATTCGTCATGGAAATCGCGGATGTCGAAAGCCTCGCCGAGGCGCGCCTCGGCGCGGGCCCGCAAATCCCGCATCAGCAATTCACCGGTCTTGTAGGCCAGCGCCTGTCCCGGCCAGGAAATATAGCGCGAGACTTCAGTGCGGATATTGTGCGGAGCGAGAGCGGAGTTCTCGAGGAAGCAGGCCTCGGCCTGGTCCCGTGTCCAGCCCATATAGTGGATACCGGTATCGACCACGAGCCGGCAGGCGCGCCACATCTCGTAAGTGAGCCGGCCAAACTGGTCATAGGGCGTTGAATACATGCCCATTTCTTCCGCGAGAAACTCGGTATAGAGCCCCCAGCCTTCACCAAAGGCGGTGATATAGGTATTGCGCCGGAATTCCGGCACATTTTCCAGCTCCTGCGCCAGCGCGATCTGGTGATGGTGGCCCGGCACGGCCTCATGTACGGTCAGCGCCGGCAGATTGTAGAGCGGCCGCTGCGACAGGTTATAGGTGTTGACCATATATCCGCCGGCCACGCCATTCTCCAGCGATCCCGGCCAGTAGCGCCCCGTCGTATAGGTCGGCGCCATCGAGGCCGGCACGGGCCGGACGCCATAGGGCAGGCGCGGCATGCGGCCGAAAAAGCGCGGCATGGCATCATCCGCCCGCTTGGCAATCCAGGCGGCCACCATCAGCAACTCTTCCTCGCTCTCGGCATAGAATTGCGGATCGGTCCGCATGAAATTCAGGAATTCCGCGAATGTGCCGTCAAATTCCACTTCCTCGATGATGGCTTCCATCTCCGAGCGGATCCGGGCAACTTCGGCCAGACCCCGCTGATGCACTTCCTCCGGGCTGGTATCCAGCGTGGTGTGATAGCGCACCAGCGCCTGGTATTGCTCGCGCCCGCCCGGAACCGAGGAAATGCCCAGATCTTCGCGCGCCGCCGGCACATATTCCTCGTCCATGAAGGTGAGAAGATCGCGATAGGCGGGCAGGACATGATCTTCCACAGCCGCCACGGCCTCCGCGCGCAACCGGTCGCGTTCGGCTTGCGGCACGCCGCGCGGCAGAGCATCGATCGGTGCCACCATGCCGGTGTCCTCGACACTCATCGCCGCAATCGCCGCAATCTGGTCACGCACCCCGCCAATGATATTGGCCGGCTGGGTATGGCCGTCCTCTATGCCCTGGCGCATCCAGTAGATGTTCTCGTCCAGATAACGCGGCAGGTCTTCCAGCCGCGCAATCCAGTTCTCCGCCTCCTCAACATTCGAGGGCCGGGTCGAGGACGCAACGTAAAGCGGGGTCGAGAAAAAGCCGCTATCATTGGAAAACGGCGCGCGCTGCATGTCATATTGCGCCAGCTCGACACGGAAGCGCAGGAGATAGTCCAGCGTGGCGAAATTGACGATCTGCGCGGCTGGCAGATTGTCTTCCTCGATCGCCTCCAGCCGCTCAAGGAACACCACATCAGCGGCGCGATCCTCGGCAAAGCGTTCCGGCGAGAGATCGTCCCAGCGCCCGGCCGCATCCGGATTCTCGTCCGGATCATCGCGGTTTTCATGCGCTTCGAAGTCGGCAATCAGCGCCTCGAAATCCTCGGCATCATCGGCAAGGGCCGGAGCCGTAAAAAGAAGTCCTGAAACCAGAATGGCGCGCAGCATGTCTCTCTCCCCGAGTGTTCGCCGGAGAGACTAGACCAGATTCTTCAGATGTCAGCCCTGAGGGTCAGGACGTCCTAGCCGCGCTTGAGGTCTTCCGGACGCAGGCCGAGTCGCTTGATGACCTGCTTGTCGACGAATTTTTCCGGCAGAAGGCGCGGCATGGTCCAGTTTTCAAACCGCTGCGGCACTTCAGCATAGCGGTTTTTCGGATTGGCCGCCGTCAGGCAGTGATGCACGCGTGTCCCGATCTGGCGGGGCGGAAGACCTTTCGGACCACGATCCAGCATCCAGTGAAACACCCGCTCCATGGATTTGATGTAATCGGTGTGGCGGTATTTATCGAGCTCGCTGGTATCATCCGCCTTGTCCCAGATCGGCGTGGCGACCGCGCCCGGTCCGATGATGTGCACGCCGATGCCATAGAGCGCCAACTCCTTGCGCAGGGATTTCGACAGGCCTTCCAGCGCGTGTTTGGACGCCGCATAGGGGCCGACAAAGGGCATGCCCATTTTCCCGGCGACGGACGACATGGTGACCACCCGGCCCGGCTTGCCGGTCAGGGATTTGTCCGCGCCCAGAAGCGGCCCGAAAGCCTGCACCGTGCGCACCACACCCAGCACATTGATGTCGAGCTGTTGTTCAAACTCCTCGACCGGAATGTGCAGGATCGGCCCGGTCACCGCGACACCGGCGTTGCAGACCAGGCCCTGTAGCGTCTTTCCGCCCAGCGCCTCACGCACTTTTTCCCCGGCGGCGTTCAGGGAGTCCGAATCCGTCACTTCCATCTTCAGCGGCGTGACACTGTCGCCGAATTCCTGGCTCAGCCGCGCGGCATCCTCATCCTTGCGCACTCCGGCAAAGACGTGCCAGCCCTTCTCGATCAGCACTTGCGTTGTGGCATGACCGATGCCGGTCGAGGCACCGGTGACAACGGCGGCAGGTTTGGTGAGGGTCATGATGTGAGCTCCCCGGCTGGTTTTCTTTACCTCTATACGCTCAACATGGGCGCAAGGATTGCTTTTGACCAATCTGGCAGACAGGTTAGCGTCAATTCAAAGCTTTGGGAGGGGCCCGTCATGATGATTCGCACACTCACACTCGCTGTCAGTCTGACATTCACCGGCACCGCGATGGCGCAGGAGCGTCAGGCGCTGGTCGGCGGCACCTTGCTGGACGGCAATGGCGGCCCGCCCGTCTACAACTCGGTCATTCTGGTCGAGGATGACCGCATCACCGCCGTCGGCAATCAGGACTCGCTGGCCGTGCCGGAGGGCTATGAGATCATCTCCACCGAAGGCATGACCGTCCTGCCCGGCCTGTGGGAGATGCACGCCCATTTGATGCTGACCGGCCATGCCGATTACTCGCACTGGCACCCCACCTATGCCGATCGCATGGAAGACGAGATCATGCCGGCCTCGGCGGTTCAGCTCCTGCTGGCGGGGGTCACCACGGCGCGCGATCTCGGCGCACCGCTGGATATCAGCCTGTCGATCCGCGACCGCATCAATTCCGGCGAACTGCCCGGCCCGCGCCTCTTTGTCTCCGGGCCCTTCCTGCAGAACGAACCCTATCCCGGCACGGAAAATTACCGCTGGGGCATTTCCTCGGTTCGTGAAGCCCGCGCACGTGTCCGCGAACTCGCCGAGGCGGGCGTGGATGTCATCAAGCTGGTCGATCAGGACGAGATCGGACTGGAAATCGTCCGTGCTCTAGTAGACGAGGCCCACGCCCACGGCCTGCGCGTGGTGGGCCACTCCCACCGCGCCGATGAAATCCTTGTCGGGCTGGACGTCGGCGTCGACAATTTCGAACATACCGGCCTGACCACCGCGCCGGAATATCCGCCCGAAGTGATCGAGGCCCTGCGCCGCCGCACCTCGCAAGGCCGGGTCCGGGGCGGGCCGCTGTTCTGGACGCCGACCATTGAGGGGCTGTGGAATTACGAGCGCACGCGCGACAATCCCGAACGTCTGGACAATACCTGCTGGCATCGCGGCCTGCAGCCCGACACGATTGCCGACATTGCCGCCTCTCTGGAACATGTTGACCAGCTGGAATACATGCAGCTCACACCCCTGCGCCGCCCCACACTGCGCCGCAAGTTCGAGCAATTGCGCGAAGCCGGCGTGGTCATGCTGGTGGGCACGGATTCGGGCATCCCGACGAAATTCCACTGCCAGTCCACCTGGAACGAGATTGATGTCTGGACCCGCGAGCTGGACGTGCCGGTGATGGATGTCATCCGCTCGGCCACCTACTGGCCGTCCGTCCTGATGGGCGTGCAGGATGAATGGGGCCGCATCCAGGAAGGCCATTATGCCGACATCATCGCCGTGGATGGCGATCTTCTCACCTATCCCGCCCTCCTGCAGAGCGTCGATTTCGTGATGAAGGGCGGCGTGGTTTACGTCGAGGACGGCAATGTCATCGAGGAGCGCCTGCCGGAGAGCTTGCGGGTTGAATAAGGCATGACAGAGACCGGCTGGATCATTGTCTGGGATTTCCGGGATGCCTTTCCGTGGTATCTGGCGATTGGTCCGGCCGGACTTTTGACAGGGTTATTCTTCTTTGGCTGGTTCTTTGGTTCCTATATGAATTTCGTCAGGAGATTCATCGGAAAAACCGTCGTTAGGATTTTCAGAATTATCGGACTTCCCTTTTTGGTAGTTACCCTGACAGGCGGTCTGATTGTGGTGACCGTTAATTTGATAAGCTATCTCAATCTTCGTTCCGCGGTTGCCGATGAACATTTCCGAACCGTCGATGGAATCGCCGTTATGACGGTTATCAACGATGAGCCCAAGACTATCAGGCTTTCCATTGATGGCCGGAATTTCGAATATACTGAAAACCGGGTTGATGCCCGATTTACTGGTCGCTTCACGGATGGTTCTGAAATTGAAAGTGGGATGGAGCTTCGTGTGTCTTTCGTGCGGGATCGAATTATTCGGATAGAGCGCCGGGAACAGCCCGAAGCCGACACTCCGCGTTGACCCTGACCCGGCGCGGCTTATTGTCTGCGCCGAACAGGGCTTTGTCTGATCAGGGATATCTCAATGGCCAGCGGAAATACCGACACCCGGCCGCTTTCGCCGCACCTGCAGGTGTGGCGCTGGCATCCGACCATGCTGTCATCCATCCTCCACCGGGTGTCCGGCATCGGCAATTATCTCGGTGCCATCGCCCTCACCGTCTGGCTGGTCCTGCTGGCAACAGGGGCCGAGGGGGCCGTCGAAATCCTGACCACCGGATCGCTCGCCTGGCTGACCCGCATCGGCCTCATCCTCCTGACCTGGTCGGCCAGCTATCACTTTCTCAACGGCCTCCGTCATCTGATCTGGGATGCCGGTAAGGGGTTCGACCCGAAAGGCTCGAACCAGCGCTCGGTGATCATCATCGCCCTGTCCATTGTCCTGCCGGCGGTGATCTGGTTCTTCGCCCTCACCGGAGGCGCCTCATGAAGTCGATGATGACCCCGGCCAAGCGCACCAACCGCCTCGGCTCGGCCAAGTCCGGCACCCATCATTTCATCGCCCAGCGCGTCAGCGCCGTGGCGCTGGCCATCGCCCTGCCGCTCTTCGTTCTGGCGCTGGCCTTTTCCGGCGCGCCGGATCCGGATGCCGCGCGCGGCTTCTTCGGCTCCGCCTGGGGCGCCCTGCTGACGCTGATCACCCTGACCGCGGCGCTTTATCACATGCGGCTGGGTTTGCAGGTCGTGGTCGAGGACTACATCCACGGGGCAGGGCTGAAATTCACCCTGCTGATCGGCAATACGCTGATCGCTTACGGGCTGTGGCTGGCGGGCGTTTACGCGCTTTTCCGCCTCGCCCTGGCCGCCTGATACGGGAAGAAGAGAAACAACATGTCCGACTATACGTGGATTGATCACACCTATGACGTTGTTGTGGTCGGCGCCGGCGGCGCCGGGCTCCGCGCCGCTCTGGGCGCGGCGCAATCCGGGCTGAAAACCGCCTGCATCTCGAAAGTCTTCCCGACCCGCTCCCACACGGTCGCAGCGCAGGGCGGCATTTCCGCCAGCCTTGGCAATATGGGCGAGGATGACTGGCGCTGGCACATGTATGACACCGTCAAGGGGTCGGACTGGCTGGGCGATCAGGACGCCATCGAATATCTCTGCCGCAATGCGCCCGCCGCCGTATACGAGCTGGAACACTGGGGCGTGCCCTTCTCGCGCACCGAGGACGGCAAGATCTATCAGCGCGCCTTTGGCGGCATGACCCGCAATTATGGCGAAGGCTCGGTACAGCGCACCTGCGCCGCCGCCGACCGCACCGGCCATGCCATCCTGCACACGCTCTACGGCCAGTGCGTCAAGGAAGAGACCGAATTCTTCATCGAGTATTTCGCCCTCGACCTGATCATGGACGAGGATGGCGTCTGCCGCGGCATCACCGCCTGGAAGCTGGACGATGGCACTTTGCACCGTTTCCGCGCCAAATCCGTGATTCTGGCCACCGGCGGCTATGGCCGCGCCTATTTCTCCTGCACCTCGGCGCATACCTGCACCGGCGATGGCAATGCCATGGTGCTGCGCGCCGGCCTGCCCCTGCAGGACATGGAATTTGTCCAGTTTCACCCGACCGGCATTTACGGCGCCGGCGTGCTCATCACCGAAGGCGTGCGCGGCGAAGGCGGCTATCTGACCAATTCAGAGGGCGAGCGCTTCATGGAACGCTATGCGCCCTCCGCCAAGGATCTGGCCAGCCGCGATGTCGTCTCGCGCTCGATGACCATCGAGATCCGCGAGGGCCGCGGCGTCGGGCCGAAGAAAGACCACATCTATCTCCATCTCGATCACCTCGATCCGGAGATCATCCACAAGCGCCTGCCCGGCATTTCCGAAAGCGCGCGCGTCTTCTCCGGCGTTGATGTGACCCGCGACCCGATCCCGGTCCTGCCGACCGTCCACTACAATATGGGCGGCATCCCGACCAATTATCATGGCGAGGTTCTGACCCTGAATGGCAAGGGCGAGGAAATCACCGTGCCGGGCCTGATGGCCGTCGGTGAAGCCGCTTGCGTCTCGGTCCACGGCGCCAACCGCCTCGGCTCCAACTCGCTGATCGATCTGGTGGTGTTTGGCCGCGCCGCCGGCCTGCGCGTCGGCGAAACCGTGAATGCCGCCGCCAGCCAGCCGGATCTGCCGAAAGGCGCAGGCGACAATTCCCTCGCCCGCCTCGACAAATACCGCAATGCCAAGGGCAAGACGCCCACCGCAAAACTGCGTGACCAGATGCAGGCCGCGATGCAGGAAAACTGTGCCGTCTTCCGCACCGGCGAGGTGATGAATGAGGGCGTCGAGCGCATCAAGCAGGTCTATGCCGGCCTGCCCGATATCGCTGTCTCCGACCGCAGCCTGATCTGGAACACCGATCTCATGGAAACGCTGGAGCTGGACAATCTCGTCGCCCAGGCCGCCGTCACCGTGAATGGCGCGGTCGCGCGCGAGGAAAGCCGCGGCGCCCATGCCCGCGAGGATTTCCCGGATCGCGATGACAAGGACTGGATGAAGCACACCCTCGCCTGGATTGACGAAACCGGCAATGTCCGCCTCGACTATCGCGGCGTCCACAATTTCACCATGTCGAACGACATAGCGTACATTGAGCCCAAAGCGCGGGTTTATTAAGAGGACACGGAAATGGTTGAGCTCGCCCTGCCACGCGGATCAAAGCCCAAAAAGGGCAAGACATGGGACAAGCCGGAAGGCGCGAAGAACACCCGCACCTTCAAGGTCTACCGCTATGATCCGGAAGCCGGCGGCAATCCCAGCTGGGACACCTATACCGTTGATCTCGACGATTGCGGCCCGATGGTGCTCGACGCCCTGTTGTGGATCAAGAACAATGTCGATTCCTCGCTCGCCTTCCGCCGCTCCTGCCGGGAGGGCGTGTGCGGCTCCTGCGCCATGAATATCGGCGGCCGCAACACCATTGCCTGCACCAAGGGTATGGACGAGTTCAGGGGCGACATCACCATCGCGCCCCTGCCGCACCAGCCGGTGGTGAAGGACCTCATCCCCGATCTCACCGACTTCTATGCCCAGCAGGCCTTCGTGCAGCCCTATCTGCAGACCAAGACGCCGGCGCCGGAAAAGGAATGGCGGCAATCCGAAGAGGACCGCACCAAGGTCGACGGGCTGTATGAATGCATCATGTGCGCCTGCTGCTCCACGGCCTGCCCGTCCTATTGGTGGAATGGCGACAAATATCTTGGCCCGGCCGCCCTGCTCCACGCCTATCGCTGGATTGCCGACAGCCGCGACGAGATGACCGGCGAGCGCCTGGATGATCTGGAAGATCCGTTCAAACTCTATCGCTGCCACACCATCATGAATTGCGCCCAGGTCTGCCCCAAGGGCCTCAATCCGGCCGAGGCCATTGGCAAGATCAAGCAATTGATGGTCGAGCGCGAAAGCTGAGACCGGCCAGGTGACCTTCGGACCCGCCGGCCTGCTCGCGGCCATTGGCGCGGTCCTTTTCCTGGCCATGGCCTTCCTGACCGCCCGCCATGGCGGGCTGCGCCAGCGCCTGTTTGCTGCCTTCCTCTCCGCCGCCAGCCTCAGCCTCGTCAATTTCGTCATTGTCGATAGCGGCCTCGCAATGATGCAGCCGCGGCTGATCTTCATCGGCAACACGCTGGGCCTCGCCGCCGCGCCGCTGCTCTACCTGTTTGCCCATGCCATGGCGTCCGAGGGCTTCCGGCTGTCACCGCAGCACGTTCGCCATTTCGTACCGCTGGCGGTCATCTCGGCAATCGTGATCTGGCAATACCATGCACGGCCCGAAGCCGATCAGATCGCCATCCTCACCGGCGCGGCATCGGGCAGCTGGCTGAACAGCCCGGTTTTCGTGCTGGCCATCTTCGCCTACCCGCTGGCCTATCTGACCGCGACCGCGCTGCTGGTGCGGCGCTATGAACAGGCCTCCCGCGCCACCCGGTCTTCCAGCGACGGAAGGGAAATGCGTTGGCTGCTGGTCTCGATCGCCGGGCTGGCAGCCGGCGCCGGGCTCAGCATTGCGCACTACGTCTTTACCAACCTCTATCCGGTAGCCTGGCTGGCCCTCGCGCTTGCCCTTATCCTGGGCGCCGGCGGGCTTGTGCTCGGACTCTATTTCCTGGTTTCCGCCTTCCGTAGCCTGCAGGCCGCCGCGCCACTGCCTGCGGGCGAACTGGAAGCCGCGAAATACGGCGAACACCGGATCGATGAGGCACAGCTCACGGATTTTGCCGAAACGGTCAACGCCTACATGGCAGCAGCCAGACCGCATCTCGATCCGGCGCTCACCCTCGAGGCGCTGGCGCGTCCATTGCCGCTCACATCGCGGGAATTGTCACAGACCCTCAACCGCCACTTCGGCCAGTCCTTCTATGAATTCATCGCCCGCTGGCGGGTGGCGGACGCCAAGGCCCGTCTTCTGGACCGGCCCGGCGACACCATCACGCAAGTCATGCTCGACAGCGGATTCTCGTCGAAATCGTCTTTCATAACGGCCTTCCGCCGCGAGACCGGGCTGACGCCGTCACAATGGCGGGCCAATCGCGCCGGTTCGAATACGCGTCCGCGAACGCCCGGCACCTGAAACCGTGTCATTGCCGCCTCATCGGAGGACATGACAATGCTGAATATCAATGAGGGAATCGTACGCGCTGATCGGCCACGCGCGCGGCATCCAATCGGGCTGACCGGCTTTTTTGTCCTGGCATTCGGCCTGTCCTGGACGGGCGCCGCCGCCGTGGCGCTCTCGGCCCATGCCGAAACCGGCGCCGGCTGGGCACAGGCCGGCTGGATCGCCGCCCTCGCCCCCCTGGAACTGTTGATGCTGTTCGGACCGCTGATCGCCGCTGCCATTACGCTGGCCTGGAATGACCGGCCCGCCGGCATCTGGACCTTCCTCAAGCGCGCTTTCCGCCTGAGTGTTGGCCTGCGCTGGTGGGCGCTGGTGTTGATCCTTCCGGCCGCGGTCATGGCGCTCGTCTGGCCGGTCAGCGGCTTCGCAGGCGGTTCGGCTCCCCCGCCCGACATCCTCTCGGTGGTACTGCCCGCAGCGGGCCAGTTGCTGGTTTTTTATCTCCTGTTCAACACCGAGGAGATCGCCTGGCGCGGCTACGCCCTGCCGCAATTGCAGTCCCGGCTGGCGCCCCTGCCGGCGAACGCGCTGCTGACGGGGATCTGGCTGGTCTTTCACCTGCCCCTGTTCGCCATGCCGGGCGGTCATCCGGCTGGATACGGCGTCGGCGTCTTCATCGCCATGGTGATCCCGATCGGATTCATCATGGGCGCCGTCTTCAATCGCACGGCGGGCAGCGTCTTGCTGGTTCACCTGCTGCATCAGGGGTTCAACGCCTGGGGCGAGGCCTGGCGGATCTTCCCGGTATTCTCCGGCGAGACAACGCAGATGTGGTCGATGGTGGCCCTGCTGTGGGTGCCGGGCGTGGTCGCGATGATCTGGCTAGGCCTGAAGGGAAAAGCGCCGGAATCCGGCTGATCCGTGCCGATTCCACCCGATCGGGTGATGTCCTGCGCGCGTTTTGCGCTAGCGTATCTCCACAAACGCGAAAGGACACATCATGACACAAAGCTCTCTGGGCGCATTTTCCATCAGCCTCACCGTCAAGGATATCGAGGCGTCGAAAACTTTCTATGAAACCCTCGGCTTCACCAAAATGGGCGGCGATCAGTCACAAGGCTGGCTGATCCTGAAGAACGGCCCGACGATTATCGGCCTGTTCCAGGGCATGTTTGAAAAGAACATGCTGACCTTCAATCCGGGCTGGAACCAGGATGCGCAGAATCTCGAGGACTTCGAGGATGTGCGCAGCCTGCAGAAACGGTTTGCCGCAGCGGGGCTGGACACCGGAGAGCCCATCGATCCCGAAAGCTCAGGCCCGGCGCATTTCACCCTGACGGATCCGGACGGCAACCCGATCCTGATCGACCAGCATCGCTGACCACGGTCACGACGTCCCGGGCACGATTTTACAAGACCGGCTAGACACCGGTGTCTAGCCTGAGCCGGTTCTCAAAGGAGCTGCCTCATGCTTTCGCTACTTCTTGGCCTTGTCCTTCAATCCAGTGCTGTGCCGGATAGCGGCGGCGTACTGGTCGCCGCCTCACGCTATGGCGGCGAGATTGTCGTCATGGATGCCGCAACACTGGAAGTCCGGTCCCGGCACGATGCCGCACAAGGCGTCAATGATGTCGAGATCATACCCGGTTCTCAAACCGTGATCAGTCCGCATTTCGGCCGTTTCCGCGATCGCGACCCGGAAACCGGCGCAGGGGCCGGCTGGGGGGCAGTCGACAGTCTTGGCTATTTCACCATCGATCTGGCAACCGGTGAGTCGATTTTGCGGCCGCTGGAGAACTGCGCCAGACCGCACGGGGCGGATATTGATCCGGCAGGACAGCGGCTGTGGGTGACGTGTGAAGTGGACGGCAGCATCATCGAGATCGCATTGGACACCGGCAGCGTCATTGCGCGTCACCGGCTCGGGGAAGGGGTTCACAAGGTCATGCTGATGCCGGATGGCGAAACACTGGCCGCATCGAATCCCGGCACGGGCGAAGCCTATTTCATTGATCCCGATGGTACGGTGACGACGATCCATGTCGGCAATGGCGCGGAGGCTCTGGCCGCCTCGTCCGATGCCGGCCGGCTGTGGGTCGCCGCGGGCGGCGAGGCGCGGTTTTGCGCCATTAACCAGCCGGAGCGGGCCATCGCGTTTTGTCACGAAACGCAGGGGCGCTTTCCCATCGCCCTCGCCGAGGACCCTGTGCGCAATGTGGTCTGGGTGGCGCGCCTCATGGAACATGATCTGGCGGCGATCAGCATCGAAACCGGCGAGGTCGAGCAGGTGATCGCACTCGGCGGTTTTGTGCTCGGTATGGCGCTGGACGCTGAGAACCGCCGTCTCTACGCGACCCTGCCCGGCCTGGATGCCATTGTCATGCACGATGCAGACACAGGCGAGCGGCTGGCGATTACCAGAGGAATCCCGGACGGCGACGACATCGACCTGTCGCCCCGCACCCCAGCGACCGGGCCGGACGATACCTGACGGACACCGGGCCTAGCGCTGCCACGCCAGCTGTTCGCATGCTGCCCGGACCAGCGCCGTCGCCTCCGCCTCGCTTTCCGGCAGGGTGGCGGGATCAATCGGGTCGCCGAATCGTAAGGGATAATGCGCGCCCTTCTTGCCCATGAAGCCGTGAAACACGGTCATGTCCTTCAGCTCGGTATGCACCTGGGCCAGCGCGTAATAGAGGATCGGCATACGCTGGGCGACGCCGAGCGGAATGATGGGCTGTTTGAAGCGGCGCGCAAAACTGACGGCTGTCGGGGCCCAGGGTTTTTCATCCAGCGTGAAGCGCTTCCAGTTCCATTCCGCCATCCGGCCGGCCGGGAAAATCACCACGCAGCGGTCCGACTTGAACGCATCCAGCGCTGAACGCAGCGTCTCGCGCGCATTCTCCCGGCTGCGGAAATTCTGCCGCCATTCCACCGGAATGATCAGGTCGGACAGGCCCGGGCTGACCCGCAAGGCATCCCGGTTGGCAAAGAAGCAGACATCCGGGCGTTTTTCCCGCAGCGTGTCCCAGACCGCCACACCATCGGCAATCCCGCCGGGATGGTTGGCAATCACCACACACCCGCCCTTGTCCGGCACCACATCCAGATTCACCGGCTGCGGCCGCAATTGCAGATACTCGCTGACCCAGCGCAGCGTCTCGTCGCCGGATCTTTCGGCAATGGCATCGGCAATGGCCACGGCTTTTTTATAGCCCAGCATCGGAAAACCGAACTGGCGGATGGCCGCCCACAGGCGCGGACGCGTGATCAGGCGCGGCGCGCGCTCCTCGATCAGGCGGTCCACGATATGACGGCTCATATCGTCACTGGGCGGGGCATAGGCATATTCCATCCCGTATTCATCGCACGACCGGACGGACGTGCAAGCCGGATCGGCATTAACCTCTTGGCAAGACTTGGCCTTCGCCTTGCGAGGGAATGTTCCAACGTTAATACACTGTACACGATTGGGACGATCATGGCCGCTGTCGACACCGCTTTTGCCCCGTCATTCCTGACCCGCCTCGCTTCACCCTTGCGCCGGATGCAGCGCTCTGCCCTGCGCCGCCGGGGTCCGCTGGATGCCGCACTCGAGGATTATCTGGGCGAAACCGCACACGCAGGAGACAAGGTCTTGCAGCTGGGCGTGTCCGACGGCGTCGCGGCGGCCTTTCTCGACCGCGGCGTCTTTCACCATCTGGTCGCCCCGGCCGCGTCGGCTGAAACCGTGGAAGCCATCTGCCAGCTGCGCGGCTGCAGCGCCTCGCGTCTAAGGGTCTTTTCCAGCATTGGTCATTCCGGTTCCGCCGGCGAAGTCGACACCGTCTGGCTGTCGAAAACCGCATCGCTGGCCGTGCTCGCCGCCCATTTCCGCCATGCGCTCAGCCGTCTGAAAACCGGTGGCCGGCTTTTTGTCGAGGGCATTGATGACGAGGTCGGAAAAACCCTGTTCAGACAGCTCAGCCACGACATGGCCTGGCGTCTGGACGAAACCATTGCCGGCGAGGTCGCCGTCTTCCGCCGCAGGGCCTGACCGGACCCGGACGCTGACCGAGGGACACCGGAAAATCCGCTTTTCCCTTTCCATATTTCGAATATACTCGAAACATGGAATTGACAGACGCCACCGGAATTTTCTCTGCCCTCGGGCATGAAACCCGCCTTGCTCTCTTCCGCCGCCTGTTGCGGTCCGCGCCGGAGGCCATCAGCGCCGGCGTGCTGGCGCTCGAACTGGACATCCCGCCCTCGACGCTGACATCGCATCTGCAGACATTGCAGCGCAGCGGTCTCATCCGGTCGCGCCGCGAATCGCGCTCCATTCTCTATTCCGTCCGGGCCGAAACCGTGCAGTCCATTGTCGGTTTTCTGGTCCGCGATTGTTGCCGCGGCCGCCCGGAATTGTGCGGCACACCGCTCCCCGTCGCGCAAACGGACAAGGTCTGATGAAATCCATTCTGTTTCTCTGCACCGGCAATTCGGCGCGCTCCATCCTTGCCGAATGCCTGATGAACCGGCTCGGCCAGGGCCGCTTCCATGCGATGTCCGCCGGCTCCCTGCCGGCCGGACAGGTCAACCCCTTCGCCCGCGAATTGCTGGACTCGCTGGAGTATGACACGTCCGGCCTGCGGTCGAAAAACTGGAATGAATTCGCAGCCGGCGCGGATGCCGCAAATATCGACTTTGTCTTCACCGTCTGTGATTCCGCTGCGGCGGAATCCTGCCCGGTCTGGCCGGGTGAGCCTGTGACCGCCCATTGGGGCCTGCCCGATCCCGCCGCCGTGACCGGCAGCGATGCCGAAAAGCGCGTCGCTTTCCTCAATACCTACAAGGCTCTGGCCCGCCGCATCGAAGCTTTCGTCAACCTGCCCATGGACTCGCTCGACCGGCTCGCCCTGCGCCGCGCCACAGCCCGGATCGGAAAATCATGACGCCCGGTCCCGAACCCGTCGCCGCACCTGCCGCGCCGGATACGCGCATGGGTCTGTTCGAGGGCTGGCTCTCGGTCTGGGTGGCCGGCGCCATCGGCCTCGGCCTGCTGCTCGGCAATCTGGTCCCCGGCGCTTTCGCTTTCCTCAGCACGCTGGAAATCGCCTCGGTCAATCTCGCCGTCGGCGTGCTGATCTGGGTGATGATCTATCCGATGATGGTCAATATCGATCCGGCCAGCCTCGCCCGCATCGGCGACCGGCCCAAAGGCCTGCTGATCACCATCATCGTCAACTGGGCCATCAAGCCGTTCACCATGGCTGCGCTGGGAATTGTGTTTTTCCGCTATGTCTTCGCCCCCTTCATGGAGAGCGCCGATGCCGAGCAATATATCGCCGGGCTGATCATTCTGGGCGCCGCCCCCTGCACCGCCATGGTCTTTGTCTGGTCCCGGCTGACCGGGGGCGATGCCGAATACACCCTGCTGCAGGTCACGGTGAATGACCTCATCATGATCATCGCCTTTGCCCCGATTGTCGGCTTCCTGCTCGGCGTGACCGGGCTGACCGTGCCATGGGAAACCCTGCTTCTCTCGGCCGGGCTTTTCGTCGCCGCGCCGCTCGCTGCGGGGATTGCCACCCGTTCCCTGCTGTTGCGCGGAGGCAAGACGCAGGGCGAACAGCGCCTGGAACGCTTCTCGGACCGGATCAAACCCCTGTCGGCCGCCGGCCTGCTCCTGACTGTGGTCCTGCTTTTCGGTTTCCAGGGCGATGTCATTCTGGAACAGCCCCTGCTGATCGCCATGATCGCCGTGCCGCTGCTGATCCAGACCTATGGCATATTCTTCCTCGCCTATGGCGCAGCCTGGGCGCTGAAATCACCGCATGCCATCGCCGCGCCGTGTGCGCTGATCGGCACATCGAATTTCTTTGAGCTGGCCGTGGCCGTCGCCATCGGTCTCTATGGCCTGAATTCCGGCGCCGCGCTGGCCACCGTGGTCGGCGTGCTGGTGGAAGTGCCGGTCATGCTGTCACTGGTCGCCATCGCCAACCGCACGAAAGCCGGATTTGCCCGGGGCTGAGCCCTAGTAAGGCGATCCCGGCTGACGGCGCGGCGAGCCCGGCGGAGAGGTGCGCTGCGGACGGATCGGGCGTTGCGGCCGGTCGCTCGACTCGCGCTCGCGATCCCCCTGGATAGCGGCATTGCATTCCTCACCCGGACGCCCCGCCGGAATCGGTTCCGGAACAAACCGCACGGCGCGGCCCTGGATTTCGGCAAATGTTTGTGCGGACACGCTGTCCCGGATCTCGGTGATCAGATCGGTCTCCATCCGCGTCAGGCCCAGCGACATCTCCCGCACATTATTGGTGTAGAGCATGGTCCAGTAGACCGCCTCCTCGGCATTGCCGAGATCATGATAATAGCGGGCCAGCGCCGCCTGTGAGGCGCCCCAGCCGGCATTGCCCGATGTCGTCAGATAGAACTCGCCATCCTCGCGATAATCCCCGGCGTCCGGTCCTCCAGCCTCGGCCAGGTCCAGCGCCGTCGTGCCGGCATAATACCAGGCCACTTCATAACCGCCGCCAAACTGCGCCGCGCAGGCAAAATATTCATTCGCCTGTTCGATATTGCCACCGTCCAGCGCGCGCAATCCGCGTCCATAGGCAGCATCGCCGCCAGCCCCGCCGCGAAAAGCCGGAGCCTGGTCATTGGTGGAGCCGCAGGCCGCGAGGCCCAGGGCGAGAGCGAGGACAGGTAGGGAATATCTCATACCGGCATCTTCGCGCAGCAAGCCGGGTCGGCGCAAGAAAAACGTGCTGTAAATCAGTATCCGTCGCAAACATGCCGTTTGACGCTGTAATCCACATCGCGTCATAACAGGTGCGATGCCACACGATCATTCCCATCTCGACGCCGGTCCGGGGCGCATGGAGCCCGGCGAGGCCCGCAAGATCACCAGCCGCGCGACCACCTTGTCCGTGCTCGTCGCAACCACGCTCGTCATCACCAAGCTCGCCGCCTGGATCGCCTCTGGCTCGGTCGCCCTTCTGGCCTCCCTCGCGGATTCCGCGCTGGATCTGGCGGCGTCGATCACCACCTTCCTGGCCGTCCGCTATGCCGCGGCACCGGCAGACCTCGAACACCGTTACGGCCATGGCAAGGCGGAGGCTTTTGCCAGCTTCCTGCAGGCCCTGTTCATTGCCATCTCGGCTGTATTGCTCCTGCACGAAGCCTGGCGGCACTTTGTCGACCCGCGCCCGGTGCTGAATGGCGGATGGGCGATCGCCGTCATGGTGCTTTCCATCGTGCTCACCGTCGGCCTTGTCTGGGCCCAGACCCAGGCCGTGAAACAGACCGGCTCGGTCGCGGTGAAAGGCGACCGCGCCCACTACGCCGCCGATCTGGCCTCCAATTTTGCCGTCATTGCCGGGATCGGCGCAGCCGCCTTCCTGTCCATACCTGTGGCTGACCCGATCATCGGCGCCGGTGTCGCCCTCTGGCTGTTCTGGTCCGCTATCCAGGTGGGGCGCGGTGCGCTCACTCATCTTCTGGACCAGGAATTGCCGGACCGGGAACGCCGCCGCATCATCGAGATTGCGGAGGACGATCCGCGTGTCATCGACGTGCACCAGGTCCGCACCCGAGCCGCAGGCCCGCTCATCCACATCCAGATGCATATGGATCTCGACGCCAGGCTGACGCTGGAAGCGGCCCATGAAATCGTCGTCGCGGCGGAAAAACGCCTGCTGGAACGCTATCCGGCGGCGGATATCCTCATCCATGCCGACCCGCACGGGAGAGCCGAACCGCACGGTCTGGATTTCTTCCGCTCGGAAAATGAACCGGATACAGCCAAAGACACTTAATCGCGGCGTAAAATCACCCTAGCCTGACGTCATGCGACGGCTTCACCACTGGCCCCTTGATCCCGGATCCCGCGCGGCGCGATTTGCGCTCGCGGAAAAGGGGCTGGATTTCGATCTCGAGGAAGAACGCCCCTGGCTCAGGCCGGAACCGCTCTTCCGCCTCAATCCGGCCGGTGGCCTGCCGGTCCTGCAGGACAATGGCGCCGCCATCGCCGAAATGCGCCCGGTGCTGGAATATCTGGAAGACGCCTATCCCGGACAGCCGCTGATGCCGCGCGGTGCGGTGGAGCGCGCCGAAGTGCGCCGCCTGATGGGCTGGTTCGAGCTGAAATATGATGGCGAGGTCAATGCCTATCTGCTCCATGAAAAGCTGGAAAAGCGGGCGCAGTCGCTCGGCGCCCCCGACCCGCAGGCGATCCGCGATGGCCGCGATCATCTGCGCTGGCACATGGATTATCTGACCGGCCTTCTGGACGAGCGCGACGGGCTGGCCGGCCCCCGCTTCACCTTTGCCGATATTGTCGGCGCGGCGCATCTCTCCTGCGCGGATTATCTCGGCGATGCGCCCTTCGAGGAATTTCCGGCGGTGAAGGCCTGGTATACCCGCATCAAATGCCGCCCCGCCTTCCGTGGCCTGCTCAATGACCGCTTGCCCGGCGTCCCCCCGGCAAAGCATTATGATGATCTCGACTTCTAGAGCCGCGCTCGAGCAGACCGCCACCGCGCTCGGCTTCGATGCGGTCCGCATCTGCCGCGCCGATGAGGCATGGGCGGCGGCGGGACGGCTGGAAGAATTTGTCGAAAAAGGCCGTCACGGCACGATGGGCTGGATGGAAACAACGCTCCAGCGCCGCAAACAGCCGACGAATATGTGGCCGGAGGCGAAATCCGCCCTCATCGTCGCCATGAATTACGGGCCGGAGACCGACCCGCTCGACGATCTGAAACACGCCTCCACCGGCAATATCTCCGTCTACGCCCGCCACCGCGATTATCACGACGTGATGAAGGGCAAGCTGAAACAGCTCGCCCAGCAATTTGCGCGCGAGACCGGCGAGGGGGTCAAAGTCTTTGTCGATACCGCGCCCCTGATGGAAAAGCCGCTGGCGGAAAAGGCCGGCCTCGGCTGGCAGGGCAAGCACACCAATCTCGTCTCCCGGACCCATGGCTCCTGGCTCTTCCTCGGCGTCATGCTGACCACGGCAGAGCTGCAACCGGACGCGCCGGAAGCCGATCATTGCGGCTCCTGCCGCGCCTGTCTGGATATCTGCCCGACCGATGCTTTTCCTGCGCCCTATCAGCTCGATGCGCGGCGCTGCATCTCCTACCTCACCATCGAACATGACGGCCCGATCCCGGAGGAATTCCGCAAGCCCATGGGCAACCGCATCTATGGCTGTGATGATTGCCTCGCCGTCTGCCCCTGGAACAAGTTTGCGAATAGCGCCAGCGAGGCGAAACTGGCCGCGCGCGCGGATCTCAACCGCCCGCCCCTCGCCGGGCTGCTGGCGCTGGACGATGCCGCCTTCCGCGCCCTGTTTTCCGGCTCTCCGGTCAAGCGCATCGGCCGCAACCGCTTCATCCGCAACTGCCTGATCGCCGCCGGCAATTCCGGTGATGCCGACCTCTCGCCACTGGTGGAAGCGCTCCGCGCCGACCTCGACCCGGTCGTCGCCGAAGCCGCGGACTGGGCCATGGGCGAGCTGGCCTGACCCGGTTCCCCGATGTGTCTGCCACGGACACGGCCCTTGCGGGGACAGGGCAGCCTTGAAAGCCCGCTGCCGCTTGCGGTTGGCCTCGCCGCAGCGGGACGGCAGACTGCGGCCCATGACACCATCGCTTCTCATACTGACCGGCGCCGGTATTTCCGCTGAATCCGGGCTGGGCACGTTCCGGGATACGGACGGCATATGGTCACAATTCGACTGGCAGAAGCTGGCCACGCCGGAAGGCTTTGCCGAAGATCCAGTGATGGTTCACGCCTTCTACAATGCGCGCCGCAAGGGATTGCTGGACGCACAGCCCAATGCCGCCCACACCGCGCTGGCCACGCTGGAAGCGGCCTGGGTGCGCTCGGGCGGAGAATTTCTGCTGGTCACCCAGAATATTGATGATCTGCACGCGCGCGCCGGGTCGGAACGTCTCATTCACATGCATGGTGAGCTCCTGCGGGCCCGCTGCGCCGCCTGTGGCGACCTCACGGCGTGCACCGCCGATCTGTCGATCGCGATGAGTTGTCAGGCCTGCGGCCGCGAGGGCCGGCTGCGGCCGCACGTCGTCTGGTTCGGGGAAATGCCGATGGGCATGGAAGAGATATTCGAGCGTTTAAGCCGCACCACGCATTTCGCCGCCATCGGAACCTCCGGCGCGGTCTGGCCGGCGGCGGGCTTTGCCGAAGAGGCGGCACGCGCCGGAGCAGAGACCTGGGAGCTCTCGCTGGAAGCGGGCGAAAGCGGGCACAATTTCCATCACACCCTTTACGGCAAGGCGACCGCAACCGTGCCGGACTGGTGCGAGACGGTCATCGCCCGGGCGTTTGCAGCATGAGCGCGCTTCTGCAACAGGCAAGGGCGGCGCTCGATGCCGGAAATGCGCAAGCCGCCCTGCAGGCCGCCCAGGCCGCCGCGCGCGCCAATCCCAATGACGCCAACGCACATTATCTCTGCGCCGCCGCTTTGCGGATGGCGGGCCGGTCCGGCGATGCACTGGCCATTCTCGACCGCCTGAACCGGGCCCTGCCGGACCAGCCGGATCTCATCAACATGGCCGGTCTGTGCCGCCGGGATATGGGCGATACCACAGGCGCAAGGCGCGATTTCGAGCGGGCCGCCAAACTGGCCCCGCAGCACATTCCGGCGCTGGGCAATCTGGCCGGCCTCCTCGCCGAAACCGGCCCGGACGCTGCGCTGGCGGTCTATGAAAAGCTGGGCGCATTGCAGCCGCAAAACCCCGAACCCCCGGCGCTGGCCGCCTCGCTGTGCCTGTCATTGCGCGACCTGCCCGGGGCGAAAGCCTGGCTGGCCCGGGCCGAAGCCATTGAGGCCGATGCGCTGCCGGTCCGGTCGGCGCAGGCCGGGCTGGCCCTGGCCGAAGGTGATGCCGCCCGCGCGCGGGCGCGTCTGGATGGCTTTCTGCAAACGGCAGGCGGTGCGCCAGCCCCACTGGCCGTCGCCTGGGGCCGGCTGGGGGAGGCCTGTCACAGGCTGCAAGATCATCGCGCGGCTTTCGAGGCCTGGACGCAGGCCAACCGGATACAGCGGCAAAGCTGGGAGGTTCGCTTTGCCGGATATGAGGGCCCGCGCTCGCTGGCCTCGGCCCAGCGTCTGGCGGACTGGTTCGCCGCGCATGATCCGGCTCCGGCAGAGACAACCCGCCTGACCGGCCCGGCACCGGTCTTCCAGGTCGGCTTCCCGCGCTCCGGAACGACCCTGCTCGAACAGATGCTGGATGCCCATCCCGGCATCGAGACGCTGGAGGAACAGGACGCGATCGGGCCCATCATCCAGGCGATCGGCGATACGCCGGAGCGTCTGGCGCGATTGTCCTCGCTTGGCGGCGATGAGATCAACGCCCTGCGCGCCGCCTACTGGCGCAGCGCCCGGCCGCAAGGAGCGCCGGAGGCCGGGCAGGTCTTCATCGACAAATACCCGATGAATCTGGTCTGGCTGGGTCCGCTCATGCGGATTTTCCCGGATGCGAAAATCATTCTCTGCCTGCGGGATCCGCGCGATTGCGTGCTCTCCGCCTTCCAGCAGCGCTTTGCCGTCAATCCGGAAATGTACCGGACGCTGGAGATGGCCGACTGTGCCCGGCTCTATGAGGCCGCCATGCAGGCTGGTCAGGCCGCTCTGGCGTCTGATCATGCGGTGCCGGTTCACACCGTGCGCTATGAAGATGTGGTCGCGGACTACAAGGCGGTGATGGAGCCCCTGATCCGTTTTCTGGGCCTCAAGTGGGATCCGGCCATTGAGGACTATCGCGAGAAAGCGGAAACCAAACGCATCAAGACGCCATCGGCGCCGCAAGTGGTCCAGCCGCTCTATGCCTCCTCGATCGGGAAATGGCGGTCCTATGCGTTTGCACTGGCGCCGGTACAGGGCATGCTGGCACCCTGGATCGAGCGATACGGGTATGAAGCAGAATGAGTGACAGGCTCCAGCAGGGATTCGCCCGCTTGCAGGCCGGCCGGCCATTGGAAGCGCTGGAAATTGCGCGCGCCGCGGAGGGCGATCCGAATGCCAAGTATCTGGAGGGGTTGGCCTTGCGCGCCATGGGGGAAACCGATGCCGCGCTGGGCGCGTTCAAGGTGCTGGCCCTCACCCACCCGCTGGTGCCCGATTTTCCCAATCTGATTGGCCTCTGCCAGGCCGATCTTGGCAAGATTGATCAGGCCGTTGCCGCCTTCGAACAGGCGCTCTCGATCAATCCAGCTTTTGTCCATGCCGCTTTCAATCTGGGCCGCACCCTGGCCAATGACGGCCGGATGAAGACCGCCATTCTGGCCTATCGCCGGGCGCTCGCAGCGAAAGCCGATCACCTCCCCAGCCGCCGCAATCTCGCCTGGTGCCTGCAGCAGATCCATGATCTCGACGCCGCCGGCAAGGAAGCCGATGCCGCGCTGGCCCAGCAACCCGGCGACCCGCTGGCCTTGTCGGTCAAGGCCGCGGCCCTGATTGCGGACGGCGCGTATGCCGATGCCGCAGAGCTGGTCTCGACCCGGCTGGCCGCCGATGCCCAGCCGGTCAATGCCGCGCTGGCGCTGGGCAAGATGGGAGAGGCGCTCGAGAACGCCGGCGAGTATGAAGGCGCCTTTGCCGCCTGGGCCCGCGCCAATGACGGCTTGCGCACACATTACGCCCCCGCCTTCGAGGCGGTGAAGACCGGCTTTGCCCTTCCGGCCGTGCAGCAATGGGCGGATTTTGACGTGCCGGACTTTGACCGCGAAACGGGGCTTGAAGGACCAGCCCCCGTCTTCCTGATCGGATTCCCGCGCTCGGGCACGACCCTGATGGAGAGTGTGCTCGCCGCGCATCCGGACATTGACACCAGTGACGAGCGGCCGCTCTCGACACCCTTGATCGAGTCCGCCGGTCACAACCCGGACGCCTGGCGCGCCTTTTTCGGGACATTGCCGGAAAAACGCGCCGGATTGCGGCAGGCCTATTGGGACGGCTGGCGTGCGGGCGCGCCGGAGGCGGGCCGCGTCTTCATCGACAAGCTGCCGCTCAATCTGGCATGGACGCCCGTACTCGCGGCGGTGTTTCCGGAGGCAAAATTCCTGCTGGCCCTGCGTGATCCGCGCGATTGTGTGCTGTCAGCCTTCAAACAGCGCTTCGGCATGAATGCCGCCATGTACCGCATGCTCAGTCTGGATGATGCCGCCGCCTATTATGACGCGGCCATGCAGGCCGGGCTGACAGGTCTGGAAACCCTGCCCGGCGACCGGCTCCTGCAGGTGCGATATGAAGATTGCGTCGCGGATCTCGAAGCGCAGGCCCGGCGGGTGATTGCGTTCCTGGAGCGGGAGTGGAGCGATGAGGTTCTAGCCTATCGCGAAAAAGCCCGGGACCGCTTCATCTCGACCCCGTCGGCGCCGCAGATTGTCCAGCCCGTCTATCAGAGCTCGGCCGGACGCTGGCGCGATTATGATTTCGCCCTGCAATCCGTCCGCCCCGTGCTCGACCCCTGGGCGGAGCGCTGGGGGTATGCGGACTGACCGTGGGCGGGTGAGCTACGGGCCGGCCGCATCCTCGATGGCGTGCATATCCTCGTCCGACAGGCCGAAATGATGGCCGATCTCATGCACCAGCACATGCGCGATCAGGAATTTCAGGCTGACATCGCCGCGCGCCTGCCATTCGGCAAGAATGGGCTTGCGGTAGAGCCAGACCTGATCCGGGAAGGTCACCGGATCAATGACCGATTTCTGGGTCAGATCAATGCCGTGATAGAGGCCGGAGAGCTGATAGGGATCGGCGATGCCGAAATGCGCCAGCGTTTCCCTGTCGGCAAAATCGGCAATGCGGATGGAGACATTGCCGCACATCTTGCGGAAGCCTGCGGGCAATTCGTTCAGCGCCTCTTCGGCGAGGCCGGCGAATTCATCGATATCCGGGTGTGGGCTCATCCTGCCCATATAGGTTGGACGGGCGGCCATGCCATTGCGAACATACAGGGAACATGCTAATCGGTTTCTTTTTGCGCGCCGGGGCTGAGTTTTGACGAAAGAGCAGGACAGGCTGAGCGCCCTCATGGAAATGAGCGATGCGCCCGACGAACCGGTCCGGCTGGTCGAGGATGACCGGACCGGCGACCGCATCCTTTTCTATGAGGGTAAGGACGGTCCCATTGCCGAATTCCGCTATGCGGACCGGACACTCTGGATGACCCAGGCCCAGATTGCTGACCTGTTCGGGCGGGATATTGCCACCATATCCCGGCACATTGGCAACATTCTGGAAGAAGGCGAACTGGAAGAAGCGACTTCTTTGCATAAATTGCAAAGAAGTATGGGCCGCCCTGCAACCCTCTACAGCCTCGATATGATCATCTCGGTCGGCTACCGCGTGTCCTCGAAACAGGCGACGCTGTTCCGGCGCTGGGCAACGGACAAGCTGGTTCAGTTTGCGACGAAGGGCTTTGTTATAGATCAGCCACGGCTGCGCGACGCCGCAGATCAGGACCGCATCCGCGAACTCCGGGACATCATCCGTGATATCCGGGCGTCTGAAGCCAATGTCTTCCGCGAAGTCCGTAAAATCTGTTCCCTGTGTCAGGATTACGATGGTCGGTCGCAATCTGCGCGGGACTTTTTTGCGATGATGCAGAATCGTCTGTTGTGGGCCGTGACCAGCCTGACCGCGCCGGAAATCATTCTGGACCGCGCCAATGCCGGCATCGAGAATATGGGTCTGACCAACTGGCCCAAAACCGACATCCGCAAGCAGGATGTCATTGTCGCGCATAATTATCTCGGTGATTCCGAAATCCGGGAAAAGAACCGTTTGACCATCATGCTGCTCGATTTCTTCGAGGACCGGCTCGACCAGGGCCGGTTGACAACGATGGCCGCCGCAGCAGCCAAGCTGGCCGAATTCCTGAAATTCAACGAGCGGCCCGTGCTCGAGCATAAGGGCTGTGTGACCCGCGAAGAGGCGGACAGGCACGCAGAAGCCCAGTATGAACAGTTCGCTGAACGCCGCCGCGCCCTTCGGCAGGAGACCCCCGATGGATAGTCCGCTCGCCTCTGCTGCCAATCCGGCGATTGATGATGCCCGCCTGCTGGCACGCGGCGCGGCCCGCCTGCTCTATGATATGGGCTATACGGCGATCCCGGAATTTTCCCTGAAATCCGGGCGCCGCGCCGATCTGTTCGCGCTCGGCCCCAAGGGCGAGATGACGGTCGTCGAGATCAAGTCCGGCCTCGCGGATTTCCGCGCCGATACCAAGTGGATGGAATACTGGAGCTGGTGCGACCGGCTCTATTTTGCGGTGTCCGACCGCTTCCCGCACGATGTCCTGCCGGAGCAGGCCGGTCTGATCATCGCCGACGGATTCGGGGCCGCCATTGTCCGCGAAAGCCCGCACGATCCGGTCAATGCGGCGCGGCGCAAATCGGTCATGCTGCGCTTTGCCCGCTGCGCGGCAGAGCGGCTGGGGCGGCTGGAACCCTAGCGCGGGGCGCGCTTGGCGAGGATGCGCTGCAGGGTCCGCCGGTGCATGTTGAGCCGCCGGGCAGTTTCCGAGACATTGTGATTGCAGAGCTCGAAGACGCGCTGGATATGCTCCCAGCGGATCCGGTCGGCCGACATCGGGTTTTCCGGCGGGGCCGGTTTTTCACCCGGCGACAATAACGCCTTGACCACATCGTCGGCATCGGCCGGCTTGGCGAGATAATCGATCGCGCCGGACTTCACCGCAGCCACGGCGGTCGCGATATTGCCATAGCCGGTCAGCATGACGGCGCGGCAATCATCGCGCGAGGCGTGCAGCGCGCGGACGACATCCAGCCCGTCGCCATCCTCCAGCCGCAGATCCACGACTGCGAAGGCCGGCGGATTTCCGCGGGCAATCTCTAAGGCTTCCGACACTGTGCCGACCGCCGAAACGACGAAACCGCGGCTGGTCATGGCACGGCCCAGCCGCGTGCGGAAAGGTGCGTCATCATCCACGATGAGAAGAGATTTGTCGTCCGGAAGGTCGAGCGGAATATCGGTCATATCGCTTACTCTTGATCTTTTGTTGAATATCTAGACCGGTTCGGCGGGCGCTTCCACCCGGTTGCGCGGCCATTCGATCTGGACCAGCGCCCCGCCCAGCGGGCCGCCATTGGCGAAGCGGGCCTTGCCGCCCAGACGTTCAATCATGGTGATGGCGATGAAAGTGCCCAGCCCCATACCGCCGCCCACTTCGCCCGACCGCCGGGAGATGTAAGGCTCGCCGATACGGCTCAGCACATCCGGCGCGAATCCCTTGCCATCATCATTGAGGGTGATGCGCACCGTTTTTTCATTCCATTCGCCTTCAACCGTGACAGCCGAGGCCGCAAATTCAACCGCATTCTCGACCAGATTGCCGAGCCCGTAGAGAAATTCCGGCTGGCGCGCCAGATACGGCGCCGTGCCTTCGCCATCGGCGCGCAGGGTGATGGAGGTGCCGAGCCCGCGCAGCGGCGCACAGACCTCATCCAGCGCGTCCCGGAATGCGATCCGGTCATGCATCTTGTCATGGGCTTCGCGCTGCGCCGAGAGCCGCTGCAGGATGTCACGGCAGCGTTTGGCCTGGGACACCAGCAATTCGGCATCTTCCTTCAGCGCCGGGTCCTTTGCCCCGTGCGCAATCTCCTTTGCCGTCAGCTGGATCGTGGCCAGCGGCGTCCCCAGCTCATGCGCCGCCGCGGCCGCCAGCGAGCCGACGGCGGACAGTTTCTGTTCACGCGCGAGAATGGCCTGCGCCGCGGCGAGGGCGGCGCCCATGCGCTTGGCCTCCCGCCCGATGCGCCAGGCATAGGCGGCGGTAAAGGCCACGGCGATGACAAAGGCAACGCCAAGGCCGGCCTCATAGAGCAGCGGCAGATGCAGGGTTTCTCCCCGTATCCAGGGCATCGGCAGGGCAAAGACCGCCATCGCCGCCATCCCGGCGAGTCCGATGACGGTCAGCCCCAGCGCATGGCGGGGCGGCAGGGCCGCCACGCCGATCGTCACCGGCGCCACCAGCATCACCACAAAGGGATTCTGCAATCCGCCGGTGAGCAACAGCAGCAGGGACAATTGCAATACGTCAAAACCAAGCTGGACAAAGGCTTCATGATGCGAGGTCAGCCTCTGGATATCGCGGGTGATGATCAGGCCGAGATTGAGTACGGCACTGGCCGCAACGACGCCGCCGCACAGGGCCAGTGGCAGCTCGAAATCGAGCACCAGGCTGACAAAAAGCAGTGTGGCCGCCTGGCCGAAAATCGCCAGCCAGCGCAATACGATCAGGGTGCGCAGCCGCACACGCCCAAAGAAAGGCGCAATGCCGGGCGGCGGCGCCTCCTGGCTCAGATCATAGGAATCCACCATCACCGCCTCTATATCCTGCATCGCATAAATGTGACCAGACAGATTACACCTTGCTGCATTGCACAATGGCGCAGACGGGTTCATCTTCCGGTCCCGAATTCTGGAGGTCGTGTGAAGCAAGGTTCAGCCATTCCGATGTGGGTCTTCCCGCTGGTAGCGGGAATTGGCGCCCTGGTTCTGGTCTTCGCCATTCTGATGGCGCTGGATGCGCGTCCGCAACCGGCACAGGGCGAAGTCATCTCCTCGGGACGGGCCGATATCGGCGGTCCTTTCACACTGGTCGATCACACCGGCACCACGGTCACCGAGGCGGATTTTGCCGGACGGCCCATGCTGATCTATTTCGGCTTCACCTATTGTCCGGACATCTGCCCCTTCTCCCTGCAGGTGATGGCCGCCGCGCTGGAAGCATTGCCCGAAGACCGGCGCAATGAATTCCAGCCCGTCCTGATCACAGTGGACCCGGAGCGCGACACGCCGGAGCAGCTGGCGCAATATATCGAAAGCCCGGCCTTTCCCCCCAATCTTGTCGGCCTGACCGGCACACCGGAACAGATTGCGGCGGCCGCCGCCGAATACCGGGTGATCTATCGCCGCGCCCTGGAACCGGGTGCGCCTGAAGACACGTATACCATGGACCACACCTCGCTGATCTATCTGATGGACCGGCAGGGTGAATTCCACAGCGTTTACGCCCATGGCACGCCGCCGGCACAGCTGGCTGAAGGGCTGCAAGACTTCCTTGAGGAAAGCCCGCGATAATTCCGCGTGGCCATGAAAGGTGTTTCCATGCTCTACAGCATGATCGAGATCAGCAGACTGGCGATGACGCCCTGGCGCGCCGCTGCAAATGCCACGCGCCGCACACTGCGCGCGCCGTGGAATCCGATGGGCGACACGCTGGCGGGACGCACGACTGCGGCGGCGGCCGATCTGTTTGAATCCATGACCCGGCGCTATGGCAAGCCGGACTGGGCCCTGCCCACCACGGAGATTGACAGCAAGACCGTCGCGGTGACCCCGGAAACAGTCTGGTCCTCGCCGTTTTGCAATCTGGTTCACTTCAAGCGGGACAAGGCACCGTCCGGCCAGCCCAAAGTTCTGTTCGTGGCACCGATGTCAGGCCATCACGCCACGCTGCTGCGCGGCACGGTCAAGACCTTCCTGCCGGATGCCGAGGTCTATATCACCGACTGGATCGATGCCGCCGCCGTGCCGGTTACGGAGGGCCGTTTTGATCTCAATGATTTTGTCGACCATGTGGCCGACATGATCCGCGCCGCCGGCGAAAGCGTGCATGTCGTGGCCGTTTGCCAGCCCGGCCCGCCAACCCTGGCCGCCTGCGCACTGATGGCCGAAGACAAGGATCCGCTGCGCCCGGCCTCGATGACTTTCATGGGCTCGCCGATCGATGCGCGCCTGTCGCCGACCGTGCCCAACAAGCTGGCGGAAGAAAAACCTTTCGAATGGTTCGAGAACAACGCCATTCACACCGTGCCCGCCCCCTATCCCGGGGCGATGCGCCGCGTCTATCCGGGCTTTCTGCAACTTTCCGGCTTCATGCAGATGAACTGGGAACGCCATGTCGATGCCCACTGGCAATTCTTCAACCACCTGGTCGAGGAAGACGGCGACAGCGCCGACAAGCACCGTCAGTTCTATGATGAATATCTCTCCGTCATGGATCTGACCGAGGAATTCTATCTCCAGACGATCAGGGACGTCTTCCAGGACCACACCCTGCCGCGCGGCGAATTCGAGCATCGCGGCCGCAAGGTGGATCCGTCAAGAATCACCGATATCGCGCTGATGACGGTCGAAGGCGAGAATGACGATATTTCCGGCATCGGCCAGACCCAGGCGGCGCATGATCTGTGCGCGAACATTCCGGCCGATATCCGGCTGGACTGGGTGCAGCCGAAAGTCGGCCATTACGGCGTCTTCAATGGCAGCCGGTTTGAAACCGAAATCGCGCCGCGGATGAAAGCCTTCATGGCTGAAAAGGGCCGCAGGGCCTAGGACTTCCGTTTCGCAAGCTGCGCAAACACGGCGCCCCCCAGCGCGCCGCCCAGCCCGATGATCAACAGGCCCCATAAGTCGCGGCCCGAGCCGATCGGCGTGATCGTGGACGCCAGAACGGCCTGGTAGAAGACCTCGATCGCATAGATCATCACCATGATGGTGACAAAACCGGCGAGGACATAACCGAAACTGCGCAGGCCACCGATCCGGCGGGACACAAGGCGCGCCACCGGAAAGGCGATCAGATAGCCGATCGCCGTCAGCAAGGTCAGCGTTGGCGCAAATCCGCCAAGGTCCGCCAGCGTCGCGTCCAGCCGCGCGTCCAGAGGCATGGCCGCTCCGGCATTGACCAGATATTGCAACACGACCTGGGTGGAAAGGATGGTTGTCGCCAGTCCGCCCGTCACGACGGCGGCAAGGTAGGCGATAACAGGTCTGATCCGGGCGGGCATGTTAAAGTCCGTTTTGTGCGCTATCTTCGAACCCGACTGTAACCCGATAAAAGACAGGTGACACTATGTGGTTCCGCTCCGCCCTGATGGTTTTGACGCTTTCCGCGCCGGCACTGGCACAGGACGCGCTGCCCGACAGCGCCTTTGATGGCGAAATCGAGGTGATCGCCTCCGGTCTGGTGCATCCCTGGTCGCTGGCTTTCCTGCCGGAGGGAGAATTGCTGGTCACCGAGCGCGGTGGATATTTGCGGCGGATTACAGAAGACGGTCTTCAGGCCGATCCGGTGTCCGGTGCGCCGGAGCCCTATGTCGCCGGCCAGGGCGGCATGCTGGATGTCGTCCTGCACCCGGATTTTGCCGACAATCGCCTGGTCTATCTGACCTATGCGTCCGGCCATCGCCGGGCCAATCGTCTGGCCATTGCGCGCGGGCGCTATGCCGATGGGGCGCTGAGCGAGGTCGAGACAATTTTCGAGGCCAATATCACCAAGGATACCGACGCCCACTATGCCGGGCGGATGACCTTCCTGCCCGACGGCACCTTCATCGTCACCATCGGCGAAGGCTTTGACTATCGCGAGGAAGCCCAGGACCCTTCCAATCATTTCGGCACGACGGTGCGGCTGAATGCGGACGGGTCCATCCCGGAAGACAATCCGGAGATCGAGGATGGCGCACCCGGCGTCTATTCCTGGGGTCACCGCAATGCGCAGGCAATTCTGTATGATCCGGAAACGGACCGGATTATTTCACACGAGCACGGCCCGCGCGGCGGGGACGAGGTCAACATCATCGCGCCCGGCGTCAATTATGGCTGGCCGATTGCGACCTTCGGCATTGATTATTCCGGGGCCATTATCAGCCCCTATGAAACCTATCCCGGCATGCGCGACCCGATTGTGGTGTGGGACCCGTCCATCGCCCCGGCGGGCATGACGCTCTATAGCGGAGACATGTTTCCGGAATGGCAGGGCGATCTCCTGATTGCCACCCTGCAGCCGGGCAATGCGGACACCGCTTCAGGGCATATCCGCATCGTCGATCTGAATGAAAACGGCCTGCCACAGGGGCAGACCGTTATTCTCGGCGATCTCGGCGCGCGCATGCGGGATATCCGCACCGCACCCGATGGCAGCCTTTATGTGCTGACCGACGCCAATAATGGCTCGGTCATCCGCCTGTCGCGCTAACCTATTCCGCGTCGCCTTCCGGGGCCACCGAGGTGATGGAAATCCCCATCGCTTCATAATCCAGAGTGCCGGCTTCCGCCTGCGCCACAAGATCGGCAATGCGGACCGGATTATCCGGTGAAATCCGCACTTCGACCGTGCCGCCATTGGCGATGAAGTTCGTCATCGCGGTCGAAAACTCCGTCAGCAGAGCCCGCGGAATTTCCGCCGGTGCCGCCATCGTGCCCATGGTGATCATTGCGCCGGCCTGCATCCGCAGCTGCTCCTTGGGCATGCCCTGCATGGCAGACGCCGCCGTCAGGGCGCGGTCCAGAAGCGACAAATCCTCAAGCCGGAACACGAAATTCCTGAGCACCAGCGGGTCCAGAAGGCTCAGCACCTGCTCCGGATCGGGCTCGTCCATCGTATAGCCCATCTGCAGGGCCGCGAGGGAATAAGCCATCAGCCCGGACATGTCGCTTTCAACCTCGACCCGGAAACCGTCCCGCATCTCGAAATAATTGCCGCCATCGGTATAGGCGCGGTCGGCTTCGCGCTCATAGACAGAGGCCCCTTCGGAAACGAATTCGAGCTGCTGATAGCCCAGCATGCCGAGGCCCATCTGCATTTGCGCGCCCAGCGGATAATTCGCATCCGGAGCGATCACCAGCGGCGTCATTTCGCTGACATAGCGGACCTCATCACCATCATCATCGGCATTGGCGGTCAGGGAATCGAGCGTCACCCTGATGCCGCCGATATTGGCATTGAGGCCGCGGATCGTGGCGCTGTCATAGGCATCCAGCGGATCGAAATCTTCCGGCATTTCCGGCATCCCGGCCGTGACGTCCTCATTCGGCGTGTCCGGCGAGAAAGCCGAGCCCATCATCGCGAACTGCGCCGCGAACGGATAGGTGATGCCTTCGCCGATCCCGTCTACCGACATTTCATCGACGCGGAAATTGATGATACCGACCTCGTCATCCATGCCTTCAACGGCGAAATCCAGCAATTCGAACCGGCCGATCGTGAACTCGGTCAGATCGTCAATCGCCAGACGGCCGAGACGGGCCGTGAAACTGTTGCCATCTTCCGTCCCGGCAATGTTCACGCCCTCGACGGCGAAGAGGCCATAGGTCCAGTCCCCTTCATCAAATCCGTCATCTTCCGAAGCATTGCCGGAAAATCCGTGGGCGAGCGTGGCCACCAGGTCGGCACTGGGCTGCTCGATGACAAACCCGTCAATCGTGCCGTCAAATTCGTCATCATCCGTGCCCAGCGTCATCGCATTGATGGCCAGCCGGTCGAAGATCACATTGCCGTCGGCATCAAAGCGCGGCGAGGCCAGCGTCATGCTTTCGGCGGTCATCGTATTGGTCGAGAATTCCACACCGGCCGAAGCGCCCTCTTCCTCTTCGCCCTCGCGCTTCTCCTCGTCTTCAGGAAAGACAAAGGTCAGCCCGGTGAAGGTGTAGACGCCGTCATCAAAACTGCGGCTGTCCCAGCTGACAACACCATCCCCGGAATTGGCCAGGTGCAGCGCTTCCAGCGCGCTGGCGGCGGTGGCTTCGTCCACCGGCGTAATGGCGATATCGCCATTGCTGGCGGAATCATCATTACAGGCCACCAGCGCAAGGGCGGATACGGATATGATCAAGGCATTTTTCATGAAGGGTCCCCGGAAAAATTCAGATGGATAGACAAGCACAGACGCGCGCGGGCGTCATCCATGCAATTGGAAAAGGCTGATATGAAGGTTAGCCGCCCACACCGATGCGCGACAAGAGGGATGAGATCGGATCGCGTTCCTCTTCGGCCTCCACGACCGGCGGCGTCCAGCTGGCCGGGATACCGGCTTCCGGCGGGGCGTCCGCCATGAAAGCCCGGAAAATGGCGGCCGGCGGGCCGGACCCGGCCGCGCGGTCGGTGGGTGAGAAATCATCATTGCCGACCCAGACAGCTGCCGTCAGGCCGCCGGTATAGCCGGCAATCCAGGCATCGCGATTGTCATTCGTCGTGCCGGTCTTCGCCCCGGTCACCGTGCCCGGGACAGCCGCGAAGCGCGCCGTGCCGGAGCGCGCCGTCGTCTCCAGCAGGCGCCGCATCCAGGACAGGGTGCGTTGATCGAGCACGGTTTCCGCGGGCGGTGCCTCATATTGCCACAACACCTCACCCTCGACGGTTTCGATGCGCTCGATGGCATGGGAATGCGCGCGCAGCCCGCCATTGGCAAAGGCGGCATAGGCCGTCGCCAGTTCGATCGGCGTCACCTCGAACGCGCCCAGCGCCATCGACCGGTCAACGCGGATTTCGCTTTCAATGCCCAGACGGCGGGCAAGGGCGGCAATAAAGCCGTGCCCGGTTTCTTCCGCCACCCGCGCGGCGACCACATTGGAGGATTCTGAAAACGCGGTTTCCAGCGTCATCGGACCGGAATAGCGGCCATCGTAATTCGCGGGTGACCAATTGCCCCAGGACACCGGCATGTCGTCGCGCACATCTTCCGGGCGTAACCCGCCTTCAAACGCCGACGCATAGACAAAAACCTTGAACGCCGAGCCGGGCTGCCGCCGGGCATTGAGCGCACGGTTATAGGGGCTGGCGGCATAATCCACCCCGCCCACCATGGCCCGGATCGCCCCGTCTCCGGACAGGGCCACCAGGGCGGCCTGACCGGCGCCGCGGGCAGTGTCCGGATCGGTCATCACAGACCGTACGGCATTTTCCGCGGCGCGCTGGGCGTCAATGTCCAGCGTGGTGAAGACGATGATATCGGCTGCCCGGTCACCGGCCAGCGTGCGGGCCTCCTGCTCGATCGAATCGATGAAATATCCCGCGCCCGGCGTGGAGGCCGCGCGGGCGACGCGGATGGGAGTTTGCGCCGCCTCGATGCGCTCTGCCTCGGTGATGCGGCCGGTTTCATACATCAGATCCAGCACCACGGTGGCCCGCGCGGCGGCGCGTTGCAGATCATTGGCCGGCGAATAGCGGGAGGGGGCCTTCAACAGCCCGGCCAGCAGCGCCGCCTCTCCGAGCGAGACATGGCGTGCCGAGCGGCCGAAATAGCGCTGGGCGGCGGCTTCGACGCCATAGGCTCCGGCGCCGAAATAGACGCGGTCGAGATAAAGGGCGAGGATCTCGTCCTTGGAAAAACGCTGCTCCAGCTGCCAGGCCAGCACCATTTCCTGGATTTTCCGCACGAATGTCCGCTCCGGGGTCAGGAACAGATTCTTGGCCAGCTGCTGGCTGATGGTCGAGCCGCCCTGGACAACGCGGCCGGCGCGCAGATTGGCCAGCATGGCACGCGCCACGCCGCGCAGATCAATGCCGGAATGCTCGTAGAAGCGGCGGTCCTCGACGCTGAGCACCGCATTGACCAGATAGTCCGGCAACTCGTCCACCGATAACGAGACGCCGCGGCTGGCCCCGCGCCGCGAAATCACCTGTCCGTCGCGGTCGAGATAGACTTCGCCGCCGAGACGCGGCTGCGCCAGATCGATTTCCGAGACATTGGGCAGATCACGCGTAATCGCCACCAGAAAGGCGGACACGGCCAGAAAACCGATCACCGCCAGCGACAGGACCAGACGAATCCAGCCAAAGCCCGGACCGTTTCCACGCGCCGGTCTGCGCCGCGGGCTCTGACGCCGCCGCCAGGGGGCGGGGGGTTTTCTGTTATCGCTCAAGGAAGGTCTGGCTCCTGTCAGGACTCACCGTGATTATTCCTGCAAGCTTGATCGCCTGACGGCGTTAAGGCGGCGTGAATAAGGCAATTCATCATCTGCGCCCCTTGCGCGTCCGCCAGCCCTGCCCCACCATGGCTGCAGCTCCTTCAACAGGAGCTGAGAGGGGATTTCATGTTGAAGCGTATCAGCGTCATTCTTCTGGCAGCGTCCGGCGCGCTCGCCCTTTCGGGCTGCATCACACCTTATGAGGGCCGGCCCGCCACCTGCGAAGGCAATGGTCCGAGTGATCCGAACTGGCCCTATTGTTCGGGCGATCAGCCCGGCGGGGGAGAGCCTCCGGACTGGCCCTGAGGCCGGCGCTTTCATGAATGCGGGATGAGCAAGGTTTTCAGCTTTCGCTCAAGCGTCATCATGTTGTCTGGCTTCACCAACAGGGGAGGCAGGCATGTCCTTTTTACCAACGGAAATGGATCTGGTTCTGGTTTCGGCCGGCGCCGCGCTGATCATCGGCAGCGCCGTACGGTTATTCGGGTCGCGATGGCTGTTTGACAGCCTCCGGCATATCGTCGGCTTTGTCCTGCGCCGCCGCGGCGTCTCGACCGCCCTTCTCGGGGCGGCCGCCTCAACCGGACTGGCCGCGGCCAGCGCCCTTGGCGTCCAGCCGGTCGAAATGGGCGACGCCGTCAGCTGGTTCCAGTCGCAGGTTTCCGGCCTGACCGGGGCCGCGCAATGGCTGGAGGCGGCGCGCGATTAGGCACTCTGGTCGGCGTGGATGAACTCAAAGCCCATTCCGCCCCCGCCATAAACGCCATTGGCATAATGGTCGGCCTGATCATTGAACCAGTCGGTAAGGTGCTCGAACATCAGGGCGAAGAATTCCTCCAGCCGCTCTTCGCTGATCGGCAGGCGGAATGCGAAATTTCGCCCGCCGGCAATGGCCACATCCAGGTCCGGCCCTTCCTTCTCCGCTGACAATACGATGCGGATCCAGTCGCCGGTATGCGAAACCCGAACGGCCAGGCCGAACCCGATGGCCCCCAGGGGCAGAAAGCGCTGGCCGGAAACGGAAAAGGCACCGGACCCGTATTCCATCGGCGAGAAGGGCCCTTCGGGCGGCACCAGATGGACGCATTTCTTCTTGTCGCCGAGATATTTGCAGAAGCCGGTCGAGATCCGTTCGGCAAGGGAGCGGACAAGGGCGTAATTTTCCAGACTCGCCTCGCCATAGCGGCCTGCAGCCTGTGCCAGTGTGTCAAAACGTGTCGGCGTACTCATCTCTGCCTCCCATTCGTCATAAAGACAGGCTAACCTGTTGGCACAGGAATGGGGAGTGCCATCATGCGTATCGCAATTTTGCTGGTCAGCCTGGGCGTGATGGCCTGTACGCCGGGCCCGGATTCATCTTCGGAACAACCCGTGATATGGAATACACGCACGGGCGTTCAGCCCGCCGTCATTGCCCATCGCGGGGCCAGCGGCGATTTGCCGGAACACACGCTGGAAGCCTATGCGCTGGCGATTGAACAGGGCGCGGATGTCATTGAACCCGATCTTGTCGTCACCGCCGATGGTGTGCTTGTGGCGCGTCATGACGCCTATCTGTCGACCACGACAAATGTTGCGGACCATCCCGAATTTGCGGACCGCCAGCATGAATTCGGCGGACGCATGGACTGGTGGGTGTTTGATTTCACGCTGGAGGAGCTGCGCACGCTGCGCGCCATACAGCCCATTGCGACACGGGCCCAGGAATTCAACGGCCTGTTCAATATACCGACTTTCGAGGAAATCCTGACCCTGGTCGATGAGGCGGAGGCCGAATGCGCCTGCACCATCGGCCTCGAACCGGAAGTCAAACATCCCGCCGGGTTCGCCGCCGCCGGTCTCGATCCCCTGCCGCTCCTCAATCAGGCGCTGCGGGATCATGATCTGTTTTCCGCGGACGCGCCGGTCGTCGTACAGTCCTTTGATCCGCTTTTCCTGATCCGGATGGAGGCAACATCGCCCGTCCGTCTCGCCATGCTCTATTCCGCGCCGGACGAGCCGGGCGGCAATATGAACGGTTATCCGCTGCACGCCATCGCGCAGTTTGCCGACGCGCTCGGGGCGAACAAGGCCCTGCTGCTGGGCCCGGACGGCGCATCGACGGGATTGCTGGAAGAGGCCCATGCGCTGGGCCTGGATGTGCATGTCTGGACCGTGCGCGATGACCGGGACCCGCTGGTCGGCGACACGGTGGAGGATGAATTGCGCGCCCTCTATACGCTCGGCGTCGATGCCGTCTTCACCGATTTTCCGGCCACGCCGGTCGAGGTGCGTCAGGACATGGCGGAGCAATAGGTGCGCAAAAGAAAACGGCCGCCGGATGATCCGGCGGCCGCTTGCCTGTCCTGGAACCAGAACGGCGGCGTGATTACTCTGCGTATTGCAGGTTCACAGCCTTGGGTCCTTTGCCACGGCGATCGGGCTCGGTGTCGAAAGTGACACGTTGACCGTCTTCGAGACCTGGCAGACCCGATGCGTTGACCGCAGAGATGTGAACAAACACATCCGCGCCGCCCTCGTCCGGGGTGATAAAGCCGAAGCCTTTGCTGTGGTTAAAGAATTTGACCGTACCTTGGGCCATAATAGAGGACCTTCCTCGAGCGGTGCGTCCACCACATTAGCAATCATAGCCCAGCCGGCGTCCCGGCGGGGCGACGGACATGCTGTATCGGGGAAAGTCTGAAGTCTTAAGTGCCTGATGACTCAGGAAAGCAAATAGGACAGTCTGTGTTTCCGCCGGGCCTAAAAACAAGGCCGCCCGTGCAAGGCGGCTTATGCCTGAAAATGTATGACAACGCAATCAAAGTCTTTGTGAGGTCTCAAACCGGCATTGACCCGCGACTTTGCAGGACTGGCCAGTCCTGTGTTTTGAACCGGATGGAGGACAAATGAACCGCCGCAGGGATTTCCTCGACCGCACCTACAGGGCGCGGGAACGCAAGGCGAAACAGTCGCGCGATCTGATCAATCCGGCCGCCATGATGCGGCTGGCGGGGCTGGTGGCGGCGGTTCTGATCGGGATTGCCGTCTTCATCGGCTTTGATTCCGAACGGATGGAAGCCGGCTGGATGCAGAATTTTGCCAGTCTGGACGCCATCACCCGTCCGGTCCTGCTTGGCGGTTCGGTGCTGGAATGGGCGCTCATCCTCGTGATTGTGATCTATGCCGCCTGGGCGCTGTGGCGCTCGTCGCGGCCCGGGCCTCAGGACGAGGACGAGGCGGAGCCGCCATCTTCGCGGTGAGGCCCGGGATCAGAGCCCGCATCCGCCTCGCGCCGCGGGCGGGCGTCGATCATCCACAGGCCGGTAAAAATGGCCGCGTTCAGAAGCACACCGAGAATGGACCAGACAGACATACCATTATCATAGACCGTATCCGGAATACGGAAAACAGGGATCAGGCCGGCCGCAATGCCTCAGCTTCGGGGCGGAGCGGTATCGTTTGAATCCGGCCGCAAGACATCCCTCGGCGTGGTCTGGACAGTCCGGCGCTTGCGCGGCGGAATACCTGCCGGAATGCAGGCTTTCAGGCAGGAGATTCACATCGCCTCTCCCTAAACGCCGGCAAAGGGTATATGCCCCGCATCACATGTTCAAAGACAAGGATGGCCATCATGGGTTTGAAAGTTGCGGTTCTCGGTGCCACGGGCGCGGTCGGCAAGGAAATGCTGACCATTCTGGAAGAGCGCCTCTTCCCGGCCGACGAGATCTACGCCCTGGCCTCGCGCAAATCCATGGGCGTGGAAGTCTCCTATGGCGACCGCGACCTGAAGGTGAAGGACGCCGCCACTTTCGATTTCTCGAAGGTCGATCTGGTGCTGATGTCGGCGGGGGCGGATGTCGCGCGCGAATATGCGCCGAAAATCACCGCGGCCGGGGCGATGCTGGTGGACAATTCCTCGGCTTTCCGCATGGATGACGACGTACCGCTCGTCGTGCCGGAAGTGAATCCCGAGGCGCTCGACGGCGCGAAGACACGGCGCATCGTCGCCAATCCGAACTGCTCGACCATCCAGCTCGTCGTGGCCCTGAAACCGCTGCATGATCGGGCCGGCATCAACCGGATCTCGGTCTCGACCTATCAGTCGGTCTCCGGCGCGGGCCATGCGGCCATGGATGAGCTCTGGCGGCAGACGCGCGGCATTTTCGTCAATGATCCGGTAGAAAAGCATCAATTCACCAAGCAGATCGCCTTCAACGTCATCCCGCGCATTGGCGATCTGCTCAAAGGCGGCGTGACGACCGAAGAGCAGAAAATGGTCGATGAGACCCATAAAATGCTCGATCCGGCCATCCGCGTGGTGGCGACCTGCGTGCGGGTGCCCGTCTTTGTCGGCCACGGCCTGTCCGTGCACGCCGAATTCGGCAAGGCGATCAGCGCCAAGGAGGCGCGCGATCTGTTGCGCGAATCCCCGGGCCTGATGCTGATCGACAGCCGTGAGGATGATGGCTATGTCACGCCGGTGGAAAGCGTCGGCGAATTTGCCGTCTTCGTCTCCCGCGTGCGCGAGGACCCCAGCGTCGAGCACGGCCTTGCCTTCTGGGTGGTGGCCGACAATCTGCGCAAGGGTGCAGCCCTCAATGCCGTGCAGATCGCCGAAGCGCTCAATAATCGCGGCCTGATCTGAGGCTCACAAGGGCCAGATGATCAGCAGCATCGGAATGCTGACCGCGACCACCAGCACCTCGACCGGCAGGCCCAGCCGCCAGTAATCGCCGAAGCGGAACCCGCCGGGGCCGAGGATCAGCGTATTGTTCTGGTGACCGATAGGGGTCAGGAAGGCGCAGGAGGCCCCGATGGCCACGGCCATCAGGAAAGTGTCCGGATTGACCCCCAACGTGCCGGCAATGCCAAGGGCGATAGGGCAGAGCACGGCGGCGGTGGCGGCATTGTTCATCACGTCCGACAGGAACATGGTGGTCACCAGCACAACCGCCAGCGCGGCAATGGCATTGCCCTGCGCGACGGTCTCCACCAGAAACCGCGCCAGCACGTCGGCGGCACCCGTGACCTGCATTGCGCCCGCAAACGGGATCAGGGCCGCCAGAAGCACGATCACCGGCCAGTCAATCGTGGTATAGACCTGCCGCGGCGGAACCGTGCGCAGGAGCATTGACGCAATCACCCCCAGAACAAAGGCGGCCGCGGCCGGCAACAAACCGGCGGTGACGATGCCCACCGATCCCAGCATGATCGCGCCGGCGATGATCGCCATGCGCTTGTCGGGGATGCGCAATTCGCGTTCGCCCAGCGGCACACAGCCGGTGTCATTGATGAAGTCCGTCATGACCTCGGCCGGACCCTGCATCAATAACAGATCGCCCGATTTCAGCTTCAGCGTCCGCAGCCGCGCCTTAGGCGGGTGATCCTCGCGGGAAACCGCCAGCAGGTTCAGTCCGTAGCGCGTGCGCAGGCGCAAATCGGTGGCCGAACGGCCGACAATCGTGGACCCGGGCAGGACGGCCAGTTCGCGCAGCACGATATCCTCGTCGCGCTTCGCATCGTCCTCCTCGTCGTCGTCTTTCGCCGCCTCGGCTTTTACGGTGTCATCTACGGATCTGGCGGATTTCGCGGCCGTCTCCGCATCTGTTTCGCTGTCTTGCGAGGATGACCCCTCCTCTTCCAGCCGGATGCCGTAGACCGACAAGGCCTTGGCCAGCGTTTCGACATCGGCTTCCAGCACCAGAATATCGTCCGCGAGGATACGCCGTCCGCCATGGGGCGCGGTCATCCGCACCTCATTGCGGACCAGTCCGACGATTTGCGCCTCACTGTCCTCGATGCCGCGCTCAAAGGCGCGCAGGGTCTGGCCGACTGCCTTGCTGTCCTCCGGCACGCGCACCTCGGTCAGATAGGTGCCGGTGTCAAAACCCTCTGCCCCGGTCGTCTTGCGCGCGGGTACCAGCCGCCATCCGGCCAGCACGATGAAGACCACTCCAGCCAGGGCCACCGCCACTCCGACGGGCGCGAAATCGAACATGCCGAAATGTCCCAGACCGGCTTCGGCCCGGAAGCCCGAGACGATCAGATTGGGCGGTGTGCCGATCAGCGTCGTCATGCCGCCCAGAATGGTGCCGAAGGCCAGCGGCATCAGCACCTGCCCGGGCGTCATGTCCAGCCGTTTGGAAACCTGCAGGGCGACCGGCATCAGGAGCGCCATGGCGCCAACATTGTTCATGAAGCCCGACAACAGCGCGCCCAGCCCGATCAGCGCGCCCATGCTGACCAGAAGCCCGGCATTGTTTGGCAGCACGGTGCGCGCCAGCCAGTCGACGGCGCCGGTATTGTGCAATCCCTGGCTCAGGACCAGCACGCTGGCCACGGTAATCACCGCCGGATGGCCAAAGCCGGAAAAGGCCTCGGCCGTCGGCACCAGCCCGGCCACCACGCAGGCCATCAATGCGGCAAGCGCCACAATGTCATGCCGGACCCGGTCCCAGAGGAACAGACCCATCGTGGCGGCGAGGATCGCGAAGACAAGTATCTGGGGGAGGGTCATGGGCAGGGCTTCCGGGCTGACCGGCATACACGATCAGAACAAGGCCGTTTAATCAAAGCCTTTTTTGGCGTTAAGCGTCATTGGCAGGCCGGGCCATCACCGGGCTGGCGAGGTGCCGCCGCCCCTGAAACAGGGCGCGCAGAAATGTGATCCCCTGACCGCAATTTCCGGGTCGCCGGATCGGGCCGGGCCGCCTAAACAGCCTCTCCTGACCGGAGGCTGTGCATGCCTGATTCCGAGACTTCGACCGTCCGCGCCGCCTCTGCCGCCATCGCCTCCTATACGATCTGGGGGCTGTCGCCGGTTTTCTACAAGCTGCTCGGCTTTGCCGGGGCGGCGGAGATCGTGCTCCACCGCGCCGTCTGGTCGGTGCCGACCCTGGCGCTGGTCATCTGGCTGGCGCGCAGCTGGGGGACCGTGATTTCGGTCCTGACCCGGCCGAAAACGCTGGGCCTGCTGGTCTTTTCCGGCCTCCTGATCGCCGCCAACTGGTGGCTCTTCATCTATGCGGTCCAGGTCGACCGGGTGCTGGAAGTCTCGCTCGGCTATTACATCAACCCGTTGATGAATGTCGCCGTCGGCATCCTCGTCTTCCGCGAAAGCTTCGGCTGGTGGCGCGCCGCCGCCATCCTGCTGGCCGCCATCGGCGTCATCAACCAGATCATCGCCGTCGGCAGCCTGCCCCTGATCGCGCTGGCGCTGGCCGGCTCCTTCACGGTCTATGCCTATATCCGCAAGACGATTGCCGTGGACGGGCGGGTCGGCCTCTTTGTCGAGACGCTGGTCATCTTCCTGCCCTCGCTGATCGTCCTGACCTTCATCGAGACCTCGCCGGCAGGGCATTTCACCGACGGGTGGCTGCAGGCTTTCCTTTTGATCATGGCCGGACCGATGACGGTCGCCCCGCTCCTCCTCTTCATCATCGGCGCGCGCGGGCTGCACTTTGCAACCGTCGGCCTGTTGCAATTTATCGCGCCGAGCCTGCAATTTGCCGTCGCCGTCGCCTATGGTGAGCCGTTCACGGCGGCACATGCGCTGACCTTCGCCTTCATCTGGGCGGGGCTGGGCTGTTTCACCGTCTCCATGCTGCGCCGACGAAAGGTAATGCCCTCATGACCTCTTTTCCCGATCCGGTCCGTGTCAGAAGCCATGATATCGAATTGTCCGTCCATATCGGCGGGCCGGAGGACGGTCTGCCCCTCCTCCTGATCCATGGCTGGCCGGAGCTCGGCTATTCCTGGAAGCCGGTCTGGGAGCATCTGGTCAAGGCCGGCTTCCGGGTGATCGCACCCGACCTCAAGGGTTTCGGCGCCTCCGATGCGCCGGAGGATCCGGATCTTTACGGCATTGACGAAATGACGGCGGACCTGACCGGTCTGCTGGACACGCTGGGGATCGAAAAGGCCGTCTGGTGCGGCCATGACTGGGGCGGCATCATCATGTGGCAGGCCGCCTGCCTCAAACCGGAGCGCTTTCTCGGCGCGATCGGCGTCAACACCCCGCACCTGCCGCGCCCCTCCACCCCGCCTTCGGAGGCCTTCAAAATGATGGGCGGTGAGGATCACTACATTCTCCGCTTCCAGGACCCGGAGACGGTCCGCGAAGCATTTGAAGGCAGGGAGGAGGCCTTCTTCAACTACATCTTCGCCGCCCCGCCGCCCGCGGAGATGCTGGACAGGCTCTTTCCCGGCGTCACCCACATCATCCGGAATTTCAAAAAACACCCCGGCCGCCCGGAAACGGAGCTGGTCGTGCCGGCCGCCGATCGCAGCGTCTATGCAAAAGCCTATGCGAAAACCGGGGCGGTCACGCCCACCCATGTCTACCGCAATTTCGACCGCAACTGGGAGCGCATGGGCGGGGTCGATCACCGCCTGTCCCTGCCCTGCCTGATGATCGCGGCGGATGCCGATTTCATGCTGCCGCCCATGCTGATGCAATGGATGCCGGCCCTGTGTTCGGATCTCGAATCCCATGTTCTGGAAGGCTGCGGCCACTGGACGATGTGGGAAAAGCCCGATGAGCTCGCCGCCTTCATCGAGGAATGGGTGACAAGGCGGTTTGGGTGAAAGCTATGACCGTTTTCCTCCCCCGTTTACGGGGGAGGGGGACCGCGTAGCGGTGGAGGGGGCGGGATGATCTCCTGAGACCCTCCAATCAAGTCGGAGGGAAACGCCACAGAAAACCTCACCCTCGGGCACACGCTCAGTCTTTCTCCCCCTGCTTGCGGGGGGAGTGGCCTCCACGGGTCCGACCTTTGGTCGGCCCGAGGACAGGCTCCAGGACGAGGGGGGCTGGCCCCCTCCGTCAGCTTCGCTGCCACCTCCCCCGTGAACGGGGGAGGAAAACAACGCCTCGAAGCACGCAAATCGTCACAAACACCCGTAAACCGCATTGATCAGCTTCACCGCGCGCGGATCACCGGCGAGGTGGAAGCTGAGCTGGCAGGGCGTATAGCTGCCGGAGAGGTGGCGCACCGGATCGGCAAAACCGCACGATCCACCCATGCCGTAATGACCGATACTGGCGGTCTCCGGCCCGTAAAATCCGTTGGTCGTATTGCGCATCACGCCCATGCCGAGCGACAGCTCAAAGGGCAGAACCCGGTCGGGTCCGCGCACCTGTTCAGCCATGAGTTCGGCGATTGTCTCAGGCGAGACAATCTGGTCCCCGCCGAGCCGGCCTTCATTGGCGTAAAGCCCCATCAGCGTGGCGATGGACCGGGCATTGCCATGACCATTGGCGGCGGGAAATTCGGCCTTGCGCCATTCGACTGCACCGCGGCGGCCGGGGCTGGACCAGGGCTTGAGGAAGGCGAGCTTTGTTACGTCATTGATCTCGCCCAGATCGGGCGCTTTGGGAGGCAGGCGGTGCTCGGCGGTGCGCGCATGCTCGCTTTCCGGCGTGCCGATGAAAAAATCGATGCCGCGCGGACCGGCGATTTCGTCTTTCAGGATATCGCCAATCGAGCGGCCATCAGTGCGCCGGGCAATGGCATCAGCGATGAAGCCATAGACGAGCGGGCTGTAGCCGGAGCCTTGCCCCGGTGGCCAGAGCGGAGCCTGGGCGGCAATGCGCGCCTCGATAAAGTCTCGGTCAAACCAGTCGCTGGCTTCCATCGGTTCGATGAGTCCCGGCAGGCCCGCCTGATGCGAGAGCGCTTGCGCAATGGTGATCTCGCCCTTGCCCGCCTGCGCGAAAGCCGGCCAGTGATCGGCGACGCGGTCGCGGAAGGCAAAATGACCCTGATCCTTCAGCCAGCCCATAACGAGAGCGGTAATCGCCTTGCTGGTCGAGAAGACCGGCACAATCGTCTCCCTTGCCCATTCGGCCTCGTGCTTCTTGCTGGTCCATCCGCCCCAGAGATCGACAAGCGGCTTGCCATCCATTTCAATGGCGAAGGCGGCGCCGATTTCATCCGCGCCCTCCCACAGCGAGGCAAAGACCTCGCGGACGGGTTCAAGGCCGGGCGCCGTATAGCCACTGATATCGGGTGTGTCGGTCATGGCGGTTTGCTAGTCCTTCAGCGGGTGCAGATCAATCCTGGCGTCAGGGTGAAGGGAATGCTGGCGTGCAGAAATGTCCGGCAATTCAAACGCTGTCCCGTCACGGGCTTTCAGGACGGTATCGAGCGTATTGCGGGCGGCCGTCTCGAACGCCTCGCCCGGGCGCGTGCCGGTCACCAGTCCGGCCAGTAATTCCGCGGTGAAAAGATCACCGGTGCCATTGGGCGGCGCCTCCAGCTCGGCATGACTCGCCAGCGCCGCTTCGCCCTGGGCATGATAGGCCGTGCCGAAACGGCCGCCAAACCGCGCCGAAGTCATGAAGGTGACGGGAGATAGCGCGCCGGCAGCCGCGATGAAATCCTCCGCCGTCGTGATTTCCCGCCCGCCCAGCCAGCCCAGCTCGAACGCGTTCGGGGTGATGATATCCGCCAGCGGCAGCAGAAGATCGCGGATCGCCGCGGCCACCGCTTCCGGCACATAGAGCGTCCCGTCATCGCCGATGATCGGATCGATAACGATGAGGGGGTGAGGCGACGCCGTGCGGATTTCCTGAATCGCGACCGCGGCGATCTCCACCTGCTCCACGCTGGCAAAATAGCCGGTCAGAACCGCATCAAACTGCCCGAACAGGCCGTGCGCGGCGACACCTTCTAGCATCGAGCCGAATTGTTCGGCCGGCACCGCCCCGCCACCCGGCGCGCCATGGCCGGGATGACGGCCCAGAAGCACGGTGGGCACAAACACCGTGTCGATGCCGCGCGCCTCCAGCGCCGACACCGCCACGCGCCCGCCCACGCGGCTGCCTGCAACAAGAGAAGAGAGAATCAGGACGTGCGGCATTTCCCCATGTTATAGGCAGATTCATGACTGACCAGATGCCGATTCGACCGGTCCGCTCCGCCCTTTTCGTGCCGGGATCGCGGCCGCGCGCCATTGAAAAGGCCACCGGGCTGGGCGCGGACATGCTGATCCTCGATCTCGAGGATGCGGCAGGTCCTGACGAGAAAATCGAAGCCCGCGGCCGCGTCTCTGAGGCTCTGGAGCAATGGTCCGGCAGCGGCGCGATCCGCGCGGTGCGCGTCAATGCCATCGGCTCCGGCCTGGAGGGTGGGGATATCGCTGCCGCATGTGAGGCCGATGCCATCGTCCTGCCCAAGGTGGAAACCATAGCCAATCTGCAGGCCGCACGCCTTCTGATCCCTGACGGCCCGCCCCTGTGGGCGATGATCGAGACCCCGAAAGCCCTGTTTTACCTGCGCGAGATCGGCGAGGCCGCCGCCCTTCTGGGCCTGGCCGGGCTGATCGCCGGGACCAATGACCTCGCCAAGACGATGAAAGCCAAGGCCCGCGAAGCGCTGATCCCGCATCTCGCCGCCATTCTGGCTGCGGGCCGGGCCTGGGACCTTGTCCCGCTGGATGGCGTCTATAACGCCTATACAGATGAGGCCGGCTTCATGGCCGAGGCGCGCGCCGGAAAGGCGCTGGGCTTTGCCGGCAAGACGCTGATCCATCCCTCGCAGGTGGCCGGTGCCAATACCGCTTTCGGGCCGGATGCGGACGAGATCGCCCGCGCCCGCCGCCTGGTGGCGGCTTTCGCCCTGCCGGAGAACGCGGGCAAGGGCGCCATTCCCTTTGAAGGCACAATGGCCGAGCGCCTGCATCTGGCCGAGGCCGAAGCCATGCTGAAACAGGTTGAGGACCAGGATGACACTTGAAATCTGGCACAATCCCCGCTGCACAAAATCCCGCGAAACCCTGGCGCTGTTACGCCAGAAGGGCGTTGAGCCGCATGTGCGCGAATATCTGGAGGATGTCCCGTCCGTGGACGAGCTGAAGGCCGTGCTCAAAAAACTGGGCTTTGCCTCGGCCCGCGACTGGATGCGCACCGGGGAGGCCGATTACCGGGCGCTGGACCTCAAGCATGTCAAGGACGAGACAAAACTGCTCGAAGCCATGGCCGCACACCCCAAGCTGATCGAGCGCCCGGTGGTGATCCATGGCGAGCGGGCGGCGCTGGGCCGGCCGCCGGAAAAGGTTCTGGAAATTCTCTGAGCCCGCCGGGCTGAACCCGAAACCCCGGATAGCGGCAAGGGCATAAAAACAAAAAGCCCGCCGGTGAGGGCGGGCTTTTCTATTCTGTTATCCGCAACTGCGGAACAGCGCGGCGGTACCGGAAAACCTATTCGGCTTTCTTCTCGCGGCCGTTTTCCATATTGCGGCCGGTCGTGCGCTCGGCGATGCGGGCGGACTTGCCGCGGCGATTGCGCAGATAATACAGCTTGGCGCGGCGCACCGTACCCCGGCGGACAACCTCGACCTGCTCGACATTCGGCGAGTAGAGCGGGAAGACGCGCTCGACACCTTCACCGAAGGAAATCTTGCGGACGGTGAAGCTCTCCTGCAGGCCGGCACCGGAGCGGCCGAGGCAGACGCCTTCAAACACCTGGATCCGCTCGCGCTCGCCCTCTTTGATGCGGACATGCACTTTCAGCGTATCGCCCTGATCGAAGTCCGGATGGGTTTTCTCGCCGATCACCCGTGCAGCTTCGTCTTTTTCAATCTTCTCGATGAGGTTCATCGCTTGTCTCCTTGCCGGCGGATGTGGCGTTCCCACAAATCCGGACGTCGCTCCTGCGTCACTTTCTCCGCCATTTCCCGGCGCCAGCTGGCCACGCGGCCATGATCACCAGACAACAGCACTTCCGGGATCTCCTCCCCCTCCCACACGCGCGGACGCGTATATTGGGGGTATTCGAGGAGATCACCCTCGAAACTTTCCTCCTCGGCCGAGGCCGGATCCCCCAAAACCCCGGGGATCAGACGCACGCACGCCTCGATGAGGCAGAGCGCGGCCGCTTCGCCGCCGGCGAGAACCGCGTCACCGACGCTGATCTCTTCCAGCTGCCGCGTCTTGATGACCCTTTCGTCAAGGCCTTCAAAACGCCCGCAAAACACCACAAGGCCGGGGCCCGCGGCCAGCTCCCTTGCGCGGGATTGGCTGAACGGACGGCCCCGTGGCGTCAGATAGATCCGCGGCCGTTCCTCTTCAAAAGAGGCGTCCACCGCATCAATTGCCGCTGCCGCCACATCCGGGCGCAAGACCATTCCGGCCCCGCCGCCAGCAGGCGTGTCGTCAACGGAGGCGTGCTTATGACGGGAAAATTTCCGGATGTCCACCGTTTCTAGCGCCCATAAACCCTTCTTTTGCGCAGCCCCGATCAGGGAGACGCCGAGAGGCCCCGGAAAGGCCTCCGGAAAGAGGGTGAGAACGCTGGCGGTGAACATGGTGCGCGGCGTTTAGCAGAGGGCGGTGAGCTTGGCGAGTCGGGGGTGTTAGGGCACTCCGGCCGTGCTCATCATTTCTGGTGGCAGGGTGACCTTGTCTTCGCCGACATCAAGAATGCCCAGCATCATTCGAGCGATACAGGCTCGCTGGTTCTCCCGGGGCGTGGTCAAATCATGCGTCGCGACATTCAGCCGCTCATCGGCATTGGCAGAACCGATTGTGTATGACCGGACCTCAGGACCAGCCTGCAGTCCGCCATGATGTGGATACAGCAACATGACCTGCTCGGCTTCGTAGAGCTGGCTGTAAGCCATCAATTGATAGACATCTGACTGGCTGATGCCCAGCTTGGGATCCTGGCTCTGCGGAAACAGCCGCTTCCACTTGGTATCGATGACCAGCCTGATCTGACGGCCCTGAGACACCAGAATGTCCGGCCGGGTCTGGAACCGGCCTTTTTCGCCCTCGTAGAGACAATTCCGCAAGCCGCCCTGGGACGCCACCCGATACCCTGTTCCAGCCAGCGCACGTTTCAGCAAACGGGCAATATAGGCTTCGAATAGCATGTTCATTTCGAACAACAGCGCGTGCCCATCAACCAGACCCGACTGTGTCTGCTGATACCGGTCCGTCAGGAAAAGCCGGGCGAAGGAGAGCAGATCACGCCAGCGCTCATTGGTTCGGTCAATGACAATCCTGTCCCACCGCAGCGCCGCAGCGGAAACGGCTGTTACGTCCGAATAGATGAAGCTCAATTCCCGCAGGATTTTCGCCGTATCTGGAGACTGGCTCAGCCGGGAGAGTTTGGTCACAACCGCCTTCATCACCTGATTGAGCGCGTGGTCCGGCGAAAGATCATCAAAAGTGCAGGCTAGGATCTGCGGCGAGGCGGCCAGCCGCGAGAACTGCCGGGTGATATCGAGCCGTCCCCGCATCGCAGGCAATTCATCTTGATGTTCTAGATATTGGCGCGGCATGCCCCGGCGGACGGCGTCCATCAACTTCCGGCCAAACAACCGGATCAGAATTTCCAGCACAGTGTCGCGTTGCCAGCCCAGCTTCGCGACAGGCCCGGACTCAACCGGCAAGTCATAAACCACAGCCAGCATGTGAATCAGCCGCTCGCGAAGAACCGAATCTGCGACTTCGCTTTCGCCGCCGCTCTCGATCTTCGGCAGGATTTCCAGCTGGCATCCGGGCGCCGAAATAACGCCGACAACCCCTTTGGCCCGCAGGGATTTCCGACCGTGGTCCAGTACGCCCGTGCCGCTTTTCCCGGCAAAGCCCGATTGCCGCGCTGCAGCCGCCAGCCGGTCGGCCTGTGTTTCGGGGATCGTGGCATCATCGTCGCCATAACCGATCCGCTGCCACTCACGAACAGTGCGGCGGATCATGAGTCGTCCAGTCCGGAATAGTCAAAACCCTCCGCCTCCGGGCGGATCGACCATCTGAATTGCGGAGAGGCATCAACGTCCTCAAATCCGGGCGGCGGATGGAGGATGATCCGGTTCAGAAATCCGCCCCGGATTTCGTTTTCACCCGGTTCCAGATCGCCCAGCACAGCGGCGATCTTTGACCAGTCCTCGAAGAAATACTCGGCAAGCAGCGGAATCACCTTGTGCCGCATGACGCCATCGACCTCCGCCCGCGACCGGCATCCGGTGAAATAGGCATGCCCGATCTGATGTTCGCGATCATAAAGGTATTCAATCCTGGCATTCAGGGTTTCGAGAATGACGGGCAAATTCCGACCACATGCCTCTGCAGCTTCGTCCAGAATCGACGGGTCCGGCATCATTTCTCTGAAGGTGAACCGCCGCCGGAGCGCGGTGTCCAGCAGAGCAATTGACCGGTCCGCCGTATTCATCGTGCCAATGATATGAAGGTTGGAAGGCACCCCGAATGGCTGTTCCGAATATGGTAGGCGAACCCTAAGGGCATTGGGTTGGCCGAGGCGTTTGTCAGCCTCCAGCAGGGTGATCAGCTCGCCGAACACTTTCGAGATGTTTGCGCGATTGATCTCGTCAATGATTAGCACAAAGGGTTCGGGTTCGGATGAAACGCCATCCTCGCGCTGGCTGTTGATATAGCGCTCCAGAGCGGCAGTGTTCAGCCGTCCGGCCTTTAGACTGTGAATGGTCGACTGGGTGAAATTGGTGTCGTGAATTTCAGTGGCGGGAACACCTTCACGGTCAACCCAAAGCCAGTTTACGGGCCTGCGATGCGCATACCCGCCTTCTTCCCGGGGCCGGAACTGGTAATCGCCTGTGATCTCTCCAATCGCCCGGAAATAGTGATTGCCTTTTGATACAACGATCAGGTCGCCTTCGGCCATTTCGTTCCGGAAAGTTGCCGGCATTCGAACCGCGCCAGAGCTGTTATTGTTTGCTTCGAATTCCGGGGCCTGCTCCTTGACCGCTTTCATGATCTCGTGGCGGTCGGCGTATTTTTCGTCCGTCCAGTCGATATCGGCATACCCCAGAATGGTGCAGCCCTCATCGATGGCTTCCTCGAAAAGGTGCGCGTTATCAGGATTGCTCGCCTCACCGATCGACATTTTGAAAACCCGCCTGCCTTCGAGCGTTATCGCGTCGGCACCCAGCCGCCGTCCGCGACTGGACTCCGCCCGCCTCGCAATCCGTCTGAATATGCCGGGCTTGGTCTCCAGCCTGAATCCGGACGCGTTGGTCTCCTCGCCTTCACTTGATCCGGTTTCGGGCCGGCGGCCTTCGACAAAATCCTCGTAGGACATGGACTGGTGGAAAGTCACAAACTCGATGCGACCGGCTTTGACCAGCTCCTGATAGGCCTCCATCACCGCCTCGCGGTCATCGGGCACATCCACCCCGCAAAGGCGCAAGGCCTCAGCGGCGGTCGCATAGGTCTTTCCGGTTCCGGGCGGGCCGTAAAGAATGAGGTTTTCGGGACGGGTCGTCATGTCGTTCTCCCGCGCTTGTTCAAGAGACAAGGCGTCTTCCGGTTTGAGTCCGGCGCTGAAATGCTGGTGAGAGGCGATCCAGAGAAAGCCCTGGATGTCCAGCCAGTCCTGGGGATCCCAGCCCCAATCATCGCGCATGATTTCAAACAGCTGCGCAAAAACGGATCGGAAGCGCTGATAGTCTGTGGCCATGTTTCGCAGGCCGCCGGAAAACAGCTTATTTCCTGTCAGGAAGCGCCATGCCCAATCAAAACGGGTCACCTTGACCGGAGCGGCCTCCATGGGGCGGACCATGGCAAGAGCCGAGAAAAGAATATTGACCCGTTCGCCTTGCGTGATGTGGCGGCCGCCTTTCGTCTCAAGCCCTCCGAGGGCCTCAAAGGCCATCTGTAGCGAGTCGCCAGCGTCCTCTTGCGACCGCACAAGCTGCCCGATGATGCGGTGGAATTCGCCGAGCTGGTCCGGCCCCGCCTTGGCGACCGAATCTTCAGTTTGCCAGCGGACAAACGGACTGTCCTTGCCGGCAGTTTTCATAATCTCGAAAACCTGTTTGCCGAGGTCTTCATCATCCGGCGCTTCGGCCAGAACGGCCTGCACACGGTCCATCGCGGCAAGTTTGTAGGCTTTCTCGCCGCGCGCCCAACCCTCTCCGGGATTGGTGAAACTCTTGAAATCCGGGCTCTCCGCCAGAAAGGCGCGCCGCATCTTTTCGAGGGCTGCACGGTCAATGACATCCGCGGCCAGATTGAACCGGAATACCGTCGCGGAGCTCTGATCCTTGCCCAAGCGTTCCGGTTCCGGGATTTGCGCGATATCCTGAAATTTTCTACCGGCCAGCGCCTGACAGATATTTGGCCAGGCCTCATTCAGGCCCAGCGCGCTGTTGACTTCGCTGACCCTCACTTCGGCCTCGCGCTCGCCGCGTAGCCGCGCCGGCGTGATGATGTCATCGAGCACATACTGGCGAATCCGGTCGGCATCTTTCAGACGCCCCGGCGGATCGCCGGCCAGAAAGCGGCCATACTGCGCCAGCCAGCTCGACCAACTGGTCAATCGGCCGACCGGTTTTTCCGATTCCCGCATCAGAATCTGGAAATCGTGGCCGCCCGATTTGAAATCATCCCGCAGGGCCTTCAGGCGTTGCCGCAAGCTTTCAAATTCGTCGGCCTGCCATGCCTCCCCCAGGTCGGCGTAGGAAAATCCCAAGGCATCAAGATTTTTCTCGATCGTGCGCACCGCATAGATACGGGTGCGCGCGGCTTTCGGCGCAATGCCTCTGCGGTCCAACCATTCCCTGAAGCCGTCTTCTCTCATGTCTCTGGGCTCACGAAGTGCTAAATTCGTCGGCGATTTTAGACGAGAGAATGAAGTTGTCTCTTATTAGTGCGCGAAAAGTGTGTTCCCGCCTTAGTTCAATCATCCCCGCCCCTACCCACAAAGCTGCGGCAGGGGCCGCGTATCGGGCGTGATTGCGTTGTCATTGTTGTAACGCCCGCCGGTCACATCGATGGCGGTCGAGACGACGCGGACCTCGTCCTGGAAGCAATACGCCGCCGGTGCCGGCAAAAACCGCGTGTTGCGGATCACCTCCTCAACCATGTTTTCACCTGCGCGGATGGCGTGTCCGGGTCCGACGCTGCCATCGACATAGCAGGTTACGCGCGGCGATGCCGGGCGCCCGCGAAAATCGGGCTCGGTGGCCCAGGAACAGGACAGGGTGCGGTAGCCGTCCATCATCATGCGCACCGGCATGGTGGCCGGAATGGAAATTACCATCTGCCCCGGTACGGCCTGCCAGCTGCCATCGTCTGCACGCCGGAAGCGGACCTCACGGGCGGTCAGCAATCCGGCATGACGGATACGGCCCGTGTCCATGAGGCTGACCGTTCTTTCCGCAACCGCCTGCAGGGCGGCGGCATCCCCGGCATCGGGCGGACAGCCGACATCGACCTCGATGATGCGGTATTCATCGCCCCGGCGGCGCGTTTTGACATCCAGGATACAGGCCGTTTCGGCCGGCTGGGCAGATTGCAATAGCAGGGCAAGGGCCAGTTCAATCATATTCAATCCTCCCCGGCCTCCGAACAGAAGGGAATGTCTGGAAACTCCGGAGCGCCCGCTTGGTCCTGTTCGAATGAATACTGATAAGTCATGGCTGCAGGCGCATCATGATTGACGTAATAGGTCCGCCTTATCGCCCGCCGCATCTCGTCAATGAACCGCCCCCTCATCTCGCTGGCCCGGCAGCTGATACAGATATTCCGAGGCTGACCTTCAACAATATCATAGGATGCCGAACAGGCCGCCGTGACACCCATCCGGCGGGCATAGTCAGGATACTCAGGTTCTATCTGAGTGATCACTCCGGGCTGCAGGCGCCACCAGACAAAATCCCCGTGATCTTCAAAGCGGTAATAGACTCGCCCCTCATTGTCCCGGCGGTTGATGTCCATCAGGGCCGGCTGCGCATCGCGAAGCTGGGCATACGATTGTTCACGCATGGCCTCGGCATTCTCGACGTCCGGACAGTCGGAGCGAATCCGCACGGGATGCCCGTAAAGCATGTCAAAGCGGACATCGCAGTATGCAAGGCCGGGATCGCCTTCCACACCAACGCCCTGGAGTGAGGAAGCGAATAACATCAAACTTGCCGGCAGCGTCCCGATCATCATCAATCCTCCCCGCTATCGGCACAATCCGGCACATCGGGAAATCCCGGCGAGGGGTTTTCGGGATGCGGAAAATCCACCCGGTAGGTCTGCGGCAGGGGCGTGCCCGTATTGACGTAATGCGAACGGCGGATGGCGCGCCGCATCTCGCGGATGAATTCGCCGCGGAAATCGCTCGCCCGGCAACGGATGCAGATATTCTCCGGCACGCCTTCAATCACGTCATAAGTCGCCGTACAGGCCCCGCTGACCGCGCTGCGATAGGCATTCAGCGGATAATAGGCATTGATGCGCGAAATCACGCCGGGCTGGACGCGCCAGACGGTTTCGCCATCAACCTGTTCGGGACGGAAGAAGACCCGGCCGGTCATGCCGCGCACGCTGAGATCATTCAGGACGGGCGTTGCGTCTCTGATCTGGCGGCGCACCTGGTCTTCCATCAATTCGCGGTTTTCAACATCCGGGCAGTCGGGAACAATGCGGAAGGCGCGCCCGCTGCGGGTCTGGAAAACCGCATCGCAATAGACAGTATCGGCCGCGGGGGCCGCCCCCTCCGGTGGCACAAACGCCGCCGACAACAGAAGGCCCAGAATCCACACCATGACACACTCTCCCCTGTGCTGGAGTACAACCCTAGCAATACAGAACGGGGCGTGTCAGCTTTTTTCAGGATTTCCGCCATCCGGCCCGGATCCGTCCGGATCCGCACCCTCCGCCGCGTCTTCCTCCGGCAGGATCACCGTGACCCGGCCTTCGCGCAGCGAGACCTCCGGCACATCCGCCCGTGTGAAGGCGACAAAGACGCGGCCCGACGGCGTATCGATTTCGAGCAGGTCACCGGCGCCGAAATTCTGCACCGCGGCAATCTTCCCCACCGCATCCCCCTCCGGCGAGACGGCATCGAGGCCCAGGAGGTCGGTAACATAAAACTCGTCATCCTCCGGCGCGGGCAGGGCCGCGCGCGGGGCAAACAGCTTTGTGCCGCGCAGGGCGGCAATGGCCTCGCGCTGCAGGCTTTCCCGGAAGGTGACGACAAAGCCGTCCTTCACCGGCCGCCATTTCACCGGCGTCAGTATCACCTTGCCCGCTTCATCCAGAAACGGGCCATAGCCGAAACAGGCCGCCGGGTCCGCCGTGAAGGACTGTATCCGGGCCTCGCCCTTCACGCCATGCGCGCCCTTGATCCGGGCAATGGTGATGAGTTTGTTCTCTGCCATTTGCGGTGTGGCTCCCACCCCTCCCCTTGAGGGGGAGGGTGGACGGACCGTCAGGTCCGGCCGGGTGGGGTGATGTTCCCACGACCCCCACCCCTGCCCCTCCCCACAAGGGGGAGGGGAAGAATGGCGTCGAGGAAAACTAGCCTTCTTTCTTGTCGTCTTCTGCCGCTTCGGCCGGAGCCTCTTCAGCAGCGGCTTCCTCGGCCGGAGCTTCTGCAGCCGCTTCTTCAGCCGGGGCGTCCTCGGCCGGAGCTTCTTCAGCCGGAGCTTCCTCGGCCGGAGCCTCTTCAGCCGGTGCCGCAGCCGCCGCCTTGGCTTCTTCTTCCGCCGCCTTCAGCTCGGCTTCCTTCTCGGCCTTTTCGGCGAGACGTTCCTGGGCTTTCTGGCCCGGCTTGCCCTTGTTCGGGTTGTCGCCATGCTTCCAGGCATAGGTCTCCGGCGCCGCTTCATGCATGAAGCGCGCAACGCGGTCGGTCGGGCGGGCACCCTTGGCATACCATTCGGCGATCTTTTCCAGATCGAGCTTCACGCGCTCGGCATCCTTCGGCAGCATCGGATTGTAGGAGCCGACACGGTCGATGAAGCGGCCATCGCGCGGGGAGCGCGAGTCGGAGATCACGATACGGTAGAAGGGACGCTTCTTGGAGCCGCCGCGCGACATACGGATTTTAAGTGCCATGTGTTTGTTTCCTTGAGTGTTATACGATTGAACTGAGATGATTATTTCTTGCCGAACCCGATCGGCAGGCCATCCGGGCCGAGTTGCGGTGCGCTGCCGCCCAGCCCCGGCAGGGTGGAGCCGCCGGACGCCGGCTTGTCCGCGCCGGGAAGGCCGGGCAGGCCGCCGGATTTGCCGCTGCCCTTCATGCGTTCCAGCAGCGCCGGATCCGGTCCGCCGCCCCCCGGCGGGGTAAAGCCGGCCATCATGCCGCGCGGGCCTTTCTTGCCGGCCTTCTTCATCATGTCGGCCATCTGGCGGTGCATTTTCAAAAGCTTGTTGACTTCGGGCACGCCGACGCCGGCGCCCGCGGCAATCCGCTTGCGCCGCGACGCCTTGATCAGTTCCGGCTTCTTGCGTTCCTGCTTCGTCATCGAGGAGATGATCGCGCCCTGCTTTTTCAGCAGGCTGTCATCCATGCCGGCAGCGGCGGCCTGCGCCTGCATCTTCTTGTTCATGCCGGGCAAAAGACCCATGATTCCGCCCAGACCGCCCATTTTCTGCAATTGCTTCAATTGTTCGGCGAGATCGTCCATGTCGAACTTGCCCTTCGCCATCTTGCGGGCGAGGCGTTCGGCCTTTTCCTGGTCGACATCTTCGGCGGCGCGCTCCACCAGCGCGACAATGTCGCCGCGGCCGAGAATCCGGCCCGCCATGCGCTTGGCATCGAACCCGTCCAGCCCGTCGACTTTTTCCGACGTGCCGACAAACTTGATCGGCAGGCCGGTGACATGGCGCATGGACAGCGCCGCACCGCCGCGGCCATCCCCATCCATCCGCGTCAGGACGAGGCCGGTCAGCGGCAGGCGCTCATGGAAGCGCCGCGCGGTTTCGACCGCGTCCTGACCGGTCAGCGCATCGGCGACCAGCAGGGTTTCGCGCGGGCGTGTGGCGTCCGAAATCGCCTTCGCTTCCGCCATCATCTCTTCATCGATGGAGGTGCGGCCCGCCGTATCGAGGATGACCACGTCATAGCCCTGAAGGCGGCCGGATTGCAGGGCGCGCTTGGCGATATCCACCGCGCCCTGGCCCTTGACGATGGGCAGGAAGCCGGCCTCGGCATGGACGGCCATCTGCTGCAATTGCTCCATCGCCGCCGGACGGCGCGTATCGAGCGAAGCGAGGAGGACTTTCTTCTTGTCGCGGGTCTGGATGCGGCGCGCCAGCTTGGCGGCGGTCGTGGTTTTACCCGAGCCCTGCAAACCGGCCATCAGGATGACAATCGGCGGTTCGCCGTCCAATGACAGGCCTTCCGGCTCGCCGGTCCCGCCCAGAAGCTCGACCAGCCCGTCATGGACGATCTTGATGACCTGCTGGCCCGGCGCCACCGCGCGGATCACGTCCTCGCCGACGGCGCGCTCCTTGATCCGGGAGATGAAATCCTTGACCACAGGCAGCGCGACATCGGCTTCCAGCAGCGCCACGCGGATTTCGCGCAGCGCGGCCTCGACGTCTTTCTCTGAAAGCGCGCCGCGTCCGGTGAGGCTGTCAAAAACCCCGGAAAGCCGTTCTGTCAATGCGTCGAACATGTGTTCGCCGGTCTCCAATCTCTGCTCCGCCCTTCGAGGCTCGCTTCGCTCGCGCCTCAGGGTGAGGTATGGTTTCTCACCTCATCCTGAGGTGCTGACCGCAGGTCAGCCTCGAAGGATCACGCCAACAAGACACGGGAAATACCACCCCGGTGAGCGAGCCTTCGCCGACCGCGGGACCTCGCCGGTGTCTCAGCACCGGTCAAGGCAAGCATCCCTGCTTGCACGTGTGAGCGGCGGGAGTTACGCGCCCGCGGCCCCGATGTCAAGAAATGCGGCCATCCGCCACTTGGAAACCGGTCAGGCCCGCGGCTAGGATGCGCACAGGGAGGATGCGGATGGGGCAGGAGCTGGAAGATCGCGACTATGTCGACGAGCGGGAATTCCTGAAACGCCTGCGGGCGGAAACCCGTCTTGTCTCTGACTGTTTCCGGGACGAGCGCTTTGAAACCTTTGACCCGCCCATGATCGGTGCCGAGGTCGAGGCCTGGCTGCTCGATGACAACTGGCTGCCCGCGCCGGAAAACGAAGCCTTTCTGGAGACGCTGCACGATCCGCTCGCCACGCACGAGCTCGCCCGCTTCAATTTCGAGCTCAATCTCGATCCGCACGCTTTGCCCGGCGGCCTGCCGAAGCTGAAAGACCAGATCGGCAAGCTCTGGGCCGATTGCACGCAAGCGGCCAGCCGCCATGCCCTGAAACCGCTGATGATCGGTATTCCGCCAACCCTGATCCAGGACATGCTGTCCGAGGACACGATGACACCCTCCAACCGCTACAAGGCACTCAACGAGCGCGTCATGGCGGTAAGAGGCAAACCTACACAGGTCGGGATCGCCCGCCGCGAACAGCTGGCACTCGCCCAGAACCATCTGATGATCGAGGCGGCCTGTACGTCCTTGCAGACCCATCTCACCGTCAACCCCGGCGAAGAGGCCCGGCTCTATAATGCCGCCCAGATCGCCGCCGGGCCCGTCACCGCCATTTCCGCCAATTCGCCCTTTCTCTATGGCCGCCGCCTGTGGGAGGAAACCCGCATTCCCGCCTTTGAACAGGCCATCGGCATTCCGTCTTTCCGGGCGCGCGATGGCGCCAAGGTCGGCCGCGTCACTTTCGGGGCGGGCTGGCTGCGCAAGGGCTTCATGGAGCTTTTCCTGGAAAATCTCGACGGCCATGAGGCCCTGTTGCCGATCATCGAGGCCGCGGCGCCGGAGAAACTGCGCCATTTCAAGCTGCAGAATGGCACGCTCTGGCGCTGGAACCGGCCGATCATTGGCGGCGATTGCGAGGGCACACCGCATCTGCGCATCGAAAACCGGGTCACACCGGCCGGACCGACCGCCATCGACATGGTGGCCAATGCCGCCTTCTTCATCGGCCTGACGCGCTTTATCGCCGCGCTGGAGACGCCCCCGGAAACACGGATGGAATTTGCAGCCGCGCGCGCGAATTTCTACGCCTGTGCCCGGCGCGGGCTGGGCGCTTCGGTGCAGTGGCTGGATGGCGATCTGCATGATGTCCAACGCCTGATTTATGATCAGCTGGTGGGCGCGGCGCAGGACGGGCTGACCGCAGCGGGCGTGCCGGAACATGAAGCAAAAGCTGTATTGAGCCCCATTCGCGAGCGGGCCAAATCCGGTCAGAACGGGGCGGCCTGGCAACGCAGCTGGGTCAATTGTCATGGCCGTGATTTTCAGGGTCTGGTAGAAGCCTATTACGGCAATCAGCAGGGCGGGCGTCCGGTACATACATGGCGGATCTAGACTTGCCCCTCCATCGCCTGGATGCCCTGCCGGATCTGTCGGCGATTGCCGCGCGCGATGTCCGCTCCGTGTTTCCGGAAAGCGCGCTGATTGCGCTGGAGGGTCGCCACACACAGCCGCTCTTCCTGTCTGTTCTGATCCACGGCAATGAAACCGTCGGCTGGGAAGCGTTGAAACGGCTTCAGGCCTGGCTGGCGGATCATCCCCTGCCGCGCTCCCTGCTGATCTTTATCGGCAATGTCCGCGCCGCGGAGCGGCAAGCCCGGATGGTGCCGGGACGCCCTGATTACAACCGCATCTGGCGCGCCGGAGAGACGCCCGAACATGATCTGGCCGCTCAGGTCACGGAGATCGTGCGCGGTGCCAGACCCTTTGCCGCCATTGATCTGCACAATAATACCGGAGCCAATCCGCACTATGCGCTGGTCCATCATGACCGGGCGGAAGATCTGCAACTGACCAGCCTGTTTTCGCCCAATGCCATGCTGACCCGCAATCCGCCCGGCACCTGCTCGGAAGCCATGTCGGCCTTCTGTCCGGCCATCACCGCGGAATGCGGCCATTCCGGCATCGCCGCCAATGAGGAGGCCGCCTTCAATCTGGTGCGGGATATTCTGCATCTCGACCACTGGCGCGGCGCGCCGGACCGGCCGCTGGATGTCTATACCGTGATGGGGCGCATCCTGATCGATCCGGAGGCCCGCATGGTCTTCGAACATGGCGCCCAGGGGGATGTCGAATTTCCGGCCAGCCTCGAGAAATGGAATTTCTTCGACCGCCCGGCCGGCTCCACCTTTGCCCGCATTCTCAATGGCGGCAATCCGGTGCGCGTGACCACCGAAACCGGCCAGGACGTGACCGGTCTCTGCTTTGCCCGCGAGGGCGACCGCCTGATTCTGAAGCGGGATTTCACGCCCGCCATGCTGACCACGAATGAAGCGGCCATCCGCGCCGACTGCCTCGGCTATCTGATGGAGAAAACCGGTTAGGCGCGCAGCCGCCGGGCGAGTTCCGGCAGGGCGAAGACCAGCCACACCGCCGCCCAGATATTGCCGAGAAGGGGCAGCGGGATGATCCAGAGCGCGGCGCGCCAGCCCTGTTTTTCGAACAGGGCGATGATCACGGCCAGAAAGAAGAAGCCGAGATAGAGATCAAACAGCGTCACCCGCCCCCACGGGTCGCTCATCAGCCAGCTGCCGGCCGCGCCGAAATCCCCGCCGCTCACCGCGAGCACGATCAACACGCCGAGCCCCAGCCCGCCCAGCGCCGTCAGTAGCCGCAATATCATCATCCCGTCCGCCTTTTCTGCCGGGGATGATTACGCTGCAGCGGCAGGGATGGATCAGTCATCACGCCGTCATCCTCCGGCTCGCTCTTTCTCCCCCTGCTTGCGGGGGGAGTGTCGCGTAGCGACGAGGGGGGCTCTTTGACATCGAGATCCTCCGGTTCCGCGCCGGCGCGGCCGGAGGAAGGCGCTTTGAATAAGGGCTGTGGATTTCCTTCTACCCGTCACCCTCCGACTTGATCGGAGGGCCCCGCCGGCTGACCCAGAGCACGGCCAGGAACAGGCCCTTCATGCGCGGCAGCAAGAGCAGGACGGCACCGGTAATCGCCACCGCCAGAACCGGATAGGTGATCACCGCCGGCCAGCCCGACACCGCCACGCCGAAAGCCAGCGGCACCAGAAACGGGCCCAGCGACAGGACCGTCAGCCAGGCCGGGCCGTCTTCCGCCTCGATCCCCGAATAATCCGTGGCGCAGACCGGGCAGGTCCCGACCGGCTTCAGATAGGCGGAAAACAGATTGGCCTGTCCGCAGCGCGGACAGATCCGCCGGAAGCCGCGCCAGGCGGCCGTCATCAGCGAAGGGGTGTCCGTGCCACTCAATTGCGTCCGTCCTCCATCCGCGGCTGTTTGCCTGCATGCGCCCGATGACTTCATCCGGCAAGCCTGCCGGGCGTCTGTGCCCGCGAAGGCGGGATACCCCCCACCCCTACCCCTCCCCACATTGGGGGGAGGGGAAAGAATTGTCTCGACGCTGAGCGTATTTTCCCCTCCCCTTGATGGGGAGGGTCGGCGATCCGTTCGGATCGGCGGGGTGGGGTGACATCTGGATGGCCCACCTCCGCCTTCCCCCGGCTTGCCTGCCCTCGTGAAAACGCGGGTCCGGAGGACCGCACCAATCCCCACGCGTCCGTCCGGGGTTAGACTGCGGGCATGACCGGTCCCCTGCCCCGCCCCGTGAGTTTCCGCGCCATCGCTGAGATCGTGGATAAAACCGGAATCGTAGTAGTAGTAGGAGACAAAATTCCGGAAAATTGGAAAATTGTGGCAAAGCCGGGCCGGTCAGCCGTCTTCCGGTTCGCGAACCGGGCACATATCGACCGGCTCACGGGTTTGCGCCGGAAACCGCGCCATCCAGCAATCCTCGAAAACCGAACAATAACAGACCTCGACCGAGACATCCTGCCGGGCGCGGTCAAGTTCCTGCCAGATCGCGTAGCCGACAGGCTGGGCCTCGGCATCCGGCCGGCGGAAGACAATGTATTCCACCTCTTCCTGCGGTGCGAAAAAGCGGCCCTCCACGGAATCAAACAGGAAGGCCATCTGCCCGTCACGGAAAGCCTGGTGGACATAAGACAGCCGGTCTTGCGGCGGAATGTCATCCGGTATGCAGCAGCGGGCGATGAATTCCGACGTATCCCGGACCGGCTCGCCATCCCAGATCAGCTCCATATATCGGACTTCGGCCGGTCCGATTCCGGTATTGGTGAAGCTGAGGGTCAGCCGCCACTCCTCCATCGGCAGATTGTAATTGCCGGTCCCGTACTGGATGACGGGCAACACACTGGCTTCCAGCGTCTGCCGCTGAACACGGCTCTGCTCGACAGCGACGAACAGCGACGCCACCGAAATCACCACCACGCTGACCGCCACGGTCAGCTCGATCATACGTGTTGTCGTCAGTCTCATGGCCTAGATCGTGGCCGGATCGCGGAACGTCTCCTCGTCCAGCTCGCCTTCCCATTTCGCCACCGTGGTGGCGACTGCGGCATCGCCGGTCACATTCACCACGGTGCGCGCCATATCCATCACCCGGTCCACCGGCAGGATGAAGCCGACGACCAGGGCAATCTGCTCCGGCGTCGCGCCGAACGTGCTGAGCACCGTCGCCAGCAGGAAAAGCGAGGCCGAGGGAATGCCCGCCGCACCGATCGACACCACTGCGGCGGTGAGCGCGATCATGAAATAATTCATCAGCGTCAATTCGATGCCAAAAGCCTGCGAGGCGAACAGCGCCAGAATGCCGAGATAAAGCGCCGTACCGTCCATATTGATCGTCGCGCCCAGCGGCAGCACCGAACCCGCCACACCCTTGGGCACCCCCAGATTGCGGCGCGCATTGGTGATCGTCACCGGCAGGGTGGCCGAGCTGGACGAGGTGGAAAAGGCCACCGCCTGGGCATCGAAAATACCGCGGAAGAAGCGGATCGCCGGCAGGCGCAAAACCACCTTGATCAGCCCGCCATAGATCAGGATCATGTGGGTGAAAAGGCCGAGATAGACCGTCAGGATCAGCCAGAAAATCGACTGGAAAGCCTCGATCCCGTAAGCCACCGTCGTATAGGAAATCAGCGCAAAAACGCCAAACGGCGCAAACTCCATGACGATGGTGGTGACTTTCAGGACGGCTTCGGAGGCGCTTTCGAAGAATTTGCCAACCAGCTCGCCCTTCGAGCCCGCCAGAAGAATACCGATTCCGAACAGAAGCGCGAAGAAGATGATCGCCAGGATATTGGCGTCCGCCATCGCCGCAGCGGGATTCTGGATGATCTCGAGGATCTGGTCCCATCCCGACGGGCGCGCCTGGGAAATCGCTTCCGGTGTTGCGCCGGCCAGCGCTTCGGCCGCACCGGCACCGGGGCGCATAATGGTCCCGAAGACAAGGCCGATGACATTGGCGAAGAAGGTTGTGACAAGATAGAGCCCGACCGTCATCAGGCCGAGCGTGCCCAGCTTGGCGGGCTCCTTCATCGCCACAACACCGGCGACCAGCGTGGTGAAGATGAGCGGCACGATCATCATCCGGATCAGCGCGATGAAAATCTCGCCATAGGGGCGGATATAGCCATCAAGGAAGGATTCGGCCTGATCGCCCATGAGCTGCTGAATCAGCAAGCCGAAGCCGATCCCCAGAACCAGCGCGCCGAGCACGCGCTTCCACAAGGTGATTCCAAACCAGAAATTGAACATGAAAACCGCCTCCCGCCCGGCCATTATGATGGCGGCAGACTAGGCCGGTTCAGGGCGGCGTCAACGGGCGCGTGTTGCGTCGAGAAGCTTGGCGAGCACGACATAGCCGGTCACGCCGGCCAGGGCTGCGCCTGCAATCATGGCAAACGGGCCAAGATCCCCCATCACATCAATCAGCGGAGCCGACATCAAGGGAAGAGCGATCAGCGCCTGGACGCCAAGGCGGCGCCAGCTGACATCCCGGTAGCCCAGAGCCCGGCGCATCGTTCCGGCCGAAAAATAGTGGCTGGCACGCGCAGCTTCGCCGCCATCATGACCATCTCGATCATGAGAAACGACCGCCTCGTATGGATTCTGGAACATTGCCATGAAAGTGACTATACGGACTTTTTTTTGAAAGTCAAAGCCCTCTGGATAACTCGTATTAAAGCACAAAAAACAATAGGTAAGGAGGTATTTACAGGGGTTAATGAATGCTAATGAAAAGTGAAAAGGCGGCCCAGAGGCCGCCTTTTAGGAGAAAAACATGTCAGTCCGGGTACGGATGTTATGCGGCCAGTGCGCTTTCAGCCTTCAGCACCGCCGCAATGGCATTGAGGGTCGAGGCGATCCGCACCGCCGTCTGGATCTGCTCGGCGCTGACACCATGCCGGCGCAATTCGGCCTCATGACTGTCGATGCAGGCACCGCAGCCATTGATCGCCGAGACCGCCAGTGACCAGAGCTCGAAATCGGCCTTGTCCACACCCGGATTGGCAATCACATTCATCCGCAGCTTGGCGGGCAGGGTCTTGTAATCCTTCGCGGACGACAAATGCACGAAGCGGTAATAGACATTGTTCATGCCCATGATCGCCGCAGCAGACTTGGCAGCGGAAATTGCTTCGGGCGAGAGTGTGTCCGCAATTTCTGCTTCAACGGCTCTGACAACCGCCGGCACGCCGACTGCATGCGCCGAAGCCAGGAATGTGCCCCATTTCTTCTGGTCGTCGAGAATCGTTTCCCGCGCCAGACTGGACAGGTTGAGCTTCAGATCCTTGGCGTATTCCGGCACTGCCGTCTTCAGAGCTTCAAGGCTCATTATATTTCTCCATTTGAAAGAGGAAAGATGCGCCCGCCCTTCGGGGGAGGCGGGCGGACGCATCTCCGGTCAGGTCGCGATGGGTTACGCGGCCAGGGTTTCGCCGCCTACAGCGCGGTTGCAGGGGCAGAGTTCGTCAGTTTGCAGCGCATCCAGGACCCGCAGCGTGTCTTCCGGATTACGGCCGACATTCAGATTGGTCACATAGACGTGCTGGATCACATTGTCCGGATCGACGATGAAGGTGGCCCGAAGCGGAACGCCTTCATCCGAGCGGATGCCCAGCGCATCGATCAGCGAACCGGTGGTGTCGGCAAATTGCCAGATCGGCAGTTTTTCGAGATCCGGATGATCCCGGCGCCAGGCCAGCTTGCAGAACTCGTTGTCGGCAGAGCCGCCCAGAACCACCGCATCACGGTCGGTAAAGTCCTCGTTGAGATCGGCAAACGCCTTGATCTCGGTCGGGCAGACAAAGGTGAAGTCCTTCGGATAGAAGAAGATCACTTTCCACTTGCCTTCAAAACTGTCCTGATTGACCGGTTCGAAAGCACTCTCACCATTTTCCTCGTGCTGCATGAAACCGGGCTTGACGCCTGTGATTGCAAATTCGGGGAGCTTTTCGCCTATTCCCATCATGATACTGACCTCGTTTCTTGTTTTCAGATTTTCGGGCTCTTCACCCAATCGACAGGGTCAGAGATAAGAGGCCGAGCGTCATAAATCCAATGAATTGTTTTTGGATAAGACATAGGCTATATCAATATCGTCATGACAATTCCCTTGCCGACGCTCCGCCAGCTCCGCTTTCTCGTCACCCTTGCTGATGAGGGGAATTTCTCTCGTGCAGCGGAGGTTTGCCATGTCACCCAACCGACCCTGTCGGCGGCCATAAAGGAGCTGGAGACAACCCTTGGCGTGACTCTGGTCGAGCGCGGTGCCCGCGGCACGACGCTCACACCGGCGGGAGAAGCCGCCCTGGACCGCGCCCGCTCCACGCTGGCAGAAGCCGAGGATCTGGTGCAGGCCGCCCGCGCGGCGGGGGAGCCGTTGAACGGTCCTTTCCGTCTGGGCGTCATTCCGACGATCGCGCCTTTTCTCCTGCCACGGCTATTGCCCGTGCTGTCGAACGCCCATCCAAAGCTTCAGCTCTATCTGCGCGAGGACCTGACCGACCGGCTGCTGGATGGTTTGCGCTCGCGCAATCTTGATGCTGCGCTCATCGCCCTGCCCTATGATGCCGCCGGGATTGAGGCGATTGCTGTCGGGGCCGACGAATTTCTGTTTGCCGCCGCGCCTGATCATCCCCTGTCGAACAAGACCACGCTGTCCGTCAGTGATCTGGGCGGAGAAAAGCTGCTCATGCTCGAGGACGGGCATTGCCTGCGTGACCATGCGCTCTCGGTCTGCGCGGCCGCCGCATCGCGGTCGGATTTTGCTGCGACCAGCCTGCACACGCTGGCCCAGATGGTGAAATCCGGTCTCGGCGCGACGCTCCTGCCGCGCCTTGCCGTGGAAGGCGGCGTGACCGACGGGCTGGGTCTTGTGGTCAAGCCCTTCACCCCGGCCATCATCGGCCGCGAGATCGGCATCGCCTGGCGCAAGGGCTCGGCACGTGAGGCCGAAGCCCGGCTGATCGCTGAATCGCTGAAAGAGGTGATATAAAAGCCCCTGGCGCTGACTGGGGGCTTTTCATTCCAGCGATTAGTTTAGCCCTGCAGCGAGATCTGCAGAAAGACGCTCAACCAAGTCAGGCATGCTTTGCACATCCCCATCATTCGCGCAGCGCCGATAAACCCGCACTCGCTCCCCTACGCGAAAATATTCCGAAGCGTATTCAGAGACGTACTCATTGCCATCATCTCCCTGCAAGACTTGCTGCGAAAGGGGAACAGCGCCGCGACTTGTATTGGCAACGCTGTGTCGTTCTTCCACAACGGTCGCCAAGGTTTCTCCGCAAGGCACTGCCCTCGGTTGCATCAAAATGATTAGTGACGTTCCCATGGAAATGGCGATGATCAGGCCGCCAACTCCGAAGGTTATCGCCCTCTTTCGCCCAACTTGCTTAGACTCTTCAAATTCGCTCATTGCGTCAATTCTATTGCCTACTCGCTATCCATCAGCCGCTGGCTGAGGAAGGTGTAGAGCAGGGAATCACGGCGCGCGCTCTCGGCAAGATTGGCCGCAGAGGAATGTCCGCCTTCCGTGTTTTCATAATACAGATAGGGATGACCCAGCTCCTCGAGCAGGTGCGAGAATTTGCGGGCATGGCCCGGATGGACGCGGTCATCCTTGGTCGAGGTGTAGAGATATATCTCCGGATAATCACCATTGGCATCGACATTGTGATAGGGCGAGATCGAGCGCAGGAAACCGCCCTCGTCCGGATCCGCCGGATCGCCATATTCGCCCATCCATGACGCGCCGGCGAGCAATTGGTTGAAGCGCAACATGTCGAGCAGCGGTACAGCCGACACGACCGCATTCCACAGATCGGGCCGCTGGGTGTACATCACGCCGGTCAGAAGCCCGCCATTCGATCCGCCATAAACGCCCAGATGGCGCGGCGTCGTGAGGCCGGTCTCGATCACATCTTCTGCGACCGCAATCAGATCATCATAGATGCGCTGACGGTCCATTTTCAGACCCGCCTGGTGCCAGGCCGGGCCGAACTCACCGCCGCCGCGGATATTGGCGGACACATAAGCCCCGCCACGCTCCAGCCAGAGCCGGCCCCGCACACCCGAATAGCTGGGCTGGATCGACACCTGGAAACCGCCATAGGCATAGAGCAGGGTCGGCGTTGTGCCGTCCATGACGGTGTCACGATGGCGGACCACGAAATAGGGAATCATTGTGCCATCGCTGGATTCAGCTTCCAGCTGTTCCACGACCAGATCTTCGGCCTCAAACCAGCTCGGTGTTGACTTGGCCTGCTCCACGGTTCCGGCCTCGATGTCCACGAGATAAAGAGAATCCGGGGTCAGGAAGCCTTCGGCGTTCAGAAAAGCAAGGTCATGATAAACGCTCGTTCCGAATAGCCCGAGGGTAAGGTTTTCCGGTGTGTCGATCTGCGACGACGACCAGACATTGCCATCGAAATCAAAGCGCCAGAGCTGTCCGGTGACATTATCGTCAATCTGGATCAACACCGTGTCTTGCGAGATTCCGACCCCGCCGATCGACTGGCGCGCCCCTGGCACGAAGACCGTCGCCACATCGCCGATTTCGCCGGTCGCTGCAAAGTCACCCATGTCGAAAGACAAGAGCGCGCCTTGCGGGAAGCTGTCGCCATTCTCGCGCGTCCAGTCCTCTTCCAGGGTGAACAGGAGCTGGTTGTCATAAAGGCCTGACAGGGAGGACTTGGCGGGGATTGGAAGCGCAACCGGATCGGCACCTTCCGGCAAATACCACCATGTCGTTTCAAAGAAGGTGTCGGCCTCCGACGCCATCATGTAGACATTGCCCGCATTATCCTCGGTCCGGAACGCAAACAGGCCAACATCCTCTCGGTCACCGCGCAGGATTTCGGTGGCCTCTTCCATCGGCGTGCCGCGTTCCCAGCGATAGATGATAGACGGATAGCCCGATGTCGTTGAATTCTCGTCACTCGTGGCAAAGCCGAACAGAACCGTGTCTTCGTCAATCCAGCTCATGCCGCCCTTGGCTTCGGGGGAGATGAAGCCATCCTCGACGAAGGTACGGCTTTCCAGATCAAACTCGCGGCGGACCGAAGCGTCCTGGCCGCCATCCGACAGGGTTATGATGCAGCGGTTGTACTCGGGCGCCAGGCAATTGGAACCTTGCCACACCCAGTTCGTATCCTCTGCCTCGGCCAGCGCATCGAGATCCAGCACCACGTCCCATTCGGGCGCATCCGACAGATAGCTTTCGAGGCTGGTCCGGCGCCACAGACCGTGCGTATTGTCCGCATCCTGCCAGAAATTCCAGATATAATCGTTCTGGTAGGAGCCATAGGGAATGCGGTCATTGCTCTGATAGACTTCAAGCGCCGCATTATACAATTCATCATAGCGCGGATCGCCCTGCAGGCGGTCAAATGTGCGCTCATTCTGGCCTTCAACCCATTCCAGAGCCCGCTCACCCTCGACCTCTTCGAGCCAGACGCGTGGATCGTTTTCCGGATCGATCTGGACGATATCGGCTTCTTCGGTCATGTCCGCAGACTCCATCGTCCCGGACGCTTCCGGCATATCGGTTTCCGTTTCGGCACTGTTTGTGTCAGATGATTCCGAAGAACAGGCCATCAGCAAGGCCCCGGCGGCCGTGGCAGTCAAAAATCGTTGCAGCATCTGGATATCTCCCAGGATAATGTTGCCTGTATCCCTAGCGCCTGGGCGCGCGGATTCAAGTTAAACCCTCTGTAAGGAAGCTGTTATGCGCGCCTTGAAGATGAACGGGACGGGAAATGCCTTCCTCCTTGTTGATGCGCGCGAACAGGCCTTCGCCGTAACGCCGGGGGGCGTGCGCGATCTGGCGGAGGCGTATGAATTTGATCAGCTCCTGGTGCTCGAGCCCAGCGAACGGGCCGCTGCGCACTATCGCATCTGGAACCGGGATGGCGGCGAAGTTGGTGCATGTGGCAATGGCGCACGCTGTGCCGGCTGGTATCTGACACAACAGTCCGCCACGGACACGGCGCTTCTCGACACCGCCTATGGTTTGACCGAAGCCCGCCGGACCGGCGATTTCCGCATCAGCGTTGATCTGGGCCCGGCCCTGACCCGCTGGCAGGAAATCCCGCTTGCCCGGGAAATGGGCACGGTGGCGCTGGATTATGCGCTGGAAAGCGGCGGTATCCGCCTGTCGCAACCCGGTGCCGTCTCGATGGGCAATCCGCACATCGTTTTCAACGTTCCGGAGCTGGAAGACCTGCCGGTGGAGGTGCTCGGACCGATGGCAGAAACCGACCCGCTTTTTCCGCAAGGGGTCAATGCCGGTTTCATGCAGATCCGCGACCGGTCGCATATCCGCCTCCGGGTGTGGGAGCGTGGCGCTGGCCTGACCAAGGCTTGTGGAACCGGCGCGGCAGCCGCCATTGTCTCGGGGCACCGCAAGGGCCTGGTCGACCGGAAGTGTCTGGTCGCAGTGGATGGCGGCAAACTGGCCATTGATTGGCGGGAGGACAATCATGTCTGGCTGGAAGGTCCGGTCGAGCTGGAAGGCGAAGTCACGCTCTGAGGCCCGGCGCTTGACCACAACTCACCTTTCCACCACTTAGGCAGGCTTATGTCTGATCAGGATGCCCATACCTCGCAGCCGGAAGCTCCGGCGGAAGCCGGCGGGAATGAAATTCTCACCTTCGGCTGCCGGCTCAACAGCTGGGAGAGCGAGGTCATGCGCGGACATGCCAGAGCAGCCGGGCTTGAAGGGGCCATCCTCGTCAACACCTGCGCCGTGACCAGCGAAGCCGTGCGCACTGCCCGCCAAGCCATCCGCAAGGCCCGCCGCGCCAACCCCGAAGCGCCCATCATCGTCACCGGCTGCGCCGCCCAGATCAACCCGGATGAATTCGCCCGCATGCCGGAAGTCACCCGCGTGATCGGCAATGCCGACAAGATGAAGGAGGCGACCTTCCGGCCGCATATCCTGTTGGCTGGAAACGAGAAAACCTCCGTCTCCGATATCATGCAGGTCAGGGACGTCGCCGGCCATCTGGTAGACGGGCTGGACGGGCGGGCCCGCGCCTATGTCCAGGTCCAGACCGGGTGCGATCATCGCTGCACCTTCTGCATCATTCCCTATGGCCGCGGCGACAGCCGCTCTGTGCCCGCCGGCGATGTCGTCGAGCAGGTCAAGACACTGGTCGGCACCGGCCATCAGGAAATCGTGCTGACCGGCGTCGATCTGACCAGTTGGGGCAGCGACCTTCCGGGAACGCCGAAACTGGGGCGCCTGGTACAGGCCATTCTGAAAAATGTGCCGGACCTCCCACAGCTTCGCCTCTCCTCCATTGATGCCATAGAGATTGATGACGCCCTGTTTGACGCCATCATCTCCGAGCCACGCATCGCGCCGCACCTGCATCTCTCGCTTCAGGCCGGGGCCGACATGATCCTGAAACGGATGAAGCGGCGGCATTTGCGCGCCGATGCTATCGACCTCTGCCAGCGCCTGAAATCCGCGCGCCCGGACATTGCCTTCGGAGCGGACATCATCGCCGGATTCCCGACCGAAACCGACGACATGTTTGAAGACTCGCTGAGGCTGGTTGATGAGTGCGGTCTCGCCTATCTGCATGTTTTCCCGTATTCGCCGCGCCCCGGAACACCGGCTGCACGCATGCCGCAGCTGGATCGCACCCTTATCAAGGCCCGCGCCGCGCGTTTGCGGCAGAAGGCCGATGAGGTGCTGGCCGCCCATCTCGAAACCATGACCGGATCGGTTCAGAGCGGGTTGGTGGAAAAGCCCGGATTCGCGCGCGCCCCCAATTTCGCGGGCATCAGCATGAGCACAATGACGGCCCGGGCCGGGGCGATACTGCCGATCCGTATCACCGGTCATGACGGCAAGGTGCTGCAGGGGATGCCCGTATGAGCGATGGCGGAAATCAGGAAAAGAAAAAGGGCTTCTTCTCCCGGCTGGCCGCCGGCCTGCGCCGCTCGTCCAGTGGAATCTCGGAAAGCGTCACCGCTGTTTTCACAAAGAAAAAGCTCGACAGCCAAACCCTTGAAGCGCTTGAAGACGCCCTGATCGCCGCGGATCTGGGCGCGCCGATCGCCTTGCGCGTCACCCAACGCCTTGCAAAGGACCGCTTCGACAAGGAGGTCACGGATGAGGAGGTGAAAACCGTTCTCGCCGAGACCATCGCTGAAACCCTTCGGCCGCTTGAAGCGCCCCTGGACATCGGAGGCGGTTCGGATCCCGAAGTCGTTCTGTTCGTTGGCGTCAACGGATCGGGCAAGACCACGACACTGGGCAAGATTGCGGCCCGCATGGTGCGTGACGGCCAGTCGCCCCTGCTCGTGGCCGGGGACACCTTCCGCGCCGCCGCTGTTGAGCAGATCGCTGTCTGGGGCGAGCGCGCGGGCGCGCCGGTCGAACGGCGGGAAATCGGCGCAGATGCCGCCGGCCTCGCTTTCGATGCGGTCCAGCGGGCCAGGCGCGAACACCTGGATGCCGTGCTGATAGATACGGCCGGCCGCCTCCAGAACCGTACCGAATTGATGGATGAATTGCGCAAGATCGTCCGCGTTCTGGGCAAGATGGATGAAACCGCCCCCCACAAGGTCATTCTGGTTCTGGACGGGACGGTGGGCTCCAATGCGATGTCGCAGGCCGCAGCCTTTCTGGAAGCGGCCCGTGTCACCGGCCTCATCATGACCAAATTGGATGGAACCGCGAAAGGCGGCGCACTGGTCCAGGTCGCCGAAAAATTCGCCCTGCCCATCCACGCCATCGGGATTGGCGAAGGTATTGATGACCTTCAACCCTTCGACGCCCGCGCTTTTGCACGGGCGCTTGCGGGGCTTGACGAGGCGTGACGCCCGAAATTGCCGGCGCAGCGGCCATGCTCGGCTCGGCCATGACCCATGCAGTAATGGGCATGCTGACCAAGTCCTCATCGGACAAGCTGGTCTTCCGTTCGGTGATGATGTCGACGAGTGCGATCCTCTTTTTGCCGCTTCTCTTCCTCCTGCCGCCGCCCCCCGCGGAGGCCTGGCCCTTTCTGATCATGGGCATGGGCCTGCATTTCGTTTTCCAGATGTCGATGATCTCCGCCTTTGAGCGCGGCGACATGAATCTGGTCTATCCGGTCATGCGCGGTGCCGCACCGGCATTGGCGGCGCTCTTTGCCTTCCTCATCCTGGGTGAAGCTCTTTCCATACTGCAGATCAGCGGGCTGGCGCTCGCCTCGGCAACCATTATCGGATTTGCCTGGCCGGATCGCAGCAAGGCACCAAAAGTCACTGCGCTGGCATTCGCTGCGCTCGCTGCGCTGATGACCGCTCTGTATTCGGTCAACGACGCCTCCGGCGTCCGCGCCACAGGAAATCCGCTGACCTATCTGGCATGGTTTTCTCTCGTTACGGCCCTGCCGATTCTGGTGACTGCACTGGTCCGGCGCGGGCGGCGCTGGCCGGACCTCGCCCGGCGGCAGTTTGGCAGCGCCGCACCTGCGGCAGTCCTGGGTGCTGCGTCTTATGGCTTGGCCCTGTTTGCGTTTTCTATTGCCGCAATAGGGCCGATGGCGGCCATGCGTGAAACATCGGTGGTATTCGGCGCCATCCTCGCCGCACTCATCCTGAAAGAACCCTTCGGGATCAAACGCAGCCTTCTGGCAATCTTTCTGGCCGCCGGCCTCGTAATGCTTCAGGTTGGCTGATGTGAATCGGAGATGGCAGGTATGAATCAGGCACGGAAAACCGCGGGACAGGGCGCACAATTACTGACCGATGTCGGTCCCGTCATTGCCTTCATTCTGGTCTATAATATCGGTCGGAATTTTGTCGGCGATCAGGCCATCTACTGGGCGACCGGCGTTTTCATGGCGGGTGTCGGCCTGGCGCTGGGTTATGCCGCCATCGTGCAGAAGCGTTTTCCGCCCATGCTCGTCGTGTCTGCCGTGATCGTGCTTTCCTTCGGCGGGCTGACCATCTGGCTGCAGGATCCGATTTTCGTCTATGTCAAACCGACCATCATCAACCTGCTCTACTCCTTCGCCATACTGGGCAGCTTCGCCTTCGGCTTCAATGTCTGGAAAGCCCTTTTCGGTTCCATCTTTACCCTGCCGGACCGGGTCTGGTGGATTCTGGCGGTCCGCTGGGCCCTGTTTTTCCAGATTCTCGCGCTGATCAATGAATTCCTGTGGCGTCACATCAATGACTCCGTGGTTCTGGAGAGCGCGCGCTGGTTTCCCGGCCTTGCCTGGAGCGAGAGCGTCTGGGCCAACGGCAAGCTGGGAATCATGGCGCTGACATTCATTTTTGCGATGGCGAACATCCCGATCGCGCTCCGGCATCAGCCGGACGATGAAGACAAACAGGATGATCCGTCCCCGGCCGGAACGGCCTGATATCCGCAACTTCCGTATCCGGATCAATGTCATTGATCCGTGACACTCTTGCGTTAAGCTGCCCGCATCCGTGAACCGGAGGGGAGTGATCATGGGCAGCGACAAGACCTTCAATTTGTCGGAATCTCCCGGTCATCTCCTGCACCGTGCGCAACAGTTTGCAGCGGAACGGTTTGCCACGAATCTGTCCTCCGGAGACAAGCTCACCCAACGTCAATTCGCCGTTCTGGCCTCCGCAGCGGCCAATGAAGGCCTGACCCAGACCGATCTGGTCAGGGAAACCGGCATTGACCGCTCGACCCTGGCCGAGCTGGTCGCCCGCATGGCGATCAAAGGACTGATCCGCCGCGAAGCGGTCGCTGGCGATGCGCGGGCCAACGCGATTTTCCTCACCGATGACGGGCGCGCCATTTACGAACGGGCATTGACCGGAGCGCGGCTGGCTGATGATGCCATTCTGTCCTCCCTGCCCAAGAACAAGCGCGCCAGCTTCCTCGTCACGCTTCGCCGCATTGCGATGACCATCGAAGAGGATGAAGCCAAGGCCAAGGCCGAGCTTAAAAAGCTGAAAGAGGCCGCAAAAAAGGCCAAGAAGAAAGCCAAGAAAAAGGCCAAGAAGCAGGCCAAAAAGAAAAAGAAAGACAAGGAGGCCTAACGGCCCTCCTCAAGCGCGGGCAGGATCACCCGGCGCACGACATCGTCGGTCAGGGGCCCGGCCCAACGCGCGCGGATCACGCCATCAGCACCGACCACGAAGGTTTCCGGAGCTCCCGTCACCCCCAGCTCGATCACCGCGACTCCCGCCGGATCCCGCACGATTCCGGAAAACGGATTGCCAAGCCGGGTCAGGAAGGCATTGGCATTGGCATCGCTGTCGCGCCACGCAATGCCGTAGATCGGAATGCCGGATTGCGCCAGATCGACAAGAACCGGATGCTCGACTTCACACGGTGGACACCAGGATCCCCAGACATTCAGAAGATAGGCTTCGCCCGCCAGGCCGGACGGTGTGAAACCGGAATGCCCGTTCAGCGCCTCCAGTTCGAATTCCGGCACACTCTCACCGACCAGCCGCATCGTCTGGGTACTTTCGGTACGGGTGATGAGGGCGAAGGCCAGAAGGCCGGCCAGGCCGAACAATATTATGACGGGGACGAGCCGGAGCCAACTCATTCCCCGGCCTCGTCTTCCTCACGTTTCAGATGCCGTTTGGCGGACATACGCTCCTGCAGGATAAAGAGCAGCAATCCGCCCACACCCAGCGCTGTCAGCGCATAGGAAATCCAGACGAATTCCATATAGGCACCGGGTTCGATGACACCGCTCATGCACGCGCCTCCCTGAGCCGCTGCAGATTGGCGGCCTTGTGCGCCATGATCGCGCTGCGCATGCGGTAAAGTACCATCCAGCCGGCCAGCAAGGTGAAGCCGATTGCCATCAAGGCCAGTGGCAGAAGCTGGCTGCCGTGAATTTCCGGGCCATCCGCACGAAACACCGTCGCCCCCTGGTGCAGAATGCCATCCCACCATTCCACCGAGAAGCGGACAATGGGGAGATTGACCAGCCCGACCATGGCCAGAATCGCCGCGGACCGTGCCGCCAGGCGTTCATCCTCAATGGCGGCGCGAAGCGCGATATAGCCCAGAAACAGCAGAAACTGGATCAGCATGGAGGTCAGCCGGGCATCCCACACCCACCACGCGCCCCAGGTCGGCTTGCCCCAGATCGCGCCGGTAATCAGGCACAGCGCTGCGAAAACTGCGCCAATTGGCGCAATCGAGGCCGCCGCAACATCCGCCAGATTGTGGCGCCAGATAAAGTAGACAAAGCTGGCCACGCCCATCGCGAAATAGAGTGCGAGCGCCAGCCAGGCCGACGGCACATGCACATACATGATGCGGATTGTGTCGCCCTGGAAGCGGTCGACGGGCGATGAAAACAGGCCATACCACAGCCCGGCAGCAATCAGCGCCACAGCCAGCCAGCCGCATACCGGAATGGCGATGCGCGCAAATGTCTCAAAACGATGGGGGTTGGCGAGATAGCTGAACATGATGTTTGCACCCGTTAGCCTGCCCTGATCCGGCGGGCAAGCGCCAGATGGCCGCACTTAATCCGCTTCGGCCGGAAGCATGGGTTCGAACGCATCGCCGGATTCGCTCAAGACGTCGTGCGCGGGGAAGCCGTCAAATACATCGGTCCAGGCGTCAGCAAGGTATTCCTCGAACACTGAAAGCGGAACAGGAACATCATATCCACCCTCGGCATAGGATCCGACGGCATAGGGATCGAAATGGAACATAAGGCCGCCCGCGGCATCCCCTGACGGATTGGGTATGAGCGTGAAACCGGGAAAGGCTGACAGTTCGGCCGCCAATGGCGCCAGCCAGGTTTCACGCTCCATCGCTTCATTGAAATCGGCACCGAGACGTTCACGCTTCATCGCCATCAACTCGCGGTAGACGGCGTAGAACAGCGCCGTTAGCCCGGCCGAATCCGTCACCGTGTCCTCGAACAGGTCAGCCAGTCCGGCCGGGCGGAGCCGGTCCGTTCGTGTCACGATCGGGTTGCTCCCCTGATTGGGGTGTGCACCGCCCGTATAGTAGGACGTATTGCGATTCAGGCTCAAAACCTCCGGATGCGCAAAGGTCACGGCAATCCCGGTGTCACTGAAATAGGGATTCCAGCTCCAGGACGGGGCGTCTTCTGTCCAGCTCCGGTGGTCCTCGAGCGCCATCATTGCAAACTCGCCCATGTTGCCGAGTTCGTCCTCGCGTAGCGCGGTCAAAATGGCCGGATATTCGGCAAGCCGCGAGTCAATCTCTACCGATGCCGAATAGAAACCCGGCATCCGGGCCTCGATCACTTCTGCAGTTGGTAGACTTTCCGGAGGCGGCTCTGTTTGCGCCAGAGCCGAAGGCATGGCCGCAATCAGTATTGCGCTGATCATCAGATTCTTCATGGACGGAATAGAAGCACAGGGCGGCATACTATTCCAGACGCGCCTTTAGCGCCGCCGAAATCGCAAAAGGCGCCAAAGCCGTCACAAAAAGGCTGACCGCACATGTCAGAAGCAGGTTTGCGGACGCTGCGGCATCTCCAAGGCCTGCGGCGCGGCCGGCGCTGGCAGTAAAGACCATCAGCGGAATGGCGAGGGGCGCGGCAATCAGGGCGATGACCAGCCCGCCACGCCGCGCACCGGCGGACAGCGCCGCTGCGATGGCCACCAGAAAGGCGAGGCCCGGTATGGCCGCGGCCAGCGCCAGCGCCAGCATGCCTGCAGCTTCGGCCGGCAGTCCGAAAGCAATGCCGCCGCCCAGACCCACCAGCGGCAGCGGCCACAGCGTTGCCAGTGCTGTACCCAGGACCTTGGCCAGAGCGACCACGGAGAGCGGCAGGCCTGACAGGCCATAGGTCTCGAGCGTCCCGTCGGCCACATCTTCACCGAACAGCCGTTCAGCCCCCTGCAGCACGGCCAGCAAGGCGGCAAAACAGATCACGCCCGGCCCCGCGGCCTGCAGCGTGGCCGGTGAATGGCCGATGGCGAGCGGTGCCAGTGTCAGGCTGGCGATGAAAAAGGCAGCGGGCGCTGCGGGTCCACCACCACCGGCAAAGGCCAGCCGCGCCTCGCGCAGGAAAATCGCGCCCGCCCTCACCGTGTCAGCTCTTGAATGCGGGCATCGGGCCAGTCCAGCGCCTGGTGCGTGGCGGCGACCACCAGTCCGCCGCGGCCCAGATGCGCCGTGACGGCTAAAGACAGCTTCTCCCGCCCCTCTGCATCAAGCGGGGCGGCCGGCTCATCCAACAGCCACACCGGCCGGTTCTGGACCAGGATTCGCGCCAGCGCCGCGCGGCGTTTCTGACCTTGGGACAAGCGCCGGGATGGCCGGTCGGCCAGCGCTTTCAGTCCCATTGCAGCCATTGCACCGGGCACATTGGCAGTCATTCCCGACAGTTTTGACCAGAAGGCCAATGACTGGCGCGGGCTCTCATCCGGTTTCAGGGCATTGTCATGGCCCAGAAACGCACAAACAGCGGGAGCCGCCTTAATCGCCGGGACATCCCCATAGCGGATATCGCCGGATGCCGGCCGCAGAATTCCGGACAGTGCGCGTAAAAAGGTGGTCTTACCCACGCCATTGCGGCCGAGAAGCACCAGCGCCTCACCGGCTTCCACGCGCAGCGATAGGCCGGAAATCAAAGGGATTCCGCCGCGCTCGAGCGACAGATCGCTGACCGTCAGCGGCAAGGGGTCAAAATCCGGAAGTGTCATCTTCTGCGATTTCACCCGGCCTGACCCCGGGGTCAAGGCGGATTGGCTAACAGACCGCATTGCAGCCGGACGCAGCGGGGTCTAAAACCCCCTCAAACAGACAGGCCCCGTTTGCGATACTCGTTCGCATTCCAACCGATAAGGATGCTCTCAATGGCTTCACTCGACAGCTTCAATTGCCGCCGCAACCTCGATGTGGATGGAAAAACCTATGTGTATTTCGATCTGAAGGAGGCTGAGCGCAACGGGCTGGACGGGGTCTCGAAACTGCCCGCCTCGTTGAAGGTTCTGCTCGAAAACCTGTTGCGCAACGAGGATGGCACCACGGTGACGAAGTCGGACATCGAGGCGATGGCCAAATGGGTCCAGGAGCGCAAGTCCACGACCGAGATCGCCTATCGCCCCGCCCGCGTGCTGATGCAGGACTTTACTGGCGTTCCAGCCGTCGTCGATCTGGCCGCCATGCGCGATGCGGTGAAAGAGCTGGGCGGCGACCCGGAGAAGATCAATCCGCTGGTGCCGGTCGATCTCGTCATCGATCACTCGTTGATGGTGGACGTGTTCGGGTCTGAAGACGCCTTCAAGCGCAATGTCGAACGCGAATACGAGCGCAATGGCGAGCGTTACAAATTCCTGAAATGGGGCGCGAGCGCCTTTGACAATTTCCGCGTTGTCCCGCCGGGCACCGGCATCTGCCACCAGGTCAATCTCGAATATCTCGCCCAGACCGTGTGGACCCGGGAAGAAGATGGCGAAACCATCGCCTATCCCGACACGCTGGTGGGCACTGACAGCCACACCACCATGGTCAACGGCCTGTCGGTTCTCGGCTGGGGTGTCGGCGGGATCGAGGCGGAAGCCGCCATGCTTGGCCAGCCCGTCTCCATGCTGATCCCCGAAGTCATCGGCTTCAGGCTGACCGGAAAACTGCCGGAGGGCGCAACGGCCACTGACCTCGTCCTGATGGTCGTGCAGATGCTTCGTGAACGCGGTGTGGTCGGCAAATTCGTCGAATTCTATGGCGAGGGCCTCGACCATCTTACGCTGGCCGATGAAGCCACGATCGCCAACATGGCCCCTGAATATGGCGCCACCTGCGGCTTCTTCCCGGTCGACCACGAAACCCTGGCCTATCTCGCCGACACCGGCCGGGACCCGGAGCGCGTCAAACTCGTGGAAGCCTATTCAAAGGCGCAGGGACTCTTCCGTCCGGAATACGAAACCGATCCTGTCTTCACCGACACGCTGGAACTGGACCTGTCCGAAGTGGTGCCCTCCCTTGCCGGACCGAAGCGCCCGCAGGACCGCGTGCCGCTGGACGGAGCCTCAGATGCCTTCGCCCAGGTCCTGCACGATGAATTCGACAAGCTGTCGGAAGGCCACAAGCGGGCCAAGGTCGAAGGGACGGAATACTCGATCGGCCATGGCGATGTCGTCATCGCGGCCATCACCTCCTGCACCAATACCTCCAACCCGTCTGTCATGCTGGGCGCCGGTCTTCTGGCCCGCAATGCCATTCAGCGCGGGCTCAAGGTCAAGCCGTGGGTGAAAACCTCACTGGCACCGGGGTCCCAGGTCGTGACCGACTATCTCGCCCGGGCTGGCTTGCAGGATGATCTGGATGCGCTGGGCTTCCAGCTGGTCGGATATGGCTGCACGACCTGTATTGGCAATTCCGGCCCGCTGCCGGAGCCGATCTCGAAAGCCATCAAGGAAGCTGACCTCGTCGCGACATCCGTGCTCTCCGGCAATCGCAACTTTGAAGGCCGCATCAGCCCGGATGTGCGCGCCAACTATCTGGCCTCTCCGCCACTCGTGGTCGCCTACGCCATCGCCGGTTCCATGAATGTGGACCTCCTGAATGATCCGATTGGCTATGATGAGGAGAACGAGCCGGTCTTCCTGAAGGAAATCTGGCCGACCACGGCGGAGATCAGTGAAGCGGTGCGCACCGCCGTGACGCCGGATATGTTTGCCTCGCGTTATGGCGACGTCTTCAAAGGGGACGATATCTGGGCGAATATCGAGGTGACCGGCGGCCAGACCTATGACTGGGATATGGGCTCGACCTATATCCAGAATCCGCCCTATTTCGAAGGCATGACGATGGATGCGGTTGCTCCACAAAACATTGAAAATGCACGAATACTGGGCCTTTTTGGCGATTCCATCACCACCGACCACATTTCTCCAGCGGGATCGATCAAGGCGGACAGCCCGGCCGGCACCTATCTTCAGGAGCACCAGGTCGCGCCGCGCGATTTCAATTCCTACGGCTCACGCCGCGGCAATCATCAGGTCATGATGCGCGGCACCTTCGCCAATATCCGCATCAAGAACCGGATGTTTGACGGTCTCGAGGGCGGCTATACGAAGAAATGGCCGGGCGGGGAGAAGACCGACATCTATCACGCCGCCATGGACTACAAGGCCGAGAATACGCCACTGGTCATCATCGGCGGCAAGGAATACGGCACCGGCTCCTCGCGGGACTGGGCCGCCAAAGGCACGCGCCTGCTTGGCGTTCAGGCCGTGATCGCCCAGAGTTTCGAGCGTATTCACCGCTCCAACCTGATCGGAATGGGCGTCCTGCCGCTTCAGTTCGAAAGCACGGACTGGGAAACGCTGGGCATGACCGGTGATGAGCAGGTCTCGGTCGCAGGCATCGAAACCCTCAAACCGCGCGAAGTGCTGGACGTGACGATCACCTTCCCGGATGGCCGCACCGAAACCGTAAAGGCGCGGGCCCGTATCGATACCGAGAACGAGCTGGAATACTACCGCAGCGGCGGCATTCTCCATTATGTTCTCCGGCGCCTGGCCGCAGCCTGATCCGGATCTCCGGGGTGCGGTGCAGACCGCGCCCCGGACCGGATATTCAGCCAGATCGCCTTTTGATACTCTGGCTTGCTTGCCATGCCTCCCGGTAAGCCGCTATTGACCCTGAAAAGGTTCAATCCGAATCTTGACGTCTGGGCACACGCGTCACGGCGATGTGATTCGCAGGTCAGCGGCGGGGGCACTATCTAGATAGACATGATCAACGGATTGCTCAGCCTCGTTTTTGCCGCGCTGCTTGCCGGACCGGCTCATGAGCCGGCCAGCGCACCTGCACGCCCGGTTCTGGTCGAGCTCTATACCAGCCAGGGCTGCCCGCTATGCCCCGCGGCGAATGAATATCTCGGGCGCCTAGACCGGAGGGACGACATTATCGCGCTCAGTTTCAGTGTTGATTACTGGGATATCTATGGTTGGCAGGACACCTATGCCCGCCCGGAATTCGTTGACCGTCAGCGGGCGTACAAATCCCGTATGGACCTCGCGCGGGTCTATACGCCGCAATTTGTGATCGACGGCACAGCCGAAGCCGCCGGATCCGAGCCCGACGGCATTCTGTCGCAAATCACCAACCGGCAGCTGACGATGACCGATTCCATAGAGATCGCCGTCCAGCATCATGGTGAAGGCAATTTCACGATCGATATTGACGGCTCCGTTCCATCAGCCGATCCGGCCACGATTTACATCGCGGCCTATGTTCCGGGCTGGCGGACGGTCAATGTCGAGGGCGGACGCAATGCCGGACGTGAAATCCGCGTCTACAACCCGGTCACCGCGATTTTCGAGCTCGGCGAATGGCAGCAGGGCGAGGACAGTTACGGAGCCGCCTTGCCCGAAGGATTGGCCGGCGTCTTCTTCGTCCAGGGCGGACAGGGCGGGCCAATCTATGGTGCGGCAGATTTCCGCCGCTCAATGACGGACTGATCGCGACGCTCACGCCTCGTCCGGGCGGACGCGCCAGGGCGGATCAAGGCGGTTTTCCCCGGCATGATAGAGCTTCCAGCGATGACCGTCCGGATCCCGGAATTCAGCCTCCCGCCACAACCAGCGTTGATCTGCCGCCTCGCTGTCAAACGTGATGCCCGCGGCTTCAAGCCGCGCCTTGTCGGCATCAACATGATCGGTTTCCAGATACAGCGTCGCGCCCGACGGAATGACCTCTTCTGCAAGGTGAATCGAAAAACTTGTGCCGCCCTCCGGCGCCAGAAAACGGCAATAGTGCGGACTGTCGACCAGCAACCGGAATCCGAGCCTCCGGTAAAAGGCTTTCGACCGGGAAATATCGCTCACATCCAGCGTCAGCTGATTGAGTTTCATGGCCGATCCTCCCCGGAATCCGGAATGGCGATGTCCGCCAATGGCCGGATCAGGCGGTCAAGACTCAGATCGCTCAATGCGAAAGCAAACCGGTCGGCACGTTCATTCAACCGGATAGCGTCCGGACGCGCTGCGTCGCTATGAGCGACAGCGACGATATGGGCCCAGTATCGATTGTCGGCTTGGCGAATGGACAGCGTCACCTCCAGCCCGTTTATCGTGGTGACACGGTGCCCGGCAATATCCGGCCCGCGCACATCCCGCAAGGGGCGTACATCGCGGAATCGGAGACGGCCGAGAACCGTTGCAACCCCGTCGCCCGCACCCGGTGAGACCAATGTCCAGCCACGTGGAGAAACAAGATCAAATGATGGCGACGATAATAAACGGCGCTCAAGGCAGTAGGCCGGGCCGTCTTCCGGCATGATACAGGCTTCACGGATCGCCTCCCGGCCCAGAGACAGGAATTCAAGCTGCATCCAGTCGGCCGCGCTCGCGAATTCGGGCAAATAGCCCCCGGCCAGCCAGGTCTGGTCATCATCGGCCCGGCGCACATAGATCTGTCCGTCAGGGCGCTGCCTTCCGATCAGGAAGTCTGCCAGCTGTCTTTGATTATGATCCAGCAGGGTGACCCGCGTCGCATTGCCGCCATTTTCCGGATCGCCCAGTGAAAGCGCCACATGCCGGCGTGCCAGGCGCGTCCGTTTTCCGATCGGCTCCAGACTGGCCAGCGCTGCGACAAGCCGGCCGGCAAGAGCGGCATCGGCTTCGTAATCATCATGAGACGCCAGCACCCAGCCTTCCAGCGTCCGGCGAAGCTGAAATGTCTCTGTCGATGTCGTCACCGAAATTTCAGCCACGGACTCCGGCGCGGCCGCCAGAAGCGGCGTCAAGGTGGCAGGCGGGGCCCCGCTCACGGCTGCGGACGGCTCCAGGAAAGTCGCCGCAAGTCCGGTCACCAGCAGCACACCGGCAATCGCAAGCGCGGCAAGGACCTGCCCGCGGCGTTTGGCCGGGGCGCTCATGACAAAGTGCTCCGGCGGCGCCAGATGCCAATCGCGAAGCCTGCGATAAGGATAAGAATGGGCGGCATCCACATTGTCCAGAAGCGCAGGCTTGCCTCCAGCGCATCAATGTCCTCGCGGAAATCCCGTTCGATCGCCCTCAGCCGCGCACGCGCCGTCGTCATTTCCGCCCGCAGTGCACCAATCCGGCCTTCGAGCGAGGTGGAAGCCTCGATACCCGCCACCGGCGGGCGGCCCGACATCAACGCATCCAGCTGTGCCTGAATGTCTTGCGTGCGCGTCTCAAGCGCTGCCTGTTCTTCGGCATACTCGGCCTCCGCCGCTGCCCGCAAGGCGTCCACGCGAGTCATCGGGCGCGCCGAAGATGGCAGCGAACGCAGCTCCAGAAGCGCCGGGTCCCCGAGCGCAAGGTCGACCAGATTGAGCAACAGGGCCGGATTGTCGGAGACAATCGACAGGCCAAACGCGGCATCCTCGCGCAGGAAGTAGGGATCATCCAGCCAGTCAACATCGGCAAAGATCACCACATCGCCGGACCGCTGCGAGGCGGCCAGATGTGTGTCCGGACCGGAACTGGACGGCGGCCCGTCCGGAAAGGCGGTCGGGAAAAGCCCGCTCAACCGGACGGCCAGAACGGGCGGGGAGGGGGCCGGCATATAGTCGGACAGCAATGCCGCCGGTGATGGATTTCCTGACGCGGTTTCCGTATCGGTGATTGCGCCGTCATCACTGGTTTGCGCGAGTATCCGGACGCCGAGTCCGTCAACAGGGCTCAACCGGATAAGCCCGGCCGAACCGAAATTGATCCCTCTCTGCAGATCAGCCGTGGCAAGATCAGTGGCCGATAATTGCCTGGGTCCGGCGGAAAACCACAAGGGGTAATTTCGAACCTGGTTTCGCCCGCCCTCGGAAATCTGGACGGGGAGGCCGAGATTGCGGTCCATGGCAATCTGGCCGGCGGGAATCTCCACCCCCCAGGCCGAGAGCAGATCCGGCATTGTTGACGACCGGCGGGCGCCCGGGGGCGGCAGTCCGTCAGGACCGGGACGGAAAGCGGCAAGCGCCAGCGGGTCCAGCGCGAGGATCAGCCTCCCGCCAGCCAATACGTATTGGTCGAGCAGATAAAGCTGATCTTCTGTCAGGCGCGGCGGGTGAACGATCAGCAGGGCATCGACCGCCGGCAGTTCCCGAAAACCGGAATTCAGCCAGGAAAGCTCATAGGCCGCGCTGATTTCATCGATGATATGGCTCGGACGCGCGCCGATTTCGCCTGGACGGATGGGAAGGCTGGTCAGAACGCCCAATTGCCCACTTTCCTGACGCGATAATTCAGCCAGTGACCGCGTCAGATCGTATTCCAGCAGGGCTTCGCGTTCCGGCGAGAAATAGGCCAGAACCTGCCGGTCATCGACCGCGTTCTCGGCGACCAGGCCGAAAAAGATGCGTTCGCCTTCCCCGGCGGGCGCAGGTGTCAGGCCGGCCGCCAATGCCGCATCTTCCTCGGCCGAAAAAGCCTCCGGATCAATCTCGGTCAGGAGAATACGGCCATTGGCTTCGGCCGCATAGGCGCGCAACAAACCCCGGACGCGTGATCCATAGGCCCGCACGGCCGGATAATCGGCAGCCGTGCGGCGCGAATAGTAGAACGTCCAGCGGACAGGCTCCTCAATATCCCGGATAACGCTGCGGCTGCCCTCGGACAGCCGGTAGAGCCCGCCCTCTGTAATGTCCAGCCTGACATCGGACAGCCAGGCCGAGGCGAGAAGGTTGAGACCGGCCAGCCCGGCAAGGAGGGCGGCAAGAAAAGCGGCGAGATGCCAGCGGCGGCTCATCATCGTCCGCCCTCCCGGCTGGCGCCGGCCTGCAATCCACCAGCGGCGATGCCGAAGGCCATGAGCGAGAGAAAATAGACAAGATCACCGACGCCCACAACGCCCCGCTCAAACGCGGCAAACCGCTCCAGCACACTGATATAGGCCAACGCCTCCACCACGAAGGCCGGGGCGGTGCCGGAAAGAGACTCGGTGACCAGCGGCAGACCGGCCATGGTCAACAGAAGCGCGGCCAGCACGGACAGGACAAAGGCCGTAACCTGGCTGCCGGAAGCGGCCGACAGGGCCTGCCCGATAGCGAGATAGCTGCCCGCCAGCAGGAAAGTTCCGAAATAGGCGATCGCAATGGCCAGATTGTCGGGACTGCCGAGATAATTGACCGCGATCCACATCGGTAGGGTGGAGACCAGGGCGCCGAGCGCAACTGTCCAAGCCGCCGCAAATTTGGCCAGCGATATGGATGACACCGATACCGGAAGGCTGAGCAGGATTTCCAGCGTACCCCGGTCACGTTCCTCGGCCCAGGCCCGCATGGCAAGGGCCGGCATGAGGATCATCAAAAGCCAGGGCATGTACGCAAACAGTGGGGCCAGATCGGCGCGATTGGTGTCGAAAAACCGTCCGGCATTGAACGCAAAGGCCGGGGCGGCAAAGGCAAAGGCGGCCAGGAAGACATAGGCCAGCGGTGTGGTGAACCAGGCGCGCATCTCGCGCCGGTAAATGGCCAGAAATCCTGCGGGAGATATGCTCATGCGGCCGCCTCGCCGCTCTGCCGGGTCAGGGACCGGAAGGCTTCATCCAGCCGCCCTGACCGCGACCGGCCGGAGAATTCGTCCGGGCTTTCATCGGCAAGAATCCGGCCCTTGTCGATCACGATGACGCGGCTGCACACTGCCGGAACTTCTTCCAGGATATGCGTGGAAACGATGATGGCCTTGTCCGCCGCCATTTCCCGGATCAATGCCCGCACTTCGTGCTTCTGATTGGGATCCAGCCCGTCGGTCGGCTCGTCCAGAACCAGAAGCGGCGGATCATGGGCAATCGCGGCGGCCAGCGCGGCACGGCGCTTATAGCCCTTCGACAGCGTCCCGATCTGCTGATTGGCCTCGCGGCCAAGCCGGGCGCGGTCCAGCGCCAGTTCCTGTGCCATCCGCAGCTCCCGTCCGGCATGCCCCCGCACCGACAGGCAGAAACCGACAAATTCGCGGGGAGTCATGGTGCCATAGGCGGGTGCGCCCTCCGGCAGATAGCCGACCAGCCGTTGTCCGGCCCTCCGCGCCTCTATCATATCGTGACCGCCGGCCCGCACCCTGCCCGAATCCGGCTCCAGCCGTCCGGCAATCATGCGCATGACTGTGGTCTTGCCGGCACCATTGGGGCCCAGAAATCCGAGCACTTCGCCCGTCGCCAGCTTGAAACTGACCCGGTCAACCGCGGGACGGCGCCCGAAAGTCTTGACCACTGAGTCAACGGTCAGCATTGCGTGAAGATATTCCTCGTCAGACCAGAATGCAGAGGCCTACAGCGATAACTTGTGTCGCCGGGCTTGACCAGACGGGAATGATGAATGGCTGAAGGAAGGGTGTCGGCCGGGGGCTGCGCTGCTGATCCGGGGGGCTGGGGGGGCTGTCTGAAACCTGGATCATGCAGCCGCTCGAAACCGTCCGGCCGACACGTTCAAGCTGTTTTCAGGATGCGGCCTTCGCAAGACCGAAATTTGACGGATTTGTGGCGATGCGTGAATACTTGGTAACGAAGCCGGGGTGATTCCGTTCCGGCGTACATACGGGAGCCAGGGTTCGCTTATGAGGGGAATGTCCGTTTCGGCCCGCGAAGACACCGTCATGTTTGCCCGCCCCGAACTGGATGCCATCCTCAGTGTTTATGGTCGGCTGGTCGCCAGCGGCGACTGCAAGGATTACGCGATTGACGGCCTCGCGGACCGCGCGGTTTTCTCCATCTTCCGCCGCACCAGCGAATTTCCCCTCTACCGGATCGAGAAAGTCCCGGCGAATGCCAAAAAGCAGGGCGCCTGGAAGATACTCGCCCCGGGCGGCACCATACTGAAGCGCGGTCACGAACTCGCATCTCTGCTGAAATTCTTCGACAGGAAGCGGTTCCGGGTCGTCGAATGACCGGACATCCGCACAAAGAAAAACCCCGGCTCCGGAGAGCCGGGGTTTGCCAATGTGATCGCTCGGGAACCTATTCGCGGGAACCGAGGAACATCAACAGGAACTGAAACAGGTTGATGAAGTTGATGTAGAGCGAGAGCGCGCCGAAATTGGTGGCCACGGCCATCTGCGCCTGATCACCGCCCAGAGCGTAATATGTGCCTTTCAGGCGCTGCGTGTCGTATGCAATCAGGCCCGAGAAAACCAGCACGCCGATCGCGGAAATGATGAAGGCCATCATCTCGCTTTGCAGGAACATGTTGACGACCATGGCAATGATCAGGCCGATCACGCCCATGATCAGGAAGCTGCCCATGGCGGTCAGATTGCGCTTGGTCGTGTAACCGAAGAGCGAAAGGCCACCGAAGGCAGCCGCGGTCACGAAGAAGGTCGTCGCAACGCTCTGGCCGGTATAAAGCAACAGCACGATACCGAGCGAGGCACCGATCGAGGCCACCACGGCCCAGTACAGGAGGCCGCTACCGGCCTTGCTGGGATTGCGCATGAAGAACATGGAGCCCAGAAGCAGGGCAATCGGCAGGAATGAAACGATCATGCCAAGGCCGGTATAGGTGATCGCCGAGCCTTCCGGCGTCGTGACCACCTGGAAAAACAGGTCGCGAACAGCCGGCACCTGGGAGGTCGCCAAGGCCAGGAGGCCGGATACGACAAGGCCGAGGCCGAGCTTGTTATAGACGCCGAGCATGAAGCTGCGCAGGCCGGCATCGACGGACATGTCCATCGTACCGACGGCATTTCCATAACCACGATAGCTGTCATTCATAGCAATTCTCTTTCCTTCAACACGAAAGGGGCCTTTGCCACATAGGCAAAACCCGCTGCCGCGAATATCGGTGTATTGCGGCCGTCTGACAAGGGGAGACGGGCGCGCGCCGAATCCCCCTGCTGCTGCATATTTCGCAGTCGCGGGGTTAATCCGCGCCGCGAAACCCGGCATTCTTGTCCCATGCTGCTACGCCTGTTTGCTGCCCTGCCTGTGCCCGAAGCGATCGCCTTGCGTCTGACCGCCCTGCAAAAGGGCGTGCCCGGGGCAAACTGGCGCAGCGCAGAGGTCATGCATATCACGCTGGCCTTTTTCGGAGAGGTGGATGACGCCGCCGCGGAAGAACTGGATACCGGGCTGGCCGGGATCCGCTGCAAACCTTTTGATCTGGCCATAAAGGGGGCGGGCCATTTCGGACGGGCCGCGCCCCGCGTCCTGTGGATGGGCGTTGAACCGCATCCATCCCTTCTATTGCTGGCAAATTCCTGTGAAAGGGCGGCCCGGCGCATCGGTATTCCGGTCGAGAAGCGGAGATTCAGCCCGCATGTCACCATGGCCTATCTGGGAGAAACCCGGCTGGACCGGCTACTGTCCTTCGAGCGCCGGCTGGCGCTCTACCGCAGCCCGGACTGGTGTGCGGACCGCTTCTATCTCTACTCGTCATTGAAAGGCGGGCGCGGTGATAATCCCTACCGCATCGAAGCCGAATATCCGCTAATCTAGATCCAGCGGCGGGTTCGGGCACAATAGGCGTCGAATGCCGCGCCAAACCTGGCCCGCAAGGCACGCTCTTCCGGCAGAATCTGCAAGCGGTTCAGTGTGACAATAAAGGCTGGCACAACCAGCAGCGCCAGGACATCGCGCGACAGGAAGATGGCACCGAAAAGAACCAGCAACATGCCGAGATACATGGGATTCCGGGTTAAGCGGTAAATACCGCTGGTCACCAGCGCGCTGGCCCGGTCGATCGTGTGTGGATTGATCGTGGTCTGATGCCGCCGGAATGCCATGACGCCCGTCACGGCGATCAGAAGACCCGCTCCGGAGGCGATCAGGGCGGCCACCAGGCCGGAGCGGCCCAGAAGCAGATCCAGTGGTGAAAATGCGTCTATCCCGAACACAATCCCGATGAAGAAAACCAGGATGACAGGCGGAGGGATGACGGGGCGCATCATGGGAGACCGGCTCTATCCATCAATATCGAAGGCGGCCTCCAGGACGTCGAGACGCCAGCTTCCGTCCGTCCGGTAAAGCCAGAAAATATCACCATAATCACCGGATTCGAGCCGACCGCCCGCACACAGTGTTCCCTCAAGCATTTCCGGTCCGGCGATACCGGCGACCCAGCCACAGCTGGTATTGGAATGCTCGGCGACAAACGTCCAGCGCACATCGGATGAGACCGCTGCATCCAGGGCCTCTGCCCGTGTGCGGTCTGCTACACCGCCGCCGCACATTTCCGCAGCCGAGGGGGCGGCGGCATGTTGCAAGACATCGCCCGCAGCCAGGGCGGTTTGATAGGTCCGGCACGCGCTGGAGGAGAAGACGGCATCAAAATCCGGCTCGCCGAGCAGAGTATCCAGGCGCTCGACCATGGCCAGCCCGCTTTCGCCCAGCGGACAATCCAGCGCATTACAGCTTTCGTCCGCCTTGCGCGCATGGCGGACGATCAGGATATGGCGGTCAGCGCTGGCAATATCAGCACGGGCCGCGGCACTGGCGGCACTCAAAAGCGCGGGGCGATCAAACACATCACTGGCCAGGGCTGTGGCCGAAAACACAAAACCCAGCGCGATGGTCGCCACGGCGATCAGGCCCGTGCGCCATTGCGCGGACCGGATACTGGCCGCTCCATAAGCGGGGCGGTCGGTCTGGGCCATGAGTTTCATGTTTCAGCTCCGTGGGGAAACGCAGCCTGTCATTAACCCGGTCACCATCAAAAGGCGACGGCTCATGGCATTAAATAATCGTCAGCGAAGGATGTGAACGTCAGAATCCGCTATTCAGGAGCGGTTTTTCGCCAAACCGGCGGCGGAAAATCCGGATTTCCTTGTCAGCCTGTTCATAAGGCGAACTGGCTTCCGCAAAGCAAAAGGCATTGGCGCGCGGAATGTCGAGTGCGGATTGTGTCCGGACTTCTTCCAGGAATTCATCCTGCAGATTCTTGGCGCCGCCGATATAGACGACGTCTTCATCATGTATGCCTGCGACCAGCGCAAAAACGCCGGGAATAACGGGAACCTGCTGGATATTCGCACGATCAAGCTTGATAGCATGGCTCCATCGCAGCGTACCGCCAGTCTGGATTCGTGGCGTTGTGGCATTGCGCAAACCGGTCGTGTCACCGGGATTCCGGACTTCGCTCCGGCGCTGCGTTGCCGCATTCTGTGCCAGACCACGTTTTCCAAAACCTGCCATGCGTACGAGACTCCTGATCGCGAAAAACACCTTCGGGCCGGAATGACAGCCCATGGCAAACATTAGCGCGAAACGGTAATCAGGACTTTAAGAGAGATGCTAGACATCCACCTCGGCTTCAAGCGCGTGCGTGGTAATAAACTCGCGCCGCGGCTCGACCAGGTCGCCCATCAGCTTGGAGAACAGGTCATCGGCCTCGGCCAGTTCCTCGATTTTGACCTGCAGCAGGGACCGGCCGTCCGGATCCAGGGTGGTTTCCCAGAGCTGTTCGGCATTCATCTCACCCAGACCTTTATAGCGCTGGATTTTCATGCCCTTGGCCCCCGCCGCCGTGACAGCCGCCATCAGCTGGCTTGGCGTATGGATCAGCGTGTCCACTGTTTTGGTGACATAATTGGCCGGTCCGGCAAAGTCGCCGGCAATGGCAATGGCACGGTCTGACAGACGGCGCGCCTCCGGGGAGACCCGCAGCGATTCTTCCAGGATGGCTGTCTCGGTCACACCGCGGACGTCCCGTTTGAAAACAAGGGCATGATCGTCGGTCAGTGTCGCTGTCCAGTTGTCTTCGCCTTCCTCGGCAAAGCGGTTGAGGATTTCAGCCGCCTTGTCAGCCGCTGCCTGTGTCACGTCCGGAACCATCGCCCCCGCCAGCGCGGCGGCCTCGGCGGCAAAGATCGGAGCGCGCGCCGCAATCCGGTCGAGCCCCAGCTTGACGAGACGGGCTTTCTCGACCCGGTCGGCCAGATCGGCACCGCCAATGGTGGACCCGTTGGCCAGCTTCAAGAGCGCTTCCGAACAGCCTTCCTCGATCAGATAGCTGTCCATCTCCGCCTGGTCCTTCACATAGCGCTCGGAGCGGCCACGGGTGATCTTGTAGAGCGGCGGCTGGGCAATATAGAGATGACCACGGGTGATCAGCTCCGGCATCTGGCGGTAGAAAAAGGTCAGAAGCAGGGTGCGGATGTGTGCGCCATCGACATCGGCGTCGGTCATGATCACGACCTTGTGGTAGCGCAGCTTGTCGAGATCCAGCTGATCCCGGCCAATCCCCGCTCCCAGCGCCGTAATCAGCGTCCCGACCTGTTCGGACGACAGCATTTTATCGAATCGCGCCCGCTCGACATTCAGAATCTTGCCGCGCAAGGGCAGCACCGCCTGGAATTCACGTGCACGGCCCTGCTTCGCAGAACCGCCGGCGGAATCTCCCTCGACGATGAAAAGTTCGGACTTGGACGGGTCTTTTTCCTGACAGTCAGCCAGCTTTCCCGGCAGGGAGGCAATGTCCAGAGCGGATTTCCGCCGTGTCAATTCCCGCGCCTTTCGTGCGGCCTCACGCGCAGCCGCCGCCTCGATGATCTTGGAGACGATCTGCTTGGCTTCGGCGGGATGTTCCTCGAACCAGTCCGACAGCATTTCATAGCAGGTGCCCTCAACGGCCGGACGCACTTCCGATGACACCAGCTTGTCCTTGGTCTGGGACGAGAACTTCGGATCCGGCACCTTCACCGACAGGACACAGGTCAGGCCTTCGCGCGCATCATCACCGGTGATCGTCACTTTCGATTTCGCTGCCAGTCCGGAGGACGCTGCATAGGTGTTAATCACCCGCGTCAGCGCGCCGCGGAAACCGGCCAGATGGGTACCGCCATCGCGTTGGGGAATATTGTTGGTGAAACACAGGACATTCTCGTGATACCCGTCATTCCATTCCAGCGCGGCTTCAACCGTCACCCCCTCACGCTCGCCGGCGATCAGCACAGGCGGCTCGAAAATCGGAGTCTTGGCGCGGTCTAGATGCTCGACAAAAGCCGCCACACCGCCCTCATAGAACAGTCTTTCCTCGAACGGCTCGCTTTCGCGCTCGTCGCGGAACAGGATCAGCACGCCGGAATTGAGAAACGCCAGCTCGCGCAGACGGTGGATCAGCGTGTCGCGCTTGAATTCGATATTGGTGAAAGTCTTGTCCGACGGCATGAAACGGACTTCCGTCCCGGTCAGCTTCTTGCCTTTGACGTCCGGCGCATCGCCGACAATTTTCAGGTCTTCACCATTCTCGGGATCGCCCAGCAGAAAACGCATTTCGTGCGTTTTGCCATTGCGCCAGATCCGCAGGTCCAGCCATTCCGACAGCGCATTGACCACCGAAATACCCACACCGTGCAGGCCGCCGGACACCTTGTAGGAATTCTGGTCGAATTTCCCGCCGGCATGAAGCTGGGTCATGATGACCTGAGCCGCAGACACGCCCTCGCCTTCATGCAGGTCAACCGGGATACCGCGGCCATTGTCTGACACGCTGGCCGAGCCGTCCGCATGGAGAGTCACGCGCACCTCGTCTGCATGGCCGGCAAGCGCTTCGTCAATTGCGTTGTCAACCACCTCATAGACCATGTGGTGGAGGCCCGATCCGTCATCGGTATCACCGATATACATGCCGGGGCGTTTGCGGACAGCATCCAGTCCTTTCAGGACCTTGATGGAGCCCGCGAGATATTCCTGATTGGGTTCGTCGCTCATGCCGTCAGTCTATCCGAATCGCCGCTGTCGCGCCATGCTTCAACTACATAATTATGATAGCATTATATAAATATATTCAATGGCTTATGGGCCTCTGGCAGAGAGCTACAAAAAAGCCGGCAAATTTGGCCTGAAAACCGCAGAATCAGCGCAGGACAAGCAGGATCGCAATCCCCAGCATGACCAGCGCGGTGACACCATCCGCCCAGCGTTTCACGCCCTTTTCCTGCAGCCAGTTGCGGGCCTTGTGCGCCAGCCCGACATGTACCGAGGCGGTCAGCAGATACATGGCCAGCATGATCGACACCATCACCAGCCAGGCGGTGAGATCGACCTGGCTGAGGTCGAAAAAACTGGGCAGCAGGGTCAGATAGAAAATGATTGGCTTGGGATTGGTCAGCGGCATGGCAATGCCTGCCAGATAGGTCGCCGCCAGCCCCATACGTGTTGGCTTGCGGATTTTTGCCGCTTGGGGATTCCGGAAGGACTGGAAGGCCGTCCAGGCAAACCACAGCAGGATGGCCACGCCAATAATCTTGAAAATCCAGCCCGCCGGACCGATCCGGTCGGCCACGGCTGTCAGCCCCGTCACAGCGACGGTAAACCAGAAAATATCACCGGTAATGATGCCGGCCCCGTAGATGAAGCCATGCGCCGGGCCGGCATCCAGCGTCCGCGCCACCATGGCGACATTGCCGGGACCGGGTGTAAAAAACAGGATCAGCAGTGCGGCGGCAAACAGCGTCAGGCTATCAGGGGACATGAGCCGCCGTCTGCACTGAAACCCGGCCCTGCTCGACCGAAAATTGCTGCGCCTGCTGGCCAAAAGCTGAAAACAGGCTGGCCTCCACACCGGTCAGCCAGGCTTGTGCGCCCAGTTCCAGGATCGCACCCGCCAGTCCTTGCCGCCGCATTGCGTCCAGATGAGCGCACGCCTCGTCCAGCAAGAGCAATGGCACCTTGCCGCCCCGCGAGGCAAGGGATTGGGCCTGGGCCAGCACCAGCCGCAGGATCAGCGCCTTCTGTTCACCCGTGGAACACAGGGCGGCCCGCTGATTTTTCTCGCGATGGCGGGCGCCCAGATCACTGCGGTGCGGACCGCGCGTCAGCGTGCGGCCTGCCGCGGCATCGCGGCCGCGTCCTTCGGCAAGCGCAGCGATGAGCTGGTCCTCTGCATCGCGCAGCTCCGCACCCTCCGCCAGAGCGGCTTCGACCAGCCCGTCCAGCGCCAGGTCCGCCTTCGGAAAAACGCCGTCTCCCGCCATGTCTATCGCCGATTGCAAACGCGACAGCGCATGCAGGCGTCCCGCGGCCAGCGCCACCCCATGCCCGGCCATATCGGTTTCCAGCGCGTCCAGCCAGACCGGATCCGCCCGGCCCTGATCCAGCAGCCGCTGACGCCGGGACCGGAGTTTTTCGTAACTGCCCAGGGTTTCGCCATGCGACGGGTCACTGGCAGCCACAAGCCGGTCAAAGAATTTGAGCCGGTCAGAGCGGGGACCGGCAAATAACCGGTCATGCTCTGGCAAGAGCACAATCATCGGCAGGCACCGCGCCAGATCGCCCCGCGAGGCCGGCTTGCCATCCATGCGCGTCTGGCGGCGGCTGCCATCGAGCAGGCCCGAGGCCAGCGTCACATCATCCCCGGTTTCCGACAGGGTTTCCGCATACACGGCCCAGGCCGGTGCCACATGGCCGTCCAGCCGCCGCAGCGGCTCCTCGGTTTCGGCACCGCGCAGGCCGCGGCCCGGGGCCAGCAGGGAAATGGCTTCAAGAATATTGGTCTTGCCGGACCCGTTCGGGCCCGCCAGACAGACCGGGCGTGCGTCCAGATCAAGATCCAGCGTTTCGAAATTGCGGAAATCCGTCAGCCGCAATCGTTTCAGCGCCGCCACTTTCCGGGTGTCAGATGGCTTTCGCGTCACACCCGGAGCGGCATCAGGACGTAGAGTGAATCCGCATCACCGGAATCCGTCACCAGCGTGGGTGACGCCGGATCGGCAAAGTGGAACCGGGCCTCGTCCCCCTCGATCTGACCGGCCACGTCCAGAATGTAACGGGCATTGAAACCGATGGCGAACCCGCCTTCCTTGCTGTCGACCGGGACTTCTTCGGTCGCCTGTCCGGACTCCGGATTGTTGACCGCCAGTGTCAGCGTGCCGTCATCCAGCGACAGCTTCACCGAGCGCGATTTCTCGATCGAGATGGTCGCCACGCGGTCAACCGCCTCGGCGAAACGCTTGTTCTCCACCGACATCAGTTTCTCGTTTCCGCGCGGGATGACCCGCTCATAATCCGGGAAAGAGCCGTCGATCAGCTTGGATGTCAGCACCGCGCGGCCAAAGCCGAAGCGGATCTTGCCGTCGGAAACGGAGATGCGGATATCATCATCGGCATCTTCGAGCAGACGGCGGGCTTCCTGGACCGTCTTGCGGGGCACGATGACAGCCGGCATACCGCCCGCGCCGTCCGGCAGATCGCATTCCGACAGCGCCAGCCGGTGACCATCCGTGGCCACGGCGCGCAGGGTCTTGCGGCCTTTTTCATCCGCGGCATGCAGATGAATACCGTTGAGATAATAGCGGGTTTCCTCGGTCGACACTGCAAAGCGCGTCTTGTCGATAATGCGGGCCAGCGCATCCGCTTCCAGCGTGAAGGAGTGCTGCAAATCTTCCGACGGCATCATCGGGAAATCTCCCGGCGGCAGTGATGGCAGCGAGAAGACCGAGCGGCCGGCCTTGAGGCTCAGCCGTGGATCCTCGCCATCCAGCTCCAGCGTCACATCCGCGCCCTCCGGCAGTTTGCGGGCGATTTCATAGAGCGTGTGGGCCGGTGCCGTGGCCATGCCTTCACGCTCGACCTGTGCGGCCGCGCTTTCCTGGATTTCAATATCGAGGTCTGTCGCGGCGAAACTTGCGCCATTGGCCCCGGCCGTGATCAGCACATTGGACAGGATCGGAATGGTGTTCCGGCGCTCGACGACGGCCTGAACATGGCCCAGAGCCTTCAGAAGAGCTGCGCGTTCGATCGTGAGTTTCATATCGTATCCGTCTTCCTGCCTTCTTGTCCGGAAGGAGGGCAAATCGCGACAGAATAATGAATCGCCTCATCCCCGGGGAGGCGAGCATAGCGAAATTTTTTAAAGTGCAATACGCCCCGGCTCGCCTGAATGCAGCGAGCCGGGGATAAGTCTACCCGCGGATTTCGGCCGACAGGCTTTCAATCTCGTCCTTCACCGGATCGCCGGCCTTGATCAGCTCGCTGATCTTGTTGACGGCATGGATCACGGTCGAGTGGTCCCGGTCGCCAAAACGGCGGCCGATATCCGGCAGCGACCGTGTGGTCATCGTCTTGGCCAGATACATGGCCACATGGCGCGGCTTGACCACCGTCTTTGTCCGGCGCTTGGACAGGATGTCGGCCACTTTGACGCCAAAGCGCTCGGCCACCACTTTCTGGATCACATCAACGGTGACGCGGCGCTCCGAAACGATCGACAATTCCCGGAGTGCGGATTCGACCGCCTCCATTGTCACCGGCCGCCCCAGAAGTGCCGTCCGCCCGATGACATTATTGAGCACGCCTTCCAGTTCGCGGGCGCTCGCCGTCATCCGCGCGGCGAGGAAATCCCGCACTGTTTCCGGAACCGATAACTCGGGATAATGGCAGCCGGCCTGGGCAATCTTGCAATCGAGGATCTTGCGGCGCAGATCCAGATCGGGCTTGCGCAATTCACAGGCAAACCCGCCCTTGAGCAGCGAAGCAAGACGTTGATCCGTGACATTCAATTCGGCCGGCGGCCGGTGCGATGCCAGAACCACCTGTTTTTCATCCGCAATCAAAGACGCCACCGTATGCAGGAATTCGTCTTCGGTCTTGGGCTTGCCGGCGATGAAATGGACATCATCAATCAACAATACATCCACCCGGCGCACGGATTCCTTGAATCCGATCGTGTCTTTCTTGCGCATGGCCGAAACAAAGCCGGAGAGAAATTCCTCCGCCGTGAGATACAGCGCCTTGCGGCGGGCCGCGCCCAGCTCGACCGAATGCGCGATGGCGTTCAGGAGATGGGTTTTGCCGACGCCGTAATCGCCATAGAAAAAGGCCGGATTGAAGGGCGAGGGCGAGGCATTGACGATCGCCCGGGCGGCCGCCGAGGCCATTTCGTTGGACGGACCGACCATGAAGGTGTCGAATGTGAACCGGTCGCTGACAGGACGGGACGGGCTGGCCTCGGCCGGCGGCGAAGCCGGCGCCCCCGCTGTCATCGGAACGGCCGCAACAGGCCGCGGAACCACGTCTTCTTCCGACAACAGCCGGAGCGGACGGTTTTCGGGGTCGAACTGGGTCCAGAGTGCCTGCAACCGTGCCCCGGCATGATCCTCGACCCAGTCCCGGTAGAACCGGCTGGGAGCGATGACCAGAAGGCCGCCATCCTCCTCCTCGCGGACCCGCAGCCGGGCCATGTTGGATGAGAAAACCGTATCCCCGTATTCGCGGCGAAGATGAGCGCGCACTTCACGCCAGACAGCCCCCGCAGTCTTCACTTCAGCCACCTTGTTAAGGGATTTCAACGCACCGCCAGAAACGATCGACATGTCCCCCACACCCTCTCATTGGGCCTGTCAAATCCAGGCCATGTAATTGTTTTTACAGGCAAAGCTTCCCCGTTCGCCATTCACGCATGTGAACAGCGGCAGCGCATGATTTGATCCGCATAGGAATGACCACCTGATGTCCCGTAGAGTAACCAGAGACCCTTCCCGGTCAACCGAACTTTCCCCCTGATTCCCGTGATTCTTCCCTTGACAAGGGAAAAGGTGTGACGGGATAGGAATTTGGCATCTGCATCTTTTTTATCCGGACACAGTGCCGGTTTGCCCCCGGAAATGACTCGCAGAAAGGCAAAGAAAAACGCCCCGGGCCTCTCGCCCGGAGCGTCTCCAGATTTCTCATTTTCGCGCGGTGATTTAAGCGGAAAGCGCTTTCACACGCGCCGACATGCGGGAGATTTTCCGCGAAGCGGTATTCTTGTGGAACACGCCTTTGGTCACGGCGCGCATCATTTCCGATTCCGCCTTGACCAGAGCCTCGCGGGCCTTGCCGGAATCTCCGGCCGCAATTGCGGTATCGACCTTCTTGATGAAGGTGCGCACGCGCGAGCGGCGTGACTTGTTGATCGCGGTGCGGCGGGCAATCTTGCGCACCATTTTCTTGGCAGAGGCCGTATTCGCCATGAAGGTCTGTCCGTTGTCTTTATAATTCTGTGTCTGCGCGCTCCGGAAAGCCGGATCGCGCGTGAGGCGGGGCGTATACTCGTCCGGGCCGCGCCCGTCAACTCTTTGCGCAGGCTATTTGTGCTTGAAGTGGGCCGCCCGCTTCTCGGCAAAGGCCGCCATGCCCTCGCTCTGGTCTTCGGTCGCAAATTGCGACTGGAAAACACGGCGTTCCCAGCGAACTCCTTCCGCAAGGCCCAGCTCGAACGAGCGGTTGATGGCCTCCTTGGTCATCATTGCGATCGGCAGGGATTTGGCAGCAATCGACTCGGCCGCCTCGAGGGCTGTGCTCATCAGATCATCCACCGCCACAATGCGGCTGACCAGTCCCGCGCGCTCGGCTTCCTCGGCATCCATCATCCGCCCGGTCAGGCACATATCCATGGCTTTCGCCTTGCCGACAGCCCGCGGAAGGCGTTGCGTGCCACCAGCACCCGGCATGACGCCCAGATTGATCTCTGGCTGACCAAATTTCGCGGTTTCGGAGGCGATGATGAAATCGCACATCATGGCAATCTCGCAGCCCCCGCCCAGCGCATATCCCGATACCGCGGCAATGATCGGTTTGCGGAAGCGCGCAACCGACTCCCACGTCTTCTCGAACGGGTCATTCATATAGAGGCCGACAAAGTCCTTGCTGACCAGCTCCTTGATATCGGCACCGGCGGCAAACGCCTTTTTCGATCCGGTCAGAACCACGCAGCCGATATCGGCATCGGCCTCGAACTTCGCCAGGGCGGCCGCCAGCTCGGCTGTCAGCTCGTCGCACAGCGCGTTCAGTGCTTCCGGGCGGTCCAGCGTGATCACGCCGACACGGCCTTCGGTCTTCACCTGAATTGTTTTATAGCCCACGAAAGGCCTCCATCTGAGCGCGGCTTGTCCGCCGCCGGGGTATCGAGCGCGCCGCTATAACGCATCGGAGGACCGGGGTCACCACCCCGATACCGGTCCGGTTTTCATGGCGGCTTTGCGGTTACGGTCCGGCCACCTCGATCCCGCGATCCCGAAGCAGCGAAATCACGCCCTGCTCGCCCGGAAGGTGCCCGGACCCGACGGCGATGAAGACCGTGCCGGACCCATCCAGAATATCGGCGATCTCTTCGGCCCAGCGCTCATTGCGCTGGACAATGATAATATCATGCACTTCCGGCGCATCGCTGCGCATCTGGCCATTCATCACCGCGTCAATGGCGTTCTGGTCACCCTCGGCCCAGGACGTCACCAGCGTGTCGAGCTGTCCCGGAGCGGTTTCAAAATCCGTCATGGTCTGCTCCAGCAGACGGACTTCCACATCCTGCGGCAAGTCGGCAAAGAAGCCGATCTGCTCGTCCACGGTTTCGAAATAGGCCAGTGTTTTCCCCGCCGATTCTGCCATCGGCCACAGCGTGGCTTCCACGCCTGAATTCGGGTCGAACCCGGACGCGATAATGAAGCCGACACTGAGCTGTATGGTCGCGATCCAGGGCCGGAGCGGCTCGAGCTGGGCGGCGGACGCGCCGACCTGGGGGGCAAACGTCTCGATCAGCTCCCAGGTGTCCTCGCTGACCAGTGAGGACAATGTCACGCCGGCCGGGTTCATGGCATTGGCAAACACCGCCTGCTGCATGGCAGGTGCCTGAGCCGGATCGTTCACAGGCGCTTCGAAATAGACCGTATCAGCGGCTTCAAAGGCGGACATCACCTCTTCGGTCTGCCATTCGATTCCGGGCCGCAGGATATGCACTGTGCCGAACACATAGATATCGCTGTCTTCATCCTGGATGTGCCATAGCGTGGGGTCTGCGGCAGCCGTGCTCGTCAACAGCGCGGCGGATGCAAATCCGCACAAAAATGTCCCGATCAATTTCATTTCATTCTCCAGTCCTGAAAGACGTTTCCGGCCAGTTTCGGTTTTTATTGCCTTGCTGGCGGACAAAGCCTACCGGGAACAGCCAGACCGCCGTCTCCCCCTATCGCTGACAAGTCGGGCAGAAAAATGTCGACCGCCCGGATTGCACGATACGCATGATCTTTCCGCCGCAAGCCGGAGACAAACAGTCCTCATCTTCGCGGCCATAAGCCCGGAAGGCATGCTGGAAATACCCCAGCTCGCCCTCCGCCGAGGCGAAATCCTTGAGGCTGGATCCGCCCGCGGCGATGGCGTCGTCTATGACCTGCCGCACCGCCAGAGCGAGCCTGTCGGCACGTTTCGGACCCAGCGTCCCGGCCAGGCGCCGCGGCGACAGACCGGCCCGGTGCAGCGCCTCGCAGACATAGATATTTCCCAGCCCCGCCACGACGCGCTGGTCCAGCAATGCAGCTTTCAGCGGCGCTTTCTTGCCCGTCACGCGCGATTGCAGGAAGGGACCGGAAAAAGCATTGGAATTCGGCTCCGGCCCGAGGCCTGCCAGAAACGGCACCGACTCTTCCGCCTCTGTGGGAAACAGTGTCATGAAGCCGAAGCGGCGGGGGTCATTGAACACAATCCGTGCACCGCCCTCCATGTCGAACACGACATGATCGTGTTTTTCCGACGTTCCGGGCGCATGGGCAAAATCGCCGGGCTTTGCGGCCCGGTCCGGCAAATGGATCGTGAACCGGCCCGACATGCCCAGATGGGCCAGCAGGGTTTCGCCGTTTTCCAGCCGGAGGAGAAGATATTTGGCCCGCCGGTCCAGTCGCTCGACCCGCACACCGGTCAACCGCCCGGCAAACCGGTCCGGAAACGGAAAGCGCAGATCCGGGCGGCGGTTTTCCGCCCGCTCGATCACGTGCCCTTCCATAACCGGGGCCAGCCCCCGGCGGACGGTTTCAACTTCAGGAAGCTCGGGCATGATGTCGCGCTAGTGCTAACCTCGTCATTGCCCTATCTTCCGTTCCCATGACCGAACCGCAATCAGAAACCGCATCCTTCGGCTTCAGGGATGTTCCGAAAACCGAGAAGGCCTCGCTGGTCCGCGGCGTCTTCGACCGGTCCGCGCGCAAATATGATCTGATGAATGATCTGATGTCTCTGGGCATTCACCGCGCCTGGAAGGACATGACAATCGAGCGCGCCAGTCCGCAACCCGGGCACAAGCTGATCGACGTGGCCGGCGGCACCGGTGATCTCGCCCGGGCTTTCGTGGCAAAAGCCGAACAGCGCCGCAAACTGCGCGGCGGTCCTCCTGCCACCGCGATTGTCACCGATATCAACGAGCAGATGTTGCTGGCCGGCCTCCGGCGCGGCGACGCCGGCCATCTGACCTGGGCGGTCGGGAATGCGGAATGCCTGCCCTTTGCCGACAAGAGCGCCGATTGCGTGACCATTGCCTTCGGGATTCGCAATGTAACCGACCGGATGGCCGCCCTGAGGGAGATGCGCCGCGTCCTGAAACCGGCCGGCCGCTTCCTGTGCCTGGAATTCTCGCGCCCGACCACGCGGGCGCTGGAGCGCATCTATGATGCCTGGTCATTCAATGCGATCCCGGTTCTGGGCGAGAAAATCGCGCAGGACCGCGACAGCTATCAGTATCTGGTCGAATCCATCCGCCGCTTTCCGCATCAGGACGCTTTTGCAGCCGAGCTCCGGGACGCCGGTTTCGGACAGGTCTCCGTGACCAATTTTTCCGGCGGGATCGCGGCGCTCCACACCGGCTGGCGGATTTAATTTCACCTGCCTGTCGAAATCGGGAAAACTCATCCGTCTTGAAGCTGACCGGGACATCCGGCCACCTTCAAACGGGAGAGCATGATGCAATACGCAATACTGTTTTATGAGAGCGCCGAGGATTTTGCCGCAAGGCAGGACCCGGCCCGCGCGGATTACTGGCAGGGATGGACATCCTACAGCGGCACGATTGGTCAGTCGGGCAAGCTGGCAAGCGGTGCCGCCCTGCAGGGACCGGAAACCGGCGCAACCCTGAAAGCCGGCACGGTGCAGGACGGGCCCTATGCCGACACCAAGGAGCAATTGGGCGGATTCTTCATGGTCGAGGCCGACAGCCTGGAAGAGGCGCTGGAAATCGCAGCCCGGGCCCCGACGGCCGGAACCGGAGCTGTTGAAGTCCGCCCGGTTTTACCCATGACACAAGGGGAGGGCTGAGCCATGCAATTCATGTTGTTATTGCACGATGACGAAGCGGCCTGGATGAGCCTTCCCGAAGACCGGCAGATGGCAATTGTCGGCGAATACATGGCCTATTCCGATGCGCTGCAGAAAGCCGGCGCTTTCGTGTCGGGCGCGCCGCTTGACCCAGCAGGGTCGGCGAAAATCGTCACCGGCTCCGGAATACAGGACGGTCCCTACGCTGACACCAAGGAGCAGCTGGGCGGCTTCTATCTGATCGAGGCCACCTCCATGGAAGAAGCGGTGGAATGGGCCGGCAAATGCCCGGCGGCAAAAACCGGCAAGGTCGAGGTCCGGCCCGTCCCGGACTATGGCGGATAAACCCGTGCAGGATCCGGCCCGGCGGGCGGCAGAATCCGCTGTGCGCAATGCCTATGGCCGGATCCTCGCTTTGCTCGTCATCCGCAGCGGCAATCTTGCCATCGCCGAGGATGCGCTGGCCGAAGCGCTTGCCCGCGCTCTGGTGGCTTGGCCGCAATCGGGCGTGCCGGAAAAACCGGAAGCTTGGCTGCTGACCACGGCCCGCCATCTCGTGATCGACACGGCGCGGAAAAAATCAACCGAGACGTCGCGGAAAGCGGACGTGCGGCTTCTCCTCGAGGAAAGTGAGGCCGAGATGATGGCCGGGGACAGCCTTCCCGATGAACGCCTGAAACTGCTCTTTGTCTGCACGCATCCGGCCATCGAGCCGGGCATGCAGGCTCCGCTCATGCTCCAGACCGTGCTGGGACTCGACGCCGCCCGGATTGCGAGTGCCTTTCTGGTCCGCCCCGCCACGATGAGCCAGCGGCTGGTCCGGCAGAAATCCGCTCTGAAGTTGGCCGGGGCCGGTTTCGAGGTTCCGGGCAGGGATGAGTGGCCGGACCGGCTGAACGCCGTCTTGCAGGCCATTTACGGGGCCTATAACGCCGGTTGGGAGGACCATGCCAACGCCTCCCTTGCCGAAGAAGCCCTGTTTCTCGCTACCCTTGTCAATCAGTTGCTGCCCTATGAAGCCGAGTCGGCGGGCCTCATGTCACTCATCCTGCATTGCGAAGCCCGGCGAAACGCACGGCGCGACCAGGCGGGCCGGTTCGTCCCGCTGGACCAGCAGGACACGTCGCGATGGGACGCGGCCATGATTGTTGAGGCCGAACGTCTCCTCGGCATGGCCCTGCGGATGGGAAATATCGGCCGCTTCCAGCTTGAAGCAGCCCTGCAATCCGCCCACTCTGCCCGCAGGATCACCGGGCAAACGGACTGGGCCTCCATCCTCGCCATTTACGATCGGTTGATCGCGGTCAGCCCGGCCCTGGGTGCAATGGTCGGCCGGGCCGCTGCCATCGGCCAGAACGTGTCGCCGGAAGCCGGACTTGAAGCGCTCGACAGCCTGCCCGGCGACCGCGTGGCACAATACCAGCCCTACTGGGCGACACGGGCGCATCTGGAAGCACGCAGGGGCAGCTTGGCAGCAGCACAGAAAGCCTACCGATTGGCTATCGGACTGACGTCGGATTCCGCTGTCCGCACCTTCCTGCTGGCACGGTTGGCGGAGCTTGGGTGAAGGCGGCGCTCAGATCAGTTTCAGTTTTCTGAAAACCGCCAGAAGCATCAGGCCAATCAGGGTCAAGCCGCTGACAACAATCCAGAATCCCCATGGACTGTCCGCTCCGGGAATGCCTCCGACATTGATTCCCAGAATACCAGTCAGCAATGTAAGCGGCAGGAAAATGGCCGCAACCACCGACAAAAGCAGCGTGTACCGATGCATTTGTTCTGCGCGTAAATCCAGCAACTGGTCATGAACGATCGCCGCCCGCTCACGCACTGACTCCAGCTCTTCCGTAACCCGCGTTGTCTTGTCTCCGGCCTCACGAATCCGGCTTCTGTCACGCTCTGTCAACCAGTCCAGATCTTCGATCGCCAGTGTGTTGAGGGCATCGCGCTGCGGCGCAATGAAACGCCTCAACAGAATGGTTTGCCGCCGCAAATCCGCAAGAATGCGGCGTTCGAATGTGGCTTCGGGATGGTCCAGCAGCTCTTCCATTCCATCCATCTGCTCGTGAAGGTCGGCGACAAGAGGTTCCATCCGGTCGACCAGCCTGAGCGCCAGCTTTGCCACCAGATCGCCCGGACTGACCGGCGCAACGCCGCGGTCTAGTGAGGCCATTAGATCGGCGACAGCATGGAGCGGACGCCGCCAGACTCCGATTACGCGGTGCTTGTCTACCCAGAGACGGAGAGAAATCATGTCCTCCGGTTCGGCGCCTTCATGTAAATTGACGCCTCGCAGATTGAGAATGGTTCCATCGCCATGCACGGTACATCTGGGGCGGGTATCGTCCGCGGTCAGTGCATCAAGAATGAATCCATCAAGACCGCTCTCGTTTTCGAGCCAGTCCATTGCTTCGTGATTTTCGCGTTGCAGTTGGACCCAAACGAAATCAAATCCATTCGATCCTGGCGCCGGTGAGGTCAATTGCACGAGCCTGATGGATCTCGCCCCTCCTTCACCATCCAGTACATAGGCGGCAACGGGTGGGAGAAGGGGGATATCAGCCATAAGCGGAGTCTGGCCCTCTGTTGTAACACTATGGTTAACACCGCTCTGCTCATAGGATGCGACCGCATAGCGCGCTCGCCATGAGCGCTATGGCGCATTAAACCTCACCCGCAATGTTCAGAACCCTGACTTCCCTTGGCCGGCTCGCCCGGGCCGGATTCACGCTGGCGCGCTATGACGCCATCTTTCCGCGTGAATACCAGGAAAAATTTCCGCCATCGCTGATCGCCCTGGCCGCTTTTACGCGTCTGTTCTCGCGCCGCGGTGAAGCGGAAAACCCCGGCGAAAGACTGGCCAGAGCCCTGGAAAAGCTTGGCCCCTCATATGTGAAGCTGGGGCAGGTGCTCGCCACGCGGGCCGATGTGGTCGGTCAGCGTTTTGCACGCGGCCTGTCGCGCCTGCAGGACCAGATGCCGGCCTTCGATCAGAAGACCGCCATTGCCACGCTGGAATACGAGCTGGGCGGAGAGCTGTCGAACTGGTTCAGCAGCTTCGATGCGCCGGTCAACGCCGCATCGGTCGCACAGGTTCACCGCGCCACGACCACGGATGGCCGCGATGTCGCCGTAAAAATCCTCCGGCCCGGAATTGAGGCCCGGCTGCAAAAAGACATTCGCGCCATGCGATTGGGCGCAAAGCTGGTTCAACGTTTTGTTCCTGCCGCGAAGCGCCTGGAACCGGTGAAGTTCGTCGACACCGTGGCCCGTGCCACAGAGCTGGAAACCGACCTTCGCCTCGAGGCCGCCTCGGCCAGCGAGCTCGCTGAAGCGGCGTCCCTGGCGGAGAATTATCGCATCCCCGAGGTCGATTGGGAGCGCTCGGCCAAGCGGGTCCTCACCACCAACTGGATTGACGGCATACCCCTTACCGACCCCGACAGGATTGAGACAGCGGGAATTGACCGGGCCGCTTTGGCCAACACGCTGACGCGCGCCTTTCTGACCACGGCGATGGAAACCGGTGTCTTCCACGCCGACATGCATGCCGGAAACCTGTTCGCCGACAAGGACGGCAATCTCTGGGCGGTTGATTTCGGTATTATGGGCCGCATCGGCCGTGAGGAAAGGCGGTTTCTGGCGCTGATCCTGCACGGCTTCCTGACCCGTGACTACAAGGGTGCCGCCGAAGCTCATTTCAATGCGGGCTATGTCCCGCCCCGTCATTCGATTGATGATTTTGCCTCCGCCTTGCGCGCGGTCGGCGAGCCCATTTTCGGCAAGAGAGCGGACGAAGTGCCGATGAGCCGTGTCCTCCTGCAGCTGTTCGAGATCACGGATCTGTTTGACATGCACCTCAGGCCCGAACTGGTTCTGTTGCAGAAAACCATGGTCCAGTCAGAAGGTGTGGCGCGAATCCTCAATCCGCAACACGACATGTGGGCGGCCTCCGCCCCGGTGGTCGAGAAATGGATGAAGCGCGAACTGGGACCGGAAGGCATGGCACTCGATTTCATTGAGGACCTGAAGCGGCTGCGAGCCAGCGTCCGGCGCTTGCCGAATGCCATCGAGGACTGGGCCGAGGCCGGAGCCCGGCTGCGCAGCGGCGAAATCAAGCTGGACGATGCCAGCTTGAACCGCCTCGCCGGCCATCAACGCAAGGGCCGGCTCTGGCGCTGGTTCGGCTATGGCATTCTGGCCATGGCAGCCGGCGCCGCCGGTGCCAGCCTCCTCAACTTTTTCTAGAGAGAGAGCAGGAAATTCACCCACATCACGGCCAGCACGATGGCGGAGATGCGGTGAACCAGAAACCTCAAGCCCAGCGTGTTGATCGTTATATGGATCAGCGTGTGTAAAAACCGCAGCCCGACAAACACCCAGGCCAATGTCAGCTGCAATCCGGACACGTCGAGCTGGCCGGCAAGGTGGAAAGCCACCAGCGCATAGAACAGCACCGGCAATTCCAGCAGGTTGACCAGATTGCGCCCCGCATTGCCGATGTAGGCAGGCGGTGGCGTGCCCGTCTTGGTCAGAGAATAATCCTTCGACAATTCCCCGCGGGCATTGGCAATGACCCCGAGAACCGTCAGCAGAAAATAGATAAAAAGGGTAAGCAGGGCGAGCGCCGCCGCGGCGTAAAGAATGGATGGCATGATATCCTCCCCGATCCGGTCACGAACAAGGCTAGCGCGCTTTGCCCTCCACCTGCGAGCAAAAACGCGCTAGGAGACGCATGGATCAGGAGGCTGGCATGGGCGATAAGCGCATATTACTCATCATTGGCGGCGGTATCGCTGCCTACAAATCTCTTGAACTGATCCGGGATCTGGCAAAGCGCGGCATCGGAACGCGCTGCATCCTGACCAGTGCGGCAGAACACTTCGTCACCCCGCTCAGTCTCGCCGCCCTGTCCGGAGAGAAGGTCTATTCAGACCTTTTCTCGCTGACCGACGAGACCGAAATGGGCCATATCGAACTGTCCCGCTCTGCCGATCTTGTGGTGGTTGCGCCAGCCACTGCGGACCTCATCGGCAAATGCGCCAATGGCCTTGCGAATGACCTCGCGTCTACAACACTGCTGGCCACCGACAAGCCGGTCCTGATGGCTCCGGCCATGAATGTCCGCATGTGGCAGCATCCTGCCGTGCGCCGGAATGTCGAGACACTGAAGACCGACGGTGTTGAATTTGCCGGACCGGAGGAAGGCGAAATGGCCTGCGGCGAATTCGGCCCGGGCCGCATGGCCGAGCCTGCCGCCATCGCCAATGCCATTGAAGGCCTGCTGTCGCGGACCTCTGCATGACCAGCCTGACCGGCAAGAAAATAATCGTCACGGCGGGCCCGACCATCGAGGCCCTTGACCCCGTCCGGTTTCTGTCCAACCGGTCCAGCGGAAAGCAGGGCTATCTGATTGCCGAAGCCCTGGCGCATCGCGGCGCGGATGTCCGTCTTGTTTCCGGCCCGGTCTGCCTGCCCTGCCCGTTTGACGTGACACGGATTGAGGTCGAAAGCGCCCGCGAAATGCTGACCGTTGTCGAAGCCGAATTACCGGCAGATGTCTTCATTGCCGTCGCGGCGGTATCAGACTGGCGCCCGGCTGAAACCCACGCCCGGAAAGCTGAAAAATCGGCGGTGGCAACAACGCTTCAACTTGTCGAAAATCCCGACATCCTCCACACCATCGCAACCCGGAAAACGGACCGGCCGGGTCTGATCATCGGATTTGCCGCAGAAACCCATGACGTGCGTGAGCGCGCCCGTGCCAAACGCCGTCGCAAGGACTGTGACTGGATCATCGCCAATGATGTGTCCGGAGACGTGATGGGCGGGGATGAAAACGCGGTCTGGCTGATCTCGGACCACGAAGAGACGGTCTGGCCGCGAACTCAAAAAGCCGGGATTGCGGCGCTCCTGGCTGACCGGATTGTCGCCGCGCTCTCCGAAATGTGATCACGGCGAAGTAGAGCGGTCCGGCTTTATCCTCTAGTTTTGCCCTATGATAAGGGAGGCTTTCCGATGAAATCAGGAATCTTGACCGCAATTGCCGCAGCTTCGCTGACAGGTGCAGCCGCGTTCGCATTTACCGATGTTGAGGAATATGGCTGCGTGGCCATGTCAGCAGACCGGCAGGGCGCAGCGGCCATGCCCGGCTATAGTGTGCTGGAACGGTCCCGCGCCGAAGGGCGCATGACCGTGAGCATTTCCGCCGATTTCGCCATTGCCGGAATAATGTGCCGGCGTAACACGATCATTCCGGCAGAGCAGGATTTTGAAGTGCCGCTGGCCGGGCTTCCTCTTTACATTTCGACGGATGGCGCAGATGGCAGCCGCATTGTGGTGCTGACGATCGAGGACGACCAGTTCGTTGTCCGCATAATGGAAGGTGAATTGACCGCCTCTGAACGCGAGCAGGTGGCAAGCCGGATCGAAACTTATTACGCTGCGCTTGAAGACGAATCATGAAGCGGCCGCCTGAGACCTTGTCCTGCGGTCAGGGGGAGGTCCGCCATGCCGGTTATTGTTCAGGTTTCGCCATTGCCGCATTTTGAAGGGCTGGACTTGCCCGGATATCAGACGGCGGCCAGTGCCGGCCTCGACCTGCCGGCCGCCGTTCCTGACGATGAACCCGTTACCATTCCGCCCGGTGAATGGCGGCTGATTCCGACCGGCCTCTCCATGGCCCTGCCCGATGGATATGAGGCGCAAATCCGCCCCCGTTCCGGGCTGGCGGCCAAGTTCGGCATCTCCATGGTCAATACGCCGGGCACAATTGACGCCGATTATCGCGGCGAAATGAAGGTCAACCTGATCAATCACGGCAAGGAGCCCTTTATCGTCCGGCGCGGGGAACGCATCGCCCAGATGATCGTTGCTCCGGTGACTCATATTGAATGGGCCCCTGTTACGACCTTGAGCGAAACCGCCCGCGGCACCGGCGGCTTCGGCTCGACCGGCGTCTGACAGTTCTTTCTGACTTCATGCGCTGGCAATCGGCGTTGACGTGCATACATCAACGAAAGGTCAAAGCCGGAGAAGGCCCATGGAAACCAGCGGTCGCGGAAAAGTCTACGCCTCGTTTCTGGATACAATCGGCGACACGCCGCTGGTCGAGCTCGGACGGCTGACAAAAAAACATGGAGCCAGGGGACGAATTCTAGCCAAGCTGGAATTCTTCAATCCTTTGGCCAGTGTAAAGGACCGTATCGGCTTTGCGATGATCGAGGCGCTAGAAGCCGAGGGCCGGATTGGTCCGGACACGCTCCTGGTGGAACCCACTTCGGGCAATACGGGTGTAGGCTTGGCTTTCGTGGCGGCAGCAAAAGGTTACAGGCTGAAACTGGTCATGCCTGAATCCATGTCGATTGAGCGCCGGAAGATGCTGGCCTTCCTCGGAGCCGAGCTGGAACTGACGCCTGCCGCCAAGGGCATGGGCGGGGCGATCGCCCGCGCAAAGGAAATTCTGACCGAGAACCCTGATGCGGTCGCACCCGGACAATTCGTCAATCCGGCCAACCCGGACATTCATCGCAAGACGACCGGCCCGGAAATCTGGAATGATACGGACGGCAAGGTCGATGTTTTCGTGTCCGGCGTCGGGACGGGCGGAACCCTGACCGGCGCAGGTGGCTATCTGAAAGAGAAAAATCCGGACCTCCGGATTGTGGCCGTTGAGCCTCTTGATAGCCCGGTCCTGTCTGGCGGGCAGCCCGGACCCCACAAAATCCAGGGCATCGGGGCCGGTTTCATACCGGACATTCTCGACACCGGCCTGATTGACGAAATCATCGGAATGACCAATGACGAAGCCATCAAATGGGCGCGCGAAGCCGCCCGGGTCGAAGGCCTGCCGGGCGGAATCTCATCCGGAGCGGCGCTGAAGGCGGCGCTCGATATCGCGAAACGCGACGACATGGCGGGCAAGAATATCGTCGTGATTATCCCGTCCTTTGCCGAACGTTATATCTCGTCCGTTCTGTTCGATGGGGTGGGCGAATAGGGTCTACAGCCGCGCATCATGGCAATAGGCCGAGACGTCATTGATCCGCGGATCCACAACGAGATCGCGCGGACGCAGGGGCCGGGACAGCCGCAAGCCCTCCAGTGTCCGCGCGCGCGATAGCGCTACATAGGCTTGCCCGTGCGCAAACATGCCGCGTGAAAAATCGATGTAGAGCTTGTCGATCGTCAGGCCCTGGGCCTTGTGGACTGTCATCGCCCAGGCCAGGCGCAGCGGCAATTGCTTGAAGGCCCCCACCACTGATTTGTCGATGGCCTTCTTGGCCGCGTCATATTGGTAGGAATAGCGCTCCCAGGCGGCCGGTTCGACGCGGTGGGTCTCCGCGCCGATCTTCACAAGGACCGCACCCTCATCCAGATCGGCCACCTCGCCCATTGTGCCATTCACCCATTTTCCCGATGGATCATTGCGGATCATCATCACCCGGGCGCCGCGCTTGAGCAGAAGCGGGTCCTCGGTTGGAAACAGGCGGGGATCAAACTGGCCTTCTGTCTTGGAATTATAAGCCGCGGCCTCGCCGGGCAAGGCAGCAAGGCGCGCCGCATTGATGTCATGTGCGGCCTGATTGGTCGGTGTCAGAACGACATGTGTGGCGCTGGCATCAAAGCCGGTGGCTTGCGTCACCCGCTGGTTCAACAGAGCCGCTTCACGCTCATCGACCCGGGCTTCGCGCACAGCCGATAGAATGTCGATGAAATCCGGGTCCGATTGCCGGAATACGGTTTCCAGTTCGACCCGCAAAAAGCCGGCATCCCGGAAGCCCGGCGCATTAAAAAAGAACGGTCCGCCATAGATTTCGTCGAGATATTGCCCGACCTGCCCGTCAACAACCGGCGGCAGCTGGGCCAGATCGCCCACAATCACCATGCGCACGCCGCCGAACGGCTCCGAACTGTCACGGTGCAGACGCAGGGAATGATCGATCGCCGCCATCATGTCCGCGCGCACCATCGAGATTTCATCAATCACCAGCGTGTCGAGCTCTTTCAGAACCCGCGCATGGCGCAACCGCCTTATGTCCTGCGGCTCGATCAGCCGCGGCGGGAAACGGAAGAAGGAGTGAATCGTCTGACCGCCCGCATTCATGGCGGCCACACCAGTGGGAGCCACCACCGCGGCCCGGCCTTCTATCTGTTGCAGGAATTTGCGCAGCAGCGTGGTTTTTCCCGTCCCGGCCCGCCCGGTCAGGAAGATATGCGCCCTGCCTGTCGTCAGAAGACGCAAGGCGGGGGCGGTCGGATCATCGGTGGGGGCTGGAATATTCATGACGGCAGACTGACCTGATTGGTGAGGATCCGCCATAGGCAGGCTGTCAATCCGGTGCTAGTCGGAAGCCATGGAAGATGAAGAGATCGAACGCTATGCCCGCCACCTCGTACTCAAGGAGATTGGCGGTCCCGGCCAGCAGCGCCTGAGAGCGGCATCTGCGCTGATTGTCGGTGCCGGCGGGCTGGGCGGGCCGGCGGCGCTCTATCTGGCGGCAGCGGGTGTGGGCACAATTACACTCATTGATCCCGACACGGTCAGCCTCGACAATCTGCAACGTCAGGTCCAGTTCGCCACGGGGGATGTCGGCCAGCCCAAGGCCGCCATCGCCGCACAGGGACTCGCCCGCTTGAACCCTTTGGTAAATGTCCGCGCAGTCCAGGCCGAACTCACGCCTGAAAACGCCGTCGCCGTTCTGGCCGGGTCGGATGTCGTCCTCGATGGCTGCGACAATTTCGAAACCCGTTTTGCGGTAAACGCCGCCTGTCACCACCTCGGCAAGCCGCTGATATCGGGTGCCGTGGGCCGCTGGACAGGACAAGTGGCAGTCTTCACATCCGGCTTGAGCAAGGGGACGCCCTGCTATCAGTGCTTCGTACCGGCCATTCCGCCGGATGCTGAAACCTGCGAACGTGTCGGCGTCGTTGGCGCGCTGACCGGCATTATCGGTTCGATGATGGCACTGGAGGCGATCAAATGGATCACCGGGGCGGGAAATCCCTTGTCAGGCCGCCTTCTGATGTATGACGGGCTGGCAGGGACAAGCCGCACCCTGACCCTTCACCGCGACTCGGCCTGTCCTGTCTGCGGACAATGATTTCAGCGCCGCGCTGCCCGATCAGTTGCAGGACGTCGCAAGCGGGCTGGATTCGGCATCGCCCACAGCATCCAGATAGAGCGTCGCCACCATGCGCGGCGTGCAGATAAAGCCCCAATTCCAGTCGTCATGGAAATCCGCCAGCGGGTTGGCGGCCTGCACCTCTTCAAGGCTCATACCGGCTTCAACCATGGGCGCGATGATCGCCCGCGCCGCGCGCACCATATCGATGGACGCCTGTATGTCCTCGCGCGCCGACAACGGACCGTGACCGGGAATGACCTGGGTTTCAGGGCCGGCGATCCGCAATCCGGTCGCCATGGCGTCCAGATACCCGTCCACCGTTCCGCCGCCCGTCAGGTCAATAAAGGGAAACAGGCCGGAAAACAGCGTATCGCCCATATGCAGGACATCGGCGGTTTCAAAATAGACAAGGGCATCACCGTCAGTGTGAGCGGATGGCACGTGCACGGCGCGCACCGTCTCGCCATTCATATGGAAATGAATGTCCTCGCCAAAGGTCAGGACCGGCAGAAAGCCATAGGCGTTCTGGTCGTCCGACGCGGCCAGCCGCGTGCGGATATTATGGTGAGCCACAATTGTCGAGCCTTCCGCATGGAAGTGGTCATTCGAGCCCGTATGATCTCCGTGATAATGCGTGTTCAGAATGAAACGCGGCACACCGTCACCAGCGATATCCGCAATGGCGGCTTCGACCTGCGGGCCAGTGCCGGGGAGAAGATCGTCCACCAGCAATATGCCATCATCGCCAGTCAGCACGCCCATATTGCCGCCCGCGCCGGTGGTCAGCATGACGATGCCGCCACGCAATTCAGTTGGCTCGAAGGTCAGTTCACGGTCCTGAGCGGAAGCTGTTGCTGCAAAAACCAGTGCACCTGCTGTGGTCAGAATGAATTTCATGGCGACCTCCCTGTATGAGTTGAAACATATGATAGCGTGGCATGGCCGCCGCGTCTTCTTCCTCATATCGGATTTACTGCCTATTCACCCTGACGGGCGCATGTCTGTCAGCATGAAACGGATGCTGGCTCTCCTTCTGACAGGCGTGTTGACGGCGCTCTGCCCGGCCGTTCTGGCACAGGATGCCGATACGCCGTCAGGCTATCCGGTTCCACGCTTTGTCTCGCTGAAGGTCAGCGTCGCCTACGGGCGGGAAGGCCCCAGTCAGGATCACCGGATTATCTGGCGTTATGTACGTGAAGGCCTGCCGCTTCGTGTCACAGCCGAAGCCCCCGGCTGGCGGCGGGTGGAAGACCCGGGCGGCGAGGTAACATGGATGCACCAATCGCTGCTGTCCGGCCGCCGCACCGTTTATATTCCGGAGGAGGCAGAGCTCCGGATCCGCCCGGATGCTGATGCCAATATCGAGGCCATAGCCGAGGCCGGGGCCATTCTCGATCTGGAACGCTGCGCCGATGGCTGGTGCCGGCTGCAGGCACAGGGCCATCATGGCTGGGTTCGCGCCAATGCCATCTGGGGCATAATGCCATCCGACCTCGGCACCTACGGCGCAGCGCCACACAGCCTCGCCGCCTTGAGTGACCCGCCCCCGCATGATACCGCTGATCGCTGAAAGCGGTGGATATATGACGGCTTGATCCCCCGCTCCAATTCATAAAGCGGACCGTCACCGATCGGGATCAGACATGACAGAACGTCCAAGCGCGCTTTCCTATGAAGATCTGCTGAAATCATCCCGCGGAGAGCTTTACGGCCCCGGTAACGGTCAATTGCCCGCGCCGCCCATGCTGATGCTCGACCGCATCACGCACATTTCCGAGGATGGCGGCGATTACGGCAAGGGTCAGGTCATTGCCGAGCTGGATATCAAGGATGATAAGTGGTTTTTCGCCTGCCATTTTCCCGGCGATCCGGTCATGCCCGGCTGCCTGGGTCTGGATGCAATGTGGCAGCTGGTCGGATTCTGGCTGGTCTGGGAAGGCAATCCGGGCAAGGGCCGCGCGCTCGGCTGCGGTGAAGTCAAATTCGTCGGCCAGGTCACGCCGGATGTGAAGACCGTGCGCTATGAAATCAGCATGAAGAAAATTGTCCGCCGGGGGCTTGTTCTCGGCGTTGCGGATGCGCGATTATTCGCCGACGACAAGGAAATCTACAAGGCCAAGGATCTGAAGGTCGGCCTGTTCAAACCTGAAGATCTCGCCCGTCAGGGCTGAGCCCCGAATGACAGGAGTTCATATGCGCCGTGTTGTGATCACCGGGCTGGGCGTGATTTCGCCTATCGGAAACAATGCAGACGAGGTCACCGCCTCGTTGAAAGCCGGCAGGACCGGCATCCGTTTCATGCAGGAATTTGCCGACCACAATTTCAAATGCCAGGTCGGGGCCAAGCCGGATATCGATCCGGCAGAGCATGTCGACAAGCGCGTCTACCGCTTCATGAGCGAAGGCGCAGGCTGGTGCTATATGGCGATGGAACAGGCGATTGCCGCATCAGGCATCGGCGAGAACGACATTTCCAATCCACGCACCGGTATCATCATGGGCTCGGGCGGTCCGTCTGCGGGCACGATTGTCAACGCGGCCGATATTACCCGCGACAAGGGCCCGCGCCGTATCGGCCCCTTTGCCGTGCCCAAGGCGATGAGCTCGACGGCGTCGGCCACGCTCGCCACACCGTTCAAGATACTTGGCGTGAACTATTCCATCACTTCGGCCTGCACGACCTCGCTGCACTGCGTCGGGGCTGCAGCCGAACAGATCCAGTGGGGCAAGCAGGATGTGATGTTTGCCGGCGGCTGCGAGGAGATTCACTGGGCGCTCTCCAACCTGTTTGATGCCATGGGCGCGATGTCAACGAAGTACAATGATACGCCGGAGCACGCTTCGCGCGCCTTTGACAAGGATCGCGACGGCTTTGTCGGCGGTGCCGGCGCGGGCGTTGTTGTTCTGGAGGAATATGAGCGCGCCAGGAAGCGCGGCGCACCGATCCTCGCCGAGATCACCGGCTATGGCGCGACGTCGGACGGCTATGACATGGTCGCCCCGTCCGGCGAGGGGGCCGTGCGCTCCATGCGTCTGGCCATGGAAACCGCCGGATCGGACATCGACTATCTCAACCCGCATGCCACCGCGACACCGGTTGGCGACATCACCGAGATGAAGGCGGTCAAAGACGTCTTCGGCGAAAACGCCCCCATGATCTCGGCAACGAAATCCATGACCGGCCACTCCTTGGGCGCGGCAGGCGCACACGAGCTCGTCTACACGCTGTTGATGATGCAGAACAGTTTCGTCGCGCCTTCCATCAATGTCTTTGACATGGATCCGGATATTGCCGCCCTGAACCTGCCCATCATCACCGAAACCCGCGACGCACAAATCAATACCGCCATGTCCAATTCCTTCGGCTTTGGCGGCACGAATGGTACGGTTGTTGTATCCAAGGTGTGACGGTGATTGATCGGCGCAACCTTCTGACAGCAACGGGCGCGACGTTTCTTGCGGGTTTGGCAGCACATCAGGCATGGGCCTTTGGGACTCCAGCGCTGCAGGCGTTCAGTACGGCCATCGGACAAGTCGACCATTTCTCTCGCCAGGCGCTGAATGGAGGCATTTCAATTGCCAATTGGCGCGAAGGCCTTGATCATGTTTTTTCAAACCTTGATCCAGACGATGTCCGGAACGCCATTGAATTCGACCGTCTGCTGAACAGTGCGGGCATCGCCGAACGTGGCGTCGCAACCGCGCCGGTTCGCTTGCAGCTCGAAAACGGAGAGCGGCTGGCGTTTTTCCCGAAATTCTTCACCGTGGGACGCGGCAGAGCCATCATTCCACATGGCCACAGTAATATGATATCCGCCCACCTGACACTGCAGGGCCGATTTCATCTCCGGCAATATGACAGGATCGCGATAGAAGACGATGCGCTTTTGATCCGCCCGACGATTGACGAAGTCGTGACGGCCGGAAATTTGGCGTCTATCGGCGACCCGGATGACAATATTCACTGGTTTATTGCCGAAGAGCATGCCTGCACACTGGATATCATCCTCACCAATCTCGACGCCTCAACTTCGTCCGCATTTGACATTTTCAATATTGACCCGATGGAGGCCGCGGCCTTAGGTCAGGACATCTGGCGCGCGCCGCGCCTTTCAGTAGCGGACGGCCTCGCCAAATATGGCTGAGCCCAAACCCCGGAAGGACTTTCCATGACCGATACGATTTTCCCCAAGGGCGATCTGATGAAGGGCAAGCGCGGCCTCATCATGGGCGTCGCTAACAAGAATTCCATCGCCTGGGGCATTGCCCAGCAGCTTGCGGCCCAGGGCGCGGAACTGGCCTTTTCCTATCAGGGCGAAGCGCTGGAAAAACGCGTGCGCCCGCTGGTGGAAAGCCTGGGGCAGGAGCCTTTCATGCTCTCTGCCGATGTCACCGACGATGCCTCAATGGATGCCTGCTTTGCGGCCATCGAGAAGAAATGGGGCAGGATGGACTTCCTCGTCCATGCCATCGCCTTTGCCGGCAAGGACGAGCTCGTCGGCTCCTTCACCGAGAACACCACGCGTGAGGGCTGGCGCCGGGCACTGGAAATCTCGGCCTTCTCTTTCGTCGATGCCGGAAAACGCGCCTCCCGCCTGATGACGGATGGCGGGTCGATGGTAACGCTCACCTATCTCGGATCGGAGCGCGTCGTCCCGTCCTACAATGTCATGGGCGTGGCCAAGGCCGCGCTGGAAGCCTCCACTCGCTATATGGCGCGCGATCTCGGCCCGTCGGGCATTCGCGTCAATGCGCTTTCAGCCGGTCCGATGCGGACCCTCGCCATGGCCGGGATTTCCGGCGGCAAATCTCTCATGCGCACGGGCCGCGAATGGTCGATGATGAAGGAAGACACCCGCATGGAAGGCGTTGCGGGCGCGGCGCTCTACCTCCTGTCTGATCTCGGCCATTCCTGCACGGGCGAAACCCTGCACGTTGATGCCGGTTTCCACGCCGTGGCGGTACCGAGCATGGATGATGATGACGAGTAGGCCCTGAACAGACACATGAAAGTCAAAACCCCGCCGGATCGCTCCAGCGGGGTTTTTCATTTCCGGTGTGGCTGGATCAATCGCTCGCGCTGTCAGCCGATTCACCCTCCGGCACATCCTCAGCCGCATCACGCCCGGTCGGATCCACTTCCGGTAAAACCCAGGTGTTCAGCCAGTCAATGCTCTCTGCCAGAACGTGCAGCACGCTTTCGCGCCCGCGATAGCCATGGCTTTCATAGGGCAGCATGACGAGGCGTGCGGTCCCGGCATTGCCCTTCACCGCCGCGAACATGCGCTCGGACTGGATCGGATAAGTGCCCGAATTATTGTCGAGCTGACCGTGGATCAACAGGATCGGCTCGTTTATGTCGTCCGCATGCATGAAGGGGGAAAGCTCGAAATAGGTTTCCGGCGCTTCCCAGAAAGTCCGCCGCTCCGACTGGAAGCCGAACGGCGTCAATGTCCGGTTATAGGCCCCGGACCGGGCAATGCCGGTGCGGAAAATATCACTGGCGGCCAGAAGGTGCGCGGTCATAAAGGCCCCGTAGGAATGCCCGGCCACAGCCACGCGTTGCCCGTCGCCGAATCCGCGGCGCACCGACTCTGCGACCGCTGCTTCAGCTGACAGCACCAATTGTTCGATGAAAGTGTCATTCACTGTTTCCGGATCATCTCCGACCACCGGCATGGTGGCATTTTCCATGAGCGCATAGCCTTGTGTCACCAGGAAGCGCGGGCTGGTTCCGGCGACGCGCGTGAATTCGTAAGGCGAACCCCGCACCTGTCCGGCGGTGGCCGCATCATTGTATTCAAGCGGATACGCCCAGATCAGAAGCGGAAGAGTCGCTCCCTCCTCATGATCGGCCGGCAGATAGAGTGTCGCTGACAGCGGCACACCATCCGCGCGCTCATAGGTAATCAGCTCGCGTGAGATCTCGTTGAGCTGCGGGTGCGGGTTGGGGAAGTCGGTGATAAAACGCGGCTCTCCCTGTCCATGCAGACGCACATTCGGCGGCGTTTCCGGGTCTTCATAGGAGGTCAGGAATACCGGTCCATCAGTCTCCACCAGGCCGATGACCCGTTCGAAATTCTCACCGCTATTGCGCCACAGCTCTTCCGTCTCGAACGTCTCGAAGCTCACCCGGTTCAGGAATGGCCGGTTGCCATCGGGCGTTGCCCCATTGCCGGTGTAGTAAAGATACCCGTCTACAACCGCTGCAACACTGCGACCGTATTCATTCCGCATCGTTTCCGGAGAGCCCGGATCGGCATAGGCGTCCTGCAGATTGCGTTCCTCGGCCAGACGTGGCTCAGCGCCACCTTCCGCAAAATCAACCACCCAACGCCGGATGATCCGTGTATCGCGATCATACTCTACGGCAATGCCCATCTGGCCTTCAGAAGTAAACTGGGTGCCGTAATAGCGATCTTCAAATCGCGCGATTTCCATCGGCTCGCCATCAAAAGGAGCTTCGAGCGCCCAGACGCTGTCTCTTTCATCCGTCTCGACGCGTGGATCGCCTCCGTCCTGCGCCTCGGCCCACACGACACGGGCTGGATGAGAGGCCTGCCAGCCAACACTGCGGCGGCCCGTAATGACACCACCGATCGGCACATTGTCTGCTATCGGCTGACGCGCAATCTCCGAAATTTCATTGCCATCAAGATCAATCACATAGGTGCGGTCGGCAAAGCCCGCCCAGTTCACATCATAGGAGAAAGGCTGCTGCATCGCCCCGATCAGGATCATCTCACCGCCCGGTGCCGGGTCGGCGGAATAAATCAGATCCGGATTGCCCACAGGGCGCGGACGGCCCCGGCGGGCATCGGCCAGCACAAGCTGGCTGGTAGCCATCCAGGCAAACAGCGCCGCATCATGACTGTCGGTCAGCAAATCCTGATAGGTGCGAACCGGCGCTTCATATCCGCCCGCCTCCTGAATGACCGGCCCTTCCGGCACCAGCGGCCGCTGCGGCATCGGACCGCGATTGGATGGCACCATACTCACCAGCAGCGTCTCGCTGTCCGGCATCCAGCTGACCGGATCGAACACCGCATTGATTCCGCTCGGGATCACCTCACGCGCCCGGGCGCGCTGAACATCCGCTACCCATAAAGACAGCGTATTGCCCTGCGTCACGACAAAGGCGGCATAGCGCCCGTCCGGCGACCAGTCGAAATTTGAAAGACCGATATCTTCCGGTAATTCGATGGCGCGCTCCTCGCCTGTGGTGACGTCGATCACAGACAGGCCGATGGCGGTTCGCGGGCCGTGTCGTCCGTTAGTTGCCGCATCAAGGCGCAGCCCGGCCAGTCGTTCCATCGGCCGCGCCAGCTCCGATACGGGCGGCAGATCCTCGCGGTGAATCAGCAGAAGGTGGCGACGGTCGGGCGAAAACGTCGTCCATGGCGCAGCCGGGGCATCAACAATATCGACGATGTCCTGAGGCGGAAGGCGGTAACTATCGTCCTGCGCGGCAGCGCCGCTGGCAATGAGGCCGGCACAACCGGCAAGTGTGAGAATCTGGCGGATCACTTCATGTCTCCCGATGATCTTTGAATTCAATCATAGGGGGCGAAGCGGACAGGTCCAGCAATCCTGCCGGTATTTAGCTCAATTGCCGTCTTGCGCGACCGCCTCCATGCGGCTCACCAGCCGCCCGCGAAAGGCGCGGAACGCCTCAATCCGGCTGTCAGGATGGCCGTATTCTTCAGCCATTTCTATGGCCCGGTCGATCTCTGTTATCGCGGCTGCAAAGCGCTGCGCAGTACCCAGCGCGTTGGCGCGGACGGCAACCACCTCGACATTCTCCGGAAACCGCCGCTATCCTGAGCGGCATAAGGTGGTTTATCTGGGGCTATTCGCTCTCGAGTCGTCCAACCAGCCTTTCGCGGTAATTTCTGAACGCGTCAATGCGGGTCAGGTCGTGACCACTATCAATCCCATGGGCGATCGCCTCATTGATGGCTTCGATAGCGGGCTCGGTTTGACCTGATGCTGCGAACGCAAACGCAATAAAGGCTCGCGTTTCAGTATTATCAGGATCGTATTCGACCATTTTTTCGAGGATCACTGAGGCTGCTTCACCATGGCCGTCGCGGGCGAGATCAATAGCGGTGACACCAACATCAAACCAGTATGGCGCAAACCTCCAGCCTAGCTCGCTTTGCCTGCGGTCGAACAATTCGCCAGCTGCTGCTGCACCGTAAGTTCTCGCAGCCTCGGCCAGCTCACGATCAAATCCCCAAGCTGGAAAGAGGGACATAAAGATCTCGTGCAGGCTGGCTGTCACGTTGGTAAAATGATCTGTGCTTTGCGTGATACGATAGCTCCAGTCGAGCGAGTCTGGTGCGCGCGCTTCCAGCAATTCCGCAAACAGCGAGCCGTCGGGAACCGTCGCCCCGCCATCGGTTTCACCGACGCTCATATACAGAAAAGCATCCATCGTTCGGCCGGCATCGAAAAAAGCATTGGCGCGTTCGAATAAAACACGGTCCGCCACCCAAGTGCTGGACCCAAGCGCGACGTAAGCATCGAAAAGATCAGGGTCGGTGAACAGTTGGTTGAGCACCAAAACACCGCCAAAGGAATGACCGAAGAAAACGCGTCCTTCACCAACGCGGTATCGGCTTTCGACTTCCGGAATCCATTCCGCGGCCACATGGCGCAAATATCGGTCACCTTGCCCGGACTCCGCAAAATTCGGGTCCTCGCGCGGCACAAAATCTCGATTGCGCGAGACGTTCACAGCGCCCACGACAATCAATTCGGGGATGCTCCCGTGGTGCGATAAATACTCCACCCATTCAGCCATCAGCGGGAAGTTCCAGTCCGCATCTGAAACGTAGAGGACGGGATATTCGTTCTGAACCTCCCTGGCGTAACTCTCAGGCATCCGCACAAGGAATTCGCGTGTTTCACCCAGAATGCTGGAGTCTAATTCAAAGCGTTCGGTGCGGTTGCCAGCATCGATCGGATTGGCGAAGGCGGGCGCGGCGACCGCCAAAAAGATGTGAACAATCAGGAGGCGAGCAAACATTCCGAAACTCCGGTGTGGGAAAGGTCTTCCAAATAGAGCACCCGGATTTTGTCCTGTATTGTAAAATCCTGCCTAGAGGTTGGCCCAATCAACGAAGGCGGCGGGTGTCATGCCTGTTCGGCGCCTGAACGCATGCGTCAGATGGCTTTGATCGCAGAAGCCGCATTCCGTAGCCGTTTCCGCGATCTGCATGCCCTCGCTCAACAGGCCTTTGGCTGTCTCGATTCGATTGCGCACAAGATAATCGTGCGGTGAAGTCCCGAAACTCGCGGAAAACTTGCGGATAAATCGGCCAAGGCTCAGCCCGGCATGGTTTGCCAGTTTGGGAACCGAAGCCCGCGCCGCCGCGGGCCCGTGCATTAGGTCAAGAATATCATCCAGTAAGACTCGCCCCAATTCGGGCTGGGGAAGTGGCCGCTTAGCCGGGTGCGCATCTGCGAGACGGCGGGCAATCTGATCAACTAGGAGGGAGACGTCCTCAAAAGCCTTCGCCTTGACGCTTTCGTACAAACTGGCGGCCAGTTCAATCAAGACGGCTTCATTGCAGATAAAATAGCGGGCTATGCCTGTTTCCTCGCCCAGACCCAGCTCCATTCGCTCCCGGCCGACGCGCCGGGGATCCAAATGCAGATGCAGGGCATCCGTCCGACCGTGCCAATCAATAATCTCCGGTTCTCCGGCGGGATATAGACCCACCTCCCCGGCGCGAACTACGCCGACCTGCCGTCCCCAGGCCCCTACGCGTTCCACGCGGCTCGCGCTGGACGGATAAAAAGTCAGGCAGTGCCAGCGCCGATACGGCAACTGCATACGACAGCCATTTGAACGCTGGAGCTCAATGCTGAAATCCGTTTCCATCACCGGTCGATGGCAAAGAAATCCAGGCGTTGCGAATTTCATAACGCCGATACTATCAGCGCGGAACGCCGGCAGATCAGGATCGGACATTCGTGCGCAAACCGTCATGCAATAAAAATGGCCCGGAACAATGTCCGGGCCAATTAAATTTTCCGAGAGAAAAAGGACTATTCCTCTTCGTCGCCGTCTTCTTCCTTGATGTCCTTGCCGGTTTCCTGATCGACAACTTTCATCGACAGGCGGACCTTGCCGCGGTCATCAAAGCCCATCAGCTTCACATAGACTTCGTCACCTTCGGCAACGACGTCCTTGGGATGGCTGACGCGCTCATTCTTCATTTGGGAGACGTGAACCAGACCGTCTTTCGGACCGAAGAAGTTCACGAAAGCGCCGAAGTCCATGACCTTGACGATCTTGCCCTTGTAGATATGGCCGACTTCCGGCTCGGCCGTCAGGCCGTGGATCCAGTCAAGCGCGGCGCGGATGGCCTTGGCGTCAGAGGACGAGACCTTGATCACACCATCATCATTGACATCGACCTTGGCACCGGTGACTTCCACGATCTCGCGGATCACCTTGCCGCCGGTGCCGATCACATCACGGATCTTGTCGGTCGGAATGGTGATCGTCTCGATGCGCGGTGCATACTCACCGACTTCTTCGCGGGCGGTGCCGAGTGCCTCATTCATCTTTTCGAGAATGTGCATGCGGCCGCCCTTGGCCTGCGCCAGAGCCGTCTTCATGATGTCTTCGTTGATGCCGGCAATCTTGATGTCCATCTGCAGCGAGGTAACGCCTTCCGACGTGCCCGCGACCTTGAAGTCCATATCGCCGAGATGATCCTCATCCCCGAGAATGTCGGAAAGAACGGCAATACCGTCGGGATCCTTGATCAGACCCATGGCGATGCCGGAAACCGGACGCGTGATCGGCACACCGGCATCCATCAGGGCGAGCGAGGCACCACACACCGTCGCCATGGAGGACGAGCCGTTGGATTCCGTGATCTCGGAAACCAGGCGGATGGTGTAGGGGAAGTTTTCTGCCGACGGCAGAACCGCATTCACCGCACGCCAGGCCAGCTTGCCATGGCCGATTTCGCGGCGGCCCGGAGCCAGACGGAAGCTGGTCTCGCCAACCGAATAGGGCGGGAAGTTGTAGTGGAGCATAAAGCGCTCCTTGTACGTCCCCGTCAGCGCGTCGATGAATTGCTCATCCTCGCCCGTCCCCAACGTGGCCACGACCAGACCCTGCGTTTCACCGCGGGTGAAAAGGGCAGAACCGTGCGTGCGAGGCAAAATGCCGGCTTCGGCAACAATGGTGCGGACTTCGTCCAGCTTGCGGCCATCAATCCGTTTGCCGGTCTTGATGATGCCACCACGGACGATGGAGGACTCCACACCCTTCAAAACGTCAGCGAGGACATTGCCCGGAACACCGTCCGGATTGTCTTCGCTCTGGCCGAGTTCGGCCTTCGCCTTGTCCTTGGCCGCGCCGACAGCCGCATAACGCTCGGTCTTGTCGGTGATCGTATAGGCCGCAGCCAGATCGGCTTCGACCAGCTTGCGGACCTTGGCTTCCAGGTCGGAATGATCTTCCGGCTGATAGTCCCACGGCTCCTTGGCACATTTTTCTGCCAACCGGATGATGGCATCAATCACGGGCTGGAACGCTTCATGACCGAACATCACAGCGCCGAGCATGATTTCTTCGGACAGCTCTTTGGCTTCCGATTCCACCATCATCACGGCATCGCCAGTGCCGGCGACAACCAGATCGAGCGCGCTGTCTGCAACATCATCGCAGAGCGGGTTCAGCACATATTCGCCATTCATATAGCCAACACGCGCCGCGCCGATCGGGCCCATGAAAGGCAGACCGGAAATGCACAGCGCTGCTGAAGCGCCGATCATGCCGACGATATCCGGATCATTCTCCATATCGTGCGACAAGACCGTCAGCATCACCTGGACTTCATTCTTGAAGCCTTTCGGGAAGAGCGGACGGATCGGGCGGTCGATCAGGCGGGAAGTCAGCGTTTCCTTTTCGGTCGGCCGGCCTTCGCGCTTGAAGAAGCCGCCCGGTATTTTCCCGGCGGCGAAGTATTTTTCCTGATAATTGACCGTCAGCGGGAAAAAGTCGGCTCCCGGCTTGACCGCCTTGACGCCGACAGCGGTCGCCAGAACAGTTGTCTCACCATAGGTGATCATGACAGCGCCGTCCGCCTGGCGGGCGACCTTGCCGGTTTCCAGGGTTAGCTCACGGCCGCCCCATTCAATCGTTTCTTTGTGTATCTCAAACATCTCGTGCGTGCTTTCGTCCCGTACGTCGTCTCAACCAGCGATTAGCGGCGGAGGCCCAGCTTCTTGATCAAAGCCTGATAACGTGCCTCATCCTTGCCTTTCAGATAGTCCAGCAGCCTGCGGCGCTGGGATACCATCTTCAGAAGACCACGGCGGGAGTGATTATCCTTCTTGTGGGTTTTGAAATGCTCCGTCAGATTCGCGATACGTTCGGTCAGGATAGCCACCTGGACTTCCGGAGACCCCGTATCGCCCTTCGTCTGGGCATTTTCGGAAATAAGCGCACTCTTGCGCTCTTGCGTTACCGACATCGGACTTTCCTTTCTTGCCCCCTCTTGGGGCTCTAGAGGCTGTGATTGAAAACGCGCGACGGAACAAATTTTCCCGCCTGCGCATCTCCCAGAGCGACCGCCATCCCGCCGTGCATCGCGACCGCCAATCGAGACCCGTCTTTTCCGGAAAGATCACGAGGACGCCTTTGGGCACGAAGCTCCTGCGCAATACGCGGGAGCAGGACGATGGACCGCCCCTGCCTTAAATGAGAAACCTCCTCCTCGGTTACGGCCAGTGCCGGGATGTCGTCCAGCGCGGTCTCAACCGGGGCAAGCCCCTCAAAAGCGCGGCCCTTATGGGCCAAATCTGCCAATTCGTCCAGCGATATGGCAGCAGACTCTTCAAACACACCGACTGCGGTCCGGCGCAGGCTGGAAATATGCCCTTCCGTGCCGAGCTTTTGCGACAGATCGCGGGCAATGGCGCGCACATAGGTGCCCTTTCCGCAATCCATTTCGAAGACGGTTTCATCCACCGAGGGAGCATCGACAATATCCAGACGGTCAATCCGGACCGGACGCGCGGCAATTTCGACCTCCTCACCGGCCCGGGCAAGGTCATAGGCGCGTTCGCCATCAATCTTGATGGCCGAATATTTCGGCGGAATCTGCTCGATATCGCCGACAAAATCCGGCAACGCTGCCTTTATGGCCTCGATATCGGGTCGAGTGTCCGACGTTGCAACGGTCTTGCCTTCCGCATCCAGCGTATCGGTGGAAACGCCCCAGCGGATGGCGAATCGATAGGTCTTGCCGGCCTCCTGTGCAAAAGACACGGTCTTCGTGGCCTCCCCCAGCGCAATGGGCAGCATGCCCGTCGCCAGCGGGTCCAGCGTCCCGGCATGGCCCGCCTTTTTTGCATCAAACAGGCGGCGCACGGCGGACACGGCCTGCGTCGAGGTCATGTCCAGCGGCTTGTCCAGCAACACCCAGCCATGAATATCCTGTCCGCGCTTGCGGCGGCCCATCAGTCTTCATCCTCCCCGGCAAGCCCCGGATCCAGATCGCGTTTTACCGAAGGGCTGGCCAGAAGGTCGTCAATCCGGCTCGCCTGATCAAACCGGTCATCGGCGATAAAGCGCAGCTCGGGCGTGTATTTCAGCTCGATCTCGCGGCCCAGCTGCCCGCGCAGAAAACTTGCGCAGCGATTCATGGCTTTTGCGACCACATCCCTGTCGCCCTGGGCAAGCGGGGCCACATAGACCCGTGCTGCCTTGAGGTCGGGCGAGGTGCGGACCTCTGTAATGGTCACGTCAACCCCGGCCAGGTCATGATCCCGCAGCTCCTTGCGCTGCAGGATTTCAACCAGCGTGTGCCGGATCAGCTCACCGGCACGCAGCTGTCTCTGGGAAGGCATTTTGGCGCCCGCATGGGGCGATCCGTGGCGGGTCATGAAAACCTCATTCTCGAAAGCCCGGATTCGAACCGGCGCATTCGCTTTTGAAAAGGGCGCGCGGTCTAGCGTCTCGGACGGCTGAACGCAAGTCTAACACGGCTGTCAGCTTTATCGCAGCTTTGTGATTGGCGAAGCCGGCTCCCTGCCCGCTAGCTATTGCCCAACAGGGAGAACATGATGAATCGTCTGAAAATTGCAATAATCGCGAGCGTTGCGAGCATGGCTTCTATTGCAGGTGCACAGGATGCCGCGCCTGCCCGTCACACTGCTGATGCCTGGTTGGCCGCCTATCAGGCGCAGGATTTTGAAGCCGCCCGCGAATTCCTGACCGATGAATCGGTTTTCATCGACCCGACGTCATTTGGCCGGGAGAATTTTGGCGAGCCGATCAACTGGACAGGACCGGATGCCATTATCAACGGGATCTCCAGCTGGGGGCTGGTCAATGGTGAATACCGCTTCGACCGCGTTTATGAATCGCCGGGGCGGGTCATCTACGATGGCAATGTTCTGGTGACCTATGGCAACGGTGCTCAATATGACTACCCGATCATCACCATTGTAACCGTCTCCGATGGTCGTCTGGTTGAACATCGGGATTACACTGACTTTGACGGCGCGGTTCGCGTTGAATCCAACTGACACCCGGAGAATAAGATGAAGAACATTATATTTGCTGTCACCGGCAGCCTGCTTGTATCCGCCGGGGCGTCCGCTCAGGATTCGGATGCCGAAACCCGCGCCGCGGTTGACGCATATATGGCGCATTATTCCGCCGCTGAATTCGATGCGATGGAAGCCTATATGGCCGAGGATGTCGTATTTGTGGACCCGACCGCAACCGGTATGGGCGAAGCCGGCATGGTCCATCATGGCCGAGCGGACATCATGGAGGCGCTGCGAGAATTTGCCGCGCAAAACAACCCGATTGGTCTCAACTTCGAGTGGGACACCGTATTTGAAAGCAATGACCGCTATGTGTTCATGGGGCGGGTCAACGCGACCTATCCGGTTGATCAGGAGGGCATGGTGTTCCGTTGGTCAGCCCCGCAAACCACCGTCATCCATATGAGCGGCGGGTTTGTCGTCGAGCAATATGACTTTGCCGATTATGAAGGCGCTGAACAGGGACTGGTTCCCGCAAACTGGCAGGACTAATGAACCCAGAAGCGCGGCGTGAACAGGATCAAAACGCCGCGCCTCAGGCCGTCTACCACCATCCGGTCAGAGTTTGCGTTCGACTTCCTCGACTTCAAAGCACTCGATGAGGTCGCCTTTCTGGAGGTCCTCATAATTCTCGAATGCCATGCCGCACTCTGTGCCGGCACGAACTTCCGGGACTTCGTCCTTGAAGCGTTTGAGCGTTTTCAGCTTGCCTTCGTGAATGACAGTATCATCGCGCAACAGGCGAACGCCCGAGCCACGCTTCACAACACCTTCGGTCACACGGCAGCCTGCCACCTTGCCGGCCTTGGAAATATTGAAGACTTCCAGGATTTCGGCATACCCGATGAAGGTTTCGCGCTTCTCCGGTGCTAGCATGCCTTCCAGCGTGCCTTTCACATCATCAAGAATATTGTAGATGATGGAATAATACCGGATCTCGACGCCTTCGGCTTCGGCCATCTGACGGGCCTGCTTGTTGGCGCGGACATTAAAGGCAAAAACCGGCGCACCGGACGATTTGGCAAGCAGGATATCGGATTCATTCACGCCGCCTGCAGCACCATATATGACCCGAGCCTTGACCTCGTCATTGCCGATTTTTTCCAGCGACTGCGCAATGGCTTCTGCAGACCCCTGTACATCGGCTTTCACCACCAGCGGCATTTCCTGGATTTCGCTCGACTTGAGGCGCGCCAGCATTTGCTCGAGCGATGCGCCGCCTGCACCGGTTGCGGACACAGACTGGCGCTTCTGCCGCTGACGATAATCAACGATTTCACGGGCCCGGGCCTCGCTTTCGACAACCGCAAACAACTCGCCCGGCTCGGGTGCGCCATCCAGACCGAGAATTTCGGCAGGTTGTGACGGCCCCAATTCCTTGAGCTGCTGGTTGCGCTCGTCGATCATAGCCCGCACACGGCCCCATTGTGCCCCGGCAACCACGATGTCACCGCGCTTCAATGTGCCGCGCTTGACCAGAACCGTGGCCACAGATCCGCGGCCCTGTTCAACCTGGCTTTCAACCACGACACCATCTGCGGCGCGGTCGGGATTGGCTTTCAGTTCGAGCAATTCCGCCTGCAGCGTGATCGCATCGGTCAGCTCCTGCAGGCCGGTCTTTTTCAGGGCCGAAACCTCGATGGCCTGGGTCTCGCCACCCATGCTTTCAACCACCACTTCGTGCTGAAGCAGATCTGTCAGGACCTTTTGCGGATTGGCACCTTCGCGATCCATCTTGTTGATCGCGACAATGATCGGCGCACCCGCGGCCTGGGCGTGTTTGATCGCCTCGACCGTTTGCGGCATGACGCCGTCATCGGCGGCCACGACCAGGATCACGATATCGGTCGCCTGTGCCCCGCGTGAACGCATGGATGAAAAGGCGGCATGGCCCGGCGTGTCGAGGAAGGTGATCTTGTCACCGGACTTCAGCTTCACCTGATAGGCACCGATATGCTGCGTGATGCCGCCCGCTTCGCCGGCAACCACATCCGTCGCCCGCAAGGCGTCCAGCAGCGAAGTCTTGCCGTGGTCCACATGGCCCATGACGGTCACGACCGGCGGTCGCGGCTTCTTGCTGTCTTCCGGATCATCATCCGCAATAAAGCCTTCTTCGACGTCAGATTCCGAAACGCGTTTCGCAATGTGGCCGAAATCCTCGATGATCAACTCGGCGGTATCGAGATCAAGCACGTCATTCACGCGGACCATCTGGCCCTGCTTCATCAGGTATTTGACAACATCCGCCGCGCGCTCGGCCATACGGACAGCCAGTTCCTGGACTGTTATGGCCTCCGGCAGGACGACTTCACGCTGGATCTTGTCGCGGTCACCGCCTTGCTGACGGCGCTGTTTTTCACGCTCACGCGCCCGGCGCACGGACGCCAGCGAGCGCTGACGATCCTCGTCACCATCCAGAATATTCTGGATGGTCAGCTTACCGGAACGGCGGCCATGATCGGCTTTGGCACGGCTTTTTTCCGGGGCAGCACGTCCGGGGCCTGGCGCACCTTTCTTTTTGACGCGTCCGCCCATCGCTTCCAGCATGGCGTCCGCATCATCAATGTCATGATCCTTGGGCTTGTCTTTGGTTTTAGGGCCCTCGCGGCGGGCGGGGGCCACGTCATCAGGATCGCCCTTCGCGGGCGCAGCAGCGGCAGCAGCCGCTGCGGCAGCCTCCGCCTCGGCTTCGGCCCGGCGGCGCTCGGCTTCTGCGGCTTCTTCGGCTTCCCGGCGCTGCTTTTCTTCCAGCAGACGCTGTTCTTCCTGCGCGCGCTGGGAGCGTTCGGCCTCGGCGGTTTTGCGGCTCTCTTCCTTTTGCGCGGCTTCGGCGCGGGCACGCTGGATAGCGCGCTGGCGCGACAGCAGCTCTTCTTCGGACAGGCCGAGTTCACGGGCCTTGGCGGCCAGCGGTGTTTCGCCCTTCCTCTGGGTCGCGCCCGGCTGCGGTTTGCCCGGAGCCTTAGACGCGCCGCCCTGTTGAGGGGTCGCGACGCGCTTACGCTTTTTCTCGACTACCACAGATTTGGAGCGGCCGCGCGCAAAGCTTTGCTGCACGGTGCCTGACCCTCCGCGATTGAGCGAAAGAGGCCGGCGGCCGGAACCACCCTGATTACGATCGTCGTTGTCGCTCATGCGAACCTTTCAACACGGCCTATTCCGGGCATTTCGCTGGCGGCCGATCAACCAGCGTCCCGTTTTCAAGTCAACAAGGCTTGAAGGCCCGCTAAACTAGCCACCTTCAAGCCGGATTCAACCACTCTCACCCGCTTTCGTCGCCGGATCGATGATCCGGAAGCCCGAAAGCCGCGTCATGACCTCTCCAAAAGCCCGCCCCTGCGGACCATTGGAAAGCACTGCATGGACCACACTATCGCGTCCGGCAGCCTGTCCGAGTTCTGCAGCGGTAAAACATCCCGCCACGGGAATCTCGCCCCATTTCGCCGCGGCCAGGCGGTCCAGCTTGCCCCGGCCATCAGCCGCGCCATCGCTGGCTTCGATCCGCCAGGCCGGCCGTTCCGCCTTCAGCGACAGCCGGACCGCGTCCATTCCCGCCGCCAGCGCCCCGGCCTTACGCGCCAGCCCGACAAAGGACAGGGCGCGTGCCGCCAGAAGCTTTTCAACGTCATCGGCCAGGCCGGCCGGCGTTTTTGCCCCCTCCAGCGCCCGCGCCAGCTTGCCTTTTTTTATGGCCAGATCGACCGATATCCGGTCCGCACTGACCCAGGCACCGCGCCCCGGCAATTTGACCGCGATGTCCGGCACCACATTTCCTTCGGGGTCAGCCACAAAGCGGATCAGCCCGCTTTCCGGTCCACTTGTCCCCCTGACAATGCAGCGCCGTTCGCGCATGATCGCTCCGGAACTCAGTCCTTCGCCTCTTCCTCTTCGTCGACCGGCGCATCCAGATCAACACCCAGCGCCGCCGCTTCCGCATCCAGCGCATCCAGATCCATATCGGCGATGTCCACTTCCGTATCACCCTCATCTTCGCTGGCTTCTTCGGCTTCCGGCTGCGGCAGGTCGTCTTCGGAGATCCAGCCGGCCGCAACCCGGGCCTTGAGGATCAGCATTTCCGCATCTTCCTGCGACAGGTCGAATTCTTCCAGTATACCCGGCTCGCGGACCCGCGCGCCATCCCGGGTTTCAAACCAGCCGCGCAGATCATCGGGCGTGAACCCGGCCAGATCATCAGCCGTTTTGACCTCGTTTTCACCCAGCTTGACCGCTATGGCGAGATCAATACCGTCGACTTCCAGCAGGCTGTCTTCTACGCCCAACTCGGTCCGCTTGGCATCCTGGGCGGCGGCCAGCTTGTCGAGATGCTCCTTGGCGCGCGTCTGGATCTCGACGGCCGTGTCATCGTCAAAGCCCTCGATGATCGCGATTTCACCGAGATCAACATAGGCCAGCTCTTCGACGCTCTCGAAGCCCTCTGTTGCCAGAAGCTGGGCGATGACCTCATCCACATCAAGTGCATCCATGAAGATCGCCGTACGCTCGGCAAATTCCTTCTGGCGGCGCTCCGACTCTTCCTGCTCGGTGAGAATGTCGATGGACCAGCCGGTCAGTTGCGACGCCAGACGCACATTCTGGCCCCGCCGGCCAATGGCCAGCGACAACTGGTCATCCGGCACCACAACCTCGATACGCTGATCTTCCTCGTCGAGGACAACCTTGGCCACTTCGGCCGGCTGAAGCGCGTTCACGATGAAGGTCGCCGGGTCATTATTCCACGGAATGATATCGATCTTCTCGCCCGCAAGTTCCGACACAACAGCCTGGACGCGCGAACCGCGCATACCCACACAGGCGCCGACAGGGTCGATCGAGCTGTCATTCGAAATCACGGCGATCTTGGCACGGGAACCCGGATCACGGGCCACGGCCGGAATTTCGATGATGCCTTCATAAACTTCCGGCACTTCCTGGGCGAACAGGGCCGCCATGAAGTCAGGATGCGCGCGCGACAGGAAGATTTGCGGCCCGCGTGTCTCGCGGCGGACATCATAGATATAGGCCCGGACCCGGTCGCCATTCTTCAGGTTTTCGCGCGGAATACCGTCATTGCGGCGGATTATGCCCTCGGCCCGCCCCAGATCAATAAACACATTGCCGTATTCGACGCGCTTGACGATCCCGTTGAGAATTTCGCCCACGCGGTCCTTGTATTCTTCATATTGGCGCTCGCGCTCGGCATCGCGCACTTTCTGCGTAATGACCTGCTTGGCCGTCATCGAGGCCACACGGCCGAACTCAATCGGCGGCAATTCTTCAGAGAAGACGGTTCCGATTTCAGCGTCAGGATCAATTTTCTTTGCGTCAGCGAGGCTCATTTCCTGAGCGTCATTTTCGACTTCCTCGACCACCGTCGTGTGGCGGGTCAGAGACATTTCACCCGTCTTCGGGTCGATTTTGGAGCGAATGTCCAGCTCGGCCCCGTAGCGCGAGCGGGCCGCTTTTTCGATTGCCTCTTCAATGGCTTCAATGACGATACGTTCATCAATGGACTTTTCATGCGCCACGGCCCGGGCAATGGCGAGCATTTCGGTCTTGTTTGCACTGACGCCGATATTCATGGCGTGTCTCCACTTGCTTCATCCGAGCCGGATGGCGCACCGCGCGCCGCCAGGTCGGCCTTGATCAATTCATCGGTGAGAACGAGTTTGGCATCTGCGATCCAGTCGAACGGGATCATCGCCGTTTCGTCCTCATTGGGCAGGTCAATCAGCACCGAACCGTCTTCGAAGCCGGCGAGCTGACCGCTAAATCTCTTCTGTCCCTCAACCAGCCTGTCGAGCTCCAGCTTGGCCTTGAATCCTTCCCATCGCGCAAAATGCGCGGGCAGGGTCAGGGGCCGGTCGATACCAGGCGACGACACTTCCAGATGATACTCGCCCGCTATGGGGTCGGTTTCCTCGAGCAGGTCCGACAAGCTGCGCGACAGCTTCGCACAATCCTCGACATTCATCGTGCCGTCCAGTTTTTCAGCCATGATCTGGACCGTCTGCACTTTTCCCGACTTCACGCGGATACGGACAATTTCCATATCCAGCGCTTCAGCCACCGGCAGGGCCAGTGTCAGTATCGCCTCATCCTGTGCGGTGCGGGTGCGCAAACGCCGCCCTCCGTTTCAGCCAATAAAAACGGCGGCCCCGGTGAGGAGCCGCCGATAAGCGCTATCCAGCACTAATCGAACGTGTGGGAGGGGATATACGCGCTAAGCGCCCAAAGCGCAAGAACATGGACACACCCGCAAGAAATCAAAAAACACCGGCGCACAATCGCCGAGATTCTTGGTTTCATAACGGGTTGTCAGATGATCTTGCGGCGGGTGGCGCCAGTCAGATGCCTGCGTGGCCTGCCATTCCAGCCCGGATGTGCGCCTTAAAATCGAGAGCGCGTGATTGGCATAAGCTTTGACATCTGTGGCCACACGCAGGCTTCCGCCCGGCTTTAACAGCCGCACAAATTCAGCCGCAGTCTCGTCCTGCACGAAACGCCGCTTGGCATGGCGCGCCTTGGGCCATGGGTCCGGGAAGAGCAGATATATCCGGTCCAGACACTGGTCCGGCATGCGCTCCATCACATCACGCGCATCGCCTTCATACAGACGGACATTATCCAATCCGGCCGCGTCAATCTGCGTCAGCGCCTTGGCGACACCATTGATGAAGGGCTCAACACCCAGATATCCGGCATCTGCGTGCCGGGCGGCCTGCCCGGTCAGATGTTCACCGCCGCCAAATCCGATCTCGAGCACATGGGCAGATTTGCCTGGAATCAGCTTCGCAGGCTCCACCGGCCCGGCGGCCGGAATGGCGATTTGCGGTAGCAAATCATCCACAAGCCCCTGCTGCCGGTCCGACAGGGTGCGTGATTTGGTCCGCCCGAATGTCCGGAGACGCTTGTCTTCAGGCAATCGATTTGAGCTCGTCGACAAGATCAAGCTTTTCCCAGGAAAAACCGCCATCATCGTCAGCGCCGCGGCCGAAATGGCCATAAGCGGCGGTGCGGGCATAGATCGGGCGTGACAGGCCGAGGCGTTCGCGAATACCGCGTGGCGAGAGGTTGGCCATCTGCATCAGCGCCTCTTCCACACGGGTTTCGTCCACCTGCCCGGAACCGTGGAAATCCACATAGAGCGAGAGCGGCTTGGAAACACCAATGGCATAGGAGACCTGGATCGTGCATTTTTTTGCCAGCCCCGCCGCGACAACATTCTTGGCCAGCCAGCGGCAGGCATAGGCTGCCGAGCGATCGACCTTTGTCGGGTCCTTACCGGAAAAGGCACCCCCGCCGTGGGGGGCTGCGCCGCCATAGGTATCGACGATAATCTTGCGACCGGTCAGGCCCGCATCCCCATCCGGTCCGCCAATGACGAAATTACCGGTCGGGTTGACGTAAAACTCGTCTTCCGCCGGAAACCAGCCGTCGGGGAGCACGCCGGCAACGATCGGCCGAACCAGCTCGCGAATATCAGCAGGTGTGAAACCATCCTGATGCTGCGTGGACACAACAACCGATGTCACGCCGACAGGCTGGCCGTTTTCATACCGCAGCGTAACCTGGGACTTGGCATCGGGTTCGAATTCGGGGCGCTCGCCGTTTTTGCGCTGACGTGCCATTTCCTTCAGGATTTTATGAGAATACAGGATCGGCGCCGGCATAAGCTCGGGTGTCTCATCGGTTGCATAACCGAACATGATGCCCTGGTCGCCGGCCCCCTCATCCTTGTTGCCCGAAGCATCAACGCCCATGGCAATATCGCTGGATTGTTCATGCAGGTAATTGGAAAACTCGGCTGTGCGCCAGTGAAACCCATCCTGTTCATAGCCGATATCACGCACCGCAGCGCGGGCGACGCCTTCGATCTCGTCCGCATGCACCGGATTGGACGAACGGACCTCCCCGGCCAGAACGATGCGGTTGGTTGTCGTCAGCGTTTCACAAGCAACGCGCGCTTCCGGATCGCGGCCTAGATAAAGGTCCACTACGGCATCTGAAATGCGGTCACAGACCTTGTCAGGATGTCCCTCGGACACACTCTCGGAAGTGAAGATGTAGGATTTCCGGCTCACAGCGCTCCGCCTTTCATATAAGGATATCTTTATATGATGAGCCGATTACGCGCTTCCAGCCCCGCTGGCAACCAAATGTCAGCGGATTTTAGCAGAAATATCAGTCGCTGCCGTTTTCGGCTTCGTCTTCATCGGCCAGAGACCGGACCAGTTCCAGCACCCGGCGGCGCACTTTCGGCGTTTTGATCCGGGAAAACGCTTCGGCCAACGCCACCCCGTCAGAGCTCTGGATGAAATCATAGACGATCGGACTTTGTTCGGTCTCGGCAACGCCGCCAGCCGCCACACCCGTCAACCCATCAAAGAAGAAATTTACCGGGACATCCAGCACATTGGCCAGACTGTAGAGCCGGCTGGCACCGATGCGGTTGGCCCCGCGCTCGTATTTCTGTACTTGCTGAAACGTCACGCCAAGCTCGTCGCCAAGCTTTTCCTGGCTCATTTTCATCAATTGGCGTCGCAAACGGACACGAGAGCCGACATGCGCATCAATTTGATTCGCTTCGCGCGGATTTCGTTTCATAGCCATCCCCCGGTTATGAAGAGTATGTGACAGGTCCCTATCCCCATCAAGTAACCTAAATTTTTTGTAAGACTAGCCATAATTACAGACTTTCCTGTGAATTTCTATTTCTGAAATTGCCGCTGAATTACAATCGCAGAAACAATGAATATACTTAAGATGTACAGGACCCAGAACAATAAACCGGAAGTAATCTGGTAGGTGGTCGGCGCTGCTGCCAGCGGAAGCGCGACATCTGTGATGCCGTCATATCTCCGGTCAATCCGGGCCGGCATGCGCCCATAGGGGTCAATCACGCCGGAAAACCCGCGGGAGGCCGACCGGATGATCGGCAAGCCATTTTCGATTGCCCGGTAACGGGTAATGTTCAGATGTTGTCTCGGCCCTGCAGTAGGGCCGAACCATGCATCATTCGAGATATTGAGAATCCAGTCCGGCCGGCCCGCTCCGCCCGGAACAATTCCCGAGAAGACCGCTTCGTAGCAAATCATGGGAAAGAAGGCCGGGGCATCCGCATTCTCCAGCGTTGTGAACTCCGGCCCCGGTGAATATCCGGCGACCAGCTCCTGGAGCGGCCTAACTCCAAAAGATGAAATGAGATTTCCCAGCGGAACATACTCGCCGAAGGGCACCAGGAGCACCTTGTCATAGAGCCCCGTCACGCGCGGGCGTTCCTCGGAAAATGTCATGGAAACCAGCGAGTTATAGTAGCGATACTCATCGCTGGCAGTCCGCTCCCGCCGCGGTGTTCCGGCCAGTAGCGTCTGCCCCTGCGTCAGGATTTCCGTGAGCGCCGCAATCGAGACGCTGTCCTCGATAAGAAACAAGGGCAGGGCACCTTCCGGCCAGATCACATGGGTGACATCGTCAATACCTTCAGAGGCCGTCAATTCAAGATACCGGGTGCGGACAGGAGCCTCACCTCCCGGAGCCCACTTGTCCCGTTGGTCGACATCGACATTGACGAGACGGAAGGTCAGGTCCGGCTGGTACCGGACATCAGCCTGACCAAGCCGTTGCGTCCCGCCGGCATAAAGCGCAGCCAGCACCAGGAGGCTGATCAATACCGGAAGCCGTTTCTGTGTCTCCGACCCTTGCCCGGCCAGTGCCGCGGGGCTGGAAAACACGAGCAGGGCAATGAAGCTGAGACCCCAGGCGCCGAACCACGCGGCAGATTGTGAAACCGCCCCGCCCGCGGGGAAAACATGGGCTGGAAGATTCCAGGGAAACTGGGTGAATGGCAGTCCTTTCGCCGCCTCCGCCGCCAGAATAACCACGGCAAACGCCAGGACACGGACAGGGCCACGGAGCTTCAGCTTGGTATAGAGCGCACCAGCCAGTCCCCAGAATGCCGCAAGAAACGCCCCGCCTCCAATCGCCACCAGCGGCCCGAAGAAGACATAGGCCCCGCCCCGGTTCCAGAATGCAAATGCAACCCAGAAAACACCGATCCCGAGATAGGCCCAGGCAAACAGAAAGGCACGCCAGAAACCGGACCGGCCCGGCTTTTCAGCATCGACAGACACATCCAGAAGCCAGATGAGCCCGGTCTGACCTATGATCAGTGCCGGAAAGAAATAGATTGGAGACGCCGACAGGCCGGAAAACAGTCCCAGCGCGGCAAGCACAATCCACGCCTTTTCCGGTGGCAGGGTCATGAGCCCGTTACGGAGCCGGTCCGGGGTCAGATGATTGAGGAAGTCCCGGCCGCGGGCTATGGCAATCATGCGGGCTCCCAGGCGTTTTCGTCCCCGCCTGCACGACGTGTCCGCTTACGGACTCTCAAGCGTTTGATGCGGCGCGGATCGGCATCCAACACTTCAAATTCAAGGCCGGCCGGGTGGAAAATCATCTCCCCGCGCTCCGGAATCCGTCCGGCCACCATGAACACCAGGCCACCGAGCGTGTCGATGTCATCGTCCTCACCCTCGTCGAGAATGGAATAGCCGGTAATCTGCTCCAATTCCTCAATGGTCGCGCGGGCATCAGCAACCCAGACGCCTGTGCCCTTGGCAACAATGCCCGGCGTCGCCTCATCATCATGCTCATCTTCGATATCGCCAACGATCGGCTCGAGCAGGTCCTCCAGCGTGACCAGCCCGTCTGTACCGCCGTATTCATCGACAACCAGCGCCAGGTGCATGCGCCTCGCCTGCATCCGCAAAAGCAGATCAATCGCCCGCATGGATGGCGGAGCAAACAGAAGCGGCCGGCGGATGTCTTTCAATATCCGGCGGTCAGCCCAGCTCTGGCCGGGGTCAGACACAACCGGCACCAGCTGCGCCATCACATCCTTGATGTGTGCCACGCCGAGCGGATCATCCAGCGTTTCACGGTATATCGGCAGCCGCGAATGCGCTGCTTCCGAAAAGGCCGGAATCAACTCACCCAGCGGTGTGTTGACCTCGATGCCGACAATATCGGCACGCGGCACCATGACATCCGCCACCTGCATCTGATCGAACATAAGAACATTGGCGGCAAAGCCGTTCCGGTCGGCCTCCGCCGGAATTTCACCACCCGCCCGGCCCAGAATGCGCGCCAGGCGCGCCCGCCAACTTCGACTGTTTACGTCGCCGCTCATGGCTGATCTCCCGCATAGGGATCGGCAATTTTCATGTGTTGGAGCGCTTTGCGCTCAATGGATTCCATCTGCTCTGCTTCCGCCTCCGTCTGGTGATCATAGCCCTGAAGATGCAGGAAACCATGCACGACCAGATGCGCAATATGGTGCTCTATCGGAATAGACGTTTCTTGCGCCTCGCGAAAGACTGTTTCCTGTCCCAGCGCAATGTCGCCGAGATGATCTTCGTCACCCGGCGCTGCGGGGAAGGATAATACATTGGTGGGCTTTGCCTGGTCCCGGAACCGGAAATTCAAATCTTTCAAGGCGGCGTCATCCGTAAAAAGAAGGCAGAAGGATTTCGCCGGGAGACCGCCCGACTCCCTTGCGGCTGCGGCTATCGCCGCATCACAGAGATCCTTCAGCGTGTCTTCCGGTGGCCAGCCCTCTGTTTCCACTATCAGGTCAAACGGCACTTGCATGATCTATCGGGCCGCATCCCGGCGTTCATAGGCATCCACGATCCGTCCGACCAGGTTGTGCCTGACAACATCTTTCCGCTCGAAACGGATAATACGAACCGCCGGGTCACCATCCAGAATGTCCAGAGCTTCCGGCAGACCGGAGGGCTGGCGGCTGTCCAGATCTGTCTGGGTAGGATCCCCGGTCACGATCATGCGCGAGCCTTCACCCAGCCGGGTCAGCACCATACGCATCTGCGCGCGAGTCGCATTCTGCGCCTCATCCACGATCACGATTGCCCGGTTCAGGGTCCGGCCGCGCATGAATGCCAGGGGGGCAACCTCGATCCGCTTGTCTTCGCGGAATTTCTCCATTTGCACCCGCCCCAGCGCGTCTGTCAGCGCATCCCACACCGGCAATAGATAGGGATCGACTTTCTCGGCCAGATCGCCGGGCAGAAATCCGAGCTTTTCACCAGCTTCGACAGCCGGCCGGGTGATGATCAAACGGTCCACCGATTTCAAGGCCAGTTGCGCAGCGCCATAAGCGACCGCCAACAGCGTTTTCCCCGTCCCGGCTGGTCCCACGCCGAAAATCAGATCGCTGCTTTTGGGATCATTCAGCGCCCGGATATAATCACCCTGCCGCGGCGTACGCGCCATGAAGCTGGCACCGCGGGGAACCCGGATGACTGTGGAATCCGCCATCGCAGCCTCGCTGTCATCCAGCGTCAGCACCGATCGTACATCTGCCTCGTCACACGTCATCTGCTGTTCAAGGCGTGTATAGAGCCGGTTGATAATCCGTTTGGCTTCCAGCCGGGTTTTGGGATCCGCGCCCGAAATCTGGATCTGGCCGCCACCCGGCGCGGCCAGCCGCACACCGATTTCCTCTTCGATCATGATGAGATGACGGTCGCCAGCGCCGGCCAGGAGGCGCACGCGGTCGCGATCATCGAAATGCAGGGTTTCGACGGGATCCTTGCGGGGCTTTGCGGAGCGGGACGTCTTCGAACGGGAGGCGGTCAAGCGGCATCCACCTTTGCATCGAGGAAGCCGGTCAGAGAATTCCGGCTGGCATCCGTAATCGTGACTTCGGCGATCTGTCCGATTAGCCCGGAAGGCCCCTCGCAATGCACCGATTGCAGATAGGGTGAACGGCCATGCAGCTGCCCAGGAAGGCGGCCGGCCTTCTCGAACAGGACCGGCAGGCGCTTGCCGATCTGCGACCGGTTGAATTCGCCTTGCTGTTCCTCCAGCACGGCCTGGAGCCGGGCGAGGCGCTCGCTGGCCACCGCCTCATCGACCTGCATCGGCATGGAGGCACCCGGCGTTCCGGGCCGGCGGGAATATTTGAATGAGAACGCCGAGGCATAATTGATCGCTTTCACGCCCTGCAGCGTGGCTTCGAAATCGGTTTCCGTCTCGCCCGGGAATCCGACGATGAAATCACCGGAAATGGCAATATCCGGACGTGCCGCGCGCACTTTCTCGATCACCCGCACATAGCTTTCAAATGTGTGCTTGCGATTCATGGCGTGGAGGATCTTGTCCGATCCGGACTGAACCGGAAGATGCAGATACGGCATCAGGCATTCCAGATCGCCATGCGCGGCAATCAGCTCGTCATCCATGTCATTGGGGTGGGACGTCGTATAGCGAATCCGGTCGAGCCCGCCGATCAGTGACAAATGCCGCAATAACCGGCCCAGCCCCCACGGCCCGTCCGCCTCGTGTCCGGCAGGCGGCGCGCCATGAAATGCGTTCACATTCTGACCCAGAAGCGTGATTTCCCGCACACCTTTTGACACCAGCATCCTGGCCTCGGCAACGATCTGGTCGACAGGGCGCGACCATTCGGCGCCGCGCGTATAGGGCACAACGCAGAAAGTGCAGAATTTGTCACACCCTTCCTGAACCGTCAGGAACGCCGTGTATCCATCAACCGCCCGGTCACCGGCCAGCGCATCAAACTTCGCCACCGGTTCGAACTCGGTCTCCAGCCTTTCGCCGCGCGCACGATGGGTCTGCGCAATCAGCTCGGGCAATTTGTGATAGGTCTGAGGGCCGACGACCAGATCCACCACCGGAGCACGACGCATGATTTCCTCGCCCTCGGCCTGGGCCACGCACCCTGCAACCGCAATCGTCATCGGATCACCGGTCCCGGCCTTGGCTTCCTTGTGTGGCCGCAGACGGCCGAGCTCGGAATAGACTTTTTCCGCGGCCTTCTCGCGAATATGGCAGGTGTTCAGGATCACCAGATCGGCATCATCAGGCCTGTCCGATGGCTCATAGCCCAGCGGCGCAAGCACATCGCGCATGCGTTCGCTGTCATAGACATTCATCTGACAGCCATAGGTCTTGATGAAGAGCTTCTTGCGCTGCTGCGCCATGGGTTACCTGTCATTGCGAAAGAGGCGCGGGTTATGATGGAAAGCGCACGGAATCGCAAGCCCTGCCTAGGCGGTCACCACGTTGCGGCCGATCACCCGCGCAATGATGATCACGGCCAGAAGCGTCAGCACGCCTGCAAGCGCAAAGGGAGCGCCCGGAAAATAAACCGCCGCTTCGCGGTTTGAAAACATATAGAAGATGAAGGTCATCAGGCCCGGCCCGAAAACCGTCATCAGCGAAGCCAGGCTAGTTGTCGCCCCGGACAATGCCCCCTGCATATTGGCGGGCACCTGATTGGACATGATGCCCTGCAGGGCCGGGCCACCGATCCCGGCCAGAGCCCCGAGCACGATGATGACATACATCACCACTGTATTGGGTGCGAGCGCATAGCCCCAATAGGCCGCCGCCGCGATGGCAAATCCCGTGATGGCCGCGCGTTTTGCGCCCAGAGCCGGGATCGCCTTGCGTGCCAGAAACCCCTGCACAGCGGCGGCCGAGAAACCGACCACGCCGAGCGATATTCCGACCTGCAGAGCCGACCAGCCATACCGCTCAATGCCGTAATATGCCCAGACCGCCGGTAGCGCCGTATGGCCGAGGTGAAACAGGGCAAGCGCGCCCAGCAGGCCAAAAACGATGGGATAATGGCGCATTTGCAGAAGGGTATTGACCAGGCTGGCGCTGAACAATCGGAAAGGCCGGCGGTTTTCTTCCGCCAGCGTCTCCGGCAGGACAATCGCCCCGTAGACGAGATTGACAAACCCCAGCGCAGCAGCCGCAAAGAAGGGCCAGCGATGGTCGAAATTGCCCAATAGTCCGCCAATGACCGGGCCGATGATGAAGCCGAGCCCGAAAGCCGCACCGATCAGCCCGAAATTGGCCCCGCGCTTGTCCGGTGGAGAGATGTCGGCAATGAACGCACCGGCGGTCGTATAGGTGGCACCAAACACACCGGACAATGCCCGCCCGGCAAACAGGACCCACATCACCGGGGCCAGGCCCATGATCAGGTAATCGAGCGAGAAACCCGCCAGCGATAACAATAACACCGGGCGGCGGCCGAACCGGTCCGACAGATTGCCGACGATCGGGGCGAATACAAATTGCATAAAGGCATAGAGCGTCGCCAGCGCACCGCCCCACAGGGCCGCCCGCGGCAGCGGAAGCCCCGTCAGGTCCATGATCAGTTGCGGCAATACGGGAATAATGATCCCGAGCCCGATCATGTCAATCAGAACCGTGATGAAGATAAAGGCCAGCGCGTTCCGGCCGGGCATCCGTGAAACCGTCACGGCCCGGTTCGCCGTCTACTCGCGTTCTTCAGGGCTCAGGGGAACCGCATAAAGCTCGAGCCGGTGGTCCACGAGGCGGTAACCGAGCTTCCGGGCAACGGCCTCCTGCAAACGCTCGATCTCCTCATTGACAAATTCGATGACTTCACCCGATCGCAGATCAATCAGATGATCATGGTGATCATCACTGGCTTCTTCATAGCGGGCGCGGCCATCACGGAAGTCATGGCGCTCGATAATTCCGGCTTCCTCGAACAGGCGAACGGTCCGGTATACCGTCGCCAGTGAAATCCGGTCATCCTCGGCCGCGGCGCGGCGATGAAGCTCTTCGGCGTCCGGGTGGTCTTCCGCATCAGACAGGATGCGCGCAATCACGCGGCGCTGGTCTGTCATCCGAAGGCCTTTTTCAATGCAGAGTTTTTCGATCCGGTCTGGCATGGATATTCCCCTGAAAGTGCCTCACTACTGACATAAGCCGGTCGCAGCGATCCGTCTATTCACCGAGTGTTTTTTCCATGACCAGTGCATCAGTTCCATCCGAATAATATGCCTTTCTCAGACCAGCTTCATAAAATCCCGCCGAGATGTAGAGTCGATAAGCGGCCATGTTTGATCTTGAGACCTCCAGAAAAACGCGCTTGGCTCCGGATAGCCTGATCTCCGACAGAGCGGACATCAGGAGCGCTCGTCCGATGCCCGTGCGGCGATGCTCGGGGTCTGTGGCCAGCGTCAGGATTTCAGCCTCATCCATCACGACCCGCACCAGAATGAATCCGTCGGGATCCGGGGCGTTCGATGCGAGCGCCACCATGCCGGGTTCGGCAATCAAACGCGCGATTTCCGCCGCCGTCCAGCCTTTGGGAAAGGCGCGGGCATGCAGCGCTGAGAGCTTTCCACAGTCGGCTTTGAGTATCCGTGAGACCGTCACGGGATCGTCTGTCCGCCCGGAAGCTTCGCATCCGGCGGTCGCGCATAGAAGGGGCGGGGCGGATCGAAGGGCCCTTCCGCCTGACAAGCCAGGTCCAGCACAGCGCCCATATCAACAGCAGCCGTCGCGCCGGGCGACCCCCCTTCGGCGGCAAGCGCAGCGGCACTGCCAACAAGCGAGAGTGCAAACATTGGATCGCCGGATTGCATCGCATCCTTCACATATTTCCTGAACCCTTCGACCGGCAGGGTTTGGCGCGGGCCGGCAGGTCGGCCGCATTCAAATTTTTGCAAAACGACCTCGCCGCGCTTTGCATCATGCGCAGCAATCACCGGATAACCGTCATTGGGGTCAGAAGCCTTCACCCAGGCCCGGAAGTTCGAAATACCGACACATTCCGCACCCGTCGCCAATGCCAGTCCGCGCGCAAAGGCAACACCGACCCGGGTGCCGGCAAAACTGCCCGGCCCGGTCGTGACGCCAATCCGGCCAATCTGCCGGGGTGCCAGTCCCGCCTCCGCCAGCACCTCGGACACCATGGGCGCGAGCCGTTCAGCCTGGCCGCGGGGCATGCTCTCAGAGCAAACGATATCGGCCCGCCCCGGCACGCGAAGCGCGACGGAGCAGGCCGGACCCGTTGTATCGATCGCCAGCAAATTCATGCTGCGGCGTTTAGAGGATTGCGGCGGCCTCGTCGAATGAAAGTCGCGGCAGGCGGGGGAAGATTTTTTCACCCGAGCCGTAGCCAAGATTGACCAGAAAATTGGCCGTCCAGTTTTCGCGTCCCTTGTCTCTGGCAAAAAATTCCTTGTCGACGCCCTCGATCGAGAATCCGGACATTGGCCCGACATCCAGGCCCAGCGCTCTCGCCGCAAGGATCAGATACGCGCCCTGAAGCGTGCCATTGCGATAACCATTGGATTGGGCGGTATTCTTCATCATGTCGCGCGCACCGTCCGAGTGCGGGAAAAGCTGCGGCATTTTTTCGTAGAAAGTCTTGTCCCAGGCGACAATGACGGTCACCGGCGCGGTCATGGTTTTCTCGACATTTCCGTCCATCAGGTGCGGTTTCAGCCGGGCCTTGGCGGCACCAGAGGTGAGAAAGACAAAACGCGCCGGTGAATTATTCATGCTGGTCGGGCCCATTTTCACCAGATCATAGAGCGCATGCAGCGTCTCGTCCGGGATGGCCTTGTCCGTCCAGGCATAATGGGTGCGCGCCTCGCGGAAAAGCTGATCCAGCGCCGCGTCAGAAAGCGCGTCATAATCTGAAATATTCTGGTCGAGCATGAGAGCACCTGTGTATTATTCGTGACAATCAGTCACGTAAGGCGCGATCAGGGCTCTATTAAGGTCAGAATCGGAAAAAGAGATTATCCGACCGCGACAACCTCGCGGACTTCCGGCACATAATGCTTCAGAAGATTCTCGATACCGGACTTCAAGGTCATGGTTGATGACGGACAGCCCGCACAGGCTCCACGCATCACCAGCGCGACAATACCGGTCTGCTCGTCAAAGCCCTTGAAGATGATATCCCCGCCATCGCGGGCGACCGCGGGGCGGACCCGTGTGTCGATGATCTCCTTGATCTCTTTCGCGGGACCGCTGTCGGGCTCGAAATCCGCCTCGCCCCCATCCGCATCAAACAGCGCCGCACCGGACTGGAGCACATCCATGATCGTGCCCAGAAGCGCCGGTTTTATATGCGGCCAGCCCACGGTTTCATCCTTGGAAACAGAGACATAGTCCGCGCCGCAAAAGACACCGGTCACACCATCCACCGCAAACAGTTCGCGTGCGAGCAAGGACGCTTCAGCCTCTTCCGGAGTTGCAAATTCCCTTGGAGACTCGGGCGCGATCTCGCGGCCGGGCAGGAATTTCATCGTGTTCGGATTGGGAGTGTCTTCCGTCTGGATAAACATGAGGAGTCCGTCCTGTCTGCCAGCTCCCACATGGCGCTTCTGGGCGCCGCCTGCAACCCTTCATTATGTGAGGGCATCAATCGCTTCGCGCGACAAACCACCCGGCACAACCGTTACAGGAATCGGCCGCGCACCGGTCAGTCCACGGCCGCGGGCCAGCGCGGTGACCAGTGGCCCGGGACCCTCTCCCGTCTCGGCAGCTCCCAGCACCAGAATGGAAATCGTGGAATCTTCCTCGATCAGATCAGCCATCGCGGACCGCAACTCGTCTTCCCGCAAGACCAGTTCCGGACGTTCGCCCAAAACGGCTTCCGCATCCTCAGCCAGCGCGTCCAGCAATTCGGTGGCTTCCTCCTCGGCCTCACGCCGCATGGTTTCGGAGACTCCGATCCAGTGATCGAAATTGGACGGTTCGATAACGGCCAGAAGGATCAGGCCGCACTCTGTGGCCTGCGCCCGCTTGGCAGCGAAATAGAGCGCGGTGCGGCACTCTTCGCTCTGATCAGCCACGACCAGAAATTTACGGCGGTGTTCGCTCATAATGCATAGATTTGGCCTGACACGCGCCATTCGTCCAGATAGGAATGCGCCCCATGACCGGAACCAGTTATTCAGATCGGCGTAATGCCACCGCGAAGGAACAGCTCATAGCACTGGAATCCAAGCGGATTTCCGTGAGCGAGCAGGGGACGCTGAAGCGCGCCATTGCGTTTGACGACATTACAGAAGTCCGCCTCGGGGTCGAAATGGCAGGCCGTGACAGCCAGGTCGTTTGCCGCATCACCGCGACGGACGGGACGATCATCGTCTTCGGATCCCGCAGCTGGCAAAGCCTCGGCCAATGGGAGAATCGTGCGGTCGGATTCCGGGATTTCAATACCGCCCTTCATCGCGCGCTTCTGCCTTATGCCGGGACAATCCGCTTTATCGAGGGCCAGCCGCTCTGGTTCGGCTTTGTCATGTCGGGCCTCGGCCTGATGCTTGCCCTGCTCGGCGGCGGCTTCGCTCTTTTTCTGTTGCTGGATGAAAATCCAGTGGGTTTTGGCGGCCTGCCAGGGCTCATCATCGGCCTCTATCTGGCCTGGATGTTCCGGCCACGCCCGCAAAAACCCTATGATCCCAGGCTCTACGCAGACATGCTGTCCTAATCGGCCGATAGCTCCGGCGGCATGGATTGCACAGCAAGGCGGACCGGAACCGCACCGGCATTCTGGAAGGTCAGCATCCCGTTCACTGTCTCGCCTTCGGATACAGCCGGCAGGCCAAACACCATCAGATGCAGACTACCCGGCGCGAATATCAGAGGGCCGTCTTCTCCGATGCGCTGCGGACCGACCTCCCGCATCTGCATGACGCCATCTCCGGTCATGAAGTGCCCGTGCAGCTCGACCCGTTCCGCCCCGTCGATCCTTGCCGAGAGCAATACGTCTTCAAATCCCTCGGCGAGGTTGGCAGTGAAATAGGCGGCCGTGACATCCCGTCCTGCCGGGTGGGGCCGCATCCATGCAGCACGAATTTCGATCACGCTTTCCTGCCCGGCAACGGACACGGGGCTTTCCACTTCCGGAAGCGGGGGGGCAGACGGCCGGTTTTCCGGCGCTTCGCAGGCCGCAAGAATCAGGGCCGGGACAATCGCAAGATAACATCGCATGGGCGCGCTCCTTTTGCCGCTGTACTAGCGCCAGAGGACGGCCCTGACCATGCGGCGGTTTATCCCCAATAGCCGACGATTTCCTTGACGTCCCTGATGACCGGTCCGGCCACAGCGCGGGCACGCTCGGCCCCGCGGGTCAGAATAAGGTCGATTTCTGCGGGGTCGGCGATCAGGCGCGCGTATTCATTGGCCACAGGCGACAGGCGTTCGACCGCCAGTTCGGCCAGTTTCGGCTTGAACACGCCAAAACCCTGTCCGCCGAATTCGGAAATCACCTTCTCCTTCGTCGAACCTTCCAATGCCGCATAAATGCCGATGAGGTTGAGCGCTTCAGGGCGATCACCCAGCTCTTCCAGAGAGGCGGGAAGCGGTTCTGGATCCGTTTTGGCCTTCTTGATCTTGCGTGCGATTGTGTCGGCATCATCCGCCAGATTAATGCGGGAGAGGTCGGACGGGTCGGACTTCGACATCTTCTTCGATCCGTCCTTCAGCGACATGATGCGCGTGCCCGCCCCCTGGATATAGGGGTCGGGAAGCGGGAAAAAGCCTTCACAATCAAAGTCACGCATGAAGCGGGCCGCGATATCGCGGGACAATTCCAGATGCTGTTTCTGGTCTTCGCCGACCGGCACATGGGTCGCCTTGTAAACCAGAATGTCGGCGGCCTGCAGCACGGGGTAAGTAAAAAGACCCACGCTGGCACGCTCCTTGTCCTTGCCGGCCTTGTCCTTGAATTGCGTCATTCGCTCCAGCCAGCCTAGACGGGCCACGCACTGGAATATCCAGGCAAGTTCGGCATGCGCCGTCACAGCGGATTGTGCAAACAACGCGGATTTTTCGGGATCAACACCGGATGCGATATAGGCCGCGGCAGCCTGGCGAACCTTGTCCGGCAGACCTCGTGCGTCATGCGGCATGGTGATGGCGTGCATATCCACTACGCAATAGAAACACTCCGCGCCGCTATCCTGCAGCGTTACCCAGTTCACCAGCGCGCCGAGATAGTTTCCCAGATGAAGCCCGCCCGTAGGCTGCATGCCCGAGAGGATGCGTTGGGGCCCGGAATAGGTTTGCGCGTCAGTCATGATCTCACTCGAATGCAGGATGCAAAAAGGAAGGCCCGCGTTTAGCCACGCGCGAAAGCGTGACGCAACTCCGAAATCCGCAACCCGCCTGAGAGCATGGCAAAAAGGCTATAGGCCACCAGCCCGATTCCAGATGCAGCGACAGCGGTCAGAAGCCGCGAGCCGATCAACAGATCGGTCATGGGTTCCCGGTACAGGGTCAGGGCATACATCACGCCGCCGGCAAGCACTGCCGAGACCAATAATCTGGGCAAGGCGCGTTTCAGACGCTTGTCGATATCAAGCCCGCTCCGCCGCGCCAGAAAGAAGGCCAGCAATCCCGCATTCACCCAGCCGGCAAACGAGGTCGCAGCCGCCAGTCCGACATGGCCACGATCCGGCGCAAAGTCGCGAATCCAGAAGAAAGCTGCTGCCCCGATCACAATGTTCAACACCATGGAGACCGCAGCAAATTTCATCGGCGTCATTGTGTCTTCCCGCGCAAAAAAGCCTGGCGAGAACACCTTGATCAGGACAAAGGCCGGAAGACCCAGGGCGAAAGCCTGGACCGCCAGTTTTGTCGCTTCGGAATCTTCTGCTGTGAACGCGCCGCGCTGAAACAGGCCCTCAACCAGAAGGCCCGGCATGACCAGCAAGGCGGCGGCGGCCGGCAGGGTCAGCGCCATTGAAATTTCCACAGCCCGGTTGGTCGCATCCATGGCGCCCTGGTCATCACCGGCTTTCAGTCGTCTGGAAAGGGTCGGCAAGAGTGCTACGCCCATCGCGATGCCGATGACACCCAGAGGCAGCTGATACAGCCGGTCCGCGTAATACAGCAACGCAACAGCGCCATCCTGCAGGGTCGCAATCAGCTGACTGATGACAATATTGATCTGGGTCACGCCGCCGGCAATCGCGCCCGGTACGCCCAGCACGATGAGGCGGCGGACTTTCGGCGTCAGCTGCGGCACGCGCAGGCCCAGCCGGATCCCGGACCGGCGGCATCCCCAATAGAGCATGACCGCCTGAACAACCCCGGAGACGGGTACCGCGATCGTGATCCACAGGCCTGTGGTTTCCGGATTTCGCGGGGCCACAAGTAACACGCCGATCATGACGATATTCAGCGCAATCGGGGCCGCCGCTGACAATGCGAACCGGTCATGCGCATTCAGCGTCCCTCCCATCATTGCGGTCAGCGAGACAAGCAGGAGGTAAGGCATGGTGATCTGCGTAAAAAGCACCGTCATTTCGAACAGGCCCGGCTCATCGACAAATCCCGGCGCAATGCCCCGGATGATGACGGGCATGAAAATCTGCGCCATGACCGTCAGAGCAGACAGCGTCACGATCATCACCGACAGTGTGTCACGCGCAAACCGCCTGGCTTCGTCCCGGCCTTCGCCTTCCAGCGTCCGCGAATAAAGCGGAATATAGGCCGCATTGAATGCGCCCTCGGCAAAAAAACGGCGAAACAGGTTGGGAAAACGGAAAGCGACAACGAAGGCTTCCGCCACAGGCCCTGTACCCAGCGCCGCGGCCAGCAATATCTCGCGCAAAAAGCCCAGCACCCGGCTGATGGCGGTAAACCCGCCAACAACGAAAGTGGATCGGAGCAATCGCATCGTCAGCGCCCGGCGCTTGCCCGGGCGCGGGCCAGCCCGCGCGTCCGTGCGGTTTCTTCAATGCGGGCCTCTTCTTCCGCCAGCACTGCCAGCAAAGCCGCCTTGATGTCGGCGATCTGTGCCGTATCCGAAAGCTTCTGGCCGTCCTTCAACACATAGAAGACATCTGTGGCGCGTTCGCCATAACCGTCAATGCGGGCCGATTGCAAAGCCAGCCCGGCATCGGCCAGCACTTCCGAGAGATCCGCCAGCAAGCCCGGACGATCCCGGCCCGACGCCTCGATCAGGGTCGCGGTTTCTGCGGCCTGCTGATCGATTGATACGGACGGAATAACGGTAAAGGCCGTTGCCCGGCGCGTCAGGCGTTGCGCGGGCCGCGTCCCGGATCGTGATTTCGACCCTGATGCAGCCCGGCGGACACGCTCGGCAAGGGCATCCCGGGCCCGCTCACGGTCATACCCGTAGGGTTGGCCGGATGCGTCCTGTACATAGAAAACGTCAAACGCCTCACCGGAGGCTGTCGTCGAGACCTGTGCACCCACAACATTGGCGCCCAGCTGCGCAAGCACGGCAACAATGTCTGCAAACAACCGGTCCCGGTCCGGTGCAATCATCATGACTTCAGTGGCGGCCCGGCGTTTGTCGATCCGCGCCGCCGCCGCGACCAGGTCTCCACGCGCCCGGGCGGCGCGTACGAAGGCTGCGTGCCGTAAACGGTCTGCTTCCGAAAAGGACAGCCAGTAGGAATCATCCAGATCAGCGGTCCAGTTCCGGGCGAATTCATCGTCCACCCGCTTCAGTTTTTCGCGGAACAGGGCACGGGCATCATCCGCCTGTCCCTTAAGAAGGGCCCGGATCTCCGCTTCACCTTCACCGGATGTATCACCTTCGAGCACATTGCGCGTTGCAGAGTAGAGATCGCGCAACAACTGTCCTTTCCAGCCATTCCAGATGCCGGGACCGACCGAACGGATATCAATCACTGTCAGGAGCGTCAGCAGGTTCAATCGCTCCATCGAGCCAACCTCCCGGGCAAACTCGATCACCGTGCGCGGGTCGCCGATATCGCGCCTTTGTGCTGTGTCGCTCATGAGAAGATGCGAACGGACCAGCCAGGCCACGAGTTCGACCTCCGCTTTCGGCAAACCGAGGCGCGTACAGGCCATGCGGGCCTGAAGCGCGCCCTCGACGCACTGATCCCCCTTGCCCTTGCCGGTGTCATGCAGCAGCGCGGCCAGATGCAGTGCCCGCCGGTTCTTGATGTCGTGGACAATCTTTGTGGCGATCGGGTGATCATTGGGGTGATCCCCGGTTTCAATTTCGCGCAACAGGCCGATCAGTTGCAGCGTGTGTTCATCAACCGTGTAACGGTGATACATGTTGAACTGGGTGCGGGCGACAATACTGCCAAACTCGGGCAGGAATTTCCCCAGAAGCCCGGCTTCGGTCATCAGCCGCAAGACCAGTTGCGGCGCCGCCGAATCCAGCAGGATGGAGAAAAACACCCGGACCGCACGCGGATCCGACCGGAAATCATCGTCAATCAGGCGTATATTCTGACCCACCACCGCAATCGCATCAGGATGCAGATCCGTCCCCATTGCCGAAGCCGCCCAGAACAGCCGCATCAACAGGACGGGATCGTTCTCGATCGCCACATCGGCAGCAAAATCAAGACGGCCATCGACCAGCCGGAATGCTGCATCGACCGGCTCTCCGAGCGTGTCCTTCTCGGGCAGAAAGCGCGCCAGGCCGCGCGGGCGCGATTTGCGGTGGTCCGCTTCCAGCTTGGCGCACACAAGCCGTGTCAGGCTGCCGACATCCATCGCGGTCAGGAAATACCGCCGCATGAAACGCTCCACCGCGCTTTCCGCCTCGGCATCGTCAAATCCCATACGCGCAGCGATTTCCGGCTGGATGTCAAAGGTCAGCCGGTCATCCTTGCCGCCGATAATGGCGTGAATGTGGAAACGGATCGTCCAGAAAAAATCAGACGCGCGCAGATATTTCTCGACATCAGAGACGGTCAGAAGCCCGGAGGAAACCCAGCGCTCGAAAGCGTCGGCGCCGTAGAGGAATTGCGCCAGCCAGCGCATCAGTTGCAGATCACGCAGCCCGCCCTTGGATTCCTTCAGATTGGGTTCGACCGTATAGCGCGAACGGCCCGCTTTCGCGATCCGGCTGTCCCGCTCGGCCAGCTTGGCTTCAACAAAGGCAGCGCCTTTTGACTGAGCTTCATCACGGAGCGCCTGACGCAGCTTTTCGGCAAGACCGGGATCGCCGGCAATATGCCGCAATGACAAAAGCGATGTGCGTTCGCCGATATTCGTATCAGCGATCTTCAGCGTTTCATCAATCGTGCGGACAGCCCCGCCGCCGATATCCAGCCCGCAATCCCACAACACATAGATGACCTGCTCCAGAAAGGCGTTCTGGGCCTTGCTGGCGCGGTCCGGTTTTATGAAAAGAATATCGATATCCGAGCTCGGCGCGAGTTCTCCGGCACCATAACCCCCGATCGCCAGAAGCGATATGCCATCCGCGGGTTTGCCCGCTTCTGCTGCCAGTGAATCGAACACCGCGCCAAGCACGGCATTCATGACGCCCGATAGAAAGCGCGCAGCCTCCAGCCCGCCACTGGCTCCGTCCAGCTTGCGGAACGCTGCCTCCCGCCCGGCCTCGATAGATGCCTTTATGCGGGTAATCGCGGCCAGACGCGCTGCGGTGTCCTGCCAGCCCTTGCCGCCCAGCGCCGCTGCCAGTTCAGCACGCAGTTTCAATCCATCAAGGGATGCCGGAAGCGAGGAAACAAGCATTGTCACCGGTTCTAGCGCGCGCCGTCTTTTGCGTCACTCATTGTCTTCGCCGGACAGGCGCTTCAGCTCATAAAGACAGTCCAGCGCCTCCCGCGGGCTCAGCCGGTCCGGATCAATCCGCTTCATCCGCTCGGACAATTGTGAGGGTTTTGCGGGCGCGGCCACAGGCATCGCCGAGAAAAGCGGTAATTCCGCCAGCGCCGCGGCCGGGGCATCTTCACTTTCGAGGCGCTCGAGAATGGTTGTCGCCCGCGCTATGGCAGCCGGAGGCAATCCGGCGCGCCGGGCCACTTCAATGCCATAGGACCTGTCGGCCGGCCCTTCGGCGACCTGGTGCAAAAAGACCAGCTCGCCTTTCCATTCCCGCGCCCTGAGACTCAGATTCCCGGCGGCCGACAGCTCTTCAGCCAATCGGGTCATCTCGTGATAATGCGTCGCGAACAGTGCACGGCAGGTATTGATCTCATGCAGGTGCTCTGCTGCGGCCCACGCGATGGACAATCCGTCAAAGGTCGAGGTTCCGCGTCCCACTTCATCAAGGATCACAAAGCTCCGGTGTGTCGCCTGATTGAGGATCGCGGCGGTTTCAACCATTTCATTCATGAATGTGGAACGCCCGCGTGCAAGATCATCCGCCGCGCCGACGCGCGAAAACAGCCGGTCGGCAATTCCGATACGCGCCCGTGCCGCAGGCACATACAGCCCGGCCTGTGCCAGAATGATCATCAGGGCATTCTGCCGCAGATAGGTCGATTTACCGGCCATATTCGGACCGGTCACCAGCAAGAGACGGGCGCCGGATTTTCCGTTTCCTGACATATGACAGTCATTGGGCGTGAATCCGGCTTCGCCATCGCGTTTCAGCGCGGCTTCGACCACCGGATGACGCCCGCTTTCAATCTCGAAGACCGCCTCCTCCGCCAGGTCCGGACGCGTCCAGTTTGCACGCCGTGCAAATTCGGCATTGGCCGTTGCCACATCGATCTCGGCAAGCGCCCGGGCTATGGAGCGGATGGTTTCAGCATTATGCTCCACCCGGTCCCGGAATCCGCCAAAGGCCTCCACTTCGAGCGCCAGGGCCCGGCCGGCTGCACCGGCAATTTTTGATTCCAGCTCCGCCAGCTCCGTCGTGGTAAAGCGCACCGCATTGGCCATGGTCTGGCGATGAATGAAGCCATCATGTGCCATCAGCGGGTCGGCATGGCGCGCACTGACTTCCACGAAATAGCCCAGCACATTGTTATGCTTGACCTTCAGATTGGTAACGCCTGTGGCCTCTGAATAGGTTTTTTGCAGACCCGCAATCAGCTTCCGGGAATCGTCGCGCAAGGCCCGCGCTTCATCCAGCGCCGCAATCCAGCCTTCGGCGATAAAGCCACCATCCCGGGCAAACAGTCCCGGTTCTTCAACTAGCGCGGCTTCGAGATCAGCGACCAGGGAACGAAGCCCTTCAAATTCCTGAACATTTAAGGCTTCGGCCAGCTTTGCCAGCCTTTCGGGCACGTCCAGTCCAGGCCCCGGAACCAATATGGCAGACAGATTTTGCGCTTCTGTCAGGGTTCGCCGCAGAGCAGAAAGATCGCGGGGGCCACCGCGCGACAGGACAAGGCGCGACAGCGCGCGTTCCGGATCACCCGCCGCCTTCAGCCGGTCCCGCACCGTCGCGCTGGTGGGCGAATTCAGAAAATATGTAAGCAGATCCAGCCGCGAATTGATTTCGGCAGGATCGGTCGAGGGCCGGTTCAGCCGGGCGGAGAGGAGGCGGGCACCGGGTGCCGTCACAGTCCCGTCAATCGCGTCCAGCAAGGACCCCTTGCGTTGCCCGGCCAGCGTCCGGTCTATTTCCAGGCTGGCTCGCGTCGCGGGATCAATGAGCAGGGCGCCCCCGCTCCGGACCTGCCGGGGCGCGGAAAGTTTCGCCGGAGCCCCGGCCTGCGCCAGTTCCAGATAGTCGAGCAAGGCACCCAGCGCCGCCGTTTCCGCCGACGTGAAATCACCGAACGCATCGAGCGAATCCACACCAAAGCGTTCCTTCAGTCTCCGTGTGGCTGACTTTGCATCGAATTTGGCGCGCGCCAGTGGCGTGATCCGGCCACGCCCGACCCATGCTGCGGCCGCTACAAAATACTCTTCCGGCACCAGCAATTCCGCCGGATTGAGCGCACCCAGCTCGGCCGGTATCCCGGCCTCGTCGACAGCGCTTGCAGCAAATTCACCCGTGGAAACTTCCGCCCAGGCAATAGCCATTCCGCCAGAGGCCGATGGGGCAAAAGCCGCGATCCGGTTGGACGCTCTCGCCTCCAGCAGCGAATCTTCCGTCAGCGTGCCGGGCGTAACAATCCGCGCAAGTCCGCGCTGAACAGTTTTGGCGCCCCTTGCCTTGGCGGCCGCCGGATCTTCCAGTTGTTCGCCCACCGCGACCTTGAAACCGGCGCGAATCAGGCGGGCCAGATAGGCTTCCGCGGTCGCCGCCGGAACACCGCACATCGGAATGGGTTCGCCCTGATGCTGGCCCCTCTGGGTCAACGCAATGTCCAGCGCCTCTGCCGCCCGTTTCGCATCGTCGAAGAAGAGTTCATAGAAATCGCCCATCCGGTAGAAGAGCAAGGCATCCTTCGGCGTTTCCTCGCGCAGGGCGAGGAATTGCGCCATCATCGGCGTTGCGCCATCGGGGCTGGGAAACTGGCGGTCGGAGAGCGTGGGATCAGTCATGAAGCACGGGAAATTGGCCGGGATTCGTGAGCTCTGCAAGCGGCCTTGACGCTTGCGTCGGACGCGCGCGGCGTTAGGGTCGAACCTGCCCTTCCCGCGATCCGCTCAGGAACACAATAGATGTCAGACCGCACAAGCCCCGTGGATGATGAAGACGCGCTGCGATTTCACAGCCAGCCGACCCGCGGAAAACTCGCGCTTCAACCGACCAAGCCCATGGCGACGCAACGCGATCTGTCTCTCGCCTACTCGCCAGGCGTGGCCGCGCCGGTCAAGGCCATCGCGGCGGATCCCGACCTGGTCTACGAATACACCTCCAAGGGCAACCTTGTAGCGATTGTTTCCAATGGCACAGCCATTCTGGGCCTGGGTAATCTCGGCCCGCTGGCCTCCAAGCCGGTAATGGAAGGCAAGGCGGTCCTTTTCAAGCGCTTTGCCGATATTGACGGAATGGACATCGAGGTCGACGAAGCCGATCCGGACCTCTTCGTGGAATGTGTTGCGCGATTCGGCGAGACTTTCGGCGGCATCAACCTCGAAGACATCAAGGGGCCGGACTGCTTTATCATCGAGCAAAAGCTCCGTGAGCGGCTTGATATCCCTGTCTTTCATGACGACCAGCATGGCACCGCCATCATTGCAGCAGCGGGCATCATAAATGCCTGCGAAATTACCAAGCGCGACATTTCAAAGCTGAAAGTCGTGGTCAATGGCGCTGGCGCGGCCGGCATCGCTGTGCTCGAGCTGCTCAAGGCCATGGGGGTCAATGCCAAGCATTGCATTTTGTGTGATTCCCGCGGGCCCATTTATGAAGGCCGTGAGGACGGCATGAATCAGTGGAAAGCCGCCCATGCTGCCCCGACCAAGGCGCGGACACTGGCCGAAGCGCTGAAGGGGGCGGACTGTTTCCTGGGCCTGTCTGTTGCCGGAGCGATTGACGAGGACATGGTCAAATCCATGGCCAGGGATCCGATCATCTTTGCCATGGCCAATCCGGAGCCGGAAATCCGCCCGGAGGCCGTCCGCAAGGTCCGCAAGGATGCGATCATGGCCACCGGCCGGTCCGATTACCCCAATCAGGTCAATAATGTGCTCGGTTTTCCCTATATATTCCGTGGAGCGCTCGATGTGCGGGCCCGGACGATCAATGAGGAAATGAAGATCGCCTGCGCCAGAGCGCTGGCCAACCTGGCGAAGGAAGACGTGCCTGACGAGGTTGCGGCGGCCTATCACGGCCAGCGCCCCAGCTTCGGCAAGGACTACATTATCCCTTCGCCCTTCGATCCGCGTCTGATTTCCTACATTCCGCCCTATGTCGCGCAAGCCGCCATGGATACCGGTGTGGCGAGGCGGCCGATCGAGGATATGGCAGTCTATAAAAAATCACTTGCACGGCGGCTGGATCCGACTGCCGCCCTGCTCCAGCGTATCCAGGGTGCGGTCGCCGGAAAGGGCAAGCGCATCGTCTTTGCCGAAGGCGAAGAGCCCTCAGTCATTCGTGCGGCCTATGCATTCCAGGCGCAGGAACTCGGCGAGGCCATTCTGGTGGGGCGCGAGGAACAGACCCGCGCCAATATGCGCCTTGTCGGCGTGCCGGAAGACGCGCTGACCATCGTCAATGCCCGCCTGTCCGAGCGCAATGCAGACTATTCCGCCTTCCTCTATTCGCGGCTCCAGCGCGAAGGCTATCTGAAGCGGGATGTGCAGCGCCTGGTAAACAACGACCGCAATGTCTTCTCCGCCTGCATGGTGAAGCTGGGTGATGCTGACGGAATGGTCACCGGCGTGACACGCAATTATGATGCGGCATTGAACGATGTTGCGCGCGTGCTCGACCCGGCCGAGGGTGAACGCGTCATCGGCATGTCCATCGTTCTGGCCAAGAACCAGACTTTCTTTATCGCCGATACCAATGTCACCGAATTCCCGGATTCGGCCGCTCTGGCGGACATCGCCTGCGAGGCGGCGGCGGCGGCGCGCCGCTTTGGTTTTGATCCACGCGTCGCCTTTCTTTCATATTCGACCTTCGGCAACCCCGCCGGTCAGCGCTCCGAAAAGCTTCAGGCCGCCGTGCGCATTCTGGATGAGCGCGGTGTGGATTTCGAATATGAAGGCGAGCTCGCTGCCGATGTCGCGCTCGATCCCGCCCACCGCCTGCTCTATCCTTTCTCGCGGCTGACCCGGGCGGCGAATGTGCTGGTCATGCCGGCGATCCACTCAGCTTCCATCGCCACGCGGCTGATGGGCGCCGGCGCTGGCGCGACCGTTTTGGGTCCCATGCTTCTGGGTTTTGAGCGCCCGGTCCAGATCGCCCGTCTGGGCGCACCTGTAACAGAAATCACGACATTGGCCGCCCTCGCCGCCTATGATTTGTCTGCCGAGGCAGAAGCGGCGGAATAATCTAAATCGTTTCCCGTTCGGCGAACTTGAGTTTCCCTTTTGCGGCTTCGGTCCCGGCGATCATTACAAATGCGAGCAATAGCGCCGCGGGGATCGTTACCGAAGCCGTGATGATGAAGAAGTACACATAGCCAACAGCATCGGCGAGCACGCCGGAAAATCCGGACAGGAATTTTGAGACCAGCGCATAGAATGATGCCAGCAACGCATATTGTGTCGCGGCATTGGCCGGATCGACGAGGCTGGAAAGATAGGCAATGAAGACAGTTGTCACGAACCCGCCAGCGAGATTGTCACCCACGATTGCTACAGTGAGCTGCCAGATGCTGTCCGGACCAGCCGTGGCGGCCAGCCACGCATAGGCGCCGTTCGTGATGAAAGTGATGATCAATCCGATCACCATCGCGCGCATCAATCCGAACCGGAACGCCGCGACTCCGCCGATGAACAAGCCGGTGAAGGTTGCGATCAGGCCAGGTCCGCTCTGGATACCGCCTACGATAGCCCGATTGAAACCAATATCGGCATAAAGTGGGCTTGCCATCACGCCCATTGTGAAATCGGACATGCGATAGATCATGATCAGGGCAATGACCGGGAAGAACCAGAATCCGAGTCGGCCGAGAAACTGTTTGAACGGCTCCCAGACCGCATTGACCACCTTGCTTGCAAAGCCGCCTTCAAGTTCCCTTTTTCCGGCCCCGGCAGCGGGTTCCTTGATGAAGAAGACCAACACCATGGATATTCCCATGGCCAGCGCCATGGCGAGGAATGACCATGTCCAGTCCGACCATTCGGAAATCGCTAATCCCACCCCAGACGTCATGTAGGCAAAGCGGTAGCCGAGCGAATAAGCGGCCGCCATGTTCGCCTGCATCCGGTTCGGTGCGGATTCAATCCGCCAAGCATCGATGGCAACATCCAGCGTTGCGCCCGAATAGGAAAGCAGGAGTGCGCCGATTGCCACCGGCAGAAGACCTTGTGTCGGATCGGTCTGAGAAATGATCACCAGCCCCGCAATCGTTCCCGTGATCGCTGTGACGATCCAGGAGCGGCGGGCGCCGAATAATGAATGTAGTATCGGAATTTTCACACGGTCGACGATCGGCGACCACAGGAACTTCAACGTATAAGACAGAGTGACCCAGTAGAAAAAGCCGATGGTCGAACGCTCGATTCCGGCGTCGCGCAGCCAGAATGACAGCTTCTGAAAGACCATGTAGAGCGGCAAGCCAGAAGCAAATCCGAGGATCAGCATCGAAAGCATGACGGGAGTGAAATAGACCAGAACCGTTTCGCGCCAGCCGCGCTTGTCGCCGCCTGGCAGGGTAACGTCTGTCATCAGCCTGTCTCCGATCTATCCGGAAACGACCCTGAAACGGTTTTGCGCTTTCGACAAGCTCAACACTGTTCCCGTCAGGGTCTGCGGATCGACCGGCTTGGTCAGGAAGGCGTTCATCCCCGCCTCCATGCAAGCGCGGCGGTCCACCTCTGACGTATTGGCGGTCAGTGCGATCATCGGAATCTGAATGCCGGCCTCGCGCGCCGCTCTGGCAACAGATGGCCCGTCCATTTCCGGCATGCGCAGATCGATCAGCGCCGCATCCAGCCCGCCTGCCATCAGCCGGTCGAGCGCCTCGCGGCCATTCATGGCGCGTTCTGGATGGGCGCCGAGCCGGATCAGGGTCCGTTCAGCAATCAGACCGTTGACCGGATCGTCCTCGGCAATCAGCACACGCAGACCGGACAGAGGCCAGCCCTCTCCTTCGAGGCGGTTATTGTCACCAGCCTGTCCCGGCATGGCGTCCCGTATAAAGCGCTCGAGACTTTTCCGGCGCACCGGAGTCACCAGCCAGCCATCCGCTCCGGGCGGCGGATTGTCACGTATCCGGTCTTTCGAGGCCGCTTCCGTCAGGATCAGCGTCCGTTTGGCCCCGGATTCCTGGGCCCGGTCTGCCCACCTTGCGTCCAGAAGCAGGGTCATGCCGCGGGCCGACCCCATCCGGTCCGGATTGGACAGCGTGCGGGCATTTCCCCCCAGCGCCAGTATCTGCGCCGACAGGGCATTGCGTGTCACCCGGCAGGGCGAGGCGATCATGACGCTTTCGCCGGCCAGTGGCCGGTCGGTCCGGACGCCCTTCCGGATCGGAACGGGAAGTGCTGCCCAGAAGGACGCTCCGTCACCCGGCGTGCTTTCCAGCCCGATTTCACCATTCATGGCCTCGACCAGCTTTTTCACCATCGCAAGGCCCAGCCCGGCACCGCTTTCCTTCAATTGCGCCGGCCCTGTCCCGCGCTCGAAATGATCGAAAATTCTTGCCTGGTCGCCCGCATCAATGCCGGGGCCGGTATCACGCACCGTGATGATTAGGCGCGCCCGGTCCTCGCTGTCGATATCGCCGGACAATTCAACCCATGCGCCGCCTTCGGAGGTGAATTTCACCGCATTGCCGAGCAGGTTGAACAGGATTTGGCGCAAACGCGCCGTATCTGCCAGCACTTCCTCCGGAGCCGATTCGCGGACGACACAGGCGAGCGACAATCCTTTTTCCGCCGCACGGGGCGCCAATAACTCGACGGCATGTCGCACCAGGTCAGCCGGGCGGACCGGTTCGGGGCGCAAATCGACATGTCCCGCGTCAAGGCGCGACAGGTCGAGAATTTCATCAATCAGTCCCAGTCCGTGCATGGCGCTATCGGCAACAGCGCGCACATATTCGCGTTGATCCGGCTGCAGGGCGGTAAGCGCCAGGAGGTCGGCAACCCCTTTGACGCCCGCCAGCGGTGTCCGGAGCTCATGGGTCACGGACGCAAAGAATCGTGTCCGCGCATCCTCAGCTTCGCGCCGCTCCGCGTCGGCGTCACGCTGGTCGGTGACATCCCGGCCAATGGAGATCGAGCCTCCGCTTCCAACCGGGCGCTCATCCCACTCCACCCAGCGATTGCCGGCGCGGGTGCGCATCAGCGCTTCGAACCGTCGGGAACCCTTGTCCGCCGGACCCGCGGGAGCAACGGCAAACCAGCGTCCGGTCCAGTCCGACCGCCGCCCGCCAAACGCCGACAGGAAGGCATGGTTTACAAACCGCACCCGGCCGTCAGCGGCGCGCAAGAGCGCCATCTCGCCCGTCGAGTCCAGCGCGATCAGGGCGGCTTCAGCGGCCTCGGAGGCCGCGCGATCCGGAGTCTCTGTCATGGGTGACATGTCTAGTCCTGAACCGGTTAAGGAAGCGCTTCCACGCTACCCGGCGGCGACCCGGTTCCTGCCGGGCGCGGTCAGGACACCGGCACCGGGAGCGCTCCGGCGTAATGACAGGGCTTCAGCGATGTGAACCCGGCGTACAGCCTCGGACCCGTCAAGATCGGCAATCGTCCGGGCCGACCGCAAAACTCGGTGATAACCGCGTGCCGTCAGGCCCATGGCTTCAGCCGCCTGATTGATCAATTGTTGGCCTCCCCGGTCCGGCTCCGCCACATGTTCCAGCAATTCCGCAGTCAGCCGGGCATTTAACCGCCCACGTTCCGATTGCGCATCGCGTGCCCGTGCGACACGGGCAGCGGCCTCTGCCGTGCCTTCCTTGGGCGGCGGCAGGGCAAGGTCGGCGGGCGTGACAGGAGGCACTTCAACATGAAGGTCGATGCGGTCCATCATCGGACCGGACACCCGGGCCTGATAATCCGCCGCACAGCGCGGCCCGCGCTTGCAGGCCTCGCCATTGGTCCCCGCCCAGCCACAGCGGCAGGGATTCATCGCCGCAATCAGCTGAAAGTGGGCCGGATAGGAAATATGCGCATTGGCGCGGGCGACGACAATCTCGCCCGTCTCCAGTGGCTGGCGCAGACTGTCGAGCACCTGCGGGTGAAATTCCGGCAATTCGTCTAAAAAAAGCACGCCATGATGGGCGAGCGAAGCTTCCCCGGGCTTGGCTTTCTGGCCGCCACCAACCATGGCTGCCATCGAGGCCGAATGGTGCGGTGCCCGGAAGGGCCGCGACCGGGTCAGCCGCCCGCGTTCCAGCAACCCTGCTACGGACTGGATCATGGAGACATCCAGCAATTCGGACGCGGACAAGGGCGGAAGCAGGCCGGGAAGGCGCGCCGCCATCATCGATTTTCCGGACCCGGGCGGCCCGACCATCAGGAGATTGTGGCCACCGGCTGCGGCGATCTCCAGCGCCCGCTTGGCGCTTTCCTGTCCTTTGACATCCCTGAGATCGAGGTCAGGACGGCTATCGATCAGATCGCCGGGAACAGGCCGAGACAGCATTTGCCGGCCTTTGAAATGATTGACCAGCTGGATCAGCGAAGCAGGCGCAAGGATGGAGAGCTCACCCCCGGCCCAGGCCGCTTCCGGCCCACAGGCTTCCGGACAGATGAAACCAAGATCATGCTCGCTGGCGGCCATGGCGGCCGGCAGTGCACCGGGTGTGATGTTGATCGAGCCATCCAGCCCCAGCTCACCCATGGCGAGGTGGTCGGCAGCCGCATCCGGCGGAATGACGTCCATGGCCGCCATCAGGCACAGAGCGATGGGAAGATCGAAATGCGCGCCTTCCTTCGGCCGGTCTGCCGGCGCGAGATTGACGATCACCCGGCCGGGCGGCAGCGACAGGCCGATGGCGGCGAACGCAGCACGCACCCGCTCCCGGCTCTCGGCAACCGCCTTGTCCGCCAGCCCGACCACCATGAAGGCCGGCTGGCCCCCGGCAAACTGTGCCTGCGCATCCACGCGCCGCGCTCTTGCGCCTTCAAAGGCAATCGTCGTGGTGCTGGCTGCCATGTCCCATCCCCTGTCCGGACGCTCCCGCTGGAGTAAGTCCTTATGATATCAACAGCTTTCCACAAATCGTGGAACAGCGTCGATCAAAACAGGAACATAATAAGAACGACTGACGGTTGCGAGTCAAGGTTGCGTCAGGTTTATTTGCCCAGACGCCGGTCCACCGCATCCCAGAACAACGCCGCCGCATCCACGCCGGAAAAGCGTTTCAGCTCCTGCGCGCCGGTGGGGGAGGTAACATTGATCTCGGTCAGCCGGTCGCCGATCACATCGATTCCGACCAGGACAAGGCCGCGCTGCTTCAATACCGGCCCGATCACGTCGCAAATATGCCGGTCGGCCGCATTCAATTCAGCGGCCTCCGCCCGGCCGCCCACATGCATGTTGGAGCGGGTTTCTCCGGGCTGAGGCACACGGTTGATGACGCCGGCCGGCTCGCCATCGATCAGGATAACGCGCCGGTCGCCCGCCGCCACATTCGGCAGAAACGCCTGGGCAATGATCGGTTCCCGGTTGATGCCGAAAAACATTTCCACGATGGACGAGAAATTGCCGTCATCGGGCTTTACCCGGAAGACGCCGGCCCCGCCATTACCGTAGAGCGGCTTGAGGATGATATCCCCGTGTTCGGCCCGGAACGTCTTGATTGCAGCAACATCGCGTGAAATCAGCGTCGGCGGGATGAGAGCGGGGAAATCCAGCGGAAAGATTTTCTCCGGGCTGGAGCGGACCCATTCCGGATCATTGAGTACCAGCGTCCGGCCTTTCAGGTATTCCAGAATGTGACAGGCCGTGATGTAGGACATGTCAAAGGGCGGATCCTGGCGCATCAAGACCACATCGACATCATCTGCCAGATCCAGCATCACGCGCTCACCCTCAATGGCCGGCTGCTCTTTGACGCGCTGGACCGATGCCGGGCGGGCGCGGGCCGTGATTTTACCCGCCTCCCATGACAGGTGTTGCGGCTGATAGGTCCACAATCTGTGACCCCGTGCCTGCGCGGCCTCCATCAGGGCAAAACTGGTATCGCCATTGATATCGACTCCGGAAACCGGGTCCATCTGCACCGCAATGCGAAGGCTCATTGTCTGTCCTGACTAGTCTATGGGTGTGACCGGGGCTGACCGTACATCCTGCGGCGGATCGAGGGATGGCAAGGAATCAAGCGCCGGAATGGCCTCACCGCCACAGGCTATCGCCTGCCTTTCCCCCCGGGCGACGGGCGTTGTCTCTTCGCCAATAACGCGGACCAGCGTGACGACGTCGGTCACACCATCTACGAGAGAGGCATGTTGCGCGGCCCGCTCCAGCTCACCTCGCGTCCGTGCAATGCCGAGCAGGAAGACACGGCCGTTTTCAGCCTCGACATTGTAATTGACGCTGCGCACCGACCTGTCGCGCAGGAGGCGCGAGCGCACTTGCTGGGTAATCCAGCTATCCCGGGCACCGTCGCGCAGGGTCGAGGCGCTCCCGACTTCGATTTCATTCTCGACCGCCCGGACAGCGAGAGCTGACCACGCCAGGCATTCCGCCTGGCGCCGGTCCTCTTCGCGCGGGGCTGTGCCGGTTAGCAATGCCAGACCGTCAGTCACTTCGACATCCACGCCATCGAGCGCATACCCTTCGGCGCGGGTCATGGCGGCCTTGATGGAAAGCGAGGCATTGGTATCGTCAATATCACGGCCAATCGACCGTTCTGGCTGCATGGCGGCGCAGGCCGAAAGCCACAGCGCCAGAAATGCGGGAATGAATCGGAAAATCATGCGTCGATACTCCAGAATGGGCCGCCCCGCCCGGGACACTATCCGGGCAAATGATTCCGTTCAATTAATGTCCGGTGCAGATCGTCCCTCGGGCCAGAAAGCCTGACGGACATGATGCGGCAGGCGCCAGGCACGGATCACGATCAGATCATAGCGGATAGCGAGACCGGCAAATTGCCGCCGCCGGCCTGTAAAGCTGGATGTGCCACGGATGATGCGCTGCTGCTGGTGCCAGGTCAGGGCGTTGATTCCGTCTTCCAGCGTGTTGCGGGCCTTGACCTCGACAATCGCCAGAAGACCACCCTTGCAGGCCACAATGTCGAGTTCGCCGGACGGCGTTTTCTCGCGCATGGCGACAATCCGGTATCCTTTCAGCATCAACCACAGGGCCGCCCATGTCTCGGCCCGGCGGCCCCGGGCTTCAGCCTTCTGGCGCTGATCGGTCACACGCCGCCCTCTTTTAGTGCTTGCGCCCGGGCATAGAGATCGCGCTTGCTGAGCCCGGTGGCCTGCGCAACTTTTGCCGCAGCGCCCTTGACACCAAGTCCGGGGATCAGGGCCGTCAATTCGGCATCAACATCCATCTGAACATTACCGCCGGCATCCCCGGGGCCGATCAGAAGCGTGATCTCGCCGCGTGGCGCACCGCCACCAGCATAATAGGCCGCCAGCTCGCTGGTCGTCCCCCGCCGGTATTCCTCGAATTTCTTGGTCAGCTCCCGGGCCACAACCGCGTCGCGATCTCCGAGAACAAAGGCGATATCGGCAAGACAGGCGGCCAGCCGCGGGCCAGATTCATAGAAGATCAGTGTGCCGGGAATTACCGCTAATTCCTGCAGGCGGTTTTTGCGGCTGCCTGTTCTGGGCGGCAAAAACCCGGCAAAGAAAAACGCGTCGCTCGGCAGGCCTGAAGCCGCCAGCCCGGCCAACAGCGCAGAAGGCCCCGGCAGCGACCGGACCGCGTAGCCGGCCGAGATCACCTCCCGGACCAGCTTGTAGCCGGGGTCGGATATCAGCGGCGTACCGGCATCGGAGATCAGAACGACGCGCTCGCCATCTGCCAGTGCCTGAAGAATTTCCGGCCGCATCTTCGCCCCGTTATGATCATGATAGGGCTGGACTTTCGCGCTGATGCCGTAAGCGTCCATCAGTTTCCAGGCAACGCGCGTGTCCTCGGCCAGTATACGATCCGCACCGGCAAGTGCGTCCAGCGCACGCAGCGTAATATCCCGCAAATTGCCAATCGGCGTCGAAACAATGTTGAGGCCCGGCTCAGGCGGTTGCGGTGCGGGAGCGCGGCGGCTAGTTTTGGCCGGAATATCTGAAGGCGGTTCGGACATGATTCTCCCAACATCTTTGCGCGGCTTGCGCAAACTACCAAGACCGATTGTTGTAACGCTGGCCCTGACGGCATTGGCAGCTTGTGCCAGCACGCCGCCTCCACCGCCGCCGCCCCCTCCGCCGCCGGTCGTCACCGAGCCGGAAGTGACAGAGCCGGAGGTCATTGAGCCGGAGATCATCCGCGAAGGCGGCCTGATCCCGCACCACCTCGAGGGCCGCGAGGTCACGCGCGCCGCCCTGCTTTTGCCCTTCAGCCATCCCAATGCCGCTGCACGCAATGAAGCGGCAAACCTTCTGCAAGCCGCTGAACTGGCCCTGTTCGAACACGGACCGGAGACACTGGTTCTGATGCCGAAAGATACAGGCGGCACTAATGAAGGCGCGCGCCAGGCAGCGCAGGCCGCAATTGATGACGGCGCTGATATTATCCTGGGCCCCCTGTTTGGTGCAGCGGCCACTGCGGCAGGAGACGTGGCCCGCCGTTACGATGTGCCCGTACTGGCTTTCTCGACCGACACGTCGATCGCCGGCAACGGCGTGTATCTGTTGAGCCTTCCGCCCGAGCAGGAAGTTGCCCGGATTACGGCCTATGTGGCCCGGCTGGGCGTTGAACGATTCGCGTTTATCGGGCCGGGAGGGGCCTATGGCAGCGCCGTGCGCGATGCGCTGGCGGAGACCGCTGAGCTGAATGGCGGATATCTGGCGGCCGAGGAAACCTATGTCGGGGGTGTCGAGGCCATGACATCGGCGGCCCGCCGTCTCTCGCAGCTGGGCTTTACCAGCCTTGAGGCCGAAGATGCGATGATGTTCAATTCCAGCGAATGGGTCCCGTCAGCCGACGCACCCTTCCAGGCTGTGATGTTGCCGGAGGGCGGTACCCGTCTGAGGACTCTCGGACCGCTATTGCCTTATCACGAGATCGATCCTCTGATCGTCCGTTTTCTTGGGACCGGCCTGTGGAATGACGAGGAGACACGGCGCGAACCAGTCTTGCATGGCGGCTGGTTCGCCGGGCCAGACGCCGAAGCTCATAGTGCATTTTCCGCGCAATATCAGTCCGCCTTTGGCAATGAACCCTCAAGAATCGCCAGTCATGCCTATGACGCGGTCCTGCTGGCGGTCTTTTTCGCCAATGAAGGAGAGGTCAGCCGCGAGGCGCTCGAGGATCCCGAAGGGTTTTATGGCGCGGACGGCCTGTTCCGCTTCCGGGCAGATGGCCGTATCGAGCGGGGTCTGGCCGTATACGAGGTCCGCCGTGACGGTTTCCGGGTCATCGACCCGGCGCCGCGCAGTTTTGATCCGGCGGTGTTCTAGGGACAAAGCGCCGCCGCCAGCCCATCGGCCAGCAGACGGCCTTCCCCGGTGAGCCGCAACTGCGTGCCATTCTGAGTCAACCAGCCTTGAGCCAGATATCGCGCGGCTTCATCCTCATCAACCGTCAGCCCGGTGACCTGTTCCAGCTGCGCCAGATCAAGGCCGGTATCAATCCGCAACCCCATCAGTATGCGCTCCCGGACCTCGTCCAGGGCCGACAGTTTTTCACTCTTTGATCCCGTGCCGGTTTCCGAAACCCGGCGAATATAGTCCGCCGGACGCAGCGCCGTATCTACGGCCCGCCGCCCGCCGAGCGCATGAGAGCCGATCCGGCCATGGGCCCCGGGGCCAATCCCGATCCAGTCTGCACCTTCCCAGTATAGCCGGTTATGGCGTGACTCCGCACCCGGCTTGGCGTGGTTGGAAATCTCGTAGGAGAGAAAACCGGCTTCCTGACAAAGCGCCTGAGTGGTGCGGTACAGGCGTTCTCCCAATGCGTCTCCGGGAGGCTTGATCTCGCCGCGCTCGACACGTTTGAAAAACGCCGTGCCCGGTTCGATCGTGAGCTGGTACAGTGACAGATGCGAAACACCCAGCGCCAGAACGTCTGACAATTCTGAGGCCCAGCTCGCTGCGGTTTGACCTTCGCGGGCATAGATGACGTCGATCGAAACCCGGGCAAAGCAGGAGAGCGCCGCCTCCAGCGCCATTCGGCTGGCCGCCCCGTCATGGTCTCGCCCGAGCGCCTTCAGCGCATCATCATCAAAGCTTTGCACACCAAGGGACAGCCGGTTGATACCGGCATCCGAAAACCCCCGGAATCCCGCAGCATCATTCGGATTGGCTTCCAGGCCGATCTCGGCATCGCACTCGAAACCGAAAAAACGGTCCGCCGCCTGCACGATCCGTCCGATCTGCTCCGGCTTCAGCAAGGAAGGCGTGCCACCACCAAAATGAAGCGAGGTGAGTTTGCGGCCTAGCAATTCGCCGGCCCAATATGCCAGATCGGCCAGCAGCGCATCAAACAGGGCGCTATCGTCACCCCGCGCCCGGTACACATTAAAATCGCAATAGGGACAGATCCGAGCGCAATATGGCCAGTGGACATAGAGACCCAGTGGCGTATCAGTCATTCCCGAACTCGGCCTCGATCAGCCGGGACAGGGCCCTGCCCCGGTGGCTGAGCGCCGCTTTCTCCGCAGAACTCATTTCAGCAAACACGCGGTGGTCTCCTTCAGGCCGGAAGACCGGATCATAGCCGAATCCGGCGTCACCGCGAGGTGGCCAGACCACCTCCCCCTCGATCCGGCCTTCATAGACGCGGTCCGCTTCACCCGGCACAACCAGCGCGAGGACACAGACGAAGGCGGCACTGCGGTCATTGCCGCCACCTGCCGTCAGCGCCGACTCGACCCGCTGCATGGCACGGTTGAAATCCCGACTCTCTCCGGCCCAGCGCGCCGAATGAATGCCCGGTTGCCCGTTCAACGCATTGACACACAGCCCGGAATCATCTGCCAGCGCCGGCAGACCGGTGGCGGAGCTGGCGGCACGGGCCTTCAGCAACGCATTTCCGGCAAATGTCGCTTCCGTTTCTTCCGGTTCGGGAAGCGAAAATTGTGCAGCTGACTGCAATTTCACACCGAAGCGCGCCAGCTGATCACCTATCTCCTTGATTTTTCCACGGTTATGAGACGCCAATACCCATGTTTTCATACCTGTCATCTGTTGATTACACCTCAAATTTTATCGCATTTCGGAAAATTAATATCGAAAAACGATATTTTCTGCTTGCGGTCCCCGAATTTTATGTTTATCGATAAATCCACGGACGGCGAAATGATCGTTCGGATAACAAAACAAAAGCCTTTGGTCGATTGAAACGAAACACAGGAGTATGAAAATGGTCAGGTCCGAAAACACAGCAGCCCGCACTTTTTTTGCGGTTGCGATCAATGCGTTCCTCATCATCGCGGTTGGCGCCGGCGTGGTTGCCGCTCTGACCCCGGCGATTGCATGAGCGTAAAACGGTCCCGGCGGTAGCGAGACGCGCCGCCGGGGGCCCAGAAGGGGGCGGGAAGGCATGGAGGAAACCAAAACAGGACCGATGATCGGGGGTCTGAAATGGCTCCTGGATATCATCTGGTATCTATTGTGGGCGGTACTCACTGTCAGTGCCGTGACCGTACTTCTCGCCACAGTCCTGTTCGGAGCACAGCTCTTTGGCTGGCTGCCGGGCGGAGTGGCCACCTCTCTCATGGGGGCGGTGGACCGGATTATCATGTTGCCACTGCTTGTGGCGGAAATCGTGACCCTGCTGGTGATCGTGCATCGCCTCAGGCTGATCGTGAGGACACTTATTTCGGGCGATCCCTTTGTCCCCGAAAATGCCGGGCATCTGCGGATCATTGCGATTGCCATCGGTCTCTATCAGATCGTCCGCTATGCCGCCCAGGGACTGGTCGCGATCTCGCTGGCCGTCTTCGGCTTCCGGATCGGAGGCGTGGAGCTCACGCATTTCGATCTCAATCTCGGGCCGTGGTTCGCCGTGGCCGCGCTTCTGGTGTTGTCGGAGGTCCTTCGCGAAGGGGCCCGGATGCGCCAGGAACAGAAATTGACGATTTAGGGAGGCGCGAAACATGCCCATTCGCGTCACCCTCGACAGGATGCTCCTCGAGCGCCGCATGTCTCTGACAGAGCTGTGCGACCGGGTCGGCATCACAATGGCCAACCTGTCCATCCTCAAGACAGGCAAGGCCAAGGCGGTCAGATTTTCGACGCTGGAAGCGTTGTGCAAGGAGCTGGATTGCCAGCCCGGCGACCTTCTGAGCTTCGATGAGGATGAGGACGGAACCGGCAGCGACGCCTGATCCGTCCCAGACGAGCCCCCGGCGGATTTTCCACCGGACGGTGAAGAAGCAGCGGGAGCGGGCCTGATTGGCATACGCCCCTTCCCAAGAGCGCCGATCGGGCCTTTTTCAGCCCCCCAGCGCGCTCCCGCTGCTTCTCTTTTTTCTTATAATACAGAATTCTGGGTTTCGCCTAGCTCGGCAATGCCTTTTCGTGCCAGCTCGAAAAGCCTGTTGAAATCGTCCTGTGGCAGGGGCCGGTCCTCGGCCGTAGCCTGGATCTCGACAATCCCGCCAGCGGCGGTCATCACGAAATTCGCATCGGTTTGGGCCTGGCTGTCTTCTTCATATTCCAGATCGAGACGCGCCGTGCCGCCAACCATGCCGCAGGAAACCGCTGCCAGCTGGTCCTGGACCGGGTCGGTCTTCAGAACGCCTTCCTCAACCAGCCAGCCCGTAGCCAGTTTCAAAGCCACCCATGCGCCGGTGATCGCCGCCGTCCGTGTGCCGCCATCAGCCTGGATCACATCGCAATCCAGCGTCACCTGCCGCTCTCCCAATGCCTTGAGGTCGATCACCGCCCGCAGGGAACGCCCGATGAGGCGCTGGATTTCCTGTGTCCGGCCGGATTGTTTCCCGGCGGCGGCCTCACGGCGGCCCCGCGTATGTGTGGCGCGCGGCAACATGCCGTATTCCGCCGTCACCCAGCCCTTGCCGGAATTGCGCATCCAGGGCGGCACATTCTCCTCGACGCTTGCCGTGCACAGGACGTGCGTATTGCCGCATTTGATCAGGCAGGAGCCTTCCGCATAGGGCGAAACACCAGTTTCGATGGTCACTTCGCGCAAGGCATCAAGGGCGCGGCCATAAGGTCTCATAGTGTCGTCTCCGATTGGGGGCCTGTTCCGTCTAGCGGCGGGCCATCCCGGCGTAAACCGGGGATCACCGCTTTGCCGGATTGAATGGCAAAGCTGCATGTCCTAACTGAATGGCAGAATGATCACCAACAACCCGAATATGCCCAATCTGACCGATCTGGATGAGCGCTCGCGCCAGATTTTCCGCGAAATCGTGGACACATATCTGGAGACGGGGGATCCGGTTGGGTCCCGCACCCTGTCCCGGCGCGAGGGCGTGGGCCTATCGCCAGCCTCGATCCGCAATACCATGTCGGATCTGGCCGCCATCGGGCTCCTGACCGCACCGCATCAAAGCGCGGGGCGCATGCCCACGCATGCGGGTTTACGCCTCTTCGTCGACGGGCTGTTGCAGGTTGGCGAGCCCTCCTCGGAGGACCGCAAAGCGATTGAATCGCGCGTCGCTCCGACGGCCGCAAAGGTGTCAGACGTCCTCTCCGAGGCATCATCCATGCTCGCAGGCCTGGCCGGAGGAGCCGGGCTGGTGACCACGCCATCGCGCGAAACCGCATTGAAACATGTCGAATTCGTACCGGTCAGCGCCTATGAGACGCTCGCCATTCTGGTGTCCGAAGACGGATCGGTTGAAAATCGCATGATGGTGGCCCCGCCGGGGCTGCCGGCGTCGGCCATGGTGGAAGCCGGAAACTATCTCTCCGCCCGGCTCAAGGGCCGGTCGCTCAAGCAGGCCGCCGAGGAAATCCGCGCCGAGCTCAAGGACCGCCGGGCCTCGCTGGATGCTGCAGCCAGCGCACTTGTCGAGCAGGGGCTGGCCAGCTGGTCAGGCGGCGAGGAACGGGCGCTCATCATTCGCGGTCAGGCGCAATTGCTGGACAATGTTGCCGCCGCCGAAGACCTTGAACGCATCCGCATGCTGTTTGATGAAATCGAACGCAAGGAGGGCCTGATCGCCCTTCTGGACAAGGCAAGAGATGCCGAAGGCGTGCGTTTGTTCATTGGCGCGGAGAACCCGCTTTTCTCCCTCTCGGGTTCAAGTGTGATTGTCGCTCCCTATATGGATTCCGAGCGGCGCATTATCGGGGCGCTGGGGGTGATCGGACCGACGCGTCTGAATTATGCCCGGGTGATACCCATGGTCGATTATACCGCCCGCGTTGTCGGGCGATTGCTGGACAAATCCCGCAACTAGACGGGTCAAGAGGACAAGATGGCTGAAAAAAACGACGATCAACCGATTGCAGACCGGATCGAGGAAATCGAGGCCGCAGAGGCAGAGGCGCTGGCCGAAGCTGAAGCAGCAGAGGCCGCAATGGCAGAGGATGAGGCGGCAGAGCCGTCACCGGAAGATGCCATTCGCGCCCTGCAGGCCGAACTGGAGGACACGCGGGACCGCTTGCTGCGCACCGCAGCCGAGGTTCAGAACGCGCGCCGGCGTGCTGAAAAAGAGGTGAAGGATGCCCGCCAGTATGCCATTTCCGGCTTTGCAGGTGACATTCTGAATGTCGCGGACAATCTCTCCCGCGCCCTCCAGGTGGCCCGGTCTGAGTCGCTCGAAGGCCCGGCCAAAACACTCGTCGATGGTGTCGCGCTGACGGAAAAGACCTTGCTCTCGACGCTCGAGCGCCATGGCGTGAAGCGCGTGGAGCCGGCGCCGGGCGACGCCTTTGACCCCAACCACCATCAGGCCACCACCCAGATTCCCTCCGAGCAGAAGGCCGGCACGATCGCGGCCAGCTTTGCGCCCGGCTATGTCATCGGTGACCGCACCCTGCGCGCCGCCATGGTCGCGGTGTCGACCGGCCAGCCCGCCACAGAAGAAGGCGGCGGATCCGGTGATACTCAGGACGGCGGCAGGGCCGGGCCCGGCTCCGGCATCGATGTGAAGGCCTGACTGCTTGAGTTGATTCCGGCCCGGATTTGTCCTCCTCTGCTTGCCTGATCAGGGGAGGGTCGGACCATGGAATTTCTGATAGCGGCGGTCAGCACACCCGCCAGCTTTGATGCGTCGGCAGCCACCGACGCCTATATCGCCACCATGGATGCCGCTGCGCGGGCGCGCTCGGATGCCTATTTCGAAGGCGGCTACTGGCTGATTCTGGTCAATCTGATCGCGGGCCTCGCCATGGCGGGATTGCTTTTGCAGACCGGCTTTTCAAAAGGCCTGCGCGACCGGATTCACGGGCTGGTCAGATCGAAATCCCTGACCGTCGCCCTCTATGCGGCCATCTACACGATCGTCACCACGGTCATTCTTTTTCCGCTGACGCTCTGGCAGGGCTATTTCCGCGAACACGCCTACGGCCTGTCGGCCATGTCGCTCGGCGGCTGGCTGGGAGAACAGGCCGTCGGCCTCGTGACCGGCGTCATCATGGCGGCCATCTTCCTGACCATATTCTATCTCGTGCTGCGCCTTGCCAGGCGCGCCTGGTGGATCTGGGGCGCTGCCGTGTCGGTGGTCCTGCTGGCTGTCGCGATCTTCATCTCGCCTGTCTATATCGATCCGCTCTTCAATGAATATCAGCCGATGGAAGAAGGCGAGCTGCGTGATGACATCCTCGCACTCGCCGAAGCCAACGGCATTCCCGCCGATAATGTCTATGTCTTTGATGTGTCACGTCAGTCCAACCGCATCACCGCCAATGTGAATGGTCTGTTCGGCACCACCCGGATCGCCCTGTCGGATACGCTGATCGACAATACCGATGCCGATGAGGTTCTGGCGGTCATGGGCCATGAAATGGGCCATTACGCGCTCAACCATCTTTGGGAAATGTTCATCATCTTCGCGGTTGTTCTGGCCATCGGCTTTGCCTTCACCGACCGGCTTTTCGCCTTCGTGAATGGCCGGTTCGGCAAGAGCTGGGGCGTTTCCGGCATCTCCGATATTGCCGGCCTGCCGCTTCTGGCGGCCTGTCTGTCAGTCTATTTCTTTCTGGCCACACCCGTCTTCAACACGGTGATCCGGACCAATGAAGCCGAGGCCGATCTCTTCGGTCTCAACGCCGCGCGTGAACCGGACGGCTTTGCCACCGCCGCGCTGCGCCTCGCCTCCTATCGCAAGATTGATCCGGGTGCTTTCGAGGAATTTGTCTTTTTCGACCACCCGTCCGGCCGCGCACGCATTGCCATGTCCATGCAGTGGAAGGCCGGACAGCTGGCCCTGGGGGCGGAAGACCAGAGACCGGAATTGCGGCTCGACCGGGCGCGCGCCATTTCAGACGCGCTGGTGAATGAGCCGGAAGATGAATAAGTCCGGATGACCGAAGCTTTATCTCCTGCTGTGACTATAAAGTGTGTCGCCAGACCGGCGTGATTTTGCCATGGTCACATCGACGCTGAGGCAGGAACCGCCATGCTACCGAACTGGGCCATGGATGCGATGAGCATCCTGACACAAGTCTTCATCCTCATGCTGGGGGCGGCGGCGCTTGCCGTGGCCATCTTTTTCATCATCGATATCAGCCAGACGCGTGATGCCATCCGCCGCAATTATCCGGTTGTCGGCCGGTTCCGGAATCTGTTCACCCGGCTGGGCGAGTTTTTCAGGCAGTATTTCTTCGCCATGGACCGGGAGGAATTGCCCTTCAATCGCGCCGAGCGCGAATGGGTGTATCGCTCCGCAAAAGGCGAAGGCGGGACGATCGCCTTCGGTTCGACCAAGCCGCTGACACCTGTGGGCACCGCCATCTTTGTCAATTGCCCCTATCCGGATCTGGAGGATGATGTCGCCCAAACTGAAAGCATGCGGATTGGCCCGTTTGCGCGCCAGCCCTATGACGCCCCCTCTTTCTTCAACATTTCAGGCATGAGCTATGGTGCCCTGTCCCGGCCCGCCGTGCGGGCCCTGTCGCGCGGCGCGGCCAAGGCCGGAATCTGGCTCAATACCGGTGAGGGCGGGCTCTCCGATGCGCATCGGGAAGGCGGTTGCGACATTGTCTTCCAGATCGGCACGGCGAAATACGGCGTGCGCAATGCCGAAGGCGGCCTCTCGGACGAAAAACTGAAAGCCGTCGCCAGTCTCGAACAGGTCAGAATGTTCGAACTCAAACTCTCGCAAGGCGCAAAGCCGGGCAAGGGCGGCATCCTGCCGGCAGAGAAGGTGACACAGGAAATCGCGGATATTCGTGGCATTCCGGCAGAGGTTGCGTCCCACTCGCCCAACCGGCATCCGGAAGTTGCGAACAATCAGGACCTCCTCGACTTTGTTCACCGTATCCGGGAGGTCTCCGGCAAGCCGGTGGGCATCAAATTCGTGGTCGGCGCTTATGGCTGGCTGGACGATCTGTGCGAGGAGATCAAGACACGCGGCATTGAAAGCGCGCCCGACTTTTTCACCATAGATTCCGGTGATGGCGGCACGGGCGCTGCGCCCATGGCGCTGATGGACAATGTCGGTCTGACCATACGCGAAAGCCTGCCCATGGTGGCCGGCATTCTGCGTCATCATGGTCTGAAGGAGCGCATCCGCATCATCGCCTCGGGAAAACTCCTGATCCCGTCTTCCGTGGCCTGGGCCCTCGCCGCAGGCGCCGACTTTGTCCAGTGCGGCCGCGGCTTCATGTTCTCGCTTGGCTGTATCCAGGCGATGAAATGCCACATGAATACCTGCCCCACTGGCGTCACGACGCACAAGAAATCCCTGCAGCGCGGGCTGGTGCCGCAGGACAAGGCCGAAAAGGTCGCCCTTTACGCCAATACGCTGCGCGAACACGTTGAAATCATCGCCCATTCCTGCGGCGTCAGCGAACCGCGGCAGCTCAAACCCATGCATGTGCGGCTGGTACAGGCCAATGGCCGGTCCAGGTCCATGGACAATCTGAACTTCATTCCCCCGGAGGAATTACGCCAGGATCGCAGCTTGCCGGAGCAGGCTTAAGCAGGAAGCGTGACCCGCCGCATCGTCAGATTGAGGCGGCCACCCTGTGGCACCAGTGTCGATGTGGCCGGATAGATGCGATCGACGCCGTGATAACAGCGCCGCGCCGCCCCGCCGAGCACCACCACATCGCCCGATGACAGGATCAGGGAATGCGTTTTGCCTTTCCGGCTTGGCCCGCCCAGCCGGAAGCGGGCCTTGTCGCCCAGAGAGACGGACACAACAGCCGCGTCTGTCGCGGCTTCATCCCGGTCGATATGCAGGCCCATCCGGGATGTCTCCGTATAATAATTGACCAGACAGGCCTCGAAGGGCGCGCTATAGCCGGACACGTCATCCCAGAGACGGGTGAGCAGATCCGGGGCAGCGGGCCAGGACGCGCCGGTTTGCGGATGCATCGTCTCATAGCGGTAGCCCCTGTCCTTGTCCGTCACCCAGCCAAGCGGTCCGAAATTCGTCATGGTCACGCTGAGCGGCTGGCCGGTGCGGGGCATGCGCGGGCGGTAAAAGGGTGCGGTTTTCGCAGCGTCCAGAACGGCCCCGACCAGTGCGGCCTGTTGGGTCCGGTCAAAATAGCCGGGCAGATATCTGAAACCGTCTGGCAAACTCATGCAGCCAAGGATAGACGATGTCCCGGCTTCGGCCAGTGACAGGCACTGCAAACGCCTGAATTGATTCGCCCCACACCCTTGCGGGTTATGCCGGGCCTCCCTATCTCCGGCATCGAGCCGGGTGTCCGGCAAATGGATAAGTGACGAAACAGGCGACAGGGCCTGAAGCCTTTGGGGGATCTGCGTCCGGCGAACCGGTGCTTCGGGCCGGTTGGACATGCGGAACAGTCCTGCCCAACAAGAAAACGGAGACGAACACGTCATGAGCAAGGTTATCGGTATTGACCTCGGGACCACGAATTCCTGCGTCGCGGTCATGGATGGCGGCAGCGCCAGGGTGATCGAGAATTCGGAAGGCGCCCGGACCACCCCGTCTGTTGTGGCCTTCACCGAAGATGGTGAACGCCTGATCGGCCAGCCCGCCAAGCGGCAGGCTGTGACCAACCCGGAACAGACCTTCTTTGCCATCAAGCGCCTGATCGGCCGCAACATGTCTGACCCGATGGTCAAGAAGGACGCCGATATGGTGCCCTACAAGATCATTGCCTCTGACAATAATGACGCTTGGGTCCAGGGCCGCGACAAGAAATACTCGCCGTCGGAAATTTCCGCTTTCATTCTGCAGAAAATGAAGGAAACGGCTGAATCCTATCTCGGCGAGAAGGTCGAGCAGGCCGTCATCACCGTGCCCGCCTATTTCAACGACTCGCAGCGCCAGGCCACCAAGGATGCCGGCAAGATTGCGGGCCTTGAAGTGCTCCGTATCATCAATGAGCCGACGGCAGCGGCCCTCGCCTATGGCCTCGACAAGGGTGATAACCGCACGATTGCCGTCTATGACCTCGGCGGCGGCACCTTCGACGTGTCGATCCTCGAGATCGGCGATGGCGTCTTCGAGGTGAAGGCCACCAATGGTGACACCTTCCTCGGCGGTGAGGATTTCGACCTGCGCATCGTCGATTACCTGGCAGACGAGTTCAAGAAAGAGCACGCGATTGACCTGCGCAAGGACAAGCTGGCGCTGCAACGCCTGAAGGAAGAAGCCGAAAAGGCCAAGAAGGAGCTCTCCTCCGCGACCTCCTATGAGGTCAACCTGCCCTTCATCACCGCCGATGCGTCCGGCCCGAAACACCTGACCATGAAGCTCTCCCGCGCCAAGCTGGAATCGCTGGTCGAGGATCTGGTCAAGCGCACGATCGAGCCGTGCAAGAAAGCCCTGAAGGATGCTGGGATGTCTGCATCCGATATTCAGGACGTCGTGCTGGTTGGCGGCATGACCCGCATGCCGAAAGTCCAGGAAGCCGTGAAAGCCTTCTTCGGCCGTGAGCCCCACAAGGGCGTGAACCCCGACGAAGTCGTCGCCATGGGCGCGGCCATCCAGGCCGGTGTTCTGCAAGGTGATGTGAAGGACGTGCTTCTGCTCGACGTGACCCCGCTGTCTCTCGGCATCGAGACGCTCGGCGGTGTGTTCACCTCGCTGATCGAGCGCAACACCACCATTCCGACGAAAAAATCCCAGACATTCTCGACCGCTGAGGACAATCAGCAGGCCGTGACCATCAAGGTCTTCCAGGGCGAGCGCCAGATGGCCGCTGACAACAAGCTTCTGGGTCAGTTCGACCTGATGGGAATTGCTCCGGCACCGCGTGGCATGCCCCAGATCGAGGTGACCTTCGACATTGATGCCAACGGCATTGTCAATGTGTCGGCCAAGGACAAGGCCACGGGCAAGGAACAGCAGATCCGGATCCAGGCATCTGGCGGCCTGTCCGATGACGATATCGAGAAAATGGTCAAGGACGCCGAGGCCAATGCCGAAGCCGATAAGCAGCGCAAGGAACTGGTCGAGGCCAAAAATAATGCCGAGGCCCTGATCCATCAGACCGAGAAACAGCTCGAGGAGTTTGGTGACAAGGTCGGCGATGATGTGAAAGCCGAAATCACCAAGGCTTCCGATGAGCTGAAAGCTGTCAAGGACGGTGAAGACGCGGCCGAAATCCAGGCCAAGACGCAGGCGCTTGTGCAGGCGGCCATGAAGCTGGGTGAAGCCATGTATGCAGCGCAGCAGGCCGAAGGCGGCGATGATGGTGATGGCTCCGGCTCTGCCGATGAAGATGTCGTCGATGCCGAATATTCCGAAGTCGATGGCGACGATTCCGATGGCGACAAGAAAGAGAACGCTTAACCAGCGTATCGGATGACCGGCGCCCTGCTGTTTGCAGGGCGTCTCTCACCTGAAGGCAAACCTCCATGGCGAAGCGTGATTATTACGATGTGCTCGGCGTTGACCGGACGGCCGACGACAAGGCGCTGAAAAGCGCCTATCGCAAACTGGCCATGCAGTATCACCCGGACCGCAATCCCGGCGATGCCGAAGCTGAAGCCCGCTTCAAGGAAGTCGGAGAGGCCTACGCGGCCCTGTCGGATCCGCAAAAACGCGCCGCCTATGACCAGATGGGTCATGCTGCCTTTGAAGGCGGAATGGGCGGCGGCGGACAGGGTCCGTTCGGAGGACATGCCGGAGCGGCCGATTTCGCCGATATTTTCGAGCAGGTCTTTGGCGGTGGTTTTGGCGGCATGGGCGGGCGCCGGGGCGCGCGCCGCAGCAATGGGCCGGCCCGCGGTTCCGACCTTCGCTATGATCTCGAAGTCAGTCTGAAAGACGCTTTCGAGGGCAAATCAGAAACCCTGAAGGTTCCGACCAGTCTGACCTGTGAGCGTTGCAGCGGAAATGGTGCCGAGCCAGGCACATCACTGGAGACCTGTGGCACGTGTGCAGGACAGGGCGTGGTCACCGCCGGCAACGGCATGTTCCGCATTCGCCAGACCTGCCCGGCCTGTGGCGGACAGGGCAAGACGGTTTCCGAGCCCTGCCATGAGTGTGACGGTGTGGGTCAGGTCCGCAAGGTGCGGACGCTGAATGTCGATATTCCGGCCGGCGTGGAAGATGGCATGCGCATTCGCCTCGCCGGTGAGGGCGAAGCCGGTGCCCGCGGCGGGCCACGGGGCGATCTCTACATATTTGTCTCGATACGGCATCATGATCTGTTCGAGCGCGATGGCCCCAATCTTTATTGCCGCGCGACCGTACCGATGGTGACCGCCGCTCTGGGCGGCTCGATCTGTTGTCCGGTGATAGATGGCGGCAAGGCCGAGCTGAAAATCCCGCCTGCATCCCAGACCGGAAAACGTATGCGGCTGAAGGGCAAGGGCATGCCCCGCCTGCGCGGCGGGCCACGCGGCGACATGATTGTCGAATTATATGTTGAAACGCCGCGCAATCTGACAGAGCGCCAGAAGGAGTTGTTGCAGGAATTCTGCGAGCTCTCCGGTGGAAACTGTAATCCGGAATCCGAAGGATTTGTCGGCAAGGCAAAACGCTTCTGGGACGATCTCACCAGCGAGGATGGCCGGCCCAGCGTCTAGGGCCTGTCCTCTTAAAGGGTTTGGAGCGTGATATGCGCGAAAATCGTTCGCTATCAGGAGCTGGCCCGCTGGAAGGGCCGTTCCCCTTTCGAGGGACTGCGACGCCATAGTGAGCGATTTGCGCCATACCTCGCAGAGGCGCGGCGGATTTTATCCCTGACGGCGTCGAGCCGCCCTTGTGGAGAAGTACTCCACGGCGGTCCTCTCTCCTTGTCAGGGATAAGATCCGCTACGCGTCACGCCCGAAACCTTTAGGAGGACAGGCCCTAGGCAGACGGCGCGGTCAGATACCACAGCGCCGCCTTCTGGATGTCCGATGTAAAGGCGCGGCGCGCTGCTTCATTGTCTTGCAGATCGGCCTGGAACAGCGCCGCATCGCGGCTCAAACCGATCACCAGGGTCAGCAGAAACCGCGCCGCGGGTGGCGCAAAGTGCGGCGGCTTGATCTTGAGCACCGTCAATGTTTTCGACAGATCCTCGGCCAGTGTTTTAGGCGGCTGGGCGAGATCCACCGGGCGCCCCGCCAGCCGCGAGAGCAGAGCCCGGTTCTCAAGCCCGTGAGCCACGCAGTCCTCGGCCAGTTGCCCGATCCAGCGATGCACATCGCGGTGCCGTCTTGCTTCCTGATTGCCCGCCATCAGCCTGTTTGTCAGCACATCGAGCCGGTCGGCATAGAGCGCATCCAGCGCCGCCGCCTTGTCCGCAAAGCGGCCATAGAATGCGCCCACAGAGGATTTTGCCTTGCGCGCAATATCCGCAACGGTGAGGGCATCAATCGAGTTGTCCTGGACGGATTTCTCCAGAATCTTGAGGATTCGGGCCCGCGTGGCGCGGCTGCGCGCCTGCATGGCAGGGCGCACACCGGACGCCGGCCCCGATCCGGCTTCGTCTTCGATTTTCCACTCCGCCAAGGGCTTAACTTCTCATTAAGAACATCGAATCAGTGATTTGGAGGCTAGTTTATATTCGAACCGAATTCTAGTTCTTATAAAGGGGGGACACGTGAGGGGAGAATTTTTGGGTTTTCAATGGTGAATCCGGCCCGCCGGATGACCCGTTTCAGGCCGCGTCCGCCGGGCCGGCGGCTCTGAAGGCCTATTGTCGGCGGACGCAGAGACTTGTCCAGTTTTCCCGGGCGCCGGCGTCCGTCACCACAGCTCCGCTCCAGGAGAAGCCGCTATCACTTATGTCCGAAAAGGTCAGGCGGGATATGATTTCTGTCCCGTCCGGCCGCGTCAGCGGGCGGGTCAGGACGATGTCCTCTCCCTCCAGCCCTCCGGTCCAGATGCCATTTGAATAACCCGGCTCCGAAAAGAAGCCGATTTTCCATACGCCCTCGGCCTCATCAAACTGGCGGATATTCGTCGTATAGAATCCCGGCGCCCAGTACTGGTCCTGTATGGCGTGTCCGTTCAGGAAATAATGCCCGTTCCAGATGGCCAGAAATTCGACCCATTCCCCGTCTGGTCCCAGCCGCCGGTCGGTACAATCGAAGGCGCCGGCAAAGAAGGCAAACTGTGCCAGTTCAGCGGGTGCCGCCGGATTCGGCCGGCCAAAAGGGTGCGCGACGCTGGGCTCATATTGTGCATCCGGAATGGGCGGCAAAGTTTGCTGCAAAAGGATCGTTGCGATTAACGTCATGAAATTCATGATCATCTCCTCTGTCTCAGGCAACAATAATCGCTTCACCTTTCCTGCTATAGGATGTTCAACAAGAATTGATCCGCTGTGATCCGGAGCGAGGCAGGATGACGTTGAACATTGCGATTGTCGGGATTGGCGGACGATTGGGCCGTACGATTGCCCGCGAAATCATGCTCGATGAGCGCTTTGCCCTCACTGGTGGCGTGGTGCGCGCGGATTCCGATTATGCCGATCAGGATCTTGGCGAGATCGCCGGGACGGGGTGGATCGGGAAACAGACCGTTATCCGCCTGGAAGACGCGCTGGAAAATGCTGACGCTGTGATCGACGCCTCCACACCTCAGGCCACAGCGGCCATTGCCAATCGGCTCGCAGACCTCGGCGGGCCCGCCCTGTTATGCGGCGTCACCGGCCTCAATCGGGCCCAGACCGACGCGCTGCGGGCTGCGGGGGAAAAACTCCCTGTCCTTGCCGCACGCAATTTCTCTATCGGCCTGGCGCTGGTTGAAATGCTGGTCTCGACGGCCGCTGCGGGTCTTCCCGTGGAGAAATGGGATGCCGAGATCAGCGAGACCCATCACCGCAGCAAGGTGGATGCGCCCTCGGGAACCGCACTGGTTCTGGGCGAGGCCATTGCCAGAGCGCGCGGCCAGATCCTCGACATGGTGGCCGAGCGTGGCCGCAGCGGTCCGGACCAGGGCCGGCGGCCGGGAGCCATCGGATTTGCTGCCTTGCGCGGCGGCGCGATCATTGGCGAACACGATGTCCGCTTCCTGTCGGACAATGAAGAGATCAGCATTACCCACCGGGCGCTTGACCGGCGCGTTTTTGCCCTCGGCGCTCTGACCGCGGCCCAGTGGCTGGTGAACCAGGAAGCGGGCCTCTATACCATGCGGGACGTGATCAGCGGCAATTGACCCGGCCCTGCCACACAAGGCATAAGAAGCGGGCAACAGTCAGGAATTGACATGAGCCGCGCCCGCCGCCTTGTAGACATTGTCCGCACCCTGAAATCCGCCGCCCCCGGCGCGCTGACCGCGCATCAGATTGCGGAGAAATTCAGCGTCTCGGAGCGCACGATTTACCGCGACATGGCCAAGCTGATCGATTCCGGCGTACCGATCGAGGGCGAAGCCGGGCTTGGCTACTGGCTGGCGCCGGATGACGGCCCGCCGCCGATTTCCCTGACCTGGCGTCAGGCCCAAATCCTGTGGCGCGGGGCCCGCCTGATTGCACTGACGGCAGAGGAAGAATTCGCGCTGGACGCGGTCAAGGCCCAGGCGCAACTCTCGAAAATCCTGGGCGGGCAACGCGTGGACAGGCTCGAAGGTCACCCCATACTGTCACTAACTGACAAATTACGTCCTGCGCCGGCTGTGCTGGCGGCGTTCACCCGTGCGCTCGAGCGGCAAACCGCCATCCGGATTACCTATGTTGATCTGCATGAGGACGACCGGATCATCGAGGGCCGGCCGGTCGCGGTCACGCCGGTGGGCGAAATGCGGATTCTGACCCTGTCAACTCCTGACAGATTTATTCATCTGCGCGCCGAACGCGTCAGAAAGCTGACGCTTCGGGCCTGATCACCAGCTTCCGGTATTTTCCATGGAGGCCCAGGGTTCCTGCTTGTCCCGGGCCTCACCCGCCTGAAGCAATTCCACGGAGATCCCGTCCGGCGATTTGACAAAGGCCATGCGCCCGTCCCGTGGCGGCCGGTGGATCGTGTAACCAAGCCCCGCCATGCGGGCGCAGACCGCGTAAATGTCCTGAACCCGGTAGGCGAGATGGCCGAAGTTCCGGCCACCGGTATATGTTTCCGGATCCCAGTTGTGCGTCAGCTCGATGGTCGGCAATCCGGCCGGGATCGGGCTTTCTTCGCCGCTATACCCGCCGCGTTTCATGTCATCCGGGCTCGCAAGGAATATCAGCGTGAACCGGCCGGCCTCGCTGTCCATGCGGCGGATCTCCTTGAGGCCCAGCCCGTCGCAGAAGAAACGCAGTGTTTCATCGACATCGCTGACCCGGATCATGGTGTGAAGATATTCCATTATTGCCCCTCTTCATTTGGCGCGCCGTCGGCAATGATACGCGCCCGGCGGGCCCATTTCGGCCGCGCCCGTTTGATCGCGACCGCATCCAGCGACTCGCCGCGCGCGCGCATCAGTGCCGCATTGAAGGATTCAGGCGCCCGCTGGTGGTGAAACCGGGCCGCCACAAACCCGCACAATGCCCAGGCGCCGACAAGACCGAAAAACATGTAGAACATCCATGGATAATATCCCGGTGCGAATACATCACTGGCCCCCACAAAAGCTGTGATCCAGTTCCAGAAGGCCAGAAGCCCCATAACGGCTGGTGGTGTAATCAGAATGGCCGCCAGCAGCGCGGCCGCGGCATAAATCGTCCAGCGCGGCGCATAGCCATCGACATAGGCCCGGACAAAACCGGCCTCGTCGACCCCGGCAATCGTGTGTGCCCGGTCAATCAGGCGGCCGGCATATTCTTCCCGCGCATCATGGCGCAGGCGCGCCGTGGCCACAAACCAGCGGACCACAAGGCCTGCAGCGGTGAACAGGGCAAGAAGAGCAGCAATCAGAAACGGATCCGTCATGCGCCAAATCTAGGCGCTTGCGGCCTCATAGGCCAGCATGGCGCGCTTGCGATTCACACCCCAGTGATATCCGGTCAGCCGCCCGTCCGACGCCAGGACGCGGTGACAGGGAATGAGCCAGCTCACCGGATTGGCCCCGACCGCCGCTCCCACAGCCCGCGATGCCTTGGGGGTACACACCTCGCTGGCAATATCGCGATAGGTCACGGTCTGGCCGGATGGAATACCGAGCAGGGCGCGCCAGACCTGGCGCTGCCAGGGCGTGCCATAGAGCGCCAGTGGCACCGGCCCGCCCGATTCGCAGAAAATCCGCGTCGCCCAGCGCAGGGCTTCGTCATCATCGCGTGTGTATTGCGCCGCCGGATACCGGCGGTGCAGATCATCAAAAGCCGTGTCCAGATCGGGATCTGCAAAGGCCAGGGCTGAAAGGCCGCGCGGCGAAACCAAGAACACGCCCGGTCCGAAAGGGGTGGGGGCCATGCCCCAGAAAAAGGACAGGCCGGCACCGCGGGCCCTCGCTTGACCGGGTGTAACCGCCTCGTGAGCGATGAAAAGATCGTGCAGACGGCCCGGCCCCGACAGGCCGGCCTCATAGCTGGCGTCAAGGATGTTGGCCCCGTCCGCCAGCGCTTCGCGCGCGGCCGAATGTGCGAGTGCGCCGACATATTTTTTCGGGCTTACCCCAACCCAGCGCGAAAACACGCGCTGGAAATGATGCGGAGACAGTCCGGCAGCAGCAGCGGCGGCCGCTAGGTCGGGATGGTCCCGCCAGCGGTCACCCAGAAATTCCAGCGCCTCGCTGATGCGGTCGAAATCACGCGCGGCGGCATAAAGATCATAGGCGAGAGGGTCTGCAATATCGGTCATGTGCCAAGAATGGCGTCAGCCGCGTTTACGCGCCACCCGTTTCTTGCGGCGATGGCGCGCGGGCCCGGCTGAGTGCCAGCCTGATCGCCTCTCCCAGATCCGGCCGTTCGCGCGGACTGAGAAAACTGCCGACGATCAGCCGCTTGCCGGAGGCTGACAGTTCAACCGCTGCATCATGCTTGCCGGCATGGTGAAGTGTGACGCGGGCCCACGCCGTCGGCAGGACATAATGACGTGTCACGCCATTGGGGTGCTGCCGGTGGATCAGGACCCGGTCACGGGCGATCCGGATGATTTCCCGCCGCCGCCCATCGCGGTAGCTGATCTTGAAGGCCAGCCAGACCAGGAAAATGTCGAGACCGAAGAAGAACGGGATCGGCCACGCGCCCATTCGCAAATAAACAAGTCCGGCAGTAAAACTCATAATCGCCAGAACAATCATGAGCGCAATGAAGCCGGGATTGGGCAGGGACCGGTTGGGGGCCAGCACCGCATCCATGAAAAGCGGGCCGTCAGGGGCTTCGGGAAGGCGCAATTCCGCCGGACAGGATTCAACAGGGCCTTGCATTTGGTTTAATATAGAATCCTGTTCTGGAAAGTCGCGTGACGAATTGGCTCACATGCATTAGGCGCAAGGCATGGTCGAGCCCGCCCTCCTTCTAGGCTTCATGGTCACCGCGCTGATCATCGAGCTCACGCCGGGCCCGAACATGGCCTGGCTGGTCATGCTCAGCCTCAGCGAGGGGCGCAGGGCAGGCTATATGGCAAGCGGCGGCATCGCGCTGGGTCTCTTGTTGATCTCCAGCCTTGCCGCACTGGGACTGGCCGCGCTGATTTCTGCTTCGCCCCTGCTGTACGAAGGGTTACGGTGGACCGGTGCGCTTTTCCTGCTTTATCTCGCGGTCGAGGGCTGGCTGTCGGCAGAAAAGGCCGCCCCGGCGCTGGCGGCCGGACAGAACTGGCAGCATGGCCTGCGCGGTTTCGTCATTAATGTGCTGAATCCGAAAGCCGCCTTCTTCTATGTAACGGTTCTGCCGCAATTCATTGCCACGGGCCGCGACGAGCGCGCACAGGCCCTGATTCTCGCCCTGACCTCGGTTGCGATCGCAACACTCATCCATTTGTTGCTTGTGACGCTGGCGGCCAGCCTGCGGGGGTTTATCGAGAATGAACGCCAGAACCGTCTGGTACGCCGCGTCCTCGCCGTGGGCCTGGCCATCGTCACGGTCTGGCTTTTGATCTCGACGGCACGATAGGGCTTGGCGCGGCAGAGGCGGCGGGGTATCGAGCTTTCATGCCGCGCAAGAAAAAACCTGCCCCGTTCACGACCGAGGAAGCCACGGATTTGTTCGCCCGGCTGGCCGAAGTCCGGCCCGAACCCGCAACCGAGCTGGAATATGTCAACCCTTTCACCCTGGTGGTGGCCGTTGCCCTGTCGGCCCAGGCCACGGATGTCGGGGTTAACAAGGCGACGAGAAAACTGTTTGCCATTGCCAATACGCCGGAAAAAATGGCGGCGCTCGGTGAGGATGGAATCCGGGAGCATATCAAGACCATTGGTCTCTTCCGCAACAAGGCCAGAAATGTCCATGCGCTCTCGCGAATGATTCTGGAGGAGTTCGGGGGTGAAGTCCCCCGGACCCGTGAAGCGCTGGAAAAACTGCCCGGCGTCGGCCGCAAGACCGCCAATGTCGTGATGAATGAGGCGTTCGGCGAACCGACCATCGCCGTAGATACGCATATCTTCCGGGTCTCGAACCGGACCGGCCTCGCGCCGGGGAAAAATCCGCTCGAGGTCGAGCTCAAGCTGGAAAAAATCATCCCTTCGCAATATCTGAAGGGGGCGCATCACTGGCTGATCCTGCACGGACGCTATACCTGCAAGGCTCGCAAACCCGATTGCGGAAATTGCGCGATTGCCGATCTTTGCCGGTATGAGGAGAAGACGCCGGCCTAGCCGGGCCGGACGATGTCCTCATACCCGAAAGCGTCGCGCAGCCCGTCGCGCAGATCGCGCATGGCCGCATTGTTGCAGCCCTGGAACCATTCGACCGTGTGCGATCCCCTGCGGTTCGTCCATGTCACGGTCAGGGTCGGCATGTCCGAGAGCGGCGGGCCGGGGCAGACGGAAGGATTATTGTAGGTGATGTCAGACGGCAGCCCGAAAAAGTCAGCTTCTTCCAGCAAATCCACCATCCGCGTATAACTGCCAGACTCGAGGCGGCCTTCGGTCAGGCCATTGATGCGTGTGAACCGCTCGCCATTGAGAAGATAGCGGTCATCCGGCGTCAGGGTCACATCATAGATCGGGCACTGGCCAAAACACGGACCTTCAGACACCTCGATTGATCCGGTCGCATTCGAACTGGTTGCACAGGCCGCCAGAGCAAAAAGGCTGATTGTCATCAAGAATGCACGCATCGTCGAATCTCCGGTTCTTTCGTCGCACCATGCCGCACAATTTCGGCAAAGTCATGACATTCCCGCCGGTTTTGCTAACAGGCGGTCAAGCGCTGCCGCAAAATGTGCCCCCATATAGGCACCCTGCTCGGGGTAGAAATAGGGCTCGATCAGCTCCAGCTCCATCACTTTCCAGCCATCATCCGCTCCGCGCATCAGATCGACCCGGGCATAGAGAAGCGGGCCGGAAACCGTTTCCAGCGCCGCATGCGCCATCGCCAGCGCATCGGCGGGCGGATCGGCTTTCACTTCCGTCGCGCCATACATGGATTGGGTGCGATAATCCCCCGCCCGGGGCTTTTTCACCAGCCCGTGGGAGAAAACCCGGTCAAAAAACAAAAGGGTCAGCTCGCCCTCCTGCTCGGCGGCTTTCAGGAAAGGCTGGATCAGGCAGGCCTCCGGCGGCAATTCCGCGGCAGACGGCAGCGGTGCGCCTTTTTTCAGCCGCGCCTGCCGCCAGGCGCTGGCGCCAATGCGCGGCTTGATGACGATATCGTCAGTACCCAGAGCCGTGAAAGCGCCATGAAGTGCCGCCTCGTCCGCCGCATCCGCCCAGAGCGTCGGGATGGTGGCTATGCCCTGACCGGCCAGGTCCTTCAGATAGGATTTATCGGAATTCCAGCGCACCGTCTCGACCGGATTGAGCAGCGCAACCTGTTTGCTGATGCGGTCCATCGTTTCCAGAAACAGGGCCGGTTTCTGCATGTAATCCCAACACGTGCCAATGATGACAGCTTCATAGGCAGAAGGGTCAAAGGCCGGATCATCCCATACGGCCTCCTCCAGCGAGATCAGGCGATGCTTGCAGGCCGGCTGCAACGCTGAAAATTCCAGCGTGTGCTCCCACGCATCCTCGCGGGCATCGTCATGTCCTTCGAGCATGCAGGTGGCGGTCAGAAAAGCAGCGCGTCTCATGCTTCAGCGGTTAGCGCGCACAGGGACAGCCTGCAAGCTTGCCGCGCCGTTGACCGCGCGCTAAGGCCCGTCCTGACAAAAACCTTACAGCGTTAATGCGCAGGAGCCGGATATGAGCCAGACTGTTTACGATGTTATCGGTGTTGGAAATGCCATTGTGGATGTCATCGCCTCCTGCAACGATGCCTTCCTGACAGATCAGGATATCGAGAAGGGGGCCATGACCCTGATCGATGAAGACCGGGCCAGGGAGCTCTATGCGGCCATGGCGCCGGGCAAGGAAGTGTCCGGCGGATCTGCGGCAAACACGCTGGCCGGGATCGCCTCTTTCGGAGCCCGCGGAGCCTATATCGGAAAGGTCGCGGATGACGAGCTGGGCGAGATTTTCCGCCATGATCTCAATGCCGCCGGTGTCGATTACACGACCGCCCCGCTGAAAGGCGGCCCGCTGACGGCACGCTGCCTGATCAATGTGACGCCGGACGCCCAGCGCTCCATGTCGACCTTTCTGGGGGCCTCCGTCTTCTTTTCTGAAAACGATATTGACGCAGACAAGATCGCTTCGGCCCGCATCACCTATCTGGAAGGCTATCTTTTCGACCGCGATGAGGCCAAGGAAGCCTTTGTAAAGGCAGCAGAAATCGCCAAGGCGGCGAACCGGCTGACCTCGCTGACCCTGTCTGACAGTTTCTGCGTGGATCGCCACCGGGCCGCTTTCCGCCAGCTCGTCCGTAACCATGTGGATATATTGTTCGCCAACGAGGCCGAGCTGGTTTCGCTCTATGAAGCCGGCAGTTTCGATGAGGCGTTGAAGGCGGTGACAGCTGAAACCCGCATTGCCGCCATCACGCGGTCCGAAAAGGGCGCTGTGCTGATAGACAAGGGTGTGGCCGTTTCCATTCCCGCTGAGCCCGTGAGCGCGGTCGTCGATACGACCGGTGCCGGTGATCTTTTCGCCGCCGGCATGTTGACCGGACTGGCGTCGGGACTCGATCTCCAGACCTCGGGCCGCCTTGGCGCGATCGCCGCCGCCGAGATCATCTCCCATATCGGCGCGCGCCCGAATGTCAGCCTCAGGGTGCTGGCCCAAAAGAACGGAATTGAGCTTGGCGGCTGATTTCAAGTGTTTCACAGGTATTAACCGCAGTCTTCAAATGCAGGCCGGGTCTGTTAACGAAACCTGATTGTCCCTTTAACCGTGTTTCAAACCCTTTCTGCCATCTTGCACCCGAACGAGAAAAACAATCTCCGGGTGGTAGGACATGTTTCCAGGTGGTTTGAAAGACACATTCGCGTCTGAAAGCTCCATGTCTGTGCCGGTCCGGACCAGCTGACCAAGGGCGCTCCATGGCACCGCTTCACAGCCTGATTTCACGCTTTATGCGTTCGCTTGTCATGAAGTTCACCGTCATGACGGCTCTGCTCATGATGGCGACGGCCACTTTCCTTATGGTGATAGAAAACCGGAATGTGCGCCAGGACAATCAGGCCGTGCTGGTCGAGCGCGCCAGCATGAAGGCGCAGATGCTCGCGCTGAATGTGTCGGATGATATCCTCGCCGATGACCACGCCCGCCTCCAGGGGCGCGTTTCCAGCCTGGTCGAGCGGGCGGACGTCACCGAGGCCTTTATAGCCGATGCGCGACGCAGAACGCTTGTGCACAGCGACCCGTCCTCCTCCATTCATGCCGGGCTGGCGACAGATCCGCTGGTCGTCATGGCGCTGGGTTCCGGCGAAACCCGGTCGGAAATCCGTGGCAATGCCGTGCATGTCGCCGCGCCGGTTTACAGCACCGCCAATAGACTGGTCGGGGTGGTCTACACCCAGTCATCCATGGATGAATTGCATGCCGCCTCCCGGGCCGCCCTGCAACGCCACGCGCTGACAGCCACCGTCGCGCTGCTGATCTTTCTGCCGATCGCCGGCGGTCTCGTCTTCTGGGCCCTGCGGCCGATTGCACGTCTGACCGACGCGGCCCGGACCGCATCATCCAAATCCCTGGATGTCCGCATTAATGTCAAAACCGGCGATGAGCTCGAAGTATTGGCCAATGCCTTCAACCGCATGCTGTCGCGGATCGATTCCAATCTGAAACGCATTCACCGCCTGGCTTATGTCGACATGGTCACGGAGCTGCCGAACCGCGAACGCTTCCGCAAGGAAGTCGAGCGCGTCACGCGCAAGGCCGTCGAGGAAGAAACCAGCGGGGCTGTGCTCTTTCTTGACCTGGACCGTTTCAAGCGGGTCAATGATTCTCTGGGCATTGGCGAAGGCGACCGCTTGCTGGAAATGGTGGCGCGCCGCTTGCGTGAAGCCGCGCGAGGCTATGATCTTTCGCGCGGGGGCGAAGGCGAGCCGTCCATGGTGGCGCGGCTGGGCGGTGATGAATTCACCCTGCTTGTGCCTCATGTCGAGAGCTCGGCCGATGTCGCACGCTATGCCCAGCAGATCATCTCGGCCATCCGCCGCCCGTTTGATGTTTCCGGTCACCAGGTTTTCCTGGGCGTCAGCATCGGCATTGCCGTCTTCCCGCAGGACGGGGCCGAGCCGGAAAGCCTGCTGCGCCATGCCGACCTCGCCATGGCACATGCCAAAGAGGCGGGTGGCAATGCGGCCAACTTCTTCGAGCCACGGATGAACCAGACTGCCTTCGAGCGCCTCGTGCTGGAAAACGAGCTTCGTGACGCCGTGAAGGACAATCAGCTGGTTGTGTATTACCAGCCGAAAGTCCGCATGAGCGACGGCATTATCGAGGGATCCGAGGCGCTGGTCCGCTGGAATCACCCAACCTCCGGCCTGCTCAGCCCGGGTCATTTTATCGAAGCCGCCGAGGAATCCGGCCTGATTGGCGAGATTGGCGACTGGGTGATGCGCAATGCCTGCAGCCAGGCAGCCGAATGGGCCAGCCACGGCTTGAGCCTGCCCGTCGCGGTCAATGTTTCGGCCATGCAGTTCGAGCGACCCGGCTTTGCCGACACGGTCATGGAAATCCTCGAACAGACCGGCCTGCCGCCAGAATTGCTTGAAATCGAGCTGACCGAATCCATCGCCATGCGCGATCCCCAGCGCGTCATTGATCAGGTTCAGCCCCTGCGCGACCGCGGCGTCAAATTCGCAATTGATGATTTCGGCACCGGACACTCTTCCCTGTCCTATCTGACGCGCATGCCGTTTGACGTCTTCAAGATTGACCAGAGCTTTGTCCGCTCCATGTCGCAGGATCCGCACTCGCGCGCCGTGGTCGAGACCATTCTCGCCCTCGCCAAAGCTCTGAAGCTGAAAACGGTGGCCGAAGGCGTCGAAACGACCGAACAGCTCACCGCACTCCGCGAGGAGGGGGCAACGCTGGCCCAGGGTTATCTTTTCTCCAAACCCGTTCCGGCGGCCGATTTCGAGGTCTATGCCCGCAACAGCCTGGCCGACGATGTAAGGGCTGCGCGCGCCTGATTAGCGGGCCTTGACGGCGGGCGGCCGGACCCCGACCTTGCCTCCGATACATCCGGAGGCTTCCATGACACAAACCGACAAGGCGCCGGGCTGGCGCGGCACCACGATTCTGGGTGTCCGCAAGGGCGGCAAATTCGTGCTCGCCGGAGACGGGCAGGTCTCGGTTGGCCCGACGATCATGAAGGGCAATGCCCGCAAGGTGCGCCGGCTGGCCGGCGGCAAGGTCGTGGCCGGATTTGCGGGGGCCACAGCAGACGCCTTTGCCCTGTTCGAGCGGCTCGAATCCAAACTTGAAAAACATTCCGGCCATCTTGCCCGTGCCTGTGTCGAACTGGCCAAGGACTGGCGTACGGACCGCTATCTGCGCCGTCTGGACGCCATGCTCATCGTCGGCGACAAGGACGTCACATATCTGATCACGGGGGCGGGCGACGTGCTCGAGCCGGAAGATGGCGTGGTCGCGGTCGGTTCAGGCGGAAATTTCGCCCTGTCCGCTGCACGCGCCCTCATGGAATATGAAGAAGATGCCGAAACACTTGCCCGCAAGGCCATGGCGATTGCCGCCCGCATCTGCGTCTACACCAATGACCAATTGACCATCGAGGTGATGGAGGCTGACGACTAGTCAGCGCGCGAAAATCTGTGTCTCGTCACGGAACGTCTTGAATTCCAGCGCATTGCCGCTGGGATCAATGACAAAGAAGGTGCCCTGTTCGCCCGCCAGCCCCTTGAACCGCACATAGGGCTCGATCACGAAATCAGCCCCGCCCGCTTTCAGCCTGGCGGCCAGCTTTTCCCAGGCATCCCAGTCCATCAACAGGCCAAAATGGCGCACAGGCACTTTTTTGCCATCGACATCATTGGCAATGGCACCGCCACATTCTTCCGGCGCGTAATGCGCCACGATCTGATGGCCGAACAGGTCGAAATCGATCCAGTGACCGGGGTCCTCCCGGCCTTCCGGGCAGCCCAGCAGGCCGCCATAAAAGCCGCGGGCCGACTCCAGATCATGAACCGGAAACGCCAGATGAAAGCGGGGTCGTATTGTGTTTGACATGAAAATCCTCAGCTCCGGCATTTGTGGAAGCAGGCAGGGCAGACTACATGGCATGTAGAATTAAACCGGAAAGACCGCCCTGCCCATGACTGATTTTTCGCCCCGCGAGATTGTTTCCGAACTCGACCGCTTCATCATCGGTCAGAAAGACGCCAAGCGTGCCGTCGCCATAGCGCTGCGCAATCGCTGGCGCCGCAGCCAGTTGGAACCGGGTCTGCGCGAGGAAGTCACACCGAAGAATATTCTGATGATCGGGCCGACCGGCGTCGGCAAGACCGAGATTTCGCGCCGCCTGGCCAAACTGGCCCGCGCACCCTTCCTGAAAGTCGAGGCGACCAAATTCACCGAAGTCGGTTATGTCGGCCGTGACGTGGACCAGATTGCGCGCGATCTGGTCGAAATCGCCATCGGCATGGTGCGCGATGAAAAGCGTGAGGCGGTTCGCTCCCGCGCCCACAAGATGGCGGAAGACCGCGTGCTGAAAGCGCTGGTGGGCAATACTGCCAGCGATGCGACAAAGGACAGCTTCCGCAAGAAGCTTCGGGATGGCGAGCTTGACGACAAGGAGATCGAGATCGATCTCGCTGATAACAGCTCGCCCTTCCAGCAACTGGATATCCCGGGCCTGCCGGGCGGGGCGGGTGTTCTCAACCTGTCAGACATGTTCGGAAAGGGGATGGGCGGAAAGTCCAAACGCATCCGCACCACCGTCAAGAAGGCCTATGAGCCCCTGATCGCCGAAGAAGCCGACAAGCTGATCGATGAAAGCGCCATCGCGGCGGAAGCCATTCGTATGGCCGAAAATGACGGCATCGTCTTCCTGGATGAAGTCGACAAGATCACTGCCCGGTCAGATGCGCGCGGGGCTGATGTCAGCCGCGAGGGTGTGCAGCGTGACCTGCTGCCGCTGATCGAGGGCACAACGGTTTCCACCAAGCACGGGCCCGTCAAGACCGACCATATCCTCTTTATTGCCTCCGGTGCTTTTCATGTCGCCAAACCGTCGGACATGTTGCCGGAATTGCAGGGCCGCTTGCCCATCCGCGTTGAATTGCGGGCGCTGACGAAAGAGGATTTCAAACGCATCCTGACTGAGCCGGAAGCCAGCCTGATCAAGCAGTATACTGCCTTGATGGGCACCGAAGAGGTGACGCTGGACATCACCGATGACGCCATTGACGAGATTGCAGGTCTGGCCGCGTCGGTGAATGAAAGCGTCGAGAATATCGGCGCAAGACGGCTTCAGACCGTCATGGAGAAATTGGTCGAGGACATCTCCTTCACCGCGTCTGACCGCGCCGGTGAAACCGTCCGGATTGACGGTGAATTTGTCCGCAAGACGGTCGGCGAACTTGCTGGCAATGCGGATCTGTCGAAATTCATTCTCTAGCTGTTGCGGATCATCACATAGAAAGCGCCATCGCCGCCATGACGCCGATGGGCTGTGGCGTATCCCGACACCAGATGCCGCAATTCCGGTTCCGCCAGCCATTCCGGAAACCGTCTCCGGATCACACCGGGCGGCGCATCGCCGGGCCCGCGCTCCCGGGCACCGGCCTTTCCCTTTCCGGTAATGACCAGAACCGCACGAAACCCCCGCGACCGGGCAGCGTGCAGAAAATGGCCCAGCGCTGTGCGTGCCGCCTCCTGTGTCATCCCGTGAAGGTCAATCCTCGCGTCAATCTCGACGCGGCCCCGCCGCAAGCGGCGCTCGGCAGAGCGGTCAGCGGGCGGCGGCTTGGCTTTGGCCGCCCCCGGTTGGGGGGCCGGTTTCCGGTCAGGTTGGCCGGTCCGGGTGATTATCGGCCCGGCCGTTTCGGCCATCCATTCGGCTTCAAGGTCTTCACGCGACGGATGGAGCGGCGTCACGGTTTTTATCACCTGCCGCCAGATCTGGCGTTCGTCCGGTTTCAGACGGCGCCCGCTCATACCGGCTGGAGCAACTGTTCGGCCACGGCATGTGGCAGAAGCACAATCCATTCCGCTTGCGCCCGGGTTGATCCGGCGCGCCGTTCCGCGGTTTCACCCCAGCCATAGAAGAAATCCCCGCGCATCGGCCCGCGAATGGCCCCGCCCGTATCCTGCGTCACCATAAGGCCTTGCCAGCCGGGCGCTTCCGGCAAGTCGGCGCTGATGATGACCGGCACGCCATAGGGCAGGAAGGCCGGATCTACCGCAATGGAAGCCATCGGTGTCAGGGGCAGCCCCGCGGCGCCGCGCGGTCCGAGCCCGGGATCGGGCAGGGGTTCCAGCCCGAAGAAGACATACCGCGGATTGACCGCAAAAAGACCGGCGGTCGCCTCCGGTCCGTTTTCATTGAGCCAGGATTCGATCCCCGCCTTCGACGCCTGGTGCAAGTCCAGCTCGCCGCGCGACACCAGCTCACGACCAATCGACGCATAAGGCAGGCCGTTATGGGCGGAAAAAGCGGCACGAAGCGTTTCGCCGTCCTCGAAAACCAGCCGGCCGGAGCCCTGTATCTGCAGGAAAAAGACATCGATCGGCCGGCCCCAGGCGAGCGGCTCACCGGCATTTCCGGTCTCGATCTCTGCCCGGTCCAGATAGGGAATGAAGCGGTTGCCCTCAACGCGGCCCATCAGCCTTTGACCGGCCAGTTCCTCGGAAAAATCACCCAGATCCGCCGTAAGGAGATCCTCCGGCCGCGATCGTATGGGCTGGGTAAACACCCCCTGACGGGTCCGGCGCACCTCGACTTCCGGCTCGTAATAGCCCGTGAGCAGACCCGAAGCCGTGTCCCCCGCAGTGATGCGGACCGGGACAAAGCGGGATTCAAAAAACGCGCGCGCAGACATCGTCTCTCGGCCGCGGCACACCGCCTGCCAGTCAGCAGCAGTGCCGCCAATCTCCGAGCGAGGCGACAGCGCCTGACCGGGCGGCATCCGGCCGATTGACTCGCAGGAGCGGGAAAAAGCGCCATGGGCGGGGGCAAGGTCAAGATCGGGCCAGGACCGGATATCCGGCCAGTCGAGCAATTGATATTGGAGTTCCGACTCCACCACAGGTCCGGGGTCTGGCTCTGGCAGAGGCTCCGGAGGCGGTCCATCCTGGCGCGTACACGACAGAAGCAGAAGTGAGAATGCGAGTGTGCTAAGCGGTCCTGACGCCCGCCAGCTTCCAGTTCGGGTCACGGCTGCCAGCATCCTTTTCAAAGGTCCAGATTTCCTCAACCGTATTCAGCCGGGTGAGATCGCCCGAGACACGTTGCCCGTCCTTGTCTTTCGTTTCCGTTGAGATGTCGGCCTTGAACCGCACTTTCACAGAGAAAAGCTGCCCGTCTTGCTGGCTTTCGAGGATCTCCGATTCCGCAATACGGTCAATTTCGGTTACGGTCGTCTGATCCCGGCTTTCACGATCGGAAATGGCTTTCTCATACCGGCTATAGACTTTTGGGGTCAGAAGCGGCCGCAGCGCGTCGCGGTCGCCCTTGGCAAAGCCTTCAACCACAAGCGCATAGGCTTTCCTGGCCCCGTCCAGAAACAGCGCCGGATCCATGTCGACAACCCATTTGGACCCGGTTTCGCCATCCGCCATGGCGGGTGAGATTTCTGCCGATTTCGGTTTTTCGTCCTGTGCGGGCGTCACCGGGCGCAGATCCGGTGTATGCCCGGTCTTGCGGCCCAGAACCATGAACAGGCGATAGCCGAAAAAGGCGGCCGCGCCTGCGGCTATAAGGAGAGTAATCAGTTCCATTCAGGAATATGGCTCCATCAATTTGGTCTTGGTGCCTAACATAGGCCGGAGCGGTCCGGGAGTCAGCCCGCAGCCACTGTCTTGCTCCCATGGCGCGCACATGTTACCCGCGCGCCTTCCCTCAATAGCCCGGACAGGCCGGGCCTTCGCTTACGGGCTGGAGAAACGATCATGGCTGATACGCCGGAAACTGGCGCAACCCCGCCACAGAATGACCAACAAAACATGCCGCAAATGCGGATCCTGGCGCAATATATCAAGGATTTGTCATTCGAGAATCCCGGCGCACCGGCCACGCTGCGGGCCAATCAGGCGCAACCGAATATTGACCTGAATATCGACGTTCAGGCCAAGGCGCTGGAAGGCAACGCCTATGAAGTCGCGATCATCATGTCGGCCCGGGCCACGCGTGGCGAGGAAACCACCTTCATCTGCGAGCTGACCTATTGCGGCCTGTTTGATCTCCTGAACTTCGATGACGTGTCGCGTCAGCCGATGTTGCTGGTGGAGTGCCCGCGGCTGATCTTCCCTTATGCCCGCCGCGTGTTTGCGGATGCGACCCGCGATGGCGGTTTCCCGCCCTTGATGCTGGAGCCAATCGATTTTGCCGGGCTTTACCGCCAGCAACTGGCCAAACAACAGGCCGCCACCGGCAATACGCCAGCAAATGGCGACGCGCCGGTCCAGTAATTGAACGGATCAGAGCAGCCCGGTCTTTTTCCAGACCGGGCGCTCGCCCAGCGTCTCGACAAATGTCAGATGGGCGGCAGCTTCGGCTTCCGTCAGCCGCGAGGCAAGCGGTTGCGAGCGTGCCGGACGCGCCGGAAAAACAACGGTGCCGCCCGTTTCACCCGCGTCCCCGGACAGATCCAGCGCACGTTCACGGCCACCATTCAGCTCGAGATAGACATCTGCCAGCAACAGGGCGTCAATGATGGCGCCGTGCTTGTCGCGGGTTTCCAGAGACACTCCGAAACGCTTGCAGAGCGCGTCCAGTGAGGCATGCGCACCGGGAAACATCTTGCGCGCCATGACAACGGTATCGATCCAGCGCTCATTGGCGATGACAGGTTTGCCGGCGCGCTCCAGCTCCATATTGATGAAACCACGGTCGAAAGGCGCATTATGCGCCACCACATTGGCGTCGCCGACAAATTCCAGAAAGGCATCGGCGACATCTGCAAAGAGAGGTTTGTCGGCCAGAAACTCCGCCGTCAGTCCGGTGATTTCCGTGGCTTTCGCCGGAACACTGCGTTGCGGATTGACATAGGAATGCCAGGTCCGGCCCGTGGGGATGAAATCCTCGACTTCAACACAACCCATCTCTGTAATCCGGTCCCCTGTACGCGGGTCCAGACCAGTGGTTTCGGTATCAAAGACGATTTCACGCATACATTAATGTATGGACTGATTTGACGCGGCCTTCAAACCGGCGATCAGCTCTTCCACAGATTTCCTTGCTGCTTCAAAGCCCAGAGAGGTGTCGATCAGGAAATCGGCGCGTTTGCGTTTTTCCGCATCCGGAACCTGCCGCGACAGGATTTGTTGGAATTTGGCCTCTGTCATTCCCTCCCGTGCCATAACCCGCTCGCGCTGGACCGCTTCCGGGGCGGTGACCACCAGTATGCCGTCCACACTTGTTTCTGCGCCGGTTTCGAACAGCAGCGGAATATCAAGGACCACGATGGGCGCCCCCGCTTGCCGGGCGGCTTCCAGAAAATCCCGACGCTTTGCCGCCACCAGCGGATGAACAATGGCATTCAGGCGGTCGAAGCCGGAAACATCCTCCGCCAATGCCGCCGAGAGCTTCGCGCGGGAAACTTCGCCATCTTCGATACTTCCGGGAAAGGCGGCCTCGATGAGCGGGACGGCTTCCCCGCCTCTGGCATAGAGGGCGTGCACGGCCGCATCGGAATCAAACACCGGGATCCCGGAATCGCGGAACATGTTGGCCGTTGTCGATTTTCCCATGCCAATGGATCCGGTCAGTCCGAGCTTGTAGACACTCATGGCGCCAGCGCCTTCCTGAGCAATGCGTCAGCCTCGACGGTTTCGGGCACCGCAACACCAAAAAGGGCTTCGAAGGAGGGCCGGGCTTGCCCGATCAGCATGGAAAGGCCGTCAATCAGGGTCAAACCGGCCGCTTTTGCGCCCTCCATGAAAGGACGGCGGGCCGGAGTGTACAGGGTATCAAAAGCAATCGCTCCGGGTTTGCAGATCGTCCAGTCAATGGACGGGCCGGTTTGGCCGTCCAGGCCAAGACTCGTGGCATTGACGATGATATCGGCTGAATGCAGCGCATCTTCGATATTGTCCGGCTCCAGGCTTTCGCCATTGAAGGTTTTGGCAAGCTCATCGGCTCTGGAGCGTGTGCGATTGGCGACAAAAATCTGCGCCGCCTCGCCTTGCCGGGCAGCGGCGCAGACCGCGCGCGCCACACCCCCTGCGCCCAGGATCAATACCGAGCGTTGGCTGAAAGCCTGCCCGGCACCGGCAAGGGCAGAGTGGATGCCGTCAATATCTGTATTCCGGGCCTCGATCCCCTCCGCCCCGAAAAGCAGAAGATTGGCTGCGCCGGTTTTGATCACGGCTTCAGACCGCTGGTCAGCGCATTCAGCCGCTATCGTCTTGAAGGGCAGGGTCACATTCAGCCCGGCAATACCGGATTTACCGAGGGCGCGAAGATCCTTTGCTGACAGGTCCGGATTGGCCGCGAACGGCACATAGGCCCCATTGATTCCGGCCGCCTCGATCCAGCTATTCATCAGGATCGGCGACAGGGAGTGTGTCACCGGTGCGCCGATCACCCCGGCGATCCGTGTGTGCCCGGTGATCATGCCGGAATGACGCCTTCATTGCGCAGCAGCGCCAGTACCGGCAGGAGCGGCAGACCGAGTATGGCGTAATAGTCGCCTTCGATTTTCTCGAAAAGTTGTGCGCCAAGGCCTTCAAACGCATAGGCTCCGACACTGGCCGTCAATTCATCCCCGGCTGTTTCCATATAGTGGTCTAGGAAAGCGTCGGAAAAATCCCTGACGCTCAGATGGCTGTCCTCGGTATGAGTCCAGATGGTTTCACCCTTGCGGATCGCCACCAGCCCCGAATGGAGGATATGGGTTTTGCCGCGCAGCGTCTGCAACCGCGCCCTTGCTTCATCCTTCGACCGAGCCTTGTCATACATCTGCCCGTCGAGGCCGAGGATCTGGTCTGCGCCCAGAACCAGAGTCTCCTCTCCGGCTTGCACCACTTTTGCCTTGGCTTCCGCCAGTTTGACCGCCAGTCCGGACGGGTTTTTGCCGGTCCATTCCGCCTTGATGGCATTCTCATCGATACCCGATGTCTGGACCTCGAACGCCACGCCTGCGTCTTCCAGGATCTGGCGGCGAATCGCGCTGCCGGAGGCCAGAATCAGACGGGTCATGACGCTTTCGCCTTGCGGTCATTGATGAGATTGAGGATTTTTGCGGCGGTCTCCTCGACCGAGCGGCGCGTCACATCAATGGTGGGCCAGCCATGGCGGGCGTACAGTCGCTTGGCGGTAATGATTTCATCCTTTACCGATGTATCATCCACATATTCGGTATCCCGGCCTTCATTCAGCGATAACAGCCGGTTACGGCGGATCTGGACAATCCTTTCCGGAGAGGCGGTCAGACCGACGATCAGCGGGTTTTTGAGATTTTCAATGCCGGCCGGTTCCATCGCGCCCCGCACCAGCGGAATATTGGCCGCCTTGACGCCCCGATGCGCAAGATAGATGCAGGTTGGCGTTTTCGACGTCCGGCTGACACCCAGGAGCACGACATCGGCACCTTCAAGATTTCCGCCCTGTCCATCATCATGCATGATCGCATAATTGAGCGCTTCAATCCGCTCATAATACTGGGCATCCAGATCGTGCTGGGCCCCGGCACGGCTGGAGGGCGGCATCGCCAGATATCCCGACAGCGTGGCGATGATCGGATCCAGGATCGCAATCGCAGGCACACCGATCTTCTGGCAATGATCTTCCAGCCGCCGGCGCATGTCGGCAGAAACAATGGTGTACATGACAACACCGGGGGCCCGTTCGATCTCCTCCAGGGCCCGGTCCAACTGACGCGGCGAGCGGACGAGCGCGTAAAGATGCTCGATCAGTTCCACATCTTCAAACTGCGCCACCGAGGCGCGCATCACTTCTCCCAGCGTTTCGCCGGTTGAATCCGATACCAGATGAACATGAAAACTGCGGGGAGCAGATTTGGACTTGGGCATGCGCGCTATCGGTCCGGACGGGGGTTAATGAAGTGTTAACAAGTCAGGGACTCGTTAACACCCTCACGGGCGAATTTGTCTCATCCCCGATCATCGGGGAAAGCCGCCCGTCTTGTCCATTCCGAATTCACAGCGGACCTGATGTGTGGACAAATGGCCGGCAGATACCGAAATTGACATCCACAGGCTTTTTATCCACACGTAATCCCGCTACAATATAAATTAACATATTGAATAAAAGAAAGAATTAAGGTTTTCCTGTTTTGTAAACAGAAGACCATTCTGATTTTAATAAACAGTCAGGAATTGCGTGAATTCCGGGGAAAAGTCACTTCCCCACACAACCCACACACCAACGACTCTCACAATCAATAAAACAAGATTCTGTAAGAAAGGGGGAGAAGTGATTAACGCGGATTGCCTTCCGGCATATTGCCCCCTAACCCTCCGGTCATGACCAAAAGCATTCTGAAAGTTCTGAACGGAGAAGCGCTCGATCAGCCGCCGGTATGGCTGATGAGACAGGCCGGGCGCTACTTGCCGGAATACCGGGAAGTCCGGTCCGGTGCGAAGAGTTTCATCGACTTCTGCCTGACGCCGGATAAGGCAACAGAAGTCACCTTGCAGCCCATCCGCCGCTTTAACTTTGATGCGGCAATCTTGTTTGCCGATATTCTTTTGATCCCAATGACTTTGGGCCGCAAGGTCTGGTTCGAGACCGGTGAAGGCCCGAAGCTTGATCCATTGTCAGCAGACGACATTGCCGGCCTAGAGATCGGTGATGTCGAGGCCATACTCGGACCGGTCGGTCAGACCGTCGCCAATCTCTCGGTCGCACTTCCGGCAGAGACGGCATTGATCGGATTTGCCGGCTCGCCCTGGACGGTCGCGACCTACATGATCGAAGGCGGCGGATCAAAAGACCGCTGGAATGCACGGCGGATGTATTGGCAATATCCTCAGGCCATGGCGCGTCTGCTTGACCTGATCGCCGACGCCACAATCCGCTATCTGGTGATGCAGGCCAGAGCCGGGGCCGAAGTGCTGAAACTCTTCGATAGCTGGGCGGAAGGGCTGCCGCCGCCCATGTTCGAGGACATGGTCATCCGTCCGACACGCCGCATTGTTGATGGCCTCCGGGCAGCCGGGATTACCTGTCCGGTTATCGGCTTTCCGAAAGGGGCCGGGCCGAACTATATCGGCTATGCAGAGCGTAGTGGTGTGACCGCCCTGGCGCTTGATCACGGTCTCAATACGCAATGGGCCTTGGATAATCTGCCGGAGCGCATGCCGCTGCAGGGACAACTGGACCCTGCCGCGCTTCGCGCCGGGGGGGAAGCGCTTGACGCTGAAATTGATCGGATCATTTCCGCTTTCCGGGGCCGGCCGCATATATTCAATCTGGGCCATGGCATAACACCGGATGTTCCGGTTGCGCATGTCGAGCAACTGGTGCGGAAAATCAGAGGCGAATAGGCATGGCGCGCAAGATTGCGATCGTATTGTTCAATCTCGGTGGACCGGACGGTCCGGATGATGTGAAGCCCTTTTTGCGCAATCTTTTCCGTGATCCTGCCATTATCGGCGCACCCGGGCCGGTCCGCGAAGCGCTGGCCTGGTTTATTTCCACAATGCGGGCACCATCGGCCCGGAAGAATTACGAGCTGATGGGCGGAGGATCTCCCCTCCTGCCGGAATCGCAAAAACAGGCCAAGGCCCTGATTGGCCGGCTGAAGGCCGAAAATACGGGCGACGAGTTCAAGACCTTTATCGCCATGCGTTACTGGCATCCCTTTGTGGAAGAAGCCGTCAGTGCGGTGAAAGATTGGGGTGCCGATGAAATCGTGCTTCTGCCGCTCTATCCGCAGTATTCAACCTCGACGACGGGTTCGTCCTTGACCGGATGGCAGCAAGCCGGTGGTGGCGAAGCCCGGATTGTCTGTTGTTATCCCGGCCACCCGGATTTTATCAAGGCCCATGCTGATCTGATCCGCGACAAGTGGACCGCGGCCGGAGCGCCGGACAATATACGTCTGCTGTTTTCTGCACATGGCCTGCCGGAGCGGACCGTCAAACAGGGCGATCCCTATCAATGGCAGATCGAGCAGACCGCGGCGTCTGTTGCGCAAGCGCTGCCGGAATTGCCCGACTGGCAAATCTGCTATCAGTCCCGGGTTGGTCCGCTGAAATGGATCGGCCCGTCCACTGAAGACGCAATCAGTCAGGCCGCCCGCGACGGAAAAGCCATCCTGCTCACCCCGATTGCCTTTGTTTCGGAACATATCGAGACGCTGGTCGAGCTGGATGATGAATATGGTGAACTGGCTGCTGAAGAAGGAATCGGAACCTATTTGCGGGTGCCTGCACTGGGCATTCATGAAGGCTATATCGAGACCCTGGCGCAGTTGACACTGGAGGCACTGAACGGTCCCGCAGGTCTGAAACCGCCTTGCGGCAAACGGCTTTGCCCGGCAGGTTTTTCCAAATGCCCCAATCATGTGAGCGGACATGTCTGAAGTCGTGATCGCCGCCTATGACTGGCTGCGCGGTTTGCACATCCTGGCGGTCATTGCCTGGATGGCGGGCCTGCTCTACCTGCCGCGCCTGTTCGTCTATCATTGTACGGCAATACCGGGGGGGGAGCTCGACGAGGTCCTCAGACTTCAGGAACACCGCCTCCTGAAATTCATAATGAATCCGGCCATGATTGCGGCCTGGATTTTTGGCCTGTTACTGATCTGGTCGAATGCCGAGCGCTCTGGTGGCTGGTCTGTCTTTTTGCAATGGGATTGGGCCGTGAAATTCGCAGCCATCTCCCTGATGACAGGTCTGCATCACATCTTTGCAATCCGGAAAAAGCACTTTGAAGCCGGCACCAATAACTGGCCCCAGCGGAAATACCGCATTTACAATGAATTGCCTGCGATTCTGGCCATTATCACTGTTCTGATTGCGACGGTCGCTCTGCGCTAGTTCCGGCTTGACGCCGAACCCCGCCTGTGTCAGTCGTCAGGAAAGTTTCGCGACCGCGAAATTCCTTTCCCGGTGTGCGCCAGACCAGCGGCGAACCCGGAGACCCTGACACACCCGTTTTTGACTGTTCCGCTGCGTGGCGGAATCCGTCCGATAAACAGGCCAGATTGAAACATACCTCCCCCTTTTCGACACAAGTGAGTCCCGATGTCTGATTATAATGACGATATGGAATCTGATGACGACGATCTCGATAACGAGAACGATTCCGATCTGGATGAGTCCGAGGCAGAACCGAAAACCTTGCCGGACATGCTGGCCGGCATGACCCGCATGACCCTTCAGGAATTGAAGGAGAAAAAGCCCACGGAATTGCTGGAAATCGCCGAGGCCCTCGACATCGAGAATGCGGCAACCATGCGCAAACAGGGCATCATGTTTGCGGTCCTGAAAGAAGTGGCTGAGCGCGGTGTCGAGATTTCCGGTGGCGGGACTCTTGAAATTCTCCAGGACGGTTTCGGTTTTCTGCGATCGCCGGAAGCCAATTATCTGGCCGGGCCGGACGACATCTATGTCTCGCCGAACCAGATCAAGAAATTCGGCCTGCGCACCGGAGACACCGTTGAAGGCGAGATCCGCGCGCCGCGGCGTGGCGAACGCTATTTCGCGCTGCTCAAGATCAGCCTCATCAATTTTTCTGATCCGGAAGCTGCGCGTCACAAGATCCATTTTGACAATTTGACGCCGCTTTATCCTGAAGAGCGCTTCAATCTGGAACTGCCGGACCCCACCAAGAAGGACCGGACCGGCCGCGTGATCGATATTGTGGCCCCGATCGGCAAGGGCCAGCGGGCCCTGATTGTGGCGCCGCCGCGGACGGGCAAGACGATGATTCTACAGAACATCGCCAATGCCATCGAGACCAATCACCCGGACTGTTATCTCATCGTGCTTTTGATCGACGAGCGGCCCGAGGAAGTGACCGACATGCAGCGCACCGTGAAAGGCGAGGTCGTCTCCTCGACTTTTGATGAACCGGCGACGCGCCACGTGCAGGTGGCCGACATGGTGATCGAAAAGGCCAAGCGCCTGGTCGAACATGGCCGCGATGTGGTCATCCTGCTCGATTCCATCACCCGTCTCGGCCGCGCCTACAACACGGTGGTTCCCTCATCCGGCAAGGTTCTGACCGGCGGTGTCGACGCCAATGCCCTGCAGCGACCGAAACGTTTCTTCGGTGCCGCCCGGAATATCGAGCATGGCGGCTCGCTCTCCATCATCGCCACGGCCCTGATCGATACCGGCTCGCGCATGGACGAGGTGATTTTCGAGGAATTCAAGGGGACGGGCAATTCGGAAATCGTTCTCGACCGCAAGGTTGCTGACAAGCGCGTTTTCCCGGCCATCGACATTCTCAAATCCGGCACCCGCAAGGAAGAGCTGCTCGTTGACAAGGTCGATCTTCAGAAAACCTATGTTCTGCGCCGCATCCTCAACCCGATGGGCGCCCAGGATGCGATCGATTTCCTTCTGTCCAAGCTGAAGGAAACAAAGACCAATTCGGAGTTCTTCGACTCCATGAATACATAGGCTGATCATGCCGGCACCAGATATCACGCTCTATTACGCACCTCTGACGCGGGCCATCCGGCCGCGTTGGGTGATGGAGGAAATGGGCCTTCCCTACCGGCTGGAGCGCCCGGACTTCAAGCACGGAAATGTCGGCGGCGATGCGTTCAGGGAGATCAACCCGCTGCAGAAAATCCCGGCCATGCGGGATGGCAGCACGCTGATGCTGGAATCGCTGGCGATGATGCAGTATCTCGCTGGGAAATACGGTCCGACGGATCTGGTTGTGACGCCGGATGAGCCGGATTATGCCCGCTATCTGGAATGGCTGCATTTCGGGGAGGCCAGCATGGTCATGGCGAACAGCCTGATGCTGGCCCACACAATGCTGTTACCCGAAGACAAGCGCAATCCGGATCTGGCGCGCTGGGCCAGATATGAGTTCGACAAGCAGGCCAGCGTCATAGCAAGCCGCGGCCTTGAGGGCCGCGAATGGATTGCGGGCGGCCGTCTGACATTGGCCGACATGTCGATTGTCTACATGTTGCTTCTGGTGAAACTTGTGAAGCAGTTCGATGACGTGCCGGACGAACTCAAAGCCTATTTCAAACGCGTAACGGCGCTGGATAGCTGGAAACGCGCCACCGCCGATTAATCGGCGCGGCAATAGGAATCCCATCGTCCGAATGCACGCACGGCCGCTTCCGGATCGTCGGATGCCAGCAATTCAACATGTTGCGCGTCGATGAAGGCGTAATCGATCGAGCCGTCGGCTTCTGCAGGGAAATCATGGATGGCGGTTTCGATTCCCTGCCCGGTCAGGAAGGCTTCGGTGCGTGCGTCGGGAACACCCCGCCCGGCCCAGGCCAGCAGGGATGAAAACTGCAGCTCGCTGTTGAGTACAATGTCGCGGTCCGTGAATGGCAGGGAAATGCCGATATCGGTTGAAACGGCCTGGATCGCGCCCGCCTCATCAACATCATAAATGATGATCAGGCTCTGGCCTGCCATTCCCTCTGCAAGTGCGAGTTCGGCAATACGGGCGGGAGAGAGGCCTTTCAGGTCGAGCTCGAGATAGAGTCCGGTCTCGCGGGCAATTTCGAAAGCCTCTGCCAGCGTCGGGATGCGATCGGCCGTCCTGTGGCCTTCTGAATCGACCAGGTAATGCGCCTGCAAATCTTCCAGCGTCTGCTCCGCGACCGCCCCGCTTGCGGTCGTCGTCCGGTCCAGTGTCGCGTCATGCATCAGGATAATTTCACCATCCGCGGTTTCACGAAGGTCGATTTCGGCAAAAGCCGCGCCCAGCTCTGCGGCCCGGCGCAAACCGGACAGGGAATTCTCCGCAATTCCCGGTGCGAATCCTCCCGCCCGATGGACGGCCACCAGAGTCACATCGGCCTCGCGCGCGCAATCAAGCAGGCCGCTGACGGGCAAGAGGCCCGGCGTGATTTGCAAGCTCAGAAAAATCAGTGAAACGCCGGGAAACATGGTGCGCCCGTCCTATCCGAGATGCGCCTGCAGGAAGGCGCGGGTGCGTGTATTGGCCAGATCGGCCGCCTTTGCATCAAAATGTGCGCCGCCCTGCCGGGCAAAGGCGTGATCATTGTCCGGATAGTCATGAAGTGTGACATGCGGATTATCGTCCAGCCCGTCATGCATCGCTTTTTGGGCTTTGGAATCCACAAATTCATCCTTGCCCGCGACATGCAGCATCAGATGCCCGGAAATATTTCCGGCCTCCTCCAGATACTCCGGAATTTTGACGCCATAATAGCCAACGCAGGCATCTGCGTCCGTGCGGCAGGCCGTGAGATAGGCCAGCAAACCGCCAAGGCAGTATCCAATCGCGCCCACCTTGCCATTGGCGGCCGGATCGCGGCGGGCCAGATCAAGGGTTTCCGCAATGTCTTTGACCCCGGCATCTGGATCAAATTTACCGAACAATTCAAAGGCTTTATCCCATTCTTCCTTGGTCTGGTCGGTAATGTCTATGCCCGGCTCGATTCGCCAGAAAAGATCCGGGCAGATGGCGACATATCCCTGATCCGCTAGATCATCGCAGATATCGCGCATCACCTGATTGATGCCGAAGATTTCCTGAATGACGATAATCGCGGGGCCTTTGCCGCCCTTCGGGGCGGCGCGATAGGCTTGGAATTCGCCATCAGGGCTGTGGATCGTGATCATTTCGGATGCCATGAGGTCTCTCCCTCGATTTGCTTTTTGCAGCGTGCCGGTTGAGAGGATATAAGCTTGAGCGCCGACAACAAGGGAAGCCGTCCATGAAGGTCAAGATTGATATCGATTGTACACCGGCCGAGGCTCGTGCCTTTTTCGGCCTTCCCGACGTTACGCCGCTGAATGAGGCGATGGTCAAGGAAATGTCCAGACGCATGAAGGACAATATGTCCTCGCTCGAACCGGATGTGTTGATGAAGAACTGGATGAGCTTCGGCGGCCAGATGCAGGATCAGTTCATGACATTGATGCGCCAGGCCGGACAGACACCCAAAGAATAGCGCTCATGTCACCCGATACCATATTTGCCCTGGCCACGCCGCCGGGACGCTCGGGCGTGGCCGTGATCCGCCTTTCCGGTCCGCTGACAGTGGAAATTCTCGATTCGACGCTCGGCGGACAGCGTCCGGAACCGCGAAAAGCGGCCCTGCGCTTGATCCGTGATGCCGGCGGACAGGCCATTGATCAGGGCTTGATCCTGTTCTTCCCCGGCCCGGCCAGCTTTACCGGTGAGGATTGTGCCGAATTCCAGATTCATGGCGGCCCGGCGATCATCGAGGCTTTGCTGGATCGCCTGCTTGAGCTGGGAGGCCGGCCGGCCGAAGCGGGAGAATTCACCCGCCGCGCCTTCGAGCATGGCAAGCTGGACCTCACCGAAGCGGAAGGGCTGGCTGATCTGGTCGACGCCGAGACATCGGCCCAGCGCGAACAGGCGCTGGCGCAGATGACCGGTGCGCTCAAATCACTTTACGAGGACTGGCGCGCCCGACTGGTGTCGATCATGGCCGCCATCGAGGGCGAGATCGACTTTCCCGACGAGGAAGGTGTGCCGGATCATCTGGCACAGACGGCCCGAACGGCGATCCAGTCCCTTCAGGATCAGATGGCGCGTCATCTGGACGACAATCATCGCGGCGAGAAAATCCGCGACGGTTTCAACATCGCCATTATCGGCCCGCCCAATGCCGGCAAGTCGAGCCTGTTGAACGCAATGGCCGGGCGGGAGGCGGCCATTGTGACCGATATTCCCGGCACCACGCGGGACATTGTCGAGGTCCGCACAATTCTGGGGGGTTTTGCGGTGACTCTTGCTGACACGGCGGGACTGAGGTCGGCTCAGGACATTGTTGAGCAAGAAGGGATAAAGCGTGCGCTGACTCGTGCTGACTCTGCGGATTTGGTGGTGGGTGTGCTGGATGGAAGTGTTGTCTGGAATCAGGAGATGACTCGAGTCTTGGAGAAATCCCATCTTTTGGTGGTGAACAAGTCGGATCTGGACTGCAGACTGACTCTCCCTGACTCTGGTGTGGCGGTGATTCACGCTGCGATCACGGAGGGCGAGGGGATTCCGGACATTGAGCGCTGGCTTGAGTCAGAAGTGACGCAACGTCTCGGGCGGCGGGAGATGCCGGCCCTTTCCCGCGCCCGCCACCGCCGGAATGTGGAGCAGGCGTTTGCGGCGTTGACGCGGGCGGCGGACTCGCTGGATCAGCCTGAACTTGCGGGTGAGGATTTGCGCCTGGCCACGTGGTCCCTGGAGAGCCTGACCGGGCGGGTGGATATCGAGGATGTGCTGGGCGAGGTCTTTTCCCGCTTCTGTGTCGGAAAATAGCTTTGTGTTCCACGTGGAACACGGCCCCCTCCCCTCGACTCCGGCGTGCGGAGACATTACATAGCGCGCCCCTGATGGAGTTGATGCGATGACCTCGAAATGGGACGTCATCATTATTGGTGGTGGCCATGCCGGCTGCGAAGCGGCAGCGGCGAGCGCACGCTTGGGCGCGCGCACGCTCCTGCTCACCCACAATCCCGGGACAATCGGCGAAATGTCCTGCAATCCGGCGATTGGCGGTCTCGGCAAGGGGCATCTGGTCCGCGAAATCGACGCCATGGACGGCATTATGGGCCGGATCGCAGATGCCTCCGGCATCCAGTTCCGCCTGTTGAACCGCTCCAAGGGTCCGGCTGTACGCGGCCCCCGCACCCAGTCTGACCGGCGGCTCTATCGGGAAGCCATGCAGGCCGAGCTCGCGGCAACACCCGGCCTGACCATTGAGGCGGCCGCCATCGAGGATCTGATGGTTGAGGACAGCGGCCGGGTGACGGGCGTGATCGCTGCGGATGGCCGGCGCTGGCCCTGTCAGGCCGTGGTTCTGACCACTGGCACCTTCCTCAAAGGCGTTATCCATCGCGGACTGGAACGCACACCGGCGGGCCGCTTCGGGGAAAAGCCGGCCATCGGCCTGTCCGACCGGCTCTACGGGCTGGGTTTCCGGATGGGCCGTTTGAAAACGGGAACACCTGCCCGGCTCAAGGGGTCGACCATCAACTGGTCAGCACTGGAACGCCAGCCGGCGGACGAAACCCCTTTGCCCTTCTCCTTTCTGACGGACCGGATTTCGGTCCCACAGATCGAATGCGGTATTACCCACACGACACCGGAAACCCACCGCATTATTGCCGAAAACCTGGATCAGTCCGCCGTCTATAGCGGTGGCATTTCAGGCCGGGGCCCCCGTTATTGCCCGTCCATAGAAGACAAGATCCATCGCTTCGCCGACAAGGACAGTCACCAGATTTTCCTCGAACCGGAGGGGCTGGACACAGATCTGGTCTATCCCAATGGCATATCGACCTCTTTGCCCGATGACGTGCAATTGCAATTCCTGCGTACCATTCCCGGTTTGGAGACTGTCGAGGTCGCGCGCTATGGCTATGCCATTGAATATGACTATGTCGATCCGCGCGAATTGACGGCGGACCTCCAGGTCCGCGCGGCCCCCGGCCTGTATCTCGCCGGCCAGATCAATGGCACGACCGGATATGAGGAAGCGGCCGCCCAGGGTTTGATGGCCGGCCTCAATGCAGCGCGCGCCGCACATCAGGAAGATCCCGTCATTCTGAGTCGGTCTGACGCCTATATCGGCGTGTTGATCGATGACCTCGTGACTCGAGGTGTCAGTGAGCCTTATCGCATGTTCACCAGCCGGGCTGAATACCGATTGTCCCTGCGCGCAGACAATGCGGATCAGCGCTTGACTCCTCTTGCCATCAGCCTCGGAGGTGTGTCCCCCGAGCGCACGCAGCGCTATGCGCGCAAGGCATCCCGTCTGGACGCCGGACGGGACGTGATCAGCCGACTCTCACTGACACCGAAAGAAGCCGGATCCGTGGGCATTGCCGTCAATCAGGACGGACGCCGGCGGACGGCCAGGGAATTGCTCAGCTATCCGGAGGTCGGCTGGCCGCAGATCGTGACCGCCTTTCCGGAGCTGTCTGAAGTTGACCCGGGGATCGGAGAGCAATTGGCCATCGAGGCCATCTACGCGAATTACCTGCAGCGGCAGGATGCCGACATACTGGCCTTCCGGCGCGACGAAGCCATCACCCTGCCGGCCGGCATCGATTTCGATCTGATCGGCGGTCTGTCTTCGGAAGCCCGGGAAAAGCTGAAAGCTGCCCGCCCGGCCACACTTGGCCAGGCAAGCCGCATTGAAGGTGTCACGCCGGGCGCGGTCACCGCGATCCTGGCCCATATCAAATCTGCCCGGCGGGCCGGCTAGCATGGGGTTCGGGCCAGAAGAGTTCCGGAAAGCCACCGGTGTTTCACGTGAAACACTCGCGGCCTTCACCATCTGGCATGACATGCTGGCCGAGGCCAACACGGCCACCAATCTGGTCGGGCGCTCGACCATGGACGATTTCTGGAAACGTCATGCCCTCGACGGTTTCCAGCTCATCGATCACGCCCCGCAGGACGGGCTGTGCTGGCTCGACCTTGGGGCGGGCGCAGGCATCCCCGGCCTGGCACTGGCGCTGGCGATGAAAGACCGCGGCCTGACGGCATCCAAACTGGTCATGGTCGAATCGGTCGGCAAGAAGGCGCGATTCGTTCAGGCCACGATCGATGCCACGGGCGCGCCGGCCCGCATGGAAAACTGCCGTGTTGAAGCCTTGGATCAGACGGAAAAATTCGATGTCATTACGGCCCGCGCCGTCGCTGCACTCGATAAATTGCTCTGGTATGCCTATCCACTGTTGAAAACCGGCGGAATCTGCCTCTTTCCCAAGGGGCAGCGCTACCGTCAGGAATTGACGGATGCCAATAAATACTGGACCTTCGACGCAGATGTTCGGCCAAGTCAAACCAGTGAGGAAGGAGTCATACTCCATATTTCCTCCCTCCGGCCGAAGAAGGGAAACCGGCATGCCTGAGCTTCACCGCGTCAAAGCGCCCAAAGTGATCGCCATCGCTAATCAGAAAGGCGGGGTCGGCAAGACCACCACAACGATCAATCTGGGAACGGCGCTGGCCGCGATCGGCAAGCAGGTCGTGATTCTGGATATAGACCCGCAGGGCAATGCCTCCACAGGTCTCGGCGTACCGCCAGCTGACCGCAAGATCACGACCTATGATGTGCTGGTGGGAGAGCAGCCACTGGAGCGGGCCCTGGTCGATACGCTCGTCCCCGGCCTGTCGCTGGCCCCCTCCGACCCGGATCTGTCCGGGGCCGAACTGGAGCTCGCTTCGGCACCGCGCCGGTCGTACCGCATGCGGCATGCCATCGACCGGCTCCGCAAACGCCTGAGCGATGCAAGTCAGCATTGCGATTATGTCCTGATTGACTGCCCGCCCTCGCTCAATCTGTTGACGGTCAATGCATTGACATCTGCTGACTCTGTGCTGGTGCCGTTACAGTGCGAATTCTTTGCGCTCGAGGGTCTCAGCCAGTTGATGCGCACCATTGATCTCGTCCGCACCAACCTCAATCCACGGCTCGCCGTCCAGGGCGTCGTTCTGACCATGTTCGACAGCCGCAACAATCTCTCCGGTCAGGTCGAGGCCGATGTGCGCGAACATTTCGGGGATCAGGTCTACAAGACCCGCATTCCGCGCAATGTCCGGGTCTCGGAGGCGCCCTCCTTCGGCAAGCCGGCCCTGCTCTATGATCTCAACTGCTCCGGCAGTCAGGCCTATATCGCGCTTGCAAAAGAAATCGTCCAGCAAGAAAAACGTCAAAGTATTGAAAACGAAAGAGTTCCGGCATGACTGCTGAACGCACACGCGGTCTCGGCCGCGGCCTTTCCGCGCTTCTGAATGATGGCGATTTGGCCGATGCCCCCGCGGCCGGCTCGAAATCGGCTCAAATGCTTCCCATTGAGGAGATCAGCGCCAACCCGGATCAGCCGCGCCGCACATTTTCCGAAGACGATCTCAAATCGCTGGCCGCCTCCATAGCGGAAAAAGGCCTGTTGCAGCCGGTCCTTGTCCGTCCTGCCCCCACAGGCGTCGGCTATCAGATTGTGGCGGGCGAACGCCGCTGGCGCGCGGCACAACTGGCGCGTCTGCACGAAATTCCCGTGCTTGTCCGTGATCTTACTGATCGCGAAACGCTGGAAATCGCCATTGTCGAGAATGTCCAGCGGGCCGACCTCAACCCCGTGGAGGAGGCGCGGGCCTACAAGCAGCTCGTCGACCGCTTCGAGCACACACAGGATGAAATTGCCCGCGCCGTCGGCAAGAGCCGCAGCCACATCGCCAATATGATGCGCCTTCTGGCTCTTCCCGCCAGCGTGCTGGAGCACCTGGCCTCAGGCCGCCTGACCATGGGCCACGCGCGGGCGATCGCCACTGCGCCGAACCCCGAAGTCCTCGCCGACAATATCGTAAGCCAGGGCCTCAGCGTGCGCCAGGCCGAAAATCTCATGAAAGCGCCGCAGGACAAAAAGGCACCGGAAACCAAAGCCGTGTCATCTGCAAAGGACGCGGATACACGCGCACTGGAACAGGATCTGTCCCATCGGCTTGGCCTCACAGTCGAAATTGATCATGGCAAGGGTGAAGCGGGTCGCGTCACCATCAGCTATTCGCGGCTGGAACAGCTCGATGATATCTGCCGCCGCCTGAATGCGGGCTGATCAGTTCAGCCCGGTCAGATCATCATCGGCATCGTCGCCATTATCGCGGTCCTGACGGCGGCGTCCGCCGAAATCGTCCGGATCAGCATCCTCGCGCCGGCGGCGATCGGCAGCCCCGAGCCCGGTCAGTCCCAGCCCCAGCGATCCGGCATCCCGGTCATCCAGCCCCGGATCCAGCCGGATCTTGCGCCCCGGCCTGGCCATCCAAGCATAGAGCAGCACGCATCCAATCGCTGATACTCCGATAAAGATAAGAGCAGCGACCCATCCATTACGCCCCTGCGGGTGCATGAACAGGGTGAACACATAGGTCAGGAAGACAAACAGGCCAATCGAAACGATGGCGGCAAAGACGCGGCGGACAAATCTCATATCGGCCTCCCTGATCACAGCCAGACTGTCCGGACCATACGGCCAAAACAAGGCGAATCAGGCGGCGTGCCCGTCGCGCTGATAGGTTAGCGCCATGAAAACATCCTCCAGGTCCGGCTCTTCTGTCCGTAAATCGGCGATCCGCGCACCAGAAGCATTATATTTTTCAATGATTTCCGCGACCGATTGCTCCCCGAACCTATAATTCACCGCCAGCGTCCCGCCGGGACGAAGCGCGGCATCAAATCCGGCCAGTGTTTGAGGGACGGCGTCCAGCTTCTCCACCGGATCAATGACCAGCGTCTTGGTATCCATGCGTTTCAGAAGCGAATCCTTGGGCTCGCAGGCAATCACTTCGCCCTGGTCGACAATGGCGATTTCGTCGCAAAGCTCCTGGGCCTCCTCGAGATAATGCGTCGTCAGAACGATCGTCGTCCCGGCGGCATGCAGTTCCCGCACATAGGCCCAAAGCTGGCGGCGCAATTCGATATCTACGCCCGCCGTCGGTTCATCCAGCACCAGGATGGGCGGATTGTGCACCAATGCCTTGGCGACCAGCAGGCGGCGCTTCATGCCGCCCGAGAGCTGGCGCACATAGGCATCGCGCTTGTCCGACAGACCGACCGCGGCCAGAATTTCCTCGGATCGCCGCTCGGCCTTGGGAACCCCGTAAAAACCGGCCATCAGCTCCAGGGTCTCATAGGGCGTGAAAAACACATCCATATTGATTTCCTGGGGCACAACGCCAATGGCGGCACGCGAATCGCGCGGCTCCCGGTCGATGTCACGGCCCCAGATCACCGCCTTGCCCGATGTCTTGTTCACCAGCCCGGCGAAGATATTGATGAAGGTGGATTTTCCCGCCCCGTTGGGTCCCAGGAGTCCGAAAATCGAACCGCGCTTGATACGCAGCGTCACGCCTTTCAGCGCTTCCTTGCCGGGCGCGGTTTTGCTGCCGCCATAAGTCTTGCGCAGATCGACGGCTTCAAGGGCGTATTCGGGCAATTCACTCATCAACATGTCCTGATTGACGGCTCGGGTTGAGGGCCATAACTATGCGCACCCTCTGCCCATGTCCATCGGAGCCCTGCCATGACCGCGCCGCAACCGCCCGAAGTGATTGTGACCGACCAGCACCGCGTCTCCTGTGATGGCGGCGGGGGCGCACTGGGGCATCCCAAAGTCTGGTATGAGATCGATCGCGATACCGGCTTTGTCGAGTGTGGCTATTGCGACCGCCGTTTCGTCCAGAAGGGCGGTCCGGCGGACTCCGGAAACTAGCCCCGCCATATGGCCCGTAATCCCGCCCAGAATATCGGCCTGATTACGGGTCTGGTCCTGGCTCTTGGCCTTCAGCTATTGCCTCTGCCCGACGGTTTGAGCCGTGAAGCCTGGCTGCTCGCCTCGCTTGCGCTGATGATGGCGGCATGGTGGGCCACCGAAGCCATTCCGATTGCCGCCACAGCGCTGGTCCCGCTGGCGCTTTTTCCGCTTCTGGACATCAATTCGGTCGCCGCAACATCCAGCCCCTATGCCAGCCCCATCGTCATGCTTCTGCTCGGCGGATTCATCATCGCCATGGCCGTCGAGCGCTGGAATCTGCACACACGCATTGCCCTGAATGTCGTGAAGATTTTTGGCGGCCGCCCGGATTTTCTGGTGGCTGGCTTCATGACTGCTGCGGCGCTTCTCTCCATGTGGATTTCCAACACGGCGACCACCATCATGATGATCCCGATCGCCCTGCGCGTGGCGCAGGAAGTGATGAAAGAGGGTCATGCGAGCAAGGACTTTCCGGTCGCGCTGGCACTGGGCGTGGCCTATGCCGCTTCCGTCGGTGGCGTGGGGGTCTTTGTCGGCACACCGACCAATCTGATCGCCATCGGCTTTCTGGAACGCGAATTCGGCCGCACGATTGACCCCGTCACCTGGTCGATGATGGGCCTGCCGGCCGTCATCCTGTTTATACCCGTGATGTGGTTCATCCTCACGCGCTGGGCCTTCAAGCTGACCAGCCGCGTCGATTCCGGGGCGGCCCGCCGGATTGTCGGCGAGGAATTGAAGGCATTGGGTAAAATCACCACACCGGAAACCCGTGTCGCCATCCTTTTCGGTGTGGTTGCGTCCCTGTGGATGGGACAGGCCTATCTCTGGAATCCCTTGCTGGGCTGGATTGGCGAGGTGTTGGGCCTGACCATAGAGCTCGGCGTTTCCAATACCCAGATCGCCATACTCGGCGCGCTCCTCGCCTTCCTCATCCCTGCGGGCGGGCAGGGCGAAGGCAAGGGCAAGATGCTGATGGTCTGGGAGGACACCGCCCGCCTGCCCTGGAATGTCATCGTGCTGTTCGGTGGCGGGCTGTCACTCGCCGCGGCGCTCACCGCCACAGGCCTGGCCGACTGGCTCGGCGTGCAGATGAGCTTCCTGCAGGCCTTTCCGGCCCCGCTCCTCATCTTCACCCTTGTCTTCGTGGTGATTTTCCTGACCGAGCTGACCTCCAATGTCGCCACCACCTCGGCCTTCCTGCCGGTCCTCGCCGCCATGGCGGCGGGCGCGGGATTTCCGGCCGAGCGTCTCATCGTACCGGTGGCCATCGCCGCCAGCTTCGCCTTCATGCTGCCGGTGGCCACTGCGCCGAACGCCATCGTCTATGCGTCGGGCGCAACCACCCAGGGCCAGATGATGCGGGCCGGCTTCCGTCTGAACCTCGCCGGCGCGGTAGTGATTGCCGCACTGGGCGCGCTACTGGGACCGATTGTATTCCCCGGTTAGCCGCACCCGGCAATTGCCTCACCCTGCAACCCCGCCTAGCTTGGCGATTACGCAAGCAAGGGCTGGAAAATGGCGATCGAACGCAAAGTCGATGACACGTCTCACGTCTATCTGATTGACGGGTCAGGCTATATTTTCCGCGCCTACCATGCCCTGCCGCCGCTGACCCGCTCGGACGGAACGCCGGTCGGCGCGGTGCAGGGCTTCTGCAACATGTTGTGGAAGCTGCTGGAAGATCTGAAGGGCGAGGAACAACCCAGCCACCTGGCCGTGATCTTCGATTATTCCGGCAAGTCCTTCCGCAACGATATCTATCCGCAATACAAGGCGCATCGTCCGCCTCCGCCGGAAGACCTGGTGCCGCAATTCTCCATCATCCGCGATGCCACCCGCGCCTTCGGCACGCCCTGTATCGAGATGGAGGGCTATGAGGCCGATGATCTGATCGCCACCTATACCCGGCAGGCCGAGGCCAAGGGCGCAAAGGTCACCATCGTTTCTTCGGACAAGGACCTGATGCAGCTGGTGGGCGAGCGCGTCACAATGTTCGATACGATGAAAAACAAGCGAATCGATCCGGACGGAGTGATCGAGAAATTTGGAGTTGGACCCGACAAGGTGATCGAGGTTCAGTCTCTGATGGGAGATTCGTCGGATAATGTGCCGGGCATCCCGGGAATCGGTCCGAAAACCGCCAGCCAGTTGATCGAAGAATATGGCGATCTGGAAACCCTGCTGTCCCGCGCCGGGGAGATCAAGCAGACCAAGCGCCGCGAAAACCTCATCGAATTTGCCGATATGGCGCGCATTTCCCGGCAGCTCGTCACGCTGAAAACCGATGTCGCAGTGGAAAATGCGCTGGACGAATTCGGCACAGCCGAACCCGACGCCGAAACACTGGTCGGCTTCCTGAAAGAGATGGAATTTCGCACCATCACCCGCCGCGTCGAGGAAGCGCTGGGTGGACCGCCCGCCGATTCAACCGGCGATGCTACCGCTCCCATCGACCGCTCGGCCTATGATTGCGTCACCACGATGGCGGCGCTTGAAAACTGGATTTCCGACGGTTTCCGGGCTGGCGTGATCGCCGTGGATACCGAAACCGACCGTTTATCGGCTGTGGCCTCCAACCTCGTCGGCATCTCTCTGGCCACTGCGCCGGGCAAGGCCTGCTATATCCCGCTCGATCATGGCACCACCGGGGATTTACTGGGCGGCGGTGACCGGCCCGATCAGATCGACTTGAAAGCGGCGATAGCTGCGCTGAAACCGCTGCTGGAAAGCCCGGCGGTCCTGAAGATCGGACAGAATATCAAATATGATCTCGGCGTTCTGTCGCGCTATGGCGTGCGCGTTGCGCCTTATGACGACACCATGCTCCTCTCCTACGTCATCGACAGCGGCCTGCACGGGCATGGCATGGATGAATTGTCCGAGCTGCATCTCGGCCACACGCCGATGACCTTCAAGGAGGTCTGCGGCTCCGGCCAGAAACAGATCAGCTTTGGCGAAGTCGATCTGCAAAAAGCCACCGAATACGCCGCCGAGGACGCCGATGTCACGCTGCGGCTCTGGGAAATTCTCAAGCCGGCCATTCCGGGAAAAGGCAAGCTGACCCTTTATGAAACGCTGGAACGCCCCATGCCGCAAATCCTGACGGATATGGAGCTGGCCGGCGTGAAGGTCGACAAGGCGCAGCTCTCGCGCCTGTCCTCCGATTTTGCCCAGAAAATGGCCGAGCATGAAGACACCGCGCATGAGCTGGTGGGCACCAAATTCAATCTCGGCAGCCCCAAACAGCTGGGTGAAATCCTGTTTGACCAGATGGGATTGCCGGGGGGGCGGAAAACCAAGACCGGCGCCTGGTCAACCGATGTCTCCGTGCTGGAGCAGCTCGCGGCCGAAGGCCATGAATTACCGCAGGCCATTCTCAGCTGGCGCACCTATGCGAAGCTGAAATCAACCTATTCCGACGCGCTGGGCGCGGCGATCAATCCGGACACCGGACGGGTTCATACCTCCTTCTCGCTGGCCTCGACGACGACCGGCCGGCTGGCCTCCTCCGAACCCAATCTGATGAATATCCCGATCCGGACCGAGGAGGGCCGCAAGATCCGCGAGGCCTTTGTTGCCGAACCGGGCAATGTTCTCGTCGCCGCCGACTATTCCCAGATCGAATTGCGCCTGCTCGCCCATATTGCCGATGTGACGGCCCTGAAAGAGGCGTTCCGCCGCGGCGAGGACATCCACGCCATGACGGCGTCGGAAATGTTCGGCGTGCCGGTCGAGGGCATGGACCCGATGGTCCGCCGGCAGGCCAAGGCCATCAATTTCGGGATAATCTACGGGATTTCCGCCTTCGGCCTCGCCAACAATCTCGGCATTGGCCGGGATGAGGCGAAAAATTTCATCGAGAAATATTTCGAGAAATTCCCGGGCGTCAAAACCTATATGGATGACAAGCGCGAGGAGGTAAAAGCCAGAGGCTATGTCGAGACCATTTTCGGCCGCCGCGCGCACCTGCCCTCGATCAGGGACAAGAACCCCAATATGCGCCAGTTCGCCGAGCGTCAGGCCATCAATGCGCCCATACAGGGGTCGGCCGCAGACGTCATCCGCCGCGCCATGATCCGCTTGCCCGGTGCCATTGAAAAAGCCGGCCTGGAGGCCCGCATGCTCCTGCAGGTGCATGACGAGCTGGTCTTTGAAGTGCCGGAAAACCAGGCCGATGATCTCATCGCTCTGGCGAAGGATGTGATGTCAAAAGCCGCCTTGCCCGCACTGGATATTTCCGTCCCGCTGGATGTGGATGCCAAGGCCGGCCGTCACTGGGGCGAGGCGCACTAGCCGTCCCCGAGCAGCGTCTTGGTGCCGCTTGCCCGGACCCTCTCCGGCATCCTCCGGCCCGACCGGAGGATGACGCCGTAAATTGACCGGTATTATCCGCCGGTTTTGATGATCGCCATCGTGCACCGGGACAGGCAGACCAGCTTGCCCTTTTCATTGGTGATGCGGATGGTCCAGACTTGGGAGGTCCGGCCCATTGTTTCCATTTTCGCTTCACCATAGACCCAGCCTTCCCGGACCGGGCGGACATGATTGGCGTTGATTTCCATGCCGACCGCGGCATGGGTATCCGGATTCTGGGTGGAAAAGGCCCCGACCGAGGCCAGCGTTTCCGCCAGCGCGACCGAAGCACCGCCATGCAGAAGGCCGAAGGGCTGATGCGTGCGTTCGTCGACCGGCATCTTCCCCCTTACCCAGTCATCGCCATATTCGGTGAGTTCGATGCCGATCGCCCCCATCATGGTCCGGTCATGGGTGGCATTCATTTCATCAAGGGGCAGCTTTCCGCCAAACCAGATCGGTTTCATGCCTGACTCCTGTTGTTCAGACATGAACTAGGCAGAAAGGGGCTGATTTACCAGCGGGCGACGAAGGAAACCGCCGCAAAATCCTCGGAGCTTTCCCACTTGTCCGTACCGTATTGATAGGCCCAGTCGCGCCGCACATAAGCCAGCGCCAGGTCAGACCGGCGTGATAGCCGGTAGGCCACACCGGCCTGCACATCCCCGATCACGCTATAGGGAGTGAGATCGACCGCCCGTAACGGCCGGCTCATTTCCGCGGTATCATAGAAAAGTGCCTGGCGCTCGGCTGCGGCGAAAAGGAACCAGCGGGACCCTTCGCCACGCCCATCCCCCACCTGGAAACGGGCACCGACGCGCGCTTCCGTGCCTTCCGGTGTCAGGGCAACCCCGGCATAGGGCGTCACAACGGCATCCCGCTCACCGGCCTCGACCGGCGCGGACAATCTCACCGTCGTGGTCAGCCTTGTGGACTCTTCGCCGGCACGCCCGGCGCGTTGATAGGCTTCTTCCGCGCGCGTCCCACCCTCCAGAACCAGCTCGCCCGGCCCCGGCGGGTCGGCCAGTACAAAGCGGGTCCGCGCATTGGAAAAATCGCCTTCATAGGCCTGACGCACACCGAAAATAGCGGTCGCGGTACGGGCGGTTGCATTGGAAACCTGCGGAACCGGTTGCGAGTCAAAGGAGGCCAGAATGGCGGCTTGAGGATCCCAGCCGCGTTCAGCGGACTCGACCGGTCCGGCCATGCCGGCCATCAGTCCGCCGATCGCCACGCCACCGGCGCAGGCAAGCTCGATCATCCGCCGCATAACGGTCTCCCCCTGTAACCTGAGGTTAACAGGAATTCGGTTCAAGGTCACCCTGGATCGTAAAAATTTCAATCTTCACCTGAAAGGCGAAACTGTTAGTCTGATTACGCTTTTCCGGTTCTGGTGCCGGATAGACAGCCAGAGGAGGCGGGATGGCCCATATTGATCCGACGCGGGCAAGCTTCGGGATTTTCAAATCACTGCCACGCGATCAGCCCATAGACATGCTCAATCTGATTCGCCTGCGCGACAGGGCAAATTATCCCGACGGCCGCGAAGTCAGCGGCGCTGAAGCCTATGCAGAATACGGAAAACGCAGCGGCCCGGTGTTTCAGCGTGTTGGCGGCGAAATCATCTGGCGCGGCGCACCGGAAGCCATGCTGATTGGTCCCCCGGATGGCTTATGGGATATCGCCTTCATTGCCCGCTATCCGGGGGCTGGCGCGTTCCTGGAAATGGTCACCGACTCCGTCTATCAGACCGACGCCGTCCCGCACCGTCAGGCCGCTGTGCTCGATTCCCGCCTCATCCGGCATGCGGTAAAAAAGGGCGGCCGCCAGTTCGGCTGACCGCCCCGAAAACCTATTCGCGCGCGACAAGCGTGAAGGTGACGTCATCGCCATTCGCATTCTGGCCGGTCCAGCTATCACCGACAGCCAGATCCGCCATCAGGGGCTGGCAATTGGCCGCGCCGGATTCGCGTTCCACGCAGAACCGGTCTCCGTCGACATGCCAGTTTCCGGCAATACCGACATCGGTCGTATAGCTTCCATCGGCGTCGAAAAAGACGGTATATTCCCCTTCGGGACCCGAAACCCGAAGTGCGTTCTCAACCAGCGCATCTGTGGCCATGCCTTGCAGAAGCAGGGTGGCGGCAATCTGTACGATCATGAAACTCTCCCCTTTGGCAAAGCCGGTGGATCCGGCCTCGCTCCAAAAGGGAATAGCAGCGAATTTTCCCGGATCAATCCGTGATTTGTTTCGGGCCCGCCGCAAACGGATTGCGCCGCCCCTGTTGCAGGCAGGTTTCCAGCCCCGGCAGCGCGCGGGAGGAATTGGTCAGGGCAAACTGGAAATCGGCTTGTTGCGCCGTGACATAGAGAATATTGCCGTAGATCAGCGCATTTTCCAGCTGGCTGTTGGGGACGTAATCATAGTCAATCGCCAGCGTCTGGCCGCCCGCCACATGGGCGGTCACCGTCTGGCTGAACCGGTTGTCGACCCGCAAGCTGAGCGAATAGCGCTGGCCCTCATCCAGCGCCCAGTCCGAATTCTGCAAGGCGATCCGGAAAGTCGAAGCGGACCGCACAAAGGCCAGATCAATGCCACTATTATAGGGTATGGAGACGGAACAGACATAGGCGCCCTCATTATTGACAGCGCCCCTCAGCTCCCAGCCATTAATATCGAAAGGCCCGTAATTCTGGACTGCCGCCAGAACAAGAATACCTGCCAGATTCATGTTGTCGCCCCCACTCCCCTTGATCCGATCAACCCAGTCTAGAACAGACTGAAAGTGCTTTTAAAGGGACTTTTTTGGAAACCAGGGAAAAAAGCCGCTCGTCCGCGCAACATAGTCCGCATAGCCGGGCCGGCTATCCGCCATGCCGCGCTCCAGCAGGGGGGCGCCACTCCATTTGAGCAATGTCCAGCTCAGAAACAGGGGTCCCGGCAGGGCCAGCCAGCCCCAGGGCGCTTCGGCTGCAATCAGGAAAAATCCCCACCAGACGCAGAAATCGCCGAAATAATTGGGGTGGCGTGTATATCGCCACAAACCCCTGTCCATGACCTTGCCGGAATTCTCCGGGTCCTTGCGGAAGGATTCCAGCTGCCAGTCCCCCACGGTTTCAAACACGATACCAATCACGGCCAAAGCGATGCCCGCCATCGCCAGATAGCCGATATCACTGCCATACTGGCCGAGCTGCACGGGCAGGCTGACCAGCCACATCAGGATGGATTGCGGCAGGAACACAAAAAGCAGGCTGGCCCTGGCAAAACCGAACCCTTTCGGCTCCAGTCGGGCAAACAGGTTTGTGTAGCGCTTGTCCTTGCCGTCACGCCGCCAGCGTCCGAACAGGTGCAGGCCCAGCCTCAACCCCCAGACCGAACACAATCCGACGAGGATGAGTTGCCGCTCCGTATCGGCGGGCACCAGCCAATAGGTTGTGATGGCGAGGATCACCATGCCGAACGCCCAGAAGGCATCGACAAAACTGGCATCTTTCAGGCGCAGGGCCACAAGCCAGAGACAGAAGAACAGGCCGATCGAGATCGCCAGATTGATACCGGCCAGTACCGGCATGGAAACAGGGTCCATTCGGGCCTCCCCTTTTTTGACAATCTAGCGCGCTTTCACGGCATGTCATGTCCGGCCTTTCCGGCGGCGGAACGCAGCGTTTGACCTGACAAAAAGCGCTGGCATAGTGAACAGCGTTCACTCTCAGGGAGCATGTGGATGAGCGAGGCAGATGTTGACCTTCTGATCATCGGCGCCGGTGTGTCCGGCATCGGCATGGCGCACCATCTCCTGGAGCGTTGTCCCGGAAAGACGTGCCGTATTCTGGAAGCCCGCGATCAAATCGGCGGCACATGGGATCTGTTCCGCTATCCCGGCATCCGCTCCGACAGCGACATGTACACATTCGGCTATGCGTTCCGGCCGTGGGTGGACGGCAAGGTTTTCGCCGATGGTCCTGCGATCCGCAATTATGTCGCGGAAACCGCACGTGAAGACGGAATGATGGACCATATTCTGTTTGGCCGGAAAGCGACATCCGCCCGCTGGGATTCCGCTGAGGCGCGCTGGACAGTGAAAGTCACCGGCCCGGACGGGGTTGAGCACCATAGCGCCCGCTTCCTTTTCCTGGCGTCGGGCTATTACCGGTATGATGAGGGCTATCTGCCGCATTTTGAGGGCGTCGGGGATTTCGGGGGCGATTTCATCCACCCGCAAAAATGGGATGAGGCCTATGATTATGCCGGCAAACGGATCGTGATCATCGGATCGGGTGCCACTGCCGTCACGCTTTTGCCGTCCATGGCCGAAACGGCGGAACATGTGACCATGCTTCAGCGCTCGCCGACCTATATTGCGGCGCGCCCGACGGTGGACCGGATGGCCAATTTCCTCCGCAAAATCCTGCCCGCCAGGCTCGCTTATTCGATCACACGCTACAAGAACATCCTCCAGACCATGTTGATCTTCCAGATGGCGCAACGCTTTCCGGAAATGGTGAAGAAGGCTGTCCTCAAGCAGGCGCAAAAAGCGCTTGGCCCGGATTATCCGGTCGAAAAGCATCTCGCTCCGGCCTACAAGCCCTGGGATCAGCGCTTCTGTGCTGCGCCCGACGGTGACTTCTTCGACGCCATCCGCTCCGGCAAGGCAGATATCGTCACCGATCAGATCGAGCGCATCACGAAAACCGGTATCCAGCTGCAATCCGGCGAACATCTCGAGGCGGACCTCATCATTCCCGCCACCGGACTGAATCTCCAGCTGATGGGCGGCATCGTTCTCAATGTGGATGGCAAGTCGGTCAATCCGCCCGACCATGTCGTCTATCGTGGCATGATGGTCAGCGATGTGCCCAATCTGGCCATGGGGTTTGGTTACACAAATGCTTCATGGACGCTGAAGATCGACCTGACCTGCGAACGCGTCTGCCGGATGATCAATCACATGGACCGGATAAAGGCAGACTATGCCGTCCCCGTGCCGCCGCCGGACATGCCCCGCGAACCGCTCAAACTGCTCGATTCCGGCTATTTCCAGCGCGCGCGGGACACGCTGCCGAAACAGGGGCCGGAAACGCCCTGGCGTGTGCATATGAATTATATCTCTGACATGCTGGCCATCCGCTATGGCAAGCTGGAAGACGGGGCCCTGCAATTCCGGACGGCCGGTCCCGCCCGGCAGGCCGAACCCGTTCTCGAGGCTGCGGAATGAGCCGAATGGACCTCGCCGGCAAAACGGCCATTGTCACCGGTGCTGCCAGCGGCATCGGGGCCGCCCTCGCGCGCGCGCTTGCTGATCGCGGATGCAATCTGGCGCTGGCCGATATCAACGCGGGGGGTCTCGAAGAGGTCGCTGCCGGCCTCCGCTCGAACGACCGCCGGATCACCACCACCGTGCTGGATGTCGGTGACGAGGCCGCGATCAATGCATTTGCCGAAGAGGTTCGCCAGACACATGGCGAGGCCCACCTCCTGTTCAACAATGCCGGTGTCGCGCTGGGCGGGCATTTTGACCAGGTCTCGCCGGAACAATTCGACTGGCTGATGAATATCAACCTGCATGGCGTCATCCGTATGACGCGGGCTTTCCTGCCCCTGATCCGCGAGCAGGACGAGGGGCATATCACCAACATTTCCAGCATTTTCGGAGTCATCGCCCCGGCGGGCCAGACCGCCTATGCGGCCGCCAAATTCGGCGTCCGCGGCTTTACCATGGCGCTCCGGCATGAACTGGAAGACACCTCGGTCGGCGTGACCACCATCCATCCCGGAGGTGTGGCCACCAATATCGCCAGGAATGCGCCCAGAGGGGAAGGCGTAACCGATGAGGAATATGAAGCGGCGTTGAAAATCGCCGATCAATCGCTCGTCATGCCGCCGGCACAGGCCGCTGAAATCATCCTCCGCGGCGTCGAGCGCCGCAAGCCACGGGTCTTTGTCGGCCGGGACGCCCACGCGCTGATGTGGATGGAGCGCGTCTTCCCGACGCGATACTGGTCGATGATCAAGCGGCGGCTGGCCCGGAACAGGGCCGGGGCCGGCTAGGCCGCCCTTGCCGCCGCCAGCGCCTGTTCCAGATCGGCGATCAGATCACCGGCATCCTCGATCCCGCAGGACAGGCGCACCAGACCGTCATCAATACCCAGCGCTGCACGCTTGTCGGCATCGACCGAGGCATGGGTCATGATGGCCGGATGTTCGACCAGCGATTCCACACCGCCCAGACTCTCCGCCAGTGAAAAGAGTTTGAGTGTTTCAAGGAAGCGCCGGGAGGCCGGGAGCCCGCCCGCCAGAGTCAGTGTAATCATGCCGCCAAAGCCGCGCATCTGCCGGGCCGCGATCATGTGCTGCGGATGGGTTTCGAGGCCGGGATAGATCACCCGGTCAATGCCCGGTTGACGGGTCAGCCAGTCGGCAATCTTCGCCGCATTCTGGCAATGCCGCTCCATGCGCACATGCAGCGTCTTGGTCGAGCGCAGGAGCAGGAAGCAATCCATCGGCGCCGGCACGGCGCCGACGGCATTCTGGATATAATAGAGCCGCTCGGCCAGTCCGCTGTCGACCGTGATCAGGGCGCCGCCCACCAGATCGGAGTGGCCCCCGAGATATTTGGTGCAGGAATGCGAGACGATATCCGCCCCCAGCGCCAGCGGGTTTTGCAGATAGGGAGAGGCAAACGTATTGTCTGCAACACACAGCGCGCCGCCCTCATGGGCAATCTGCGCCACCGCTTCGATATCAATGACCTTCAATGTCGGATTGGTCGGCGTTTCCAGCCAGACCAGCTTCGTTTTTTCCGTCATCGCGGCGCGCGTGGCGTCGAGATCGGTCATGTCGACGCGCGAAAAGGCGATACCGAGCTGCGAGAAGACATTGTTGAACATGCGGAATGTGCCGCCATAGACATCATCGCACAGAAGCACATGGTCGCCGGATTTCAGAAGATGGATACAGGCCGCAAGCGAGGCCACACCTGAGGAAAAGGCGATGCCGTGCTTGCCGCCCTCTAGACTGGCGAGATTGGCTTCCAGCGCGGTCCGCGTCGGATTGGCCGACCGGGAATAATCGTAATTCCCGATGAATTCGCCCGGGCTGGTCTGCACATAGGTGGAGGTCTGGTAGATCGGCGTCATGATCGCACCGGTCGACGGATCCGGCGCCTGCCCCGCATGGATGCACCGGGTTGCGAATTGCTGATTGTCTCCGCTCATCTTTTCCGTCCTTTTGCTCAAGCGCCAGATCTGGCGGTGTATTCTTTTTCAGTGACAACGCCGGCCACGCCGTCGCGTGTCATGACCAGTGCCGCTTCGCCCTTGGCCAGAATGTGCGGCATCTCCTCGATCCGCGCCTCGGTATAGAGAATGCCGCCAATCGTCAGGCGCTGGCCATCGCGCGTGGCAATGGCCGTGAAATCATCGCCATCCTGCAGCGGCAGATAGTCGAGCTCGCCTTCATCCATCATGCGCTGGATTTCTTCTTTCGAGGCATCGGCATGCGCCGTCAGGGACGAACGGCGGGCGATCAGGTCCTCGACCGGTCCCAGCAGTCTGTGCTCGGTGAAGAAGCCTTTTTCTTCCATCCATTTGTCGGAAAGATATTTGGAAATATACCGCGTGCCGCTGTCGCAGAGCGTGACCACAATCGTCTTGTCCGGTCCCAACTCCTTTGCCACCTTGATGGCCGCCGCAACGATGGACCCGGAGGATCCGCCGCAAAACAGACCCTCCTCGCGCACCAGGGCGCGGCCGGTATGGAAGCTTTCCCAGTCATCAATCTGGACCATGTCATCGACAACCGAGAAATCCATGGCACGGCATTCAATGTCTTCGCCAATGCCCTCGACCGAATAGACATAGGCAGCCGGCAAACGCCCGGTCTTGAAGAGATTATAGTGAACCGAACCCAGCGGATCGACGCCGATGATTTTCACATCCGGCGCGTGCTCCTTCATATAACGGCCGACGCCGGACACCGTCCCCCCCGTGCCCGTGCCGCCCATGAAGACGTCGAACTTGCCGCCATCGGTCTGCTCGAAGATTTCGCGGCCGGTATTGTGATAATGCCCGTCAATATTCCAGGGTGCGTGATACTGGTCGACATAGAAGGCACCGGGCGTTTCCGAGGCGATCCGCTTGGCTGTATTCACATAATGGTCAGGGCTGTCTCCGGGTACATCCGTCGGCGTGATCACCACCTCCGCGCCATAGGCCCGCATCATGTCGATCTTTTCCTGGCTCATCTTGTCCGGCAGGGTGAAGACACATTTATAACCCTTCACGGCCGCCGCCATCGCCAGGGACTGGCCGGTATTGCCGGACGTGTTCTCGACAATCGTGCCGCCCGGCTTGAGCAGCCCGGCCTTCTCTGCCTGTTCGATGATGTACGGCCCCATCCGGTCCTTGATGGAGCCGGTCGGGTTGAGAAATTCGCACTTCGCCAGGATCGTGGCCGCGCCCTCGGGCACAACCTTGTTCAGTTTGACCAGCGGCGTATTGCCGATGGCGGCGAGAATGTTCGGATAGACGGTCATGGGAACTCCGCAATGATCGGCGGTCGGGATGATCCCCGTCCTATTTTGATGCCTGGCGAAAGTCCATCGCTGCATCATGAATATCGTCCGACGGGATTGCAGAGCGCCCGCCAGCGATTAAGGTCGCTATCGCTGTTGCGGCGGAGAGTGACATGGCTGAAAGTGGCGAGGACCACGATATTCCGGAAAACCGGTTCAAGGCCTATTGGCGGGAAAACCTGACCCTGATGGCCGTTCTGCTGGCGATCTGGGCATTGGTGTCCTTCGGCGCCGGCATCCTGTTTCGCGATGTGCTTGACCAATTCTCCATCGGCGGAGCGCCGCTGGGGTTCTGGTTTGCCCAGCAGGGCGCCATCTATGTCTTCGTCATTCTAATCTTCGTCTATTCCGCACTGATGCACCGCATCGAGCGGAAATACGACATCGATGACGATCAGGGCTGAGGGAGATGGAGATTTTTGGCCTCGAACCGACGCTGTTCTGGACCAGCCTGTTTGTGATCACGACGTTCGGACTCTATATCAGCATTGCCATCTGGGCCCGGGCAGCCTCCACCGACGACTTCTATGTCGCGGGCCATGATGTGCCCCCGGTTTTCAACGGAATGGCGACGGCTGCCGACTGGATGAGCGCGGCCTCCTTCCTGTCCATGGCCGGCATCATTGCCTTTTCCGGTTATGACGGCTCGGTCTATCTGATGGGATGGACCGGGGGATATGTATTGCTGGCGCTGTTGCTCGCGCCCTATTTGCGTAAATTCGGGAAATTCACGGTCCCGGATTTTGTCGGTGACCGCTATTACTCACAGGCCGCCCGTATCGTGGCGGTGATCTGCGCTCTTTTCATCTCCTTCACCTATATCGCCGGGCAGATGCGCGGCGTCGGGATCGCTTTTTCCAACTTCCTTCACGTTCCGATCGAGGCCGGCGTTATCATCGGTGCGGTGATCGTTCTTTTCTATGCGGCGCTGGGGGGCATGAAGGGCATCACCTATACCCAGGTCGCTCAGTATTGCGTGCTGATCTTTGCCTTCATGGTTCCGGCCATTTTCCTGTCTTTGCAGATCACCGGAACGCCTATCCCGCAGCTGGGCTTTATCGGCAACGCACAGGACGGCACACCGCTTTTGCTCAATCTCGACAGGACACTGACCGATCTTGGATTCACCGCATACACGCAAGGCGTAAAGGATCGGATCGACGTCTTCGCCATTACGCTGGCGCTGATGGTCGGCACCGCGGGCCTGCCGCATGTCATCATCCGCTTTTTCACCGTGCCCAAGGCGTCGGATGCGCGGAAATCGGCCGGCTGGGCATTGGTTTTCATTGCCATTCTCTACACGACCGCTCCAGCTGTTGCTGTCTTCGCCCGCGCCAACTTTATCGACACCGTCAATGAGAGCGTCTGGTCAGACGAGGCGGCTGCCGGCACCGTCGATCGTGGCTCTCTGGGTGAAGGGGATACGCCCGAGTGGTTCTACAATTGGCGCGATGTCGGACTTCTGGATGCCGAGGACCGGAATGGAGACGGGCGCATCCAGTACCGTGCGGACCCCGATACCAATGAAGTCACACGGCTCGACCGGGATATTTTTGTACTGGCCAATCCGGAAATTGGGGGCCTGCCTTCCTGGGTGATCGGCCTGGTCGTCGCCGGGGGCCTTGCGGCCGCTCTGTCTACTGCGGCCGGGCTTTTGATGGTGATTTCATCGGCCGTCTCGCACGATCTTTGCCGCAAGGTGCTGTTCAAGGGCATGAGCGACACTCAGGAATTGCTGACTGCTCGGATCGCCGCCATCGCGGCTGTGCTGGTCGCCATATATGCCGGTATCAACCCGCCGGGCTTTGTGGCGGCCGTCGTTGCTTTCGCCTTCGGTCTGGCCGCGGCCAGTTTCTTTCCGGCCATCCTTTTGGGCATTTTCTGGACCCGCATGAACAAGCAGGGTGCGATCGCCGGCATGACAACCGGTCTGGTCGTGACCGCTGCCTACATCGTCCACTTCAAGATCGGATTTTCTTCGATCGTGCTGGGCGCCTGCGCGCTTCTGGCGGCCGTCTCATTGCTGGTTCTGCACTTCGGAACCCGTGAGAAGGGCCGCCTGCCGCTGATGCTCATCCTGTCAGTGATTGCCGGAATGGCCGGTATAAGCGGGCTCGCCGGGTATCTGCCGGACCTGGCTATGGGTACGGCTGGACAATGGTTCCTCGGCATCTCGCCTGAAGGATTCGGCACAGTCGGCATGCTGATCGCCTTTGCGGTTTCGGTCTCGGTGGCTCTGGTGACGCCGGCACCACCTCCGGAAATCCGCGACATGGTTGAGGATATCCGCATTCCGTCCACCAGGGCGCATGTCGGGCATGACGCGGCTGCAGCCGAGTAGGACACAGGCGCAATCCCGGCTTGATGCGCCCGCCGTCTTGGCCTTCACTGCCCGCAAGCCTGTCAGAGGCATTGAGGGAGACGGCCATGTCGGAAAAAAGCCCGGGCACCGCGCCGGAACTGGTTCCGGTTCCGGATCATTATGAACCGCACAGCCAGACCAGTGCCAGACAATACAGGGAGCGTTACCGCCGCTCGATCGAGGAGCCGGACGCTTTCTGGACCGAGGAATTGCGCCGCCTCGACTGGATCAAGACACCCACCGAGATTTCCGAGGTCGACTGGGATCCGGACAATCTGTCGATCAAATGGTTCGCCGATGGTGTTCTGAACGTCTCGTATAATTGCATCGACCGCCACCTGGAAAAACGCGGCAATGATGTCGCCATCATCTGGGAAGGCGATAACCCCGCCTACCACAATTCGGTGACCTACCGGCAATTGCACAATCATGTCTGCCGCATGGCCAACGAGCTGAAGAAAATCGGGGTCCAGCGCGGCGATCGCGTCACGCTCTACATGCCGATGATCCCGGAAGCGCTTTACGCCATGCTGGCCTGCACCCGAATCGGCGCCGTGCATTCCGTTGTGTTTGGCGGGTTTTCGCCGGATGCGCTGGCCGGACGGATCAAGGATTGCCGGTCCGAATTCGTGATCACCGCCGACGAAGGCGTACGCGGCTCAAAACCCGTTCCCCTGAAAAAGAATGTCGACCGAGCGCTGGAGATTGCGGGCGGCGTGAAGGCCGTGCTCTGCGTGCGCCATACCGGGGCCGCTGTCGGCTGGGTAGAGGGCCGGGATCACTGGCACCATGAGCTCGCATTGACGGTGGACGCCGAATGCGCGCCGGAACCGATGGAAGCCGAGGACCCGCTATTCATCCTCTACACCTCCGGTTCGACCGGCAAACCGAAAGGCGTGATGCACACGACCGGTGGTTATCTTTTATGGGCAACGCTGACTTTTGACACCGTGTTCGAGGTCAAGCGCGGCGAGGTCTTCTGGTGTACCGCCGATATCGGCTGGGTGACGGGCCACACCTACCTTACCTATGGACCGCTGGTGAATGGCGTCACAACCCTGATGTTTGAAGGCATTCCCACCTGGCCAGCGGCCGACCGCTTCTGGGAGGTCTGTGACAAGCACAGGGTCAATGTGCTCTATACCGCACCGACCGCCCTGCGGGCCCTGATGCGCGAGGGCGATGCGCTGGTAGAGGGGCATGATCTCTCCAGCCTGCGGCTGCTCGGTTCCGTGGGTGAACCGATCAATCCGGAAGCCTGGGCCTGGTATCACCGCGTTGTCGGCAAGGGGCGGTGTCCGATTGTTGACACCTGGTGGCAGACCGAGACCGGCGGCGTGATGATTTCCGCCCTTCCGGGCGCTCATGACCTCAAACCCGGCGCAGCCTCCATGCCGGTTTACGGCATCGAACCTGCCCTCGTGGATGCTGACGGCAAGTTTGTTGACGGCGATGGCGAGATTTCCGGCAATCTGGTGATCAAGCGTTCCTGGCCGGGGCAGATGCGTACGGTCTATGGCGATCATCAGCGCTTCGCCGAAACCTATTTCACGGCCTATCGGGGGCTTTATTTCACCGGTGATGGCGCCCGCCGCGATGCAGATGGCTGCTGGTGGATCACCGGCCGTGTCGACGATGTGCTCAATGTCTCCGGCCACCGGCTGGGGACGGCAGAGATTGAGAGCGCCCTGGTCGCCCATCCCGATGTCGCGGAAGCGGCCGTGGTCGGTTATCCCCACGATATCAAGGGGCAGGGCGTTTATTGCTATATCACGTTGAATGCCGGCCTCGAGCCGACCAGCGAAACCGCCGCCCAGCTCAAGGCCCAGGTGCGTCAGGAAATCGGTCCGGTGGCAACGCCGGACCTGATCCAGTTCACGCCATCATTGCCCAAGACTCGCTCCGGCAAGATCATGCGGCGGATTCTGCGCAAGATTGCCGAAAACGATTTTGGCGCGCTGGGGGACACATCGACCCTGGCCGAGCCGGGCGTTGTGGAGGATCTGATTGCCAACCGCGCCAACAGATAGGGGATGGCGCTACAAAGCCGCTTGCGAATGATTTGCATGTCCCTAATGTGAGCCCATCAAAGGGAGAGAGATGCGGAAGTTTCGCACAATGGCCGGAATAGCGCTGCTTTGTGCAGCCGGCGCGGTCCTGGCTGCCTGCGGTGACAGCGGGTCTCAGCCGGCTGAAACGGACAGCACAGGCCACGCAGCGATGGAAACATTGCCGGTCCAGTTCCGAGTCGCCTTCATGTCCGGCCATGTGGAAGCCGGTCTGGCGCTCTATCGCGCCGGCGCGCCGGACCAGGCCGCCCGCCACCTCCTTCACCCGGTGTCCGAAACCCATGCGGCCGAGCGTGAAGGCATAGACGCGCTGGGTTTCGATCCCGCAATTTTCCATCAGGTCTCTGCGGCGCTGGAGGAGGGCCGACCGGCAGCTGAAATCGAACCCATGCTGGCGGCGGCCGAAGCCAATCTGGCGCTGCTGCAGGAAAATGCCGGCGGCGACGCGCGCACCATCATCGCCTATCTGATGGATGTCACGGCCGAGGAATACAATATCGGCGTCACCGGGGGTGAAATCACCGATCCGGGGGAATACCAGGACGCGTACGGATTCTCGGTGGTCGCGGCCCGGCTGGCGCGTCGCACCGGAGATGATGATCTGATCGCCGCGGCTGCAGCGCTCGCCGCACTCTGGCCGGAGGGTGGTCCTGTTGCCGCCTCGTCCCCCGCGCCGGTGGCAGATGTCATGGCCGGGATCAACGCGGTCCGCGCCGCGCTGTAATCGGCCGGCAGGTGCCCGGGCGGGGTTCACATCGCGCGGCCTGGCCCTAGTCTCCGGCCAATGCGCACCCGGCCCGAAACAGATATGCAATCGCTGATCGACGAGATCGCCGAACGTGCGCGCGAGGTGATCGGGCGCGGCAAGGTCGCGGATTACATTCCGGCCCTGGCACAAATTCCATCCCGCAAATTCGGCATGGCAATCTGTGGCGTGGAGGGCGGCGAATATGTCACCGGGGATGCAGACGAGACCTTCTCGATACAGAGCATCTCCAAGGTCTTCACGCTGATCCTCGCCCTGCAGACCATCGGCTCAACCGCCTTGTGGAAGCGCGTCGGCCGCGAACCGTCGGGAAATGCCTTCAACTCGCTTGTCCAGCTGGAATCCGAACAGGGCCTGCCCCGCAATCCCTTTATCAATGCCGGCGCCATCGTCGTCACCGATGCCATTACGGCGCACTCGGTCAGCCCGATCCTGCAATTGCTGGGGCTGGTGCGCCGGTTTTCCGGCACGGAGCAGATCTATATCGATGAAGTAGTGGCGCGCTCGGAAGCCGAACATGGCCATCGCAACGCGGCGATTGCCCACCTTCTGAAAAGCCAGGGCAATCTGAAGGCCCGCGTGGAAGATGTTCTGGCCGCCTATTACCGCCAGTGCGCGATCGCCATGACCTGCCGGGACCTGGCCCGCGCTTTCCTGCCGCTCGCAAATGGCGGCAAGCAATATGAGACCGGCGAGAAACTGCTGACGCCCTTGCGCGCCAAGCGCATCAACTCCCTGCTTCTGACCTGCGGCCTTTATGATGGCGTCGGCAATTTTGCCTTCCGCGTCGGCCTTCCCGCCAAGAGCGGCGTCGGTGGCGGCATTGTCGCCATCATCCCCGGCAAATACGCCATATGCGTCTGGTCGCCCGAACTCGACGAGCTCGGCAATTCGCTGGCCGGAACGCGCGCCCTCGAACTGTTTGCCCGCAAGACCCGTCTATCGGTTTTCTAAAAACCCGATTCCCCGCTGCCGGTCAGGCCGTGTTATTCATTTCGGTTTCCACATCATCATGCATGTCTTCTACCGATTGTTTCGGACGCGGAGACAGCAGGCTGAAAACCACGATGGCGATGAAGCAGAAAATGAAACCCGGCACGATGGAGTAGAGCACGCTGCCAAGCGGCACGCGCCCGGCCTCGCCGGCCAGCACCGGCACATAGGTCCAGATCAGCACGGTCGCAGCGCCCGTAATCATGCCGGCCAGCGCGCCCCAGCGGGTCATCCGCTTCCAGAACAGCGAAAGGATGACGATGGGTCCGAACGCCGCTCCGAAACCGGCCCAGGCATTTGACACCAGCGTCAATACATTGCTGTCCGGATTCCAGGCCAGTGCAATCGCGACCAGTGCGACGGCGACCACAGCCATCCGTCCCACCATGACCAGCTCTTTCTGGCTCGCCGTCTTGCGCAGGAATATCTTGTAGAAATCCTCTGTCAGGGAGCTCGAGGACACCAGAAGCTGCGAGGATATCGTCGACATGATGGCCGCCAGAATCGCTGCCAGCAGGAAGCCGCCGATAAACGGATTGAACAGGATCTGGGACAATACGATGAAGATCGTCTCTCCATCAAACGCGCCATCGACCAGATAATTCTCGGGAATTCCGTTCTGCGTCACCCAGGCCAGCCCGACCAGGCCGGTGGCCAGCGCGCCCACAATCGTGACCAGCATCCAGCTCATGCCGATATTACGGGCCGCCGGAATATCATTCACAGACCGGATCGCCATGAAGCGGACGATAATGTGGGGCTGGCCGAAATAGCCGAGCCCCCAGCTCATGGCCGAGATGATACCCACAATCCCCACCCCGCCGAACAGGTCGAGCAGCGACGGATCAATCTCGTTCAGCGTCGAGCTGACACCGTCAAATCCGCCGAGTCCGGTCAGCGCCACGACCGGCACCATGATCAGTGCGATGAACATGATGATTCCCTGCACGAAGTCGGTCATGGAGACCGCCATGAAGCCGCCCAGAAGCGTGTACAGCACCACCACACCGGCGGTGGCGAACAGGCCGAGTGAATAGGGCAGGCCGAAGGCGGAATCGAACAATTTGCCGCCGGCCACAACGCCGGACGAGGTATAAAGCGTGAAGAACAGGACAATCACGATGGAGGAAATCACGCGTAACAGGCGGGTATTGTCCTCGAACCGTTTCTCGAAATAGTCGGGTATGGTAATCGCATCGTGCGCGGTCTCGGTATAGACGCGCAGGCGCGGGGCCACGATCAGGTAATTCGCAAGCGCCCCCAGCAGCAGGCCGATGGCAATCCACGCCGCCGACAGGCCGGAGACAAACATCGCGCCCGGCAGGCCCAGAAGCATCCAGCCAGACATGTCCGAAGCGCCGGCGGAGAGTGACGTCACCGCCGGTCCGAGCTTGCGTCCGCCCAGAAGATAACCGGAGGAATCGCTGGTCGACTCCTTGAAACCGTAAAGGCCGATGCCGATCATTATGATAAAATAGGCCGCAAGCGATACGCCGGTACCGAAATCCATTTTGTCCGTCCCGTCTTGTCTTCTTGTCTGCGTGCAGGCGCGGATTGCCGCACAGGAGTTCAGCAACAAAAGCAACCAGGGCGGTCAGGCTGAACGGCAGACATAAGGAAAAGTGAGCCTTGTGGAACATTTGCGGCAGGCAAGGTCAAGGCAGAGGCTGGGATTGGCCGGGAATTCGAATGGCGTCCAGCGCCACAATTCGTCCGCTAACCCGGCAACGTTACTGGAAGCACTTGCCGGAGCGTTCAACACTCAAAAGGAGGTGTACACATGTCAGAACGGCCACCCCAACATCAGGACGGGCAACCAGGCATTGAACACAGACTTGAGCCGGCCCCCGATTTTGAGCCGCGTTTTCCCGGATCAGGGCGCCTGAAAGACAAGGTTGCCATCATTACCGGCGGCGATAGCGGCATCGGCCGCGCCTGCGCCATTCTGTTTGCGCGCGAGGGCGCCCGGCTTTGCCTCGTTTATCGTGACGAGGAGCAAGACGCCCGCACGACACGCGAGCTGGTAGAAAGGGAAGGCGGTGAAGCCCTGTTGATTTCAGGCGATGTCTCGAAACCGGACTTTTGCCTGAAAGCGGTGGAGGAAACGGTCAATCGCTTCGGGCGGCTCGACATATTGATCAACAACGCTGCCGAACAGCATCCTTCAGACCATTTCGAGACGATTTCCGCCGGACAGCTGCACGCCACCTTCGCGACCAACATGTTCGGCTACTTCTTTATGGCGCAGGAAGCGATGAAGCAGATGTCACCGGGCGCGGCCATCGTGAACACCACCTCTGTGACAGCGTATCGCGGAAGTCACCATCTGATTGATTACGCCTCGACCAAGGGCGCGATAACCGCGTTCACGCGATCACTGGCACAATATGGCGCGAAAAAGGGAATCCGGGTGAATGGTGTGGCACCCGGGCCGATATGGACGCCTCTGATTGCGGCCACTTTCCCGGCTGACAGGGTCGCGGACTTTGGCAGCGATCAGCCCATGGGCCGCGCCGGCCAGCCGAATGAAGTGGCCTCATCCCATCTCTTCCTCGCTTGCGAGGATTCCTCCTATATGACCGGGCAGGTACTCCATCCCAATGGCGGAGAAATTGTGGGCGGTTAGTCATCCCGCCGGCGCTTCCAGTGCCGGGCAAGGGCGGCGATGGCCATCTTCAGCCCCTCCATCACCACCAGCACCAGCAAGGCCATGCCTGTGACTGCGTAGGCCAGCCAGTATAATCCCATTCCTGTGGCCAGACCGGCGGCCCCGGCCAGCCAGAGACTGGCCCCCGTTGTTAGCCCGCGAACATCACCCCGGTTCACAATGATTGTCCCGGCAGCAAGAAAGGCGACCCCGGCGGTCAGCGCCTCGACCACACGGACAGGATCAATACCCAGCGAATCATTGCCGGGATCGACGCTGGCAACAATCTCGAAAGTCAGGAGGGTGAACAGGGCAGAGGCCAGCGCCACGAGCATATGGGTCCGCAGCCCCGCCGGCCGGTGGTGCAGCTCCCGGTCCAGACCGATCAGACCCCCGCACAGAAGGGCGGCCAGCAGCCGCGACAGGGCGGCGGTGGCGCCAACATCCGTTTGATCCAGACCGAGTGAATTGAGCATGTCCTGCAAGGAAACGTCTCCGTCAACCGCGCAGATGGATGGGTAAAAGGAACGTCTGCCATTGTCGACCGTTCCTCAAGCGAAGAGAAGACATCGCAATGCGGAACTGACTTTCGGCGCGTTCAGCAATTCACTGCCGGGCTTGAATTTTGGATGCGTTTGAAGCCTCTGGAATCCTTTTTAATCCCTGGGCCGGCTCATGCGCTACTGATTGACCGGTGGCTCCAGCGCGCGGTTATGGGCGGCTGAGGTCTGGGCTGTATGCCGGAAATTTCCCCAAAAATGGACTCTGGCCCCAAGAATTGCCGCTCATTCACCTGTTTGCCCCATTGGCGACGAGTAGCGTAGCGTCTTCATTTTCGTTTGCGGACATAACGATACCGCGCTCGTGCAACAGAACTTCCACCTTCCGTAGCGACAGAGGGAACCGGACATACATCATCCCCACCAAGCGGATCACTTCAGGTGATGTTTTGAAGTCGCGAAATGGGTTCTTCATCCAGGCATTTTTGCGGCCAATCCGCTAACGACAAGTTTCCTCTGACAAAGCCCCGAAACGGGTACAGCGTCAGTCAATCACCTCGATTGCAATGTCTCCTAGGTCGTTCGATGCATGGCGCACGATGTCGCCGGGTTGCAGATAATGCCGGCCGGCAAGCTCGTTGGCTATGAAGGTCTGGCGGGCCGTATCCAGCGCCGAACGCCTCGAGAGTGGGCCACCCTGTAGAACATACGCCATACCGGCTTCGATGATGTCGGCACGCGTCGGCGGGGTGAAGATCGTGCCTTCGCTCGTGCCCGACATCAGCGTTGCATCCTGAGGAATCGCGACGTCGGGCATTAACCTCGTGTAGCGCCCCGCATAGAGGAAGCGCGGCATGGACATGTCATCCAGAGCCTTGCCCGCCAGTGCCCGGAAATCGAGTGTCATTTCGCGGCCGCGGGCATCTTGACGCGGCTCGCCGTTCACTGAGGTGGTCATGCGGATGTTCGCCACGAATGTTCTCCAGTCGCGCGGGACGACGATGAACGGCCCGGTCGGGAAGAAATCGGGGCCGCTCTTGGCATCGCTGAAGCCGCGCCCGGAATCGAGATTGTCGGGATCGGCAAGATTGATGAGCGCGTTGCGGTTGGTGAAGTCGCCGCATAGGAAAAACGCCTTCATCGCCGCGTCGAAATCCGCGAGGCTACGCACCGGACGGTCGAAGCGGAGGCAGATCTCGACCTCGTAATCGAGCAGCATCCCCGGCTGGGCGCGCACCGTCGTCCGTGCCGGTGTGGCGGTGCCGAACTTGGGGAATTGGAACACCGTCCCGCTATTCGCCTCAAGCGCATGCTCGGGAAAATTGGTGCCCGTTCCGATATGCTGAGCCCCTCGGGGCGCGGCGGGCAGTAGATCGCCGATCTGCAATGTTATGCGGGGCAGGCTAAGCAGACCTTCGGAACTAAGACGATCACGATCAATCCCGGCCAGCGCCACGAGCGGATCCTCCTCGTCGCGCGCGCCCAACTCTGCAAGGTCGATACCTGTCACCCGCTCGCCTTCGCGGGCGAGCACCAGCAGTGTGCGGATTCGGTCGTCGCTGGCGCGAAATTGCGCAAGCGTCACCGCCTCTTCGAGCGGCACGACACGCTGGACGAGCGGCGTCTCTTCGAAGCTTGCCGGATTGAAACGTAGATCCGGCGCGCTCGCCCAAGCCGCGAAGACACTTGCGACCCCCACGGCCAGCATTGCCGCCGCCACTTGCCACCCTCGTCTTGCCAGGCCGCGTATTGACGCCATGGGACTGCTCCATTTTCTATTATTCATAAAATATTGACACGCATTATAAATATATTCAAGCTCGTTCCATGTCACGACGCGAAGAAGCTAAGGAGTTCAATCGGGCCCGTATCCGCGCCGCGGCGGAAGACATCATTCGCCGCGATGGCATCGCGCAGCTGAGCATGCGCCGTCTTGCCGAGCAGGCCGATGTGAGCTTGCGCACACCCTACAACCTGTTTGGCTCGAAGGCCGACGTCCTGATCGCGCTGCTTGATGAAGCCGAGTGCCAGCTTTCCCCGCTGGCCGACATGTATCCCGCGAGTTCCGCGATCGCGCGGTTGCTCGGGACCCTGGCCGGGATCGAAACATTCTTCGCTCATGACGAGGAATATTTCCGAGGCATCTACGCCGCGATCATGACCTCAGACCATCATGGCGCGCGCGAGGCAGGGGTCGGGCGAACCATCACCACCGCGCAGCAAATGGTCGCCCGCGCCGCCGCCCAGGGCGAGCTGCGCGCCGATACGGACACTGCCGCGCTCGGTCGCTATTGCGGGATTGCGCTGCTCGCGGTGCTCGGCATGTGGGGTTCGGGTTTTCTCAGCATCAGTCAGTGCATTGCGCAAACCCGGCGGACTTGGCTTGCCGCACTGCTACACCACGCGAGCGAACAGACCCGTGCCGGGCTGCTGGACGCCTATTACGAAACCTGCGGAAAGGGCGATGCCAATGACCGATAAGCTGGTGGTCTCAGCGTGCCGGTAATTCGGGGATTTAGGCGGCAAGTTGCCGCCATTCGGCGAGCGCGGCGGTGCGGTTCTCCCTTGCGGGGCATCAGCCTGTAATCGGCGCAACATTGACGGTTTATCCCGATGATGGCGAGTTCCTGCTGACAGCGCCGCAGGATGCTCGTGACGAAGCAGAAATCGGCGTTCTGATAGTCCGCGGGACGTGCGACTTCGTCTGGTCAGAAGCTGATGAGACAGGCAGCGCCGAGCGCTGATTCACGAGCGCTACTTCTGAATTCCCCGGAAATCGTTTGTCTATGCGGCTGGACGGCCGATTTGCCCTTCATGCGCCCTACTAGACCGCACATGCACAATCTTCGGACGGCTTGGATCGTGCTGATATTTGGTATGAAAATCAATGCCTTGGTGGTGCCGCATGGGTGACTCGAACACCCGACCTACGCATTACGAATGCGTTGCTCTACCAGCTGAGCTAATGCGGCCCTCGAAATGAGGCGGCGGAACCTAACCGCGAAAGGGTGAATCCGCAATATCCCAAATGCGCTACTTCCGGGCCTCCAGCAAGTCCCGGATTTTCGCGGCGGCCGGGGCCGCCAGGCGGTCAAATGAGGGAGATAGAGCTTCCAGCTCCGGACTCGCCGCGGCCGCGTCATTATTGGCCACCATGTCAGCAATGGCTTTCCCGGGTTCCGTGTGGGCCTGATGCATGGGGCGAACGGTCCGCAGATATTGCGTCACCACCGATTCCACGCTGCGGCCGCGCTCGCGCACATCGCGCAACAGGCGGCGGGCAAGCCGGATATCGGCCGGTGCGTCAACAAAGATTGAAAAATCATAGAGCTCGCGCAGTTTCGGGTCGGCGAGCACATGTATGCCCTCGACGATGATCACATCCGCCGGCTTGATCTCGCGGGTCTGGCCCAGCCGCCTGTGGGTCAGGAAATCATAGAGCGGCGCATGCACCGGCTTTCCGGCTTTCAGCTTGCGCAAATGCTCGGCCATCAGGTCATGGTCATGCGCCGTCACATCATCGAAATTGAACCGCAGCGGATCAAAGCCCGGCTCGTCCGCGTGATCGCCATAATATTCATCCTCGCCGATCAGGCGGACATCATAGGGGGCCAGATGCCGGCGGAGGGCTTCGGCAAAAGTCGACTTGCCGGAAGCCGACCCGCCGGTGACCGCGACGATCAGGGGAATCATGCCCCTTCCTCATCAATGCCCGGATCATCGGGCGGACGGGGGGCGGCATAGAATTCGGGCACAGCACTGGCCTTCCTGGCCGGTTTCGGCGCTTCCAGCAGTGCATTTTCCGGCACCGCTCCGGCGGCAATCTCGAAGCGCTCATAGCGCGGATGGGTCATGCGGCCTTCATCGCCATAGGCATACACCATCCGCTTCCAGTCTTCCGGGGAGTAGGAAAAGGCGCGGCCTTCTCCGTCAATATCCGACCAGTCCGCTTCTCCGGGTGCGTGCGAGGCGCGGGTCATCCAGCGCCGGGCCGCCGCATCGTCATCTTCCTGCCGGGCCAGCCGCGACGCCAGCGCGCACAGCCGCGCGGACGGCGTTCCCATGTTCAAAAGCGGATCCAGAACGGCGCGCGCCGCCTCGGCCTGAGAGGCATCCAGCGCTGCTTCGGCCAGCAGCAGCTTTGATTCGCGGTGCTCGGGACGTGTCGCGGCCAGCAGGCGCAGCCGTTCGGCCCGCTTCGCCCTTGTGTCGGATTTGCGCAGATCACCCAGCGCTCTCGCCAGGGCCGGGTGAGGATCGGTTGACCAGGCCGCCTTGATCAGTTCTTCCGCGCGCTTGTGCCGGCGAGCCGGGGCGAGCAGGCGAGCTGCGAGGACAACAGCAGGGGCAAAGCCCGGGGCGGCCGATACGGCCTTCTCGGCCAGTGATCGCGCTGTCTCCGGCTCACTGGCTTCATATTCGAGGGCCCGGGCGGTCAGCAGAACGGCACGTCGGCGGCGGGCACGGTCCACCGGAATACGGCGGCGTTTCTCACCTTCATTCAGCGCGTCCAGCGCGGCCGCCCAGTCGCCTTGCGCGACTTGCGCGTCAAACAGGGCGTCGAACGCCCAGCTGGCTGATCTTGATTGGTCAAATGCGGCCTTGGCATAGGCTGCGGCCTCGGAATGCGCGCCGCGCTCATGGGCGATCTGGGCCAGTCCACGCTGGGCCACCAGTTTCGATTTCGGGTCCTCCAGCATGGCCTCATAATGCGCCTCGGCTCCGGGAAGATTGCCGGCCGCTTCGGCGGCACGGGCTGCCAGCAGGCGCGACAGGGCGGGGCGGTCCAGCAAGGCATCTGCGCGCGCCGCCTGACGGACGGCGATCTCGCCTTCACCGGCGGCAGCGGCGATCAACGCGTTTTCCAGCGCATCGAAGCCTTTTTCCTTGCGGCGGCGGACATTGAACTGACGGAATTTGTCGGGCGCAGTCCAGAGGCCAAGGATCAGCCGCCAGACGACAAGAATGGCGAAGGTCGCAATCAGGAACAGGCCGATGGCGAGGGCAAACGGCATCTGCCCTTCAATCCCGAGGAACTGAAAGCTGACCGAGCCGGGGTTGAGCGTCAGGAAAACACTCAGCGCTGAGGCCATGATGACGACAATGACAACAAGGATGAGACGGATCATGTCGGGTCGGCCTCCGCCTCGGCCGCCAATGCGGCCCGCAATTCATCCAGCGCGGCATCGATCGCCAGGCGTGCGCGCGCCTGCACCAGCCAGCCCTGTGCCGCCTCGAGCGCCGGGCCTTCCAGCTGCTCGGTCAGCAGCACAGCGCCTGCCAGGTCCGCGCGGTCAAGGCGTTCACTTGCCAGCGCAACGCGCGCCAGAGGGCCGGTCTCGCCGCCCGAAGACGGGCGCACTTCAATCAGGCCGAAAAAGACCCGGTTGGTCCCGATGGCATCTTCCATCTCCTGCCGGGGATATGTGTTCGCAAGAGTCTCGCGATCCGGCACGCCGGACCGGGCATGAACAGCCAGCGCGTCCAGCGCAGCCGGGCCGGGCCAGAGCCGCGCCAGCGCTGCGCGTTCCGCCTCGAAGGACTGCCCGCTCCGCGCCGCCTCGATCACGGCCACCAGCGCCAGCGACCGTGCTGCGAGCTGCCGGTCGGATGTTTCGCCATCCGCGCGGCGTTCCGCACGCTCTGCCAGCCGGTTTTCAAGCGCTTCGATGCGCCCGGTCAATCCGGTCAGATCCGCAGCTGGTATGGCTTCCAGAGCCGAAATCCGGGACTCCAGCGGCGCGATATCAGCCTGAACCGGTATTTCGATGGCTTCCAGCGCGGCCAGACGGGTCTCGATGGGTGAGAGGTCAATCACATCAGCGGAAGAAGACGCCGTCTCGAGCGCCGACAGCCGCGCATCCAGCTCCGTCAGGACGGCCGGGTCAACGCCGCCGCTCAAGGCGCCAAGCTGGTCCAGTGCCTGATGGGCCAGCGCCGCATTCTGTTCCACCGCCGTTTCCAGCGCGGCCAGACGATTGGTCAGGGCCGGATCGGCGGCACCGGCAGAAGCCGCGGCTTCAAGCGCATCCAGCCGGGCCTCGATGGCGGTCAGGTCGATGGCATCGGGTTCCGGCGCGGATTCCAGGGCTGAAAGACGGGCTTCCAGCCCGGACGCATCAAACACGGCTGGCCCGGGCGCGGATTCCAGTTCGGAAAGACGCGCCTCCAGCCCGTTGATGCCGGCCGGTTCGGCGCTCGTGCGGTCCAGCGTCCAGGCAATCCAGCCGCCCAGCCCGCCGCCCGCCAGCGCGGCGATCAGGAAGGTCAGGAAATAACCGCCAATACCGCCGGGCTTTCGCTTGGCGGCGGTTTGCGGCGCATCATCGGCCGGTTCAAACTCGGCATCGACGGGTTCGGGTTCAGTCGGATCACTCATATCCATCCAGCCGGTGGCTGATTCGCCTTAATGAAATCATGCTGACGCCTGTCATTCTATCCGTCAAAACCGATCCGTCCCAGCATATCCGCTTCATCGGGCGTTTCCGCCACTTTCACCGCGGCCCAGTCCGACCGCACCAGACCGCTGGCCGCCGCCTCGCTGATCGTGACCGCGATCACCGTGTTGAGATAGTCGGTCAGATCCGCGTCTTCCACCAAAGCCGTGAATGCGATCGCGGCCCGTGGCGAATGAAACAGGGCCACCGCCAGTTCCCGCTGGCGAATCACCTGCGCCGCTTTGGGGGGCAGCACGGTTTCGGCAACCGCTTCATAGATGACCGCTTCATCAACCTCGAAGCCCCGCGCCTGCAAGGCGCCGGCAATATCGCCCGCCGCATGCGCGCCACGCAGATGCAGCAGGCGATGGCGCCCCGGCACCAGCCGGGCTTCACACAGGGCAATCAGATCATTCGCATCCCCGCCGGCCGACCTGACTTTGGAAAACCCGGCCTCCAGAGCGGCCCTTGCGGTCGCGTCCCCGACGCAGAATGCGGGCAGATCGGTCTCGCTGCGGCCGGAGAGCCAGGCGCGCACGCCATTCGGGCTCGTAAACAGCAGCGCGCTGATCCGGCTGAGACCGGCTTCGATCTCGTCGGCAAATTCAATCCGCAACAGGGGCGCAATCACCGGGTCTGCGCCGCGCCGCCTGACCTGTTCGGCGGTTCTCGTTGCACCGGGTTCGGAGCGGGTGATCAGGACTTTCATGATGACGCAATCACATGTGCCAGCCTGTCGCCGCCCGCGCGCCGGATGGCCTCGCCGAGCTCACGGCCGAGATCGCCGGCATCGGCCATCGGGCCTTCGCGCTGATCCTGCCAGCGTTCGCTGCCATCCGGCAGCAAGGCCTCGCCCCGGATAACCAGCCGGTCACCTTCAAGCACGGCATGGGCGGCCAGCGGCGTGCGGCAGGAGCCATCCAGTGCTTTCAGGAAAGCCCGCTCGGCCTGCAGGGCCAGCGCGCTGGGCAGATGATTGAGTGGCGCAACAGCGCGCGCCGCATCGGCATCATCGGCGCGGATGACCAGCCCGATGGCGGCCTGTCCCGCTGCGGGAAGCATGGTGTCCAGGCCACAGGGCGCAAACCCGCCCTCTGCCCGGCCCAGGCGTATCAGCCCGGCACGGGCCAGAAATGTGGCATCAACCTCACCGGAGCGGACCTTGCCGAGCCGCGTATCCACATTCCCGCGCAAGGTGACGACGTCCAGGTCCGGACGCACGGCCAGCGCCTGAGCCTGCCGCCGCAAGCTGGCCGTGCCCAGCCGGGCGCCCTGCGGCAAATCGGAAAGCTGCGCACTGCCGTCAGCGGTCAACAGCACATCGCGTGGATCCTCACGCTCCAGAATGGCGGCCAGAACCAGCCCGTGCGGCAATTCGGTGGGGACATCCTTCATCGAATGTACGGCAATCGCCGCCGTCCCCGACAGCAACGCCTCGTCGATTTCCTTGGTGAACAGGCCTTTTCCGCCGGCTTCGATCAGCCTGCGGTCCGTCAGCCGGTCACCGGTGGAAACCAGGCCGTAGACGGGGAAATCATCCGGCGGGGAATCAAACACCGCCAGAAGGGCATCCCGGACCAGATGCGCCTGGGCCAGCGCCAGAGGGGATTTTCGCGTTGCGAGCGGCAGGGGGTGGCGCAAAGGCACGTTGCTTTTTCCTGTTCAGGCAGAGTATCGAACCTGCATGGACTTAGACTCCTCTTCACCGCTCGCGCAAGACAAGGCCCTCACTGTTCTGGGTCTGGAATCCAGTTGCGATGAAACCGCTGCCGCGATTGTCCGGCTCGAGACGGATGGCCGGGCCAGTGTACTGGCCGAAAAAGTACGCGGCCAGAATGAGGCCCATGCCCCTTATGGCGGCGTGGTTCCCGAGATTGCCGCCCGCGCCCATGCCGAGGTCATTGATGGTCTGGTGAAGGACGTTCTGGACGAATCCGGCCTCACCCTCGCAGAGCTTGACGGGATCGCCGCCACGGCCGGTCCGGGACTGATTGGCGGTCTGATGGCCGCCTTGATGACGGCAAAAGGCCTCGCGCTGGGGTCCGGCAAGCCGCTCCTCGCCGTCAATCACCTCGAAGGTCACGCCCTCTCCCCGCGCCTGTCCGCGCCGCTCGCCTTCCCCTATCTCCTGTTACTGGTGTCCGGCGGGCATACCCAATTGGTGACGGTCGAGGGGGTGGGGCGCTATCACCGCCTCGGCTCGACCCTGGATGATGCGGCCGGCGAAGCCTTCGACAAGACCGCCAAGGTGATGGGGCTGGGATTTCCCGGCGGCCCGGCGCTGGAAAAAATGGCGGCGGCCGGCAATCCGGACCGGTTTGAATTGCCGACGCCCCTCGGACATCGTCCGGGATTCGACTTTTCCTTTGCCGGCCTGAAGACGGCGGCGCGTCAGATCTGGGAAAGGCTGGAGAATCCGACAGATGCTGACAAGGCGGACCTGGCGGCCGGCATGCAGCGCCAGATCGCGCGCGCCCTCGCCAATCGTGCCTCTAATGCCATGAAGTATTTCATGGAGACATATCCTGACATACACGAATATGCGTTCGTCGTCGCTGGCGGCGTGGCCGCGAACCGGACCGTCCGCACGGCGCTGGAGGCCGTGGCGGAAACGCAGGGTTTCCGGCTGATCGCCCCGCCCATGAAATGGTGTACGGACAATGCAGCCATGATCGCGCTGGCAGGAGCCGAACGGCTGCGCCTGGGTCAGACAGATGAATTGTCCGCACCCGCGCGCGCGCGCTGGCCATTGGACGCGCGATCAGCGAAGCTGGAGCCGGCGATTGGATCAGGCCGGAAAGGACCCAAGGCATGAGCGATTATCAATCCATCGGTGTGATCGGTGCCGGTGCCTGGGGGACGGCGCTGGCCCAGACCGCGGCGATCGCCGGACGGGACGTCACCCTCTGGGCGCATGAAGACGCAGTCGCTGACACCATCAACAATGATCACGTCAATTCCGCCTATTTGCCGGACGTCGCGCTCCACGCCCGCATACGGGCGACCGCTGATCTGGCGGATCTGGGAAGCTGCGGAGCCATTCTGGCTGTCGCGCCCGCGCAGCATTTGCGGGGCGTTCTGAAACAGTTCGCGCCTTATGCCACTGAAGCCTTGCCGATTCTGCTTTGTGCCAAGGGCATCGAACAATCCTCCCTGAAACTGATGACGGAAGTGCTCGCCGAGGAAATTCCATCGGCCATACCGGCCGTATTGTCAGGTCCCAGCTTCGCCATCGATGTGGCCAGGGGACTGCCCACAGCCGTCACGCTCGCCACCAGCTACAAATCGCTGGGTCATGCCCTCATGGAAGCGATCGGGACGCCGCGCTTCCGCCCCTATTGGTCCGGCGATCTGATCGGCGCCGAGATCGGCGGAGCCGTCAAGAATGTGCTCGCCATCGCTTGCGGCATTGTTGAAGGCCGTGAACTGGGCAAATCGGCCCATGCGGCGCTGATCTCCCGCGGATTTGCTGAAATGACGCGGCTGGCCGTGGCCATGGGGGCCGAACGCGAAACCCTGTCCGGCCTGTGCGGGCTGGGGGATCTGGTCCTGACCTGCTCTTCCCCGCAATCACGCAACATGTCCTGCGGCATGGCGCTGGGGCGGGGCGAAACACTGGAAAGCGTCCTCTCGGTCAGGAAGGCGGTCACCGAGGGCGTCACCTCGGCCCCGGCGATTGTGGCTCTGGCAGAAAAACACGGTGTGGACATGCCGATCTGCGAGGCCATGAATGCGATACTGGCGGGCAAAGTCAGCGTCGATGACGCCGTGGAACAGCTCCTGTCCCGGCCCTTTACCGTCGAGGGGGACTAGATGGCTTATGTCATACGCGCCATTGACCGGCCGGGCGCGCTCGATATCCGGACGGCCAACCGTCAGGCTCATATCGCGTTTCTGAAGGCGGCAGGTGACCGGCTCTTGCTGGCCGGCCCCCTGCTTTCCGAAGCTGGAGAGATGGCCGGCAGCCTGCTTGTGGTCGACATGGACAGCCCTGCTGACGTTGCCAGCTGGCTGGCGGACGACCCTTATTCCGCAGCCGGACTCTTTGAGGCGGTCGAGATTACGGCCTTCAAACCCGTCATCACCAGCTTCAAGTCAGACTGATGGATTTGCCGCCGCCCGGAACACCGCTTGGACAGTTGAGCCACCTGCCTGATCCGGGCGGGCGTGAAGCGGACTGGGACGGTGCGCCATTATTTCTGGTGCGCAAGGGCCGGGATGTGCGCTGCTATGTGAATATCTGTCCGCATGCCGGCCGCGCTCTGTCCCTGCCCGACGGCCGGGTTTTTGTGCACAAGGGTGACCACATCATCTGCCCGGTTCACGGCGCGACTTTCGCCCTTTTGTCCGGCGCCTGCACCGGTGGTCCGGCAGGGGATCCGCTCACGGCGATTCCGGTCCGGATCGAGGCAGACGATATCTTTGCTGCCTGATCGAAGCGGCGCCGCTCTTTCTTTTAGTCGTTGGCCCGGAAGAAAGCGGTCGCTTCCGTGATCAGCGAATCCCGTGCGGCCAGGGTTATGGTTTTGCCCTTTTCCGGTGTCGCCTGCGACGGGTCAGATCCAATGCGGCCGTCCGGGAAGGTCTTCCGGTAATCATCTGCATCCGCAAAATCACCGTCCGGCGCGATTTTCGGCGTCATCTCCACCTTTTTGACAGAGTCCGGATATCCGTAATAGGTCACTGCCACTTCCGAGGCGGTGGCATGCGAACCGTCTCCAACCGGGAAAATGTCACGGCAGACTTTCATCACGCCCGGCAAATCCCACCAGTTGCGGCTCTGAATCCGGTAGGGGCAGGCCTCACCTGCCAGCGACCAGTTGGAATAGCTCTCGGCGATCGCCGCCTGGATGGTCGGTATATTGCCGCCATGCCCGTTGAGAAAATAAATCCGCTCGAAACCGTGCCGGACCAGGCTGTCAATCCAGTCCTGGAGCGCGGCAATCATGGTCGAGGGCCGCAGCGTAAGGGTTCCCGCAAAGCCCATATGGTGTTGCGCAATCCCGACATTGAAGGTCGGCGCGATCAGTAGGTCAGACGCCTGGCTGGCTTCATGCGCGATGATTTCCGGACACAGCGCATCGGTTCCCAGAAGCCCGTTGGGGCCATGTTGCTCGGTGGATCCGATCGGGATGATGATCCCCCGAGAATGCTCCAGATAGGCTTCGATTTCCTGCCAGGTGGATTGGTGCAACAACATGGCGATCCCTCTTCATTCAGCTGGATGAAGGGCTACGCCTCGCATCGGCCATTGGCAAGCATTGCGCGTCAGTCGCCGGAACACACGCCCCGTGTTCACGAAACTGTGCACGCCGACCGGCTTGTGATTACCGGAAATCCGGAGAGGATGAGGTCAGCAACTTACCGGGGGCATTCATGAGAATTGCAGCGACATTGATATCACTACTGGGCCTGGCGGCATGTTCGGCCGCCGAACCACCTTCCACAGTATCCGCGGCGCCGGTTGAGCTCGCCTCCCACATTGTCACGGCGGTCAATGATTCCGCTCGCCCCGAAGCCGATATGCAACGCGATGCCGGCCGCCACCCGGCCGAAATCCTGACATTTGCGGGGGTACAGCCCGGCTGGCGCGTGGCCGATCTGGGCGCAGGCAGCGGCTATTATTCGCGCATCCTGTCCGGTGCCGTGGGCATGGACGGAGAGGTGATTTCCGAGAATATGGACTGGATTGTCGAGCGTTTCCCGAGCGCCGACGAGGCCATCGCCGCCCTGGCCGAAGAGCGTGACAATGTCACCCGGCTGGTTTCCCCGGTGCCCTCGATTCTCGACGGCTATGACAATGAGCTGGATGCCGCTTTCATGATGCTGATCTATCATGACCAGGCGTGGGTGCAGGAAGGCTTCGAAGCCCCGACTCGTGAAGACCGGATCGCCATGAACCGCTCCATATTCAACGCCTTGCGTCCCGGCGGCGTCTATCTTGTTGTCGACCATCGGGCCGAAGACGGTACAGGTGACAGCGTGATTGGTGACTATCATCGCATCGACGAGGCCTTCGTTCGTGAAGAGATCGAGGCTGTGGGCTTCGAGCTGGCCGGCGAATCCGGCATTCTCTCCAACCCGGACGATACGCGGACGATTTCGGTCTTCGATCCGTCCATTCGCGGCAATACCGACCGCTTTGTACTGCTCTACCGGAAACCGCTTTGATCGCACGCCGCAGAATGCTATAATTGATCGGCGAACTGGGTCAGACCGTCAGGTCAGACACGGTTAGGCAATGATCGGGCGGCCGTCGCTATGCAGATGCGCCGCCCGTTCGCATATCTGACGCCCGGTTTTTCAGACATTCTCGACGATAAAGACGCCATCGGCATTGACGCCCGGCCCCTTGATGACAATGGGTTCGAGGGCTTTCAGAAACCGATCATCCCCCTTGTTTGCCTTAACTGCCATGGATGGTCTTTCCTTCTGGAAGACGGCATAGGCACAAAGATCAGCCGCCTGGATCAGCAGGCTCCGCCGCGAATCCTGGTGCTGGGGCAGTTCGATGACATGTTTCAGCGGCTTGTTGTGTATCCGGGTTTTCCTCCGGAACCAGCCATAGGTTTCGGTGACCGGCCGTTCCCGGCGCAAGGCCCGGACGAGCTTGTCGAGCTGGGCGCTCTGTGTGCGGTCGGCGACAACAAATCCCTGGACGCCGGCATCGCGCCCGCGCCCGCCGGAACGGGCCAGAAATCCGTCGAAATGTCCGAGCTGCGCCGACCATCCCGCCCGGAAGACATCGGTCTCCGGCGGCAAATTCTTCTTGCGGACGGCGGTCAGGATAACGCGCACGGATTTGAGGCTGGCAATGCCTTTCAGCGCGGCCTCGATCAGCGCCACCCGCCGCGCGGCATCCCCCGGCCCCTTGCGCATGATCATGGAGCCCCGCAATTCATCGCTGGCCTTGAGTCCGTACTGGGCCCCCAGCTCCCGGCGCAGATCGATCATTGCCTGTTCGATCTCGGTCCATTTTCCTGAAGGCGCAATCAGTCCGGCCAGCACGAAAGCCGGGCTCGATCCCGGTTCCCGGCCGGTATCCCCGGACTCATCAACATACATCAGATACATGCAGCGCTACCCCTCGGGCCTCGATATATGGTTAACACATGTCATCATGGTGACGGAAGCTGGCTCGCCTCTCGCGGGAAGGTTATGGTGACGGGATGGCATTCTGGACCTCTCTCAAAAGCGGCACTGCTCCCGTCCGCGTCTTCCTTCAGCGGCGCTGGGCACCTGTGGCGGCAATAGCGGCTGTCGTCGCCACCACGCTGGGTGTGATTACCGATCTGGACAGCCTGGTCCGGCGCGGCGGGTCCTTGTCGCAGGCCGAGGCGGCGGTGCTGGCGCAGAATGTCGCTACGCATCTGGAAACCGAATCCCTGGCCCGGGGCGGCGAATTCGGCGGAAATACCGATCTGGAGCGGGCCACCCGCCAGCTGGCCCGGTCGGGTGACCGGCAGGTCGAGCGCGCGCTGGCCGATCTGAACAATGGCGACAGCGATGCGGCATTCACCGCCCTTGAGCAAAATGCGCGGAGTTATGAGCGGCGGGGCCCGGCCATGGCCGCTGCGCGCTGGTTTGCGACCGGTGTTCTGGCCGAGGCGGTTGATCCGCAACGGGCCATCAACGCCTATGAACACGCCCTTGGACTGGTGCCGGATGATCCGCGCACGCTCGACCGTCTGGGCGGCGTGTATCTGGAATCCGGCGACGATATCCGTGCCGAAACCTTGATACAGCGCGCATTATCCCTCGCCGCCGCCGCAGAAGATGAAACGGAACAGGCCCGCATCCAGTCGAGTCTCGGCTCGCTGGCCTGGATGCGGGGTGATCTGGACACCGCCGATGATCACTATGCCCGGTCGCTGGAACTGGCGGACCTCAATGGCGCCCTGGTGCAATCCGCCCGGCAGCTGGGAAATCGCGGCCTCATTGCCAGCGCCCGCGGCGATAGCGGCAGCGCGGAAGCCTATTTCGACCGCGCCTACCGCCTGATGGAGGAGGCTGGCGACGCTCTGGGCATGGCAATGGCGCGCAATAATCTGGCAAATATTCACCTTCAGCGCGGCGAGCTGGACCGCGCCGAGGACATGTACCGCCTGACCCTGGCCGAACTGGACTCTGCCGGTCAGCCCGGGCGGGCCGCCCTGACCATGGCCAGCCTGGGGAGTGTGGCCGAGTCCCGCGGCGATTTTGACTCCGCCGCCCGGTTTTATGAGCGCAGCCTCCGGCAGGCCCGCGACCATCAATATGTCCGCGCCATCGAGCGCGCTGCCCGGAATGCAGGGTGGATGGCGCTTCGCCAGGGAGACCATGACCGCGCCCGGGCCTTTGCCGATGAGGCGCTGGCCGCAGCTGAACGCATTCCCGATCCCGCAAATCTGGCAGATGTGCTGATCCTTTCGGTGGGGATTGCCGCCTCGGCGCAGGATGATGAACGCGCGCGCGCGGATGCCGCCCGGGCTTTCGGAATCATCGAACAACGGGGCGCGCCGCCGGACACGCGCGCCTATCTGCATGACGCCTTGGCCCTTTCCGCCTTTGTTGCCGGTAATTATGCCGAGGCCGAGCAACAGGTGACACAGGCGCGGCAATTATACGGGGAGGCGGGTCAGGTTTCTGCCATGGCCGAGCAGGAGCTACGCCTCGCCACTCTGGCCTTCCGCCGCGAGGCGCATGATGAGGGCTGTGCCTGGCTGGAAGCCGCCGAGGTCAATTATGGCCGCTCCGGCATCATTTCCGAGGCCAATCGCATGGTCGACCGCCGGCAGGCCGAAAACTGTCCGCCACGGGAGATTGGCGGGCATGATGGCCGGTCAGAAAACCCGGATTAGGAGCAGATTTCCCACGGCCCCATGTCCAGATGGAAATGGTCGGCGTGTGCGTCATTATACTCTGGCCCGAGAACCCCGGTGAAAATCTCGCAGGACCGGTCGCGCACTTCGGTCAGGAAAGCCGTGTCAGCGCCGCCATTATCCCAGCGGTGAACGCCGACAATGCGGCCATCTGTCAGCCTGAAACCGGAAACATCAATGGCATTTGCGCCGGCATGTTGAGACCAGCGCCCGGCCTGGGAGCCGTTTTCCCGCCGGCAATTATAGGTGCCGTAATGCAGGATTTCCTCGACCTCGGCATCCAGATGCCGGGCCGCGGCCGGGGCCACGATCTCGCGTTCCCAGATATAGAGCGCGGCCGCCAGCGCACAGGAGGCGACCGGCGGTTCCGGGGCCGCATAATCCAGATTGGAGCCGGAAATCTGCACCCCTGCCTGCCAGCGGCATTCCGGTGTTGATGACCGGGGCGTCACATTCTCATAGCTCATATTCGAACCATCGAGCGCCGCCAGGCAGGCCTGGGGATCATCCCGGAGCGCCCGGATATGCTCGGAGGTAAACAGCCGGATCGGTTCCTCCAGATCGGCTTCGCCCCAGGCTTTCCCGCCATCCGGCAGCTGCTCGATATAGAAAAACACGCCCAGCACCCCCAGCAGGGCAAAGATCAGGATCGAGCCACGCAGGGCAATCTGCACAGGCAGGCTGCTGCCGCCCCATACGTCCGGCTTTCTCGCCTTCGCCGGCGGGCGGGCGCGTTTGTTTTCAGGCGATGGCATATCAAACGTGTTTAAAGCGGAGCTTTTGGGCCATTTTCGGGCACAACCATACCGTATATCAGGCTGTCACGCACGCCGATATGAGTCGACCAGTTGCCTTTCAGCCGCCCTTCATAACTCAGACCCAGCCGCTCGATCAGCCGGATGGAGGGGGCATTGTCGGGATCCACATCCGCCCAGATGCGGCGGAAATCCCTCACCTTGATGGCATGGTCGAGCATTTTCGCAGCAGCTTCCCGGGCGAACCCCTGTCCCTGGGCATCCGGGCGGAACATGAAACCGATCTCCGCCTGGTTGCCGGCCTTGTCCATCAGGATCACCCAGCCCAGCGCCTCACCGGGCCCATCCTTGCGCTCGACCGCCCAGCATTGACAGCCGTCTCCGTGGGCATTCCAGGCCAGATAGTCATGCACCTCGGTGACCGTCTGCATCGGCCCGCGCGACCAGTATGTCATGTTGGCATCATCCGAAAGCGCCGGGAAAAGCGCTTCGGCATCATCTTGCCGGATTGGCCTCAGGACAAGGCGTTCAGTTTCGTAGACCGGTACCGGATGGGCGACCTTGCGCTCGGCCAATTCGTCATCGGTCAGCGTCAGCACGATTTCCGGAAACCGCTCGTCAATACAGGCTTGCATGGTCTTGAAGCAATCCATGGAGAAGAAGTCATGGCGCTCGAAACACGCCTTGCGGACATCTTCGGACGGCCAGCGGGCATAGGACCAGAACAGCCCGTCCGCCCCTTCATGCAGGCGCGCGCCATAGGAGGCGCAGGTTTTGTGGATGGTTTTCGTGCCCTCGGTCCAGGCCGCGCGGAAAGTGTCTTCCGTGCCCGGCTTCAGTCTCCAGCGATACAGGACGGCGGAGGTCATGCTGGCTTGCGCTGGCTCGCCCGCAACCGCTCGCTCTCCGACTTCAACTGCCCGCAAGCCGCAAAGATATCGCGCCCGCGCGGCGTGCGGATCGGCGAGGCATAGCCCGCCCGGTTCACGATCTCGGCAAACGTCTCGATCGTTTCCCAGTCCGAGCATTCATAAGGCGATTCAGGCCAGGGATTGAAGGGGATGAGATTGATCTTGGACGGTACGCCCTTCAGCAGATTGACCAGTGCACGGGCTTCCGCAGGCGTGTCATTCACGCCTTTCAGCATGACATATTCGAAAGTCACGCGGTTGGAATTGTTGAGCCCCGGATAGGCCCGGATCGCGTCCATCAGCTCGGCAATCGGATATTTCTTGTTCAGCGGCACCAGCTCATTGCGCAGATCATCATTCGTGGCGTGCAGCGAGATCGCCAGCATGGCGCGGGTGCGCGTTCCCAGCTCGGTGATTTTCGGCACCACACCCGAGGTGGAAACGGTCATCCGGCGGCGGCCGATCGCCATGCCATCCCCATCCGACATGATGTCGATTGCATCGGACACGGCATCCAGATTGTAGAGCGGCTCGCCCATGCCCATGAAGACGATATTGGTGATCTGGCGGTTTTCGTTCGAGGTTGGCCATTCATCAAGATCGTCGCGCGCAATGATGACCTGCGCGGCAATTTCCTGTGCGGTCAGATTGCGCACCAGCTTCTGTGTGCCGGTATGGCAGAAGGTGCAGTTAAGCGTGCAGCCGACCTGGCTGGAGACACACAGCGCCCCCGACCGGCCGACATCGGGAATGAAGACGGTTTCACATTCCACGCCCGGCGCAAGACGGATCAGATATTTTCGCGTGCCGTCCACCGAGACCAGACGTTCGACAATTTCAGGCCGCGACAGCACAAATTTCTCTGCCAGGACCGCCCGTTGTTCCTTCGCGATATTGGTCATCGCCTCGAAATCGGTGACACCATGATGATGCACCCAGCGCCAGACCTGTTCGGCCCGCATTTTCGCCTTGCGGTCCTCGACACCGGCCGCCTTCATCGCGTCCAGCATTTGCGGACGCGTCAGCCCGGCCAGCGAGCGCGGACCGGCCGCCGGCCTGGCGGAAGGATCATATATGTTCAGGGCCATACTCATGGGAGCGCGGACATAATGCATATTGGCCACAAAAGCGAGAGGGCGCGGTCGGCATGTGATTTGCAGCACTGAGGGTGAAACGCCGGAGCGGCAGGAACGGAGCCCAGTGCCATGTCCAGTATTCTCGTTCTCGACCATAATCGCGCCAGCCTTGCCGTTGCCCGCGCGCTTTCCGGCATGGGTCACAGGGTTGTTGCAGGCGTTTCCGGCTATTGCGACTATGCCAACCTGTCGCGCTTTGTCGCCGAGACCGTGCCGATGCCCGATACGGCCAGCCAGCCGGATGCGGCAGTGTCCGGCATCCGCGCCCTGTGTGACGCGCGCGCCGATATTCGCGGCATTTTTGCCGTTGATGAAACCGGCACACGCCTGCTCGCGCAGCGCCGCAATGAATTGCCGCGCCAGCTGTGTGTCTATGCCGCCCGTCCGGAAAATGTTCTGGAAACCGTCAACAAGGACGCAATGTCGGGGATTGCCGAAATGGCAGGCCTGCCAGTGGCGCCCCGCATCACCGTTGATAATTTTACGGACCTCAGGGCAGCGGTCCGTGATATCGGCTTCCCCCTCGTTGTGAGGGCGGTTGAAAGCAATCACGACCTGTATGGCCGCAAGGCGCTGATCTGCCGGGATCGCCAGGATTTCGACGCGATCGTCACCGACTGGCCCCGGGAGGATCATCGTCAATTGTTGGTACAGCGCTACAATGCCGGACACCGCCATAATGTCTGCTGGGTCGCGGCGGAGGGCAGGCTGCACTCGGCCATCGAGATGAAAGTGCTCCAGACCACGACCGGTGGCCAGGATGGTTATGGAACGCTGGTCGAAACGGTAGAGCCGCACCCGAAACTGAAAAACTGGGCGCACCGGCTGGCGGAGGTCTTGTCCTATCATGGCATGGGGTCGCCACAATTTCTCGTGGACCCGTCGAACGGCGACATCACGTTTCTCGAATTCAATCCGCGTCTGGATGCCAATATAAGACTGGCGGAATCGGTCATGCCCTATATTGAAACGGCGGCGCGGCTCGCCGAGGGCGGAACCCTCCGTTCAGATGCCGGTCCCTGGGCCTATCAGCGCGGCAAACGGCTTTTCTGGGCCAAGGGTGAAAACCAGACACTGAAAGCCCTGAAAGCGGCGGGGCGGTACCGGGCATTACTGGCGCGCGCCGCCATGATCCCGGTGCACAGCCTCACATCGGTCCATGCGCTTTTCAGCTGGGATGATCCCTTGCCGGCCCTTGCCAGCCACCTCAATCCGCTGATCAGCCGGTGTCCGGGTGCAATGCGGGACGATTTCATTCCCGCGGTTCCGGAAGGGGCCGCAGCACGCTAGAATTATTGCATGAAACTGACGCTTTATCCGCTGACCGCAGAGGCGCCGCCCGTTCGCCCGGCCGACCCCCGCCGTTCCTGGATGGACGAGACGCCAGAAAGCTTTGCCTATCGTTGCCTGCCGCTGGCATTGGCCAATCAGCATGGCTGGGAAGTCACCACACCGGCCGGGTTCACGGCGGCATGGAATGGCGGAAATCTGCCCTCCGATGTCTCGATTGTATTTGATACGCCTCAAACAAAAAGCCTGTCGGGTGCGCCTCTGGCCAATTTCGGTTCCGGCGTCCTGACGTTTGAACTGCATTTCCTGCTGCGTACCCCGCCGGGCTGGAATATTTTTGTCACCGGACCGATGAACGGTATCAAGCACGGTATTGCGCCTCTGTCCGGCGTAATCGAGACCGACTGGAGCCCCTACACTTTCACCATGAACTGGCGCTTCACGGCACCGGACTGTCCCGTGCGATTCGAAGCCGGCGAGGCCATCGCCCACTTCTTTCCGGTCCGTCGCGATCTCTTCGACAAATTCGATCCGGCGCTGGATCACATCAATCGCGACCCGAAAACATACCAACAATTCATGCAATGGCGTGACAGCCGCCAGGATTTTGCCAGACGGCTGGCTGACCATGAGGCAGAAGCGGTCGAGGAAAAATGGCAAAAAACCTATTATCGCGGTCTCCGGCCGGACGGGTCACCCGGCGCGAAAGATCACAAGATCAAGCTGCGGGTCAAACCCTTTGCCCGGCCCTCCCGCTGATCAGCAGAGCGCGTCGACCCGCTGCAGGGCGGCTGTAACGCCGGTCAGCGAAAACAGATAGGCCGTGGCGGTTCCGCGCTGGCTGGTCGCTTCTATCCGCATGTCCGCACCGCGCCGCATCTGGCTTACAAGATCGCTTTCATCTTCAAGATCCTCGACAAAACCATCCTGGCCGGCCGCGAACATCTGGAAGCGGCTGGACCCGATCCGCGCCCGCGGGGGTGTTTCGGGCCGCAGGGCATAACCTGCCACAAACCGGGGTTGCTCTTCGGCCGCGCCATTGGCCCAGGTCGAGATCACGAAGAACACTTCGCCATGATCAACACTCGACGGTGTCATTTCGATGGGCCGGCTGGCGGCATAACAGACCAGACCGTTTTCGGTGTTGATGGTGAAGACGATCCAGTCGCCATAGGCGCCGCGGTTTTGCGCATCCTGCGCGGCACCCAGACCGGGAAAAACGGCAAACAGGACAAGAAGCAGAACTCGAAAACGCATCACTGATACTGGCTCCATAACAAGCGCTCGCCATACCATCCCTGCAATGCGGCGCTTTATGGGCGGTTAATGGCGAATCTGCTTTCCGCCATCCGTACATATCTGTTAGGCAAGGTCACCCCCGGGGGGAAGTGGCGACTGAAGGACCAAGCGTGCCCGACTCATCAAATCAGGAAGCTGCGGCAGTGGATCGCGCCCAGCTCGACGCCTGGGTCGAGGCATGCGCGCGCTCCGACCGGTCCGCCTTCGCGTCCCTGTTCACATTCTATGCGCCGCGCGTGAAAGGCTATCTGAAGCGTCTGGCGACCGATGACGCAACGGCCGAAGAGCTGGCACAGGAAGTCATGCTGACGGTCTGGCGCAAGGCGAAACAATTCGACCCGCGTCAGGCTTCGGCGTCGACCTGGATTTTCCGGATTGCGCGCAACCGGCGGATCGATATGGCCAGGCGCGCGGCCCGGCCGGCACTGGACGCCGAAGAACCGCTCCTGCAGCCCGTTGAAACCGAAGCGCCGGACAGTGCTGCCCATGCCCGGGATCGCGAGGAGCGCGTACGGGAGGCCTTGAAAAAACTTCCGCCGGATCAGGTGCACCTGCTCAAACTGGCGTTTTTCGAGGGGCTTACCCATTCAGAAATTGCCGAAAGGGAAGGTGTCGCGCTGGGAACGGTGAAATCCCGCATCCGGCTGGCCTTTGACAAGCTGCGGGGCCAGCTCGACCCCGGCGATATTTAATTTCGTTATGGCCTTGACCTTCACGTCACCCGGGACATATCGGAAATTCCGGAACAGAACATAGAAGAATCCTATGACACTGATTACGATGGATGACGAATTGATGGCTGCGCGCGCTTCCGGAGCGCTCAGCGCGCCCATGCGCCTTTTGCTCGATACGCATGCCGCCCTGAAAACCGATGTCGCGGACGCTGCCCTGACGGGTGATGTGTTCGGCGGTGCGATTCTGGAATCCCTGCCCGCCGAGTCGATGGCGGACAATGCGCTGGATGTGGCACTGGCCGCGATTGATGCCATCGAGACCGGCGCAGGCGAAGCGGCGGGAAGCGGCTTTATCAGCCGGGCAGATGCGGCGAAGCTGGCGCAATCGGCCCTGTCGGAACTCATGGATCTGCCGGACCCTGTCCGGGACAGCGCGCTGGACAGCGGCGCACAGTGGCGCTTCGCCGCCCCGGGCGTGCGCCGGATGGAGCTGATGCGCGAGGGCGATGCCGTTGCGGAGCTGTTGCGGATCGAGCCCGGCCATGGCTCACCAAGCCACACTCACAGCGGCCGGGAATTTACCCTGGTGCTGGCGGGCGCGTTCGCCGACGGCATTGGCCGCTACGAGACCGGCGATCTTTGCGCCGTTGGTGAGGAAACCACGCACCGGCCGATAGCCGAGCCGGGCGAAATCTGTTTTGCGCTGGCGGTCACCGACGGATCCCTGAAATTCACCGGCGCACTGGGTGCCGTGCAACGCCTGTTCGGCGGCTAGCGCCGTCTGGATTCCCAGGCTTCGATCGCATCAAGACCCGGCCCGCCGGGCATGACCGGACGCTCCGGATACCCGCCCATACAGAGCGTGCGATCATAAAGCGTGATCGCCGCGGCGACCGACACATTCACGCAGAACCGGGTGGGTATCCGGACGATATGATCACATTTCGCCTGCATGGCTTCGGAAAGCGAGCCTCGCTCCCGGCCGAGAACATAGGCCGCAGCACGCGGGTGGCGAAAACTCGGCAGATCCACAGCATCATCCGTCAGCTCGATTCCGACCAGTGAGCAGCCTGCTGGCAGCCGCATTTCGTCGAGCCTGTCCCAGCCATAATAGGGCACATTCTTCAGGCTCCGGGAGGTGTCGGAATCAAACACTTTCTGTGCCTTGTGGTGGGCATTGACCGTGAACGCAAAACTCGCCCCGAAGGCATGAGCGGTCCGCAAAATAGCACCGAGATTCATGGCTTTGGAAATTTCCTCTGCCCCGATTCCGAAATACCCTTTCAGCGGGCGGACCGGCCTGATCACGACAATTCCTGCACGCCGGCGGTAATCCGGCCATCAGCATGCAGCACGGCGCATTTCATGCCTTCCGAATTGTAAGGTGTGGCAATGCGGCCATCGCGCCCCACAGCAATAATTCCGCCGTCTCCGCCCAATCGCTTGACATCCTTCAATGCCCATTGCGCAGCTTCTTCAGGGCTTTCATGCAGATAGCGGATACGGGCGGCCACCGTTCCGGCCGCCAGCGAACGGATGAAAAACTCGCCCTGCCCGGTGCAGGAAACCGCGATGTCCTGATCGGCCCAGGTGCCCGCGCCGATCAAGGGGCAATCCCCCACCCGGCCGGGTGTTTTCTTAAGCGTGCCGCCCGTCGAGGTGGCGGCCGCCAGGCGCCCCTGAGCGTCCAGCGCCACACAACCGACCGTACCGGTTGCATAGGCGCGGCCATCCGGGACCGCAGCCGGAACATAATAGCTTTCCGGCTCCTCGACCCTTTCGAGCCCTTCACGCTCAGCCAGCCGGTTAGCGCCCCATCCTGCAAGCATGACATGAGGCGTCGATTCCATGACTTTACGCGCCGCCATCACGGGCGATACAAAGCCTTCCATAGCCGCAACCGCTCCGGCATTGCGTGTTTCGCCATCCATGATCGCGGCGTCCAACTCGTACCGGTTATCAGTGTTCGGGGATGACCCCTTCCCCGCCACATAAAGCCCGCTGACCTCCAGCTCGTAAACAATGGTCTCCACCACATCGAGGGCAGACCGGCCATCATTGAGCATGGCTTTCCCACGCGCCGCGAGGCCGCGCATGTGGGTGACTTCCCGTTCATAGGATTTTTTGGCGAGCACGCCAGCTCCGCCATGCAGGACCATGGCGACGGGTGTGGATGTCATGGCGCGAATCCTTGTGTCTCAACGCGGATGCCATTTAGCACCCGAATGCACTACATCAAAACGTCTGAACACCGTTCACTTCGACGCGCCGCCGCGCTATGTCGGGTTCAGGACAGAAAACTGCTTCAAGGGGAATTCCATGAAAATCACCAAGGATACAGCCGCCATTGTTACTGGCGGAGCGTCCGGCCTCGGCGAGGGCACTGCCCGGCGCCTGGCCGCAGAAGGTGCGAAAGTTGCGCTTTTTGATCTCAATGCCGAACGCGGCGAGGCTGTTGCCAAAGAGCTGGGCGGCGTTTTCTGTCAGGTCAATGTGGCCGATATGGCAAGCGTTGAGGCCGGCTTTGCCAGGGCCCGTGAAGCCCACGGACAGGAACGTGTTCTGGTCAATTGCGCCGGAATCGGCTGGGCGGAAAAGACGGCGCGCCGGTCCTCGTCCGGCGATATCGTCCGTCATCAGCTCGACAAGTTTGCCCTTGTGGTGACCATTAATCTCATCGGATCCTTCAATTGTGCAGCGATCGCCGCGGAAGGCATGCTGTCAAATGAACCCGATGATGGCGGCGAACGCGGCATCATTGTCCATACGGCGTCTGTTGCGGCGCAGGACGGCCAGATCGGTCAGGTTGCCTATTCAGCGTCCAAGGGCGGCATTTATGGGATGACCCTGCCAATGGCCCGCGACCTCGCCCGTGAGGGTGTGCGGGTTAACACCATTCTGCCCGGCTTCTTCGAAACGCCGATCTATCAGCAGATGCCGCCGGAAGTGAAAACCAACCTCGCCTCGCACCTTCAGTTTCCGCAGCGTTTCGGCACACCGGAAGAATATGCAGACCTCGTCGCCTTCATGGTAACGAATGGTTATATCAATGCGGAATGTGTCCGTCTTGATGCCGGGGCCCGCATGCCACCAAAATAGCACTCTGGCATATCTGTCAGGAAAAGCCGTGCCCGGGCCGGGTGCGGCTTTTTTGTTACGCAATTGCGGTGCGATGCCGCAGTAACTGACAATCATTCGCAAACGGGATGGACACGCCGGACGCAAAGCGCGTAGATGCACATAAGTCGCAATAGCTATTCGGGGTTCTCTTACATGCGTTCTTTCCTACTGGCGGGTGCTGCCGCCTGCGCTCTTGGCGCGCCTGCCCTCGCTCAAACCGAAGCTGCCAATCAGGCTATCACCACGACCCGGGATGTTATTGTCGTCATCGGATTGTCCGGCGATCCGTCAGATGTTCCGGGCTCGGCTGAAGTGCTGACTGCGGCTGATCTTGATGTTCAGGATTATTCCGACATCAACCGCGCCCTCCGCGCCGTTCCGGGCGTCAATATCCAGGAAGAAGATGGCTACGGCTTGCGTCCGAATATCGGTCTGCGCGGCACAGGTCTGGATCGCTCGTCAAACATCACCTTGATGGAAGATGGCATCCTGATTTCGCCGGCACCCTATTCGGCGCCTGCTGCCTATTACTTCCCGCATTCCGGACGCATGGCAGGCATCGAGATCATCAAGGGCGCAGCGGGTGTCCGCTATGGCCCGCGCACACAGGGCGGGTCCGTCAATCTTCTCTCCACGCCCGTCCCGGAAGAGTCATTAGCTGGGCAGATTGATTTCTGGGTCGGTGATGAAGATCAGCGCCGCCTTCATGCCTGGGTTGGCGCAATGCAGGAGGTTAACGCATCCACCAGCATTGGTGGTCTGCTCGAAACCTACCAGAACTCCGCCTCCGGTTTCAAAAATATTGACGGACCGTCCGGACAGGATTCCGGGTTTGAAATCGAGGATTACGTGGCACGGTTGCGCCTCGAAACCCGGACCGGCGATGTCGGCCACAGTTTCGAACTTCGCGCGCAGTATTCCGATGAATTGTCAAACGAGACCTATCTCGGCCTGACAGAAGCTGACTTCGCGGCAGACCCGTTCCGCCGTTATGCGGCCAGTGCCCGGGATCAGATGGATGCGGAGCACTCGCTCTGGTCACTCAGCCACACGGCGAGTTTCGGCAATGATCTGACGCTGGGCTCGGTCCTGTACCGCACCGATTTTGCCCGTGACTGGTTCAAGCTGGACCGTGTTGACCCGGACGGGGCGGGGCCGATGGCGGCGGTCAGCATTTCCAGTATACTCGACGATCCGGCTGGCAACACCGCAGCTTATGCCATTTTGCAGGGTATGCCGGGCCTGGTGTCAGCAGATGACGCGCTGAACATCAAACACAATAACCGCGTTTATTATGCGCAAGGCTTCCAGACCGAACTCTCTGGCGCTTCAGACTGGAATGGCATGGCCCACAACTGGCATGTCGGCCTTCGCTTTCATTACGATCAAATGGACCGCTTCCAATGGGTAGACCGGTTCCGCATGGATAATGGCAGCCTTGTGGAAACTACGCGCGGCGTTCCCGGTACGGATTCAAACCGGATCGATTCGGCAACGGCGTTTGCCTTCTTCATTCAGGATGAAATCACGACCGGCCGCTGGACGATTGTCCCGGGCGTCCGGTTCGAACGAATCGAACTGAAGCGCGAAAACTGGGGTGGCGGGGATACGGCGCGACTGAATCAGCCATCCATAACTGAAAACACGGTCGATGCTGTGATACCCGGAATCGGCGTCCGCTTTGATCTGGACACGAACTGGTCCTTCTTCGGCGGTGTCCATCGCGGCTTCGCACCGCCCTCGCCCGGCTCCGCCTCGCGTGAGCCGGAAGACGCTGTCAACACCGAGCTTGGCGCGCGTTATGGTAATGGCTGGTGGTCAGCCGAAGCCGTCGGATTTTATAACGCCTATGACAACCTTCTCGGCTCCTGCACCAATTCCACAGGAGGTGGCTGTACGATTGGTGCCCAGTTTGATGGCGGCGAAGTCGATGTCATGGGGCTGGAACTTGCCGCCGAGGCCGATTTCGGGGAAGCGTTGAATCTCGGGGTTTCGCTTCCGGCCCGCCTCGCCTTTACGCATACATCGACAGAATTCCAGACGGCGTTCAATTCGGCCTATGAACCATGGGCGACGGTCAATATTGGAGACGAGCTGCCCTATATCCCGGAAAACCAGATCTATGGCGCAATCGGTCTCGATGCCGGTCAATTCGGTGGGCAACTGGCCCTGACCTGGGTGGATGATGTCCGTACCGTGGCTGGACAGGGCGCTATTCCGGCTAACCAGCTCGTTGAATCACACTTTGTCGCTGACGCATCGGCCTGGTGGTCGTTCCGCGAAGGCTTGAGGGCGCGCGTATCAGTCCGCAACCTCACCGACGAAGTCTATGCCGTCGCCCGCCGCCCGGCAGGCTTGCGTCCGGGGGCGCCGCAGGCTGTCATCTTCGGTTTGTCAGCGGAATTCTAGGCGGACCGCAGGGAGCTGGCCGGGCGGGTGCGCTTGGCCAGCCTTATGCCGGAGAATTGCCAGCGGGCATTGGCCGGAAAGAAGTTGCGGTAGGTTGCCCTTATATGGTTGCGCTCTGTTGCGCAGGATCCGCCGCGCAAGACCTGCTGGCCGGACATGAATTTACCATTGTATTCGCCGACGGCTCCGTCGGGCGGATGATAGCCCGGATAGGGTTCATAGCCGCTCGATGACCACTCCCAGACCCCTCCGAAGACGGCCTCTGCCTGGCCCGATTCGCCAAGCGGGCCGGGATGATACCGGTCCCCGTCACCCAAGAGAACGCCTTCGGCCGGATGTTGGCGGGCCAGCAATTCCAGCTCGGTTTCCGTGGGCAGGCGCTCCCCCTTCCACTCCGCAAAAGCCGCGGCCTCATAGGCGCTGACATGACAGACCGGCAGGCCCGGTTGCAGCGGGGACAGGCCGTGCAGCGTATACTCTGTCCATATGCCGTCACTGTGCTGCCAGTATAGCGGATGGCGCACGCCGTTCTGCTGCCGCCATGCCCAGCCGTCCGAGAGCCAGAGCCGGGCATCCTCATACCCCCCTGACTCGACGAATTCGCGATATTCGGCGTTCGAGACCGGCCGTGCCGAAATTTCGAACCCTTCCTGCCAGCGCTTGTGACGGGGCAGCTCATTGTCGAAAACAAAATCGGCGTGGCTGGCCCCGATTTCGACCAGCCCGCCCTCGATCGGGATATAGCTCGCCGCCGCCGGCGCATCGGGCGCCTCCGCGAGCCGGGATTCAAACGGCGCATAGGGATCGGGTGCCTGCGACAGGACATGTTTGATATCCGTCAGCAATAATTCTTGGTGTTGCCGCTCGTGCTGCTGGCCCAGCTCGATCAGCGGCGCAATCCGCGTCCAGGCCTCGCCGGACGCGGTCCGGATCAGTTTGGAGACGGCCTCTTCCACATGTCTGCGATAGGCCAGGATGGTTTCAACCGATGGCCGCGACAACAGTCCGCGTTGCGCCCGCGGCCATTGCTGTCCGACCTGCTCGTAATAGGAATTGTAGAGATAGCCGAAGCCCGGGTCGAACGTGCGATAACCGTCCAGATGCGGCTTTGCGAGGAAGGTTTCAAAAAACCAGGTCACATGCGCCAGATGCCATTTCGTCGGGCTGACATCCGGCATGGTCTGGATCTGCATGTCTTCGGCCGACAGGCCGGCAATCAGCCTCATCGTATCCGCGCGGACACCTGAAAAGCGATTCAGGCACGCTTCGCGGTCATCGAATTGCGGGCGATATGACAGGGCGGGATGGGTCATGCCGTCGGCCTCCGGTGCGTCTGCCAAGTCTAGACACACACGGTCAGACTTACCACCCGTAGGTGATTGACGCCGCAAGATGAAAAGTCTGTAATGATTCTTCCGTCTGGGGAGGGGGCAAGATGAAGATATTCATAGGTGCGGGCTTTACAGCCCTTCTGGCCATCGGTGCCATTGTCTGCCCGGAACATGTCCGCCAGCAGGCGCGGGATGCCGCCACCATTCCGCCGGAAGTTCATGCGGAAATATCCCGGCAGCTCGATTTGTTTGTGAGTGTCATGGAAGGCGAGCGGCCCGCCATAGAACCGGCAAGCTCACGCTAAAGCGAACAACATTACGTTGAGGTAACTTGCCTGCAAGTGCCGCGACAGGGTTTCAGTCATAGCCTTCACGCAAATTGCGGGGGAAGGCATGCATCGCTCTTTGATCATCCTTGATGACGTCATGGACAATGCGCAGGAATTGCGCGAGGCGGCATTGACTCTGGACTACCCTCCTGCGCCGGACACCGTTCTCTACCCGGGCCGGAATTCCCTTCAGCAGGTCAATCTGGAAGGATTCCAGCAGCAGATCGAAACCGTGATCGGGGAAAGGCTGGTTCCTGCGGGTGGCGACAGTTATGCGCGGTTCCGTGTCAGCCTCGAAGGCGAAGACGGCAAGGGCGGCGTCCATGTCGATGCCTGCCACTGGACCTGCGTTTATTATCTCACGCCGGATGAGCTCTGCCAGGGCGGAACCGATTTCTACCGGCACAAGGCGAGTGGTCTCGAGCATGCCCCGCACACCCCACAGGACCTCGCGCGGACCGGTGCCACCTCCTATTCCGATTATGTAAACAACCAGGCTTTCCCGGATACGAAGAACCCGGAGGCTTGGGAGCACGTCATGCATGTGCCGATGAAGTTCAATCGGCTCATCCTGTTCCGCCCATGGTTTTTCCACGATGCCGGCCCCGGCTTCGGCACCGACATCCGCACCGGTCGGCTGGTCTATCTGCTATTCTATTTCAGCGCCGCAGAACTGGAGCGCGAGCGGCGCGAAAAATCTCACGCCGCTTTCGCCTGATCATTTAGTCCACGAATGGATCGGCAAAACGCGGATCTGTCAGGAAATCATTGTCTGTGAGCGTATGAAGGAAAGCTTCCAATGCCTGGGCTTCCTCAACAGTCAGGTTCAGGCGCCGGGCTTCCCCGCGCCCATTGCGCAGCCGCGGGTCAAGGCCCGGGCTGGCGATCACCCCGGAATTATAATGCTCGATCACTTCGGCGAGCGACGTAAAACGGCCATCATGCATGAAATGGGTACGAACACCCGCATTGCGCAGCGAGGGTGCCTTGAATTCCCCGAGCCCATTGCCCGGGTCAGCGTCCGGATCTGCAGGATCATCCAGACCTATATTGTGAACATCATCGCTTATGTGCGCCAGAGTGCCGTGGCAGGCGGCGCAGCCCAGATTCTCGACCGGAGATCCGTTCACCGGCATGAAGAGCTGCAGGCCCAGATATTCCTGCGGTGTGAAGCTGGCCTCGAAAGCCGGCGATCCGACGGTGCCGGCCGATAATGCCTGGTCAAACCGGGAATTATAAGTCGTCAGGGACCGCACAAACTGGGCCATCGCCCGGGCCATCCGGTCCGTTGTGACCGCCGGATCGCCAAAAGCTGCCGTGAAAAGCGGGTCGTAGAAATCCTCGGCGGCAATGCGAGACACGGCCTCTTCCAGCGTCAGGCCCATCTCGACCTCGCTCTGGATCGGTGCCAGAGTCTGGTCTTCCAGTGTCGCGGCTCTTTCATCCCAGAAGAAATGCCCGTTCGCATAGAATCGTGCATTGGACAGGCCCGGCGAATGCCGCGCTGTCAGTTCGCCCGCAAACCCTTCAGACAGTTCGAGCGGGTCGGAAAAGCCGGTCGCTTGCGTGTGGCAGGTGGCGCAGGAGGTTGTGTTGTTGGCTGACAACCGCCGGTCATAGAACAGCACCCGGCCCAGCGCGGCGCCGGGATTGGTAATGTGATTGTCGATCGGCGTATTGTCTGCCCCGGCGACCGGCCCGTTCAGATAATAATTGGGCAGGTCCACATCGGCATCGGCGTAAAGATAGGGAATTTGCGGCAGAACCGGCTCACTCATCAGAGTCCGTACCGCCACGGATGTGGACCCGCGCAGCGCATCGCCTTGCTCGAACCGCACGGAAATCCGGTTGTTTCCGGGCTCGAAAGCCACGGGCAGCCCGTCAATCACAAAGACGGCAAAACTGGCGGTCTCATTGGCACCGATGAAGAAATCCACGCTTTCCGCCGCCGCGGACAGACAGGCACCTGTCGATGGATTGGTTTGACAGATGCGCGGTGTCACAGTCAGCCCGTCCGGGTTTGAAACCGGCCGTGCCGTGAGATTGGCGGCTGCGCCGACATTGCTGATGGCAACCACAAAAGCGCCATTCTTCTGACGGTCAATCGTTTCGACAACACCCGGCAGGGAATTGAGTCCGACAGAGGCGCCCGTGTCGGCAATCGCCACAATATCCGCGCCGGCCGAGGTGGAAGCTGACAGCCAGAAAGAATTCACGCCCGCCCGGACCGGTGCCGGGTCGGTATTGTCGCAATCAAACACCAGCGGAAGGTCACCGCCGTCATAGGGCGCGCCGGGTGTGAAGGCGAAAACAAAGCTCTGCGCGCCGCCGCCGGCAATATTCACCGGAGCATTGGGGCTTCCTGTGACGGCATTGGTGGCATCGGTTGTCTGGAACGAAAAACTGCCCGTCGCCTCGCCGCCCGGAGAGAGTTCGACGCGGCAACTGACTGCTTCGGTCTGGCCGGCATTGATGATGGTCGCAAACGCGGTAGCGGTGTCACCCACCTGAACCGCCCGGCTCGACGGCAGCACCGCCGCCACGATCGGCCCGCCCGCATCCTGGGCAAAGCTGCTGGAAAAACAAAGGAAACTCGCCGCAATTCCGGCCTTGAGATACGGATTCATGAACGCCTGTCCTCGCTCGCCCCTGATAAACAAAAGCGCCGTCCCCGAATCCTTAAACGACCAAGGGTTACCAATCCGTCGAAAGAAAAAGCATTAATCCGTACGGTGGCCGGTGGATCCCCTGGCCGCCTCGTGAGGTTGTTCCGGGAATCCCTTCAGTCCGCCAAGCTCTTCGGCATCACGCGCAATGGTAACCGGGCTCAATACATAGGCGACAACAAGTTCGGCGACCGAACAGGGTGCATCCATGTGTGTACGTTCATATCCGTGGCTGGCATCAATCCCGAAAGTGATCAGCGCGGTCCGGACATCGGCCCCGCCTTCAACCGCAGAGGCATTGTCCGATCTGTAATGCTCGAAATGGTCGCGCTGATGGCGGATGTCGTGTTCACGGCAGAGATCGATCAGCTTGCGGGTCAGGTGGAAATCGAACGGGCCCGTCATATCGCCCATCGCAATGGTGACACCGGTTTCCTTCGACCCTTGTCCCTCGGCGACTGCACCATTGTCGATTGCAACCATCGAGGCGATATCATGCGTCAGGATGGAGGACGCACCGGATCCGATTTCTTCGGTGATCGAGAACAGAAACAGCGTATCGACGGCAGGGGTCTGTCCGGACTCCTTGAGCGCCTTCATTGCGGTCAGCAGCGCCGCGACCCCGGCCTTGTCGTCGAGGTGGCGGGAGACGATATAGCCATTGTCAAAAAACTCCGGCTGCGGATCGATGGCAATGATATCTCCGACCGCCAGATGCGCACGTTCCGCGTCGTCCTTGCTGTAAATCGGCATGTCGATTCGAAATTCGACCTGCTTCCAGCTCACGGGCTGGGTATCGACCTCATCAGCAAAAACGTGGCCGGAGGCCTTGAGCGGCAATATTGTTCCGCGGAACGTGCCCATTTCGGAAAACAGCGTTCCCCGTGCGCCTTCTGCAAACCGCGAAGACCAGTGCCCGATCGGTGCCACGGCCAGGCGTCCATTGTCTTTCAGCTGACGCACGATGGCCCCCAGCGTATCGAGATGCGCGATCACCCCCCGGACCGGCTGGGCGGCTGTGCCCGGAATCCGGGCGCGGATCGCCCCGCGCCGTGTCAGCTCGGTCTCGATTCCCATTTTCTGGATTTCTTCCATCGTCCAGCGGGCGATTTCATCGGTATAGCCCGACGGGCTCGGAATGGAGAGCAGCGCCTCGAGCGTCGATTTGAAATAGTCCGGATCGATTTCGGGCAGGCGGGTCATTCCGCGTCATCCTTTCGTGCAGTTTGTGGAAACAGCAGATCGATAAACCGCTCTGCCGTCGGCTGCGGCTCATGATTGGCCAGGCCGGGACGCTCATTGGCTTCGATGAAGATAAAATCGCCAGACGCTGGCGATTCAACCATGAAATCCAGCCCGACCACAGGAATGTCCAGTGCTGAAGCGGCTTTAATCGACGCCTCGATAATGCCCGGGTGAAGGCGCGCTGTCACATCATGCAACGTTCCGCCAGTGTGCAGATTTGCTGTTTTGCGGACCTCTATGGTCTTTCCGGCGGGCAGCACATCATCAAATGAATAGCCCTCATTGCTGACACAACGCCGGGTCTCGCGATCCAGCGGAATCCGCGATTCGCCGTCGGTTGCGGCATGTCTCCGGCGCGACAGTCCTGTAATCAGTTTGCGCACGGTCGATGTACCATCACCCACAATGGACGGGCGTTTCCGCAAAGCGGCCGCGACAACTTTTCCGCCAATGACAATGACGCGGAGATCGTCACCGGACATACACGTCTCGACGAGGACGTCGGGGCATTGCTCCCGCGCTGACCGGATGGCCTGGTCCAGCGTTTTCCGGTCGCGGATGCCGACTGTGACTCCGCGCCCCTGTTCGCCGCGCACGGGCTTCACGACGACTTCCCTGGCGCGGTCCAGCAATCGGCCCACCGCGTCATCGTCATCGGCATCAACCGCCTCGGCCACGGGAATACCAGCCTTCTGCATCAAGCGGCGGCTGACGGCCTTGTCGTCACACCGGCTCATGGCCACGGCGCTGGTCAGCTCTGACAGGGATTCACGGCAGACAATTGATCGTCCGCCAAGGGTGAGGCGGAAAAACCCGCCTTCGGCATCCAGCACTTCGGTCGCAATCCCCCGGCGGCGGGCCTCTTCGGTGATGATACGGGCATAGACATTGAGCCCGTCTTCCATTGGCGGGCCGGTGAAGAGCGTCTCATTGATCGGGTTTTTCCGTTTCACCGCAAAAAACGGCACGCGGACAAAGCCCAGGCGCTCATACAGGCTGATGGCGGCTTCATTGTCATGCAGGACGGAGAGGTCCATGAAAGCGCAGCCGCGAGCCTGGAAATGACCGGCCAGATGCCGGGTCAGGGCCTCGCCGATTTTCGGCAGCCGGGCTTTGGGATCGGCCGCCAGACACCAGAGCGAGCTGCCCTGTTCCGGATCGTCGAACGCCCGGCCATGATCCACCCCCGTCACTGTCCCGACAATATCGCCGCTCTCATTGTCTTCAGCCACGAAAATCGTGATGACCCGCGAATCGCGGCGTTTCCAGACATAGTCGGGATCAACCGTCACCATGTGATTGGCGCGATAGATGCGATTGACCGCTTTCGCGTCTGCCGCCGAGGACAGGCGCCGGATCGTGAAACCCTCGGGCCGGTCCCTGGCGGTCTTGAACGCGCCGAGATCCAGCCGGTAGGTATGTGACGGATCGAGGAAGAGTTCGGTCGGCGCGATGGCGAGCAGGACATGCGGGTCGCGCACATAAACCGCTATATCCCTGCGGTCCTCGCCTTCATCCTTCAGCGCTTCGGCAATGGACTCATTATCGGGAAAGGTCTGGCAGAACACCAGCCGGCCCCAGCCGCAATCCACCGTAACGCCCTCTCCCTTTTCCGCCGCCTCGGGTATCGCGGACGGGGGCGGCGTCAGGCCGGACTGCTTTCGTAGGCGCTCCAGCCTATGCTGGCGCGCCCGGACGGGCCGGTCCTTGCGGGATTTGTCGGCAGCGGACATGTCAGGCCGCCTGGTCGTGCTGTTCAAGCCAGAGGGCGAGAACGCCGATCTGCCACAGCTTCGAGCCACGCAGCGGCGTGATATGATCCTCGGGCGCCTTCAGGAGCTCTTCCACATAATCCGGATTGACCAGCCCCCTGTCCTTGAAAGTGCTGGAATGGACCGCATCCCGCACCATTTCGAGATAGGGGCCGCGCAGATATTTCAGCGCCGGCATCGGGAAATAGCCTTTCGGCCGGTCGATGACCGCATGCGGAATATGGTCGCGGGCAATGGTTTTCAGAATCCCCTTGCCGCCCTCCGCCATCTTCAGGTCCGCCGGGCAGCGCGCCGCAATCTCGACCAGCTCGTGATCAAGGAAGGGAACGCGGGCTTCAAGGCCGTGTGCCATGGTCATATTGTCAACCCGCTTGACCGGATCATCAACCAGCATGATGTGGGAATCGAGCCGCAGTGCCTTGTCCACCGCCTCCGTTGCGCCGCTCCGGGCAAAATGCTGCCTGACAAATTCCGTCGAGGGGTCATCTGCGAGTATGTCAGCAGGGATCAGGCGGGCCATTTCCGCCTGCTCCCGGTCAAAGAACGCTGTCTTGTAGGAGGAGAGCGGATCATTCGCCCCGGCCATGGGCGGATACCAGTGATAGCCCGCGAAAATCTCGTCCGCGCCCTGCCCCGATTGCACCACTTTCACATGCTTCGAGACCTCTTCCGACAACAGGAAAAACCCGACGCAATCATGGGATGTCATGGGTTCGGACATGGCACCGATGGCGCGGCCAAGCGCCGGCAGGGCCCGCGAGGTTTCAACCGGAATCTGGTGATGGATCGTGCCGAAATGCTCCGCCACAATATCGGAATATTCGAATTCATCTCCCTTTTCCTCGCCAACCGTCTCGAAGCCGATGGAGAATGTGTTCAGCCCGGTGGCTCCGGCCTCCGCGAGCAGGCCGACAATCAGGGATGAATCCAGCCCGCCGGACAGCAGCACGCCGACCGGCACGTCGGCCACAAGACGCCGGCGCACGGCCGCTCTCAGCGCCGCTTCCACTCGCTCGCGCCAGTCATCCGCCGACAGTGAGCGCTCTTCAGCCCGGAGGTCATAATCCGGCTGCCAGTAGGTGTCCTGCTTGCGGGATCCGTCCGCTTCAATCACCAGAACCGTCGCCGGCGGCAGCTTGCGTACTCCCTTGAACAGGGTGTGCGGGGCCGGCACCACGGAGTGGAAGCTGAAATAATGATGCAGGGCGACGGGATCGATGGTGCGGTCGAGGCCACCCGTGGCCAGTAGCGCCGGCAGCGAGGAGGCGAACCGCAGCCCGCCATCCGTGTCCGCAAGATAGAGCGGTTTGATGCCCATCCGGTCGCGCGCAAGAACGGTCCGGCCGCTCTCGCGCTCGCGGATGGCGAAGGCAAACATGCCGTTGAAACGCTGCACGCAATCCGGCCCCCAGGCGTGATACGCCTTCAGGATGACCTCGCTGTCGGATGTCGAGAAGAAGCGGTATCCCCTGTCTTCCAGCTCGGCGCGCAATTCCTTGTGATTATAGATGCAGCCATTGAAGGCGAGGGTCAGGCCCAGTTCGGCATCTTCCATCGGTTGCTGCCCGGCATCGGACAGATCGATGATTTTCAGCCGTCTGTGCGCGAAGCCCGCGGCGCCGCGGACGACCATGCCCGACCCGTCCGGCCCCCTGGGGGCCATGATCCGGGCCATGGTCTGCAAGACATCAGGATTGGCGTCACTTCCATCAAACCGCAAGTCACCGGCGATTCCACACATAAAAAAGGGCTCCTGTTCTAACTATATTTAGACAGTATTTGATCAGTGAAGATTGAAGGGGTGGGGTGAACCGGTTAGATAAGGGCCGGATTGCGATAAATCAACCATGTATCATTAGGTTCCATTGGGCCAATATAATAAAATTCAGGGGCGCAATATGACGCCGGTGGTTGATTTTAATGCCATCAATAACTATCTCAATGCTTATTCAGACCTAACAGTAACCAGAATCGTCCGCACCGAAGTGCCGGGCGTAGAAGGAGTTTAATGAACCGCTTTGCCCGTAAACGCCAACCGATCATCGGCCGTGTCGCTGCCGTAACCGCCCAGAATTTCGATGCTGACGATTTTGTCCGGGCCACCCGCCCGCTGGAGCAGAAAGGTTTTGCCATCTCGGTTGTTTCCAATACGAGTGGAATGCTGACGGGCCGGACCGAAGCCGGTCAGGATGTCAACTTTGTTCCGGCCTCAACCATTGGCGATATGGATTTTGACGGATATTGCGCGCTCGTATTGCCGGGAAATTCTCACGGCATCAGTGAGTCCACCGAAGCGGCGATCGACAAATTCCTGAGCGACGGCAAACCGGTTATTGCCATGTCCGGCGATGTCCCCATGTTCGCTCGGGCAGCAAACTCTCCTGATGTTTCCGATGCCGGCGTGGCAATCTCCATGAATGGCAAGGTTTTCGCGGCCCGCGGCCAGGAAGACACAGACGAAGCCGTTGAAGTTTTTGCCAGCGTGCTCGCCGCCTGAATCTGAAGCCAATTCAACGGACAAGGAAAACGTCATCCGGTCCGGATGGCGTTTTTCTTTGCCGGAAACACAGTCTTTCACGCCCTTGTGAAACAGTGTGGGATGAAAATCTGCCTGACCGGCCCCATATCCCTGCCAGACGGAGCGAGGAAGGAATGTCATGCACCGCTTTATCTCGATTGCACTGGCCGTGCTGACATTTTCAGCGGCCGTTGCCGTGTGGGCTTCAAATGGAAGCGCGGCTCTCTATATAGCTTAAAAGAGCCGGGAACGGCTCTGACAGAAACAGGCCTCACTTGTGCGTCCCCCCAGCCTGCCTTGGAGGCCTGCAGGCACCGCCGGACACTCCCCTGTCCCCGTCCGGCGGTGCCGAATCTTTCTTCACACAATATTGCGGTATTTTGCGGCATTACGCCTTGATTAACCCTTCCCGTTGCAGGAGTAAGGACGAAACGCCGGTCGCCCTGTCGGCTGCACAATCAGGCGAGCCGGTCACCCCTTTTGTGCGCAAGAAGAGCCGCCCATGACCGCCGTTGTTGCCACCGCCCAGGCTTATACCTCCTCCGCATTCAACAAAGCCGCCCGCAAGGTCTGGCAGAAGAAATTCGGCAGCGACCCCGATACGGCCGCGCAGGCCTTTCTGGATCAGGTGCTCGGCGACGCGCTGGCCGAGGATCTCGAGGGTATCAAGGCCACGCAACTGGCCGAACAGGCGGCGGAATTCTGGGACTGGGCGAAAGGGCGGGGCGAAGGAAAAATCCATGTCCGCGCCCGCGCTTCGGAAACCGGCAGCGCCAGCTCGATCAAACGCGATATCGTCGAGGTCGCGGGCCCCGACCGCCCCTTCCTGGTCGATTCGGTCATGGGCGAGATTGGAGCTCAGGGCCTTGATGTGCTCGCCATGTTTCACCCGATTGTTCCGGTCAGCCGCAATGAGAAGGGCGAAATCTGCGCCGGAGGCGACACCCTTCCTGAAAGCCTGATCCAGGTGCATGTCGAACCGCTGGATGAACGCACCCGCGAAGCGCTGGCGGAAGCGGTCCGGGCCGCGATGGAAGACGTCCGGCTGGCGACCGATGACTTCAAGGACATGCGGGCCGCCATGAATATGGCCATCGCCCATGTCGAGGATGCCAACACGCCGGCCAGCCTTGAGGAAAAGTCCGAAGCGCTCGAATTCCTGCGCTGGCTGCGCGATGACCATTTCGCCTTTCTCGGTAGCCGCGTCTATCAGTTCGATGTCGATGCCAAAGGCAAGATGAGCAGCCGCGAGCCCACCGTTCAGCCGGGATCAGGCTTCGGCATTCTGCGCGATCCCGAGCGTCAGGTGCTGCGCAAGGGCAATGAACCCGCGCTTCTGACGCCGGCCATCGAATCCTTTCTGAACGAGCCCTCGCCGATCATCGTCGCCAAGGCCAATATCAAGTCGCGCGTTCATCGCCGTGTTTACATGGACTATATTGGCGTCAAACGGTATCGCGAAGATGGTGCCGTCATCGGGGAGGCCCGGTTTGTCGGGCTCTTCACGGCAGAAGCCTATGACCGCATGGCCCGCGATGTGCCCTTGATCCGGCGCAAGGTCCGCCGCGTTCTGGAACGGGCCGGCAAGATCCCGGGCACGCATTCCGAGAAGAAGCTGCGAAATATCGTCGAGAATTATCCGCGCGACGAGCTGTTCCAGACCGAGGAAGATGATCTTTTGAAGATCGGCCTCGGTATCCTGCATTTGCAGGATCGTCCGCGGACCAAGCTTCTGGTCCGGCGCGACCGGTTTGACCGCTTTGTTTCCTGCCTGCTTTTCGTGCCCCGGGAGCGTTATAATTCGCGGGTTCGCGAGCAGGCCGGCGAAATGATCCGTGCCGCTTTTGATGGCCGCATGTCGGCCTATTATCCGCATTTTGGCGACGGGCCACTCGCCCGCGTTCATTACATTGTTGGCCTCGATCCGAACAATCATCCCGAACCGGACCTCCACGAGCTGGAACGGCAAATCGTGGCGCTGGCGCGGACCTGGGAAGATGAGTTCGTGGCGGAGGGCCGCCGGTCCCTGCCGGACCATCTTCGGCATCGCCTGTCGGCCTATGACCGCGCATTTTCGGCGGGCTATCGCGAACTGTTCGCGCCTTTGGAGGGCCTTGCCGATCTTTTGCGTATCGAATCACTGGGTGATGACACGCATATCGGTGCCCGCCTCTATCGCGATGAGGGCGAGGACACCTCGATTCTGCGTCTGAAAATCTATCGCCGGAACGAGCCCACCCACCTGTCGGAAGTCATGCCGATTCTGGAAAATATGGGTCTCAATGTGATCCAGGAGTCCGGTTATGAAGTCCGCCGCGAAACCGACGAGGCGCGCGAAGCCATTGTTCATATCCACGATTTTGAAATGCGCTCGGAGGCGCTCGCCGGGCAGGACATCACAGAGTTCAGTGGTGCGTTTGAAGACGCCTTGCTCGCCGTCATGGCGAACCGCGCCGAAAATGACGGATTCAACCGGCTGATCCTCAAGCTGGGCGTCAGCTGGCGCGAAGCGGCTGTTTTGCGGGCGCTCGCCCGGTATCGTCAGCAGACCGGGCTGGATCCGTCCCAGGCCATTCAGGAAGAGGCGCTGGCGGAAAATCCGGCCATCGCCCGCCAGCTGCTGGCATTGTTCGACACCCGCTTCAATCCCGATCTCGAGATGGATCTGGAAGCCCGCAAGGAAAATTCTGCTTCGCTTGGCAGGGACATTCGCGCGCAACTGGAAAAAGTTGCCTCGATTGATCATGACCGGGTCCTGCGCCGCCTTCTCCGCCTGCTCGAGGCAACGCTGCGGACCAATTATTTTCAGACCGGCGATGACGGGCTGCCCAAGGCCCACATTTCTTTCAAGATCGCCAGTCAGGAACTCGAAGAACTTCCGCTGCCCAAGCCCTATCGCGAGATTTTCGTCTGGTCGCCGAATGTGGAAGGCGTCCATATCCGCTTCGGTCCGGTGGCGCGTGGCGGACTGCGCTGGTCTGACCGCCGCGATGATTTCCGCACCGAAGTGCTGGGGCTGGTCAAGGCGCAGCAGGTGAAGAATGCTGTTATTGTCCCGGTCGGGTCAAAAGGCGGTTTCTATCCCAAACAATTGCCGCGGTCCGGCTCTCGCGATGAATGGCTGGCAGAAGGCCAGAACGCCTATCGTACCTTCATCCGCGGTCTGCTCGATATTACCGACAACATCCAGGAAGATGCCGTCATGCATCCGGGCAAGGTGGTCATCTGGGATGGCGAAGATCCTTATCTGGTAGTGGCCGCCGACAAGGGCACGGCGACCTTCTCGGACCTCGCCAACGGCGTTGCGATGGAGGAATATGACTTCTGGCTCGGCGATGCGTTCGCGTCGGGCGGCTCGGCCGGCTATGATCACAAGAAAATGGGTATTACCGCCCGCGGCGCATGGGAATCGGTCAAGCGGCACTTCCGCGAGCTTGGCAAGGACATTCAGAACGAAACCTTCACGGTTGCCGGTGTCGGCGACATGTCGGGCGATGTGTTCGGCAACGGCATGCTCCTGTCGCGCAAGATCCAGCTGATTGCGGCCTTCGATCATCGTGACATCTTCATTGATCCGAACCCCGTCGATTGCGAGGCCAATTGGGAGGAACGAAAACGCCTGTTCGACCTCCCGCGCTCCAGCTGGCAGGACTATGACAAGAAGCTGATTTCCAAGGGTGGCGGGATTTATTCCCGTTCGGAAAAGTCGATCAAGCTGTCAAAAGAAGCCCGCAAGGCTCTGGGCACAGACGCGGAAAGCCTGTCACCGCCCGAGCTCATGATGGCCATTCTCAAGGCGCAGGTCGAGCTTTTGTGGTTTGGAGGCATTGGCACCTATGTGAAGGCCTCGGGCCAGCAGCACTGGGAGGTGGGCGACAAGGCGAACGACTCCATTCGTGTCAATGCTGCCGATGTTGGCGCGAAAGTCATTGGCGAGGGGGCTAATCTCGGCTTTACCCAGGCGGCCCGGATAGAATTCGACCGCAATGGCGGCCGGGTGAATGCCGATTTCGTGGACAACTCTGCCGGCGTTGACACGTCTGACCATGAGGTCAATATCAAGATTCTGCTCAGCCCGCTCCTGAGATCGGGCGAGATGACCCGCGCGCAGCGCGACAAACTCCTCGGCGGTATGACCGATGAGGTCGCAGAGCATGTGTTGAAGCATAATTACGACCAGACCCTGGCGCTGACGCTGGCCGAACGCGATGCCCCTGCCGACGTCGATGCGCATGAGCGTTTCATGGCGCGGCTTGAAAAGACCGGACGGCTGGACCGCAGTGTGGAGGGCCTGCCATCGGGCGACGCCATGCGCACCCTCAAGGAGCACGGCTTGGCTTTGACCCGCCCCGAACTCGCCGTGCTGGTCTCCTATGCAAAAATCACCACTTTCGACAAGCTTGTGGCGTCGAATGTTCCCGATGACCCGCATTTCGAGAGCATGCTGAAGGGTTATTTCCCGAACGATCTCGACACCTATGGCGAGCAGATGTCCGGCCACCGTCTGCGGCGGGAAATCATCGCCACTGTTCTGGCCAATGACATGATCAATCTGGGCGGCCCGACTTTTGTGCACCGCGCAATCGAATCCACCGGCGCCGAGGCTCAGCTGATTGCGCGTGCCTTCGAGGCCGGGCGCCGGGTTTTCCGCTTCTCGGATCTGACCGACCGGATCAACAAGCTCGACAATCGGGCGCCCGCAGACGTCCAGATCACCTTGCATCGTGAAATCATTCGCCTGCTCCGGCGGCAGACCTACTGGCTGGCGCGGCGCGCCCGCGCCCAGGAAGCCGGTCAGGCCACACCGATCCGCGATCTGATCGAGGCTTACCGGCCGGGCGTCGACAAGCTTCGGGAATCAGCCATGGACATCATTTCCAGCTATGACCGCGAACATGTCGAGGAACGGACTGAAGCTTTTGTAAAAGCCGGCGCTCCCAAGGATCTGGCGCATGACATCGCTGTACTCCGGCCGCTGACATCCTCGTCGGATGTGGTGGATCTGGCGCTGCAGGAAGACTGGCCCCTGGAATCGGCCGGCTATGTCTATCACGCTGCGGGCGCGCGATTCTCTGTCGACATGCTGCGGGGGCTGGGATCGGAGGTCTCGTCCGATCTTCACTGGGACCGCCTGGCCGTTCGCCGCCTGATCGAGGATTTGTACGCCAGCCAGCAGGCGATCGCCTCTTCCATGATGCGGTTTGCCCGGTCGGCGGGCGGCGCGCTTCAAACCGGGGTTGAAGCACCCAACCGCGAATGGGCGGACGAATTGCTGGGCGCCTGGTGTATCCAGAATGACATCGAGGCCGGCCGCTATGATAGCGCGCTGGAAGAACTGGAAACGACCGGTGCCTGGACCCTGTCCAAGCTGGCCATCGCATCAACCCAGCTCAGGGAGATGGCTCAGTCCGCCGAATCCTGACGCAGATCCAGATACCGTTTCAGGAACGCCTGAAACGCGGTATGGGCAATTTTCGCGCGTTCGGGGTCGTAGACGAGACTCGAGGTCGGATGGTGGTCCGGCTCGTCAAAGGCGTGCGTTGCCCGCTCCACATAGCGCCATTTGACGTCCGCCCCCCATTTGATCTGTCGATTGAAGACCTCGACCGATTCCAGATCATCACAAATCGTATCACCCCGGACCAGCAGGCTTTCGACCGGGATGTCTGTCCGCCAGGGCATGCGCCGCGACCGTGCCGGAAAGCCGCTATAGGGATACATGGCGAAGATGGCCTTGACGCCCTCCAGCCCGTTCGGCGGCAATTGATCCAGCGACGCGGGCGGCATGCCGGCCTGATCGAGTGCCAGCGCTTCCAGTGCGGTCCAGCCGCCATGGCTCCAGCCGGCAATGACGATTTGCGATGCATTGGCGAGCGGGTGCTGGCGGGCGATTTCGAGTGCGGCGTGAAGATCGCCCGCGCGCTCCGAGGCTCGCAGTTTCGCCCCGGTGCAGACGGTTTCAAGCGCTTCTTCATACCCGATGCCGCGAAAGGAGTTTGAATCCGGCACGATAGCCATGACGCCCAACTCTGTCGCCAGCTTCGCGAAGACCGCCATATTCGGGCGGATGCCCCCACAGCCATGCAGGAGAATCACCGCCGGAAAGGGACCTTTTCCGGCCGGTATTTGGATATCTGTGAATGGCTCGATATTCCGGATCATGTCATGCAGTGTGCGGCGGGGGACCGGCGTCAGCAATCCCCGCTGATAAAGCCGGAAACCGACAAATGCGCCCGCGCCAAGCGCGATCAGGAATGCAAAAAGCGAAAACCAGCCCATGACCACTTGATGGGCGAGGATGCCGGCTGCGTAAAGTCAGTCTTGCGTTTCGCGCAGAATTTCAATCAGCCTCGCCCGCAGCCTTGCCGCGGCTTCCGCATCATAGGTCATGCGCGGATCAAGGGCGGGGGCGTCGGTATCGTCAAAGGCGTGTGTGACGCCCTCCCAGACGTCAAAGGTGATATCGGCGCCTGCCGCCACGGCCTGCCGCGCCAGACGTTCGCAATCTCCGCGCGGGGCCACCCGGTCGCGTTCGGCGAGGATCATTTCGATCGGTGGCAGCCCGGGGCCAATCCGCCCGGACGCCCGCGCCGGAAATCCGCAATAGGGATAGATCGGGACAATGCGGGCAACACCGTCAAAACCGGTCTCACCGTCTGTCAGCGAAGGTGGACGCACGCCTTCACCCGCAAAGCTCATCGCATCCAGCAGCGTCCAGCCGCCATGGCTCCAGCCTGCCAGTACCAGGCGCTCAGCATCAATACCGTCGGTTTCACGGGCAATTTCCAGCGCGGCAAAGACATCGGCGGTCCGCTCCTGCCCCCACAGGCGCAAGGCCGAACAGACCTGCGTCATGGCGGCGAACCGCCCGACTCCCCGGGGTTCAAAAGAATCGACGATGATGGCGGCAAACCCGGCATCGGCAATCGCCTCGGCGTGTGCCAGATGCATGGGCCGTTCTCCGCCGCAGCCATGAAAGAAAATGATGGCCGGCACGGGCCCGTCCACGGCCCCGGGACGGACAATCCCGATTCCGGGCCGCAACATTTCCACATGTTCACTCAGTGTCCGCTCCGGAACAAGCAGACCGGACAGATTCTGGGCGGCCGCGGCCCCGTAGACCACGCCGAGCCCCAGAAAGAGCAAGCCCACCCGGATCAGCCAGCGGCGCATCCCTTAATGCCGGAAATGCCGCATGCCGGTGAAGACCATGGCAATGCCGGCCTCGTTGGCCGCCGCGATCACCTCTTCGTCGCGCACCGAACCGCCCGGCTGGATGACACTGCTTGCGCCGGCCTCGACAGCCGCCATCAGCCCGTCCGCAAAGGGGAAGAAGGCGTCCGAGGCGCAGGCGGACCCGATGGTCGCTGGCTCATCCCAGCCATTTTCCTGTGCGATCTCGACAGCCTTGCGCGCGGCCAGCCTGGCAGCTTCGACACGGCTGGTCTGTCCCATACCGATGCCGGTCGTCATTCCGTCCCTGGCATAGACAATCGCATTGGATTTGACGTGTTTGCAGACCGTCCAGGCAAACAGCAAATCCCTGATGGTGGCCTCATCCGGTGCGGTTTCGGTCACCGTCTTCAGGTCGTCCGCACTGGCGAGCCCATTGTCACGCTCCTGCACCAGAAGCCCGCCCGCCACTGTCTTGGCAGTCCAGCTGTCCTGCCGCGGATCGGGCATACTCCCGGTCAGCAGAATCCGGAGATTGGCTTTTTTGGAGAGGATATCGAGGGCCGCCTCGTCCGCACCGGGCGCGATAATGACTTCAAGAAAGAGCTTGGTGAGGCCATCGGCTGTCTCCGCATCGATCGGACGGTTGAACGCCACAATGCCGCCAAAGGCCGAGATCGGATCCGCCATCAGGGCCCGGTCCCAGGCATCGCGAACCGTCTTGCCCAGTGCGACGCCACAGGGATTGGCATGCTTGACGATCACGCAAACCGGTTCGTCTGAAAATTCCGCGGCCAGCTCGAACGCGGCATCGGCATCCGCCAGATTATTGTAGGACAGTGCCTTGCCCTGAACGACTTGCGCGGTGGCGACGCCCGCCCGGCCGGCCCCATTGGCATAGAAAGCCGCTGCCTGGTGCGGATTTTCGCCATAGCGCAGCTCCGACAGGCGGGTCCCGCCAAATGTCCGGAAGGCTGGTGTCTTGTCGCCCAGCGCGTTCGCGAACCAGTTGGACACGGCGGCATCATAGGCCGCTGTCCGGCCATAGGCCTTGGCCGCAAGCGATTTGCGAAGCGCAAGGGGCGTCGCACCGGCATGGTCGTCCATGGCATCCAGAACCGCATCTGCATCCTCATTGTCGACACAGACAGCAACAAAGGGGTGATTCTTGGCGGCGGCGCGCAACATGGCCGGGCCGCCAATATCGATATTCTCGATACAGGTCTCGAAGTCCGCGCCGGCGGCAACGGTGGCTTCAAACGGGTAGAGATTGACGAATAAGAGGTCGATATCGGGAATGCCATGCTCCGCCATGGACGCCCGGTCGCTTTCCAGATTGCGACGGCCCAGAAGCCCGCCATGCACCAGCGGGTGCAGGGTTTTCAGGCGCCCGTCCATCATCTCCGGAAAACCGGTGACCTCGGTCACGTCCCTCGCCGCAATCCCCGAACCCTGCAGGGCGCGCAGCGTTCCGCCCGTGGACAGGATTTCCACGCCGAGCGCGATCAGGCGGCGGGCCCGGTCTTCCAGCCCGGTCTTGTCTGACAGGGAAATCAGGGCGCGGCGGACAGGAATAAGGTCAGTTTGGCTCATGAGAGGCAGACACTTTCACTTGATTGGATTGGCCGTCGATTATCACGCGAAAGCGGCAAGGCAAAGACAGGAACGCTTACGTCCCGCCAACGCGGCCCAGCCGCTGAAACGCCCAGCGCACACGGTTGGGCGGGCGCTCCCCGGCTCCGAAAGGCTCGGCTTCACCCTGGACAACGATTTGCGAGGATCGTTTCGGGCTCCCCCCGGCCGCAAGATAGACAGACCGTTCGATCCGGATCGGTCCGCCATCGGTGCGGAAACGCCAGCCATCGCCATTCCCCAGCACCAGAAGCGCGCTCATGCCGTCGCGGGCCAGCGAAGCCTTGACGCCGGGATGCAGGTGAAAACGGATGGCAAACCGGTATCGCCGGTCCACATCATCCGGCGGCCCGTCCTCGACCGGACGGAACAGGCCGTCCTCGCCGCGTAGATCCCCGCCATCCGCTGCCAGAAACAGGCGCCGCCGGTGATGCAGGCCGAAGCTGGCGTGATAGCCGTCCTGGCTGGCCTCGATCCAGGTGCCGATATCCTCTTCATTGCGCCGGGCGGCGACCATTCCGGGCTGATGCTCGAATCGGGGCCCCAGAAGCGTCCGGCGCCAACCCGGGGGCACCAGGCGGGCAGAGGAGGTTTCTTCCAGGGTCAGCGTTGAATGCGCCGCTGTGGCCCGCACCGCTTCCCGCCAGCTGGTCGGCTGGTGTTCTGCCCATCCGCAATTGACGATTATGCGGTGTCCGCCCGCCGCCAGCTCGAAAGCGAGCGTCCCGGCATGCGCGGAGACCGAGGATGGCCCCTTGACCGGTTTGCCGGCATCCAGAATCAATAAGGCACCGCCCGCCTCGATCCGCTGATAGCCGCTATTGGGCGCAAATCCGAAAGATTTCGAGCCGGTATCGCGGGCCGACAGGATGAGGTCAAGCGCCCGGCGGTCCCCCTCGCCACCCCCCTGGAATGACGCCAGCCCGCCATCACCCAGACGGAAGAAACGGACGATAGGTGCCATTCTGTCCATGGCCCGGCTGATCACTTCCGGTGTCTCGCGATTGGCATGGGCCTCCGCGGTATCGATCAGGGTCAGCAGGGTGAGGATTTCGGCGGCAGCAGAAGGTGAGCGGCTGCAATGTCCGCCATCGGTAAAAATCTGCCGCGGCAATTCGGCTTCGAATATTTTCTGTCCCGCCTGACGCAGGCTGTCGGTCTCGAGCGCCGCGCCCGCAAGCATGAGGGCGGCGCCAGTGCGGATATGATCCAGATCGGTATAGCTATGGATGGCCGACCGTTTGAGATGCCGGGCCTGGCGCATAAGGGATTTCAACCGCTCCGGCTCGCCCGCGAACAGCGAGCCGGCCAGAACCCAGTTGATGACGCGCACGGCGCTGACTTCCGGCGCCCAGGAAAAGCTGTTCCATTTGCCAAAACCGGCCATCCAGGCATCAATCAGCTCGCCGGCGCGGGCCCTGGCTTGTCCATCCTTGCAGGCCAGCAAGTCCCGCAACCACGAAAACCCGTGAAGCGCACGGGCAAAACGCTCCGATGGCGCGGGCAGGGAAAAAGGATCATCGCTTTCCAGCACCTGTCCGGCAAATGCGAAACGGCCATCCAGAATCGCGGCCCCGCGTGCGGCATCTGCGCCCCGTACATCTTTCAACGGCGGTGAAAAGGGAGTTTGCGGCAGGCTGCCTGCCGACAATGCATTCGCGCCGCCGATCGAATTGAGCGTGTCAAAAAGCTCGCGCCTGATCTTCCGGCTGATCGCTTCGGCATAATCTGAAATCCGGACCACACGGGTCATTGCGGCTAGTCTCCCCGAAGGGCTTTGATGTTTGCCGCATAACTGGCGGGGCCGCCCTTGAATACCGCCGTTCCCGCCACCAGCGCTCGCGCTCCGGCATTCACGCATTGCCGGGCGGTTTCCGGATTGATCCCGCCATCAACCTCGATGATCACGTCCAGACCGCGCCTCTCGATGGTTTTCGCCAGCGCTTCAATTTTCCGGAGCTGGGAGGAAATGAAGCTCTGGCCACCAAAACCCGGATTGACGCTCATCACCAGCACCACATCCAGCTCGTCGAGAACATGATCAATCACGGTCTCGGGCGTGGACGGGTTCAATGCCGCCCCGGCCTTGCAGCCTGCGCCCTTGATGGCTTGCACTGTGCGGTGAAAATGCGGGCCGGCTTCTGGATGCGCCGTGATGATGTCCGCGCCAGCCTCGGCAAAGGCCTCGATAAAAGGGTCAATCGGCGCAATCATCAGATGGCAATCAAACGTCTTTGCCGAATGCGGCCGCAGGGCTTTTACAACGCCCGGTCCGATGGTCAGATTGGGCACATAATGTCCGTCCATCACATCGACATGGATCCAGTCGGCGCCCGCAGCGTCAATCGCACGCACGTCCTCGCCCAGCCGCGCGAAATCGGCGGACAGAATGGAGGGAGCAATCAGGACGGTGTCTGCCATGCAATGCGCATAACAGTGCGCCCGGGCCCGCGCAAGCAAGCCGTCAGACTTTGCCGCTTTTCCGCAATCGCGCGATGAAGAAACCGTCAATTCCGCCGCGTGTGGACCACATGTCGGGCGTCAGCCGCACAGAACCGGAATCCAGAATGGCGCGCTCCAGCTCTGGCAGCTCGTCCGGCAGAATCCTGTCAGTCTCCAGGTCCGGATTGCGCGCCAGCCCGCGCTCAAGCCAGCCTTCGCCTTCCTCGGGCTGCAGCGAGCAGGTGCAGATCACCATCCGCCCGCCCGGTTTCAGCAGGCGTGCGGCATTGTCCAGCAACCCGTCCTGTATCGGGACGAGGGAGGCAATGTCATCTTCATTCTTGATCCACGCAGCATCCGGGCGGCGGCGCAACGTCCCGGTTGCCGAGCAGGGCGCATCCAGCAGGATGGCATCAAAGGAGGCGTCTTGACCCCAGCTTTGCCCGTCCGCCGTGACACATTCGGCGGCAAGCCCGGTGCGGCCGAGATTGTCCGCAACGCGCCGCATGCGTTTGGGCGAGGCGTCGAGCGCCGTCACGGATGCGCCGGCCGCAGCCAGTTGCATGGTTTTGCCGCCCGGTGCCGCACACAGATCCAGAACGGTTTCACCGGGCTGCACATCGAGCAGGCGCGCGGGCAGCGCGGCTCCGGCATCCTGTGCCCACCACGCACCCTCATCAAAGCCGGGCAGGGCGGTGATATCGCCAATGTCCGGCTTGCGAAGCGTTCCGGTCGGCAACACCTCGGCCCCGATAGCTTCGGCCCACTTTCCGGCCTCGTCTGCGGATTTGAGCGAAAGGTCCAGCGGCGGATCGCCCATGACGACAGCACAGATCGCCTCAACCGTCCGCATGCCATAGGCCGCCTGCCAGCTTTCGCGCAGCCAGTTCGGCAGATTGTCTGACAGCGGCGTTGCATCGGCAATATCCTTGCCGCCGGCCACGACTTTGCGGAGCACGGCATTGATCAGGCCCGAAAACCGTTTCGATTCCGCCGAGGTCTTGGCCAATGTCACCGCTTCGGACACGGCAGCATGAGGCTTGGTGTCCAGAAACAGGATTTGCGCGACCGCGGTTTCAAGCAAGAGGCGCGCCTCGCCGGCATGATCGGGCAGATCGTGTTCGAGAAAGGCTGACAGCACGGCGTGGATCTGACCGCGGCGGCGTAGCGTGGTCGCCGAGATCATCCGCGCAAAGGCCTTGTCGCGCGCTTCCATGCGGGCGAATTCGGGCGTCTGCGACAGCGCGGCATCCAGTGCGGTGCGGCTTTCCAGCACAAATTTCAGGGCGCGCACGGCGGCGCGGCGGGCATCGAGTCCGGGATTCATGCGCGCGCCCTAGCATGTCGCGTTCTGGCGCGCTATCTCCCCGTCCATGAGCACGTCTGAAACACCTCCCGCGGGCGCCGCGCCCGGAAAGCAACTGAGTGCAGCCGCGAAACGCGCGCTGGAAGAGGCCGCACGCCGGCGCGAGCAGGCCCAGGGTGCCGCCGAATCTCCCAGGGAAATCAATGGCCCGGCTGGGCCCGAACCCACGCGATTCGGAGATTGGGAACGCAAGGGCGTCGTGTCGGACTTCTGAGCGCTTCGCCCGCCAAGGGAAACCGCTATTCTCTGGCACGGCTTTGGCATTAGCATTCTGTTAATGAACAAGATGCTCGCCTCCTTCCTCGTTCTCGCGGCTGCCGGTCCGGCGGTGGCGCAGGACCATAATCGCCTTCTCGGTGGCCAAAATATCCCGGCCGGGGCACAGATTCGCTATGCGGAATGTCCGGCCGGTACACGTCAGATTTTCCCGGAAGGTCAGTCCGAGCCCATCTGTGTGGTGGATCGTTCCGGCACATATTCCGGTGCTGGCCATTCGGGCACAATGTCCGGCGGATATGAGACCGGCGCCTATAGCGGATATGACACCGGCGGCAATTCCGGTCCGGCGACCTCGGTGGACTATCGGTCGGATTATACGCCGGAAGGATATATTTTCAGGAATAACGAAGGCAGTCGCCTTCTGAGGCAACCCACATCTGGCCGCTCCCGGTATTCCTATATCGATGACGGCGATTACATTCCGAACAGCTCCGGACATCGAGATGATACGGGACGCTACGAGTCAGATCGATATGCCGATTACCGCGGAGGGCCGCATGGCCCCCGCCGCATGCCGGGTCATCCCTGTGTGATTCTCGATCCGGTCCCGACCGAAACCGAGTGGAATGCGTCTGGGGGGCCGTGCCGCCTTGTCGATGTTCCGCGGCGTCCGCCGCATTATGAGCCGCCGCGATACGAACCTCCACGCTACGAGCCGCCACGCTATGTTGTGCGCGAGGACAGCTATTACCGACGCGAGAGCGAATACACCCGCACCCGTTATGCGCGCGAATGGCATGGCCAGGATGGCCGCTACTGGCGCGATTCGGGCGGTTATTCCTCGGGCGGCCACTCATCTTCCTGTGGCTGTGACCATCATCACCGGCATCACAGCGGCTGTGGGCATTCCAGCGAATATGCGACCTATACCGGCCCGATCTTTCCGGGTGTCGGTGGCCGTTCCCCGGTCTATTATGGCGGCGGAGGCGGCACTTTCATCATCCAGAGTGGTGGCGGACGTTCGCGCGCCTTTGCCGGCAGCGGGGCCGGATCGAATGCCGGTTCCAGCGCCAATGCCTCGGCCAATGTCAATGTAAACACCAATGTCCGCGTCAATACCGGCGTCCGCTTTACGGGCGGTGGCGGTGGCCATGGCGGGGGTGGTTATGGCGGTCACGGAGGCGGCGGATATGGCGGAGGTCATGGCGGCGGCTATGGTGGCGGCGGCTACGGTGGTGGTGGCTATGGCGGTGGCGGTTACTCCGGCGGCGGTTATGGCGGCGGGGGTTATGGCGGAGGCGGCGGCAGCTATTAGGCCGCGCCCATCTCCTCCAGGATTTTCCGCGCGGCGTCAGCCGAATCAGAAGCGGCATTGACCGGCCGTCCGACCACCAGATGCGTCGCGCCATTGCGCAAGGCATCAGCAGGAGTTGCCGCCCGCGCCTGATCATCCTGGCTGGACCATGAGGGCCGGATGCCCGGCGTCACGATCAGAAAGCCGTCTCCGAATTTTTCCCGGATTTCAGCGGCTTCCAGCGGGCTGGCGACAATGCCATCCATGCCCGCTTCCAGTGCCTGTTCGACCCGCCGCATCACCAGATCGCGCGCGCCCATCCGATAGCCCATCTCGGTCAGCATGGCATCATCATAGGACGTCAGCACGGTCACGCCGAGCAGTTTCAGATCCGGATCATCGCCGCGCCCGGCCACCGCCGCCCGCATCACCGGCGGTTCGGCATGCACGGTCAGCAAATCCCCGCCGCGCGAGGCAATCGACCGCGTCGCCTTTTCCACCGTGGTGGGAATGTCGTGCAGCTTGAAGTCCAGAAACACTTTCTTGCCCTGGCGGCGCAAGCGCTCACTCAGCTCCATCCCGCCCACGGGCAGGAGTTGCAGCCCGATCTTGTAGAAGGAGACCACCTCCCCGCATTGCGCGGTCATGGCCTCCGCTTCGGCGGTGGAGGGCAGGTCGAGGGCGACGATCAGACGGTCTTTCATGGCCTACTCCGCCGCTTGTGTGGCTTGGGCGCGCTTCATGGCGCGCCGGGCCTGCTGCGCAATCAGCCATTCGCCCACCGGATCGGGCAGAACCCGCATCAGCCCGGTCATGAATTTATACCATGCCCCCGGCACGCTGACGGCTTTGTTGCGCTCCACGGCATCATAGGCGGTGGCGGCGACATCCTCGGCTTTCAGCATCCAGTAGGAGGGCAGTTGCGAAACCGACTGGCGCGCCCCGTTCACATCATGGAATTCCGACCAGGTGTAGCCGGGACAGACCGCGGTGGCGTGAACATTCTTGCCGATCATTTCCGCTTTCAGCGATTGTGACACCTTGATCAGAAGACTTTTTGCGCCGGGATAGATTGTGCCGGAAAACCGCGTATGGCCGGGCGAGACCGGCAGCAGGGCGGAAACGGACGAGACATTGATGATGCGGCCGAACTTGCGCTCTTCCATGCCCGGCAGGACGAGGTGAATCAGCTTGAGATAGCTGGTCACCATCAGCTCGAGGAAGCGCGCCTGATCGGCCCAGCCGGTTTCGGTGAAATATCCCGGCTGTCCGGCCCCGGCATTATTGACCAGCCCGTCGATCTGACGGCCGGCCTTTTCGATTTCCGCGAAAATGCGCTCCGGCTCGCCCGGCCTGGAAAGGTCGGCCGGAATGACCAGGCTGTCGACGCCATTCTTGGCCTTCATTTCCGCGGCCAGATCTTTCAGACGGTCTTCGCGGCGGGCGACCAGCGCCAGATCCCAGCCCTTTGCGGCGAATTGCCGGGCCATGGCATCGCCGATGCCGGAGGATGCGCCGGTGATGAGAACGAGTTTGCGGGCCATGTATCAGTCCTTTGGCGGCGGAAAGCGGGGATAAAACTGGAATCGGGAGATTTTGTCTCCTACTACGACTCCTACGATTTTATCCACGCCGGAGGCAATCGGTGAAAGATCACAGCCCCACTATAACGCCATCCGGCCCGCCGTGGAGACGCGTTCTGCCATGCCCGGCCGCTAGCCCGTAAAACCGCGCTCCACCACGAATGTGCGCGCCAGCGTTTCCGGCCGGGCCTGCCGCGGTTCGATCACGCGCAGCCAGCGCGCCAGCGCAAATTTCGGCAGCCAGCCGAAACCCGGCCGCGCTTCCAGCCCGCCTTCATAACCGGACCGCTCGCGCAGCCAGGCATTGGCCAGCACCGCATTGGCCCGCATCAGGGCGGCGGGCGTCATGTATTCGACCGACAGCGAGACATTGAGATCCGGCCCGTTCTCGATCCGGTGCGGCCCGTTCTGCGGCCAGGACAGCATGTCGCCGGGCACCAGATCGAAGACCTGCGCCCCGGCATCAAAGCTGCGATCATAGGGAATCGCCTCGGTCGTTGCCTCGCTGACCACACGCTCCAGATCCCGTGCCGCGATGAAAGGCGATTCCCGCGGATAGACGAAGATCCGCTTGCGGCCCCGCACATGGAACAGCATGACGCGCGGCACATCGAGATGATAGGACACGCGCGCGCCGGGCGAGGAGATCAGCAGGGCCAGGTCGGTGCGGAACGGCATGAAGCCGGGCAGGGCGCGCTTCAGCTCGCTGAAAATCTGCCGGTTCATGCCACCAAGATAGGCATCGCGCGCGCTCGATCCGCGAAGATTGAGCCACAGATTGCCAGCCTTCACCGCCTGCACCAGCTCGGCGCCTGAAATATCGCCCAGCCGCCCCCGCTGCCAGCTGTCCGGCCCCTCGCCCATCGTGTAGACGCCCACATCCTCGCGCGGATAGCGGTCCAGCAATTCGGCCAGCCCCGCATCGGTGAACAGTGGATCACCGCCCAGATCATGGGCATGACGCGTGACCGCGCTGCCGAAAGCGCGCCGCGCCTTCGCATCGAATGGGCCGGACGGAAAAACACGCGGGCAAGGGGCAGGCATGGCAGGGCTCCACAATCGCTGTCCGGACCGGAGGCGGCGGGCGTTCCAACCCGGAACACATCCCGCCTGGCCGGCCCGTCCGGACAGGCCTTGCCGCCGGATACGCAAGATGGAGGCCGGACCGGCTTGCCGGCCCGGCCCGGCTTGCGGCAGGATGGCGCAAAACGGAGAGGCGCATGACCGTCATTCAGCAGCTGGGACGCCTTTTCGTGCGGCGCTTTCTGTTTCCGGCGATATCTTTTCTGGGCGCCAGCATGGTGGCCAGCGTGTGCGTCTCCATCGTCTTTTTCATCATTGCGCTGTGGGGCGGGGACGAGCCGGTTTCCTTCGCCGGCCTGTTTTCCATGCTGATCATCGCGATCACGCTGGGCTTCTATATCGCCGCTTTCGCCGCCTTTCCGGCCCTGCTCCTGATCTGGGGGATGCGCCTTGCGAAAATCCCCCGCGGATGGACAGACGCCCTCGCCGGTGCGCTCACCGGTGCCGCGATCATGCACTTTATTGCGCATGGCGCATCGGCCATCACCCAGCCGCCCTCTCCCATCATCGGCCTGTTTGCGGTGGCGGGGCTGATCGGCGGAGCGGTCTACTGGAATTTCACGGGACGGCCGCGCCCGCCCTATGCCTTCCTGCACGATTAGGCGGTCCGCTCCGGGGTTTCAGGATCCAGAAGGCGGTCGCCCTTGACCATCTGCTCGGTCAGGCGGCGGACATGGCTGAGCGCATCCAGCGCCGCGTCCACCGCCTCCGGTCCCGCTTCGCCCTGCGCGGCGGCCCGCAGAATTTCGGACTTGGCCAGCTGATAGGCGGTTTCGAAGGCCTCCAGCGCGGCGTCGCGTCCGCTGGCATGGCCGGGATCGTCCGGTCCCGCCGATAACGTAATCGCCCGCCTTGCGCTGTTCAGCGCCTCCCGTGCCGCGTCTCTCGCTTCCGCCCCGCCCAGCGCCGCAATGGCGGGGCGCGCCTCCAGCGCTGCGGGAGAAAGCCGCGCCGCCTCCTCGAAATAACGTCCGACGCGCAGCATGACCGGCAGCGCCTCGGCTTCGCTGCGCGGCATCTCCTGCATGCGCAGCCGGGTGGCAAATTCGGTGATGGCGCGGCCCAGCTGGCGGCAGGCAACCGCGCGCCGGGCCAGCGCACCCCGCGCGCCCGGCTTCGGCGAAAGCGCCAGCCCTGCCAGGGCCGCGGCCTCATCATGAAGCCGTGCCAGCTCGGCCCGGATCGCGGGCAGGGCCAGCGCCGGCGTGGCGCGCAGCGTGATGTCGAGATGCCGGGGCCGCGAGATGTCGTCCTCCGCCGTGCGGAACAGGCGCTCCAGCCGGGCCGCCAACACCCCGGCAAGGGGCAGCATGACGATCAGGCCCAGAATATTGAAACCGGTGTGGAAAATCGCCAGCATCATCGCCGGACTTTCGCCGGGCGTCAGGGCGTGGCTGATCCAGCCGGCCAGCATCAGCATCAGCGGCAATAGAACCAGTGCGGCGGCCCCCGCGATCAGGTTGAACGCGATATGTCCGGCGGCGACACGGCGGGCGTTTGCGGTCGCCGTCAGCGTGGCGAAAGCGGCGGTGGACGTGGTGCCCAGATTGGCCCCGATCACCGCCATCGCCGCGCCGGGCAGGCCGATCAGCCCTTCGGCAGCGGCGGTGAAGATAATGGCAATGGAAGCCGAGGAGGACTGGGTCAGCACCGTGATCGCGAATCCGGCGAGCAGAAGCAGCGCCAGCGGGCCCGGCCCGCCTCCGGCCGCAAAGCCGAACGCCTCGGCGCCATAGGTCTCCACCACGCCCGCGAAAGCGTCCTTCAGCACCGACAGGCCGAGGAAGAACAAGCCAAAACCGGTCAACGCCTCGCCAAGACCCTGCAGACGCTTGCCAGCAGCGAGGAAACGCAGCAGCACGCCCAGGGCTATGACCGGCAGCGCATAATGCTCGACCGGGAAGCCAATGCCCGTCGCTGCCACCAGCCAGCCCGTCATCGTCGTGCCGATATTGGCGCCAAACACGACGCCGAGGGCCTGCCGCAGGGACAGAATGCCGGCATTGACGAAACCGATGACCGCCACGAGGACCGCGCTGGAGGATTGCAACACGCCGGTGATCAGCGCTCCGGCGGCCACCCCGCGCAGGACCGAGGAGGTCCAGCCGCGCAACAAATCGCGCAGCCCCCCGCCCGCGGCGGCCTTCAGCCCGTCCGTCATCATCGCCATGGCCAGCATGAACAGGGCCAGCCCGCCCGCAGCATTCAGCAGGATCATCAGCATAAGGAGCGTCCGGAACAGATCATGGCGCGCAGACTAGCTGCGCCCGCGCACCGTGAAAACAACCCTTGTTTCAGACATGAAAGTGCTGCGCGTCCGGCCGCAACACCCTTGCCTCTATCCGTCGACCGGGTCAGAGTTTGCGGGGTCCGGGGGAGGGAAATCATGCGTGCAGTTCTGAAATGGGCCGGCATCGCCGGTCTGGTCATCGTCCTGTCGGTGGCCGTCTTCTTTTTCTTCATCCTGCCGCCGCGGGTGGATGATGCGCTGAACGCCGTCACTCCGCACGATCCCTATGTCATTTCGCCAGAGGCTCAGGCCCTGCATGACACGCTGCGCGTCGCGGACCTTCATTCCGATCTTTTGTTGTGGTCGCGCGATCCGGTGCGCCGCTATGGCCGCGGCCATACCGATCTGCCGCGCCTGCGCGAAGGCGGTGTTGTGCTGCAGGTCTTCACCTCGGTGACCAAGACGCCGTCCAACATGAATTACGAAACCAATGATGCCACCAGCGACGACATCACCCTGCTGGCGATTGCCCAGCGCTGGCCGGTCGACACCTGGAACTCGCTCTATAATCGCGCCCGCTTTCATGCCCGCCGCCTGCATCGCGCGGCAGAGCGGTCCGACGGCGACTTCGTCGTGGTGAAAAACCGCGCCGATCTGGAAGCGGCGCTGGCCGCCCAAGCGGACAATCCGGACATGGTGGCCGGAATTCTCGGCACGGAGGGTGCCCATCCGCTGGAAGGCGATCTGGCGAATATTCCGCGCCTCTATGCGGAGGGCTATCGCGTTGTTGGCCTGCAGCACTTCTTCGACAATGAGCTGGGCGGCTCCCTGCATGGCCTGTCCAATGCCGGGCTGACGGAATTCGGCCGCGAAGCGGTGCGCGATCTGCTCGACCGGGGCTTCATTCTCGATCTTGCCCATTCCTCCGAAGCCGTGGTCCGCGAAGTGCTGGACATGACCGGCGCCCCGCTGATTGTCTCGCATACCGGGGTGCGCTCCCTGTGCGAGACGCCGCGCAATATTCCCGACGCGCTTCTGGCCGAAATCGCGGCGCGCGGCGGCCTGATCGGTATCGGCTTCTGGGCCGATGTCACCTGTGATGACAGCCCGGCGGGTATTGCCCGCGTCATTGCCCATGCGGCCGATATTTTCGGCGTGGAGGCGGTGGCGCTGGGTTCGGACTATGATGGCTCCATCACCGCCACATTCGATGCCTCGGAACTGGCCGCGCTCACCGATGCCCTGCTGGCCGGCGGGATGAGCGAAGCCGATATCCGCGCGGTGATGGGCGAAAACCAGATCCGCTTCTTCCTCGAGAACTTGCCGGAGGAATAGGGTCTACTCGCATGCTTGGGGGTTAACGCCTCGGCGGCATGTATTCCTCATTCGTAATTTCACTAATTAGTCTTGACGCTAAATAAAGGCCATGTCAATCATCGGCCATGAGTGATGTTTTCAAGGCGCTGGCCCACCCGGTCCGGCGTCAGGTGCTGAAAAAACTGCGGGACGGACCGATGACGGCGGGTGATCTGGCCGCCGCCTTCCCCGTGTCCAAGCCGACCATGTCGGGCCATTTCACCGCGCTGAAAGAGGCGGGGCTGATCCGCGCCGAACGCCATGGCACCACCATCCGCTACCGGCTCAATGCCGGCGCCGCCGAAGAAGCCATTGCCTTGCTCATGGGGCTGGTGGGCAAAAGGGAGACTGACACATGATCCGTCTGGGAATGCTGATTTCCGCCTTCGCCTTCGTGATTGCCGTGATCTTTTCCGCCTATGGCTGGATCAATACGCCGCCGGGGGCGGAGGTCGCCGTGCATTTCAGCCTGTCGGGCGAGGTCAACCGGACGGGCTCGAAAGCCGAGGCCTTCCTGTTTCTTCCGGCGCTCCTTCTTGGCATCACCTTCCTGCTGGGCATCGCCCCGAATATCGACCCGCGCGGACGCAATCTCCGGCGGTCAAAGCCGCTCTACATCGTTGGCTGGATGATCGGCGTTCTGGCGCTGGCCGGCGGGCAGGGGCTGATCACCTGGACCGCCCTTGGCGGTGGTGTGGACGGTGAGGTGATGGCGCGCGGAATCGCTGTTTTCATCTCCCTCCTGATGTTGCTCGTCGGCATGGTCATCGCCAAGGCGCGGCCGAATTTCTTCGCCGGCATCCGCACCCCCTGGACGCTGTCCTCGGATCTCAGCTGGGACAAGACCCACCGCATGGCCAGCCGCCTTTTCCTGCCGATCGGGCTCGCCGGGCTGGCCGCGGCCTTCACCCTGCCGCCCGAACCGGTGGTCATGGCGCTGGGCGCCGCCCTCATCGCCAAGACGCTGTTTCTCGTCATCTATTCCTGGCAGGTCTGGAAAAATGATCCGGCCCGCGAAACCCTGAGCCCGGAGGACGCCGATGAGGACAATTCCGGCGTCTGATTGAAATGTTGCGCGGCTTCGCAGGTGCGGTAGTTTCCGCCGCATTCGAGCATCGGGAGACGCGGCATGGCGCGCAGGGATATCAAGCGGATCGTTCTGGCCTATTCGGGCGGGCTGGACACATCCATCGCGGTCAAATGGCTGCAGGAAGAATATGACGCCGAAGTCGTCACCTTCACCGCCGATCTGGGCCAGGGCGAGGAGATCGAGCCGGCGCGTGAAAAAGCGCTGGCCGCCGGCGTCAAGCCGGAACACATTTTCATCGAGGATGTGCGCGAGGAATTTGCCCGCGACTACATCTTCCCCATGGTCCGCGCCAACGCCGTCTATGAAGGCCTCTACCTGCTCGGCACCTCCATTGCCCGCCCGCTGATCGCCAAGCGCCTCGTCGAGATCGCGCACGAGACCGGCGCTGATGCCGTCGCCCATGGCGCGACCGGCAAGGGCAATGACCAGGTCCGCTTCGAGCTGGGCTTTGCCGCCCTCGACCCGTCCCTGCACGTCATCGCGCCCTGGCGCGAATGGGACCTGACCTCGCGCACCAAGCTGATCGCCTATGCCGAAAGCCGCGGGCTTCAAATCCCCAAGGACAAGCGCGGCGAAGCGCCGTTTTCCGTCGATGCCAATCTCTGGCACACCTCTTCGGAGGGCAAGAATCTGGAAGATCCGTCGGCGCAGGCTTTCGAGGAAACCTTCCAGCGCACGCTCGCGCCCGAGGATGCGCCCAACGAGGCCGAATACATCGTCATTTCCTTTGAAAAAGGCGATGCCGTGGCGGTCAATGGCGAAAAACTGTCTCCGGCGACGCTGATCGAGCGCCTCAATGATCTGGGCCGCGCCCATGGCATTGGCCGCCTCGACCTGGTGGAAAACCGCTTTGTCGGCATGAAATCACGCGGCATCTATGAAACCCCCGGCGGCTCCATCCTGATGGCAGCGCATCGCGGCATCGAGCAGATCACGCTCGACCGCGGGGCCATGCATCTCAAGGACGAGCTGATGCCGAAATATGCCAAAATCCTCTATGAGGGCTTCTGGTTCTCGCCCGAGCGCGAAATGCTGCAGGCGGCGATCGACCATTCGCAGAAATACGTGACCGGCGATGTCCGCCTGCGCCTGTTCAAGGGCTCGGTCAATGTCGTCGGCCGCCACTCGCCGGCCTCGCTCTACAGCCTCGAACATGTCACCTTCGAGGAGGACGATGTCTATGACCAGAAGGACGCGCAGGGCTTCATCCGCCTCAATGCGCTGCGCCTGCAGCTGATGGCGGCGCGCCGCAAGCGGCTGGGCGAAAATGACTGAGCTGTCCGGCCGGCAATCTTTCTCGCGAAATTGTCAGATGCGCCGCGCGCGCAAATATCGTCCAATTGGCCACCGCTAACAGATGAGTGTCTGAATGATCCGTTCCCTTGCCGCGCTTTGCCTGCTGTCTTCTGCCGGTTTTGCACAGGACGCGCCGCCGGACCCGCTCGCCCCGTTCGAGACCTCGCGCACGCTGCGCATGGAAGCGGCCCGCGCCGCAGAGGCCGGCGATTATGAGGCCGCCCGCCGGTCCCTGAGCGCGGCACGCGCCCTGCAGCCCGGTCACCCCGGCATCCTCTTGGGCCTGGCACAGATCGGCATGGCCAGCGGCGATGACGAATTGCTGCTGGGCGCGCTCGAAGCGGTGGCAGAGGCCGGGATTGCCTTTGACCTCTCGCGTCTGGGCGAAACCGATGCCCGCCTGCGCGAGACATATCCGGACCGCTATGCTGCGCTCGATGGCTTGCTGGCCCGCCATTCGGGCCCGGCCGGACAGGCCGAACGCGCCGCGCAGATCGCCCTCCCGGACAGCCTGATTGAAGGCATTGCCGTCGAGATCGAGACCGACCGGATTTTCCTGTCCGATGTCGTGGGCCGCAAGGTCTGGGTGGTCGAGCCGTTTGACCGAAGCGCGGCGCAGGTTTTTGCCGATGCCGGAGACGGTCTGCAATCGGTCTTCGGCCTGGCGTCTGATGATGTGAACCGTGTCATCTGGGCGGCGACAGGCACCCTGCCGCAAACCCCGCTGGAAGAAGGTGAGGCGGCCACCACTGCCCTCGTCGCGCTCGACATGATTACCGGCGATGTCTACCGCCGCTATGAAATGGAGGATGCGGAGCGGATCGCCGATCTGGTGACGCGTGATGGCATGGTCTGGGCCGTCGATAGCGGCGCCAACCGCATCTACCAGCTCAGCTCGCTGTCCGGCTCGCTAGAAATCCTGTCCGAAGATCCGCGCTTTGGCGGCCTGCAGGGCGCAGCGCTGGCCGATGGCGCGCTCTATGTCGCCGATTATGCGCTGGGATTATGGCGCGTCGATCTGGCGGACGGCACGGCGCAGCAGGTGCGCCCCGGAACGGAAAGCCTGATCGGTATTGATGGCCTTGCCGCCACCCGCGAGGGCCGCTTGATCGCCGTGCGCAATGGCGTCTCGCCGCATGCCGTGATTGCGATCGACCTGTCCGCAGACGGGCTCGGGGTCGCGAACACGGAGATTCTCCTCCGTAATCACCCCGATTTTGGCGAGCCGACACTGGTGGATGTACAGGATGACCGGGTGTTTTTCGTTGCCAATGCGCCCTGGGCGCTGTGGCCGGAGGATGGCAGCGGCCCGACCGAAGCCGTGCCGCCCACCGTCATTCTGGAATATGATCTGGATTGATCAGTTAAGCTCTTCAATGCCGCAGGCTTCGCGCATTTCCGGCTCGGCGGTCTGCATTTTCTGACCCATCACCATGATGTCGGCCAGCTCCATGCCGTTGGCGGCGGCAATCGCCATGATTTCCGCCGGATCCTCGGTTTCCGCTTCCATCGTTGCCATCATGAAGGCGAGTTCGTTCTCGTCCAGCGTCTCGACGATATAATCGGCGGCGCAGCTGCACTGTTCGGCATCATTGCCGGATTCGGTGCAGGCCGCGGTCAGGTCTTCCTGCGGGGTAAGAGCCGAAGCGGCGGCGCTCAGAGCGATGACAGCCGCGCTGGCGGAGAGAATACGGAACATGGAAACTCCTTCATGAAATCTGTTCGGCCCCAGCCTGCCACGGATTCGATGAACCCGGAATGACACCACTGGAAAAACCCGCGCAACAGGCTCATACTTGTCCCTGCGAGGACATTGAAATGGAGAGATTGCCATGCGGATAACCACCTTGATGCTGGTGGCCGGCGTCCTTCTGACGGCCTGCGCCACCCCGACCCCCTATCAGGCCGCCAATCAGCCCGGCGGCAGCGTCTATGGCTATAGCGAGCAGGCCATCGAGCGCGATCGCTATCGCATCACCTTTGCCGGCAATTCCCTGACCGATCGCGAAACCGTGGAAACCTATCTGCTCTATCGCGCCGCCGAGCTGACGCGCGAACGCGGCTATGAGCATTTCACCGTGGTGCAGCGCGCCACGGACGAGGATACGCGCACCTGGGGCGGTGATCCCTTCTATTCGCGCTTCTATGTCGATTACCGCTACTACCATCCGCGTTATGGCTGGTATGGCTGGCATGACCCCTTCTGGAATGACACGCGCTATCGCGAGACCACGCGCTATGAAGCTGTGGCCGAAATCGTCATGGGCCGCCGCCCGTCCGGCGATGATGCCAATGACTTCAACGCAGCGGAAGTGATCCGCAATCTGGGCCCTGGCATTGTCCGGCCGGAAATGGGTTAGGGTTTGCGCTTCTGGATTACGCTTCTTGCCGTTCTTTCGGCGGGTTGCTCAACCGGATCAGGCGGGCCGGCGCGGCCATCGGCTGTTGAATTGTTGGCCGCACATGCGGCGGCTTGCCCGTTCCCGGTGGAAGATTCAATCCGGAGCGAATGCTTTCAATCAGCCTTTTCTATCCGCCGGCTCGTGTATGAAGGCTTGGCGCAGGACGAGTTGGACGAGGCAAGGCTTTGGTACGCGGCCTACCATGGTGAATCGTCCAGCGAGATGGGGAGCCCCTACCTTGAGAGCATAGCGATAGGTTGCTTGCTATTCCGTCGTGCCTTTGTGGCGCCATCAGATGGATTTGGTGGATTTCGTTTTGATAACAATCAGCGGCTTAGGCAGGTCTACCTGCAAATATCCGACGACGATTCACCCATCAGTCCGACCGAGTTGCGCGACATATGTGCGATCATGGCTTTCGAGCACGAGTAAAAGACTTACGGCTGCCAAACTCAGTAATCACAGGTCTGGCAAATGCCAGCCAGGGCTAGACCTCCATCCCGCACATCGCCGCGATCACTTCAGGCGGCCGAAAGCGGGTTAGGCCAACAACCGCTCTCTTGCCTTATACGCCGAGGTCGAGAATGATCGGCGGATGCCAGTAGGTTGGATAGCGAATTTTTGGGCAATCATGCTGATTGCCGGTACAGCCGGGTGCTCGGATGCGCAAGGGCCGCAAATAAGGCTCGGCGATAGCGACGTTGTGTCCTGCTACAAATATGGAATTCTTGAACCGAGTGGCGATCTGATTGGATCCTGTATCCCGCGATTGAGCACGGGCCTGACGAATATTTTCATTCGCTTTGATGACAATGGCGAATTTGTTGGGAGGGTGGATATCGATCATCCCGTGCGTGAATTCGTCAGTCCGCCGAACACAAATTTGTCGATGCTGACCTTGGGCGAGCGGGTATTCGTCTTCCATGGCCCAGGTGTGTCGGCTGGTGATCCCGGCAGTGAAATCGACATGATTGCGCTAGAAGAGACGTCACGACGCGAAACCGTAGAAAACTTCTCCATCGACCCGGTTACAGGTTATCGGGTTGAGCGCACACGCCATGACGGGGCGATCCGCGTTAATGTTTACGATGCGGACGGCGCATCGGTTGCCCGCGTCTCCAATGTCCCTGATCTATCTGGCCGGTATGGCGCTATCATGAACAGCTATCAGGGCGGTGTGTTGTATTCATTCGCCCCGCACTACGATGATGACCACAATCCTTACGTCCGCGTGCTCGCCGACGCAGAAGAGATTGCATTCATCCAGCTATCCGATCAACGCTCGCGAATTGAGCAGGCGAGTATTCTTCCCGATGGCCGCATTGTTCTGATCGAACGTGCGCACTGGATAACTGAAGAAATGCTAGACGGGATGCTGCTCAACAGAAGCCACTTCGAGAACCGGCTTCACCTGATTGACTGGCGGGTAGCGTCAGCTACTGCAATGCCAATTATATTGACCCATGATGATATCCATGTCGCTTCAGGCCGGAGGCTCACTTTGCAAGGAATGCAGGAAAACCGGCTGGTTCTGAATGAAGGCGGCACGCTCCACCTGGTGGACCCGGCTAGCGCTACGCAAAGCATGATTTTCGAGACCGGGTGTAACGCACCGTCTCAATCCCTTTTGTTCCGGGACACGACGGATGACGTGATCTGTATTGACTGGCCGGAACAGAGCCAACGTTTTCTTCCTGTACGCATTACTCGGCGCCCCCTCGAATCGTTCCAGTAGCTCCTTGGAAGTCTAAAGCTCCAGCCCGCACATTGCGGCGATCACTTCGGGCGGCACCAGCAGCATGCCCATGCCCAGCGCGGTGATGATGAGGCCTGCAGCCAACCGGAATTGCGCCTTGCGGCCGGACTTTTCCAGCCAGCCAATGCCCAGCGCCGTGCCGGTGACAGACGGCAAGGTGCCAAGGCCAAAGCCCAGCATTACCAGCGCGCCTTGCAAGGCGCTGCCCGCCAGCATGGCATAGAGCAGGGCGGCATAGACCATGGCACACGGCAGAGCGCCCCAGGCGAGCCCCGCCAGCCAGGGCGAGACCGGCCCGGCCGCCATAACGGGCTTCATCACAAAGCGGGTGATCGGCAATAACAGGCGGTCCAGCACCAGAGGCGCGGGCAGATGACCGGTCAGCGACAGGCCGATCCAGACCAGCATCATCGCCGCGCCCCAGCGGAAGACGGCCTGAGCGACCGAAAAATCCATCACCGAATAAAGCCCGGTGCCGGCGGCCCCCACCGCGGCACCGGCCAGAACATAGCCCAGCATCCGCCCGCTTTGCGCGGTCATCAGAACGCCCAGCCGCGTGGTCGCACTCTGGTCTGGCGACAGGGAAAACATCAGGCCCGAGGCAATGCCGCCGCACATACCGGCGCAATGCAGACTGCTGGCAAGGCCCGCGATCAGACCACCCAGAAAACTGATTTGTGCCAAGGCTTCCATGGCGGGCACATTGCCTCCGGAATCGGCTTGTGGATAGTATGGCATGCGCGGCACTACGCCGCTGGGCAAGCGACGCGATCAGACCCTATAATGTGTATGGATATTCCGGGGAGGGAAGACATGCCAGCCATCGAACTCAATGCCATCCGGCCGGGCGCGCCCATGCGCTGGCTGAAAGCCGGCGCCAGTGATCTTATGCGCGCGCCAGTCGTTTCCATCGGCTACGGCCTGATTTTCGTCGCGCTCGGCGCGGCCCTGTCCGCCGGCCTGTGGTGGCTGGATATGGCAGCCTGGATCCCGGTGGCGCTCTCCAGCTTTGCCCTGATCGCGCCCCTGTTCGCGGTCGGCTTCTACCAGGTCTCCAAGCACCTTGATGAAGGCAAGGCGGTCCGTTTCAGCGATATCTGGCTGGTCTCCGGAGAGAAAATCTCGCAGGTCGCCTTTCTGGGCCTGCTTCTGATCATATTGCTCCTGGGCTGGGCCCGCATCGCGCAATTCCTCTACGCCTATTTTGCCTCACAGGATTATACGAGTCTGGCCGAATTTTCCTCCTGGGTGCTAAGCCATCCGGCCGGCATGACCATGGCCGTTGCCGGCACGCTGATCGGCGCGGCGCTGGCCATTGCCGCCTTCTCGATCTCGGTGATTTCCTTTCCCATGCTGATCGACCGCGAAGTCGATGCTGCCACCGCCCTGATCGCCTCGGTCACGGCGGTGCGCCGCTATCCCTTCGCCATGCTCACCTGGGCCTGGCTGATCGCTTTCTGGATCACCATCGGGTCGGTCTTTTTCCTGGTCGGCTTGGCGGTGATCTTCCCCTGGCTGGGTCATGCCAGCTGGCGCGCCTATCAGGATTTGTGCACCTCGTCCGGGCCGTCGGCCTCGGCCTGAGCACGCTCCGGGTCCGGCAGGGGCCGGTCATCATCCTCCATCAGGATGCGCTGGGCGGCCCCGTCCAGATCGTCATACTGGCCCGATTTCAGCGTCCACAGGAAAGCGCCGAGGCCGATCGCCCCCATACCCAGCGCAATCGGGATGAGATAGACCAGCACTTCCATCAGCGCGCCAGCCTCAAGGCGTTGAGCGTCACCAGCAGCGAGGAGGCCGACATGGCAATGGCGGCCACCAGCGGCGTGACAAATCCGAACACGGCCAGCGGCACCGCGATCATGTTGTAAACCACGGCCAGTCCGAAATTCTCCAGCACACGGCGTCTGGCCTTGCGGGCAATGATGATCGCTTCGGGAATGGCCGAAAGCCGGTCGCGCTGGATCACGAAATCCGCGGCCGCCTTGGAAATATCCGCAGCACTGGCCAGCGACATGGAGACATGGGCACTCGCCAGCGCCGGGGCATCATTCAGCCCGTCGCCCACCATCAGCACATGCCGGTGATCGCCGCGGGCCGCTTCCAGCGCGGCAATCTTCTCGGCCGGTTTCAGCCCCGCCTGCCAGCTTTCCATGCCCAGCTCGCGCGCCATCCCGGCCACGGCTTCGGTATGATCGCCGGACAGGATGCGGGCCGGCAGGCCCAGCGCCTCGACGGCCCGGACAGTATCAGCGGCATCGCTGCGCAACCGGTCGGCAAAGGCAAAGCGCACCGGAGCCCGGTCTCCGGCCTGCAGCCAGACTTCCGAAACCGTCTCGCCTGCAGCCTCGGCCCCGATCCAGCTGGCCGAGCCGAGGCGCACACGCTCGCCCGCAATGATGGCTTCCAGCCCGCCGCCGGGTGTTTCGGCCACATGATCGGCCACCTCGCCCATCCCGGCGAGATCGGCAATCGCCCGTGACAGGGGATGGCGGCTGGTGCGGGCCAGACGTGCGGCCAGTTCGAAATCGGCGTCGGAAATCGCCGCCCGGTTTGTCAGTTGCGGGCGGCCAAGGGTCAGCGTTCCGGTTTTGTCGAACGCTGCGGCATCGGCTTCGGCGAGACGTTCCAGCGCATCGCCGGACTTGACCAGCACGCCGGATCTGTAGAGCCGCCCGCAGGCCACGACCTGCACGGCCGGAACGGCCAGTGCCAGCGCACACGGACAGGTGATGATCAACAGCGCAATCGCATTGATGATGGCGGTCCGCGGTTCGGCTCCCACGACCAGCCATCCCACCAGGGTCAGTGCCGCCAGCGCATGCACGATGGGCACGTAGAGCCGCGCGGCATGATCGGCGAGCTTCACATAGCGCGACCGGTTCTGTTCGCCCGCTTCAACCAGCCGGCTGATCTCTGCCAGCAGGGAATCATCGCGCCGTGCCGTTGCCCGCAGCTTCAGCGCCGCGCCGAGATTGACCATGCCGGAAAAGATCTGCGTGCCGGGACTGGCGTCTGCCGGGCGGGTCTCGCCGGTCACCAGCGCGGCATCCAGCTGACTTGTGCCTTCGATCACCTCGGCATCGACCGGGATTTTCTCGCCCGCCGCCACCAGCAGGATATCGCCGGGCCGGACATCGCGCGCGGGAATCGCCTTGAGCTGGCCGTCCGCGCCGATACGGTTCGCCGTGCTCGCCTGCATCGCCGCCAATTGCCGCGCGGCCGCCCCCGCCTTGGCGCGCAGCCGGCTGTTCAGCCAGCGCCCGATCAAGAGGAAGAAGAGCAGCATCACGGCAGCATCGAAATAGGCTTCCTCGCCGCCCTTGATGGTTTCGTAGAGGGAGAGGCCGCAGGCCAGCGTGACCGCCAGCGAGATCGGCACATCCATATTGACCTGCCGGTTCCGCAGCGCTACCCAGGCCGAGGAGAAGAAAGGCCGTCCGGAAAACGCCACGGCGGGCAGGGCGATCAGCGCCGACAGCCAGTGAAACAGGTCGCGCGTCTGTGCGCTCATATCCGTTCCGGCCCAGACCGAGACCGAAAACAGCATGACATTGGCCGTCGCAAACGCGGCCACCGCCATGGCGATCAGCAGCCGCCGCTCTTCCTGGCTGGCCGCATCCGCGCCGGTCTCCGGCTCGAACGGGGTGGCCGGATAGCCGATCTCGCTTAGCCGCTTCACCATCGCCCGGGCCTGTCCGGACGGGCCGTTCCAGGCCAGCGACAGGCGGCCGGTCGACAGGTTCAGACGCGCATTGGAGACGCCGGGATAATCCCGCATCGCCGATTCCACACGCGAGATACAGCCCGCGCAATGGACGCCGGAAACAAGCAGATCAATCTCCTGATGCCCGCCGCGCGTGCGCACGAAGGCTTCCGGATCAACCCCGCTGGCATCTATTGCAGCCATATCTCCTGTTCCATCTCAAAGGGCGGGCCCTCCGGCGTCGAGACCACCAGCGTCCACCGCCCCGGCGGTATCTCCGCTGGCGCACGGTACACGCCCGGCCCGTCGCCGCGAAGCGTCAGCGGAATATCGAGGCTGGAATCGGCCGGATGGCGCAGCCGCGCATCCATCATCAGCCCGGTCACGCCCTGCCCGTCCGCATCCGTGATTTCAAGGCGCACACCGGTTGCGTCGACGGCGCTGACCGCGGTCCAGCCCAGCGCGGCCTGGGCATCGCGGCGCTCCAGCGTGTCATTGTAATTGATGCCCTGGATATAGGAACGCGGCTCGTCCTCGCCGCGGAAAGTGCGGATGGCCTGGGTCAGGAACACCGCATTGACGGCAATGATGACGGCAAAAAACACCAGCAGTCCGATGAGGACGTGATGGCCCTTGATCTCCCGGATCATCTTGATCCTCCCGACAGGAACACGGTCTCCGCCGTGCGGCTTTCATCCGAACCGTCCGGCGACACGGTGAAGATGACGCTCTGATTGCTGGCAGTGATCGCCTCGCGCGGTACGGTCAGGAAGATGCGGAAATCCTGGGTGCGCTCGGCCGGTACATCCACGGTCAGCCCGCGCGTCTCTTCCTGGCCCAGAATCCGCCATTCCAGACCCTCCGGCCCGTCAATGGCGATCCTGTATTCCCGGTTCTCATGCGTGCGGTTGATGACTTTCAGCGTATAGCCATTGCGCACCGACCCGTCCGACAATTGCACGAAATTCGGATTGCGGTCGCGCGTGACATTGACGTCCAGGCTGGCGCGCGTGGTCAGGCCGAACAACATGATCGACCCGGCAATCGCCAGCGCAAAGGCATAGACCAGCACGCGCGGCCGCAGGAATTTGTAGATCGGCTCCAGCCCGGCATGGCGGCGGTCGATATTGATATCCGTGTCATAGGAGATCAGCCCGGTCGGCCGGTCCACCTTCTTCATGATGTCATCGCAGGCATCTATGCACAGCGCACACTGGATGCATTCCAGCTGCGAGCCTTCGCGGATATCAATCCCCATCGGGCAGGCCGCGACACAGGCCTTGCAATCGATGCAGTCGCCGCGCCCTTCCCAGCTTTCGCCCTTCTTGTGAGCCCCGCGTGGTTCGCCGCGATCCACCCGGTAGGCAACATTCAGCGCATCGCGGTCGGTCATCGCCGCCTGGATGCGCGGCCAGGGGCACATATAGATGCACACCTGCTCGCGCATGGTCCCGGCCAGCGTATAGGTGGTGAAGGTCAGAACCCCGAAGAACAGATAGGCCGAGATCGGCGATCCGCCGGTGAAGAAATGTGACAGCGTGTCATAGGCGTCGTGGAAATACAGAATCCACGCCCCGCCGGTCGCCGCGGCAATCACCAGCCAGACCGAATGCTTGCCGATTTTTCGCCACGCCTTGTCGAAGGACCATTTCGCCCGGTCCAGCTTGATGCGCTTGTTGCGGTCGCCCTCGAACAGGCGCTCGACGGCAATGAACAGATCTGTCCACACGGTCTGCGGGCAGGCATAGCCGCACCAGACCCGGCCAAACAGCGCTGACACCAGGAACAGGGCCAGCGCGGCGATAATCAGCAGGCCGGAGACATAATAGATTTCCTGCGGCCAGATCTCGATGAAGAAGAAATAGAAGCGCCGGCCTTCAAAATCGATCAGCACGGCCTGGTCCGGCGCCGACGGGCCGCGGTCCCAGCGCAGGAAGGGGATGAAGTAATACGCCCCCAGCGCCAGCACCATGAACACCCATTTGGCGAGCCGGAATTTACCGTGCACCAGCTTGGGATAGATGGGCTCGCGCTTCTTGTAGAGTTTGCGCTTTTTGGCGTCGTTGACAGCTTCCACATCGTGGGTGGCAACCCCCGGGGCGGAAATCAGATTATGTCGGGCCGTGCTCATATCCGCACTTATGCCTTGTTCCGGTGGAGGAAGGGATGCGGCTTATTCGCCCGCCGCACCCTCGGCCGCAGTTTCGGCTTCCCCGCCGCCCAGCGAATAGACATAGGCCGTCAGCGCCGTGATCACCGGATCATCAAGACGGCCCTCCCAGGCCGGCATGACGCCGAAGGGCCCGCGCCAGATCGAGTTTTCGACCTGTTCCGGGCTGCCGCCATAAAGCCAGATGGCATCGGTCAGGTCCGGCGCGCCCTGGGTGCGGTCGCCCATTCCATTGTCGCCATGACAGGTCGCACACTGGCTGGCAAAGACCTCGGCACCGGCGCTCAGCGCCGCCGCGTCAAATCCGGTCCCGCCCGACAGGCTGAGCACATAATCCCGGACATTGCGGATCTGCTCGCGGGACAACAGCCCGTCCGCGCCATAGGCCGGCATTTGCGAATACCGCGTCTCGGCATGATCCGATCGGATGCCGTAGAGCAGCGTGGTGCGGATATCGTTGAACGAGCCGCCCCAAAGCCAGACATCATCATTGAGGTTGGGATAGCCGGTAAAGCCCTGCGCCCCGGCCCCGTGGCAGGTGGCGCAGAAATTCGCGAAATTGGATTCGCCGGCCGCCAGCGCGAACCGGAACAGCGCCGGATCGGATTCGATAGCGTCATAGCTTTCCGCAGCGTCCAGCCGGGTGAAGAATTCCGAGCGCGAGGCCTGCAGCGCCTGCATGTCCTCGGCGACATTGACACGTTCGGAATTGCCGACCACGCCTTCGGTGAAGCCCTGCATGCCCGGCGGGGCGGGCCAGGCCGGCATCAGCACCCAGTAGACCACCGACCACGCGATACAGGCATAGAAAATCCACAGCCACCAGCGCGGCAGGGGATTGTCCAGCTCGCGGATGCCATCCCACTCATGACCGGTCGTTTCGGTTCCGGTTTCCTGATCGATATGTTTCTCAGACATTGGATTCGTCCTTTTTCCCGTCCTCGGAAGGCGGGGCATCATCATTCAGCGGCATGCGGGCGGCAGCGTCGAATTTCTCGCGGTTCTTCGGCCACAGGGCGTAGACCAGAACGCCGATGAACACGGCGAAAAAGAACAACAACCCCCAGGTCTGCGCGAAACCGGCCAGTGCCTCATACATGCCGCGGCCTCCTAGCGCTGATTGGCTTCGGCGTCGGGCGAATAGGTCGAGAAATCGACCATTGTGCCGAGCACCTGAAGATAGGCGATGAGAGCATCCATCTCGGTGATGACCTCTGCATTGCCGTCGAAATTGCGGATCTGGGCTCCGGGATAGCGGGCGATCAGATCGTCATAGCCGGACGAGAATTCATCGACCTGCGCTTCCAGATCGGCGACCGCGTTTTCAACCGCCTCGTCCGAATAGGGCACGCCGAGGAACTGGTTGACCCGCAAATGCGCGGTGATGGTGGAATAATCCAGCACCGCATCCTGCAGGAAGGCATAGGGCGGCATGATGGATTCCGGGACCACCGATTGCGGGTGGATCAGATGGTCGCGGTGCCATTCATCCGAATAGCGGCCGCCCACCCGGGCCAGGTCCGGACCGGTGCGTTTCGAGCCCCACTGGAAAGGCCGGTCATACATGCTTTCCGCGGCCAGCGAGTAATGGCCATAACGCTCGACCTCGTCGCGCAGCGGGCGGATCATCTGCGAGTGGCAGTTATAGCAGCCCTCGCGCATATAGATCTGCCGGCCCATCAGCTCCAGCGGCGTGTAGGGGCGCACGCCCTCTACCTCTTCGATGGTCGAGTTGAGGTAGAAAAGCGGGGCAATCTCGACAATGCCGCCGATGGAAATGGTCACCACCACGCCCAGCGTCAGGATCAGCGAGTTTTTCTCGAAGAACTTCTGGTGGAAGCTCGGTTTTTGCGGTGTATCAGCCATCCTGCCGCTCCTATTCCGCCGGGATCGCGCGGGGTTGTGGCGTGACCTCGTCTTCGGTCTCGCTCACATCGCCAGTGATCGTCTTGTACATGTTGAAGGCCATCAGAATGGCTCCGGCGAGGAAGAGCAGCCCGCCCCCGGCCCGGATGATGTAATAGGGATGCATGGCCTCGACGGTCTCGATGAAGGAGTATTCGAGGAAGCCGAGATCATTATAGGCGCGCCACATCAGCCCCTGCGTGATGCCTGACGGCCACATCGCCGCGATGTAGAGGAGGATGCCCAGCGTTGCGAGCCAGAAATGCCATTCGATGAGGGCACGGCTCCACATGCCCTTCTTCTTCCACAGCCAGGGGACCATGCAATAGATCGCCCCGAAGGAGATCATGCCGACCCAGCCCAGCGCACCGGAATGCACATGGCCGATTGTCCAGTCCGTATAGTGGGACAGCGCATTGACGGCGCGGATACTCATCAGCGGTCCTTCAAAGGTCGACATGCCGTAGAAGGCCACAGAGACCACCATCATGCGGACCACCGGATCGGTGCGCAGCTTGTCCCACGCGCCGGACAGCGTCATCAGCCCGTTGATCATCCCGCCCCAGGACGGCATCCACAGCATCACCGAGAAGGTCATGCCCAGCGTCTGCGCCCATTCCGGCAGCGCCGTATAGTGCAGATGGTGGGGTCCCGCCCAGATATAGATGAAGATCAGCGTCCAGAAGTGGACGATGGAGAGACGGTAGGAATAGACCGGCCGCTCCACCCGTTTGGGGATGAAATAATACATGATCCCGAGGAAGCCCGCGGTCAGGAAGAAGCCCACCGCATTATGGCCATACCACCATTGCGTCAGCGCATTCTGTACACCGGAAAAGACGCGGTAGCTGAACGAGCCGAACGGATCGACGGGGATCGACAGATTGTTGACCAGGTGCAGGACGGCAATCGTCACGATGAAGGCGAGATAGAACCAGTTCGCCACATAGATATGCGGCTCCTTGCGCTTCCACAGCGTGCCCAGGAAAACCATCAGATAGGCGACCCAGACCAGGGTCAGCCAGATATCGGCATACCATTCCGGCTCGGCATATTCCTGGGCCTGGGTGACGCCCATCACATAGCCCGAGGCGGCAATGACGATGAAGAACTGATAGCCCCAGAACACGAACCACGGCCACAGACCGCCCGCGAGGCGCGCCCGGCTGGTGCGCTGCACCACATAGAAGGAGGTCGCAATCAGCGCATTGCCGCCGAAGGCGAAAATCACCGCCGAGGTGTGCAGCGGCCGCAGGCGTCCGAAATTGAGGAAGCCGAATTGTTCGAAATAGAAGATGTTCGGCCAGGCCAGTTGCAGCGCGATCACCACGCCGACCAGCAGGCCGACCACGGCCCAGAACATGGTCGCAATCGCGCCGGCCTTGATGACATTGTCATGATACAGCCCGGTTTCTTCCACCCGGCCATTGGCGGAATAGGCATTCACCACCAGCACCAGGCCGATAATGAACCCGCCGAGCATCAGCCAGCCATGCGCCACCATTTGCGGATCAACGCCGCGGGCAGCTGCCATGAGGCTCCAGAAAGCGCCGAGAATGCAGATCAGCCCGATCAGCATACCGTCGAGGCCGGATGATTTTACCGGCATCGCTGTGGCTTGCGACATGGATAGTCCCCCAGATCAAGAATTCGTCCCGTGCGATAATTCCACAGGCTGACCATAGGTAAAAGGGGAAAGCCCCTAAAAAGAATGTGGCATGCTGACACACGCCGGAATGCCGCAGCTTGCGGGCATTGAACATTAACCTTCCGCAATCTGCGACACTGCGGCATTTGCGATTCCCCCTTGTGACGCTAGGTTCCGCGTCAACCATTGACATATTCAAGGGGAGAAACCCGATGAAACGCCTTCTGATCACCACGACCAGCCTTGCCGCCCTGACCCTGGCCGCCTGCGCGCCGGACGCCGCCGAGACCGCGGCCAGTGTGGAAGACACTGCCAACGAAACCGCCATGATGGATGACACGATGGCCGATGCCGCCACAGAGGACAGCGCCACGGACTGGCAGGCCGAGCTGGAGACCAATCCGCTGCTCGCCGAATTGTCCGGCCCGTATGGCGGCGTGCCGCAATTCGACGAGGTCAGCCTTGATCAGCTCGAAGCCGCCGTCGAGGCCGGCATGGCGGCGCACCTCGCCGAGATCGATGCCATCGCCAACAACCCGGAACCGCCGACCTTCGAGAACACGATTGTCGCGATGGAACGGGCCGGCGCGCCATTGGGCCGGGTTTTCAATTTCTGGGGCATCTGGTCGTCCAACATGTCGAGCCCGGAATTCCGCGAACTGCAGCGCGAACTCTCGCCGCGCCTGTCGGCCTATAATTCGCAGATCACCCAGAATCAGGCGCTCTTCGAGCGTGTGCGTGCGGTGTATGAAGGCGAGGAAGTCGATAGCCTGCGTCCCGATCAGCAGCGCCTCGTATCGCTGGTTTACGACGGATTTGCGCGCAATGGTGCGACGCTGGAAGGCGAGGCCGCCGAGCGCTATGCGGCTATCAATCTCCGCCTGTCAGAATTGCACACGCAATTTGCCAACAATGTGCTGCACGACGAGGAATCCTACGTCACCTACATCACAGAGGACCAGCTGAGCGGTCTCTCCGATTCGGTGATCTCGGCCTATGCCGCGGCCGCCGCCGAGCGCGGGCGTGAAGGCGAATACGCCATCACCAATACCCGCTCCTCGATGGACCCTTTCCTCACCTTCTCTGACGAGCGCGATCTGCGCGAGACGGTCTGGCGCACCTATTACAATCGCGGCGATAATGGCGATGAGTACGACAACAACGCCATCATTGCCGAAATCCTGCAGCTCCGCCACGAGCGCGTCGGCCTGCTCGGCTATGACAATTACGCCCAGTGGCGGCTGGAAAACCGCATGGCCGGCACACCGGAACGCGCCATGGAACTGATGGAAGCAGTCTGGCCGGCTGCTGTGGCCCGGGTCGAGGAAGAAGTCGCCGACATGCAGGCGCTCGCCGATGCCCGCGGTGACAACATCACCATCGAACCCTGGGATTACCGCTATTACATGGAGAAGATCCGGCAGGACCGCTATGAGCTCGACTCCAACGAGGTCCGCCAGTATCTGCAGCTCGACAATCTGCTGCAGGCCATGTTCTTCGTCTCCGGCGAGCTGTTCAATTTCGAGTTCACACAGATCACCGATGGCTCCGTCCCGGTCTGGCATGAAGACGTCACCGTCTATGAAGTCACCGACCGCGACAGCGGCGACCATGTCGGCGTCTGGTATCTGGATCCGTTTGCCCGCACCGGAAAACGCTCGGGCGCCTGGGCATCTTCCTTCCGCGGTCACACCACCTATGACGGTCTGGAAACCCCGCTCTCGACGAACAATTCCAACTTCGTCGAACCGGCCCCGGGTGAGCCCGTCCTGATTTCCTGGGATGATGCCAACACCTTCTTCCACGAATTCGGCCATGCCCTGCACACCCTGTCCTCCAACGTCGCCTATCCGACGCTGAATGGCGGCGTGCGCGACTACACCGAATTCCAGTCGCAATTGCTCGAGCGCTGGCTCTCGACCGACGAGGTGATCGACAATTACTTCGTCCATGTCGAAACCGGCGAGCCCATGCCGGATGAGCTGGTGGCCCGCATCGAGGCCGCCGCAACCTTCAATCAGGGCTTTGCCACGACGGAATATCTCGCCTCGGCCCTGGTCGACATGTACTACCACACGACCGATCCAACAGGCATTGATCCGGACGCGTTTGAACGCGAGACGATGGAGCGCCTCGGCGCGCCGGACGAGCTGGTCATGCGCCACCGCAGCCCGCATTTCGGCCATATCTTCTCCGGGGAAGGCTATTCCGCGGGCTATTACGGCTATATGTGGGCCGATGTGCTGACCTCGGATGCGGCAGAAGCCTTTGCCGAAGCGCCCGGCGGTTTCTATGACGAGACCGTGGCGGCGGCGCTGGTCGAGCACCTGTTCGCCCCGCGCAATTCGGTCGATCCGGCCGAAGCCTACCGGGCTTTCCGCGGACGGGATGCCAACATCGCCCCGCTGATGCGCGATCGCGGCTTCCCGGTTCCGGGCGAGGAAGGCGGAACAGACGAAAGCGGCGGGGAATAATCTCGCCAATTCAATCGGCCCGGAGCATCATGTTCCGGGCCGTTTTGTATCTGCACGCCATTCAGACTCTGCCGGGGTTATTCATGACACATCGCATCCTGCTTGCCGCTCTGACCGCTTTTGGCCTGTCTGCCGCTGCGCTGGCGCAATCCGCGCCGACCCCGCTGCAGGCCCGCTACGATACCGCCATCCCGGATCTGGAAAGCGCGCTGGGCCATGACTTCGGCGAAGAGATCACCCCGCCCGAAGAGGCCGTGGATTATCTACGCACGCTGGCCGAGGCCGCCCCGGACCGCATGCAGGTCTTTGACTATGCCACCAGCTGGGAGGGCCGCGATCTCGTCTATGCCGTGATCGGCAGCGCGGAGACGATGGCGCGTCTCGACGGCATTCGTGCCGATCTGCAAGCGCTGGCCGACCCGCGCGGGCTCTCAGGCGCGGAGCGTGACACGCTGATCGGCCGCCTGCCGGTGATTGTCTGGCTCGGCTATGGCGTGCATGGCGACGAGATCTCCTCCACCGATGCCGGGCTGCGCACGGCCTATCATCTTCTGGCCGCCACCAATGACCCGGTCGCGAACACGATCCGCGAGAATGCCCTGGTCATCATCGATCCGGTGCAGAACCCGGATGGCCGCAACCGCTTCATCAACTCCTTCACCCAGGCGCGCGGCCTTCAGGCCGACGGCTACCGCTATGCGGCGGAACATGACCAGCCCTGGCCGGGCGGGCGGCATAATCACTATCTCTTCGACATGAATCGCGACTGGTTCATCATGACCCAGCCGGAAACCCGCGGCCGCACCGCTGCCATGCTCGACTGGCGGCCCATGGTCATTGTCGATGCCCATGAAATGGGCGGCGACCAGTCCTATTTCTTCCCGCCCGTGGCCGACCCGGTCAATCCGGTGCTCACCGAGGAACAGCTGGAAGGTCATGACATTATCGGCCAGAACCATGCGATGTGGTTCGACCGCATCGGTTCGGACTATTTCACCCGCGAGATCTTCGACGCCTTCTATCCCGGCTATGGCGATACCTGGCCGATGATGCAGGGCGGCGTCGCCATGACCTATGAGCAGGGCTCGGCCCGCGGCCTGGTCTGGACGCGCCGCAATGGCGGCGATCTGACCTATGCCGACGGCGTCACCAATCACTTCATCGCCAGCCTGTCGACCGCGCAGGCCGCCGCGGAAAACCGCGAGCGCTTTGTGCGCGGCTTCCATGATGTACGCGCCGCCGCCAGCACGATCGCCGAGGGGCCCGCCGCCATTCTTTTGTCACGTGAAACCAATCGCTGGGGCGCGGAGCGCCTCGCCCGTCTGATCGCCCGGCAGGGCATCGAGATTTCGCGAATTGCCGGCGGCACCACGGCCTGTGGCACGGCGCTGCCGGAGGGCGGCTTCCATATCGATCTGAACCAGCCCGCCGGGCAGCTCGCCCGGACGCTGCTGCAACGCGACACGCCGCTGCCGGACGATTTCCTCGACGCGCAGGAAGACCGCCGCACACGCGGTCTCGACCATGAACTCTATGACGTCACCGCCTGGTCCCTGCCGGTCATGTTCAATGTCGACTCCACGGAATGCGCCAATCGCCCCAACCTGCCGGGCGACGCCGTCACCGCCGATGAGCCCATGCCCGCCGAAGCCGCGGCCAGCGCCCGCTTCGGTTATGTCATCCCCTGGACCGATGCCGGCCAGGCGCGTCTTGTCGCGGCGCTCGCCGCAGACGGTGTGCCGATGCGCACCGCGGCCAGCGAATTCACGATCCAGGGCGAGACCTTTCCCGCCGGATCGGTTGTGATCGCCCGCGCCAGCGCTCCGGCCCATCTCGATTCCCTGATGCGCCTGCACGCCCGCACCATCGGCGCGGTCTACGCCGGGCTGGACACCAGCTGGACCGAGGACGGTCCGAATTTCGGCTCCAGCCAGTTTGCCGACATTGTCGCGCCCCGCATTGCCATGGCCTGGGGTGAAGGCACCGATCCGAATTCGGCCGGCGGGCTGCGCTATGTGCTGGAGCGGCGTTACGGCTTGCCCGTCACCGTCATCCGCGCCGCCACGCTGGCGCGGGCGGACCTGTCCGGTTTTGACGTCATCCTGCTGCCCGAACAGCGCGGTGGCGGCTATGCCGCCGAGATCGGCGAGACCGGCGCGGCCAGCCTGTCGCGCTTTGCGCAGGCCGGGGGCACGCTGATCGCGCTGGGCGATGCCACACGCTTCATCACCGATCCGGAGATCAACCTCCTGCCGCTGCGCCGCGAGCGCGCCGCGGATACGCCAACGGGCAATGGCGCGGGCGAAACCGCGCTCGTGCCCGGCAGCGTCATCGAGGATAACGGCGCGCTGCAGGCGGCGCTGGAGCCGCGCAATGCCCGGCCCGACACGGCTCCGGGTGCGCTGCTCAATGTTACCGCCAATGCCGACGCCTTCCTGTCGGCAGGCTATTCGCAAGGCGCGGCCGCCATGGTGACCGGATCGGACATCTATACCGCCGTGCCGCTGGACGAGGCCGACACCGTGCTGCGCTTTGCCGGACCGGACACGCTCGTTGCTTCCGGCCATCTCTGGGAGGAAAACATCGCCCAGACCGCCTACAAGCCTTTCCTGGTCTCGCGCCGGACGGGAGCGGGCTTCGTGGTCGCCTTCACCCAGGACCCGACCGCCCGCGGCTATCAGGAAGGCCTTGATCTGGCACTCCTGAACGCCGTCATCCTCGCCCCGGCGCGCTCCTGGCGGCTCAGATAGCGGCTATTCAAACACGGCCCGCATGCAGACCGGCGCGTCGATCTGCTGATAGCAGAAATCCGGCAGCTCGCCGCTATCGCGCCAATAGTCCAGCAGGCCGAAAGTTTCGGCAATTGCGGAAAAACGGTCCGTTTCCCGGACCGCAGCGAATTCCGGATAATAGAAAATAACGGCGATACCCGGGGCTGCAGGGTCGAGCGCCTCCAGAATATCCAGAGCGGCCGATGTCTCGCCAATCCGCGCAAGCTGGCGGGCCGCGATCGTAACATCCAGGGCGCGGCAGGCATGGATAATCCGATCGATCATTGCCGCGTCTGCCGTCAGGGACTCTGGGACGTCGAAACATGTTCGTATACTATCGGGCATGGACAGTGCCGCCATTACGGCATTGCGTTCAGCATCACTTCCGTAAAACCCGCTCAAAATCGTCATCAGGCGACTCGCCTGAACATTGTCCGGGTAGAGCAAGAGATAGTCGTTTAGCAGAGCCCGGCTCTCCGTCCATCTGTCTGCCGTAGCGGCGAGAATGGCTTGACCCACCACATGTTGCGGAATGGCCGGCCATCGGCTTTCCACTTCCTGCGCCAGAAAACGTGCATCATTGATGCGCCCGACCTGACGCATGATCACGGCGGTCTGTGCTGTCGCATAGAATCCCGCCCAGCTTTCGACAGGTATGCCTGACAGGGCGTCGAGTTGTTGCAGGGGTGCTTCTCTGTCCAGCTGGCTCAGAATAAGGGCTGACCGGACGAAATTCGATTCCGGCAGGGCTTCGTGTGCCAGTTCGGCGAGGCTTGCCGCTTCGTCACGGATACGCTGGACCTCGCCAACCGACCGCCCGAAAAAATACCGGTTGGGCTGGGTCATGATCACCAGCGCATGCAATGACATCAGAAAGGGCGAATCGCTTCCCTGTTCCAGCATCCGGCGGGTGATCCTCACCGGGTCCTGCAGATTGTCCGAAATCATCAGGGCCCGGCACAGGCGGACAAGCTCGGGAAACAGACGTCCGGACTCCGCCATGGCTTGCCGCGCCTCGCCGGCCAAGAGATCGGCGCATCGAAGGATATTCGAATTCTCGACCGCGATCCGGCGCGCCAGTTGTTCGGTTCCCAGACCGGCGATCGGGATGGAGCGGACATCCAGTGCTTCCCCGGTCGCTGCCAGCGTCAATGTCAGGATGGCGGCCCCGCCCTCTTCGTCGGAATGCCCGATATGAAGATCGAAACCCCGGGGGCTGGCGGCCGCATCCAGCAGGCCGCGGGACAGCATTTCGGAATGAAGCGGCGCTTCCAGCCCGGTGAATGCGGGGTCGATCCGCGTCTGTAGCAGCGGCTCATTCTGGCGGCGGCCGTCACTTGCGAGATAGGCGGCGAAAGCAAATGCACCCGCAATCAGCGCTACACCCCCCGCCAAAAGCGGCCGGGACCGCAACCGGATCCGGTGCAGAATGCCGCGCGCCTCGCCGTCGGCTTCTGAAGGCGCGGCCTCCTCCGCTGTTACCGGGAGGCTGAACCGGTATCCACGTCCATAGCGGGTCTCGATATAAGTGGATTTTCGGCCCGTATCGCCGATCGCCTCGCGAATGGACTTCAGGGCGGTCGGTATCACGCCTTCGGTCACCGGGATGTCCGTCCAGACCGTATCGAGAATCTCGTCCTTGGTGACGAGGTCAGGCGCCCGCTGCATCAAGAGCAGCAAGACCTCGTAATTTCGGCCCCGCAGGCTGGTCTCCTGCCCCTTGAATCGAACGATTTCCCGGCGCCGGTCCAGCTCGATCTCGCCCGACCGGAGAACGGGCACAGACATTCTGTCGCCATCCGTCATGTCGGGCAGGTCACGGCCCGTGGCCGGATTGTCATTTTCAAGACTGATTTCAGCATTCCCTCAGATTTCACTCAGGATTCAGACATCCACAAAAGGCAAGCTTCCAGCGGAAAATTGTCACAAATCAATATGGACCAGGACTTTGAGACACTCAACGACATTAGCCGCCGCCGTTATCGGGGCCTCCCTGTTGGCCGGCATCATTCCCGGCCCGGCCCTCGCTGATGAGCTCTGGACAGGCCAACGACAGGACATGCAGGACATGCTGGTTTATGAGAGCGAGGTCGGCGGATACGCTGTTCTTCAGGGCTCGGACCGCATAGTCTACTACGTCGACGGGCTTGCGGGAAATTACAATAATCGCCAGGGCATGTTCACCGGTACATGGGTCAGCATGTATCCGGCCCCCTCCGACGAGCAATCATGCACATCGACCTATAACGCTGTCGATGGCCGCCGCGCTGAAATCTTCGGGTCGCTGATGATCCGCTTCGACTCGCCGTCTTTCCCGACCGGCTTTCAGATGGCCCGCTGGTATTGCGAAGGCCCGACCGACTATGAAGGTCGGCCGTTGGAGGACAGGATCACCTTCCATTACTACACGCCGGTGACCAACGTACCGATGGAGGAATCCGGGGCTGACTACGGTTTCAACGATCCGGCACCGGGAGCGAACCAGCAGCAGGAATGCCTTGAGCGGATGACAACCTTCGCCCGTGCCGCCGGTTTTTCGAATCTCGGCCGCGGTGAGAACCGGCGCGAGGAAACCTGGATGATTTCCGGAACTGTGACGTTCCAGAGCGGATACCAGCGCGGATTCGAATGTTACCATGTCATGGGCCGGGTCGACCGCGTGCTCTTCCATGACAACCATGTAAGCGGGTCAGAACCGATCCGGCCCGATCACTGATTTTCCAACCCGTTCGTGGCGGATATCCGGTTCCCGGATCTGCCCGGACATTTTGATCTCCGGGGGGAGGACCATGAAATCAAACACATTCCTGGCTGCATTCGCCGCAGCCTTCATTGCGTTGGCCATAACGGCGGAAGCCATGGCCCAGCAAACCGCACCGCTCAGCCGGCGCGCGCAAGTCGTTCTTTATGACGGCCCCAATTTTACCGGGCGCTCCGTCCGCATCCAGGCCGGCGAAGACGGCTCGAATCTGACGAACCTCAACTTCAATGACCGGGCATCTTCCATGCGGGTTCTCGGCAATTGGGAGGTTTGCGAACATGTTAATTTCGACGGGGCCTGCCAGCGGTTCAACAGCGATGTCGCGAATCTGGGCGGGTTCAACGACCGCATCAGCTCGGTGCGCGTTCTCGCAACAATTCCGCCCCCTTCCCGTCCGACGCCGGTCCTCCTGCCGCGCAGCGGATTGCAGCTTTACGACAATGCCGGGTATTCCGGCCAGACTTTCGACGCCGGGTCCGATGTCAACAATCTGAGCAATACCGGTTTTAATGACCGCACCGGCTCGCTTGTCATGGCCGAGAATGAAACCTGGCAAGTCTGTTCCGATGCCAATTATCGCGGCCTCTGCCGCAGCTTCAGCGAGCCTGTCGCCGATCTTACGGCGGTGGGATTGAACAATAATATTTCCTCGATGCGTCGTATTGGCAGCCCGCCGATCCCGGGTCGGCCGATCGTGCCGCCGGGCGGCGGACTCACGCAACTCAGCGGCGAAACCCGCGGTGAAAACGGTGTCGGCTTCTTTGCCATACCGCGCGCGAATGGCAGCGCCATTGACCACTGCGAACGTTCGCTGAGCCAGACGTGTGGTGATACTGGCGCGGATGCGGTGTGCCGGATGGCCGGTTACCGGGAAGCGTCCTATTACTCGATCCTTCCGCCAAGCCAGTATGGCGGTACGGTTCATGTCGGCGACGGCACGCAATGTCGTGGACGTAATTGTGGGGCCATCATCAACCTGCTCTGCACCAGTGATTGACGCAGAATGATCGAGAGCCCGGATGCCGCGCGCATCCGGGCTTTTCGCGCCTGCGCACCGGGCACCACTGGACCGGCAAGAGCCTGCAATCAGACAACAACCCCCGCCACTGATCGTTTCTGAAAAACGCCGCGCGTTTCTGAAAATCATCACGCGATTTTCGAAATCGCAAAGCAGAGCAGGGGGAAGATCGCCAGATTGAGCTCGTCAGCCGCCTCCCCGCGGCCCTAACAAACGAGGTCGATTATGTTGAATGCACTCCTCCCCGCCCTTCTCCTGGGCGCAAGCGCCGTCGCCGGCAATCCCGCCAGCGCAGAGCTCTCCTACACGCAGGCCGAACTTTCCACCCACAGCGGTTCCGCCGCTGTTTATCAGCGCCTTGTGACCGCCGCAGAACGCGTCTGCGCCAATGAAAACCGCCATTCCGCCATGGCCGCCACCGCCACCCGGATCTGCGTGGCCGACACGGTAGCCCGTACCGTCAGTGAAATTGCCGCCCCGCAACTTGACCAAATCCACGCTGCCCGGAGCGTCTCCCCAGATGGACGGGAAGCCGTGGTGCTGGCTGCCAGTGGCAGCTAGCGAGTGCTGCCTGCCAGCTTCTCCCGCGCGCCTTCCGCAACGGAAAAGCTGGCAGGTCCTTTTTGATTGAGGCATAATCCCTGTCATGACGGACGCCGCCCTTGTTGAAATCATCGCCCGCATGAGCGCGGGTGTGCTGTGTCTTCTGACCAGCGCGGTTCTGCTTCTGAATGCCCGCCGCTCTCTGGCCGCCCGGCTTGGCGCGCTTTTCGGCCTCGGCGCGGCCGCCTACATGATCTGCGCCTCACCGACCATGCGCGACCTTCTCGGCATCTGGCAGCATGTCATCGAGCCTCTGGGCTGGCTCGACGGGGTCTTCTTCTGGTGGTTCTGCCTCGCCCTGTTCTGCGACCAGTACCGTTTTCGCGCCGCGCATCTTCTGCCGGCCATTCCGATTCTCATTCTTGTGCCGCTGCAATATACGGTGAGCGATCCATTCTGGCGCGATGCCATGACCCTGATCAAACAATCCATTTCCGTCATCCTGTTCCTGCACGCCACCTATTTCGCCCTGCTCAGCCTGAAGGATGATCTGGTCGATACCCGCCGCCGTTTCCGCGTCGTGATTGCCGTCTCGGTCGGCCTGTCCGCCGTGATTCTCATGGGGCTGGAAATCGTATTGCGCGGCTCGGCGGCCGAAACCGCCTATCTTGTCGGCTCGGCGCTCTGGCTGTTGGCGCTGTCCTTCGCCTTTGCCCTGTGGGCGCTGCGCGCCAGCCCGGAAATGTTTGTCGACCGCAAGGAAGTGCGCCAGCACCATGACAGCGAGGCCGCCATCGCCGCCATCGACCCTGTCGACCGCCCGCTTCTGGCCCGGCTGGAAGCGGCCATGCAGGCCGGAGCCTATCGCGAAACCGGCCTCACCGTCGGCAAGCTGGCCGATCAGCTCAAAACACCGGAACACCGCTTGCGCAAGCTGATCAATTCCGGCCTCGGCTACCGCAATTTCTCCAGCTATATCAATTCCCACCGCGTCGAGGATGCCAAGGAAATCCTCGCCGATCCCGAACGCGCCCGCCTGCAGATCCTGCAGGTCGCGCTCGATCTCGGTTATGGCTCGATTGCCAGCTTCAACCGCGCTTTCCGCGAGGCCACCGGCGAAGCCCCGACCAGCTTCCGCCGCAAGGCGCTGATGGCGGACTGACCGCGCCTTGACGGAAGGGGTGCGGCAACATCGCGCCTTGCCGTCACCTGGCAGAGCGTCCAACCCCCTGCCATGTCGCATCCACAATCCGCCAGTGTTGCCGAACGCCGCGAAGCCATCCGCGCCCATGCCGCCACTCTGGGCATAGATGAGGCCTATATCTCCACGCTGGTCGAAACCTTCTACGGCCGCGTGCGGGCTGACGCCGTGCTGGGCCCGGTCTTTGAAAACGCCATTGGCGATCACTGGCCGGAACATCTGGCCCGGATGAAGGATTTCTGGGCCTCGGTGACCCTCAATGCCGGGCGCTATTCGGGCAGGCCGGTCCCCGCACACAAGAAGCACGCTTCCATTCGCCCGGAGCATTTCAGCACCTGGCTGGCCCTGTTTGAACAGACGCTTGTGGACACGGCACCCACAGCGGTGGCGGTGCCCTATTTCATGGAACGCGCCCACCGCATCGCCCGCAGCCTGCAACTGGCCCTGTTCGGCCTGCCCGGCCTGGAAGCGGAAACCCGCGCCTGATCAGTCCTCGACCGCAAATGTCAGCCCGGCATGCGCCTGCAGGCGGCCGATCAGCACATCGCCCAGCGCCGCCCCCGGCGTCCAGATCCCGCCGCCGGTCTTGTCGCCGCCAACATCGAGCAGCAGACACAGCGCACATTCGGAAATCATCTTCGAGGTCGAGCCATAGCCCGGATCCTTGTCGCCCTTCACCGAGGCGCGCAACACTTCGCCATTCTGGCCTTCACCGATAAACAGCACGTCATAGAAGCCGGTTTCGCGGGCCTGCTTGTCGGGACCTTCGCCCGGCTTGGGCAGCATGAAGGTTTTCAACAGCCAGCGCGTCGGGGCCATGGCCAGCATGATGTTCTGCAGCTTGTCCTGGCGCGCCGCCGCCTTGGCGCGTTTCTCGCCCTTGGGACCATCGCCGGTCATCATCCGCTCGTCATAGACGAAATCCGCGCCATAAGCGTGTCCGGCGAGCGCATTGGTGCGGTGCACATTCTTGGTATTGATCGGGGCCATGATGAAGGGGGCGGTCCAGGACTGCGCCGTTTCATCATATTCGGCTTTGTCGGAATGGGGCTGTTTCGGCCCTTTGAAACCCGGCACCAGAGAGAACGGATTGGTCAGAAGCTTGATGACGGACGTGTCTTTCGACGCGGCTTCCAGCGTCGCCGTCAGGCTGGCCGCCGTGCCGCCGGAGAAGGTGCCTTTCATCTTGCGCACACGGCCTTTGACGCGCGGCAGGACATGGCCCAGCCGGGCTTTGGCCTCGCGCTGCAGGAACCAGACGCCGAGATCAAACGGCACCGAGTCGAACCCGCAGGAAAACACAATGCGTGCGCCCGATTCTTCGGCCTTTTCCTGGTATTTGACGATCATCTGCGCCATCCAGGCGGGCTCGCCGCACAGATCCACATAATCCGTCCCGGCCTCCACACAGGCGGCCAGCAGGGGCTCGCCATAAAGCTGATAGGGGCCGACGGTGGTGATGATGACGCTCGCGTTCTCCGCCATCGCTTTCAGCGAGGCCGGATCGGACGCATCCGCGGCGAGAATGTCGACATTGCCGGAAATGCCCATCTCTTCGCGCACGGCTTCGAGTTTGGAGACCGACCGCCCGGCCATGGCCCAGCTTAACTCCGGCGCATCGCCATAAGCGGTGTTGAGATATTCGGCCACCAGCCGGCCGGTAAAGCCGCTCGCCCCGTAAACCACGATTCCGTATTGGCGCTGCGTCATGTCGAACCCTCCCTTTGCCCTCAACATCGCGCGGACCGGCGCCGGGTCAAGGCGTCAGTTCAGGGTCAGCGCCCGCAATTCCACCGTCACCCCGCCGAAGCCGGCGCGCGTGTGCAGGCGCACCGGCAGGAAAGCCGTGCCGCCCGCAATCGGGGCAATCCACATGCGCAGCGGGTGACGGGTTTCGCCGGGCTCCGGCCAGTCTTCCGGGTCATAACCGGACACCGGCGCATAATAGGCATCACACACCAGCGCCTCGCCGCGCCAGCCGCGTGTGCGGATGGTCTCGGTGCCACGGGCGGCGAGCAGCAGATCATACCTTTGCTTGCCATCAAACACCGGCAGCGCGCCTTCGCACGGTGCGCCGCCGGACGCCGCCACCATTTCCGACAAGAGCAGGGTCGCCGTCATCGGATCAACCACGCCGGTGCGGTCCGCCTCGCTCGCCGGCGGCTCGCCCCAGGAGGAAAAGTCCGGCGAGGCGGTGGAGCGCGCCACACCGCCGTCAAATGCAACGTCGATGATCCGCGTCTTGTCGCCCGTGCGCTCGACATGGCCATAGCGTGAGGGCTGCGGTCCGGCATCGGTGAACCGTCCGGCGACATCGGAATCGATCTCGAAATCGGTAAACAGCGCCGCCAGTCCGGCGGCCTCGACATGCGCCTGCGCCGCATAGTCCGCGCGCCCCAGATCGGCCTCCAGCGTCACCCGCCCGACCCGGAAAACCAGCACCGAGGCGGAATAATCCGCCGTGATCGACAGCGGCGTCTCGCGGTTGAGCGCGGGGGCGGTCAGCGGAAAAGCCAGCCAGAGGATCAGGACGATGGGCCAGAACGTCATGCAAACAGGCCTTCCAGTCATTTGGTTTGCCCGACACTAGCGCCCGTGAAGACGCCCTGTCGAGTTGCCGTCGCGCCGGAGGCGTGCTGTGCTCCGGAAAAAGGGAGACCGGTATGAGAAAAACCGTTTCGGGCGTGGCGGGCGCTTTGTTTCTGGCCGCCACGGCCATTGCACAGGAAACGGCGTGCGCCGACTTTGCCGCTGCAGGCGATATACTTGCGGCGAGGGCAGCCTTCAACACCGCCATTGCCGAACGCGACCCCGGCACCATTGCTGCCATTCTGAGTGAGGACGTCGTGCTGGTCGCTGCCAGCTATAGCGACCTGTTTCTGGGCGCAGAAGCACAGCTCGCTCTCTGGCAGGGTAATTTCGGGCGTGAGGATCGCGTCATCTACAGCCGCACGCCCGACTGCATCATCCTGTCGCCGCTGATGCCGCTGGCCATGGAATACGGCCACTGGATTGGCCAGCAGGAAGGATCACCGGAACAGGGCAGCGTCTCCGGCAGTTATGCCGCCAAATGGGCGCTGGATGAAGGCGGATGGCGGCTCGATGCCGAAACCTTCATGACCGAAGCCTGTGAGGGCGCGCTCTGCCCGGCGCGGGACTGATCAGGCCAGCCGCAAATCAGACTCACTCGAACGAACAGCATCAAGCCGGGTTCTTGAAGCCTCCATTGTCCGTCAGCTTTAAACGGTCAGAGCGTCGGTCGCGGTTACAAAGTCACAAAAAAGGGGGCGGCATTGACCGCCCCCCGATATCCGGTTGATTGTCCGTCCGCCTAGGGGCGTCGACGGCGAGGTTCAGCCAGCAGCCTTGCGGCCACCAGCAATGACAGGATGAGAAAGAGCGCAAAGCTCAGCGGAAAAGCATGTTCACGGATACTGTCCCGGTTGACCCACATCGTATCCGAAGCCCGTGATGCAGGACGAGTGGCCGATTGCGGCGCCGTATCGGGCCGGGGTTGAGCCGCCGCGGTTGCCGGCCCGCGGTCATCGGCCACACGGCGATCACGGATTATGACAGTATCGGAATGCCGGACCGGTCCGGCATAGGTCTGGCTCCGGCCTTGTGAAACCACGACGGCTTCGGGTGTCTGTACCTGCACATTCACGTCAGGCGGGACATGCGTTGTCACCTCCGTGCGCGCTGAATTGGCGGCAATTTCGGCCGAAGTCAGAACGCGGCTGGTCGCAGTTCCCGTCGGCGCTGCTCGGGCTTCGATACTGGCGGCCGAGCGGCTGGAAAGCTGGCCATTGCCAGCGTCTGCGGCGTCTGCCTGACCGCTTGCTGCATTTGTAGCGCCGGCGCCCTCGGGGCCGGCAGTGATCGCAGATTGGGTTTGTGCTGCGGCCTGCGCAGCCTCATCGGCTTGAGCATCGACTTCAGTCACAACGCTGGCATTGGTTTGTGGTGAAGCCGCGTCCTGTCCGGCGCTCTCGCGGGCGGCTACCGCTGTCCGGCGCGCTTCGCGCACGGCCTGTTGTTGCCGCATCATTTCCAGTCGCGAAGCTGGTTGGCCACTTTGCAGACTCGACCGAAGGCGGCTGTCCTGATCTAACCGCAATTCGTCATTTTCTACATCAGTCGTCTGCTGGACGGTGCCGGTTACGGATCCCAGCTGCGCTTCGGCCATCGAGGCGGTCGCCAGGACGGTACAGATTGAAAGCATGATACGCATTGGAAACTCCTTTCCTTGCCTTTCCGGCCCGCCGCTCACAGCAGGCCGTTCAGAAAGACAACGAATGAAGCTCCCGGTTTATTCCAGCTGACGGAGATCAGTTTCCCGCCAGGTGCCCTGATGCGGTCTGAAACAGGCCGTCACCGACCAGCCCGTGCCCGTAAACGCGGTCTTTCCCCCGCGGCCCCAGATCACGGGCTTGCATCGTCAGTGCGTTGAGGGCCGCTTCGGTGGAGCCCAATAACAGCGTCTGGTGAGCCAGCAGACCGGTTACGATCGGGGTGGCAAATGATGTGCCGCGGACCTGCACGGATCGTTCGTTAAGAGAGGGCCAAACCATATCCATTCCGCGCGCGGCAAAATCGACATGATCGCCGCGAATCGCTTCGGGCAGAACATCGCCATTGGCATCAACGCCGGTGACCGCAATGACCGCCTCATAGGCAGCAGGGTAGAGCGGCCGCGCGCTGGCTCCGTCATTTCCAACCGCTGCGACGATCAGGCGGCCCTGGTCTGTAAAGCGCTGGACAGCCGCGCGCAAGGCGAGATTTTCCGGACCGACGATAGAGATATTCACGACGCGAACATCAGATTCCGCCATCCATCCCAGTGCCCGGATCAGTGTGTCGGCAGAGCCCCCCGTCGGTTGTCCGCCATAGACATCCGCGGCCAGAATGCGGGCGCCTGGAACCACTCCATTTCCTGATCCCAGAATGGCGGCGACCTGCAATCCGTGATCATGAGGCACAACCGATGTGCCACGAAAATGCCGGGTCTCGACCTGACCGGCAGCGAAAACCGGAGCCTGCGCGGGGACGCCTGCATCAATAACGCCCACAGTCAGGTCGCGGTGCGTTTGTTCCGCATATCCGCGGAAATGTGCCGCCATTCCGGATGGCAGATACACTGTGTTCAGATCAAACAGGCCATCCGGATCAAGGCCCCGCAGAATACGCAGCGCGGATTGTGCCCGCATTCCGCTCGGCGCCCCCAGCCGTACATAACGAAGCCCCAGAGCGCTTTCCGTTCGGTCTTCGATAATGCGAAATCCGTTTTGCTGTGCCAATGTCAGGAGCACAATATCAGGATCCACCACCAGAACTTCACCGCGAAGGACAGCGCTTCCCCCGGGACCGCGCTCCAGAACATCGCGATTGGCGCGCACTAGCGTATTGACCGCATCGCGGCGCGCATCCTCGATTTCATCAAGCACACTGTCTTCCAGCTGACCCAGCAGGCTTTCTGCCGGGTCCAGCTGCGTGTCCGGCAGGACATCGGGCAGACGTGTCGGAAGACGGTCGGGCAGACGCAGCTGCGCGTCGGCAAGGCCGGCAAACGCCACCAGCAGGATCAACAGCAACTGAATACGCATAACGGCACCACCCATCTCTTCACCCGCCTGCTATGACAGCAGGGGCTGATCAGATAACGTATGGAAGAAACAGCTTCTTCCAATCGTTGTCAGGATAATAACATGCCTGCGAAAGATGCCGAATTTCGGGCGGAACTGATGGCAATTCTGCCGCGCTTGCGGCGGTTTTCCCGGTCGCTCGCCCGGCATGAAGCGGACGCTGACGATCTGTTGCAGACAGCGCTGGAGCGGGCTTTGAAACGGTCTGATCAGTTTCAGGCCGGAACGCGTTTGGACAGCTGGATGTACCGGATGATCAAGAATATCTGGATTGATGAAATTCGCGCCCGCAATCGCCGCGCTCAAACCTTTGCCCCGGAAGAGGCTGGTCTGGGAGTCGGTGCGGAGGACCCTGCTTTTGACAGGCAAGTTCGGGCCATGTCGGTGGAACGTGCTATGGAAACCCTGTCTGACGACCAGCGGATTGCTGTATCACTCGTTCTCGTCGAGGGTTTGTCCTACAAGGAGGCCGCGAGCGTTCTGGATTTGCCGATGGGCACGCTGACAAGCCGCCTCGCCCGTGGAAGGCAGGCCTTGGCAGACCAGCTGGCCGGCAAGGCGGGAGAGTCCACATGAATTACAGTGACGAAGACATCATCGCTTATGTCGATGGTGAAATGCCGGCCGCCGACTGCGCCCGTTTCGAAGCCGCTCTTGCCGCCGATGCTGATCTCGCCGCCCGCACGGAAACTCACCGGCGCCTGAGCAATTCGGTAAAATCCCATTATGCACCTGTTGCCAATGAAGCCGTGCCGGACCGGTTTGCCAATTTGCTTGCCTCTGATGACGATGCGGCGGCAGCCAATATGTTCATAGATCAGCTAAAAAGCTGGTTCTCTCACCCGTTGGCCATGCCTGGCGCGTCGGCCATGGCCAGTCTGGCGATCGGCATTCTCGTCGGCGTGCAATTTGTACCGGTTGAAAACGGTATTTCCGGCGAGACCACGCGGGCTGATGCGCAACTGGCCACGGCCCTCAACGCCGCCGGTGGCACAACCAGCTGGCAAATTCCTGTCACGTTCCGGGACGATACCGGGCGCTATTGCCGGGCATTCCAGGGGGCTGAAACCGGCACCGCCGGTCTGGCATGCCGTCAGGATGATGGCTGGCAGGTGCAATTACTCGTCACCGGCGATGGGACCAGTGCGGGCGAGTATCAGCTCGCCAGCTCGCCCTTGCCGCCAATGGTTCTGGAAAGTGTCGATGGCCTGATCGACGGCGAGCCACTGGATACCGAAGCAATAGAAACAGCCGCACGTCTCGACTGGATGGAATAAATCCGGCCACCCATTCGTTGTCCTCCTTGCAAGACGCCAATTGCAAAGGAGGATGTCATGCAAATTCAGAAATTTATATTGATCGCAGCCTTGCCCGTGGCGATGTTTGCGGGCGTCCCGGCTGAAGCCCAGTCCGGACATTCGTCTCACTTCAGCTATCATCACAGCTATCATGATCGCGGCTATGACCACCGGTCCTTCCGTTACAATCGCCAGGCATGCGAAACGCGTACGTCTGGCGGATTGGGCCTCGGCGCGGTTCTTGATGCCGGCCCTTTACTCGGCGTAGATGTGCAGCTTGGCGGCCGCTTCAACGATTGTGACCACCGCCAATATAGCTGGGCATCGGGCTGGTCGGCTGAGTCCCGCAGCACAACCTATTGGGAAAACCCCAATTCAGGAGCGCGCGGGGTTGTCCGCCCCCGCGATTACTATGACCGCGGCAGCCGTACCTGCGCCAGTTTCGAATCGGAATCCTGGTCGGGTTATGGCGATTATGATCGCGGCCAGTTTGAAATGTGCCGCAATCATCGCGGCGATTGGGAGTTCAGCGGAGGTTATGAACGCCGTCGCTAATTCTCCTCGCCCTGCTTGTCAGATGAAAGGCCGGAGCCCATGGGATCCGGCCTTTTTCTGCGCGCAGATCGGCTTTCCTGGGCCGGACCGCGCCGTCCGCCGCCTCAGGCGTTCACCGCCGCCCGGTCGGCCTGCAGGACGAGTTTGCGGTAATCATTGAGATCGCCGTCATAGCGCGCCGCCCGTCCATCCTTGACCAGCCAGAGCTGATCGGCCGTGCCTTCGGCGAGATAGACGTCGTGGGTGATCAGCACCACCGCCCCCTCATAATCATTGAGCGCGTAGATCAGCGCCTCGCGGCTGTCGATATCCAGGTGCGAGGTCGGCTCGTCGAGGATCAGGATATGCGGCTTGTCGATGGCCATCAGGCCGAGCAGCAGGCGCACTTTCTCGCCTCCGGAGAGGTTCTCGATGGCGGTCTCCACCTTCTCGTGCGGAAAGCCCATGGCCGCGGCCACGGCGCGCTGTTTTGACGGGGGCGCCCCCTCGGGCAGGGCGTCGCGGATATGGTCGAGCACATTTTCCCCGGGCCGCAATTCATCCATCTGGTCCTGCGAGAAATAGCCGATGCGCAGCGCCCGCGGGGCCACCCGCTCGCCCGCCAGCAGCGACAGCCGTTCGGCGATGGACTTGACCAGCGTCGTTTTGCCCTGGCCGTTGGCGCCGACAATGGCGATGCGGTCTTCCGGATCGAGGCGCAGATCGACCCCTTTCAGGATCACGGCCTCCGCGCCATAGCCCAGCACCGCATTGCGCATTTGCAACAGCGGCGGCGAGAGCTTGTCCTTGGAGTTCGGAAACACAAAAGGCGTCGTGCGCTCGGCCAGCGGCACAGTGATCTCCTGCATCTTCTCCAGCTTCTTCACCCGCGACTGCGCCTGCCGCGCTTTCGACGCCTTGGCGCGGAAGCGGTCGACAAAGGCCTGCAGATGCGCGCGGTCGGCTTCCTGCTTGGCGCGCTCGCTTTCCAGCAGCGCCGTCCGGGCCGCGCGCAGCCGCAGCCAGGCATCATAGCCGCCCGGCGTGATCGACAATTGTTTGTGCTCCAGCGCCAGCGTGTGGGTGACCGAGCGGTTCAGCATCTCCCGGTCGTGGGAGACGATCAGCACGGTATGCGGATATTTCTTCAGATAGGTTTCAAGCCAGGCCGCGCCTTCCAGGTCAAGATAATTGGTCGGCTCGTCCAGCAGCAGGAGGTCGGGCTGGGCAAAGAGCACACCGGCAATCGCCGCGCGCATGCGCCAGCCGCCGGAAAACTCCCGCGTCGGACGGGCCAGATCGTCATCGCTAAAGCCCAGCCCGGTCAGCACTTCCGCCGCCCGCGCCTCGGCCGACCAGGCATCGATATCGGCCAGCCGCATGTGGATCTCGCCGATGCGGTCCGGATCCAGCGCGGTTTCGGCCTCCTGCATCAGGGCGTGGCGCTCGGCATCGGTGGCCAGCACCACGTCGAGTATGGTGTCGTCCGAGGGCTGCACCTCCTGCGCCACCCAGCCCATACGCGCCCCCTTGTTCAGCCGGATCGGGCTGTCGGGGGAGGGCTGTTCGATCTCCTCGCGGATCAGCTGCAGCAGGGTGGATTTGCCCGTGCCATTGCGGCCGATGAGGCCGACTTTCCAGCCCGCCGCGATCTGGGCGGAGGCGTTCTCGAACAGGGCGCGCGCGCCGATCCGGTAATCAAGGTTTGAAATCGTCAACATGGGGCGGCGGTGTAACGTGCGCAGCGCCCAGCGCAATGCCCGTGGGGAGTCGAAAGGCGGCCGGAGACACACCGGTACGAATTGCCTGTCTTTATGTTCGTGCCTGACATACAAAAGTTTTAAATAAAGGCGGGACCCGAGAATGCAATTCATCAATAAAAAACAGAATATTGTCGCATTCCTTTTTGCCAGTTTCATTTGGACCGCCGCGGGCAGCCCGGCGGCGATAGCCCAGGAGGGTCCGGCGTGCAGCCAGACTGAGCGGCCGGGACAAGCGTGGCGGGCCACCTGTCAGGCCGAGCTGAATATGCACAGGCGTATGGGCGAATGGCTTTCAGAAACCCTGCCCGGGGCAGCAATGGACCAGAGCAATCGCGACTATTCGGGACAGTCATTCTCGCGGATGGATTTCGCCGGCGTCACCCTGCACAACACACTGTTCAACAATGCCCGGCTGGATTTGGCGAATTTCACCGGTGCCGACCTGACCGGCGCCAGCTTTGTCGGCGCGGACTTGACCGGTGCGCAATTCACAAATGCCAATCTGACCAATGCCGATTTCAGCGGGGCCAATATGCAGGGGGCTTATATCTATGGCGCGGATCTGACCGGCGCGCGCCTCTCGGGCGTCCAGAATATTTCAACGGTCAATATGAGCGAGACCACGATCTTCTGCCGGACCATTGGCTATAATAACGAGGTTTTCAGCTATAGCTGTCCCGAATAAACCGGCGAGATGGCTGGCTGGCGAATAGCGCACCGGACCGGCCGAGCCCACCTTGCCGCCCTGCAGGGCACCCTCACGGGTGTGGCGGACGCGCTACGCCAGACGGCACAGGGGCGGGACGATCGCGGCATCAAACAGCGGCGAGGGCGGACAAGGCCTTCGCCGTTTTCCTGTGCGCTGCCCCGGGCGCAGCATGGCCCGTCCACAGCCATCGTCAAATATCGAGGAAAAGAATGGAGCGGGCGATGAGATTCGAACTCACGACATTCACCTTGGCAAGGTATTGACGCCCGCTACCCTCGTTCCTTGCATGCATTCATGTTATTGAATCTCTTGTGAAACGTCTGACGCATTGTTCTGGAAAGACAGCCATGTTTTTCCACTGCAGGGACGTTCCGAGTGGAACACTGGTGGAAGAAAAAACTTGACTTTCAACCAAAAATGGTGTACTATAATAGGGTAGAGTTGAAGGTGAATCTTCCTCTTGTTTCAAACAAATCAGGAGAACAAATGCCGCGATCACGTCCGGGCAGGTATGCTCGATTCTATAAGCTGCAAGAAGATGTAAAGACGCACCGACCCTCACGCGCAAAGTATCTTGAAGGGATTGGCATCCGGTGCGGAGATAAAACTGAAACTGTCTATTTAAAAATACGATTGCCAAGAGGCGGACAATATCGGGAAAAATATTACAAGCCCGGTTCCGCTATAGAAGTCTCACTGGGGCGATTATCGTCCTGGCCTTGGGATCAGATCATTCAGGAGCGAGACCGTCTTCAGGGGCGCGCTGACAGGGGCGAACCGCTTGAAGAAAAAGCGACAGAAACGTTTCGAGAAGCCGCGCTTACTTGGCTCGAGACCAAGCGTAACGTGGCCAGTCACACCCTTATGAAAGGGCATATCGAGAATTATCTGCTGCCAAGTTTTGGAAACCTGCCACTCGACCAGATTGACCTTGACCGCGTACACCTATGGCAAGCCAAGTTGATCGAAGACCTCAGCCCGGCCACCGTAAAGCGGATCAGGGGCACGTTCAGCACGATCATGGCTTATCAGGTCAGAAAGGGCGCACTGGACCGCAATTGGGTGAAGTATGCCGATCCGATCAGGGGCATCGAACCGCGCACCCGACATCTGACCAGAGAGGAAGTGAGCGCAATACTCCAGAAAGCTCGCGAACTGGACAACATCAAAGCCAAGGACGAACCATGGAAACATGCCGCACCTTGGCTGGAAGACTACATCAAATGGCAATTGATGACGGGCATGCGCAAGAGTGAAGCACTCAGGCTAAGATGGTCCGATATTGACCGGACAAGCAATCAACCATTAGCGCGCATTTCTCAGTCCAAGACCGGCAAACCAAGAACAATTCCGCTTGGTTCGACCACGCTGGGCATTCTCGAGCGGATGCAGGATTATCCGAGAAAGGAGGGCGATCAGAGGATATTCCCGATTTCGCTCTCGACTGTGACTCGAACCCTCAAACATCTTTGGAATGTTTGCGGAATTGAGGACGTCAGGCTGCATGATTTGCGGCGGACGTGTCTGACTTGGCTGGCGGCCGATAATGTTGACCTCAGGACCGTCCAGTCATTTGCGGGGCATGCTGATTTGAACATGCTCCAGAAACACTATGCGCAGCCGCTTAATCATCAGGCTGCAGCCATAGCGATGGAAGATAGATTTAAAGCGATAGGACAAAAAAATGAAGTTGATGAACGACACTGAAATCGCAGAGCAACTGGGAATGTCGGCATCTTGGGTACGCGTTCAGCGGCACAAGCGAAAGCATGGCGAAGATCACTGGTTGGCAATTGACCCGATCTATGTCGGAGAACGCTGTCCGCGTTACAGACAGGATATGTTTGATGATTTTATGGAAACCGTCTGTGTCACTTGATTGGGCGGTAGGGCCGAACATTTAACTGGCTGAATATATTATGATTATTAAAGAAATAGTAGAAGAATGAACGAACCAGACAATCTATCATCATTGGTACCGTGTGAGCCTGATAACGATCCCCTAAGTCTCGAACGTGACCCACGTTTTAGACATGACCTCCAGAGACAAACACCAGAGCTCGACCTATTGGTGGAGCATCTTATTCCTCTGCTTGTCGCCCATCGTGAGCAACACTACGAAAGGGGCTTCGGGAAGAGAACGCGGCTCAGCTATGAACACGCACTCAGATCCATTCTCGCAAACCTTTTAAACAACACTCGTCCGGAAGAACGCCGAAGCGTTTGTTACTCCCGTTCTTGGGCTGGCTATGAACCATCAATCTACCGGAACAATGCCCCCGGTAGAGGCGTATTCACAACCTGCTTGGATGTACTGGCCTCCGAAGGGCTTATCGAGTTGACGATGGGCGTATGGGACAACTTTGGGGGAGAGGGAAGGCTGTCCACATTCCGCCTTACTGACGCGGGTGCCGAATTGTTCCAGGCGCTGGACGTTCTCGATTCCTGGGTACCGCTTGACCTTTCCCAACCCGGCTTTGTCGAGATCAAGGACGCCAAGAAAAAGAAGGTGGAATTCGATCCAGATATACCAGAAATCCGGGAAATTCTTGATCAGCTATTGGCGATCAATCAATCCCTGCGCGATGCAGATTTCACCATAGACGAAAGGGCCGAGATCACTCGACACTATGGGTCACTCATTACCCAAAACCCTGCCTTTCGGGCCTATAAGCGCATCTTCAACAATGATGACCTAGAGAAGAATGGTCGCTTCTACGGGCCGTGGTGGCTGAATATGAAGTCGGTAGACCGTCATGCCATTCGCATAGATGGGCAGCCAGTTGGCGGACTGGATTACTCCGCCTTCAATGCCCGAGTTCTGTACGCTCAGGAGAAGCAGGAAGCGCCAGACTGCCCCTACTCCCCGCCAGACCTAGTTGCTCGTGCAGAGGCGGCTGGTCTCGACTGGCAGGAATTACGAAACGGCATGAAAGAGCTCTTCAACCGGCTGCTCAATTCAAAGGGTCGCGGAAGCACCAAAGATTACGAAGACGCATTCGCCATCCATCGAATTGCAACCATCGACGAGGCGCTGAACCTGCTCACAGCCCACAATGAACCCATCAGGCATCGCTTCTTCTCACAGGAAGGATTGAGCATTTCCCGGATTGAGTCAGAGATTGCCTTGCGCATCATGCTTGATGGATTGACTGAATCCAAGACCCTCCTCTCTATCCATGATGGCTTTATCGTAAGGCAGGATGAAAGGGACTGGTTGTTAGACAGAATGCACTACCACTATCTAAGTGTCGTAGGAGGAGAGCCGGTTATAGGAGAGATGTGGTAGGTAGGGGTGTGGAGAGATATCAGGGGTGATTTGAGCGCCTAGCTATACACTTAGCTTACCACTCTCTGTTTCTCTTCATAGTAGGGGGAATAAGCTCATTCGACACTCTGGACCGCATACTCAGATCAGTTAATCTCCCCACATCACAGGAGGACTGACATGAAGCGTTCCGGTTGGACCGCATACTCAGATCAGCTAAACTGGCTCTTTCGGAACCATCACCATCCCGTCAGTTCCGGTTGGACCGCATACTCAGATCAGCTAAACTCACCGCACTCGCCAACGCCTCGCCACCTTCAGTTCCGGTTGGACCGCATACTCAGATCAGCTAAACTATGCAAGCTGATTTTTCGCTTGTCACGTGTGTTCCGGTTGGACCGCATACTCAGATCAGCTAAACTCAGTGATAGCCATGAGAGGGCTCCATCTAAGTTCCGGTTGGACCGCATACTCAGATCAGCTAAACTAAGCCGAGACGGTCCTAGCGATTCGTCCAGGTTCCGGTTGGACCGCATACTCAGATCAGCTAAACTCTCTCCTCCCGGCGTTCCAAGCCAGTCTAGGTTCCGGTTGGACCGCATACTCAGATCAGCTAAACTAAGTATCGAACGCTCAAAAGGCTATCGACAGTTCCGGTTGGACCGCATACTCAGATCAGCTAAACTTCCGGACCGTGCCGTTCACATAGTAGAGCTGTTCCGGTTGGACCGCATACTCAGATCAGCTAAACTAAAAGCGGGCAGAGCAGTATCCGCATATCTGTTCCGGTTGGACCGCATACTCAGATCAGCTAAACTATTCCAGCACATCATGATGGACCCGAATCTGTTCCGGTTGGACCGCATACTCAGATCAGCTAAACTATCACCTATGGGGAAGCGCCCGAGGGCTGGGTTCCGGTTGGACCGCATACTCAGATCAGCTAAACTCTGCGAGAGGCGGTAGATGGCGGCGGATACGTTCCGGTTGGACCGCATACTCAGATCAGCTAAACTTCCGCAGGTGCAGCAGCAGCTTTCAGCCTAGTTCCGGTTGGACCGCATACTCAGATCAGCTAAACTCTCCCGGCCACCCGTGAGGACAATCGCCCTGTTCCGGTTGGACCGCATACTCAGATCAGCTAAACTCGGCTTCGGCCAGTGTGCGCCAGCTGGACCGTTCCGGTTGGACCGCATACTCAGATCAGCTAAACTTGTGGCGCTCTAAGGGTGTGTGCGGGGCGTGTTCCGGTTGGACCGCATACTCAGATCAGCTAAACTCTGCTTTTCTGCGCGGCCACACCACGGGCCGTTCCGGTTGGACCGCATACTCAGATCAGCTAAACTGCGTTTTGATCACACCGCCAATCCCGGTTAGTTCCGGTTGGACCGCATACTCAGATCAGCTAAACTGAATATTCCCATCCGGTGCTGGTCTCCGGAGTTCCGGTTGGACCGCATACTCAGATCAGCTAAACTCCGACACACTGGACCGTCAGACCGTGGATAGTTCCGGTTGGACCGCATACTCAGATCAGCTAAACTCCTGGGCGGTCAGAACAGCATCGGCAATGTGTTCCGGTTGGACCGCATACTCAGATCAGCTAAACTATGCCTTGGCCGCATCTGCGCCCCGAATCAGTTCCGGTTGGACCGCATACTCAGATCAGCTAAACTAACTCTGCGACGAGACGTTCCGCGCCATTCGTTCCGGTTGGACCGCATACTCAGATCAGCTAAACTCACGCTCGGCGCGGCCCGCATGGCCGGCAGGTTCCGGTTGGACCGCATACTCAGATCAGCTAAACTGATCTGCGCGTGGCGCACCGCTGTCTTTATGTTCCGGTTGGACCGCATACTCAGATCAGCTAAACTAGAGCAGCAAATAGGGTGTTGAAATATCGCCCTTATTTGCTGAATCTATTTCATAAAATCGGTTTGGATCAAAACATCTCATATTGATTTGGAGCTTTTTTATCAGGTCCACGGCATCTTCCTCTGAAGGAAATGATTCGTTCATACTGCTTGTCCGTGAATTGCAAGATATCGATTTTTCCCTCTGCCGGTAAAGCCGCCTCGATTTTAGACAACAAGGATTGGATCGCTTCCTTGCCCGGGGTGTGGCGGACATAAACCGAAAACTGGGCCATTTCGAAGCCAAGGTCTTTCAGAAAAAGTCGAAACCGGTTAGCTGCTTTTCGCGGCTCAATTTCGGTTACAGGCAAATCAAAAACGACCATCATCCACATCAACCGATACCCACTGAGAGCTCTCATTTCGTTATCACGCTGGCGAGGCTGAGTTCGAGTGGCGGCTGCGGCAGCTCCAGGTCTTTGCATTCGCCAAGAAACACCCTTGCCAATGAGGACGCCAGCCTGTCTAGGCAGGATTGAAGTGGAGCAGTGCCACGTGGTCCGATCATATCCATGGACATAGTGGATACCAGTTCGCCTTTTGCTGCCTTGTCCAATTCCGTTTGCCCCGAAAGCATCAATCTGGCGACAGTGAAATCGACATAAGGTCGAAATGGCTCCATTAAATCATCCGCTAACCGCAAAGCTGAACCGCGACTGATGTGATGCAACGACAGAGAAGGGTGCAGACCGGCAGCAACGATCGACCGTGCTGTTGCGGACCTCAAAATACTGTAGCCAAAATTAAGGAAGCCATTAATACCGTCGGAACTCCGGTTACGTCGAAAACTATCGCCCATAAGCAAGGGCCAATAATGCCTCGCCGCTTGAGCCTCAATATTTTCCGTATCTCCGGACCGAACCCTTGCCAGCATTCTGGAAAGCCGAACATTTGGCTTCCCCAACGCTTCTAATATTGCCGCTTGGGCCGTTATTTTCGCTTTTACAATGTCCCGCCAAAGTCGCTTACGGGTCGGCCGTGATGCTGAAGCTTGGGCTTCCATGATAAGCCCCTGTTCATGATGGCCATCAATAGGCCAAACCACTCCCACGGGGTTATGTGATCGATCACTCAGAACCAATGGACAACCACGCGCAGCTAATTGTTCTGCCAGATGGCTTGTGAACGTGGCTGAGTGGGCATGAACGATTACGGCGGCTAGGTCATCGAGCGGGACGCGGCCGATCTCCTCTTCTTGATAGCGAATTTTCAGGAATCCACGATCAACAGATAGCAAACTCCCTTCTGTCGTGATCTCGATAAACCGGTTTCGCATTTTCGGTCACCGGAATACATGCCCGGAGGGCGAAACATGAACGATCTGAGCGCCCCAGTTTTGCAGGCGACTGGGCGCGACAATTAAATATTTGAAATCATCATGTTGATCGGTGTCGCGAGCCTTCAACGAGCCTGCCTCGAAATGTTCAGCAAGACAGATCATACCAGAGCTGAACTTGACCACGCGCATGAAACGTTCGCCTTGCCCTTGATCAATCAATAACGTATCGCCGCCGCGAATCCGCATGATCAAAGGGGTGCCGCTTCTCGAAATAGATCCATTGGCCTCAAAGCTCGGCTGATTGGCGTCAAACCGCGAGACAACCTCTCCGGTCCATCCACCCTTTTCATTCGCGTAAATATCGTAACAATAATTTCCGTCGCCCTTATAGGCTTTGTATGTTTGGCCATCTTTGTCATTGATGGGGATAACGTTCATCCTCTCCAGCACTCGGACTTTACGAACGGGAGGCGTCATGGCCTCGCCAGCGGTCACTACGGCTGTCACAACGTCCTTGCCGGTTAATCCCGCTGCGGCATCCATGAACGCATCACGGATGAGCGGATCGCGCACCTGTTCGATTTTCTTGAGGGTATCAAGGCTTGCTACCGGAACCCGATGAACAACGTCCCGTTTACCGGTCTTGTCAGCGTCGCTTGCTAATCCGTAGGCGGTATCATTGTGAAGTGCGCCCTGTACGCCATGATCTGCCTTGTGGGAGACAATGATCGACGACAGGCAAGCTGCAACATCATCCCGAAAGCTGGCCCATGGCGTGTCGATTGTATCAATAAGTTGCCCGCTACTATTGGATTGATTCCGGGCCGCCTGAGTTGCAATTTTCTTTAGAAGGCCTCTGTCGGTGAGGGCAACCACAATGGCGTCAATCGCATGGTGACGATGATCATTGCGGTTCTTCTTCTGACCAATCGCCTCCGGCTCGGCCTCATTGTGTCCGCGCAGAACAGAATTTAGCCCCCAATGATGTCGTAGGTCGCTTGTCAGACGTCCGGGGGTGACATGAACCTTTCCGGGGTCGCCTACCAACCAGACCAGATAATTGGCTGTCAGCCTCGCTATGTATTGCGTGGAGCTCAGCTGCCGGTCCAGAAAGTCACGTTCCTCCGATTCAAACCGATCCATGGCGTCGGGTGCAAATCTCCAGGATTTATTACTCGGCATATTAGCTGCCCGCGCGACGATATGACCCCATGAATATGAGCCGGGTGAAGAACCGAAAGCTTCATAGGGCGACCGCTCGCGTTTCTCTCGATTGGCAGAGCGCATGCACAGCGTCTTGTTTGCCGGACTATCATCAAGTGTTCGGGACTTCGGCAGGATATGCTCTATCTCGACCTCATCAGAAAAAAGGCGCTCAATTCCGATTTGTTCGCCGGTAAACGGGCATTTCCGATCAAGAACGTTTTCGGGATTAAGTTCTTCCCATAATCTCAACCGCATTCGGTTTTCATAGGTGTCAGATCGACCGAGTTTCCTCAAATCCTCTCGTCTTTTTTCGTTTGCATTCTGGTTTTCGCGTTGCCTTTTCTCAAGATCCCGTTTGCCTTGAGCCGATAGCGGCAGATCGCGAGCGAGTTCAATGACGATTTCTTCAGGCGATCCAATGCGTCTGACCAGATCATTCACAACATGTCGAATCTGGTTGAGGGCCACATGGACGGTTGGATTGGCGACCTTGCCGTATCGCTTTTCCGCCTTGTCAGATGGTTCACCACTCCCAAAGGCAACGTGTCGCTGTAGCACCTTGCCGTAATAGGGGAGGCGATCCAGAATTTCGCCATGATGATCCAGCCGCGAATGTGACAGAAACCCGGCCTCAATGACCGCTTTGTCATAGGTGATCACCGCACCTTGAAGCGCTGTAAGTAGCCGCCCGGCTGCGTCGGAACAGATAGCGGCATGACCTTCTGGCAACGAGGCATCTGAAACGGCATTTGCTTCCGTTGCGCCTAGACCGAATTCGTCTGTCAGCCAGCGTCTCAGTTCTTCTTCTTCTTCCACATCCAGCAACTGACGCACAATTCGCTCTTGGTCCGCGAAAAGCATTTTCCGCCATTCTTTGCCCCAGCGCTTCTCCTTGGCGAGTTCGGCAGCTGTTTCATCGCCTAAGAGAAAGCTGCGCTTCTCGCTTTCCAGATTGAAGCGACTGTCTGCGGGGAGTTTCAATGCTTTGCGCAGACCAGAAAACGAAACTCTTGCCGACCCGAGAAGCCTGTCGACGACAATGTCGCGCTCTTCAAGCGTCAGTGAACGCGATGGCTCTCCTGTAACCAGCACATGAAGGTGGTTGGCATCTTGATAAATACGGAGCCTTTGGATGGACGGGAGGGCGCGTTCTGCTCTCGTCTGGGTGGGGTCCAGCGAACATTTACCCACCGGCTGAGGCTTCAACTTGCGCTGATAAAGTAGCGTGTCTGCAAGCGCGTTACGGGCGTCGTCTGTCAACGTGTCTTTGCCCTGAAAACTGACCTGTGACTCCCAGATTAGATCGAATTCCTGCTGTATCAGTTCGCGTGTCGGATAATAATCATAGGCAAGCTTTGCGCCGTCTTGATAAGGACTCACTCTGGCGGCGGGTTGTGGTTGGCGTGCACCCTTTGACGTTACCGCATTATTTTGCGCGGCGTCCATGCGCCTGCGACCAAACAGTTCACCCAGAGTTCGCGCGCCTTCATTTGCAAGCCTGTCGAGTGTTCGTTCTCGGGCCTCAGCGATTGCACCCTTGTCACTATCTCCCCGATCCGCCTTCCGGTTCGATTTAAAGCCCCGGCGCTGTTGAAGGTGAAAGAGCGCACGCCCGATTTCATGAGCTGTCAGGGGTTCATCCAGAGCGCGACAGCGGAGTATCCAGGGGTCTAGATGTTCCAACTCTTTTCGTTTGGATTCGTCCTTTGGCATCAGGCCAAATGCGACAAGTCGCTCCATGAACTCGCTACGACGTTTCAGATAACGATCACGGTTTCGTCTGGCAGATCGAGGTTCGCGCCTCTTTGTCGCGAGCGAAGAACCATCCTTGGGATTGCGACCGTCCGAGAAAATCCGAACGCCTGTACCAATGAGAGTTTCGGGCCCGGTCGGACCCAACCCAAGCGCTGCCCAGCCAACAGAATTTGTCCCGACATCCAGCCCTAATCGCCAAGTCATCCAGATTTCTTTCCTACAACCTCTACAATCTAAGCATATTGACGCCTCTGCCTGCAAACAGTAGCGTAGAAAAGTCCAAATTTAGCTGATCTGGATATGCGGTCTTTCCGGTAACAAGGTTTAGACCACAAAATGGAACGGCCTCTTCGGGGGTCGTTCTTTTTTTGCACGGGATTAGAAAATATGATCCGTCTAGCTCTGTTGATCTTCTCTTTAATCGGATTGACGACCGGCCACTCGGCTGCTCAGGGTGATCAACAACAGGTGCCGGGCTGGGTGCAAATGCTCTCGGATCGAACCGATGGCGTGCTGTTTCGATACTCGGATTATACCGAGCAGGAGGGAGGATGGGTTCTTATGGCAAGAAGAACTCCCGGCGTCCCAATGCAGTTCTCTATCATAAAATCATACATGCGCGTTGATTGTTCCGACTTGTCAGTTGATCAGTTGAGTTCGTCAATGGTCCCCTATGCGCTCGCGGGCACAGCAGGCAATCCATTGGGTTGGCAGCCTATAGAGGACGAACGACAGGCGCTAGAGGATCGCGAGAATATGAGGCCAGAGCCGGAATCCATCCTCTATATGATGATCGCAGCGCAATGTTTTGATAGAGCAGATATATCCGACGTTTCGATTCCGTCTAACGTCCTCTTAATAGATTACCTCAGCGGAATATTTTATCGAAACCGCCCACAAGACCCCAATTATTTCTTGAGCTGCTATCTGGAAAACCGTGACCCCGCTCTTTACCAATCGGATGAGTTCGACTGTTCGAGTTCCGGCGATTGGTAGACTAGATTAATTGGAGACCGGGCATTTCTCCGAGAAAAATTCATGCCATCACTTGCAAATGAAAGCGCCCCCCGTTGCCCCCCTGCGGCACCCCCACTTTCAGACAGATGCCTGTGAAAACCAATTAAGGGCTGCGGTGGTGGAATCGCAGTGGAACGGAACTTTCTACAGTTCAACTAATTCGTTCTAAGTCATTGAAAAGAATGGAGCGGGCGATGAGATTCGAACTCACGACATTCACCTTGGCAAGGTGACGCTCTACCCCTGAGCTACGCCCGCTCATGTCCGGGGTTCCGGCTTGCGCCGGGAGGCGGCGTATATCGCGCAATCCCGGCCCGATGGCAAGACGCCAGATTCAGCTGGCCCGGATCGCTTCCAGATAGAGATCAAAGCGGTCCTGCCCCCAGTATTTCTGCCCGTCCGCGATCAGGAAGGGCACGCCGAACACGCCATGGGCATTGACCGCGGCGCGCGCCTCTTGCTCCGCCGCGCGCAGACCCTCCGCGCTTTTCAGCGCCTCCGCCTCCGGCAGATCCAGACCCAGCCCGGCGGCGATGCCGGCCAGCACGTCATGCCGGTTGAGATCCTGCCCCTCGCCCCAGCGCGCCTCCGACGCCGCACAGGCAAACTCAAATCCCTTGCCCGCCTGATCGGCAAGGTGAAAGGCAAGATTGGGCAGGCGCGAGGTCAGCTCGAACGGGTCGGGAAAGGCCAGTTTGAGCCCGGCCCGCGCCGTCATCCGCGGAATGTCTTCCAGATAATAGTCCAGCTTCGGGCGGCTGTCGGTGGGATTGAAGAAGGGCGCCCCGTCCGGCGGTCCGGTAAAGGGAATGACCACCGGCGCCACACCCGCCGCCTTCAGCTTGGCGAGGCCGATGCGCGAATAGGGGCTGCGGAAGGCAAAAAAGCAGACAGTCGTCGTCATGGGCAGATCCTTATGGCCGGAGGCGGAGACTATCGCAATTTTGCGCTTGATCCATGTGCTCCATGCCGCATAAGGCAGGTCATGCCTGCGGCCCGCACCGACCTGTTCGCGTTTCTCGATGAATTGGGCATCGCCCATTCAACGCTGGATCATGCGCCGGTCTTCACGGTGGATGAGGGCCAGGCGATCAAGGCCGGCCTGCCCGGCGGGCATACCAAGAATCTCTTCCTCAAGGACAAGAGAGGCCGCTTCGTGCTGGTCTCGGCGCTGGGCGATACGCCGGTCCGCGTCAACCGTCTGCACAAGCTGATCGGTTGCCAGCGCCTGTCCTTTGCCCGCGAGTCGGACCTGCTTGAAGTGCTGGGCGTCCGTCCCGGCTCGGTCACCGCCTTTGCGCTGATGAATGATACCGGCAGGCAGGTCACCTTCGTCGTTGACGCCGCCTTGCTGGCCACCGATCCGGTCAATTTCCACCCGCTGAAAAATGACGCCACCACCGCCATTGCGCGCGACGACCTCCTGAAATTTGCAAAGGCCACCGGCCATGACCCGCTGATTGTGGATTTCGCGGCGCTGGCGGCAGACGACTGACCTTGTAAACACCGCCCGCCCGCGCCAAGTAGACCCGAAGACATCAAAGACGGATTTGTGCCATGAGCGATTTTTTCACCACCAACCCGAATGCCGCCCCGTCCGCCCCGCAGGGCGCCGCCGATCTGGTGAAGGAGGGCACGGACCAGGGCTTCATGGCCGATGTCATCGAGCCCTCGAAAGAAGTGCCGGTGCTGGTGGATTTCTGGGCCCCCTGGTGCGGCCCCTGCCGCCAGCTCGGCCCGATGATCGAGAATGCCGTGCGCAAGGCCGGGGGCAAGGTGCGTCTGGTCAAGATCAATATCGACGAGAATCCGGGCGTCGCCGGCCAGCTTCAGGTCAAGTCCATCCCCGCCGTCTTTGCCTTCCGCAACGGCCAGCCGGTGGACGGTTTCATGGGCGCGCTGCCGGAAAGCCAGATCAATGATTTCATCAAGCGCCTGACGGGCGACGGGCCGGACAAGGCCGAGATCGAGGCGCTGCTGAAGCGCGCCGAGGAAAGCCTCGCCTCCGGGGATCTCGGCGGTGCCGCCCAGGACTTCTCGCTGGCGGCGCAATCCGATCCGGAAAATATCGCCCCGATTGCCGGCATGGCGCGGGTCTTCCTCGCCGGTGGCGAACCGGACAAGGCAAAAGAACTCCTCCAGCACGTGCCGGAGGACAAAAAATCCGATCCGGCCGTGCAGGCCGCCCTGACTGCGCTGAAACTGACCGAGGAAGCCGGCGATGCCGGTGAGGCCGGCGAGCTGGAACAGAAACTGGCGGACAATCCCGGCGATCACGCCACCCGCTTCGAACTGGCCAATGCGCTGGCCGGCAAGGGCGATCTGCAGGGCGCCAGTGATCAGCTCTTCCACATTCTGGAAGCCGAAGCGGACTGGGAAGAGGGCAAGGCCAAAGCAAGGCTGCTGGAGATTTTCGAGGCCGCAGGCTTTGCCTCGCCGGTGGCGAAGACCGGGCGGCGGCGCTTGTCCACCCTGCTGTTTTCCTGACCCCCTTGGCAGAGCCGCTCATTCACCCTAGCTCTTGGGTATGATCCGTCTGCCATCCATTCTGCCGATTTTCCCGCTGGGCGGTGCCATATTGCTGCCCGGCGAGGCCTTGCCGCTGAATATTTTCGAGCCGCGCTATCTCAACATGGTCGATGACGTGCTGGCGACAGACAAGCTGATCGGCATTGTCCAGACGCGGGCCGGTGGCACGCCGGAGCGCCCGCTGGTCGAGGCGATCGGCGGGGCGGGGCGCATCACCCGCCATGCCGAAACCGATGATGGCCGCTATCTGATCGAGCTCGAAGGCCTCTCCCGTTTCGAGATCCGCGCCGAGCTGGACGAAAAGACCCCTTATCGCACCGCGCAGGTCGACTGGTCGCTCTTTACCGCCGACCGCGCCGCGCCCGACGCCCTGCTGACCGCCGACCGCGCGCGCTTCACCGCCCTGTTGCGCGGCTGGTTCGCGCAGGAAGGCATCAAGTGTGACTGGGGCACGGTGGATGCCGCCCCCGTCATCCGCATTGTCGACCAGATCGCCATGGCCGCCCCCTTTGCCGCCAAGGAAAAACAGGCCCTGCTGGAAGCCGAGGACGGCCGCGCCCGCTATGATCTGATGACGGCGCTGCTGGAAAAGAAACTGGCCGAAGGTGCGGGCGGCACGCCGAACTGACTGTATTGACTTTATATAAAACTTAAAATAATTAGCGTTTCAGTTGATGATATTTAACTGAAAGAAGAAATCATGCCTGCCTTGTCGGCCTCACCCATTGCGCTTGCCTTGCGGATTTTTGTTTTGATCGTGGCGGTCCTGCTAGGGCTTAAACACCTTGCCATCTATCCGGCCTCGGAAGCTGGAGCGGACTGGATTGGATTGGCGGCGCCCGTTTTCTATCTCTGGGCCTTCTGGTCCGGTGCGGAAGTGTTTTCGAAATCCCGAGACGCAGCAGGATTTGGCCCGGCTTTGTTATCGGGCCTCAATCAGATGGGTGCCGGCCTGATGCTCGGGGCATGGGTGGCCATTCTCGCGGAACCGGCTTTGCGTCATCTCGTGCAGAACGGCTTTACGGTGATGACCGGAGTCCGCTTTGATCTGACCCTCGCCAATCTGGTGCTCGCATTTGCCGGACTGACGCTGATCCTTCTGGCGCGGCGGGGCCGGCAGATTCGTGCCGAGCTGGACGGTTTCGTCTGATGCCGGTGCGGGTCACACTCGACGTCATGCTGGCGAGGCGCAAAATGCGGGCGCGTGATGTCGCCGAGAAAATCGGCCTGTCGGAAACGCAGCTCAGCCTGCTGCGAAACGGCAAAGTCCGGGGAATGCGTTTTGATACCCTGTCGAAACTCTGCCTCGTGCTCGATTGCCGCCCCGGTGATATCATTGACTATGACGTGGATGAGACCGACCTGGATGCGTGACCCGTCTGGCAAATTGCCGCCAGCGGCGCTAGATATCAAGACATGAGCGAAAACATCGAAACCCCGCAAAAAGACGTCGATCCCAAACTGCTGGAAGTGCTGGTCTGCCCGGTCACGCGCGGGCCGTTGCATTATGACCGCAAGGCGGGCGAGCTGGTCTCGAAAAAGGCGCGTCTGGCCTATCCGGTGCGCGAGGGCGTGCCGATCATGTTGCCGGAGGAGGCCCGCGAGCTCAGCGACGCGGAAGCGAAATGAGCCGCGCCTGGCCGCAAAAACTGGACTTTTCAAAGTCCCGCAAAGTGCTGACCATCGACTTTGATGACGGCCGGACCGGCGAAGTCAGTTTTGAACGCTTGCGCACTGAATCGCCCAGCGCCGAGGTGCAGGGTCATGGTGTGGGTCAGAAAAAGGCCATCACCGGCAAGGAAAATGTCGGCGTGACCGCCGCCCATCCGGTCGGCCGCTATGCCGTCCAGATCGTGTTCGATGACGGCCATGATTCCGGTCTTTTCACCTGGGATTATCTGCGCGAACTCGCCGGGCTGGATTAGGCGTCACATAAACCGTCTGTTCTATAGCGCGATTTGCTCCGGCTTGACCGGAGGGCCTCTTCGTCATCGAGGTCGTCCGGTCAAGCCGGAAGAAGACGGTACGGGTTTATCTTGGGGGTTGCCCGCTTTCCCCTCCCCCTGTGTGGGGAGGGGTAGGGGTGGGGGCAATAAACAGTCGCGGCGTTGATCACCCCACCCCGCCGATCCTTACGGCTCGTCGACCCTCCCCATCAAGGGGAGGGGAAATATGTGCTGCCTACTCCGCCGCGCGTTCCGCTGGCGAAGACGGCGCCGCCATCGGCTCCAGGCCGAGATCGCTGAACAGCGCGCCATCCGCCTCCAGGTCCGGATTCGGCGTGGTCAGCAATTCCTCGCCGACAAAGATGGAATTCGCCCCGGCCAGGAAACACAGCGCCTGCAATTCCCGGCTCATGCCTTCGCGGCCCGCCGACAGGCGCACGACCGAGCGCGGCATCATCAGGCGCGCGGCGGCAATCGCCCGCACGAAATCAAACCCGTCCAGCGGTTTGGCATGCCCCAGCGGCGTGCCCTCGACCGCGACCAGATGATTGATCGGCACGCTCTCGGGATGCGGATCGAGTGAGGCGAGCTCGACCAGCAGGCCGATCCGGTCATCCTCGCTCTCGCCCATGCCGATAATGCCGCCACAGCAGATATTGATGCCGGCCTCACGCACCCGGCCCAGCGTTTCCAGCCGGTCGTCATAGGTGCGGGTGGTGATCACCGTGTCGTAATAGTCCCGGCTCGTATCCAGATTGTGATTGTAATAATCCAGTCCCGCCACCTTCAGCCGCCGGGCCTGTTCGGCTTCCAGCATGCCGAGCGTGACGCAGGTCTCGAGGCCTTCCGCCTTGACCCCTTCAATCATCTCGCACACCGCATCGACATCGCGGTCTTTCAGAGAGCGCCAGGCTGCGCCCATGCAAAAGCGTGTCGCTCCGCCGGCCCTGGCCTTGCGGGCTGCGGCGAGGACCGCGTCCACCGGCATCAGTTTAGAGGCTTTCAGGCCGGTTTCGTGGAAGGCGGACTGGCTGCAATAGCCGCAATCCTCGGCACAGCCGCCGGTCTTGATCGACAGGAGCTGGGATTTCTGCACGGCATTGGCCGCGTGATGCCTCCGGTGCACACTTTGCGCCGCGAACAGCAAATCGTTAAACGGAGCCCGGTATATCCGGCCCGCCTCGTCTGCAGTCCAGTCAAAGCGGGGCTTTGACAAGGTCTCGATATCAAGGACAGTGGCCGGCATGTCATTTCACCCGTTTTCTTCCGGTCCGGACCCTAGAAAGAGCCTCGCTTTGCGGCAAGCCGCCAAGGGCATGTTCTGGCTGGCTTTTACAGCCATCACCATTCTGGCGCTCCTGCCCGGCCCGGCCGCGCCGCCGCGGCTCCTCGGGACGGACAAGCTGGAACATGCCGCCGCTTTCCTGGTCCTCACCCTGCTCGCCGCCTTTGGCTGGTGCCGCCTGCCGCTCTGGTTCATCGCGCTGGCCATGATCACCCACGGCCTGCTGATCGAGCTGATCCAGGCTTCGCCCGTCCTGCAACGCACCATGTCCTTTGCCGATGTGGTGGCCGACGCCGCCGGAATCGCGCTGGCGCTGGTGCTGGTGGCCCTGACCGGGCTGCGCAAGCCGTGAAGCGGCCGCCCTATAAACCCTTCTATGACGGGCCGCCGCGTTTCCAAGTCGGTCTCAGGCGCATCGCGCCGCAAGACTGGCTGACGCCGGACCCGGAAGCCGGCTGGCTGGCGCTCAAATCGGAACGCCTCGATGCCACGCCGGACACCTATTACCGCGCCCTCCCGTCTGCGGCCGCTGCCGAAGCCGAAGCGCTCGCCCGGATCGAGGCGGCGACCGGCCAGACCCGTACGGGCCGCACCGAACCGGCCCTGATCGCGGCGGGGCGGCTGGTCTCGGACGATCTTGTGGTCATGGAAAAGGCCGGAGACGGCTGGATCGCCACCAGCCTGCTTTTGACCCAGCCGACCTTCTTTTCGCTCGACGATGCCTTCGACCGCGAACTGCACCAGCTGCATGCCCCTGTGCCCAGCGGCTCACCCTCGCTGGCGGGAAAGATTGCCCGCGTCTTTGACCGCATGCCGTCAGGCGAAGTCTTCGAGCGCTTTAACTGGACCGTGCAACTGGGCATGGAGCGGCACTGGCCGCACGGCTCGGCCATGCGCGAACAATTGAAGACGACACCGGCCCGCGAGGCCATCGACCGGCTGGCCCTGCGCGTCGAACGCCAGACCCTCGTCCGGCTGGAGGCCACGAACGCCATTCTCTTCTGCATCCGCATCTGCCTGGACCCGATCCGCACCGCCCTGGCCGATCCGGCCGACCGCGCCGCCTTTGCCGCCAGCTGGCGCGCGGCCTCGGAGGATGCGCTGGCGTACAAGCGCTGGGGCCAGTTCAACGCCCATGTCGAAGCCGCGCTTGCGGCGCTGGACAGGGCATAGAAAAAGGCCCCGCCGGATGACGGGGCCTTTTCCATTCATATCCCGTGAAGGTCAGGTTCGGGGCGGGCCGTCACCTGTATCCTTCACATCGACATTGATCGCCGCCTGCGCCGCGGCTTCCTTGCCTTCACCTGCTTCCAGCTTGGCGAAGTATTCCCGCGTCATCCTGAAGATCAGCGGGGACAGCACCAGCAGGGCGATGAGGTTCGGCGCGGCCATCAGACCCGTCAGCGTGTCGGTGGTCAGCCACACCGTATTCATCAGCGCGGTGACATTGTCGCCGGCATAGAGCAGGCCGGTGGCCGCCAGGATCATCACAATCCAGGCCAGCCGGAAGGGCAGCACGATCTTGACGCCGAGCAGGTATTCCGCGCAGCGCTCGCCATAATAGGACCAGCCCAGAATGGTGGTGAACGCAAACAGCGCCAGCGCAATGGTGACGAACTGGTCACCGAAGGGCAGGTTCGCGCCGAAGGCGGCCGCGGTGATCCGGGCCCCGGTCTCGCAGACCTCGGGCAGGTTTCCGGAGATCGCGATCAGCCCGGCATTGCATTCCGCCGGGATGACGCCGGAGGTCAGAATCGCCAGACCGGTGATCGAACACACCAGGATCGTGTCAATGAAGGTGCCCAACATGGCGATGATGCCCTGATCAACAGGGCTGTCATTTTGTGCCGCCGCGTGCGCGATCGGGGCCGAACCCTGACCGGCTTCGTTGGAGAAAATCCCGCGTGCCACGCCGCGCTGCATGGCCATCATCAGCAGCGCGCCGGAGAAACCGCCGGCGGCAGCGTCAAAGCCGAACGCATTGGTGAAAATGGCGCCGAGGGCGGCCGGTATGGCATCCACATTCATGCCGACCACGATCAGACCGACCAGGATATAGATCCCGGCCATGGATGGCACCAGCGCACTGGCCACGGTGGCGATCCGCTTGATGCCGCCGAGAATGACAGCCGCAGCCAGGACGGCGATCACGGTACCGGTCATCCAGTATTCCACACCATAGGTGTCATTGACCGTACGCACGACCTCGGCCGTCTGGATGGCATTGCCGGTGCCCAGCCCGGCCATGACGCCGAAAAAGGCGAACAGCCCGCCGAGCCAGATCCACTTCTTGCCCATGCCGTTCTTGATGTAATACATCGGTCCGCCAACCCGGCGGCCATCGGCATCGACTTCACGGAATTTCACGGCCAGCACGCCTTCGGCGAATTTCGTGGCCATGCCGACCAGCGCCGTCATCCACATCCAGAACAGCGCACCCGGACCGCCAATGGCGATCGCCACTGCAACCCCGGCAATATTTCCTGTCCCGATGGTCGAGGACAGGGCGGTCATCAGCGCGCCGAAAGGCGTCACATCCCCCTCACCCTCGGGCTTGCGGCCCTTCATCAGCTCGCCAAAGGCGAAGCCGATTTTCCGCAAGGGCATGAATTTCAGAAAAACCGTCAGATAGAGGCCGGTTCCCAGAAGCAGGACCAGCATGGGCGGCCCCCAGACGAACCCGTTAACCACCCCGACCAGCTCGGAAACGGTTTGGCCGATTGTTGCGGCTTCAGCGTCCATATCTCTCCCCAAGAGTTGCTTGCGCGGCAGCTTAGGAAGCAATGGCGCGGACGCAACGGCTTTTTCCGGTCACTGACACAATCGTGTGCCAGTCCGGCAGCCTGGCAGGGCATTTCAGCGGAAAGCCTGTCCTCGCCGATGCGGGGACGGAAACCGTTTACACGGTTCGAAAAAGCGGCAAACAGGTGGCGCTAGCGTACCTCGATCGAGAACACGCCCCACACCCAGTCGCTGTCATCCATGCCGTCCAGCGCATCATCCGTGTCGCGCGGCCAGACAATCATGGCCGGGCCGAAACCGCCGATATTCAGCGCATCGCCCTCCATGCGGATGGCCAGGATGACATCATGTTCCTGGATACGGGAGAGCTCGATATCGCGCTGATACCCGTCCAGCGCGGTGACGGTCAGCATATCGCCCTCCGGCAGGGCGGCCGCCAGGACATCGCGCAGCAAGGGGCCGGAGAAGCTGTGCGTCTCTCCGCCCTCCGGATAGGCCACCCGGACGGTGTGTTGCGGCATGTCCGCCAGGCTGGCGAAAGGCATGACGCTGGCCTGCTCGAAATCGATGCCATAGGCGCGGAACAGGGGTTCCAGCCCGGGTTCCATCGGGCCACGATCGACCGTTCCGATCTCGCCATGAATGGTGAGAATGTCGCCGCCCCCGGCAGAGTCACCGCCACCGGAGCACGCGGCCAGACTTGCGCTGGTCAGTATGATTGTCATCAGCCGGATCATGTTCAGCCCCTCTTGCTTGCGCTGCAGCATAGTCGAGTCGCGGCCCCGGGTGAATGGGAAATCCGGTGAATTGCCCGGCCCCTTACTGGAAGGATTGCCGGTAGCGGCTTTCATCCTGAAGCGTCATGATCACCGAGGTCTCCCCCATAGGGCGGTTGAGAATATTGCCGCCGCCAAAGCGCCATCCTTCGCCCGATTCCGCCATCACGGCGTATTCCGTCAGCTCGCCCTCGACATGCTCATAGCGCGTGCGGAACAGCAGGAAGACATAGCGCAGTCCGGGCCGGTAACAGTGACCCCGCTCGGTGCAGGGCAATGTCTCCGCCTCAATGGCACCCGCCTGCAAGACCTCGATCGAGGTCAGCGCGCCGGTGCGGCGGCGGCTGTCGGTCAGGAAGCGCAGATAACGTTCGCGCGGCCACCATTGGCGGATCCGCCGGTCGGTCAGCCGGTATTGCGCGTAATGATCTTCGTCCTGCCAGCCGGCCACCCAGTCCAGGAAAACGCCATAGGCTTCGCGCACTTCGGCGTCGGTGGCGGGCGCGACGGTCTGGGCCGCGGCGGGCGCGGAGGCGGCCAGGACGAGCCCCAGCAGGACAGGCCGGAAAACGGCAATAAGGTGGGTTACCATCATCCGTCCAGACTTCCTCCGGTCCGGCGAAGACGCAATTCACGATGGAGTGAGGGGCCGGCGAGCCCGGTTGCTGGCAAATTCAAACCCGCCAGCGTCCCGAACCCGCAAGGGTTCGCAAGCGCGACCGCGCGCCCGCAGCTTTAGCGAGGACCGACTGAGCGGAGGCGAAGGAGGACAAGAAAAAATGGCGCACCCAAGAGGATTCGAACCTCTGACCTCTGCCTTCGGAGGGCAGCGCTCTATCCAGCTGAGCTATGGGTGCGTTCGCGCCGTGGAATAACCCAATGCGGGCGGGGGTGCAATCACGTCTAGCGCCGCGTTGACATGGCTTCGGCGCGCAGGGCCAGTTTCAACAGCAAATCCCCGCCCAGAAGCTCGGCCGGAGCGGCCCCGGCCCGCTTCATCTGGCGCTCGGCCTCGAACGCCGCCTGCCGTGCCTGATCCAGCGCCCGGTCCGTCCACAGCGCGGCCTGCTGCTTGAAGGCATCCGCCGCCGGGCCAAAGCGCGGGGCGCCCAATCGCATGGCGGCATCCGGCCCGCCGGATTTGAGCTCGGAAAGAAGATCGATCCGCCGCTGGATGGTGCGGACCAGGCCGACACCGCTGGCCCCGCCGGCGAGCGCCCGCGCGAGGCTGGCATCGGCCTCCCTGACCCGTCCGGACATGGCGGTTTCGACCACCCGGTCGAGCGCGGCCTCACCGCCGGAGGCCGCACAGGCCTCGATATCGTCGAGGGTGATGCTGTCCTCGCCATCCGGGCGGATATCCTTCGGCCCCTTGTAGAGAATGAGCTTGTCGATTTCCGACCGCGCCACGCCGCGATCGCCCTCGATCAGCGGCAGGAAACGCGCGCGCGCCTCCGCGGCCAGCGTCAGGCCTTCTGCCGCCAGCGCCTCATCGGCAAAGTCTGCAAGATCACGCCCGGTCTCGGCATAGCAGGGCGCGGCCAGGGCTTTTTTGGCGGGCTCGAAAGCCTTGCGCAATTTTCCGGCCGGTTTGAGATCGCCCGCCTCGACCACCAGCCAGGCTTCGGCCGGCGCCTTTCCGGCTTCGTAATCCTTCAGGAAATCGGCCACTGGCGCACCACCGGCCTCGCTGGAAATCTGCACCCGGACCAGGCGGTCCCCGCCCAGCATCGACAGCGCCGCCATATTATCCGCCAGCGTGGCCGGATCGGCCTTCAGATCCTCATCCGTCAGCTTGGTGACATTGAAGGGGTCATCCGGGTCCTCGACCAGCGCCCGGACCAGCACATTGGCGCGCTCGCGGACCAGACCGCGGTCCGGCCCGTAGATCAGCCAGGCGGTCAATTCGCGGTCCGGCTGCGCCAGCCGCGTATTCACATCGCGGGCTGTCGCCTTCACTGGCCGCCGCGGTTGATATACCGCGCCACGCGCAGGGCAATCCGGTCGGCCGCCTGGCTGGCGGCGCGCTCTTCGGCATCGCGGCGGGCGCTGATCGCAGCATAGGGTTGCTGGGGGATATCGACCGTGGCTTCGGCGCGGACGGTTTCGGTCAGCACCGGCAGGCCGGATCCGGCATCGATCAGGCTGAAATCAACCGTCAGGGAAATCGCCGAACGGGTCGCCACATCATCAGCACCCACGCCCAGACCGGAAGCGGTCATGCTGGTGACCGCCGCAAGACGGTACCGCCCGCCCGAGGGCGTGCCGAAACGGTCATTCAGGGCTTCGTCCAGTATCTGGTCGATCCGGGTCTGGCCATCGACGGCCACCACAATCCCGTCCATGGCCCGGATTTGTTGCGGCGAGCCATGCAAGGGCTGGAAGGCACAGGCGGACAGGCCCATCAGGGCACCGGCCATCAGAACAAGGACTGCATTGCGTTTCATAACTAGCCCGCCACGATGTTGACGATCCGGTCGGGGACCACGATCACTTTGCGCACATTAAGCCCTTCCAGCGAACGCGCCACCCCCGGATCGTCCAGGGCGGCCTTTTCCGCCATGTCCCTGTCTGCCCCCTTGGGCAATTCGATCTCGCCGCGGCGCTTGCCATTGACCTGAACCGCCAGGATGACCGTATTATCGATCAACAGGGCGGGATCGGCTTCCGGCCATGCCGCCGCCGCAACAATCCCGTCCTGACCCAGCCGCTCCCAGCAGGCCTCGGCCAGATGCGGCATGAAGGGTGAGATGAGCTGCGTCAGCAGCCGCAGGGATTCGCCTTGCGCGGCCTTGTCCGCCTCGTTTGCCGGCAGGAATTTGCGCAAGGCATTGACGAAGTCATGCACTTTCGCCACCGCCGAATTGAACCGGAAGCCCTCAATCGCCTCGGTGACATCGCGGACGGTGCGGTGGGCAGTCTTGCGCAGCTCCAGGCCTTCGGGGCTGACCCCGTTCATATCGCCGCCGGACGTGCCCTCAAATCCGTCCACCACGCTCCACAGGCGCTGGACAAACCGCCAGACGCCGTCAACGCCGCCATCCGTGTATTCGACATCGCGCTCGGGTGGTGAGTCCGACAGAACGAACCAGCGCGCCGCATCCGCCCCGTAAGTGTCGATGAAGTCATCGAGGTCGACGACATTCTTTTTCGACTTCGACATTTTCTCGATCGCGCCGACCGTCACCGGGCGTCCGGTTTCGATCTCGATCAGCTGGCCGTCGCGGTCCTCGACCTCGGTCGGGGCCAGCCATTTGCCGGTCTCCGATTTGTAGGTCTCGTGCGTGACCATGCCTTGCGTGAACAGGCCGGCAAAGGGTTCCCCGGAGGGCAGGTCAATCAGTCCGCAATCATGCAGGGCGCGGGTAAAGAAGCGCGCATACAGGAGGTGCAGAATGGCATGTTCAATGCCGCCAACATACTGGTCGACCGGCATCCAGCGCTGCGCTTCTGCCGGATCGAAAGGCTTGTCCTCCGGCCAAGGCGAGGCAAAGCGCAGGAAATACCAGGACGAGCAGACAAAAGTATCCAGCGTATCGGTTTCGCGTTTTGCCGGCTGGCCGCATTTCGGACAATCGACATGGCGCCAGCCCTCATGCCGGTCGAGCGGATTGCCCGGCGTGTCGAAGGTGACATCGCGTGGCAATTCCACCGGCAACTGGTCCTCCGGCACCGGCACCGCGCCACAGCTATCGCAATGGATGACCGGGATCGGGCAGCCCCAGTAACGCTGCCGCGACACCAGCCAGTCCCGCAGCCGGTAATTGGTGGCGCCATGGCCCAGCTTGCGCTTCTCCAGCTCCTGGATGGCGCGTTCGATCGCCGCTTCTGTCGACAGCCCGTCGAGGAAGCGCGAATTATAGATCGTGCCCGGCCCGGTCCAGGCCTCGTCATCAATGCTGTGCGTGGCCGCATCCGCGCCCGGCGGCAGCACAACCGGTGTCACCGGCAGATCATATTTGCGGGAAAATTCCAGGTCGCGCTGATCCCCGGCTGGAGAGCCGAAAATCGCGCCCGTCCCGTAGCTCGACAAGACAAAATTGGCGGACCAGACCGGGAGCTCCCAGTCCGGGTCGAACGGGTGCAGAACCTTCACATCCAGATCGATGCCCTTTTTCGGGGCTTTCTCGATCTCTTCCGCCGTCGTGCCGGAGGCCGCGCAATCGCGCGCAAATTTCCCGATCAGCGGATCATCGGCCGCCAGGGCTGTGGTGATGGCGTGATCGGAAGCCAGCGCCAGAAAGCTGGCCCCGAACAGCGTGTCCGGCCGTGTCGTGAAGACGGTGATGCCCTCGCAGCCGAATCGGTCCCTGTCGGCCGGATCGGCAAACGGGAAGGTGACATGCGCCCCGCGTGACCGGCCGATCCAGTTGGCCTGCATCAGCCGCACCTTGTCCGGCCAGCGGTCGAGCTGGTCCAGCCCGTCCAGCAGGCTGTCGGCATAATCGGTGATCTTCAGGAACCACTGGTCGAGCTCGCGCTGCACCACCGGCGCGCCGGACCGCCACCCCTTGCCGTCAATCACCTGCTCATTGGCCAGAACGGTATTGTCGACCGGATCCCAGTTGACCTTCGCCTTGCGCCGTTCGACCAGGCCTTTTTCAAGGAATTTCAGGAAGATCGCCTGCTGGTGCTTGTAATAGTCCGGCTCGCAGGTCGCGATTTCACGATCCCAGTCCAGCGCCAGGCCCAGCCGTTTCAGCTGGCCGCGCATCACCTCGATATTCTTCAGCGTCCAGTCACGCGGATGCACATTGCGCTCGCGCGCGGCGTTTTCCGCGGGCAGGCCGAACGCATCCCAGCCCATCGGATGCAGGACATCAAATCCCTTTGCGCGTTTATAGCGCGCCACCACATCGCCCATCGCATAATTGCGGGAATGGCCGACATGGATTTTCCCTGACGGATAGGGAAACATCTCGAGGACATAGTATTTCGGCCGGTCAGTCGCTTCGCGTGCGGCGTGGTCCACGCCCTGATCGGCCCAGACGCTCTGCCATCTCGGCTCGGCCTCTCTGGGATTGTATCGGCTCATGGAAAAGTCCCGGACCCGCGCTCCGCGCGGGCGAAAAGATTAGTTGTCGAGCGTGGAAATGCGCAGTTGCCGGGCCCGCGTCAGGATCGCATTCTCGATATCGATCGCGGTCTGCGGCGTCACCGAGGCATCATTCCATTCGCCGGCTTCATTGCGTTCCTGGCGGAAGACCCGCACGGACAGCGCATCGCCGCGCAACCGCGTGTCGAGGATATAGACCGTCACCTGGAAACGTTCGCTCGGCAGTTCTGGATTCGCATACCAGTCGGTGATGATCACGCCGCCGAAAGGATCGACCTGATCCAGCGGCATGAAGCTGATCGTATCAAGGCTGGCGCGCCACAGAAAACTGTTGACGCCAATGCCCGCCGGACGCTGGTCGCTGGCCGCGTTCGAAAAGCCGGGCAGCCGCAGTCCGCCGCGGTTTTCGCCATCCGTATTGGCGCCACGGGACGAGGAACAGGCCGCGAGCGCAAGCATGGAAAGCGCAAGAACCGGCAAGGTTAGGGAGCGGCTGAACGTCATCTCTCGGTCTCCATGAGAAACAGTGTGGCAAATCAGGCCCGTTGGCCCGACGGCGACGTGTTCTATACCATGCGAAACGCGCATGGCCAGCCATGGGCGACACCTGTTTCATTGCGGGCCGGGATTCCGCCATCGTGGCTTTCGCGTCACATCTGCCTTTTTCTTGCCATATTTGCCGCGCCATCCGCTTGACGATACCGGTGCCCCCGGTGTGGATTGGCGTCTCGTCCGGGGGGACGGGGCCGACCGGCGGGGCCGCGAGAGGCACAATGACGCAGACCAAGAGCGCGATAATATTCTCCGCGCTTTCTGCAGTCCTCGCGGCCGCGCCGGCGCATTCTCTGCAGAATTCCGATACCGGCCCGGACCGCTTTGCTGCGGTTGAGGTCAGCCTGCGTACCGATGCAGCCCTGGTGGCTGGCGGCGGAAATTACGGCGGCAACATCCTCGCCGATCTCGACACACGATTCGAATGGGAAGCGATTTCCGGCAATGGCTGGCGCTGGGGGCTGGAGCTCGGCCTGCACGCCCAGAGCGATATCGCGCGCGAGGGATTCGCGAATGCCGCCGGCCCGGTTCTGACGGTCCCGCAGCGCTCGCTCGCCACCGGCCGGTATCGTGGCGGCGCGGCTGCTTCCGGCCGCAAGGCCTTTGCGGCAGAACGGCTGAATGTTTTTCTGAAAGCCGGCTGGGGAGAATGGCGGCTGGGCCTGACACCGGGCGCAGCTCAGGTGGAAGCCATCACTCTGCCCACCGGTTCCGCCTTTGTCCGCCTGGATGGCGGGCCCCTGGGGCTGGGCCGCCAGGTGATGACGCGCACCGCCAATACCGGCGCCGGATTTGGCCCGTCTCTGGTCTATTCCACACCGCGTATCATCGGATTGAGAGCCTCGGCCTCCTTTGCGCCGCAAGCCCGCTTTTGCGGGGTCGATATCTGCCTGGCGGATGCCCACCCGGGCGGGGCCGGATCATCCAGCCTCGAAAACGTGTTCGAGGCGGGGGCGAGTTTCGATCACACATTCGCCGGGACCGGACGGATTGAAGCGGCGCTGAATGTCGTCACCGGAGAACCGCTATCAGTGGAGTTTCAGGACAATTATTCCGCCCTTGGCGCACAAGTCCGCTGGTCGCGGGACGGGCTGTCCTTCGGCGTCTCCGGCCTGTGGGCCGACAATGCGGTGTCAGACGGACGCTATCAGGCACTCGCGGCGGCGGCGCGCTATGATGTGGGCGACTGGAGCTTCGGTGCGGAAGCCGCCACATCCAGGGATGATTATCTGCAGGAATCGGAAACTGCACTGCAATTTACCCTCTCCCGGCTTGTCGGCGACCATCACACTGTGACCTTTGGATTACACTCAACAAATCGTGATTTCACGGCGCTTTCTCCACAAGGCGCTGTAAACAATAGTGAAAATGGCACGGGAGCCTTCCTTGAGCTGACATTCCGGCACTGACCGGACCAGGGAGGCGCCTTAAAACGTTGTAACCCTGAGATTCAGCCCTTCGCCTTTTGCGCGAGATTGGCTATATTGGCAGGGTAATGAGGGGCTTTATGGCATGAGCCAGGTGTTGAAATCATGGACGATCGCTGCTGCGGTCGCGGGGTGTGTTGCCTCCGCGCCGGGCGCTTTTGCGTTCCAGGATGCGGTCAGCGCCTCCAGCGATGCCGATGCCCAGGCCTGGTATGAGACCTACACGCTGGATTCCAATGTGGCGCCTGGCGTCAATCTCGACTTCCCGGACAATCAGGTTGAATTCAGCCCCGGCAATGGCTGGGGCTTCACCCTCGGCTTTGACCGCAATGACGAGCAGCGCCGGGAATTCGATTCCATTGATGCCGGCGTCTATGTCGATCTCAATGACCGCTTCCGCTTTGGCGGGTCGATCCGCTTCTCCAATCCGGACAATCTGGTGACGGGCCCGCAGATCGATGAGCGCGCACCGGAAGTCAAGTTCGAAACCGGCTGGCGTTTCTAGCGTTTCAGCCCGCCGATCGCGGCCACACCCGCAAATCCTGATCCTGACAGATTCTTTGCCGTGTCTGCCGTTATGCCGCCCAGCGCATAGACGGGGATTGCGCACGCCCGGGCCAGCCCGCGGGCGCGGTGCACGCCGAGTGCCGTGTCACCCGCATGGCTCCGGGTTGCAAACACCGGCGATAATACTGCCGCATCCGCCCCCGCTTTTGCGGCCAGGGTAAGTTCGCGCCGGTTATGCGCCGACATCGTCATGATCTGACCGGTCCGTCCCCGCCGCCATTTTCGCGCCGGTCCGGCCAGCCGCGCCGGCCAGTGCACGCCGTCGGCATCACAGGCGTCCGCCAGGTCCGGATCCGCGGCGATCAGAAGCACCAGCCGTTTTTCCCGCGCAATCCCGGCCAGACGGGCGGCTTCGGAGAACCGCTCCGGGCGGCCGAAATGCCGGTAGATCAGCGCGCAGCCATCCGGCAGGCTATTGGCAAAAGCGGCGACATCCGGCGTCCGCTCGGGATCGGTCAGGGCAATCAGCGGCGGCAGCACGCCCGGAACACCGGGCCATCTGGCGGCCAGCCTTGCCAGCAGCATCGCTTGGGAATAGGTGCGGGAGGACATGACCACATCCGTAAACGAATTTGCCGCCCGCCGGAATGAAATCCTGAAGCGGATCGCCATGGCCGCGGAATCCGCAGGCCGTGACCCGTCATCGGTCACACTGACCGGCGTCTCCAAGAAACAGCCGGACAGCCGCATCCGGGCCGCCCTTGCCGCCGGTCACCGCGTCTTTGGCGAGAACCGGGTGCAGGAGGCGCAGGGCCGCTGGGCGGAACGCCGGTCAGATTTTCCCGATCTCGAATTGCGCCTCATTGGCCCGTTGCAAACCAACAAGGCGGAAGCGGCGGTCGCCCTGTTTGACGTGATCGAGACGCTTGACCGGATCAAGCTCGCCGGGGCCTTGAAAAAGGCAATGGAAAAGCTGGGCAGGCAGCCGCGCCTCTATGTCCAGGTCAATACCGGCGAGGAAGACCAGAAGGCCGGCATTGCCCCGCCCGCCGTCGCGGACTTTCTGAAGCAGATGCGCGAGGATTATGGCTTCAAAATCGAGGGGTTGATGTGCATTCCGCCGGTCGAAGACCCCGCCGGACCGCATTTTGCCCTGCTCGCAGACCTTGCGGCGGCCAATGGCATCGAAAAACTCTCCATGGGGATGAGCGGGGATTTCGAGACCGCGGTGAAATTCGGCGCCACCAGCGTGCGCGTCGGCTCCGCCCTGTTCGGCGAGCGGCCTACCGCCTGATCTCGAGTGTATCGCCGGGTGCCGCGCCTTTCAGCACGGCTTCCAGATCGGCTTTCGCCAGCGCCACACACCCCTCGGTCGGCGCATAATCCGGCCGCGCGCAATGCAGGAAGATGGCGGAGCCGCGCCCCGGAACCGGCGGATCATCATTATGCGACAGCACGACCACGACGTCGTAAAGTCCGTCCGCGCGTGTCATTTCCTCGCAAGACGCCGGATAGGGCAGGCGCACGGGCCGGTTATAGGCGGGATCATCCGGCGCATCACACCAGCCATCATCGGGCCGGATCGGACGCACCGGCAGCGTGGTCTCCGGAGCCGCGCCACGATCCGCCCGGTAAAGCACACGGCGCAGCACATATGTGCCAAGCGGGGTCGCCCCATCCCCTTCCACCTTGCCGGCCTCCGGTTTGACGCCGCCCTTGCCGAGCGCGGCGCGGCAGAAGGCGTCAGGTGCCGAAAACCGGCCATCGGATGTCACGGTGAAACGGGTCATGCAGGCAGGAATTCCGGAATTTGGCGCACAAGTCCAGCGGTCGGCGCGGGACGCCGACAGGTGCAAGCGCACCCAAGGCAGCGTCCCGGTCGCCTCCCCCACCACGGAGGTGTCATGCCGCAGCCCGCACAGGACCGGACATGTCAGGCGTTAACCATGCAAAAATGCGGCCATTTTTCACGCATCGATGACGCCTTGCACACGCGATTGTGTGCTTGACCGTGAACGCCGGTCCGGTCATTCCTGCCGGGAAATTTCAGCCGCCCGGCAGGAATTGCCTCCCGTACAAAAAATGGCATGATCAGACTATGAGTGTGAAAAAAACGATTCTGTGCGTCGATGACGACGACGATCTCCGCGAAACCCTCATCGAACAATTCGGGTTTCATGACGAATTCACGGTCCGGGATGCGGACAATGCGACCAAAGGCATAAATATCGCCCGCGATGAACGGGTGGATATTGTTCTGCTGGACGTTGACCTGCCCGACATGGACGGGCGCGAAGCCTGCCGCCTGATGCGCAAGAATGGCGTGACCGCCCCGGTCATCATGCTGACCGGGCAGAATACCGATGCCGACCAGATCCTCGGTCTCGAATCCGGCGCCAATGACTATGTCACCAAGCCGTTCAAGTTTTCTGTCCTGCTCGCCCGCGTCCGCGCGCACCTGCGCAGTCACGAACAGAGCGAGGATGCCGTCTTCCAGATCGGGCCGTACGAATTCAAACCGTCCATGAAGCTTCTGATCACGGCAGACGAGAAGAAGATCCGCCTGACGGAAAAGGAAACCAATATCCTCAAATACCTCTATCGTTCGGGCGGCAAGCCGGTCTCGCGGGAGGAGTTGTTACATGAGGTCTGGGGCTATAACCCCAATGTCACCACCCACACGCTGGAAACCCATATCTATCGTTTGCGCCAGAAGATCGAGCCCGACCCGGCCCGCTCGCGCCTGCTGATTACCGAAAGCGGCGGCTACAGGCTGCAGAGCTAAAGCACCAGATCCAGGACGACCGGCACATGGTCGGACGGCTTTTCGCGGCCACGCTCCGGCTCGTAGATCCGGAAACCGTCCCGGCCGCGCGCCAGCGCCGCATCCTTCAGGGGCGGCGTCACCCAGATATGGTCCAGTCGCCGGCCCCGGTTGGAGGCGCGGTAATCTTTCGCGCGATAGCTCCACCAGGTGTAGATCTTTTCCGGCTCGGGAATGACTTCCCGCGCGACATCAATGAAATCGCCCGCCGCCAGAATGGCATTCAGCGCCTCGACCTCGCCCGGCGTGTGCGAGACCACTTTCAGAAGCTGTTTGTGTGACCAGACATCATGTTCGCGCGGAGCGATGTTGAAATCGCCGAGAATGACGATCTTGTCATTCTTCGTGTCGCGCGCGGCGAAATAATCCCGCGTGCAGGCCAGGAAATCCATCTTGTGGGCAAAGCGCGGATTGATTTCGATATCCGGCTCGTCCCCGCCGGCCGGAATATAGAAATTGTGAAGCTCGATGCCTTGCACACCGACGCGCTGATGCCGCGCTTCCTCGCGCGGGCAGATCGCTTCATCGCCCAGATCCTGCAGCGGATATTTCGAGGCAATGGCCACGCCATGCATGCCTTTCTGCCCGCGCACATGAAAATGCTCATAGCCCATTTCGCGGAAGGCTTTTTCCGGGAATTCATGGCTCTGGCACTTGATCTCCTGCAGGCACAGCACATCCGGCTGGCAGGCGGCCACGAAAGGCGCGATCAGCGGCACGGCGCGCAGGCGCACAGAGTTCACATTCCAGCTGGCAATCGAAAGCGTGGTCATAAGTCCGTCCAATCACAGAATATTATAGGTCAGCCCGGCCAGTCCGACCGGCCAGCGCCCGCGCACAAACAGCCGCCAGCGCGCGAGAAAGGGATGCGGCGGATCATCATCCTCGGCTTCCGCCATGATCACCAGCGCGGCGCCATTGGCCGCCTGCACCACGGACCCCGCGGCCGCATTCAGCACGGCCTCGTCGCGCATATCCCCCAGCGAGGCCGAATAGGCGACCGCATCCTGTGCCGCCTCGCCGGCTTTCAGCCCGACATATTCCAGCACCGTCTGGATGCCGTCCTCGTCCAGCCGCTGCATGGCTTCGGAAATCAGCCCGGCGCGCAGCATTTCCTCGGCCTCCCAGCCTTCCGGATTGAAATCCACGGCCTCGGCGGCGCTCGCAGCATCGTCCCAATTGGTCAGCAGCCCCGGTTCGGCATGCGGAAAGCCCAGACCATCGAGATAGGTGCGGGTCAGATCACGCTCGCGCCTGTCCAGCGGATCGCCCAGCCGCATGAACAGGCGGGCATCGGAAAGGCCGTCGGCAAAGGCGCGGACCTTGTAAAGCAGCGGAATTTCATCCAGCAGCCGGGTAAAGTCATCATTCGACATGGACGCTATCTAACGCGAACCGTGCCATTGCGAAACTCGAACAGCACAACGCAGTTCGACAGCGCCTGCCCGTCCGGCAACTCACGGAAGCGCCAGTCCTCGACCGCGCGCACCGCCGCAGCATCGAAATGGCCGGCGGGCACCGATTCGGCAGACCGCACACGATGCGGACGGCCGGTGTCATAAACGTGAAAGCGGACCACCACCCAGCCCTGCAGCCCGCGGGAATACGCCCGCGCCGGATAGTCCGGCATGGCGAATTCGCGGGCCGCCAGCTGCGCACCCTGACAATCCTCCGGCCCGATCAGCCGTTCCACATTGGCGGGCACCGGAAAGGGCTGGGACGGCATGAAGGGGTCCGAGCGCGGATCCAGCCGGCCAGTCCCGGGCAGAGAGGCCACGGAAGAACAGGCGGCAAGGGCGAATAGGGTGCACAGGCTGGCAAGACGGATGATCATACCGGCACGCTAGCGCCATTTGCCAAAAAGAAAACGCCCCGGAACGGGTCCGGGGCGCCTCTCGTGCAGTTGGGCCAAACCGCCTAGTAGCGGTAATGCTCGGCCTTGAACGGGCCTTGCGGCTCGACGCCGATATAACCGGCCTGCTCGGATGAGAGCTCGGTCAGCCGTGCGCCCAGCTTGGGCAGATGCAGGGCGGCGACCTTTTCATCCAGATGCTTGGGCAGGATATAGACCTCGTTCTTGTAGTCCGCACCACGCTGCCACAACTCGATCTGCGCCAGCGTCTGGTTGGTGAAGGAGGCCGACATCACGAAAGAGGGGTGACCGTTGGCATTGCCCAGATTCACCAGACGGCCTTCAGAGAGCAGGATGATCCGGTTGCCTTCCGGGAATTGAACCAGATCGACCTGCGGCTTCACATTGGTCCACTGGAAATTGCGCAAGGCTTCGACCTGGATCTCGTTATCGAAATGGCCGATATTGCAGACGATCGCCATATCCTTCATGGCGCGCATGTGATCGACGGTCAGAACGTCCTTGTTGCCGGTCGCGGTGACGAAGATATCGCAATCATTGACGACATCCTCGACGCGCACGACCGCAAACCCGTCCATGCAGGCCTGTAGCGCGCAGATCGGATCGACTTCGGTGACGGCCACGCGGGCGCCGGCCTGCGCCAGCGATTCCGCCGAGCCCTTGCCGACATCGCCATAACCGCAGACCAGGGCGGTCTTGCCGGCCATCATCACATCGGTGCCGCGGCGGATGGCATCCACCAGGCTTTCGCGGCAGCCATAGCGGTTGTCGAATTTCGATTTGGTCACCGAGTCATTCACATTGATCGCCGGGAAGGGCAGTTCGCCGCGCTTCTGCATCTGGTACAGCCGCATCACGCCGGTCGTGGTTTCTTCCGACACACCCTTGATCGCAGCCTTGGCCTTGGCAAACCAGCCCGGTGTCTCGGCAATCCGCTTCCGGATCTGGGCGAAGAGATATTTTTCCTCGTCCGATTTTGGCTCGCCAAGGAGGGACGGATCGTTTTCCGCTTTCTCGCCGAGGATCAGATACAGCGTCGCATCGCCGCCATCATCAAGGATCATGTTGGCGGTTTCACCATTCGGCCAGGTGAAGATCCTGTCGGCGAAATCCCAGTATTCTTCCAGCGTCTCGCCCTTGTGCGCAAACACCGGAACGCCGGTTTCGGCAATCGCGGCCGCGGCATGGTCCTGAGTCGAGAAGATGTTGCAGGATGCCCAGCGCACTTCCGCGCCCAGCGCTGTCAGGGTTTCGATCAGCACGGCGGTCTGGATGGTCATGTGCAGCGATCCGGCAATACGCGCGCCTTTCAGCGGCTGCGCGGCGCCATATTCCTCGCGCAGCGCCATCAGGCCCGGCATTTCGATTTCCGCCATGTCGATTTCGGTACGGCCCCATTTGGCCAGGGACAGGTCTTTGACTTGGTAATCAGACATAAAAGGTCCTTCCATCAGGATGATCGGGAGAGCTTGGGCCCTCCGGGGCGGGGACTCCCGGCCGGACAGGGGACAGCAATGCGCTGCCCGTTAGCATGCAGAACCGCCGGGCACAATGCAGGGGCTGACCGGCCGCAGACAAAGTTTCTGTGACGCCCATGACTCTTGCGGCCCAAATCTTGTATAGTTCCGGCAGGGCCGTGTTTCTGGGCCATGGCGCAGAGCGGAAACGCCGCGCAGAGTTGTATTAAGGGGTGGGGTTATGTCGAGTATTCCAGGGGCGCACGCCAGCCTCGGTTTTGGCCGCAAACGTATTGATTTTTATGCCTCTCCGGGCGTCACCGCCGGAGACGGGCCGCGCCGTGGCGAACATGAAATCCGCGATGCGGACGGGGCCACGCACACCATGCGCCTGTCCCGTCCTGACACGCCACTGGAATCCGGAGAAACCGTCACCGTCCTGCGCGCGCAAAGCGGACCGGATCATGGATCCCGCCCGGTCGCGGTGATCAATCATGACCGCAGTGCCTGGACCCGCACGGCGCCGGACGCCACGACAGTTCTGGCCCGCAGCGGCATCACACGGTCGCTCAACTGGTGGATGGCCATGCTGTTATTCATGGTCACAGCGATCGCTCTGGCCTGGCCGGACATCCGCCTGTTCATGCTGGAAGTCGATCCCGGCATTTTTGCCTCGCTTCCCGATATCAATCTCTTTGCCTTCGCAGTGGACATGATCCCCGCACTGCCGGGATTTGACCTCGCCGCCGCCATTCCCGGTTTTACCGGCCTCGTGGAACAGGCCGGCCTGCCGTCTTGGTTGCCGGCTCAGACCCTGGCCTTTGCCCTGCCGCTGACATTTCTGGCCCTTCTTACCTATCTGGCCCGGTCCTGGCGTATCCTCTGGGCACCGGTCTATGCCGCGGCAGCGATTGCCACCGGCCTGGCGCTGAATGCTGCCGCGCCCCTGGTTCCGGCCATGCTGGCCCTTGGCGGTGTGGCGCTGCTCTTCTGTGTCGGCGGCTTTATCAATCGCACCCGCGATTCCGGCCGCCTCGAAGGGCGTATCGCCCGTTTGAGCGAGAATATTCTCCGCCACCCGCCGGCCGAGACAGTCGCAGCGCCTGTTGCCGCCGGAGCCGCGCTTGCAACCGCAGCCGCGTCGGCGGATGAAGATGCGCCAACGGAGGCAGACACCATACCCGCCGAGGCCGATGATCTGCCCAGCGATGACGATCTCGCAGCGGCCCGCGCTGATGCGGAGGACGGCGATCCGGCTCCGGCCCCGTCCCTGCGTTCGACCCCGGAGGAGCTGGGCGTGGACGAGACGTCAGATCGTGACATGGTCATGCCGCCGCCCCCGCCGCTCGCGAACCGTGCGGTCAATGGCGCGGCCGAATCCGGTGATGCGGCTGCCACAGCGACCGCATCCGCCATGCAGGCGCCGGAACCGGCACCGGCAGAACCACAGGCACAGGCACCTGCCAGCGAAGCGGCCGCCGATACCGGCCCTGAAACGCCGGATACACCGGCCACGGCCACCGCGTCCGCCATGCAGGCACCCACGCCCGAGCCGCAAACCCCGGCCGCGTCGACAGAACCTGCCGCCGACACACCTGCGCCGGAAGATGTTCATGCCTTTGCTGCCGCGGACTCCGCCGGGCGTGAAACGCTGATGTCGTCGCGCGAGATTGCCGATGCCGAAGAGGCTCCGGATGCCCCCGATGCGCCGGATGCGGCTCCGGTGACACCTCCGGCCTCCGTCAGCAATGCGGCGGCCAGCGACGATGTCTCCGACCCCTTCATGTCACCGGAACCCTCCGGACCGGAAGCGCCCGAAGCGGAAGACAGCGAAACACCGCGTCAGACGGATTCGTAGAATTTGTCCTCGACCAGCTGAACCAGCGCTTCAAGGGCGGGCCCGGCTTCGGCACCGTCGGCAATGATGGTGATGTCCGTGCCCGGCCCGGCGGCGAGCATCAGCAAATCCATGATCGAGGAGGCTTCCACCGTCTCTTCGCCGCGGCGGACATGGATGACGGCAGCAAACCCGGCCGCCATATCGACGAATTTGGCAGAGGCCCGGGCGTGCAGGCCGCGCTGATTGGTAATCCGGACCGTTTTCGATACCGGCACTATTTGGCCGAGCCTTCAAGCACTTTCACCGCCCGCGCGACATAGCGCTGACCCGCGGCTTCACCGGCTTCGGCAAGCGCGTCCAGCGGCAGCGTACTGCGCGATTCCGCCAGCTTGATCATCATCGGCAGATTGATTCCCGCCAGCACCTCGACCTGTCCGGGCACCATCTGGGAAATGGCCAGATTGGACGGCGTGCCGCCGAACATGTCCGTCAGAATCAAGACGCCGCTACCGGAATTCAGCGCCTTGATACGGTCGCGGATGTCATTCCGGCGCTCTTCCAGATCATCGTCGGGGCCGATACACATTGCTTCGCATTGCGCCAGCGGACCGACGACATGCTCGGTCGCAGCGACAAATTCGCGCGCGAGATTGCCATGTGTAACGATCAGAAAACCGATCATGCCTCACCTCTGGAAGGCTTGATTAAATCGTGGAGTCGGGCTGGCGGAAAGCGGTTTTTTCACGCAAGCGTCACATTTGCGCAGCGCGCGGCAGGGTCAGGGTAAAGCGGGCGCCGGCCACGCGGCCCTGCGTGTCAAGCCGGTTTCCGGCGCGCAAATCGCCGCCATGCACGCTGACAATCTGGCGCGCAATGGCCAGACCCAGGCCGGAATGCGCCCCGAATTCCGCCCCGGCCGGCCGCTCGGTGTAGAAGCGCTTGAAAATGGTTTCCAGATTGTCTGGCGGGATTCCGGGGCCGTCATCATCGACGGTGATTTTCACCAGCCCGGCCTCTGACAGGCTGAGCGCGATGCGGATCTTTCCGTCCGCGGGCGAGAAGGTGATGGCATTGTCGATGAGATTGCGGATGACCTGTCCCAGCGGCACGGCCCGGCCTTCCACAAAGGCTTGATCCAGGGTCGAGGTAAAGACCAGTTCCGGCTCGTCCGCCCGCGAGGCCTCGTAGGCACTGACCGTGTCGCGCATCAATTGCACCAGATCGACCTGGCCCACATCCTCGCGCGACAATTCGGCATCCAGCCGGGAGGCGCGGGAGATATCGGTGATCAGCCGGTCCATGCGCCGCACATCCGAAGCGATCACCGCCAGCAGCCGTTCGCGTTGGTCAGCGGTTTTCGCCCGGGGCAGGATTTCCGCGGCCGACCGGATCGAGGTCAGCGGGTTTTTCAGCTCGTGCGCGACATCGGCCGCAAATTGCTCGATCGCGTCCATGCGGTCATACAGCGCTGCCGTCATCTCCCGCATCGCCTCGCCGAGCTCGCCGATCTCGTCCCGGCGCCCGGCCAGGGACGGCATTTCCACCCGCCGTCCCTTGGCCCGGCGCACGCGCCGCGCCGCTTTCGCCAGCCGCCGGATCGGGCGGGCGATAAACACGGTCAGCGCCAGTGATGACAGAATGCTCACCAGCGCGGCCAGCAGGATAAAGGGAAACAAAGCCCGGCGTTCGCTGGCGATGATCTCGTCGAGATCGAAGGATTCCAGCGTCACCACACCGACCACGGCGCGGACCGGCTGGATCGGCACGGACACCGAGACCACGCGCGAGCCATCCGGTTGCCGCCGCACGCCGGCAATGGTTTCCCCACCAATTGCCCCGGCGATTTCCTCTTCTAGCGTGCGGTCTAGCGCGGCGCGCTCCTCCTCGGTCCGGAACCAGCCGCCAAACCCGTCCATCAGGCGCGAGAGCAGGCTGCGCGCATCCTCGGCAAAATCGCCGGGCAGCATCTCTCCCGGCGGCGGCAGCTCGGTGACATCAAACCGGTTCGCCAGCAAATGGCTGTCGGCCACAATTTGCGCCGCCTTGTTATAGATGCGCGCGCGCACATCGTCCGGCAGGTAGAGATCACGGAGGATCAGCCGCGCATCGCCATCCAGCAGGCGGGGAGACGGATCGCTTTCGGCCGCACCTTCCGCCATCACATTGGCGATCAGCTCGCCTTCAACGCGGAGCGCTTCAACCTTGGCATTGACGAGTCCGCGCCGGGTTTCGGACACAGCCAGCATGCCGACGATCAGGACCAGCAGGGCCAGGCCATTGGAGGCGAGAATGATCCACGCCAGGCGGGAAAAGGAGCCCCCGCGGACCGAACGGAGCGTCCGGCTAGCTCTCCTTGTAACGGTATCCAACACCATAAAGCGTCTCAATGGCGTCGAACGTCTTGTCGACTTCTCTGAATTTCTTGCGGACACGCTTGATATGGCTGTCGATGGTCCGGTCGTCGACATAGATCTGATCATCATAGGCCGCATCCATCAGCGCGTCGCGGCTTTTCACATAGCCGGGGCGTTGCGCCAGGGATTGCAGGATCAGGAATTCGGTCACGGTCAACCGTACCGGCTCGCCTTCCCACGAACAGGAATGGCGGTTGGGATCGAGTGACAGGCGGCCGCGCATGATCGGCTTGGACTCGCCGCCGGGCTTGCCCGGATCCCCCACGGGATCCGGCCGGGCGCGGCGCAGAACGGCCTTGACCCTTTCGCCCAGAAGACGCTGGGAGAAGGGTTTTGTGATATAGTCATCGGCACCGAGATTGAGGCCGAGCGCCTCGTCGAACTCGTCATCCTTCGAGGTCAGGAAAATCACCGGCATGTTGGAGGACTGCCGCAGGCGGCGCAGCAATTCCAGGCCATCCATGCGCGGCATCTTGATGTCGAATACCCCCAGATCCGCCGGATCATCGGTCAGGGATTCCAGCGCGGTGGCCCCGTCATTGAACGTCCGCACCTTGTAGCCTTCGCCTTCCAGAAAAATGGATACCGAAGTGATGATATTCTCGTCGTCATCGACCAGCGCAATTGTGGCCATGAACGCGCCTCCTCATTCCCGTTTTGCCAAACCTTAGACAAGCTTGACGCGAAGCGAAAGCGTTAGGGTTCACCGCGCCTTAAATGTTTCAGTGGCATTGTTTCCGCCTGATTGCATGGAGTGCGCCTGATGGCGGCAGCCAAGGTTCATTACGAGGTCTTCGTCAAGAAGCACCGCAAGGCCGGCTGGGCGTTGGTCGAGGCCCGCCCGGAACGTGAAGATGCCATTGAATTCGCGCAGAAAATCCTCGAGGCGACGCCGACGGGGTCGGTTCGCGTGTCCAAGGAGCGTTTCGATGAGGCCACGCGGGCTTTCCGCTCTTTCACCATCTGGGAGGAGGGCGCAGAGAGGTTCGAGGCCGAAAAGGAAAAAACCGGGGATGGCACACTGCCCTGCCTGTCACCGGATGACCTGACCAACCCGTCGGCCCGCGACACGATGAGCCGCGTCCTGAACGAGTGGTTTGTCCGCAAGCAGGTCACGCCGATGGAGCTGATGCACAGCCCCGAACAGGCAGAAGATCTGGAAAGCGGCGGCACCGAGCTTCAGCACGCCATCCAGAAGGTCGCGGTCGCCAGCGCGCGCGAGGGCGATTCCACCGTGCACGCCTATGTGAAACAGCTGCATGAACTGGCCCAGAAGGCGTTTGACCGCATCTACAAGGACGGGAAATCCGGCCGCCTTCCAAGATTTTCGAAATACCGGACCTATGCCTCGCTGGTCGAGGATTTTGCTGACGAGAAATCACCTTACAAGATCCGCGCCGCCCTGGCCGACCGCCTCTCCGACGAGCGCGGCTTTGGCAAGAAGCTCGCTGTCCTGATGGAATTCGCCGGCGAGTTGCCGGCGGCGGAGAAAGCCCGGACAATCGGCTGCGAGCAGCTCGATATCTTCCTGTCCGAAATCCTGAATTTCGACTCCGGCCTGATGGCGCTCATTGGATCGGCTCCCGAGCTCGGGGACGAGGTACAACGCCTCTCCGACATGTTTGTCGGGGCCGCGGAGGCTGAAAGCCTCGCTGACGCCCCGGCCGACGCCCGCACCCTCACGCGGCTGATGAAATCGGGCGTTCTGCCCGCCTGCCGCACCACGATCGCCATCGCCTTGCTGGAGCGGCTGCGGCGGCCACGCCGTATGCGGCCCAAGGATGTTCTGGAAGAGGTGAAGCTGGCCCGGAAGCTGGCGCAGCAACTGGTCATGGCCCAGGGGCCGGATCTGTCGGTTGATGCCCTTCAGGATGCGTTTTCAAAACGCTCTGCGCGTCTGCTGACGCCCGAAACCATCGGTGATTATCTTGATCAGTGCCGCAATCCGGACCACGAGATCGAGAAACTCCTGGCGCTGGAAGAAAACATCGTCGGCGCGCAGAACAAGAAAAAGCTCGCGGGATACATCCGGGCGGCGCTGGGCAATCACAAGACGGAAGGCTGGTTCGTATCCGGTGAAGGCCGGGCGATTGACCGCTTGCACCGGCTCACCGGGTTTCAGGTCAGGGCGCTGAAGGGCAATTATCCCGAAGAGGACAAGGCCGGTCTCTCGCAAGCATTTGATGCGCTGGGGCAGAAGGTTCTGGACCGCTCCGGCTTGCTGGACACGATTGCCAACAGCGATCAACCTGTGCTTGATCGCGCCGCCTCACTTCTGAAACTGGTAACCTGCCAGGCCATTCCGGCCGGCAAGTGCGCCGCCGCTGCCCAGCAGAAAGCGGTGCGCCTGATCCGGTCCGAAGCCGGCCTCGAAGAAGCCCGCGCCGACACCCAGCGCGCCAAGCTTTCAAATATCGAGACCATGCTCAACGCCATTGGCGGTCAGGACGCCGCTGCTTGACGGCCCAGGGCCGCCGAACCGTAAAAGCCGAGGCTGAACGGACCGCCCCAGAACACTTTTCCAAGACCACGCACCGCCTTGTCGAGCATGCGCGCACGCCGCGGCGCACCGATGGCCCACAGGACCGCTGCGGCACTCCCGTAAACAAGGGCCTGAGCGGCGCCCACACACATCCAGAAGACAATGCCCGGCAGATTCACCGGCCGGCGCGAGGCACAGGCTGCACTCGGCCCCTGTCCATAGGCAAAAGCCCGCCTGAGCGTGTAATTCAGGCTCGCGCGATGGCTTAGCGGATCCTCCCAGACCCAGGCTTCAGCCGACCACGCAAACACTGCGCCGCGGGCCTGCATCTGCGCAAACAGCAGATCGTCTTCCCCGCCGATATCATTGCGGGCCGCATCGAAGGGCTGGGCCGATGGCAGGGCCGCGCGCCGGATCAGTGAATTGCCGCAACCATAATAATGATCGATATGGCCGCTCTCCTCCGGCCCTGACCGCGAAAAAAACTGCGAATAGTATTCGCGATGCGTGGTCACACTGTCCGGCAGGCGGGTCCGTACCGGGCCGAATACCGCATCGGCGTCATAAAACCGCAAACTCCCTACCAGCTCGCAGAGCCAGGTGCCGGGCGCCTCTTCATCATCGTCCAGAAATGCGATCAGCTCGCCCGAACTGGCAGCAAGTCCCGCATTACGGGCATTGGCCACCCCGGGCGAAGGCATGTGAACGACGGTCACCGGGAGGGCGGCTTCCTTTGCGATCGCCTGCCCTTGCGCTATCGCCGATCCCTCGGGATCATTGTCGACAATGATCAGCTCGATATCCAGTCCGCAGGGATTGGCCTGGGCCAGAATACTGTCTGCCGCGCGCCGCAAGCCGTCGGGACGGCGGAAGGTCGGGATGATGACGGAAACCTGCATAGACATGTCGCTTACCCTGCGGCTGGCCTTGTCCTCCGGGTGACGGCACGGACCAAGCCGGAAATACGGTGACCAGTATCCAGCTCAACCGCTGAAATCTGGTTAAGCCGGCGGTGTATTTTCGACGCCAGCGGCGCGGCCGGCGTATAGCGGGCCGCTGACCACAACAGCGAACGCACGCGCGTAATCCCCAGATCGCGTCCGGGGGCGGTCACGAGTGTGCTTTTCACCGGCAGAGCATCAGCCGCATAATACTTCTTGTAGTGGTCATGATCGGCGCCGATATCGCAGCGCTCCAGCCCCAGAGCCGGCATGGCAGCGATCAGCTCATGCAGTACCTGTTGTCCAGGGGACCAGGCGGCATAGGCGGGGTCATAGGCGGCAATCCAGGGATTGAAGACCGTGTCACTGCGTACACCGAACAGCCCGGCGACAATCCGGTCATTGACCCGCAGGCTGACCAACAGGCCGCGCACCCCGCCGCGAGTGGTTTCGTGTGTGAGCCGCATCAGGGCCTGCACCCAGTCCGCAGCGAGCACATCATGCCGGCCGGTTTGCCGGAATTGCGCCTGTTTCCAACCCATCAGCTGTGTCAGCGCCTCACCATCCCTGTCCGGCGCAGTGAAGCGGGCCGGGCCGCAATCCCGCTCCATCTGGCGCGCCAGACGGCGGTGATTCTTGAAGCGTTTTGCGTGAAGCGCCCGCTGTTGCTCCAGAAAAGCATCCGCATCCGGGCCCGGCGCAATCACATGCGCGTCATGGACATCACCATCAGCGCTTCCGAAGACTCCATAGGGATCAAGCAATGCATCGAACTGAAAAGCCCGCAGCCCGGCCGCTTTCAGCGCCTCCGGACCGGTCGCCATGAAATCCGCCGCCGACACCAGCGCCTGGACATCACCGAAGGGAGCGGCGAGGGATCGCGCGAGGCGCCCCGGCCGCTTGTGGTAGGCGAGAAAGCCGGGCCGTTCCTGGCCCTTGCGGAAAACCGAGACCCGCACATCATCGCGCACTTGGGCGACGAGGCCGGCGAACTCCGGCTGCAGCAGCGGCGAGGCAAACGGCCCCTGCGCCAGAGCGCGCCAGTCGGCCAGATCGGCGCACGAAAGCGCGTCTACGCCATAAGTGTCAGCATGGATCATTTTGAACCGCTTCGATAAAGAACGGTTCAGACAGCGCAAAACCTGCGCCGGTTTCAGCGATCAGATGGCTTCAAAGTCGTCATTGGAGGCCGAAAGGCGCAAGACCTGCGCCAGTGGCTTGCTGCCAGCGGCGGCCCGCCCGCAGAGATATTCGTTCTTGTCGAGCCGGTTGATACCTTCCGGTACGGTTCCGTTATCAACCCGGACAGAACCGGACAGAACGACAATGGGTGTGACCGGGCACAGCGACTGCATCGTCGTCAGCGTGTCATCGGGATTGACCGAATCCGGCAGCCGCAAATCCAGCAGAACCAGATCATAATTCTTGTTTTTCAGCTTGCGGCGCGCTTCGCGCAGATCGCGGACCACTTCAAATCCGATATCATAATCCCCGGATTCAAAGACCGTATTCTGGACCAGCAGCGCATCGGCAAAATCATCTTCGACGTGAAGCACATTCAACGCGGTCATGGTCAGCCTCTTTTTTTGACCCGCACCTTGTGCGCCCGATTTCCTTAACGCGGTCTTTATGACGCGCGGATCAGACGATTTCTGCCGCGTCCAGCCCCGCCCGGCGCGCCGCGGCCGTGATCGTGTTTCTGAGCAGCATGGCAATTGTCATCGGGCCGATCCCGCCCGGCACCGGCGTGATCCAGCCGGCAATCTGCGACGCGGCATCGAAGGCCACATCGCCCACCAGGCGGGTCTGGCCCGGGCCGCGCCCGGGCGCGTCGATCCGGTTGATGCCGACATCCAGCACGCAGGCGCCGGGCTTGATCCAGTCGCCGGGAATCATTTCCGGCCGGCCGATCGCGGCCACAAGAATATCGGCACTGCGCGCCAGTTCGGGCAGATTCGTGGTCCGGGAATGGGCCATCGTCACGGTGCAGTGCTTCTCCAGGAAGAGCAGCGCGGCCGGTTTGCCGACCAGGATCGAACGGCCGATGATCAGCGCGGATTTCCCGGACAGATCGCCCATCGCCTGCTCGGCCAGCCACACGCAACCCGCCGGCGTGCACGGCCGCAAGCCGGGCTCTCCGGCCAGAAGGCGGCCGGCGCTGACCGCGGTCAGCCCGTCCACATCCTTGTCCGGATCAATCGTGTTGATGACCACACCGGCATCAATGTGATCGGGCAGCGGCATCTGGACGAGAATGCCGTCCACCGCTGGGTTGGCATTCAGTTGCGCGACGATTCCGACAATCTCGGCCTGGCTGATGGAGGCCGGCTTGCGGATCTCGGTTGACTCCATACCCGCCGCCTTTGCGCGGCGGACCTTGTTGCGGACATACACTTCGCTGGCCGGATCCTCGCCGATCAGCACCACGGCCAGACCGGGCTTGCGGCCCAGCAGCTTCTCCAGTTGCGCGGCAGCGCCAGCAACCCGCTCATCCATACCGGCGGCAATGGTTTTTCCGTCTATGATCCGGGCTGTCATGTCTCCGCCTCCGTCAGTTTCGCGATCAGTGAATCGGCTTCGGCCGCATCGCAATCCACCGAAATGGTTTTGATCCGGCTGGTCTGGCCCCGGACCACATGCAGCCGGGTTTTACCGATTCCGAGCCGTTTGGCGAGCAGTTTGACAAGGGCGGTATTGGCTTTGCCGTTTTCCGGTATGGCGCGGACGTGCGCCCGGAAGACAGGCTGCCCGTCCGCATCCGTATCCCAGCCATCAAGCCTGTCCCGCCGGGCACCCGGTGTCAGCCGGACCGGAAGATCAAACCCGTCCGGCGTCCGCCGGGCGGTCATCAGAAGGCGGTCATGATCTGTGGCAACAGCCATCCGCGGATGAACTGGATCAGAAGAATGACAACCAGCGGGGAAAAATCGAAACCGCCAAGGTTTGGCAGAATGGACCGTATCGGCCGCAAGACCGGCTCGGTCAGCATGGAGGTCATGCGCCAGAGGGATCCGACGACCGGATTGTAGGGATTGACGATCTTGAAGCTGATCAGCCAGCTCAGGATGATCGCGGCGATCAGGATGAAAATGAAGAGACCCAGAACCGGGTCGACAAAATAGACAATCAGCGCATCGATGAATGACAGGTTCACAAGGACGTCTCCGGCAGCGTTTCTGCGCCTGCTCTATCCGTTTTCGGGGCGCGGCGGCAAGCCTGCGCCGTCATACCGCGGGCAGGGCGCCGGGGAGGCGGCAGATATCCTTCCAGAAATCCCGCACGCCGCGCGCAATCTCGTCATATTCCCCGAGATCATAGGGTTTGACGACATAGGCATTGGCACGTAGCGCATAGCAATCCTCGATATCCATGCGCTGCGCCGAGGCGGACAGGACGACAATGGGTGTATTCATAGGCGTGTCGCCATTGCGCACTTCACTCAGCACATCGCGGCCGGAAATGCCGGGAAGATTGAGGTCGAGAATCACCAGATCATGCCGTGCCTCGCGGATCGTCTTCAGTGCCGCTGCACCGGACATGACAATTTCGGTTTCCTCCACACCGGCCTCCTTCAGGGCCGACGTGACGAAATAGGCATCCTGGTGATCATCATCCACTACCAGAACGCGGAAGGGTTTGTCCGGTGTTTTTCCGACCTTCTTGGAATTCATGTCGTCATTCCTTTTGCCAGCGGCAGGGTGAAACAGAAGCGCGCACCCTCCCGGTAAGTGTTGTCAACCCAGATCTTTCCACCGTGGCTCTCCACGATCCGTTGGCAGAGTGAAAGCCCGATACCCGTCCCCGGAATATCGCTTTCAGCATGCAGGCGTTTCAGCATTTCGAAAACCCTGACGGAGAATTTTTCATCAATTCCGATGCCGTTATCCTCGACAGAAACCTGTATATGGTTTCCAGAAACCTGACTCGAAATGCGGATCACCGGTGCTGCATCGGAGCGGTATTTCAGTGCATTGTCGATGAGATTGTCGAACAGGCGCAGGATCAGCTCGCGATCACCCGCAATCGCATCCGCCGTCAGCGCCGTTTCGACGCGCGCTCCCGTGGCCTTGATATCCGGACCCAGATCGGCGAGCGCCGTTTTCACGATCCCGTCAAGCGCCAGCGCCTCGGCCCGCAAGTCGTGATCCACGAGCTTAGAATATTCGAGCAGGCTTTCGATCATCCGCCGCATACGGAAAGTGCTGGCCACGATATTGCCGACCATTTCACGGGCACCGTCACTCATTTCAGCGGAGGCTTCCCGCTCCAGCAGCTGGGCGAACATCGAGATATGCCGTAGCGGCGCTTGCAGGTCGTGCGAGGCGGTGGCGGCATACTGCCGGAGCGCGGCATTGGTCTGGGTCAGTTCCTGCGTGCGTTCCTCGACGCGGGCTTCCAGCGACCGCGTCAGAGCGGTCAGCTCCGCCTCCGCCGACCGCCGCCTTTCCACCTCTCCGGCCAGTTCCAGATTCTTGGCCTGCAATTGTTCGGTCGTGGGAACCGCCAGGGCTTTGGGCAGGAGCGGCCACAGCACGATCGCCGTGATCAGTGAGGCGATGGCCGTCAGCGCTTTCAGCACACCCTGGATTTCATAAACCGGGGTCCAGATCACCACCACGGACAGAAAATGCGTTGCCCCGCAAAGCAGAATGAAGGCGATGAACAGATAGAGTGTCGGTTTGTACCGCGCATCCGGCCGGCCGATGGCAAACAGCGCCATGACGACAGGAATGGAAAAATAGGCCAGCCCGGTAACGATGTCGGCGGTGACATGGGTCCATAATATCCAGGGCGTCCACAGAAAGCACATGCCATGCGGCATGAATCCTGAACTGACCAGCCCCGTAAGTGCGGTTTCCATCATCGCCTCCCCGCTGCGTTCCGCGAAAACCGTAACATTCAATCCGCTGGCTGACGAACACAATCTCCGGTGTGCCTGCCGGTGGCAAGCCCGGTCCCTGATGATGGCGAGGTTGACGCCAACAGACGCCGGTTCTAGGGAATCTGCTCCCAATCGGTCGGGGCCATAGCTCAGTTGGGAGAGCGCGTCGTTCGCAATGACGAGGTCGGCGGTTCGATTCCGCCTGGCTCCACCACCCTTCGCCTCCGGCTTCGGGTGGCTTCGCCCGCCCGAAGGCGGCACAGGCGAAGAGGTGGCCTGCGAAGCTTCAGCGCAGCAGAGGCTGGCAAGCCGCACATTGAATTCGAGCGAAGGCTGTCGAGGCCGCGCCGCGCCTTGAATCAGGCCGCGTTGCTTTCGTCCTGAAGTGTCAGAAGGGCAATCATGCCGTCGCGCGTATCCGTGGCGCGCAAATGCGACCGCAAATCCTCGCGCCGGAAAATCCGCGATATCCGTGCCAGCGCTTTCAGATGTTCGGCGCTCGAGGTTTCAGGCGCCAGAAGCAGGAAGATCAGATCCACCGGCCGGCCATCTATGGCATCAAAATCGATCGGCGTCTTGAGCCGCGCAAACAGGCCGAAAACACGATCCAGTCCTTCCAGACGGGCATGCGGAATGGCAACGCCATCGCCGACGCCGGTCGAGCCGAGCCGTTCGCGTTCCATCACGGCATCGAAAATAAGGCGGGAATCAATGTCGAGCTTGGCCGCAGCGGCCTCGCTCATGATCTGTAGCGCCTGCTTGCGGTTGGTCGCGCTCAGACTTCCCAGAATTGAATCGGCCGACAGTAGGTCGGATAAGGCCATGACAAGGGTCCGGTTTCGGTTCGGGCATACGCAATTCGCGCTCTAGCCCGAAAGGCTTCAAAGGGCTAGCGGGATTTATCGCGATCCGGATCGATCCAGCCGACATGCCCGTCGGGCCGCCGGTACACGATATTCACGCCATTATGCGCAATATTGCGGAAGATCAGGAAGGGCGCTCCGGCCGCTTCCAGCTCCAGCACAGCCATGCTGGCCGTCATGGCCCGCATTTCCCCGGGGGTTTCGGCGACAATAACCGGCTCGCTGCCGTGCAGTTCGGCCTCGTCATCATCATCGAAATCGGTATCCGGCTGACCCTGGAACACCGTGATCGGCGTGGTCTCGGCGGGCAGCTCGGACTTGTTCTCGTTATGGTGGTTCTTCAGCTTGCGCTTGTAACGGCGCAGGCGCTTTTCCAGGTGGTCCGCGGCTTTGTCAGCTGCCTTGTAGGCATCATTGTCATCGCCCTGGGCCTGCAGCATCACGCCGGACGGCAAGTGCAGGGAGACGGTGACCCTGAAGCCTGATCCTTCGCGCGAAACCGCCACATAGGCTTCGCTCGGCCGGCTGAAATATTTGGACACACCGTCCTCGACACGGCCGGAGATTTCTTCCTGCAGCGCGCCGGAGACATCAATACCCTTGGAGACGATCTGAATTTGCATCGTTAAACGACCCTAGCATACGGGGCACCCGGCGGGAAATCTGCCTCCCGGCGAGAGCGGGCGGAACCTATTGGCGCGATCTGAAATGTCAATCACACCGCAAAAAGGGATGTCAGCTGGCCCTTTTCAGCATCCGCCGCCGCTGTATGGACGACGGAATATTCATGGCTTCACGATATTTCGCCACGGTCCGTCGGGCAATATCTATTCCTTCATCGCGCAGCCGTTCGACCAGCGCATCATCGGACATGATCTCGTCCAGCGTCTCGCCGTCGATCAGGGCCTTGATGCGATAGCGCACCGCCTCGGCCGAATGTGCCTCGCCCCCGCCAGATGAGGGAATCGAGGAGGTGAAGAAATATTTCAGCTCGAACAGGCCGCGCGGCGTGGCAACATATTTGTTCGAGGTCACGCGGCTGACGGTGGATTCGTGCATTTCTATGGCGTCCGCGACCGTCTTCAGGTTCAGCGGCCGCAGAAAGGCGACGCCCTTGGCGAGGAAAAGGTCCTGCTGGCGCACGATTTCGGACGCGACTTTCAGAATCGTCCGTGCGCGCTGGTCCAGCGATTTCACCAGCCAGCTCGCATTCTGGGCGCAATCGGTGATGAAGGTCTTGTCTTCCTCGGACCGCGCCGCTGCGCTGATTTCGGCGGCGTAGGACTGATTGACCAGAACCCGCGGCAGCGTGTCGGTATTGAGCTCGATGCGCCAGCTCCCGTCCGGATTTTCCCGCACGAAGACATCCGGCTCGATCGCCCGGCTATTGTCGGCACCATAGGCGAGGCCCGGCTTCGGCGTCAGCGAGCGCAGTTCGGCAATCATGTCGTCGAGATCTTCGGCATCGACACCGCAGATGGATTGCAGTGCGGCATAATCATGCTTGGCCAGCCGGTCGAGATGATCCAGCAATTTCGCCATCGCCGGATCCAGACGGTTGCGGTCCTTTAACTGCAGGGCCAGGCATTCGGACAGATCCCGCGCCATGATGCCGGCCGGTTCAAATCCCTGGATCATGTCGAGCGCCGCCGCGACATTGCCGGTTTTCACGCCGAGGCGCTCGGCCACCTCGTCCAGATCGGAGCGCATATAGCCGTCATCATCGGCAAGATCGATCAGATGTGCGGCAATCAGGCGTGTAACAGGGTCGGCCCCGGCCAGCGACAATTGATCATGCAGATGTTCGGCCAGCGATTTCTCGCGCGAGGAATTGGCCGCTGCGTCATAATCGCCGCCATCAAAGGAACCGCCCTTGTTGGCCCCGGACCAGGAGGCCGATGACATGCCGGCATCCATCCCGGCCATGTCGGATTTCGAATCCGTCGAATTGAGAACATCGGCATCAACATCAACAGCGTCATTGGCTTCGGCATGGGCCGAGCCGTCGAGTTCCAGCTCCTTGCGGCTGTCCGCTGCCTTCAGTTCCACCGCTTCAGGCTCGTCGGAGCGCTCATCCCGCTCCAGCAGCGGATTGCGCTCCAGCTCTTCCTCGACAAAGGCCGACAATTCGATATTCGACAATTGCAGTAGCTTGATCGCCTGCTGCAATTGCGGCGTCATGACCAGTGACTGGCCCTGCCGCATTTCCAGTTTCTGATGAAGTCCCGCCAACGGGATGCCTCCAGTCCGATGAATCAGACCTGGAGTTAATCAGCCAAAACTTTCACCGAGATAAACGCGGCGCACATCAGGGTCGGCGCGGATCGCCGAGGGCGATCCCTCGAACAGCACTTCGCCTTCATGGATGATGGTGGCACGGTCGGTGATTTCCAGCGTCTCGCGGACATTGTGGTCGGTGATCAGAATGCCGATGCCGCGATTCTTGAGAAAGCGGATCAGGTCACGGATATCGGTAATGGCAAGCGGATCAATCCCGGCAAAGGGTTCGTCCAGCAGCATGAAGGATGGCCGCGTGGCCAGGGCCCGGGCAATCTCGACGCGGCGGCGTTCGCCACCCGAAAGCGACAGGGCCGCGGCATCGGCGAGATGCGAAATCCGCAATTCTTCCATCAGCTGGGCGACCGTTTCCTTGCGGGTTGTCTTGTCCGGCTCGACGATCTCGGCAACCGCCATGATATTGTCTTTCACCGACAGGCCCCGGAAGATCGAGGCTTCCTGTGGCAGATAGCCGATGCCGAGCCGGGCACGCTGATACATGGGCAGGCGGGTGATATCCTCGCCGTCCAGCAGGATACGGCCGTAATCCGCTTCGATCAGGCCGGTGATCATGTAGAAACAGGTGGTCTTGCCGGCGCCATTGGGGCCGAGCAGACCGGCCACTTCACCGCGCTTGAGGCGCAGGGAAACGCCTTTGACGACCGGGCGCTTGCGGTAGGACTTGCCGATATTCTCCACCACCAGACCTTCGGCTGTGGAGACCGGCCGCGCTTCACCCGCGATGATGTCCTCTGGCGTGCTCACCCTTCAGCACCTGCATCATCAGCATCTGTGTCATCGGCATCGTCTTCGCCGCTGCCGGAGGGATAGAATACGCCCCGGACACGCCCGCTTCCGGCCGCACTCCCCTCCGGTGTTTCACCCGTGCAGGCCGGGGCATTGATCTGGGAATTATTGGTTGTCAGGTCGACGACCAGACAATCGCCCTGGATAACATTTTCACCCCGCCTCAGCACAACACCGCCGGTCATGACGATTGTTGCTGTTGTCAGCTGATAAACGGCCCGCTGGCTGCGGGCCACTTCCTCCGGCGTGACATAGAACACCTCGCCCGTGGCAATGACCCGGTCGATCTCGCCCCAGCTGGCACCGGTCCCGCCGGCATCGCCCGGACGCTGCGCGAAAAACACTTCGAGCTGGTCAGACCGCAGATTGGCATCGCCCTGGGCGGCATCGACATTGCCGGAGAAGATAGCGCGGCGCTCGGTATCGAAGGTTTCCAGCCGGTCGGCCGAAATGTCCATCGGTCCGCCCTGACCTCCGATCTGGGCCAGCGCCGCCGCCGGCATCCCGGACATGGCCGCCAGCAGGATCAGAATACGCAATATCTTCATGGCTGCTCTCCGCCGTCAGAAGCTTCATTCCGGAGATGGGTCCGGACATTCCCTGTGAACACGACCCGGTCGCCGCCGTCCAGTATTTCATACCTGTCGGCGCGAATTGAGCCCATCGGACCCTCGCCCTGGACCGGACTGTCCCCGGTCACGCGCTCGTCGGCCAGATGGATACGGGCATGCTCGGCCACGAATTCATAGCCCGAGCGCGTCCGGAAACGCACATCGGCGTGCAGATCGAGCGTCCGGGCATCGGCATCGAACAAGCCGGTGCGCGCCAGGACGCCTTCGGCATCTTCATCTGCCGTGATCAGATCATAGTCGAGCTGTGGGGCTTCCAGCTCGGTGATACGCGTCTCCTCGCCGCGGCGGCGGATGGCAGCATCCGCTGTCACCACATAGGGCGTGCCGTTTTCATCGCGCCCGGTAAAGCGCGGATTGATCATGCGGGCATCCTCGCCGACCGTGACCGGCTCGGCCTCTGTACCCCCAAGCGACCGCATGAGAATTTGCAGGATTACCGCCGCCGCAATCAGGCCGGTCAGCGTGACAAGACAGATACGGAGCAGGCGGATGAAGGCCGTCCGCTTCCGGGCCTCGGCCAGCGTTGTGGCGCGCCGCGGTTCCCAGGCGGTGTGTACCGGCGGGTGGAGCGGGGAGATATTGGCCGTGGTTGCGGTCATCAGAGCCTGTCAATGCGGGGCGGACGCGGCAAGTTTATGGCAAAGCCGTCAGGAGTGGGCGAAAATGTCAGTCTCGGCCCAACCCGCCAGATCGAGATCGGCGCGGGCGGGCAGAAAATCGAAACAGGTGCGCGCCAGCTGCATCCGGCCCTCCCGTTCCAGCATCATGGTCAGCTGGTCCCGCAGCGCATGCAGGTGCAGCACGTCGGACGCCGCATAGTCCAGCTGCGCCTGACTGAGCTCGGCCGCGCCCCAGTCGGAGCTTTGCTGCTGTTTGGACAGATCGATTCCGAGCAGCTCGCGCGTCACATCCTTCAGCCCGTGCCGGTCAGTATAGGTCCGGCAGAGCTTGGACGCGATCTTGGTGCAGAAGACCGGTGACAGGGTGAGGCCCAGATCGCGCTTGATCATGGCCACATCAAAGCGGGCAAAATGCAGGATTTTGGTGACCGCCGGATCCGACAACAGCGCTTTCAGATGGGGGCAGTCATAGGCCTGCCGGTCCAGCTGCACCACATGGGCATCGCCATCCCCGGCGGACAACTGGACCACGCACAGCGCATCCCGCACCAGTGACAGGCCCAGCGTCTCCGTATCGACGGCTACGGCTGTACCAAAATCAATCCCCGGGGCGAGGTCACCCTTGTGAAAATGTATCGTCATACCGCCTGATCCTGCTCGTTTGATCCCGTCTAGCCCGCTTGCCCGGGGACAACAAGACAGCAGAGCCGGAAAGCCGGCCCGGATTCGCCCATCAGGCGAGTAAAAACTGGAATGAATATAATAAAAGGAGTATATTCCTTGCCATGACCCAGGCCGCACACGATCCCGAGACGGACGGGCGTGTCGTTTTCGAACATGAGGAAAATGGCATTCTCCGTGTGCGCTATACCGGCGACATCACGCTGGACCTGGCCGAAAAATCCGGCGACATCATTCTCGATCACCTGAAGGCCGGAACACGCCGGATTCTCTATGATGTGGCTGACTCCACGCCGGTATTCTCCCCGGTTGCCCTGCTCGATGAGGTGCGGCGGATCGGCCGTGCCGGCGGCCGGGAGGCCCGCTTCTGCTATCTCGCGCCGGAAAACATGTTCACCCGGCACTTCATGCTGATCGAGGCGGCCGCCTTCAATGAGGGTATCCGCGTCAAATTCCTGTCCGATGAAGCCGCGGCGAAAGCCTGGCTGACCGGGGATTAGCGTTTCCGCCGCACCTCAAGCATCCGGGCTTCAGGACGGCCGGGACACTGGACAGGTGCGCAGGCCGAACAATGCATAGGCCGGGCAGAATCCGAGAATTCCCGTGAGCAGGGGTACAAGCCCGATCCAGCCCCATGGCGTGGCCGGGCCGACAAACACCAGGGAAATCAGAACGACGCCAGCGATGATGCGCAGCGCGCGGTCGATCAGTCCTTCATTGCGGGGCATGATGATCATCCTTTCAGATCAGATTACCGATACGGAAGGATAGACCCGGGTATCCAAGCCTGTCGGTGACATTGTCACACATTGCCTGCGGCAATCTGTTCCAGCCGCTTGCGGTCGAGAAGATCAATTCTGCCACGTGTCCGGACCAGAAGCCCGCTGCGTTCGAACTCTGCCAGCTTGCGGCTGACAACCGCCCGGCCCGATGCGGTTTCTGCCGCGAGAGCTTCATGGGTCGAGGAGATCGGCAGGCCGGGGGCAGCAAGGGCGAGCAGGACGCGCGCCAGCCGCGCATCAAGGCCTGTGAGTGCCACATCCTCCACCCTTTGTTCAAATTCCTCGAACCTTTCGGCAACGGCCGCCAGAACCGACATCCGGAAGGCGTCATCGCTGTCCAGAAGGCGGAAAAAGACCGCAGCTGGCAGGATCTCGCCCTCGATATCTGTTTCTGCCACGCCTTCGGCGGCATAGTTCCGGCCGTTGATCAGGCATGAAAAGGTCTGAAGGCACAGGCCGCCGGGGCGCACCCGGTACAGAACAACCTCCCGCCCGGCGTCTGATGTCAGCGACACGCGTATTGTGCCGCGCGACAGCTTCAGGAAACCCGGACACGCTTCTCCCGGCCGGAAAACCGGTTTGCCTACCTTCAGGTTTACGGGGGTTGTCTTTTCCACCTGCATCGCGCGGCCAGCCTACCGGCTCGCGCTGCAGGAGGCGAGCGATATCACGCTTCGGTTCGCGTCATCCGCGCTTCCAGGCGCTGCGAGAACCAGCCGATGATCGCCGCCCAAAGACGGTCTTTCAGCACTGCACCTTCAACCCCGGCTTCCAGATTGGGATTGTCATTGATCTCGATGACGAAGACGCCTTTTTCGTTTTCCTTGATATCAACGCCGTAAAGCCCGTCACCGATCAGCCGCGCCGCGCTTTCCGCCAGTTCGATGACCCGCGCCGGGGCCGCTTCCACCGGCAGGGTTTCCGAACCGCCCTCGATCACTTTTCCGGCGGCATCGCGCTTGATGATCTGCCAGTGGCCACGCGCCATCTTGTATTTGCAGGCATAGAGCGCGCTTCCACCCAGCACGCCGATGCGCCAGTCATAGGTGGTCGGCATGTATTCCTGGGCGATGATCAGCGCGGTATCATCAAACAGGCGTTTGGCGGTGGCGGTCAGCTCGTCCAGCGTCGCAACCTTGTGCACCTGGCGGCTGAAGGAGCCATCCGGCGCTTTCAGCACCACCGGGCTGCCAAGCCGCTCCATCAGGCTGTCCAGCCGCATGGACGGATCGAGGATTTCGGTGCGCGGCGCAGGCAGGCTGGCGGTTTCCAGCAATTCGGCGAGATAGACCTTGTTGGTGCAGCGGATCATCGACACCGGATCATCAATTACCGGCATGCCTTCCTGCTCGGCCCGGCGGGCAAAGCGGTAGGTGAAATTGTCGATGCCCGTCGTGGTGCGGATAAACAGCGCATCATATTCGGCGAGGCTGGCCAGATCATTGGGATAGATCGGTTCCACCACCACGCCTTCGCGCGCGGCCACGGCCGCCAGACGCTTCAGCGAGCCCGGATCGGACGGCGGCTGCGCCTCATTGGGGTCGATCAGCACCGCCAGCGTCCAGCGCGGGGTCTGGCGCGCCTTGGGCGGCATCCAGCGCCTTTGTGTGAAATCCGCCATCGCCTGCATGGCAAAATCGCGCCTCTCGCCCTTCACGGCATTGACCGGCATCAGCCGGATCTTCTCGATCGTGGCGGATTTGCGCGTATCCATCACCACTTCCAGAAGCGGGGCGCGGAACCAGTCGAATAACAGCTTCGAAAACCGCGAATAGCCGGCCCGTTCACACTGGCCGAAGGCGACAAACAGCGATTCTTCCGGCCCGGCCCCGGCATCCAGATCGCGCTGCAGCGCGGCATTCAGCTCCGGCAGGGCGTGCGCATAGAGCGATTTGCGTGACAATTCGACCATGGTCTGGACGCTGGGCGCAACACGGTGCCCGCGCGCCTCGGCCAGCAGCGAGGCATAATAGGCTTCCGACTGATAGGCATAGCTGCGCGCCAGATTGAAAATGGACGGGCGCCGCCCGGCAAACAGGGCGGGGCGGGTCAGATAATCCCGGATCCGCATCAGCTTGTGCGGCGTATCCGCCTGTCCGGCATCCTTTGGATTTTCAACAAGTACGAGCCAGTCGCTCATATCGGCCTTGCTTTCAGATCGCGCTCCAGAATGAGCGCGCTTTCGCCATCCGCGTAATAGGCTTTTTTCTCCTTTAGCAAGGAAAATCCGCTGCGTTCATAGAGCGCAAGGGCGCGGCCATTGGAAGCGCGCACTTCCAGACGCAGACGGTCACAACCGCGCCGCGCCGCTTCGGCCACACACGCCGACATCAGCGCCGCTCCCACCCCCTGACCGGCAAAGCCCGGATCGCTGGCAATGGAATACAGGCGGGCAGTGCGCGCGCCCTTGCGGAAGAGGAGGATCGCTGCACCGGCGGCCATGTCTCCGCTCTCGGCAATTCCGATCCAGGCGCTGCGCGAGGCCAGCATCCGGCGCAGATTGCGCCGCGCAAAGCGGTCCTCCGGCGCAAAGGCCGCGCCCTCGATCGCGGTCAGCGTGTCAAGATCGGTAGGGGTGGCGGAGCGGATTGTGAGCGGCATGGGGAAAGTGTGCCAGACTGCCGCGGTCACGGCGAGGGGGTGCATCAGGCCTTGCGGACAAACTCTGTTTTCAGCCCCATCTGCCCCACCCCCTCGATACGGCAGTCAATATCGTGATCGCCTTCGACGAGGCGGATATTCTTCACCTTTGTGCCGACTTTCACGACCTGGCTGGTGCCCTTGATCTTCAGATCCTTGATCACCGTCACCGTATCGCCATCGGCCAGCGCGGTGCCATTGGCATCGCGCCAGATGCGGACGGTCTCGGCGCTTGCGGCAGTATCACTGGCGGACCATTCATGCGCACATTCCGGACAGACCAGCAGCGCGCCATCCTCGTACGTCCACTCACAGGTACATTTCGGACAGACAGGAAGAGCGGTCATGGGCGGGGCTTTCGCCTGGAGGGGCCAACATGCGGGCACAGCCATCTATCGGTCCGGGTCCGGCATGTCCATCACCGGTTCCGCCTTTGGCGGAAACGGCGTGACATCCTTCGCTCGGGCGACAATCGCTTTTCCCCGTCTTGCTCCGGTTTAACCGGAGCATCTCGAATGAATAGCGCGGGATATCGAGATCCTCCGATCCCCCGCCTCCGCGAGGGCAGGCAAGTCGGAGGAAGACGGAATTTAGACTATTGGAGATGTTCAGCCCTATCCACCCCGAGCCCGTCAGGGCTCGCAAGCGCGACTGCGCGCCCGCAGCTTCAGCGAGGACCGGCCGAGCGGAGGCGAGGGAGGATCAAAAGAAGTCGTCCGCCTTCGCCAAGGCTACGGCGCGACATCCATCGCTCGAATTAAAGCTGGCTTGCCGAGCCGAAGCTCGCATAGCGAGCGAAGGATGGTGCCAGGAGAGGACTCGAACCTCCACTTCCTTTCAGAAACCAGCACCTGAAGCTGGCGCGTCTACCAGTTCCGCCACCTGGGCAGGTAACAGGGCGCGTGGTTCTCGCCTCTCGAACTCTCGATTTGCTTGATGAGTGTACCAGCCGGTGTACCAGTGCCGTCAAGTCGATTGGGCATTCTTTCGCGGCAGCAAGATGCGAGCATTAATCTCGTCGAGTATATCCTGTGCTTTTCGAAGCTGCATGTTTACCCTGCCGACGGTGAAGGCGTCTTTTGGTCCAAAGACAACGGGAACCCGTATTACGCTTTCATCGTCATTTACCAAAAACTTGATATCAGCGGATTTTACTTTTTCGCTTGTGGTACGGTTTGGGCTCAGGCCTCCTACAACGGCACCTGCTCCGCCTGCAATCGCTGCGCCTGCAGCCGCGCCAATAAGCTGATCAACACGATTTAGCTTGGAGATGGTCTCTCCATCCACGACCAGCTCAACGGCCATGAGCTTGCTCGCATCGATCAGCCTCAGGCTATCTCGTTTCGCCACCGCGATTCGGTTTTCGTCGATCACGACAGCCGAAGCTTCCCAGCCCATTCTTCCACTCTTCCGATGAAATACGCCCACGAACTTAGTCCGCTGCAGTTCTGAAAGCCCTGAATACGAACCGATTTGTTTGTCCAGAGCAGCATCCAATTCATTGAATTTTGCCTTGCGCGTTTCAGCCTCATTCGCGGTTTGCACGTTGGCCCAAATGACAAATACGATCAGTATTAAGAATCCCGCTCCTAGGACTTCCCACGCCACGTTAGTCTCCGCTAGAGTCGCTCGACGAAGAAAGTGCCAGTAAAAGATCGATATTACAAACGCTTGGGTGTCCCCATAAAGTCACGCAGATTTTGCGCATCCGGGCGCACTCAGCTGAAATAGACACCTAGGATATTTTCAGAATTACCTACAATTTCACCGGGGGCAAAGCGGGAGCGGTTGCCTTGGCCGATTGCGCATGGGCCAAACATCATACGTACGAATCTTGTTCGCGAGTTTCCAAGCGCGATCTTCGGTATTGAGCGGGCTATCGAGATGGAAGTGACGTTCAATCCAAGCGGCTACGGCCTGCCATGGTTCCTGGTTTTTCAGCCAAGCTGCAATTTCAAAAACCGGATAGTAAGTTCGATTTCCACGGAAGCACTTTACGGGCGCTGGGGCAGGGCCCTTCCCCCGAATTCTCCAGTTGGCCAAAACTTGGATTGAGACCTCCAACAGCTGCGATAGCTCGGCGCTCGAGAGAGCGTCCCAAGGGACAAGCTTCATATCTGCCAATCGGCATTGGGCGGTAGCAAAATCAATCGCGGACTCAGCACTCAACTCACTCAACCTTTTAAACTCAAACCGAGAAAATATTATACAATATCACTATGAGTTACAAAGGTTTGAGTGAGTGAGAGTTGGCAAACGCTAGCTACCCTACCGCCACCTATGCCGAGCTGGATCGTTGTTTCCCCCGACGTGCGCGCGAATGTCTTCTGAAGACGCACCCAGCCAATGCTCGTGATTACGAATCATCCATAAGCGGGGCCGCCGACCGGATGGGAGCTTCACCTGCCGCAGTCTTTCTATTTTCAGCTGCTTGAGGGCGTTGCGAAATGCGCGATCGGTCGTTTTACCGCAACGGCTTTTGATTTCCCTTTCGATCTCCTTGAGCTGGACCAAGTCGCGATCGAACGGAACCTCCCGTTCTTCAATGAGCTCTTCGAGGACGCGTTCGATTGGCGGCCGTGAATCCTCGATGAGCGCCTCTTTCGCTGCTGTCATTCGGGCGGGTTCATTGGGATCGAAATGGCCTACATCACGTTTCATCAAGAACCCTAGAAACGCGGAGCATTGCTGAATCCCTTCTGACCAAAAGCGATCAAAGTAATCAGATGGCGGACGTTCGCTTTCAGAGCGAATTACAACAAACCGTCGGTCATCTGTGGGGAGCGGGATAGGATCACCGAAATTGGAAAAGGCCATCCAAATACGCGGCGTCTTAGCCTCGTATCGAGGTTGGTTCTTCTCTTCGACGGTCACGTGTTCTTCGGTGATCCACCGCTTCATGTCGTTGTAGTTTTGAAGACGGTCCCCGCTCATGAGTTCGTCTAGGATTGCCAAGCGCTTGTTTCCCCAGCTGGCAGTCCACCGAGTGCCAAGATCGCTGGGGCCGATCTCTACACTATTCGTAGGACCGCAGATGCGCTTGACGATCTCCGCAAGTGAACCCTTTCCAGATCCTTGCGGGCCTTGGAACAGCCAGCAATGTCTTATTTTGGTTGCAGGCGACTGCACGTGGAATGCGAGCAGGTCGAGAAACGCTTCGGCATCATCGGCGTCAGGAATTATCGTCGAAATGTGATCAAGGATGAGATCGCAATTCCCCCCGGCGGGCGCGAGGCCGTCATCTACCCAAGAATTGATTGCCCATCCATGTTCCAGCTTTATCAGTTTCTCGTGACATCCTGGCCGCCAGTCCTCGCATTCTGCCTTTCCGGTCGCCTTGCTACTCAACAGTCTTGAAGCCGCTGCGCCTTTGGTCAGATCATTGAACCGGGCATCAAACGCCGCGCTATGATAGCATCTGTTTGTCTTCAAAGAAAAAAAGCGACGCGTTTGAACATCAACAACATACTCTGATTGGAGTTTCGCCTCTTCGGTTTCGCTGTTGCCGAAGCTCATTGGCGAATGTATCCGGATGCGAGCAGGGCAATTATCGCAAGCGGAAGCTCCGAGTTCGTCCTTAATGAACGAACAGGTTGGCGGACTCATATTGTCTGACGCTTCGCGCAGCTTCTCGGCCGTTTCTCCATACTCGTATCGACTGTCGCGTTTAGATATGTCGTGAGCTATTTGCTCGCCATTCTCGCAAACGGCAGCAATCCTGAGCAGGGCCAACCACTCATCATAGCTGAGCCAATCCGATTGGGATGCCTTTCGTAGCCAACCGCAACCAGCCGCGATTGAGTGGAAATTCGCTCGCTTGTCGTTTTGAAACGAGATTGAGGCATCGGATGGATTAGACCGGTTGTCGGAGAGGGCCGGCCCTTCGGGCACAATACGATTTGCTGCCTCGAGAAGCTGTGAGATTGTGTATTCGTTACTCATCAATAATCTCCACTTTTTTTGCGGGGCTTGTTTTGTGATTGAGTGTTCCGGGCATCCGGGTCACACGCGGGAGGTCGTGGGTAGCGTCGAAGTCCCAACCGCGTTTTCGGCGCGCATTTTTCCGAAGAGCGACATGAAACGAGCGCACTTGCCGGGCGTAATTGACGCGAGCCTCTTCGGTCTCGAAGAACACTGGTTCTTGGTGTATCCAATCGAGATATAGACCATTGCCCGACGAACGGATTTGTGACGGATACGGAATACTTTCTGCCCGAATCCAGTCGATCACCTGGCCATAGGATTCCGGTAGCGCTGATTTTGAGTGGACGTCGGATTTCAAATCGGCATCGAAGAACACGCCGGGCGAGCCGATGACACTCTCACTGCGGCCACGCCTATGTGACCCCAGCGCTTTTTTCTGAATGCACCAGCTATGGTAAATGTCCGAGCTTGGCGCACAATCGAGCATGTAATCAGATAGCCGCAGCAGGTCGTCTAACGAGAACCATTCCACATGATTTGACTGCTTGGTCCACGTTGAAATGAATCCATCCATCGCAGCACCAGCGTATAGGTGTTCTAGGTATTCAATCGCGGCGGATGGATCAGCGATATTATCTCTTGGCATCATTGGCTCCTTTGTTTGACGGAGCGGCCATGCCAGATTCAAATTGTGATTAAAAGCAGATCGACTTTCGTTACGGTATAACGGCGCTGATATTGAATGGTGTTACGGGTAAACGCCCTATGCATTGAGGGTTAACGTCTTTTATTTATACACCGCCACTCGGAAGCTGATTAGACTCGGTTAATACCTTGTACGAAGTGCCCAGCGTATCCTCAAAATGTTTTCTGCCGCATAGAATTTTGCGCTTTTCGTCCGGCCTAAGTTCTTCGAGCTTAAGCGTGCCCTTGGTTTCGCGTACGAGGTAGAGCTTGTCGCCATCATTTTCCGGATCGTCCATAACGATAGCCCAATCTGGATTATAATTTCCAATCGGTGTTGTGACGACAAACCAGTCCGGCAGCTTGATGTAGAGTTTTACGTCAGCGCGCTTTTCGAGAGCTTCAGCGAATGGCTTTTCGATGCCTTCAGAATCCCAGATCACGCCATCATACAAATGGGTGCCCCCGGCCCCGCCGGAAGCCACGCTCTGTACGATATAGTCTTTCGAAGTCACGATCTCTTCGACGAAAAGGCTTTGTTCAAACCAGGTTCCGTCTTTCTCGTATTTGATCCCACTGACAAGCTGCTCGGAGAGCTTGTCCTTGAGGATGTTCACCGCTGTAACGGCGAACTCATGTGGATTGGCAGTTGCTGCGTCTCTTTGAGTTGTCCGCTTGAACACTTCCAGAAGTGTAGACCGGGAAAGCCGCATCGGTGGTGAAGTATTCTCCATAAGGCTTTCCATCACCTCGATCAGGTTCGGGAGAGGGTAGCGCCCAGCCAGATCGATAGCGGACTTTGCCCCGCTCAGAATGATGGGCTCGAAAAAGTCCTTTACATCATCAATCGACACGCTTGCTTTGGATACTGTCACTCGCGGCGGGTTGATCGTTCGGCTATTCAGCTCGGTGACCGTTTCCTCGATTAGCTTTTCTGAATCGATTTCTACCGAATAGCGTGTCTTGTGTTTGATCTTGTCCCAAAGCGACTTGAACTCCGGCTTGAGCATAAAGGCCTTGCGCAATCGAATTGTGGTTCTGTTTGTCCGGTTAGTCGGCTTCGGCGGAACGCCGCCTTCACCGTATGCCGCTTCGATCTCACTTTGCAGGCCTGCCACAAACCGCTCGTAGGTCTCACTTGCAACTACGGTTAAGACGTTGATCTGGTCATCTCGAATCCGGTCACCATCCTGATTAACCGGCAAGCGAATGCCACGGCCCACCTGCTGGCGGCGTTCGGTGTCGCTGCCAACCTCGCGCATTGTGCAAATTTGGAAGACGTTTGGATTATCCCAACCTTCGCGAAGAGCTGAGTGAGAGAAGATGAACGCAACCGGTTCTTCAAACGAAAGCAGACGCTCCTTTTCCCGCATGATCAGATTAAAGGCTTCGTCATCCTGTTGTGTCTTGCCTGTGCTGTCCAAGACCTCCGTCTCGCCCGTTTTCTTCGTCTTCGTTGCGAAATAGGCCTTCTGCACATCGGTGGCATTGACGCCCTTCCACTCGTCATAGCCCTGCTTGATCTCGTCGAAGGCCTTGGCGAACATCAGCTTCAACTTGCCTTCGTCGGGAGCGTAGTTGTCCACCTTGTCGATGAAGAACAGCGACAAGACCTTGATGCCCTGATCCTTGAACCGCCGCTGACGGCGGAAGTGCTCTTCGATGGTGAATGCAATTTGTGCCTCGAAGATAGCATCGCGATCGGACCCCTGTTCGCCGCCAAGCGTCAGTTCCTGATTATTGGCAAAACGAATAAAGCCCGATCCGGGGTTGATCTCATCCACGACGAAACCCTCGTATTCCGCGCGCCCGGTTTTATCGACCAGATTATCGCCGCCGCGGACGGTGATTGGCTTTTCCTGGATCTTCCCGCTTTTCATCAGCTTGTGAACGCTGAGTTTAGCGCGAGGGATACGCCCTTGCAGGATCAATTCTTCAACGCGCACAAAGGGCAGATTTTCATTGTCCTGCTGAATTACAGAAGCGACCTCGATCCGCTTCACCAGACCTTGGCGGTAGGCGTCGAACGGGGTCAGGCGATAGACCACGTTGTAGGCGTTGCGGTGGGTCGCACTATAGCGCAACGCGCAGACCGGGTTGAGCGAAGCGAGCGCCGAAACCGACAACTCGCTTTCCATGTTCTGAGGCTCGTCCAGAATCAGGACGGGCCGTGTTTCCTGAAGCTGGTAGATCGGCGGGTCCAGCCCTTCGCGCGATTGCCGGATGACCGTTTCGGCGCGTTTGAAGGCGTCGATGGTCATCACCATGATTTCGATCCCGTCCGAAAGCGCGAAACCGGATACCTGGCTCCTCCGAGCAGAATCATAGACGGCAAAGTGATATGGTGGCTTGCCGAACAGCTTGTCGAAGTGGGGCTTGGTCACTTCCAGCGTTTTCTTCACGCCTTCGCGTACGGCAACGGATGGCACGACGATGATGAACTTGCGCATCCCGTAGGTCTCGTACAGACGCAGCGCGGTACGAATGTAGACATAGGTCTTGCCGGTGCCGGTCTCCATCTCGACCGAGAAGTTGGGGAAGGTGATGTCTTCCTCTCCTCGCAGGGTCTCGACATTGTCGGTGAGCATTTCCAGCGTGTCGTCTTGTTCCAGTCCGCGGTCTTCCTGCACCTTTTTCAGGTTGTCGAGGAGCTGGCCGGGCGTCAGGTCCAGCCGGTTGGGAACGACCTGAAAGGTCGCGCCGGTCGGCACGGTGAGCTGATTGCGCACGAAGGCTTGACCATCGAAAAGCCCCACGACGCTCTCGACGGCATCAACCTGATATTCCTGATCACTATCGAACTTGAACTTCATGGCCTCAGATCACCTTCAACCGGCACTGCAGGGCGAGGTTGGCGGCGAGCGTGTCGTCCAGCGCGGTATCGCGGCAGACGAACATATCATCTTTGTTCAGACCCAATGGGGTGACGGCCTCGAGTGACAGGGCATCATCCAGACAGATGGTGATGCTACGATCCTCATCCGACACGCGCCAGAAGGTCGGGTCGGTGCCGATGTCCAGCTCTTCGACCTTGGCGGTTAGGCTATAGCCTTCGCGCAAGGCGACCTCCCAGATCACGTCTTGTGGTTTCCAGCCGGGAGCGAGGCTGTCAGAGAATGCCTCAAGTTGGGCTGCATAGGCATCGGGGTCATTGGCCTCGACCCCAGCCCAGCGTTTTAACGACGTCGCGGTCAGCTTGAATACGCGCAGGCCAGGACCATCGCCGTTCATGTTCTGGATCACCTTTGAGATACGCGTCCGGGCCACGTCAGCAATCGTGGCAAAACCTGCGGCCAAGGCCGCTTTACCTGTCTTGTCTTTCGGATCACACGGCTCGGGAAGCTGGACGGTGATGAAACGCATGTCGGGATTAGTGTCGGCAGTCAGCGACAATACTGCTTCTGCACTCGACCCCGATCCACCGAAGAAGTCCATGACCAACGGCTTGTCGGTTCCGTTGCAGACATACTTGAACAAGCGGGCAAGTTCGACAGAGTCCTTGGGGTTGTCGAAAACCTTTGCATAGCCTTTCTTTTTGCCTACAGCCGGGATCTGCATGAGTTCCCGAAGAGCGCGCACAGCAACCTGAGACTGCTTATAGAAATAGGTTCCCCTTACTTGGGTGGCCAATTCTTCCTGATCATCGTCTTCATCGTCTTCATTGTCTTCCTCGAAGTCCAATTCTTCGACGACTGGTCGAATATGCGCCTTTCGAAACGGCGGTTCAGTGTGATCATCACGGAACACGACTAAGCCAAGATCAATGTATCGCTGCATTTCGTCAGGGTCTGAGTAAATCCAGCCCCTATCAGGAACTTTGCATGGTTTGTGAGTTTTGGGGTGGATCACATCATAGCTTGGTCCATCTCCCCCCGGCCAAGAGATATCTCGATCTCGCCAAGGACCATATTTGTCTACGCGCTTGTAGCGAGACCATTTTTTCGAAGGATGTCCCTTTGGTAGATCGCTGAACCACTTTTGCAGGGCTATGCTGATCGTGCTGTCGTCGTGGCCATACTCGGCACGCAATTCTACGTACTTGTCCCAGATTTCGCGCGCGCCCGGCTTTTCCTCGCGCCAGACGGTTCCAGCCTCTTTCAACGCTGCAAGCGATTTTGCGTAGACGATGATATATTCATGACCGACCGAAAATAGCTTTGCATCGTTCTTGCGGCCTTTCTCCCAAACAAGCTGCGCGATGAAATTCTCTTCCCCGAACACCTCGTCGGCCAGCCTGCGTAGGTTCGGCTGCTCCTTGTCGTTGATGCTCATCATGATGACGCCTTCGTCAGCCAAAAACTGACGCGCCAGTGAGAGCCTTGGATACATCATCGACAGCCAGCCTGAATGCAGCCGCCCTGCTGTTTCTGTCTTGCTGGTGGTGTTGTCCCCGTCCTCGGTCCGCTGGCCGGTCAGTTTCAGATATTGATCCAGCGGGTCCGCGAAGTTGTCGGGATATATGAAATCATTGCCTGTGTTGTAGGGCGGATCGATGTAGATCAGCTTCACTCTGCCAAAGTAGGACCGGTAGAGCACCTTGAGCACTTCAAGGTTCTCGCCCTCGATGAAGACATGCTGAGCGTCATCGAAGTTGATGCTGTTGTCCAAGTCGGGGGCCAGCGTGGCGGAGGACGGCGCTTGCAGCATCGCCATCGCGTCCCGCTTTCCCGCCCAGGTAAAGGTGAACCGCTCCGGTCCGTCCTCGACCTTGTCGCCCAAAAGGGTTTGCAGGGCCTCGACATCCAGCTTCCCGTCCGAAAACGCTTCTGGCACGGATGCCTTTAGGCGATCGAATAGCTCATCGCGAAGATCGGGTGATTGGGCGGGCACTTTTTCGGTTTTCTGGGTCATGCAAAGCCGCTCACTTGAAAATTTCAGACACCATAGGATTGTTTTATCCGATTTGAGAACAGCGGTGCCTCACTACGCAGGATTTCAAAGCAGACAAACCGCTGGCATTGAAGCGAAGCTCCGTCATTTATTGGTTTGAGTTCCGCAATGCAGGCCTTGGTAATGTTGGATTGATACATCCCCCAGCTGCGGAAGTGTTGCCTTTATCGCATCCAGCAACTCCATGAAGTCATAGGTGTTGGCTCCATAGAAGTCCGTTATCGATGCACGTTGATGACCAACAAGAACGCGTTGGATTTCCGGCCTGATCCGCGCGCGCCGCATCGCCTCCACAAACGTGTGCCGGAAAGAGTAAGCGGTGAGCGCTGGCGATTTAGGCACACCCGCCGCCCGGATCGCCTTGTTTAGCCGGGCGGACAGAAGCTCGGTCTTGGTACAAGACGCTGGGAATAGCCACTGATCTACTGCGGCTGACTTTGCCCGCTTCGCAACCGCAATGGCTTCCCCAACTAATGGCACGATACGTTCGCTTGATTGGGTTTTGAGCTGCCGTCGTGAATTTGAACGGACAATCAAGAAGGGTGTCTCTGAGAATGGCTCGACGTCATTTGCAGCAAGTCCCCCAATCTCCAAAGGCCTGCATCCTGTATGCTTCAACAGCTGAATTATAGTCGCTGTCGGGCTCTCTCGTGTTGTCCGGCCAACCCAATCTGCAATCAGCTCAAGATGCGTTTTATGGAAAGGAAGCCGTTTCAGCGGCGTCTGATGACGTAGTCGCTGGCGGGCGAAGGGGTTTCGATACGGCAGATCATGTGTATCAATCGCAGAATTGAAAATCGCTTTCGCTGACCCCAGACGGCGGCGAATTGTTTGGGTGCTTTGCCCTCGTTCGGCTTCCAGCCAATTTACCCAGCTTCGAACACAAGCGCGGTCAATGTCGGCGAGGGGGCTGTCTCCGATATATTCGATGAGTTGGTCAAATGCGGCCTGTTCCGCCTTTCCGACCCGATTGCCCTCTCTCTGACGTTGGTAGAGGTCGAAAGCCTCGCTAAAGGTCAGGGCCTCGCAGTCGGCGCCGGACAAATTCCGTTTCAGCGGGATACTTGTGCGGATGCCATTTTCGAGCTTGGACAGTGCGGCGTCAGTCTGATTCACAAGCTCGACTATGCGTTCGGTTGCCTCTTTTTCCTGGCCAGCTTTTAGACCAAGCGCAACTTTCCATTCTCGCTGACCTGCCAATTCATGCAGGTGTTCGGGAATCCGCCGACGGAAATAGAGGCGACCCGAACGGGTGTAGAGATAGGAGATTTTGAGTGCCAATTTTGCCCCCGTGTACCAATTGTGTACCGAGAGCAGCTCAGGGCTTTCTGGAATGTCCTTGTAAAACCTATGTTTAGGTTCAAAAGGATGGTGCCCAGGAGAGGACTCGAACCTCCACTTCCTTTCAGAAACCAGCACCTGAAGCTGGCGCGTCTACCAGTTCCGCCACCTGGGCAGGT